>JAWPML010000001.1:0-2400000 GCA_033344915.1 Acidimicrobiales bacterium
GTCGTGAAGTACCCGGGCGGCCTGAACGACTGCGTCTCCGGTTTCCACTGGGTCGTCGAGAACGCTGCGGATCTCGGTATCGACACGTCCCGGCTGATCGTCGCCGGGGAGAGCGGCGGCGGCAATCTGTCGATCGCGACGACGATGCGGCTGAAGGCATCGGGCGATCTCGACAAGGTCCACGGCCTCTACGCGCTCTGCCCCTACATCTCCGGTGAATGGCCGCGCGACGAGTTCCCGTCCTCCATCGACAACGACGGCTACCTGCTGTCACTGCACAGCAACCAGGGGCGCATGGGCTACGGCATCGAGGCCTTCGAGGCGAAGGACCCGATGGCGTGGCCGTCGTTCGCCAGCGTCGCCGACGTGGAAGGGTTCCCGAAGACGATGGTCAGCGTGAACGAGCTCGACCCGTTGCGCGACGAGGGCATCGAGTTCTACCGGCTGTTGATGGAGGCCGGGGTGCCGGCCCGCTGTCGCCAGGTCATGGGCACGACCCACGGCGCGGAGATCTTCCCGATGGTCTGCACCGAGATCTCGCGCGACACCGCACGCGACCTCGCCGCGTTCGCCACGGAGGCCTGACCGGCCCGTCCCCGGGCGGTCAGAAGGCGACGGTCGCGAGCTCGTCGAGGCCGATCGTGGGCACGTGGATCCAGCCTTCGATCGCGGCCGCCCGCCGGTGCTCGGCCGGGGGACGGGTCGTGTGGCGGGCCCGGCCGAGCCCTGCGATCACGGCCGTCAGCACGGCGTCGAGGTCGTCGTCGCTGTCGACCATTGCGTCACGATGGCCGCCGAGGTCGATCGCGCCGTCGAGGGCGTCGACGATCTCCGCTCGCTTCGCGCGGCCGTCGGCGCCCTTGTAGCCGGTGGCCGGAAGGCCCCAGACGGCGAGGGTGCCGCCGGGGTACGCCTCGTAGACGTTGCGGCGTCCGGAGCGGTCGCCGGACGGCCCGAGGAGGCGCTCGAGGATGCCGATGCCCCGCAGGGCGACGATCGCGAGCCGGTCCGTGGACACGCTGAGCGGGTCGCGGGGCACGTGGTGCTCGCGCAGCCACCGGTCGGTCGTGCGCAGTCGCAGCTCGCGGGGCGTCGCCGTCGTGGCGGCGGCCGACTCGCCGCGGTGCCAGTGGGTCACCTTGTCGACGAAGTCCGACGGCCAGCCGAACGGACAGTCGATCCCGACGCCCATCGCGTCGAGCGCGGCGGTGACGATCGCGTCGTCGGTCGCGGGTCGCACGATGTCGACGACCGTCGGGGTGTGCCGCCATTCCAGGAGGCACATGCTCGACTTCTCGGGTTGAGAGGCGAGGTCCACTCCGACGAACCGCATGCCCGACCGTAGGTCATTCGCTGCGCCCCGCACTACGGTTGCCCCATGCCGAGCGACGTCGTCCTGAAAACCATGAACACCATCCACCGCGGTCTGCTGAAGGTGAGCGGTGGCCGGATCGGGTGGACGGCCGGGAAGATGCCCGTCCTCGAACTCACGACGACGGGTCGCAAGTCCGGCGCGAAGCGCTCCGTCATGCTCACGTCGCCGCACCAGGACGGCGACTCCCTCCTGATCGTGGCGTCCCGCGGGGGCGACGACCAGCATCCGGCCTGGTTCCTCAACCTCCGCGACGATCCGGCCGTCGAGGTGGCCCGCAACGGGGAGGCGGCGAAGCCCCACACCGCCCGGATCCTCTCCTCGGAGGAGCGGGCCGAGCTGTGGGAAACGGTCACGAGCGCCTACAAGAACTACGCGGGCTACCAGGAGAAGACGGATCGGGAGATCCCGCTCGTCTTCCTCGATCCCGTCTGATCGTCAGGCCGCGGCGACCGGTTCGACCGGCGGGGCCGTGTACCGCTCGGTGCGGCCGCGGATGAACGGCCACGCGAGCACGACGCCGATGAGTGCCAGCACGACCATCGCGATCGAGGCGGTGGCGTACGCGGCGGCGCGACCGGGCCCCTCGTAGATCGCGCCGATCGTCCCGGCGGTGATCGCCGCGACCAGGGCCTGGGCGGCCCCCATGACCCCCTGCGCGCCGGCCTGGCGTTCCGGCGGTACGGACATGGAGATCGCGATGCCGGTCGACGCGAACGTCAACGCGTCCGTGAATGCGTGGAACATCGTGAAGGTGAAGATCCACCCACCCGACGGCAACTGTCCGTAGATGAACATGAACGTCGCCCCGAACGCGATGCCGGCCGCGCCGACCCGGAACGGCCCGACGCGCTGGGCGAGTCGACCACCGGTCGGTCCGAGGATCACGAGCGGCACCGCGAAGAGCGTGATGCCGAGGTTTGCAAGCCAGGTCTGGGTGTCGAGGTCCTCGTGCACGACGTCCCACAGGGCGTCGAAGGCGCCGATCATCAGGAACACGGCGGCGCCGAGGACGACGGCACCCGCGACGACGCGCGACTTCAGGAGGTCGAGCGCGAGCCGTTTCGGCGCCTCGTCCCGGGTCTCCGTGATCTGCAGGGTGAACACCGGGATGACGAAGATGACGGTGACGGCGCTCACCACGAGGAAGGGTGCGGCGAGGCCGAAGGGCCCGGCGAGGACCGCGCTGATGGCCGGCCCCATGGCGAAGCCGAAGACGTCGGCGGAGAGCAGGCGTCCGAGGTTCGTGCCGAGGTTGTCCGGGTCGGCGACGATCACGATGCGGCGGATCGCGGGGAGCGAGGTGCCGATCCCGATGCCGGAGATCACCCGTCCGATCATCAGCGGCTCGAGCGAGGTGCCGAACCCCATCAGGAGGAGGCCGGCGACATTGCCGAGCACGCCGGCCACGATCAGGACGCGGGCGTACCCCCGGTCCGCGAGCGGCGCGATCAGGATCTGGGCGAAGAAGGCGCTGAGGAACCCGGCGCCGATGAGCATGCCGATGTTCGTCTCGCTGATGCCGTACTCGTCGCGATAGTCGCCGACGAGGGTGAAGAGCACGCCGTAGCCGGACGCGAGCGCGGCCGACAGGGCGCTGAACACCCAGGCGGTGGGAAGGCGCCGTGCGGGCCGAGACATTCGTGCGGGCCGAGACATCCGTGCAGGCTACGACCTCCCGGGCGGCGCGGCCCGTTCTTTCCCGCGCCGATCAGCCGGGCGGGCCGAGCTCGTTGAGTTCGTCGTCGGCGGCCTCCAGCAGATCGAGACGCTCGTGCAGTTCGCCGAGGCTGATCAGCTCCGTGCGGCCGCGTTCCTCGACCCGACGGACGAGGTCCTCGATGTCTCGGACCCGTTCCTCGACCACCTTCCGGTCGGCCCGCCGAGCCTGGGTCGGACGGCGGGAAACGACGACCAGATAGCCGTCGAGCTCGACGAGTTCGACCCGGAGGCGGGCGATGATGTCGCTCACGTCGTCGGTCGGGGGAACGAGCGCGAGCCGGCGGCCGCTCGAACGGAGGCGGCGGTGCAGCCGCGCCTCGCGGCGGTTCGACGTGAGCCATCCGAGCGGCGCCGGTGACCGGACGCCGGCCACCACCTGGTTGCGGCGCCGGAGCGAGATCGTCGTCGCCGTGACGGCACCCGCGCCCACGAGCACGCCGCCGCCGATGACGACGGCGAGGATGTCGAACAGGGAGCCCACGCGTGGACGGTAGCAACCGCGTCCGGCGGCGAACAGGGCGCAGCCGGTGGGCTAGAACGTCTCCCATGACCGCCCCCTCGCTCACGCCGTCGTCGCGCGCCGATCGGCTCGACGAGCTCGAGGCGGACCGCTTCGACGTCGTGATCGTCGGCGGCGGCATCACCGGCGCCGGCATCGCCCGGGATGCTGCAGGACGCGGCCTGCGCGTCGCCGTGCTCGAGGCGAACGACTACGCAGCCGGCACCAGCAGCCGGAGCTCCAAGCTCATCCATGGTGGGCTGCGCTACCTCGCGAGTGGCGAGGTCGACCTCGTACGCAAGACGGCACGGGAACGCACGGCCGTGCACGCGATGGCCCCCCACCTCGCCGAGCCCTGCTGGATGGTGGTCCCAGCGAGGAACTGGGCGAGCGTCACCACGTTCCGGGCCGGGATCGGCACCTACGAGAAGTTGGGAGGCGTGGCGGACGCCGACCGCCACGAGGTCTGGAAGGGCGACGAGATCACGGCCCACGAGCCGCATCTGCGCACCGATCCCTACGGATACGCCGTCGCCTACCGGGAGTACCTCACCGATGACGCGCGCCTCGTCCTCGCCGTGCTGCGCGCCGCGGTCACCGACGGTGCGGTCGTCGCGAACCGGGCCCCGGTCGTCGACGTCGCCCGCGCCGGTGAACGCATCGACGGGGTGGTCGTCCGCTGCGCCGCCACCGATCGGGAGGTCGTCGTGCGGGGCGACGTGGTCATCAACGCCGCCGGGCCGTGGGTCGAGTCGATCGCGCGGATGGAGCAGGATCCGCCGGCGACGCCGCTGCATCTCTCGAAAGGCGTGCACGTGGTCGTGGCGCGCGAGCGGTTCCCGGCGAATCATCTGGTGATCGCCAACACGCCGGACAAGCGCTCGATCTTCGTCATCCCCCGGGGTGACATCGTGTACATCGGCACGACCGACACGAGCTACCACGGCGACCGCCCGTTGTGGCCCGAGATCGAGCTCGACGACGTCTCGTACCTCCTCGACCCGATGGCCCGCTACTTCGACATCGACCCGCTCGGGCCCGCCGACGTCGTTGCCGCCTGGTCCGGCGTGCGGCCGCTCATCGCCCAGGAGGGCAAGGAGGCGAAGGAGATGAGCCGCAAGGACGAGGTCACGGTCGGGGCGGGCGGCATGATCTCCATCGCGGGCGGCAAGCTGACCGGCTTCCGCAAGCTCGCCGAAGAAGTGATGGACGTGGTGGCGAAGCAGCTCGGTCGGCGGCTCCCGGAGGGGCCGGGGACGGCCGCTGTGCCCGGCGGCGAACCGGCCCCGGATGGCGACGACCGGCAGGCCACCCGCCTGCGCCGGTTGTACGGCTCCGAGGTTGACGAGGTGCTGGCCCTCGGGTCCGCACCCCTCGTTGACGGCGAGCCGGTGGTCGCCGGCGAGGTCGACTGGGCGATCGACGTGGAGGCCGCCACGACGCTGGTGGACGTGGTCTACCGCCGAACCCGGGTTGCCTGGTACGTGCCGGCCCGGCGTGACGAGATCGCGATCGCCATCGCCGACCGCATGGCCGATCGGCTCGGCTGGTCGAGCGACGATCGGGCCGGTCAGATCGACGAGGTACGAGCGAGGTTCGCCGACGAACTCGCGTTTCGGACAACCGCCGGGGAGGCGTGATGGGACTGACGGACGATCTGGCGAGCGTGCTGGGAGAGGGACTCCTGCTCGGCGATACGGAGCGAGCCGAACGGGCGCGCGACACGTGGATGCGATCGCAGATACCGATCTCCGCGGGCGAGCCCGTGGTGGCACCGGTGGCGGTGTGTGCCCCCGGAACCACCGAGGAACTCGCGGAGGCCGTCCGGATCTGTGTCTCCCACGGCGCGCCGATGATCCCGCGGGGCGGCGGCTCCGGTGTCGTCGGTGGCGTCCTGGCCGCGCCGGACTCGGTCGTGCTCTCCACGGAACGGATGACCGGGCTCCGCTCGTTCTCGTCGTCGGACCTCCTCGCCTCGTTCCGGGCCGGCACCAACGGCCTCGAGGCCGAGCAGCGCATGGCGGCGGAGGGACTGACGATCGGGCACTGGCCCCAGTCGATCGAGCTCTCGACCGTCGGTGGCTGGGTCGCCACCCGGGCGTCGGGCCAGTACTCGACGGCATACGGCAACATCGAGGACGTGGTCTACGGCCTCGAGGCGGTGCTGGCCGATGGCACGATCTATCGCAGTCGCGACACGCCGCGAGCGGCCGCCGGGCCGGATCTCCGGCACCTCCTCATGGGCGCCGAGGGCACCCTCGGCATCGTGACCGACGTGACCTTCTCGGTGCGCGAGCAACCGGAGCCCGGCGTCCGCCAGGCGTTCCACTTCGCCGAGTTCGCCGACGGCATCGAGGCGATCCGCCGGGTCATGCGGGCGGGTTGGCGGCCGCCGGTGGTGCGGCTCTACGACGGGCGCGAGTCCTGGCGGCACTTCCGCGACCAGATGCCCAAGGGCAACGCGATGCTGATCTTCCTGCACGAGGGCCCGCCCGGCGTCGCGCCCCTCGAAGCCGCCGCCGTGGCGGACATCTGCGGGGCAGGCGGTGGCGCCGCCGCACCCACGGAGGCCGTGGACGGCTGGTTCGCCCACCGCAACACGGTGCCGAGTTGGGACGAGCTGCTCCGGTCCGGCGTGGTCGCCGACACGATCGAGGTCGCGGCGGACTGGTCGCGGCTCCCGGCGCTCTACGACGCCGTGGTCGCGGCGTTGAACGGCGTGGCCGGCGTCGTGGCCGCATCCGCGCATTCCTCGCACGCCTACCGCAGCGGTGCCAACCTCTACTTCACGCTGGCGGCGACGCCCGGCGACCCCGCGGACTACGCGGCGACCTATGACGCGTGCTGGAACGCGGCGCTACGGGCCGCCGACGACCTCGGCGCGGGGTTGGCCCATCACCACGGCGTCGGGCGGGTCCGGCGCGAGTGGATGGCATCGGAGGTCGGGGCCGGCGGCGTCGCCATGCTGCGGGGCGTGAAGGCGGCGCTCGATCCCGCTGGTCTGATGAATCCCGGGGTGCTGATCCCGTGAGCCTCGTGGCGGGGCTCGACGTCGGCACCACGACGATCCGGGTCGCCCTGTTCGACGGTGAGCAGCGGGTCGCGATCGCCCGGGAGCAGTTGCCGCTCGACGTCCCGTTCGCGGGTGCGGTCGAGCAGAACGCCGCGGGATTCGTGGAGGCCGCGGAACGGCTCTGGGCCGTGGCCCTCGCCGAGGCCGGTGCCGTCGCAGCCGATGTCTCCCGTCTCGGCATCGCCAACCAGCGAGCGACCATCGTCTGCTGGTCGAGCGCGACCGGCGAACCGCTGCGCCCGGCCGTGGGCTGGCAGGACACCCGCACGAAGGTGGAGGTCGCCCGCTTCGTCGACCAGGGCATCCCGGTCAACACGAACGCATCGTGCACCAAGATGACCTGGCTGCTGGAGCACGATCTGGCGGTCGCCGCGGCGGCCGCCGACGGCACGCTGCGCATGGGAACGGTGGACGCCTGGATGACGTGGGCGCTCTCCGGCGGTGAGGCATGTGTGACGGAGCCGGGCAACGCGGCGGCGACCGGTCTGTACGACGCCCGCTCGGGTGACTGGTCCGACGGCGCGCTCGATCTCTTCGCCGTGCCCCGTGACCCGCTGCCGAGCGTCGTTGCGTCCGACGCCGTCGTCGGTTCCGCGAGCCGGCTGGGCGGCGAGGTGCTCCTGGCCGGGCGGCTCGGCGACCAGATGGCGGCGTGCGCGGCACACGGCATCCGTGCGGGCGAGGCGAAGTTGACCCTCGGCACGTCGGCGATGCTCGATGTGCACGCCGGCCCCGAGCCGGGCGCGGCGCCGGAGGGCTGTTACATGCTTCCGCTGTGGCGGCGGGGCGAGGGCGATACCGCGGTCGACGAGTTCCTGTTCGAAGGGTCGATCAACACGGCCGGTTCGGTCATCGAGTGGCTGGTCCGTGTCGGTCTGCTGGACCGGGTCGAGGATCTCGATGCGGTCGCGACGGCGGGGCGGGTCGGGAGCGTCGCGTTCGTCCCCGCGCTCGCCGGTCGCGGATCGCCCCGCCACGAGCCCGACGCTCGGGCGACGTGGACCGGGCTCGCCCTCGACACGACCCGCGAGGACATGGTGCGTGCCGCCGTCGAGGGCATCGCCGAGCGCGTCGCGGAACTTGCGGCGCACATGGGCGTCGCGGCCCTGGCGGTCGACGGTGGACTCAGTCGTTCCGACGTGCTCCTCGCCGCGATCGAGGCCCGTGGCCTCGCGGTGACCCGGGGCGAGCCCGAGGCGACCGTGCGGGGCGCGGCGCTCATCGCGACACCCCGCTCGTCGGGCTGAGGCTCGCCGGGCTGCACAGCCTCCGTTTTCCCGCGCAGGTTACCCATGGGTAGGGTTCTCGGATGCGCCGCCTCCGTCTTCCCCTCGCTCTCCTGCTCGTCCTGAGCCTTCTCGCCGCCGCATGCGGCGACGACTCGGGGGACAACGCCGACGAAACGCCCGATGACGGCGCCTCGTCCGACGACGGTGGCGACGACGGCGGTGACGATGGCAACGACGACGGTGGCGACGACACCGCGGCCGGCGACGACAGCGACGACGCCCGCGATCGCGTCCCGGCGACGTTCACCACCCACGTCAGCGCCGGCCAGGTCACCGTCACCGGCGCGGACCCGGGCACCGAACTCGGCCTGAGCGGCCGTGAGGGCGTCGTGCAGACCGGCATCGTGGACGACCTCGGCAACCTGCTGTTCCGCCAGGTCGAGCCGGGTGAGGGGTGGTTCGTGCTCGACGAGACGCAGGATCCGGTGGCGACCAGTGATCCGCTCACCGTGCCGTCCCTCGACGACCATCCCGACGCCGAGTGGTTCGCGGCCCAGACCTTCCCGTCCGAGTTCGCCATCGATGACACCGGCACGTGGGAGGGCTACGGCTACATCGAGACGCGCGACGGCACACTGCTCGCCGCCACCGTGCGCCTCCCGGGGCCCCCGGAGGACGGTCCGTACCCGACCGTGGTCGAGTACTCGGGCTACGACCCGGCGAGTCCGTACGCGGTCGAACCGGCGATCAACATCTACGGCCTGCTCGGGTGGGCGACCGTCGGCGTCAACATGCGCGGGTCCGGTTGTTCGGGCGGGGCCTACGACTACTTCGAGCCGCTCCAGACCATCGACGGCTACGACATGATCGAGACGATCGCCGCCCAGGACTGGGTGTACGAGAACAAGGTCGGCATGGTCGGCATCTCCTACTCGGGCATCAGCCAGCTCTTCGTCGCCCAGACCCAGCCACCGAGCCTGGCGGCGATCACGCCGATCTCGGTGATCGAGGACTCGTACCGCTCGGTCGTCTACCCGGGCGGCATCTACAACAACGGCTTCGCGAAGAGCTGGGGCGACTCGCGTCAGGGAGCGAACGACGCCTACGGCCAGGGCTGGGTCAACGACCGGATCGCCGAGGGCGACACGATCTGCGACGAGAACCAACTCCTCCGCAGCCAGAACCAGGACCTCGCCACGACGACGTCGGAGTTCTCGTACTACCCCGGCGAGGACATCGACTACCTCTCGCCCCGCCTGTTCGTCGACCAGATCACGGTGCCGACCTTCCTGGCCGGCGCCTGGCAGGACGAGCAGACCGGCGGCCGGTTCCCGACGATGCTCGACGAGTTCACCGGGACGGACGTGTTCCACGCCCATCTCTACAACGGCGCCCACGCCGACTCGCTGGGCCCGGCGTCGTTGCTCGCGGCGACGGAGTTGCTGAGCGTCTACGTCGCCGACCGCGATCCGACCTTCGATCCCGTCCTGCGTCTGGGTGCGCCCCTGCTCTACGCGGACGTGTTCGGCGTCGCAGCCCAACTCCCACCCGACAACTTCGGGAGCTACGAGGAGGCGAAGGCCGCGTTCGAGGCCGGTACCACCATCACCGTCTTCCTCGAGAACGGCGGCAACCCGGACGCGCTCGGTGCGCCGGTGCCCCGTGGGCAGGTCGTGTTCGACGAGTGGCCGGTCGCAGAGGCCGAGTTGCAGACCTGGTCGCTCGCCGACCTCGCCGGTGGCGAAGCGGTCGGCGAGTTCACCGTCGACGTCGAGCAGAGCCAGGAACTGACGAAGGCCGCCGACGAGGACGGCGACGAGTTCGAGAACCTCGACTGGGCCCTGCTGGAGGACGGCGAGGCGCTCGTGTTCGAGACGGACGCCTTCACCGAGGACCTCCTCCTCATCGGCACCGGCCGGGTGTCGCTCTCGATCATGGCCGACGAAGCGGACGCCGACATCGAGGTGACCGTCACCGAGGTGCGCCCCGACGGCTACGAGATGTACGTGCAGTCCGGCTGGCTCCGCGCGTCGCACCGGGCGCTCGACGACACCGAGACGACGGAGAACCTCCCCTGGCACCTCCACAGTGAGGAGGCCGCCGAGGAGCTGCCCGCGGGCGAGTTCACCCAGATCGACGTGGAGATCTTCCCCGCCGGCCACGTCTTCCGGGCCGGCTCGAAGCTGCGGCTCATCGTGGACCCGCCCGGTGGGAACCGGAACCTGTGGGCCTTCGACGTGCTCCCCAACGACGGGACCGCGGTGCAGGTCGACCCGGCGGCCAGCACGCTGACGTTGCCCTTCGTCTCCGGCGTCGATGTGCCGGACGGGCTGTCCGACTGTGAGCACACACGCAGCCAGCCGTGTCGCATGTACGTCGCCTACGAGAACCGGATGGTGAGCTGACGGTCTCCTTTCGCCCTGCGGCGGTAGCTTCGCGTTCGTGAACCTGCTCGCCGCGGCGTCCGCCCGCGACAACTTCGTCGATCTCGACGTCGGCCTCGGCTGGTGGGTCGGTCTGGCCATCGCGATCGGCGTCCTGCTCGCCGTCGACCTCTATCGTCACCGCGAGGACCACGAGCCGACCACCCGCAGCGCCCTGGTCGAGACGCTCGTCTGGATCAGCTTCGGCGTCGCGTTCTCGGCGGTGGTGGCCATCGGGTTCGGCAGCGAGGCGTTCGGCGAGTACATCTCGGGCTACCTCATCGAGAAGTCGCTCAGCATCGACAACGTCTTCGTCTGGTCGATCATCTTCTCGACGATGTGGATCCCGCTGCGGTTCCAGCACCGGGTGCTGTTCTGGGGCATCTTCGGTGCGCTGGTGCTCCGCCTCGTCTTCATTCTCGTGGGAGCCGCGCTCATCAGTCGGTTCGCGGCCGTGCTCGTGGTGTTCGGCGCCTTCCTGGTCATCACCGGCCTGCGGATCATCCGCCATCGCGAGGACGAGGGCGAGAATGCCTCCACCGCCGGACTCGGCCTGCTCCGGCGCGTCATGCCCGTCACCGACGACTACGACGGGCACAAGTTCTTCACGGTGAAGAACGGTGTGCGGACGGCGACTCCGCTGTTCGCCGCGCTGGTGGTGATCGAGGTGACGGACGTGATCTTCGCCCTCGACTCGGTGCCGGCGGTGCTCGCCGTGTCCAACGAGCCGTACATCGTCTTCGCGTCCAACGCGTTCGCGATCCTCGGCCTGCGGGCGATGTACTTCCTGCTCGCCGACGCCCGCCAGCGCTTCCACTATCTGTCCCACGCTCTCGGAGCGATCCTCGTCTTCGTCGGGGTGAAGATGGCTCTCAGCCAGTGGCATCACCTGGACACGTTCGTGTCGCTCGGCGTGATCCTCGCGATCCTCGTGGCGGCGATCGTGTTCAGCGAGCTCCGCACCCGCCGTGAGGCCGCCGCCCTCGTCGACTGATCAGTCGCGGCGGTGACTGTCGCGGCCGGGAATGTCGCGGATGGTCTTCGTGGACACCTCGAACACCCCGCCCACCAGACTCGCCGGGGTGCGTGCGGCTTCCATCAGCCCCCGACCGATCATCTGGCCGGTGCCCCGCGCCGTGGGCCGTCGGATCCAACCGACCGAGACGAACATCCCGAGCGAGACCAGCGCCATGCCGGCCATGATGCCGCTGACGATCAACCAACCGTTCTCGCTCTCCACCCAGGGAAGATTCGAGAAGTTCATGCCGAAGATGCCGGCGACCAGGGTCAACGGCAGCATCACCGCGGCGTAGACGGTCAGCACCTTGCTCACTTCTGTCGCCTGGCCGGCCTCCGCACCGCGGTAGGCGTCGAGGGTCTCGGCCAGGGATGTGCGTGCGTTGTCGATGCCGCCGGCGGCGCGGCCGGCGACGTCGAAAGCGTCGGAGAACCGGCGCCGGGCCTGGTCCGAGAGCAGCGGCGAGGTGGAGGAACGCATCTGGTCGAACGCCTCGCGTTGGGGGTGGGCGACCCGGCGGATCTGGCCGAGATCGCGCCGCATCGCCGTGACGTCCGCGACGATCGTGGGGTCGGCGCCGAGCGCCCGGTCGATCAGTGTCTCCACGCGCTGGTCGAACTCGTCGATGACGGCGACGAAGCGACGGGTGGCGACGTCGGCGAGACGGGCGAGGAGATCGTCGGCGCCACCGCTCGCGAGCTGCGGGTACCGCTGTACCTGGTCCCACAGCGTGTCGATCGCGGGCGACGGACGTTCGTGGACGGTGATCAGCGTGCGTTCCTCCGTCAGGAAGCAGTCGATCTCATAGCTTTCGATGCGGTCGTCGGCGAGGCCGTGGATGATGGCGAGGAGATGGCTGCCGAAGTCGTCCAGCTTCGGCAGGTCGAAGTCGTCCACCGCGTCACGGACCGCGATCGGGTCCAGTTCGTAGGCCGAGGTGAAGTCGATGAGCTCGGCGACATCGGCGCTGCCCACGGTGATGTCGACCCACAACCAACCGTCCGCCGGTGCGGCCGCGCTGCGAGCCGGCACCACGCTGACACTGCCGTCGCTCGCGGCCAGGGCGCGTGTCTCCATGCGGCAATGTTGACCACATCCCGGACGGTCCCGGTGGATGCCGGGGGCGGGGCCGGACGCGGCGAACTCGGAGACCGGCACCAAGGTGCGCGGCCTCCGAGTCCGGGATCGGGGGATTCGGGGATTTCCCGTGCGGTGGTCAGCTTCCGAAGTCGAAGTCCGGGATGACCACGACCTCACCGAGGAAGTCGGTCGGGAAGACCGGGGGCACCGGATCCGGGCCCGGGGGGATGGTCGGGATCACGATGTCGAGGGGGAAGTCGAACGGGGGCTCCGGGATGGTCGGCACCGGGAGGATTTCGCCCGGGGGCTCCCACGGCGGGATGGTCGGGAGGGGCAGGATCTCGCCGGGGAAGTCCCAGCCGGGGAACGGGTCGGGATCGTCGTCATCGTCCTCGGGATCGGCCTCGGGATCCTCCTCGGGCTCGGGATCGGCTTCCGGGTCCGCTTCGGGATCGGCGTCGCCTTCGTCGGCATCGCCTTCGTCGGCATCGCCCTCGTCGGCATCGCCTTCGTCGGCGTCACCTTCGTCGGCATCGCCTTCGTCGGCGGCATCGTCATCCGTGTCGGTGTCGGCGTCACCTTCGTCAGCGGCATCGTCATCCGTGTCGGTGTCGTCCGTGTCGGTATCGGATGCGTCGGCCTCTCCGGCGGTCTCACCGTCGGTGGAGATGACCGGTTCGTCGACGTCGGGGAGCTCGGTGTCGCCGAGCACCTCGGTTGCGGCGGTGTCGGTCTCGACGACCGCGTCGCCGACCGTCGGGTTGTCACTCGAGCCGCCCGACGCCGCGAGGGCGGCACCGAGGAAGCCGAGCACGCCGGCTGCGGCGGCGGCGAGCATCCACAGCCGCGAGGGGCGCTCGTCGGCCGGAGCGGCCACGTGGGCGGCGGGGGCCGCGGTCGCGGCGGTCGCTGCGGGGACCGTGGGCACGGTCTGGGTGGGCTGGTGGGTGGGAACGTCGATGGCGTCGAAGACCGAGGTCTCGTTGCCGATCATGGGTTCGTGGTTCTGGTTGTCGGGGGTTTCCTGGTGCATCGCTGGACTCCGTGTTCGAGGCGACCGGTTGTCGCCGTTCACGGGTCCTGAGCACCGTCGGGCCCGGTCCTGGACACTTTCTCCGAGAAATTCTCGGGTTTTCGGGTTCAGGGCGGGTCAGCGGGGCCGTTTTCCTCTGGAATCCGGCCGAAACTGCCGTTTCGGGGCTCGGTGCCGTTCCGGTGGAATCGGGCGCCGTCGATCTCCGCACCGATCAGGGCGGCGAGGGCGGTGAGGTACAACCAGGCGAGAAGGGCCGCGATCGCCCCGAGCGAACCGAACGTGCTCTCGATCTGGCCGATCATGGCGTAGATCTGCGCCAGCCCGATCGTGCTCAGGACCCAAATCACCGTGGCGACCAGCGCGCCCCACGAGATGAAGTGGAAGCGGCCCGTGCGATGGCCGACGACGGATCGGTACAAGAGGGCGAGCGCCACGCTCGAGACGAGCAACACGACCGGCCACCGACCGATCGACACGGCGAGGTGGTAGGCGCCGCCGAGGTTCCAGTCCTCCAGCACCGGCGGGAGCACGACGACGAGCCAGATCATCGCGGCGACGGCCAGCACCGCCACCACACTCAACTTCAGGGCGAAGATGCGACCCTGGATCCAGTTGTGCGGACTCGGGACCTCGTGGGCGATGCGAATCGCCATGACGATCGAGTTGAGCGCGCTCGAGATCGCCCACGCCACGCCGACGAGGCCGAGCACGAGGCCGACGGTGACGCCCGCGCCGTCGACGGCGGTGACGTTCTCGAGCTGTTCGATCAGGAGATTGCCCGCATCCTCGGGAAGGACGTCGACCAGCGGACGGAGGTTCGACTCCACGTCGGCGGGCTCCGCGACGAGGCCGTAGACGGAGACGACGGCGATCATCGCCGGGATCAGACCGAACACGCAGGTGAACGCGACCCCGCTGGCGACGAGGAGCGTGTGGTGGGCCGTGATGTTGTCGATGAGGACCCGCAAGCGCACGCGGGGGAGCCGCGTCCGCTCGTCTTCCGCGGCAGGTTCAGTCACGCGCAGGGGCCTCCGACCGACATGAAAGGGACGCTAACGGTCGGCGTGATGTTGTCCGGTGATCGTGGCCCACCGGGCGGAATCGCCCGCCCTACACTCCCGCCATGACCAGTTCGGACACCACCATGACGGCGACCGGCGCGGAAGACGCGGCGTGGGATGTCGAAACCCTCGTCGACGGCAGCGGTCCTGACGGCGCCCGGGCCCTGCTCGACCGGGCCGCCGCGATGGCTGCTGCGCTGATCGAGGACGCCAAAGGCGAGGTCGCGACCGCGAGCGCGGCCCAGCTCGCCGAGTGGCTGGACCGGCAGGCCGAGATGTTCGATGCGACCCACCGGGCCGCGAACTACGCCCAGCTGCGGTTCTCGACCGACGTGGCCGATCCGGCCAACGGGGCCCTGATGGCCGAGTTCCAGGAGCGCACCGCCGCGCTCGCCGCCGAACTCGTGTGGTTCGAACTCGAGTGGCTCGCGATCGACGACGACGCCGCGACGGCGCTGCTCGACAGTCCGGAGCTCGCTGCGCACCGCCATCATCTCGAGACGAGCCGGCTGCGCCGTCCCCACGTCCTGAGCGAGCCCGAGGAGCGACTGCTGGCCACGAAGTCGCCCACGGGTCGGAGCGCGTGGGTCCGTCTCTTCACGGAACTGACGTCGTCGATCCGCGTCGAGCTCGACGGCGGTTCCCAGCCCCTGGAGGCCGGGCTCAGCCGCCTCCTGCACCCCGACCGCGCCGTTCGTCAGGAGGCCGCCGCTGCGGTCACCGCCGGACTCGAGCCGGGCCTGCGGACCCGCGCCTTCGTCTTCAACACGCTGCTGGCGGACAAGTCGACCGACGATCGGCTGCGTGGCTATCCGACCTGGATCACGGCGTGGAACCAGGGCAACGAGGCCAGCGACGCGTCGGTCGACGCGCTCGTGGAGGCGGTCGTGTCCCGCTACGACCTTCCGCAGCGGTGGTACCGCCTCAAGGCGCAGGTGCTCGGGGTCGACCGGCTCGCCGACTACGACCGGGGGTCGTCCGTCGCCGAGACGAACCAGCACGTGCCGTGGGAGACCGCGAAGTCGACCGTCCGCGACGCCTACGCCAGCTTCAGCGACGAGCTCGCGGCGATCGTCGACCGCTTCTACGACGAGAACTGGATCGACGCACCCGTCCGGGACAACAAGCGGGGCGGGGCGTTCTGCGCCTACACCGTGCCGAGCCATCACCCCTACGTGTTCCTCAACTACACAGCGACACCGGGTGACGTCCTCACGCTCGCCCATGAGCTCGGCCACGCGGTGCACGGCTACCTGGCTCGACCCCAGGGGATCTTCCACCAGTCGACGCCGCTGACGCTGGCGGAGACGGCGTCGGTGTTCGGCGAGACGGTCACCTTCGAGCGGCTGCTCGACCAGACCGACGATGCCGGGGAGCGCTTCGCCCTGCTCGCCCAGCAGGTGGAGGGCAACCTCGCGACCGTGTTCCGTCAGGTCGCCATGAACCGGTTCGAGGATGCGGTCCACACCCACCGGCGCGAGGTGGGCGAGCTCAGTACGGACGACTTCGCCGACCACTGGGCCCGCACCCAGACCGACCTGTTCGGCGACACGGTCGAGGTCACCGACGGCTACCGGAGCTGGTGGAGCTACATCCCGCACTTCATCGGCACGCCCGGCTACGTCTACGCCTACGCGTACGGCCAGCTGTTGGCCCTCTCCGTCTATGCCCAGTACGAGGCGCAGGGCGCCGCCTTCGTGCCGAGCTATCTCGAGCTGCTCGGTGCCGGAGGCTCGCGGTGGCCCGAGGAACTCGCGTCGATCGTCGGCTGTGACCTCACCGACCCCGGGTTCTGGGCGGCCGGTCTCGACATCGTCGATGCACAGATCGGTCGGGCGGAGGACGCCGCCCGCGCGGCCGGCCGGGTCTAGCAACCCGCCGAGAAGGCGGTCGCCAGCAGCGCCGGCTTCGCCGTCACGATCGACTCCATCTGGGCGACCGAGCCGTCGACGAACTGCACGCTGACGATCTCGCTCGCCTTGCCCGGCTCCACGCCGATGGCGTGCACGTCGGCGCGGTCCCACGCACCGACCAACTCTTTCGGGCCGAAGGTGCGCAGCGACTGGGTGTAGAGCACCAGCCGACGATCCGTCACCGCGAGGATGCCCGACTTCACCGGCGGCCAGCCTGCCGCCAGGGTGCCGGTCGACGCGACGACGGCGCGATCGGCGGTGCGGCGGGCGTGGATGAGCCCGGCCGCGCCGGCGTTGGCGGCGGCCAGCGTCGTCTGGAACTGGCCCACGTAGCCCACCGCGCTCGCGGCGAGCACGGTCTCCGACGCTTCGAGAAGCGCCGGCGACTTCCTCGCTGCCTTGTGCACCTTGCGGACCATGTCGACCATGGCCGTTCCATCGACATCGCGGGGTGGGGACATGAGTCAGCGCCGAGCCGCGGCGTAGGGTCGCCCGCATGGACATCGGCATCTTCACCCAGACGGACGACATCGACGACCTCATTCGCCAGGCTCGGCAGGTCGCCGACGACGGCTTCTCCACCCTCACGATTCCGCAGATCTTCGGGGTCGACGCGATCACCATGCTCGGCGTCGTGGCCCGGGAGGTGCCGGAGCTGCACTTCGCGACGGCGGTCATCCCGACCTACCCCCGCCACCCGGCCATGCTGGCGGCCCAGACGAAGACGCTCAGCCACATCAGCGGCGGCCGGTTCACGCTCGGGATCGGGCTCTCCCACCAGATCGTGATCGAGGGCATGTTCGGCATGTCGTTCGAGAAGCCCGTGCGCCACATGCGCGAATACCTGGACGTCCTGCTGCCCCTGCTCGACAACCAGCCGGTCGATGCGGCCGGGGAGACGTTGACGTTTCGCGGCGGCCTCTCCTTCAACGCCCCGCCCACGCCGGTCGTCATCGCCGCGTTGGGTCCGGCGATGCTGAAGCTGTGCGGTTCGCGAACCGACGGGACGTCCACCTGGATGACCGGACCGAACACGATCCGCGACCATGTCGCGCCGACCCTGCGGGCGGCGGCCGAGGCGGCCGGGCGTCCCGAACCCCGGGTCATCTCCTCGGTGCCGGTGTGCGTGACCGACGACCCCGCCCCTGCACTCGAACGGGCCGCGAGCCAGTTCGAGGTGTACGGCGGGCTGCCGTCGTACCGGGCGATGATGGATCGGGAGGGCGTGACGGGTCCGGCCGACATCGCGATCGTCGGCACGCAGGACGAGGTCGTCTCCCGCGTGCGGTCGTTCGGCGACGCCGGTACGACGACCTTCAACGCGGTGCCGTTCGGCACCCAGGACGAGCAGGCGGTCACGCTGCAGACGCTCGCCCTCGCCAACCGGGGCTGACCGACCCGCCCCGGACTGTCACACCGTGGCGCCACACTGGTGCCACGCTCGCCGGCGGTGGTCGCCGGTCTCTCCGACGAAGAGAGAGAGGCCATGGCCATGTGCATGCGTTGCGACGGCTACAGCTGGGACGAGATCGACCGCCACACCGACCTGATGATCCGGGTCCACGGATACGTGATGGTCCAGGTGGAAGGTCCGTCCCCGTGGACCTACACGATCGGTGCGTTCGAGAGTTGGGACCAGCCCGAGTTGTTGGTCGTCGATCTCGAACCCGAACTCCAGAAGGTGCTCGTGCACGCGGTCGCGGACGATTACGTCCGGCGCGGCGAGATCGGGGACGACACCCTCGACCTCCTCGATCTCAAGCTGATCGCGGTCCACGAGTCGCACTTCGACGACGGCCTCGTCGGCCGCTGGGAGGACCGTTACTCGATGCGGGCCCAGGCCGGTGACTTCGTGCAGATCGTGCCGGGTGCGTCCTGGTTCTGCGGCCACCACGAGGGGGCGATGCGGCGGCTCGACGACGCGGCCTGAGCGGGTCAGGGGCCGGGCGGGCCGTTCAGCCGTCCCGCTCGACCAGACGATCCAGGGACGGGTGCCCTACGGCGGGGCGAGTCGGTCGAGCACGTCGGCGAGCTCGACGGCGTCCGCGTCGCGCAGGTCGGCCAGACGGCGATAGATGTCGCCGGCCGCGGTGTGGAATCCGGCCGGGAGGCCCGCGGCGGCGAAGGTCGAGGCGATCTCGTCCATCTCGCCGGCGAATCGCCAGGCTTTCGGCGCGGTGCCGGCAACGGTCCGGGGGAGTCGGGCGAGGAGGTCCGGGGTGAGCGTCGACCAGGCGTGTTCGAGTCCCTCGGCGACGCCCTCGTGCTCGGCGAGGGCGCGGATCGCGAGGAGCAGCGCGCTCGTGCCCTTGCTCCATGCCGCGAACGCCATCTTGACCGCTGACGCGGCACCCGGGGCGCCGTCCACGGTCTCGGTGATCACGGCGCTGCCGGCGAACGCGTCGTGCAGCGCGGCGACGGGTGCCGCGGGGCCTGCGAGGTAGAGCACGGTCGCGCCCCGCGTCGTCGCCGGCGGGCCGATGATGCCGCCGTCGACGAAGACGCCGCCCGCCGTCTCCACCTGCGCACCGATCGCCCGGGCGGTCGCCGGCGCGATCGCGTTGGCGTCAAGGTAGGTACCGGTGAACCCCGTGGCCACCACGGCCGCGGCCAACTCGACGGCGGCGGCGGGCGGACACACCGAGATCAGCGTGTCGCACGAGGCGGTGAGGTCCTCCAGCGTCGCCTCGGCCCGCAGGCCGGCGCGTCGAGCGCGAGTCACGCTGGCCGGGCTGCGGCCCGCGTCGGTCCAGCGCACGTCTCCGCCGGCGACGAGGGCGGCGCCGATCGAGGCGCCCATCGCGCCGGGGTGGAGGATGCCGATTGCCATTCCCCGAGTCTCGCGGACCGGTGAGTGTCACACCCCCTCGACATGATGGAGACATGCTCACCGAGGTCGCCACCGGACGTCCCGTCGTCTCCCTCGTCGACGCGCGAGAAATCGCCGCCGACATCGCCGCAGCGGAGGAAGCCCGCATGCTGCGACGCGACGCGACGGCACTGGTCGAGCGCATGGCCGTGCGGGCGCGCGCGGCCGGCGTCGATCATCCGGTGGCGGCCGCGGTGGCCTTGGCAAGCCGGGTCAGCTCGCTGGTCGGGCCGGAAGCGTTCGCCGAGCGTCTCGGAATCCCGCTCGATCGGTTGGTGGCGGCCGAGTCGGGTGCCGTGCGCTTCGGCGACCTCCCGGTCGCCTACGACGGGCCCTGCGCGGCGCTGGGGCTCGATCTGTTGAGTCTCGCCGACCTCGAGCGGCAGTGGTTTCTCGCGGCCGACGAGGTCGACGAATCGGCGGAAAACTGAACGAAGTATCTACCGCGCGGTCACATGCGCCACCGTGCGTGACGTGACACAGGTGTCTCGGCGCGATGTGGCACGGTGCGAGTGTCGGTCCGGCGGTGACCGGCAGCGAAGGGTTGGCGATGCTGCGAATCGAAGGAAAACACACCGAACAACACCATGATCCGTTGCGGACGCATGGCGTCGAGGGCGAGGGTCCGCTGCTGCTCGGTGCGCTCGTCTTCTCGTGGATGCTCGCGATCGGCGTCGGCTGGCTGCTCTGGCGGATGGCGCCGATCTGACGACGGCGGTCAGTTGGTCGGGCGCGGCCGACCGCGCGATGCTGCGACCCATGTCTTTCTCTCGTCGCGCACCGATCACCAGCCGCCTGACCGGACGAATCGGGGTGGCGCTGCTCGCCCTGTCCCTCCTCGCCGCGGCCTGCAGTGACGACGGTGAGGGCGGCGGGGAGGCGACGTCCACGACCGCGGCCCCGACGGACGACTCCTCGACGACCTCGTCGACCACCACCTCCGCACCGATCGGCGAGGGTGGGTTCGCCGGCTCGATCGACATCACGCTGGATCAGCCGGAGTCGTGTGAGCTGCTGGCCGCAGTGTGCCTGCTGCCCTTCCCGAGTGATGCACTCACCGTCGCCGATGACTCGACGGTGACCGGCCGGCGCGTGAACCTCCCGGCCGAGGGCACGCCGGTGAACGCGGACGGCGTGGCGATGGATCCCTCCCGCCAGAACCTCGCCGACGGGTTCTCGCCCGGGAGCGCGGCCCTGGTGGTCCTTCCGGGGGTCGATCCCGCCGGGTCCGGTCTCCCGTCCATCACCGACATCGCCGCCTCGCTCTCCGAGGACTCGGGGAGCGTCGTCGTCGACGCCACCACCGGCACGCGCTGGGCCCACTGGGCGGAGCTCGACGCCAACGCGACCGACGCCGCCCGCCAGGGCCTCTTCCTGCGGCCGGCGCAGAACTATCCGGAGGGACACCGCATCGTCATCGGCCTGCGCAACCTGGTCGACGACGACGGCGCGCCGATCGAGCCGAGCGACGTGTTCCTCGCCTACCGGGACCGGCTGGAGACGGAAAACGAGACGCTCGAAGCACGTCGAGACGACATGGAGCGGGTCTTCGCCGACCTGGCGTCGGCCGGCGTCGCCCGCGAGGAGCTGGTGCTCGCGTGGGAGTTCACGGTGATCTCCACGGAGAGCCTCACGGGTCCGCTGGTCCACATGCGCGACGACGCGTTCGCGATCCTCGGCGATGCGGCCCCGTCCTACACGATCGACAACATCGAACGTGACGGCGGCGACACCTACACGATCATCGAGGGCACCTACGACGTGCCGCTCTACCTCACCGGCGACGGCGGGCCCGGCAACGGGCTCAACCTCACCAGCGACCCGACCCTTCCCGAGGTCAACGGCACCTGGCCGTCGGTCTTCCGTTGCATGGTCCACGACAACACCACCGCTGACGAGCCCGCCGGCGGCGTCATCTACGGCCACGGCCTGCTCGGCACCCGCAACCAGGCCACGTCGGCGGGCCCGCGGCTGCTCGCGGAACACCACAACCACATCATCTGCGGCACCGACCTGATCGGCATGGCGGACGAGGACGCCGTGAACGCGATCGCGATCCTCGGCGAGGCGTCCACGTTCCACACGCTGAGCGACCGACTCCTTCAAGGTCATCTGAACACCCTGTTCCTCGGTCGGCTGCTCAAGCACCCGGACGGGTTCGCGGCGGATCCGGCGTTCCGTGACGAGAGCGGCGCTCAGTTGCTCGACACCGATCAGCTCGCCTACTACGGCATCAGCCAGGGCGGCATCATGGGTCCGGTCTCCACCGCGGTGTCGACCGACTGGGACATCGGGGTGTTCGGCGTGCCGGGCGTGAACTACTCGACCCTGCTGAACCGCAGTGTCGATTTCGACCTCTACCAGGCCTTCCTCGACCCGGCGTATCCCGACAAGCTCGACCAGGCCCAGCTCCTGTTGCTCATCCAGATGCTCTGGGACCGCGGTGAGGGCAACGGCTACGTGAACCACTATCGGGAACCGCTCGCCGGCCTCGACGAGAAGCGCGGTCTGTTGCACGGCGCACTGGGCGACTTCCAGGTGGCGAACGTGGCCATGGACGTCATGGCCCGCTCCATGGGGGCGTCCGTCGTGTGGCCCGCAGTGGGCGAGGGCCGCTCGACCGACGTCGAGCCGTTCTGGGGGATCCCGCGCATCGAGTCGTATCCCCACGACGGCAGCGCGACCGTCATGTGGGACAGCGGCACCGCGGTGCCGCCGATCGAGAACGTGCCGCCCCGCGACGGCATCGACCCCCACGAGGATCCGCGCCGCCATCTCGTGGCCGTGGAGCAGATCGACCACTTCCTGCGCACCGGGACCGTGATCGACGTGTGCGACGGCGAGCCCTGCATCTCCCCGCCGCGCTGATTCGGCACGCGCCGCTGCCGGCGCGGGTTGACGTGCGAACATGGCGGCCGTGTTTCGTCGCGTCATCGCCGGTCTGATCCTCGGCCCCGCCCTGCTGCTCGGGTCCTTCGCATGGTGGGGTTTCCTCGCCCTGCGCACGGTGTTCGACGAGAGCCGCACGAGCACCATCGCCGAGGAGTTGCTCGAGAACGACGAGGTGGTCGATCAGATCGGCAACAACATCGGCAAGGCGCTCGAGGCGGCGATGCCGGAGTCGATCCAGCTCAGCGAGGCCCAGGTGGCCGCCGGCGTGGACATCATCCTCGACGATCCGGTCGTGCGGGATCTGATCATCAACGCGTTCGGGACGACACACCGGGCCTTCCTCGGGCTCGACGACGCGCCGGCCGAGATCGACCTGGGGCCGGCCCTCGAGTCGTCACGCGAGCGGATCGGGATCTTCGCACCGACGGTCGCCGCAGAGCTGCCCGAGGAGTTCGTGGTCGAGCTGCCGACCGAGCGCATCCCGAACGCCTCGCCCGTGATCTCGTTCCTCGAGCGGACCGTCCCGCTGCTCGCCGCCCTGTCCGTGACCATGGCGTTGCTGGCGTTCCTCACCACCAGCGACCGGTCGCAGGTGCTCGGCAAGGCGGCCCGGTGGGCGATCGGAACAACGGCGTTCTATCTGATCATCGGGCTCGGGGTTCCCTATCTGCTCCGCCTCCTGGCCCCCGATGGCGCCGAGATCCTCGCCGCGTTCCTGACCGCGATCCTGCGGGCGGCCCTGATCCCGTCCATCGTGCTGGGCGGGATCGGTGCGGTGCTGCTCCTGCTCTCGATGTTCTGGCCCGACCCGGACCGCCCGCGTGACGAACCGGCCAGCCGGCGTCGGCGCGAACCGACGCCCGTCGCCGCGGGCCCGGCACCCGCGCCCCCGGTGTCCGCGCCCCCGGTGCGCGAGCCCCGCCCCCGTCCCGCCCCCGCGCCGGCCCGGCCCGCGTCGCCCCCGGTCGCGGCCCCGGCGCCGCGACCCGATCCCGCGCCCGCCCCGGACGCAACCGCGGCCATGCCGGTGGCCCCGGTCGACCGGCCGAGCCCGGCACCGCCACCGACACCGCCTCCGGCCCCTCCGGCACCGCCGACCCCGGCGCCGGATCCCGCGGCCCCACTCGCGGCCCCCCGACCCAAGCTGCCCACGAGGGCCAAGCCTCCCGAGGCGGTCGCCTTCCCGGCCTGGACGGGTGATCCCGAGCCAGTCGCCGAGCCGGAGCCGGTCGCGAGCGATCCGCCCGCCGACGCGACGGCGAAGTGGCGCCGACCCACCTGGGTGGAGGGCCACGGCTGGGTGATGGATCCCGACGATCCGCGCGACCCGCCCAACAACGCGCGCTTCGTGGAGGGCGTCGGCTGGGTCGTCCCCGGCCCGCCGCCCTCGTGAAGCCGCGGGGCCGTCAGCCGATGGCCCGCTCCTCGTTCTCCCAGTAGGGGGCCCGCAGCTTGAACTTCTGGAGCTTGCCGGTCGCGGTGCGGGCGAGTTCGTCGCGGAACTCGACCGAGGTCGGGCACTTGTAGTGGGCCATGCGCTCGCGGCAGTGGTCGATGATGTCCTGCTCGGTCGCGGACGCGCCCGGGGCCAGCACCACCAGGGCTTTGACGGTCTCGCCCCACTTCTCGTCCGGCACGCCGATCACGGCCACCTCGGCGATCGCGTCGTGGGAGAAGACGCAGTCCTCGACCTCGATCGAGGAGACGTTCTCTCCGCCGGAGATGATCACGTCCTTCTTGCGGTCCTGGAGGTTGACGAAGTGCTCGTCGTCGATGAATCCGCCGTCGCCCGTGTGGAACCAGTCGTCGGCGAGTGCTTCGGCGGTGGCCTCGGGGTTGTCCCAGTAGCTCTTGAGGATCACGTTGCCGCGGGCCAGCACCTCACCCTCGTCGTCCGTCGCCATCGTGACCCCGAGGGCCGGGTTGCCCGCCCGTGAGAGCTTGACGGCCCGCTCGCTCGGCGCCAGCTCGTCCCATTCGGCGCGGGTGCGGTTGATCGTCAGCAGGGGTGCGGTCTCGGTGAGGCCGTAGATCTGGATGAACTCCCAGCCGAGCTCGGTCTCCACCCGTTCGATCGTGCGGGTCGGGGGCGGCGCGCCGGCGACCACGATGCGGACCCGCCCGGCCCCCGGAATCGGGCCGTCCCAGTCGGCCGCGGCGTCGAGCACGGCCGCGACGACGGCCGGTGCGCCGCACATGATGGTCACCCCGTGCTGGTCGACCCGACGGAGGATCTCGGGGCCGTCGACCTTGCGCAGGACGATCTGCTGGGCCCCCATGGCCGTCATCGCGTAGGGCATGCCCCAGCCGTTGCAGTGGAACATCGGCAGGGTGTGCAGGTAGACGTCGCGATCGCTGACACCGGTGTGCCAGCCGAACGTGGCGGCGTTGATCCACAGATTGCGGTGCGTCATCTCGACGCCCTTCGGGCGAGCCGTGGTGCCGCTCGTGTAGTTGATCGTCGCGGTCGCGCCCTCCGACGGCTCCCAGGGCCGCGGCTCGGTGCCGATGCGGTAGAGCGAGTCGCTCTCCTCGCCGGCGATGAAGCGGTGCTTCACGTCGATGTCGCCGAGGGACGGCTCGAGCTCGGGGTCGATGATGAGTGCCTCCGCGCCACAGTGCTGGACGATGTAGTCGACCTCGTCCCGACTGAGCCGGAAGTTGATCGGCACGGCAACCCGTCCGAACGCGCTCGTACCGAACAGGTGCACGAGGACGCGGGCCGCGTTCTGCGACACGATGCCGACGCGGGCGCCGTGTTCGAGTCCGAGATCGTCGAGACCGGCGGCCAACCCGGTCGCCAGCTCCTCGAATCGCCGGTACGTGATGTCGCCGAGGGACGGGGCCGGCTGATCCGGTTCGTCGACGATTCCCACGCGGTCGCCGTAGACGAGCGACGCCCGGCGCAGATGATCAGCGATGGTCAGCGGTACTTCCATGGAACCCCCTCGAAGACGCCGAAACTACCGCGCCAGTTCACCGCGGTCGAAGGGCGGCAACATCCACTGGACGGCGGGGCCGATGGCGAGGAGCCACCAGACCGTCCCCCACCCGACGGTGCCGCCGAGCACCACACCGACCGCGAACGCGGTCGCCTCGATCAGGAAGCGGGCCCGCCGAATCGTCATGCCCCGCGCGTGGAGACCGGTCATGAGACCGTCGCGGGGACCCGGTCCGAGCCGCACCCCGAGGTAAAGGCCCGATCCGAGGGCGGTGACGAGGGGTCCGGCGATGGTGAGCGCGGCGCGCGCCGCGGTTGCGTCCGGGGTCTCGATGAGCCAGATGGCCAGATCGGTTGACGGCCCGATGATCGCGACGTTGGCGACCGTGCCCAGGCCGATCCGCACGCCGAGCGCCAGGGTCGCCACCAGCAACCCGACGCCGGTGACGATCGTCGCCGTGCCGATGCTCAACGGCGTGTGGTCGGCGAGGCCGTCGTGGAAGACCGTCCAGGGCCCCTGTCCGTAGCCGCCCTGGACGATGAAGCCGAGGCCGAACCCGAACAGGACGAGACCGAGGACGAGTTGGGGGACCCGGCGAAGCCGGGCGGTCACCCGTCGCCGTCGAGCAGGGCGGCGAACTCGCGACGCACGAGATCGGTGATCGGCCGCTGTTCGCCGAGCCGCCATTCGGTCCACGGGAGCCAGCCGTGCCACTGGGCGACATGGTCGAAGTCCAGGTCCGCCACGATGACCTCCTCGCTCGCGCCGGCCGTTGCGAGGGCCACGGCGAACCCGGGGAACTCCGGCCCGCCGATGACGCTTCCGCCGGCCCACGACGAGTCGCCGTGCTCACTGCCGACCCGGTTGGACGACACCGCGTAGACGAGGTTCTCCTGGGCTCGCACCAGCGTCGCGTGGGTCAGGTTCTCGCGGGCCTGGGGCAGATCGGATCGCCCGGTGGGGTTCACGAGGAGACGGGCGCCCTTCAGGCACTGGAGACGGGCCAGCTCGGGGTTGTTGTAGAAGTCGTAGCAGATCGAGATCGCGATCGGTCCGAGGGCCGTCTCGAACACGGGCAACTCGGTGCCGGGGGTGAAGCGGTCCGTTTCGAGCGGGATGCCGAGATGGAGCTTGCGATACGTCTGGATCGAGCCATCCGGGGCGACGAGGTTCGCGCTGTTGTGGATCGTGCCGGGCGTGTCGCCGGTCTCCTCGAACCCGTAGATCACGTGGATCGGGTGCCGCGCCGCTTCCGCCGCGAGTCGCGTCGCCGACGGGCCGTCGGCGGCCTCCGCCTGGCCGAGATGCCAGTCGCACGGCGCGTGGGCGGACGCGCAGCTCTCGCAGGATCCCCAGGTGTTCAGCGCGAGCTCCGGGAACACCACGAGATCGGCGCCCTGAGCGGCCGCCTCGCCGATCGCGTCGGCCATCTTCTCGAGGGTCGCAGCCTTGTCGCGGGGCACGGCAGCGAAGTTGACCGACGCCACGCGGATCGACGTCGGCCACCTGGGGTCGTTGATGCGGTGCGATGCGGGGCTGTCGGTCATCCGGTCATACTGCCAGACTCGACCGATGGCGGTTCGCGTCGACAAGTGGCTGTGGTCGGTCCGGGTCTACAAGACCCGCACGAAGGCCGCGGACGCGTGCAGTGACGGCAAGGTGCTCGTCAACGACACGACGGCGAAGCCGGCGACCCGGGTCGATGTCGGCGATGTCGTCGTCGCCCACCGGCGCGATCGCATCGTGGTCTATGTGGTGAAGGAGACGATCGAGAAACGGGTGTCGGCGGCGCGAGCGGCGGCGTGCGTGGAGGACCGTTCACCACCTCCCGAGCCGCGGGAGGCGCCGGCCGCGGCCGTGTTCGCCCGCCGGGACCGGGGAGCGGGACGGCCGACGAAGCGGGAGCGGCGCGACATCGACCGTCTCCGGCGTCGCTCCTGAGGCCGTCCCGAGGTCGAGATGGTGTGGTAAAGGTCACTTGTCATTTTATCAAGGTCGCTTTACCCTCCGATCCATGAGCGAATCGGCGACAGACATCCGCAACCGCATCGAGTACCGCCGGGACATGGTGCCCGCGATCGCCGGCTATGGCGCATTGCTCGCCGTGGCCCTGGCGGTCGTCGGCGACGAGGTGGACTCCGTCTTCGAGTGGGCCCTGATGCTCTCGCCCCTGCTTCCTGCGATGTGGGGCGTGCGGGCCGTCGTCCGTCAGCTCCGGCGGGTGGACGAGTACCAGCGCACCCTGCAACTCGAGGCGATGGCGGCCGGCTTCGCGGCGGCGATGATCGCCGCCCTCACGCTCGGCTTCCTCGGTGTGGCCGGCGTGGCGAGCCGGTCCACGGGCTGGATCGTCTATGGCGCGGGCATGGCCACGTGGGCCGTCGTCGCGTTCGGTCAGGCTCGGGCGTGAAGAGCCGGCTGCGGGCGATGCGGGCGGAGGTGGGATGGAGCCAGGCTGCGCTCGCCGACGTCCTCGGGGTGTCGCGCCAGACGGTCAACGCCATCGAGACCGGCCGCTACGACCCGAGCCTGCCGGTCGCCTTCGCCATCGCGGCGGCGTTCGACACGACGATCGAGGACATCTTCATTCCGGAGCCGGCCGACCGGGAGAACCCCGCGCGGTGATCGTCCGGTGGGCCGTGTGCACGGCGATGGTCATGGTGCTCGCGGCGTGCGCCGACCGCGGCACGGGCACCGCGCCCGCGACCGGCACCGAACCGAGCCTCGTCGAGGAACCCGACTGGGCCAATCTGTTCGAGGAGCACGGCGTCGAGGGCACCTTCGTCCTCCGCGAGATCGGCGACACCACGATCCGGGTCCACGATCCTGCCCGGGCCCGACGGGCGGAGATCCCGGCCTCCACGTTCAAGATCCTGAACTCGCTCATCGCCCTGGAGACGGGCGTCGTCGCCGACGTCGACACGGCGATTGATTGGGACGGCGTCGAACGGTCCGTCGCCGCATGGAATCGGGACCACTCGCTGCGGACCGGGATCGAGGTCTCGGCGGTGTGGCTGTACCAGGAGATCGCGCGTGAGGTCGGATCCGTCCGCATGGCGGAGATGGTGGACGCCGCGGACTACGGAAACGCCGACATCGGCGGACCGATCGACGAGTTCTGGCTGCGTGGTGCGCTGCGGATCTCGCCGGTCGAGCAGATCGACTTCCTCGCTCGTCTCGTCACCGGTGATCTGCCCTTCGACCTCGCCCACGTCGATGCGGTGCGCGAGATCCTCGTGCGGGAGTCAGGCCCCGGCTGGGTGTGGGCCCACAAGACCGGCACTGCGCTCGCTGCGGAGCCCGTGCTCGGCTGGCTCGTCGGGTTCACCGAGTACGAGGGGCGGGAGTGGGTGTACGCGATGAACCTCGATCTCGGCACGATCGATCTGCCCGAGGAGATCGAACCCGAGGTCCGACAACTCGTCGCCCGGAGCATCCTCGAACGGGCCGGGGCCCTGCCCGCCGGCTCCGGTTAGGCGCCGACGATCTCCCGGTCGCTCCGGTGCGCCGCGGCACCCTCGAGTTCGATGTGGGGGAGGATCCGGTCGAGCCACCGGGGGATCCACCAGTTGCGCGATCCCAGCAGCTCCATGGTGGCCGGAACGAGCAGCATGCGGACGAGGGTGGCGTCGAGAATGATCGCCGACGCGAGCCCGGTGCCGAAGACCTGGATGATCCGGTCGTCCTCCAGCAGGAAGCTGCCGAACACGACCGCCATGATCGCGGCGGCGGCGGTGATCACCCGGGCGGTGCCGGCCAAACCGTCGGCGACGGATTCGACGGGGTCGCCGGTGCGGTCGTACTCCTCGCGGATCCGCGAGATCAGGAAGACCTCGTAGTCCATCGAGAGACCGAAGACGATGGCGAACATCATCATCGGGATGAAGGGCTCGATCGGCGCCGGTTCGATGCCGGTCAGATCGCTCAGCCAACCCCACTGGAAGATCGCCACCACCACGCCGTAGGCGGCGCTGATCGACAGCAGGTTCATGATCACAGCCTTGAGCGGCACCAGCAGCGAGCGGAACACCGCCATCAGCAGGAGGAACGACACCGTGAGGACGGCGGCGAAGAAGATCGGGGTCCGCCCCGCGAGATAGTCGCTGAAGTCGATGCTCGCCGCCGTGCCTCCGGTGAGGAAGACCTCGAGGGTGGAGTCGCCGACGGCGACCGGGATGACGTCGTCGCGCAGATGGTTGACGAGGCGTTCGGTGGCGAGGTCCTGGGGTGCGGTCGTCGGCACCACCCGGAGGATGAACGCTTCGGCGGCCGCCGGATCGTTCGGGATCGGCCCGAAGGTGGCCGCCACGCCCGGATCGGCCGCGAGGGCGTCCACGACCGTGGACAGCTGGGCGACGTCGGCGGCCGAGCCGGCTCGGGCGGTGACCAGGAACGGCCCGTTGAATCCGGGGCCGAAGCCCTCGGCGACCAGCTCGTACGCCTTGCGTGTGGTGCTCTCCTCGGGATAGTTGCTCTCGTCGGAGAATCCGAGTCGGAGCCCGAGGACCGGTGCGGTGAGCACGAGCAACAGCGCCGTGCCCACCAGGGCGACCGACCACGGACGGGACTGGACGAGCCGGCTCCAGCGATAGGCGAACGTCTCGCGGAGCGGTTTGATCTCGCGGGCGGCCAGCGGGCGCTTGAGCACGGGGACGAACAGGCCGGCGACCAGCACGACGAGCGCGGCGACGAACGCGCCGGCGAGCGGCGCGATGCCGAGGCCGACGCCGAGGAGTCCGACGGCGACGAGCCCGGCCGCGAGCACGCCGCGCACCCGGGTCACCTCGAGACGTCCGGCGCCGAAACCGAGCAGTGCGGGCAGCAGGGTGAGCGAGGAGATGAGCGTGACGAGCACCGTCGCCGCCATGCTCATGCCGATGCCCGTCACGAAGGGCAGACCGATGGCGAGCAGGCCGAGTAGCGACAGCACGACGGTGAGGCCGGCGAAGAGCACGGCGCGACCGCTGGTGGCCATGGCCCGGGTGATCGCCCCGAGCGGGTCCTCGCCCTCGTGGATGAGATCGCGGTAGCGGTTGATGATGAAGAGGGCGTAGTCGATGCCCACGCCGAGCCCGACCATCACGGCGAGCGTGGTCGCGAACTGGGGGCCGTGGGTGAGATTCGAGACGAGCAGCGTGAGGGTGAGGCCGCCGGCCACGCCGAGCACGGCCCCGCCGATCGAGAGCCCCATCGCGATGACCGATCCGGTCGCGAGGATGAGGATCACCACGGCGAACGCGACGCCGATGAGCTCGGTCTCGGGCGGCTCGAACGCGGCGAGCGCCTGTCCGCCCAGCTCGACCGTGAGCCCGTCGACCTCCGGGATGAGCTCGGCGAGCTCCTCGCCGATCAGACCGGACTCCTCCTGGCTGACCTCCCGATCGAGGTTCACATCGGCGAAGCCGATCGTCCCGTCCGGGTTGATCGCGCCGCCGCTGCCCTCGTAGGGCGAGGCGACCGTGACGAACTCGATCTCGTTCGCGGCGGCGAACATGGCGGTCAGCTCCTCGACGATCGCCGGGTCGTCGACGCCCTGCTCGGCCGTGAAGACGATCTGACCCGTCAACCCGTTGCCGAGACCGCCGAAGTACTCGTCGACCACCTCGAAACCGGCTTCGGTCTCCGATCCCGGGATCTCCTGTTCGGCATCGAAACCGCTGCCGAGCGTCGCGACCGCGATGCCCATCAGGGCGAGAGCGGCGAACCAGAACCCCACCGCTTTGCCGCGATTCTGATGACACCAGCGTCCGATTCGAGCGACCATCTCGCCAGTCTGGTGGGGGGACGGACCGTTGGTCGTGATCGGGTGGTGTGACGTCGGCCACGCGGCCGAGGTCGGTCAGTCCGTGGCTGCGTCGTGGGGGAGCGACCCCCGCGCGGCGCGGATGTAGCCGTAGGGGGTCTCGGCGCGGAAGTTGCTGACCCGGCTCGTGTACACGTCGGCGTACTTCTCCACCTGACGGGCGAAGAGGCTCTTGTCGATACCGGCCCGCATGAGCGGGCCCCAGGTGCGGTTTCCCTGCTCGGTGGCGGCGCGGGCGAGGGGCGCGATCCGGCCGTCGATCTCGGTCACCGCGGCCGCGGCCGCCTCGACCTCGGCATCCAGCTCGCTGTGGTCCTCGCCCTGCACCACCTTGTGCCGTCGGGCCATACGCAACGCCGAGTGGGCCCGTTCCCGAGCGATCTTGACGTCCATCATCTCGCGGAGCCGAGTGCTGTCGTCGGCGAACGCGGCGGCGGCGGCGACTTCCGCCTCGAGCTCGCGTGCGATCAGGGCGGTGCGCCACCGCAGCACGTCCTTGGTGACGTGGACGTCGCCGAAGAGGTGGTCGCCGACATAGAGGAACTGGGCCGGATCGTGCTCCAGGCTGTCCTCGACCATGCGGGCGTTGCCGCCGTGGTACACCTCGCCGGGCACCAGCGGGCCGAGGTGGGGTTCGAGCAGCCCGCGCCGTTCGTCGACCACCCGGAAGATCGGGCCCGGCTCGGAGAAGAACCGGGGCTTCGCGGCGGCCACGATGACGATGTCGAAGAGGTCCCGCCAGGTCTCGCCGTCCGGCATGAAGCGGTCGACGGCCCAGTTCATCATGTGCTGGGTGTAGGACCATTCGGAGTTCGTGATGAGCAGCAGCTGTTTCCCGGCGAGGCGCTGTTCCTGCAGCGTCGGGACCAGCTCGGGATCGGGGTCGACGAAGCGCTCGGGGTCGGCGACGATCGCGGCCTTCAGCGAACCGTCGCGGTGCACCGTGCCGAGGGCATGGTCGATGGCGCGGTACAGCGACGCGTAGGAGGTGATCCCCGGCAGCGGTTTCACGTCGTGACGGGCCACCAGCTGGCACCACAGCGAGGCCCGGCTCAGCTCGAACAGGGTGTTCATGAACTCGAAGCGATCGTCGCTCAGCTCCACGACGGTGCCGTAGTAGGTGTCGCGCAGGTCACGGAAGCCCAGGTGGGAATCGCCGTGCTGGGCCCGCACGGCGTAGCCGAATCGGGTGGCCTTCACGAGGTTGCCGAGGTCGAGGTCGAACGTGAGCCCGAGGGTGAAGGCGTCGGGATCGAACGTGAGGTCCTCGACCGGCCATCCCTGGTCGGCGAGCACGCCGCGGGCGTGTTCGAACGCGGCGCGCTCCCACTCGTCCACGAAGTAGTGGATCAGCGTGTAGTCCATGTCGTAGCCGATGGCCCGCACGCCGCGGAGGTTGAGGGTGCGGTTGGAGAAAACGCCGCGGGCCGGATCGGTCACGTCGTCAGTGTCGCACGTCGTACCGGCTCGATCGCGTCCACATAGTCGGCGAGTCGCGCCGCGATCTCGATCGGGGCTTCGGGGTCGTCGGGGTCCGGCGGTTCCCAGACCTCGGAGATCCGACGCCATCCCTCCATGCCGAGGAACGGTCCGGCTTCGGCGTCCTTGCCCAGCGCCTTGCGCCACGCGCCCGTGCCCGTGAGCCGGTCCAGGGCGGCTTGGTTCTCGGCTTCCTTCGGGTACTCGGCGTGGTAGCCGATCTCGAGGGCGGCCTCGCCGTCCACGCGGATGAGTTGCGCCTCGTAGTGCTCGCGAGCGGCGCGCCCCTCGGCGTCGCCGAACCAGACCTTCAGCCCCCGGCGGTGCGATGTCGCCTGCGGCTCGCCCAGTTCGTCGTCGACGAACCCCTCGAAGGCGTCGAGCACGTGCTCGAAGAAGTTGCGCTCCACGTCAGCCGTTGATCATGCCGGTGACGGACCGGGGCGTGAGCCGGATCACGCATCGGCCGTCGGCGACCATCGCCCGGCGGTACTCGTCCCAGTCGTCGTGGTCGCCGGCGACCGCCCGGTAGACCTCGATCAGCTCCTCGACGGCGGCGTCGTCGGGAGCCGTCGCGACGTCCGACAGTTCGGCGGTGGCGTCGATGGAGACGTAGGAGTAGGCGGCGGGGTTCGTGACGTGCAGCAGTACCCGTCCGTCGCGGGCGATGTTGCGGGTCTTCGCCCGGTCGTGGGTGACGCTGATCTTGATCGTGTCGCCCATCACCGCGTAGGCGATGTCCGAGGACTGGGCCCGGCCGTCGCGGCGCAGCGTGATGAGCACCCCGTTGCGTCGTCCGGCGGCCCACTCGAGTGCTTCGGCGATCTCCATGCGTCGGGTCTAGCACCCGAGGCGAGCCCGCGAAACCGGCCGTGGGGCTCACACACCCACCGTCGGATCCGACAGGGAGCGTCATGCATCTGCTGCGATCACGACGTCGACGCGTCCGCTCGATCGCCGTCGCCGGCGCGGTCGTGCTCGCCGCCATCGGCCCGGTCCCGCTCGCCGGGGCCGCGGACTCCACCGGCGACCTCGACGACGGGATGTCGCACGAACGGGTCTCCGAGCTCGTCGCCGACCTCCTCGCGGGGCTGGGCGTGCCCGAGGACGAGGTCGACGCGGTGGTGGCCGAGGTCCTCGCCGGCGTGGCGGGTCGGCTGAACCGGATGGTGGACGAGGGTTTCGTCACCGTCCCGCAGATCGAGGAGCGCCACGAGGGGCGGGCCGACGTCGGGTCGCCGCCGCCGGAGCCCTACCCAACGAACGCACCACCGGCGCCGACCGCCCCGCCGCCTGCGGTCTCCTACCCCGACACCGGGCCGACCCTCGGCGATCCGCCGCCCCCGCCCCCGGCTGCCGGTCCGACCGCCGTGATGGAGGCGCCGCAGTGATGTCCATCCCGATCTCCCGCCGGCTCGCGCCGGTCGTGTGTCTCTTGACCGTGGTGCTCGCGGCGTGCGGCGGCGAGTCGGCCCCGGCCCCCGGGGCGGAACGCTCGGTCGACCCGACGACGACGGTCGCCGCCGAACCGGTGGCCGCCCCGCCCGTCGCGGAGACCGGCGCGGACGGCGAGATCGCAGACGGCAGTGCGGAGGTTGACGACGCCTCGCCCGACCCCGCCGGCGTGGTCGCGGCCATGATCCTCGTGGTGAGCGGCGGCGACCTCGACGGTGCGGTTGGCGCTGGCATCGTGACCGAGGCGGAGGCGGAGGCGGCGGTCGCCGCGCTCGAGTCCGGCGATCCGGAGATCGTCCTCGCCGGCTGACACCGCTAGTCGGCGTCCAATGCCGTCGGCCGGGTGAGGGCGGGGATGCCGCCCGCATGGTCGATCAGCGAGGCCCGGGCCACCGCCGACTTCCCCCAGCGCCCGCGGATGTCGTCCATCATCTCATCCAGCGCGGTGGTCTCCCGACCCTCCTCGGGAAACCGGAGGGCGAGCTGGATCGCGTCGGGACGGCCGAGCCCGGAGAACGTGATGCCGATCAGGGTGCAACCCTTGCGGCCGAGCGCGCCGCCGGGGCCATGGGGACCGTCGACCAGGTCGAGCAGGAGCTCATCGGCGGTCGCGGTCAGGACGCCGGTGTTCTGGCTCGGCTCGATCAGGGTGCGGGACCGACTCTCGTAGCGCATCTCCTGGGTGCGATAGCGCACGGTGACGGTGCGGGCGACCCGGTCCGCCTTGCGCAGGCGGGCGGCGACCTTCTCGGCGAGCGCCAGCAGCTCGCGACGCAGTTCCTCTCGGGTGCGGATCCGGTTGCCGAGGGCCCGCTGCGCGCCCATGGACCGGTCCCGGCGACCGGTGTCGACCCGGCGTGGATCGAGGTTGTGGGCGAGATCGCGGAGGTGGCGGCCGGCGTGGGGGCCCAGGTAGCCCTGGAGGTCGGCCCGACCGCTGGAGGCCAGATCACCCACGGTGTCGACACCGTGATCGTGGAGTTTCCCCGCCGTGACCGGACCGACGCCCCACAGCACCTCGACCGGCAGCGGGTGCAGGAACGCCAGCTCCTGGCCCGGCTCGACGTAGAGGAGACCGTCCGGCTTGGCCTGCGCGCTGGCGACCTTGGCGAGGAACTTCGTGCGGGCGACACCGACGGACAGGGGCAGGCCGACGTCTACGAGGACGCGGGTGCGCAACTGGGCCGCGATCTCGCGGGCCGGGCCGAACAGGTGCTCCGCCCCGGTCACGTCGAGAAACGCTTCGTCCACCGAGATCGGTTCGACGAAGGGCGTGAAGTCGTGGAAGCGCTCGAAGACGGCGTCGCTCGCCTCGGAGTAGGCGTCCATTCTCGGCTCGACCACGATCGCGTTGGGGCACAGCAGGCGTGCCTGCCCGCCGTTCATGGCGGACCGCACGCCGCAGCGCTTCGCCTCGTAGCTGCATGCGAGAACGACCCCGCCGCCGACGATCACCGGGCGGCCCCGGAGGCGGGGATCGTCTCGCTGCTCGACGGAGGCGTAGAACGCGTCGAGGTCCGCGTGGAGGATGGTGGCCCGGCGGGTCTCGGTCGACATGGGTGCATCGTAGGACGAACATCTGTTCGTCTGCCACCGCATCGACACCGGATCGCCGTCGCTGTCACACCGGCCGGGCAGACTGCCGCCATGGCCACTCGGCGCTACGGCACCATCGTGAAGCATCTGACCGACGATCCCGACACCGCGGTCGAGCTCGCCGCGAAGCTGAACGACGAGGTGCTCCACCACCTGGCCGAGGCGCTGCACGACGAAGCGCGCCGGCGGGCGATCGCGGCGGGCGACCACGCGGCGCTGATCGCCGAAGTGTTCGAGACCGGGTTCGGCCGCGACGGCCTCGGCGTCGATCCGTGGATCGAGGGCGACGTGGTCGTGTGCCCCGGGGCGATGGTCGCGAAGAGCAAGAGCAGCCATCGGTGCCGGTTCGTCAGCGTGGACGACGTGTGGATCTGGGAGTCCGGCGAGCTGATCCAGGAGGACAAGCGGTCCAACCCCGGTCCGGAGGACGGTTTCCGGGCGGTCGCCCTGCTGCCGATCCTCAACGGCATGACCCTCGATGTCGTCACCGGGCGCGCCCGGGGCGGCCAGCACAGCGTCGACCGGGCAACGTCCTATGTCGTGCGCCGGGGCAAGCTCGTCGAGGTCAGCCAACGCAACGTGAGCGGGCGGGGCATGCAGTGAGCCCGCCGCCCGGGTGACAGACTCGGGCATGGGTCTCGACCGACACACGACCGTCGATGCCGCCGTCGAGGAGGCATGGAGCGGCCTCGCCCGGGCCGGTGCCTGGTGGACCGGCGCCCAACGGGTGGCGATCGCCGCGGCGACCCGCGCCGCCGCGCCCCGCCCGCTGTGGGAGAAGGCTCCGGACCTGGCGGCCCTGTCCCGTGAGGCCGCCGGCGCCGCCCTGTCCCCGTTCGTCGCCGGGCTCGTCGAGCGCATCGCGGTCGAGCCGTCCTCGCTGACGCGCGACGACGTGAGGGTGATCACCGCCGAACTCGGTGATGCGGCGTACGCCGAGCTCGCCTCGGTCGTCTGCCAGGTCGTGGCCGTCGACCAGCTGGCCGCGGCCCTCGGTGCCGACGTTCGCCCCCTGCCGGAGCCCGTCGCGGGCGACCCGAGTCGGCTGCGGCCCGAGGGCATGGCCGACGTCGGCGGACACATCGACATGACCGCCGACGCGGTGGGGCCGAACGTCGCCCGCTCCTTGAGCCTCGCGGGCGACGATCACATTCGCTGGCGCAACCTCGTGTTCGCCATGTACTCCGGCGATCGGTTCGCCGACATGGTGTGGACCACGGGGGCGCTCAGCCGCCCGCAGGTCGAGCTGCTCGCGGCGCGCACGAGCGCGCTCAACGAGTGCTTCTATTGAACGTCCGCCCACACGATGCTGCTCGGTCTGAGTAGTGGTGCGATCGACGAGACCCCCGACATGAGCGCGGTCGTCGGCGCCGCGGGCGGCGACGCCGGCGTGGCCGCGGCCGCCGCGCTCTCGTCCTTCGCCGAGGCGGCATGGCGGCGCGACGAGTCGCTGACCACGGCACGAGAGGCCCTGCGGGCGGCCGTCGGCGATGCCGGTGTCGTGGAGGCCGCCCAGACGGTCGCGATCTTCCGCTCGCTCAACATCGCCGCCGACGCGTCGGGCATTCCGCTCGACGAGGACTGGCGGGGATTCGCGACGGAGTTCGTCGGTGCGCTCGGGTTGGATGAGTTCCGCACCGCGGCGAACACGCCGGGGTTCTGACGGTCAGCTGACGGTCAGCCCTGACGGGCGAGGCGCCGAAGCGGCGGTTCCGTCTTCGGGGGAACCTTGCGGGGTGGGAGCGCGGCGATCAGGTCGCGGGTCGCCTCGGCGACGAGTTCGACAGCCCGCTCGAAGGCCTCCTCCGTCGCCGCGGACGTCTTCTGCACGCCGCTGACCTTGCGGCAGTACTGACGGGCGGCGGCGACGATCTCTTCCTCGGTGGCGACGGGTTCGAGCCCGCGCAGCGTGGTGATGTTGCGGCACATGCCCGCGACGCTAGTTCAGACGGACTCGTCGTCCTCGGGGGCGAGCGCGTCCTCGATGATCGCCAGGATCTCCTCGCCGTACTTCTCGATCTTCACCGGGCCGATGCCGGGCACCGCGAGCAGCTCGTCGTCGTCGATCGGCCGCAGCCGGGCGAGGTCGTAGAGGGTGGCATCGTTGAAGACCACGTAGGCGGGCATCCCGGTCGCCTTGGCGGTCTCACTGCGCCACGCCTTCAGCGACTCCCGCAGGCTCGCCTCGGCGAGGCTGCCCACCTCGGGCACGTCGCGGGATTTCCGCTCGGTCGGGCGGGCTCGGGCCGGGCGCAGCTCCGGCTCCGGTTCGGCATCGGGGTCGCGCGGGGTGGTCAGCTGGGCGACGAACGGCGACGGCGGTTCGCCGGTGGTCACCAGGGCGCGCCGGCTGGCGCGGGTGACGGCGACATGGAAGACCCGGCGCTCCTCCTCGCGATCGGCGGCCAGACGATGAGGCATCAGCCCGGCGGTCGCGTCGTGGACGATGACGTGGGGCCACTCGCGTCCCTTCACGCGGTGGATGGTGCTGAGCCGGACGCCGGCCCAGTCCGGCTCGCGGTCGGTGAGCCGTTCGGCGAGCCATGGTCCGAACCGGTTCGGGTCCGGCTGGGCGCCGGCGACTGCGAGCAGGGCGGCGAGATCGTCGCCGTGGGCCGATCGGTCGACGGAGCGGCGGCTCGCGTCGAGCCGGTTGTCGAGGGCCTGGCCGAGCCCCACGCGGTCGCGGATCGCGGCGAGGAGGGTGGCGGTGTCGGCCCCGTCGTCGGCGAGCCCGCGGATCATCCGCACGTCCTCGGCGAACGCGAGGATCTTGTCCTGATCGCGGGCGTTGTTGAGCCGGCCCGCCAGCTGGTCCAGCTGGCGGGGGCTTCGCTGCTCGCCTACCCACTCGGCGAGCCGCCGGCTGATGCCGCGCGGCGGTCGGCGGACCGCGGTCTCCAGTGCCGTAGCCGGGAGCGCCTGCTCCGGGGCGACCGCCACCCGCAGCCAGGCGAGCGCGCCCGCCACGCCGGTGCGTTCGAGGAAATTGGCGTCGACCGGCGCGCTCGTGGCGATGCCCGCCTCGCCGAGTAGCAGCATCGGGCCGAGCAGCGTGGCGTTGACCCGGGTGAGCACCGCGATGTCGGCCGGGGCCACGCCGTGCTCGACGAGGCGGGTGACCTCGGCCACTGTTGCCCCGAGCGGATCGGGGGACGACGCGATCTCCAGGGCGTCGCCGCCGTCCTCGCGGCCCTTCGCCGCGGTGATGGTCTTGTCGACCCGTCGTCGGTTGTGGGTGAGCAGCGTCGCGGCGCCGCTCACGACGGCGGGCGGACAGCGATAGTTGATCGTCAGGTCGTGGGCGCCGCTCCCGGGGAAGAGGTCGGCGAAGTCGATGAGCCACGAGGGGGAGGCGCCGGCGTAGCCGTAGATCGTCTGGTCGTCGTCGCCCACACCGAACACGTCCGCCCGCGGGCCGGCCAGCAGCCGCAGCAGCAGCACATGGGCCGGGGTGAGGTCCTGGAACTCGTCGACGAGCAGCACGCCGCAGGCCTGCCGGGCTGCTCGTCGCGCTGCCGGGTCGGTGCAGAGCACCTCGATGGCCCCGAGGATCTGTTCGTCGAAGTCCACCACGCCGGCTCCCCGCAGGCGACGACGGAACTCGGGGAGCACCGAGGCGAACTCCTTCACGTCGCCGCCGAATTCCTTCTCGACGGCGGCCGGGGATCGCAGGCCGAGTCGGGACGCGGTGAGCGCTTCGATCCAGACCGCCATCGGATCGGCCATCGCCTGGCGGCGTCCGCCGACCAGGTCGTCGAGCACACGGCGGACCTCGCGTTCGTCGATCACCCGAGGGGCCGACCGGTCGGCCGGCGACGCGAACGGCCCTCGCCCGCTCAGGATCGCGAGCGCAAGAGAGTTGAGTGTGCGGATCTCGAGCCCGGCGAGATCGGTGGTGCGCTCCTGCATCTCCTCGCGGGCGCGCACGTTGAAGGCGACGAGGCAGATCGTGGACGGGTCGATGCCGCGATCGCGCACGAGATGGCGGGCCCGCTCGGTGAGGACGCGGGTCTTGCCGGAGCCGGCCGGTGCGATGATGCGGGCACCACCTCCGCCGTGGGCGACGGCGGCGAGCTGATCGGGGGCGAGGTCTGCGTCCGGGGGCGTGTGGCGCAGCGGGGCGAGCGAGCCGATGCCGAGATGGGCGGCCGGCACGACGGGCGCGCCGAGATCGATGTCGTCGAACCAGTCGAGCGGGCCGCCGTCCACCCAGGCCGGGCCGTCGGGGGTGTCGACGTCGCCCGGCCCGGCGGTACGCGGGGTCGCCCCGGCGGCGACGGCCGCCGAGACGGCGGCGATGGTGGGGGCGTCGGGCCGGCGCGCATCGACGCTGTGGTCGAGCACGAGGAGGCGGAGGATGTCACCCTCGAGGTCGGTTTCGGGCGACAGGTGCCAGTAGTCGACCGCGAGGACGGGATCGGGCTCCGGCAGGTCGGTCGCCAACTCGATGACGACCCGCTCGCGGTCGGCCCGTGCCGCGCGCAGCTTCGCGATCGCGTCGGGGCCGTCGTCCACCGTGATGCGGGGCGCGTCGGCCCAGGGCGCCGGCGCGGTCTGGCCGGGGAGCACCACCACGTTGCGGCCGAGGGCGGCCGGCCCGGCCAGATGGTCCCAGGCGGCAGTCAGCTCGACCGGGGCGACGGCGTCGGGCGCCCGCCGGGCGGCTCGCGGCTCGTCGAACATCGTCGGCTCTTCGGCCGTCGCGGCGCCCGCCGGTGCGCCGGAGCAGGACCGCACCTCGGCCACCGTGGGGTGGCGGTCGCCGCAGTGTCCGCAGGAGATCATCCTCCGCACCGTAGGCGCGGCCACTGACAGTCCCGTGTCCGGGTCGCCGTCACCGGGTCAGGCCGGTTGGCCGCGATGGCGGAGCTGGGCGGCGAGCGGTGCCGCGAGCAGGCTCATCACGAGCAGCAGGATCATGGACGCCTTCACCCCGTCGACCACGCCGTAGCGGGCGAGCAGGGCGATGACGATGGCCGCGCAGAGCGTCTGTCCGATCTCCTGGGAGATCCGGTTCATCGATCCGCCGATACCGAGCCGATCGCCGGTGACGTTCGTGAGTGCGGCGGCCTGCGTTGCCGCGTGGGCGCAACCGACCCCGAAGCCGTAGAGCACGACGAAGGGAACCCACACGGCGAGGATCTGTCGTTCCTCGGTCACCTGGGTGTACATCCACAGGGCGGATCCGGCGAGGAGGAGCGAACCGGGCAGGATGACGGCCCGATGGCCGTAGCGGTCGGCCAGGCGGCCCGCCACCACCGACATCGGGCCCGCGATCGCCGGGATCATCCCCACGGCCAGGCCGGACCACATCAGCGAGAGCCCCCACGACTGGCTCATGAGCTGGACCATCGCGAGGAACGTGCCCGCGAACGTGCCCGCGACCAGGAACGACAGCGAGCTGCCGACCCGGAAGTCGTGGTCGCCGAACAGTGGCAGGTACAGGATCGGTTCGGGGTGACGGGCCGACCGCGCGATCAGGATCGGCAGGACGACGAGCGCGACCGCGATGGCGGCCAGCGTGCGCCCATCGGTGTACCCCCAGTCGTCGCTCTGCACGATGCCCATCGCCAGCGCGGCGATGCCGAGCATCAGTAGCACCACCCCGACGAGATCGGGGGGCTGACGACGCCGCCGACTGGCGAAGTCGTCTCGCGGCAGCCGCGGGGCGACCAGGACGAACACGATGATGCCGAGCGGGACGTTGACGAAGAACGCCCAGCGCCACGTCAGGTTGTCGATCAGGGCGCCACCGACCGCGGGACCGACCGCCGTCGCCACGCCGCCGACGGCCCCCATCGCGCCGACCGCCGTCGAGCGTCGCTCGGGCGGAAACGCATCGAGCACGAGCGCCAACGAGGCCGGCGACTCGATGGCGAGACCGGCGGCCTGCACCATGCGGGCGGCGATCAGGAACTCGACGGTCGGCGAGATGCTGACGAGGGCGCTGCCGACGATGAAGAGTCCGAAGCCGGTGAGGAACATCCGGGCCCGTCCGAAGCGGTCGGCGGCCCAGCCGGCCGGGACGAAGACGGCCGCGGTCGTGATCGAGAACGCGGTCAGCGCCCAGGAAACCGTCTCCTTGCTGACGTCGAACGTCGCCTCGATCTCGCCGAACGCGACGAAGACCAGGGAGAAGTTCAGCGTGGCGAGTCCGATCGCCCCGGCGATCAACCCGTAGATGCGCCACGGTGACGCGGCGAGCGAGGTCTCGTTCACCACGGATGGCTACACCGCGAGATGCATCCGAACGAAATCGTTGCGAGACTCCGCCCATGAGGCAGAACAGTGAGTGAACGCATCGGGGTCATGGGTGCCGGGGTCATGGGCTCGGGCATCGCGCAGGTGATGGCGATCGCCGGGCACGAGGTCGTGTGCCGGGATCTGAGCGAGGACGTGCTCGCCGCGGCCCGCGAGGGGGTGGACACCGGTCGTTTCGGCGTCCGCGGCGCCGTCGAGCGCGGCAAGTTGACGACGGAAGAGGCGGACGCGGCACTCGCGCGGCTGACGTTCACGACCGATCTCGAACCGGCGGTCGACGTCGACGTCATCATCGAGGCCGTGCCGGAGAACCTCGGGCTGAAGATCCGGTTCTGGCGGGATCTCGACGCCCTCGCGCCGGAGCACACGATCTTCGCGAGCAACTCGTCGGGCTTTCCCATCGCCGCGATGGCGGCGGGAACCGACCGGCCCGACCGGTTCGTCGGCTGGCACTGGGCCTCACCTGCCCCGGTCATGAAGCTCGCCGAGATCGTGAAGGGCCCCGAGACGAGCGACGAGACCGTCGACACGATCGTCCGGCTCGCCGGTGCCGCGGGCAAGAACCCGGTCGTCGTCAACGACACCGACCAGTCGTGGGGGTATGTCGCCAACCGGGTGTACTTCGCGATGGTGCGCGAGGCGAACCGCGTCGTCAGTGAGGGCGTCGCCACCCGCGAACAGGTCGACCAGCTGATGCGCGACTGTTTCCGGTGGCCGTCGGGGCCCTACGGCATGGTGGCCGGCGCCGGATCCGGGTGGTCGTGATGGACTGGCTCGGACTGGTCGGGATCGGCTTCCTGGCCGGCCTGATCGCCCGGATGTTCATCCACACCGGTCGCAGCTTCGGCTGCCTCGGCACGATCCTGCTCGGCATCGCCGGCTCCTTCGTGGGCGGCCTGCTCGGATCGCTGCTGTCCGACGGTTCGTTCGACATCTCGACCTCGAGTTGGATCGGTTCGGTCATCGGCGCGATCGTCATCCTCGTCGTCGTCCGCTTCGTCGACTCCGGAGGCAACACGTGAGCGAACAGGACTACGAGGCCAGCCCCTACGACTGGGTGGCCGACCATGTCGAGCGCTACGAGCGCACGGGCGGCAAGGAGGGCGGGGAGTTCAACGGTGTCCCGTGCATCATCCTCACCACCACCGGCCGGAAGTCGGGGGTGCAGCGCAAGACCCCGCTCGTGCGGGTGCCCCACGGCGACACCTACCTCGTGGTGGCGTCGATGGGTGGCCAGCCGACGCACCCCGCCTGGTACCTCAACCTGCTCGCCGACCCGAACGTCACCCTCCAGGACGGCGCCGAGGTCCGGGACTTCACGGCTCGCCCCACCGAGGGCGACGAACACGCCGAGCTCTGGCAGACCGCCGTGGCCGTCTACCCGGAGTACGAGGAGTACCAGGCTCGGTGCGAACGCACGATCCCGGTCGTGAAGCTCGAGCCTCGCTGAACCGGCGCGTCGACGCCTACGTGAAGTCCACGCTCGTGGCCATGCACGCCGCCGCGTCGTGGTCGGCCGCGTCGTCGTAGCGGACCCAGAACGCGAGCGCGTCCTGCGCGCCGTTCGCGCCGCCCGGGATCGGCACGTAGAGCGCGACCAGGAACGGCCTGTCGGCGTCCGGGTCGGCCGACACGTCCACCTGGACGAAGTCGGCGGTCAGGCCATCGATCGTGATCGACTCGGCCTCGTCGGGATAGCGCTGCGTCTCGTTGCCGGAGTACCAGCCGAAGTCGAACCCGGCGGTCATCCCGTCGCGCTCGTAGAACCCGACGAGCGAGTCGATGCCCTGCACCTCCTGGTCCACGAGATCGGGGGGTCGGTGGAAGCTGAAGGGTCCGGCGTCGACGGCCACCCAGTCGGCGCCGACACAGTCGGGTGCGTCGGCCCCCGGTGTCGTCGTGGTCGTGGTGGTCGACGTCGGTCCGGGGTCATCCGGTGTGCCTTCGACGGTTTGTCCGGTCCCGTTCGTCTCCGCGGCGGGCGTCTCGTCGTCGTCACCGCACGCGGCCAGCACCAGGGAAGCGGCGAGCGCCACGGCGCACGCTCGACGAAATGTTGCAATCATGGGGCTCCTCGGAGTCTGTCGTTCCTCAGACGCCGGACGGGGGTGATCGGTTCCCGCGGTTGCAGAGGTTTCCGGGAACGATCGCGAGGAGATCGACGTTGGAGGGTCATGCGCTCGCTTCTGTCCTGGGTCCGTGAGAACTGGAAGGTCACGCTCCCCGCCGGGCTCGTGGTCGGCGTGGTGCTGTTCTGGCTCGTGTTCGTCTATTTCGGATTCCAGACGCTCTTCTTCGACGACAAGGTCGACGAGGAGGGACCGGTGTTCGCCAGCGGTGCCGGTGCGTCCGGCCTGGAAGTCGACGCGCTCTCGCAGGACGACGCGGCGGCGATGAACGACGCCATGGACGAGCTCGGCACCGAGCTGGTGGACGAGGCGGACGATCCGATGCCCGACATGCCCGAACCGGAGATCGTCACGCTCGTCAGCGGCTCGTTCGTCGACCGCAGTCATCCGGCCGAGGGCACCGCTCTGGTCCTCAACGACGGCACCGAGCAGCGCTTCCTGCGCTTCGAGGACTTCGCCACCGACAACGGCCCCGACCTCAACGTGTACCTGTCGACCGCGCCCGCCGACGCGCCGCCCGGTGACTTCGACGACGAGTTCGTCGACCTCGGGGACCTCAAGGGCAACATCGGCGACCAGAACTACGAGATCCCGCCGGACGTCGATCTCGACCGCTTCACGACCGTCGTCATCTGGTGTGTGCGCTTCGGTGTGGCGTTCGGCGCCGCCGACCTCGCCTGATCGGCGTCCGTCGACGGGCTACCGTCGGCCACATGGAACTCGACAAGGTCATGTCGACTCTCGAACGCGAGGGCACCGCCCAGAACCGGAAGATCTACGCGCGCCACGGCGCGCAGGAGCCGATGTTCGGCGTGAGCTACGGCGCCCTCGGCAAGCTGGAGAAGAAGATCAAGACCGACCACGACCTCGGGCTCGCGCTCTGGGCGACCGGGAACCACGATGCCCGGATGCTCGCCGCCAAGATCGTCGAGCCGCAGGAATTCACCGCGAAGCTGGCGGATCAGTGGGCCCGTGACGCGGTCTGCTACCAGACGGCCGGCGCGGTCGCCGACGTCGTTGGGGCCTCGTCGGTCGCCCGGTCCCGCAGCGATGCATGGCGCGACCGCAAGGGCGAGTGGGTCGCGAGTGCCGGGTGGGGCGTGTTGGCCCGCACCTGCGAGGACGAGGACCTGTGGGACATCGCGGAGTTGCGGGGGCTCGTGCGCCAGATCGAGGACGAGATCCACGACCGCCCGAATCGGGTGCGCCACGAGATGAACATGGCCCTCATCTGCATCGCGCTGCGCAACGCCGCCCTCCAGCGGCTCGCGATGAGCGCCGGCCGCCGGATCGGGGCGGTCGACGTCGATCACGGCGAGACGAACTGCACCACGCCGGACGCCTGCGACTACATCGAGAAGACGGTCGGCTACCGGCAACGGCGGGTGGTCAGATCCGGCTGATGTCGTAGCGGAACGGGTGGGGCCGGTGCTGTTCCTTGCCGCCACCCCCGAGTTTCACCATGCGCACCACGCGTTGGCGGTGGCCGGCGAACGGCTCGAGGGCCTCGAGCATCGCCTGGTCGTCGCCCTCGACTCCCGTCAGCGCGAAGCTGACCATCCGCGGGATGTGGAGATCGCCGACCGGCACCGCGTCGGCATCGCCGCCGGCCACGGCGGTGGTGAGGCCGGTGGTCCACGGCCCGATGCCCGGGAGTCGCTGGAGCCACTCGGTGGCATCGGCGGCCGGGATCTCGTGGAGCCGCTCGATCCGGTCGGCGTACTTCGCCGCCACTCGCAGGACCCGGGCCCGGCTGCGTTCGATGCCGACGGCGTGGAAGTCGTGGTCGGTGAGGCGCAGCAGGGCCGCGGGAGTCGGGAAACACGCGGACGGACCGACCGGCGCGGGAGTGCCGTAGCGCGCACAGAGGTGGCGGCGGCTGGCCTCGGCGTCGGCGGTCACGACCCGTTGTCCGATGGCGGCGGTGGCGAGCGACTCGTACCAGCGGCCGGTCGCGCCGATACGCACCGATGCGAACCGTTCACCCAGGGCCCGCACGGTCGGGTGGTCGGTGCGGAACTCGGACGGGTCGTCGTCGGCGCCGAGCAGCGCCGGCAGTCGGGTGAACGCCCAGTCCGTACCCGGACCCCACCCGTCCGCTCGCACGACGCCGGATCCGCTGCGGAACGCGACGACGGCGCTCCCCTCGGGCGTTTCGGTCGTCCACCAGTACACGCCGGCTCGCCGGCGGACCGTCTTCGCCCCCATCACCGCGAACCCGATGTCGAGCGGGTGCGACGGACGGTAGGTCATCGCCGCGGTCGGCTCGGGAGGCGAACTGCTCACGGCCTCATCATGGCCGCGATCCGTCGACTCGGCGGACCCGAACCCGACGGGCTCAGCCGGGGAGGAACTCCTGCTGGGCGTAGAGCAGCTCCGCGTGTTCGTAGAGCTCCCGATCGCTCGGCTCGTCGAGGCCCCATGCCGTGGCGGCCTCGGCCATCTTCGCCCGGGTGTTGACCCCGAGATAGCCGTCCACGGCGCCGAGGTCCTCGAAGAACCCGGCCCGCAGCAGGTTGAACTGGAGGCGGGTGACCTCCTCGAACGACAGGGGTGCATCGGGCACGGCGTCGGTGGTCAGATCGACCGTGTCCTCGCTCGATTCGGCCTGCAACGCACCGTCCTCGCCCAACGCCTCGCTGAGCGCCGGCGACGCGAGCCGGACCGCGCCCCAGATGGCAGCGATCAGCAGTGCAAGGAGGGCGAAGCCCTGGATGTGAGTACGCATGGGGGAGATGCCTCGAAGAGAAGGGTTGCACTCTTGACGTGTGGGACACCCTCGTGGTTCCCGATCGTCACGAAGCTGAAACCTTTCGCCGCAGTACCGGAATCGGTACTAGGCGGGGAGGTGACCGCCGAGCCCTCCGCCGACCACCGGCGGGAGATCGAGCGTGCCCTTGACCCCCGGGGTGGCGTCGACCAGCGCTGGGATCACATTGACGAGGCGGGCGGCCGCCGTGGCGTTGCCGCCGTCCGCCGGATTGTCGGTGCCGTCGGTGGCATGGATCGACACCTCCAGACGGGGACGCCCTTCGACCACGAGGCGATGCTCGCCAGTCTTGCCGGGCGCCGGCATCGGCCAGTCCGGAGCGATGTGGGGCGCGATCCGGGTGATGTGCTCGACGACGAGCCGCGGTTGACCGCCGATGTGCCCGGTCACCGCGAAGCGGAACGCGCCCTGGGTGTCGGCGTCGAAACGACCTTGGACGGTGTCGACCGGCTCGCTCAGGGGCAGGCGTTCGATCGATTCGGTGATGTCGTCGACCTCCACGCCGAGTCCGTCGGCCACCGTGCGGATCATGGGACCCCAGATCATCGTGGGTACCGAGGGGATGAGCATGGGTGGGAGGTAGTCCATCGGCTTGCCGAAGCCGATCACCTCACGAACGATCTCCGGCGCGTCGTAGGTCGAGTAGTCGAAGAGCTCCTGCATCCGGATCTCGTCGATCTGACCGGCGACACCGGACACGAGCAGGGGCAGGATGTCCTGCGCCCAACCCGGGTCGATGCCGGACACGTAGAAGCTCGACCCCCCGGTCTGGCACGCCCCGTCCACCTTGGCCCGCAACCGGGCATCGGCGGTGGCGGGGTGCAGGAGTCCGTAGATCGCCGGCGTGACGACGCTGGCTCCGGCGCGCAGGCAGGCCAGCACGTCCTCGAGCGCCTCGGTCGGTCGGGTGTCGCCACTCGCGGCGTACACGACTGCATCCGGGTGTCGGCCCAGCACGGCTTCGACATCGTCGGTGGCGAGCACCCCGGTGGTGCCGATCGAGGCGAGGTCGCCGGCGTCCTGCCCGACCTTGGCCGCGCTGTGCACGACGACGTCGGCGAGCTCCAGGTCCCGGTGGGCGAGCACCGTGCGGATGGCGGTACGTCCGACGTTGCCCGTGCCCCAGACGACGACCCGCCGCGCGGTCATGCGTCGGCGGCGGTGCCGAGGCGCACGCCGGCCTCATCGAGCGCGGCCACGACGAACCCGGCGATGCCCTCGGGGAGCTTGTGGCGTTTGAAGACGTTGCCACCGATCCAGTCGCCGCCCCGCAGTCTCACGACGTCGGCGAGTCCGTCGACGACCTTGCCGGCGTGGACGGCGTAGGTGAGGAACCCGGCGGTGGGTTTGCCCCAGATGCCCGGGAGATCGAGCAGGCGACCGGCATCGCCGGGGCGGTGACCCCCGATGATGAGTCCGTCGGTCCAGGTGCCCACGAACACCATGTCCGCGTCGCGCAGGAAGTCGAGGTTGGCTTTTCGTGACTCCCACACGCCGACCTCGTGGCCCAGCGATTCCGCGGCGGCACCGACTATTTCGGCGGCGCGCGCGGTGTTGCCGGTGCGGCTCTCGTAGACGACGGCGACCTTCACGAGTGACTCCTGGTTGAACGATACGAAGCGTCCTGATCCTCGCAGGTCCGGCGCTGCCACGCACGGTTCGCCGTCAGGCGAGAACGCTGCAGTTCCGACCCATCGCCTTCGCCCGGTACAGGGCGCCGTCGGCTCGGGTCTTGAGGCTCTCGGCCGGACCCGCCTCCAGCGTCGAGATGCCGACGGAGACGGTCAGGCGCCCCCCGGGTTGGGTCTCGCCGCCGGTGATCTCTGCGTGCTCGACCGCACTTCGGATCCGCTCCCCGGCCTCACGGGCCTCCGCGACCGTCGCGGTCGGGAGGAGAACGGAGAACTCCTCGCCGCCGTAGCGATAGACGACATCGGTGGCGCGGACGTTGTTCTCGATCACTCGGGCCACGGTCTGGAGCGCGACGTCACCGGCCTCGTGGCCATGGGTGTCGTTGAACTGCTTGAAGTGGTCCACGTCGATCATGGCGAACGCCACCGGCGTGTCGTTCGCCACGGCGGCCGCGAGTGTCGTCTCGAGATCGCCGTCGAGGCGGCGTCGGTTGCCGAGCGAGGTGAGCCCGTCGACCATCGCCAGGTTCTCGAACGAGTCGAGCTGGTCGGCGGACAGCAGGGCGCCGGCCAGCGCGGGGGCGAGGAGTTCGAGTCGGTGGCGGTCGTCGTTGCCGTAGGGCCGCTCCAGCTCCCGGCGAGCGACGAGGATGCCGGCCATGGTCGCGTCGCTCACGAGGGGGACGGCGCACACCGCGGCGGTCCCGATCGCGGCGTCGCCGGAGAGCTCGGTGAGCAGAGGCTGTGCCGTCTCCGCAACGCGCTGGAGCGCGGACGTCGTGGTCACGCTGTCCGTACCGGCCCGGCGCAGGCCGTCGTCGGTGGCGCGGAAGACATAGGCACTGGTCGAGTCGGTGATCGCGGCCGCCGTGCTCGCGCCGATGGCGACGACGTCCTCCTCCTCGGTCGCGCCGGAGAGCCGCCGGTGGGCCTCCCAGATCAGTTCGGTGACGCGGTCGCGGCTCGCCGGCCGATCGCCGCGCCGGCGCCGCAACAGCAGCATCGTGAGGGCGACACCGACCAGCAGCCCGAGGCCGGCGATGGCGAGGATGGTCACCCACGGCGCTCCGCCGTCACCGGGCTCGCCGTCGAGGGCGTCGAGGCGGGCCTGGATGCCGGTGGGCTGGGCCGCAACCTGGCTGTCGCCGAGGCGTAGTTGGTTGATGTCCGCCGGATCCGCCAGGATCTCGAGGGCCAGCGGCAGCTCGTCGGCAACGACGGCATCGAGGATCCCGGCCGTGCGCAACGCACGGGCGTCGCCGAAGGTCAGCAGGTCGTGGAACGCGGCGATGTACAGCTCGCTCGGCACGACCCTGACGTCGCCGTTCGCGATGCGGGCCTTCTCGACCGCGGGGATGTCGTCGAGCGGCTGTTCGAGCGTCGCCGGGCTCCCGAGCGCAGCGAAGATCGCCGTCTTGGTATCGGCCAATCGGGCATCGACCTCGTAGAGCATGTCGACGATCTCTTCGCGCGGGACCTCCGCGGGCCACGGGCCGTAGGCGTCGTGGATGGCGGTGAACGCCGGGGTGTCGCCGCCCGCGAACGCGTCGAGGTGCTCGAGGAGGGCGATCTCGAGGAAGAGGAGTTCGAGGGCTTGGTCGTTGAGATCGGGATCCCACACCGCGCCTGGCGGGCCGGGAGACTGGCCCGGAGCGGGGCTGTCGGTGAACGCGTCGTTCGGGCTCTGGAGCTCGAGTTCTCCCTGATCACCCTCCTGCGCGCCGACGGGTGAGCTGAGCAGGACGAGTGCGAGCAGCGCGACGACGAGCAGCACCGATGCGAGCGGCGTCGCGGTGGCACGGCGGGCGCGGGAGAGCATTGCTCTCCATCGGCAGCTTCAGTCCGAAGTGAACCTCAGACTCGGGCGTTGATGTCCCGCAGCAGGGCACGCGTTCGAGCGAAGCCCTCGCTACTGTCGCCGATCTCGGCGGCGGCGAATTCGGTGGCCCCGGCGGCGGCGAGAGCGCCCAGCTGCTGGCGAACCGATTCCTCGTCGCCACAGACCATCGCGTCGCCCGGCCCGGCGTGGCCGTCGAGGTCGAGCATCGCCCGATAGGACGGCAGGTCGCCGTAGCCGGCGAGCACCTGTCCGACGAAGTCGCGCATGCCACCCTCGTCGTCGGTGACGGCGATCGGCAGGGAGCAGATCACCCGCGGGCCGGGGCGGTCGGCCGCAGCGGCCGCCTCGTTGAGCCTGGGCGCGATCTGGCCGGCGATCGCCTTCTCGCCGGTCATCCAGAGGATCGTGCCGTCGGTACGGGCGCCGGCGAGCTTCAGCATCTGCGGACCCATCGCCGCGATCACGAGTCCCGGCGTGTCCTGGGTCGGGCGCACACCGTCGAAGCGGGCGGTGTAGTCCTCGCCGGCATAGTCGACGGCGCCGGTCTCGAGGAGCGGCTGGAGGGAGCTGAGATAGTCGCGCATGTGCCGGATCGGCTTCTCGAAGGCCATGCCCCAGGTGTGATCCACGACCGGTGCATGGTTGACCCCGAGCCCGAGCGTGAGGCGTCCACCGACCGCCGCCTGGGCGGTGAGCGCCTTCGCGGCCAGCGCGGTCGGATGGATCGGGAACGTGGCGTTGACGGCGGTGCCGAGCTCCATGTCGCCCGTGCCCTCACCGGCGAGCGCGAGGACGGTCAACGCGTCGACCAGCCCGGTTTGGGCCAACCACCAGCCGGCCATGCCGTCGTCAGCCGCGGCCCGAGCGTGGGCCACGAGCCGGGGCACGTCCGCGTGCATCAGCTCGGAGCTGCCGTTGATCGAGATCCTCATGGTTCGGTCCTGTCTGCTGTCGATCGTGGATTCAGTTGTTGTTGCGGGCGTCCAGCTTGGCCTTGATCTCGGCGCACGTCTTGCAGACCGGGTACTTCGACGGATCCCGGCTCGGCACCCAGACCTTCCCGCAGATGGCCATGACCGGGGTGCCCTCGACGCTGGCGCGGGTGATGTCGGCCTTGCGGGCGTAGTGGGCGAAGCGATCGTGGTCGCCGTCCTCGGTCACCGGATTGGTGACGGTCTCCTCGGTGGTGGTGGTCGTTTCGAGGGGGGCGAGATCCGGCATGACGTTCAGTCTGCCCGTTCCCCGCAGGGTCGACACGTTGCGCGTCGACTCAGCCGAGCATCGCCTGGACGGTCGCGATCGTGTCGGCCTCCTCGGGCGTCTTGTCGTCGCGGTAGCGCACGACGCGGGCGAAGCGCAGGGCGACGCCGCCCGGGTACCTCGTCGAGCGCTGTACGCCGTCGAGCGCGATCTCGACCACCTGCTCGGGGCGCACGGTGACCTGTCGACCGTCGTCGTCGATGGCGAGCTCGCGGAACCGCGCCGTCTGCCACCGGAGCATGTCGTCCGTCATCCCCTTGAACGTCTTGCCGACCATGACGAGGCCACCGGTGTCGGGGTCGCGGGCACCCATGTGGATGTTGGACAGCCATCCCTCCCGTCGGCCACTGCCGTGCTCGACGCCGATGACGACGAGGTCGAGCGTGTGGACGGGCTTCACCTTGCGCCAGGTCTTCCCCCGCCGACCCGCCTGATACGGCGAGTCCGCCGCCTTCACGACCACGCCTTCGTGGTGCCGGGCGAGCGCCTCGTCGAGCACGGCCCGGCCTGCCGCCCCGTCATCCGTGATGATGCCGGGCACTTTGCGTTGCCCGGCGATCTCGCCGAGCCGGATGAGGCGTTCCTCCAGGGGTGTGTCGAGCAGGTCCTCGCCGTCGTGATGAAGCAGGTCGAAGAAGAACGGCGCGATGGTCGAGTCGTTGCTCCCGGCCGTCTGCGCCATCGTGTCCTGGAACGTCAGCGGATCGCCCTCGTCGGTCACGCCGAGCACCTCGCCGTCGAGCACGAGCGACCGGGCGGGGAGGGCGCGCACGACCCGCACGACCTCGGGGACCCCGCCCGTGATCTCGTTCAGGTTCCGGGTCCAGACCCGGACCGCGTCGTCGTCCTTGTGCACCTGGATGCGCACGCCATCGAGCTTCCACTCGACGGACGCCCTGCCGATGTCCGCGATCGCCTCGTCGACGCTCTTCGCCGTGGACGCGAGCATCGGCTGGATCGGTCGCTGGAGTTCGAGGCCAACCGCCTCGAGGCCGGGGCGGCCGTCACGGACCGCGATCTCGGCAGCGGCACCGAGGTCGCCGGACAGCATCACCGCCCGGCGCAGGACCGTGGCGGGCACCTCCGTCGCCTTGGCGACGGCGTCGGTGACGATGCCGGCGTTCGCGCCCTGGCGGAGCTCGCCGATGAGCAGACGGCGCACGAAGTCGGCCTCGGCCGCGGTGGTCCGGGACAGGAAGTCGACGAGCAGATCATGGCGGGTCCCTTGGGAACCCTCCCCGTGGGTCGAGGCGATCTCGTCGAGGAGGGCGTCGAGATCGGCCACGGTGCGGCTGGGTTCCGGGGCGGTCCCGGACACGGCGTCGCGCACCGTCGCCCAGCCGACGCCGATCCGTCCTTGACGCGGATCACCGGAGACGAGGCCGACCACGACGGCGATCTCGCCGGCCGACGCGGTGCGCAGGAGATCGGCGAGCCGGGCGATCTTCTCCGTGCGGGCCCGGGTCGCGGCGACGTCCGCGGTGGCGGCGACGAGATCGACGAGACGCATGTCACCAGTCTGGCGGGCGAGACCGGGCCTTAGGTCCCTGGCCGCCGGCCCCGGGCTTCGTTGGAGTGGAGGGGTGATGTCCGTGAACGACGTCGCCGCGCTCACGGCGACCCTGGCACTGCTGGCGAATGCGGCGACGATCCTCCTCGTCGTGGGCCTGCTCGCCGGTCCGCGGTCGGTCACCCTCGACCGATTCGTCTGGTGGACGCGCGACCGGGCGCTCCCGTTGATCGCCGTCGTCGCGCTCGCGTCCACACTCGGCTCGCTCTACTACTCCGAGATCGCGCACTTCGAGCCCTGTCGCTACTGCTGGTTCCAGCGGATCGCGATGTACCCGATCGTGGTTGTCGCCGGCGTCGCGGCGCTGCGACGGGAGGGAAGCGCCCGCCTGACCGTTGCGGTGCTGGCCGGGACGGGCCTTCTCGTCTCGACCTGGCACTGGCTGATCCAGCACAACCCCGACTGGGCATCCGAGGCGTCGTGCAGTCTCACGGCGCCGTGCACCTCGGCGTATGTCGAGGAGTTCGGTTTCGTCACGATCCCGTGGATGGCGGGGAGCGGGTTCGTCCTGATCCTCGCCCTCGCCGCCCTTCCGACCATCCTCCGAGAGGGGACCCCCCGATGAACACCCGCCCGCGCTCCCGCCGTCGACCGACGCCGTCGCAAGGAGGTCTCCCGCCCTGGTTGCCGATCGCCATCATCGGTGTCGTCGTACTGGTGATCGCGGTCGCGGTCATTGCCGCGTCCCAGGGCGACGACGGGGATGACCCGTTCGCCTTCGGCGATGTCGAGTACGACGGGGCGTCGCTCCCGCTGCGGCCGGCGACCGGCGCCGACCCCGCGGTCGGCATGACGATCGGGACCGTGTCCGGCTCCGACACGACGGGCACGGCGATTGAGTTCGCCAACGGTTCCCCGCGGGCGTTGATGCTGCTCGCCCACTGGTGCAGCCACTGTCAGGACGAGCTCGACGCCCTCAACGCGTGGTTGGCGGCCGGCAACGAGTTTCCCGCCGGCGTCGAGATCCAGGTGATCGCGACATGGTCGGATCCCGCCCGGCCCAACTTCCCGCCCGGCGACTGGTTGGCCGACAACGACTGGGACCATCCGACGATCGTCGATGACCGCGCGTTCACGCTCGCGACCGAACTGGGTCTCTCGGGCACACCGATGTGGATCTTCGTCGCCGCCGACGGCACGATCCTGGAGCGCGCCGGCGCCCTGTCGGCCGAGCAGCTCGCCGCCCGCCTCGCCGCCCTCGCGGCCTGACCTCCGTCGCCCCGCGTCAGCGGCGGCTGCGGATGCGGATCTGGTCGAGCGTGACCGGCCGCCCGGTGGCCTCGTCGACGACGACCGGGCGCACCGGCTCGCGGGTGTCGCGAAACGCCAGCTCGACGAGGGGTTGCTCACCGTCGTCCCACAGGTGATCCTCGCCGAAGCGCCACATGACGGCCAGGACGTCCCACATGGCGCGGCCCTTGTCCGTGAGGACGTACTCGTGGCGAACCGGCCGGTCCTGATAGGGGACCTTCTCCATGTAGCCCTCGTCCACGAGCCGGGTGAGCCGAGCGGTGAGCACGGCGCGGCTCACCCCGAGCTCGTGCTGGAAGTCCTCGAACCGGGTGATGCCGTACATGGCGTCGCGCAGCACGAGCGGCGTCCACCAGTCGCCGAAGAGATCGGTCACCCGGGCGATCGGGCACTCGGCGTCGTCGAAGCGCGTGCGCCTCACACCCGCTCCAGGCGGGCCCGCACGTGCTTGTGGTGGGGGGTGCCCGCGAACCAGTCGCGGTCCTCGATCGAGGTCAGCTCGTTGGGGCTCACGCCGAGGTCGATCTCGGGATCGGCGTCGGGGTAGGAGAGGCCCTGACCGTTCGGCAGCGAGATGTGGCCGGGCCGCATCGAGTCGGAGATCTCGACGCTGCTGACCGTTTCGCCCCGCTTCGTGACGATGCGGATCTTGGCGCCGTCCTCGACGCCGAGCTTCGCTGCGTCCTCCGTGCACAGTCGCAGACCGGTGGTCGGGTGCTTGCGGCGCCACTCCGGATCGCGCATCGCCGTGTTGGCGGTGGACGATCGGCGCTCGCCCGCGGCGAGGATGAAGGGGAACTCGTCGTCGTGCACCCGGGGGTCCTCGTCGGCCAACGAGCGGAACTCGTCGACCAGCTCGTCGACCACGAGGTCGATCTTCTTGTCCTCGTGGCGCATGCGCTCCCAGGTGACGTCGTAGGGATCGCGTGAGAACGCAACGCCGCTCGGGGAGGTCACGATCGCCTCGAAGAGCTCGTTCCCGGTCGTGAAGCCGGCCCGGGCCGCGGAGTCCGCGTTGCCGGCGACGAAGGTCTGCGAGAGTCCCCAGATGGCCGCGGCGGACTCCATGCCCTCCGGCATCACGGGGGCGAGCGTCTCGTAGAGCACCACCGGCAGGAGCTTCCCGAGGCCCGGGTTGTCCCCGAGCACGGTGAAGAACGCGTCGGCGTAGGCGTCGAGGCCCTCCGCTGCGGCTGCATGCAGCGGCGCGAGGTCGTCGTCGGTGTAGGCGCCGAGCTCCCGGCACAGCCGGCGGTGGATCTCCGGTTCGGGCAGGGTGCCCTCCAGCGGAGCGACCAGTGGCTTGCGCAGGTGGAAGTAGTTCTCGGGGAACTCCAACGTGAAGAAGGTCGCCTCGGCCTTCTCGTACTGGGAGCTCGCGGGGAGGACGTAGTCCGCACAGCGCGCCGTCTCGGTCATCGCGACGTCGATCACGACGGAGAACTCGAGCGCCTCGAACGCCTCACGCCAGCGGGGCGAGTCGGCGAGCGAGTGGATCGGGTTGGACGACTCCACGAACGCGGCACGGAACCGGTCGGGATGCGTCGTCAGGATCTCGTCCGGGATGCCGTTGCAGGGCATCAGGCCGCCGAGGATCCGGTGGTTCCCGACCGGCGTCCGACGATCACCGCCCCCGCCACCGCCGCTCAGCTTGCCGAACGCCGTGTGGAGGTTCATCCCGCCCTTCACGCCGAAGTTGCCGGTGAGGATGAAGATCAGCTTCTCCAACCAGGAGTTGAGCGTGGAGTGGGGCGCCATCTGGATGCCGAGATCCTCGAAGATCGCACAGCTCTCGGCCGCGGCGATGGTCTCGGTCGCGTGGCGGATCTCGTCGAGCGGGATCCCGGCCTTGTCGGCCCACACGTCGAGGTCGACGCCCGCGACCAGGGCTTCGAGTTCGTCGAGCCGGTTGGCATGCTCGGCGAGGTACGCCCGATCGGCGAGGCCCTCGGTGAGCAGGATCGCGAGCATCGTGCCGAGCAGCCAGGCGTCGCCGCCGGGGCGGACCTGGAGGTGGATGTCGGCCAGCTCGGCGGACTCGGTCACCCGCGGGTCGATGATGACGAGGGTGCGCTCCGGGTCGTTGGCGATCTCCTTGATGACGGTGCGGGCTCGGGGGATCCCGTGCGAATGCCACGGGTTCTTGCCGAGAAAGACCGCGCAGGCCGTGTGCTCCATGTCGGGCGTGGTGTGGCACGACATCGCACCGAAGAGCTGCCCGTCGACCCAGAACTCGCCGGTCTTCTCCTGGGCGAGGGCGTTGGACGAGTACTTCATGCCCAGCGCCTTGCGGGTGGCCCCGGAATAGCCGCCCGGCAGGTGGTTCCCCTGACCGCCGCCGCCGTAGTAGAAGATCGTCTCCCCACCGTGCTCGTCGCGGACCCGGGCGAGCCCGGCGGCCACCTCACGGATCGCGGTGTCCCAGTCGATCTCCTCGTAGCTGCCGTCGGCGGTGCGCCGCATCGGGCTGGTGAGCCGATGGGGACCGTTCTGGTAGTGGTCGAGCCGCAGCGCCTTCTCGCACGTGTAGCCCTGGCTGGCCGGGTTCGCCTTGTCGCCCCGCACGCGGGCGAACGTGCGCCCGTCGTCGCCCAGCTTGATCTCGACCCCACAGTTCACGCTGCACAGGTTGCAGGCGGTCTGGTGCCATTGCTGGTCGGTGGTCGTGTCGCTCATGGAGGACCCTCCGGTGTCTCGACGTGGCTCCGTTCTAGTGGGTCGGGCAAGTGAGTTCAACAAGAGAACTGACTCGCCCTGACGTAGGCTCGCCCCGGTGCGACGGATCGTGGTGATGGGAGGGCCGGGCAACGGCAAGTCGACGCTCGCCGCCGCGCTCGCCGAACGACTCGGGTTGGTCCACATCGAACTCGACGGCCTCTTCCACGTGACCGACTGGGAGTCCGCCACCGCCGCCGAGTTCCGATCCTCGCTCGTCGCTCGGATGGACGCCGCGCCGCAGGGCTGGGCGATCTGCGGCAACTATCTGTCGAGGGCCGAGGACCTCCATCTCGCCCGGGCCGACACCGTGGTGTGGCTCGACCACGCCCGCCCGCTCGTCACCTGGCGAACCGCGAAGCGAACCGTGCGCCGCGCCGTGACCCGACAGAAACTCTTCGGCAACGAGATCCGCGAGCCGATGCGCAACTTCTTCCGCTGGGCGCCCGAGCACAACATCATCCGCTGGGCGTGGGTGCATCACCCGATCTATCGGGAGCGGATTCCCGTCCACCTCGCCCGGCCGGCGCTCGACCACCTGACCGTGCACCATCTCCGCACGGCGGAGGAGGTGGACGAATTCCTCGACAGCGTCCCCGGCAGCGACCGGTAGCGTCGCGCCATGAACCGTGGCGTGCTGATCGGGGCCTCGGCCTATGTCCTCTGGGGATTGTCGCCGATCTACTGGCGGTTGGTCGACGATGTCGGCTCGCTCGACGTGGTGCTCGCCCGGACCGTGGCGACCGCGTTCCTGCTCCTCGCCCTCCACGTCGGCGGACGGACCTTCACCCGGATGCGGTCCCACATCGCCGACCGGCGAGCCGCCGGGATGTTCGTCCTGAGCGCCACGTTGCTCGGCGGGAACTGGCTGATCTTCGTGTGGGCCGTCACCAACGAACGGGTCATCGAGACGAGCCTCGGCTATTTCATCAACCCGCTGCTGTCGGTCGTGCTCGGTGTCCTCGTGCTCGGCGAACGGCTCCGGGTCGGTTCGATGGTCGCCGTCGCGATCGCCGCGGTCGGCGTCATGATCCTGACGATCGACGTGGGTTCGCTTCCGTGGGTGTCGCTCAGCCTCGCCGCGTCGTTCGCGGCGTACGGCCTGATCCGAAAGACCTCCCCGGCCGGTTCGCTGGACGGGCTCACCCTCGAGATGCTCGCCCTCGTGCCCATCGCCCTCGTCGCGCTGGCGATCCGTGCCGCCATGGGCGACGGGATCGCGGGCGTGTCCGTGCCGGGTCGGGACCTGTGGCTGCTCGGCGCCGGCGTGATGACCGGGGCGCCCCTGCTCCTGTTCGCCAACGCGGCCCGCCGGATCGAGCTCTGGCTCGTCGGCATGCTCCAGTTCATCGCGCCGACCCTGCAGTTCATCCTGGGCGCGGTCGTCTGGAACGAGCCGTGGAGCGGCGGTCAGGTCGTCGGCTTCGTCTTCATCTGGAGCGCGCTCGGCGTCTTCGTGGTCGACCAGGTGCGCTCGGCCCGGGGTCAGGTGATGATGTCGAGCGCGTCGAGATCGAGGATCTGAGCCGCGGCCCGCTCGATCATCGCCATGAACATGTCGTCGCCCCGGTCCGTCTGACCGACCAGGATCGAGCCCAGCATCGTGACGAACGGGCCCTGGAACGAGCCGTGGCGGTACTGGTCCATCACCTCGTCGGGGGTGAGCTCCACCCCTGCGGCGGCCATCGCGACGCGGTAGCGCTCGAGTGCCTCGGGCTCGTGGCGTCGCCGGTCCTCGGGCTCGGCGCTGTTGCCGAGGAGGTAGCCGACATCGCGACCACCGGCGGCCACGCCGATCGTCTGCCAGTCGACGGTGCTCACCGGTGCCCCGCCGTAGGCCGACGCGAACATGAGGTTGTCGAGCCGATAGTCGCCGTGAACCAGGGTGCGGGCCGCCGGCTCGCGCTCGATCCAGTTGCCGATGTTCGCCGCGAAGGTCTCGACCATCGTGCGGGCGTCGTCCGACAGCCGGGCCTGATAGCGATCGACGAACATCGGCGTGATCATCTCGATGTAGGCGATCGCGTCGGCCCCGCTGGCCTGCAGCCATTCGATGTCGTCGAGGGTGGGATCGTCCCAACGCGGCGCATGGAGACCGGCGAGGTTCTCGACCGCGAGGAGGACCTGTTCGTCCGGTGCGCCCGCGATCTGATCGCCCTGGCGGGCCGGGGCGAGGTCCTCGAGCACCAGGGTGAACACGGTGGAGTCGTCCGCGACCGCGCCGTACAGACAGTCGGGGACGACGACCGCGAGATCCGGCGCGAGATCGGTGTAGAAGCGGACCTCGTTGCGATAGCCGCCCGCCGCCCCCGCGGCGCGGCTCTCCTCGCTCGGGGACGGGAACTTGATCACGACGGAGGCGGGCGCGTCACCGGCGTCGCCGGCATACGTGAGCTTGTAGCGCTCGTTGTGGGCCATCTGTCCGGTGCCCACGGACTCGCGGCTGATCGAGACGATCTCGACATCGTGCCCGTTCGCCGCCAGCACCCGCTGGAGCCAGTGGCCGGTGACCTCGGCGGGGTCGGCGATGATCGCCGGCGTGACCGTTCCTTCTGACGCAACCATGGCGGCACTCTACGATCCGGGCATGGCCTTCACCGGATTGGCCCCTGCCGGCCGCCGGCTCGTCGAGCACCTGCGCTGAACGGACGCCCGTTCGGGCGTCTTGTCACCCGGCGCGGCGGATGTTGGTGAGGATGGCGTCGCGCAGCTCGAGCCAGCGCGGGCGCGGCAGATCGTGGCCCATGTCGCCGAACATCAGCAGGCGTGAACCCGGGATCGCCTTCGCGGTGGCGATGCCGCCCGAGGGCTTCACCAGCGGGTCCTGGAGGCCGTGGACCACGAGGGCGGGCACGGTCACCTTGCCGAGCCGCGCCGTGCGATCGGGGCTTCCCGCGATCGCGGCCGTCTGCCGGGCGACCCCGGCCGGCGTGAAGCTGCGGCTGACGCCCTCCTGGCTGCGCTTGCGGTGTTCTTCCTCGTCGAAGTGATCGCCGCTGATGGCGCGGAAGAGGACGACGGACTCGTCCACCGCGTTCTCGAGGGTCGGTGCGGGTCGGCGTCCGAGCTTGGCCATCAGGGAGAACGCGACCCCGCCGTTCTTCTTGTCGCTGGTGTTGCTCATGATCGAGCAGATGCTGCGCACCTTGGACGGATGGTTGATCGCCATCGCCTGCGTGATCATGCCGCCCATCGACGCGCCGACCACATGGGCGGGGCCGGTGCCGAGCGCCTCCAGCAGGGCGGCTGCGTCCGCGGCCATGTCCTCGACCGTGTACCCGACGTTCTTCAGTGCCCGGCGACGGATCATGGCCGCCAGCACGCGGTTCTGGCTCGGCGGTTCCCCGTTGGTCTGGGTGGAGAGACCGATGTCGCGGTTGTCGAACCGGATGACCTGGTAGCCCTCGTCCACGAAGAGGTCGACGAACTCCTCGGGCCAGTCGATGAGCTGGCCGGCGAGACCCATGACGAAGAGGATGGGCTCGCCCTCGCCCCGGACGTCGTACTCGAGGTTCATGCCGGTGGAAACGTCGATGGAAGCCATGGCAACCGAGCGTAGAGCCGCCCGGTGGGTTCGTCACCAGGTCGGGGGGGAGGCGAGCCCGGTCAGTCCGCCAGCGCGGGGTGGTTCCGGAAGTGCTCCAGCGCGTCGGGGTTCGCGAGCGCCTCGGTGTTCTGCACCGCATCGCCGTGGACCACGGCGCGCACGCCCAGCTCGACGATCTTGCCGCTGCGGGTCCGGGGGATCTCCGGGACCTGACCGATGACCGCAGGGACGTGGCGGGGCGTGGCACCGGCACGGACGACCGCCCGGATCTCGTCGGCGAGGTCGTCGTCCAACGTGCGGCCCTCCTCGAGGACGACGAAGAGGACCACGCGGGTGTCGCCGTCGACCTCCTGACCGATCACGATCGCCTCGACGACGCCCGGCACCTTGTCGACCTGGCGGTAGATCTCCGCCGTGCCGATGCGGACGCCGCCCGGATTGAGGGTCGCGTCGCTGCGACCGTGGATGACGACGCCCCCGGCAGCGGTCCACTCGGCGAAGTCGCCCTGGTGCCACACTCCCGGAATCCGCTCGAAGTAGGCGGCGCGGTAGCGCTCGTCGCCTGGGTCGTCGTGGAATCCGAGTGGCATCGAAGGGAAGGCGTTGCGGCAGACGAGCTCGCCCCGCACGCCCGGCGGGAGGCGATTGCCGACTTCGTCGACCACATCGATGTCGAGGCCGAGGGCCGGTCGCTGGATCTCGCCGGCGTGGACGGGGCCCGTCGGATCGCCGAGGACGAGGCAGCCGCAGAGGTCGGTCCCGCCGGAGATCGAGGCGAGGTGGAGATCGCGCTTGATCCGCTCGTGGACCGTCACGAAGCCTTCGGCGACGAGTGTCGAACCGGTCGAGGTGAGGGTGCGCAGCGCCGCGAGGTCGTGGGTGTCGGCGGGGGAGAGGGCGGACTTCCCGAGCGCTTCGATGAACTTGGCCGACGTCCCGAAGAGCGTGATCCCGGTCTCGTCGGCGAGGTCGAAGAGGCGGTTGCCGTCGGGGTGGAACGGCGACCCGTCGTAGAGCACGAGCGTGGCCCCGCTCGCCAGGGCGGACGCGAGCCAGTTCCACATCATCCACCCGGCGGTCGTGAAGTAGAAGACCCGGTCGCCGGGGCGGATGTCGCAGTGCAACTGGTGCTCCACCAGGTGTTTCAGCAGCACCCCGCCGGCGCGATGGACGATGCACTTCGGCTTGCCCGTGGTGCCGGAGCTGAACAGGACGTACCACGGGTGATCGAACGGAAGGCGAACGAAGTCGGGCTCGCGAGGCTCGATCCCGTCCACGAATGCATCGAGCGTGAGGGCGTCGGGGATGTCACCGGTCCCGCCCTCGCCGAAGAACGGGACGACCACCACCTGCTCGAGTGTCGGCAGCTGCGCCCGTATCTCCGCCAGCGGCGCCAGCCGATCGTGGACCGTCCCGCCGTAGAGATAGGCATCGCAGGCGAAGAGCAGTGTGGGCTCGATCTGTCCGAACCGGTCGACGACACCGTCGACCCCGAAGTCCGGCGACGTCGACGAGAACGTCGCCCCGATCGACGCGGCGGCGAGCATCACGGCATACGTCTCGGGGATGTTCGGCAGCCAGACGACGACACGGTCGCCCTCGCCGACGCCGGCGCGCCGCATGGCGGTCTGGAGCTGCCCGACCATCGTGCGGAGCTCGTCGCGGCCGATCGTGCGCCGGATCGATCCGTCCTCACTGTGGAAGACCATCGCGGGTTCGGACCCGGTGTGGGACAGGAGGTTCTCGGCCACGTTGAGTCGGGCGTCGGGGAAGAACCGGGTGTCGGTGAGATGGTCGCCACCGACGATGACCCGAGCGCCCCGGTCGCCGATGACGCCGAGCCGATCCCACGCGGCCGACCAGAAGCCGGCCGTGTCCGCGACCGACCACGCGTGGAGCGATTCGTAGTCGTCGTGTCCGACCGCCCGGGCGAACGCGGTCAGGTTCGCGGCGGCGACCCGCTCCGGCGACGGCCGCCACACCGGTTCAGCCCGTCGCGGGCCATCAGGGCGACCTTCCAGCGTCATCCGCGGCCACCGTAGCCGCCCCCTTCGGGCTTCTTAACCGAGTTGTGGTCGTGAGACGACCACAACTCAACGCGGAAGGGTGGGGGCGGAAGGGTGGGGTCAGTCCTCGGTGGACTCCAGGTCCTCGGCCGCCGCGGCCCACTCGTCGGTCAGGCGGGCGGCGAGATCCTTGGCGTCGTCGTGGAGCGTGGCGAGCCGGTGGACCTCCTCCGGTTGGTCGTAGATCTCCGGATCGGCCAGCTGGTCGTGGAGCTCGACGACCTTCGCCTCCGCGATCTCCAGGTCCTTCTCGAGCTTCCTGACCCGCTTGCGGAGGTCCGCGGTCGCCTGGCGGGACTGCGCGGTCTCGCGTCGCTTCTCGACTCGCTGGTCCGTCTTCCGGCTCGGCGGGCTGGCCGCGGCACGCCCGCCGTCGGCGGACAGACCCCGACCGCTGAAGACCTTCGCCGGATCGGGCGGCGTGAGGACCTCGTCGGGCACCCCGTCGTGCCAGGTCGCCGTGCCGTCGCGGATCTCGATCAGGGCATCGGCCACGTTGCGGATCAGGTGGCGGTCGTGGGTGACGAGCAGGACCGTGCCCGGATACGCGGTGAGGGCGTCCTCCAACACGTCGCAGCTCGGCAGGTCGAGATGGTTGGTCGGCTCGTCGAGCACGAGGAGGTTGACGGGCTCGATCATGGTGCGGGCCAGGGCGAGCCGGGTCCGCTCACCGCCCGAGAGGTCCCGGATGTAGCGGTCGGCGGCGTCGCCGGGGAAGCCGAACGATCCGAGCACCGTGCGGAGATTGCGCTTGCCCGGGTCGATGCCGCCGGAGAACGCCTCGATCACCATCTTGTCGAGGTCGAGCTCGTCGGCCTGGTGCTGGTGGAACGTGGCGATCGACACGTTGTTCCCCAGCTCGGCCGAGCCGTGCGTCGCTTCGAGTTCGCCGAGGATCAGCTTGAGCAGCGTGGTCTTGCCGCCGCCGTTCGGGCCGACGAGCGCGACGGTCTGCCCGCGCTCGATCGCGAGGTTGACGTTGCTGACCACAGGAACCCCGGCCTCGTACCCGACGGTCGCGTCGTGGAACTCGGCCACCGTGCGCGACGAGCGGGGCGGCTCCGGAAAGGCGAACCGGGCGACGAGCTCCTTGCGGGTGGGCACCTCGATCTTGTCGAGCTTCTCGAGGGTCTTGATACGGCTCTGCACCTGGCGGGCCTTGGTGGCCTTGTAGCGGAAGCGATCGATGAACTGCTCGACCTTCGCGATCTCACGGGCCTGGCGGGCGGCGGCGGCCTCGATGCGTTGGAGACGTTCCTCGCGCTGCACGACGAACTCGGCGAACCCGCCCGTGTACTCGAGCGAGGTGCCCTCGGCGAGTTCGACGACGCGGTTCGCCACGGCGTCGATGAAGTCACGATCGTGGCTGACGAACAGGAGCGCGCCCGACCAGTTCGCGAGCTGCTGTTCGAGCCACGCGACGGAGTCGACGTCAAGATGGTTGGTCGGCTCGTCCAGCACGAGGATGTCCGGTTTGGCGAGCAGCAGGCGGGCGAGGGCGACACGCATGCGCCAGCCGCCGGACAGTTCGCGCACCGGTCGCTCGGCGGCGTCGGGCTTGAAGCCGAGGCCGGCGAGCACCTTGTGCGCCTCGGCCTCGAGGGCGTAGCCGCCCATCGACTCGAACCGTCCCTGTACCTCGCCGTACTCGGCCAGCACCGTGTCCTGGTCGGCATCGGGGTCGCCCATGAGCGCTTCGAGTTCCCGGAGGCGATCGGACATCGCGGTGAGCTCGCCGGCGCCGGCGAGCACCTCCTCCATGACGGACCCGGTTGCCGTGTCGACGAGGTCCTGAGGGAGGTAGCCGAGCACCATGTCGCGGGGCTTGGTGATCGTTCCGGCGTCCGGGACCTCCGCGCCGACGAGGATCTCGATGAGCGACGTCTTGCCCGTGCCGTTCCCACCGACGAGCGCGATGCGGCGCCCGGGCGACAGCTCGAGGGTGACGTCCTCGAAGAGGGTCCGGGGTCCGTAGGAGCGCGCGAGTCCGGAGGCCGTGAGCATCGCGACTCAGTGGAAGAAGTCGTGGAGCGCGCCCTCGGCCCGCTCGGCGACACGGGGATCCGGCTCGACGGACTCGAGCGCGCCGAGCCAGGTGATCGACGCGAAGCCGGCCATCACTGCGCCGGTGTCGTCGCTCTCCGGCGTCTGCAGCGCATCGCCCCACGACATCTCGACGTGGTAGGTGTCGTCGTGTCCGACCTTGGGGGTCAGGTTCGCCTTCGCCATCGACCGAGGTGGCGCGCTGCCGACGTCGGTGCGTTTCCAGCCCTCCATTTCGGCGGCGGGCCGGTTCGGCACGTTGATGTTGACGACGACCGGATGCGTAGGCAGGTCGGCGACGAGCTGCTCGACCACGAGGGCGGCGACGTCGGCGGCGCCCTGCCACTCCTGGCCGGTCAGGACGTCTTCCATGGCCTGGCCCTCGACGCCCCAGCTGTCGACGGACTGGCTCACGGCGACGGAGTTGATGCCACCGTTGCGGGCGGTGAGACAGGCGCCGACGGTGCCCGAGTGGTACACGCTGCGACCGACGTTGGCGCCGGGATTGATCCCCGACACGACCAGATCGATGTCGCCGAACGCGCCGAGCCGGCCGAACATCGCGCACAGGGCCGGCGCCGCGGTGACCGACCAGGCCTCGTCGATCCCGTCGACGTCGGTGCGGTGCACCTCGGGCCTCATGAGCCAGATCGAACCGATGGCGGCGCCGTAGCCGGAGTACTCCTTGTCCGGCGCCACGATCACGACGTCGCCGAAGGGCTTCATCGCCCGGGCGAGGACATGCAGGCCGATGGAGTCGATGCCGTCGTCGTTGGTGACCAGAATGCGCACCCGTCGACCCTATCGGCGTGGCTCGGCGAGCAGAGTCGACCGCCGGGCTCTCACCGTTCTCTCACTTGTGTGTGCGACGCTGGTCGCGTGGCCACGATTCTGATTGCCGAGGACGACCGGCGCGTCCGCGAGTCGCTGGACCGCGCCCTGCAGCTGGAGGGATACGAGGTGCTGACCGCGAGCGACGGGGCCCGTGCGCTCGAACTGCACCGTGACGAAGCGCCCGACCTGCTGTTGCTCGACGTGTCGATGCCCAACGTCGACGGCCTCACCGTGTGCCGGACCGTGCGCTCGAAGGGCGACGACACGCCGATCCTCATGCTGACGGCGCGCCACGAGGTCGAGGATCGGGTCGCCGGCCTCGACGCCGGCGCCGATGACTATCTCGTCAAGCCGTTCGCGCTCGAGGAGCTGCTCGCCCGGGTGCGGGCTCGGCTCCGCACGACCGTGGTCGACGAGGGCCATCTCACCCTCGGCGATCTGGTCGTCGATCTCGAAGGACGGCGCGTCGACCGCGCCGGCCGGGTCCTCGAGTTGAGTCGCACGGAATTCGATCTGTTGGAGGTGCTCGTGCGCAACGCGGGCGTCGTGCTCGGCCGCGACGTCCTCTACGAGCGGGTGTGGGGCGGCGAGCTCGACATCGAGTCCAAGACCCTCGATGTCTACATCGGCTACCTCCGCAGGAAGCTCGAGGAGGGTGACGCACCGCGTCTCGTGCACACCGTTCGAGGGATGGGCTACGTCGCCCGGGACGACGCATGACCCTTCGCGTTCGCATCGTCGCCGTCGTCATGACCGTGGTCGCCGTGGTTGTCATCGTGGTCGGCGTCTCGCTGCATCGGAGCACGGAATCGTCGCTCGTTGCGGAGATCGACAACGATCTCCTCGCACGCGTGAACCCGGTCGTCGACCAGAACAGCCGCCTCGCGGCGCTCGATCTCGAACAGCTGGCGGCGTTCCGTGGGGATCCGGACGAATCGGTCATCGGGCCCCCGCGGGCCGGGCGCACCGACCCGTTCGGTGCGGTCGTCGGCTTCGACGCTCTGGCCCGGGTCGTTGCTCCGAACGGCACGGTGCGGGGGACGCTCGATGCCGGCTTCGACGCGCCGACGGACTCGGCGCTGCTCGCCGAGGCGCGGCTCGCACCGGTGCTCTCCGATGGCGATGCCGACGGCGAGCGGCTCCGCGTCGTGACCGCCGCGTTGCCGGGGGCCAGCTTCGTGCAACTCGCCCGTCCGCTCGACGAGGTCGATGCCGTGCTCGACGACCTGCGCCGCAACACGGTGCTGATCGGCGCCCTCGCCATCGTCGGGGCCGGCGTCGCGGCCTGGTTCATCGCCGGTCGAACGGCGCGGCCGATCCGGGAGCTCACGGAGGCGACCGAGCAGATCGCGGCGACCGGCAATGTGGAGCACGCCGTCTCGATCGACGCCGGGACCGATGAGGTCGGGCGTCTCTCGGCGAGCTTCACGTCAATGCTCGACGCGCTGGCGGCGTCGCGACGCCAGCAGCGCCAACTCGTCATGGACGCGAGTCACGAACTCCGCACGCCGCTGACCAGCATTCGGACCAATGTCGACGTGCTCGGGCGCGGGCACGCGCTGTCCTCCGACGATCGTGCCGCCGTCGTGGCGGACATCGACGCCGAGCTGGGCGAGCTGAGCGATCTCGTCGCCGAGCTCGTCGACCTCGCCGCCGACGTGCGGGCCGACGAGCCGGTCGCCCTCCTCACGCTCGATGAGGTGGCGGCTCCGGTCGTCGAGCGGGCCCGCCGGCGGACCGAGCGGGAGATCACGGTCGAGGTGGCCCGCTCGGTGGTGATGGAGGCCCGTCCGGACGCGCTCGCCCGGGCCATTCGCAACCTGATCGACAACGCCGCCAAGTTCTCGCCTCCGGGCACCCCGATCCGGGTCGAGATCGACGGCGGCTCGTTGACCGTGCACGACGCCGGCCCGGGCGTCCCGCCCGCCGACCGCGAACGGATCTTCGACCGGTTCCACCGGGTCGAGTCGAGCCGTACCCTGCCCGGCTCCGGCCTCGGCCTCGCCATCGTCCGTCAGGTGGCCGAAGCCCACGACGGCACGGTCGTCGCCACCGATTCGCCCGACGGCGGCGCCGCCATCGGCTTCCGTCTCCCCACCATCGACCCCTAGAAAGTACGCCTGGGGTCAGACCCCCGTACGTTCTCGGTCGGCGCGGGCTCCGTCAGCGCCAGCGCGCCGCGAAGTGGTCGAGGTCGGCCTGGCGGCGGGTGATGGCATCACGCTCCGTGTCGTCGAGCACGGCGGCGAGGTCGCGGGCGATGTCGGCGGTCGGGCCGTAGAGCTCCCACTGCTCGGGGCCCGCGAGTCCCGGGTGGACGAACCGGATCACGTCGTCGACGAAGTCGTGACCGTCGATCGTCTTGATCACGGTGCGGTGGTGGGTATCCGCCACCACGTCCCAGAGGGAAACGATTGCGGCCGCGCTCACTTCCTCCGCCCCGGGCGAAAGCGACACGGGACCGTCGACCGAGGCGACGATCGGCACGATCCGGAATCCGGCGCCGTTCCAGCTCTCGTCGAGCGGGCCGTGCACCGTGATGCGCTCGGGCGCGATGCCGACCTCCTCCTCGCATTCGCGACGCGCCGCGTCCTCCACCGTTTCGCCCGGGTCGACCTTCCCGCCGGGGAACGCCACGAAGCCCGGGTCGGTACGGAGATCGGCTGATCGGCGGGTGAGCACCAACCCCGGTGCGTCGCCGCTCGGGTCCACGACCAGGACGAGGACTGCGCTGGTCCCCCGCGGGAAGTCGGCCGTCAGCCGGCCGGGTTCTCGTGCCGCGAGGGCGGACAGGCGGTCGATCATCGGCCACGACGCTAGACGCGTCGATGCCGGGACCCGAGGGCCCCGGCATCGTTCTCGGGCGCCGGAGCGCCGCGAGTGGCTTCGTCTCGTCCGATCAGGCGTCGGCGTCGGCCTCCGGCGTCGGCGCGTCCGGGCCGAATCGACCGCGGGGACCGCCGGGACCGCGCCGGCCCTCGAACTCGCCGCTGACGATGCTCTCGGCCTTCTCCTCGGCACCGGCGAGGATCTCGTCGGCCTTCTCCTGGTCGATGCGCTCGTTCTCGAGGGCGCCGTTCACGCGCTCCTCGGTGGCGGCGACGATGGCGTCGACGAGATCCTGGCTGTCGACACCCTGCTGGTCGGCGAGGTCGGCGAGCGACGAGCCGTCGGCCAGCGCCTCACGGATCTCGGCGCTGTCGAGCCCGAGGATCTCACCGAGATCCGCCGCGAAGTCGCCGAGCCCGCCCTGGCCGCGGTGGCCGCGGTGGCCTCGGAATCCTTCGGGCCGGGCGTCCTGGAGCGCCTCGATGACGGCGTCGACCTGGGCCTCGGTCAGGGTGCCGTCGTCGACGAGGCCCTGGAGCGCGTCGGCGATGCTTTCCCCGACTTCGGGGCGCACCTCGGCCTCTGCCGGAGCCGGGCTCTCGGTGTCTTCCTGGGCACCGGCGCCTCCCGGCGCGAGGAGCGTCGCGCCGGCGACGGCGCCACCGAGGGTGGACGCAGCGGCGGCGGTTGCGAGCAGCTTCTTGTTCATTGGATGGGTTCCTTCCCGATTGGGTGAAGATCCTGGGGGGATCGGTGGTGGTGCCTCTCTGGTTCCCCACTTTGGTGAGCCGAGGTAAGAAGATCGACAGAAGTCGTAGAATTTCGTGGTGACGTCTCCGGCCGACCGCGCCCCCTACCTCACCGACCGGTTGCAGGGCTTCGGCACGACCATCTTCACGGCGATGTCCGCGCTCGCGGCGGAGACCCAGTCCGTCAATCTCGGGCAGGGATTCCCCGACACAGACGGACCGATCGCGGTGTCGCAGGCGGCGATCGCCGCGATCAACGAGGGACACAACCAGTACCCGCCGCTGCCCGGGCTGCCGGTGCTGAGCGACGCGATCGCCGACCACCGACGCCGATTCCGCGGCCAGGACTTCGATCCGGACGGTGAGATCCTCGTGACCACGGGCGCAACGGAGGCGCTCGCGGCCGCGCTGCTCGCCCTGACGGGACCGGGCGACGAGGTCGTCACCTTCGAGCCGTACTACGACAGCTACGCGGCGGGCATCGCGATGAGTGGCGCCTCGCGACGCGTCGTCACCCTGCGAGGCAACGACTTCTCGTTCGACGTCGCGGAACTGGAGGCGGCATTCACGCCGGCCACCAAGCTCCTGCTCCTGAACACACCGCACAATCCCACGGGCAAGGTGTTCACCCGCGCCGAGCTCGAGACCATCGCTCGCATCTGTGTCGAGCGCGACGTGCTGGTGGTGGTCGACGAGGTCTACGAGCACCTCGTCTACGAGGACAACGAGCACATCCCGATCGCGACGCTCCCGGGGATGGCCGAGCGGACGGTGACGGTTTCGTCGGCCGGAAAGATCTTCTCGTTCACCGGCTGGAAGATCGGCTGGGCGTGCGGCCCGGCTCCGCTGATCGCCGCGGTGCGCACCGCCAAGCAGTTCCTCACGTTCGCGTCCGGGGGACCGTGGCAGCATGCGGTCGCGGCCGGGTTGCGGCTCGGCGACGACTTCTTCGATTCGTACGTCGGCGAGATGGCGGCCAAGCGCGAGCGGTTGAGCGACGGTCTCGCGGCCGCCGGGTTCGAGGTCATCCGGCCGCAGGGCACCTACTTCGTCACCGTGGACATCCGATCGGTCGGGGCGCACGACGGGATCGACTTCTGCATGGCGCTGCCCCGCACCGCGGGAGTCGTGGCGGTGCCGGCGCAGGTGTTCTACGACAATGAGGACGAGGGGCGTCATCTCGTGCGCTTCGCCTTTTGCAAGAAGGACGACGTGTTGGACGAAGCCTGTCGGCGTCTCCTCGCCGCCGACGGGTTCGAGGAGCAGTGAACTGATGTTGCGTATCGCAGGAATCCAGCACGACATCGTCTGGGAGAAGCCGGCAGAGAACTTCGCCAACGCGACACCGCTGATCGAGGCCGCAGTCGACGAGGGTGCCACGATGGTGGTGCTCAGCGAGATGTGGTCGACGGGCTTCTCGATGAACTCGGTGGAGATCGCCGAGCGTCCCGACGGGCCGACGTCGACGTTCATGAAGGACACCGCGGCCCGCACCGGTGCCTGGATCGTGGGGTCCTTCCCCGAACACACCGAGGGCTACGACCGTCCCACGAACCGGTTGCTGATGGCGGGGCCGGACGGCGAGGACCATCGCTATTCGAAGATCCATCCGTTCACCTACGCCAAGGAGGACGAGCACTACGCCGCCGGTCGTGAGCGCCTGACCGTGGAGGTCGAGGGCGTCCGGGTGACGCCGCTGATCTGCTACGACCTGCGCTTCACCGACCTCTTCTGGGAGGCGGCCGCGACGACGGATTGCTACGTACTTCCGGCGAACTGGCCGGCGGCCCGCCAGCTCCACTGGTCGACACTCCTACGGGCGCGGGCGATCGAGAACCAGGCCTACGTCGTCGGTGTGAACCGGGTCGGGTCCGCCGGCCGTCTCGACTACTCGGGCGATTCGGTGATCGTCGACCCGCTCGGCGCGACCATCGAGGCACCGCCCGGCGAGGTCGCGACGATCATCGGCGACATCGACCCGGCGGTCGTCGCCCGGGTCCGCGCCGACTTCCCGTTCATGCAGGACCGCGTTCCGCGTTGAGTTGTGGTCGTCTCACGACCACAACTCGGTTAAGAAGCCCAGGGGGTCAGTCGGGCGGGGCGAGTTGGTCGCGTAGGTCGCGCTTGAGGAACTTGCCGTTGGCGTTCTGGGGGAGCGGCTCGTCGCGGACCCACACATGTTCGGGGATCTTGAACTTGGCGAGCCGGGGCTCGAGGTGGGCCCGGAGCTGCTCGGCGTCGATGGTCGTGCCTTCGCGGGGGAAGATCGCCACACCGACCGCCTCGCCGAGACGCTCGTCGGGCACGCCGAACACGGCGGCCTCGGCGACGTCGGGGTGCTCGTAGATCGCGGCTTCCACCTCGGCGCAGTAGACGTTCTCGCCGCCCCGGAGAACCATGTCCTTCGCCCGGTCGACGATGTGCACGAAGTCGTCCTCGTCGAGGTAGACGATGTCGCCGGTGTGGAACCAGCCGTCGACGATCGCCTCCGCGGTGGCCTCGGGCCGGTTGAGGTAGCCCTTCACGACGGCCGGGCCCTTCACGCAGAGCTCACCGCGTTCGCCGCGGGGCACCTCGTTGCCGGCCTCGTCCACGACCTTCGCGTAGAAGGTGGGCATCACGAGACCCGCGGATGTGGGGCGGGCGCTGAAGAACATGTTGCCGACGGCGGTGATGATGCCGTGGGTCTCGGTGAGGCCGTAGCCCGTGCTCGGCTTCACGGCGCCCTTCGACTCGTCGATCTTCTCGACGAGGTCCGGTTGCAGGGCGGCACCGCCGCCGCCCATCGACGCGAGCGTGGAGGTGTCGCGCGTCGCCCAGTCGGGATGGAGCAGCATCTCGCGGCTCATCGTCGGCACGCCGGTGAACGTCGCGACCTTCTCGCGCTCGATCAGCTCGATCGCCCGGGCGGGGTCCCACTTGTGCATGAACACGAGCTTGGCGCCGGTGAGCGTGCCGGGGTGGAGCACACAGTTGTTGGCGGTCACGTGGAAGAGCGGGGTGGGCACCATGATCGCCGGGTCGGCTTCGGTGGCCTTCTCCTCCTCCTTGCCCTCGGCGGCCGCCACCTTGGCGGCGGCCACGGCGGCCGTGGTGTTGGCGAAGGCGAGGTGCAGCACGTTGTGAACGGACCCGCGATGGGTCAGCTGGGCGCCCTTCGGGAAGCCTGTCGTGCCCGACGTGTAGAAGATGCACATGTCGTCGTCCGGATGGATGTCCGCCGGCGGGAGCTCGGCGGGTGCGTTCGCCGGGTCGACGACATCGGTCCAGCGGTGGCCGTCGGCGGGGAGCTCGCGGTCGGAACGGACGGAGATCACGTCCAGCCGGCCGTCGGCCCGGAGCCCGTCCAGGACCGGCAGCAGCCGTTCGAGCCGCTCGTCGTCGGCGATGATGACTTTGGGTCGTGAGTCGCCGAGGCCGTACTCCAGCTCCTGGCTCGTCCACCATGCGTTGACGCCGACCGCGGCTGCGCCGATCGAGATCGTCGCCCAGTAGGCGATCGCCCACTCGGGATAGTTCCGCATCGCGATGGCGACCCGGTCGCCCTTACCGACGCCGTGGTTGTCGACCAGGTGGTGAGCCAGCGAGCGGACTGCGGCGTGGGCCTCCGCGTAGGTGATCCGCTCGTCCTCGAAGACGATGTAGGGCTTGTCGCCGAAGCCGGCGGACATCTCCCACAGGAAGCGCATGTCCGGCGGCGCGCCGTCGAACACGCGCATCGTCATGCCACGGACCTCCTGTTCGGAGTACGCGAACTGGGCGCCGGGCGCCGTCAGTTCTTCCCAGGTGGCCTGCAAGACGTCGATCACGGCTGCATTGCTAGCGCAGGAAACCCGCTCGCGAAACACCGCGGCGGGTCGTCCCGGCGCCGGCTCGTTTTGTCCTGCGCCCGGCGATCCGTCATCGTGATGGCGCGTCCCACTCCACAGGGAGGACAGCACCATGACCAGCCCCGACGAGCTCGCCCTCAAGATCCTGATGGATCCGGCGGCGATTCCGGACCCGCACCCCCTCTACAAGCAACTGCGGGAGACCGCGCCCCTGTTCAAGACGGGGATCGGGGACATGTGGATCGTGTCCGGCTTCGAGAACTGTCGCGCCCTGCTGCGCGATCCCCGCGTCGGCAGTCCCGACGACAGCCAGGGCACCGTCTCGCGCCTGCAGGGAACGGAGGTGACGCCCCGCACCCGGGAACGGCAGAACCGCACGATGCTGTTCCTCAATCCGCCGGACCACACGCGGATCCGCAGTCTCGTCAGCCGGGCGTTCACGCCGCGACGGGTCGAACAGCTGCGTCCCGAGATCACGGCGATGACCGACGCGCTGCTGGACGACCTCGGCGGCGAGGGCGACTTCGTCGATGCCGTGGCCTTCCCGCTCCCGGCCAACGTGATCAGCGCGCTCGTCGGTGTTCCGGAATCGAAGCGGGACTGGCTTCGCTCGCTCATCACGGACCTCGTGCCGATGATCGAGCCGACCGCGTCCGACGAGGCGATCGCCAAGGCGGACGTCGCGGGGACGGAGGCGGCCGCCTACCTGACGGAACTCATGGAGGAACGGCGCGCCGAACCGCAGAACGACATGCTCAGCGCGCTCATCCAGGCGAGCGACGGCGAGGACCGGTTGACCGAGGAGGAGGTCATCTCCAACGTCTTCCTCATCTATGCGGCCGGCTTCGAGACGACCACGCATCTCCTCGGGAACATGGTCCGTCAGCTCGCCGCGAACCCGGATCAGCTCGCCCGGGTGCGCGACGATCGCTCACTGATCCCCAACGCGGTGGAAGAGGTGCTCCGGTTCGACCCGCCGGTGCAGCTCGACGGGCGCTATGTCTTCGAGGACATCGAGATCGACGGTGTCACCATCGAAGCCGGCAACTCGCTGATCACGTTCCTCGCCGGCGCCAACCGCGATCCGGCGGTGTGCGACGACCCCGACACGTTCGACGTCGGTCGTGACGACATCCAGATCATGTCGTTCGGCTCGGGAATCCACTACTGCCTCGGCGCCGCGCTGGCCCGGCTGGAGGGCCAGGTGGTGCTCGAGCGGCTCGTGGACCGCTACGGATCGTGGGAGATCACCGCGGAGCCGGTCTGGCAACCGCGCATCACCATCCGGGGTGTCGAGCGCCTCGATGTGAAGTTCACCTGAGCGCCGATACAACAGCTCCTGTGACTGACACCTCCGAAACCGATTGGCGCGCCCGTCTCGCCGGCCCCGACGACTTCCTCGTGGCGGTCGACGGCGACACGATCATTCCGACCGAGCTGTGCGGCGGCCCGTGGTCGCCCGACGCGCAGCACGGCTCGGCCGCCGCCGCGACGCTGGCCTGGGCGATCGAACAGGTCGAGCTCCCCGTGCCCATGCGTCCGGCCCGGTTCACCGTCGACCTCCTGAGCCCGGTCCCGCTCACGCCGCTGCGCTGGGAGACTCGGATCGTCAAGGCCGGAAAGCGGATCGCGGTGGTCGACGCCGCGCTCTACGACGGCGATCGCGTCGCCACCCGCGCCTCGGCCTTGCTGATGCGCAGCGAGGCGACCATCGATCTGCCCGCCGACGCCAACCAGCCGGCCGAGCCGTCGCAACCGCCGCGCGAGCCGCTGCCCGAGGACGACTTCGCGATCGATCGGGCCGGGTGGGAGCCGCCGGGCTTCGCCTTCGCCATGGACTACCAACGCACGGCCGGTGGTATCGGGTCGGGTGCCCCGGCCAGCATCTGGATGCGCCTGCGCACCCGGGTGGTGCAGGGCGAGGACGCCACGCCGTTCCAATGGCTCGCCGCCGCGGCGGACATGGGTAGCCAGCTCGGTGGCTTCCTGCCGTACGGCGAGTACCGCACCATCAACGCCGACATCACCGCCCACGTCACCCGCCTTCCCCGCAGCCCCTGGATCGGCATGGACGGGGTTCATAGAGTGGCGCCCGACGCGATCGGGCAGACCACCGCGACGATGTTCGACGAGGACGGGTTCCTCGCGACCATGCAGTCGTCCGTCCACATCGATCGTTGGCAGTCGTAGGGGGAATCGTGGCCGACGCCGAGACATCCGAAGCCAAGGCGAGGGCCGTCATCGCCGAGGCCGACGAGAAGAACCTGGTCCTCGACGAGCTCGACGAGAAGCTGGCGGCGTTCAACGCGTTCCGCAAGAGCGACGGCGCCGCCGCCGACATGATCCTGGGCGAGCTCGGTGCGTCCGACGCGGTCGACCGCGACATCATCCTCCAGCTCGCCGGGAAGCGACCGCTCGGTCACCCGGAGAAGTTCGACGCCGCCCATGCGGGCGCGATCCGCTCGCTCGAGGTGCTGGATCGCAACGGCGCCCGCGGCGTCAGGACGAAACTTCCGGGTCCGCTCAACGCCGTCGGGGCGTATCTCATCCAGCTCGTGACCCGCTTCATCGTGAGCAACCACCAGAAGTCGCTCGCCCAGAACCTTCGCAAGCTCTACGCCCGACGCGAAGCCAACTGCCTGCCGGACGACCCGGCCCGCCACCAGCTCCGCCGGGCCCGGATGCACGCCGATCTGGTCGGCGAAGGCTTCAAGAAGAACCCGCTGGGGGTGCCCAGCTTCCTCCTCGGTGGTGCCGTCCTGTCCTCGATCGTCGGCTCGGTCGTCAACGGCTTCCGCACCGCGAGCGGCAACCGCACCGGCTGGCTGATCATCGCCGCGGCGTTGCTCGTGCTCTCCACCATCGCGAGCTGGGTGATCCTGCGCGGCGCGGCCGTGGCCCGGCGCCGCATCGTGCTCACCACCGAGAAGCCGTTTCGTGCGCTCTACGAGACGATCGGCCGGTGCGGCAACCCGCCCGGCGATTCCGCGAGGCAGTTCGCGCTGATCTCGGTGATCGTGCTCGTCGCGGGCTGGGCCCTGGTGCCGATCATCGTCGGCCTCGGCGCGGTCCTGGTCGACTGATCCTGATCCCCAGGGCTGCCGAGGTCAGCGCCAGAACGGGCCGAGCACGGCGTCGACGAGCGACCGGACCTCGTCGACCGGGAACGGCGCCGCGGTCATGATCCGCCGGAAGAAGATCGGCGCGACCAGCCGCTCGGCCATGGTCGCGGTGTCCACGTCATCGTCGAGATGGCCGGCATCCCGGGCGGCGTCCAGCATGGCCGCCCCGTACGCCTGGCGTTCCGCGGTGGATCGCACGTGGAACTCGTGCACCCCCGGGTCGGTGATGCTCGCTTCGATCACCGCGGGGATGCACGCCGAGAACCGGCCATGGCCCACGTGCGTCGCAACCGCCTCGAAGAAGGCCACGATCGAGTCGTAGGGATCGTCGGCCTCGACGTAGGTCGGCATCGACTTGAGCGTCGCGACCGCGTCGGTGAACAGGTCGAGCTTGCCGTCCCAATGGCGGTAGATCGTGGCCTTGCTGGCTCCGGCGCGGGCGGCGACCGACTCGATGGTGAGCGCGCCGTAGCCCACCTCGGCGAGCTCGTCGAGGGTGGCCTCGAGAATCGCCTGCCGGGTGCGCGTCACCCGGGGGTTGGCCCGCTCGGCGGCCGGGGTCACGGCCGCCGACCGAGGGCATAGACGACGGCGCCGGTTGCGATGGCGATCGTGGCCGACGCGAAGAAGGCGACGTTGACCGCGTCCGTGAACGCCACGCCGGCCTGGGCGACGAGGCCGGCCCCGGCGCCGCCGCCCAGTTCGGTGCCGATGCCGACGGCCGCCCCGATCGACTCCCCGGCGATCTCCGCGACTTCGGTCGGGAGCCCGGTGCTGTCGAACGAGGCCCGATACTGCGACGCAACGATGCTGCCGAGCACGGCGATGCCGAGCGCTCCGCCGAACTCGCGGGTGGTGTCGTTCACGGCCGAGCCGATGCCCGCCTTGTTGAGCGGCACCGACGACATGATCGCCCCGGTCGCCGGCGCGATCGTGACCGCCATCCCTGTGGCGAGGAGGACGAGGGCGGCGGCGATCACGACGTACGGGGTGCCGGGCGCGATCAGTCCGAGTACGACGAAGCCGGCCGACATCGAGACGAAGCCGCCGGCCACCACCGAGTTGAGGCCGAACCGTTGTGCGAGCCCGTCGCTGCGGGGGCTCATCGCGATCATGGTCAACGCGAAGGGCAGTGTCGCCACTCCGGCCCGCAGTGGCGAATACCCCTTCACGAACTGGAGGTACTGGGTGATCAGGAAGAAGAACCCGAACATCACCATGAAGCCGAGCGTGATGATGCCGGTGCCGGTGGAGAACGGTCGCTTCCGGAAGTACTCCATGGGCAGCATCGGATGCGTGGCGTGGCGCTCCCACAGGACGAACGCACCGAGCAGGGCGATGCCGACGACGAAGCCGCCGACGATGAGCGTGTCGGACCAGCCCCGCTCGGGTCCCTCGATGATGCCGAACAGCAGGGACGCGATGCCGACCAGCGACAGCACGGCGCCGACCGGGTCGAGGGGTGTCGCCTCGTCGTCCTTGCTGCGAGGTGCGTAGATCGCCACGACCAGGAGCACGATCGCGGGCGTGACCACGTTGACCACGAAGGCCGACCCCCACCAGAACGACGGGAACACCCACCATCCGGTGAGGAGGAAGCCGACCACGAGTGGCCCGAGCGCCCCGCCGGCCCCGGCGAAACCAGCCCAGACAGCGATCGCCTTGCCCCGCTCGGCGGGCGGGAAGATCGCCGTGAGCATCGAGAGCGTGGCGGGCATGACGAACGCGGCGCCGATGCCCGACACCGCCCGGGAGACGATGACCTCGTTGGCGCTGTCGGCGAGCGCACCGCCGAGCGAGCCGACGGCGAACACCCCGAGTCCCGCCATCAGAGCCCGCTTGCGACCGAAGCGGTCGCCCATCGCCCCGGCGCTGAGCAGCAGGCCGGCGAAGATGATCGCGTAGGCATCGACGATCCACTGGAGGTCGGTGGCGCTGGCGTCGAGGTCGCGCTGGATCGACGGGATGGCGACGTTGAGACCCGAGACGGCCATCACGACCATGACGAGGCTCAGGCACATCACGCCGAGCAGGAACCATCGTCGGGCGTGGATCTCCGGTCGCTCGTGGAGGGGGATGTCGTGCAGGGTGTCGGTCATGGTCGCTCGGTGCTCGCGTGTTCGTGGACAAGGTCACGTGGCACCGATCGAACGGAACGCACACGTTTCGTTTGAAACGGTAGCGTTTCGTTTGTCGTTTGGCTAGTACCCCTTCCATTCCGGGTCGCGACGCTCGCGGAAGCTGGCGACGCCCTCCTCGGAGTCGGCGGTGTAGGTGTTGAGCTCGACGGCCAGGGCCTCGTTCTCCATCATCGTGCGCCGGTCGGTGTCGAGGCTCTGGTTGACGAGCCACTTCGTGAAGCCGAACGACCGGGTCGGCCCCTCGGCGAGGCGGGTCGCCCACTCCATCGCCGCGTCCATCAGCTCGGCCTGGGGCACGACCTTGTTGGCGAGTCCCCATTCGAGCGCCTTCTCCGCCGGGACGTCCTCGGCGAACAGCATAAGTTCCATCGTGCGGCGGACGCCGATGATGCGGGGGAGCAGCCACGGGCCCAGGGCGTCCGGCACGAGACCGCGACGGGCGAAGACCTCGACGAACTTCGCGTTGTCGGCGCAGACCACGAGGTCGCAGGCGAGGGCGAGGTGGGCACCCATCCCGGCCGCGGTGCCGTTCACCGCAGCGATGACCGGCACGTCACAGTCGAGCAGCGCCGGGAACAGGGTGTACTGCCCGTCCATCATCATGCGGCGGGGGTCGCCGATCACGCGGTCGGGGATGTCCTCGGCCCGGTCGTTCTCGTAGATATGCGAGAGGTCGGCGCCGGGGCAGAACAGCTTCTCGCCGGTGGCGGTGAGCACGACGGCGCGCGCCCGATGGTTGACGTTGAACTCGTTGAACAGGTCGCGGATGCGGTCACGGCACGGCGGGTTGAGCGCGTTGCCCACTTCCGGCCGATCGATCGTGATCACGGCGACCTTGCCGTGGTAGTCGAGGCGGATCTGTTCGTCGATGGGGCGTGCGTCGGCCATGGCCAGAAACTACCGATCCCGGTGCGCCGCGGCCCCATCCGCCCTGGCTATCGTCAGCGGCCCATGCCCGTCCCCCTCTCCGCCGCGTGAACCGCAGCATCGCGCTGCGCAAGTGGCAGCACTCGGCCCTGCGGGAGTTCCTCGACAAGGTCGGCAAGGAGAAGGACATCGAGGGCGGTCGGCGGGACTTCCTCGCGGTCGCGTGCCCCGGTGCGGGCAAGACCACGTTCGCGTTGACCGCGGCCCGGCACTGGCTCGCCGGGGAGCGACGTCCCTTCGTGGTGGTCGCGCCGACCCGCCATCTGAAGACGCAGTGGGCCACCGCCGCCGAGCGGTTCGGCTTCCACCTGGAGCCGGACTGGGAAGGCCGGGAGCCGACGGTGCCGAGCGACATGCACGGCATCGTGGTCACCTACGCCCAAGCGGCGACCTCGTCGCGGGTCCTGCGCAGGCTCGCGGCGGGCGGGATCGTCATCCTCGACGAGATCCATCACGCCGGCGGGGAGAAGTCCTGGGGCGAGGGCGTCGAGGAGTCCTTCGCCGATGCCGGCGCCCGGCTCCTGCTGTCGGGCACGCCGTTTCGGTCCGACGACTCGCCGATCCCGTACGTCAACTACACCCTCGGCGACCATGGCGACGCCGTGTCGGACTACGAGTACGACTACGGCTCGGCGCTGGTCGACGGGGGCGTCGTCCGCCCGGTCTTCTTCCCCCGCTTCGACGGCCACATGGAGTGGATCGGCGCGGACGGGTCGCTCAAGGAGGCGAGCTTCGCCGACGACCTGGGCACCGAGGACCGCAGCGCCCGCCTGCGCACCGCACTCGACGTCGACGGCGACTGGCTGTCGACCGTGCTGCTGAAGGCCGACGAACGGCTTCGCCAGATCCGGCGGCAGTCACCCGACGCCGGTGGTCTGGTGATCGCGATGGATCAGGAGCACGCACGGGGCATCGCCCGCCTGCTCGAGAAGTGGACCGGCGAGAAGCCTGCGCTCGCGGTGTCGGACGACCCCCGGGCCTCCGAGGTGATCGACGAGTACGCGCACAGCGACGCTTCGTGGGTCATCGCCGTCCGGATGATCTCGGAGGGGGTGGACATCCCCCGCCTGCGCGTCGCCGTCCACGCCACGACCACCGTGACGCCGCTGTTCTTCCGCCAAGCGGTCGGCCGCATCGCCCGCTGGACCCCGGGCCCAAAATCACAGAAGGCGTACTACTTCGTGCCGGACGACGTGCGGTTGCGGCACCACGCGGCGACGATCGCCGAGCAGCGGCGCCACTCGATCGACAAGCGGATCGCCAACGACGCCCAGACCGAGTCGGCGCTTGACGACCTGACCAGAGCCGTGGAGATCGAGGAGCAGCCGTCGCTGTTCCAGGCACTGTCGTCCACCGCCGTGGACTCCGACGCCGATCCGGCGGAGGGGCTGCCGACCCGCATCGACGACGGAACGGATCCGAACGAGGACGTGATCGTCGAGATGGACGAGCTGGCGGGCGAACCCGTGGACCTGCCGCCGCCGCCGGCGCTGCCCGGCCGCTCGGCCGATCCGAAATCGGCGCTGGGAGACCTGCGATCGAAGCACGCCCGCAAGAAGGACCTACGCCAGTGGAACGCGGACAAGGTCCTCGAGCTCGTGCGTTCGACCGGCATGGACCACCGCTCGGTGAACGCCGAGCTCAACCGACGCAGCCGGGTCGACCGGGTCGCCGAGGCGGACGAGGTCTCGCTTCGGCGCCGCCTGGACACCGCCAACGACTGGCTCGAGTCCCTCCGCCGCTGAACGCGTCGCGTGACAGGTGCCATCGTCACGATTCACCGCGGGAGCCTCATGTCTCCCTACGCTGCAGCCGAACGGATATGACCGGGGCCACACGGCATCCGGGAACAACCCTCGACACGGAGACGTTGTGATGGTCATGAGCGAGTTCGATCTGGAATCCACCATTCAGAGCCTCCGTGACGGCATCGACGGCGAGGTGTGCAGCAAGTCGCGTGTCGTCGACAGCCTGCTGGACCTCCGCCTGGACGCGGTGGGCCGCACCGACGTGGTGGAGATGGTCGATCAGGCGCTCGCCGACGTGCCGGGCAAGAACATGGTGCCCGCCGACTGGTGGCGCGAGCAGCTCGACATGCTCGAGCTGGTGGCGATCAACCCGGTCGAGCCCGTCGGCTGACGCCGGCGTCGCTCAGCGCGACGACGGATCGAGCCGGTACAGACAACGAACCGCGGTGACCGTGTCCGGCGCGCCCTCGATCGTGAGCAGCCCCTGGGTCTCGATCTCGGCGAACGTCATCATCCCCTGGCGCACCCACAACAGTGCGCCCAGGCTGCCGCTGATCGTGGCGTCGGCCTCGGGTTGCCCATCACCGACCGAGGAGATGGTCACCCGCTCGCCGGCGGAGAGGCGGGCACCGCGCTCGCCCGCCGCGGCGACGGCGACCAGGTAGTGACCCTCGTCGAGGTCGAAGCGCATCGTCAGCGCGCCGTCCGGGAGTTCCTGGTCGAACATCAGGGCGCGCAGCCCCAACGGCACCCGCTCAGCCAACAGGGGCTCGTCGTCGGTCGGCACGTCGAGGAACGGGAATCCGAAGCGGGCCAGTTCGACGAGGATCGCTTCGAGCTCGCGGCCCCGGTCGGTGAGGGCGTAGACGTCGTGGGCCGCCCGCCCGTCGGGCTCCACCGTGCGGCGCTCGAGGAGACCGACGTCGCTCATCTCCGCGAGGCGAACGGCCAGCAGATTGCTCGCCATCCCCGGCATGCCCCGTTTGATCTCGCTGTAACGCCGGGGCCCGATCAGGAGGTCGCGGACGATGAGCAGCGTCCACCGTTCGCCGATGAGGTTCAGGGCGCGGGCGGCCGGGCAGAACTGCTTGTAGTCGCGCTTGCTCATCGCCGTGCTGTCGATGTGTGGTGATTCACAGTTTAAAAAGCGTACCCGCATTCGCACGGTAGTCGTCGTACAATCGCGTCGCGATGAGCACGATCCTGGTCCACGCCGGCATGCCCAAGACCGGGTCGACCAGCATCCAGACCTGGCTGCGGGAGAACGCGGCGATGTTGCGCGCCGAGCACGGGGCGACGGTCGTGGTCGACGGCCCCTCGTCGGACGGGGACCTCGTCGCCGCTCCGTACGAGCACGGCCCCTGGGTCGTGTCGAACGGCTTCCTGCTGCACACGAATCACGAGCAGCAGGGTGCGGCGGATCCCGCCCGGCTCGTCGAACTGGGTGATGCGTTCGCCGATCGCCTCGTCGGCGCCGCCGACCTCCACGGCGACATCATCGTGACGGCCGAGGCGTTCGCCCATCCGATCCTCGAGGGAAACGAGCCGGTGCTCGCGGCGTTGCAGCGGGCGGCCGGGAAGCATCGCGTGCGGGTCGTCCTCTACGTGCGCCCGCAGCACGACGCGGTCGAGGCCCGTTGGCGTCAGTGGGGCTACTTCAACGCGGCGGGGCTGAGCGAGTTCTGGCGCTCACAGCTGCCGACTCTGAGCTACGGGCCGGGGATCGAGGCAGCGACGACGCACGCGCCCGATGTGGCGTTCGAGATTCGCCCGTTCCGGCGGGATCTGCTCACCGACGGCGATGTCGTCGTCGACTTCGCCCGGCATGCATGCGGGGTGGAGGGCGTCGCGCCCCACACCTTGGCGGCCAACCCGGGACTGAGCCTCGACCTCGTACTGCTGCTCGCCGGCGCCCCCGACGACGTGGTCCGTGCCGCCGACCGGGACGGCAGCGGCACGGACTGGGGTCGCCGTCAGGTGACCCTGTCGTCGCTCACCGCCGAGTGGGACATTCCCGTGTCCGACCAGGCGCGGGAGGTGCGGCGGGCGATCCACGCGCTCGCCTACCGGCAGTTCGCCGCGCAGAACCGGGCGCTCGCCGCCGCCCAGGGGTGGGCCGGTGGCGAGTTCGTGCCGGCGCCGGAGGACGAGGTCGACGTGACGGTGGACGACCTGGACCGGCTCATCGAGCCGCGGATCGACGCGTCGACGCTCGCGATCGTGCGGTCGGCCATCCGTGACCTCTGTCTCGCACGCGAAGCGGCGCACGGCTAGCGCCGGTTCATCACGCTTGGCGAAGGATCGGCCCGACTGCCATCCTCCGGGCATGTCAGCTCCGCGAACCACATCTACGTCCGCCGTCGTGATCACCGGCGGCGCCTCCGGCATCGGCCGGGCGTGCGCCGCCTCTCTCGCCGAGGTCGGGCGGCCGGTGGCGCTCTGGGACCTCCAGGGCGAGGCGGCGCTCGCCGCGGCCGCCGAGATCTCGGAGCAGTACGGCGTCGTCGCGACCGGTCGGGGCATCGACGTCACCGACACGGGTGCGCTCGACGGGGCGGCCTCCGCCGCTCGCGAGGTGCTGGGCCCGATCGGTGGCCTCGTGCACGCGGCGGGCGTGGTCAGTGCGGAGCCGCTCGGCACGCTGGACCACGCGGCCTGGGACAAGGTGCTCGACGTGAACCTGACCGCCCACGCGATGATCACCCAGGCGCTCATGCCCCATCTCCGCGAGGTCGGACCGGGCGCGGCCGTGGTCGGCATCTCGTCGATCGAGGGGATCATCGGTCATGCCTTCATCCCCGCGTACTGCGCGTCGAAGGCGGGCCTGCTCGGACTGACCCGCTCGATGGCGGCGCAACTCGCGGCGGACGGGATACGGGTCAATGCCGTGTGCCCCGGCTACATCGACACGCCGCTGCTCCCGCAGGGCGACGGGCTGACGGAGGTCTACACCGCCGGTCAGCCGATGGGCCGGCTCGGCCGACCCGAGGAGGTGGCCGGTGCGGTGCGGTTCCTGCTGTCCGACGACGCGTCCTACATCACCGGTACCCAGCTCGTGGTCGACGGCGGGTCCACCTGTGTCGACTGACGGCGACGCGAGCGCCCGGGCGATCGCCGCGCACCGCGAGGCGTGGGGTGAGCCCGAGACGATCGTGCGGGCGCCCGGCCGGGTCAACCTGATCGGCGAGCACACGGACTACAACGACGGCTTCGTCCTCCCGATGGCCCTGCCCTTCGCCACGGTGATCGCGGTGAGCGCGGCCCCGGCCGGGGCGACCGGCGAGATCCGGTCCGAGGGCTTCGGCACGTTCTCGCTCGATGGCGATGTGCCGGAATGGGCGGTCTACGTCCAGACGATGCACGACGTGATGCGCGAAGCCGGCATCGAGGCTCCTGCGTGGCGGGGCGCCATAGCCACGGACATCCCGACCGGGGCCAGCCTCTCGTCCTCCGCCGCGGTCGAGGTGGCGACCGGGCTCGTGATCGCGGCGCAGGCCGGAGCCGAGGTGGACGGGGTGGCGATCGCCCGCTTCGGGCAGGCCGTGGAGACCCGGCTGCTCGGCGTGCCGACGGGGATCATGGACCAGTTGATCTCCGCCACCGCGTCGGCCGGCTCGGCGAGCCTGATCGATTGCCGGTCGTTGGCGGTGACCGCGCTGCCCGTCCCGCCGGGTACGACGGTGGTGGTCATGGACACGATGACCCGTCGCGAGCTCGTGGACAGCGAGTTCGCCGCCCGCACGGCGACCTGCCTGCGGGCGGCCGGACTCCTCGGTGTCGACGCCCTCCGCGACATCGCCGCCGTCGCGGACCTTGCTCCCCTCGAGGCGGACCATCCCCTCGAGTGGCGCCGGGCCGTCCATGTGGTGAGCGAGAACGAGCGCACACGGTCGGCGGCCGACGCGCTGGCGGCGGGCGATGCCGCGGCCTTCGGAGCGTTGATGGACGAGTCGCACGACAGCCTGCGCGATCGCTACGAGGTGTCGAGCGACGCCCTGGATCGCATCGTCGACATCGCCCGTCGCGCGCCGGGCTGTCTGGGGGCGCGCATGACCGGCGGTGGGTTCGCGGGGTGCGCGGTCGCCCTTGTCCGCTCCGCCGACGTCGACGGGTTCGTGGACCATGTGGCCGACGGGTACGAGGCATGGTCGGGCACCGCGCCCCGCCTGTGGCCCAGCGTTGCTGCGGCCGGTGCATCGGTGGAGACTCCGGTATGACGAAGATCGCCCTGGTCGGCGCAGGATCGACCGTTTTCGCCCGCAACCTGATGGGCGACATCCTGTCCTTCCCCGAGTTGGCCGACGCCACGATCTCCTTGCACGACATCGACGGCGAGCGGCTCGCCACCAGCGAGCTCGTCGCCCACCGGATCGGTGCCGCGCTCGACATCTCGCCGCGCATCGAGGCGACGACGGATCGGCGCGCGGCCCTCGAGGACGCGGACCACGTGATCACCATGTTCCAGGTCGGTGGCTACGAGCCGGCGACGGTGACGGACTTCGAGATCCCGAAGCGCTACGGGCTGCGCCAGACGATCGGAGACACGCTGGGCATCGGGGGCATCATGCGCGGATTGCGCACGATCCCGGTGCTGCTCGACGTGTGTCGGGACATGGAGGACGTGTGCGGCGATGCGCTCCTGCTGAACTACGTGAACCCGATGGCGATGCTGTGCTGGGCGGTGGATCGAGCCACGACGATCGACACCGTGGGGCTGTGTCACTCGGTGCAGCACACCGCCGAGCAGCTGGCCGGTGACCTCGGCGTGCCGGCCGAAGAGGTGCGCTACCGCTGTGCCGGCATCAACCACATGGCGTTCTACCTCGAGTTCGAACGGGAACTCGCCGACGGCACCCGCACCGATCTGTACCCGGCGCTGCGCGCCCGGGCCGACGAGCCGGCGCCCGACCGCGGCGACCCGAACCGCTCCGACGGCGGCGCCTGGTCGCTGCCGGATGCCGTTCGCTACGAGATGTACAAGCGGCTCGGCTACTTCGTCACCGAGTCGAGCGAACACTTCGCCGAGTACGTGCCCTGGTTCATCAAGGACGGGCGCGAGGACCTGATCGAACGCTTCGGCGTGCCCCTCGACGAGTACCCGCGCCGGTGTGAGCGCCAGATCGAGGGCTGGGAACACCAGCGGACCAAGCTCGAGGATCCGGACCGGCCGTTCCGGGTGCGGCGTTCGGCGGAGTACGGCTCGGAGATCATCCACTCGATGGAGACCGGCGAGCCGCGGGTGATCTACGGCAACGTCCCCAACGACGGCCTGATCGACAACCTGCCGGGCGGCTGCTGCGTCGAGGTGCCGTGCGTGGTCGACGCGAACGGCGTGCAGCCCACGCCCGTCGGCGCCCTGCCGCCCCAGCTCGCGGCGATGATGCAGACGAACATCAACGTGCAGTCCCTCACCGTCGAGGCGGTGCTCGAAGGCCGTCGCGACCATGTCGTCCACGCCGCCATGCTCGACCCCCACACCAGCGCCGAACTCGACCTCGACCAGATCGAATCCCTCGTCGACGACCTCATCACCGCCCACGGCGACCTCATCCCCACCCCCCTCCGGGCTTCTTAACCGACTTGTGGTCGTGAGACGACCACAACTCAACGCGGATCGCAGGGGTTGGGACGCGGATCGCAAGGGGGGTTGCGGGGGCGCCCGATTGGCGTCGAATGCTCTGAACGCGGATCATCTGCGCCATGGCCAACACCGACGTCACCGGATTCTGGAAGATCGCCGAAGCCGATCCCGACCATGTCGCCCTGATCGACCCCGACTACAACGAGATGACCTACGGCGAACTCGCCGCGCTCACGAACAAGATCGTGCACGGTCTACGGGCCGCGGGTCTGCAGCGCGGCGACCAGGTCACCACGGTGCTGCCGAACAGCTTCGAGCAGGTGGCCGTGTGCCTCGCCGCGTTCCAGGGTGGCTTCTACGTGACCACGGTGAACTGGCATCTGGTCGGTCCGGAGATCAGCTACATCGTCAACGACTCGGAGACCAAGGCGTTGATCGTCAGTGAGCGGTTCGCCGACGAAGCCGAGCGGGTACTCGAGGACTGTGTGACGCCGGAGGCCAACCGCTTCTCGGTGGGTGACGTGAAGGGCTTCCGTCCGTTCGCCGATCTGGTCGACGGGCAGTCGGGGGAGCGGCCGGACGATCTCAGCCCGGGCAGCTACATGTTCTACACGTCCGGCACGACGGGCCGTCCGAAGGGCGTGCGCCGCGGTCTGCCCGAGGGCGACGTGGACGAGACGGCCGCGGGATCCGGCATGTTCCTGATGCTGTTCGGCACGATGCCCCACGACGACAACGTGCAGATCACGCAGGCGCCGACGTACCACACGGCGGTCAACAACTGGACCACGATGAGCTTGCACATGGGGCACACCGTCGTCCTCATGGATCGCTGGACGCCGGAAGGACTGCTCGAGCGGATCGAGCGGTGCAAGGTGACCCACTCGCACATGGTGCCCACGATGTTCAACCGCCTCCTCCAACTCCCGGAGGAGGTGCGGGCGAAGTACGACGTGTCCTCCCTGCGCCGGATGGTGCACGCCGCCGCGCCGTGTCCGGTCGAGACCAAGAAGAAGATGATCGAGTGGTGGGGCGATTCGATCTGGGAGTACTACGCGGCGACCGAAGGCGGTGGCACAGTCGTCGGTCCGGAAGACTGGATGAAGAAGCCCGGCACCGTGGGCAAGCCATGGCCCGGGTCCGAGGTCATCTGTGTGGACGAGGACGGCAACGACGTGCCGACGTTCGAGTCCGGCACCGTGTACATGAAGATGCCGGGCAACGCCTTCGAGTACAAGGGCGACAAGGACAAGACCGACAAATCGCGGCTGCGCGGGTACTTCACCGTCGGCGACATCGGCTATCTCGACGACGACGGCTATCTGTTCCTCAACGACCGGGCCAACGACATGATCATTGCCGGTGGCGTGAACATCTACCCGGCCGAGATCGAGGGCGCGATGGTGCAGCACGAAGCGGTCGGCGACGTGGCCGTGTTCGGGATCCCCAACGAGGACATGGGCGAGGAGATCAAGGCGGTCGTCGAACTGCGGGACGGGTGGGAGCCCACCGACGAGACGACCGCGACGATCATGGACTGGCTGCGGGGTCAGATTGCCAAGCAGAAGCTGCCCCACTCGGTCGACTACACCACCGAGATGCCGCGCGACCCGAACGGCAAGCTCTACAAGCGTCGCCTCAAGGACCCGTACTGGGAAGGGCGCGAGGGCAACATCGTCTGAGCTCGACCCCGCTCAGGAGCCCGGTGTCGATCGGAGCCGGGTCCGGGTGGCGAGCCAGGCGAGAACGACGATGAGCATCAGGGCGCCGAGCCGCAGCCACTCGGCGCTGCTGCTCGTGATCAGTTGGTGGGTCAGCAGCGACCCGGCCGCGATCGCGGCGGCCGGCGCAACCAGACGCGGGGCTCGGAATGCGGCCTCGGCCTCCGGACGACCTCGTGTGGTCGCCGCGGCCGCGTTGACGCCGACGAGCACGGTCAGCAGCAAGGTGACGGCAGCCGTCGCCAGTTCCTCCACCGCGCCGGTCGTGGCGAGCACGGCGGCAAGGGCGGCGACGAGCAACGACGCGGTGATCGGCGTCCGCCATGACGGGTGCACGCGGGCCAGCGGGTGGGGGAGGCTGCCGTCCGTCGCCATGCCGTAGACGAGGCGCGATGCCGCGACGAGTGCGAACAGCGACGTGTTGGTGACGGCGACCAGGGCCACGAGTGCGAACCAGCGGGTCGAGATCGCCAGCGGGCCGGTGGCGACGACTTCCAGGAGGGGCCCGTCGGAGGCGGCCAGCACGGCCGGATCGACGGTTGCCGTCGCGACGAGGACGACCGCGAGATAGAGCACCGACGCGATCACGACCGCGCCGAAGAGCACGCGGGGGAAGACGCGGCGGACGTCGGGCACTTCCTCGGAGAGGTGGACGGCGTCCTCGAAGCCGAGAAAGGCGAAGAACGCCAACGCGGTCGCCGTGAGGAGGGCATCCGGACCCACGGAGCTGAAGTCCGTGATCCGCCCCGGGTCACCGCCACCGTCGATCAGGGCGGCTCCGCCGATCACGAGGACGAGGACGAGCCCGCCGATCTCGACGAGCGTCATGCCGACGTTGACCTTGGCCGACAACTCGATCCCGCGGATGCTCACGAGGGTCAGCACGGCGAGCACGGCGAGCGAGACCGCGACGACCGGTAGATCGACGAACTCCGCGAGATAGTCGCCGGCGAAGGCGCGCGTGGTGGTTGCCGCCGTCGCCAGCGAACTCAGCATCACGGCCATGCCGACGACGAACGTCAGCCCCTCGCGACCGAAGGCCTCCCGGGCGTAGAGCGCCGAGCCGGCCGAGCCGGGGAACCGGGTCACGAGCTCGGCGTACGACGCGGCGGATGCGGCTGCGATCGCGAACGCGAGGGTGAACCCGAGCCACGCGGCGCCGTCGAGTTCGCCGGCCACCTCGCCGACCAGGATGTAGATGCCGGCGCCGAGGATGTCGCCGACCACGAGGAGGAGCAGCAGTGGCGCGGTGATGGTCTTCGCGAGGCTCGTGCCGGGTCCCTGCGTCTCGCGCCCGCTCATTCGGCTTCGGGGTCCGTCTCGTAGATCCAGGCGCGAGCGGTCTCGCCGCCCTCCATCACCACATCGATCTCCATCCGGCGATACCCGGGACCCTCGAACTCGTCGATCTCGCGCCAGTGCTTCGCGAGGCGGCCGGCCTCGCAGGTGAGCACCGCGACCTCGACCGCCGGGCCGGCCGGATCGGCGGTGAAGCCGGGATAGCCCTCGGCCGGGCCGAAGCCGATCGGGTAGGTCCAGCCGGCGACGGTGCCGTTCGTCCACGTGCCGGCGATCCCGCGCACGACCCAATGGTTCTCCTCGCCCGGCATGAGCGTGCCATAGGTCGCGAGGTGTTCGGTGGGCTCGGTCACGGGGGTCGTTCTATCCCGGCGGCGGCGGTGCGCACACCCGCTGGCCCCGCAGTGGTGTGGCCTCGCCACCGTTGACGAGTCGGAGTTCGGTCGCGTTCGTCGCCAGAACGGCGGCCAACGCATCCCAGGTGTCGCCGCTCGCGGCCTCGACGCAGACCGCCTCGTCGACCGGCCGCGGCGCGGGCTCGCCCACCGTGAGTGCGCCGTTGATTCGTTCGGCGATCGCTTCCACGAGCTCGATCCCGTCGGCCTCCGTCGCGCTGCCTTCCGTCATGATCGTCACCGCGTAGGTCCCGCCACTCGGCGTGCGGACGACGCCCGTCGACCCGAGTCGCCAGCCCCGTCCGGTCATCGGGTAGAAGCCGTTCTTGAGCGCGATTGCATGGTCGGACGGGAGTCCGGCCGTGACACCCCAGGTCTGTGCGGGGGTCACGCCGGTCATCCACGCCCAGGCCTCGGCGACGTGGGCATCGTCGAGGGGTCCGCCGCCGACGAGAAGCTGCTCGACGAGGCGGGTCCGGTCTGCCGCGGTGCTCAGGGTGGCACCGTAGAGGGCGGTGTGCGCCGTGTCCGAGAGTCCGAAGCGGTCGTCGAGCGCGGACATGCCGGCCGCGCCGCCGACGGATTGGTACAGCTCGCTCGTCGGCGGCGAGTTGTGGCTGAAGTGGATCATGAGCTCGATGCGGTCGGTGTCGGCCTCGGTCACCGCCCGGCCCTCGTCCTGCGCATCGAGGAGAACGCCGGCCAGCACCTGGGCCTTGATGACGCTTGCCGTCGTGACGTCCAGGCCCGGGTTGAGGGCGTAGGTGCAGCCGGTCCGATGATCGTGGACGTGCGCGGTGACGACCCGTCCCGCGGCGAGCGCCTCGATGTCGGCCACCGCCGCGGCGGGAAAGACGTCGCTGCACTCACCCAACCGCACGGCGCAGTTCACCGGATCGCCGGCCACGAGCCCGGCCGCCGGCGCCGGTTCGCCCTGCCAGCGCCAGGCGAAGGTCAGCAGTTCGCCGCGGGTGACGGGTTCGTCGGGCGCGAACAGGGTCGCCGTGCGACCGGTGGTGATGTCGTTCTGCCACGCCCACTCGACCGGCGCCAGCTGCCAGTTCTTCACGACGTCGGAGAAGGGGTTGGTCGACCCGTCGACGCGGGTGCGGGCGACGCGGAAGAGGAACGTCACGACCATCGCCCGGGTTGCGTGGCCGTCCGGGTCGAACGTGGACGGCGACGTGCCCTCGGTGACCTCGCGGGCGGTCATCCACGCCACGGGGATCTGCTGCCAGTCGGCAGTGATGTCCGTGAACGGGTGCTCGGTGTTCGTCCACTCCGGGGCGATCAGCCGCTGGAGGACCGCGGCGACCTCGGCCCGAGTGGCGACGCGGTCCGGCGCCAGGCAATCGGGCACCGGGCCGGTCACGAGTCCCGTCGTCTGCGCCCAGTCGGCGGCCGGGCCGTAGAAGCGGGCCGGGTCCACGTCGGCGAAGCGATGGGCGGGCTCGTCCGTGGCGGCAGCGGGTGCCGTCGCGAGCACCGCGGCGACGATCGCCGCGTAGACCAGGAGGGCAGCGATGCGGCGAATTGTTCCCCTCCGTCGGGCGCGGGCCCGGCGACTGCCGCCGGGCCGGGCGCTCAGAGTACGGCGGGGCTCGGGGTGAAGGCCACGGGGAGGTGCTTGATCCCGTCGACGAGATTCATGCGAAGCCGGTCGGCCGGGCCGGTCTGGTGGATGTCCGGGCAGCGCCGGGCGAGCTCCTGGAAGATGATCTTGATCTCCAGTTTCGCGAGGTTGGCGCCGAGGCAGAAGTGGGCGCCGCCCGCGCCGAACGCCATGTGGTGGTTCGGCGTGCGGGTGATGTCGAACTGGTTGGCCGTCGGACCGAACTCGGCCTCGTCCCGGTTGCCCGACGGGTACCAGAGCAGCACCTTGTCGCCGCCCTTGATCTGCACGCCCCCGAGTTCGGTGTCCGCCGCCGCGGTGCGTCGGAAGAAGTTGACCGGGCTGGTCCAGCGGAGGATCTCATCCGTCATCGTGTCCGCAAGGCCCTCGGGATCGCCCTTGAACAGCTCCCACTGATCGGGGTTGTCCATGAACGCCATCATCCCCTTGGAGATCGCGTTGCGGGTCGTCTCGTTGCCGGCAATGACCAGCAGGGTGAAGAACAGGTCCCGCTCGATCTCGGAGAGCTCGTGGCGCTCGCCGTCGATCTCGACGACGGCCTCGGTGAGGCGGGTCCACAGGTCGTCGGCCGGTTCGGCCCGCTTCTTCTCCGTCAGCTCGTGGGCGTACATCGCCATCTCGACCATGGCGAGCTCCGAGTCCCGGAAGTCGCCCTCGATCCCCTCGAGCGCGGCGGGGCGAGCAGTCTCGTCCATCTGGTACTCGTCGTCGGCGCCGCCGACGGTGCGGTTCGACCAGTCAAAGAGCTTGTCGCGGTCCTCCTGCGGGACACCGATGATCTCGGCGATCGCCATGAGGGGAAGTTCGGCGGACACGGTGGTGACGAAGTCGGCTTCGCCGACCGGCGTGATCTGGTCCAGGATCGTGGTGGCGCGGAGACGGAACGCGTCCTCGAGGCGGCGCACCATACGCGGGGTGAAGCCGCTGTTGACGAGCTTGCGGTAGGTCGTGTGCTTCGGCGGGTCCGTCATCACCATCTGCAGGCCCGGGCCCCGCTCGGCCTCGAGGTCGGTGAGGGCGATGCCGCCGGCGCCGTCACGCCCCGGACCGGTCTGGTGGCTGAACAGGGTGCCGCTGCGATGGGCCTCCGTGATCAGCTCGTAGCTGGTGACGTTCCAGAACGGCTCGTTGTCGCTCGCCTCCGTGGCCTTGTTGAGGTGGACGGGCTGGTTCTCGCGCATCCACGCCCACCAGTCGTGCGGACAGCGGTCGGCGAAGACGTCGAGATCGGACAGATCGATGTCGTCGGCGGTCAGATCGGGGGAACGTTCGGTCAGGGTCACAGGGTCAAATTACCTTCCCGGTAAGGAAAGTCAAGGGCATGGCCGGTAACCTCGGTAGCTGTGACCGACGATCCGACGCCGTCGAAGAACGGGGAGCCGCCGCAGCTCGGCGATCTCGAGTCCTATGTCGACCCTCGTCACTGGTCCACGGTGGAAGTGCTCGTGTGGGCGTTTCGCACCGGTCGCCAGGTCGAGGCGTGGATGTCCGACGCGCTGGCTTCGGAGGGGTTCGACACCTCGGAGTTCACGGCGCTCTCGGCCCTGTGGATGACCGGCGAGCCCCATCAGTTGTCCGCGGGCGAGATCGCGGACCGGCTGGTCCAGACCACGGGCGGCACCACGAAGACCATCCGCAGGCTCGAGGAACGTGGCCTCGTGCGGCGGGTCGCCGACCCGAACGACGGTCGCCGCGCCCTCATCCAGCTGACGGCGTCCGGCCTCGATGCCGCCCGGTCCACGCTCGAGCTGGTCCTCGACGCGTTCGACCTCGACATCGGCGACCTCGATGTCGCGGAACGGACCGAGCTCGGATCGCGGCTCGCTCGCATCTCCGCCGAGCTCGACGATCGTCTCCGCCGGCGCTGACCGCTCCCGCGGCGTGACCTCGGCGGGGCTCGATCAGAGGCGCGCGTCGGCGGTGTCGGAGGCGGCGGCGAGCTGACCGGCCCGAACGCCGACCTCCTCGATGGCCTGGCGGAGATCCGGAAGCTCGGCTTCGGTCGCGCCGTCCTCGCGCAGGAAGGCGAAGACCATGCGGCCCACGGTCTCGCCGGTGGCCTGCTCGATCGCGGCGGCGTAGCTCGCGCCCTGGAGCCGGTAGCGGTCGAGCTTCGCGGCGACGTCGTCGTCGCCGTCGACATGGTCGGTCTTCCAGTCGACGATCACCAGCGTGCCGTCGGCGTCGCGGTGCAGCAGATCGATGTAGCCCTCGATGAGGTACTCGCCGATCGGGGCGGCGACCCAGAGCTCGCGCCAGTGCTCGTTCGCCGCCGCGGCCCGGGCGACGGCGGTGTCGATGCCGGACCGGGCGAGCCGGGCGACGACTTCCGTGCGGTTCGTGACGCCCTCCGCCATCGCCTGCGCGCGGGCCGCGTCGTCGATGCCGTCGCCGGTGGCGAGATCGACGACCTGGAGGACGCCGTGGACGGCCCGCCCGATCGCGGTGCCGTAGCGGCCCTTCTGCCACGGGGGCAGGTCCAGGTCACGGGGCCGCTTGTCGAGCCCGGGGTCCGCCGGCAGGAGACCGGCCACCGGCCCCGGATCGGTCGGGTCGACGCCAGGGTCGGCCGGTGTCGACTCCGGCGCCGTCGAGAAAGTACTGGGGTCTGACCCCGGCGTACTTTCTCGGGCGAGGGTGGTGGCGGCGATGACGGTGCGGCGGGAGGCGGTGGTGAGGGCGGCGGCGCGTTCGGCGGCCCAGTCCTGGCGGGGCGGCAGGGGCGTTGGGGTGGGGCGGGGGTTGGTCGGCACGGTCGTCGGCGGCGGGTCGTAGGGGATCCCGGTGGCCGAGCGGAGGCCGGGCTCGGCGACGACGCTGGCGCTGGTGCGGCGGGTGGTCTCCGCGAGGCGGTGGAGGCAGACCACCAGATGGTCGCGGGCCCGGGTGGCGGCGACGTACAGAAGACGGAGGCGCTCGTGTTCGTCCATCTGCTCGTCGACGGGCTTCCACGCGTCGTAGCCCTCGGAGGTGACCTTGCTCGACAGACGCAACACCGGATCCCGGTCGCCGGGCGGGAACGAGATCGACGGCCCCATCGGTGGACGGGTGATCTGGGTGGTCATGCCGCCGAGCACGGTGATCGGGAACTCCAGCCCCTTCGCGCCGTGGATCGTCATGATCCGCACCGAGTCGTCGTCGGTTTCCGGCAGGACGGTCTCGCTCACCCGGGCGTTGTCGGCGCCCTGGAGCCGGGCCCACTCCAGGTAGGCGCGCAGGTCGCGTCCCCCGGCGTCGGTCCACGCCCGGGCCTGGTCGATGACGAAGCGGAGCCGCCGCCACACGTCACGGGGGGCACCGGTGGCGACCGCCGTCTCCAGCACCCCGCGCTCGCGCACGAGCCGGTCGAGCAGCTCGGCGGGGTTGGACCAGAGTCGGGCCTCGTGGAGCTCGGCGAGATGGGCGAGTGCGTCACCGACGGGATGGCCCGCCCCGCCGTCGGGTCGTTCGCGGCGCAACGAGAACCGGCCGCCGAGACCGAGGCGCCAATGGGCGAGGTCGTCGTCGCCGCAGCCGTAGACGAACGACCGCAACGCGGCGACCGTGGCCAGCTCGTCGGTGGGGTCGGCGACGGCGCGCAACGCGAGCATCAGCTCGCGCACCTCGCGGGTGGCGTAGACGAGCGACGAGGTCTCGGCCCTATAGGGGATCCCGACCCGGTCGAGGGCGCGCTCGAGGTGCGAGAGGCTGGTGCGGGCCGGCAGGAGAATGCACACGTCGCTCGGTTCGGCTCGGCGCCAGCCCCCGTCGCCGTCGTCGACCTGCCACGGCTCACTCCCGTGGAGCGCCGCGGCGATCGTCGCCGCGATGTCGCGGGTCTCGACCTCGCGTAGTCCGTCGGCGTTGAGCTTGGTGGGAATCGCCTCGGCGCCGAGGAGGGCGACGCCGGGCCCGGCCGGCGGCGGCTCGGCGCGGTGAGCGGTGAGCGGGGCGTAGGCGGGCTGACTGCCCGGCTCGGGTTGGATGAGGGTGGCGAAGACATCGTTGATCCACTCGATCACCGGGCCCACGGTGCGGAAGTTGACCGAGAGGCTCGGCCCACCCGGGAAGCGGTCGCGGGCTTCGAGGTAGACGCCGATGTCGGCGCGGCGGAAACGGTAGATCGACTGCTTGGGATCGCCGACGAGGAAGAGACGACCGGGCTCGACCTCGAGGTCGCTCCACGCGTCGGCGACCGGTCCGCCGGCCGGATCGGTGTCGGGATCCGCGGCGATCAGTGCGGCCAGCTCGATCTGGATCGGGTCGGTGTCCTGGAACTCGTCGAGCAGCAGGCGCCCGTAGCGGGAGCGCAGCGAGCGTCGTACCTCGGCGCCGACCTCGGGGGAGCGCAGCACCCGGCGGGCGTGGACGAGGAGGTCGTGGAACTCGAGCCGTCCGCTCTCGCGACGTTCGTCGGCCATGCGCACGACGAACTCGCCCAGCCGTCCGGCGATGTGGGCGAGGGCGCCCCGGGTGACCGCCGCCACCGCCTCGTCGCACGCGGTCGCGAGGCCCTTCACAGCCTCCTTCACCTCGTCGATCGGGATCGCCCAGTTGTCCTTCTTGCCGCCCCGCCCCGCGGTGATCTTCTCGCCGCCGCGGCCACCCGCGCCCATGGCGGTGGCGATGGACATCTGGTCGATCTCGTCGATGCCGGCGGCGAGCCGGGCGCGGCACTGGTGGAGGAAGCTGAACCGTTCGAGCAGCAGATCAGCCTCGTCGGTGCAGTGCTCGCGGAGCGCGTCGATGTCGTCGAACCGGGCCAGCAGGGATCCGAGATCGAAGGCGGGAGGCGGAGGTGCGGTGCGGTCGAGACGCTCGAGGACGAGGTCCCAGTTGTCGGTCATCTGGAGGGCGAGTTGGCGCAGGGTGTCGAGCCGCACGCCCGCCGCTTCGAGGGCGAGGATCGAGCGGCCCATCGTCTCGTCGTCGAGTAGCTGATCGAGGAACTGGTGCCACTGGGCCTCGAATTCGACCTGCGATCCGATCTCGTCGAGCACCTCAACCCCGGGCGGGAGACCGGCCTCGACCGGGTGTTCGTTGAGGATGCGCTGGGCGAACGAGTGGAGGGTGCCCACGGCCGCACCGTCGAGCTCCGCCAGCGCCGCGGTGGCGAGCGCGTGCCGCTCGGGATCGTCGGCCGCGCGAGCCGCCTCCTCGAAGCGCTGACGGATGCGGTCGCGCAGCTCGGCCGCGGCCTTCTCGGTGAACGTGATCGCCGCGATCGCATCCATGCCGATGCGGTCCTGCAGCACGAGCGCTTCGACCCGGTCGACGAGCGCCCGGGTCTTGCCCGACCCCGCACCCGCCTCGACGAAGAGGGTCGACGAGCGTTCGGTGCGGATCCGGACCCGCTCCGCCTCGTCGGCCGGCACCTCGTCCGCCAGCACATCGTCCGCCGGTACATCCTCGGTCAGCCCGCCGTCGGCCGGGGGTGGCGGCGGCTCGGGCGCGTTCGGCACCGTGCGGCCGGCGCCGAACAGGTCGAGCTGCTCCTCGTCGTGGGGGGTCATGCGTCGTCCCCCTCGCCGCCTGATGTCGCGACCGTGAGCCAGGGTTCGATCGCGGGGTCCTCGATCACGCGACGGAAGTCGGCGTACTGGTGTGAGGTGCCGAGGCCGTCGGGTTCGCAGAACTCGCAGTCGACGAACATACGCCAGCCCGGTTCGGCCGGCGCCTGGGGGAAGAGGCCGGCGCCGATGCCGTCCACGATGCGCTCGACGATGCCGAGGGCGCGTTCGGCCACGTCGGGGGTCACCCGGTAGCCGGCCGTCTCGAACTCGCCGCGGCGGGTGACGAACCAGTAGGCGCCGCGGGCCTCGGCGTGGGGCCGATCGAGCACGATCCTCGCCGCAGCGGTGTAGAGGGCGAGCTGCAGGAAGCGGCCTGCAGGCGTGGGGTTCTCCTCGCTGAGGTCCTTGTAGGCGCTGCGTTTGCCGGTCTTGTAGTCGATCACCACGAGATCGCCGGTGCTCGTCTCGTCGACGCGGTCGATCGAGCCCCGCACCGTGAGGGCGCGACCCGAGGGCAGGGTGATCGTGACGGGCGGCGTGGGTTCGTGGGGCATGCCGAACGGCAGCTCGGTGTGGATCGGCGTGCAGCCGTGGGCGACTCGCTGATGGCGGTCCATCACCGTCGCAAGTTCGGCGAGGTCGCTCATCATGACCTGGCGATCGCGGTGCCAGTAGACCGCCCGCCCGACGAGTCCCTTGGCCGCCAGCCGCTCGGCCTCGTCGGCCGCCAGTTGGAGGAGCCGGGCCCGGGCGTCGTCGGACCAGGCGCCGCCGTGGGCGGGCACCGAGCCGTCCTGCAGCGCCTCGGCGATCCATTGCTCGAGCGCGTGGTGGACGAGGTTGCCGAGCGTGAGCGGCGAGATGCGGTACTCCTGCTCGGGGTCCTCGACCGGGCGCACGCCGAGGACGTGGCCGACGAAGTAGGCGTGGGGACACTTCGACCACGTCTCGAGGCGGGTCGCCGAGGTGACATGGTCGGGGTCGAGCGGGGTGGGGAGGGTGACGCCGCGCAGGTCTGCGTCGCCCTGCGCGGTGAGGTTGCCGTGGAATCGGGTGAACGTGGGGCCGAGGCGGGCCGCGATGAGGTCCACGCCGCGGCGCAGCTCGGGCCGCTCGTCGAGGAGCGGATGGGTGGCGATCTCGTCGCCGGCGTCGGCGGTGTCGAGCAGGGCGCGGACGTCGTACTCCTGGATGTGGCCGGGGAACCCGGTCGCGCGAAGACCGGCGATGAACGACGGGACCTCGGTGAACCAGTCGCCGGTGTGTCGTCCGAGATCGGCCGCGGCCGGGCGGACGCCGGCGCCCTCGTGGGCCTCGACGGTGTCGAGCAGCCAACGCGACGGGGCCCGCTCGGCGCTGCGACGCAGGTCACCGCGGGGGAAGGTCATCGTGACGTGCCCGGCCGCGGCGAGCACACCGAGCAGGGCGCGGTGTTCGTCGGCGGTCAGATCGGCGCGGGTGGGGAGGTCGCGGCCGTGAGGGGACTCGGGGAGCGCGGTGCGGACGCGGTCGGGGAGCAGCGGGTCGTCGCGGCGGCGCGCGGGGAACGAACCCTCGGCCATGCCGACGATGACGACCACGTCGAGTTCGAGACCGAGGGCCATGTGGGCGGGGCCGAGGAGCACGCCGTTGCCGAAGGTGCCGTGGCGTCCGATGTCGTCGGCGAGCTGGAGCTCCAGCGCCCGCCGGAAGGCGGCGACGGAGGGGTTGGGGTCGATCCCGTCGAGGTCGCCGAGGCGGTCGATGGCGGCGTCGATGCGCTGGGCGGCGGCCTTCTCGTCGGGCGGCCACTGCTCACGCAGGGTCTCGCCGCCGACGTAGGTGCGCACGAGTCGGCGGCACCACGCGGCGAGGCCCTTCCAGCTGGCGGCCTGTCCGCCGGGGTCGAGCGCGGTCACGAGGTCGGCGACGAACTGGGCCAGCTCGCTCGCCTGGTCCGCCTCGCGGCGATGGCGATCGGCGCGCCAACTCTGTTCCTCGTCCTTCTCGGCCTGGGTGGCATCGGCTTCGAGTTCCTCGACGAGGCGGCCGAGCCGGCCGGCCCACTGGTCCGGCCCCGCGATCACGCCGGCGGCGCGACTCGCCCGCTCCCACGCGGCGACGGGTGCCGGCCGGTTGTCGATGCCGCGGATCGGTGCTCCCGCGAGCCACGCGGCGACGTCACGGCGGCTGAAGTCGTGGTCCGGCAGGGCGAGCAGGGCGAGCAGCGAACGGCCGAGGAGCGACGCGTCGGCGGTCTCGACGCAGGTGCCGAACCAGTCGAGCCCGGCGGCGTCGAAGGCATCGCCGAGGAGGCGGGCGTAGGGGTCGCGGGAGCCGTAGAGCACCGCGCAGCGCCCGAGCGGGGTGCCGGCGCGGGTGGCGTCGACGATCGTGCGCAGCGCGTGGCGGACCTCGTCGTCGGCGTCGCTGACGGACACGCCGCGATCGGCCCGGGTGGCCGTGGGTGCAGCCGACTCGGGCCAGCCGAGACCGAGCGCCTCGACGCTGCGGCGGACCGGGGCGTCCGCCTCGGTGTTGCCGGTGGTGCCGGCGATGACGTGGAGTTCGGACGCCGCGCCGAACGCGGCCAGGACTCGGACCTGGTTCGCGGTGAGGCGTTGGGGGAGGTGCAGGACCGCCGGCCCGAGCTCGTCGAGAACCGGGTGACCGCCGGTCATGGCGTCGACCGCGGCGTCGATCAGGTCCTGTTCGTTGCTGAACGTCGGACGCAGCCGATCGGCAACGGCTCGATGGACGCGCACGACATCGGCCGCGCGGCTCGAGGTGGAGGCGATCGCCGCCAGGCCTTCGGGCTCGACCTCCGACAAGGCGCGGTGGGCCCGCACGAGCGAGCGCTCCGTGGCCGGGTGGGTGTGGACACCGGCGAAGTGGCCGGGTGCGTCGGCGAGCACGGCACGCACTGCCCCCGCGATCACCGGGGTGGAGACGGGGCGGCGGCCCGCCGCGGCGACGGCGGGTGCGCCGAGGAGCTCGGCCAGGCGATACGGCGTGAGGAAGGTGACGGCGGCGATGCCCCGCTGGCGGCCGATCGCCCGGCGCGCCGCGATGCCGACATAGTTGGACGGCACCAGTACGGCGACGGGTGCCAGGGCGCGACCGTCCTTCAGATCGGCGATCGCCGACGCCAGCGCTGCGTGGGCAGCCCCGCCGAGCTCGGTTGTCCGAAGTGAGATCGCCATCCGAGGTGATCGTACGCAGGCGGTGTGACGCGCGCGGGCGCCGGGCGGTTCGTTCGGCGGTCAGGCCGCGGCCAGCACCTCGAGGAGGCCGCTGCGGCTCAGCACGGCCGAGTGGTCGCGGACGCCGGCGGCGCTGAGCTTCCTCGCGGTGGCATGGCCGCAGTGGGTCCAGATCAGCACGACGATGTCCCGCTCGGTGTCGGCGCCGCCGGCCCAGTCGAGCGCCGGTTGCTTCTTCCGTTCGCTCTCGTGCCACCGGAGGTCCTTGAGGCCGAGGTCGGTCTCGAGGGCGTCGGCCCACGGCGGGCGCTTGCCGCCCACGACGTGGAGCACCTTCCCCGTCAACGCGGGACGCAGCTTCGTCGCCGCGTCCTCGTCCTTCTTCTCGCGCCACTGCCGGAAGTCGTCGAGGTCGGCGAGCACGGCGCGCAACCGGTCGATCGCGGTGTCGACCTCCTCGTCGTCACCCACCGGCCACAGCTCCCGCAGGGTGAACGCCAGCTCCGTGGCGAGATCCGGGTCGCCGAGCCCGGCCGATTCCATCGCCGCCCCCAGGAGCAGGTCGCGGCCGGTGTCCAGGCCCGTCTCATGGTCGACGAACATGCGGGCGGTGGCGGCCCGCAGCCGGACCTGGTCGACCCGGGGAAGCAGTGCCCGGGCCCGTTCCCCGAGCTCGAGGACCTCGTCGATTTCCCCGGCGTCCACATGATCCTCGATCGCCTCGCGCAGGTAGGGCGCGAGCGCCGGGGTGTTGATGTCCCACGTGAGGATCTCGGCGAGGGCGTCGTCGGGCATGCGGTGGGGGTCGGGCCAGCGGTCGAGGGCCCGGCGCAGCCACGCCTCCGGGTCGGCCGGGGCGCACTCACGCACGACGCGCAGGGCGAGATCGTCGCGCAGCGTGGGGAAGACGTCGGGGAGCAGCCGGTCGAGCACGGTCTCCCCGGCGAACTGGTCGAGGATCACCTCGGCGATCTGGCGGACCGCGCCGTCGGGAAGGCGGGGGAGTTCCTTGGCGAGCTGGGCGACGTTGGACTCCACGCCGAGATCGATCTCACGAAGCAGACCGGCCACTTCGGTCGGGATGCTGTAGCGGAGCCCGGCGCTGAGTCGACGGAAGGCGTCGCCGGCGCGGAACCGGCTGGGATCGTCGAGAAGGTCGATCGTGGTCTCGTACTCGCCGACCACGTAGGCCGCCTCGGCGGTGACGGATCGCACGAGGGGATCGTCCGGGGCGAGGGGGAGGACGTGGGCGACCAGCAGATCCAGCCACTGCACCGGGTCGATGGCGTCGATCCGACTCAGCCGTTGGACGAGGCCCTGCACGAGGGCGGCGTCGACGGTCGACGCGGCCGACCCGTCCGTCGTGCGGGCGGCCGGCCCGGGCGGGATCGGCGCGGCGGGCACACTCGGCCGGTGCGCGTCGATGGTGAACGACAGCCGGGTCGACAGCAGCGGCTCGGGGACGAACGACAGATCCACGGTGTGGGTGCCCGCCGCGAGCGGCCGCACCGGCACGTGGAGATGGTCCTCGCCGTCGGCCCGTTCCTTCTCGATACCGCCGACCACGGAACCCGGCGGGTCGGAGTCGACCAGCACGGAATGCACGTGGTCGTTGCCCCCGGGGGAGTGGACCTCGATGACGGCCGTCGCGGCCTCGCCGAGCTCGAGGCGGCGTTCGCGGACCTCGTGGCCGTGGGGATCGAGGACCCGGACGACGCGGGCGAAGTTGGAGTCGGCGTAGAACTGGTTGCCCCGGAGACCGGCGACGACGTCGCGCCACGCCTCGCGGGCTTCGTGATCCGACCGGGGTGGCCGCATGCCGTCGGCCGGCGCCCGCCAGGCGAAGAACGGCGCGCCGGAGGGGTGGGGCCGATTCGGGGGCCGCAGCGCGGTGGGATCCTCGACCACCGGCCAGGGCCCGACCTTGACGGTCAGCCGGAGCCCGCTGCGGGTGCGTTCGGCGGCGGTGACGGTGGCGTAGCGGGCCGGATCGATCTTGGCGTAGGGGGAGTCCGACAAGATGATGACGGCGCCGTCGCCGACCGACACATCGAGGTCAGGGGCGAGCCAGCGTTCGGCGTAGGTGATGTCGAACTCGACACCCTCGTCGGCCGACACGAGCGCGACGTTCTGCTGCCGGTACTGCAGGATCCGGCCCGCCTTGAGCAGATGCAGCAGTTCGGGGGCATCGTCCGCCATGGCGGCTCAGACTACGGTCGCCCCCGATTCCGGGCCAGCGGGGGTCAGCGGCCGGCCTTCTCCTTGGCCGCCGCGATCAGCGACGCCAGACGGCTGCTTCCGGTGCCCGGTTCGCTGAGTTGAGCGAGGCGGTCCCGTTCGATGCGGTCCTTGAGGGTGGCCTTCGGGGCGGGGATGTGGCGGATTTCGGTCATTGTCGGTCTCTTCTGATCCAACGTGCACCCCACGATGGGGTTCACCCCTACAACGCACGAGACGGCGCGAAGTCGCGCGATTTCTCACAGGTTTGGCGGTGGCGCCCTCCGGGTAAGACCGAGCCACCCGCCAACCGAAGGAGACCCCTGATGCTCTGGTTTCTGTTGATTCTGCTCGTGTTCGGCCTCGTGTTCGGGGCCATTGCCCGCCTCCTGGTGCCCGGGCCCGATCCCATGGGCGTCGGCGGCACCTGGCTGCTCGGCGTCGTCGGTTCGTTCGTCGGTGGCTTCCTCGGCTACCTGATCTTCGGGGCCGATCTCGACGACGGCCCGATCCAGGTGGCCGGCGTGATCGGCTCGATCATCGGCTCGGTCGTGACGCTGCTCGTCTACAACCTCGTCTCGGACCGCCGGGCGGTCAGCTGATGTTCCCCCCGGCAGGCGGCGCCACCACCGCCGGCCCCGACGGTGGGCCCGGGACTCCCCCCGGTCCCGGGCCCGACCGTCCCATCACCCCCGACCCGACGCAGCCGCCCACGCCGGAAGTGCCGAAGCCGCCGTCGTGAGCGGGTGCGGGTGGATCACCCGTGCGGAGTCTCCGGCGAGGTTTCGGTCGGACGCATGGCCTCGAGCAGCGCGAGGTCGTCGCGCGAGACGATGCGCGTGGCGAGACAGTGTTCAACGAGGCGCGACCGACGGTCGATGGCGAGCTGGTCCGTGGAGCCGCGCAGGCCGGGTACTCCCGCTCGGCTGAACTTGGCGCAGAGATTGTCGATCTTGCGATTGAAGCGCGAGAGCTTCCAGCCGAGGCTGCGGGCCATCTCCGCGTTGCTGCGCATCGGACCGGTACGGTGCGGATCCTCGAGATCGTCCTTGGCGAGCATGACGAGTGCGAGGCGCTGATCGTCGGTGAGCGGGACGCGGCCGGCGGTGACCGTGGTCTCCGTCCCGGCGGGGTCGCCGGTCCCATCGGCCTCGGAGGAGGACACCACGGTCTGCCGCACCTCGAACTCGAACGGGGTCTTGCGGGCCTGGAAGCGGACCGTCGAGTTGGCGAACGTCAGGACCGCCTCACGGCCGGCATCGATGCTCAGACGGGACCGGCTCTCGCGGTCGACGAGGGTCACGGGGATGGTCCGACCTTCGTTGCGGACCCACCACAGCCCCTGACGGAAGATGAACCGGCCGAGCACTCGATGCAGCGTGCGGTCGGCATCGAGCGACAGGTCCGCGGCCCGGCCGAAGGTGAAGTCGCGATCAGGGGAGACGACGTGGGTCTCGCCGAGATACTCGATCACCAACTCGTTCGAACGCTCAGTCGACATCGAGAGCCGCCTCGTAGTCGAACGTGCGTGACCCGAGGATCACGTGGGCTCCGTGTTCGATCAGCTGGGGCGAATCGGGTTCGATCACGATCGGTGCGGCGCCGCTCGACGGCACGACGACCGTGCCGTTGGTGGAGCCGAGGTCCACGATCAGGGTGTCCCAACCGCGGAGGTTGATCATCGCGTGACGGCGCGACATCTTCTCGCCGGCGAGGGCCAGGGTCTCGGCGACGGTGTTCTCGGGCGCGACCGGCTTCCGGCCGATCACCAGGTCGCCCCGGAGGAGGTGGCTCGTGCCGTCGTCGAAGCGGAGGCGGCCGAGGGGAGGGCGCGTGATCTCCCGCACGTCCGCCGGGTCGTCGGAGAGGGGAGCATCGCACAGGCGGCAGTTCGAACGGCTGGGAGGATTCTCGTGACCGTGGTCGCACGCGAGCGCATCGACGCGGGGCGGGAGAAGGTCGACGATCTCGTCGCGTGCCGCGGGAACCCATGTCGCATCAGGGTCGGGCTCGGCGTCGGCCGCGGGTCCAGCATCGGGCATGGCGGGTGGTGCCGGTGTCGAGAAGACCTCGTCGAGCAGGCTCGTCGCCGCGGTGGCCGGGCCGGCGGACGGGGACGAGGACGCGCTCGAGGATGAGGACGAGGACGAGGACGAGGACGAGGACGAGGACGACTCGGTCGGGACCGCGAGGAGGAGTCGAAAGCCGCCGCTCGGCACCGTTCCGGCTTCGAGGTCGCTTCCATCCTGTGGCGGTAGGCCCGCGGCCACCTCCAGCGTGCCTTTCACGCGGCGAAGGCGGCGTTCGATCAACGAACCTGAACCCGCTCCCGACAGCATCGGCACGCCGGGTTGGTTCGTCGTGACCTCGAGGTCACCGAAGACGAGAATGTGTGGCTCCTCGCTCCAGTCGACGGCGACGAACGGCGGGACAGCATCGACACCCACGGCGTCGAGGTGTTCTTCGAGTGCCGTGGCGAGTCCTGAGTGACCTCCGGCCTCGCGGACCTCGATCGTTTCGTGGTCTTCGCCGTCGGGCACGAAGAGCAGCGCGTGTGGCCATCTCGTCAACCGGCCGGAGCCGGTCGCCAGCGCGAGCGAGATCACGGATGCAGCTCCCTGGTGCCGACGTCGACGACGACGGCCGTCGCGTTGTCACGGCCGCCGCGGAGGTCTGCTCGGGAGATGAGCGCCGCCGCGCTGTCGTCGCAGGCCTCCAGGTCGAGAGCGCCTGCGATCTCGTTGCTGGTGAGCTGACCGTGTATGCCGTCGGTGCAGAGGAGGAATCGATCGCCGGTCAGCAGGCTGTGCGAGGCGGAACTGATGGCGGGCACCCGACCGGTGGGAACGCCCAGATAGCTCGTCAGCGCGTCGAGTGGGACGCCTCGCTCGTTGCTTGCGTCGAGAGGAACGCCGGCTTGGAGGAACTCGTTGCGCACCGTGTGGTCGTGCGTGAGCTGCTCGAGTTGGCCGTCGCGGAGCCGGTACACGCGTGAGTCGCCGACGCCGGCCACCATCGCCGTGCGCCCCTTCAGGCTGAGCATGACGAGCGTGCTGCCGAGCCCGGTGACGCCGGCGCGCCGCCCCGCGTCGAGGACGGCCTCGTTGAGTCGGCCGATCAGCGCGTCGATTCCCTCGCCGTTCGGCGGGCCGTCGCCCGTCGACAGCGCGTCGACGACGGCCTGCGCGGCGACCTCGCCGCCGGCGTGGCCCCCCATACCGTCGGCGACCGCGAAGACGGTTTCGCCGTCAGCGTGCCACCGGTCCTCGTTCTGCTCGCGTACGTGACCGACCGATGTACGCCCTGCCCAGGAGGCCACGCGGAAGTGGTCCATCGAGCCGAGTCGACGGAGCTCCTCCAGCGCGGCGGTGTCGTTCGTCGGAAGTGTGTCCTCCTCCTCGTCGATCGCCGCCACGCTCAGCCGTCTTCCTGAGCGGGTTGTTCGTCGGAGGGCGCGTCCTCGCCCCCTCCGCCGCCGATCACGCCTGTCGCGACGAGGAGCAGCACCACGACGATGATCGCCGCGGCGGCCACCACGAGGTTCCGCCTGTTGGACGTGGACGAGCCGAAGTCCTTCGCCGGTGCCTCCGGCTGGACCATGCGAACCGGCGGCTGCCACCGCTCGCCGGCCGCGCTCCCGCCCGGCGCCGGGGCGGTGGCCGACGGCGCGGCGGGCGCGGGCACGACCGGCGGGGGCATGGCTGCGGAGAGCGGGGGAGGGGCGGGGGCAGGGGGCGGGGCCGGGCTCGGCGCAGGAACGGGTGCGGGCACGGGTGGCGTGGCGGGTGGGGGAGCCTGCGGCGGTGTGGTCGGCGGTGGGAGATCCGTCACGGCCGACTCGTCGGTGGGTTCGGGCCGGTCGGCCGGAGCTTCCGCAGCTTTCGCGGCGGCCTCTCTCGCGAGCCGTCGGACCTCTTCGAACATCTCGTCCGAGGCCTCGATCGTGCTCTCGTCTTCGTCACTCATCCGCGCCCCCGTCAGCGATGATGTCCGGCCGAAGCAGCGGACGGGGGTCAATTCTGGTCCGGATGCGGCGGGTTCGGCCAGCCGCGCGGTGGAGGCCGGCCACGACCTCGTCGGCGCGACCCCACGCCGCCTCGGCCCGCTCGATGCCGGGCTCCGTCGGGTGACCCGCAGCGTCCTCCACGTCGACGACGAGGGTCATGAGGGTCTCCGCCCCGTCGCTCGGCACGACCTCGCCGGCCAGCAGCGATCGGGCGCTCTCGCGCGGCGTGGCGTACTCCGGAAGTCTGAAGCCGACTTCGTGACTTCGATCGAGCACCTCCTGCCACGCGCCGGCGACGCGCCGGGCGGGCCGCCCGCTCGATCGCCGGCGTCGGGTGCGGCGGGCCTTCAGCAACAGCACGGTGCCGACCCCGAGCGCCACGATCAGCAACGGGGATGCGTACGCCACGCCGGTGGCGATCGAGCCCCAGGGAATCGTGGCGCCGCCGTCGTTCGGTTCGGGCAGTGGATCGAGCTCGGTCGTGTCGTCGATCAGGTCGTCCTGGTCGAAACGCGGCGGCGGGTCCGGTTGTTCCGGCTCGGGCGGCGGGTTCGGGGCGGCCACGGCCCGTTCCTGGAGACCGGCGGCTTGATCCTCCGGCTCCTCGATCCGCGGCGGTGTTACATCGATCGGCACCCAGCCGGCCTCGGCGAACAGGACCTCGACCCACGCGCTGATGTCCCCCGCACGGATCGCCGCGTCGCCGCCTTCCCATCGCTCCTCGAGTTCTTCATCCGGGATCAGGTAGCCCACGACCACCCGCGCCGGCACGTCCTGGCTGCGCAGCAACAGAGCGGCGGCGGCCGCGTACTGCTCCTCGAACCCGAGGAGTTGCTCGGAGTCCTGGAGGAAGGATTGGAGGCGGCTCATGCTGTGGCCGGGACGCGAGGCTCGCGTGTTGGCCGCAGCCGTGTAGCCGCCCTCGCGCAGTCGTTCCTGGAGCGCCGCCACCTGGCCTTGGCCGGCGTCCGCCCCTTCGAAGACGTCGGCGGCGAAGGCCGACATGTCCCCGGTGAGTTGGTCGCCGGTCGTCCCCGAGCTTCGGCCGACCGGCTCCCTGGTGTCGATCTCGCCGGCGTCGCGCGGGAGCACCGCGGTGAGTTCGTAGACGAGCCCTTCCGGCACGCCGCCGGGCACTGCGGTCGCCCCCGTGCGTTGGCTGAACATGAGCGTGGCCGGTTGGTTCGTGGTGATCTCGACCGGCCAGCCGTGGACGGGAAGCCAGATGTCGGCGACGCTTCCGCCGCCCACGAGCGAGTAGTCACGGATGGAGATCTCGACCTGCTGGACGGGCCGAGACTCGAGTGAGCTGTCGGTGGGTGCGGGGAACTTCGACCCGACCGACGTGAACTCGCCTTCGACGCCAGGGCGCTCGTCTGCGGCGATCCAGTTCACGCCGTCGTAGGACGGCAGAACGGCGATCGGCCACCGCGCGATCGGCGGACCGTCGGTCGAGGCCGTGAACACGACCAGATCGCGCGACGCCTCCGTGAGTGAGGCCTTGAGCTGGGCGAGTGGTGAGGGAAACGCCAACGGGTCGAATCGAGGGTCCTGATACTGCCGGAGATCGAACCGTTCCTCCGTCTCCGAGAGGGGCAGCCGAGGTCCGAGCATCGGCGCCGACACCGCAACGATCGCGATCGCCAGCGCTGCCGCGAGCAGGCCCTTGGTGCGAGATGACGCTCCGACGATGATCGTTTGACGAGATGAGCTGCGCAGCCGCTGCTGGAACCAGGCGACGACGATCGCCCCGACCACCGCGATCGCGCCCTGCGCAATGGCGAGCCCGCGGGTGTCGAACGTCAACAGCATGCTCGCGACGAGTGCTCCGATCGGCCCGATCGCCGGGAGGCCGACCGTGCGGACCGAGCGGAGCAGTTCGCTGCCGACGAGCGTGCCCATGAAGGCGATCGTGTACGGCAACACCCGCATCTCACCGGTCAGGTCGGCCGGCGGGATCGTCGACAGTAGTTCCGCCCATCCGCCGGTCAGACCGTCGGCGAACGCGCCGATCCCGCCGGCCGCCAGCGGCCCGAGCAGGGCGAATCCGGCGAAGCCGACGAGGACGGTCTCGCCGGCGACGAGGTTCAGGATCCGGCCGGCGACCACCACGAGGGCGGCACCGACGGCACCCAGGACGGCGGCCGCCAGAAATCCCCATTCGCCGAAGATGCCGTGGAAGCCGAGGGTCGCCGTGACCGAGAGGCCGGCGAGGATCACGGACGGCACCCAGAGGTCGAGCGGGAGGGCGGGCCGGTCGCTCATCGGGCGTATCGATTCCACGCCGCGCCGAACTCGGCGAGTGTCTGTGCGTCGATGGTTCGAGCACCGGGGACGGCGGTCGGATGCGTCGGGCCGGGCGGCCAGATGCGAGCGATGACGGTCCGGGCGCGCCGACGGAGATCCTTGGCGAGCAGCGTCATCGCCACCGGATCGATGGCGCCGCTGATCACGACCACCACGGACGTGCCGTTCTCGGTCGTCACGGCTTGGGAGGCGGCTCGATCCAGGTCGTGCGCACCGTCCTGGGTGATCTCGGCCAACCGGTCCAGCAGCCCGTCCCGTGACGAGGGGCGCGTGCGACCGACCACCGGACCGTCGGCGTTCCACAGTCCGAACGGCTGCTGGGCGAGCATCGCGGAGACGCCCAGGGACGCGGCCACCTCGACGGCGACCTCGAACTGTTCGGGCTCCATCGCGCTCGGCCGGTTGTCGAGGACGACGGTGACCTGGGGCCGTCGGTTGTCGACATAGTGCCGGACCATCGGCTTGTCGGCGCGCGCGGTCGAGAGCCAGTGGATGTGGCGGAAGTCGTCGCCCGCCTCGTATTCGCGTAGTGCATGGAACGCGACGTCGCCGGCGGGAGAACTCTCCGACGTGGGACCTTCGAGGTCCTTGGCGAACCCGACCGGGAGCGGTCGGAGGCTCGTGTAGCGGGGGTGGACCCACAGCAGGTCGGCCTTCTCCTGGGGGACCTCGCGTCGGAACAGATGCAGAGGGTCCTGCCGGGCGATGACCGCGGGTCCGACGGGGACGACGCCGCGCTGGTCCGTCGGGAGCTTGTACACGGCCTGGTGGCTTGCGCCCGCCCCGAGCGCCGGAACCTCGATGACCACCTGCTGTTCGCCGAGCTGGTCCTCGACCGTGCGACTCGAGAGGCGACCGTCCGTCGGATTGCGGATCTGCAGGATGGCTTGTGACCGGTGGCCGACCATGACCCGTTCCGGCGCGAGCGTGCGGACGACGTCGAGACGCATGCGACCGAGGATGAAGGGCGCACCCATGATCAGGGCGACGAGGGAGCCACCGGCGAGAACCATGAGCTCGATCCAGCCCAACCGCCACCCACCGATGTAGCCGGCGATACCGAGCGCGGCGACGACGGCGCCTGCCGCCGTCAGGGGAAACCGCGCCCGCATGTCGTTCAGCCCTCGGCTCGTACGGGCACCGGGGCGGCCACCGAGTCGAGCGCCCGTTCCACGAGGTCGTCCGTGCGGGTGCCGTGCAGCTCGGCCTCGGGCGTGAGCACCATGCGATGGCTCATGACCGCCGTCGCGACGGACTTGACGTCGTCCGGGGTGATGTAGACCCGCCCCTGGGCGACGGCGAGTGCGCGACTCGCCTTCATCAGCGAGACGGCGCCCCGGGTCGACACGCCGATCTCGAGTTCGGGCATCCGCCGTGTGGCGGCGGCGAGTTGCACGATGTAGCGCCGGAGCGGGTCCTCGAGATGAACCGCGTCGGCGACCTGCGTCATCCATTGGACGTCGTCGATCGTCAGCACCGCCTCCAGCCCTTCGGGCCGCACTCCCGACGCCATCGTGCGCAGGACGTCGACCTCGGCTTCCTCGTCGGGGTACCCGAGGGTGAGCCGCATCAGGAATCGGTCCAGTTGGGCCTCCGGCAAGCGGTAGGTGCCCTCTCGCTCGCCGGGGTTCTGCGTCGCGATCACGACGAAGGGCGGCTCGAGGTTTCGGGTTTCGGTGTCGACGGTGACCTGGCGCTCCTCCATCACCTCGAGCAGGGCGGACTGTGCCTTGGGTGAGGCCCGGTTGATCTCGTCGGCGAGTACGACGTTCGCGAACACCGGCCCCTCGCGGAACCGGAACTCGCCGGTCGCCTGGTTGTAGAGCAGTCCGCCCGTCACATCCGACGGGAGGAGATCGGGCGTGAACTGGATGCGGTTCCAGTCCCCGCCGAAGGTCTGGGCGATGGACTTGGCGAGCGAGGTCTTCCCGGTTCCGGGACGATCCTCGAGCAGGACGTGTCCCTGCGCGAGGAGACAGACGAGCGTCATGCCCACCTGGTCCTGCTTGCCCTTGATCACCCGCATGACGTTGGCCAGCGCCCGGTTGAACAGGCTGCTGAACCGGTCCGCGTGTTGTTGTTCGATCATCGTTTCGCTCCTCGGATGAGATCTTGTTCGGTCATCGCGCTACGACCCCCACGGGCGCACGGTGTCGCTCACGCCGTCCACGACGACGCGCATGCTGCCGTTCGGGAACCCGTACCAACAGCCGCTCGTGGAGTTGATGCGGCTTCCACTGCCCGACCCGTTGGTGGAGATGGTGACGGTGCTGACGTAGGTCGTGTAGTTCGTGCCGCCGCTGTCGTCGCTCTGGCAGAGGTAGGTGTAGGTGCGGTTCGGCGTGAAGCCGGAGATCTGGACGTTGACGTAGGAGCCCGATCCGCCGCACACGCTGCCGTCGGGGAACACCACGCCCGTGCAGCTCGCGCCCCGGGTGAGGGTGACCACCTTCGGCGCGACCGGCGTGGCGACCCGGGAACTCCACGAGCTCCTTCCGACGCTGTTGACGGCGCGTACACACACCCGGTACGACGTGCCGTTGTTGAGACCATTGAAGGTGTGGGTGCGGGGCGAGACCGGCTTGTCGGTGTCGCCCCCGGAGCACGACCCGCCCGTCGTGCGCAGCACCTCGTAGCCGGTGACGGCACTGCCATTGGCGGCGGCGGCGTTCCACGAGATGGCGATCGACCCGTTGCCCGGACTCGCGCTGAGCCCGCCCGGCGCGCTGGGCACGTCCGGGGTCGTCACGCTGACGTTGGCGCTGGCGGCACCCGATCCCGCTTCGACGTTCACGCCCCGGACCCGGAAGTTGTAGGTCGTTCCCCTCGCCAGGCCGGTCCAGGTGTAGGACGTCGCCGTCCCGTTGCGTGTGATCCAGCTGCTTCCGCCGTTGTTGGAGATCTCGTAGGCGGTCAGGGTGCCGCCGTTCGGGCCGGCGGCCGTCCAGGTGAGGGCGACCGAACCCTGGTCGTCGGGATTCGCCGACGTGATCGTCGGGGCGAGCGGCGGTCCGGCGGGGGTCACGGAGGCGGACGACGGGCTCGGCTTGCCGGCGTTCCCATCGAGGGTGACCTTGTTGTTGGCGGTCACCGTGAACGTGTACGGCGTGCCGTTGGTGAGCCCGGTGAACACATGGTCCGTGGCCCCGGCCGACGCGGTCTGCGTGGCGCCGAGGTTGTTCTCGATCGTGTAGTCGAGGATCGGGTAGCCCTGGTCGTTCGGTGGTGTCCAGCTGACCGTGACGGAGGTGTCGCCTCGCACCACCGTGGGGGTCGGCGGCGCGTCCGGCACGTCGCCCGGCGCGATCGCATCGGACCAGAGGCTGACACTGGTGCTCGTGTCCGTGCCGGACAGCGGATCGCGGTTCACCGCGCGGACCCGGAATCGCACCGGGTCGCCGTTTGCCAGGTCGGTCCAGGTGTACTGGTTCGCACCCGGCACCGCCGTCACCTGGATCCAGTTGGAGGTTCCTTCGCGCTGCACGTCGTAGGTGCTGATCGTGTCGCCGCCGTCGTAGGGCTCGTTCCAGCTGATGATGACCTGGCGGTCGCCGTATGCCACCTGCGGCTTCGCCGGTGCGGTCGGGACGGTCAACGGGTGCTCGCCGGCGGACCACGGAGACCAATCGGACCATCCGTTGTTGTCCGCCGCGGCGCTGTTCTGGGCGCGCACCCGGAACTGGTAGTCGGTTCCGTTGGTCAGGCCGGTCCAGAGCAGGCTCGTCGCGTTGCTCTGGGTCTCGCGGGTCTCGAGGGTCTGACCGCCGCCGATCTCGATCTGGTAGTTGATGACGGGCGAACCCGCCGACACCGCGTCGGGCCAGGTGATGTCGAGTTCGCGGTCACCGAACGTGAGCAGCGGGGTGGACGGCGGTTCCGGCCGGACGTCCGGGGTACACGGACTCGACTCGACGCTGGCGACGCCCGTTCCGGCCTCGTTCACGGCCGTGACGGTGAACCGGTAGGTCGTGGCGTTGTCGAGCCCGTCCCACCGGTAGTTCGTCGCCGGGTCGGACAGGAACTCGAGATGGCCGGTGCCGCCGAACGAGTCCGTGTAGTCCAGGATGTAGCCGTCGATGGCGGCACCGTTGCCCGCCGGGGTGTTCCACGTGAGCACGCAGTACCGGTCACCGAACGAGTCGACCGCTGGCGGTTGCGGTTGGGCCGGGAACCCGACGACTTCCACGTTCACCGTGCCGATCCCCACCTGCGTGTCGAGACGACGGCCGTCCTGCACCGTGTAGGTGAAGGTCGCGGTCCCGAAGAAGGTCGGGTCCGGCGTGAAGGTGATCGTCGATCCGTCGAGGATCTCCACGGTGCCGTCGGGCGTCGTGCCGACTTCGGTGATGAGGAGGCCGTCCCCCTCGAGGCCCTGCGGCGAGTTGTCGGTGTCGTTCTCGAGCGGTGTGACCGAAAGAGGCTGGGTTTGCAGCGTGCGTGCGCTGTCCGCGTTGGCGATGGGGGCCGCGTGGGCGGACGGTGTGAGCGTGACGTTGATCGTCCCCTGCGCGGCCTCGCCGGCTTCGTCGGTCGCGGTGTAGGTGAACGAGTCGGTCTCGCCACCGAGATCCGGTGTGCTCGAGATCGTGACGACGCCCGTCGCCGGGTCGACGCCGAGCGTCACGAGGCCGTTGGTCGCTGCCGACACGGTGTAGGTCAGGGAGTCCTGGGTGGGGTCGCGTTCGATGTCGAGGTCCGAGACCAGGCCGTCGAGATCGAACGGCTCGGGGATACCGGCGGTCGCCGTGAGCGACGCATCCGTGGCCACGGGCGGGCGGTTGCCCGGCGGTCCGACCCTCACCGTCATCGCCGCGGCGATGGTGTGTCCCTGCTGGTCATCGACCAGGAAGTCGAACGTGGCGGCACCCTCGAACAGCGGGTCGGGGGTGAAGCGCACGGTGAGCCGGTCCGGCTCGACGGGACCGATCGTCTGGACCGATCCGCCGGTCACGCTCGTCCCGGGTGTGTAGAACAGAACATCGTCGTCCGGGTCACTCACGCCGAGGTGCAGGTCGATGTCGATCGCCGTCTCGAAGGGCGTGTCGACGCTGCGGACCGGCACGATGGGAGCCTGGTTGGGCACCACGAGCACCGTGATGTTGGCGGTGTTCGACTCGAGCCCGTCCGGACTCACCACTCGATACGGGATCTGGACGGTGGCCTCCGGGACCGTCACGGTGACGAGCCCGTCCGCGCCGATCGTGAACGACCCGTCACCCGGATCGACGACCTGCAGTCCCGTGGGCGGGTCGTCGTTGAGGCGGGGGTCGAAGGTGTGGGAGCTCCCGGCCCGCAGCGGGCCCACGGTGTCGTCGAGAGCGATCGGTGGCAGCGGGTCGGGGGCCGTCTCGAGATCGAGGACGACCTGGGCCGAGGCCGTACCGCCGGCCTGGTCGCTGATCGTGTAGCCGAACGCGACCTCTCGGCTCTCGCCCTCAGCGGGTGGTGTGTAGACGACGCTGCCGCCGCCCTCGGCGATCGCGACCTGGCCGGCACCGACCGTCGTAACGGCGGTGACCACGAGCGGGTCACCGTCGGGGTCGGTGTCGTTGCGCAGCACGGGAATGGGCACCGCGGGGCCACCGATCTCGACGGTGGGCACGATCCGGATGTCGTCGATGGCGCTCGGCTCCCGGTTGACGGTCACCTCGGGCATCACGCCCACCAGCACCTCACCGACAGCGCGCAGCGGCTCGCCCTCGACACCGGCGGGAGGCGTGTAGCCGTCGATCAGCGTGTAGCCGAACTCGTCCGGCCCCGAATAGCCGGACGCGGGGGTGTAGAGGATCCTGCCGTCCTCGAGCACCTCGGCCGAGCCGTGGCGCGGTTGTCGGGCGATGCCCTCGATGGAGATCGGGTCACCGTCGGGATCGGAGTCGTTGAAGAGCACGTCGACGATCTCCGGTGTGTCCTCCTGGGTCCGAACGATGTCGGGTCGCGCGATCGGCGGTCGGTTCGGCTGGGTCGCCGGCACGACGCGGACGTCGACCGCGGCCGAAGCCCGGTTTCCGGCGTCGTCGACGACGTCGTAGGCGAAGCTGAAACCGAACTGTTGGGTCTCGGGGATGCTCACGAGGAGCTGTGATCCGTCGGGCGTGATGCGGATGGATGCCTCGGGAAGCTCGGCGCGATCGCCGACCGGGCCCACGATGGTCAGCGCACCGCCGTCCGGGTCGAAGTCGTTGACGAGGACGGCCGCGACCGTGGTCTGGCCGGCGCGGGCGTCGACCACGTCCGGGTTGGCGACCGGGGGTCGATCGGTCGGATCGACCGCGGTGAGCGACACGACGACCGCCCCGCGGACGTCGGGCGCCGTGCCGTCCGAGATCCAGTAGTAGAAGGTCGAGCGCGGTGGCGCGTCGGCGGCTGCCGTCACCAGGAACCCGACGCCGTCGACCTCGCTGATGGACAGTCCGGGCGCCTCGGTCCGTCCGACGATCGCCACGACGTCGCCGTCCGGATCGCCGTCGTTGTCCAGGACGCGGACCATGCGGGTTTCGCCGGCGGTGAGGGTGACGTCGTCGCGAACGGCGACGGGTGGCCGGTTCTCGTCGCCCGGTGAGACCTCGATGCGGATCTGTGCCTCGACGGCACTCGGGCCGTCGCTCGCGACGTAGACGAAGCGGTGGGTGCCCGGGGTCGTCGGGGTGTAGAGGAACGCGCCGTCGGCGGCAAGGTCCGCGTCGGCGTCGGCCGGCTCGATGGCGCGCAGGCCGCGGGCGGTGAGGAGGTCGCCGTCCGGGTCGCTGTCGTTGGCGAGGACATCGAGGGTGACGGCTCGGCCGACCTTCGTCGACCCGACGTCGCTCAGTGCGACCGGCGGCTCGTTGCTGTTCTCGGGGCGAACAAAGATCCGCACGGTCCCGGTCGCCTCGGCCCCGTAGTCGTCGACGACGGTGTACTCGAGCTCGTGAACACCATCGGGTGAGGTGGTGTCCGGCCGGTAGACGATCTCCCCGTCGGAGGTGAACGACACCGCGCCGGTACCGGCGGTGCTCTCGACCGCCACGAGGAGGATCACGTCGCCGTCGGGGTCACGATCGTTCGCGACGACGTTCAGCGAGACACTCTCGCCGGCCCGCACCTTGGCGTTGTCCGCCGCGGCTTGGGGCGCGCGGTTCGCCTCGGAGCTGTCCACCAGGACCTGGAGCGTGACCGTCGCCGATGCGTCGCCGCCTCGCCCGTCCGTGATGGTGTACGAGAACGTGATCTGTCCCTGGAACCCCTCCGGGGAGGTGACCTGCACGGCCCGCCCGTCGGCGGTCGGTTCGATCACGAGCCCCTGGGCGCTGTCGGGCGCCACCACGTCGAAGATCTCGACCACGACCAGAGGATCGTTGTCCGGGTCGGCGTCGTTGCGCAGCACGTCGACCACCACCGGTCGGTCGAGGCGCGTGGCCGCCTCGTCGTCGACCGCGACGGGCACCTGATTCTCACCCTCGGCATCGGGTTCGAGGACACGAGGGTCGATCTCTCCGGCGTCGGGATCGAGTCGCAGCGAGTCCTCGCCTCCGGCGGTCCCGGCGGCGTCTTCGTCGATCTCCGAGAGGATGACGGTGGACCAGTCCGACAACTGCTGGAGGTCGAGGTCTTCGTCGACCGTCCACACATCGCCCGTGCGGACGTTGTTCAGCCAGATCCATCCGTTGACCAGGCGAAGCTGGAGTTCGGCGCCGACACCCGCGATCGGCTGCGGTGGCTGGCCGCAGAACTCGAACGCCGGCTCGGGCATCGTGGTGACCACCCAGACACAGCCGCGGTGGACGATCGGTGGCAGGGGAGCTCCCCCTTGGAGGCGTTCACGGACGGTCGACTGTCCGTTCCCCAGGTCGATCTCGACGACGTCGCCGTCGGCCTCGATTCCGACGACGGTGGGCGCCGACGGCGAAGGCTGCTGGATCTGCACGAGGGGGGAGTCCAGCCCGTGCTCCACGGATCCGCTGCGGGAGACGACGACGAGTCGGCCGTCGTCGAACGCGAGCACCGCGCGATCACCGACGACGGTGAGCAGGCCTCGCGAGCGGGGTGCGGCGGTGGCGATCGTCTTCGCCGCGTTCGCGGTGAGCCAGGTGAGGTCGCCGGTCCCGGTGTCGAACACGGCGACGGCACCGTCCGTGCCGACGGCCGTCTGCACCGGCGACTGCGTGTTGATGTCCGGAGTCTCTTCTTCGACGACGCGGATCGTGGCGAGTTCGATGCGGTCGAGCCGCCAGACTCTGCCCGTCTCGCCGTCCGCCACCACGACGCCGTCGGCGAGCGCATACACGCGCACGGCCGCGCCGGGCGGGACCGCGATCGTGACGGGTGTCGTCGCAGAGGAGGGATCGACGATCCGCAGCTGGGCGGCGCCCCGGTCGTGGACGATGACCGTGCGGCCGGCCTGATCGACCACGAAGTCGCCGGAGGAGAACCCGCTGATGACGCCGGTAAGTTCACGCGAGGCGCGGTCGACATGCCCAATCGCCTGTTCGTTGCGGTTGATCAGCCACGCGCCGCCGTCGTTCGTCTCGGTCTCGGCCGCGGACCGCCCGTCCGCGAGCAACACGGCGGCCGCGACGGCCGCGATCATCACGGTGGCGAGGATGGACGCGGCCACCGCGCGGCGGCGACGCATCACGTTCGAACCCCCGAGCTGCCCCGGGCCCACCTGTCACGCAAGCCGTTCTCGCCTTTCCGCCACGGTCCGGCTGAACGTAACAGTGCCGGTAGCGGGCGGGCCAGCGGAGAGGTAGGTCGCATCACGCCTCCGACGCTACGAAACGGGACCCGGTCAGGCGATGGGGACGACTCCCCATCCGGTGGCGATCCCCTCGGCGTGCGTGCCCAGCGGAAGTGCGCAATGCTTCGAAGCCACGATGGCCTGCCGCGGGCGCAGGTTCGAGGCGAAGAGCGGTATGAGCGAGGAGCAGGGAAGCTCGGACGGGGTGCGCGTCGACGGATTCAGCGACCTGCGCCGAATCGGCCATGGCGGGTTCTCGGCGGTGTACGACGGCGTGCAGGACGGCATGGCCCGCCGTGTCGCGATCAAGGTCCTGAACGCCAGCATCGACGACGAGACGCAGCGACGGGCCTTCGAACGTGAGTGCGCGTTGATGGGTCGCTTGTCGAGCCATCCGAACATCGTTACCGTCCACGCGCCGGCGTTCACGGAGGATCGTCGACCGTGCATCGTGATGGAGTTGTACGCCGGCAACTACCGCTCGCGGGTCACGCCGGGGAACGGACTCGAGATCGCCGAGGTCATCGACGTCGGGATCACCGTCGCCGAGGCCCTCGCCCACGTGCATCGGGGCGACATCGTCCATCGCGACGTCAAGCCGCACAACATCTTCGTGTCCGAACACGGCCCCGTGCTCGCCGACTTCGGGATCTCCTCGGTGCGCACCGAGCAGACGGTGACCGGAGCGGGCGGCTTCTCGGTCGACTACAGCGCGCCCGAGGTGCTCGAGGAGGGCGACGGCGGGATCGCGGCCGACATCTACGCGCTCGGTGCATCGCTCTTTCATCTCGCCGCCGGGCAACCGCCGTTCGCGTCCGAGGGCGAGCATCGGCTGCAACGCACCATCCAGCGCATCATGACCGAGCCACCGCCGCGGCTCGAACGAAGCGACGCGCCGTCGGCGCTCGACCGTCTGCTGCGCGAGGCGATGGACAAGGACGCCGTCCGTCGACCGATCTCGGCGGAGAGCTTCGCGACCCGGTTGCGCGACATCACGGTGCGGCCCGGCGCGTCGCCGTCCGCCGGGACCTCGGGACTGTTCGCGCCGCCGGTCACCACGCCGGTCGAACGCCCGCCGGCCGGGCCGCGGTTCGCGGACTCCCCGTCCGACGAGCCGACCCCGACGTCCACCGGCACCCAGCCCCAACAAACGGTCACCGTCGCCCGCGCCGAGGATCGAGTCGAGGAGCCGCCCGATCTCGAGCCGGCGCCGGAGGACCGACTCGCCACCGCGCCTCAACGCGCCGTCGTCGTCGGGGTCGCCGCGGTGGTTGCGGCCCTCCTGATCGGGCTCGTCGTGTGGGCGCTCGCCCGCGGAGACGATGGCTCCGATCCCGCTCCGACAACGACCGTGAACCTGCCCGTGGACGACTCCTTCTTCGATGCCGTCCCGCCACCGACGGGCGTGGATGCGGTCGCGTCGGCGGGCGTGGTCACGGTGAGCTGGGTGGCCGGGGCCGAGGGCCTCGACTATGTCATCCAGGACTCCGCGGACAACGTGCTGGTGACGGTGGCGTCCTCCCCGGCGCTCGTGGAAGGTCTCGGCGCCGGCACCCACTGCCTGACCGTCAAGGCCGTGAACGACCTGGGTCAGCAGTCCGAACAGGAGGCGGCGCCGTGCGTGACCATCGAATAGGCGCCGCATGCGGGTGGTGACCGGTCCCCATGTACGGATCGCCACCGCTCCTTTACCTTCAAGATCGCCGGGTCGAACGGGCTCGGAGAAATCCCAAGCACAGGAGAACCACACATCATGAGCGAGATCCTTCTCAAGGCCGACGAGGCCCGGAACGCGGCAACCGACGTCAAGAACTCGGCGGGCAACGCACAGAGCGACATCGATGCACTGCGGACACGACTCGGCGCCCTGTCTGATTCGTTCCGAGGCCAGTCCGCCATCGCGTGGGAGGACCGCTTCACGGAATGGGACACGAGCGCCAAGCAGCTGCTCGAAGCGCTCGACGCCCTCGGGCAGTTCCTCAACAGCGCGGCCGACACGATCGAGCAGACCGATCAGTCGATCGCCGACCAGCTCCGCGGTTGAGCACGAGCGCGGATCGCTGAGCCGAACCGATGAGCCACGCCCCGACCATCTATGTGAATCTCGAGGAGCTCGCCGAACTCGAGCGCGAGATCCATCGGTGCACGCAGCAACTCGACACTGCGTCCTACCTGGGGGAGTGCTACGTGCCGACGTCGAGGGCCGTCCAGGAGAAGCTGGAGGATTTCTCCGGCCGATGGGACACACGCCGCGGTGAACTGGGGGAAAGCCTCGAACAGGTCGCCTCGGCGATTTCGTCGATCCGCACCAGCTTCGAGAACGCCGACACCGAACTGTGGAAGGCGCTCCAGAACCTCGGTGAGGAAGGCGGGCAAGGAGGTGGCGGGGGCGGCGAACAGCCACGGGAGCGTCCCGGCTGGTGGGACACCGGCATCGGCGGCACGAATCCGCCCCGGACCGACGGCCCCGTCGAGCGATCCCCGGCCGGCTACGACGACGTGATGCTGCGTCACTCGCCCGGTCAGTTGCGAGACGAGTTCAAGCGGGAGTACCGCGCCGACAACTACTGGGCGACGGCCTGGGAGCCGGAGGGGAACTGCACCAGCTATGTGGCGTGGCGTCTCAACGACGTCGCCGAGGAGCGCGGGCTGGACTGGGAGTTCTCGAACAACATCTACGGCGACACCGAGAACGGCCGGCTCGGCTGGGCGGGTGCGTGGAAGGACAACGCGGAGGCGGCGGGAGTGCCGACCTCCGACACCCCGACCGCCGGGTCCGTGGCCTGGTTCGGCGACAACCACTCGAGCTACGGCGGCCATGTCGCGATGGTGCGATCGGTCGATCCGACCACCGGGGCCATCGTCCTCGAGGAGAGCATGTACAGCCCGACGCCCGGGAAGTCGGTCTTCTTCCAGACCCGAACCGTGCTGCCGGGGGAGTCCGGCTATCCCGACAGCTTCCTCGAGTTCCTGCCGGGGAGTGAATCGTGAGCTGGTCGCTCTACACCGACGGGCGTCGAGACACGGATCCGATCGTCGGCAACCCGTATCAGTTCGAGGTCGTCGAAAAGGTCTTCCGGGTCGCCCGGGAGTCGTCCGAGGCCGTCGCCGAGGACTTCCGTGTGCTCCAGCGAGGTCAGGGAGTCCACCTCGTGGTCGGTCGCTCGGCGGACAGCCTGGCCACCGCCATCTCGGGGGTCGAGGCGTCGCTCGACGATCTTCCCAAGGTCGCCTCGCAGGTCGAGAGGATCTTCCGGGAACACGCTCACCGTCTGCACGAGTTGAACGAGGAGGCGGACCGTGCCCTCGCCCGGGCGAAGGCGGCCTGGAATCGTCGACAGGGCCATCAGCGCACGCTCGACGACATCGATGCGCGTATCTCCTGGCTCGACCGTCAGATCGGCGACGAGTGGCATTCGTTCGTCACCGATGCCTTGTCCGAGCCGGACCCCCAGGAGGACGCCTGGCGTGAGGAGCGGGACCGCCGACGCGGGGACCGTCACTACGTCCAGAGTCAGTGGAACGCGGACGAGGCGGACGTCGAGGCCGAGATCTCCTGCTGGGAGCGGCTCCGCAACGAGGAGATCGAGCGTGAGCGTCTCACCGTCCGCCTTCTCGACGAGGTCGACTTCCACTCCCTGGCCGATCCGGGATGGTGGAGCGACCTCTGGGAGTCCCTGGGCGACATCGACTGGGCGAACGTGCTCTGGCGGCTGCGAGACTTCCTCGACGACCTGCTGCTGGTGCTCGCCATCGTCTCGATCTTCGTGAGTGGCGGTGCACTCGCCGGTCTCATTCTCGTGCTGGCGGCCTCCAAACTCCTGATCGACGTGACGCTGTTCACCAGCGGTGTCGAGGATCCGCAGAACCCGGGCCGCACGGTCAGTGGCTTCGACGTCCTCATGTCCGCGGTGAGCGTTGTGTTCGCCGGGGCTCACTACAACAAGCTCAAGGGCGTGAAGCTCGGGCTCAGCGACTTCTCCAAGACGATTGTCGGGAGGTTCGGACCGAAGGCGATGGAGAAGCCGGACCTGGTCCGATCGTTCCTCGGCTACGAGCGCAACCTCGTCTCCCCAGGGAACCTCTCCGGATCCGTCGACTATCTCGAGGATGCCGGATACTTCGTCCGAGTCACACCGCTCGGGGACGATGCCGGCCGCTTCGCCCTCGACACGCTCGACCAGTCGACGTTTCTCGAAAAGGGGTTCGACCTGTTGTCCAACGGGCAGCGGCTTCACGGCGAGCTCACCGAGCCGAATCATCGGTATGTCAGCTATTCGGGGCACATCGAAGGAGCGATCGACACGTTCAACCGCCCACTTCGGTCCATACTCACACGAACCAGCCGGCCCATCGTGATTCCGGCACTCCTGGAGTTCTGATGACGATCGACAGCTACGGACTCATGCTCCCCGAAGGGTGGACCGCCGTTCCCCTCGACGAAGCCGGGCTCCGTACCCACCTCGAAGAGGTCGTGGCGCCGCTGCGCGAGGAGGACGGCTGGACGAAGGCGATGGAGCGGCGCGTCGAGCTGTTGATGCGGACGCTCGTCCACGAGCTCCGCAGCCAGCGGGTCAGCTTCGCGGCGGGGGTGACCCATCTGATCGTGGAGCCGGGGACCGACGAGGTCGATGGCCGGCTCATGACCGCGTCGTGCACGATCTCCACCACGACGGCTGGTGACCTCGGCTCGCCGATCGACATCACGCCGGATGTGCTCATCCGGCTCTTCTCCGCCCAGCGTGACCGTGAGGACGGCACGAGGATCACCGATCTGGAGCCGCCGTGCGTGCACCCGCTGTCGGTCGGCGACTCGGTCCGGCTCCGGCGCTTGGTGGAAGGGGCCGGTGCGGCCGTCGGTGACGACGACGCGGTGTTCATCGAGACGTATCTCGTACCCCACGCGTCGGACGGCCGGCTGATCGTCTGCCAGTACAGCACGCCGGTTGTCGAGGAATCCCCGCTCTTCTCGCGTCTCTTCGAAGCGATGCAGAGCACGTTTCGCGTGTTCGAAGAGGGCGAGCCCACGGTGTTCGAACCCGTCGAGGCCGGCTCGGGGTGAGTGGATCGATCATCGACGAATTGCGGGCCCGTCTCGCCGACCGGGACGAGTCCTCACCCGTGCCGGACCCATCGCCCGGTCCTGCGATCGAGATCGCGGGCGGCGAGGTCGTCCGGTTGGCCCGGTCCGAATCGATCGTGATCGGTCGTATCGAGGACGACGGCGTCGTCGCCGCGGTCGCGCTCGAGCCGGTGATCTCGCGCCGCCATTGCGAGATCGGCGCGGGGCCCACGGGCGGGCTTCAGCTTCGTGATCTGGGCAGCGCGAACGGCACCGTCGTGGTGCGTGACGGGGAGGCGACCGCCGTCGGCACGGACGACGTCTCGCTACGGGTCGGCGACCGTATCGAGACCATCCACGACACGCTGATCGCCGAAATCGTGGATTCGCCATGACCAGCTGGCGTCTGCTCGTCCGAGATCCGACCCATGGCCGACAGGAGGTCGTCGTCGACGCGGAGTTGGAGTCCTCCACGGCCACGCTCGACGCGCAGATCGAGGCCGCGGGCTTCCACGAGAAGCCGGTTCGCGTCGACGGGTTGACCTTGGTCGGGGTCGACACGGTCGGCGAGCTCGGCATGGTCCACGGATCCACGATCACGCTCGGCGACGTCGTGCCGGACACCCCGCCCGCACCCGGCGCCTATCTCGTCGCGGTGAGTGGCCCCGACTGCGGTGGACGTTGGCGACTGGAGTCCGGGCTCCCCGTGACCGTCGGGCGGAATGCCGGTAACGACATCTCGTTCCCGGATCCGCTGCTCTCGGGTCGCCATGCGTCGTTGGCCTTCGATGGAGAGGCCGTCGAGGTCACGGATCTGGGCAGCCGCAACGGCACCTACGTGGAAGGTGTCCGGCTCGAGGAGCCGGAGCGTGTGGCGCTCGGCGCGTACATCACGGTCGGCTCCACGGTGATGACCGTGGTCGCGGTGGATGCCGCCGATGTCGCGGTCCTGTCGGCACCACACGGTCCGACCTATGCGTTCGCACGCCAGTTCCGTCCGTCCCAGAAGCCGCTGCCGTCGAGGATCGATCCGCCGCGAGAACCCACCGAAGGAGATGTGCGCCGCCGGAACCCGTGGCTGCGTGCCCTGTTGCCGCTCGTGACGGGCGTCGGCTTCGCCCTGATCACGCGGCGCTGGTACTTCCTGGCGATCATGGCGGTGAGTCCGATCGTCTACGCCGTCGATCAGCACCGCGAACGCAAGGCCCGCGCCGCGAAGGTCGAGGCGGATCTCGAGGACTATCACCGGGAGGCCTCCGCCCACGGGCAAACGGTGGCGGCGACTCGATCCGAGGATCGCCGCCGGGCGCGCGACGCAGCCTGGTGCGGCGGCATCGCGACGCTCTTCGCCGAGATGCGCCACGCCCGGCTCTGGGAGAGGACACCCACCGACGATGACTTCGGGAGCGTCTGTGTGGGTCTCGCCGCGCAGCCCTCTCGGATCGACGGAGGTCCGGGCCTGACCGCCGACGACTGGGGCGTGCCGCTCTCGGTGCCGCTCCGTCAGATCGGCAGCACCGCCGTGGTCGGCCCCATCGAGCGGGCGCGGGCGGTGGTGCGCAGCATGCTCATGTCGCTGGCGGCGACCCATGCGCCGAGCGATGTTGCGATCACGATTCTCACGAGTGGCGATGCCGCGGGGCCCTGGGGGTTCGCCCGTTGGCTGCCGCACACCTTCGAAGGCACACATGGTGCTCGCATCGCGGTGACCGAGGGTGACCGCGCCGCGCAGATGAAGTGGATCAAGCAGGTCATCGACACGAGGGCGGAGGACGACCGTCGCGAGTCGACTCCCTTGCCCTTGCACGTCGTCGTGTTCGACGGGGTCGGATTGTTCGGGCCGGCCGAGTTGGCGGAGGTGCTCGGTCGCGGGCCGGGGCAGGGCGTGATCGGTATCACGATCGACACGGCGATGGTGCCGGAGGGCACGCAGGCTCGGGTCACCGTCGGTGCCACCGCGGAAGCCGGCGGGTACCAGAGCCGCGATCACGCCCTGATCGAGGACGTGGTGCTCGCCGAGATGTCACCGCTCGCGGCGGACGCGGCGGCCCGACGTCTGGCCGGTCTGCTGCCGAGCGCCATGGACGACCCGTCGGGTGAAACCGGAGTGGTCCACCTCACGGAGCTGCTGGACCTCGACGGGATCGACGGCACCGATGTGGCCAACCGGTGGCGTGAACTGTCGCCCCGGACGAGCTCGGTCATCGGCGTCGCGTCGGATACGCCGATGACGGTCGACATCGACAAGGACGGTCCTCACGGTCTCGTGGGGGGCACGAGCGGAAGCGGCAAGACCGAGTTCCTCAAGACGCTGCTCGTGTCGTTGTGTCTCAACAACCATCCGGACGACCTGTCGATCGTGATCGTCGACTTCAAGGGCGGCGTCGACCATGAACACTCGAAGCTGTTGCCCCATGTGATCGATGTGGCGACGAACCTGGATCCGGACCTGTTCGTCCGCACGATCCAGCTGCTCGACGCCGAACAGGAGCGGCGCCAGGCGCTCTTCTCTTCGGTGGGCGCAGCGAACCTCGACGCGTACCGATCAGCACGGGAAGCCGATCCGACGCTCCCGCCGATCCCGCGCCTGCTGGTGATCGTGGACGAGTTCGGTCAGCTCCTCGCGAGCGAGGGCGGCAAGGAGCAGCTGAAGGAACTCGAGGGCCTCACCCGCATCGGTCGTGCCCTTGGCGTCCACCTGCTCCTCGTCACGCAGAACTTCGAGAACGCCCTACCGGCCCAGATCGACGCGAACGCCGGACTGCGGATCTGCCTCCGGGTCCAGAAGCCGGCCCACAGCAAGGTGGTCCTGGACTCGGCCGCCGCCGCGACGATTCCCGACTCGAAGATCGGTCGCGCGTTCTCGCGGATCCGGGGCCGCGATCTCGTGGAGTTCCAGACGGCGCGTGTCGCCGGGCGACGACGCGATCTCGCGGCCGCCGCCCCCGCCGTCACGGTGGGGTTGGTGCCGTTCGGCGCGCTGGCGGGCGTCGGGCCGAGTAGCCGGATCGAGGACCCACCGGCCCACGAGAGCGACATGTGGATGCTGATCGAGGCGATCACCAGCGCCGCGGAGGCCACCGGATGGACGGAATCGGCCGTGCCGTGGCCCAGCTCGCTGGCGGCGACGGTCGGCTTCGCCGATCTCGCGCGCGACGCGCCCCCGGGCGAGATCCCGATCGGGCTGGCGGACGAGCCGGAGTGGCAGCGGCAGACCGTGGCGACGCTCGACGAGCGTGTCGAACAGCTCCTGTTCCTCGGGGGCGGAGAAGCCGCGCTACCGGACGTGCTCACCAACTACGCGATGTCCCTGGCGCTGTTGCGCTCGCCCGACGACCTGCACATCTACGCAATCGATCTCCTCGGCCGCGGTGTCGGACGGCTCGCTTCGCTTCCTCACACCGGTGCGGTCGTGTCGCGCAACGACGCGATGGGGCTTCGGCTCCTCCAGTGGTTGGGACAGACGGCAGCGGCGAGGCGGTCCATCTACTCGTCGTCGGGCGCGTCGACCCTGTGGGATCACTGCGACGTCACCGGCACGGAGATGCCGCCTCGGATCGTGCTGATCGTCAACGGGGCCGAGCGACTCCTCATGTCGGGCGAGGCCCAGACGAGTCCGTTGCTCGGTCCGCTGTTGGCGCTGCTCAGTGAGTCCGTCGGCACCGGCATCCAGATCGTCGTCGCCGGCGCGCCGTCCGTCGGCCACAACCGTCTCGGTACCGGCATCACCCGTCGCTTCGTGTTCAACGTCTCGGATCGCTCCGAGACGCAGGCCCTCGGCGTGCCCCGTGCCCTCGCGGCAGAACTGTCGGTGCCGCGGCGCGCGGTCGATGTCGCCCGTGGGCTCGTGGTGCAGTTCGCGGACTTCGGCGACGAGGACCGTTCCGAACGAGAGGTGCTCGATGCGGCGGTGGGCGCCTTGCAGACCCGATTCGAGGGCGCCCTCCGTCGGCCTCCCCACCGGTTCGTGGAGGTGCCCTGGCCGATGCCGATGGTTGTGGCACCACCCCTCGACCCGCGACCGGACGGCTATCTGCGACCAGTACCGGTCGGCGTCGACACGGAGACGGGTCAGTGGCTGTGGATCGACGCCGAAGAGGACGGGCCGGTCCTCGGTGTCGCCGGGCCCGCGAAGAGTGGCCGGTCGTCGACACTGCTCGCGCTCGGCCAGTTGGCGGCACAGGAAGGCTGGCGGGTGATCGCCGCGCCCGCTTCCAACCGGTCACCGCTCGCTCGGCCGGACACCCACTCGTTCGAGATCCATCAGCCGGCCGGTTTGGCGACGCTCGTCGAACAGGCCGCGGCTGACGAGGCACTGTTCGTCCTCGTTGACGACGCCGCCCGCCTCGCGGAGGACGCCCCACTCGGTGACGTCATCGGTCGCGACGGGCCGACGGTTCTCGTACTCGCGGGGACGCCGGACTTCCTGGGGACCCGGGTGGGCGTGATGCGATCCGTGCAGATGAGCGCCGGTGTGGTGATCTCGCCGGGGAGCAGCTCGGACGGTGCCGCGTTCGGGCTGCGCCGGACGCCCCTGGACCCTGGGCTTCCCCGCGCCGGGCGAGGTCTCTTGATCGTCGCTGGGGAAGCGTTCCCGGTGCAGATCCCGCACGTCTGAGCGCGGCGGGCACCCGTTAGGACGCGAGCGGCCGGCGCACGCCGAGATCGGCGCGGTCGGCGGCGCTCATGCCGGCACCGAAGCCGGTGTCGCTGAAGGCGCCCCGGCCGGCCCGCAGCTTCGACAGGCGCGGGAACGCGTCCTCGACCGCCGCCTCGACGGCTGCTTCGCGACGCACGAGTACCGGGGCGAGCGGTGACCCGTGGGCGGCCTCGGTCTGCGCCGATGCGGTGGACGATGCCTGCTCGAGCCGCTCGTGGACGCGGAAGGTGAAGCCGTCCAGGAAGCTGCGGCGGAACGCCTTGGTCTCCGCGGCGGTGGTGCGGTGATCGGGCTTCGCGGTCTGCATCGCCTGCACCGCCTGGACGAGCAGCGATGTGTAGAGCAGCTCGATGGCGCGGAGATCGATGGCGAACCCGAACACCGTGGCGAGGCCGAGGTGCTGGTGCAACACGGCCCGGCTGCGGTTCGCCCGGGCGATGATGGACAGCAGACCGAACTTCTCGCGCTCGTAGGGCCGGCTGACGGCGAGGCGGATGGCGTCGGGTGCGGTGTCGGCTCCGGACTCTTCTGTGCGGAGCGCGTCGGCGAGCGAGTACTCGGCGATCATCGCTTGGGCCTTCGCGGTGAACGCCTCCGCTTCGGCGTCGAACTCGCTCGCTTCCGCCTTCGCCAGCAGCCCCCGGACGCGGCGCAACACGTCCTCGTCCACCGGAGCCGGGTCGTGCGGGTCGGCGTCGGCGTTGCGGCGGCGGACCCGGCCGGCGGCTGCTTCGCCGGGGGCGGGGCCGAGGACGAGCAGTGGGGGGAGGAAACGCAGCTCGAGAAACACGTTGATCGCGTCGGAGTACAGCCGGCCGAGCTGGTCGGAGCGAAGCCAGTCACCGTCGCCGGCAACGGCCCGCACGGACGCCAGCTGCTCGCACCATCGGGGCGTGAGCCGGTCGTCGTAGCCGGCGCGTTCGTGTTGCAGCAGGATCAAGCCGGCGGTCATCGCCACGCAACGGGTCGGCTGTCGCACCGCGACGGCGGCGAGGATGTCGGCGGGCATCCAACCGCGGGCCCAGTGGTGGGCGAGCAGCTCGATGAGTTGCTTCTCGAGACCGGCGAGGTCTTCGGCGGGCGGGTCGAAGGATCGGTGGTTGGTGGTCATGGTCACATGCTGTCGAGTGGGTGTGACATCGTCGGCCGACGTCCCCGCGGGGACGCCCTCTCGACTGGTTCTCAGCTGAACGCGCCGGCCGCGATCAGCGACGCGATCGTGCCGATCATGAACACGGCGAGGGTGATGGCGATCGTTGCCGCGCCCACGGTGACGGCTCGGCCGAGCAGCCGGATGTCGGTGGCCATGTCGTCCATGCGCACGGTCAGGCTCTGATGGACGCCGTCCATCCGCTCGCCGAACGTGTCCATGCGCTCCCCGAGCGTGTCCATCCGCTCGCTGAAGGTGTCCATGCGCTCCCCGAGCGTGTCCATGCGGACGCTGAGCCCGTCGACGCGTTCGCTGAGCCCGTCGACGCGTTCACTGAGCCCGTCGACGCGTTCGCTGAGCCCGTCGATCCGGCCGTCGAGGCGCGCGATGTCGTCCTTCGTCGCGAGCTCGTCCCAGTGCATCGGGGGCATGGACTCCATCATGGCATCGGCAGCCTCCTCGTCCATCACCTCGATCAGGTACTGGCGGATGCGAAGTCGAGTGCTCTCACTTGCGGCCATGGCTTCCTCTCATCATGGGAATCACGAGGGGAAGTGGTGGAGCCCACGCTACGGCGAGGGTGTGACGTCGACGGAGCCGTGAGCCGGACTCCGACGGGGTGCCGCGTACTCGCCCAGCCGTTGCATGACGGCATCGCTCTCGTCCTCGAAGACGCCGCCGTAGACCCCGAGGATCAGCGCCGGGTTCGAGTGGCCGGCCCACTTGGCCGCGGCACGAGGTGACGCCAGCGAACGGCTCCACATCGCGACACACGTGTGGCGGAGATCGTGGATCCGGAGTCCGCTGAGTCCGGCGGCTTCGGTGGCCGGCTTCCAGACGCGTCGTCGGAAGTTTGCGTCGCCGAGTGGGTTGCCGTTCGGTGAGGTCCAGATCAGCTCGGTCGGTCCGATGCCCCGGTCCGAGATGTCGGCGACGAGCGCGTCCATCACGAAGGCCGGGACCGGGACCGTCCGGCGACCGGCGCGCGACTTCGGCGGTCCGAAGGTCGGCGTGCCGTCGGGGCCGAGGGTCCGCGTCTCGGTGACGTCGATCGTGGCGGTCGTCGGGTGGACCCGCTGGGCCCGGAGGGCCGCGAGTTCGCCGTGGCGGAGTCCGGCGTAGGCGCCGACGAGGACGAAGGTGCGATACGCCGCCGAGATCGTGGCGGCGAGCCGTTCGACCTCTGCGGCGTCGAGGAACCGGGGCTCCTTGTGGGGCACCTGGGGCAGCGAGAGCCCCCTCGCCGGGTTGTGTTCGAGCACCCGGGACCGCACCGCGATGTCGAGACTCTGGGCGAGGAGCCCCGCGGCCTTGCGGACGGTGCGAGGGGCCAGGTCGGTTGCCGCGAGCTCGGCGACGAACCGCTGGGCGTCGCGGAACCCGATCTCGTCGATGGGCACGTCGCCGAAGGACGGCTCGAGATGACACCGGAAGATCGACTCGTCGCGACGGCGGGTCGCCGGTCGGACGCCGACTCTCGTTGTGATGAACTCGGCCCACCACTCGCGAAACGACGGCGCTGGTTCCGCGGGGAGGCCGCGCGATGGCGCGTCCATGGCCGGCTGCGCCGGGTCAGGCGAGGGTGGTGGCCATCACCGCGACGACGCCGACGAACAGCGTCATCATGGCGAAGACAATCATGCGAGTCGTCTCGGCGTAGCGCACCGACAGCCGCCCTTCGAGCAGCGCCATCTCACCGGAGAAGCTGTGGAGACGGGCGTCGAGACGTTCGCCGAGCGCATCGATCCGGTTCTCCAGACGTTCGCCTTGGGCAGCCATGAGGCTTTCGAGACGTTCGGTTCTCGCGTCGAGATGCTCGAACCGCTCGCCGTGGTCGACGAGGGTCCGTTCGATGCGTTCGGTTCTCGCGTCGAGACGTTGAAGGTCGTCCTTGGTGGCGAGTTGGTCCCAACGCGTGGGCGGCATGGATTCCATCATGGCATCGGCCAGTTCGGCGTCAAGGAGCTCGGACAGGCGCCGGTGGAGACGGAGGCGTACAGGTTCGTCGACAGACATGTGTTCCCTCGGATCGGAGTGCACGAGGGGAAGTGACCGAGAACCTATGCGCCGGGTGTGACATGGGAGTCCGTTGCTGCGGTGGCGAGACTCGAGGGACAGCGATCGCATCGGTCGGTGTGAGAACACCGCGACACAGCAGCGATTGGTTGGGGCGTAGCATCCTGCTACAGTCGTATCAGTCCAGTACAGGAGATTCTGATGGCAAAGGGTGCCTCGACCCCCACCCGAGTGAACGCGGACGTTGCGGCGGCTGCTGCCGCGGTGGCGCCCGCCGAGAACCGGACGACAGCTGAGCAGATCAACTACTGGGTCAGGCTCGGCATGCAAGTCGAGCGGGCGGCGTCCGCCACCAGCCGACGTGTGCTGGCCGTCGTCGCCGGTGACGCCCAGTTCTCGACCCTCGACCCGCACGACCGAACAACCGCCCACGCGTCGATCGATGCCCGGATGGCGGAGCGTGTCGCCGACCAGCGATTCGGGCCCGCCGCGCGCAAGGCGGGTCGCGTGACGGTGTCGATCGACGACGACGGCGCACTCGTCGAGATCGCGCCAGACGGTACTCGTCGGCTCCTGTGAGCCGTCTCGACCTGATTGCAGGACCGAACGGCGCAGGAAAGACCACGCTCTACGAGCAAGTGATCGCCCCTGACCGGCCTGGTCTGCCCTTCGTCAACGCAGACCGCATCGCACGCGAGCGATTCCCGGGCGCGGAAACAACGGAGGCCTACAAAGCTGCGGAGATCGCCGCGAAGGCGCGGGACGCGCTCATCGCCGCCCGCCTCGACTTCTGCACCGAAACCGTGTTCTCGCATGAGTCGAAGGTCGACCTGGTCGCGACCGCTTCTTCATCTGGCTACGACGTCGTCTTGCACGTGGTCATGATCCCTCTCCGTTTGTCTGGGCCCCGAGTCGCCGCTCGTGTCGCCAACGGAGGACACGGCGTACCGGCCGAGAAGCTCGAGACGCGGTACGAGCGCCTCTGGCCGCTTGTCGTGGCCGCAGTGCCGCTGTGCCATCGTGCGGTGTTCTACGACAACTCCGCAGACGCGGGCCCGCTCGAGGTCGGCTCCTACCGCTACGGCGTCCCCGACTACGAACCTCGGTGGCCCGCGTGGTCACCGGATCCAGTCCGAACACTCTGAGCTCTCCGAGCTCTCCGAACGACGGACTCGTGTCCCGCCGGAGTGAGAGTCGACTGCTTCGGCGAGCGCGAGAACGCGCCGGGTACGCACAGTCGCTGCTCGCTCGCCTGTCCGGCGTGGCATAACCGAAGGTGAGCGCCTACGAATCGGGCCGCGAGTCGCCCACCACAAAGACGCTGGCGAAGCTTCTCGACGCGTGTCACCCCCCTTGGAGAAGATGGACTCAGTCAGCCACTCGACCAAGGAGCTATCGTGAACGCTGTGCCTGAAGGCACGATCTGGACCACAGATGAACTCCTGGCGATGACGCCAAACGAACGCCACGACGTTGTCAACGCTGGCATCGTTACGGATGTGCACGCGGTCCCGCCGGAGCTTCTCGAGCGTGCGCGCTCCGATATACGCGCCCACATCGCCGACGACGAGGCAGCGACTACCACCGAGCCGTGAACACGCGGCGGCCGGTCAAGGTCGACGAGCGCTTCCTCGAACTTCTTGACACCCAACTCGGCAGTGAACGCGGCCCGAACGGCGAGCCTCGGCCACGGACTTCCTGCTCGTCGAGCTGCCGCCGATCGCGGAGCGGTTTGCGACCGCGTTCCATGAACTGATGACGCCAATTGCCGAACCGTTGTCATCGGTCAATGTATCGCTTACGATACGTTCGATGAACTTCGCCCAGGTCTTTCAGGAAGCTCGAGAACGGGCGAGCCTCACCCAAATCGAGGTGGCGGAGAGAACAGGTATCGCGCGCCCGAACATCGCGGCCTACGAAGCTGGACGGCGCGAGCCCAAGGCCTCGACAATCGAGCGTCTTCTGCAGGCAGTCGGATACAGGCTCAGCGTCGAGCCACTCGTCGAGTGGACCTGGACGAACACACTCCGCCCCTACCCGGTGCCGTCCGCGCTGTGGCGGCTGCCGATCCACCAAGCGTTCCGTACCATCACGACGTCGACCCATCTCTGGTGGAGTGGACCTCCTCGGACATTCGACCTGTCTGATCGGAGCCAACGTCTGAGGGCGTACGAGATCGTGCTTCGAGAAGGCGGACCCGACGACATCGAGTCCATCGTTGATGGGCTGCTCCTCGCCGAATCGTTCGACGAGCTGGTCGTCCCCCGCCCGCTCCGCGCAGCCTGGCAAGTGCCGCTCGGTCGAACGGCAGTCACGGAGCGGCCAGCAGCGTGACGAAGCTCGCTCCGCCTCAGCTCGAAGTCGCCCGCTGCCTCTTCGGACTGCCCGAGGCCGAAGGCTTCGCTCTCGCCGGCGGTGCCGCTCTGCTCGCCCACGGCACAATCGAGCGACCGACCCGAGACATCGACGCTTTCGCCGGTGCCAAGGCCGGACCGACACCGGGCGACGTGCGCCCGCTCGCGCGCGTGCTCGCCACGCGCCTGAGCGAAGACGGCTGGACGGTCACCGTCGTACGCAGCCACGAAACGTTCGTCCGGCTGATTGCAGTCAAGGACGGTGAGGAGGTCGAGATCGATCTCGCGGTCGATTCTCCTCGGCTCTTCCCCACTGAGGTCATCGACGACATCCCCATGCTCGCCGAACCCGATCTCGCGCCCGGAAAGTGCTCGCCATCCTCGACCGTTCCGAAGGGCGCGATTTCACCGACCTCGAGGCTCTCCAAGCCACTCTCGGACGCGAGCAGTGCATCCGATGGGCCAAGGAGCTCGATGCCGGAGTGACCAACGAGGCCATCGCCAGTGCCTTCGCCCACCTCAACCGCCTGGACGACAGCGAGCTCCCGACCGCGACGCCGGCGAGAACGCGTTCGATCTACGACCAGTGGCGAGCCGAGCTGGAAGGAGGCTGAAACCGGTTGGCCGCGTGCGACGCTCTACGCAGCGGTCATCTGGCTGAATCGGCTTCCCACGTTGATCCGGCAAGCTCTCCGCTGCGTCGGTCCGCAAGATTCGACGGGTTCTTCTCCTCGGAACGAGTCGCGCTCAGCAGTGGCTTCGTGGCGGTTGCGGGTCCATCCGACGCAACCGATTCACACCGTGCCGGACCAGGACTCGATGCACCGTCGACGCCGGCAGCCCGACGATCCCTGCGAGACGATGGCGCAGGTCGTGCCGCACTCGCTCAGGGGATCGCGCCGGAGTCTGGGCTGGCCGACGCTGGCTCGGACTGTTTGGAGCGGAGCGATTCGCGGAACTTCTAGCCAGGCCGACGAGCTGCTGAGCGTCGGCCCGTCACCTCGGTCGGCCGTTCGATACAGTCGGCTTCGATGCCGTACAACATCAGCAAGACGCTCATCAACAAGCTGCCAGAGGGTGAGCGCGATGACAGCGACAAGGTCGGGAAGTTTCTCTTGGACCGCCAGGCCAAGATCTGCGGACTGTGTGATGGCGAGATGAACCCCGCCGCCGACGTGCTGGAGGCTGATCATGACCAGCCCGAATCGGAAGGCGGGCCGAACGAACTGAAGAATCTCCTGCTCGCCCACCAGGAGTGCAACCGCGCAAAGCGATCGCTGACCACTGCTGAGATCCGGCCGTACCTGCGCCTCAAGCGATTCATCCGGGAGAACGGGGGCAGGATCCGCTACGACGGGGTCACCTCCCACTTCGACATCGAGCCAAAGCCCTCAGCTGTCGCCATCGGCGACGATGCTGTGGAAGTGGAGTTCGCGGATGGTTCCAAGACGCAAGCGCCCATCTACGTCGACTCCGCGCCAGCGCGAGAGTTTCGGTACTCCTTCGTGGAGGTGCCCCGCGTGGCTCTCCTCAATGACGACAAGGTCCAGCCTCGCATCATTCGATACGGACACGCCTTCTCGATCTACAACGATCTCCTGCACAATCCGCTGCACGAACCACCCAGCTGTCGACTCGGTCCTGAAGGCAAGGATGGACTCCGGCCACTGCTGATGTTCGACGGGCAGCACAAGACCGTAGCGTCGTGGATGCTCGAGAAGACCCGCGTGGTGGTGAAGCTCTATCTCGACCTTGACGTCGCGGACGCGAACTTCCTCGTCAACTCGATTCAAGCGAAAATCAAGAAGCTTCCACTTTCCGCTTTCGAACTCGCGGCGAAGATGTCAGACGAGTGGGAGGCGAAGGTCGGCGAGTACGAGACTGCGGTCGCTCAGGCGGGGGAGGCCGGCACGGAAAAGGGCTTCATTGCGTGGATGCCGGCTGGTCCTGAAAGAAATCGTGCCCGCCAGGCTTTCAAGGCTGCCCTCATCCAGAGGGTTGTGGAGGACCAGGACTTCCGGCTGATGAAGTACGTCGCCCAGAAGGACGTCGGTGGGGAGGACTTTGGCCTGACTGAGAACATGGTCAAGAGCAAGATCCTCGACAAGATGGTGTATCTCAAGGAACTCGATCTGCCCTTCGTGGACTCGACGGACCGGCGGGTGGAGGAGGTCGAGAACATCGTCTGGCTCTTCAACATGGTCATCGACTCGTTGGTCGAGCCGGGCGGAGGCCAACTGTCCGAGCAACAGAAGGAGACCCGACGCCGAGTCTTCAAGCAGGGCTCACTCCAGTACCTGGCCGAACTACTCGGGGCAATCTACCGCCGAGAACTCATCACCCAGGAGGAGATGCTCGCCGGGAAACCGAACAAGGAACAACGAGACCGCATCGAAGCCAGCGTCGCAAACATCTGCCGCCACCCCGTCTGGACCGCCCGGTTCGACAGGGACAAGCAGATGGCGGCGGTGAAACTTGCCCTTGAGAAGAACCAGAACATCAAGGAGTCGTTCGAGGACGTCGCCCTGAAGCTCTCCTATGCCATCCTCGGCGAGGACGATGTCGAATACTCCAACTACTGGAAGTAGCGGGCGGAGTCTAGGTAGTTGCGCAATTCCCACTGCACTAGTGGAAATCGAGCCGCTACCAGAGGAACAACCCGGCGAGTCGATGGGAAGGCTCTGTGGCCGGTGACCGTCACATCGGCTGACTATGGTCGTCCGAGGAGGTGGCGTGGCAAAGACAGCAGTCGAGAAGGGCGCGTACGGGGTCAAGCTCGTGCGAGGACCGTTCGTGGTACTGCCGCGTCACGCGGAGGCAGTCGACGACGTCGAAGAGCTTCCGGCCGTCGCCTTGCAAGCGAGCGGTCCGCTAGCCGCGGATCTCTTCTGTGGTGCAGGCGGACTCAGCCTTGGGCTCGCCGATGCCGGCTACACAGTGATACTTGGCGTCGACAACGACGAGGATGCCCTTGCCACGCATCGGGCGTATCACCCCGGGCTGAGCGCCAACTGGGATCTCGGCGATGAGGCGGTCGTCGAACGGACGGGCGAGTTGATCCGCGATCTCGGGATCCAACTGGTTGCTGGAGGTCCACCCTGTCAGCCGTTCTCCAAGGCCGGCCGATCCGGTCTTCGTGACCTTGTCCGCACTGGCAGACGTGACGCGCGTGACAAGCGAAGCGAGCTCTGGCAGAGCTTTCTCCGGATCGTTTCGATCGCCAGGCCTCAGGCGGTCCTGATGGAGAACGTGCCGGACATGGCACTCGATCGGGACATGCTGATCCTTCGCACGATGGCGGACGAGCTAGAACACCTGGGCTACTCCGTCGAGACAAGGGTGGTCGACACGTGGCGGTACGGCGTCCCCCAGCATCGTCAACGGCTGATTCTCGTCGCGCTCGCGGACCGAGTGCAGTTCGAATGGCCAGCCGAACACGCGCAAATCGTGACGCTTGGGAATGCGATCTCAGATCTCCCCCCGGTTGATGGCGGATGGCGTCCCGAGGGGGGTGCGGACGGATGGGCGGACTACGACGGACCGCGGACTTCTTTTCAGGAGATGATGCGGGAGCACGTACGCACTGATGAGCATGGGAAGCTGTTCGACCACATCACCCGTCCAGTCCGCGAAGACGATCTTCAGATCTTCGAGAACATGGACTCGAAGACCAAGTACTCCGACATCGACCCTGAGTTGCGGCGCTACAGGCACGACATCTTCGACGACAAGTACAAGCGGCTCGACTACGACGATCTAAGTCGGACGATCACGGCCCACATTGCGAAGGACGGCTACTGGTACATCCATCCTGAGCAGCACCGAACGATCAGCGTCCGTGAGGCGGCGAGGATTCAGACGTTCCCCGACCACATCCGTTTTTCTGGTCCGCCGACCGCTGCGTTCCGTCAGATCGGCAATGCTGTTCCGCCGCGCCTTGGTTTTGAGCTAGGGACTGCCATCCGAAGGAGCTTGGAGGCGGGTCACGAGATCCCGCACTCGCGATCCGAGGTGGGTCTGCGGCTCGCGCGCTGGTTCATGGAATCGACGCGCGGTGGCGTGCCTTGGCTAGACGCCCCGAGCCGATGGGTGGTGCTCCAGTGCGAGATCCTGTGGCCGCGACTCGGCGTCGATCAGCTCGGCGCGGCGTACAAGGCCACGCTCACCTGCGCGACGCCCCAGCAGACCCTTGAGAACGAGGGGCCCCTACGACGGATAGCGACCGTCCTCGGGCGTGGGCCCCGTGTCGATGACCTAGTCGAAACAGCGGCGTACTTCATTGAGAACCCGGACGGGCTCGACCCAGAGGGCCCGTCGAATGCGTTGGCAAAGGCACCGAATGTGAGCCCCGCCTTGGCGACACTCGCTGCTCGCATCGTTCCGGGATCGTCCGACGATCCCGTGATCGTCAACCAGGCCGTCCTACGTGTTGCCGCCCGTTACCAGGGAACCTCGGTTGACCAACGCAACAAGCTCAGCGACGGCCGGCTTGCGGTCGCGGCGATGATCGGCGGCGACGATCTCTCACACGAGGCTCACCTTGCCCTCCTCGAGATCGGGCAGACCGTCTGCGGTCCCGCCAAGACCGACTGCGCTCACTGTCCGCTGGAGGCCGACTGCGTCATGGCTGCGGATCTGCCGGTCCAGCAGTCGTTGGTGGCACTTACCAGCCCAGAGCCGTAGCGAGCTCTTCGTCGGTCGCCCGGAGCTCGGTCATGATTCGCTCCAACGCCGGGTAGTCGCCGGTAGCCATCGCCGCGGCGAGCAGTGATGCGCCGGCGGTACCCATCTGGTGGCTCGCCGGGCGGTCGGACGGGGCGGTTCGTTCCCGCAGAACGGAAGCTTGGCGATAGACCTCTTCCGCGGCCTGGCAGAGTTCCTTCACCGGTCGTTCAAGCTGCGACCGAATCGACGCTGGGACGTTGACCCTCATCTTGGCAACGTTTGTCTGCAGCAAATCGTCGAGATTCGTGTCGAACTCCAGCGAGGCGCGAGCCAGCTTGGTGTGTTCATCGATCGCTCGGATGCCGCTCCAGCCCCCACCCTGAATGAGCCGGCCGGCGCGGTAGACGTAGAGGCCCTGTTGACGATTCCACTTCTGAGGACCGCTGTAGTGGTCGAATGCTTCCTGGGAGGAGAAGCGATTCCGCGGTGGGAGGACGAACGGATTGAACGTAACGAACCCCGCCACGCCTTCAAACTCGATCTCGAGCACGGTGCCTGGGAGCGAGATGGTGCCGGGCTCCGTGGGAGCGAAGGGATCCCATGGATCCACCTTCTCGCCGTTTACCGTCAGGACGAGGCGGTCAGCGCTGGCCGAGTCGGCCAGGTACCGATGGAATACCATGCCGAGATACTCGGAGGTGCGGTCCGCCAACGTGTCGAGCCTCCGTCGGGCCCAACCACCCTCCGGATTCCGCTCCGGCAGGACTCGGTCCAATCGCTCCCAGGCGACGACGGTTCCTGGCGCCTCCGCCAGCGTCTCCGCTGCGAAGTCCCGGATTGCAGGTGTCGCGGCGTCGAGGACCTCCCAGCTGTCGCTCTCCTCAACATGGTCGATATCGAGCACACGGGTGGTTAGGCGTCGCCGCGCCGCGGCCCGCCGGGAGATGACGGTGAGGCGACGGCATTGAGATATCGAGGCTGTCTTGAGTCCGAGGCCATAGCGGCCGAGCTCGTTGAGGCTGTAGTTGCGGCGGGTTCCGAACCGCATCGCCTCGTCAAGGCCGGCGGCGGTCATTCCTTCGCCGTCGTCGACAATGAGAACGCGGGACGCGGAGCCTCGGAAGTCGATAAGAACGTCGACCGTCGAGGCGCCGGCACTGACACTGTTGTCGACAAGATCGGCAACAGCGGTCACAAACTCGTAGCCGATGTCGCGAAGCGAATTCGTCAACCGACCAGCGGACGGTGTTAGTTCGATCCTCTTGCTGCTCATCGTTCCTCCAGGTTCTGACACGACACTAGTTAGGTGCACTGACAGCGCGATCGACCCGTCTCCTCCAGAGTCGGTAAATCTCGTCCGCCGCCTTCCTGGGATCGTCGTGCTCCCACACGTGGACCACCTGCCAACCAAGCATTTCGAGCTCTCGGGTCTTGCGGGCGTCGCGCTCTCTAGTGGCCTCGAACTTCGCCCGCCACCAAGCGCGGTTGTTCTTCGGCAGAGTCGCGTGGTCCGGGCAGGCGTGCCAGAAGCAGCCGTCAACGAAGACGGCCAAGCGTGCTCTCGTGAATGCAACGTCGGGGGTGCCGGGTAGCCCCCTGAGGTTCACTCGGTATCGAAGGCCGCGTCGATGTAGTTCCCGACGTAGGGCGAGTTCCGGGTCGGAGCCGGCGACCGGCATGCGACTCATCTGTCGGCTGACCTGCTGCGAAGTCGGGGTGTTCCGCACTGGATGAGTCTCTGTCGGTGCATGAGTCAACCGCAAGCGTCGTCTCCGGAAGGGGCTAGTTCGGCTCGATGTGTCACGCCTAGGGCCTACATGGACGGCGGCATGGCGAGAACGTATGGTCCGGCACCGGAGGCGATACAGATGAAGTGGATTTTCGATCCTCTACCACCGTCGGGCGCTCGAAAGGGGGGGCTCCCAGCGGACTATGTCTTTGATCAGACGGTGGACACTTTCGTCCGTGAAGTCCTTCAGAACTCACATGATCAGCGCCTTCCGGGAGCCTCTAGATCAGAGGTCGATTTCGATCTCCTCCAACTCTCCGGCGAACGGAAAGCGGCGTTCCTAGAGGCACTCCACTGGGAGACGCTTCGCGATCACCTCTCGGGGATCGCCGGCGGGTCATCGCCGACCGCGGCACGGATCGCGCGAGAACTCCGAGATGTCGAGCAGCGGCCTCTGCGGTTGCTGCGGATCGCCGACCGGGGAACCCGCGGCCTAGTGGGCGGCGAGGACCAGGACGGCGAGAACTTTCAGGCCCTCTGTCGCAACGTCCTCGACACTTCAGAAAGCAACCTCGATCGCGGCGGCAGCCATGGTTTGGGCAAGGCGGTGCTCTGGGCCTTCTCCGGCGTTTCCGTGGTCTTGTTCCACAGCATCATCGGAGAAGGTCACGACGAGAACAGGCATCGCTTTTTCGCCAAGGCGGAGTTTCCATCACACGACGATGCTTCGTCGCAACCGTGGGACGGGCCTGGGTGGTTCGGTCAGCCGGACCCGGATATCCCCGCACGAGCCATTTCCATGTGGGACGAGGCTGCTGAGTCCGCTGCGGCGGCGCTCGAGACTGCCCGTCGGAGCCCTGAGCCTGGGACTTCGATTCTCGTAGTGGATCTGGACGAGCCGCTGTCGGACGAGGACCGACCGTTGGTCGAGATCGGGGAGGACATCGCGGCGTCAGCGAGTCGATGGTTCTGGCCCGCGTTGACGAAGGGATCTCTCGGCGTAAGAGTCCGTGTCTTCCACGATGACGAGGTCGTGGCCGACAACGTCGTCGGCCTCACGTCTGAGGTGCGACCGTTCGCCGAAGCGATGGGCGATCCGAGCCCGACGCCCGATGCCCGAACGCCGGGACAGTGTGCCGAGCGTGTTGTGACGATTGGCGTGCCGGCCTCCAAAGGCGTCGGGCCCTCGCCGGCCTCGCCTGAGACTGAGGCCGATGCGCGCCTTCGAATCCGTTCCGCGACCTCGGAGGACGCGGAACGCTGGGAGAACCATGTCGCATTGATTCGCGGTGCGGGAATGGTCGTCCAGTACTGGCGCTCACCACGACACCGCAACGGGGAGCACACGTTCCACGCCGTTCTATCCGCTGGGTTGGCCTCAGGCTCGTCGGAGTCGGACAAGGCAGCGGACCGATTCCTTCGCGCGTGCGAACCACCGGCGCATGACAAATGGGTGGCCGGAACCAAGCGTCAGCGTGAGCTTTATGAAGCGGGTGCGGGCACCCGCCTAAAGCGGCTCGAGGATGACATTCAGGCGGCAATTGACGAGGCCCTCTTCGCGATACCGCCCACCGGCGAGTCTGGACCCGAGGCGCTCCGCAAGCTGTTTCGGATCGGCACGGGTACGGGCGGTGGGTCCCGGTCCGAACACCGCTTCGCGACGAGTGTGCGGAGCGGTTCCCTCGTTGGGCAGGTCTGGCACGTGCTGGCGGACCTCCACCATGCGAAGGGCAGCGGCATCTGGACCGCACGTCTTGAATTGTTCCTTGATGCCGAGAGCGGTCGTGGGTCCCGCCTCGACATTGCCGAGGCGAGCGTGGAAGGTGCCGCAACGCTTCAAGTCGAAGACGGCCGAGCACTTCTGGTCGTTGATGGCGACCAGCGCGTCACAGTGCGACTTGAGTCGACGGGTGCGGAACCGATGGTCTCGACTCGTACGCGGGTTCGACTCGATGCCCGCTTCAAACCTGGGGAGTCTTTCTCGTGACCGCGTCTGTTATCTACCCGTACCGAACTCTGGTGGGCGATGAGATCTCGGTGACAGCTGTGTCAGACGAACTGGGCGAACGCCCGGACGGCAGTCTCGACGCGCAGAGTGTTGGGCCGATTGCATCGCTCCGGCTGGAGGTTGAGATCGACACCGCTCGGCTCGCCGAATGTCTATCGCCGGGAGAGTCTGTGAGGGACGCCTGCTCGGTGGTTCTCCTCGCTCGATCGATCGCTAGCCGGAGGCGTGATTGCATCGAGCGCTGCCCAGTAGAGGAGACGACGGTCTTCGACCTCGACCTTCCGCGGGCTCGACACCGCGGCCTGGTGGAGCTCACTGTGCGGGTCGTCCGCTCGGTCGACGTCGCCGAGCCGGAGCCCGGTAGAGCCTTCGAAATCGGGGAGCTGCTCGGTGAAGCAGACCCGGTTCGGGTTCACTTCGATGAGCCTCAGACTGCGCCGGGAGCATCACTTGAAGTTGAGTGGCGGGACTTCGCCAGCGACCCAAAGCTGCAGGACCAGCGTGAGCACATCTTCGCTTTGGACGACGCGGAGCCTCCGGTGATTCTCCTCAACAGCGGCATTCGGATGCTGTACGAGATCCTGAGCAACAAGGGGCCACGTGGCCGCCCAGCGAAGATCCGCGATGCAGTGTTCATGCAGATCGTGCACCAGGTTTGGACCTCACTGCTCGGAGACGCGGCGGCCGCAGCCCTGGAGGCGAAGGCCGAACTCGAGAGGTCCGGGCAGCCGCCAGACGCCACAGCGGTTCTTGACGAGGTCGGCGGGTGGCGGGCGGTCGTGCTAAGGGACTGGGCGCCTTCCCTCACAGGCGAATCTGATCCGGAACAGGCGGTGGACCGAGTCGTCGACGACCTGGCGGACGGGCTCGGGCTTCTTCTCGTCAACGCGGTTCCGAGGGCAATTCAGGAGCGTCTGGGGACTCGGAAGTCCTATGACGGCTTGGTCAAAGAGATGCGACTGATCGGGGATTGACAGATGGAAATTCGTCGATACGTGCAGCGCTTGTCTCCTCACGTCCTCCCGAAGGTGGTGCTGGAGAAGCAATTGCCACTTAGCGAGCCGGTCGCCAACGTCGATGAGTTCGACGCGATTGTGGCTTCATGGCGCGAACGCTCGGCGGCGGGTCCGGTGCCTCCGAGCTCGGATACTCAGCTGGCGCGAGAGCTGCACGGGGTACTGAATGAAATCGATGAACGGGTACTTGTGGATGAACGGTTGTGGCAATGGATGACAACGGTGCCGTTCGCCGAGTACACGTCCGCGCGTTGGATTCCAGGCTTGTCAGACGATCCGGAGCTTCTCCAGAAGCCTGCGGCGCAGAAGCGTTTCTTGGGAGGTGGTTCGCTCAACGGGATGAGTCGGAATGCGGTCGGTCGATTGTTCTGGGCAGCTCAGACGCTGTGGACGCCCGAAGATGGCTATCGCTGGTCGGACGTCGTGCTGGGGAACCAGGACTTCTACTCAGCGGTGTTCGAACGAAACCTCGGCTTGTATGCACCCCTCGCGGTCGTAGCGGCCAGGCTCCTGGAGCACGCCGACGAAGGCGAGCGGCGTGAAACCCTGAAGAATCTCAACCACGTCATGACGACGGTCGTGGTCGAGTCCCTAGTGGAGGACGACCTCGCGCAACTCGTCGAATCCTGTCGGCCATAGGAGAGCAACGTGCAGTTTCAAAGACTCCGCCCGCAGCTGGACGCAACATTCGACTTGGAGACGAACGAGAGCGGCGTTGACCTGATTCTCCACGCCCGCTACGGCGGAAGACGCTCGCTGCGCGCGACGAATGTTGACTACTTCCCGGCGTTGGAGTTGCTGCTGAGGCGATTGGCGGATCTTGGCGCTGCGATCGAGGCGGTCGACGTCGATTCCGGCCCGAGCAGGCAGCTCGCCCCTGAACTGCGGCGCCTTCCGCTGAGCTATCCGATCCTGCTGACACAGGAGCGGGACCTCGCGGGCCTGAGAAGGAGGATCACGGCCGAGCAGCGAGGGATCGCTCGCGCGCCCGACGCCAAGCCAAGCGGTGGAAACAACCACAAGCGAATACGGATCAGCCTCCGTCTGCCGGTCGGTGTCGACATCGCCGCCGTGGCGGCGCATCTGACGGGCTCGAGGTCCTAGATTCGTCAGGTGGCTGACGAGTGGGTGTTTCACAAGAAGACGGGGGTGGCGCGCGTCGTCGAGCGGCTGCCGGGACGCAAGCTCGTCGTCGGGAACTCGTCGGGGCGGACGACTCTCGAACGCGGGTACCGCTACTTGGACGATCGTTCGCTGCGTGTGCTCAGCGTCACCGACCAGCGTGCGTTGCAGCGGCTCGTCCGCGAGTCACCCGCTGAGATTGCGGAGCGGCTTCTTCTGGATCACTCCCCGATGCCGTTGGACCAGGCCGTGAAGTTCCTCGGGGAACTTGGGTGCTCCCCAGGGGATGTGCAGCAGTGGTCAGCCGCGCTTCCTGACGCGCTGTCGCCCACCGGGCTCGTCCTCGAGGATGGACACATTCGCCTGGATGACGGAGCCGTCTCCGACGAGGACTTCGCGCGACTGATCGAGCAGGTCGTCACCAAGGACTCTGCGGAGGATCAGGTCTCGCTTCAGGCGTTGGCCGATGAAGGTCGACTCTCGGCGCCGCAGGCCGGGGTTGTGGCGTTGCTCCTAGCGGCGCCCGTCGAAACTGCGACGGCTGAGGTGATCCTCGAATTCGATCAGAAGGTCATGCAGCTGGTCTCCTCACGCATGACCTCGGAGGCTGGTCTTGTTGCGGTCCTGCTGCGGTCCAACGGCGTGAAAGCAGCACGGGTTGCGGCGAAGCGCATCGCTGAGTTGGGCTACGACCCTGATCCGGCGATGACGTCCTATTTCGGCGCGCTTCTTCTTTCAATGGGGCAGCAGTCGCCAGTGAGCCCAGAGCAGTGGGCCGAAGCGGAGCGGAGTATCAGTCGTTTGGGGCTGCTCGCAGCGCCGTTGTCAACTGATGTATCGAGTCTGGTCATCCAGATCGCCTCTCTCGAACGAACGACTGAGGAACCGAACAAGCGGCGACGCAAAGCCCATGCGGCGATCGACGAAACGCTCGAACGCCTGGCACTGCCCGCAGCGGCAGCTCAGGGGCTGTTGCGTGGCGAGGCTGCTGGCGCCCGAGGAGCGCTCATTGTCCGTGTCGGGTCGACTTTGCCGCTCTCCCCTGGAGGTTTCCGCCTGAAGATGCTCGCGTGGGCAGCGACCTCGCCGGCGGGGGAGCTGGTCGAACCGCTCGATACATGGGCGGGCGTCTCGATTGCGGAGTTGTCCTCTCTTGTTCATGATGACGACCCGGAGTTCCGCGAGTTGCTTACTGTCGGAGCGGCTCGTCGAGGGCTGTCGCGTCACCTGAATCGTCAGCTCTACAAGTCGAACGCGCGCATGCTCGGCGACCTTCTCGGTGCACCGCAGATCCTCGAGCTCGCTGACCCGGAGCGTGTCGCGCGGGCACTCGAAGGGGTTCTGATGTCCACGACCGCTCTCGCGAGGATCCACGATCGGCTCGTGTCGCCAGCCGTCAATTCTGTAGCTGACGACGCCGCCCGTGCCCTAAGCGAACGCGAAGCCGACGCCGTCATCCGCGAGGAGGAACTCGCCGCGGAGATCGAGCGACAAGCGGCCGAGCTCGCGCAGGCACGAGCACGCTTGGAAGCGACCGAGCAGATGCTGCGAGCCGACGTCGGTGGTGCGACAGCGGCAACGTCGGCACAACTTCGCCAGGCTTGGCTAGACGCGGCTCGGATCGCGGTCGATGTCGCCGAGGAAGTCCGGAGGTTCGGCGAGAAGAGCCCGGCAGAGCTGCGGGCGGCCGAAGCATCGCTCGGCACTCTGCGTGCCGCAGGTATTCGCGTCGAGGGCGGAGCCGGCTCGGAGCAAGAGTTCGATCCTGAGCTCTTCCGGCGACTCGATGACGGGACACGGGACTTGGTCGTGGTTGTCGAGCCCGCCTATGTCACGGATCGATTTGGGGATGTCACGGTTGTGCGGTACGGATCAGTACGGGACGGCAGGAGCGGATAAGGGGGCGGAGTGGGCATCACCGGGCTGGACTTCGGCACGACAACGACTCTCTGGGCGAACAGACAACATCGAGGGCCGAGCCGACTTGTGCCGATCGGCCGTAACCGGTCATGGATGCCGACGCTCGTGTCCATCTCGGCCGATCGAGTTCTGGTTGGCGAAGACGCTGACGCGGCAGGCGAATCGACCCTCGTCCGTTCGGTCAAAACCGCCCTGATGAACGCGGCGGAGCAGGTAGCGGTCACCGACAAGCAGGGCGTTCGCCACAAGGTCGCAGTTGATGAGTTGATCTGCCATGTGCTGACTGATGTACGCGAGCGTGCCGAGCGTGCGGGTGCCGATACCGGAGGCCGCGTTCGGCTCGGATGTCCCGCTATCTGGGAGGCAGGGCCTCGGCGGCGTTTGGCGCGGCTCGCAAGCGAGTCGGGCTTGCAGGCGAGCGCGAGCGACATGCTCGACGAGCCGATTGCTGCCGGCGTCTCCTGGGTCTGGAACAGTTTCGTCCACGGAGACGGCTACCCGGAAGGCCGCGTCCTGGTCTTCGACTTCGGCGGCGGCACGCTCGACGTGGCCGTTCTCGATGTCGAGCGCGGGGCCGCGCCCCGGATCACCGCCCTCGCGGCGTCGGGTAACAGTTACGCGGGCGACCGAATCGACAAGGCGATCGCGCGACGGGTGTGGAGCCAGGTCGATCGATCCGGCGCGTTTCGGGGCGACGACGTGTTTGAGGCTCTGCTCGGTCGGGCCGCGGTCCGCTTGAAGGAGACACTGAGTGGGGAAACGGAAGCCTCCACACTCGTGGGCGGAGGGTACGACGATCTTTCTCCGCTACGACTCGACGCCAAGGTGCTTGCCGAGATCATGCAGGAGCCACTCGAGGCAGCCCGACGTGCGGTGGAGCGAACGCTGAAGCTGGCAGGCCTCCGCGCTCGAAATGCCGAGACAGCGACACTACGGGCAACCTCGTTCGACAAGCTCACGCCCCAAGTCGACTTCGTGCTCGCTGTGGGCGGGATGTCACGGTCCCGCGACGTCACTGCGGCGCTTCGGACCTGGTTTCCGGATGCGAAAGTCGTCAAGGACCCGGGTGTTCTGGCACCGGAAGAGTCGGTTGTGTCGGGCTTGACCGTCGACGATGTTGTCTCCGAGCTCAACCTCGACCGGCCGGCGTTCTCGTTCGTCGTCGAGTATCACGATCGAAGGACAGGAGAACTCCTCGATAGCGAGACGGTGTACGAGGCGTTCAGCCCCATGTACGAGCAGCACCACCTTGTGAACCTCGCTTTCGATCTCAGGTATTCAGTTGAGCTCAGACCGCCCCGAGACCGCGATGTCGTTGCGATACTGAGTTGCGTCACGCTCGCCGGAGAGAAGCTCGACCTCAGGGTGGACGATCGCGTCCTCCCGGGAGCACCTGTCTACATTGGGTCGAGAGGTGGCCGGTTTACGCTCTACGTCGACGGCAGGATCACGCTGGTTGGTCAGGAACGTCTGGAGATGGTTGTCGACGAGTGGCCGGTCATCCGCTCGGAGAGCCGCTCGTCGCTCCGAGTTCGCGCAAAGAACCAATGGGTTGACCAGATCGAGCAGTTCAACTGGTGGGTGGGGGGCGAATAGCCTCCTGGCGTTTGCAGCGGAGACGTTCGGTATTCGCCCAGCCGATGGGCACTCAGAACCGGCCTCACAGGTACGTGCCGAAGGCCTCGTCGTTGGAGTCGTCGGCGCTGGCCTCGTCGACGAGTTCGCCGCACTGGACCATGAGCGTCTGGTGCACCATAGGCACCGCGGCCAGCGAGGCCAGGGCAGGCCGCAGGTCGCCGGCGTCGAATCGCTCTTCGGCTTCGGCGGCAAGGCGGCGGAACTCGGCGAACCACTCCGCGAGTTGTGCGTCGCTCGCCGCCATCAGGCTGCGGCCAGACCTTCCTCGCCATCGACGACACGGTCGATCTGTGCGCTGATCGCGGCGACCCCGGTCGCAAGCGTCTCGGCGATCTCGTCGACATAGCCGGCGGCCTGTCCGATCGCCTTCGTCGCCTTCGTGTGTTCGCCGCGCAGGAGCTTGAACTTCTCGAGGCTCCGGGCCATCTCGGCGACGTCGGCCGAGATCGCGTCCAGCGTCTCGATGATCGCCGAGTCGTCGACGCCGCGTCGGCGCTGGGCGAGTTCGATCGCCTTGCCCCGCATGAAGCAGTAGACGAGTCGCAAGGTGATGGGGTCCGCAGCGACAACGACCTTGTCCTCGTCGATCAGGTGGTACGGCTGATTGCCGGGGACCTTCGATTCGTGGTCGACGATGAGCATGGCGAGATCCGCGCCACGGTTCCTCATCGACGCGTCGAGCAGCTCGCGGGCCTTGTTCTCGGAGATCGCCGTCGTGCACTTCTCCTCGGTGACGATCGCAACACCACCCCGCGGCCGGATGACTTTGTCGCCCTTCTTGGAACCGCCGAGACCGGCCACGGTCGAGACGTCGTCGAGCCCGTCGCCGGATGCGCCGACCAGTTCGCCGAGGAGCGTCTCGACGTCGATCTCGTGCTCGATGCCCTTGGCCGTGCCCCGGGCCGCCTCCTTGAGACGGGCCTCCTCGGCGGCGGCCACCTTGTCGATGATGGCGACGTTCTTGGCCAACGACTCCACGTGTTCCTTCGTCGCGTCGGTCATCTCGGCGACCGCAGCACGGGTTGCCTTTGCGATCGTCGCGCTGACCAGGTCGCGGAACATGTCGATGACGTTGCCCTCGGTAGCCGGGTCGAACCGGCCGAGAATCTCGGCGAACGGCCCTTCGTCGTCGCTCAGGCTCTCGGTCAGCTGTCGCACGATTCCCTGACTTGCTCGTTCTGCTTCGCCGACGGTGTTCTTGACAATGCGACTGGCCTCGTCTTCGAGTCGGGTGACGGCCTGGGCGAGTTGGTCGAGGTCGCCCTGGTGGCTCAGCCGGTCGAGCATCTCCGTGCCGAGGTCCAGGGCGTCGCCAACGAGACGCACCTGCTCGGTCGGGGTCTCGGTCGCCAGGAGGCGGTGCAGCTTGCGGTTCTTGAACGTCAACGACCGGATCTCGCCGGTCTCACCATCATCGGTGAGGACGAGGTTGGTCGGTTCGGGCGGTGACGGGTGTGTCTCGGAGGACAAGGTGGTGGTTCCTTTCGGGGAAGTTGGGGAGTCGGGGAGGGTCATGCGGCGAGCGGGCGCAGTGTGAGCAGCTGCTTGAAATCGGGCTCGGACTGTGCGAGGGCACGCAGTTGGCAGCGGACCCGTTGGCAGATCTTGCGGACGTTCGCCGCTGTGAGGTCGTGGGTTTGGGCCACCGTCTCGGCCGGGGAGCGGTTGCCGGCGGCCTCTTCGGACAGCACGTCGAGCCACACGGCGGCATTGCGTTCCGACGTGATGCGCCCGAGGGCGTCGGTGAGGATTCGGACGCCGTCGTGGTCGGCCTCGAGCCCACGCAGCACGACCACGGCCGGCTCGCCCACGTCAGCGGTGCTTGCTCCGGACTGTTCCTGGTGGGTCAGGTCGTCGATCTCGTCGGCGAGGATGCCGATCCGATCGAAGGCCAGGCTCGTGAGCCGGTGCCTCGCCCAAGTCCAAGGGGCAGCTCCGCCATCGGCGCGCCATCCGGGGGCGATCCTTACGAGCTCGAGGAGAGCGTCGCGCGTGATGTCGTCCAGACGATCCCGGTCGACCCAGATTCCTTTCTCCTGCAAGGTGGCGAGGATGCACCGGCGAACCGGTGTCGCCCCGAGCTCGAAGAGGTCGGCGACCGCATCGCCATCGCCGGCGACGAGTCGGGCCATGACCGACTCGATGGTCTGGGTCGTGCCCGAGTCCTCAGGCGGCATCGTTGCCACTCGCCATTGCGAACGGGAGGTCGATGCCGAGCCCGTCGGCGTCGGCCGCGGCCAGCTCGCCGCAGATCATGATGATCTCGATCTTGTCGACGGTGACAGGATGGCGGTTGATCCCCGTCGGCCGGGTCAGGCCGGCGGTGTCAAGGTCGGCGACCTCGACGTAGCTGTTGCGGAGGTCGAACCGGCGGGTGGAGGTGGTGCCCGGGAGAAGGGTGATGTCGCGGCTCTCGGTTGCGATGACGACGGCGGGCCGGGACTTCTCACCGGTGCCGTCGGCGAAGGGGATGTGGGCCCAGACCACGGTTCCCGGGAGGAGCCGACTGAGGGGCACCGGCCTCACGATGCTCATCGGGACTACCTTGCGTTTCGAGTCGCCGGTCGACTGGGTGTTGTACTTTCTACGCTTTTGCGAATATACTCGTCTCACGGCGTAACCTCCGCTGTCGATAGTTTGCCAGGAGCAGAAATTAGCAGCATTATTATCGTCTGTCAACACTGCCAGCATATATTTCTCGACTAGAGGAAGAATTCGTGGCCGAGACGACATCGACTAGAGGAAGAATTCGTGGCCGAGACGACATCCGAGAACGGACTGGGACAGGCGATCGCCGTCCAACGAGTGCATCTGGGGATGAAGAGGAAGGACCTCGCCGACGCCTCCGACCTCAGCTATCCGTACATCAGCGAGATCGAGAACGGCGCAAAGCAACCGTCGGCGAAGGCGATGCGCAAGATCGCCGATGCTCTGCAGATGAGCGTCGCCGATCTCCACGCCCGCGCGGAGGGCTACTCGGACGTGTCATCGACGGTCGTGCGTGCAGCAATGATGCCGCCAACCGATTCACCGATGAGCTTCGCCACGTCGGTCCCCGCGATCGACCCACCCCTTCCCGATGGTTTGACCCAGCCGCTTGCCGCTCTGGGTGAGCGACCCGAGTGGGAAGAGTTGGCATCCGCTGTTCGTGAAGCGGTGCGAAGCGAGCTCGATCAGTGGGCGCGCGAGGAATTGCCGCAGATGGTTCGCCGCGAACTGAAGAGAGCGCTCGCTGAGATCGCGGCTCCTGGAGAAGTCCCCTCGTGACCTCGATCACGTCGACGGGATTCGAGCTCGTCGACTGGCAGCGCGATGCCGTCGAGGCGTGGAAGAACGGATCGGGTCGCCCCCACCGAGGAACCCTCGAGATCTTTACCGGTGGTGGAAAATCGCTCGTCGCCCTGGAGTGCATCGCGGCGGCGGCAGAGATCGACCCCGACCTGAAGGTCGCGATCGTCGCCCCGACCGAAGCCCTCGCCCGCCAGTGGATCGGGGTCGTGACCCGCCACACCGACCTCCGCGACTCCGACATCGGCCTTCTCGGCGGAGGGAGCAAGGATTCGCTCGATACCCACCGCGTCCTCGTTGCCGTCCTCAACAGCGCGGCCAAGTACCTGCCCGAACAAGCGCGGGCTGCATTCCCGCTCATGCTGGTGGTCGACGAATGCCATCGCGCCGGCGCACCAACCTTCTCCAGGGTGCTCGACACCGAGGCCCCGTATCGGCTCGGCCTCTCGGCCACCCCCGACCGCGAGGAATTCGACGACGACGGCGAGCCGCTCGAGTTCGACGAGCAACTCGTCGGCCGCTTGCTGGGTCCCGTCGTGTACCGGTTCGGACTCCGCGACGCCCGCAAGGCCGGCTGGCTCCCCGACTACGAACTCCATCACCACGGCCTGACGCTCCACCCCGCCGAGCGGGAGGAGTACGACAGGCTGAGTCGACGGGTTGATGACGCGGCTGACGATCTCCGGAATCTCGGTGGTGAGACATCCCGGGCTCGTCAACTCAGAGGGCGAGCCGACGAGCTCGGAAAGGCAGCTGGCGCCTACGTCACACTGACTGCCCAACGCAAGGACATGCTGTACCGAGTCGCCGAACGCGGCCGGGTGGCGGGAGCCGTTGCGGCCCGCTCGCTGAAGGCCGGGCCGCGCAAGATCCTTTTCTTCCACGAGCGGGTTGACGACGCAACGGCGCTTCGCGACCAACTCGCCTGGATGCTGCCCGAGGTCGGCGTCGCTCTCGAGCATTCCCGACTGCCCGACTCAGAGCGGGTCGCAGCTCTCGAGGACTTCCGCAGCGGCGCATCCACGGTTCTCGTCTCGGTGAAGTCCCTCATCGAGGGCATCGACGTTCCCGATGCCGAAGTGGGAATCTCGGTGGCGTCGAGCTCGAGTGTGCGCCAGCGGGTGCAGTCCATCGGCCGGGTCCTGCGGCGCAGCTTCGATCCCGCAGCACCGACGAAGAAGGCCGAGATGCACCTCCTCTACGTGTCCGACACCGTCGACGAAGTGATCTACGAGAAGGAGGATTGGGCGGACCTCACCGGTGAGGGAGCGAACCACTACTGGCTCTGGTCACTCGATCCCGATGCCCGTCCGATCGAGCAGGGCGGACCGCCGGCGTCGCCCCGTCCGTCCGAGGACGCCGAGTGGCAGCGGCTCGGCGCGCAGATGTCGCTCGAGCCGATGGAGTGGCACGGGTCCTACGTGGGCCAGGAGTACTCCGTCGACACGCTCGGCACCGTCACCAACCGGTGGGGCGCGGTCATCGCCAATCCGCAGGGTGTTGACGAGATGGTTCGCCTCGTGAGAGGCCGCCCCGGCGGCCGGTTCCGGGTCTCTCCGATCCACCGACTCGTACTCGTGACCAGGGGCGACGGCGAAGGCGTCGTCATGGTGGCGGGTCAACTCGCGCAGCCGTTCGAGGCGGTCGAGGATGATACTGATGCCGCTGATGTCGACGTCGACAAGTTGCAGCCCGGCGACGTCTATCCCGGCCCTGTGACGAAGGGCGGTGGTTCGTTCAAACTCCGACAGAAACGGGGTGGTGTGATCGAGCGAAAGGCGCCCGATGGCGGTCTCGAGTTCGCGCTCGTCGGCCCCGAAGGTGGCCCGCTCGCCGACAACGCGGAACGGATTCTCGACGCGTGGCGCGCAGTTCTCGGGCAGGGCGTGACGTTCCATGTGAACGAGGCGGACCATGCGTGGTACACCGAGGGAGGAGATCGGCGGTTTCTGGCAGCGGTTCCAGGGGGATTCGCATGGCCGTCGGCGGAGGAGAACTGATGGCGATCGTCTACCCGGGCATGAACCCGTCCAATGTGAACAAGGACGCGAAGTACTCGATCAAGACGGGTGACGGCGATTGGGTCGTGCACCTGCTCTATCGCGTGAGCGACCGGGAGCGGGCGCTGTTGACAACCGACCGCCACGTTGCTCTTGTCGAGATGGTCAACGCCGTCAAGACGGAAATCAACGGACAACAGGGGGGCGCCTTTTACATCAACGAGTTCAAGGACGTGGTCGTGCCGGCCGGGGGTGAGTGCTACTTCGCCGGCATCTACGAGACGCCGCTCGAGTTCGACTTCGACGGCCCGATCATCGGACCGAAAGCGCCGGAAGACCTCGAGCCCGGAGACGCATGGCTCGGACCGCACGTCGGGGTCTCCTACACGCTCATGGCTGGCGGCAACGACATCAAGTACTTCCTGACGAGCGGACGGATCCAGCGGGAGGTCCGCCTATCCGACGAGGTCGGCGAGGCCGCCGCAGCGGATCTGGCCCGTCGCTTGGCCCGCACGAAGGGTACCCAGGGCGGTCGGATCTACATCAACGAATGCAGCGAGTTCTTCTCGCCGCCGTTGGACCCCAGCGCCGACTACGTCTACCTCGGATCCCTTGGTGAGGACGCCTGGTTTGCTCCACCGGACGTACCGGGTCGTAAGTAGACGAACGAGCAACCAACCATTGGGGAACAGGACGGGCCGCAGGTTGCAGCGATTGGGCGTTGTCCGCCGAGCGTGAGGGCAGTCCGGCCGCGGAAAGCGGGTCCGCGTGTCACGGCAACCTGTGACAGAGTGCGTGACTAGCGGGGCGAGGAGGCCCCTGAATCGACCCGTATGAGTATCGACTTCCCCGACATCACCAACGGTACGCGACTCACGGGCGTCGTCGCGGGCGGACCGGCGACGGTCATCGCCTTCGAACTCTCCGGCGACCAATCAGGCACACTGACGTACGAGGCTGCAGATGGCAGCCTCGGCCGACGCATCCTCCTGGCAGCCGACCTCGAGGGCATCTCGATGGCGTCCGATTGCCGTTGGACGTTCGATGCCGACGGCGCGATGTTCCGGCTCGCATCTGAAGCGCGCCGGATGAAGAATGCCCACCTCTCCGACCCCTTCGCCGCGGTCGACACCTCGGCAATCGAGCCCTATCCGCACCAGATCGAGGCGGTCTACGAGAAGTTCCTCAACCAACGACCGCTGCGGTATCTCCTCGCCGACGACCCCGGTGCCGGCAAGACGATCATGTCTGGCCTACTCATCCGCGAGCTCATGATCCGCGGCGACGTGGCTCGGTGCCTCATCGTTGCCCCGGGCAGCCTCGTCGAACAGTGGCAGGACGAACTGTGGGAGAAGTTCGGTCTGAGTTTCGACCTCATGTCGCGGGCGGCCGTCGAGGAAGCGCGCACCGGCAATCCGTTCATCGAGAAGCAGCTGCTCGTTGCCAGAGTCGATCAGCTGGCCCGATCCGAGGAGCTCACCGCAAAGCTCGAACAGTCGGAGTGGGATCTCGTCATTGTCGATGAGGCCCACAAGATGTCGGCCCACCAATACGGCAACGAACTACGCAAGACGAAGCGATTTGAACTGGGCGAGGTGCTCCGGGAACGCACGCGGCACTTCCTGCTACTGACCGCCACCCCCCACAACGGAAAGAACGAGGACTTCCTTGCCTTCATGACCCTGCTCGACCCCGAGCGGTTCGGCGGGCGGCTTCGTGGCGGCGAATTGCCCGACACGTCCGACGTCATGCGGCGCTACGTGAAGGAGAACCTGCGCACTTTCGACGGCGAGTTGATCTTTCCGCCTCGTCAGGCGGAGTCGTTGAAATTCGAGCTGTCGCCGATTGAGCATCAGCTGTACGAGTCCGTGACCGACTACGTGCGTCACGGAATGAACAAAGCCGCCGAGATGCGCGATGGTGCTGACAAGCGCCGCGGCGTCATCGTCGGCTTCGCCCTCGCGGGTCTGCAACGGCGCCTCGCGAGCTCGCCCGCCGCGATCTACCACTCGCTGCGCCGGCGAACCGAGCGCCTACGCGCCCAGGCCGACGAGCTCCGCCGACTCGCAGCGGGAGGCAAGCCTGTGCCGATCGCGGACCTCCCGAAGGGCGTGAAGATCGCCGACCTGGAGGATTTCGACTTCGATGCCTTCGACGACGAGGAACTCGAAGAATTGGAGGATGCCGTGATCGACGCGGCCGCCGCCGCGACGACCGCTGCCGATCTCGAAGCCGAGTTGGTCGAACTGGCCGAGCTCGTCAAGTTGGCCGACGAAGTGCGGGCCAGCAACGTCGACACCAAGTGGATTCAGCTCCGGACCGTCCTTCGGTCTCCCGAGTTCCAGAGCGACACCGATCCCCGGAAGCTGATCGTGTTCTCGGAGCACAAGGACACGTTGACCTACTTGGAGCAGCGCATTAGCGACGAGCTCGGCCGGCCGGAGGCCGTCGAGACGATTCACGGCGGAGTGAAGCGCGAGGAGCGCCGTGCCATCCAGGAACGATTCCGGGTCGACCCTCGGGTTCGCGTGCTCGTGGCCACCGATGCTGCTGGGGAGGGCGTCAACCTCCAGGTCGCCAACCTGATGGTCAATTACGACCTCCCTTGGAACCCCAATCGGATCGAGCAGCGGTTCGGTCGGATCCACCGGATCGGGCAGAAGCGCCGCTGCCACCTCTGGAACCTCGTGGCCCACAAGACCCGAGAGGGTCAGGTGTTCGACCGGCTCTTCGAGAAGATCGAGCAGCAGCGGCAGGTCTACGGCGATCAGGTCTACGACGTGCTCGGCGACTCGATGATCAACATCCAGCTCCAGGATCTGTTGATCCGGGCGATCCAGTCCGACGACGAGCCAGCGGATCAGCTGTTCACCACCGACGTGATCGAGCAGGAGATCGGCAAGCAGCTCGAAGAGGTCTTGAAGGAGCGGGCGCTCGTGGCCGGGCTCGGCGCGCCCGCCGCGTCCGACGACATCCGCGATCTGATGGAGCGAGCAAAGGCCCGAAAGCTCCAGCCGTGGTTCGTGGAGTCGTTCTTCTCGGCCGGCTTGGAGCTGTTCGGCGGACGGATGGCGCGCCGAGAGGCCGGCCGCTACGAGGTGACCCGGGTCCCCGCGAAGATCCGCGCACAGGCCGACCCCGCCCATGGCATCGTGCACGACCGCTACCACCGGGTCACGTTCGACAAGAACCACGTCGATGCGGCAGGCAGCGACAAAGCGATTCTCATCTCGCCCGGCAACCCGCTGCTTACCGCGGTGGTGGACAAGGTCTTGGCCGACCATGGCGGAACACTGCAGGCGGGGGCCACGCTGATTGACCCGGTTGACGCGTCGCTGGAACCTCGTCTGCTGGTCTACCTCGATCACGCGATCACCGACGGTCGCATCGTCAACGGACAGCGCCAGGTGGTGTCGAGACGGTTCCAGTACGTGGAGATCGATGCCGCCGGCCAGGTGACCGACCCGGGGGCCGAGCCCTACCTGGAGTACGTCCCGATCTCCGAGGAGCAGGTGCCGCTGCTCGAGAAGATCGACTCGGCGTGGGCCGACACCGCAGCCGAAGATGCCGCCCAACGTTGGGCGGTCGACAACCTCGCCGGCCCCCATTTTCGGGAGATGGAAGCGATCACCAAGGCCAGGGTCGACAAGGTGCGACTCGCGGTCGACGAGCGCCTCGTCGCCGAGATCCGCCACTGGGACATGCGGGTCGAGGAGATCAAGCGTGAAGAACTCGCCGGCAAGCGACCGAAGATCAGTTCTGGCCGTGCCCGCCAACGCGCCGAAGACCTTGAGGCACGAAAGGCCCGACGGCGGCTCGAGCTCGATCTCGAAGCCGACATCGCCAACGCGCCACCCCGCATCGTGGGCGCGGCGCTCGTGATCCCGCAAGGTCTCCTCGATTCCCTCACCGGAGCCGAGACTGAGCTCCCGGCCAAGCCCGACACGGAGCGGACCGATCGCATCGCCGTTGCCGCCGTGATGGACGCCGAGCGAGCTCTGGGACGCGTCCCCGAGGAACAGGCGCACAACAACCCGGGATTCGACATCGAGTCGCTCGACCCGGCCACCGGTGTCCGCTACTGCATCGAGGTGAAGGGCCATCTGCCCGAGACCACCGAGATCAAGGTGAGTAACCGCCAGGTCAACCTCTCGAAGACGATTCCCGACCGGTGGCGGCTGGCCGTTGTGAGCGTTTCGCGTGATGACGATGCTGATGCCGTCGTTCGCTACCTCGTCAATCCCTTCCAGGAGACTCGACTCCACTTTGCTCAGCCCCACGTGCCGCTCACCGTGGCATCCCTTCTCGAACGCGCCGGAGACCCCGTATGACCGATCCGAAACCGAAGTTGATCGAGGTCGCGCTGCCGCTGGCGGAGATCAACAAGGCGTCCGCCCGCGAGAAGTCCATCCGCCACGGTCATCCGTCCACGCTCCATCTCTGGTGGGCCCGCCGCCCACTCGCGGCCGCACGGGCCGTGATCTGGGCATCTCTCGTCGACGACCCGTCGGGCGACGAGTCGCTCACCCCAGAGGAGGTCGAGAAGGAGCGGGAACGGCTCTTCGGGATCCTCCGGCGGCTGGTCGTGTGGGAGAACTCCAACGACGAGCGGGTGCTCGCCGAAGCGAAGCGAGAAATCGACCGTTGCTTCCCCGACGGACCGCCACCTGTGCTCGACCCCTTCGGTGGTGGCGGCGCAATTCCGCTGGAAGCACAACGCCTAGGCCTGACGGCCTTGTCGGGCGACCTGAACCCGGTCGCGGTTCTTATCCAGAAGGCGATGCTGGAGATTCCGCCGAGGTTTGCCGGCCGCGCGCCAGTTAATCCCGACGTGGACTCGAATCTGCAGACGTGGCAGCGAGCACAGGGGTTGGCTGCCGATGTCGAGGCCTACGGACAGTGGATGCGCGATCGTGCGCACGAACAGATCGGGCATCTCTACCCGGACGCAACCGACGAGGACGGCAATCGACTCACCCCCATCGCCTGGATCTGGGCGCGCACGGTCGAGTCTCCCGACCCCGCCTGGAACGGACACGTCCCTCTCGTTGCGTCGTGGACGCTCGCGAACAAGAAGGGCAAGCCCAAGGTTTGGATCGAACCGGTCGTGGATCGATCGGCGCAGTCGATCTCGTACGAGGTACGAAAGGGCGGGGAACCCACCCACGAACGAACGGTGAACCGAGGCAAGGGCATCTGTATCGCCACCGGCGCTGCGATTCCTGGCGATTACATCAAAGGGGAGGGCAAGGCGGATCGGCTTGGCGAGCAGCTGATGGCTGTCGTCGCTGAAGGAGGCTCAGGCCGAACCTACTGCTCTGTGTCTGACGTTGACTGGGCGGCGGCGGTGGTTGACCTCCCTGAGTGGCGACCTAACAACACTGTGGCACTCGACCCTCGCAACATCTGGGTCACGATCTACGGTCTTGATGAGTGGTGGAAGCTGTTCACGCCTCGGCAGTTGACGGCGCTGACGACCTTCTCGGATCTGTTGCCCGAGATGGCGGCCAAAGCGGAGCAGGATGCAATCGCCGCGGGATTCGCCGATGACGGGATCGCCCTGCGCGACGGTGGCGACGGCGCCAAGGCATACGCCGAAGCCCTCGTCACCTACCTCGCCTTCACCATCGACAAATGCACCGACTACTGGTCGACAATCTGTTCGTGGCACAACTCGCGAGAGCTCATACGCAACACATTCGGGCGGCAAGCGATCCCTATGACATGGGACTTCGCAGAAACGAATCCATTCTCGGACTCCACGGGCAACTGGATGGCGATGGTCGATTGGGTCCAGAAGAGCGTGAAGCACCTGCCGACCCGGGGACATGGGAGGTCGACTCAGCTCGACGCTCGAGCGAATGTCCGTCGATCGGCCGATGCGGTGCTCAGTACCGATCCTCCCTACTACGACAACATCTCGTATGCAGACCTGTCCGACTTCTTCTACGTGTGGCTCCGCCGAAACGTCGCTGACGTATGGCCCGACGAAACAGCGACGCTGCTGACGCCAAAGGCTGACGAGCTGATCGCCAACCGTTACCGGGCGGGGTCGAAGGAGGCAGCGGAGGATCACTTCGAGGGCGGGATGGCCGAGTTCATGGCCGATGTCGCCGAGACACACCACCCCACAGTCCCGTCGACGATCTACTACGCCTACAAGGCGACAGAGACGAAGGACGGCGACGTCCGGTCGACCGGCTGGGACACGTTCCTCCAGGCGGTTATCGACGCCGGTCTCCAGGTGACTGCCACTTGGCCCATGCGAACCGAGCTCGGCAACAGGTTGATCGCGTCGGGAACCAATGCCCTCGCGTCCTCGATCGTCCTCGCCTGCCGGCCGCGGGCGACCGGCGCGCCGATGGCTTCGCGACGCGAGTTCGTGGCTGCGCTCCGTGACGAGCTGCCGGAGGCGGTTCGTGTGCTCCAGTCGGGAAACATCGCTCCGGTCGACATGGCGCAATCGACGATCGGGCCGGGGATCAAAGTGTTCTCGCGCTATGCCAAGGTCGTCGACGCCGAAGGCGATGCGATTTCGGTGAGCGAGGCGTTGTCGGCGATCAACGATGTGCTCGGCGAGGTCCTCGACGGGGAGGAGTCTGAGCTCGACGCGGCGAGCCGGTTCGCCCTCGACTGGTACACCCAGTTCGGCTACAACCCGGCGTCTTCGGGCGATGCCGACAGCGTTGCTCGGGCCAAGGGCACCTCGACGGGTGGACTCGTTCGGTCCGGCGTGGGCCACATGGGCGGCGGCAAGTTCAGGCTTCTCGAACGCACCGAGATGCCCGAGGAGTGGAGTCCGCTCCACGACGACACACCGACAGTGTGGGAGTCGGCCCAGCACCTCATCCGAGTTCTTTCCGAATCCGAGTCCGACGCCGCGGAGATGCTGCGGCAGATGGGCGGCACCGCCGACCGGGCCCGAACGCTCGCCTACCTGCTCTTCCAGAAGGCAACCGACAAGGGATGGGCCGAGGAGGCGAGCGCCTACAACGGGCTCATCACCGCCTGGCCGGAGCTCCAGGCTCTGGCCTCGGCCGGTGGCGACGCGCAAGGGAAGCTGGTGTGAAGACGATGACGACTCGGGGGCAACGGCAATGGTGATGGCAAACACCGAGCGCATTCAGCGTGCGCTCGACCTGCTGCGCGACGGGCTCCAGCCAAAGTGCGAGGAGACCTGGCGCGGGTTCTACGGCGACGAGTGGCTCGAAGCCGTCAACGGTCAGCTACGGACGCCCGACCGTTCGCCCTCGCCCAGCGATGTCGCGTTCCTGTTCAAGGGACTGAAGGCAACGTGGAACGAAGTCTTCCGACACGGGTTTTCGGCGACCGATCGATCTCTCATCTTCGAACTTGGAGATGTGAGGAATACCTGGGCGCATCAGGGCTCGTTCTCCACCGACGACACGATGCGTGCGCTCGACTCGATGGAGCGCGTGCTCGAGGCGTTCGGTGACCTCGAGAATCGCAAGAAGATCCAGACCCTTCGCAAAGACTTGATGCGCCAGCTCATCGACGAAGAGTCACGGACCGAGCGGCGCAAGACTGCGGCCAAGCCAACCGAGGGCGACCCTCAGGCCGGCCTCACACCGTGGCGTGAGCTGGTCACGCCGCACGACGACGTCTCGTCTGGTCGCTTCAATCAGGCCGAGTTCGCCGCCGACCTCTACGAGGTCGCCACCGGCGATGCTGAAGAGGAGTACCAGGACCCGGAGGCGTTCTTTCGCCGTACGTATCTCACGAAGGGCCTGACCGACCTCCTCGTCGGCGCGGCAACGCGACTGTCGGGGGGCGGCACCGACCCCGTCATCGAACTCCAGACCAACTTCGGCGGTGGCAAGACCCACTCGATGATCGCGTTGTACCACCTCGCCTCGGGAGTCCCGACGAAGAGCCTCCCTGGTGTGGCCGAAGCGTTGGCTGAGGCCGGTGTGACGCTCCCAGCCGACATCCGGCGCGCGGTGATCGTCGGTCAGATGACGTCGCCCGAGACGCCTCTGGAGGTCGAGCCCGACATCCGGCTGCACACCCTCTGGGGCCACATCGCCTACCAGCTCGGCGGCCGCGATGCCTACGAGCTCCTGCGAGCCGATGACGAGGCCGGCACCAATCCCGGTGCAACGCTGAAACGGATCTTCGAGGAATGCGGACCGGCGATCGTGCTCATCGACGAGTGGGTGCGGTACGCGGCGCAGCTTCGCGAAGCCGGCGATGGCAAGCGTCTTGCCGGCGGCGACTTCGACACCCAATTCACGTTCGCCCAGACCCTGACCGAGGCGGCCGCCGCCGTGCCCGACGTGGTCGTGCTGGTCGCGATTCCGGCGAGCGACATCGAGGCGGGCGGGGAGCGCGGACGCGTCGCGCTCGAACGGCTGAAGGCAGTCGTCACTCGGAAGGCGACACAGTGGCAGCCGGCTTCGCCCGACGAGTCGTTCGAGATCGTTCGCCGGCGGCTGTTCGACCCGATCACGCCCGAGAACGCCAAGGTTCGCGACGGCGTGATCCGTGCGTTCGAGGAGATGTATCGCCGACACCAGGGCGACTTCCCGCCGGGCACCGGTGAGGCGGACTTCCGCCGTCGTATGGAGCTGTCGTACCCGATCCATCCCGAGCTCTTCGACCGCCTGTTCGAGGATTGGTCGGCGGTTGACAAGTTCCAGCGGACTCGCGGCGTGCTGCGACTCATGGCCATCGTCATCTCCCAGCTCTGGCAGCGAGGCGACCAGTCGCTCATGCTGATGCCCGGCAACCTCCCGATGGACTCCGCTCCGCTGGTCAGCGAGATGGAGAAGTACCTGGAACAGGAATGGGACGCCGTCATCAAGAGCAACGTCGACGGCGAGAACGCGCTGCCGCTCCGCCTCGACCGGGACAACAAACACTTCGGCAAGCTCTCTGCGGCGCGGCGAGTGGCGCGCTCCGTCTACATGGGTTCGGCGCCGGGCGGCGACGCAGCGACCGCAATCGACGTGAAGTCGATCGTGTTGGGCTCGGTGCAGCCTGGTGAACCGCCGAAGCAGTTCCAGGACGCACTCCATCGCCTCGCCAATGACGCGACACACCTCCACAACAACGGCACGCAGTATTGGTTCTCGCTGGAGCAGACGTTGTCGCGGCTCGCGACCGACCGGGCCAACTCGACATCGGACTTCGATGCCGATGACGAGGTCCAGAAACGGATTCGCTCACAGGGGGATCGAGGGAACTTCGTCGAGGTTCAAGTGTTCGCCGAGGGACCCGGTGATGTTCCCGACAACGACGATGGCACCCGTCTCGTCATCCTCACCCCCGATGTTGCGTACTCCGGGGTGGAGTCGCCCGCGATCGAGCTAGCCGAGCAGATCCTCGCCCAGCGAGACGGAGGGCCACGGGTCAACCGCAACCTCCTGGTGTTCGTCGCCGCCAACCACAAGCGGCTCTCGGAGCTGCGTGCGACTGCGAAGTCCTACCTGGCCTGGCGATCCATCGCTGCACGAGAAGGTGAGCTCGACCTCAAGGACAGTCAAGTCACGGAAGCCGAAGGGCGGCTGCAGGAAGCGTCGCAGACGCTCGACAGCCTGATCAACGAGACGTTCACCGAAGTGCTGAGCCCGCGCCAGGCGCCCGGCACGGCGGAGATCAACTGGTCGACGGTCCGTGCCACGGGAGGCGGCGAGATCGCCGAGCGGGTCAGCAAGAAGCTGGCCAGCGAGGAGCTGCTCATCTCCGGCTACGGCGGTGTGCGAGTACGGATGGATCTCGACAACGTTGGCCTCTGGAGCGAGCGAGGCGACATCGCTCTGCGCGACCTGTGGGCGGCTTACTGCCGCTACCCGTACCTGACGAGACTCGCGTCGTTCGACGTCCTCGCAGGGGCAGTGAGCAACGGGACGGCAAATCTGAACTGGGCGGAAGAGACCTTCGCCTACGCAGAGGCCCATGATGGCGACTCGTGGCTGGGCGTGGTCCGTGGAGAGCACGTGAACGCGACTCGCAGCGGCTTGCTCGTCCTGCCCGAGAAGGTGCCGGCACCGCCGGAGCCCGAGGAAGGCGACGGCGGCACCGAGGGCGACGGCGGGGGAGACCGGAGCGAGGGTGGAGAGCCACCACCCGAGCCGCCGGGCAAGGATGGCGAACGTCCCCGGACCCAGTTCTACGCCCACTTCGAACTCGATTCGGTTCGGGCCATCAAGGACTTGGGTCAGATCCTCGAACATGTGACCGACCACCTCGGATCGGGTGTGACGCTTTCGCTCGAAGTTCACGCGGTGAGCGAGGCGGGCTACGACGACGCCACCCGCAGAGTCGTCAACGAGAACGCAAACAACCTCGGCGCAACCGGAGCCGAGTTCGAGTAGGGGCGGTAGGGCGGAATGAGTCTCATCTACAGAGCGATCTGGGAAGATCGGCGGCCTGATCTATCGAGAATCGTCGGGGACGCGTTCGTCGAATGGGCCACCGACAAGCATCCCGGGCTCCACGGTGACGATTCCGCCGATGGCAGATCGGATACCGACGAGGGCGACACCCAGGTCTCTCTCGCCTGGCAACGACGAAGCGATGGCGAGTTTGAGGCGGCCGAGTTCCGGCTCGTCGAGGACTCGCGCGAGCGCTGGTCGGTCCGCGCCCGCGTGCTCATCGACCATGGCGCCAAGGAGCAGTGGATCTGGTTCGACACCGAACGGGTGTCGTCCGATCCCTACGCGCGAACGACCGTTGCGGCACCCCGGGTCGTCCGAGACCTCATCGCCTCCGGCGGGATCGAAGGTGGTATGCCGTCGGTCGGGCCAGCCCCGCTGTCGGCACGGGCGTACGCCGTCCGACCGGAGAATTACGAGCGTCGGATCGTCGACCTGCTGGAGCATCCCGATCGGATCACGCCGCTGATCGTCTACTCACACGCCGATGGCGAGGATGTCGGGACGACGATGAACCGGGCCAACAAGGCGGCCGAAATTCTGGCCGGTGTCGCGACGGTGATCGCGCTCCCTCCTGAGACCCAGCAACGGTTCCAGGAGCGCGTCGGCCGCGATCTCTCGGTGTGGGGCGGTGGGGCGAGGGTCTACCTCCCGGGAGCTCTGCAACCGGCGCGTCACCGCTACATCCCGTTCGATCTGGTGTCTCGTCATCCGCGCGAGTCCGGCGAGCGGTTCGCTCGGCTGCTCTCGGCCTCTATCCCGGCACGTCGGCCGCCGGCGCTCTACGAGGCAGCCCGGCCGCTGCTCCGCGACCGGCGCGAGGAGGATCTCGGAGAGCTCTTGGACGTTGCGGAACTCGAGCTGCTCGAGCGCAACGAGCAGATCGACGAACTGCGCTTGCTTCTCGAAGCTGAACAGGAGCGGATGATCGGGCTCGTTGACGACCTGGAGGCGGCTCAAGCCGAACTCGTCGTCGAACGGCGGATTATGCGCTCGATGCGACATGCGACGTCGAATGATGCGGCCGACTTTGAACTTCCCGACGAAGTCGCCTCTTGCCAGGAAGCAATCGACCTCGCAGGTGAGCATCTGCCGCTCGTCGTGATCGCTGCCGAGGCGTGCCGTGATATCGAGGAACTGGATAGCGCGATCGAGTCCCGGGCGTGGGCAAACTCGACGTGGCGAGCGCTGAAGGCGCTGCAGGCGTACGCAGTGGAGGCGCCCACATTCGACGGCGGATTCTGGCAGTGGTGTCAGAACACATCAGCGCTCGATCGCTGGCCCGCGACCGACAAAAAGCTGGCAATGAGCGAATCCGAGACCGTCATGGAGAGCCCGAAACTCCGGAAGTGCCGACAGTTCGGTATCGACCAAGCCGTCGACACGCGCGGGTGGATCGTCATGGAGAAGCACATGAAGATCGCCGAAGGCGGAGGGCCGAACATTCCTCGCTTGTACTTCCATGACGATACGAAGGGCGTCACCAAGAAGGTCCACGTCGGGTTCTTCGGACCACATCGGCACGTCCCGAACACCCGGACCAACTGACATGAACCCAGCCGAGCCAGCGATCAACCGTGAGGTCGCGTCCAGCGTCTCGGCTCGCGGAATAGGGAGGATCTGTCACTTCACACGGTTCGCCGCGCTCGACGGAATCGCGGCGTGGAGGGCGGTGCTCTCCAACGCGTTGCTTCGTGGCGTGCGTACCGAGTTCGAGCAGAACGATCCGGTCAGATACGACGGGCACGAGGACTACGTCTCATGCACTGTTCAGTATCCCAACGTGTTCTTGCTGACGAAATGGATGGAGGAAAGAGGGGACGACTGGGTAGTGCTCTGCATGGACCCGGAGCCGATCGCATACTCGAACTCGCTGTTCTGCCCAACCAACGCTGCGACGAATAGTGGTGCGCTATTGGAACCGGGTCCAGAGGGATTTCAAAGAATGTTTCGCAATGACCCGAGCCAAGAATTTGGCGACAGGTCTCCGGCGCATCTCCGGAACGCACCGACGGACAACCAGGCGGAGCTTCTCGTGCGGAGTGGTGTGAAGGCGGACCTGATCCGCTCCCTTGTTGTGCGTGATTCGGCCGCTGGTGAACGGCTTCGCGACTCCTTCGACATCGGAACGCTCCCGGTTCCGGTGAAGCTGGTCGCCTGCCGTGCGTTCTTCGACCGAGACCTTGCCTACCAAGTGCAGTGGGGGCGCCGGCCCGACACGTTCCACCAAGTGCTCGCGGCACCGACCGCTGAGGAAGGTTGATGGCGACGCGCCCGGTCTTTGTCCCGAACCCGGCTGCTTTGGTCGAGGAGGTGTTGGTCGACTTCGAGTGGTTTCCGGGATTCGCGGTTTCACAGAAGCAGAAGAGCATCGCTGCGCTCCACGCGGCCGCTCGTGAACGCCTCGCTAGCGGTACTCAGATTCTCGAGGTCTCAACGAAGTCCCTCGAGAGGATCGGGGCGCAGCTCAGCGCTTTCAACCTGCGTATCGAGTCTCCGGAACTCGGGCGTCCGATCCTCCTGGAGGCCGCCTTCCAAGGATCCAAGGTCTTCGCCGAGTCGGGTCAGCATCCGTACCTCTACGAGATCGATGACGGACGCGAGATCAAGAAGCGTGTCGGCGAGTACTCGGGTGAACGAGTCGTCGGATTCCGCTTCGGTGGCGAAGACTGGATGACCGAACCCGTGACCGCCTTCTACGACTGGCTCTATCTCTCAGCCCTCGAGCGAAGCTTCGCTGACGCGCCCGAGGCCCGCGACGAGCTCGTCGAGTTCGATGCCTTCACCGACATCGAGTTCAACCCCGACCGGTCCATCAACTGCCAGGCGCGCTCCTGCGCCCTCTACGTGTCGATGTCTTGTGGCCGAGATCTGTCGGTTCTGGCTGACCGGCAACAGTTCGTGGAATACCTCCGCGAGCACGGCTACGGCACCTCAGGCGGCGAAGCTGTTCCGGAGACGCTCTTCTAGGGTCTCACGCGGCTGACCGGCTTCGATTCTCGCCACACCCAGCGCACATGGGCGACCTCAAGCGCGGACGATTGTCGGTCCGCGCGGCACGAATCCGGCGGTGAGGCTGCCGCCGTCACGTTTCTTCAGTGACTCGACCGGGATCTCCAGCCCGGAGTCGAGTCGTCGGAGCTCGGTGACCTCGTAGAACCCGGAGAAGGCGCCGTCCGCCCGACACGAAGGCGGGCGGTACCGAAAGCGGTCGGGATGTAGTCCCGCCCGTGCCGGCGTGTACCCGACATAGCGAGCGACCCAGGTCACCACCGGCCCGTGATGTTCGTCATCGTGCGAGGCATAGATGAGCACCTGGGGCTCGGGGCCCGCGATGTCGGACAAGGCGGCGAAGACTTCCCAGGCTTCGGTGCCGAATGCGACCTTGTCTTGCCGGCGGCAGACGTCTTCACCGTCCACAAGGTGTTCTGCCGGAACCGGCGTGAGAAGCGCGAACCCGTTCATCTCAGCGTCGGTTCTCGTCGATGGCGATCTCTGTCAGGACAGCCGCTTCGGCAACTGCGGCTGCAGAGTCGAGGTAGATCTTCAGCTGAACCGGCACGCCGTTGTGCGTGTCGGGCTCGGCATGGGAACGGCCCTCGGAGTGGCCAGGATCGCAGTAGATCTCCGTTCGGCCGCTGGTCAGGGTCACCGACGCGGCTCGTCGCCGCCGATGGCCGGCCGGGGGGTAGAGGTTGAGATAGTCGATCCGCTTCCCGTCGGGCAGCTCGATGGACACGCCGAGTTCGGTCGAGACCCGCTCGAGATAGTCGCGAATGTGTTCGGCTTGGTCTCGTGGGGCAATCGTCGTCACTCGCTTGGCGACGGCGTCAGACAGCACGCTCGGGCCGGTCATGGGGCGAGCCCCCAGCGGCGTGTCATCGCTGGGTTCAACCTTCACTTCTTCGACGGTCGCCCCGTCAGGGAGCTCCACGGTGATGGAGATCGTGTATCGCATTGCTTCCTCCAGAATCTCTAGGTGATCGTAAGACTATCTGGAGATAGATATAAGATCAAACGGTGATGAATCGCATCGAGACACGAAGACTTGATGGCTATCTGGGTTCGCTGTCACGGACAGGGCGTACAAGAGTTGCGATCGGAAGGCAGGCACCCGCGAATGCGCTATGTAGACGGCGAGCTACGACACTCGGCGACGGATCTGGTGAACCACCTCGCCTGCCGCCACCTCACCGGCCTGGCCCGCGAGACCGCAGAGGGCCGCGCCGATCGGTCATGGGGCGCCGGCGGAGGCGGCCACGACCTGATCGCACGGTTCGGCGACGAGCACGAGGCCCGCTGTCTCGACCAGCTGCACGAACGCGGCATGAACATCGCGGAGATCGAGACCGGGCGCACATGGCCCGATGTCGAGCGCGCCGCAACCGAGACCATCGAGGCGATGCGAAGCGGCGTCGACGCGGTCTTCCAGGCGACGTTCATCGACGGAGCCTGGAGCGGCCACGCCGATTTCCTGATGCGTGTCCCCGCAGCGACCGACCTCGGCAACTGGGGGTACGAACCGGTCGACGCCAAGCTCGCCCGCTCGGCCAAGGTGCGGGCCATGCTGCAACTCGGCGAGTACGCAGCCCAGGTCGCCCGAGTCCAAGGAACGGCCCCCGAGAACGTTCACCTCTGGCTCGGATCCAACGAACGATTCACGTTCCCGACCGCCGACCTGGCCGCATTCCACCGCCGAAGCCGAAATCGTCTACTCGAAGATCTCGGACTCGACCTTCTCGCCGTCTACCCCTCACCGTGCGCCCACTGCGGGATCTGCCGTTGGAGCACCAAGTGCGACACACGACGCCGCGACGACGACCACCTGTCCTTCGTCGCCGGCATCCGGGCCGACCAGATCGACCGACTCGAAGCCGCCGGGATCACCACGCTCGAAGCACTCGCCGGAGCTAACGCTCAGAACTGCCCGGAAGGAGTCACCGCCCGAGGGTTCGAGCAGGTCCGCGCCCAGGCCCGCTTGCAGTTCGAGGCACGCGACGGAACACACCGATACGAGCTTCTCGACCCGACCGAACGACCCGAAAGCGGATTTCACCGGCTCCCGGAACCCTCCGAGCACGACCTCTTCTTCGATCTCGAGGGAAACCCGTTCCGCGAAGAAGGAGGCATCGAGTACCTCTGGGGTATCAGCACCCGCGGCGACGAATACCACGAGTGGTGGGCCCACAACCCCGCTGAGGAGAAACGGGTCTTCGAGGAAGTCGTCGACCACATGATCAAGACCCGGCAACGACACCCCGAAGCACACATCTACCACTACGCCCACCACGAGGTCACGACACTCAAGCGGCTCATGGGTCAGTACGCCACCCGGGAGTCCGAGGTGGACGAGCTCCTCCGAGGCGGAGCGTTGGTCGATCTCTACGCGGTGGTGCGAGGTGCCGTCCGCTGCTCGACCGAGGGCTACTCACTGAAGGACATGGAACGCTTCTACCACTCCGCCGACGGCCGAGAAGGCCCAGTCAAGAGCGGCTTCGAGAGCATCGTCATGTACGAGCGATGGTGCGACGGCGGGAGCGACACGCTCCTCCGTGAGATCGCCGATTACAACAAGGAAGACTGCGTCTCCACCCGCGAACTCGACGACTGGCTCGAGGCCCGCCGTGACGAGGCGCTCCCACGGTTCGGTCCGATCGACCGACCCCAGCCGCTCGAGGGCAAGGCCGCCGAAGCGCTCGATGCCTACGAGGAGCGGGTCGTCGCCCTCCGCACCCAGCTGTTGCAGGACGTTGACGTCGCGTCGACCGGTCCCTCGGTTCCGACCGACTCCGACGACAACGCGGCGGTCCCCGCCACCGGGTTCGACTGGCTCCCGCATGTCGGCGAATCGCCCGGGTCGGAGATGCAAGCCGACGACAGGGCCCTCTGGCTGCTCGCCCATCTCCTCGACTTCCACCGCCGAGAGGAGAAGTCCGACTGGTGGGCCCACTTCGCCAGGCTGGATATGGACGAGGACGAGCTCTTCGAGGACTCCGACGCGATCAGCGGACTGGCCTACGAAGGGATCGTGGACACGGTGAAGCGCTCGAACGTGCACCGGTTCACGTTCGACCCGGATCAGCCCTACAAGCTGAAGCCCGGGGGGAACCCGCCCATCGATCCGCGAACCGGCGAGAGCGCCGGCACGATCCATCGGGTCGACCCCGTGGAAGGCATCATCGAGCTCACCCGTGGGAAGAACAGCGCCAAGCCGCTTCCCGATGCCCTCATCCCAGCGAAGCCGGTACCGAACCCCAACGCTAAGGAAGCGCTCGAAGAGGTCGGAAACGACATCGTCGCCCACGGCCTCGACGGCACGCGATTCGGTTCGGTCGCTGATCTGCTCCGCCGCGGTTCACCCCGACTCGCCACCGGATCCCTCGCCGACCTGTCCGACCTCGACGCGGGGGAGCGCGTCGTCGAGGCCGGAACCCGGCTCCAGGACTCCAGCCTCCCGATTCAGGGACCGCCGGGCGCAGGCAAGACCTACAACGCGGCGCGTCTCATCAGCCGGCTCGCCGCCGAAGGGAAACGGGTCGCAGTCTGCGCCAACAGCCACCGCGTCATCGAGAACCTTCTCACGGCAGCGCGCAAGGCCGACTCGTCGCTGCGGATCCTCAAAGCTGGTGGCGACGACCCGGAGATCGCCGACGTCGACCACGAATCCAACACCGAGGCACGGGCCATGGCCCTCACCGGGGATCACGACGTCATCGGTGGGACCGTCTGGCTCTTCGCTCACCCGGAGCTTCGACAGGCGTTCGACATACTCATTATCGACGAGGCTGGACAATACGGGCTGGCCAACACCATCGCCGCGGCCACCTGCGCCCTCTCGCTCGTGCTGGTCGGCGACCCCCAACAGCTCGACCAGCCGACCAAGGGCTCACACCCACCCGGCGTCGACCGGTCGGCCCTCGCCCACGTCATCGGCACCGATCAGACCATCGACACCGAACGCGGGATCTTCCTCGACAGCACCCACCGGTTGCACCCCGACATCTGCTCGTTCGTCAGCGAGACGTCTTACGACGGACGTCTCCAACCTCACCAGAAGTGCTCCTGTCGGTCGATCGCCGGCGTCGACCACGGACTGCGATGGCACGCGGTCGAGCACGCGGGCAACCGCAGCCGAAGCCGAGAAGAGGCAGCTGTCGTCCGAGAGGTGGTCGACGACATGCTTGGCCGAGAGTTCATCGACCACGACGGGACCACTCGCCCCATCGGCGTCGACGATGTGCTGGTGATCACGCCGTACAACGCGCAGGTGCGAGAACTTCGCGCCGCCCTGCCCGACGGCGTCCTCGCAGGCACCGTCGATCTCTTCCAGGGCCGCGAGGCGCCTGTGGTCATCTACAGCATGGCCTCATCGTCGGCTGCGGACGCCCCGCGCGGACTGGGCTTCCTGCTCGACCAGCGTCGCTTCAACGTTGCCGTCTCGCGCGCACAGCGACTCGCTGTTGTCGTCGCCAGTCCAGAGGTGCTCGACGCTCTCCCGTCGTCGGTCGGACAGATCTCGCTCGTCTCGACCGTCTGTCGATACGTCGAGGTCGCCTCCGCCTGATCGATCCTGGGTCACGTTCGTATCTCGAACGGGTGACTCAGATGCCGAGACGACCGCGGGGATGCCCGAACTGAGGTTGAGCGCAAAGCTAGGCCTCGATCGCCACTGAGGCCGGTTCCGCGTCCAAGCGCCGATCGCCGCAGGCGCCCGTCACAGCGGCCACGTACGGTCGGAACATGCGCCCAGACCTGTGGTTCGATCGGACGGCCTCGCCTGTGCTCCTCGCGCAGCTGGAGGAGGGCGGTTCGCTTCATCGACTCCGAGGTCGCGTGGCTGCTGCCCCGCTGCTCCTGGACCTGCAGTTCCGCCGCGAATCCAAGGGCAGGATCTGTTCGCTGAGCCTCTATGCCGGGCTCTCCGCGATCCTTACGATCGACGAGCGTGATGGCCTCTTCCGGCTTCGCTCCCACGCCACCTACAAGGCACGTTGCGGGTTCGACGACGACTGGGTGTTCTGGTTCGACGCCGACGAGCTTGCGATCCGGATGGACTCCGTCGACGCCTACATCGACCGTGTGCTCGCCGACGACGAGATCCTCCCTCGCCTGACGAACCGTGAGGGTGAGGTGCATGCGGCGATCTGTTCCGGCACCCCGATCCACGTCATCCAACGCGAGGCCACCGCCGCATTCGTCGACCAACCAACGAAGGACCGGATCAAGGCGACGCTTGTGGAACCGGTGGTCGCCGCTGTCCAAGCCGCCCCCCGTACCGACTCGTGGTGGCCCGGCGTACGAGACCGTGGCGTGATGCCCTCGCCCGGTCTGGAAGTCGACGTCCTCGCGCTCGACGGCGCAGGGCGGCTTCTGGTGATCGAGGCCAAACCGGCTGGTGAGCTGAAGGGGATCACGTTCTCGCCAGTGCAGGTGCTCGTCTACGCGCGACTCTTCCGGCGTCTTCTCGCCGAGGAGGGTGCGGCCGAGTTGATCGGGCGAATGCTCGACGACCGTGTCGCGGTCGGGCTCACCGAAACCGGTCCGGCTCCGAGTTCTCCGATCGAGATCGTGCCTGTGGTCGCAATCGGCGCAGGCGCTCGCAGCCCCGTTGCGCTCGAGCGCCTTGCCGCAGTCGCCGACGCGCTCGCCGGCGTGTGGGAGGCGTCCGACGTCGCCCCGCTCGAGGTGTGGTTGCTCGACGAGACCGGCGACATCGCCCACACGTGGCGGCCCATCGACGGGCCGGCCCCCGCTGATGCCGGAGTCCCGGCGACGGCTGGGCCGCGAAGCGGGGGGTCGTTCGCAGCTGCCGCTCGCGCCGCCGCGACGGCGTGGAAGTCGTCGACCCCTGCACTCAATGAGGACGCGCGTCGAGCGGCTCCATATCGGGGCCGTGGCGCGTCGCTGCCCTTTTGCCTCCCGACCGAACACGCCGAGAGCAACCTCTTGCCCGACGCCCGCGAGATCGCCCTCGAGCGGTTCGCCGCGGCGGGGATTCCGTGGCATCAGGGAATCGACGCCGGCCCTTCCAACCACCTCCTGTCCTCCCAGGTCATGTGCGCGAACGCCCTCGCCCCACTCGTGGACCAGCCCGACGCCCTCCGGCGACTGTTCGAACCCCATCTCTCGATTGGCGAGGTGGTTCCCTTCGACGCCAGCACTCCGTCACCCTTCGATGCGACCGACCACGTCGTGTTCGAGTGGAACGGTGCGCACGACCACCTCGGCGAGCGAGGCGGAACCGCCGGCACGCGAGGCGCGCACTCGACCGCAGTCGACGCCGCGATTCGCTACCGCACCGAAGCAGGCGACATCGAGGTCGCGCTGATCGAATGGAAGTACACCGAGCAATACCGGGGGCATCGCCTCTCCGGCGGAGCCGCATCGATGCAGACACGCTACGGGCGGTACCGGCGGCTCTTCGACGACCCCGACGCGCCCATCCGAAACGATGTGGTCGACTACCACTCGTTGTTTCGGGAACCGCTGTATCAGCTGATGCGTCAGCAGCTTCTCGCCTGGCGCATGGAGCAGGCGCGGGAACTGGGCGCCGAGCGAGTGAGGCTGGTCGTCGTTGCGCCGTCTCTCAACCACGAGCTCGCCACGTCCTACGAACCGGAAGCGCTCAAGGGAGCGGCGGAGCTGGGTGATGACCCCACCGTCCACGAGATCTGGCGGCAGCTGCTGCGCCGGCCCGACCGGTTCGTCTACGTCGACGGCACCGACTTTGTGGCTCCCGGAGCCCCGACCTCTGACGAGTTCAAAGCGAGATACGGCCACATCCGAGTCGATGCTGGCCCTCGGATCCCAGGGCCGGCTCCCGAGGATCTGAGAAGTGCCGCGTCGTACGCCCAGATGGTCCTCTCCCGGGTAGGCGGCGAAGGGGGCGTTATCGCGCAACTTGCCGATCTCGATGACCGCCGCCTGCGGTCACTCGATCCCGTGCTTGCTCGGCGACTGGTCGATCGACTCCACCACCTGGCCGAAGACGCCCGTCGGCTCCGCGCCGAGGACGTCTTCGAGGCCCTGCACAGGAGCGAGTGAGCGGACAAGCGCTCACCGAACGACGCGCGCCGACTCGTTCCTTGGGCCAGTGCAGGTTGGACGAATCAGCCCGATCTCGGCGGATCGATCGCCAGCGGGAGCATGTGGTAGCGGCGTTCAGGCTGCTCGGGGTCGTGGAACGACACCCGCACCCGCGGATCGCCGACCTCGATCACGAGCCGGTTGCTCCTGAGTTGCCGTAGCAGCGCGAGGAGCGTCCACATATGCAACCCGACGGTGCAGGCGTCGCCTTCGAGCTCCGCCTTGCATGTCTCGCGGCCGGAGCCGACCTGCCGGTCGAGAGTTCGCACGCCGACGGTGCCAGGCTCGAGATCGAGCCACACCCGAGCCGGACGATCCCCGCCGGAGAAGGGCGACACGTGTTCGACGGCGCGCCGCAGCCGCGCCCGTTGCACGGTGGCCACTCGGGTCGTCGGCGTGGTGCGCAGCGGCTCGTAGTCCGGGAACCCTGAGGGTGTGTGATCGACGCGGATCGAGGTGTCGCCGGCGACGAAGTCGATCTGGTGCGCGCCGATCCGCACCTCGACCCGGCGTCGCTTGGGCATGGGCCGGCCGAGGTCGTCCATAGCCTCGGGCGGGACGATGAGCGGGGCATCGAGGGGGTCCTCTGCCGACCGGTCGCGGAACTCGGCGATCGCCAGCGTCTCCAGATCGGTTGCCGCGAACCGGAGGATGTCGCCACGCGCCGTGATCTCGAGACCGGCGAGGTCGGGCCGCCAACCGTAGCGGTGCGACATCGACAGCACCGTGTGATCGAGGCCCGCTCGGAAGGCGTCGCCGCCGAGACTCGCGCCATGCAGCGGGTGGACCGGGCCGTTGGGCGGGAGGACGAGATCGGCCGGGATGGCGAGGAGTTCGGCGCGATACGCCCGTGACCGGAACTCGATCGACGCGTCATCGCCCTCGAACTCGGCATCACCCGAACGTCTCGACAGGACCACCCGCCGCAGCGGTTCGAGCGGCAGCACCAGCGACCCGCTCCCGGTCCCGTCGATCGGGATCCGCTGCTCCAGCGTGACCGGAGGCCGCGTCACCGTGAGTGTCAGCCAGCCGTCTTCGATCGTCGTCCACACACCGCTGTAGGCGAGTGCTCGGCGGCCGGTCCCTACGACCCGCGCGGCTGAACGCATCGCTCGGGCGAGCGTGTGCCGGCTGCATGAGAACCGATACCCCATCGCCGTCATCCTGTCAGCCATGTCAAGCGGCCGATCACCGCAGGGTCACCAGCACCCACCGGAGCTCCCCCCGCCTGTCCTCACAGCCCGAGCCGGCGTCGATCCTCGCGTTCGAGCACGCCTATGAGCGGGCCCAGCGTCGTCCGGGCAACCCAGGTGGCCTCTGCGCTCACCTGCGACGATTTGCGAAGCCCCGCTTCGCGCCAACGGAGCAGCCGGCGGCCGGAGTCCGACTTTCGCACCGTTGTTCCCGATCCGTAGATCGGGCAGACGCACGCGTGCTCGCCGTCGATCTCGACGACGACACACGGCCTCACCTTGGCGGTTGCGCCCCGGTCACGGCCGGACGTGGCGTACGAGTTGAACGCGATGACCGCGGTGCGAACCTGGCCGACCGCGACCGGCACATCCGGCGGAGACGTTTCCAGTGGTTCGCCGTTGATCGTCACAGGGGGCACATGGTCCGAGTCGATGGGCTGCAGATCGTCGGCCGACAACGGTGGGGCCGGCTCGACGACGCGAGTCACCCGCGCCTTCGCACCGATGATCTCGAGATCGATCACAGCCTCCATCCCGACCACAAGGTGCGACTCGCCGATGGTCGCCTTTCCTCGTGCTCCGGTGACGACGTTGCGGAACTCCAGAGTGGAGTCGCGCAGGTCGAGCACGCGGACTCTGATCACTTCGTTCATCGGGCCCTCTTTCGTTACCGACTCTCGTACCGGACCGCCGTGACGGGCGCTCGCCGCCAGTCTTCGTGTCACGGCGCGACCGTACCTAGAGGGTGACGAGCGAGGGAGAGGCAATGACCAGGATGGAAGAGTCGTGGTTGACGGCAGGACCGGATTGGTACGGATTTCACGGGCGGCTGGTCCACACGCTGGCAAGCCTGGCGGAGGACGAGTTCCTCGTGATCTCGCGGCGTGACGTCAATCGGTACGTGCAGTTCGCGGCGCAGGGGAGCGACGGGATGCGGGTCGAGACCACGGCCAACACCTATCTCGAGCCATGGGAACAGCTAGCCGTGGGCGACCTGTTGGCGCTCGACCGTCTGGGCTGGACGCCCCCAACCTCACCGCTGGCGACGTCGCCCGAACACGACCCGCACGGCTCGCCGAACTACTTCCGTGACTGGCCGACCCCGGTCCCTCACGGCGAGATCGCGTGCCTCGCGGTGGCGACGCTCACGGTGGTACATCGGGTGGACGACTTCGACCTCCTCGCGTACGACGCCTTCCACGCGACCGGGCGTCCCATCGATCTACCCGAGCTCGGACTCGCGAGGCCGGGGACCTGATCTTCGGCGAGCGACGTGACGGGTCCACGCGACCCGGCACGGCACGGCGGCGCCGACACAACGACGATCATGAAAGGCTCACACCATCGACGTCTTCTTCAACACGAACTACACGGGCGCGACGTACGCGTTCGACACAACCCGCAAGTCGGCCCACGTCGCGGACGCGATCCGCACGCGCCGTCCGGCCGGCGTGGAGCTCGTCGAGCCGCCCGGCTGGGCGGTCGACGCGGCGATCGCCGGCATCGAGGCCATGCACACCGCCGACTACGTCGACGCGCTGCGCACCGGCGCCGACGCATGGCTGGCGTCGTCGCAGGGATTCGACTGGGACCCGGGCATCTGGGCGATGGCCGTCCACTCCACCGCGGGTGTGATCGCGGCGACGGAGTCGGCGTTGGCCGATGGCGTCGCCGGCTCGCTGTCGTCGGGGCTCCACCACGCCAAACCCGGCACCGGCGACGGCTTCTGCACCGTCAACGGCCTGGCGATCGCCGCCCAACGCCTCGCCGGGCCGGACAGCCAGGTCGTCATCCTCGATCTCGACGCCCACTGTGGCGGCGGCACCCAGCAGATGCTGGCCGCGCACGACCTCCACGACCAGGTGCGCAGCTACGACCTCTCCACGAGCGCCGTCGACACCTACATCCCCACCCACCCGGACGACCGGTTCGTGCTGATGGACGGCGACGACGACACCTATCTCTCCGCCGTGCAGACGATGCTCGACGACATCGCGTGGGACCGCACCCGCATCGTGCTCTACAACGCGGGAATGGACCCCCATCCCGAGATCACCAAGCTGGCGCTGACGATCCGTGAGCGGATGGTGTTCGAACGGGCCGCGGCCGAGCGGGTGCCGATCGCGTGGGTACTCGCCGGTGGCTACACATGGGGCACGACGACGATGGACGATCTCGTCGACCTCCACTGGTTGACGATCGACGCCGCGGCGACCGTCGCCCGCTGAGCGCCACTCACGGCAGGTCGAGCAGGCGCAGCGAGTCGTCGGTCGCAGCTTGCTCGACGATCGCCCACCAGTCGTCGGCGTTGTAGTGCACGACGGCATGGATCCCGGCGAACGCCCGCAGCAGCTCGGCGTCGGTCGGAGCCGGCGGATCGTTGCTCGCCGTGGAGCGTCGCCGCAGCGTGACCCCCTCGGCGGAGAACTCGACCTGCCACAGCACGTCGACGTCCCACAGGCAGACGTCGCCGTCTCCATCGTCTTCGCGCCGATACGGGTAGCGCTCGAGGAGACGCGCGATCACCGGCTCGGCCCAACCGGCGGGCGGTGTCCAGTCGGACGCACCCGTTTCGACGACCTCGTCGCTCGCTTCCCAGCCGTCGTCCGTCTCGTCCCAGCTGATCCGCAGGCCGCCGCCGCAGATGCGCGCGATCGCGGTCGGCGGGCTCTCGTCCGGCCCGATCGGCGTGATGCTGAACGTGATCCCCATGCCCGTCCTCCGCTGCGTCCCTACCCTCTCTGTACCGGTCGGCCGTGACGCGTGCGGGTGCGGCGGCCGCCCGTCAGGCGGCGTCGAGCAGCATCAGGAGCCGGGTCACCTCGGAGGCCGGCAGCCGGACCCGTTGCCCGGCCGATTCGAAGCGGGCCTCGAGGACGATCGAACCGTCGACGGGGCGCACGGGAGCGGCCCGCACCCCGGCCCAGTGCTCGTCCACGCGCGGGTAGCGGCGACGTTCGGGCGCCTCGGTCACCTGTGCCTCGCGGACCAGCGCGGCCAGCGCACGGGCATGGTTGGGCCGGAGCCGGCAGACCAGCGGCGGCCAGTCGCGCTCCATGAACGTGAGCTCCAGCCCGTCGTCCGTCGGCGTGATGCGGACCATGCTCGCGGCCATGTTGCCGGCACCGTCCGACACGGTCCGGGTGCCGGCCCGCTCCTGGTAGTCGGTGATGCTCCGCAGCCACTCGTGGGTGATCCCGAGCGCGGCGGCGGTCGACTCACCCGCCACCCAGCACCGTTCCAGCGCGTGGTCCTGTCGGCGCCGTTCGATCGCGTCTCGCATCGAACGGCCGCGGTCGAACATCTCGAGCTCGGGGCGACTCGGGTCGTCGGGATCGGGCTCGTCGCGCTCGTGGTCCGGCGGCTGCGCTCGGATCTGGTCAGCCAGGCGTTGGAGGCGTGGGTCCAGGTCGGCGAGCCGGTAGCGGGGCTCGTCGCCGGGTTCGTCGTACTCCGGCGAACGTCCGATCTGGTCGACCAGGTCGTCCCACACCCGGCGGTGGGCGTCGGTCATGGCGACCGTGCTCTCCGATCGACGCCGTCCCGCCAGGATCTCCGCCGCCATGGTGCGGACCTCGTCCGCCGTCACCTCGTCACCTTCGGTCATGCTCCCGCCTTGCCCCGTGGGCTCGGCTGGTCCGAACCCGTCGCGCCGTCCGGTAGGGGCCCGCCGTGACACGCCCGCCGGTCACTGTCACACCCCCTCGGCATCATGGAGACCGTTGGCATCGGCGGATGTCACGGACTTCCCCGACAGAGGAGATGCAATGGCTGAAGAGGCAATGAACGAATCCGACGACCCCCTGAATCGGGTGATGGCCGGCATGGCCGCGGGTGACGCCGCGTTCCTGTTCGCCTTCATCGAGGAGTTCGCTCCCAAGGTGCGCTGGGTCGTGCGTTCGATCCTCGAAGGGATGGGCCGCCACGACATCGTGCGCAACGCCGACGAGCTCGATGGGTTGACGCTCGACGCGTGCGACGTCATCTTCCGTCGGGCCGGTGGCTGGGCTCCCGGTGGCGCGGCGCCGTGGAACTGGGCGTTCAAGGCGATCCGGGCCGAGGTGGCTCGTGCGATCGGCCATCGGGTGGTCGAGCTCGACGACGACTTCGACGGTGAGGTGGGCTCCCGCAGCGACGTTGCGGCGGTCGACCTGAGCGTCGACGACCTGTCGGTCCTGATCAGCCGCCACCCGCGGGTCGGTGTGCTGGACCGGGCGATCCGCTCGGTCGGGTCCGAACGTGACCAGCTCGTCTACTGGGAGTACCGGATCCAGCAGGGCATGGGCGATCCGTCGCCGGCCCACACGGTCGGGGCCCGCTTCGGGTTGAAACCCGACAACGTGCGCCAGGTGTGCCGGCGCCACGGCCGGAAGGTGTGGTTGGTCATCGAGACCGACCCGGCCTTCGCCGAGTTGCGTGACCACGGATGGTTCGCCGCATGACCGCCATCGACCCCACCGTCGTCATCGAGCGCATGGCGCGACGACTCAGATCCGATGGTGTGGCACACCCGGTCGCCGCCGCGATGTCGGTGGCGGCCAGGGGCCACGCGCGGCTTGCGGTGGACGAGTTCGCGGCGGCTGTGTCGCTGCCGGTCGCCGTCGTGCGGTCGGCCGAGCGTGGGGTCGTCGCGTTCGGCGAGCTCCCACCGGCGATCGGATTGCAGGTGGGGGAGACCGGCGCGGATCTGCTGGCGCTCGCCGATCTCGAGGCATCCTGGCGCGACGGTCCACCCGTGCGGGCGACGGGGCCATGAGCGAGCGTCCTGCTCGGTGTCCGTCGTGTGGCGACGACGCGGTCATCCCGATCGAGTACGGCATGCCGGGCCCCGAGATGCAGGCCGCAGCAGAACGCGGCGAGATCGCGCTCGGCGGCTGCGTGATCGGCCCCGAGAACCCGAACTGGCGCTGTGTGGTCTGTGGGCAGAACGGGTGAGAGTAGGTGTGAGCCTGTCCGACGATGAGGTGAAGTTCCTCGACACCTACGCCGAGGAGCAAGGATACGCATCGCGGTCGGCGGTGCTGCGACACGCCGTGCGACTGCTCCGGGCCAACGAGCTCAGCGCCGCGTACGAAGACGCATGGTCGGAGTGGAACGAGGATGGCGATGCCGACGCGTGGGACGCCACCGTGGCTGACGGTGTGGGTTGATGCGTCCAGTTCTCCCGGTCGACCCGGTCAGCGAACTCGACGAAGCGCTCCGCCTCCACCTCGCACTCTGACTCGTTCTGCGTCAAAGAAGAGGTCGCCCGTCGCAACTCCCGAAGATCTGGGCGCCGGTGTCTCAGCCGACGTCTACCGTTGGCTCATGGCCACCACCGACACTCCGCCAGAGATTCGGCGCCGCGTCTCGGCCGTCTTCGGGTCGATGAGCGGCGCCCAGCGGGTGGCCTGTGCAGCGGAGATGGCCGAGGAGAGCAAGGCGATCGCGCTGGCCGGAGTCCGGTCCCGCCACCCTGAGCTCACCGACGCAGAAGTCGCCATCGAGTGGATCCGCCTTCTGCACGGCGACGAGATCGCCGGCTACGCGGCTCGATGCAGCTCGAGTTCCTGAGCTTCATCGTCGCGTCGCTCGACGACGCGGCGATCCCTCACATGCTGGTCGGCTCCATGGCGAGCACCTTCCACGGTGAGCCGCGAATGACCCGGGATATCGACCTCGTGATCGACCCCACGCCCGACGCGATCCAGCGGTTCGCCGATGACCTCGACCGCTCCCGCTACTACGTCGATGACGCCCTCGGAGCGGTCCGCACCCGAGCCATGTGCAACGTCATCGACACCGAGACCGGTTGGAAGGCCGATCTGATCATCCGCAAGGATCGGCCGTTCAGCCGGGAGGAGTTCAGGCGCCGCCAGCAGGTGGTCATCGGCGACGTGGAGTTGTTCCTCGCCACGGCCGAGGACACGGTCCTGGCCAAGCTCGAGTGGCGGTCACGGTCGGGTTCCGAGCAGCAGCTCCGTGACGTTGTCGCGATCTTGACCGAGCGGAACCTCGACACCGACTACCTCCGACGGTGGGCCACCGAACTCGGGATCGGCGAGGCTCTCGACGAGGCGCTGGCGGCGGCCGGCCGCTGACCGTTGTGGTCACCGCTGACTTGTTCCGTGTCAGCGAACGGCACCCGGCGATCGGCCCAGGCCCCACCCGGCGGTGTCACAGGGTGCTGTTACCGTGGCCTCATGGAGAAGTTGCCCAAGCTCAGCGCAGCCGAGATGGAGCAGATGACGCCGGACGAGCGTGCACAGGCTGTTCGGGATCGGCAGCTCCAATCGCTGGACCAACTCGACCCGAAGTTCCGGGACCAGGTTGAAGCGACCGGCCGAAAGCTGCTGGAGGAGCGGGGTCTGCTCGACGTCGAGCCGACCTGACTGGTGAACCCGTCGAGCGAGCGCCGGGAGGTTCGCGTCTCGTCGGCTTTCTTCGAGATGCTCGACCTCCAACTCCGGCCCGACCGCGGGCCGAACGGAGAGCCCTCGGCGACCGACTTCTTGGTGATTGACCTTCCCGAGATCGTCGACGCCTTCGTTGTTGGCTTCGACGAGCTTCCCGAGGTGGTCGAGGGGCTTGGATCGGCGAGGGTCTACATCGGTGCCGGCGCGCTCGTTTCCGGCGTCGCGGTGTACGGCGTCGAAATTGCCGATGGTGTCGTCGAACTCATCGGTGTCGAGATCGACCCGTAGGCTCGACCTGTTCCTAGGGTGAGAACACCTCGCGACCGTTCGTTCCCTGATTTGAGCGGTCTGCGTAGAGGATGAGGTCGCCGGTCGCAACCGCCGAAGATCTGGGCCCCGGTGTCTCAGCCGACGTCTACAGTTGGTCCATGGCCACCACCGACACCTCGCCAAAGATTCGGCGGCGCGTCTCGGCCGTCTTCGGGTCGATGAGCGGCGCCCAGCGGGTGGCCTGTGCGGCGGAGATGGCCGAGGAGAGCAAGGCGATCGCGCTGGCCGGAGTCCGGTCCCGCCACCCTGAGCTCACCGACGCAGAAGTCGCCATCGAGTGGATCCGCCTTTTGCACGGCGACGAGATCGCCGGCTACGCGGCTCGATGCAGCTCGAGTTCCTGAGCTTCATCGTCGCGTCGCTCGACGACGCGGCGATCCCTCACATGCTGGTCGGCTCCATGGCGAGCACCTTCCACGGTGAGCCGCGAATGACCCGGGATGTCGACCTCGTGATCGACCCCACGCCCGACGCGATCCAGCGGTTTGCCGATGACCTCGACGGCTCCCGCTACTACGTCGATGACGCCGTCGGAGCGGTCCGCACCCGAGCCATGTGCAACGTCATCGACACCGAGACCGGTTGGAAGGCCGATCTGATCATCCGCAAGGATCGGCCGTTCAGCCGGGAGGAGTTCAGGCGCCGCCAGCAGGTGGTCATCGGCGATGTGGAGTTGTTCGTCGCCACGGCCGAGGACACGGTCCTGGCCAAGCTCGAGTGGCGGTCACGGTCGGGTTCCGAGCAGCAGCTCCGTGATGTTGTCGCGATCTTGACCGAGCGGAACCTCGACACCGACTACCTCCGACGGTGGGCCACCGAACTCGGGATCGGCGAGGCTCTCGACGAGGCGCTGGCGGCGGCCGGCCGCTGACCGTTGTGGTCACCGCTGACTTGTTCCGTGTCGAGAACGTTCGGTGAACCCGTTCCTCGTCTGGAAATCAGTCGAGATGCTGCAACGAGTCATCGCCCAGTGCCGGCGCAAGCAGGTCAGGAATCGATCAGCCAGGCACTGATTGTTCCCACGTCCATGAACGGCAGATTGAAATTGCCGGTGAACTGAGTGCCAGTGGGGTCCAGCGTGCCGTTGAAAGTCAACGCCTCGTCGCTGTTGCCGAGTCTGACGGACAGGCAATCGATCACACCGGTGATGTTCGCATCAAGTACGACTGGGCTGCCTTCGAGTTCGAGCGTGCCATCGAATCTTTCGCCGTCTCGCTCGATCTCGACACTCAGAGTGCCGGCTAGGTCGGTCTGGTCGCTCTGCCAGGTCCCGGTCCAATGCCCACTCGGTACGGTCGGGCACGGTCCCGCGAGCGCAGGCGTGTGGAGTTCCCCCGTTTCGTGAGGCATCTGAGCCTGGGAGACTGTTCCCGGGAAGGAGTCCACGATGGGCACACATCGATATCCTGAGGAGTTCCGTCGCGAGGCGGTGCAGCTGTATCGCCGCTCGGATCGGCCACGAGTCGAGATCGCGCGATCGCTCGGCATCGCCGATGGGTCGTTGGCCGCCTGGGTCAACGAGTTCGAAGCTCGTGACGCGGGCGGCCTCGATGAGGACGAACGCGCGGAGCTGATCCGGCTCCGCAAACGCGTCGTCGAGGTCGAGGAGGAGAAGGAGATCCTTCGCAAGGCGGCGCAGTATTTCGCGAGAGAGACGAACCGGTGACCCGCTGCTGGTTCGTTGACGACCATCGAGCGGACCATCACGTGAACAAGCTCTGCGAGCTCGTCGAGCTGCCGAGGGCGACCTACTATCGCTGGACCGGCGGCGCCGTGTCGGATCGGCTCGTTGACGACGCCTACCTGGCCAACGAGATCGTCGACATCTACCGGCAGTCCCGCGGCACCTACGGCTCACCGAGAGTCTGGGGTCAGCTCCGCCGAGCCGGCATTCGCGTCGGCGAGAAGCGGGTCGCGCGGATCATGGCCGAGCTCGGCCTCGTCGGCGCGCACAGCCGCAAGAAGTGGCGGCGCGGCGCGAACACGGCACCGGCCGGAGATCTCCTCGAGCGGGACTTCACCGCCGAGGCGTCAGACCTGCGCTGGGTCGCCGACATCACCGAGTTCGGCTGCCTCGATGGCAAGCTGTTCCTCGCGGGGATCGTCGATCTGCACGATCGAGGGATCGCCGGCTGGTCGATGGGCGAACGCCAAACCACCGACCTCGTCGTCAACGCACTCGTCATGGCGCTCGCCCGCAGAGACCCCGACGCCGAGCTGATCCACCACGCCGACCGAGGCGCCCAATACACCGCGGTGGAGTTCTCCAACCGTCTCGCCGACTGGGGCCTGCGCGCCTCGTACTCCTCGACCGGCGATTGCTTCGACAACGCAGCGATGGAGTCGGTCTGGGCCGCACTCAAGCGCGAGATCCGACACCTTCACGGCGACTGGCGCCAGATCACCCGCTCCGAACTGCGCACGATCCTGTTCGACTACATCGAGACCTTCTACAACCGAGCCCGGCACCAGGCCGGGCTCGAGCACCGCACCCCCGCTGAGACCTACGCTGCCTCACGAGCAGCATGAACTGACAACCACCCCTGTCTCACGTAGCGGGGGAACGCCAGTGTGAAAGGTCAGGGTCGACGCAGCCGTCCTCCCATCGGGAGTCCTGACCTCGATGGTGTAACCGTAGTCCTGGTCTGGGTCCAGCAGACCGGTCAGGTGGGTGGAGTGGAGATTCACTCCAAACTCACAACTAGGCGAGCTGAGCGGTGGGGGAGTGACTCTCCCAATCTCGTCTCCGGTGGCATCAAGGAGTCTGTGGGTTCCGTAGCCGCAATTCTCGGAGGTTGTGTTGACCCGACCGCCCTCGGCAGTGAGGGCGAGGAGCTCTGGTTCGGAGAGCGCCAATTCGAGTGGGTTCGACGGTGCCTCGTAGCAATCGTCTCTGTGCGCTGCGGCCACACACCCGAGCGAGGCGACCCCCAAGTCACCCCTGAGGACCGGCGCGGCAAATACCCCAGCGAGCTGGCCTTCCCCCAGGTTGATGGCTTCTAGGCGGAGCCGCTTTGCTCCCGAGACGTCGAGCTCGAGATCGACCGAAACGCCTAGGGAGAGGTCTCGCGTCCATACCTCGGTGTCGTCGAGTAGTACGCGGAAGCGGGCACTCTGTTCCGCGGCAGAGTCGTCCGCGACTCCGACTGTCGCTTCGAAAGTCTGCCACCCTCCGCTCAAGTCGTACTCCCAGAAGGTGAGGCCCCGGTTTGGCGTGATGCCCGTGAGTCCGTAGGAGTAGAGCGCTTTGTCGTAGAGCTGTCCGTTGACCGTCGCCGGACCGGCCGTGGGATCGCCAAACGTGCCGGGCCTCCCCGCCTCGAGCAGGGGAGCGGGATCGGCAACAACGAGCCGCACCGCTCGGTCGACGGTCTCCCCAGGTGCTGGGTCAGTCTCCAGGACCTCTCCCGTGCTGCCCGAACTCAACCGAATCTCTACGGTGTAAGGAACCCCTAGCTCATCGAGACCCGCCTGGGCCTCGAGAAGCTCAGCGCCGACAAGATCAGGCATCGAAATGCCCAGTCCCCACGGAGGGTTCGTGAGGTTTCTGGCGATACAGCCTTCGAAGAGCGTCGAATCGGTTGGGAGATCAGAACAGAACGCTTCTGCCCCAGCGGCATCCGGGTACGGCCCGGCGGCGATCGCAAGGTAGGAGTCGCGAAGTCCCAGGTACTGCCTTGAGTCGTACAGACCCAACGGTCCGGAACGGTCCTCAAGTTCGCTGAGTCGACCGTCCACAGTGCCCGCTTCGGAGACCGGAATACTTGCCACGACTGCGATCCATCCCTCAGCGCGCTCGACGATAGGCCGAGTTGGCTTCCCGTTCGGGTAGTCCCCGCACATCAGGATCGGAAGGTAGGTCTCGATGGCCGTCGCGGAGTCCGTGGTATCGGCGCAATCCGTGACGTCTGTCGTCTCTTCATTGGGGCCGTCCGGCCGGTCAGGAACGGGGGACGTCACGTCCGGGGTTGTGAAGGTATCTGGGTCTCTGCCGGTGTCGTTCGCTGCCCAGAAGGTTGCTCCCACTGCGGCAACGAGGATGAGCGCGGCCGCAAGCGCAAGAACTGTCGACCGGCGGCCAGGCGGGATTGCTGGCGTTGCATCTAGCTCGACCTCGGCGCGGGGGTCACCGGCTACAAGCGATGGCTTCGCGACATGGTTCGCCTCCAACCTTCCTATTCGGCCATCGGAGAAATCCAGTTCACGGGTGGGCTCGGGACGGGCATGTCCCTCCTCTTCTCGCGGGGTGCGGTCGCGGTCCATGCTGGCCCGCAGCCGATTCTCCCAGCCGTTTTCCAAGCCCTGCGGACGGTCCGTGCTGAGTCTGCGGAGCAGTCGGCGCGTCTCGCGACCAGCTCGTAGAGGCACCCATCGCTCAAGAGACCATTTCATAGGTTCTCCCGTTGTGCGCGTCGCACCGCATGTTCCACACGCGGCCGAGCTCGACGAAAGATCGACCGGACCCCGCTCGGGCTGCGGTTCGTGATCTGAGCGATCTCATGGCTCTTGAACTGGCCATCGGCAACCAGGAGGAATATCTCCCGCTCGTCGTCGCTGAGCACACCGGCGAGCACATCCTCGAGCAAGAGTCGGTCATCGACGGAGCCAAAGGCCGCCGGCTCATAGGTGTCGCCATGCCCGAATTGCGGGTCGACTGGCAGCGGGACGACCCTTCGTCGGGAGTTGAGGCCACAGTTGCGGACGATGCGATAGAGCCAGGTATCGAAGCTCGCGTCCGCGCGAAACTCGCGGCGGGCTCGCCAGGACCGAAGCAGTGCCTCTTGGACGACGTCTTCGGCGCCGGACGTGCCATAAGTGCGGCCGATGGCACCGCTGGCGACGCCCAGAAGTCCCTTCTGGCGTCCGGGGTTGAGTAGCGCTGTGAAAGCGCGGATCGCGTCGTCGTCGTCCGCTGTTCTGAAGATCTCAACCAGCTCATCTTCGGACCGCAGCGAAAACGCCCCCTAGCTCCTGTCCTACCTGGGCGCGGCGAGTCAATCACGCAGCCCGGGGTACTGCAACGCGTACGTAGACGCCTGGAGACGGACCTCACAGATCAATAGACACAGATCAGAGACGAACTGACGCAACTTATTGCTCTTCTCGAGACTCACGTCGGCGCCGCCTGTTCGTCGGGTCAAAGGGTGGGCGGTCGATCGTCGGCCGTGTGACAACAGAGGAAAAAGGTGAGTGCGATGAAGAGACTGACGAAACACCAAGGCCAGGTCGAGAGCGAGGAGCGGGTGGAGGGTCAGCCCTCGGTCACTCCCGGTTCGGTACGAGTCAGGTCGAGGCCGAAGGGAGCAGCCATGACCGCAGCCCCAGTTCGCCGGCTGCACAGTTCCGGGCTTGCCGAGAATGCCGGAGCCCCCCCGGACCAGAGGCGACCTCGGCGATCGGCAGCGATACGACAGATTCGTGCGGTCAGCGTCCATGCTGCGGCCGTTCTTGCGACCATCGCAGTCGTTTCCTCCGTGGTGTTCGCCGCCGACGTCGATCGCGCGAATGCGGCGCCGGGTGGCGGAACAAGCATCAACCACACGCTATGCAGTAACGGCGCAAACAGGATTCTCGAGCACGCGCCTTCGCAACTCCCGGTCGACGTGTGCTTTGACGACCAGGCGAGTGTGCTGGTCGTCAAGAACGTCGCGCCCTATTGGATCGACGTCGGCTTCCCACGCGCCGTCGAGCTACGAAGTCGGACGATTCTAGGTGTGTCAGATACGACGGATGCTGCGCTGGCGCTGTTTCTTGGTACGGATGGACGCTCCATCCCGCCTGGCGGCGTCCACGAGTACGACGTGCCATCTGACGACAGCACGCTCACAATGAGTTTCCTATTCTCGACTCGATTGTTCGAAGCGGAGACGGCGGCCTCAGCGATCTTGGGAGTCGTGGGTGGCGATACGACGCAGGCAGCCCAGATCATCGCGTTCGTGATGAACGCGCTCTACGGGGGCGATCTCGCTGCGAGCGTGGCCGACCTCAGCCTCGGCCAGATGCTCGACGCGCTCGTCGACATCGGTATTGTTTCCGCCGAGCATGCGGGACGACTCGCGTCGCAGTACGACTCAGTCGCTCTTCTGCTCAAGTCTGTCGATGACTTCGTATCGGTCGTCAAGCTGGCATGGGTGGCCAAATTCGTCACAACGCTGTCGGAGCTAGCTGCGCGCAACGTCGACTACTACTCCGCTCTCAGCATCTACGACGCTGGCAGTCTGATCGTCCATCCTAGATATGTCGAGGAACCGGTGTTGCCTCCGCCTCCCCCGACCCCAAAGTGCAAGGGAAGGTCGGCGACTATTGTCGGTACGAACGGCGCGGACACGCTCCGCGGTACGAGCGGCGCCGATGTAATTGTCGCGTTCGGCGGTGACGATGTCATCTACGCCGGAGGCGGGAACGACACGATCTGCGCCGGCTCTGGTTCGGACAAGGTGTGGGGTGGCACGGGCAATGACTACATCAATGGCTACTCAGGCAATGACACGCTGCGCGGAGAGGCCGGTCACGACGAGATTCGGGGTGGTGATGGCAACGACGTGATCGCGGGTCATGCCGGCAACGATGTGATCTACGCGGGAGCTGGGGCGGATCGTGTGTCCGCCGGCTCTGGTTCGGACAAGGTGTGGGGTGGCACGGGCAATGACTACATCAATGGCTACTCAGGCAATGACACGCTGCGCGGAGAGGCCGGTCACGACGAGATTCGGGGTGGTGATGGCAACGACGTGATCGCGGGTCATGCCGGCAACGATGTGATCTACGCGGGAGCTGGGGCGGATCGTGTGTCCGCCGGCTCTGGTTCGGACAAGGTGTGGGGTGGCACGGGCAATGACTACATCAATGGCTACTCAGGCAATGACACGCTGCGCGGAGAGGCCGGTCACGACGAGATCTGGGCTGGTTCGGGTCACGACCAAGTCTGGGCCGGATCCGGCAACGACAGAGTGTGGGGCGGCTCAGGCAATGACAAGCTTGACGGTGACGCCGGCAACGACAGGTTGGACGGCGGTTCAGGCGACGACAGTGTGACGGGGGACAGCGGCACGGATACATGCTTCAACCGAGAGTCCGGCAAGGGCTACTGCGAGGGTGGTCTCTCGCACAACACCATCATAGAGCTCACTGGAACTAATCGATCAGTCAACCCGTCGTTCCTAGTGTGGGAAGGCGTGATGTACCACATCGGTTCCGGGGCTGACTACTGGCAGTGCTACGGCCAGACGGGCGGGAAGGTGACCAAGAAGTCGTTGAACTATGCGCGATCACGCGGCTGGGAGATGCACTGGGCCTCATACATCGACCGGTGTTGGTGAGCAATGAGCCGGGGACAGGTCGTGCGTCCCCGGCTCGACGCTCTCGGCAGGGAGCTATGTACAGCCAGTGGTCGCACGGGCTGACATTGAGTGCGCAGCCGACTCTCGGCTGCGCTCTTCGAGCTGCCCTGACGACCCGTTCTTAGGTTGAGAGCAGGTTGCTGTCAGTCACCGGTGACGGCTCGTCGCTCTCGTTAAAGCCCCGCCTCGCCGTGGACGGCGGCCGAACCGTTGTGCGCCCCGCGACTTGAGCCTCGAGCTGACCGCGCGCCTATCGTCCGGCCATGGGTGGCGGACGCAGGGGCAGGACGGGCGGGATTCTCGTCGTGTTCGCGTTCGTCCTCGCCGTTGCTGCGCCGGCGAGTGCGAGCTGGGAGCGCACGTTCGGCGGGACTGATGGCGGCAACGTCTCGTCTGCGCACGGCGTGGAGTTCCTGACCGACGGCTCGACGGTTGTGGTTGGCATCTTCCAGGGGACGTTCCTCGGGCTCACCGCGGTCGACGGCTGGGACTTCTTCATGATGAGGATCGACGTCGATGGTGACGTCCAGTGGTCGCGATCCTGGGACGCCGACAAGGAGTACGACCAGGCCCCCGGCCACGACTTCGTCTTCGCCGTCGACGGCAACGACCGCTCGTACCTGTCGGTTCAGGGCGACGTCGAGAGTGGCACCTGGGTTGTCGAAGGCGACGGCACCGTCGTCGGCGCGCCGCTCGCCAGCTCGTCCGATCCGGCCGGAAGATACCCGGAGGCGATGTTCTCGCGCGACAGCGGCATCGCTGTGCTCGAACGCGTCGACGGCTCGAGCGACGATGCCCCGTACTCCCTCACCTTCCGGGACGAGGATCTCGCTCTGGAGTCGACCATCCGTCTGGACCTGGGTCAGCCGGACTTCGGCGTGATCCAAGGCGGAGACGGATGGGGACGGGACCTCCTGCTCGTTCGTGCCATCGAGACGGACGTCCTCTTCCCGGAGCAGGGCGTCGACCTGGAGCTCACGCGGTTGACCGCTGACGGTGACGAGGTCTGGAGCCGAACCTACGAGGATTTCGCGGAGCGATTCAGCGATCCGTATGTGCTGCTGCGAGCCGACGACTTCCTCGTTCCGACCGAGATCTCGGGCGCCCGCGGCGTGTCGTCGTTCAGCTCCGCGAGCGGCGCCCTTCGAAACGCCGCGTTGTCGGGAGCATCGACCAGTTCCCTCGTCCTGACCCCATCGACGTGTGTCGGCCGCAACGGGCCCGTCTTCGTCGCGGCGACGGCAGCCTGCGACGAGTTCGCCGTCTTCCGCAGGGACTACTGGTCGAACTCCCACATGAGTCGCCATGTCGCCCCGATGCCGGATGGGCGGTTCGCCGTGATCGGGCGTATCGACCGCGGCAACGACTACGAGTCCGACTCGGTCGCGATACTCGACTCGGATGGTGACGACCTCCTCAGCCTGGTTCGCGCCGCGATCGTCATCGAGGAGTCGAGCTCGGCGAGTGTGCTCACCGCGGTCGCGGCCGACCCCGCGACCGGTCGAGTCGTCGCCGTCGGACGCGAAGGCGAGCCGGGTGTGGGTGCGTCGGCGCTTGTCGTGTCGGACCTCTGGGGTCACGGATTCGTGGACGTCACCCTCGACGGTTGGCAGAGCGAACCGATCGAATGGCTCCGGGCCTCCCGGCTGACAACCGGGTGCTCCGCGTCCGAGTTCTGTCCGTCGGACGAGATGCCGCGCGAGCAGTTGGTGACGTTCCTCTACCGGTACCGAGGGGAGCCTCCCCCCGGGTCGAGCGCGCCCTTCGTCGACGTGCCGAACGGCAAGTACTACACCGACGCGATCTCCTGGGCGTACAACAGCGATGTCACGACCGGGGTCGGCGGCGGGCGATTCGGTACGGGGGAGACCGTGACTCGGGCGCAGGCGGTGACGTTCCTGTGGCGCGACGCCGGGAGCCCGTCCCCCGACGCCGACGCCGATTTCTCGGACGTGCCGTCCGGCGAGTTCTACTCCGACGCGGTGGCATGGGCCGCCGAGTCGGCGGTGACGACCGGGTTCCCCGACGGGACCTTTCGCCCCGGCGACCCGGTCACCAGAGAACAATTCGCCGCGTTCTTCCAACGCTACGACCGCGTCGCGTGACGCTGGGGCCGCCGACGTGGCGGAGCAGTTCGACATCCGGCTCGCTCCCCGGCAGGAAGCCGTGCAGGACCGTCGCCGGCGTGGACCCGCGGAGCTCCGGGCCGGCCATCGCGTCACACCCGCTCCCTACTCTCGGTTCCATCAACCGAAGCGAGGAAGTGGAGCTGGAGATGAAGGTGTTGGTGGCGACGACCGAGGGGCAGGGCCTCTTCGACGATGACTACTGCTGGACCGTCGAGGGCGAGCTCGTCTACGTCCAGGCGACGATGTGCTCGAATCCCAGGTGCGGGTGTGACCGCGGCTTCGCAGGCATGAGTAGCAGTCGGGCGACCACGACGGCGAAGGTGGTCGACCGTCCGGATTTCTCGGCCGCCGACTACCAGCGAGCCCTCGTCGACTCCCTGACTCGAGGCGGCTGGATCGAGGCCGGCGATCAGAGCGACGAAACCGTTGGCTTCGTCGCAGAGGTGTTCGCGCTGCTCACATGGATCACGGACCGTTCAGAGGTCGGTTCCCACGTTCGCCGCAACGGTGACGAGGTCTTCTTCGATCGCCCCGCCGATGCTGCCTAGCACTTGTGTATGCATATAGGCATGCATCTGGCGCTTGCCGTACGTCGTCTGCGTCAGGAGCGCATGGGGGCGCAGCTTTCGGCCGATCTGTCCGGCGAGGAGATCGACTGGCTCGATGCTGACCTCGGGTGACGTCATCGATCTCGACCTCGGCTCACCGACGGGACGAGAGGTAGGTTCCCGCATCCGGCCATCGTCGTGACCGCCCAGCGGGTGCTCGAGCCGGACGCTGCCAACGGGCTGTCGGCCCGCTCCGCAGCCCAGTGTCAGCACGTCCGCGCCGTGTCGACCAGCCGGACCGACGAAGTCCGGGGAACGATCGGGGCTGTCGAACTCCGTCAGATCCGGGAGATCATCGGCACACTGCTCGACATCGACGCCTGACTCGTTCTTCCCGCCGGTCAGCCATCGACGAGGAGGAGGTGTCCGCCGCCGAAACTCAGTCGAAGACCACTCGCTCGCGAAGCCAATCGGCGAGCGCTGCTTCGTCGATCTCGCCTGCCGCGACCGCGAGCATGGTCTGCTCGGCGTCGTCGACATCGGGGGGATCAGGATTCCAGTAGCCATCGTTGAGGTCAATGAACATCACGAGCGCGGCCCATGCAGCACGCTTGTTGCCGTCGGGCAGCGGATGATTGCGGGCAAGCCGCCAGCAGAGAACCGCCGCCTTGTCGGCGACGTCGGGATAGAAGTCCTCGTCCCCGAAGCCGGCCATGGGCGCGTGGAGCGCCGAGTCGGCGAGGTCGATCCGGCCGGACTTGGCGAGAACCTCAGCTGACACGCCGGTGACCTGTTCGGAGAGCCACAGATACTCGGCGAGGTCGATGTAGCGGGTCACTTGGCCAGGCGTTCGAGGAGCTCCTTGTCGCGTTCGATGAGTCGCTTGGCCCGCGACGTGAAGTCGTCGTCCGCCCGAACTCGTTCGATCTCCGCGCTCAGGGAATCGATGATGAGTTGGTTCACGCTCGTGCCCTTCACTCGCGCGACGGCTTCCGCCTCGTCTGCGAGTTCGTTGGGGAGTCGGACGGTAGTTTGCTTTGGCATGACATCATGATGTCATGATGGCCTGAAGATGGCAAGCAAGCGCACCGCCGCCGGCACCGGCGGTCAATCCTGGAAGAACGTCTTCGTCGGGGTGATGCGGAGTACGGTGCGCCGCTGCTCGTCGAGCATGGGGACGATGGTCGTCGGGTCCGGCGGGTCGCCGCCGGACAGCACGCCGAACACCGCAGCGGTGAGTTCGGCCCGCAGCGGATCGGCGTCGATCGTCTCAGCGTCTCCGTAGACAACCAGGTGGACCCGCCCGTCGGGGACGGTCAGCGACACCTTCGGTTGCCGCACGGCGTTCTTCCACTTGGCGGTGTAGTCCTTCGCCGACACGACGAGTCGGCCGTCGTCGTCCACCGCGTAGCCGACCATCGACTGCTGCGGGGAACCGTCGCGGCGGCCGGTGGCCAGGACGGCCCAGGTGTGCGACTCGAGGTACTCGCGGTGATCGGGGTCCCAGTCGAAGGTCATGGCGTGCGCGTTCCTGTCGGTCCGGAGTGTTGACGGATCATTGCTCGTTCTCCTGGGTGTCGGTGGCGTGCTTGCCGGGCGTCCATCCCTGCTCGCCGAGGTGACGGCCGGCGGCGGCGGTGGGGGTCGGTTCGAGGGTGGTGGCGAGGGTGTCGTTCCAGCGGTTGAGGAAGCCGAAGAGGGAGCAGACGGCGACGATCGCGGTGATCTGGTCGTCGGTGTAGTGGGTTCGGCAGTTGTCGATGTGGGTGTCGGTGACGGCGTTGGGGTGTTGGCCGGTGTGGAAGGCGAGGGTGAGGGCGGCGCGTTCGGCGTCGGTGAAGTGGTTGCTGGTCTGGTAGGTCCAGAGGTCGGCGAGTTTGTCGGGGTGGATGCCGAGGTGTTCGGCGTGGGCGATGGTGTGGGCTTGGCAGTAGCGGCAGCCGGCGGCGGCGCTGGAGAGGTGGCCGCACATCTGGGCGAGCTCGGGAGTGATGAGCCCGTTCATGGCCGCGGCCAGTGCGGTGCTGGCATGACTCTCCATCAACCCGGGCACCCGCGCCATCGTGAGCACGGTTTGGGGAACGAACCCCATGATCTGCTCGTAGGCCGTGAACAGCCCGTCGTGTTCGGCCAGGTCCTCCCGGGGAACGGGATCGATACGGCTCGGCATGCGGCATCCTTTCACTGGTCGCTCGAACAGTGAGCCTGTCGGAGTCCGATTCGCTTGTCAAGTGACCAGCTACACTGGCGTCCATGAACAGGGCTGATCAACGGGAGCAGACGAGGGAGCGGATCCTCGACGCCGCGGTCGAGGAGTTCGCCGCCCACGGTTTCGAGGCCGCCGGCACGCGGGCGATCGCGGCCCGGGCCGAGGTGACGCAGGGACTCGTCACGTATCACTTCTCCAGCAAGGACGAGCTGTGGCGCGCCGCCGCCGATCGGATCTTCGGTCGGATGAATGAGCTGGTCCCGCCCGAGGAGGGCAGGCCCGGCGCGGCGGCGATCCGCGACTATGTCGAGTTCTCCGCTCGCCACCCGGAGGTGTTCCACTTCATGGTCGACGCCGGCCGCCGCGACGACGACCGGCTCCGCTGGCTGGTCGACACGCATCTCGAGACCCGATTCGCCGCGCTCGCCGGCTCGGGTCTCGGCGCCGCGGCGGCCGCCCACCTGTACTACGCGGTGGTGGGCGCGGCGTCGCTCATCTTCGCCGTTGCTCCCGAGTGCCGGGCCCTCACCGGCCGCGATCCGGAGACCGCGGCGGAGATCCGCGCCCACGCCGACCTGGTCGTCGACCTGTTCGTCCCGCCCGGCTGAGTCGCTGGTCACTTGACAAGGGAATCTGCACTGGGCACAGTTGGCTGGTCGAACGAACAGTGAACTGAGGCAGGCATGGAGACGATCACGACCGATGTGCTGGTGGTGGGGGCGGGCCCGGCGGGGCTGACGGCGGCATCGCTGCTGGCCCGGCTGGGGATCGACGCCGTGACCCTCACCAAGTACGGCACCGCGAATTCCCCTCGAGCCCACATCACCAACCAGCGGGCCGTGGAGGTGCTGCGCGATCTCGGCATCGAGGCCCGGGTCCAGGCCCGGGCGCTGCCCCACCATCTCATGGGGAAGCAGGTGTTCGCGACGTCGTTCGCCGGCCGCGAGCTGTCCCGGATGATGACGTGGGGCACCGGCGACGACCGGATCGGGGAGTACCGGGCGGCCAGCCCCTGCGAGATGTGCAACGCCCCCCAGCACATCCTCGAGCCGATCATGCTCGACCGGGCCCGAGACCTCGGTGCGGACATCCGGCTCCACCACGAAGTGCTGACGCTCGAGCAGGACGCCGACGGGGTCACCGCCCGGGCGCGGCCCCGCGACGGCGGCGAGGAGTTCACGGTCCGGGCTCGCTACGCGATCGGCTGCGACGGTGCCCGCACGGTCGTCGGTCGCGACGGCGGCTTCGAGTTCGAGGGCGAAGCCGGCAAGGGCAACGCGATCACCGTCTGGATCGAGGCCGACCTCTCCCGCTACACCGCCCATCGCTCGGGCGCGCTGTTCGTCACGGTCACCCCGGGGAGTGAGGACTTCATCAGCCTCTGGACCTGCATCGAGCCGTGGGACGAGTGGAGCACGATCTTCGTCCGGCCCGGCCTCGCCCCCAACGACCTCGACGAAGCGACCGTGATCGACAGCGTGCGGGCCGCCATCGGTGACGACGACGTCGAGTTCTCCATCAAGCACGTGAGCCCGTGGGAGTTCAACCATGTCGTGGCGGCGGGCTACCGGCGCGGGCGGATGTTCATCGCCGGCGATGCCGCCCACCGTCATCCCCCCGCCAACGGGCTGGGGAGCAACACGTCGATCCAGGACACCTACAACCTCGTGTGGAAGTTGGCGCTCGTGCTGCGGGGCGCGGCCGGCGACGGGCTGCTCGACTCCTACGACGCCGAGCGGCAGCCGGTCGGTCGCCAGGTGGTCGACCGGGCGAACCTCAGCGTCGACGAGATGATCAGCTGGTTCGCGCCACTCGGCCTGCGGCCCGACATGACCGACGACGAAGCCGAGGCGCGCCTCGCCGAGCTCTACGGTCCCGACGGCGAGCAGGAGCGGGCCGAGCTCCTGGCCGGGCTCGACCTGATGAACAACCAGTTCAACGCGCACGGGGTCGAGCTCGGTCAGCGCTACCGCTCCTCGGCGGTGGTCGACGACGGCACGCCGCCGCCCGAGCCCACCCGTGACCCGGTGCTGCACTTCGAGCCGTCGACCCACCCGGGCAGTCCCGTGCCCCACGCCTGGCTTGCCATCGGCGACGACGACGTCTCGACCCTCGACGTGTGCGGCTACGACCGCTTCACCCTCCTCGTCGGCGCCGGCGGCCAGGCGTGGCTCGACGCCGCCGCCACGGTCTCGGCCGAGTTCGGCGTGGACGTGGCCGGGGTGGCGGTGTCGCTCGGGCTCGACGTCAACGACGTGTACGGCGACTGGATCCGGCGGCGCGAGGTGTCCGACGGGGGCTGCGTTCTCGTGCGCCCCGACCGCATCGTCGCGTGGCGTTCGGTCGGCCCGGTCGAGGATCCGGCGGCGTCGCTGCGGTCCGTGCTCGCCGCGGTGCTCGACCGCGCGTCGTGATCACGACGGTCTCCGTCAGCGGGAGACCGGTTCGGTCCTCGTGAGGTCGTCGGCGTGGAGCATGGCATCGGCCAACCCCGTGACCAGGCCGGACCGCAGGGCCGGATCCGCCCCGAGGACCGACAGGTTGTCGAGCTCGTCGGGGTCGGCGTCGAGGTCGTAGAGCATCTCGAACCCGTCGCTGTCGCGGGTGAACCGGTACTGCTCGGTGACGAGGGTGCGGGTCTTGATCGGCACCGGCCGGCTGTCCTTCGACGACGGGAAGTCGTCCTCCACGAGCACCTGGTCGCGCACCGTCGCCGTCGGGTCGTCGAGCACCGGCACGAGGCTCGTCCCCTGCATGCCCTGCTGTCCGGCCACGCCACACAGATCGAGGAGCGTGGCCGGCAGGTCGACACCGGCCGCGAGCGACGAAGTGCGTTGTCCGCTCCCGCCGGGGGTCCGCACGACGAGGGGCACCCGCAGGCAACCCTCGAAGTGCATCGCCAGCTTCATGATGAGGCCGTGGTCGCCCATCATGTCGCCGTGGTCGCTGGTGAAGACGATGATCGTGTCGTCGAGCGTGCCCAACCGTTCGAGGGTCGCCAGGATGCGGCCGACGCCGTGGTCGATGGCCTCGACCATCCCGTAGGTGGCGGCGATGGCGGCTTGCGCCTGCTCCGGCGTGGGTCCGAACGGCACGACATAGGCGCCGTGGCTGTTGGCATCGGCGGGGAGGCCCCGGATCATCTCGAGGTGGGCGGGCCAGCCGTGACCGGGGTCGTCGTAGGTGGTGGGCAGCTCGATATCGGCCGGATCGTGACGGCTGTACCACGGCTCCGGCGGCGCCAGCGGATGGTGCGGGTCCGGGTAGGAGCACCAGACCATCCACGGTTCGTCGCGGGCCTCGGCCCCCTCGATCACGTCGATGGTGCGCTCGGTGACGAACGACGTGGAGGAGATCTCCTCGGGGTAGGGCGCGGGGAAGAGCTGCCACCACAGCGGTGACCGGCCGGGAATGTCGGCGGTGGGGTCGAGGCCGCAGCGCAGCAGCTCGTGGGACACACCCTTCTCGCGAGCCCAGCGATAGTGGTGCGCGCCCACGGTCGCACCGTGGCCGACGCAGAACTCGACGTGGGCGAAGCCGTAGTAGTCCTCGGGGTCCGTCACCTCGTCGAGCTCGTAGCGCTCGTGGTGTTCGATGGTGTCCCAGCGCTCCCCGAACGGTGAGACCCGGCCGGGAACGGTGCCGAGATCGCGGACCGCATCGCGGCTCTCGCCGTGCTGGAGATGCCCCTTGCCGACGAGGGCCGTGTGCCAGCCCTCGTCGCGCAGCCGGGAGACGAACGTGGTGTGGTGGGGTTCGAGCGAACGATCGTTGAAGATCACGCCGTGGGCCGACGGCATGAGGCCCGTCATGATCGTGGACCGGTTGGGCATGCAGACGGGGTTGTTGACGAAGGCCCGGTCGAACACCGTGCCCTCGGCCGCGATGCGGTCGATGTTGGGGGTGCGCACCACGGGGTTGCCGGCGAAGCCGACGTGGTCGGCCCGGAGCTGATCGCAGATCACGAAGAGCACGTTGGGTCTGGTCGGCTTCGGGTCCATGTCGTTCTCCTCGGATCAGGGCGCCGGGTCCGCGAAGAGCGTGGCGAGCGCCTCGGCGGCACCGGCGGTCGGCCCCCGGAACGCCACGTGCTGGTCGGGGCGCACGATCATGGCGTCGTCCTCGTCGAGCGCGAACGCACCCGTCCAGACGGGGCGGGGCACCGCGGCGACGACGACCGGGGTGGCATCGCCGATCGCCGGGTCCGGGTGGCCCTCGCAGACCATCACCGTCGGCACCGCGGGGTCCACCAGGTCGAGTGTGGAGGTGTCGCCATCGAGCCAGGCGTGGGGCAGCCGCCCGCCCGGGTGGGTGGACGGCACGTACTCCCGGGGCGCGTCGTGCACCGGCGGCGGCTCGGTGCCGTCGTCGAGCACCAACGGGCCGTGGTAGGCGTGACCGAGTTGCAAGCCCAGGTTGTCGAAGTGCATCGCCTGGTCGGCGACGGCGGTTTCGACGGCGCGTCGACGCGTCGGGTCGCCCAGCACCTCGTGCATCGTCGCGGTCGTGCGCCGGGCCGGGTCGTCGAACCCGAAGGCCGCGGGGACCGCCGCCATGGTGAGTGCGTTGTGCAGCGACTGGTCGCAGTTGACCTGCGCCACGGGACGGCGTTCGTGTTCGTACGTGTCGAGCATCGGCGGCGACGCCCACCCGGCCTCGACCGCGGCCAGCTTCCAGATCAGGTTGTGGGCGTCGGCCACGCCGCTGTTGAGCCCGAGCCCGCCGGTGGGTGGGAAGCGGTGGGCGGCGTCGCCCACCAGGAAGACCCGGCCGCGGCGGTACTCGCGCGCCACCTGGGCGCTCATGTGCCACGTGGCGGCCTCGAGCACCTCGAACTCGACCTGCTCCGCGGCGTGCGGGTCGAGCGCTCCGGTGACCAGGGCGCGGCAGCGGGCGTCGTCGAAATCGTCGATCGACTCGCTGTCGGAGTCCCACTCGTGCATGTAGACCCATTCACGGTCGGGCCCGTGGCTCACGAACACGCCGCCGTGTTCGGGATCGACGAGGAAGTAGAGGACGCCCGGCTGCGGGCCGAGGAGCGGACGGAAGTCGGCCGCGAGGTGGATCATCACGAACGACTGGATGGTGCGGGGTCCGTCCATCTCGATGCCGACGGATCGCCGCACCGCGCTGGCCGCCCCGTCGGCGCCGAGCAGGTAGCCGGCATCGATCGTGACGTCGCCGTCGGGGCCGGCGGCCTCCACCGTCACCCGGTCGTCGGCCTCGGTCGCCCGTACGAACGTGTGGCCGAGCCGCACGTCGAGATCCGGGTCGGCGAGGATCGGCTCGAGCCGGTGCTGGCTGAGGTTGCGCAGCGGGAAGGGCGTGACGTCGTACATCTCATCGCCCTGCCGTTCGTAGGGCAGGGAGCCGACGAACTCGCCACCGAACGTCGTGACGAAGTGCGCCCAGCCGGCCTCGGCCGGGTCGAGCGTCGCGGCCAACACCGGGTCCATGGGCACGCCCGCCTGGCGCCAGATCTCGAACGTGCGGGCGTTGACCACATGGGCGGCCGGTGCTCGTTGCGGCCCGTCACGACGCTCGAGCACCACCGCCGAGAGGCCCAGCCGACGGCACAGGTGGGCGGCGGTCAGCCCGGTGGGTCCGGCACCGACGATGGCGACGTCGACCCGCTCGGTCGTCATCAGAACAGGCCTTCGTAGCTGCCACCGTCGAGCTGCAGACTCTGGCCGCTCAGGTAGCCCGCCTGGGCCGAGCAGAGGAAGGCGAAGGCGTCGCCGAACTCCTCCGGTCGACCGAGGCGGCCGGCCTTGATGCTCGCTTCCTGCTCGGCGCGGGCCTCCTCGTAGGTGATGTCGCGCAGGGCCATCACGAGTTCGGCCATCTGCTGCTGGCGGCCGGTGTCGAAGCGCTCGGGGAGAAGCTGGTTGATCGTGACGTTGTCGCGCACCGCCTCCTTCGACATGCCCTTGAGCACGCCGGCCAACCCGAGCCGGGTGCCGTGGGAGAGGCTCATGAGCGGGTTCGGCGACTTCACCATCGCCGAACTGATCGCCACGATCCGACCGAAGCGACGTTCGCGCATGCCCGGCAAGACCCGCTGGAGGAGGGCGAGCGGGCCGAGCAGCGACTGCTGGAGTGCGGCCTGCCACGCGTCCTCGTCGATGCGGTCGAACGGCGTGGGCGGCGGTCCGGCGCCGTTGAGCAGGAGGATGTCGGGGTCGGGACAGGCGGCGAGGAGGGCGTCGTGCACCTCTGCGGTGGACGAGTCGCCCACGACCGCGGTGGCGCGCACGCCGTGCTCGGCCTCGATCTCGGCGGCCGCGGTGTGCACGTCGTCCTCGGTGCGGCCGTTGACCACCACGTGCACGCCCTCGCGGGCGATGCTTTCGGCGCAGGCCCGGCCCAGTCCGCGGCTGGAGGCGAGCAGGATGGCGGTTCGACCGGTCAGTCCGAGATCCACGGTCCGCTCCTCAGACCAGGCCCCGGGTGGCCCGGGCCGCGGCGATGGCATCGAGGTCGGTCGGGGCGAAGAACTCGGGGGGCGGGTCGGTGGGGCCCCACACCGAGAACCCGGCGGGGCCGTCGCTGCCTTCCCAGTCCCGGCGACAGTGGTCCCGCTCCCACGCGTCGTCATCGACGATCTGGTCCATGTCGGTGAAGAACTCGAACGTGTTGCCGGCCGGGTCGGTGAGATACCAGAACACGTTGGATCCGAGGTTGTGGCGCCCGATGCCGACCACGCTGGCGTCCGGCCGCTCGGCCACGACCGCGGTGCCGGCCGCACCGACCGCGTCGACGTCGTCGACCTCCATCGCGTAGTGGTTGAGGTAGCCGGTGGGGGCGGGGTGGATGAGCAGGTTGTGGTGGTCGGCCTCGATCCGGGCGAAGGTGGCGAAGCCGTTCAAGACCGAGTCGGAGATCTTGAAGCCGAGCCCGTCGAGATAGAAGCGCACCGATGCCTCCGGGTCGGGAGTCCCGAGCACGACATGGCCCAGCCGGCGGGGAGCGCGGGGCGTGTGTCGTTCGTCGACCGCTCCGGCCCGGGCGGTGGTGCGGCCCTGCTCGCCGGGGCGGTTGGCCGGCCGGACGGGGACGGGGGTGAGCGGAGCGGGCGCGCCGACGTCGATCACCACCGTGTGGCCGAGCACCGGATCCGTGCACGTGAGCGTGGTGTCAGCCGTGGTCGCGGCGACCCCGAGGGTGTCGAGCCGGGCGGCGATCGCGGCGAGATCCGCTTCCTCGGCGCAGCTCAGATGGAGCTCGGCCAGGTGGCGGTGGTCGCCCTCGGCGATGCGCAGCTGCACCGGCCGGTCGACGGTGCCGTAGACGCCGTCGGCGCTGCGTTGCATGCCCCGCCGTTCCCAGAAGTCGCCGAGTTCGGCGGGGTCGGGGACCCGCAGTTCGATGTCGAGGAGTCCGTTGAGAGCCATTCTGGACAAATTAGATCAATTGATAGAGAATAGTCAACACGATGGCCGACACGACCGAACCAGCGCCGCCGCGCCGCCGCCAGGCCCGAGCCGACGCCACCCGGCTGGCCCTGCTCGACGCCGCCGTGCACGAGTTCGCGGCCCACGGCTTCGAGGGCGCCACCACGCGGGCCATCGCCACCCGGGCCGGCACCCACCAACCGCAGATCAACTACCACTTCGCGTCCAAGGACGAGCTGTGGCGGGCCGCCGTCGACCACGTCTTCGGCAAGCTCGACGCCGCACTGTTCGCCCAACTCGGGGACGAGGCGACCGAAGGACTGGACACCCGGGAGGGTTTCGCCGCGCTCCTACGCGCCATCGTGCGGGCGGTCGCCGGACTGCCCGAACTCAATCGGATCATGATGCAGGAAGCGACCGCCGACTCCGAGCGGCTGGCCTGGATCGTGGAGCACCAGACCCGGGCGCGCTACGACCTGCTCGCGGGGGCGTGGCGGGACCTGCGAGCCCGGAAGTTGGTGGCGGATCTCGACGAGACGGTCGTGTACTACGCCCTCATCGGGTCCGCCTCGCTGGCCTACGTGAACGCGCCGGAGGCGCGGAGGCTCCTCGATCGTGACCCGATCGACGACGGGTTCGTCGAGGCCCACGCCGAGGCGATGGTGACGATGTTCCTCGGTCCGGATCCGGCGTAGCGAGCAGAACGAGCGGCGCCGCCCTGTCGGGCAGGATCGGTCCGTTGATCTTCCCCGATCCGCGCGAACTGCGAGGTTGACCGGCAAGGAGCTCGCGGCGTGAGGGTCCATCGGCCGGCGGGAGATGGGATAGTTGACGCATGGCCGATCCACTCCCTCCCGCCCCCTCGTGGCGGGGTATCAATCACCTGGCCCTCGTCACGCCCGACATGGAGGTGACCACGCGCTTCTATGCCGGGGTGCTGGGCATGCCGTTGGTCATGACGCTCATGGCGGGGCCCATGCGCCACTACTTCTTCGAGATGGCTCCGGGCAACACCGTCGCCTTCTTCGAGATTCGCGATGCCGAGACCTTCCGGAAGGGCGCCGGGTCGCCTGCCCCCCATCCCGTGCAACTCGACCACCTGTCGTTCAACGTGGCCGACGAGGACGCACTCCATCAGTTGCGGGAGCGGCTGGTGGCGGCCGGCACGGAGGTGACCGAGATCGTCGATCACGAGCAGATGAAGTCGGTGTACTTCACCGATCCGAACGGCATCGCCCTGGAAGCCTCGTACTGGGTTATCGACGGAACCGGTCGGCCCATGAACATCCATGATGCTCGGGTCTTCGCCGACCCCGACCCGGTCCCCGCGGTCGCCGAGCTCGCGGCGGGTGCCATTGCGGCGCTTCCGACGACATCGCTGGTCTGACGCGGTGTCGCGTCGGCCGGCTCGACGACGCGACGAGCCGCTCAGGGTGGCGGCAGGCTGTCCATCCCCAGGAGGTCCGGGTCGGTCGAGGGGTCGTAGTCGTTGTCGGCACTGAAGTCGATGCCGGCCGTCTGCTGTTCCCGATATTCGACCTCTTCCTCGAACGACGAGAACGTGCGGCGTTCGGGCGGGGGCAAGTCCGCGCCGTCGGGCGTCAACCCGGGTGGCCCGTCGCCGGATCCCTGCTGCGCCGCCGCCTCGGCGTAGGCGCTCGACGGGGGACCGGTGCCGCTCGCGCCGTCGTAGGCGTCGTTGTACATGTCGAGTACGGCTTCCAGGTCGGCTGCGCCGCGGCCCCCGAGGACGCTGTCGGCGCTCAGGTCGGCGCCGTTCAGCGCGTTCCCCAGTTCGGTGAGGGCACTGAGGGCGTCGCGATGGGCCTTGGCGAGCTCCTCGAAGTCGTCCCCGTGGTTCTGCCGCAGATCCTCCATCAGATCCTGGGCCCGCCACGTGAACTTCGTCCGCTGGTACTGCTCGAACGGCGAACTGAACCACGCCAGCATCTGGTCGGCCGCCCACGGGGCGAAATCCCCCCATTCCGCGTCGCCGTCGATCGAGCCGGTCATGCCGAACTCGGCGACGAAGCCGGAGACGTTCACCTGGGTGCCGAGCGGGCCGACGGCGTCGTAGATGCCCGCCGCCGCGGAACCCGTTGCCGGTGGCGGGCCGGATCCTCCCGCACCCGGATTGAGGACCGACCCGAACGATGCGTCGAGGGCGGCGCCGACGCTCATCAACCGAACGTAGATCTCGGGATCGAGGTAGTCCATGTCCAGACGGACGTTCCCGTCCTCGCCGGTCTGCAACGAGTGCAGCCACTCGTACTGGCGGCTGAGGTTCTCCCGCATCTCCTCGATCGCAGCCTTGATCCGCGCCAGTTGAGCCAGCTTCTGGGAGATGTGCGCGTGCTTCTCCGCGATGTCGAGCGCGTGCTCGGCCTTCCATCCCGTCCGGGTGTCGCTCATGTTTCCCCCTCGATGTGGAGGCCCTCGAGGACGGCGACGCGCAATGGGCCGATGTCACGGGCGACCCCGGAACCGTCACCCCGGTGGGCGACGATCGCGCGCAGCAGATCGATGTCGGCCTCCTCGAACGGACGCACCACGCCGTGCGGTGACACGATCACGCCGTTGGCCAGTTGTGCCCATGTGCCCGGAGCGGCTGCGAGTTCGTCGAGTTGCGCCAACGTCGGTGCAGCGCAGGCGCGCCGGTGGGCGACGCACCCCCAGGCTTCGGTGATGGCTGTGTCGACGGCGGCGACGAGGTCGGCCGGAAGCGGCACCCACCCTCTGCGCAAGCCGATCAGCTGGATGAACTCGGCAAACGAATCGTCGATGCTGCTGCCGATGCGGGCGATCAGCCAGAGATCGAGGTCGATCCCGACCTCGGCGGCGTCTTCCCAGAGCCCGCCTCTCGCGTCGGCGGTCGGGGGGCCGACCTCACGGAGCAGTCGGGCGAGCTGATGCTCACTGCCCCGGAGCGCCCGAGCGGCGATGGTCAGCTCCTCGCCGTGGGCCCGGCCAGACCCGACCCCGCACGGGACCGTAGGCCACGAACCGACCTCATCCGCGAGCGGTCCGGCCACGTCCGACCTCACCACGACCACCGGTGTGGGTTCACGACCGGCCAGCGCGGCCTGCCCGACCGCGTTCGCCACGCGCAACACCTGGCCGACCAGATCGTCCTCACAGACCACCACGCCCTGACCAGCCCCCACCTCCGCGGCCGCCTCGAGGACGACCGCGCTCGCGCCGGCGCGGGTTGCCGCCGGGCCGACGCGATCGACCTCCCCTTCGTGCACGATCACCGCGTCGGCAGTCACCCCCCGCAGCGGGCGCTCGGCCATGACCGCTGACGCGTCGCCGCCGACCGCCACCGCGCAGACTCCGGCGCCGGTCAACGCCGCCTCGTCGCCCACCATCCGGGCCGGCCCCGACCCGACGGCGACGACCGCGTCAGCGGCGACGCTGTCGGGACGGCCGTCGAGAACCGGTCGGACCACCACGGCCGACCCGTCGATCGGATGTGGTCCGCTCGACACTGCGACGGGCAACCCGTTGTCGTCCTGAGCTTCACCGAGGTGATCGTCCACGCCGGGCGCGACCCGGCGCATCACCAACACGGCCGGATCGACCGAGCTCAAGAGGTCGGCCGACCACAGCTCGACGGCGTCGTGATGGTGGCCCGCCGCCGAGTCGAGGAGCAGCCGCAGGAGCGAGAGGTCCCGGCGGGTGTATCGCTGCGCCACGAGCGTGCCGCCTGGATCCACGCTGCCGACGGCGTCGGCGAGGTGACCGAAGAACGCCGGATCGACGGCCCAACGCCGGACTCGGAGCACGTCGGCGAGAGCCACCCGTGTCGAGTCCTGGCCGCGTTGCACCGCAACCCGCATGGCGCGGACGATGCGATCCACCGGTCCGGCAATGGCAGCGGAGAGCGAGTGGCCGCCTCGGTGGCGGACCAGCCTTCGGGCGAGGGCACGGCCCGCCGCCGCGGTGTCGCCGTCGAACCGGGCAGTCCACTCGGCGGGCGACACGCCGGCTTCGGCCGCGAGCCGGAGGTAGGCCTCGTCTGTTCGCTCCTTCCACGCGTGCTCGAGGGCCTCGTCCCGAGCGAGCGGTGTCTCGGTCGTGCTCATGGCGCGGCGTCCTCCTCGCCAAGTCCCGCATCGAAGTCGAACGTCATGTCAGGATCGGACGGCTCGCTCATGGCCAGGGCTCCGGACTCGAAGAACGCGGCGCCGGCGTCGCCGAGCTCCTCGTCGGAGAGATCGGGCACCCGCCACTGGTTGGCGGCCATGTGGGCGACTGCGGCCTCGTCGACAGTCATCGGATGGCGGCGAACCAGCCCTCCCAGCTCGGCGGGCCAGCACCACACGCCGTCGGTCAGCACGCCTGCATCGAGCGGGAGGGGCCGATCCGGTTCGAACGGGTCGAAGCCCGGTGCGGGGATGTGGGCCAGGCGGTGACCGGCGTCGAGGTAGTCCGCGATCCTGGCGCGGTCCGGGTGGACCTGTGCGGAGAGCGCCATCGCCGCCGGCGGTTCTGTGCCGCCCAGCTCTGCGTAGAAACCCATCGTCTTGGTCATGGCAGCTTCATCCATCCGAACCCATAGTTGACATAGCGCAGCACGCCGTTGGGATCGAAGGCCCGGTAGAACCCTGCTCCCTCGTGGGCGATGTAGCCCCGACCTTGCTGTGAGATCCCGATGATCAGGCGATCGGTGGGTGCCACCACCCACGTCTTCAGGTTCGCGGCGAGCGCTGCGCCCGTACCGTTGGATCCGCTGAAGCACGACATCAGCTGGATCGGCTGGCCCTCGCGCCAACCCGACCGCCGGACCTGGGCCGCAACCTTGCCGACAGTTGTCGGAACCCACGACGCATCGGCCGACCGCTGGACCACGAATCCGCTGTTCCTGGAACCGTGGATGACCACCGGGTGTTGGCCACCCTTGGCCGTGTAGTAGCCGCCCATGTACATGCGGACGAAGCTCTGTTCCTCTGCGGCGGTGACCATCGCCGGCGTGGGGGTTCGGGCTGCACCGGCGGTCACGTCGTCGGCCAGCGTGGCCACCCCCCGTCCGCCGACCGCCGTGGCGCCGGCCCGAGCGGGACCTTTCCCGCCGGTGGCGATCATCCGGCCGGTGAGCGTCGACCGGTGCCAGGGCACGTGGGCGGCGCGGTTGATCCAGCCCGACAGCTTCCCCGCAGCGGCACCGCCGCTCAGTACGAGGCTCACGATCGCGAACGCGATGTCCTGCTTCTGGGCGATGTCCTGCACCTCCGCCCACTGTCGGAGCATCCCCTGGAGTTCGGTGGAGGCCGACATCACCTTCACGAACTTCTCGCGGAACAGTTCGACGGCCTCCAGATAGTCCTGGTACGCCTCCATCGCCGGTTCGAGCGCTTCGCGGACGGCCGCCTCGATCTGCTCCTGCACCCGGGTCTCGGCTGCCGACGCCTGCGCCCAGAGCTCGGAGGTCTCCTCGTCGCTCCGGCCGTCCACGGTCGCGGCGGACGGCGCGCCCAACGAGAAGAACGCGTCGAGGAAGTCATCGGCCGGGCCGCGATCGGTCGTTGCGACGGGCGCGGATGGTTCCTCCGGTGTTGTTTCGTGCCGCGACCACCACCAGCCGAGTCCGGCGAGCAGTCCGCCGATCACGCCGACCGTGGGAAGCACCGGGAACCCACCACCGGCGTCTCCGCCATCGTCCGAGGTGGTGGCCGCACCGCTCGTGTCGCCGGTGGTGTCGGACCCACCGTCATCCGCTTCGGTCTCGGTGCCCCCGCTGTTCGTCTCGCTCCCACCACCCGGCACGAGGACGACGCTGGTCTGGTCGTAGTAGCCGGAGGACAGCGGATCCGTCGAGGCGGCAGCGAACACCGTCACGGTCGATCCCGGCGGCACGTCCACGCCCGAGGCCGAGATGCATGCGGTCTGTCCGTCCTCGGACCAGTCCAGCGCAACGGCCGCGCTCTCCGAGATGCTCTCCGCGCCGTTGTTGGCGCCGGCGTCGAACGAGCCTTCGTTGTTGCGTACGGAAAGCGAGTACGAGGTGCCCTCCGGGGTCGTCACGGAGACCGACATGTCCCAGCGCGATGGCCCGCTGTCGAACAACTCCCGGCCGTTGCCCACCATTCGGACCTTGAACGTCGCGCGTCCGTCGACGAGTCCGGCGTACGAGATCGAACTGATGTCGATGCCGGCGAAGTCTGCCGATATCTCCGGTCCGGCCTCGTTGCCCTCGTACGCGTCGATGACATCGAGTGAAGCGTCGCTCTCCTCGGCGCTCGGACCGATGTCACCCCCGCCCGCCGCGTAGGGCACGACGGGCGGAGGAGGCGGATTGTCGGAGCTGAACTCGACCGTCCCGTAGCAGCCCTCTGCGTCGCAGATCGTGGCGGTGGTCTCGCCCGCGGCGGTGGGTGTGACGGTGAACGTCACGTTGCCGTCCGCGTCGGTCACCCCCTCGAGGCGTTCCGTGGAACCGTCGGCGTGAACCACATCCAGGTAGACCGCTCGCCCCGAGATCGGTCCGTCGGAGTCGGTGAAGCACGCCGCCACGTCGAACGGGCTCGCGGCGGAGTTGCGCAGGACGTCGCTGCCGTCGCTACACGTTTGGCCCGGAATGAAGACGATGCCGACGTCCACCTCGTGGTTCGACGCCGCGGCCGGTGATCCGAGCGCCAGCAGCGCGAGCCCCGCCCCGGCAGCAATGATCGACCGGTGCCAGATTCGTACGGTGAGTGTGCGCCTCGACCCCATGATCCCCCACGCGAGCGCGTCGATCGACGGTACCACTCATCCCTGAACCGGTCTCCGGAGCCCCTTCCGTGTCCCCGTCGAGAAGCGCGGGCAGCGTGGTCGTCAGCCGAGCTCGGCGGACAAGGCGGTGAGGATGTCTGTGGCGACGGCCGCGCCGGCGGCGGCGTCCATGCGTTCTTCGAGCTCCTCCGCACTGTCCGCGAGGCCGCCGGACGCGAAGTCCGGGGAGACCTGCACGGTGATCAGGTTGGTGCCGTCGTGGGTGATGGCCCGGTAGGAGTTGGTGGTGGCCCGGCTGCCGCCGTCGTCGACGAAGCTCCGGAAGTAGATGACCAGCGCGGTCCGTCCGGCGAGCTCGACCGGACCGATCTCCTCGATGAGGTCGGGGTTCTCGATGTGCACGGTCGCCAGGAGACTGCGGGCGTTCTCGCGGCGCTGCTCGTCGATCTCGGCGGTGAGGTCGGTGCAGACGAACGGGTCGCACGCCTGGAAGGTGACGAGCGCGGACAGGGCGACCGGCCCGGCCGGCGTGTCCTCGATGTGCTTCACGGTGGCGTTGCCGAACTCGGACACGTTGCCGCTCTCGAGCGTGTAGCCGTCGATCTCGATGGCCACCGGCCGTTCGAGGTCGGCGTCGGTCCACGCCGTGCCCGTCGCGTCGGCGTCGCCGCCATCACCGGTCGGTTCGACCGTGCCGTCGGTGTCGGCGGTGCTGTCGTCACCGCCGCAGGCACCGAGGGCGAGGCCGCCGATGGCGACCATCGCCACGAGTCGGGTGAACGGTGATGTTTTGCGCTGCTTCTCAGTCATCGCCTGAAGGTAGTCCCGACGGTGACGGGTGCGATCGATGCCGGATGAGCGCCGGCGAGTTCGCGCTCAGCGGCGGCCCTCCACGCACGACCTCGAGTAGTCCGCCAGCCGTTCGGCCCCGCTGACCAGACCCTTCACGCGAGCTCGTGCGCCGGCGAACAGTGAGACCGCCTCCGCCACCACGTCCTCCTCGGCCCGGCCCCGTCCGGCCTCGATGTTGCCCCGGATCGTCGCGGTCATCTGCTCCTCTTCCTCGCGCTCGTCGGTGGCGGTGCGGCGATCCGGCTGGGGGACCCACTGGCCGTCGACGCAGCGTTCGAGCCGCTCGCAGCTGGCGAGGACGTGGCGGACCCGAAACGTCAGCGTGATCGTGATCTGCTGGACGGCGCCGGCCCCGACCGTTTCCCAGATCGCGGCGAGGCCCCGCTCGCCGGAGAACGCGTCGCGGAACTCCTCGTTCGTGGTCGACGCGAGCGTGTTGACCGTCACCGAGCGGGACTGTCCCCGCGGGTCGAGGGTGGTGAAGCTGCTCGCATCGAGGCTGCCGAGACGGTCGAACCGCCGGGTCCCCGCGATCAGAGCGAGCCGGATGTCGACCCGCCCGTCGCGGCCCGGCACCTGGAACGGGTGGGGACCGTCGTAGGCCATCCACCGCTCGTCCCCCTCGGTGCACCGCCGGTCGGGGTCGGACGGATCGGGGTCGGGCTGACCGCGGCCCACAGGCGCGGGTTCGCCGACGGGCGCGGGCTCGTCGCCGGGCGTCGGCGTGGCCGGCTGTTCGGCCGGTGGGGCCGGCGGGGGAGCGGCGGCGTCGGCGGCCTGGCCGAGGCATTCGTCGAGCTGACGCTTGGTGTCGGTCGCTCGCGCGCAGGCGTCCTGCTCGGCCGTCCGGGCCTCGGCCAGGCGCCGTCCGAGGTCCTCGGTCTCGGCCTCGGCGGCCTGTGCGGCGCGCTCCAGGTTCTCCACCCGTTGCCGATGGGCCCGGCGCCGCTCGTCGCGCCATTCCGGAGTCGCCTGTTCGTTCCACGCGTCCTCGGCATTCTTGGCCGTCTCGGGGGAGGGGTCCGCCAGATAGGCGTCCCACGCCGCCCCGGCCGCCTCGCGCCGGAACTCGAGGTCGAGTTGGCTGAGCGACGTGCCGTCGGGAAGCTCGACCCGGGTCTCCTCCGAGGGGAGCCCGTCGAGCTCGCGGCGGGCCCGATCCCTTCGTTCGACGGCGTCGTCGAACTGACGGCTCAGCCCCTCCGACGCCGTACGACGCCGGTCGCAGTCCCGCTGGGCGGCCTTCCAGGCCGCCATGAGCTCCTCGCAGCCTCCCGAACGGGTGAGCTCCTCGATGTCCTCCCCGGCCAGCGGCGGCGGGGCGACGTATTTCGGCTCGGGGTCGCCGTCGCCGGGCGGCTCGCCCCGGTCGGACCCGCCGATGCGAGGCGTCTTGCCCCGTCGCCAGAGGTAGATCACGGGCACGGAACCCGCAAACAACACGATGACGATCACGGCCCACGGGAACCCGCCGCTGTCGTCGCCGCCCGTCGTGGGCTCCGTGGTCGCGACGTCGCCCGTGGTGGGCTCGTCGGGCGGGAGCGAGCTCGTCCGGTCCTGCGGGTCTTCGACCGGGCCAGGTTCCGGGGGCGCCAGGAGATCGAGGATCGCGGGGTCGACGGCCAGCTCGAACTGGAGCGGCGGAATCTGACTCGTGATCGTGCCCTCGGCGCGGTCGAGGCGGGCGACGAATCGTCCCTCGTCGGGGTCGAAGGTCCGGGTGAACTCGACGTTCTCGCAGGCGCCGACCGTCTGCTCGACGACCTCGAGGTACTCGCCGGTGAACTGTCCGGTCGCCGGATCGAACTCGCCTGCGACCGTCCACTCGTGGCTGGAGTCGAAGCGGCACTCCCGGTCGCGGAAGTCGTGGCCGATCGACAGCGACACCGAGGCCTCGAACGGCCCCCCGGCGGTGTCGAATCTCAGCGTCACGATGTTGGTCGTCACCGATTCGTCGACCACGGAAGTCGACAAGGGCTCGTACGCGAGCGGGCCCTCGACCACCGCTGGGTCGGCGGCGGCCGGCTTCGCGGAGGCGAGGATCGCCGCGATCGCGACCGCCGTCGCCAGGGCGGCCCGGCCGGACGTGCGCAGAACGCGGCGTGGACGCAACATCGATCCTCCCGAGTGGTTGCGTCCCGCCAGACTAGTGACATCCGTTCGCGGCGTCCGGGCCGGTCTGCCTGCTTTGTGAGTGAGCGCTCACTCACTAAGGTGTTGGTCATGTCGCCCGCCACCTCTGTATCCGCACGGCGGGCCGCGGCCATGCCGGCGGAGCAACGACGAGCCGCGATCGTGGAGGCGGTTCGGCCCCTGCTGATCGAGCACGGCGAACGAGTCACCACCCGCCAGATCGCCGAAGCGGCGGGCATCGCCGAGGGCACGATCTTCCGGGTGTTCGCGGACAAGGACGAACTGCTCGCCGCCGCCCTCGACGCGGCCGTCGATCCCGCCGTGCTGGAAGCCGCCCTCGCCGCGATCGACGCCGACGCGCCGTTCGAGCAGCGGATCATCGAGGCCACGGCCGCCGTGCAACGCCGCGTCGCCGACGTCTGGCTCCTCGTCTCGAACCTTCCGCCCCGATTCCATGATCGCCTTCCCGGTCCGTTCGGTCCCGCCGACTCGCTCACGTCCCTCTTCGTCGGGGAGGAGGATCGGCTGTCGGTCGAGCCCGCCGCCGCGGCCCGCATGCTGCGGGCGCTGACGCTGTCGCTCAGCCATCCGATGCTCGCCCAGGATCCGACCTCGGCCGAGGAGATCGCCCACGTCCTGCTGCACGGGATCGAGAAGACCCCGTGAGCCTGCGCCGGCTGCTCGTCCGCAACCTCGCGCCGTACCGGAAGATTCTCGGGCTCGTCGTCGTGCTCCAGACGATCCAGACGTTCGCCAGCCTCACCCTGCCGAGCCTCAACTCCGACCTGATCAACAACGGCGTGCTCACCGGCGACAACGGCTACATCCGCCGCACCGGCGTCGTGATGATGGGGTTCACCGCCCTCCAGATCGTGTTCGCCGTCGTCGCGATCTTCTTCGGGGCGAGGGTCGCAATGCGGTTCGGACGCGATCTACGGCGCGACCTGTTCGGGCGGGTCAACGCGTTCTCGACCCGCGAGGTCGGCACGTTCGGCGCGCCCTCGCTCATCACCCGAATCACCAACGACGTCCAGCAGGTGCAGATGCTCGTCGTGCTGACCACGACGCTGATGATCACGGCCCCGCTGACGATGGTGATCGGCATCGTGCTCGCCACCCGTGAGGATGTGGGCCTCTCGTGGGTTCTCGTGGTCTCGATGCCGGCCGTGGCTGTCGTGCTGGGCTCCATCGTCAGTCGGATGGTCCCCGCCTTCGACCTCATGCAGGTCCGAATCGACCGGGTCAACGGCGTCCTGCGCGAGCAGATCACCGGGGTCCGGGTCGTGCGGGCGTTCGTGCGCGAGCCGGAGGAGGCCGAGCGCTTCGCCGGCGCCAACGCGGACCTGACCGCCACGTCGTTGCGGGCCGGGCGCCTCATGGCGGCGATGTTCCCGACCATCATGTTCACCATCAACGCCGCGAGCGTCGGCGTGCTGTGGATCGGTGCCGATCGCGTCGGCGCAGGCGAGACCCAGATCGGCTCGGTCGTCGCCTACCTCAGCTACCTCGTGCAGATCCTCATGGCGGTGGCGATGTCGACCTTCGTCCTCAGCCAGGTGCCCCGGGCGTCGGTTGCTGCCGGCCGCATCATGGAGGTGCTGGAAACCGACACGACGGTGACCCCGCCGAGCGACCCGGTCACCGCACTCCGCGAACGGGCCACGCTCGAGTTCCGCGACGTGGGCTTCCACTACGCAGGCGCCGCTCGGCCGGTGCTCCACGATCTCGGTTTCCGGGTCGGCCCCGGCGAGACCACCGGCATCATCGGCAGCACCGGCGCGGGCAAGACCACGCTGATGAACCTGATTCCTCGGCTCTTCGATGCGACGTCCGGATCCGTGCTCGTCGGGGGTGTCGACGTGCGTGAACTCGACCCGGGCCTCCTGGCCCGCACCGTCGCCTACGCACCCCAGCGGCCCTACCTGTTCTCCGGCACGGTTGCGTCCAACCTCCGGTTCGGTCGCCCCGACGCCACGGACGAGGAACTCTGGGCCGCGCTCGAGGTCGCCCAGGCGGCCGACTTCGTCCAGGCCATGCCCGACGGCATCGACAGCTCGATCAGCCAGGGCGGCACCAACGTGTCCGGCGGACAGCGTCAACGGCTCACCATCGCCCGGGCCCTCGTGGTCGATCCGCAGATCTACGTGTTCGACGATTCGTTCTCGGCCCTCGACGTGGCCACCGCGGCTCGGCTCAACGCCGCGCTCCGTCCCCACACCGCCGACGCCGCGGTGGTCGTCGTCGCCCAACGCGTGTCGACCATCGTCGACGCGGATCAGATCCTCGTGCTGGAAGACGGCGCCCTGGTCGGTCGGGGTACCCACGACGAGCTGGTGGCCGACTGTCCGACCTACGCAGAGATCGTGGAATCGCAGCTCGGCGAGGGGGCCGCGGCATGAGCGACCACCCCGCCGAGAGCAACGGTCGCACCAGCGAGGAAGACCGCAAGATCATCGCCAGTGCCGGCCCGGCCGCCAATCGTGGCGGCGGACGGTGGGGCGCGATCGGCGTGCCGACCGAGCAGAGCGGCGATTTCAAGGCCGCGTTGCGCCGGCTCGGTGAGCTCCTCGGGCGCGAACGCATCCGACTCTGGTTCGTGCTGTTCCTGACGGTCGGGAGTGTCGTCCTCATCGTCGTCGGTCCGCGGCTCCTGGGTCAGGCGACCGACATCATCGTGCGCGGCGTCGTCAGCGGGCAGGGCATCGCCTACGGCGAGCTCCACGACAAGCTCCTCTTCATCGTCGGCCTCTACATCGGCTCGTGGGTCCTGTCGTTCGCGCAGGCCTACATCCTCGCCGGGATCGTCCAGCGCTCGATGTACTCACTACGCGAGCAGGTCGAGACGAAGCTCAACCGACTCCCGCTCAGCTATATCGACAAGCAGGCCCGCGGCGATCTCCTCAGCCGGGTGACCAACGACATTGACAACCTCGCCCAGAGCCTTCAGCAGACAATCAGCCAGATCCTCACCTCCGCGCTCATGCTGATCGGCGTCGCGGTGATGATGTTCACCATCTCGCCGCTGATGGCGGTCATCGCCCTCGTCACCGTGCCGGTCTCGGTGTGGCTCATGAAGATGATCGGCGGGCGCGCCCGACCCCGTTTCATGTCGCAATGGCGACACACCGGCGAAGTCAACTCCCAGGTCGAGGAGGTCTTCACCGGCCACATGGTGGTGCGCAGTTTCGGTCGCCAGGACGAAGTGGAGGCGCGCTTCGCCGAGGAGAACGAGGAGCTCTACGAGGCAAGCTTCGGCGCCCAGTTCATGTCGAGCCTGATCCAGCCGGCGATGCTCTTCACCGGCAACGTCCAGTACGTCCTCATCGCCGTCGTCGGCGGACTCCGCATCTCCAGCGGCGCCATCACGGTGGGCGACATGCAGGCGCTCATCCAGTACGCCCGTCAGTTCTCCCAGCCCCTCACACAACTCGCCTCGATGGCGACGGTCTTCCAGTCCGGCATCGCCTCCCTCGAGCGGGTGCTCGAGCTGATCGACGCCGAGGAGCAGAGCGCGGAGCAGGAGCCGACCGCCGAACCGCCGGCAGTGCGGGGCCGGATCGTCTTCGACCGCGTCGACTTCTCCTACGACCCGACCAGTCCGCTGATCGAGGACCTCTCGGTCGTGGCGGAACCCGGGCAGACGATCGCGATCGTCGGTCCGACCGGCGCGGGCAAGACAACCTTCGTCAATCTGCTGATGCGCTTCTACGACCTCGACGCTGGGACGATCAGCCTCGACGGACGCGACATCGCGAGCTTCCCGCGCAACGAGCTGCGTTCCCGGATCGGCATGGTTCTGCAGGACACCTGGCTGTTCGGTGGCACGATCCGCGAGAACCTCGCCTACGGCAACCCGATGGCCACCGAGGAACAGATCCTCGAAGCTGCGAAGGTCACCTACGTGGACCGTTTCGTCCACCACCTTCCGGACGGCTACGACACCCTCATCAACGAGGAGGGCGACAACATCAGCGCGGGCGAGCGCCAGCTCATGACGATCGCCAGAGCCTTCCTCGCCGATCCCGCCATTCTCATCCTCGACGAGGCGACGAGTTCGGTCGACACCCGCACCGAGGTGCTGATCCAGACCGCCATGAACCGACTTCGCCAGGACCGCACCAGTTTCGTGATCGCCCACCGGCTCTCCACCATCCGTGGCGCCGACGTGATCCTCGTGATGGAAGCCGGCCGTATCGTGGAGCAGGGATCACACGAGCAGCTGCTCGAGCAGGGCGGTGCCTACTTCCGGCTCTACAACTCCCAGTTCGAGGGCGCCGCCGTCGATCTCGCCTGATCCGGGCCGTTGCCGCGATCAGCTCGCCTCGAACACCACCGCGGATTCCTGGAAGTTCACGACAATCCGGTTGTTGGGTGCCCAGGTCAGAGGATCGAGCGTGAGTACGAAGTCGTCGGTCCGGTACAGAACGTCGAGGTCGTGCGGGTTGACCGGTCCCGTGAAGTTCGCGAGATCGATCACCGAGAACACCGTCGACGCGATTGCTTGACTGGTGCGGACTCGCGGATCGCGCCACGCGAAGAAGAGAAGCCGATTGTCGGGCGAGACCGCGTGCGCAACGGGACCGATCCAGCCGTCCGCTCGTGGTGATGTCTCGAGGATCGGGGTGAGTTCGTCCGCTCCCGCGTCGTAGAGGAAGAGACCGGACGGCCCGCCCGACTGGTGGCCATTGTTGATCACGTGCCGGACGCCCTGGTTGAAGAGAAGGAAGCGGCCTTCACCGAGGCTGGCCACGGGGGGAAGCGTCACCGGATCGGGCATCGCGCTCCCGAGGCTCGGATACAGCTCGGCGTATGGCGCGAACTCCTCGTTGTAGTCGCCGAGAACCTCCACGCCGGAGCGGTCGCGGAGAACTCGGTGGAGTTCTCCTTCGCCGGACACGACCACGGTGCCGTCGGCGAGCACGAGCGGGCGGAGCCAGTGTTGCATCCACTTCGCACGGTGACGCTGCTCGTCGCCGCGGGTGTAGTCGAAGCTCGGGGAAGGGACCGATGAGCGCACCGTGCCATCGAGGGTGATGTCGACGAGATTCGTCCAGCCGTCGTTCGACACGCCCGTCCGCATGAACGCCAACGTGTCGGGGCTCGCCCATGCCGGCGCGACATCACTGTCGGTGTTGCCGATCCCGTCGGGACTCTGATCGACGAACCCGTCATCCGTCACGTTCGTGACCGTGCCGGTGCCGAAGTCGAACAGATAGATGTCGCCGAGTGCGGTGAACGCGACGGCTTCGCCATCGGGATGCCAGACGGGCGGAAAGTTGGTGAACAGGCCGCCGACTTCCGGGATGTTGCCGGAGACACACGAGCGGTCGTCCGTCGCGAGCTCGACGACGCACCACGCGACAAGCTCCGTGCCGTCTTCCGTCGTGCCGAACTCGTCGTCGAGGCCCACCACCCGCAGGCCGTCCGGTGACAGCGAGACGTCGATCAGATCGATCGTGCCGATGGAGACCAGCTCGAGGTCATCGGCGTCGAGTGTGCCCACCGCGTTGCCGTCGCTGCTTCCGGACGGGTCGACCGAGTCGCCGGTCTCGCCGCCGCCGCCGGCGCCGTCCACGCCGCCGCCGTCGCCGCTGCAGGCGCCCAACGCGAGCGCGCCGATGACGAGCATGACGCCGAGCCAGATGAACGGGGACGCCGTCTGCTTCTCTGCCATCGCCCGGGGTTGTTCAGACGGCGATGAACTCGGCGAGGGCGCTGTGGTCCTCCGCGAGCAGCGGGGCGACGTCCTCCTGGCTGACCTCGGCGACGATGACCTCGCCGACCTCGTCGGTGACGTTGCCGAAGATGCCGTTGTTCCGCATGCCCTCGGCCTGCTTGAGGTTGTCGGCCGTGGGGCTGAGGAAGTGGATCGCCGCGATCTTGTAGCGATGGATCAGGAACAGGTGCATCAGGGTCATCAGCCGCTTGCGGCGCATCTCCTGGCGATAGTTGTTCTGGTCCCGCACCAGCAGGATCGGCCGGTTCCGCCGGTCGTGGATCACCGAGAACACGACATTGGCGTAGGTCTCGTCGTCCGCGCCGTTGATCTGGAGCTCGAGGATCTCCGAGCCCGGCGTGTGCGGTCGCAGCTGCACCGAGAGAGGACCGTCGATCCCGTGCACGCTCACCCATTCGGTGAGCCACTCCTCGAGCAGTCGGGGCGGCACCTCGGTCTGCACGAGGTGCTGGAACTGGGTGGAGCCCTTGCCCATCGCCTTGGTGGTGGCCGTGCGGCCGGAGGAGCCCATGAGCGCGGCGTCGAGGCGAGGCCCGCCGACCAGGGTCTGCGGGGTCGAGTAGGGCGACTCCACCAGGCGGAACTTCCGCTGGAGGCGGGCCAGTGCGAGCATCCCGTCCTCCTGGAGCGACGCGGAGAACTCCTCGCTGGCCAGGCCGTCGATCTGGTGGCCGCCATAGGTGATGAAGTTGAAGACGAAGCCGAGCTTGCCGATCTCGGCCGGGAAGTCCCGCATCTCCTCGTCGGTCATGCCGGTGGTGTCCCAGTTGAACGACGGCGAGAGGTTGTACGCCATCATCTTGTCCGGGTAGACGGCCTTGATTGCCTCGGCGAACACCCTGGCGTCCTCGAGGTCAGCGGTCTTGGTCTCCATCCAGATGATGTCGCAGAACGGAGCCACCGCGAGCGACTTGGCGATGGCGAACGGGATGCCACCGCGGATCTGGTAGTAGCCCTCCGGGGTCTTGGCGAGACGGCCGTCCCAGTGGACCTCCAGCCCCATCTCGTCGGCCTTGGCCTCGGCTTCGTGCCACGACGCCCGCTCGGAGAAGACGGCCCATTCCTCCTGGGTCATCGGGAGCTCGGCGCCCTCCTCGGAGCGGAAGGCCATCGCCTCGGCCACGGCCTCGCCGTAGGTCATCAGGCCGGCCGCCGACTGCCACGCGTCCACGAAGGCGTTGCCGACGGTGTCGAGGGCCTGCTCGGCGGTGATGGTGCCGGCGTTGGCCGCCGCCGCGGCGTCGGCGATGTCGGCCGTGAGGCCCCGCGACTCCAGCCACGCCATCGCGTCGGCCTTCTGGTCGTCGGGGATGTTGTAGAGGAGGTGGCCGTTGAGGTCGGTGACGCCGGCGTCGTGGAGGCTCTCCATGATCGCCAGGAAGACGTTCTTGTAGCTCGGCACATCGAGCTTGGTGGCGCCGAGAATGAAGGCCTGGTCGCGCTCGTCACCCGAGCCGTCGAGCAGGGTCGCCGCCTCGGCGTCCGTGCGGGCGACGATGATGCCGCCGACGCCCATGATGTCGAGCTGGAAACGGGCTGCGTTGAGGCGCTTGATCTGCTCGTCGACCGGCACGAGCACCTTGCCGCCCTGGTGACCGCACTTCTTCACGCCGGGCTTCTGATCCTCGATGTGGTAGCCGGGCACGCCGACTTCCACGAAGCGGCGCACGAGATTGCGCACATGGGCGTCGCCGCCGTGGCCGGTGTCGGCATCGGCGATGATGAACGGCAGGAAGTCGACCTCGGGCGTGTTCTCCCGCTCCTCGTCGGTCATCCGGCTGCGGGCGAAGCGCTGGTTCTTGTCCGCTGCGAGCAGGGCCCGCACGATCGGGGCCGCCTCGTCGGGCACCGCGCTCAGCGGGTAGCTGGCGAGGTCGGCTCCCGGGTCCTCCGACATCGAACCCTTGGCCGACGTGGCCCAGCCGCCCAGGTAGATGCCCTCGATGCCGGATCGCTTCATGGCGACGGCCTGACCGGGCGAGTACGGGCCGTAGGTGGTGATGCTCTTGCCCTGGGAACGAAGCTCGCGCAGCCGGGCGTGGAATCGCTCGGCGGCGACGCGGGCCACGCTGTAGTCGTGCTCGATGGTGCCTCGCTGCTCCACGACCTGACGGGCGGTGAAGAGTCGGGTGATCTCGGAGAATCGGTCGGACGCAAACCACGCCTCGGTTGCTTCGACTTCGGAATCGAGAAATGCCATGGATCTGCCTCTTGGGTGCGGGGGCCAGCGAGGGGAAAGGTACGCCAGCGGGCGGGCCGGTGTCGCCTCGGACATCATGCCTCTCGTAGTCTCCCCGCGTGGACGTGCCGGAGATCCGATTCGCCGAAGCCCGTGGCGCTCGCCTCGCCTATCAGACGTGGGGCGACGGCTCCGAGCCCGTGCTCGGCGTCCCGCCGCTCGCCCAGAACATCGAGCATGCGTGGGAGCTACCGATGCTGCGGTCGATGTTCGAGCAGCTCGGCTCGTTCTCCCGCTACGCCCATTTCGACAAGCGCGGCACCGGGAGCAGTGACCGCCACGTGGAGGTGCCCGGGCTCGACGAACGGGTCGAGGACCTGCGCGCCGTCATGGACGCCGTCGGGTTCGAGAGCGCTCACCTCTTCGGGGTGTCCGACGGTGGCTCGATGGCGATCATGTTCGCGGCCACCTACCCGGAACGGGTCCGGTCGCTCGTGCTGCACGGCACCGGCCCGTCACTCACCCCGGCGGATGTGACCGACGAGGAGCTCGAGGCCCGTCGGGGTCTCGCTGCGATGGTGGCCGACCTCTGGGGCACGCCCGACTCGCTCGTCACGTCGATCTTCGCGCCGAGCATGGCCGATGACGCCGAGTACCAGCGTTGGCACCAGCACTACGAACGGATGTCCGCGGATCGGGCGGCGTTGCGGGATCTCCTCGACCTCGGGCTCGACGTGGACGTGCGCGACGTGCTGCCCACCCTCGACGTGCCGACCCTCGTGATGCACAACACCGGCGACCCGCTCATCGACGTGTCGCTCGGCCGCGAGCTCGCCGCCTCGATCCCCGGCGCGACCCTGATCGAGCACGACATCAACGACCACTTCAACTATCTGCACCCGGACGCCTGGATACCGGACATGGAACGCTTCATCACCGGTCGGGTGACGGAGCGGCCCGTGCAGTCGGCCCCGACCACCGCCCGCATCATCACTCTCGGGCGCTTCGCCGTGGAGATCGACGGCGAGGAGGTCGCGGCGTCGGACTGGGGCTCCCGCAAGGCCCGTCTTCTCTGTATGCGCCTCGTTGCCGCTCGCGGTTGGCCGATCACCCGCGAGGCGCTGTTCGACATGCTCTGGCCCGACGAGTCGGACATGCGCCGACTCGGCGCCCGCCTCTCGGTGCAGCTCTCCGCCGTTCGGCGCGTACTGGGCGGGGGAGTGATCGCCGACCGCCGCACGGTCGGGCTCGACCTCCACCAGGTGTCCGTCGACGTCGAGGAGCTTCTCACCGCCGACGACCCGGACGCCGTCGTCGACGCCTATGCCGGCGAGTTCCTTCCCGCCGAGCACGACCAGGCGTGGACCGCCGGCGTCCGTGACGAGGCGCGACTGCGGTTCGTCACCGCCGCGCCGGAGGCCATCGCCCGCGCCATCACCGCCGACGACCCGGATCGGGCCGTCAGCGTCGCCCGGCGCGTGGTCGATGCCGACCCCTACGACGTGGCCGCTCACGAGCAGTTGATCACCACGCTCGAAACCGTCGGTCTGGACGGCGAGGCTCGCCGCGCCCACGCCGCCTACGTCGCGGCCATGGCCGAACTCGACATCGAGGTTGCGCCCTACCCGAGCGCCTGACCGGCGGCCGAAAGGGTTTCGAAAGGGTCGTCCGGCACCGTCCGGACATGCGATCCACCAACCGACCCACGTTCTTTCGGACCCGCCTCGTCGCCCTCGTGGCAATCGCCTCGGTGCTGGCGGCCGCGTGCGGCGACGACGCCGATCTGACCGTCGAGGCCGAGTCGCCTCCCACCACGGTCACCACCGAGGCCGCGCCGCCTGCGCCCGTCGCGCCGCCGGTCGTGCCCATCGTCGTGGCCGACTATCTCATCGACGGCCTGCCGTTCCCCGTGCCGCCCGGTGCGGTCACCCTCGAGCTGACGAACAACGGTGAGGACTTCCACCATCTCCAGCTCTGGCAGGTCGATGACGCCGACGCGGCCGCCGAGGCGATCCAGGCCGGTGACCTCAGCAGCCTTCAGGGCGGCGTCGCGATCGGTGGGGTCGGCGCCATCGAGGGTCTCGGCACGATCGGTCAGGTGTCGACCGTCCTCGACCCCGGTGAGTACGTGCTGTTCTGCCTCATCCACACCCCGGCCGGCGCGCACAACGAGCTGGGCATGGTCGCCCGCCTCGATGTCGCCGGCGAGCCGATCGCCACCGATCTCCCCGAGACGGCCCACGAGCTCTTGATCTCGCCCTACGGCTTCCAACTTCCACAGGACTGGGACGGACGCGCGCCGCTCACCGTCGTGAATGCCCTCGAATGGGCGGCCGACGCGGAGTTCCTCCGCCTCGCCGACGGCGCGACCCGCGACGACTTCCTCGCCTTCATGGACGGCTCCCGGCCCGGCCCGCCTCCCTTCACCGTCGCCGGCGGTGTCGCCGGGCTCGGCGCCAACCGCACCGCCGTCGTCCTCGATCCCCTCGATCCGGGCGACTACCTCGTCGTGTCCTTCTCGCCCGATCCGACCGCCGACATGGCACCCCAGTTCTCCACCGGCCTGCTCGCCGAGCTGGCCATCCGGTGACCCCGGCTCGCGATCAACCAACCAACCAAACCAACCAACACCACAACCAAGGAGCAACCATGACCCTCGACACCCCCCAGGTGATCACCCGGGATGCCGGCGATCACTTCCACTTCCTGAACCAGCTCGCTGTCAACAAGGTGGCCGGCGACGACAGCGGCACCATGACCGTCGTCGAGTTCTACTCGCCCGCCGGGTTCGCCCCGCCGGTGCACTCCCACCGCTACGAGGACGAGCTCGTCGTCATGCTCGACGGCGAGATCGACTTCCTCGTCGGCGACGAACGCACCACCGCCCGCACCGGTGAGCTCGCCTACCTGCCCCACGGCGTGCCTCACTCGTTCGTCGTGCAATCCGACCATGCCCGCTATCTGTCGATCACCACGGCGCGCAGTCGGGTCCCCGAGTTCGACGCGTTCATCGCCGACATGGGTAGCCCGGCGCCCACGGCCGAGCTCCCCGAGGAGGCACCCATCGACGGCGCGCTCGTCGCCGACGTCGCCCGCAGCCACGACATCGACATCCTCGGCCCGCCGCCCGCGTGAACACCCGGTCAGGGGAGGGTGAAGCCCTTCCGGAGCGGGACGAGCGTGAACTCCTCGACGAACCCGAGCCGGGCGTAGAGCGCTCTCGCCGCCGCGTTGGCCTCCCGTACGGTGAGGTGGATGCGCCCGCATCCGCGCTCGCGCAGCGCCGCCACGCCGGCGGCGACCAGGCCGCCGCCGATGCCGGCGCCACGGTGCGACTCCTCGACGCCGACGAAGTCGACATAGCCGGACCCGTCCGCCTGCTCCTCGAGTGCGACATAGCCGACCACGGCGCCGTCGACCTCGGCGACCAGGCGGATGTGGCGCGGGTCGGTGGTCTCGACGATCTGGCGGCCGGTGGTGTGGGTGTCGGGGAAGAGCCGGTCGTGCAGCGCCCCGACGGCGTCGAGGTCGCCCGGCCCGGCATCGCGAGTGTCGATCGCGGCGCCGGCCACCGGCCCGCCGAGGGCGATGGCGATCGAGCCGGGGTCGGCGTGGAAGCCGTGGGTTTCGCTCCAGGTGACGAGGTCGTCGAACCGGCCATCGACCGCGAACTCCTGCTCGGTGATCGCTCCCGGGAGCTGCGCCTCCGCATGGCTCAGGAGCGCATCGGCGACGGTCGACCAGTCGGCGGTGGTGGCGAACGGCCCGAGCCACCACACCCGACCGATCTCCGCGTCGATCTCGCCGACCAGCCACCCGACCAGTTCGCCGTCGAGGTGGGCCACGGCCGACACCGCCTCCCATGCGGTCAGGTCGGCGATCTCGGTGGTGATGCTCGGGGCGTCGACGGACAGGTACGCGATGTGGCGATCCGGCCGGCGCTGGAGCGGTTCGGCCAGCGCCGCCATCGCCGACAGGTCGTCGACCACTGCGCTGCGAATGTCCATCGGCCGATGCCGGGGGGACTCAGGCAGCCTGCGGCTGGGTGACCTGGGCGGCGAGCCGCTCGGCCTCCGCTCGGCTGAGCACGACCTCGCAGTGGTCGCCCCGGAAGAAGCGGCACTGCACGACGATGTGGTCGCCGGCGTCGTCGATGCGCTTGGCCCGGAGTCCGCGCCACGGCAGCTCGCTCTTGATGCGGCGGTCGCCGAGGTCCACCTGTTGTGCGCTGTCGAGGGCGCGTCGGACCGAGACGGAGAACGCGGCGGTCTGCGCGGCGGTGAGATCACACGACATCGGTGCGTGTCCGGGAGTCGAGAAGACGAGGTGGGTGCCGCCGCCGGCACGATGACCGAGCAGCAGGCCGGGCTCGTCCTCTCGGGCATAGCCCGCCGGGAAGGCCGCGACGTCCGCGAGGAGCTCGAGGTGTGCTTCGGCCAGTGTCTGATGATGGTGGTCGATGATCGCGATCTCGCGATTCTGGAGGTTCGGACCCAACCGTTCCCAGGGTTCGGCGATCGGATCGACCAATTCCATGGTGTCGTACATACCGCTCACGACATCCTCTCTACCACGCGCGTGAGACAAGTGTCTCGATGGTCCGACGTGACATGTATCACGGCGTCCCGCGGGCCCCTTCAGCGGTGCGTGATCCTCGCCGGTACGCCGCCGGTCGGGCGGTTCACGACCATCCCGTGGGGCGGGGGGACGGTGTCTGACGCGAGGGTGACGTCGAGCCGCTGCGCCATGCGGGCGAGGATGAGGACCAGCTCCATGTGGGCCATCGCGAAGCCGATGCAGTTCCGGGCGGGTCGACCGAACGGCACCCACGCCGAGTCGTTCGCGGCGCGCTGCTCGTCGGTCGGATCGAGCCAGCGGTCCGGTCGGAACGCGAGCGGTTCGTCCCACACGTCTACGTCGCGGCCGGCGAGATAGGGAGACCACATGACGAGCGTCCCCTTCCGGATCGTGTGGCCGGCGACCTCGATGTCCTGCGCGGCCTCGCGCGGGGAGAACACGCCGGCGGGATGCAGTCGAAGCGTCTCCCGCACCACGCGATCGGCGAGCTCGAGTCCGGCGAGCTGGCTCGTGGAGAGGGCCGCCGTGTCCTCGTCCCCGAGGACGGCGTCGGCCTCGACCCGCAGGGCGTCCCAGACCCCGGGCGTCGACGCGGCGAGCCAGATCGTCCACGCCAGCGACGCGGCGGTCGTGTGGAACCCGGCCCCGATGAGGGTCAGCACCTGGTCGCGGATCTCGGCATCACTGAGCACCCCATCGGCCACCAGTGCCTGGAGCACGTCGCCGCGGTCGTCGGCGATGCTTCCGCTGCGCAGGCGGGCGATCTCGCCGTCGAGGATGTCGTCCATCGCCTTGCGGTCGGCTCGAACCCGGGCCCGACGGGTGAAGGGGAACGGGTGGGGAAGCTGCCGGAGGGCGGATGACTCCAGATAGGCCTGCGACGTGTCGAAGCGGGCCTCCAGCTCCGGGATGTGCTGCACCAGGCCCTCGCCGAAGAAGGCGCGCACGGCGATCTCGAAGACGAGGGAGCGGCCGGCCGGGTACAGGTCCGTGTCGCCGTCGGTGAGGTCGTAGATCACCGCATCGGCCTGTTCCACGATCATGGGGATCCAGCCGTTCAACCGACGGCGACCGAACGCCGGTTGCACGGCACCACGCCGACGGCGGTGGTCGTCGCCGTCGGACACGATCATCGAACTGTCGCCGACGACGAAGCCGAGCACGTTGAACTTGTGTCCCCACCGGAAGTGATCGGTCGGGAGGGCGTGGACGTCCGCGATCGCCGCCGCCGAACCGACGATCGCCAAGCGAGCGGGTCCGCCGCCGAGCCGCACGACGGGACCCCACCGTTCGCGGAGCTCGTCCAGCGCGGGCGCGGGGTCGTGGAGCAGGCGGCGAGCGAGACGGATGTGGTCGCGCAGGCCGGGGCGGGGTGGGGCGGGAGCGGTCACGTCCGAACCTCCTCGGGGTGGGATACGTCGAACGCCTCGGCCTCGGCGTCGAGGTCGGCGTAGTCAGCATCGTCGATCGCGGAGGCGTCCGCCTCGGTGGGCGGGCTCCAGTCCGTGGACATCGTCACCGAGGCGGCCAGCACCAGCAGGGTCGCCGCGACGGCCAAGCCGGCGAGCAGGCGAGCGCCGTCGTACTGCACGCCGGGTGCGCCCGCGAACTGAAGGGTGACCGGCCGGGCCCGCACGCCGACCTCGTCGCTGGCCACGACGATGCGGCACACGGTGCGGCGAGCGCACGACACGCCATCGGCACCGACCTCGTCGACATCGAGCGTGAGCCCGACCTCCGCTCGCCCATCGCCGTCGGTCGTGAACGTCTGCTCCGGACCCGGCGCGCCGCATCGGTCGCCACTCGTCGCCGGCCAGGCGCAGACCATGACGGTGATGGCGGCGTCGGCCGGGAACCCCTCGGCTGTCACGATCACCTCGTCGCCCGGCCGGACGTCGCCCGACGGGCCGATTGTGAGCCGCCCGAGCGGCGGGGCGGCGTCGACGAACACCGTGTCGACGACCGCCGTGCCGTCGCCGGCGACGACTTCGAGGGTGCACCGGTCGCCGCCGAGCCGGCACCCCGTCTCGCTGATCGCGTCGGACACGAGGTACTGGATCGTGGCGGAGCCGTCGTCGTCGAAGCGAACGGGAATCCGGTTGTCGCAGACCCGAAGCGCGCCGAGTACGCACTGCATCACCACCCCCGTCGTGTCCGCGTCGAAGCCGACGATGCGAAGCGTGAGCACCGTTGACGGGGCGAGTTCGTCGACGAGCGGCGGCACGTCGATGACGTCGGCGTCCTCGCGCTCGATGACGAGCGCCGCGGTCGACACCTCCTCGGGCTCCTGGCCGGATGCGCCCGTTGCGAGCACGGCGGCGGCGATGAGGAGGACGAGGAGAACCGCGAAGGCGACGCCGGTGCCGACGACGATGCGCTCAGTTCGAGACACCGACCGCGTCCTCGTCCAGCTGCCGGTTCAGCGTGAAGATCCGACCCATCACGGGCAGGGTCAACACGTTGAGACCGTGCAACAGCCCGACGATGAGCAGGATGCCGCCGGTCCGCACGGTCGACGCCTGCAGCTGGTTCGCGTTGACCGTGTTCTCCCAGTCGCCCGCGGGCTCGAACTGCACCGTGAAGAGGATGTACGCCGTGAAGATCAGGTAGTACGCCACGTCCATCAACACGATGAAGCTCTTGCCGGTGCGCGGGTTCGCCCGGAAGACGTCGGCCGCGTAGGCCTTGCCGAAGCGGCGAATGAACGGCCCGAGCCACACGGCCAAGCCGGCCATGACGCCGAACCACACCAGTTCCAAGATCCACCAGTCCATGTTCCATTCTCCTTGTCGTCGTTCTGTCGTGCCGAGCGCGACCGCCAGGGCCGCGCCGACAAAGGCCGCGACCACGGTGGTGCGGGCCTGTCGTTGTCGTCGGATTCGTCGGTCGTCGTCGATGCTCGACCGGACCCGGATGAAGAGGTCGGCGGCGGGTCCGGTCCGCGCCATGCCGGTCCGCAGCGCGTCCGTGAGCCGTTCGGCGATGCTCATGGCGCGTCCTCGGTCGGGGCGAGCAGCCCTTCGAGCGCTCGCATGCCGCGGGTCAGATGGGTCTTCACGGAGTTGCGGGAGATCCCGAGGGTGGCGGCGATGGCGTCGATGTCGAGTTCGTCGTAGTAGCGAAGGATGAGGCAGTCCCGCTGACGGCCCGGCAGATCCCGCAGCGCATCGAGCACGGCGGCGTGCTCCTCGGACAAGACGATGGTGTCCTCGACCGACGCCACGGCGGGGTCCGTGGGGAGCCGGTGGCGCAGCGAGACCAGCCCGCGGCGATTGTGGTCACGCGCCAGGTTCAGCGCGATCGAGCGCAGGTAGGCGGCCGCCTTCGACGGATCCTTGATGCGATGGGCCGAGCGGGCGAGCCGGATGAAGGCCTCCTGCACGACGTCCTCCGCGGCGTTGCGGTCGTCGACGAGGAGACGAACGAGCCGGACGAGCCCGGCGCCGTGCTCCTCGAACATCGTCGCGACGAACGCGTCGACGTCGACAGGCCGCGCCGCGGTGGCCGGGGGTGCCGTGATCGGCGTGACCTCGACCATCGCGAAGAGCGACGGCAGGCTGCCCACCAGGGTGGGCACGGCGGTCATCGTCATCAGCCTCCCACGCGTCCGTCCGGCTCGTCAGCCGTCCTGCCCGCAGACCAGGAAGCCGTAGTTGCGTGCTCGACTGTTGACCCCGGCCATCGGATCCGTGTCGTCCAGTTGGATACGGGCCAGTTCGTCGCCGGCGACGGCGGCATCGACCAACCGGTCCATCTCGTCGACCGCGTCGCGGAGATCGTCGACCAGGTCGGCGATCAGTTCCTCGTCGTCCTCCGGCACGCCCAGGCTTTCGACGTCGTCGGCCATGTCGCGCCAGATCGGTGCGACGACTTCGATGACCTCGTCCATTCCCTCGAAGATGCTCTGTTGTCCCGCCTCGGTGTCCGAGTCGACGTCGCCGAGCGACGTCCAGAACGCGTCGAACGTCGGTGCTGCTTCGACGTCGGCCGCCTGGCAGATGGCGTCGGCCTGTTCGATGAACTCGGCCTTCGTCAGCGCCGGCGTGTCGTCGTCACTGCAGGCGGCGAGTGTCGTGGCTGCCAACATCACGGCTCCGGTGATGATGAGTTGCGTCCGCATGGTGTCTCCCTCGCAGGCCGGGATGGCCCTTTCATGGAGACAGACGAGCGGGGCCGCCCCGCGGGTGACTGCGGTGCGGGGATTCTCAGCGGCGGTCGGCGGCGGCGAGCACGGCGCGGCTGAGGCTGACGACGCGGGCATCGCCGACGGGTGTTCCGCCGCCCCGGTTGCAGGTCATCGCCATGGTGAGATTGCGCCCCGGATCGGCCCAGGCGCCGGAGCCTCCGAAGCCGTAGTGGCCGAACGCCCGGGAGCCGGCCCGACCCGTGCCGAGCACGCGGTGGTAGCCGAGCCGCCACTGCATCGGCATGACGAGCACGAGGTCGCGACGGTTGTTCTGTTGCCGTTCGATCTGCCGCAGGAGATCGGGGGACAGCATCCGCACGCCATTCACCTCGCCCCGACCGGCGAGGACGCCGTACATCGTGGCGAGCGAGCGGGCGTCGAGGAATCCGTTCACCGCGGGGATCGAGGCATCCATGATCTCGGGTGAGACGAGCACGTCCTCCATGCCGCGGGGGAGGAGAGCATTGATCATCCGGCGGGTGTTGATCGGGGCGCGGGCGAGGCTGAGCGCGGTGTTCACCCCGCCCACTGCGAGCCGTTGGATCTGGCGGATCGGGGCCGGGCCTCGTTCGAGAATGCTCCCGAGCGGCGCGAGCGGAGCAACGCGATGGCGCTCCTCCGGTGGGCATCCCAGGAAGAGGCCGGCAAGGCCGAGCGGCGCGGCGATGTCGTCCCGCACGACGTCTGCCAGATCACGACCGGTGACCCGCCGGACCAATTCGCCGACCAACCAGCCGTAGGTGATCGCGTGATAGCCGGTCTTGGTGCCGGGTTTGTACGCAGGAGCTTGCCGGGCGAGGGCATCCACCATGTGGTCCCAGTCCAGCATCTCGGTGGCATCGTCGATCACGGTGCGGAGCCGGTGCAGGCCGGCGGAGTGGCTGAGCAGGTGGCGGACGGTGACGCTGCTCTTGCGGTTCTGTGCGAACTCGGGCCAGTACTCGGCGACCGGTTGGTCGTAGTCGATGAGACCCGCCTCGACCTGGAGGTGCAACGCCAGCGACACGACCCCCTTGGTCGTGCTGTAACACATCGCGATCGTGTCGGACTGCCACGGGTCGCCGTCCTCGGTGCGGTCTCCGCCCCACAGGTCGACGACCATCTCGCCGCGGTGCATGACGGCGAGTGACGCGCCGCCGCCGGCGCGGCGGATCTGGCGCTGGAACAGCGCCGCCACGTCGTCGAAGTCCGGATCGCATGTTCCGTCCACGTCGGTACTCTCCTCCACCGCGGGCATGAATCAGTGCACCGTCGAACCGGGGAGCCCGAACAAGGTGGCCCGCCGGGCGGTCAGATCCCGCCGGCGGAGAGGGCGTTGGCGATGCGGTTGATCGTGTTCACCAGGCCCACGTGTTCCGCCTCGAAGCGGGACAGCGCGTCGTCGAGATGGTCGAGGATGTTCGGGTCGTCGTCCTCGTCTTCGTCGGCCTGGACCTCGATGCGCCGCACCAGTGCGTCGAGTTGGCGACGGTCGTCAGCGGTCATGCCGTCCGTGGCGGCGATGGTGGATCGCAGCTCGTCGAGGAGCTCGGAGATGTCCTGGTCGTCGTTGCTCACGTGGGTGCGCTCCCGGTTCGGCCTGGCCAACGTTCTATCCGATCATGACGCAACTGGCTCCTGCCCGGCGCTGGCCCGCCCGTCGGCCCCCGCGTACGCTCGCCAGCCCACCGACGACCGGGAGCCGCCATGGGTGTGCCGCTGACGCCGATGGACGAGTACTTCGTCCACCAGATCCCCGAGCCGCTGCCCAACGTGCAGACGCACCACGACTTCTGGCGCGAGAGCCTCTTCTTCATCGCCCATCCGCGAGACCGGCTCGGCGACGTCCTCATCCTCACGATGGCGCACTTCCCGAAGGCCGAGGAGGTGGACGTGCTCCAACTCGGCCGGGTCGGTGGCGAGATGACGGCAGCTCGTCACCACCGTCCCTACGACGGGGACCCGCACACGCTCGTCGTACCGCCGGCGACGATCGAGATCGTCGAGCCGTACCGGGAGGTGCGCCTGACGGTCGACGACCATCCCGATGCGCCGGTGTCGCTCGACCTCACGTTCACCGCCCGCACCCGCGAGAACGGGTACCGGCGGGGCACGATGAAGGCCGGCCACGAGATCATCTGGGATCAGTCCCACATGATCCAGAGTGGGCGCTACGACGGCACCTACACGCACGACGGTGTCACCTACGAGGTCGAGAACTGGTGGGGACAGCGGGACCATTCGTGGGGGATCCGCGATCACGCCCGCTGCCCATTGTGGATGTGGTTCGCCATCCAGTTCGACGAGGGAATGCTCGGCATCTGGAACTGGGAGTACCCGAACGGCGCCCGCGTCTACACGGACGGCTGCTTCGCGCCGGCGGACATGAGCGACCCGATCCCCGTGGTCGACTTCCGCTACGACCTGCACTGGATCGACGATGCCGGCAACGAGGTGTCCTACGAGAAGCACGGCGAGACGGTCGACGGGTTGGCGGGCACGGCGTGGTTCACGCTCGAGGGTGGCCGCACGATCGAGGTGGAGACGCACGGGCGTTGGGCCCAGCGCTACGGGCCGGTCGGCGGCGGCCTCGTGGAGACCGAGGTGCGAACCACCGACGGTTGGACCGGCACGGCGATCTACGAGGTCACGGGCGCTCACCATCATCACTGGTTCCCGGTCGCCCGCGGCGAGCGCCTGCCTCCGCAGGGGTGAGGGCGGCCGTCAGTTCGGGCGGTGCCAGGCGGCGAGTACGTGGCCCCGGTCCCGGCGAAGCGCGCCGACGGCGCGGCTGACGTCGGCACAGAAGGCATCGGTGGGCTCGACGAACTCCACGCCGAGATCCTGCTGATCCGCGGTGATCATCGCCGTGTGCACGACCCGGCAGACCACCGTCGATGGCGGGTTGCCGAGCGTCACCGTCGCTCCCGGCTTCATCCGCAACTTCGCCGGGAACCGAACGAGCGCGCCGGTGATGGAGAGATTGATCACCTCGGCGGCGATCGGTCTGCTCCGTGACGCGTCGGCCCCGCCGAGGCGCAGATGGATGTGCAGCCGTCCGCCCGTGAGGAAGCGCCGCACGAGGCGGTCGTCGCGGCCGCTGCGGCCGTCCGGCCGATGAAGCGCGGAGTCGATGGGGTAGAAGAACGACATGGAGACTCGGTTCAGGGCTGGGACTCCTGGTCTCCTATCGGCGCGGACCGGCGCGGTCCTGAGGTCGCCGCCCGTGGTCAGCTCGGGGCCGGCGCGCCGCGATCGATGATCGCGGTGTTGTCGTCGGGCCCGGTGTGGCCGGTGGTCGGGATGATGTGGACGTCCATGCCCTGCAACACGGCCGACCAGATGGCGGCGTCCACGAGTCGCGCCTGCTCGCGGCACTCGGTGTTCTTGTCCTGCGACAGCTGGAAGGGAGCCTTGCCGATCCAGATCCGACGGTCGTCGGTCGGGTCATCGTGGACGAGGAGCACGCCGGGCACCCCGGAGACGAGGGCGGCGATCGTGTCGTCGGTCCCGTCGATGCCGGCGTCGTGGGTGGCGAGGAAGCGGAGTTCGCGCAGGTACCCGACGGTGGTGCGGGCGGCGGCATCGCTCACGTGACGGACGGTGGTGTCGGCGAGTTGGTCGACGTTCTCGTCGAGGCACGCAACCACATGGCACCACGGTGCGGTGACGGTGGTGAGTTCGTCGGCCAGCGACTGGGCCGTCGCGGGATCGCCGCCGACGACGACCAGACGGGCACCGATCGCCGTGGCCGTCGTGCTGACGATCGGGGCGATGATGGTGGCGTCGCCCTCGATCGTGTCGAGGTCGGAGAAGTGGTCGGCGCCGAAGGTCACGATGTCGGCGCCGAACCGGTCGGCGGTCACGACGAGATGGGGGACGCGGCGCTGTTGCCACTCGAGCATGGGTCCGACGTGGGGCAACGTGTCGATGACGCCGACGTCGACCCGGGGCGGTTCCATGCCGTACTCGACGACCGTGCTGCCGTCGGCCGCGGCGATGACGCACACGCCGGCGGTGTCGTCGGGATCGGGCAGCGCGAGACGGGCGTCGATGGCTTCGAGCGCATCGAGGGGCGCGCACTGGGTCTCGAGCTCGGCGCGCATCTCCTGCCAGCGTTCGGAGAGATCGCGCTCGGCGTGGGGGAGGAGCGGTCGGGTGGCCAGGTACACGGTCGTGTACGGGCCGGGGGAGCGGTAGATGGATCGGAGGCGATCCATCGCGGTGGGGGCGGGACGGGTGGCGGCGACGGGCGAAACGGCCCCGGGCGACGGTGCCTCATCGGTGGTGGGGTTCGGGTTCGTGCTCTGCAGCGCGGGCATCCATTCCTTTCGAAGCGGTCGGTCCGCTCTGGGTCCGAGTATGCCGGACGCATGCAATATTGTCAAACTATTGGACTATCTGAGAACGAGACGATCCGGTAGGCTCACGGGCATGACCGACGTCGACCGACTCGATACCGCCATCGCGGACCTCCAGACCGAGCTCAACCGCATCGACCGCGTCGATGCAGCCCGTCAAGGTGTCGGTTCGATGGAGGACCTCCAGGTGCTCCGGCTGTTGCACGCGCAGGGCCCACAACGCGTCGGCGCGATCGCCACGATGCGGGCCGCGGGGAAGGCGACGGTCAGCGCCCGGATCGACCGACTGGAACAGAAGGGCCTCGTGAGTCGCGACCGCATCCCCGGTGACCGGCGCGGCGTCGTCTGTGCGCTCACGCCCGAGGGCCGGACGGTCGCCACCCGGAGCCGCAAGTTACGCCGACGCCTGCTCGCCGCCGCCCCGCTCGGCGTCGAGCCCGGCCGCCTCGAGGAGCTGGTCGGCGTGCTGCGGGCCAGCCTCGCGCCGTGACCGCCGGCCTCATCCGCCCGAAGGCTGGTTCGACGCTGCCACCCCGACACGGTTGACTGGTGCTCGTGCAGACCCAGGCCTACGCCGACACCGTTGTCCGCCAGCGCGACGAGATCGCCGCGCTCTACGGCGACGTCGACTTCACCATCGTCCCGGAGCGTCTCGACGACACCGCGACCCGAGACGACGAGCGGTTCCGGCGCCACAAGGAGGCGACCGACCGCGTCTTCGACCGCCCGGACCTGATCGAGCGGGTCCGCAACTACACGATGACCGGCGACCGGGTGGCCGACGCCTACGCGGCGCTCATCCCCGTTCACGGCTTCCGGTCCCTCGTCGACATGCTGGACGCCGCGTGCGAGCGCGGCGTGGAGAACGTGGAGGACGCCCCGCCGGAGCTGGTGGCGTTCATCCGTTCGATGGAGGACACACCGGACTGGGTCGACATGGATCTCGTCGCCCGGGGCGCGGCGGCCGAACGGATCCCGATGGCGACGGCGACCCCGTTCGCGATCCGCGGCGCCTTCCTCGCCACGTTCCTCAACAAGTACGCCGCCCTGCCCATGACCATGACGGGGACGTTGTCCGACGAGGCCGCCCGCAAGCGGGTGTTCGAGACGGCGAGCTTCTTCACCGCGACCACCCTGCCCGGCGCCCTCGACCGCCACGGCAAGGGCTTCCAGGCCGCGGCGAAGGTGCGGCTGATGCACTCGATGGTGCGCTATCACCTGCTGTCGTCGGGCAGCTGGGACGTTGCCACCTACGGCATCCCGATCCCGCAGGTCGACCAGATGCCGGCGGGCACGATCGGCACGTTCTTCCTCTCCGCCCGCCTGCTCGCCAAGGGCCGCACCGAGTTCACCCCGGAGCAGAAGGCGACCGTCGAGCTCGCCCGGTACCGGTGCTTCCTGCTCGGGCTCCCCGAGGACCTGCTGGGCGACACGCCCCAAGAGATCGTCGACCTGCTGACGGCTCGCCACATCACTCTGCGCGAGGGATACGACGACGAGATCTGCGGGTCGCTGGTGCGGGGCACGATGGGGGTCGACCTCTTCGACCGGTCGACGGTGCAGGGCCGGATCCACTCGTGGCTCGAGGACGGGTTCTCCCGCTTCGTGCTCGTCAACAACTTCATGCGGGGGGAGACGGAGCGGGCGGCCGCGATCGGGATCACGTTCGAGGCCACGCACAAGGTGGCGGCGGCGATGGCCGCGGCGGCCGTGTTCGGGCGGACGATCTTCTACCGCATCGGGCTCCGGCTTCCCGGCGTGGGTGGACTCGTCGACCGGCGGCTCAACGCCCGGCTCGCCCACCTGCTCGACTCCTACGGCCACGCCGACTTCGTGACCGATCCGGGCCGGTACCGGCTCGCGGGCGCGGCCTGAGCGTCAGCCTTCGGGGGCCAGCGAGCCGCCGTAGATCTGCCACGCGAGGAGCGACTTCGCGACCAGGCTGAGCACCAGGTAGGTCTTCTCGCCGTGGAAGTAGTCCGCCCAGGGGCCGACCTGGCGGTACTGGAGCCACTGGGTCAGGCCGAAGCTGAAGAACAGCACGGTCTCCACGATGACGATGCCGTAGACGAAGCCGGGCACGGTGTCCGCGGTCAGGGTGTTGAACCAGATCGCGATCCACGGCGTGATCCCGGCGACGGTGCCGAACCAGAACGGTGTCATCGATGTGGTCGTGCGGTCGGGTGGGTTCGTCGTCTCCTGGAGCCAGCCGAAGAGGATCATGGCGACGTTGGCGCCGGCGATGGCGACGAGTGTCGTGATCCCGGTGATCCCCGAGTAGGCCGCGATGAGCAGCACCATGATCGTGGCGCTCACCGAGTACTCGACCCAGCGGAACCGGTTGATGCCCCGCCGGAGGTCGCGTTCGTAGGCGTCGCGCGCGACCGTCGCCGTCAGGAGGTGGTCCACGGCGGCGAGCACCAGGAAGAGCGCGACAACCGGGCCGATGACGACGTCGACCAGGCTGTCGGGTGCGGACGCGGGGGTGCCGGGCGGGCCGGTCGGCGGGGAGGTCGTGATCGTGATCGCGAAGGAGCTGGTCAACGCCAGGATCAACGCGGCCTGCGCGCCGTGCAGGAGCGTCAGGCCGAGATTCCAGCGGCGCAGGTTCGTGGCGCGGCTTGCCGTGAGTTCGATCAAGGCGTGGTCCTCCGGATCCGTGGCGTCATGTGATGCTCTACGTGGCGCGGGTCGCCGTTGGATGCACCGTACGCTCGTCCGATGGCCAGGTACCGGCGGCGTCGGCAGAAATCCGCGAGGCAGGTGCTCGAGAGCCTCGGCGTGCCGCCCGACGAGATCACCGACGCCGAGGAGTCGGGGACCGCCGAGCTGCTCGCGATCGACCGACTCGTGCTGCCCGAACGCGGGCGCTACACGGTGGCCGATCTCGCGCGGAAGGTGGATGCCGATCCCGATGTGCTGCGGGTGCTCTGGCGCAGTCTCGGCTTCGTCGAACCGATGGAGGACGAGCCCGCGTTCACCAAGTCCGACGTGCGGGTCCTGGAGACGATGGCGAGCCTCGCCGACGCCGAGGTGATCGATCCGGCGCTGTCGTTGCAGATCGCGCGCGTGCTCGGCCAGTCGATGTCGCAGATCGCCACGGCGGTGGTGGACGCGGTCGAGATGCAGGCGAACGCGGCGACCGAGGATCCCGGCGCTCGCGACTCGGTCGCGTTACGGGCCGGCGAACTGCTGCCGTTCCTCTCGCAGGTGGTCGACTACTCGTTCAAGCGTCATCTGCGGGCAGCTGCGCGACGCCGAGTCGATCTGGTGATGGACGCCGAATCCGGCGGCCAGGTCGTCGGGTTCGTCGACCTGGTGCGCTTCACCGAGCTCAGCCTCGAGCTGGACGATGCCGACCTCGCCGTCGTGGTCGGTCACTTCGACCTGCTGGTCCAGGGGCTCGTGGTCGAGCATGGTGGACGGGTCGTCAAGATGATCGGCGACGCTGCCATGTTCACCGTGGCCGACCCGGTCGCCGGTGCCGGGCTCGCGCTCGCGTTGCAGGCCGCCGTGGCCGAGGACCCGATGCTCAACGGGGTGCGCGTCGGCATGGCGTACGGACCGATCCTCACGCGGGACGGTGATCTCTACGGCCCGGTGGTGAACCTCGCGAATCGGCTGGTCGGGATCGGTCGGTCCGGCGCGATCAACGTGAGCCAGGATCTGCGCGACGCGCTGGCCGGCGATCGGCGGTTCTCCCTGCGGAGTCTCGGGACGCGTTCGTTGCGCCACATCGGTGAGGAGCGGGTCTACCGGCTCCGTCCCGGGTCCCAGTGGTCGCCGGCCGAGTGATCTTCGGGTTGTCGATCCGGTGACGATCGTGCCGGTGCGGCATGATCTGCGGATGGAGACACGACGGATCGGTCAGCTCGAGGTGTCGGTGGTGGGGCTGGGGTGCAACAACTTCGGCATGCGCATCGACGAGGCGCAGACGAAGGTGGTGGTCGACGCGGCGATCGAGGCCGGAATCACCTACTTCGACACGGCCGAGGGATACGGCGGGGGCACCTCCGAGCGCTATCTCGGCGCCGCGCTCGCCGGCCGTCGGGATCAGGTCGCCATCGCCACCAAGTGGGGGATGCTGCCGGCCGAGGACGGCGCACCGCCGAACGGGAGCCCCGAGGCCGTGCGTGCCGCGGTCGACGGATCGCTCGAGCGGCTCGGCACAGATCGCATCGACCACTACCAGATGCACAACCCCGACCCGTCGGTGCCGATCGGCGAGACACTCGGCGCGCTGGCCGACCTGGTTGCGGAGGGGAAGGTCCTCGAGCTCGGGTGCTCCAACTTCTCGGCCGACCAGCTCGACGAAGCGACGACAGCCGGGGCCGCTACGGGCGCGTCCTTCGTGACGGTTCAGAACCACTACAGCCTGCTGACCCGTCAGCCGGAGTCCAACGGCGTCCTGGAGGCGTGTGCCCGCCACGGCATCGGGTTCGTGCCGTATTTCCCGCTGGAGTCCGGCGTGTTGACCGGCAAGTACACGGCGGGTGCGGAGCTGCCCGCCGGCAGCCGACTCGAGGCGTGGGGCGAGCGGGCCGGGTTCTTCCTGTCGGACGAACGACTCGCCGTGGTCGAAGCCGTGTCCGCGTGGGCAGCCGAGCGGGGACGCACCGTGCTGGACGCGGCGATGAGCTGGCTGACGTCCAACCCGCAGGTGACAACGGTCATCTCCGGAGCCACCAAGGCCGAGCAGGCCGCCGGCAACGCCGCGGCCGGGTCGTGGGCCATGACCGCGGAGGAGCGGACGGAGCTCGAAGCGCTACTGGGCTGAGCGGAGGTCGGTGATCGCCGCGGCGAGTCCGTCGAGATCGTCCACGGTCACGGTGAGCGCCGAGTGGTCCTTGAATCCGATCACCCGCCGCACCCGCTCGTCGAAGTGCACGCACACGCCGCCGTGCGTGGCGGTGCCGAACGTGAGTCCGTCGTCCGCGAACGAGAGCCGCATTCCGATCGCCTTCCACCACTGGTAGTCCCGCGTCACGTGGGCCTCGGTGACGTTGGCGAGCGGCGTGCGCAGGCGAGCGCGACCGAAGGTGGCGGTGAGGTGCTCGTCGGCCAGCGTGACGCCGTCGTCGTCGCCGACACCGAACGGTTTCAGCAGCGGGCGGAAGCGGGAATCGATGCGGTACGGGAAGAACACCGCGTCAGCATCGCGCAGTGGTGGGGTAGACCGGGGTCGTGGACGACATCGAAGCCGAGGCGACCGGCCATCTCCGGGCCCTGACCGACCGTCACGACGTCACCTTTCGCGACGGGCAGCTGGCGGCGATCCGCGAACTGGTCGAGGACCGCCGCCGGGTGCTGGTCGTGCAGCGCACCGGCTGGGGAAAGTCGGCGGTCTACTTCATCGCGACCCGCATGCTCCGTGATCGGGGCGCGGGGCCGACGTTGCTCGTCTCACCGCTGATCGCGCTGATGGACAATCAGGTGGAGGCGGCGGCCCGCATGGGGCTTCGTGCCGCGGTGGTCAACTCGACGAACCGCGACCGGTGGGACGAGATCAAGGACCGGCTCGACGCCGACGAGGTCGACCTCGTCCTCATCAGCGAGCAACGGCTCGCCAATCCGGTGTTCCGCGACGAGTGGTTGCCGCAGGTTGGGAGCCGGGTGGGGCTCGTGGTCGTCGACGAGGTGCACTGCATCAGTGACTGGGGTCATGACTTCCGTCCCCACTATCGCCGCATCGGGCGTTTCCTGGCCCGACTCCCGGCGAGCGTGCCGGTGATCGGTTGCACCGCCACCGCCAACGACCGGGTCGTGGCCGACGTCGCCTCCCAACTCGGCGACGACATCCTCACCATCCGCGGCGCGCTCGCCCGCGACGGCCTGCGGCTCGAGGTGCACACCGACAAGCGGCGCGCCGATGCGCGTCTCGGCTGGCTCGCCGCCAACATCCCCCGCCTCCCCGGCTCCGGCATCGTCTATTGCCTGACCGTGAGCGACGTCTTCCTGGTGGCCGCCTTCCTCCGAGATCACGGGATCGACTGTGGCGAGTACGTGGGCGGGGGCCGTGAGGACGAGGTCGCCGAGAAGAAGGCGACGCTCGATGCCTTCGTCCGCAACGAGATGAAGTGCATCGTCGCCACATCCGCGCTCGGCATGGGCTACGACAAGCCCGACGTCGGCTTCGTCATCCACTACCAGATGCCCCAGAGCCCGATCGCCTACTACCAGCAGGTGGGGCGGGCTGGGCGAGCGCTCGACGAGAGCTACGGCGTCCTGCTCAGCGGGTCGGAGGACCGCGACATCCAGGACTGGTTCATCTCCCAGGCGTTCCCGGCCGAGGAGGAGGTGGACGCCATCCTCGGTGCGCTCGGCGACGGTGAGGATCCGGTGAGTCGGGGCAAGCTCGCCGTCGCGGTCAACATCGGCACGAGCCGGCTCGACAACCTGATGGTGCAGCTCGAAGTGGAGGAGATCGTGGCGAAGGTCGGGTCGGCCTGGATCCGCACCGCCAAGCCGTGGGTCTATCCGCGCGAACGGGTCGGTCAGGTCAACGCGTGGCGCCGTGAAGAGCAGGCGGCCATGGAGGAGTACCAACGCATCGACGGCTGTCGCATGGCCTACCTGCGGCGTCTGCTCGACGACCCGCAGTCCCCGCCGTGCGGTGTGTGTGACAACTGCCGCGGCGACACGTTCGGCACCGACCCGGATTCGGCGGTGATGGCCGAGGCCGACGAGCGTCTGCGCCGCGACTTCGTCGCGATCGGCCGGCGAAAGCAGTGGCCGGCCGGTCTGGAGGAGGTCTCCGGGCGCATCGCCGCCGACGAGCAGGCCGACGACGGGTGGTGTCTCACCCGCCTGGGCGGGGCCGGGTGGGGTCCGGTGGTTCGGCAGGGAAGGGACGCGGGCGGACCCTTCGAGGACGCCCTCGTCGATGCGCTCGCCGAGATGTGCGTGGCGTCGATCACGCCGATGCCCGACTGGATCGGCTTCATCCCGTCGGAGCGACATCCCGGACTCGTGTCCGGGCTGGCGCACCGCCTCGGGGACCGTCTCGGGCTACCGGTGCACGACACGGTCACCAAGACGCGGTCGACGGAGCTCCAGGTGGGCATGCGCAACTCCCACGCCCAGCTCCGCAACGTCTGGAACGCCTTCGCGGTGCAGACGCCGATCGTGGGCTCGTGCCTGCTCGTCGACGATGTGATCGACAGCAAGTGGACCGTCACCGTCGCGGCGCGCGAGCTGCGCCGGGCCGGATGCGAGCGCGTCGTTCCCGTTGGCCTCGCGTCGGGGCAATGACCTTGACGGCGCCCATCGTTGGGGTAGACCGACACGATGGCCGACCGCCCCCTACCGCCCGAAGTCGCGGAACGGCTCGGACCGTTCTATGTCTACGCCCTCGTGGACCCTCGGGACGGGTCGACGTTCTACATCGGCAAGGGGACCGGTCAACGGCTTCTCGCCCACGGCTTCGAGGCCGACATCGAGGGCGACGACCGCCGCAACCGGGCCAAGCTGGCTCGCATCCGCTCGATCCGAGAAGCGGGGCTCGAGCCGCGCCTCGACATCGTCCGCCACGGGCTGACCGAGCCGGAGTCGTTCCTGGTCGAAGCGGCGCTCATCGACAGCCTCGACGGGCTCACGAACGCCGTCGCCGGACACGGCACCAGCGTGGGTCGTCGCCCACTGAGCGAGTACGCGTCGGCCTACGGTGCCGAATCGGTTCCCGCCGACGCGCCCCCGGCCGTTCTCATCCGTCTCAGTCGCTGGACCGACATGCCCGAGGAGATGGAGGCGGGTGTCCGGCGGGCGGGCAACGGATATCGGCCCGGCATGACGCTCGAGGAGCTGGTCGACGCCACGCGGGCATGGTGGAAGATCAGCCGTGATTCGGTGGAGCGGCGCGGGTGCGAGCATGCGGTCGCGGTGCACGAGGGCGTGACGAGAGCGGTCATGCGGATCGGCTCGTGGACACAGCGGGCCGATGGTCGTCGGTGCTTCGCCGCCGAGCCCGTGCGCCACGGCCCGGTTTTCGAGGCGTGGGTCGGGCCGTTCGGTCGGCGCGTCGACTTCGCGTCGAACTCGCAGAACCCGATCGCCTACTGGCCGAGTCGCTCCTGAGGACCGGCTCCGGAAGCGCCCCGCTAGCCCTCGGCCGTGTTCACGATCTCGGTGAGGGGAATGAAGCTGCCCTCCTCGCCGTCGTGGGGATCGAACGCCACGAGCCTGAAGCCGTCTTCCCCGTCGTGCTTCCCCGGACCGAACGACGAGAACGCCTGCCCCGGGAGGTCGATCGACCCGAGCGATTCGAGTCCGGCCTCGAACGTCTCGTTGGTGAGGTCGGTGCCGGCTGCAGTGGCCGCGGCGACGAATACAGCGAGCGACGAGCAGGCGTCGCGGATCCCGGCGAACCAGTCCTCGGGCCCGACGAGTTCGGCGGTGGGCACCACGGTGAGGCCGGGAACGGCTTCCTCCACCGTCGTGATGCACTCCTGGAGCAGGGGTTCCTCGAACTGTTCGGTGTTGGTGGAGGACAATCCGGCGACGGTCAACACCCCGTCGAAGCCGTCCCGCTCCGCCTCCGTCGCAGCCCCGAAGATCTGCTGGAAGGTCTCGGCGTCGAGCACGGCGACGTCGATGTCACCCATCACGTCGCGGATGTCCGCGATCGAGCCGACCCCGCTGGTGCCGACGACCAGGACGAAATCGACCCCGTCGAGCTTCCAGTTCTCGGTGAACCGCAGGATCTCGCGGTCGACGGCGATCTGGTCGCCCTGGGTGTCGGTGATCACGCCGACGGTTCCCAGGTCCAACTCGTTCGCCTCGACGAACGGTCGCACCACGGTGTCCACGGATGACGCCGCCGAGGTGTTGGTCAGGACGCCGATCGTTCGTCCATCGAGACGGTCGGTGAGCAACAGGACGTCCAGGAGCACCTGGAGCTCTCGCTCCTCGGCCATGTCCGGCGATGCGAGGGTGGCGATCGACCGGTCGATCCACTCCTGACGCATGAGGTGACCCACATGGATGGTCTGGTGGGTCTCGGTGAGACACAGCACCGAATCGCCGATCCACAGGCCGAGCACGGCGAAGACCTCATTGTCCTCGGTGAAGTAGAGACAGGATTCCTCCGCCTCGACGTTGCCGACGGGGAGGTACGAGTCATGAATGGCCGTGAGCCGTCGGCCGTGGATTCCGCCGTCGTCGTTGACCGCGGCGATCAGCGCATCCCAGATGGCGATCTCGTCGCCGTGGTTGAAGTCGATGAAGCCGAGGTCGAGCAGCTGATTGAAATCGACACCCGCGATGCCGAGCTCGATCGTGTCCTCCGACACGCCGCGAAACGACGCCGTCAAGGGCGGCACCGTGGTGGATGTCGCCGCCGGCTCAGACGTCGACGTCGATATCGGTGCGGTGTCGGTAGTGGTGTCGCCCGCGCTTCCGTCGTCGTCTCCGCACGCCGCGGCGAAGACGACGAACGTCACGATCACACAGGACCACCGAGCACGTCGACGGATCATGACCGCAGTCTGACGGATCAGTCGGCGCGAGTCGAGCGCTCGCCTGCTCGCGACTGTCCGTCGCGCCGCCGTCTGTCAGGTGACGGTGACCTTGCCGGAGCTGGTCACCAGTATCGGCGCCTTGTAGGAGAGCGTGGTCTCCGAACCGTCCGCCAGGTCGAGCGTGGTGGACGACTTGCCCACGGCCCGGCCGAAGTACTGGAACGAGACATCGACCTGATGCGAGCCCGGTTCGAGCGTACGGGTCTCGCTTCCCCAGCCGATCCGCTCCTCGACCCCATCGATCGTGAGGTTGATCTTGGTCATGTAGAGAAAGATCGAGAGGGGGTTGTGCTTCGTGTTGATCGTCAGCGTTGCCGCCATGGAACGTCCTTGTCTTGTTGGTCGGGAGCACCGTAGGCCAGATCCGCTCGCTTGGCGGTGGTCCGAACGGATGACACACTCGTCGATGCTCGCGACACGACTCGGAGAGGGAGAGCACATTGGCTGACACATCACAGGGTGAGGGTTGGTGGGTTGCCGCCGACGGCAAGTGGTATCCGCCCCAGTCTGCCCCGGCCCCCACTTCGGCGCCGGTGCCCAGCGCACCGGCTCCGACAGCAGCCCCGACGATGAGAGCCGCACCGACCTCTCAAGCAGGCAACAGTGGCGGCCTCATCAGCATGATCGGCTGGCTGGTCGCCATTGCCGGAGTGTGTGTGATCTTTGCGACGCTGATCGAACTCAGCAGCGACGAGAACCAGTATCTCGAACTCAACGTCGCGGACTACCTCACCGCGATGTCGCCAGGATTCATGGTGCTCGGCATCGGCGCCGCGGCCGCCGCGCTCGGCGGCATCCTCAGCCGAACCGGTTGACCTCGACGGTCCCTCGCAGGACTGCCGGCGGGACGGACGACCCGTTCATGGGCTCGGCTGGTTGCGCATGGCGTCGACCGCTTCGATCGAGCCGAGCAGGACCGGGCTGCCCCACCCGACGGTGACGCCGCCGCCGTCGTCCAACGCTGCAGCCCGGGTGACTTCGAGGCGCACCCGCAGCACGCCCGTCAGGTCGATGCTGATCTCCTGCGACTCGCCGTAGCCGAGCGTCCACTCCTCCGACCGGTCGTCGGCGAGGACCCGGAACGTCACCCGTGCCGTGTCGTCCGCCAGGTCGGAGACACCGATGGTCGCGTCGAGGCTGGAGAGTTGCCGGTTGAGGGCGTACTCCAGATAGTCCACGTTGGTGCGATCCGGCGTGCACGTCAGCGAGTCGTCGAAGATCGTGCCGTTGATCTGCACATCGCGGCGCTGGCAGCCGCCGCCGCTCTCGGCGGAACGCAGCTCGGTGAGGAACAGTGCGGCGGGCGGCTCGGCCACGAGCAGTTCGACTTCGTGATCGAGCGGCTCGCCGGCCGCCGGGGTGGTCTCGACGACGGTCTCCGGCGTGGCTCCCTCGACATAGGTGCGGACGATCACGCCGCGGGCGCCGAAGTCGGCCAGCTCCTCCCGGGCATCGGCAGTCGCCATGCCGACGAGGTCCGGCGTCTCGGCCTGACGCGAGACGAAGAGGACGACGTCGCCGATCAGCGGCTCCGCCGGTCGTGGGTCCTGATCGATGACCAGGCCGGCCTCGCCCGCGGTGTCGATGCGTTCGATGCGGACGTCGTCGTCGCCGAGTCCGGCATCGACGAACACCGCCCGAGCCTGGTCCTGGGTCAGCCCGACCACGGACGGGGTGACGCTCACGCCCGTCTCGACCGGCGTGTCGACGACCTCCACGGGACGGATCACGGCGATGCCGACCTCCGTGACGGCCGGCTCGGCGACCTCGTCGTCGAGCGCGCCCTTGAGCCACCAGCCGCCGGCGGCGCCGAGCAGAAGCGGGACCAGGACGAGACTGACCCGGCTGATCGTCCGTGCCGAAGGTCGACGACGGCGGGACGGCTTCTCGGCTGCTACCGGTGGACGACTGTCCTCCGGTTCCGGCTGGGGCTCCGAGTCCGGCGGGGGTGGAGGCAGCGGCGGTGGCATGTCGGTCATGGGCGGACAGCCCTCCGTCTCTCGATGAACAGCGCCACCAGGCCCACGATCAGGAAGAGCGCGGCGACGCCGAGGAACACGAACTCCCGGGGAAGCGTGTCAGGTTCGGACACCGTGATGGCGATCTCGACGACACGGGGCTCGGCGTCGTCGCCCACACCCGTGAGGATCACCGTGTGGTCGCCGACCGGGAGGCTCGGGAGGATCACGTCGACCGAGACGTTGCCGTCCGTGTCCACGAATCCCTGGCCGAGCGCAACGGGCGTCGACTCGACTCGGAGGTCCACCGACGAGGACGGAAGGAACCCGCCGCCTTGCACGGTGACACCGGTCGGGCCCTGGATCTGCAGCGCCTGCGGCCCGGAACCCGGCCCGAGAACGACCTCACTCGCGTCCCACGTCCGGACGATCTCCGGGTTCGCTGGCGTGGCGTCGATCAGGAACTGCTCGGCCGCTGCTGCCTCGTCGGTCAACGTCCATCTCACGATGCCGCGGGATATTGCGTCGTAGCCGAGGTCATTGGGGTGGAACAGTTCCTGGAGTGCCCGCTGGGCGGCTTCGACGGTTGCCGCGGCGGGCGACAGGAACGCGAGGCGAAGGTCGAGGCCGGACCCGTTGAACGACTCGAGTCCTCGGGCCCAGGGCTCGCGGTCACAGATGCTGTGGTTGGGCTGAAACACGTCCTCCGTCGTGCTGACGAACCATACGGGCACGTCGAAGTGCTCCCGGGCGATCGCCGTAGCGGCCTCGACTCGGGCGTTCAGACCGGTGGCGAACTTCTGTACATAGTTCAGCTCGCTCTGATCGATGGTCAGCAGCGAGAGGCAGGGCTGATCGGTGCGGGGCACGGCGAGGGGGTAGGCGGGAATGAGGATGGGTGCGGTCGTTCCCCGCTCGCCGACGGCCGCTCGGGAGTTGAGCACGCCGTCGATCGCGCGATACGCGTGGACGAGGGCCGCGATGAGATTCTGCGGGTCGTCCTGATTCGTCTCGGTGATACCGACCTCGAGGGCGCCGAGTCGGGTGTCGAAGAACTCCTGCGACGACACCTTGTCCACGTTCTCGCTGCAGGGGTCCGTGGCCAGGATGCATGCCTTGATGAGGGCGCCGAAGCCCGCATCGTTGCCGCCCATGGTCATCACCACCGCGTTGGGCGGTCCGGCCGGTCGCGACGAGTAGTCGCGCAGCTGCTGGAGTTGGCTGTCGACGAGGTTTCCGCTCTGCGAGTAGTAGAGGTCACGGGTGACGGCGCCGGAGCAGGCGAGGATCTGCGTCGCGTCCAACTCCCACTCGTCGACCAGATAGGTGTCGAGGCTTCGATGACACCCGTTCAGGGCATCGTTGGTTCCTGGGAGGTAGTCGTCAGCGCCCTCGCCGGCCGTGTAGCTGTCGCCCATGATGACGACGTTGGACCAGTCGAGGATGTCGCCGGCGTCATCACGGGTCGACGCGTCGATGATCTGTATCGCGCCCGCCTGAACGGACTGCTCGTCGGTGTTCGCGGCGCCGGCGATGACGTCGAACTCGACGGTGCGTCCGGCGAGGTCGAGTGACGCGGGGAAGCGCCAGGTGACGGACGCCTCCTCGCCGGGACCGAGGTTGCCCAGGGCTCGCACCGGGCTGATCGTCGCGGTGATCGTGGTCGCGAAATCCAACCGTACGATCACGTTGCGGGCGTCGGTCTCGGACGTGTTGTGTACGGTCGCGGTGATCTCTGCCGCGCCGGCACCCACCCCGACGTCGGCGACCAAGGAACGCTCGAAATCGAGTTCGACCGACAGCGTCGGTCGCGAGGCGGAGTCGACGGCTCTCGCGAGCGCTTCCTCGTCGCCGGCGTAGATCGATGCGCCGTTGGTCACCTCGCTGAGGCAGTCCAGCTCGGTTCTCGCCTCGGTCGTTGCGTAGGCGATCCCCTTCACCTCGAGGAGAAACCCCGTGGCCAGGATGTCCCGAGCCGCCTGACACGGATCGTCGCACTTCGACTCGCCGTCGGTGATCAGGAGGAGTGTGCCCCGGTCGTAGCCCGCCTGCTGGTAGTCCGCGACGACCGCGCGGATCGCCTCGGCAGTAGGTGTGCTGCCGTCGGCCGACAGGGTGTCGGACACGGCGATGATCTGGGAGAAGTCGCGTGTGCCCAACGGCACGCGGGAGTAGCCCGGGTTGCAGTTCCCACCAACCGGCGCCGGGTAGGTCCACAGGCCGGTCGGCTGGTCGGGCTCGATCAGGCCGGCGAAGTCTCGTACGACGCCCTTGGCGGTCTCGAGTTTGACGCTGCCGTCATCGCCCGGGTCGGCCATCGAACCCGACGTGTCGAGCACGAAGTAGATCGGCTGCGGTCCCGCACCGATGGCCACGCCGCCGAGATCGATGTCGAAGTCGCCCGGCTGGGGATCGGTGACCTCGGTGCCGAGCATGGTGAGTACAGCGGGCTGGAACGTGAAACCGGCGTTGTCGACGATCTTGTCGTAGACGTCGAAGCCGACGGTGGCGAAGGCGATCGCCTTGTTGATCTTCGAGAGGGCGGCCCCGAGCGACCGAGAGCCCTTGGTGATGCTGTCGAGGGCCTCCTGGCGGCCGGTCGCCGTGAATTCGACCACGCCGTTCGCCTCGAGATCGCCCAGGAAGTCCGCTGCGAAACCTGCGTCGGTGAGGGTCGGCACGAGGTCGAAGACACAGTCGAGCAACGCCCCGAAGATCGTGCGCAGGTCGAACTCCGGAGTGAGATCGAACGAGTAGATGTCGATCCCGGCCACGCTGCCGAGGCATTTCGCGATGCCGAACAGGCTGGTGAACCACTCCTCTGGGCTCGCCCCCACCAGTCCGAGCACGGAGAACACGCCATCCAGGATGATCGTGCCCGGCGTCGGCAGGATGACGATGTGCACGTCCTGGTTGAACTCGGGCTGCTCGAACCCGAACGAGTACTGGTCGCCGCCGGGGAGGAGTACATGACGGTCGGAATCCTCGCCGGTGAACCAGGCGAGAATCGGCCGGAGCCAGTCCGACTGGTCCTCGACCCACGCATAGTCCACGCCGTGGGGGATGTCCGCGGCGAGGAAGCTGCGCCGATTCGACTTGAAGAGGACCTCGACCCGGACATCCCCGGTCTCGGCGTCCACGTTCGACTGCAGGCATGTGTGCGCGGTGCTGCCGGCGGGCGAGATCGAGGCCCACGGCGGAGGATCGTTGTTGCAGTGGGGCGGATCGGTCCGTCCGGTCACGAAGTCGGCGATGCCGTCGATCAGACCTGCCACCCAGTTCACCGGGTTCAGCCACGACGGGAACCAACTCGAGAACTCCTCGACGTTGACCGTGAGCGTGCCGGCGTCTGGGTCCCAGCGGCCGACGACGGTCTCCCACGAACCCTCGTCGCTCCGTCGGAGCGCGATCGGGAGCGCATCGTCCGTGGGGCGGGGCGGAAGGGTGAGCTCGACCTCGAACGAGCCTTCGGGATCACCGGTCAGGTCGACGTCCAGTCCCTCACCCACGGCGAGGACGTCGAACGGCAGCGAGATCTCGTCGAGAGAGGGCGCCGGCGCACGTTCGACGACGAGTTGTCCTGCTCCCGCGAAGCCGCTGTCCGCGATGTCGATTCGGCCGACGTCGCCGACGAGGAGTGACGTCGGCGCGTCGGTCGACAACGGGCCTGCGTCCGTGCCCGCTTCGTTCGACGACGAACATGTTGCCGCCACCAGCGCGACCACGACGAATGCCAGCACCGCCCGCACTCCGTCCGCCCCGCGCCGATTCGCCGTCACCGCGTGCGACTCTACTCAGGCGCCGCGCAGGCGCACAGCCGATCGCCCGCAGCGCCTACGGTCGGCCGATGGACAACGAACTGTGGGTCGAGCTCATCGGCTACGTCGCCTCCGGGCTGATCGTCCTTTCGATCACCCAGAAGTCGATCCTCCGGCTACGGCTGCTCGGCCTCGTCGGCGGTCTGACGTTCCTCGTGTACTCCCTGATCATCGAGGCGTACCCGATCGCGGCCGTGAACGTGATCGCCTCGAGCATCCACCTCTGGTATCTGCGCCAGCTCCTGAGGCACAAGGACGAGGTCTTCCGTGTGTTGAACGTGGCGCCCGAGTCGCGCTACCTGAACGACTTCCTCGAGTTCTACCGCGACGAGATCCAGGGGCACTTCCAACCCGAGTTCGAGTATGCGCCGACCCCCGACCTGGTCACCGCGTTCGTTCTGCGCGACATGGTCCCGGCCGGACTGCTGATCGGCGAGCGGCAGGCCGACGACACGTTCGAGGTGCAGCTGGACTTCGTGATTCCGCAGTACCGCGACTTCAAGATCGGCACCTACGTGTACAGCCGGGAGTCGACCTTGTTCGGTGAGCACACGCCGTCGTGCGTCTGGGCGACCGCGTCCAACAAGGACCACGCGGACTATCTCCGGCGCATGGGGTTCACCCGATGCGCCACGGACGACCACCGCTACGAGATCTTCCTCAACTGATCGCTCGGGAGCGGTCGAGCCTTCGTCAGGCGAGCCAGGGCTCGTCGAGCTCCCACGGCTCGGGATCGTCGGGTCGTTCCTCGGGGACGACGCGTGGTTCGGCCAGGGCCTTGGCGGCCAGCACGCCGCCGACCAATCCGAAGAGATGCCCCTCCCACGAGACGGCGTCCTGCGGGACCAACCCGGCGATGAGGCTGCTGTAGAAGCCGAGCGCGATCAGGGCCGCGCCGAGCGCCCGGAGGCGACGCTCGAACACCGCCGCACCGAGGATCGCCCCGAAGTAGCCGAACACGATGCCGCTCGCGCCGATGTGGTTCCCGCTGCCGCCGAGCAGCCATGTGAAGCCGCCGCCGATGACGATCGCCGCGATCGTGACCCACGCCCAGTAGCGCATTCCTCTCGCGGCCACGAGACCTCCCAGCGCGAGGAACGGGATCGAGTTCGACGCGATGTGCCCGTAGTCGGCGTGGAGGAACGGTGCCCACACGATGCCGTCGAGCCCGGCCCGGCGTCGCGGTTGCAGACCGTTGGTCTGGAGTTCGCTGTCCAACGCGACCGTGTCGACGATCTCGACCGTCCACATCGCCACGAGGGCGACGACCATCAATCCGACCGGCGTCCACAGGAGACGCCACGGCGAAGGTGTCGGTTCGACGACCGCGGGCATGGGTTCAACGGTAGGGCACGGGCACCGGAGAACGGGTTGGGGTACCGTCGACCAGGAGGTGAGGCCATGCGGCGACTCCTGTTCGCGGCAGTCCTCGGGTTGTGGACCCTCGGGCTTGCCGCGCCCGCCTCGGCGCAGGACGACCCGACCATCGGCTCCACCGGGCCCGCGTCGGGTGAGTTCGCCCAGACCGACGAGGCCTGCGGCTTCGGCGACTTCACGGACGGCTCGTACACCGCGACGATCGGTGAGGATGCCGACGGCGTCTACATCGAGTTCACCCAGGGATCGACGGGTGACAGCGGCCGGTTCCGCAGCGACGGGGACGGCAACATCAGCTTCGAGACCGACGGCGACGAGGAGTACAACGACATCCGCGTCGACGGGAATCGGCTGATCGCTCAATATCTCTACGGCACCGACTGCGTCCAGGAATGGTCCGCGACCGTGGAGATGCCCGAGGGCTTCATCGACTTCCTCGTCGCGGCGAGCGCCGCGCCGGAACCCCAACCCGAGCCGGCGCCAGAGCCCGAACCCGAGCCCGAGCCCGAAGTCGAGGATCCGCCTTCCGAGACCGAGGATCCGGAGGCCGACGCCGCGGCAGAGCCCGACGACGGCGGGGCCGCGGCGCCCACGGATGCCGCCGATGGTGAGTCCACCGAGGTCGACGGGTCGAGCGACGACGGCGGCATCGACTGGGAGTCGCTCACCTTCCTCGCCTTGCTGCTGTTGTTCCTGATCGCCCTGTTCCTGTTGTACCGGAGACGTCAGCAGCGCCTCTACCGCGCCGATCCGGGGGATTTCGGCGAGTTCATCCCCGTCCCGCCGGGAGGCGACGAGAGCGATGACGACGACGAGCCGGAGGCCACCAGCTCCGGTCCGCCCGGCGTGATCGTCGACGACGGCGAAGGGCCGTCCGGGTCGGTCCCGCCGCCGACGGGCGACTGCATCCCGGAGCGGGAGGAGTTCGAGCTCGCTCGGGAGGCGAAGGATGCGGCGTTCGCGGCGGGGGAGCAGGCCGACCGGGAGCTGGCCGCGGCGAAGGACGCCCACGGCCGTCTCGAGGCCGCCACCCGCAATCCTCTCGGTGAGCAGCCGCCGCAGGTCGAGGTCGACCCGAACGCGTCGGAATCCGAGCAGGCGCAGGCCGCCCGCGTGCACGCCCTGCAGCTCGCGGAGTGGGAGGCGTTCGAGCAGGAGGCCGCCGATGCGGCCGCGGCCCTGCCCGAGGCCAAGGCGGCGCTGGACAAGGCTCGCGCCGACCGTGCCGAGGCGTGGGAGGACTTCCAGCGGATGCGGCGCCGGCTCGAGGCCGCCCGGGTTGCGCTCAACAACTGCGACGGGTCCGCCGGCCCGCCCGATGACGAAGACGAGCCGCCGGCCCCGGAGCCGGGCGCCGAGCCCGAGCCGGACCCCACCGGCGGCACCACGACCGGCGGAGGCCGACCCGGCGTGATCACCGACCCGCCGACGATCGACCCGCCACCCGTGGACGAGGACACCTGCCCGGAGGGCGCCGAGAAGGACGGCGAGGTCGTGTCGAGCCAGGAGTTCCGGGTGCCGGGCGGACCGATCACCGTTGAGGTCGGCACCAGTGCGTGGGCCCGCCACGGGCGGACGTTCAACCCCGAGGCGTTCGAAGAACTGGACACTGATCTCGTTGAGGAGCTGTCCGCCGGCATCGAACAGGAGCGCACGGCCGTGCGCATCTCGGTGCGTATCCCCACGACGATCGTCACCGTGCAGTGCGTGGCGATCCTCGTGTGTCGCAGCAACGCCTGGATCGACAGCGGTCGCCGCAAGCGGGTCGAATCACGAGCTCCCGGGCCGGACCTCCAGGTGCTGCCGACGGGTGCGGCCGGCGGTGTGGCTCGGTCCAAGGACCGTCGCGATGCCGGCCGAATGGTGGAGAAGGCCCAAGCGCTGCTCGCCGAGCTCCGCGAGAACGAAGAAGACGCTGCGGAGGTCGACTGTGACTGACTCCCCACCCGATCCGCCGAGGCCGAACGGCCCGAAGAAGGATGACGACGACGAGGAGCAGGAGCTCGAGGACTGGATCGGCACCGAGTGGGAGGAGAACCTGCCGGAGTCGGTGATCCCCGATCTCGAGATCAGCAAGCGGGTCATCACCGGCGGGCACTACCCGCCCGACCCCGAGGCGGAGACCACCGAGCCGGATGAGGCCGATGCCGATGCCGGATCCGAGTTGCCCGACGGCGAGCTCGAGTTCTCCGATCTGATCGGTGACAAGATCCGCGACTTCGAGGAGGCGATCGAGGCCGGCGACGCCGCCGACGCGCAGGCCGAGACGGACCGCAAGGTGAAGGAGGTCCTCGACGAGCAGCGCGAGCTGCTCGACAAGATCGAAGCCGACAAGCGGCGTCAGAACCAGCTCGAAGAGGATCGGCGCACCGAGCCGGAACGGGAACGGCAGTACCAGATCGGCCTTTGGTGGCGCCGGATCGTGGTGACGATCGGGATCCTCGCGGGGCTGGGCTACGGCTGTTCGCAGGTGCTCGGCGATGATGGCGAGACCACGGTCGCCGGCGGCGGTGATCCCACCGCTGACGACACCGCGGCGGAAGACTCCGCGACGGACGGCGGCACGCCCTCCGAGCCGGTCGAGGATCCGACCGGCGATGGCGAGGTTGCGACCGATCCGTCCGGATCCCGGCCACCGTTGGCGTGCGCCGTCGGTGACGCATCGCCGGACGCCGCGGCCCTCGCCGCGGAGGAAGCCGCGATCCGGGAGCGTGCCGACCAGGAGTTCGTCGAGGAACGGCTCGGCTCGACCGCCGGCGCGGTGGTCTTCGAGAACGGTTCCTACGTCTTCACCATGACGGTGCTCGGGGACGGGGAGTCGGTGGCCATGGGGCCGTCGACGCGCTGGTACAACCCCCGCTTCGTCGTGAACAACGATCCCGCGACGAACACCTACGACCCGGGCGGCGGCTTCGCCGTGGATGTCAACTTCAGCGGCGGCGACGTCAGGAGCAATGTCTTCGACGAGGACTTCGCGGCCCTACCCGCTGAGCAGGCCACGGTCGACGCCGTGTGGTTGGATCCGTCCACGCTCCAGGTCACGGCCACGATCGACGGACCCCAACTCGAGGTCACCAGGATGCGAGTGGAGATGTCCGTCCGACTCCAGGACGCCGACGGCAACGAGACCGCCACCTTCGGCAACGACGCCTGTTGGACCGCGAGCTGAGCGGCGGTTCGGCGGTCGTCAGTTCGCCACGCACGAGAACAGCTTCACGGCTCGGCCGACGTAGGACTGGTCGGGGTTCCACACGTCCAGGTAGAGCGTGAACAGCTCGGTCACGGTGCCGCCGCACGTCATCGTGACGCACGGGCTGGTGAAGGTGCCCAGGCTTCCCTGGAGTGCGCTCTCGAGGGTCCACTCGTGGCTGTGGTAGTCGTCGAGGTCGAGGCTGGAGCAGAGGTTCTCGGAGCCGGCCCCGGTCACCACGTTCGCTCCGGTGATCGACGGGAGCGGCAGGCTGACCGCGACCACGGTGACCGTCTTGGTGGCGGTGGCGGACCGACCGGCGCCGTCGGTGACGGTGGCACGCACGGTGTAGGTGCCGGCAGCCGCCCAGGAGTAGTTGGCGGGGTCCTGGACCGTCGTGACGCCGTTGTCCCAGTCCCAGCTGATGGTCCATCCGTCGACGGCACCGCTCACGGTCGCGTCGTACGAGCCGCTCTGGCCGACGTCGAGTGTGGAGGGCCCGCTGAACGAGACGCTGAGGTCCGGGAGGGGCGCAGGCGTGATCGTGACGGCTTTCGTCGCGGTGGCGGATCGGCCGGCGCCGTCCGTGACGGTGGCGCGGACCGTATAGGCACCGGCGGTCGACCAGGAGTGGTTGACCGTCTGCGTCGACGCGTTCGAACTGTCCCCGAACGTCCAGGAAATCGACCAGCTGCCGCTGTTACCGCTGACGCCACCGCCGAAGGTGCCGCTCTCACCCTCCTCCAGTGACGACGGCCCGGTGATGAAGACCGAGAGGTCGGGAAGCGTCGGTTCCTGCGGCGTCGGCGGCTCCTGTGGCGTCGGCGGGTCGGGGGTGGTGGGTTCCGCAGGTGTCGGGACGATCGGCGGGTCGACCGGCTCCACCTCGTCGTCGCAGTCCTCCAGGTTGGGTGGGCAGAGCTCGCCCAACAGTGTCGTGTCTTCTCCGTCGTCTCCGTCTCCGTCTCCGTCGTCGCCCTCGTCGCCGTCTCCGTCTCCGTCGTCGGCGTCGCCATCCGGGTCGTCGTTCGCCTCGCCGTCATCGCCGTCTCCGTCGTCGGCGTCTCCGCCGTCGCCCTCGCCGTCATCGTCGCCGAGGTCGTTTCCGGATGCGCCGTCCGATGCGGCGGCGAACTCGTCTCCGGGTTCGAGCGCAGCGTTCGCGGCACTCCACTCCTCGGCCGCAGCCTCGAGGTCGAAGTCGTCGCCGACCGCGGCGGTGTAGGTGATCTGGACGAGCTCCTGTGCTGCCAGCTCGACGCTCCAGGCAACGATCGGATCCGGGTCGATCACCTCGTCCGGCGCGACACTGAACACGAGATCGTCGACATGGGCGGCGATGGACTTCGGAATCCACTCCACATGGCGCACCGTGATCGTCTCGTCGGTCGGATTGTCGATGACGATTCGACCCACGAGTTCGCCGCCGTCGGGATCCCAGATCCTCTCGACCGTGCCCCCCGACGCCGTCGGCGCGGCGTCGAAGCGCACGCTTCCGTCGGTGAGCGTCCAACCGACCTCGTCGTCGCCCCCGCCCCCACCGACGGTGAACGCCAGGCCGAGGACGACGAGCAGGAACGCGGCGACGCCGGCGAGCAGGCGACGAGGGCCGATCCGGTCGACCAGGGACGGCCCGTGATCCCCACTCGCGGTCTGCTGCTCCGGTTTCGGTTCCTCTGTGGGGTCCGTCTGCTGCGGAGGCTCCATCTGTTGGGGAAGCACGGTGGCGGCGGTGCTGATGATCGTCGCCGGATCCGGTGGCGGTCCGATGAGCGGCGGCGGAGGCAACTGCATGGCCTTGGCGCCGCCGATGGCGACGGCGACCTTGGGGTCGTCGTAGGTGTCGGGCGTATCGTCGAACGCCTCCGTCAGGAGTCGGTTGATCAGCGGGATGCGGCTGGATCCGCCGGTGAGATAGCGGGCCGCAAGATCGGTGGGTTCGAGTCCGGCTCGTTCGATCGTGTGGCTGAACTCGTCGATCGATCGCTGGACGTCGGCGCGGATGAGTGCCTCGAATTCGGGTCGGGTGACGCGGACTTCGTGGTTGATCGGCGCGGGAAGGAGGGCGCGGTAGGTCGTCTGCCGGCTCAGCGCCTCCTTGGCGTCGCGAGCGACGCGAAGGACCTGAGCGGCCGCTGTCGTCCATTCGGGATCGTCCGACTCCGTCAGTTGCGCGGCCATGTCGGGTTCGTCGCCGGCGAGGTGGGCGATCATGAAGTTGGCCAGCCGGTGATCGAAGTCCTCGCCGCCGAGTCGATCATCACCGCCCGGAGGTCCGGCGAGCTCGAAGCCGCCCGGCGTCCGACGCAGGACCGCGGTGTCGAAGGTGCCGCCCCCGAGGTCGTAGACGGCGACATGGTCGCCCGGTGCCACATTGTCGGTGGCGAAGTGCAGGGCCGCGGCGACCGGCTCGGGCATGAGTTGCGCGTCGGTGATGCCGGCCCGTTCGGCGGCGTCGACGAGTGCGTCGAGGCGTGCTTGGGGCCAGCGGGCCGGGTGCGTCAGCAGGGCGCCGTTCGGAGGGACGCCGTTGTGACGCCGCATGGCCTCGTCGAGAACGGCGGTGAGCACGGCGGCAACGGCGTCGACCGTCGGGATCGCCTCGCCGTCGAGCGCGAGATGTGAGCGGAGGCCGAGAAGACGCTTCGGGTTGCGTTCGGTGGCTCCGGGGAACATCGTCCCCTGTGCATCTGCGGGGTTGCCGACCACCAGCTCGTCGGCGAGCAGAGCGACCGTCGAGGGCATGCGGCGTACGCCGTCGACCTCGAGTACTTCGACCCGTCCTTCGACCGAGAGCATCGCGGCGGACGTGTACGTGGTGCCGAAATCAACCGCCAACCACCACACGGAACCGCCGTTCTGGCCCATCTTCTCCCCCGTGAAACGTTGCACCATCGTCGTGCCCCTCTGCAAGCGTGCGGCGGGTCGGCGTCAGATCCAGCTCGGCAGCGTGAAGCCGAGTCCGGTGGTGTCGAGCGCGGCGAAGAGGGCGTCGTCGGCGCCGAGGATCTGATCCCGCACACGGATCTCCGTGGCCAGCTGCGTCTGGTTGATCTCGTTGAGGATGAGTCCGTCGAACCCTCCGGCTCCCGGTCGCCAGGCCCCCGACGCTCGGGCGCTCGCTTCGAGGTCGGCGAGCCACGTGTCCAGACCCTGCAGCCCCGGTTGCGTGGACAGCGACGGGAAGCTGAACTGGCCGACCAGGCCGGTGCCGTTGAGATGGTCCTGGAACGCCCGGTCCGCCGCGCCGAACGTGGTCTGCCAGACCAGATCGTCGAGCGTGGTGCTCGAAGAGCTCGGGAGGCCGATGACGTCGGCGATCGCGGCAGGGCCGGCGATCCGGTCGAGGGCCGGGCCGAAGTCCTGGAAACTCTCGAGCGCCGGGTGGGCGAAGGGGTCGGCCACGAGCTGGTCGGCGAAGGCGAATGCGGCGTCCAGGTCGTCGGCCGGCGCCGTCTCCCAGATCGGAGCGGCAACCGCCGGCGCGGGCTCGATGAAGTCGTTGAGCCAGCTGAGGTCCATCGGTGCGGCCGGTGCGACGTCGGTGAAGGTCGGCTCGCTGACGAAGACCGGCTCGGCGACGGGGGCGAGGATGGTCTCGAAGACGTCCACACCCGGCGCTTCCAGGGTCGGCACGGCCTCGACCACCGGAACCTCAGCAACGGTGTGCACCGCGGGAACCTCGAGCGCATCGTCGATGCCGTTGTAGTTCCAGTCGTTGGTGGCGTCGATGTAGTCGTCGATGCCGTTGTAGTCCCAGTCGTTGGTGGCTTCGACATAGTCGTCGATGCCGTTGTAGTTCCAGTCGTTGGTGGCGTCGATGTAGTCGTCGATGCCGTTGTAGTCCCAGTCGTTGGTGGCTTCGACATAGTCGTCGATGCCGTTGTAGTTCCAGTCGTTGGTGGCGTCGATGTAGTCGTCGATGCCGTTGTAGTCCCAGTCGTTGGTGGCTTCGACATAGTCGTCGATGCCGTTGTAGTTCCAGTCGTTGGTGGCGTCGATGTAGTCGTCGATGCCGTTGTAGTCCCAGTCGTTGGTGGCTTCGACATAGTCGTCGATGCCGTTGTAGTTCCAGTCGTTGGTGGCCTCGACGTAGTCGTCGATCCCGTTGAAGTTCAAGTCAGCCATCTCGGCTTCCCTCCGCTTTGTCGAGTCATGGAGTCAGATGCGAGCCATGCCCTCGATGTTCCAATGAAACTCGAAAATCTCAGTCCTCGTCGGTCGGGTCGTTCTGCTCGCGGGTGCGCCAGAACGCGACCGACGAGCGCAGAAGCAGCTCGAGGTGGACGTCGATGACCTCGGCGGGGAGGTCGCCGACGAGCGGGGTCCAGGATTCCAGGACGAGTGCGGCCACGTCGTCGGCGGTTGCGAGGCGAGCCGTCGGCAGGAATGCGCCCCGATTCCACTGGTTGCACGCCGCGGCGAGATTGCCCCAGTGTTCCTTTTCGTACGTCGCCTCGCCCGTCGCCCGGAACAGCAAGGCAGGCTGCTCACCGCCGTTCTGACGGACTTCGAGCCGGATGGGGACACGCAGACGCTCGGCCGAGAGGCCGGCGCGGATCGCATGGGACGAACGGGTCGACGAGATGCCGCGGCGGTCGAGCCAATCCGCCACATGATCGAGCCTGGATGGGCGTTCGGGTTCGGTACCGGACGTCGTATCGGCCGTGGGGTCACTCATGCGATGTCTCCTCTGCTTGGTCGTACGACGTGAGAGTGCGCCGCAACGACGAATGTTCCCGCGGCGAGGCGCATTCTCAGTCCGCTCCCGATCGAAGCGCCTCGGCCCGTACGACGAGCGCCGCCCGCGTCCGATCCAGTTCCTGGAGCTCGCCCACGCGACGCCGGCGGGCTTCGACGTCCGACCGTGCGAGCTCCCGCGTCTCCCGCAGGGCGCGGTCGGTCTCGCGCCGGCGGATGGCGATCCGTTCGCTGATCTCGTGTTCGAGTTCTCGGCGAAGGGAGGCGGTCTCCTGTGCCAGTTGCCGACTGAGCGTCCGGCGGACATCGGCGAGGGTCGATCGAACGAGATCCAATGCCTGGCGTTGGGTCGACGCCGCGGAGCTCTGGCGCTGCCGAACCCGGATCATCACTCCACCGGCGACGACGCCGACGCCGACGAGCACGGGTGCCAGTGCGGCACTCACGGCTCCGCCGAATGCGCCCATCCCGAGCGTTGCCATGGACGAGGGGAGCGACGCCGCAAGCACTCCGGGATACGCGGCCATCGTCTTCTCGCCGATCGTCGTTCTGGCGCCTTCGATCGCTTGCGCGGCCGACGCCGCGATCGAATCGGACAGCGACGCCGGGACCTCGAGTGCGCCGAACGGGATGTCGAGATCGTCGCCGTCGATGAGTTCCTCCGTGGCGGCGACGAGCGTCTCGATGAACCAGTCGTCGAGGAACTGCGTGAGTTCGAGCCAGAGGGCGGCGAGCGACTCGGTCATGTCCTGCTCGATGCGGGAGATCAGATCGGTGTGGCCCTCGCGCGCGAAGGCCGAATAGCGGGTGTCGAGGGCCTTGATACGAGCCTCTGCTTGCGCGTCGAAGTCGGCGGTCAGGTTGCGCAACCAGTAGTCCATGTCGACGCGCCAGCGTGCCGACGTGCTGGCGAGGTCGTGGAGGCGCTGCTGCATCGCCTCCAGGCGCTGCACGGTCTCCGGCTCGGCCCTGGCCTCGCTCAGCCGCTCGGCGATCCTGATCTCGAGCTGGGCAAGAGCGGCGAGCGTCTCGCTCGCCGCGTTGGCTTCCTTGACTCGCCGGCGGCCGATTCCGTGCGGTCGGAGTTCCTCTCGCAGCTCGAGCAGGTTGGAGCGTTGCATCGCCGCTTCGGCCAGCTGCGTCTTGCCCTCGCCCATCGCAGCCCGAGCCTGTTCGGCGAGATGCGCGCTCACGGCAACGAACGGGATCTCGCTGAGCGACGGATGACCGGCGAGCACCTTCCGGTTGGCCGAGATGATTTCGTCGACCGAGGAATACACGTCCGTCTTCGTCGCCGCGATGACCACCGTGTCGACCCGATCCTTGATCTCGAGGAGCAGTTCGACCTCGGTCCGGCTCAGCGGAGCGGCCGCGCTGGTGACGAAGAGGACGGCGTCAGCGGTGTGGAGCGTGGCCAGCGTGAGCGCCAGAGTCGGTGGGCCCGCCGCCCCCGAGCCGGGCGTGTCGATGATTCCGACACCGTCACGAAGGAAGTCGCAGGGATACTGCACCGAGACTCCCCGGACCCCTTTCTCGTTGGCGGGATTACCTTCGGCCGTCGCGTACTCGGCAAGGTCGGCGGGAAGGATCGACGCGGGATCATCACTGTCGACCACGTACACCGACGCGGATTCCGTCGGTCCACCAGTGACCGCAACGTGATGGCGGGTGGACGCGCCGGGCCCGGCGGGAAGGAGGTCCCCGCCGAGGAGGGCGTTGACGAGGCTGCTCTTTCCCTCACCGGTCAGACCGACCACCACGATGCCGAAGGTCTGCTTGGTGAGTCGGGCCCGCGCCGCTTCGAGACGAGAGACGGTGAGCTCGGCATCGAGACGACCTGCGAGCTTGGCCGACTCGGTGAGCAGCGACGACGTCTCCCCGCCCGTCATTCCCGATCTCGTCCTGCTCGTGCCGGCTCAGCCTGCGTCTCTGCCGTTGCTCGCTCCCAGATGATCATCAAGGACTGCCGCAGCGTCGCCGCCGCTTCTCGGACGTCCCGGTCGGAACGCGGGTCGTTCTCGAGCGCCTGCCAGCGAGTCGTCGCGGCCAGAGCGGTCTCGGCCACGGTCGCCGGCTCGCTCGTTGCGGGCACGCCGAGCCGTTCGTGGGGCGTACGACTCGTCACGAGCCGCTCGGCGGCGGCCAGATCCGCCGACGGCAGACGCAGCCCGTCGCGCCGGATCATCCGGAGGACACTCAGCTCCGCGAGCAGATGGAGATCAGGGTGCAGGGACAACTCGCCCACGCCTCGGCGCAGCTGCTCCAGGGCCGAGCGCTCCGGGTCCGGAACCCGTGCGTAGGAGAGACGCTCGAGTTCATCGAGGCTCTGTCGTGCCTTCACGGCGTGGGCACGCTCGGCGAGGACCTCGCCGAGCGTGCGGTCGAGCTCGGCGAATCCCGACGCCTGTGCGAGATGGGCGAGAAGACCGGCGGTCCCGGTGGCATCGGCACCGAGCTTTCGGACTGCCCGCCGAACACCCTGCAGACCCAGCAGCTGGAGCAGCCGCTCACGGGCGGCCGGCGTGGCGGGCAACTCGCTCTCCCGAAAGTCGCTCGGCGAGAGAAGCGCGATCTCGAGCACCTCGGTGTCGGTCGCGGCGATCGTCCGCAGGGCACGCGCGTCGGCCTCGGTGAATGCCTCCGCCGCCGCCGTCTCCGCGATCAAACCGTTGACCGGCAGCACATCGAACGCACACCGTCGAAGCTCCTCGGACAGGGTTGCCGCGGTGCGCCGGGCGTGGGGCCAGGGATCGGGTTCGTCGGTGAGCTCGTCGATTCGCGACAGCACGGCGAGCGTCGTGATCGGGGAGGAGGCGGTGTTGCCGAGGGCGGACGCGACACGGTGGAGTCGGTCGGTGTCCTGTTCGAGGAGGTGGGGGAGCAGGAATATCAGCGCGTCCGCGGCCCGTATCGGACCGACCGAGTCGCCGAGGCCGAGGAGGTCCTCGGTAGCGCTCGCCGACGGGATGTCCGAAGAGTCGAGCCCTGGTGTGTCGATCAGGGTCATCTGTTCGAGGCGAGCGTTCGACAGCCAGACGGTCACATGATGGATGCTCGCCGCCGGCGCCCCGAGGTCCTCGGGCAGGCGACCGTTCTCGCTCAGCGAGACCGTCCACTCCGCACCCTCGTGGGGCGTGACCGTGACCCGCTCTCGCGATCCGTAGCGGAACCAGGTGACGACGCGGGTGCACTCGCCGGCCGCGACGGGGGCGACGCGTTGGCCGAGCAGCGCGTTCACGAGCGTCGACTTGCCCGACTTCAGTCGCCCGGCAACGGCGACGGTGAGTGGCTCGGTGACCCGCTCCGCCGCGGTCGCGAGCGGGTCGCGCAGGCGCGATCCGCTCGGGAGGTCGGCGATGATGTGCTTGCAGAGAGCTGCAATGTCGGCCGTGAGATCTTGCATGACACCCTTGGTGGAGCGTCCGCTGATGGTACTCCTCGGTTGAGCGGGGCTGTACTCTCGCCTCTGTCTTGGAGGTGGTGTGAGCGGACCGTCGCGGAACCGTCTGGCGCGAATGGACGACGGTGATCTCGTGCGTCGAGTGCGCGACGGCGATGCTGCCGCAGTCGAGACACTTCTGGATCGGCACTTCGACTTCGTGCACAACGTGTGTCGCACCATCCTGTGGCGGCGAGAGGACGAGGATCGGCTCGCGACCGCCCGTCAGGTGGCGCTGACCCAGATCGCCCGGCACCTCGCCGGGTTCGAGGGACGCTCGAAGCTGACCACCTGGATGTATCCGATCGCTCGAAATGCGGCCCTCGCGGAGGCCCGGCGCCGCAGGATCGACCCGACGGATGCCGTCGCCGTCGAAGCCGAGACCACGCCGGGGCCGGAGGCGCGGGTGGTCTTGCGCGACGCTCTCGACGACTGCCTCGACCGTCTGCCCGCGGCGTATCGCGACGTGTTGACGCTGCGGCTCATCGGTGAGCTCGACTATCAGGAGATCGCCGACCGACTGGGCGTGGTCATGGGCACGGTCAAGCAGCGGATCTCGCGGGGTCGCGAAGCGCTCCGCCGATGTCTGACCGGAAAGGACATCGAGCCGTGATTCTCGGAACATTTCCACTCCTGGGCGCATCGGACATGGCGCGGGAACCACGTCGCTGGAGAGGGCAAGACGAATGAGTGACAACGGAAACGCCGAGATCCCGGTGGACGACGACGAATTCGACGCGTTCGTGGTGCGCGCCATGCTCGACGCCGGCCCCGCCTCCGTCGATGCGAACGTGCGAGCCGCGGAGATCAGCGCGGCGGTGGCTGCCGCGGAGGTGCCACTCGGCGAGGACGCCGCAGAGTCCGGCGTCGGCGACGAAGAGCCTGACGACATGGATCCCGACGACATGGGGGAGGCACTCGAGGCCGCCCGCGAGCGGGAGATCGACGCGCTCCTCGATGACGACCTCGATCTGCCCGCGGTGGACGCCGACTTCGAGCTACCGCCGGACTTCTCCGAGCCGGTCTCCACGCTCGCCGACGCCGTGGACGACGGGTTCGCCGAGCCGGAGCTGGACGACGTCGATGTCGATGACGACGACCCGGACGGACTCTGAGGTTCGGTCGATCCGCCTGCTCAACGGAAGCTGATCAACCCGCCGCCGTCGAGCACGATCGTCTGGCCGGTGATCCAGCTGCCCGTCTCGGCGGCCAGATAGAGCGCGGCACCGGCGATGTCCTCGACCTCACCGAGCCGCTTCAACGGGTACGCCTGGGCGACCTCGTCGCCGCGGCCGTCGTCCCACAGGGCGCGGGCGAAGTCGGTCTTGATCAGGCCGGGGCAGATCGCGTTCACCCGCACGGCCGGCCCCATCTCCGCCGCGAGCTGCTTCGTCGCGTGGATGAGCGCCGCCTTGGTGACGTCGTAGACGCCGAGGATCGGGTTCGTCGACAGCCCGCCCACCGAGGAGATGTTGATGACGACACCCCCGCCGGCCTTCATCGACCGCTGCCACACCTCCTGCGTCCACACCAACGGGGCGGTGAGGTTCACGTCGAGCGTCTTCTGCCAGCGCGGCAGGTCCACGTCGATCATGGGCCCCGCGTAGGGGTTGGTGGCCGCATTGTTGACGAGCACATCGACCGCGCCGAACGCGTCGATCGTCTCCTGGACCACCCGCGCCGCACCGTCGGGCTCGCCGACGTTGCTTGCCGTCCACCGGCACCCGTGGCCGATCTCGGCCGCGGCGACCTCGCACGCCTCGGCCTTGCGACTCGTGATCATGACGTTGGCGCCGGCTTGCGCGAACGAGGTCGCGATCGCCTTGCCGATGCCCCGTGAACCACCGGTCACGAGGGCGGTCTTGTTGTCGAGTCGAAGTTCCATTGCCTGATCCTGCCTCAGCGGGCGCCCCGCGGCGAAGTGCGCGAACGTTGCCGGATGATCGCCACGCTGCGCCTCGCCGCTCTCGACTGTCCCGATGCGCCGGCCCTCGCCGCCTTCTACGGGGAGATCACCGGATGGCCGATCGCCGACGATTCCGACGGCGATTGGTTCGAGCTGGCCGCGCCGGAAGGCGTGACGCTCGCGTTCCAGGAGGTCGCCGATCACCAGCCGCCGGCGTGGCCGAGCGGCGTGCCGCCGCAACAGGCCCATCTCGACTTCGCGGTGGGGAGTCTCGATGAGGCCGAAATCCAGGTTCTGGCGCTCGGCGCGGTGAAGGCCGACGTGCAGCCGGAGCCCGATCAGTGGCGCGTCTACATCGATCCGGCCGGTCACCCGTTCTGCTTCGTGCTGGCCGCAGCCGACTGACGCATCCGGCGCGGGTTCGATCTCCGGAACGCTGGTCAGTTCGGTGTCGCTCCCGAAAGGCTGATAGACCACTCAGTCGGCGGATGTGGGGGCGTCACCCTCATCCTCGCCAGTGAGTAGTGGCTCTCTCATTGCGGGAACTGGAGCGTCCATGAGTGATCAGAATCCGGCGCCTGGATGGTACGAGGATCCGAGCGATCCAGCCCAGATCCGTTATTGGAACGGCGAGACGTGGACGCAGCAGGTGGCGCCCCGATCGAAGTCCGACGATCCCACGCCCGCCATTCCGACGACCGAGGTGTTCGTCGAGGACGGAAGCGACGAGCAACCCGAGGAACAAACGATGTCCCGCGAGACATCGCCCGACCCCGATCCGGCCGAGGGGGACCTCCAGCGCGAGATGGGCATCCACGATGAGCCCCGGAAGAAGCGGCCGTGGATTCTCGTGCCGGTTCTGCTCCTCGTCATCGGCGCCGCCGCGGCCGCGTTCCTGCTGCTGCGTGATGATGGCGATCCCGACGACGGTGACGTCGCAGTGCTCGACGGCGAGGAAACGCCATCCACCACGACCACCACGACCACGACGACCACCACGACGACGACCGAGCCGCCGACAACGACGGAGCCCGAACCCGAGCCGGTAGCAACGGTCGAGGTCGACGTGGTGAAGGGAATGACAGAAGCCGACGCCGAGGCCCTGCTCGCCGACGCCGGTCTCGAGGTCACGGTCGTGTACCGCGAGAGCACTGAGTTCCCGCCCGGGACCGCGATGCGCACCAACCCGTCGACGGGCTCGGTCGTCGAGGTCGGCTCGGAGATCAAGCTCGTGGTCGCGTCCGAACCCACCTGCAATGACATCGTGCGGCCACTTCCGGCGGTGACGTTCGACGACTACGCGTCGTCGTTCCTGACGCCGGGCCCGGAGGTGCTCGACGCCATCGCCTGGGCCCAGGACATCGAACTCGCGTCCGGCAACGGCGACGGCAACAACTTTGGTCGTCAGGACGAGCTGACCCGAGAGGTTGCTGCGCTCCTTATTCATCGCTACTTCTGTACTCCCATCCCAGATGGGCCCCCGTCCCAGGCCGATGTGGAGCCGACAGGATCGTTCGCCGATGCGATCGCCTGGGTCACCGAGCAGGGCATCATGGGCCAGCCTGGTACTGACTTCGAGCCGGAGAACCCGACACTTCGCCAGGTTTGGTACACCGCTCTCTGGCGCGCGTTCGGCAGTCCGGAAACCGACTTCGAGATCCCCTACAGCGACGTCGACCCGGGGGCGTGGTACGCCGACGGCATCCGGTGGGCGAGCGAGGAGGGCATCGTCCCGGTGGTCGGCACCACGTTCGATCGCCAGGGCTGGGTGTTCAAGCAGCAGGCGGTCGTGGATCTGTTCCGCATCGAGCAGATCGTCGCGGCCAACGAGGACTAGCTGTGACGACCGGGGACGTTGTCCCTGGGTTGATGGGGTGGGGTGATCCACCGATGGGTTGAGCCCTCCGAGTGAGGCTGTGGGTGTTCCACCACTCACATCTCAACCGGAGGGCTCTATGAGTCACGCTAGAACCCAGCACCCGAACGCGGTGATGACCCCGAATGGTCGGCGCCGAATGGTCGGCTGTGTGCTTGAAGAGGGCTGGTCGATCGAGGCGACTGCGCAGCGGTTCCAGGTCGACGCGAAGACGGTGCGCAAATGGCGCGACCGGTTCCTGACCGAAGGACCCGGTGGTCTGCGGGACCGTTCATCGCGACCTCACCGATCACCGAACAAAACGTCCCCGCGGGGACGTCGTGAAGTGATCCGTCTTCGCAAGAAGCGGCGGTGGGGCGCCGATCACATAGCGCATGAGACGGGTCTGGCCGCGTCAACGGTGCAGAACATCCTGCGAGCTGAGGGGCTGGGCCGACTCGATCGAGGCGACCGAGCCAGCGCCGAACCGGTCATTCGCTATCAACGCGACCGGCCAGGCGAGCTCATCCACGTCGACATCAAGAAGATCGCCGCGATCCCCGACGGCGGCGGCTGGCGCATCCACGGCCGAGGCAACGACACCACTCGCGGCCATTCCGGCGTCGGTTACCGCTACATCCACTCCGCCATCGATGACCGCACCCGGCTCGTCTACTCCGAGATCCACGACGACGAACAAGCCCTCACCGCCGCCGAGTTCTGGCTGCGCGCCAACCACTGGTTCAACCGCGCCGGCATCGAATGCGAACGCGTCATCACCGACAACGGACCCTGCTACCGCTCACAGCTCTGGCACACCGCATGCGACACCACCGGCACCACGGTGAAGAAGACGCGCCCAAGGCGACCGCAAACCAACGGCAAGATCGAACGCTTCCACCGCATCCTGCTCGAGGAATGGGCCTACATCCGGCCCTGGACCTCAGAGACCCAACGCGCCACCTACTACCGCGGGTTCATCCACTTCTACAATCACCACCGATCCCACGGAGCACTCGGCTGGGCAACCCCAGCCTCAAACCTCAGGGACAACCTCCCCGCGGAGCACAACTAGCGCTCATCGGTCGTCCGGGTGGGTGTGCGGCAGCTCGCACGTGGGACCGTTCGCCCAGCCGTCGTAGGTCTGCAGGATCCAGAACCGGGCGAAGAGCGCGATCTCGATCGCCTCGAGCCAGAAGACGCGTTGGTCCCACTCGATGGACTGGGTCACCCCGATGACGATGGCGGTGCCGGCCATCCCGATCGCGACCCACACGTACTTCCGCCGGAGCGCGGGCTCGGGCACCGGCGGCGGAGGCTCGCCGAGCCACGCGTACAGCTTCTCCATGAGTCCGCGCGGCGCCCCGATGTTGACGAGCACGGCACACCAGATGAAGAAGAACATCGCGATCGCGGACGTGCCGTGGGCCCACTTCGCGAAGTTCTCGCTCCACCGGAAGTACCAGAGCACACCACCGAGGAGCATCGCCACGAGCGCCACGCCGCCGAGCCGGGCCGCCTTGGTGCCGGTGACGGCGGTCACGAGATCGCGCGCCTTCACGTTGAGCAGCTCCCGGGTGGACGGTTTCGCGAAGCCGACGGCGATGGCGAGCACGAGGCCGACCAGGAACGACGGCACATTGTTCCGCACGAGCCCCGTGGTGGAGATGATGAAGGTCTCGTCCGCCTCGATGCCATCCTTCGGCGCCGTGGTGGGGACGAGCGCCACCACCGGTGCGAGCACGCCCGCGATGTTGAAGAACATGTCCTCGATGGAGTCGCGCCCCTTCAGCGCGATCAGTGAGACGCCGATCGCGACGAGCATCCCGATGAAGACCGAGTGCACCGGGGTGTAGTAGTACGCGCTGATCGAGCCGAGCCATCCGGTGCCCCAGATGATCTCGCCGGTCAGTGACGCACCCAGCGTGAGCACCAGCACCACCATCGCCATCCGGAGGTACCGGTAGGACAGGCTGATGTAGCCGTGTTGACTCTTCGGATAGTTGACCATGGGACCGCCTCCCGTCGTCTGTGGTCGCGACATTAGCCCGACCTGCCGATGGCCGCCCCGGGTCCGACCAGCCGGTACCGTTCGCCTCGTGCGGCTCCGTCTCCTCCTCGTCGCTGTGACGCTCGCGCTCGCCGCGTGCAGCTCCGGCGATGACACGGCCGGTGAGCCCTCGACGACCACCACGACGGTGCCCGCGACGACGAACCCGACCACCACGGCGGTGCCCGCGACATCGACGACCACGACCACCACTCCGACGACGAGCACGACGAGCACCACCACGACCACGACGCTCGCCCCGCTTCCGGACCGCGGTCTCGCCGCCCCGGGCACGCGCACCGTGTGGTCCGGCACGATCGACGGCGACATCGAGTTCTCCCTGTGGCTCGCCCAGCAGGATGCGTACCTTCGCGGTGAGCTCACCTACACCCGCGTGGGGGAGCCGATCACGATCGTCGGCCTGGTCCGCGAGACCGGCCTGGTCGTCCTCCATGAGTTCGACCCGGGCGGCAACATCACGGGCACGCTCGGTTTCGACCATGCGGCCGGGGAGACGGACATCACCGACGGCTTCTGGGACGAGCTCCCGCTGACCCTCACCTACGCGGGGGCGAGCGACGAGCCGTACTTCTTCGATCCGCTCGTGCGGCCCGGCGACTATCGGTTCCAGTTCGCGCCGTTCGACGAGGAGGACGATCGCTGCTGTGGCTCGGCCGGCCTGCTCCGGATCAGTGACGTGACCGAGAGCGAGGTCACGGTCGAGTTCAACAACCATCGGGGCGCACCCAGCTACAACATCGCCTACGTCGAGCCGGTCACGCTGGCGCTCGACGGCAACCGGGCGCGCTACGAGCGGGTGGACGAGTTCGACGACTGTGCGTTCGAGATCGTCGTCTTCGACGGTTTCGCCTACGTCGACCATGTCGATGACCGCTGGCAGTGCGGGTTCGGCAACGGCGCCACCGTCACCGGGGTGTACGTGCTGGAGGGCCGTTTCCCCTGACGGCACGACCGTCCCGGAACAATTCTTCGAAAAAGTCTCAGACATCGGGGCGCACGGCGTCTCCTCCTCACACCCCCAACGAGGAGACCCCGAAATGTCCACCCCCACCACATCCCTGCGAGCAACCCGCGTCGGCTTCATCGTCGTGCTGTTCCTGTTGCTCACCGCCTGTCGACCCGGCACCGCCGACGACACCCAGCCCGCATCGGTCGAGACCGACGAGATCACGCTCACGTCACGCGACACGGCGCAACGTCAGCCCCGGCCCCGCTTCGTCACCACCCAGATCCACTTCGCCGCCGCGGAGACCCGTGGCGACGACCCGTTCGTCGCCGATGCGGAGATCGTCGAGTGTCACCCCGAGGATCTCATCGCGTTCCTCGCCGATTCCCCGGCGATCGCGGCCGCCTGGGCCGACGCATCCGGCGTCGAGGTCGAGCGGATCGCCGAAACGATCCGGTCGTGGGAACCCACGGTCCTGACCGTCGACACCCGTGTCACGAACCATGCCTACCGCAGCGGTACCGCCCGCGGCTTCCAGGCGACGCTCGAGGCCGGCACCGCCGTGCTCGTCGACGACGCCGGCGTTCCCCGAGTGCGCTGCGCCTGCGGCAACCCGCTGCTGCCGCCCCAGCCGGTCGGCGAGGAGACGCCGGAGGAGACGCCCACCCAGGTCCCGGTCACGACGACCACGACCGTGCCGACCCCGACCGTGCCGACCCAGCGCCCGACCGACTTCTGCACCACGTGGGATGCCGTGCGGCCGTCGATGGTCGGCGGTCCGTCGGCTCCCGGGCCGGAGGCCATGACCGAATACTTCCACCGCCTCGTCGACGGCTTCGATCAGCTCATCGCCGCAGCGACCGCCACGCCCGGTTTCCCGGCCGATGCCCTCACCGACCTCACGAACTACCGGAACGCGATCGCGGCGGCCGACCCGGCAAGCCCCGGTCCCGGCCCCGAGGACGCACTGCTCGGCGCTCGGGTGGAGGACTTCGTGACCGACTACTGCGGCGACGAGGACGCGGCGGACACCGCCGACGCCGATGACACCGTGGAGGCCGATGACACCGTGGACGCCGAGGACATCGACGAGCCGACACCGACCGACGGCAGCAGCGGCAACTGCGGCAGCATGCAGTTCGCTCTGCTCATCATGCTCGCCGAGGACCTCGGCATCGACCACGCAGCGACGTCGCAGCCCTACATCGACGCCATGAATGCACTGGTCAACGGGTTCGATCCGGGCCCCGAGTTCGACGTGTCGGACCTCTCGATCATGCTCGCCAACGAGGAGATCGGGTGCCAGGGAGCCCAGGCGATGCAGGCGCTCGTGATCGCCCACGGCTACGGGCCGCTCATCGACGGCACCGAGCTCGGCGCCTGATCGACCACCGAGCTCCAACCCCCACCCTTGGTTCGGCCTCCGGGCCGCCGACGGGTGGGGTGAGGGCGTTCCCATGACCGATTCCACCCCGACCTCCACCCCGACCCAGCCGGACGATGCCGCGCTGGTGGCGACCATCCGAGACGGCGACCCGGCCGCCTGGGGTCCCGTCTTCGACCGCCATCGCGACCCGGTCTGGCGCCTCGCCCACGGGATCGTGCGAAGCCGGGCCGACGCCGAGGATGTGGTCCAGGCCACCTTCCTCAAGGCCGTCGAGTCGCTCGATCAGCTCCGCGATCCGAGCGCCCTGCGTCCGTGGTTGCTCTCGATCGCTCGCCGCCGGGCGCTCGACACGGTGCGTCGGGGTCGGGAGGTCGCCCACGACCCCGGTGACGGCGACTGGGTCGATGCGGGATCGAGCGGCGCCCCGGACCTCGTGGAAGGAATCCGGCAGGATGAACTCAGCCGGCTCGTCACCGCCGCGTTCGACGGGCTCGAGCCGCGTGACCGGGCCGCCCTCGAACTCGCCGAGCGACAGGAACTGTCGGGCGAGGAGCTCGCGGAGGCGCTCGACGTCACCCGCGACAACGCCTATCAACTGCTCCACGCGGCGAGGGGTCGGTTCGAGGCCTCGGTGGCCTCGCTGGTGGTCGCTCGTCAGGGCCGGGCCGACTGCGAGGACCTGGATCTGCTGCTCGACGGTTGGAACGGGGAACTCACGCCGCTGCTTCGCAAGCGCGTGGCCCGCCACCTCAAGTCCTGCTCGACCTGCGCGGAGACCAAGCGACTTCGGGTCTCGCCTGCAGCCCTGCTGGCAACGCTCCCGATCGTGGCCATGTCGACGCTGGCCGTCGACCAGAGCCGGGCCGCAGCCATGGACGCGGCCATGAGCCCACCGACGGGAACCGCCCCGGCGCCGGCCGCGACGGGCGGTGTGTCGCTGGGCGCCAAGGTCGCGGCAGTGCTCGCGGTGCTGGCGATCGGCATCGGCACCGCCCTCGTGCTCGCCGCGGAGGACACCGAGCCGCCGGCCGCCGCCGCTCGCGAGGTGCTGCCGGACCCGACGGTCGACGCCGTGCCGGTGACGGCGCCGACGACGACCACGACGATCGCGGCGGCGCCCACCACGACCAATGCGCCCGCCGACTTCTGCACCGTCGCCGACGAACTCATCGAGGTGGCCGCCGGCGGGCCGGAGACAGCTTCGCCGGAGGGCGTGGTCGCCTATGTGGAACTCGTCGACGAACATCTCCAGCGGCTCCTCCTCGCCGCGGGCGACGAGGCGTCACCCGAGATGGAGAAGTACGCGGCGGCCTACGGACAGCTCGTCGGTCTGTCCGCGGACGAAGTCGCCGCCGCCGGTGACGACGACGAACTGCGGGCTCTGCGCGACGCGTTCGAGGACCAGCTCAGCGCCAAATGCCCCTGAGGGTCAGGTCTTCGCGTCGACGTCTTCGGCCGCGTCGTCGAGCACGATCGTGTCGGTCAGGTCGACGCCCTCGATCGGGTCGTCCGCCAGCACACCCTTCTCCTGCATCTTGGTCACGATCTTGTCCGTCACCATGTCGCGCGTGTCGGGGGGTACTCGGTCGGGGAAACGGTCGTTGATCCGATCGCGGGCCTCGCTCGCGGTCAGATCCTGCCAATCGGTGCGATCGGACGACCGCTTCTTGATGATCAGGGCGATGAGCCCGATGACGCCGACGGCGAGTAGCAGTTTCTTCATGGGGGAACCTCCGGGTTGGTGTCCTCCAACCTAGGCGTCACCCAGTGGCCAAGAAAGGGGCAGAGGTCCCGTTCCCGAGCCGCCGCGCCTCCTCGGGGTGTGACACGATCAGGGACGCAGCCGAACAGGGAGACGACCATGAGTGACGAGCGCGAGTACGAGCCGAGTACCTGGGACTGGGTGGCCGATCAGGTGGCCGCCTACGAGGCGTCGGGTGGCACCGAGGCGAACACGCTGATGGACACGGGCATCCCGATCATCGTGACCACCATGGTCGGTCACAAGTCCGGCAAGATCCGCAAGGTGCCGCTGATGCGGGTCGAGCACGAGGGCGAGTACGCCCTGATCGCGTCGAAGGCCGGCATGCCGAGCCATCCGGGCTGGTACCACAACCTGGTCGGCGCCACCCACGTGCAGGTGCAGGACGGTCCCGAACCGCGCAACTACACCGTCCGCGAGGTCACCGGTGACGAGCGCGACGAGTGGTACGCGCGGGGCGTCGCCGTCTACCCGGACTATGCCGACTACGCGGTGTCGGCCGCCGAGCACGGGCGCACCATCCCGGTTTTCGTCGCCACACCCGCAGACTGAGGCCGGCGATGTCGAGATCCCTGACGTGGACGGCGCGGCTCGTCGCGCTCGCCCTGACGGCGGCGGCCTGCGGGTCCCACGGTTCGGACGTCGAGGAGGTCGTGGGGTCCTTCGCCGACCCTCCCACGGCGACCGGTGACGATCTCGCCGCCACCCCGACCTCCACGACGAGCTCGACGACGACAACGACAACGACCGCATCACCGTCCTCATCGACGAGCTCGACCACGCTCGCACCGACGACGACGGCGACCAGCGGGCCGACCGGAGCCGTCGGCGACCCGTTCGCGTACGACGCGCCGGCGGCCGTGCAGATGGACAGCTTCGGTGACGCCGACGATTCGGTCTGGAACGTCGTGGTGTCACCGCCGGCCGATGTGACCGCCGCGGTGCTCGCCGCCAATCAGTTCAACGATCCGCCGCCCGACGGGGTCGTCTTCGCCGGGTTCCGCGTCGAAATGACACTGGCGTCGGCTGGGAAGGAACCGCTGTCTCCCTCGTTCAACTTCTCCTGGGAGATCCTCGGCGGCGCGACGGCGACGGCGTACGACGCCTTCACGGTCGAGCTGGAGGGCTTCGGCTGCGGGGTCACACCGGACGACTTCGACGACTTCAGCGAGGTCTTTGTCGGCGGCACGCTCGACGGGCTCGTCTGCATCCCACTGCCGAGCGAGGACCTGAGCGATCCGGGCACGGCGGTCGCCGTCCACCACATCTCGGACAGTCGCACGGTGTTCGCGGCGGACGGGTCCCCCGGTGTTGCCGCGCCGGTGCCGGCGCCTCGCGACGACATCAACTCGGGGTCGGGCGACGGCACCCGCGTGGCCCCTCACCCGTACGGCGGGCCGGTCGAGATCACCCTGGACACGTTCGGCGACGCGGACGGGTCGGTCTGGTCCGTCCAGGTCGAACGGCCCGAGGACATCACCGACGCGGTCCTCGCCGACAACCAGTTCATCGAGCCGCCGCCCGCCGGCGTTCGCTACATCGGCTTCGAAGTGCGCATGCGCCTGCTCGAGGCGGGCAAGGAACCGCTCGCACCCGGCTTCAACTTCACCTGGGAACTGCTCGGGGGCGAGACGCGGGCCGTCTATCGGGCCGGCACGATCGAGACCGGGAACTTCGGCTGTGGGCCCGTGCCGCAGGAGTTCGACGACTTCACCGAGGTCTTCGTCGACGGGCTCCTCGAGGGGTGGGTCTGTGTGCCGCTCCCGGTCGGGGACGTCGACCACCCGTCGACCCAGGTGGCCATCCACCACAGCGCCGATTCACGGTCGATCTTCGGCGAGGTCGCCTGAGCGGCGACCCGGCCGAGCCGGCCGTGTCAGTTGATCGCGGCTTCGAGCTCGGCGACCGCGAACGTGACGGCCGTCGTCAACGCGACCTCACCCCAGACCTCCCAGCCGGTGGGATCCTGATCGGTCTGTTGCCAGATCGTCCAGATGACGGTCGCGGATCCGGGGAACGGACCGGCGGCCGCGGACTCGAAGGTGTACGCACACTCGGTTGTCTGCCGCTCGCCCCGGTCGGGTTGCCAGACGGCCGTGGCATCCCCGACGCAGACGTGCCGATCACCGTTCCCGAGGTCCCACACGACGTGACGGAACACCGGCCGCACCGTGGCCCACACGGGGCCGGCCTGGGCGGAGACGGCGTCGTAGTCGAGGCGGTTCGTGACCGCGAGCCAGGTCGGCACGCCGACGACATGGTGCGTCGCGGGCGCCGTCGCGATCACCGGCGACTCGAACGCGATGTGCTCGACGGCATACGCCGCAACGGTCTGCGTGGTGATCGCCGGGCCGGGTTGCGCGGCGGTCGGGTCGTGGACGACGACGACCGGATAGGTCGGATCGTACGGTTCCAGATACGGATGATTCCCATGCTCCCAGCAGGACCACAGGTACGACTGCCCGACAACGGGGTCGGCGAGCACGAAGTCGATCACCTGGAGGCCGCCGAGATCCACGGCGAAGTACGCGCACCGAAGTCGGGGACCGTCGTACGGCGTGCCGGGACCGGTCGTGACCTCGATCCCGCCCGGGTAGGACGCATGGACCGTCAGGACGTGGTCGTCGAGATCGACGCCGGTGCCGCCGAGTTCGGTCTCCTGGGCGCCGACCCTGGGGGTGACGGCGAGCACCAGGAGACAGCATGCGACCGTGACGAGTGGGTGCGAGGTCATGTGACAGAAACTAGATGAAATCCATTGAAAAGCAAGGAAAGCTCGATAGGGCGGACCATGGCTCGACCCGCCCAGGTCCGAGAAATAGGTCAACTGGCCCACGAAGCGTGACGAAGGAGCGCCATGCCGCTCGTGCTCGCCGTGGAGGATCCGTCCGTTGCCGGCGCGCGCGCCGGGGACGCCTTGGCGTGGGCCGATCTGTACGAGCGGTTCCAGCCGGTCCTCGTGCGCTATCTCGAAGTCGTGGCCCCCGACGACGTGCAGGACATGGACTCCGTCTGGGAACGGGCCGGCCGAGCCCTGGCGGGTCAGCCCGAGGGGGTGGACCCCCTCGTCTGGCTTCTCCGGGTGGCCCGGGATGGTCGGGTCCTCTGTCCGTCGCCTGACGACGCCGACGATCCGACGATCAAGTGCATCCGTCGTCTCCGCCCCCTGGAGATGGATGTCATCGCGCTACGCGTGATCGCCTCGCTCTCCGACGAGGACGTGGCCGTCGTGACCGGTCGACCGATCGAGCGCATACGCATGGCGGGGCACCTCGCGGTCGCGAAGCTCATCGATGAAGGAGCCGCATGACGGCCAGCCCGTATTCCGACGCGGCGTCGATCCTCGACGCAGCCGCAGCCGGCGAACGTGCGCTCGGCTTCGAGGCCGTCGGCGACCTGCTCATCGATCTTGGTCGGACCACCCCGGTCACCAACGGCGAGGCGATGCGGAGTTCGGCGGTCGCCGCCGCGGCCGCAGCGTCCGCGCCGGGTGCCATTGCGGGGATCACGGCGTTCGCCAAGCCGCTGGTGGTCATGCTCGGCCTCAGCGTTCTCGCGTTCGCGATCGGGATCTCGTTGCGCTCGCCGGGCGGGGCGGGGACCATCACGGTTCGTCCCGCGGCCGCCGACCGGGTCGGCGTGGAGCGGGTCGTCGACCCGTCTTCGACCGACCCCGGAGGGGCCGCGGTCGCCGCCGAGGTCGACGCTGCGGTGGAGCCCGATGCGTCCCGCGATGGCTCGTCGATCGAGTCGCCGGATCCGGGCTCGAACGATGCGCCGACGCCGCCCTCGGCCACCGCAGCAACCGGCCCACCGGCGACCGCGGCCCCCACGACCGACGCCCCCACGACCGCGGCCCCCACGACCGACGCCCCCACGACCGCGGCCCCCACGACCGACGCCCCCACGACCGCGGCGCCGACGACGGCGCCGGAACCGGTCGACACGACTTCATCCACCAGCACGACGACGGTGGCACCGACGACCACCGTGCCGACGACCACGTCCGAGGCTCATGGGAACAACGGCAACGGCAACGGCAACGGCGTCGGCAACGGCAAGGGCAACCAGGGGAGCGGCAACGGAAATGGTGGCAACGGGAACGGAGAACCGCCCGGTGAGTGACGTCCGCCCGTCTTCGGCCCCGACCCGCGTCATCCACGACGCCCAACGGGGCGATCAGGCAGCCTTCGACACGATCTTCCGGATCCATCAACCCGGCCTGCTGCGGTATCTGCGCGCGGTCGCTCCGGACCTCGCGGCCGACGTCGCGTCGGCGACCTGGGAGTCTGTGGCCCGGTCACTCCACCGATTCTCGGGCGACGGCGACGACCTGCGCGCCTGGTTGTTCACGATCGCTCGCCGTCGCCTCACCGACGAGGTGCGCCGCGCGAGCCGGCGGCCACTACGGGTCGCGAGCCCGCCGGAGGATGTCGACGAGCGGACTGCTGCCGACGCGGCCTGGGGCGAACCGGATTGGGCGGAGGCGGTGTTGCGGAAGATCCCGACCCGCCAGGCCGACGCAGTCGCCCTCCGGGTCATCGGCGGCCTGTCCGTGGCCGAGACCGCGGACCTTCTCGGCGTGACCCAGCAGAACGTGCGGGTCCTCTGCCATCGGGGGCTCGGCGCGATCGCCGAGGTCCTCGGCGTGGACCGGGCGGGCACGCGCTCGGAGAACGCCGAAACTCTTCTCTCCGTCGTGTAACGCCCGAGCGGGCGCGAACGATCTCCAAGCATGAACGAGATCACACTCCCGAAGTCCGAGGCCATCATCGACGCAGGTGCGACGGGTGCGACCGTCCCGGGCCACGAAGAACTCGGCCAGGTGTTCGCGGCGTTGCACGCGCCCGGCGAGGAGACGGTGGCCGCTCCGGATGTCGCGGTTCGAACGGGTGCGGTCCGGCGGGTTGCACGGCGAACGGCTGTCGCTGCGACCGCGGCGGTCCTCGGCGTTGCCGGCATGGCGGCGGCGGAGTCCGGCGTGCTCGATTCGGTACTGCCCGGGCCGGATCCTGTGGTCGAGATCGCCGACGGGGCGCAGCAGGAGGGTGGCGAACCCGAGGCCGTGGCCACCGCGGATGACGACGACCACGACGCCCCGGCCGAGGGTGCGCCAGCGTCAGCCGAGCCGAAGGGGCACGAGGTCGAGATCGAAGGTGTGGACACCAGCGATGGTGTGGACGACGAGGAACTGGCCATCGCCTGCGACGGCGTCGGTAACCACGGGGAGTACGTCCGTCTCGTCGCCCGCGACAAGCTGACCGAACACGACGGTACCCATGGCGACCGCGTCAGTGAGGCGGCCAGCTCCGATTGCGGCAAGCCCGAGTCCGGCGACACCGACGACGGTGACGAGAACGAGGCAGAGACCGACGACGACGAGGCCGACGAGGCCGACGACGAAGCCGACGAGGCCGACGAGGCCGACGAGGTCGCCCCGGGGAACGGGAAGGCAAAGGGCCACTCCAACGGCAATGGCAATGGCAATGGCAACGGTCACGGGCGCGGAAACGGTAACGGCCACGCTCACGATGTCACCGACGAGTGACAAGCCGGGTCGACCGGGGCGCGCCACGTGGCGCGCCCCGGTCGCTCAGCCGGCCTGGACGAACTCGATGACCTGCTGATAGGTCGGCCGGTTGGTCGAGCGGAAACGATCCGGGATCAGGCCCGGGACGAATCCCGACGTTCGACCCTCGCGGCGCCAGGCGCTCGGATCGTCGCCGTGCTCGGCGGCCAACTCGGCGACGCGGTCGTCGATGGCGGCCCACAGGTCGGCTCGGCACCGGTCGAGATCGCCGGCGCCGCAGTACTGGAGATTGAAGGTGCCCTCGACGGGCTGACCGAGCAGGGTCCGCAGGTCCTTGTCGATGATCGACGACTCGTCGATGCCACGCAGGCCGATGTCGTCGTTGCGCAACGGTTCGAACACCGGGTCGAGCGCCGCGACCTGCACCGGGCCCCACAGCTCGGCGGCGATCATCGCCCCCGGCTCGTCGTAGTCGCCGTCCTCGTCCGCGTCGAGGAGGGGGGCGTCGTCGGCGAGCCAGGCGTCGAGGATCGAGATGACCTCGGCGGAGAGCTCGGAGGGAGCGTCCCTGCCGGCGAGCACCTCGCTGATCACGGCCCAGACCGGGGACAATGTGTCCTCCGTCGCGGCGCGGTTCATGATCGACACGACATCGGACAGCACGGCCTCGTCGGGCCACTGGTCGAAGAGTTCGACGCGATGATGCGAGCCGAAGTTCGTGGTGTCGCCGTGCATGAACCCAGGCGCCGACTGGTTGTTCCAGTTGAGCAGCCGGCCGTCTGAGTGGCTCGTACCGTGCGGGTGTTCGTCCTGCTCGAGGAAGCCCTGCCACTCGTACTCGCCGGTTCCGAGGGTCGGGAGGCGCCGGTCGAGGCCCTCGGCCCGTTCGGGAAGGTAGCCGGACGCGAAGTAGGCGATCCCGTCGCGGTTGGCGTAGCCCCAGTTGAAGGTGAAGCCGAACTTGTTCGCGGCCTCGAAGAACGCCTCGGGCGTGTCGGCGTCGCCCTCGGTCATGTCCTTCAGGGCGGCGAGGTTGAAGCCGTCGCGGCCGAACGTCGATCGGGCCCGCGTGAGCGCGATCGGTTCGCCGTCGACGAGAGCGGTTCCGATGACCGGGCCGTGCACGGAGGTCGGGTACGCGATCGGCACGCCGCCGAGGGTGCCCGCCTCGAAGATCTCGAACGGCACGCACTCGCCGTCGTGCATGTACGAGCCCGACTCGCGGGTCGGGGTGGACCCGTCCGGCTCGCACAGCACCTCCGCGAAGACGTCTCGCACGTCCTGGTTGGCCGAGGTCAGGCTCCACGCGTAGTCATCGCTGCGCCCGATCAGGATGTAGTGGGCGAGGCCCGGAACCGCCGCGCCCTGGGCCTCCCACTCCGGCGTCTTCAGATGGATCTGGAGCACGATCTCCGGGTAGTAGTAGCCGAGTTGCGGGCCCATGACGGCGAGCGTGTTCCCGGTCGCGGAGGCCTCGGGGGAGACCGTCAGCCAGTTCGATGCGTTGCGGCTCGGCGGGTCGCCTGCAGCGTCGACGAGACCGATGTTGATGACGCCGCCCGGGGTCGAGCCGGGCTGGGGGTCGGTCGGGTCGAGCGAGATGATCGACCCCTCGTCGATGACGACCGAGCCGGTGACCTCGCCGCCGGTGAGCGCCGGATAGTCGAAGCGCGCCTCGAGGGTCGTCGGCGCTTCGGGGTCGTCGGTCTGGAGCAGGTCCTCCCAGGCGGCGCGACCGGTCTCGTCGCCGAGCCGGTTCTGGAGCTGCGACAGGAACTCGGCGTTCGAGGCCTCGCCGCCGCCACCGGCGCCGAAGATCGATCCGATGAACGCGGTGGTGGCGATGATGTCATTGACCGTGAAGGGCTCGACAGCCACCTCGGGGTGGGCGGCCAGGTACGCGTTCGCGCCGTCGGCGTACGCCTGGGCGTCGGCGATGATCTCCTCACCCTCGGGAAGCGTCGTGCGGATCAACTCGACCTGGTCGGTGACGAGCTGTTCAGCCGCCTCGCTGGGCACGAAGGGGGTTGCGCTCGTCACGAGGGAGAAGGCGTCGATGCCGGGGATGTCGGCCACCGCAGCCCGCGACGGGCCGCGGCCGAAGTTGATGAGCAGCTCGCGATCGCGCAGCGTCACCCAACCGGCACCGAAGGCGACGTCCTCGCGGGTCTCGCCGGTGACGTGGGCGATGCCCCACTCGTCGTATTCGAGGGTCAGGCCCTCGCGTCCCGTCTCGATCACGGTCGTCTCGCCGATCGGCGCGAAGTCCTGGGGCAGGAAGAACTCCTCGATGTCGGCGTCCGTCACGTTCCCCCGCAATGGGGTCAGGCCGTCGTACAGCGCGAGCTGGTCGAGGGAGTTCTCACCGGTGGGAACGCCGCCGAAGTTGCCGGGCGGCAGCACGTAGTACGCCCGGTCCTCCGTGGGCGCCTCGACCACGACCTCGCCGTCGTCGTCGCCGTCGTCGGCGGTCGTGGAGTCGTCGGACCCGTCGTCGCCGGTGCCGTCGTCGGTGGTCTCCCCGGACGGGTCGGGCGGGTCGGCCGCGGGGTCGTCCTCGCCGCACGCGGCGGCGATCAGGGCGAAGGCGAGTGCGGTCGCGAGCAGGCGGCGAACGAAGCGTGCGGTCATGTGGGTCCCCTCCGTGACGCGGCGAGCCTAGGCCGGGTCGGGGAGGGAGCGTCCAGACGAGTTACGCCCGCCGCGGCGTACCATCGGGCCGATGCCGACACAGGAGCGGGTCGACCGCGCCATGGACGCCTTTGCGAAGAAGGTGGCGCACGAGCTCGCGTGGGCCGGACGCGGCGAGCGTGGCCTGTCCACCGAGGAGGCCCGTCGGGTGGCCCGGCTCGAGGCCCGCCGGCTCCTGACGGCGATGGCGCTCGTGGACGGTCGGCACTCGCCGGGTGAGCCGGCATGGACGGGGATCGGGATCGAGACGCGCGAGGAGGCCCGAACCTTCCTCGCGAAGCCGTCGGACGTCCTGGAGCTCCTCCTGTCGACCGAGGGCCGCAACGGGGCCGCCGTGATCGTCTACGCCCACCACGCCCGCCACCTGATGCGCACCGCGGCCGCGGTCGATGGCGTCACGGGCGACCACGAGCTGGTCGGCCTCCGCATGCTCGACGAGGTGTTGCGGGATCCCGAGCACGAAGCGGTGGTGGCCGCCGAGACGGACGCGGACCGCGACGAGCCGAACGAGACGGTCGACGACGTGCTGGCGGAGCTCGACGGGCTCATCGGTCTCGACGCGGTGAAGACGGCTGTCCGCGAGCTGGTCAACGTGACGATCGTGGAGAAGATGCGCGTCGACGTGGGACTCCCGGTGCCGGAGCGCACGCACCATCTCGTGTTCACCGGGAACCCCGGCACGGGCAAGACCACCGTGGCCCGGCTGCTCGCTCGCGTCTTCGCCGCCCTCGACATCTTCGATCGCGGTCATCTCGTCGAGGTGCACCGAGCGGACCTCGTCGCCGGCTACGTCGGCCAGACCGCGACCAAGACCGAGGACGCGGTGAACGAGGCGCTCGGCGGCGTGCTGTTCATCGACGAGGCCTACGCGCTCGTGGGGGAGGGGCGGGACTTCGGCGACGAGGCCATCACGACGCTCGTGAAGCTGATGGAGGACCATCGCGACGACTTCATGCTGGTCGCGGCCGGCTACCCGGTCGAGATGCGGGCCTTCGTCGACGCCAACCCGGGCCTGGCGAGCCGGATCCGGGCCGAGGTCGACTTCCCCGACTACACGCCGGACGAGCTCGTCGCCATCACCCGGGTGATCTGCGACGCGAACGGCTACGACGCCGCGGTCACCGACGAGCAGCTCGTCGCCCATTTCACGTCGGAGGCCATCGAGCTGAGCAAGGGGAACGCCCGCCATGCCCGTCGCGCGTTCGAGGAAGCCACCGTGCGGCAGGCCACCCGCCTCGTCGCCGCGACACCGGATCGGGACGCGCTGCGGGAGCTGACGGCCGCCGACTTCGGGCTCGGCGCGCTCTAAACGCTCCCGTCCGGTCCGTCCCCGCTTGTACCGTCACGGCGTGGGATCGATCCAGGTCAGCCATCTCGGATGGTCGCTGCCGGGCGGCCGGATGCTGCTCGACGACGTGGGCTTTCGCGTGGGCGAGGGCGAGCACGCGGCGCTTGTCGGCGCGAACGGCGCCGGGAAGTCCACGATCATGCGTCTCGTCGCCGGCACCGAGACGGCGGCCGAGGGCACCATCTCCGTCCAGGGTTCGATGGGCGTGATGACCCAGCTGGTGGGCTCGCTCGACGAGGCGGTCACCGCGCGGGACCTCTATGTCTCCCTGGCCTCCACCGAGATCCGCGAAGCGGCGACGCGGCTCGCCGACGCCGAGTCCCAGATGGTCGCGGGCACCGACGACGGCATGAAGTACGCGAAGGCGCTCGACCGGTGGGGCGGCATCGGCGGCTACGACGAGGAGGTTCGCTGGGAGGAGTGTGCCCACCGCGTGACCGGTCGGTCGTGGACGGAGGTCGCCGACCGCTCGATGGCGACGTTCTCGGGAGGCGAACAGAAGCGCATGGCGCTCGAGTACCTGCTCCGCTCCGAGCACGAGGTGCTGCTGCTCGACGAGCCCGACAACTTCCTCGACGTCCCCGGCAAGGAGTGGCTCGCCGAGCGGCTCCGCGAGAGCGCCAAGACGATCCTCTACGTCAGCCACGACCGCGAGTTGCTCGCCGCGACCTCCGACAAGGTCATCACGATCGAAGCCCACGGCGCCTGGACCCACGGGGGATCGTTCGCGACCTGGCGTGAAGCCCGGGAGCATCGGCTGGAGCTCGCGAACGACGAACAGCGCCGGTGGGCCGAGGAGCGCAAGCGGCTCGTCCGTCACATGCGCGAGCAGAAACGGCGCGCCGCGATGAGCGACGCGAACGCGAGCCGCGCCCGCGCCGCGGAGACGCGGCTGCGCCATTTCGACGACGAGGGTCCCCCTCCGGAGGCGGCGAAGGACCAGCGCATCGAGATGCGGCTCGCCGGGGGTCGCACCGGCAAGCGGGTGGTCGTCGCGGAGCAACTCGAACTGACCGACCTGACGTTCCCCTTCGACCTGGAGATCTGGTTCGGCGAGCGGGTTGCCGTCGTCGGTCGCAACGGCACCGGAAAGTCGCACTTCCTGCGCCTGCTCGGCCAGTGGACGGGCGAGGAGGTCGACCCGGCCTGCCCCGTCGCGCACGAGGGATCGTGGAAGCTCGGCGCGCGGGTCGTGCCCGGCCTGTTCAACCAGACCCACGACCAGCCGGAGCTCGTCGGCCGCACGGTCCTCGAGATCCTCGCGGACCGTCACCTCGCTCGCGGCCCGGCCATGAGCCGGCTCCGGCGCTACGAACTCCAGGGGCAGGCCGACCAGGCGTGGGAGACGCTGTCCGGTGGGCAGCAGGCGCGGTTCCAGATCCTCCTGCTCGAGATCGACGGAGCGAACCTGCTCCTGCTCGACGAGCCGACCGACAACCTCGACGTCGCCTCGGCCGAGGCACTCGAAGCCGGCCTGGAGGTGTTCGAGGGCACGGTGGTCTGTGTGACCCACGATCGCTGGTTCCTGCGCTCCTTCGACCGGTTCGTGGCCTTCACCGGCGACAACGAGGTCGTGGAGCTCGATGATCCGGCCGACGCCTGGGCGTCGTGACGGGCCCGTCTACGGCTCGGGCGGGGCGACGAAGTCGATGAGCTCCTCGACGGCGCGCAGCATCGGGGCCTCGAGGTCCTGCCACGAGTCGACCTGGCCCAACACCTGCTTCCAGAACTCGCCGGGCGACGCGTTGCTCCCGAGCGCGGCGATCACGCCTTCCTTCCACGGTTGACCCTTCGGAATCGTCGGCCAGGCGTCGATGCCGAGCACGGTCGGCTTCACCGCCTGCCAGACGTCGACGTACGGATGGCCGGTGATCAGCACGTTCGGGTCGTCGATCTCGGCGGCGATGCGGGTCTCCTTCGATCCGTCGACGAGATGGTCGAGCAGGATGCCGAGGCGGCGGCCGGGCGTCGGCCGGAAACCGCGGACCCGCTCGGCGAGGTCGTCCGCACCTTCGAGCTGTTCGACCACCACCCCTTCGACCCGCAGGTCGTCACCCCACACCTTCTCCACGAGTTCGGCGTCGTGGATACCCTCGACCCAGATGCGGCTGGCCCGCGCGACGCGGGCCGGGACGGCGCCGAGATCGATCGACCCCGATGCGGTCAGCGTCGGCTCACCCGCGGTCGGGTCCGGGGGCACGAGTTTCACCGGCACGCCCTTGCCGTCGATCGCGGCGCGTACGGACCCGTCGGCGTAGCGAACCGTGTGGTCCTTGCCGTGGCGGTCGCGCAGCACGAGTCGGGGCGGACGGAACTCGACGAGCGCACCGACGATCCCCGAGCCCCGGTCCTCCAGGACGAGCCCCCGGTTCGCCGTCATCACCGGGCGTTGCCTGGCGCGCGCCGCGCGCGACCCGCTCGGGTCGTCCAGGTCGATCATCTCGAGGCGGCGCTCGTCGGAAGCCATGGCCGAGAACCTACGGCCCGCCTCATGGGCGCGGGTGGAGGGCCGATGATGCGAGTGTGCACTCCGTGAGTACTCACTCGCATCGTCGTCTAGGGTGGTGGGCGTGACCGAGCCTGTTCGCTACCGCGTCGAGGACCTGGCCGAGGCCGCCGACGTCGCCGTCGACACCGTCCGCTACTACCAGCGCCGCCGCCTCCTGGCCCCGCCGGTCAAGGAAGGGCGTGTCGCCTGGTACGACGAGGCGCACCTCGCCCGACTGCGCGAGGTCCGCCAACTCGCCGAACGCGGCTTCACGCTCGCCCAGATCAAGGAGTTGTCGACCCAGGACGCCTCGGGCCTGCTCGCCGATCTGGCGGCCCAGCACGCCGCGGACCCCGACCTCGACAAGGCCGAGCTCGCCCGCCGGGCCGAGGTGCCGGAGTTCATCGTCGACCTCGTCGTCGGCGCCGGGCTGCTGGTGCCCTCGGGTGGTGACGGCGACACCGCCCGCTTCCCGGCCGACGCCGTCGACATGCTCGTCGCCGCCCGCACGCTCGTGAGCGAGGGTGTGTCGCTCGAGGAGCTGACCGCGTTGGCGATGCGCCACGCAACCCATGTCGAGGACGTGATCGACGATGCCATCGAGCTCTTCAAGCGCCACAGCGATCGTCGCGGTGGCGACCGCGCCGAGCTCATCGGGCTCATGCATCGTCTCGTGCCGGTCGCCAGCGATCTCGTCGGTCGCCATTTCGAACGCACCCTGTTGACCCGCGCCCTGGCGCGTATGGGCGACGACCCTTCGTTGGCCGACGCATTGAGCGGTGGTCTGGTCGTCCTCGCTCGGCGGCTCGACGAACGGGTCGACCCGCTGGCGGTGTTCGCCGCGGCGGGGGACGAGCATCGCACCGTCTGGATCCGCCCGGATCGTGCGTTCTCCGTGGTGGGCCTCGGCGCCGTCGAGACCATCGCGCCGGTCGGTGACGGGCGCTTCTCCGCGGCGTCCGCGGCGCGGGCCGCGCTGGCCGCTCGGGTGCGCCGCACCGGCCCCTCCGAGGCGCCGGCGCCGATGCTCGTCGGCGGGTTCTCGTTCTCGTCGTCGGGGTGGGGTGGCCCCGTGGGCGGGACCGGCCGCGGCCCGGACTGGTCGGGCTTCCCCGAGACGCACTGGGTCCTGCCGGAACTCACATTCGTCGATCGGGTCGACGGTTCCTGGATCCTGGCCGCGGCGCGCATCGTCGCGGGGGAGCAGGAGAGCGATGCGATCGATTCGCTGGACCGCCGCATCGATGCCATCTGCGCCGACCTGCCGGCGCCGCTCGAGGTCGAGCTCGACTATGACGACGGCGACGTCTCGTCCGAGGGAGCGACGGCGGCGGCGTACGAAGCGATCGTCGCCGACGCCGTGCAGTCGATTGCCGCGGGTGAACTCGGCAAGGTCGTGCTCGCTCGCACCCACGACGAGGTCGGGGTCGAGCCGGTGACCGTGCTCGCCCGCCTACGTGAGCGCTATCCCGGGTGCGCGATCTTCTCGTTCGCGGTCGGTGATCGGCACTTCCTGGGTGCGTCGCCCGAGGAACTCGTCAGTCTCGACGGCCGCCAGGTCCGCACCGCGGCGCTGGCCGGCACGACCGGGGTCGGTTGGGACGAGACCAGCGACCAGGGCCTCGCCTCCGAGATGCTCACCTCGGCCAAGATCCGCGCCGAGCACCAGTTCGTCGTCGACGACATCACCGGCCGCCTCGCCGCGCTCGGACTCGTCGGCGACACCCCGGTCGAACCCGAGGTGCTTCGCCTGGCCCGACTCCAGCACTTGCGCACGCCCATCACCGCCCGCATCGAACGGCGAGCGGGCGGGGTGAGCGACATGGACGTCCTGCGGGTGGCCGGCGTGCTCCATCCGACGCCGGCCGTCGCTGGCACGCCGACGGCCGCGGCGGTCAACTGGCTCGAGGCCCGCGAGGCCTTCGACCGGGGTTGGTACGCGTCGCCGGTCGGCTGGTGTGATCTCGACGGCAACGGCGAGCTGCGCGTTGCCCTGCGCACCGCGCTCGTCGATGCGTCCTCCGGCCACGCGACCCTGTTCTCGGGCGCCGGGATCGTCGCCGAGTCGGACCCGGCCGAGGAGCTCGCCGAGACCGGCGTCAAGCTCCGTGCCCTCCTGGATGTGATGGACAAGTGAGCCCCGATCCGACCCCCGATCCGACCTATGACGTCATCGCCGCGTTTGCCGCGGGGCTCGTCGAGCACGGGGTCGCCGATGTCGTCATCAGCCCGGGGTCACGGTCGACGCCGCTCGCCGTCACGCTCCACGCCCAGCCGGCGCTCACGACCTGGATCCAGCTCGACGAGCGGTCCGCGGGCTTCTTCGCCCTCGGCCAGGCCAAGGCGACCGGTCGCCCCTCGGTGCTGGTCTGCACGTCGGGAACGGCAGCCGCCAACTATCTGCCCGCCGTGGTCGAGGCCCATCACGGCGGCATCCCGCTCATCGTCTGCACCGCCGACCGGCCCCCCGAGCTGCGGGACTGGGGTGCCGGCCAGACCATCGATCAGATCGGCATCTTCGGGTCGTGCACCCGATGGGCCCCGGAGCTCCCCGTCGCGGGCGAGTGGCGCCCGGCGCAGGCCCGCATGGCCGCCCACCGGGCCGTCGACGCCGCCACCGGATCTGCACCCGGGCCCGTTCATCTCAACTGGCCCCTCCGGGAGCCGCTCGAGCCGCTCGGCGCCGTTCCCGTCGTTGCGGTTCCGAACAGTGCTGCGACGGAGCGTCCGCCCGTGGTCTCCCTCGCGCCGCGGGTCGCGCCGATCGACCTCCCCGGGCGCGGGGTGATCGTGATCGGTCCCGACGCCGGCCTCGGCATCGCCGCCCAACGCGACATCGCCGCCGCGGCACTCGCCGCCTCCGCCCGCACTGGGTTCCCCGTCGTCGGTGAGCCGATCTCCGGGGTGCGCCGCGCCGGCGCCACGGACGGCCTGCCCATCGCGACCGCCGACCATCTCCTGAAGGTCGATTCCATCGCGGCCGAATTGGTGCCCGATGTCGTCGTGCGGGTCGGCGGCTCGCCGACCACCAAACCCGTCCGGCTCTGGATGGAGCGACATCGGCCCCGCACCGTCCTCATCGATCCCGCCCGACGCTGGCACGACGCCTCCTTCACCACCGTCGATCATGTCGCGGCCGATCCGGTCGCCGTCCTCGACGCGTTGGCGTCCACGCCGGAGCCCGGCTGGACCGATCGCTGGCGCGAGTTGGACGCCGCGGCGACCGCCACCGTCCGCCGGGAAACGACCGACGACGAGCACGACGGCGGCCCGCTGCTCAGTGCGTCGATCACGGCGATCCTCGCCGATGCCGTCCCCGACGGCGCGCTCGTCATGACCTCGAACTCGATGCCGGTCCGCGATCTCGACGCCTTCGTGCCGCTCGATGGCCCGACGATCGACTTCGTCGGCAACCGCGGCGCCAGTGGCATCGACGGCATCACCTCCACCGCCCTCGGACTCGCCAGTCGACACGACGGGCCCGTCGTGCTCTACACCGGCGACATCGCGCTGCTCCACGACCTCGGTGCGCTCTACAGCGCCCGACGGGCCGGCCTTCGTCTCACCATCGTCTGTGTCGACAACGACGGCGGCGGGATCTTCGCGATGCTGCCCATTGCCTCGTTGCCCCCGGACCAGGGGACAGGTGTGGACTTCGAGACGCTCTTTCGTACCCGCCACGGGCTCGATCTCGCGGCGCTCGGTGGGCTCGGCGGGGTGCACGTCACCGAGGTCACCGATGGGGCGGCGCTTCGGCGAGCGATCTCGTCGTCAGTTTTGCTTGACGGAGGCGACGATGTGTCAACCAAAACTGACGACGGCATCCACCTCATCCTCGTGCGGATCGACCGTGATGCCGATGTCGCCCAACGCCGCGCCGTGACCGCCGCCGTGGGAGGGGACGTGGGAGGGGACATGGGAGGAGACATCGCGTGAGCGACGTGCTCGTGCACGAGCTCGAGTTGATCGGGGATGTCTCGCTGCGCGTGGAGGAGCGGGGTGACGGATTGCCGATCGTCCTCCTCCACGGCTTCACCGGCGATGCCTCGACGATGGGGATGCTGGCCGAACCGCTGGCGAGCAGTCGGCGGGTGTTGGTGCCGGACCTGATCGGCCACGGCGGCTCGACGAGCCCGCACCCGGAGGCGTACGGCGTCGACGAGATCGTCGGGCAGCTCCTGGAGATGCTCGACGAACTCGGAGTCGACGGCGCCGTGGACCTCGTCGGCTACTCGATGGGCGGCCGGGTCGGGTTGACCTTGGCGTGCCGGCATCCGTTGCGGGTGCGGTCGTTGACGCTCATCGGCGCGTCGGCAGGGCTGGCGACGGAGGAGGAACGGCGCGACCGGCGCGACGCGGACGAGGCCCTCGCCCGTTCGATCGAGGTCGACGGACTCGACGCGTTCGTCGACCGATGGATGGCCAACCCGCTGTTCGCGACCCAGGCGCGGCTCGGGGAGGACCGGCTCGCCGAGTTCCGAGCCCAGAGGCTCCGCAACGACGGCGCGGAGCTGGCTCGGAGTCTGCGGGCCGCGGGAACGGGGTCGATGGAACCGCTGCACGACGCGGTCCCGGCGTGTCCGGTGCCGACCACCCTGGTGGTGGGGGCCGACGACCCGAAGTTCCAGGCGATCGCCGAGGACCTGCGTCGCGTCATGCCGGACGCGACGGTCGCGACCGTCGACAACGCCGGTCATGCCGCCCATGTCGAACAACCCGAGGCCGTGCTGGAGATCGTGGAGGACCGGCTGCGACGAGCGGTGACCGTGCAGATCGCCGATGCGCGGCTCCCGCTCGTCGCCCCGCTGACGACGGCCGCCGGCGTCACCGACGTCCGCCACACGTTGTTGTTCGGGCTGACCGACGACGGCGCCACGGGGTGGGGCGAGGCCGCGCCGCTTCCCGGATGGTCGCCCGAATCGCTCCCGGCGTGCCGGGCCGCGCTGCCGACCGCCATGCCGGCGGTGGAGTTGGATCTGGAGCCGGTCCTGTCGGAGCGAACGTTCCCGGCGCGAGCCGCGGTCATCGGGGCGGCCCTGGATCTGCGGGCCCGCCAGGCCGGCCGGTCGCTTCGCGAGCATCTCGCGGCGACATATCGGCGAGCAGAGGCGGCGGACCGCGTCGCGGTGAACGGCGTGGTGTCCGCGACCGATCCGGAGCAGGTGGCGGTGGAGGTCGCGTCCCTGGCGGAGCGGGGCATCGGCGTCGTGAAGCTCAAGGTCGCGGCGCTGGACGTGAAGGCCGACACGGCCCGCATCGCCGCCGCCCGCGCGGCGGCGCCCGGAATGGTGCTGCGGCTCGACGCGAACGGCGGCTGGTCGACCGAGGAGGCGGTCGACGCCCTCCGGACGTTCGCCCCCCATGACATCGCCCTGTGCGAGGAACCCGTGCGCGGCGTCGACGAGATCGCCGCGGTGGGCGCCGCCGTCGAGATCTCCGTCGCGGTCGACGAATCGGTCCGCGGTCTGCCGGACACGCGGCGGGTCTGGGCGCACGCGGGTGCGATCTCCACCGTCGTCATCAAGCCCCAGGCGATCGGCGGCGATGACTTCGCCATGGTCGCGATCGCCGAGGCTCGACGAGCCGGAGTGGACGTCATCGTGACGACGATGATCGACAGCGCGGTCGGCGTCGCCCATGCCGCGCACGTGGCCGCCGCCGCGGCCCTGCCCGGTGCGCACGGCCTCGACACGTCCCGCCTCCTGGCGGTCGATGTCGCGACACCGCTGCCGATCATCGACGGCGAAATCCGCTTTCCCGACGAGGCGGGCCTCGGCATCGGCGCCGTTTCGCCGGGGGGCGGGCACGGGTCCTAGCCTGCGGTCGTGGATCTCTACATCATCCGGCACGGTCGACCCGAGCGACAGGTCGTCGCGGAGGGCGACGCCGCCGATCCGCCCCTCTCCGAGATCGGCCACCAACAGGCCAAGCGCATCGCCGGGTACCTCGAACACGAGGGGATCCACCACGTCGTCTCGTCGACGATGACCCGGGCCCACCAGACCGCCATCCCCACCGCGGAACTGCTCGGCACCGAGATCGAGCTGCTCGCCGACATCGTGGAGTCCGACAATCGCAGCACCGTCTACGTCCCCGCCGAGGAGATGTCGCCCGACGATCCGGACACGGCCCACTTCTTCGAAGGCAACATCCACGACCATGTGTTCAGCGAGGGCATCGACGTCTTCACCGAACGGGTCACCCGGGGGTTCCAGCACATCATCGACACGAACAAGAGCCGCAAGGTCGCGGTGTTCTGTCACGGCATGGTGACGTCGATCTTCCTACGCTCGATCCTCCAGTTCCCGGACCCGCTGTCCCTCTCGGTCGACTACTGCGGACTGACGCGAGTGCGGGCGGCCTCCAACGGCATCCGCACGGTGCGCTCGATCAACGAGACCCACCATGTCCGCGACCTGATCGAGTGGTGACCGCATGAAGGCAGTCCGCGTCCTCGACGGCACCCCGACGCTGGTCGATGCCGACACCCCGGCACCGGGCCGGACCGGGAACCAGGTCCGGGTGAACGTGGCCGCGGTCGGGATCTGCGGGTCGGACCTCCATCTGCTCGACCTCGGGTTCGCCGAGGGTCGGGTGCTCGGGCACGAGATCAGCGGTCACCTCGACGACGGCACTGCCGTGGCGATCGAGCCGTTCCGCTCCTGTGGAGCGTGCGGGCCGTGCGAGAACGGCGACCGGCATCGCTGCGACGAGACGAAGGACATCATCGGGATCGCGAGCGACGGTGGGATGGCCGAGCACCTGCTCGTCCCCGACGACGCGCTGGTCCCGCTCGCCCCCGGGGTCGACATCGGGGATGCGTCGTTGGTCGAGAACCTCGCGGTCGCCGTCCATGCACTCAACCGGGCTCGGCTCGAGCCGCGCGACCGCGTTGCCGTCGTGGGGGCCGGCCCGATCGGGTTGGCGACCGCCGCGGCGCTCCGCCGGAGCGGCTTCGCCGTGTCGATCGCCGCCCGCCACGACCATCAGCGGGCCGCGGCCGGGCGCATCGGGGCCCACGTCATCGACGACGCCGACGGTCAGGAGGGCGACTTCGACGTCGTCTTCGACGCGGTCGGCAACACCGCCTCGCTGGGGGAGTCCGTGCGCCGCGTCGCCTACCAGGGCCGGATCGTGATGGTCGGGTCGTTCTGGGACCAGGTCGGGATCGACGTCGGCATCCTCATGCAGGAGGCCGAACTCATCCCCGCGATGATGTACGGCCGCACCCCGAACGGCCGCGAGATCGACGGCGCGGCCCGACTGCTGGCCGAACTCCCCGAGCTGGGGTCGACGCTCATCACCCACCGGTTCCCGCTCGATGCCGCGCCCGAGGCGTTTGCCGTCGCCGGCGATCGGGCGGCGGGTGCGATCAAGGTCGTCCTCGAACCCGGTCGCTGACCGTGGACGAGCCCTACGCCGACCCGCCCCGCTCGACCGGACCGCTCACCACGCCCGGCGAGGATGCCGTGGTCGACATCGACGACCGCTGGGGATCGATCGAGGACGCCGACCTCGCCGGACCGCTCGACATCGCCGCGTGTGACCGTCTGGAGATCCGCGGGTCGTCGCTCGCGGGTGTCAGCTTCACCGGCGGTGGCGATGTCGAGATCGAGGCCGTGGACTGTGCCTTCACCGACTGCGATCTCAGCGGTCTGCGGTTCACGCAGCTTCAGACCTCCTCGTTCGTCGGATGCAAGCTGTCCGGCGTCGATCTGACATCGGCGCTGTTGCGAGACGTGCGCATCGAACGGACGGTGCTGCGGCTCACGTCCATCCGCATGGCCGAGATGGAGCGGGTGGCGTTCGTCGACAGCACGCTCGAGGAGATCGACTGCTACGAGACCCGGTTCGCCCACGTGGACGTCACGGGTTCGGCCCTACGCGAGGTGGAACTCGACAAGGCCACGTTCTTCCGCGTCGACCTCCGGGGGGCCCTCGAGCTCGACCTGCGGAAGTGTCGTCGGTTCGACGGCTGCCTCATCACCGACGACCAGGTCCTGGCGCTCGCGTACGTGCTCGCGGGGGCGACGGGAATCTCGATCGACCGTTCCGCGTTGGAGACAGACGATGACTGATGCACCTGACCGCAGCGACGAGTGGGAGCGCCTCCGGACGGCCCACCTCGCGCCCGCCGAGAACCGCCCGCGGTCGTCGGCCAGAGGGGTCCACCATGTCGCCCTGCTGTCCCATGACGTCGAACGGACGATCGCGTTCTACCAGGACCTGCTCGGCTTCCCGTTGACCGAGCTGTTCGAGAACCGTGATTACGAGGGATCGACCCACTTCTTCTTCGACATCGGCAACGGCAACGCGCTCGCGTTCTTCGACTTCCCGGGTCTCGGGCTCGAGGACTACGCCGAGGTGCTCGGCGGGCTCCACCATCTCGCGATCTCGATGCCGCCCGACGAGTGGGCCGACAAGAAGGCCCGGCTCGAGGCCGCCGGCGTCGACCTCCACCAGGTCGAGACCTCGCTCTACTTCCGCGACCCCGACGGCGCCCGCATCGAACTCATCAGCGACCCCCTCGGCGAGATGTACGGCACCCCCATCGGCTGAGTTGAGACGCCGGGGTCAGAGTCCCGTCCCACCTTCGGTCGGCTCGTAGCGCCACCCGGCGCCGTCGGTCAGGACCCGGCCGACCGGATCGACGGGGAAGTGGGTGCCGGCGATGACGGCGCCGGACCGGGCGTGTTCCGCGAAGAAGTCCTTGCGGGTGCGCCGGGCCAGGTCGGCATCGTGGTCACCGACCTCGGCGATGTCGGGCGCGGCGAACTGGAACGGATGGTGGAGCAGATCGCCGGTGATGACGAGGGTGTCGGCGGTGGTCGCGACCTCGATCGACACGTGGCCCGGCGTGTGCCCCGGCGTCGACACCAGCCGGAGACCGTCGCCGAGATCGTGATCGGCGGCCACCTCGTCGGCGAGTCCGGCGCGCAGGATCGGCTCGATCGACTCGGCGAAGGGACCGGCATCGCGGGCCCGCACCTCCTCCGACGACGCCCACTCGAGCTCGTCGCCCACGTAGAGATGCCGCGCATTGGGGAACGTCGGCCGCCACTCGCCGTCGACGCAGTGCGTGTCCCACCCGATGTGGTCCTCGTGGAGATGGGTGTGGACGACGAGATCGACGTCGGGCGGCTCCACACCGCACGCCCGCAGCTCATCGAGCCAGGGCAGGTCCAGTCCGTTCCAGAACGGCATGTTGAGGTGCTTGCCGTTGCCGACGCAGGGGTCGACGAGGATGATGCGCCCCGCATGGCGGAGGACGAACGCCTGCACCCGGAACGTGATCGCGGCGCCACCCTCATCCGCCATGCCGGCGGGTAGCCAGGCGAGCGACGGCTGCACATCCGCCGCCGACGCGTCCGGGTAGAAGGCCTCGACGGGGACGTGGCGGGTTTCGGCCTCGACGAGCGAGGTGATCGTCGTGTCGCCGATGTGCCAGGTCGCGGGGGAGGCCATGGGTCACGGTAGCAATCCTCGGCGTGGCGATGGCCGCCCAATACCCTGACCGGATGTCCGTCACCCTCGTCGTCATGGCCGCCGGTCTCGGCTCGCGCTTCGGGGGCACGAAACAGCTCGAGCAGGTGGGCCCCAACGGCGAGGCGTTCCTCGACTTCTCGATCCTCGACGCCACCGCGGCGGGCGCGGAGAAGGTCGTCCTCATCGTCCGCAGCGAGATCGAGGACGACGTGCGCCGCCATGTCGAGCCCCGCCACCCGGACCTCGACATCGCCTACGTCCTCCAGGACCGCCACGGACCGAAGCGGGACAAGCCGTGGGGCACCGGCCATGCCGTGCTCACCGCGGCGCCGGAAGTGGACGGGTCGTTCATCGTGGTCAACGCGGACGACTACTACGGGCGCAGCACGTACGCATCAGCCGTGCCCCTCGTGGCCGAGCTGCCGCCGAACCGGGCGCTGCTCGCCGGCTTCAAGCTGGCCCACACGCTGCCGGCGGACGGCGAGGTCAGCCGCGGGGTGTGCGAGGTCGACGGCGACCGGCTCACGAGCCTGGTGGAGACGCACGGGATCGGGCGCCGGGCCGACGGCACGGTCACGTCCACCGATCCGGTGGCGACGCTGACCGACGACACCGTGATGTCGATGAACTTCTGGGGGTTTCCCCACCGCGTCTTCGACGAGCTCGAGGCCGGCTTCGCCGCATTCCTGCAGGAGCACGGGCGCGAGGAGAAGGCGGAATACCTGCTGCCGAGCGTCGTGCACGAACTGATGGCGAGCGGCGAGTTGACCGTCGGCGTGGTGCCGACCGACGAGCCGTGGGTCGGCGTCACCAACCCGGCCGACCTCGAGGTGGCCCGCACCACGATTGCCCAGCTCAGGGCCTGAATCGCCGCTCCCCGGGAACCCGGGTGGCGGGAGGGTCGTCCGAAGGGACATGACTCGATCCGTGCACCGCCGAACCCCCCTGTTGGCCCTCGCTCTCGTGCTCGCGCTGTTCGCATCGGCCTGCGGCGACGACGCGGACGTCGCCGACCAGGTGATCGGCGACCCCGATGGGGTCGGTGACGGTGGTGGCGACGACGGTACGGACGGCAGCGGCGGGCGCGGCTGGATCGACGGCGCGCCCGACTCGGGCGAGGGTGGCGATGGGGGCGGCGACGGCGACGCCGCGACCGGCGAACGCAGCGCCGAGCTCGACGCTGCCGTGGCGGACGAAGCCGCGCCGGGCGCCCTCGAGCCGCCGATCGACCCGCTCCCGCCGACCGACGAGCCGCTGCGGGCGGGGTCGATCGACGACGCCGACGACGTGACCGGCTATCTCGACTATCGCGATTCGATCGTGTCCGCCGGCGTGCGGGTGCGTCCGCTCGACGTCACCGACTCGACGGTCTTCACCGTGATCGGCGGCAACGGCCTGCCCGTGCTCGGCGCCGAGATCCTCATCCGGGATGCCGTCTCCAGTGACGCCGACGCCCTGGCGACCCTACGCACCCGGGCCGACGGAACGGTGCGCTTCATGCCCGGCATGCTCGACGCGTCACCCGCCGTGATCTTGGTCGAGGTGGTCGTCGACGGCCAGGTCACCCCGGTCGACAATTTCACGATCGGCACTCCGGCTGTCGCGGTCGAGGTCGACCCCGACGGCGGCTACGACGGGTCCGTCCCGCTCGACATCCTGTTCGTGATCGACGCGACCGGTTCGATGGGCGACGAGATCGACCGGCTCCGCGACAACATGTCGAGCGTTGCCGAACAGATCGATGCGCTCCCGAGCGATCCGGACGTCCGCTTCGGCATGACCGTGTACCGCGACGAGGGTGATGCCTACGTCACCCGCACGTTCGATCTGACCGACTCGCTCGCGGACTTCCTCGACGCGCTGGACGACGTCGTCGCCGAGGGCGGCGGCGACTACCCCGAGGCGATGGACGAGGCGCTCGCCGACGCGATGGAGCTGCCCGATTGGCGTCGGCAGGATGCCGTGCAGCTGATGTTCCTCCTCGCCGACGCCCCGCCCCAGGTCCGCCGCGAGGTGCAGACGCCGTACACGCAGACGGCCACGCAGGCGGCCGAGGCCGGCATGAAGATTTTCCCGATCGCGGCGAGCGGCACCGACGATCAGGCCGAGTACGCGATGCGCGAGCTCGCATTCGTCACGGGTGGCCGGTTCGTGTTCCTGGCGTACGGCGGTGGCGACTCGGCAACCGGCAGCGGCACCGACATCACCACGCAGGACTTCGACGAACTCCCGCTCGACCAGCTGGTCGTACGGTTGGTGCAGGACGAACTGGCTGCCCTCACCGGCACCGAGCCCGGCGACGGCGAGACCACGCCCACCGTCCCGCCGCCGAGCACGACCGTGCCCGCGCCGGACCAGTGAGAACCGTCAGCTGAACTTGCTGGCGACGCGCTCGATCGGTTCGCCGTCGATCTCGAGATCGACCTTCTCGTTGTAGAAGCAGAGCAGCCCCTTCACGGGCGCCGATTCCGGCAACGGGTCGTCGTAGCTCCAGACGAAGTCCTCGTACACGGTGTCGCCGAGGTGGAGATCCCAGTAGCGGGCGTACCCCTTGTACGGACAGCCGGTGGTCGTGTCGCTCTCCCGGAGGAGATCGATGCGGACGTCGTCGACCGGCAGGTAGTAGCGCGGCGGCAGGCCGGTCTCGAACAGGATCGTCGGCCGCGGCGAGTCGGCGACGACCTGGCCGTCGACCCGCACCACCACGTGACGACTGGAGGGGAGGGCGTCAACGCGGCGGTACGGGTCGCGGGGGTGGATGAGCACTTCGACGTCCTCCTCGAACCAGCGTTCGACGGCGGACCACCGGACCTTCACATGGTCCGGGAGTTCGTCGATGGCGGTGGTGGGGAGGGTGTCGTCGTGCACGTCGTCGACCGGCACGTACCACTGCGGGTAGTAGGGGTGCTCCCAGACGAGCTGGGCCCGTTTCGAGTCGACGACCGCGGTCGTGCCGTTGAAGCCGCGGATCCATTTCGGGGCGGGTTCGATGCGCACGATGCTCATGCCATCGACAACCGCGTTGTCCCGCGATTGATTCCCACGGCCGTGCCAGACTCGGCGGCGTGATTCCCGCCTCCGTCACCCGCCACGCGCCGAACGGCATGGTCTCGACCATCGATCATCTGGCGACGTCCGCCGGTGTCGACCTGTTGCGTCGGGGCGGCTCGGCGGTGGACGCCGCGATCGGCGCCAACGCCGTGCTGTCCGTGACGTCCTCGCACATGTGCGGCATGGGCGGCGACCTGTGGGCGCTCGTGCATCACGCGGACGGGGAGGTCCCGGCCACGCTCGACGCGTCGGGCCGGGCCGGCTCGGGTGCCGATCCGGAGCGGGCCCGCGCCGATGGGCTGACCCGCATCCCACTGCGGGGCGACATCCGAGCGGTGACGGTGCCCGGTGCGGTCGACGGGTGGTTGACGCTGCACGAGCGATTCGGCCGCCTCCCACTCGGCGACGTGTTCGCTGCGGCGGTGGAGCTCGCAGAGCACGGCTTCCCGGTGTCGCCGATCCTCTCGGTGCTCGCGCCGGAGATGGCGTCGGTGGTCGGCAACGAGATCCCCGGCGCCCCGTCGACCGGACAGATGGTGACGCGCCCCGGTTCGGCCCGGGCCCTGCGGGCGATCGCGGCCGACGGACGCGCCGGGTTCTACGGCGGCGAGTTCGGCGAGGGACTCCTCGCGGCGGGCCCCGACGAGTTCACCCCGGCCGACCTGGACGACTCGCAGGCGCGTTGGGTCGATCCGCTGTCGATCGACGCGATGGGGCATCGGCTCTGGACGGCCCCTCCAACGAGCCAGGGCTACCTGTCGTTGCTCGGCGCCGTGATCGCGGACGGGCTCGAGCCGGGGCCGGACCCCCGTGGCGTCCACATCCTCATCGAAGCGGCAACGCAGGCGGCCCACGACCGACCGACCCAGCTCCACGAGGGTGCCGATCCCGGCGAGCTCCTCAGTGCCGAACGCATCGCCGATCGGCGCGCCGCGATCGATCCTCAACGGGCCGGCACGGTCGGGGTGCCGGCGTGGCACGGCGACACCACCTATCTCTGTGCGGTGGACCGTGACGGCATGGGTGTGTCGCTCATCAACAGCAACGCCAGCGGCTTCGGCGCCGGGATCATCGCCGGCACGTCGGGCATCTTCCTCCACGACCGGGGTTTGGGCTTCTCACTCGAAGCCGGTCACCCGGCCGAGTACGGGCCGGGGCGGCGCCCGCCCCACACGCTCGCGCCGGCGCTGGTGACGAGGACGGACGGCACGCTCCACACCGTGCTCGGAACGATGGGCGGCGACACCCAGCCCCAGATCGTCCTCCAGCTCCTCGCCGCCACACTGCTCCACGACCGCGATCCGGGCCGGGCGAACGGTCAGGCTCGGTGGCGGATCGCCCCGAGCGACGACGGCGGCGGGTTCGACACCTGGCGCCACGGCCACGGACGCCACGTACGGGTCGAGGCCCACCTGCCCGACCGGATCGTCGACGGCCTGCGGGATCGTGGCCATGAGGTGGTCACGGACGACTCCAGCGGGTTCGGCCACGCCCACCTCATCCAGGTCACCGAGCACGGTTCGCTCGCGGGTGCGTGCGATCCGCGCGCGCTCACCGGCGCAGCCGCCGGCCACTGACCCGGGGTCAGTGCGTCGGCAGGGTGGCGAGCAGGACGCGGGCGGCCTCGACGTCGCCGGTGATCCGAGCATCCCCCGAGGCGATCAGGTCGTCCACCGTGCGGTCGCCGCCGATCACGGCGGCGAGGCACGAACCGACGGTCACGATCGTCGCGTGGGGCTCGTGGTCCTCCACGATGCGCATCAGACCGGGGGACATCTCGACGAGCGCGTGGCCTTCGTCGACCGTCACGCTGATGATCACCCGCTCCTCGACCTCCAGCAGGTCGAGACCGCGACGTCGGGCCGCGTCGGCGATCGCGTAGGCGAGCATCCAGTCGTTCACGACGATGTCCTCCAGCATCGGCATGCCGAAGTTGAACAGGGCGGTGATCACATCCGAGACGCCCTCACCCCGCTCGCTGAGCGCGTAGCGCGCCTTCGGTTCGTCGAGTTGATCGAGGAGGCCGTGACTGACCAGGTGGGTGATGCGCTCGGTGAGGGTGTCTTCGTCGAGGCCGGGATTTCGTTCGAGCAGGCCAGCCCGGCTCTGGGGTCCGGCCCACAGGAGATCGCGCAGCAAGAGCAGCGACCATCGGTCGCCCAATGCCTCGAGCGAGATCGCGACCGGACAGAACTGCTCGAATGACACCGCCGTAGTCATGGGTCCATAAGAGCACATCCCGGGAGGGTCCGGGGCCGGGTTCCGACTGAGGGGTGCCGAACGCGCCGCCGGTAGGGTTTCTGACCGATCGTCAGATTCTCAGGAGCATGCATGCGCGGCATCATCGCCAGCGGGGCGTACATCCCTCATCGTCGTCTCGACCGGGCCGAGATCACCGCCCTGTTCGGCAAGGGTGGCGGTCGCGGCACCCGCAGCGTCGCCGGCTTCGACGAGGACACCACCACCATGGGGGCCGAGGCCGCGCGCAACGCACTGCGCGACGCCGGGGACGTGTCCGTCGACTCGCTCTGGTTCGCCACCTCGACGCCCGCGTATCTCGAGAAGACGAACGCCGCCGCGATCCACGCGGCGTTGCGGCTCGACCCGTCGGTCGGCGCCCTCGACCTCGGCGGCGCCCTTCGCTCGGGCATCGGTACCGTGCGCACCGCCCTCCAGGGAGGCGGCACGACGCTCGTGGTCTGCTCCGACGTCCGCGACGGCATGGCCACGTCGGCCGACGAGGCGAGCGGCGGCGACGGTGCGGCGGCGCTGCTGATCGGCGACGAGTCGGCCGGTCCCGTCATCGCCGAGTACGTCGGTGCCGGCATCGCCACCGACGAGTTCCTCGAGCGCTGGCGGGTGCCGGGCGCGGCGCGCAGCCGGGTCTGGGAGGAGCGGTTCGGTGAGGTCACCTACGCGCCGCTGATGAAGGCAGCGTTCGACGCCGCGCTCGCCGACGCGGGCATCGAGGCCGACGCGATCGACCATCTCGCGGTCGCCGGGCTCCACGCCCGGGCGATCAAGCGCGGCGGCAAGGCCTTCGGGGCCGCCACAGAGCATCTCGTCGACGACTTGTCCGCCACGGTGGGCAACACCGGCACCGCCCATCCGGCGCTTCTCCTGGCGGCCACGCTCGAGCAGGCCGAGCCGGGCCAGACGATCGCTGTCGCGATGCTGGCGGACGGCGTGGAGGTCGTGATCCTGCGGACGACGGATGCCATCGCGAACTACTCGCCGTCCGCTCCCGTCTCGGCGCAGGCTGCCTCCGGCGCTCCCATCGATTACGGGAAGTTCCTCTCGTGGCGCGGCATGGTTGCGGTCGAGCCGCCGAACCGTCCTCCGCCACAGCGGACGTCCGCGAGCGCCGCGTACCGGCGCAACGATTGGAAGTTCGCCTTCGTCGGCACCCGTGATCGCAGCAGCGGCATGCTCCACATGCCCCCGGCCCGCGTCTCGCAGAAGGGTGGCGCGGTGGACGACATGGAGCCGGTGCCGATGGCGGACACCGTCGGCACGATCGCCAGCTTCACCATCGACAAGCTCGTCTACTCACCGAGCCCGCCCGTGGTCTTCGCGGTCGTCGACTTCGACGGCGGCGGTCGCGCGCCGCTCGAACTGACCGACGTCGACCCCGACGAGGTCGAGATCGGCGGACGGGTCGAACCGACGTTCCGTCGCCTCTCGACGAGCGATGAGATCCACAACTACTTCTGGAAAGTCCGTCCCGTACGGGGGGAGAGCTGACATGGGTTCCCACGGCATCAAGGACCAGGTCGCCATCATCGGCATGGGCTGCACGCCCTTCCTCGAACACTGGGACAAGTCGCTCGACGACCTGATCATCGACGCCGCCCAGTCCACCTACGCGTCGGCCGGTGTCGCCCAGGAGGACGTCGACGCGTTCTGGTTCGGCACCTCGCAGTCGGCCGCGTCGGGCCTCGCCATGGGCGGGCCGCTCAAGATCCAGGGCAAGCCCGTCACCCGGGTCGAGAACTATTGCGCCACCGGGTCCGAGGCGATGCGCAACGCGGCCTACGCGGTGGCCTCCGGCGCGTACGACGTGGTCATGGCGCTCGGCGCCGAGAAGGTGAAGGACGGCGGCTACCAGGGGCTCAATGCGTTCCCGATCCCGACCGACGGCACGCAGCGCACCCTCACTGCCGCCGCGATGTTCAGCCTCATCCTCCCGTCCTACTCGCAGAAGTACGGCGTCGACCGTGACGAGCTGCGCTACACGGTGGCGAAGATCGCGGAGAAGAACCACTACAACGGCGCCCGCAACCCGCTCGCCCAGTTCCGCCGGGAGACCAGTGCCGAGCAGATCTGCCAGATGGCGGCCGTGGCCGGCGAGTTGTCGGTGTTCGACTGCGCCGGCGTGGCCGACGGTGCGGCCGCGGTGATCATGTGCCGCGCCGAGGACGCTCACAAGTACTGCCCGAACCCGCTCTACATCAAGGCGCTGTCGTTCGTCGCCGGCACCGGTGCCGGATCGCTTGACCCGGACTACGACTACACGTCGCTGCTCGAGTCCAAGTGGGCGGCGGAGGACGCTTACGCCCAGGCCGGGGTGACGGACCCGAAGTCCGAGATCGCGATGGCCGAGGTGCACGACTGCTTCACGCCGACCGAGCTCGTCCTCATGGAGGACCTCGGCTTCTCGGACCCGGGCGCGGCCTGGCAGGACGTGCTCGACGGCGCGTTCGCGCTCGACGGCCGGCTCCCGGTCAACACCGACGGCGGCCTCAAGTCGTTCGGTCACCCGGTCGGCGCGTCGGGGTTGCGGATGCTCTACGAGGTCTGGCTCCAGCTGCGGGGCGAGGCGCCCGAGGATCGGCGGATCCCCGAGACCGATCGCAACCTCGGGCTCACCCACAACCTCGGCGGCTACCCCGGCGAGATGGTCAGCTTCGTCGGCATCTACGGCCCCGAACTCGGCTAGGCCATACCTTCTGGGGTCAGACCCCAGTACTTTCTCCGCTCAGTCGCCGTGGCGGCGCACGTCTCGTCGGCCGTGATCGCGCGAGATACGTTGTGGTATCGGACGGCGAGGGGGCGACGTGCGACAGGCGGTGGACCCGAGGCGGAGGCGACGTGCGCCGGCGGCGTTCGTCATCGTGATCGTGCTCTCGTCGATCCTCGCAACCGAGTCGCCCGCCGCGGCGCAGGAGGATGGACTTCGGTTGACCGGGCACAGCGTGTACCGCGTGCTCCCCGACGAAGGGGTGATCGACGTGGAGATCACCTTTACGGCGACCAACCAGGTGCCCGACCGTCGCGAGGGATTTCGGATCCTCCAGACGTACTTCTCGGCGATCTACGCCGGGATTCCGAAAGATGCCGTGGATGTCGCCGCCCGCCGGTCGAATGGGGATGCGCTCGCGGTGTCGCTCGCCGCCCTGACCCCTGAGGAAGAGATCGAGTTCGCCGACAGCCCGTTCGCCACCTGGGAGATCGATCTCGGCCCGAACCTCTTCTACGGCCAGACCCGCGAGCTCACGGTGTCGTTCCGCATCCCGGACGGCGGTCACCGAAACGACGAGGCGTGGGCGCGGGTGAACCCGGCCCTCACGAGCTTCCCGGTCGTCGCCCGCGGTGATGACGGCCGGGCCTCGGTGCGGGTCGAGTTCCCGCCCGGCTTCGAGGTGCAGACGTTCGGCAACGACGTCGACCGAACCGAGGCGTTCGGCGCGACCGTGCTCGAGGCCGAGGGGATCACCGATCCGTTCGAGTGGTTCGTCATCGTCGTCGCGAGTTCCGATTTCGGCCTGGCCCGGCGCACCGTGGACGTCGGCGGCATCGACGGTGAGCTCTCGATCGCGTCATGGCCGGGCGACACGGAGTGGGACGCGTTCGTCGAGCGCGGTCTGCGCGAGGGACTTCCGATCCTTCAGGAGGCCGTCGGTACCCCGTGGCCGGTCGGCGACGAACTCGAGATCCGCGAGGCGATCGCCCCTGCGCTGGCGGGATACGGCGGGTGGTACTACGAGCCGATCGAGACCGACGAGGACGATGCCGCGATCGAGGTCGGGGAGTACCTGGAGATGGACCTCCTCGGCCACGAGCTCGCCCACGCCTGGTTCAACAACGATTTCAGTCGAGCGCGCTGGCTCACCGAGGGCCTGGCCGAGTACTTCGGCGTCCGGATGGCCCGGGAGCTCGGCGACGAGGTCGTCGAGTTCGACACGGTGACTCGGAACGGGGCCGGCAGTATCGAGCTCGCCGCGTGGACGACGCCATTCTTCTGGGAGGACTCGGAGGAACAGGCCGAGCGCGAGCAGTGGGGGTATGCGGCCTCGTATCAGGTCATCGACGCGCTCGTCGACGAGATCGGCGAGGAGGCATTGACCGCGGTGCTGACGTCGTTGTTCGAGCAGGAGAATCCGTACGCGCCGGTTTTGTCCGACCCTGGATTGACGGCCGCCGATTGGCGCGACGTGGTGGATGCCTTCGAGGTGGTCGGGGGGAGCGAGCAGGTGGGGGAGCTGCTGGCCGAGTGGGTGCTCCGCCCCAACGAGATCGACCGCTTGGACGAGCGGCCCGCGGCGCAGGATGCCGTCACGGAGATCGCCGAGGCTGAGCCCGGATGGGCCGTGCCCGATGAGCTCTACCAGCTGCTCGCGGACTGGCGCTTCGATCGCGTGATCGAGTTCGCCGAGGCCTTGTCCGCAGCGGCGGCCGAGGCGCAGGCCGTACGAGCCGATTCCTCGACGCTCGGCCTCACCGCTCCGGCCGCGCCCCAGGCCCTCTATGAAGACGCGAGCGCGGTACGAGATGTCGAGGCGGTGCTCGAGGCGCTCGCTGAACAGCAATCCGCGCTTGCGGCGCTGACAGAGGCGTCGGCCCGGGCGGAAGAACCCACGAGCCGACTCGAGGATCTCGGCCTGTGGGGCACCGACGTCGACGCGACCGTGGAGGACGCGCGCGTCGCGTTCGAGTCGGGCGCCTACACCGCCGTGCACCGCGCAGCCGACGACGTGCTCGACACGCTCGATGATGCCGAGTCGGTCGGGCGGACTCGAGCGACCGTGATCGGCAGTGTCGCGCTCGGGCTGTTGGTGCTGTTGGTCCTCGTCCTCGTCCTTCTCCTTCGTCGTCGGCGGCGGCGCCGACGGGCGGAGGATGAAACGGCCGAGGCCGACGCGGCGGTGGAGGACGAGGGTGGCGCCGAGCCGGAACTGTTCAGCGGCTTCGCCCGAGACGACTGATCCGCCCCGTCGGGTACGGTCGGCCCATGGACGCCGAAGACCTCGCTTTCGCAGGGATCGCCGAACAGGCTCGTCTGCTCCGATCCGGTGACATCAGTTCTCGCGAGCTCGTCGACGTGTGCCTCGACCGGCTCGACGATCGGGTCGGCGGGCTGAACTCCTTCCGGGAAGTCTTCGTCGGCGACGCCCGGGCCGCGGCGGCTGCGGCGGACCAGCGGCTGGCCGCGGGCGAGTCGGCACCGCTGCTCGGCGTGCCGGTCGCGTTCAAGGACGAGTTGGACATCGCCGGTCGCGTGGCCCAACACGGCACGAACGCCTACGACACGCCGGCGCCGACCACTGCGGTGCACGTCCAGCGCCTGCTCGACGCCGGCGCGATCACCATCGGGATGACGAACCTCCCCGAACTCGCGATCTGCGGGTTCACCGAGTCGCCCGCCACCGGCGACACCCGCAACCCGTGGAACCTCGGGCGCACGCCGGGCGGCTCGAGCGGTGGTTCCGGGGCCGCCGTCGCCGCCGGACTCGTGGGTGCAGCATCGGCGAGTGATGGTGCCGGATCGATCCGCATCCCGGCCGCCCTCAACGGGCTCTTCGGGCTCAAGCCCCAACGGGGCCGCATCTCGCTCATGCCGGAGGCCGAGCACTGGTACGGCATGTCGAAGACGGGATGCCTGAGCCGGCGGGTGGAGGACACCGCCCTGTGGCTCGACGTCGCCCACGGTCCGGCCGACGGAGATGCCCATCGGGCCGAGCCGCCGACCGACTCCTTCGTTGCCGCGGCGAGCCGTCCGCCGGGATCGCTGCGGATCGCCATCTCGAGCGCGACCGTGCGTGGTGTCCTGCCTCCCCGCATCGAAGCGGCGGCGACGGATGCGCTCGCCGCCGCCGACGCCCTCTTCCGCGAGCTCGGCCACACCACCGAGGAACGTGATCCCGCGTACAAGAACGCCGGCAACGGCATGATCGCCCTTGTACCTGAAGGGTGTGCAGCAGCACCTCGAGACCGTGCCGAACCCGGAGCGACTCGAGGCCCGTACCCGGGGCTTCGCACGACTCGGGCGCATGCTCCCGGACCGGGCCCGCCGCGCCGCCCTGCGCAATCAGCACGCCCACGCCACGCGCATCAACGAGGTGTTCGACCATGTCGACGTGCTCGTGACGCCGGTGGTCGGGACGCCGCCCGTGGCGGTCGGGGAGTGGGCCGGGAAGGGGGCGGTTCGCACGCTGCTCGGCATGAGCCGCGTCTACCCGTTCACCGCCATCTGGAACTACACGGGCCAGCCGGCGGCATCGGTCCCGATGGGATTCGACGCGGACGGTCTGCCGCAGGCGGTGATGCTCGTCGCCCCGCCGAACCGCGAGGACCTCCTCCTCTCGTTGGCCGCGCAGATCGAGGCGACAACCGGCTGGCCCGACGAGCGTCCGCGGCTCGGGACGTAGGTCACTGTCCATCCGGGCTCGGCGGCCGTAGAACGGGGGGATGCAGACGGGTCCAGCGGTCGTCGAGACGCGTCATCTCACCAAGGCGTTTCCCGGCGTGGTCGCCGTCGACGAACTCGACCTCACGATCTGGCCCGGCGAGATCTTCGGATTCCTCGGTCCGAACGGGGCGGGCAAGTCCACCACGATTCGCATGCTGCTCGATCTCGCCCGACCGACGTCCGGCGCTGTGGAGGTCTTCGGGCTCGATCCCCGGGCCCACGCGGCGGCGATCCTGCGGCGCACCGGCTACGTGCCGAGTGAACCCGCGTTCTCGGATCAGCTGACCGGTCGGCGGTTTCTCCGCGAAGCCGACGCCCTTCGCGGCGTCGACGCGTCCGCAGTGCGGGAGGAGATGGCGACACGTCTCGACGCCGAACTCGACCGACGAATCCGGGATCTCTCCACCGGCAACCGACAGAAGATCGCCCTGCTTCACGCGCTCGCGCACGAGCCCGACCTGATCGTGCTCGACGAACCGACCCGCGGGCTCGACCCGCTCGTGCAGCACACCCTCCACGAGATGCTCCGGCAGGCCGCCGATCGGGGCGCAACCGTGTTCCTCTCATCGCACAGCCTGGCCGAGGTCGACCGCGTCGCGGACCGGGTCGGCGTCATCCGCGAAGGACGCCTCGTGGCGGTCGACACCCTCGCGGGCCTCAAGGAACGTGCGACCACGACGCTCGAGCTCGAGCTGGCCGAGCCGCCGGACATCGGCCGCATCCGAGCGGTGGACGGCGTGCGGTCCGCCGAGGCGAACGGCGCTCGCCTGCGGGTGGTCGTGCAGGGATCCGTCGACGCCGTGTTGCGGGCGGCCCTCGTCGATTCGGAGGTGCGGTCGGTGCGCAGTGCAGCCGCTGACCTCGAGGACGTGTTCCTTGACTTCTACCGAGCGGACGACGGGGCGGTGGCGCCGTGATGGTGGTGTTGCACCAGGGTCGGGTGCTCGCCACCCGATTCGCCCGGGAGCGGCGCACCCTCACCGGCGGCGTGGCGCTCGGCGCCATGTTGATGCTGTGGCTCCAGATCGCGGTCTACCCGAGCGTGCGCGACAGCTTCGCGGAGATGTCCGACAATCTCCCGGAGTTCTTCGAACAGCTTGTCGGCAGCACCGAGTTCGCGACTCCGGAGGGGTTCCTCCAGGCGGAGGCGTTCGGTTCGATGGCGCCGATCCTCGTGACCGTCGTGGCGGTGTCGACGGCGGCGTCGGCGCTGGCCGGCTCCGAGCGCAGCGGCCGACTCGACCTGCTCGCGACGATCGGCGTCGAGCGCCGCACGATCGCGCTGTCCGCCGCGGTGTCGATGGTCGCCTCGGTCTCCGTCGTCGTGGCCGGCTACTGGTTCGCGGCAGCCACCGGGTCGTTCGTCGCGGATCTCGGCATCGGGCTCGGGAGGCTGACCGCCGCGTGCCTGCACCTCTGGGCGCTGGGGGTCACGATCGGCGCCACGGGATTCGCCGCGGGGGCGATCACCGGTCGGCGGGGCACCGCGCTCGGCGCCGGCAGCGTGATCGCGGTGTGGAGCTATCTCGCGTACGGCCTCTTCCCGCTGGTCGACTCGATCCGCTTCCTGCGCTATGCGTCGCTCTGGTATCCCTACGCGGACTCGCAGCCGCTCTGGCAGGGAGTCGGGGTCGCGCCCCTTCTCCTCCTGCTCGCGATGGCCTCCGTCCTCGTGGCGGTCGGTGTCACTGCGTTTCAGCATCGCGACATCGGCTGACCACCGAGCGAGGCGGGTTTTCGCCGGTCGGGCGGAATTCCACAGGTTTCCACAGGGACCCATGCATCACTCGGCGTGACGGTGATGTTACGTTTCCATGACGGAAAGGCGCGGGCTGGAGGGCATGGTGTTTCCCAGATTCGCTTCACGTTGGTCGAGTTCGCGCCGATACCTGCATCTGATGCGTCGTTTCGCCCCACTTCTCCTTTCGATCGCCCTGCTGGCGGTCGGTGTCGGCCCGGCCTCGGGCGTGGCGGGTTTCGGGGACGTCGAGAGCGGGACGTACTGGGCCCGACCGGTCCAGTGGATGGTTGACAACGACATCACCACCGGCACCGGCGCCGGTTGCTTCTCGCCCCACGACGCCGTCACCCGCGGCCAGGCAGCGGCGTTCATGTGGCGGATGGAAGGCGAGCCCGCACCCGTCGGCGATCACCCGTTCGCCGACGTCGTGGCCCCATGGCAACAGGATGCCGTGGCCTGGATGGTCGAGCAGGGCATCACCACCGGCACCGCCCCGTGGCGGTACTCGCCGGACGACGGACTGACCCGTGGCCAGCTCGCTGCGCTGTTGCACCGCCTGGCCGGCGAGCCGAGCGCGAACGGCCACCCGTTCCACGACGTCACGAGCGGCTGGCAGCAGGCCCCCGTGGCCTGGATGGTCGCCGAGGACATCACCACCGGCACGAGCGCGACCACGTTCTCCCCGGACGCGATCGTCACCCGTGGCCAGCTCGCTGCGTTCTTCTACCGCTACAAGGGCTCGCCGGCCGTCACGGTCGACACGGCGTCCCCGGCCTGCACCGGCGGCCCTGTCAACCCGCCTGACCCGACGCCGGCGAACAGCGATCCGCCGGTTTCGGGCAGCGACCCCGCCGACTGCCGTGTGAAGGCCGGCGAGCAGTGGTCCGACGTGTGGTTCGACATCCACTACAACCCGGGCTCGCCGTCGTGCGCTCGTCCGGAGTTCGTGGCGACCGGCACGACCTACATCGTGGATCGTGATCATCCGGATGCCTCCGACGCCAACCCGGGCACCGCGGCCGCCCCGTGGCGCACGATCGTCCACGCGGCCGAGACCGCCGCCACGGGCGATGTCGTGCTCGTGAAGGCCGGTGTCTACGACGACGGGCGGATCGAACCGCGCACCAGTGGTGTCGTCCTCTCCGCCTATCCCGGCGATGAACACGACGCGATCATCGAGGGCTGGGGGATACGCGCCATCGGCACGTCCGATCTCATCGTCCACGGCTTCCTCCTGCGCGACATCGCGAACAACGGGCTGCAGGTCATCGGCCCGGACGTGGACAATGTCGTGTTCGCCAACAACCAGACGCTGCGCACCGAACACTCCGGCATCAGTGTCCGTGGCGTCCTGCCGAGTGCGGATCCGGGCGACTTCGACGGTGTGCGCGACATCCTCATCATCGGCAACGAGATCCGTTTCGCGACGCTCACGACCAGCGAGGTCCTTTCCGTCGGCAGTGGCGTGGTCAACGCCCACATCGTCGCCAACGAGCTCGCCGACGGCGACCCGTCCGGCACCGGCGGCGACGAGGGCATCGCCCTCAAGGAAGGCGTGCGGGACTCCAAGATCTACGGCAACTACGTCCACAACATGGCGGACCGCGGCATCCACATCGACGGTGGCTCGGCGGATTGGGACGCGCTGATCACCGACATCGAGATCTTCGGCAACCTGCTCGCGTCCAACGCCAATCAGGGCCTGTGGGTCACGACCGAGGGACAGGGCGACGTCGACGGGATCCACATCCACGACAACATCGCCGTCGGCAACGATGGCGACGGCTTCCTCGTCTACGACCATCCTCATGGGAACGAGGCGGGCGGCACGGTGAAGAACGTCGTCTTCGAACACAACATCGCCTACGCCAACGGATTGCACAGTGGCTACGGCGGGTTCCGGGTGAACCACCCGACGGCGACGGGGATCGTGTTCCGCGACAACATCGGCTGGGCGAACGAGGGCCAGGATCTGCGCGGCGATCCCGGCACCGTCTTCGACAACAACCTGTGTGACAGCTCGGTTTGTGAATACCGTGCCGACCCCATGTTCGTGGCGGCACCGCTCGACTTCTCGTTGGCGCCCGGCTCACCGGCGATCGGTGCGGCGACCGACGGCAGCGACCTCGGATTGAACTGACGCGACAGCGGGCGCCGCGCCCGGTGTGCCGGTTGGAGCGGCGCGATCTACGATCGCCGCGGTCCAACCCGGACAGGCAACCAGGGAGAGCTCGTGCCGCGTCGTCCATTGAACGGAATCCGTGTCGTCGACATGACGATCGGTCGCGGCGAGTTGTGTGGCCGCCTTCTGAGCGACCTCGGCGCCGACGTGGTCAAGGTCGAACCCGCCGGCGGGTCGCCCAGCCGGACGATGGCGCCGATCGACGGGGACCATTCGCTCTACTGGACGTTCCGCAACTGCGGGAAGCTCGGCGTGGAGCTCGACCTCGCCGACGGTGATGGCCGTGAACAGCTCCACCGGCTCCTCGCCCATGCGGACGTCGTGATCGTCTCCGACGAACCCGCGACGGTGGAGGGGACAGGCCTCGATGCCGACGAACTCGGCGGGCGACATCCGCACCTGATCGTCGCGAGCATCACGGCGTACGGGCGCACCGGTCCCTATGCCGGTCGCGACGTGCCGGACGCGGTCATCGAGGCGACGGGCGGCATGGCGTTCAAGGCCGGGACCCACGAGGGCGGGCCGATCCTTCCCCCCGGGCTGATCGGCGACGACACCGCCAGTGTCGTGGGCGCGTGGGCGGTGCTCTGCGCGCTCTGGCAACACGAGGACACCGGCGCCGGGCAGGTCATCGACGTCTCGGTCAACGAGTCCTTGGCACAGATCACCGACTGGTCGCTGTCCAACTGGAGCCGGTCGTTCGACGCCGGGCAGCCGGGGTTGGAGATGCGGGCGGGGCCGGGCCCCGTCTACACGATCATCCCGTGCGCCGACGGCTTCGTGCGTCTCGTCGTGCTGAGCCCGCGGCAATGGCACGCGATCCGAGCGTGGCTCGGGGAGCCGGACTACCTCCAGGATCCGGATCTCGACGGTTTCGTCGGTCGCCTGATGATCGCCGACGCCGTCCTGAACCCGCTCTACGCCGAGCTCTGGAAGGACATGAAGATGCTCGACGTGTGCGAGGAGGCGCAGCGTCGCGGCATCGTGTGCACACCGATCCTGAAGCCGGACGAGGTGCTCGCCAACCCCCATCTCGAGAGCCGCGGCACCTTCGACGACGTCACGATCGACGACGGTCGCGTCATGAAGCTGCCGTCCGGCTGGTTCGAGATCGACGGCGAGCGGGTGGGGCCGGTTTCGCCTCCCCCGGCGGTCGGGCAACACACCGACGAGGTCTTCGCGGATCTCGGCGAGGCGCGGCCCGCGCCCACCGCCCCGCTCGACCCGGCGAAGCCGCTCGCCGGCGTGCGGGTCATGGACTTCGGCCACGGTGGGGTCGGCGTGGAGACCGGTCGGATGTTCGGCGAGTACGGCGCCGACGTCGTGAAGATCGAGAGTCGTACGTACCCCGACTTCATCCGCGTGGTGCTCGGCGGCGAGATGTCGCCCTCCTTCGCGTCGTCGAGCCGCAGCAAGCGCTCCCTGGGGATCAACGCCAAGACCGAGAAGGGCATCGAGCTGCTGAAGACGATGGCGGAGACCTCCCATGTCGTCATCGAGAACAACTCGACCGGCACGATGGACAACATGGGGCTCGGCTATCCGGCGATGCGGGAGGTCAACCCCGACATCGTGATGATGTCGAGCCAACTCATGGGGTCACGCGGCCGCTGGGCGGACTGGCTCGGCTACGGCCCCAACACCCAGGTCACGGGGGGCATGACGCACCTCTGGAACTACGAGAACGACCCGGTGCCCGCCGGAAGTCAGGCGATCTTCCCCGACCACTTCGCCGGCCGGGTCGGCGCGGTCGGCGCTCTCGCCGGGGTGCTCGGCAACCGCCGCAACGGCGACGGTGGAGCCCATGTCGAGGTGTGTCAGGTGGAACAGGTCGTCGGCGTGATGGGCGATCTCCTGGCGAAGGAGTCGCTCGTGCCCGGCTCGGTCGTGCCGCGGGGCAACCACTCCGACCACGGATCGCCGTGGGGCCTCTACCCGACCGCCGGCGAGGACACCTGGGTCGCGATCTGCTGTCGAACCGACGCCGAGTGGGAGGCGCTGGCCGGATTGGTCGGCGGCCTCGATGCGTCGCTCGACGAGTCCGGACGGCGTGCTGCAGAAGCCGACATCGACGCCGCCATCGCGACATGGACCGGCGCGCGCACGAACGACGAGGCGACCGCGGCGTGCCTTGCAGCCGGTGTTCCCGCCGGCCCGATGCTGACGGGCGCGACCCAGTCGACCGACCCGCACCTCGAGGCGCGGGGCTACCTCCAGTGGCTGGAGCAGCCACCGATCGGCCGGATGATCTTCGAGGGTGGTGCGTTCCACGCCTCCGGCATGATCGGGCCGGACATCTTCCCGGCGCCCGGACTCGGTGAGCACACCCGGGAGATCGCCGGGGACTGGTTAGGCGTCCCCGCCGACGAGATCGACGGCCTCGTCGCCTCCGGCGTGTTGGAGACCGACCCGCCCCACGAGGGTTGAGATTGCGTGCGTCGCATCGTTGCCGTGGTGGTCGGTGCGGCACTGCTCGCGGCCGGCTGCGGGGACGGGGACGCCCCGGTGAGTGACCCCGAGCCGCGATCCGGCTCCGGTCCGACGCAGCTGGGCTACGGCGAGGACTATCCGCAGCAGTACGGATTCCTGACCCTGCCGCCGGGAAACGGGCCGCATCCCGTGATCGTGTTCATCCACGGTGGCTTCTGGCGGAATGCGTTCGACACGACGCTGGCCGAGCCGCAGGCCGCGGACGCCGTCGCCAACGGCTACGCGGCGTGGAACATCGAGTACCGCCGCGTCGGTGACCCCGACGGCGGCTACCCCGGCACACTCGTCGACGTCGCCGCCGCAGTCGATCACCTCGCCACGCTGGCCGAGACCGAGCCGCTCGACCTGGACCGGGTCGCGGTGGTCGGCCACTCAGCCGGAGGGCACCTCGCGTTGTGGATCGGTCAGCGCGCCAACATCTCCGCAGGCGCGCCGGGTTCGGACCCTGCGGTCACGCCGCGACTCGTCGTCGGCCAGGCACCGGTTGCCGACCTGCAGGCCAACATCGACCTGGGGCAGGGCGCCGTCCTCGGCCTGATGGGTGCACAGCCGAGCGACGCGCCGGAGGCGTACGCCATCGCCGATCCGGCCGCACTCCTGCCGATCGTCGTGCCCCAGTTGGTCATCCAGGGAGCGGAGGACGCCATCGTCCCTCCGGATCGGGTCGTCGCGTACGAAGCGAAGGTCGCCGATCCGGCGCAGCTGACGGTCGAAGTCTTCGACGGGGCCGATCACTTCGACGTGATCGACCCCGCCCACGAGAGTTGGACGCTGACCCTCGACCGGATCAGCGCGGCGCTGGCGAGCTGACTCAGCCAGCCTCGCTACTTGTTGGGTCGGCTGGACTCAGCCAGCCTCGCTGTGCGTGACGGCGGGCTCGCCCATCCACTCGCGCAGCGTGTTCTTCAGCTTCGTCTGCTGGATGAACAGGTCCTGCTCGGCGGGCACGCCGTCGACCGCCGACTGCGGCGCCTTCAGGTAGAACGACAGCCACTCCTGCACGCCGGACTCCCCGGCGCGGTGGGCCAGGTCCATGAACAGGGCGAGATCGAGCACGATGGGCGCGGCGAGGATCGAGTCACGACACAGGAAGTCGATCTTGATCTGCATCGGGTAGCCCATCCATCCGAAGATGTCGATGGCGTCCCAGCCTTCCTTGTTGTCGCCGCGGGGCGGGTAGTAGTTGATCCGCACGACATGGTCGATGTTGCCGTAGAGGTCGGGGTAGACCTCGGGCTCGAGGATCTTGTGGAGGACGCCGAGCTTCGACTCCTCCTTCGTCTTGAAGTTCTCCGGCGCGTCGAGCACCTCGCCGTCGCGGTTGCCCAGGATGTTGGTCGAGTACCAGCCACGGAGGCCGAGCATGCGGGCCTTCAGGCCCGGGGCGATGAGCGTCTTCATGAGCGTCTGGCCGGTCTTGAAGTCCTTGCCCGCGATCGGCACGCCGTTGCGCTCGGAGAGCTGCTTCATGCAGGGGAGATCGGTCGACAGGTTCGGGGCGCCGTTGGCGAAGGGCACGCCACTCTGGAGCGCGGCGTAGACGTAGATCTGCGAGGGCGAGATGTTCTCGTCGTTCGCCTTGAGGCCGGCCTCGAACGCTTCGATGGTCGCGTGGACGTCGGAGGGCTGCTGAAACGCCTCCGTCGAGCCGCACCACACCATCACGAGGCGGTCGCACTCGTTCTCCGTGCGGAAGTTCTCGATGTCGGCCATGAGGGCCATGGCCTGGTCCCACATGTTGGTCTCGGACTTGACCCGGGTGCCCTCGAGGCGGCTGACCCACTTCTGGTCGAAGACCGCATCCATCGCCACGATGCCCTCCATCTCCGAGGAGATCGGGGCGAGATCCTTCTCCTCGAGCACGCCACAGGTGCGGGCGGCTTCGAGCGCGTTTGCGGAGATCGGATCCCAGCCACCGAAGACGATGTCGTCCAGCGAGGCGAGGGGAGCGAAGTCCTTGATCAGGGGGTTTCGGCTCTCGTCGCGGGTGCCCAAGCGGATGTGCGCCATCTGGCTCACGGAGCCCAGGGGAGCGGCGCCTTGTTGGCGGGCGGCGAGGACGCCGGCGATGAAGGTGGACGCCACGGCACCCATGCCGGGCGTGAGCACACCGAGCTTGCCGGTGGCGGGAGCGATATCTCGTGCAGTCATGGGGATGACGATAAGGAGTTCTTGCAACCTTGGATCGTTGATGAAGTAAGTCTAAACTATCGTGCACGGGGTGCGCACCGCCCTGCCCGACCTGTCGATTCGGCAACTCGAGTATCTGGTCGCCGTTGCCGACCACCCGACATGGGCGGCGGCCGCGGCCTCGGTCGGCGTGAGTGCGTCGGCGCTGTCGCAGGGGCTGGCCGAGCTGGAGCGTCGGGTCGGCGTGCCGTTGTTCGACCGGGATGGGAGGCGTCGGGTGCTGCGGCCGGCGGCCGGGGAAGTGCTGGCGCACGCCCGACAGGTCGTCGCGCTGACGAGAGACCTTGCGACGTGGGCCGACCGAGCCCGCACCGGCGCATCCGGTCGTGTCCGCATCGGGATGATCGACGCCGCGGCCGTCGGGCACTTCTCGGATCACCTCCGTTCCTTCCGCGCCGCCCATCCGGAGCTGGAGGTACTGCTCACGGTCGGGCCGTCTGGGGAGATGCTGGACCACCTCGAAGCGGGTCGAGTCGACCTCGCGGTGTGCGTCGATCCGCGGGGGTCTCGTCGGGGCGTCGACGTACGGCCCCTGCTGACCGAAGACATCGCCGTGTACTCCCCGGACGGGCGCCGACCTCGCCGACCCGACACGTGGGGTCCGTGGGTCCTCTTCCCCGAGGGATCACACACCCGGGCGCTCATCAGCGACGCGCTCGAGGAGCTGGGAGCTCCGATGGATGTCGTCGCCGAGTCGCATCAGCCGGAGGTGCTGCGTTCGATGGTGGCGCTCGGACTGGGGTGGACGGTCCTTCCGGTGGTGCAGGCGGAGACGGGAACGGACGCGCTGGCGAATGGACGTGTCATCGCGTCGCGGGACCTCGTGGCCGCCACCCGCACCGGAGCCGCGACGGATCCCGCGGTCGCCCTGCTCCTGGATCGCCTCGCTGGCGAAGGTGGGACGGGACTCTGACCCCGACGTCCCAACTGTCGGAGCGGGGCGCAGGGACGTAGAGTCCTCGGCGTTCGACGAGCATCCGGAGATCGGTGATGAGCAACGCAGCGAAGGCGTTCGAGGCCATGCAGGCCAGCGAGGGCAGGGACGAGGGCCACGGCGACTGGTTCGAGATCACGCAGGAGCAGATCGACCAGTTCGCCGATGTCACCCTCGACCATCAGTTCATCCACATCGACCCCGAGCGGGCGACGCCACTGTTCGGCGGCACGATCGCCCACGGGTTCCTGACCCTGTCGATGCTCGTCCACCTGACCGAGTCGATCGAGCAGGAACTCCCGCCCCTCGAGGGCGTGATGATGGGCATCAACTACGGCTTCGACAAGGTCCGCTTCCTCAACCCGGTCAACTCCGGCAAGCGGGTGCGGGCCCACAGCGTCATCAGCAAGGTGGAACTCAAGGGCGCGGCGATCAACAGCACGCGCACCATCACGGTCGAGATCGAGGGCGTCGAGAAGCCGGCCCTGATGGCCGAGTGGATCGGCCGGATCGTCTTCGACTCATGAACGACTATCCGATCAAGGTCGGTTCGATGCTCTTCACGATGGTCGACCCTGAGGTCGGCCACGAGGTGGAGTACAACCGCTGGTACGAGCGCGATCACTTCTACGCCGGCTGCATGGTCGGCCCCTGGCTCTTCGCGGGCAAGCGTTGGGTCGCCACCAAGGAACTCAAGGACCTCCGCTTCCCGCGCGGCGACACCCCGGTCGCGAGTCCGGTCGAGGCCGGGTCCTACCTCGCCATCTACTGGGTGCTCGAGGGCAAGCACGAGGAGCACTTCAGCTGGGCCGGCGAGCAGGTGGTGTGGCTCTACACCAACGATCGCGGCTTCATGCAGCGCAAACACGCCCATACCGTGCTGCTCAAGCAACCGACCTCGTTCGCCCGGGAGGACCACACCGTCCCGATCGAGCTGGCCCTCGATCACCCGTACAAGGGTCTCGCGGTCGTCGCGGTCGATCCGGCCGACGGCGTCGACGAAGCGGACCTCGTGGCCCATCTCGAATCGACCTCGCTGCCCGCCCTCATGGGTGATGCCGACAGTGGTTCGGGCGTGGCCAACATGGTGACGTGGCACTACCAGGCGCCCGGCGCCGGAGACACCGATCAGGCGCCGATGGACCTGGGGATGCCTCCCGGTCCGACCTCGCGGCAGGTGCAGCTGTTCTTCCTCGACGACGAGCCGACGGCCGTGTGGGATCGCTTCCACGCCTACGCCGACGAGATCGCCGCGAGCGGCAAGGGCGAGGTCGTCTTCGCGGCGCCGTTCCTGCCGACCATCGTGGGCACGGACACCTACACCGACCAACTCTGGTGATCGGACGGGTCGCCGCCACGGCGTTGGCGGTGGCCCTCCTCACCTCGGCCTGCGGCACCGACGAGGCGTCGGAACCGCCGCCGCTCGTCACCTCGTCGACCGCGACCGGTTCGGCGACGGCACCGCGCGCGTCCACCTCGATCGCCCAGGTCGACTGCCCCGACGATCTGCGCCGCTCGGACGGGCTGGCGCTCGCGTGCGGGCTGGTCACGGTTCCGATCGACCGGGACGACGGCGAGGACGGTTCGACCCGGATCACCGTCGCGACACTCGCCGGCTACGACACCGGGTTCGAGACGCCGCTCGCCGTCCTGCAGGGCGGACCGGGCGGGGCGAGCTCGGACTTCGGCGCGTGGTTCCCCCAGCAGCCCTTCACCCAGGTGTTCATCGACCAACGCGGCGTCGGGTTCGCCGGGCCCGACTTCGACTGTCCGGAAATCGTCGACGCCCTGCCGCGGATCCTCTCCAGCTCCTACGACGCCGCGGCCGTGCTGTCCGAGGAGGCCTACGACGACTGCGCCCGCCGCCTCGACCAGGATCTCGTGCTGCAGCACACCGAGTCCGAGACCCACGCCGGCGATGTGGTCGACACGATGACGGCGTTGGGATACGACCGCTGGGTCGTCTACGGCGTCAGCTATGGCTCCACGATCGGCCTCGAGCTGCTTCGGGACGAACCGGAGGGCATGGCCGGGGTGATCCTCGACGGGGTGTATCCACCCCAGCTCGACACCGATGCCGCCATCGTCGCGTCCGCCACTCGTGCGCTCGACGTGCTCGACGAGGCGTGCGCGGCCGAGACGGTGTGCCGGCAGTACCTCGCCGACGGGTCCGTGCGGAGCACGCTCGAGCGGGTCATGGTGGAGTTGGACGAGCGTCCGATGACCGTGTCGCTCGGCGGCAACCGGGTGGGGCTCGCCCAGGACGTCGAGCTCGTGCTCGACGGCGGGCGGGCGGCCGAGCTGATCTTCCCGCTCATGTACCAGGAGGCCTGGCTGCGCTACATCCCGGCGATCGTCGGCGGGTTGGATGATCGTGACGAGTCCTCGGCCCGGTGGCTCGGCGAGACCGGCGTGCGCGTCTTTCTCAGCTCCGCCCTCGCCAACGACGAGGGCACCTACTTCGCGGTGCAGTGCCACGACCGCCTGCCGTTCACGGACGGGCCGGGACAGGTCGACGACCCGTTCGCGGCGGCCGTCGCCGCGGCCCCGCTCGCGGACATGTGTCGGGAGTGGGAGCGCGACGAGGCTCCGCCGTTGGCCCACGCGCCGGTCGTGTCCGACATCTCGACGCTCCTGTTGAGCGGCACCTTCGACCCGATCACGCCGCCGGACCACGCCGCGATGGCGGCCGAGACGCTCACCAACGCGACGACCGTCGTCCAGGACGGGCGCGGCCACGGCATCTGGGCCGGCGACTCCTGCATCGCCCAGATCGTCCAGCAGTTCGTCGCCGATCCGGCTCGGACGCTCGATACGTCGTGCGCGGAATCGGGAGTCGACGTCGAATGGGCACGCCCCTGATGGCGTGGCAGGATCCCGGCATGATTCTCGAAGGAAAGACCGTGATGGTCATCGGTGTCGGCCCCGGCCTGGGCATGTCCTGCGCGGCAGCCGCGCACCGCGACGGCGCTCAGGTCGTGGTCGTCGCCCGGAACGAGGAACGACTCGCCGCGATCGCCGCCGAACTCGACCCGAGCGGGGAGCGTGTCGTACCCGCCGCGGCGGACATCATGGATCCGGCGAGTCTCGAGGCGGCGGTGGCCACCGCCACCGAGCGCTTCGGCGGGCTCGACGCGGTGATCAATGTGGCTGCGCTCGACACCGCCCACGCTCCGTTCGAGGCGCTGGACGACGCCACCCTGCTCAAGAACCTCGAGGTCAACGTCCTGGGTGCGGTCCATGTCGTGCGAGCCGTGACCCCGGCATTCGAGGCGCGTGGAGGTGGATCGGTCGTGCTGATCGGATCGCAGGCGTCGCTGAAGCCGGTGCCCGCGATTCCCCAGTCCGCCTACGCGGCCGCCAAGTCGGCCCTGCTCGCGATGGCCCGCGACATGGCCAGCGAGTTGGGCCCGAAGGGCATCCGGGTCAACACCGTGGTGCCGACGTGGATGTGGGGCCCGAACGTGCAGATGTACTGCGAGTGGCAGGCGGGTGAGCGGGGCATCACCGCCGAGGAGGTGCGCGACGAGATCGCGCAGACCATGGCGCTGCGGGCCATGCCGACCGATGCCGACGTCGCCGAGTCGGCCGTGTTCTTCGCGAGCGACCGGGCCGCGATGATCACCGGTCAACGGCTCCTCGTGAACGCCGGTGAGTTCTACGACACGTGAGCACGTGACGGATTCGGTGCCGGTCGTGCCGGCGGCGTCGGTGTTGATCGTCGACGATCGCCCGGATCTGCACGTCGTGATCGGCAAGCGTCGGCCCGGGTCGGTCTTCGTGGGCGGGCTGATCGTGTTCCCCGGCGGCGGCGTGGATCCCGCCGACGGCGAGGCGCCGGCCCTTCACCGGGTGCCCGGCGCGTCCGTCCCCGACATGGACCCGCGCGCCGGCGCGGCCTTTCTCCATGCGGCGATACGCGAGACGGAGGAGGAGGTCGGCCTCGACATCGCCGGCGCGGGCCCGGTCGATCACGGCGACTTCCCCCATGTCGGGCACTGGATCACGCCTCCCGGCTCGCCCCGGCGGTACGACACGCACTTCTTCCTCGCCCGCTACATGGGCGGTGCCGTGGTCCCCGACGGCATCGAACTGACCGACGCGTGGTGGGAACGGCCCGGCGATGCGCTGCGACGGATCGAAGCGGGTGACCTCGAGGCCATCGCCCCGACGATCGCGTTTCTCGAGGCATTGTCCGAATATCGCAACGTGGCCGACGCATTTTCGCGTCGCGGTCGTGGAAAACGTCGCGGCAATAGCAACGGTTGGACGCATCTGTGAACCCATTGTCCCCAGAAGTTTGCTGTTCGGTTGCAGTTTGTTTGCTTCTCGGCGGGAAAGTTGTGGATCCTTCGACTAAGGTCGTCCGTGGGTTGGATGTCGCACGGAAGCAGGGCCGAGCGGCGTCGATCCGGGAACGCAAGTTCCCGTCCCCCTCCAGGGAAACTGGGGCCCGGTCGACGGCATCCGCCGGCCGGGCCCGAGCCTTTTTCGTGACGCTTCTCGACCTCAGGACGAGCCATGACTGATCTCCCGCGGCGCCTCCTGGCCGAGTTCGTCGGCACCGCCTTCCTGCTCGCCGGGGTGATCGGTTCGGGCATCATGGCGACGAACCTGACGGACGACGTCGGGCTCCAGTTGCTCGCCAACGCGGCCGCGACCGCCGGCGTGCTCTACATGCTCATCCTCGCCTTCGGTCCGGTGAGCGGCGCTCATGTCAACCCGGCGGTCACGATCGCTGACGCATGGCTCGGCAATCGCCCGTGGTCCGACGTCGGGCCGTACATCGTCACGCAGATCGCGGGCGGGGCGGTCGGCGTGATCCTCGCGAATCTGATGTTCGAGCTCGATGCGATCTCGATCAGTGAGAAGACCCGCGACGGCTACGGGCAGTACATCGGCGAGGTCGTGGCGACCTTCGGGCTCGTCCTGCTCATCTTCGCCCTGGTGCGCAGCGGCCGTGACCATCTCGCGGCCGGTGCCGTCGCCGCCTACATCGGGGGCGCCTACTGGTTCACCTCGTCGACCTCGTTCGCGAACCCCGCGGTCTCGGTCACCCGCACGCTGTCGGACACCTTCGCCGGCATCGAACCGGCGTCGGCGCCGATGTTCGTCGTCCTCCAGCTGGCCGGAATGGCCTTGGCCGTGGCGGTGGCGCGAGTCTTGTACCCGTGACTGCCACCGATTCCGCGCCCGACCTCTTCGACCGCTTCGAGGTCATCGACGTCGACACCCATGTCACCGAGCCCCCGGACGTCTGGACGGCCCGCACGCCGAGCTCCATGCACGACCGTGTGCCCCACATCGAACGAATCGACGGGCAGGACGTCTGGATGTGCGACGGCGATCGGCTCGGCCAGCCCGGGTACTACTCGATGGCGGGCTACGACGGCCTCATGCCGCTGAACGTGCCGGACACCTTCGACGACATCCACCCGGCCATGTACGACAGTCACGAGCGGCTGAAGTTCATGGACGCACAGGGCATCCGAGCCCAGGTCCTCTATCCCAATGTCGGCGGGTTCGGGAACGCCTACTTCATGCAAATGGGCGACCGCGATGTGGTCGAGACCTGCGTGCGGGCGTTCAACGACTGGATCACGGACTGGACCTCGGCGGACCCGAACCGACTGATCGGCGTGACGGCGGTGCCGTTCTGGGATCTCGAGTTCGCGGTCGCCGAGATCGAGCGCGGCGTGGAGGCCGGCCACAAGGCGATCAATTTCTGCAACCAGCCCCAGGACCACGGGATGCCGGCGCTCGCCCACACCCATTGGGATCCGATCTGGGCCGCCGCCCAGGACGCCGGCGTCTCGGTCAGCTTCCACGTCGGCGGTGGCTCCATGGGCACCCAGTTCCAGGACACCGCCGAGATGGGGTGGATGACCAACTTCGCCAAGGTCTCGTCGCTGATCTTCCTCGACAACATGCGCTGCGTCGCTGACCTGATCTTCGGTGGCGTCTGCCACCGGTTCCCGGACCTGAAGCTCGTCTCGGTCGAGTCCGGTGCGGGCTGGATCCCCGGGGCGATGGAGTCGTTCGACTGGCAGTGGCAGAACGGCGGCGTGCGCATCGAGCACCCCGACTACGAGCTCCTGCCGTCGGAGTACTTCGCTCGGCAGATCTACGGATGCTTCTGGTTCGAGCAGGCGGCGGCGCGGTTCGCGATCGACCGCTTCCCCGACAACATCCTCTACGAGACCGACTATCCGCACCCGACGTGTCAGCACCCGGGCCCGGCGACGCCCGCCCAGTACCCGCGGGACTACGCGACCGGCGCGCTGTCGTCACTCGACGACGCCACGCTCCAGAAGGTCCTGCACGACACCGCCGCGTCGATCTACGGACTCGACTAGCGCAACTCGTCCAGGGCCGCGATCGCAGTGGCGGCGTGGACGGCCATGCCGTTCGCCATCGCCGGCTCGTGGAGCATCATCTTGTTGCTGTGACAGGCCGGCGCCTCCAGTGAGTTCTCGATGTGTTCGGGGCAGACACCAAGCAGGCTCATGCAGCCGGGCACCTTCTCGAGGATGTAGCTGAAGTCTTCGGCGCCCATCACCGGGAACGGCAACTCGAGGAACTTGCGCTCACCGAGCACGGCCTCGGTCACGTTCTTCACGAGTTCGACCGGGCCGGGATGGTTCACGGTGACGGGGTAGCCCTTGTCGATGGTGACCTCCGCGGTCGCGTCGAAGGTCGCGGCGACGGCGTGGGCGACCCGCTCGATCCCGAGATGAGCCTGGTCGCGGGTGTGGGGGGCCATGGTTCGGATCGTGCCTGCGATCGTCGCCGTCTCCGGGATGACGTTCGTGGTCGTGCCGGCCTGGAGTTGGGTGACCGTGATGATGGCCGGTTCGAAGACGTGGATCTCGCGGGTGACCATCGTCTGGATCGCGGTGACGAGGTGCGCGGCGATGGTGACCGGGTCCGTGGTGAAGTGCGGCGTCGAGGCGTGGCCGCCGGCCCCCCGCACGGTGATGTGGAACACGTCGGCGGCCGCCATGATCGCCCCGGCGCGGCCGGCGACCCATCCGGACGGACAGTTCGGAGTGATGTGGAGGGCGTAGGCGGCGTCGACCCCGTCGAGCACGCCCTCGTCGATCATCAGGGCCGCGCCACCCATGCCCTCCTCGCCGGGCTGGAACATGAAGCGCACCGTGCCGTGGATCTCATCGCGGCGGCCGGCGAGCATCCGGGCCGCACCGACCAGCATTGCGGTGTGGGCGTCATGGCCGCAGGCGTGGGCTCGGCCGTCGATCGCACTCCTGAACTCGAGGTCGGTGTCCTCGGTCATGGGGAGGGCGTCGGTGTCCGCTCGCAGCAACACCATCGGACCGTCCGTCTCGCCCTTCAGGTCGGCCCACAGCGAGGTGATGTCGCCTTCGCCCCGGTGCACGTCGAGCGGCAGATCGGCCAGGGCATCGCCGACGCGACCGATGGTGATCGGATTGGCGATTCCGAGCTCCGGCTCGCGGTGGATGGCGCGGCGCAGCTCGATGACCGGCTCGAGCCCGGCCTCCGCTTCCTCTCGGATCCCCGCGCCCCGCAGATCATCGATCATCGTCATGCGACGACCCTAGTGGCCGCTCCGGTTCGCTCGCCGGTGCTCGCCGGCCGCGCCGGCGGCGGCTGCGCGCCGGCACGGTACGGTGCCCGGCGTGGAGATCATCATCGTGCGCCATGCCCGACCCGAGATCGTCGTCGGCGCCGACGGGATCGCCGACCCCGGCCTCGACGAGATCGGGCAGTGGCAGGCGGAGCAGGTTTCCGCCTGGCTCGCCCACGAGTCCATCGATGCGGTGGTGACGAGTCCGAAGGCCCGGGCGATCGAGACGGTGGGGCCCTTGCTCGGGACGCTGGACGTCGCCCACGAGATCGTGCACGACCTGGATGAGGTCGACCGCTTCTCGTCGACCTACTTCCCGACGGAGCTGGTGCACACCCACGGCGGGGACTACTGGGACCGGATCGTCGCCCAGGACTGGGACGGGCTCGGTTGGGACGACCCCGCCACCTTCCGGACCCGCGTCGAGGCCGCCTGGAGCGAGCTCGTCGTCAATCCGCGGGGCGAGCGGGTCGTCGTGGCCTGCCACGGCGGCGTGATCCGCATCATCCTCGGCGCGGTGGCGGGCCCGCACGTCGGCTTCTTCCCGCTGAACGTCGACTACGCCTCGGTGTCGCGTATCGAGGTCGACGAGAACGGCAGGCAGCGGTTCCTGTCCCTCAACGAGACCGGTCATTTCGACGCCGAGCGCATCGGGGTGCGGGGCGTCATGAACGACGGCGAGCGAGTGCGCGACGCGTTCCACTGAACCGGCGGTGGATCAGCGAATCGTGACCGAGCCGTCGCTGTCGCGATCGGTTCGCCAGCCGCCGGTCAGGGCGGCCGACGCACCGTCCACGAGCGTGTTGTTGCGCCACAGGATGCTGGCCTCGTCGTCACCGGGTTTCGCGATGACGGCGTGGAAGCTCTCGAACCGTTCGCTCAGCGTGTTGCCCTCGATCGTGAACAGACCGTGGACGTGTTTCGCCTGGATCCCGGCCGATGACGCGCCCTCGATCGTGGAGTTCCGCACCGTCGGATTCCACACCTCACCGCCGAGGATGCCGGTGAACTGGATCGCGTCGTTGTGGGCGGGCGAACCGTCGGGTCGGCGCTTTCCGAAGACGGTGACGTTGTCGATCAGTGGGTCGATGATGTCGCCCTCGTAGGCGAAGATCTGGATGATGTCGCCGTTGCCGACGTGGGGCTGGGGATTCACGTCGAGTCCATCGATGAAATAGGGGCGGGTGACGGTGCCGCCGCCGGAGTTCTGGACGTGGGCGAACGTGAACTCGAAGTCGCGGAAGCCCGAGTCCGCGATGCTGCGCCCGTCGCGCACGCCGATCCGCCGGGCCCCGGGACCGCGGATGTTGCGGGCCTCGACATTGCTGGCCTCGATCACCACCTCGCCCGGTGAGCCGTAGTCGAAGTCGTAGATCGTGTTCGGCTGGTCGAGCACCGTCGTGGCGTCGGCCAGAACCACGGGCCGGTCGTCGACCGCGGGGCGGGGCGCGGCGTTGATCGCCTGGAACGCCGATGTCCCGTCGTCGGGCGGGGCCGGCGGGGCGACCGGGGCCGCGCCGGCGGGCGCGACGACGCCGACGACGAGGGCGAAGACCGCGGTTCCCAGGTGGCGTGTGCGCATGGGGGTGCCCTTTCGCTGGTTCGGGCGCGCCCCTCGGTTCTACCGCACAGAGCGGTCGGAGAACACTCGGGGTGGGCATGTGCGCCTCGCCGTCGCCCTGATTAGCGTGAGGGCATGGCTGCTCTCGACTATCAGGCGTTCGACGCCGACAACCACTACTACGAGGCGGAGGATGCCTTCATCCGCCACGTCGACCCCAAGTGGCACAAGCGGTGCATGCAATGGGCGGAGGTGAACGGGCGCAAGCGCCTGCTCGTCGGCGGCAAGGTGAACCGCTTCATCCCGAACCCCACGTTCGATCCCGTGGCCCGGCCCGGCTGCCTGGACGACTACTTCCGCGGGAAGGTCGCGAAGGACAACATCGTCGAGGCGTTCGGTGAGCTCGTCCCGATCCCCGACGAGTACCGCGATCGCGATGCCCGGCTCGCCGTGATGGACCGCCAGAACCTCGAAGCCTGCTTCATGTTCCCGACCCTGGGCGTCGGCATGGAGAGCAGCCTCGAGCACGATCCGGCGGCGATGCTCGTCGCCTTCGACGGCTTCAACAAGTGGGTCGAGGAGGACTGGGGTCTCAACTACGAGGACCGCATCTTCACGGCGGGCTACATCACGCTCGCGGACGTGGACTGGGCCCTCGACCAGCTCGACTGGATGATCGAGCACGACGTGCGGGTCGTCAACATGCGCCCCGCCTCGGTGCCGGACGGCAACGGCGGCCGCCGCAGCCTCGGCCATCCGGCGCACGACCCGTTCTGGAAGAAGATGAACCAACACGGCATCACGCTGGCGATGCACTCCGGCGATTCCGGCTACGAGTTCATGTCCGACTTCTGGGGCATGACCGACGATTTCGAGGCCTTCCGGCAGAACGCGCTGAAGTCGTTGCTCACCTATTCACCGATCAGCGATGCCCTGGCGTCGCTCATCGCCGAAGGCGTGCTGAGCGAGCACACGAACATCCGCGTCTGCACCATCGAGACCGGGTCGGAGTGGGTCCAGCCGCTGTTCAAGAAGTTCGACAAGACCTACCGCCAGCAGAAGCACTCGTTCGCGGAGGACCCGATCGAGGTCTTCCGGCGCCAGGTCTGGGTGTCGCCCTACTACGAGGACGATCTCGTCGACCTCCGGGACAAGGTCGGTGCCGAGCACATGCTGTTCGGCTCCGACTGGCCACACGCCGAGGGACTGCCCGAACCCACCGATTTCATCCACGACCTCCACGAGTTCGACAGCGCCGAGATCGAGATGATCATGCGCACGAACGGCCTCGCCCTCACGCAACGGGCGGTCTGAGTTGGCTCGCCCGAGGGTTCTCGTCACGCCGTGGCGGCGGGTGTTGAAGACGGCGCTTGATCCGGAGTGTGACCTCTTCACGATCGCCCCCGACTACACGGAGTCCGTTCGCCGAGCGGGCGGCCTGCCCCTCCTCGCGGTGCACGTCGAGGGAGACGAGATCGACGAGCTGCTCGACACGGCCGACGCCCTCCTGATCTCCGGCGGACAGGACATGGATCCCGCCACCTACGGCCAGGACAACACGTCGAGTTGGAAGGTGCGCCGCGAGTCCGACGACTTCGATCTCGAGATCACCCGTCGCGCCGTCGAGCGGGACATCCCGGTGCTCGGCATCTGCCGTGGTGCACAGGTGGTGAACGTGGCTCTCGGCGGCGACCTCGCCCAGGAGGTGCAGGAGGAGGGGTCGGCCGCCCATCCCACGTATCGGGAGATGGCGCCCACGCCGCGGCTGCACCGCCACGACGTGGACGTCGTGGAAGGTTCCCGACTCGCCGCCCTCTACGGCGACGGGCCGCTCGCCGTGAACTCGCTGCACCATCAGGCCATCGGTGCGGTGGCGGACCGCTTGGTCGTGACTGCCCGTAGCGACGACGGCGTCGTGGAGGCGGTGGAAGGCGCTCCGGGAAGCGGGCTCGACCTGCTGGCGGTCCAGTGGCACCCGGAGATGCTCGCCGGGGAACGGGGCGGCGAGCTGTTCGCCGATCTGGTCGAGCGGGCCCGGGCTCGTGTCACGATGACGACGTGAACGATTTCGATCTCGACACCCTTCGTATCTCGCTGCACATTCTCGCCGCGTCGGTGTGGATCGGCGGCCAGATCGTCCTTGCCGCGCTGGTTCCGGTTCTCCGGGAGATCGGCGGCGACGCGCCGAGGCAGGCGGCGAACCGGTTCGGCCGGGTCGCCTGGCCGTTCTTCGCACTCGCGGTGATCACGGGCATCTGGAACCTGCTCGAGATCGACGTGGGTGATCGGTCGACCGCCTACCACGTCACGCTGGCGGTGAAGCTGCTCGTCGTGGCCGCGGCAGGTACGGCCGCGGCCGTGCATTCGCTGACGCCGTCGCCCGCCATCCGCGGCATCACCGGCGCGGTCGGCCTCGTCGGCTCGCTCGCCGCGCTGGTCTTCGGCGTGATGCTGGTGTGGGGCTGACATGGCCGAGTGGACGCAACTCGGCGACGACGGTGTCACCCGCTGCTGGTGGCCCGGCACCGCCGAGGACTATGTGGCGTACCACGACGACGAATGGGGTCGTCCGGTCACCGACGACGTGCGGCTCTTCGAGAAGATCTGTCTGGAGGGATTCCAGTCCGGACTGTCGTGGATCACGATCCTGCGCAAGCGCGAGAACTTCCGGCGTGCCTTCGCCGGCTTCGACCCGGCGAAGGTCGCGACGTTCGGCGAGGCCGACGTGCTGCGCATGCTCGACGATGCCGGCATCGTGCGGCACCAGGGCAAGATCCGTTCGTCGATCAACAATGCGGCGCGAGCGCTCGAGCTGATCGAGGAGCGGGGCACGCTGGCCGCCTACTTCTGGTCGTGGGAGCCGACGGAGATCGAAGGAGATCGGTCGGGGGAGTGGCCCGTCCCCTCGACCACGCCGACGTCGATCGCCATCGCCAAGGACCTGAAGAAGCGGGGCTGGAGCTTCGTCGGCCCGACGACGGTCTACGCGTTCATGCAGGCGATGGGTCTCGTCAACGACCATCTGTCGGGGTGCGCGGCGGGCGTGCAGTGCGAGGCCGAACGGACCGCGCTCGTACGGCCGACCTGAACACGGGTCTCCCGGCCCTTGTCAGCCCCACCGCCGTTGGTACCCTCGGTCCCCGTGCGCGAATCGGATCTCGTCTGGAATGTCGTCTGGACCGGCGGGGTCTACCCGCACCTCCGACACTTCGTCTTCAGCCTCTTCGACCGGACGGAGGCGTCGTTCCGCTTCGTCGCCAACAATTGCACGCCGTCGTCGGTCGAACAGATGACGGCGCTCGGCGAGGCGACGGACCGCGTGGTCGAGACGCTCGTACTGGACGTCGATCGCATGGTTCCGCACGGCGCCGCGCTCGACCTGGTGCTCGACGCCCGCGACGACGGGCCGGTCTTCGCGTTCATCGACGTCGACATCAAGGCGCTCGCGCCGTACACGGCGGACTTCCTGCACCGACTCGAGGACCACGACGTCGTCACCTCCGGGGTCGAGGTCTGGACCGAAGAGAACACCCTCGCCGAAGGCGAGATGGGTGTCGGCGGGCGGCACTTCTACGACCACGACGGCTTCGTCTTCGGCAGCCCGCACGTGGCGCTCTACGACCGTGAGGCGCTGCTGGACACGAGCGCCCGATGGGAGGTCGGGCTGCACTGCGGCAACCGCAGTGAGATGCCCGACCGGACCTGGGCGCGGATCGAGGAGATGGGGCGGGCCAAGATGGCCTACGACACGGCCAAGGTCGTCAACATCATGATGCAGGCCGACGGCCGGTCGCTCGTCCACGAAGAGCACGAGGCGTTGCTCCACATCGGTGGTGTGTCGCACTATCTCGCACCCCCGGAGCACGATTTCGCCACGGACAAGACCTCAGGCGAGTTCGAGGGCGAACCGAAGTGGACCCGGTTCCAGGGGATCGAGCTGCGCCACGAGATCGCCCGATTCACGTCCAACACCCTGAAGGCCCTGTCGTCGGGGACCGTCCCGCCGGCCATCGGCGACGGTCTCGACGCGCCGACCGAGGCGAAGCTCCGCATGGTGCGCGACGAGCTCGAGTCGATGGTCGCGGCCTCTCGACCCTGGCTCGAGTTGACCGGTGAGTGACCACCTGACGACCGACCGGCCGTTCTTCTTCGTGCACATCATGAAGACGGCCGGCATGACCTTCAACGCGCACATCGCGAACAACTTCCCCCGCCACACCGTCTACCCGGGCGAGGACGACACCACCGGCGTCGACTACTGGGTCGTGAACCGGCTTCGGGCGGCGACGTCCGAGCCCCGGCCCGGCATTCGCCTCTGGCACGGCCACTTCCCGTTCTTCGTCACCGAGTTCGTGCCGGACGCGATCACCCTTGCGGTGATGCGCGAGCCCGTCGCCCGCACGATCTCGTTGCTCAACCAGCAGCGGGTGCTCAACCATCCCGACGCCACGATCGAGGAGCTGTACGACGACCCGCTGATCAACCAACGGATGGTGCACGAACACCAGACCAAGATGTTCGCGATGTCCGACGCCGACGGCATCAACGCCTGGACGCAACCCTTCGACGTCGACGACGCGGCGTTCGAGCTGGCGAAGCAGCGCGTTGCATCGGTCGATCTGCTCGGTTTCCAGGAGGACTTCGACGGCTTTCTCGCGGCCCTGCACGACCGTTGGAACTGGCGGATCGACGAGCTCGACGACCGCAACACCGCGCCCGAGGCGATCGAGGTCGACGACACGTTCCGGGCGCGGATCGTCGCGGACAATCCCTACGACGTCGCCCTGTACGAATTCGCGCGGCGCCTCAGCTGACCCTCGGTAGGTTGCGGCGATGACCGTGACCGATCAGCCGACGCAGGAACAGTCGTTCGCGCCGCTCGACTGGGGGCTGCTCGCCGGCCCCGCGTTGATCTGGGGCGGATCATTCCTCTTCATGGCGATCGGCCTCGACGCGTTCGAGCCCGGCGTCGTCACCCTCCTGCGGGTCCTGTTCGGCCTCCTCGCGCTGGTCTTCCTCCCGGCGGCGCGGGCGCGGATCGACCGGGCGGATCGGCCGAAGATCATCCTCCTCGGCTTCACGTGGATGGCCTTCCCGCTGACGCTGTTCCCCATCGCTCAGCAGTGGATCGACTCCTCGCTCGCCGGCATGCTCAATGCGGCGATGCCGCTGCTCACGGCGCTGATCTCCTGGCTCGTGTTCCGCACGCCGACCGGTCCCCGCCGGTTGATCGGAGTCACCATCGGCATGAGTGGCATCCTGCTCATCGGGATCCCGGAGGCGACGACCGCAGGTACGACGGCGGTGGGCGTCGGCCTCGTCGTGCTCGCCGTTGCGTCCTACGGCGTCGCGGTGAACCTGACGGGCCCGCTCCAGCAGAAGTACGGATCGGTTCCCGTCATCACCCGGGCCCTCGCCGCCGCCCTCGTCTTCACCGCGCCGTACGGCGTGTGGGGCATCCCGGATTCCAGCTGGGCGTGGGACTCGATGATCGCCTGCGTGGCCGTCGGCGCAGGCGGCACCGGCCTCGCGTTCGTGATGGCCGCCACGCTGACCGGGCGGGTCGGGCCGGTCCGCGCGTCGCTCATCACCTACGTCGTGCCGATCATCTCGATCGTGCTCGGCGTGATCTTCCGCGACGAGACGGTGACCGCGCTCGCGATCGTCGGCACCGGCGTCGTGTTGTTCGGTGCGTGGTGGTCGAGTCGTGCGGAGCCGGTCGCCGGTCAGATTCGAGTGTCGGGCCGCTCGTAGGTGGTGCCGGGGCCGGCGTAGGACAAGCCGTAGCCGGGCATCGTCTCCCAGTCGAGGTCCGGCGGCGCCGCCGTGGCCTGCTTCCACCAGGCGATCAGTCGGTCCTCGTTCGCATAGTCGAACGGATCCTCCATGATCCGCTCCACGATGTCGCCGGGCGGATGCGGGTTCTCGGCCAGCCACCGCGCCGTGCGGGCGACGGCCTCGCGGGCGGGCACGACGTCGCGATACCCGAGTGTGTGGCGCAGGGCGCTGACGTCGAAGGCTCGATGGTGAGTGGAAGGCTGCATCATCAACGGCCGCGCCGGCACCGCGAGCTCGGGTGGCATCGAGATGATCTCCCACTCGTGGCCGAGCTCGGCGGCACAGATCTCGACGACCTGGCGGACGGTGAGCAACTCCTCGTCGGCCGCGTGGAAGATCCGACCGGCGGCGGCTTCGGGTTGATCGACGGCGAGGTGGATCGCGTGGGCGAGGTTCTCGGTGTAGCCGAAGCTGTGGGCGGACTGCCCGCCGTCGGCCAGGACGATGTGGGGGCGTTCGTCGAGGATGCGCTTGACGACACACCATTCGCGCGGCGCCAGCTGGCGGGGCCCGTAGACGTACGGGTAGCGGAAGTGCGTCGCCGTCGGATGGTGTTCGAACACGTACGCCTCGGTGCGGGCGATGCGATACGACTTCCCGTCGTCCTCCTCGGTCGAGGTCGGTGCGGTCTCCGGGGTGGGCAGCGGCATGCCGGGCGGGGAGTGGGCCCACGGGTCGAAGTAGCCCCGCAGGGCCGGCCCGCCGCCGATCGAGACGAAGTGGCCGACCCGGCCGACGAGTACCTCGGCGATCGTGCGGAGCCGGCCGTAGGTCACGACCGCGACGTCCCACTCCTCGGCGCCGATCGTCGACCGGAGCTCGTCCTCGTCACGCACGTCGCAGTGGATGTGGCGCAGGTGCATGACCTCGTCCACCTCGTGACTGCCCGTGTGGCAGATCGTCACCTCGTGGCCCCGCGCCTCCAGGCCCGCCACGATCGGCGGCCCCGTCGGCCCCGTTCCCCCGACCACCAGCGTCTTCATCGCACCATCTCCATCCCCACACCCATCCCCGAACTCCGCCCCCCACCCCGGAAACTACGCCCCACACCCCGGAATCTCTGCACCCGGAATCTCTGGTCACCAAAGGGTCGTTCGAACCGCCAGATACGCCCGGATTTCGACCCTTTGGTGACCAGAGATTCCATGGGGGTGGGCGGATTTCGCTAGGTGGGCATCACGTTGCCGCCGTCGACGCAGAGCACTTGGCCGTTGACCATGGCGCTCTCGTCGCTGGCCAGGAACACGGCAGGGCCGCACATGTCGTCGGCCTGGCTGTTGCGCTTCGCCGCGGACATGTCGGCGAAGACCTGGTCGAACCCACCGGGGACCTGCTTGTCCGTGGCAGGTGTCATGACGAGACCGGGGGCGAGCGTGTTGGCGGTGACCCCGTACTTGCCGAGCTCGCCGGCGAGCTGTCGAGTGAGGCCGAGCACGGCGAACTTGGTCTGCTGGTACGAGTAGTTGCCGAGCGACCATGTGTCGGGATCGCCGGGTCCGGCGAGGGCACCGAGCGGGAGATAGCCGGCGATCGAGCCGATGTTGATGATCCGGCCCCGACCCTTCCGCACCATGGTGGGCGCGAACGCGCGGCACATCAGCCACTGCCCGATGACGTTGACGTCGAACACCTTCCGCAGATAGTCGACGGATTGGTCGCCGAGGTCGAGCTCGCCGTAGATCGCGGCGTTGTTCACGAGGCAGTCGACGGTGCCGAAGGTGTCGAGCACCGCATCGCGGCAGGCGTCCACCGACGCCTCGTCGCTGATGTCGCAGTGCACGAACGCGGCGTCGTCACCGAGCGCATCGGCGACGGCGTTGCCCTGCTCGCGGCCGATGTCGACCACCGCGACCCGCGCGCCCTCGGCGACGAAGCGCCGGCAGTAGGCCTCGCCGATGCCGCCACCACCGCCGGTGATCACGGCGACCTGGCCGTCCAGGCGACCGCTCACTGGGTCGTGGTGCCGTCGTACTGCTCGCGGAGCACGCGCTTGAGGATCTTGCCGGTCGGGTTGCGGGGAATGGCGTCGGTGAACTCGACGTGCTTCGGCATCTTGAACTTGGCGAGCTTGCCGTCGCAGTACTCGAGGACGTCCTTCTCCGTCAGCGCCTCATCGGACCTCACGACGACGGCCATCGGCGACTCGCCCCACTTCTCGGACGGGATCCCGATCACGCCGACCTCGGTGACGCCCGGCATCCCGGAGATCACGTTCTCGATCTCGGCCGGGTACACGTTCTCGCCGCCGGAGATGATCATGTCCTTGATGCGGTCCTGGATGTAGACGAAGCCGTCCGCGTCCATCACCGCGACGTCGCCGGTGTGGAGCCAGCCGTCGACGATCGTCTCCGCGTGGCCTCCGGACGGTTCCAGTAGCCCTGCATGATGTGCGCCCCGCGGACGATGATCTCGCCGGCCACGTCGGCGCCGGCATCGTTGCCGTCGTCGTCGATCACCCGCACGTCGGTGTGGAAGAAGGCCTTGCCGGTCGATCCGGCGCGGGCGATCGCGTCCTCCGGTGAGATGAGGCAGGCCGGACCGCACGTCTCGGTCAGGCCGTAGACCTGATGGATCTCGATGCCCATGCCCGCATAGGTCTCGATGAGCGACTCCGGCACGGGCGCGGCACCGGACATGCACCAGCGCAGCGACGAATGATCGTGGTTGTCCTTGTCGTAGGTCAGCAGCATGAACTGCAACATCGCGGGAACGGCGAGGGTCACGGTGATCTGTTCTTCGGCGAATACCTCCCAGATCTTGGTGGGATCGAACTCGGCCATGATCACGGCGGTGCCACCCTTGGCGAAGATGCTCAACAGCGGGTTGAGCGCACCCACGTGGAACAGCGGGAGACAGATGAGGTACACGTCGCCGTAACGGGTGTCCGCCGTCGCGTTGGCGGTGATGACGGACCAGGTGGCCGTGTTGTGCGAGTGCATCACCCCCTTGGGCAGCCCGGTCGTGCCGGAGGTGTACATGATGAAGAGGAGATCGTCGTCCTGTGCGCCGATCTCCGGCTCGTCGGTGGACGCCCCGGCGAGCACGTCCTCGTAGCCGGTGGCGAAGTCGGGCCGGTCGGCCGCGTCGCCGACATGGATCCAGTTCGTCACCTGCGTGCCGTCGGAACCACGAGCCTCGAGGTCCGTGACGACCTCGTTGAACGCGGTGCCGAACACGAGGGTGGTGGCGCCCGAGTCCGTCAGGATGAACGACAGCTCGTCGGCCACGAGCCGCCAGTTCAGCGCGACGATCACGCCACCGACCTTCGCCGCACCGAAGAACGTCTCGACGAACTCCGGCCCGTTCATCAGCAGGGTCGCGACGCGATCGCCAGCGGCGAGTCCGCGGTCGGTCAGACCGTTGGCGACCCGATTGCAGCGTTCGTTCAGCTCGGTGTACGTCAGGCGCGTCCCGCTCGAGATGTCGACGACCGCCTCGGTCGTCGGGTTCAGCAGCGCTCGCTTCGTGACGTAGAGGCCGAGGTTGTTCTGCATGGTCGCTCCTGTTGGGATCGGTGGATCGCGTGGCGAGTTCGGTGATCGTACGCCCTAGGGTGCCCTTCGTGCCGATCGAGGTTGTCGTCTTCGACCTGGGGAACGTTCTGGTTGAGTGGGACCGGCGCTTCCTCTTCGAGCAGCTCATCGACGACCCGGATGAACTCGATCGCTTTCTCGACGAGGTGCTGACGTTGGAGGTGAACGCCGACCTCGATCGGGGTGCGCCGCTGGCGGAGGTCACTGGGGCACTCGCGGCGCGGTTTCCCGAACACGCGGAGCTGATCGATGCGTTCCGGGCCCGCTGGGTCGAGACGCTCGGGGAGATCCTGGCGGGCTCGGTCCGGATCGTCGAGGAGCTCGCGGCGACGGACGTGCGCCTGCTGGCGCTGAGCAACTGGGGCCGTGACACCTTCGCGGCGGCCGAGCCGCTGCTGCCATTCCTGCGGCACTTCGACGGTCTCGTGATCAGTGGGCGCGAGGGCATGGTGAAGCCCGACCCGGCGATCTTCGAGCTGCTGTGTGCTCGCCACCGAGTCGACCCGTCATCAGCGGTGTTCGTCGACGACAGTGCAGCCAACGTCGCGACCGCGGACGCGCTGGGCTTCCGGACGGTCCACTTCTCGGATCCCCAGCAGTGTCGGCGGGAGTTGGTGGCGCTCGGTCTCGACCTCGCGCCGGTCGCCTCGTAGATTCGGCGGACATGGACGACGTGCTGCACTCCGAGGTTGCTGACGAGGTCGCGCTGGTGGTGATGAACCGACCCGAGAGTCGCAACGCGCTCAACTCCCTGTTGCTGGGCGGCCTGCGGGCGACCCTCTCGTCGCTCGACGCCCGTGCGGACGTGCGCGCCATCGTTCTCACCGGCGCCGACCCGGCGTTCTGCGCCGGCCTGGACCTCAAGCAACTCGAGGCGGGCGGCTCGATCAGCGCCGGCGTCGACGACGGTCAGCCGTTCCCGCCCGACATGTCGACGCCCGTGATCGGCGCCATCAACGGGCCGGCGGTGACCGGCGGCCTCGAGATCGCGCTCGCGTGCGACCTGCTCATCGCGTCGGAGCGGGCGTCGTTCGCCGACACCCACGCCCGGGTCGGGATCCTTCCCGGCTGGGGACTGTCGGTCGAGCTGCCGCGCGCCGTCGGCGTCCGGCGGGCCCGGCAGATGAGCTTCACGGGCAACTACGTCCACGCAGAGCAGGCGCTTCAGTGGGGGCTGGTGAACGAGGTGGTGCCGCACGAGCAGCTCCTCGAACGGGCGATGGAGCTCGGGCGCGACATGGCGACGGTCCCGGCCAAGGCGGCAGCGGCCATGAAGCGCCTGTACTGGGCGACCCACGCCGTCACCGCCGGCGACGCGCTGATCGTCGAGAAGGAGGTCAACCGGAGTTGGGCAGCGTCGGGCGGCTTCGACCCGGACGCGCTGGCGGCGAGTCGCGCGGCGATCCAGGCCCGGGGATCGGCCCAGCAGGGCGACTGAGAGGGGGCGACGAGCCCACCTCAACTTGTGGCAGTCCTTATGACAGATGTATGGTCGGGGGACGTCAACCGTCCCAGGAGGATCCATGTCCGGCGACGCCCCGATGCGGAACTATGCCGCCACGCTTCCCGCTCCGGAGTTCTCCGAGCCCGCCTTCACGACGCCCGTGGCGCTGCAGGACGCGACGGTCGCGATCGTCACCTCGGCTGCGCTGCACCGTCCGGACGACGAGTCCTTCCACCAGACGGAGACCGACTATCGGGTCCTGCCCCGCGAGGAGCGCGGCTATGTGCTCGGTCACTGGAGTCCGAACTTCGACCGGGCCGGCTTCACGGCCGACCTGAATGTGGTGTTCCCGATCGACCGGCTCGAAGAGCTCGCGGCGGACGGCACGATCGGCGCCGTGAGCGACATCCATCTGTCGTTCGCGGGGAATCAGGAGGAGGACGGGCTCGCGACGATCATCCACGACTCCGGGCCCCGGGCCGCCGCGGAACTCAAGGCGGCCGGCGTCGATGTCGTGCTGCTCACCCCCGTTTGACCGCTCTGCACGCGCACCGTGTGTGTGCTCGCCCATGTCCTCGAAGCCGGCGGTCTCGCCACGGTCGCGCTCGCGTCGATGCGCCCGGTCGCCGAGAAGGTCGCCCCACCACGCGTCCTGCACGGCGAGTTCCCGCTCGGTCGTCCGCTCGGCAAGCCGGGTGACGCCGAGTTCCAACACGACGTGATCGCCCGCGCGTTCGCGCTCCTCGACGCCCCTGAGCCGGTGATCGAGAGCCACCCCGTCACCATCGAGGACACCACCGAGGCGGTTGCGTGCGCGTTGCCCCCGGCGTTCGACGGTGATGCCTCGCCCGCGGTGCTGGAAGCCAAGGGGATCCGCAAGGCCTACGACCGGATCGTGGAGCGGCGCGGTGTCACGAGTGTCGGACGGGTCATGACCGCCGACGAGGTTCCCGCCGCGCTCGAGGTCCTCGAGGCGATCGCGGCCGGCACGAGCTTCAAGGAGGCCGGCCTGCCGGGCAAGAACTCCATCGCGACGTGTCATGACATCCGCACGTACTACGAGGAGGCGGCCGTCGAGCTGGTGGACGGACCCGTGGCCGACGGACGGGCGATCGAGTCGTGGTTCTTCGACCAGACCGAAGCCGGCAAGGTCGTGCTCGCCGCTCGCCAGGCGATGTCCGACCAGGGGGCACCGATGCCGTTCTGGTTCTACATGGCGCCGGGACACCGGTGACCGCCGACTCCCTCCCGACCGTCGACGGTCGTCGCGCTCGCCGCGACCAGAACCGCGACCGCGTCGTCGATGCGCTTCTGGATCTCTACCGCGAGGGCGACCTCGAACCGTCGGTGAACGCCGTCGCCGAGCGCTCCGGCGTCAGCCATCGTTCCGTGTTCCGCTACTTCGACGACCTCGACGAGCTGTACCGGGTGGCCATCGAACGTCAGTACCAGACGCTGCGCGTTCACCTCCTCATCAGCGAGATCGGTCGGGGCACCCTGCTGGAGCGAATCGACCGGATCGTCGCCAATCGGCTCGACCTGTACGAGGTCGCCGCACCGGTCGCCCGCGTCGGACACATGAAGGCACCGCTCGAGCCGATCCTCCTCGACCATCTCCGCGACAACGCCCAGGAATCGATCATTCAGGTCCGGCGACACTTCGCGGACGAGCTCGCGGCGATGACCGCCGAGCGGTCGGCGGTTGCAGCCGAGGCGATCACCCTCGTCCTGTCGATGGAGTCGATGGAGACCATGCTGTTCATCCGCGGGCTCTCCCGCGACCAGGCCGCGGCCTGCATGCGGATGACGCTGACCGGAATCCTGGGGGCGGCGGATGGCTGATCGGCGCGTCGAGCAGACGACGGTGGTGCCGCCGGCTGCGGTGTGGAAGAAGCTCGCGGCGTTCGACCGGATCGCGGAGTGGTCCGCGGAGGTCGACCATTCGTCGTTCATGACGAGCCGGGAGGAGGGCATCGGGGCCGTTCGGCGAGTACAGGTCGGGCCGCTGACCCTTCGCGAGGAGATCATCGAATGGGAGCCCGAGCAGACGCTCGCCTACGAGCTCCAGGGTCTGCCCGCCATCGTGTCGCGGGTCGTGAACTCGTGGGAGATCGCCGCCGATGGCGCCGGGAGTCGGGTCAGCCTCACGCTCGACGTCACCCCCGGCCCCAAGCCACCCATGCGTCTCGCCGCGCGAGTGCTCGCCCGCCGGATCGGTTCGACGAACGAGAAGCTCCTGGCCGGTCTCGTGGCCGCGGTCGAGCGGGACGAAAAGGGAGCGGGATGACGTCGCCAGCCCAGCCGGACATCATCGTGATCCTCACCGACGAGGAACGAGCCGCGCCGTCCTACGAGACGGATGACGTCCGTCGTTGGCGCGCCGAGGCGCTACCGGCCCGCCGGTGGTTCGACGAGAACGCCGTGTCGTTCGACCGTCATTACGTGGCCTCGACGGCGTGTGTGCCGAGCCGGCCGTGTCTGCTCACCGGGCAGTATCCGGACGTCCACGGTGTCACCCAGACCAACGGCCTCGCGAAGCGTGACGACGACAGCCGGATGCGCTGGCTCCGCCCGGACGAGGTGCCGACGCTCGGCGACTGGATGCGGGCGGCGGGCTACGACACGCACTATGTCGGGAAGTGGCACGTGAGCCACGCCGACCTGATGGTCGACGGCCGGCCGCTCGACACCAACACCGACGACGGCGACCTGATCTCCTCGGCCGTCGATGCCTATCTCGAGGCTGATCCACTGGACGAATTCGGTTTCAGCGGATGGGTCGGACCGGAGCCGCACAGCGGGCGGAAGTCCGACATGGGCATCGTCCGTGACCCGATCTACGCCGAGCGCGCCGTTGCGTTCCTGGAGGATCGCTACGCGCGGCGCGTCGCCGGCGATGCCGATGCTGCTCGGCCGTTCCTCCTGGTCTGCTCGTTCGTCAACCCCCACGACATCGTTCTCTGGCCGATCCTCGCCCGTCGTCCGCTGCCCGAGGCGGCTGTGGCGTTGCCCGAGGTGCCGCCGTCGCCGACCGACGACGAGGACCTGTCGACCAAGCCGGCGCTGCACAGTGCGTACCGCGACGCCTACTACTCCGGGTACGGGCCGGCGCCGCTGGTCCGTCGCGCCTATGAGGCGAACGCCGAGCGGTACCGCCGGACCTACTACCGGCTGCACCACGACGTGGACGGGCCGATCGACCGGGTGCGCCGCACCGTCACGGGGGCCGGCCACGAATCGGTCGTGGTGTTCTCCTCGGACCACGGCGACATGCTCGGCAGCCATGGTGGGCTCCACCAGAAGTGGTACCAGCTCTACGACGAGGCGACCCGGGTGCCGTTCCAGATGGCCCGCGTCGGCGCCGAGCCGTCCGCGCCCGGATCGGTACCGGTTCCCACGAGCCACATCGATCTGGTGCCCACATTGCTCGGCGTGGCCGGCGCGTCCGAGGCCGAGCTGGCATCGAAGCTCGCGGAGACCCACTCGGAGGTCCATCCGCTGCCCGGTCGTGACCTGAGCGGCGTCCTGGCCGGCGGATCCGTCGCGAACGCGCCGGTCTACATGATCACGCGGGACAATGTTCTCGAGGGCGACGGCAACGCCTCGGCGATCGCCCAGCAGCGGGGGCGCCGCGAGGCGCCGTACCCCTTGCAGATCAGGATCCCGGCCCACGCAGCAACCAATGTCGAAGCCGTCGTCGACCGCGTCGACGGTCGGATGTGGAAGCTCGTGCGTACCTTCGACGACCCCGCCGGCTGGACGGATCCCTTCGTGCGGAACCTCTCCGTCCGGGGGCCGAGCGGGCCGGCGTTCCGCACGGAGCCGATTCCCGACCAGTGGGAGCTCTACGACCTCGATGCCGATCCGGCCGAGGCCGTCAATCGAGCCGACGATCCGGCCGCGGCCGATGCGCGACACCATCTGGAGACGACGATGACCAACGCCCGAGACGCTGTCCCCGAACGCAATCGCCCGTGGCCGACCGCGGTCCGCCCGGACGACGGACCCGTGGCGAAGACGCCGCCCAAGCCGGCCCTCGCCGCTCGTCGACTCCTCCAGCGGATCGGCATGCACCCGGACGACCCGGATGCCGTGCAGCTCGACCTCACCGGGCACCGGGCGCTCGTCGTGGCGACCAACCACGGCACGCTCGGAGTCAACAAGCCGACCGGCGTCTTCGGCTCCGAGCTGACGGTGCCGTACTACGAGTTCCTCGACGCCGGGATGGAGGTCGATGTCGCGTCACCGCGGGGCGGCGACATCCCGTTCGATCCGGCGTCGTTCAAGCCGGCGGTGCGGTCCCATCACGACGACCGCTACATGGTCGACGACGAACTCCAGCAGAAGTGCATGGACTCGATCCCGATCGACGCCGTCGACATCGAGTCCTACGACATCGTGTTCTTCGCCGGCGGCTGGGGGGCCGCGTGGGATCTCGGCACCTCCGACGAGATCGGCGAGCAGGTGACGAAGGCGGCAGCCAACGGCGCTGTGCTCGGCGGGATCTGCCACGGGCCGCTCGGCCTCCTCAAGGCGAAGGGTCCCGGCGGGGAGCCGCTCGTCAAGGGCCGTCGGATCACGGCGGTGACCGACAAGCAGGTCACCGAGCTCGGGATCTCCCACACGCCGCAGCATCCCGAGACCGAGCTGCGCAACGCCGGGGCGAACTTCGAGTCGTCCACCCACCGGCTTCGTGACATGTTCGCCAACCATGTCGTGGTCGACGGTGACCTCATCACCGGTCAGAACCAGAACTCGGGCCTGATGGTGTCCCGCGAGATGATGCAGCGCGTGCTCGAGAAGGCCGCGGCGAGCGCCGCCGAACAGCCCCAGGAGGCATAGCGATGGAGGTCATCCTGCTCGGAACCGGGAGTCCGCTGCCCGACCCGAACCGGGCCGGTCCCTGCACGCTCGTCAAGGCCGGCGAGGGCAACGGGGAGCACGTCCTCTTCGACACCGGGCGGGGTTGTGTGATGCGGATGCCGCTCGCCCAGACGGCACCCGGCTTCCTCGCCGGCGTGGTGATCACCCACCTCCACAGCGACCACCTCACCGCGTTCAACGACATCATCACGACGCACTGGATCACGGCGCCGGAGGGCACGCCGCTGCGGGTGTGGGGCCCGGTCGGGATCAAGCACTATGTCGGCCACATGCTCCTCGCCCTCGGCCCGGACATGACGTACCGCATGGACCACCACGACGACCTCAACTGGGAGCCCGACGTCCAGGTGACCGAGGTGGTGCCGGGTGACTCGTTCACGATCGGGTCGATGTCGATCTCGTGCTTCGAGACGTGTCATGCGCCGGTCGAGCCGACCGTCGGGTATCGCGTCGAGAGCGAGGGCAAGGTCGTCGCCATCGCGGGGGACACGATCCCGTGCGACGGCCTCGACGCGCTCACGAAGGACGCCGACGTCTACGTGCAGACCGTGATCCGCGACGACATCGTCAAGACCATTCCGGTCCCGCGGCTGCAGGACATCCTCGACTACCACTCATCGGTCGAACAGGCCGGCCAGGTCGCGGCGAGGAACGGCGTGAAGACACTCATGCTCACGCACTATGTGCCCGCGCCCCAGCCGGAGCAGTACGACGAGTGGATCGCCATCGCGGCCAAGGAGTTCGACGGTGAGATCGTCATGGGCGACGACCTCACCTCCGTGACGATCTAGTCCCAGTCCACGGCGGCGTCGGGCGCGGCGGCGATCTTCGCTTCGGCGAACGCGAACGTGTGGGCCGGGCTCACCATCGCGTGCTGGCTGCCGGCGTGGATGTCGCGGAAGGCTCGTTGGAACGGACCGTCCCGCAGCGCCGTCGTGCCGATGTGGCGGTACAGCTTCTGGAGGGCCTCGGTCGACTGCTGGGTGAACCACGCGGTGGCCTGGAGCGCCTCGCCGACCAGCGACTGGTCGGGATTGTCGTTCAGGGCCGACTGCTCGGCCTTGGCGAAAGCGGTCCGAATCCACAGGTCTCCGGCCCGGAACAGGCTCTCGGCTTCGCCGAGGTCGTACTGGAAACGGGGGTCGTCGGCGAGCGTCGACTTGCCGGTCATGCGTTGCTTCGTGCGGGCGATCACCGCCGCCTCGTCGATGGCCCGTCGCATCACGCCGAGCGCCCAGCCGGCATGGCCGATCTCGGTGAGGTGGAGGATGCCGAGGTCGAACTGTTTGCCCCCGCGGTGGCGGGTGAAGCCGAACATCGAGAACGTCCGGTCCGCCGGCACGACGCTGTCGATCCGATAGTCGTACGACGCCGTCGAGCGCAGGCCCATGACGTCCCAGTTGCCGATGATGTCGGCCTCGGCCTTCGGGACGACGGCGAAGATGTAGTCCGGGTCGCCCTCGTCCGGTGTGGTCATCGAGCCGCTGCCGGCCCAGTCCGCGTGTTCCAGTCCCGAGCCGAACGAGTAGTTCCCGGTGATGTGGAAGGCATCGCCCTGGGGCGCGGCGGTGCCGTTCGGCGCGAACTGGCCGGCGACGAGCGGGACGCCGTCGGCGAACATGACATCGGTGAACGAATCGGGGCAGTACGAGCTGAAGTAGGCGGTCGCGGTGCTGCCGGCCATCACGACCCAGCCGATCGAACCGTCGGCTCGAGCGAGTTCGGTGAAGACGTCGAGGCTGTCCGCCGCGTCGAGCTCCGCCCCGCCGACCTCCTTGGCGACGAGCGCGCCGTAGAGGCCCGCGTCCTTGCACATCGCGACCGCGGCGTCGGTCATCGGGGTGCCGGCCGCTTCGGCCTTGGCGCCTTCGGCGTCGAGGGCCGACCGAAGGTCGCGAGCGGCGTCGTGCAGGGAAGTCATGGGGGCCTCGAGGGGTCGGGTTCGTCGGTCGGGCGTTGCCACAGTAGGGTCCGCCGACGATGCCGAGCGAACCCAGCGAAGTCGTACTCATCGGGGCCGGGGCCGCCCACCAGCGCCTCACCGAACCGGGCGCCGGGCATGACACGACCGGGTTGATCACCGAGGCTGTCGCCGCGGCGTTGGCAGACACCGGCTCGGCGCGTACGGCCGGTCGGGTCGACTGGATCGGGGCCACCCGCGGGCTCTCGTGGCTCCCGGACGCCGCTCGCCGGGTCGCCGAAACGCTGGGCGTCGAGGCGCACACGGTCGCCGCCGACGTCGGCATCCCGCAGCAGACGCTCGTCAACCGGGCGCTCGCGGCGGTCCAGTCCGGCGCGGTCGACGTGGCGATCGTGTGCGGCGGTGAGACCAAGCATCGTGACGATGTCGCCAAACGCGCCGGCGTCGAGCTCGCGGGTCACGGGCAGGACGGACTCGAGCCGGACACCCACATGGCGCCGGAAGGTGAGATCGTCGCCCGGCCCGAGATCGAGATCGGCATGGTGGCCCCGGTCCAGCAGTACGCCATGATCGACAGCGCTCGACGGGCGGCGGAAGGATGGACGCTCGACGAGCACCGTGACGACATCGCCGCGCTCTGGTCGCGCTTCAACCGTGTGGCGCAGGGCAATCCCCGGGCGGACTTCGGGGCGCCCATGACGGCGGCGGAGATCCGCGATCCGGGACCCGGCAACCGGCCGATCGCCTTCCCGTACAACAAGTGGCACAACAGCCAGTGGGGTGTGGACCAGGCGTCGGCTCTGGTCTTCTGTTCGGAGGCGGCGGCGGACGAACTCGGCGTCGATCGGGGCAAGTGGGTCTACCCCCACGTCGGCCTGGAGTCCTCGCTGTCGCTCTCGCTGAGCCGGCGCGGCGACCTGCACCGGTGGCCGGCGATGCGGATCCTCGGCGAGCGGGCGGCGGCCCACGTCGGTCGCGCGGTCGCGGACATGGATCATGTGGAGCTCTACAGCTGCTTCCCCGTCGCCGTTCGGATCCAGCAGAAGGAGCTGGGGCTGGACCCGGCCGGTACACCCACGCTCACCGGTGGCATGGCCTTCGCCGGCGGGCCGTTCAACAACTTCGTGTACCAGGCGACGGTGGACATGGTCGAGGCGGTGCGGTCCGAGCCCGGTTCCTATGGCGCGGTCACCGCGGTCAGTGGCCTCCTGACGAAGCCGGCGCTCGCCGTGTGGTCGACGGAGCGGCCCGCGAACGGGGTCCTCCTCGACGATCTCGTCGACGACGCCCGCGCGGCCACGGCGGTGGCGCCCCTCGACGAGGAGCCGGACGGTCCGGGCACGATCACGACGTACACCGTCGTCTACGGCCCGGACGGCCCGGCATCCGTCGCCGCGATCGTCGACCTCGACTCCGGCGAACGCGCCGTCGCCAAGCTCGATGACCCCGTCGCCGCCGAAACCGCCACCACGACCGACCTCATCGGCACCCGCGTCGCCGTCACCGGCCGCACGTTCTCCGGCTGACCTTCCCCGACCCCCGAAACCCCGCGTTCTGGGTGAACGGAGGGCTGGAATCCAGCCCTCCGTTCACCCAGAACGAAAAGGGGGAGGGGCGAAGGGAGGGGTCAGGTGAGGCCGAGTTCGGCGATGCGGTCGAGGACGCGAGGGCGTTCGTCGTCGATGACGGTGGTGTCACCGTGGCCGGTGTGGACGATCGTGTCGCCCGGCAACGTGAGTAGGCGGTCACGGATCGAGCGGAGAATCGTCGGCTCGTCGCTGTAGCTGCGTCCGGTCGCGCCGGGGCCGCCACAGAAGAGCGTGTCGCCCGAGATCACCCGGCCGGCATCGACCTCGTGGAAGCAGCAACAACCGGGCGAGTGGCCCGGCGTGTGGATGATGCCCACTTCGTGACCACCAGCGGACAGTGTCGTGCCCGGGACCACCTCGCCGTCGGGATCGGCGTTCGGGTAGACGACGTCCCACAGCATCCGGTCATCGGGGTGCAGCAGGATCGGCGCGTCGACCGCGTCGCGCAGGGCCGTGGCCGCGTTGATGTGGTCGTTGTGGCCGTGGGTCAGCACGATGGCGGTCACGCGCCGCCCGTTGACGGCGTCGACGATCGGCTGATGGTCGTGGGCCGCGTCGAAGACCATCACCTCGCGGTCGTCGCCGACGATCCAGATGTTGTTGGTGACGTCCCATTCGCCCCCGTCGAGGGCGAAGATGCCGTCGGTTGTGACCAGCTCGATCGCCATTCGTCAGATCTCGACGACGGAGCGGAGCACTTCGCCGCGTTCCATCTTGTGAAAGGCCTCCTCGACGTCCTCCAGGGAGATCGTCTCGGACACGAAGCCGTCGAGATCGAGCCGTCCCTGCAGGTAGAGGTCGATGAGCATGGGGAAATCGCGTGACGGCAGGCAGTCGCCGTACCAGCTCGATTTCAGGGCGCCACCGCGCCCGAACACCTCCTGGAACGGCAGCGTGATCTCCATCTCCGGTGTCGGCACGCCCACGAGCACGACGGTGCCGGCGAGATCGCGGGCCTCGAAACACTGCCGGTAGACCTGGGGGAGTCCGATGGCGTCGATGCAGACGTCGGCGCCGAAGCCGTTCGTGTACTCCTGGATCTTCTCGACGGCGTCCTCGTTGCCCGAGTTCACCGTGTGGGTCGCGCCGAAGCCCTTCGCCCATTCGAGCTTCTGATCGTCGATGTCGACGGCGACGATCGTCGAGGCGCCGGCGAGCTTCGCTCCGGCGATCGCGGCGTCGCCCACCCCGCCGCAGCCGAAGACGGCGACCGTGTCACCCCGGCTCACGCCGCCGGTGTTGATCGCCGCGCCGATGCCGGCCATGACGCCGCAGCCGAGCAGGCCGGCTGCCGCGGGCGACGCACTCGGGTCTACCTTCGTGCACTGACCCGCGGCGACGAGCGTTTTCTCGGCGAAGGCGCCGATGCCGAGGGCGGGGGACAGTTCGGTGCCGTCCTCCAACGTCATCTTCTGCTCGGCGTTGAACGTGTTGAAGCAGAGGTGGGGCGTGCCCTTGTTGCACGCGCGACAGTTGCCGCACACGGCCCGCCAGTTCAGGATGACGAAGTCGCCGGGCTCGACCTCGGTGACGCCGTCGCCGACGGACTCCACGATGCCGCTCGCCTCGTGGCCCAGCAGGAACGGGAACTCGTCGTTGATGCCACCCTCGCGATAGTGCAGATCGGTGTGGCACACGCCGCAGGCCTGGATCGCGACGACGGCCTCGCCCGGGCCGGGGTCCGGGATCACGATGTTCTCGATCGTGACCGGCTCACCAACCGCCTTGGCCACCACACCCTTCACCGTCTGCGCCATGTCGTCTGCCCCCTGAGGCTCTCGTCGGACGCGAAACCGTAGCAGTCGTCTTCGGCCCCCCGGCTTTGGCCCGACGCCGGACTCAGCCGGCGAGAAGCAGCGGCTCGACGTGATCCCAGGTGCCGGGGACGACACCGAGCATCTCTTCGCGGCCGACGGCTTCGAGGTCGTCGAACTCCAGGCCGGCGAGTTCGTCGACGATCGCGTCGTAGTCGTCGTGCAGGACGCGGTTCGTGGGGTCCAGCCCGCTGACGATCGCGAGTCCTGTCGGCTCGACGTCGACGGTCGTGACGGTGAGGTCCGGCCGGTGGCGACGCAGGGCGACCACGACCTTCCAGACGTCGCCGGACCAGACGACCGTCGAACGGTCGCGCGACGCGGTCTTCGCGTCGATGGGGAGACAGTCGTGGATCATGATGATGCCGTCGGCGTGGGAGTGCGCCTCGACGTTGGCGACGTCGCGCAGCGTCTGCTCGTGGAGGTGCAGGCCGTCCACGAACGCGAGGTCGATCGGGCCGCCCAGCAGACCGACGAGCTCGGGGTCGGCGAAGAAGGCATCGGATGTTGCCGGCACGATGACGGTGTTCTCCGGCGGGTTCTCGACCTTCGGCTCGGGGTCCACGCCGACGGTGCGGGTGCCGGGTCGGACGAAGGACAGCGAGTGACCCTCGTGCACGCCGATCTCGAGATAGCGCTCGGGCTGCACGATCTCGTGCGCCCGGCGGAGGAGCCCGTAGTAGGTGGAGATGTCGGTCATCGGTCGCGTCCTAGGTCGTTCGGCGCCAGTGGACGCCAGTCCAGTCGACGGGCACGATCTCGTCGGTGATGCCATGCCGGTCGCGATAGTCGGTGCACGCCTGGCGACACGGTTCCCAGGCGCCGTAGTCGTCGACGATGACGTAGCCGCCGACGGAGAGCTTCGGGTAGAGCGCCTCGAGGGCATCCATCGTGGACTCGTACATGTCGCCGTCGAGCCGCAGGATCGCAAGCTGGTCGATCGGCGCGGCGGGAAGGGTGTCGCGGAACCAGCCCTCGAGGAACTGCACCTGGTCGTCCAGCAGGCCGTAGCGGGCGAAGTTGGCCCGTACCTGGTCAGCGGACACGGCGAGCGTGGGGACATCGCTCATGTCGTGGCCGACGTCCTGCGGGAACGCCGTGGCATCGGGCGCAGGCAGACCCTGGAAGCTGTCGGCGACCCACACCCGCCGGTCCGCGTCACCCCACGCGTCGAGCATTCCCCGCATCAGGATCGTCACGCCGCCCCGCCAGACGCCCGTCTCGATGAAGTCGCCGGGGACGCCGTCCGCCAGCACCGAGTCGACGCAGCGACGAACGTCGGCGAGCCGTTGGCGCCCGACCATGGTTTCGGCCGCGGGCGGCCAGTCGTTGCCGTCGTCGCGCGTTGCGGGGTCCCCACCGCGGCGGGTGAGCCGCCAGCCGTGCGAGCGCAGGGTCGACCGCAGCTCCTCGCTGTCGCCGGGCCACTCGGCGAGGTCGACGTCGTGGGCCTCCTCGTCGAGGAAGAGCTCGCGCGTGAGGCATCCCATGAGGAGGTCGACATAGCGGTCGCGAAGCACGGTGGCGGTGACCATCGCCGCAGCCTATTGAGGTCGTGGAAGAACCCAGATGCCGTGGGGCGCACTCGGGAAGAAGGCCAACGTGCGCTCCTCCTGCAGCGTGAAGCCGAGGCGTTTCGCCACGTTCTGCGACGACGTGTTGGACGGCAGGATGACGCTGAACAGGCGATCGTCGTCGTGGTTCGCCCACGCCCACTCGACGGTTGCCCGCCCCGCCTCGGTCGCGTAGCCGTGTCCCCAGTGGGCCGGATCGAACGTCCAGCCGCATTCGAGCCCGGGCCAATCCGCCCGCTCCGGCCGGTGGGTGCCGGCCCGACCGATCAGCTCGCCGGTCGCTCGCAGCTCGACCGCCCACTGGCCGGAGTTCCGCAGCGCCCACTGCCCGAGGTGGTGCGCCATCTGACGCCACGCGGCCTCTCGATCGAACGCTTCGGGGATGTGGAGTGACGCCCGTACCTCTGGGGAGGTGTGGATCGCGAGATACCGGTCGATGTGGTCCTCCCGGAACGGTCGGAGCAGAAGTCGATCGGTCTCGACGGTGGGGCACGATGACACGGCTTCAAAGTATCCGGCGACGGACGATACGGTCGCGGCGTGCTCCACTTCGCAATCCTCAGGACTGCGGGCGAAGTCGACGCTGCCGTGCGGGAGGTCCTCGACGCGCCTCGTCCGCCGACGCGGCGCGTCGGTGGCGAGCACCTCTTTCGGCTGGTGGGTGAAGGGACAGCCATTGCGCTGTGGTCGGACTACGGGCGGCCGTGGGCGAGTGACGATGAGGGCGTGACCGCGATGGTTGGGTCGCCGCGCCTGATCGGTACGGGCGCCGAAGATCTTCTCGATCGCCTGGCTGTCGACGGACCGGGCGGGGCGAGACGCTTCGACGGCAGGTTCACCGTCCTCCGCCTCGAGAGCGACGGAGGCGGATGGCTCCGATCGGATCGATTCGGATTGTCGCCTGTCTATCGAGGCATGGCGGGGGAGACCGAGGTTCTTTCGAACCGGCCGGCGATCGTCGCTCGGCTCATCGAGGCCGCAGCCGGTCGGCGGGTCGCTCGGGATCGGGCGACGGCGATGAGCGTGGCGGTGCTCGGTACTGCGTTGGGTGACGAGTCCGGCTTTGAGGGCATATGCCGGGTGCCGGATCGCCACGATGTCGACCTGCCGACGCGTGGTCCCTCAGCCGATGTCGAGACGTGGCCCCACATGTGGGCTGATGATGGCGCGGCGATCGACGGTTCGCCTGTAGAGATCGTCACCGCAGTCACGGATCGACTCGTGGCATCCGCGCGACAGCTTGCCCTGGACCACGGCGGTGTCATCGACGCAGAGCTGACGGGCGGGCGTGACTCGCGCCTCATGCTCGCGCTCTTTCGTCTCGCCGGGGTCGAGGATCGGGTTCGTTTTCACACGTTCGGGGACCCCGGAGCATCTGATGCTCGGGTGGCCAGGTACCTGGCGGAGTCGTTCGACTTGGACTGGGAGATGCGGCGGGCGCGTCAGCATGAGTTGTCGGTCGAGGGATTCGTCCGTCGAGTGAGCAACCTGTCCGGCGAGTTCGGCGCGGGCGGCATCATTCCCCCCGAGGCCGGCACGATCCTCTGTTCGGGGATGTTGGGCGAAGCGCTCTCCGCAAAGTACCGCAACTCGAAGCCGGCGACCGTCGGCCGTGCGACGGCCCGACTCAAGGAAATTCTCGTCAGGTCGCAACCGTTCACGAAGCGGTCCACGGTCCGCGCGGTCATGAGCCGAGTGACCGAGGGGGTGGTGGAGTCGGCCGACGCCGGCTGTCCGCCGCGTGCCCTGCTCGATGCGTTCTATCTCCGCGAGCGGGAGCGTCGCTGGATCGGCTCTCGCCCGGATCGGTGGGACCGCAACGTCTTTCCGCTCTACTCACCCGACGCCATCATCGCCAACATGCGCCTCCCGGTCGACGATCGGCACGGGGAGCGCATTCACAGCGCCATCATTGCTGCGGCAGGTCTCCCGAACGGCAACCCGGATGAGGAACTGCCGAGAGCGCCGGACGCTCCTCCGCTGGCTGATCTCGGTGGACTGCGTTGGGCGGATGTTCTCGTCGAGATGGCACATGAGACACGTGCGAGTCCGATGTCGGAGTGCATCGACACACGCGCGGTCGTCCGTGCGGCCGAGAACCTGGCCGGACTCGGACGTGTCGAGCGCCAGCAACTGTTGGACGCCCTGACCGCGCTTGCGTGGATGACGCCGGGGTTGATCCCAGCGTACTTCGACAACTGAACAGAGCAGGAGCTCGTCGGACCACCGGTACTCTCGGCTCCGTGGGCACTGGCTGATCGTCGCCGCGATTCGGCGACGATTCGCCATGTCGCCGTCGACGCACGAGGTCGAGGTGTGGTCGCGGCCGTGGGACCTCCCCCGGGTGCCCCGCCAGAAGGTGACCGACGCCCTGACGGCGCTCGTGTGGGCAGATCCCGCGCTCTGCCCCGCGACGGTCGACGGCTGACCGGTTCGCCCGCCGGGAACGCCGTGCCGTACGGTCCGCACCCGTATGTCGTGGCTGCTCGATGAACGGACGGAACTCGAGTCGCTCGGCGACGGGCGCTACCGGCGCCTGATCGACGACGGGGAGTTCTGGGGCACGGGGAGCCCCTTCGGCGGCTATCTCATGGCGCTCGGGTTCGCCGCCATGCGCCACGAGGTCACCGACGACGCCCGCCTGCCGCGCGTCTACACGCACCAGTTCCTTCGGCGGGTGCCGGTCGGTCCGCTGGGGATCGAGGTCACCACCGAGCGAGTCGGTGCCCTCGTGCACTCCGTCACAGCCCGGTTCGTGGTGGGGGACGACACGGTCGGTGTTGCGACGGGGATGTTCACCGGCGACCGCGAGGGTCCGCACTATCTCGACGAGCCGATGCCCGCGGTGGCACCGCCCACCGAGCCCGACCCGGCGCCGGTCCCGGGCTGGGCGACCAACGTGCACGGTCGTTTCGTGCCGTACCGCCGATTCGGTGAGGACGGCGCGGTGGTGCCGAACGAGGACGGCGGCTGGCTCCGGATGGTCGAGCCGGGGGACTGGGATCACCGACTGGCACTGATGTGCAGCGACGTGTGGCCGCCGCCTGTCGTTCGGCATCCCGACCGGATGTGTGCCACGCCGAGCCTGCACCATGTCGTGCACTTCGGGTCCGACGTCGGCGGCAGCGGAGACCAGGCGCTGTTGGTTCGCCACCGCGCAACCCGTGGCCACGGCGGCCTGACCGACGAGGACATCACGCTGTGGGCCGACGACGGCCGGTTCCTGCTGAAGGCCCGCCAGCTCCGCACGGTGATCGACCTCTCCCGGATCGACACTTCGTCCTTCACCTGAGGATGGGGCAGGATGGCGGCTCACCCGTCGTGCAGGAGTCAGCAATGAAGTTCGGAATCGGATTCGCCAACACCGTCACCTTCGTCAGCGGCGAGGGAGCGGCCGAGCTGGGCAAGGCCGCCGAGGACACCGGCTTCGAGTCGTTGTGGACCGTCGAACACATCCTCTATCCCGAGGGATACGAGTCGACCTATCCCTATGCACCCGACGGCAAGATGCCCGGCTCGGGCGACAGCCCGATTCCCGATCCGCTCATCTGGCTCGCCTACGTCGCCGCGAACACGACGTCGCTCAACCTCGCCACCGGCATCTCACTGCTGCCCGAACGCCACCCCGTGACCTACGCGAAGGAGGTTGCGACCCTCGACATGATGTCCGAGGGACGGGTCATCCTCGGTATCGGCATCGGCTGGCTGAAGGAGGAATTCGAGGCGCTCGACATTCCGTGGGAGGGCCGCACCCGGCGTACCGAGGAGTACGCCGACGTCATGCGTGAGCTCTGGAAGAAGGATGACGTGTCGTACGCCGGCGAGTTCATCAACTTCGACAACATCTCCTCGAACCCGAAGCCCCACGACGGTGCGGTGCCGATCCACATCGGCGGCCACAGCCGGGCGGCGGCCGAGCGGGCCGGGCGGATGGGCGACGGCTTCTTCCCGGCCAAGGGCGAGGTGGCCGAGCTCTTCGAGATCGCCCGTCAGACCGCGGCCGACAACGGTCGCGATCCCGATGCCATCGAGATGACCAGCTCGCATCCGGGGATCTTCGGTGACGATCCGCAGGCCGCGGTCGAGGAGGCTGCGAGCTGGGGCATGCACCGGATGATCGTGCCCGGCTTCATGTTCATCGGGAGCCCCGCCGACAAGATGGCGCCCTGGGCCGAACTCATCGCCGCCAACTCGTGAGAATGGACAGTGGGGTCAGACCCCTGTCCATTCTCAGCTCCGGCGCAACGGGCGGCTGTGGTCCCAATCGGCGATGAGGCTGCGGATCGCGGTGATCAGGATCAGCGGCACGTCCAACATCGGATGGTGTCCGGCGGTCGGGAGTTCGATCACCGGGGCGACGCGGCCGAGCTGCTCGTACATGTACTCGCCGATGTCGCGGGTGACGAGTCCGTGCTCGCACCGAAGCAGGGCCACCCGGCAGGTGACGTGGGGGAGGAGTTCGGCCGCGTCCTTGCGGGCCGGCATGAAGATCGACGAGTCGAACTTCCAACGCCACTTGCCATCGGGGTCCTGGCGGAGAGAGCGCTCGGCGATGTGCTGCTTCACGTACGGCAGGTAGACGTCCTGGCCCGGCACGGCGCGGAACCGAGCGATCGGTCCGTCGGGCTCGTCGTACTCCCGCTCCTTGTTGAAGGTCTCGGACGCCCGCGCCTGGCGGACCTCCGGGTCGATCTCGATGACCGGCGAGTCGATGATCACGGCGCCGGCGAGAAGCGATGCGTGGCGCGCCGCGGTGGCCACCGTGACGAACCCGCCCATCGAATGTCCGACGAGCAGCGGTGGCCCGTCGAAGGCGGCGTCGCGGATGACCGCAGCGACTTCGTCGCACCATTGGTCGAGCGAGTATTGATCCCGCCGGTCGCTGTCGCCGTGTCCGGACAGATCGACGGCGGCCACGGAGTGACTCGCGAGGAAGGCGGGGGCGATGTGGCTCCACCAGTGGGCATGGGCCGCGCCGCCGTGGACGAAGACGATGCCGGGCCGCCCGGGGTCGCCCCACGACAGATAGTGGATCTCCGCCCCATCGACCTCGACGCGGCGATCCTCGGGAATCACCGAGACCGCGTCGGTGAACCAGGTCGGTGTGTCGGTCATGGATCCGACGCTACCGGCGACTGCGGGGCCCGATGTCGTCCATGGTCGTCGCGATCAACGCCTCGCCGAGGAGGTGGCGAGCCGAGGCGAGGGCGATCGCGGCGATCCCGGCGCAGACGAGGAATCCGACGCCGAGGTTCGACACGCCGCTGATCACGCCGATGAGCGGCGCGCCGAGCCCGAAGGCCAGATCGAAGAACATCGAGAAGCTGCCGATCGCCTGGCTGCGCTCCTCGTCGGGGGCGCGGTCGACCACCAGCGCGAAGAGGGCCGGGAACAGGAATGTCTGTGCGACCGCGAGCACCGCGGCGGCGAGATAGGCGCCCGCCGGTTCCTGCCACACGAAGAGCAACAGGAGGCCGACCACGCCGAACGAGAGCGAGATGCGGGTCGTGGGCAGCGGGCCGAGCCGGTCGGGGAGTCGGGCCGCGCCGATGCGGAGGGTGATGACGACAGCGCCGAACACGACGAACAGGCGCTCAGGACTCTCCATCCCCATGCGTTCTCCGTGCACGACCGCGAACGCGAGGAATCCGGTGTAGCCGAGCAGGCCCGCGAAGAGCATCACTCCCGGTCTGATCGCGGCCGGGTGGATGAGGCGGCGCAGCGCGGGGAAGGGTGGACGGATCGCCGGCGGGCCGGGTGCCGTCGTGCCGACGAACGCCGCGCTGACCGCGAGCGCACCGGCGATGAGCCATACCCAGTCGGTGCCGTGCGTGTCCCGCAACCAGCCGCCGAGCAGCGGCCCGACCAGCAGGGAGCCGTAGATCGTCAACGAGAAGTACGACGCCGCCTCCGCCCGCCGGTCGTCGCCGGTCAGGTCCTGGATCGAGCTGGCGATCCCCACGAAGACCGCAGCTTCACCGATCCCGGTGACAGCACGGATCGCGATGACGGCGGGAATCGACGCCGCCAGCGCGGTGGTCGCCGTGGCGGTGCCGGCCACGACGCAGCCGACCAGGACGAGCGTTCGCCGTCCGAGGCGATCGCCCAAGGGTCCGATGAACGGGCGGATGACCGCGGCGGCGATTCCGAAGGAACTGACGGCGAGACCGACCTGGAAGTCGATACCGCCGAGTTCCTCCTCCACGAAGAGCGGGAGGACCGGCAGCGTCATGTTCAGACCGAGGAAATAGAGCGATGACGCCGCACACAGCGCGAGGAAACGCGGTGTGATCAGACGGGTCGACATCGTCGGAGCCTGGCGGGTCAGTCGGTGAACGCCAACTCGGGCCGCTGCGGGTCGTATGCAACGGGTCGAGGGGACACCGCGTTCGGGTCGAACCCCGCCGTCAATTCGTCGATGTCGGCTTCGGTCCCGGCGGCGATGGCGAGCGATCGTCCGATCCCCGCCAGGAGTGAGCCAACCGTGCCGCCGCGGTCGCGCCAATCCTGCAGTCCGGCCGACCCGTCGCGCTTGGCGAGCCGCTCGCCCGCCGCGTCCACCACGAGTGAAACGTGGACCCACTCGGGCTCCTGCGTCCCGAGGACGCGATGCAGATGCGCGTGCCGAGGCGTCGATGGCAGGAGGTCGTCACCTCGGACCACCTGGTCGACACCCTGGAACGCGTCGTCGACCACGACGACCAGGTTGTAGGCCGGCGTGCCGTCGAACCGTTGGAGCACGAAGTCGTCGACGACTTGCCGGTGCGCCCCGTGAAGCCGGTCGTGGATCGTGACATCGGCGCCCTCGGCTCGGAGTCGGATCGCCGGTGGTCGTCCGCGGGAGCTGCGTTCGGCGAGCTCTGCCCGGCTCAGGTCCCGGCAGGTCCCGGGGTAGGAACCGGGGGGACCGTGGGGAGCCGTCGGGGCCTCGCGGATGTCCTTGCGGGAGCACCAGCACGGGTAGGTGAGACCGGCCGCCCGCAGGTCCGCGAGGGCATCGCCGTACGCATCGAGGCGGTCGCTCTGGCGGAGTTCGGTGCCGTCGAACTCCAGGCCCAGGTCGCCGAAGTCGCGCCGCTGGCTCGCCTCGTGCTCCGCCGTGGCGGTCGTGTCGAGGTCCTCCCACCGCAGCAGGAATCGTCCGTCGTCGACCCGGGCGAACAGCGCCGCAGCCACCGCGGTTCGCAGGTTTCCCACGTGGAACGTGCCCGTCGGGCTCGGGGCATAGCGACCGGTCGGCACGACGGAATCGTGCCACGCCGGCGGCGTCGGATCAGGCCAGCAGTTGCTCGATCACGAGGGCGACCCCGTGCTCGACGTTCGTGGTCGTCTCCTCGTCCGCAACGGCCTTGACCATGTCGAGCGCGTTGCCCATGGCGACGCCGCGGCCGGCCCAGCGCAGCAGTGACAGGTCGTTCTGGTTGTCGCCGAAGGCCAAGACCTCGTCTGCCGTGAAGCCGAGTGAGGTCGCCAACCGTTCGACGGCGGAGCCCTTGTCGGCCCCGGGCGGCGTCACCTCGATGAACTCCACTCCCGAGGTCGTGATGTTCACCTCGTCGGGCATGAAGGGTTCCACCGCCTCGACGAGATCCACACGACCGATGTCGGGGTGGGCGATGAACATCTTGCCGATCTCGTCGCGCCGGTGCTCCGGCGTGGGCTTCACCGACCGGGGGCGGCCGTCCAGATTGACCGGAGAGAGCTCGACGAACCGCTCGTCCCACACCATCTCGTCCGCGAGCTCGAAGCCGAAGCCGACGTCGCCGAGCCCGCGGCGGGCCGCCGCGACCATCGCCTCGATGGTGTCGGGCGCGAAGACGATCCGCTCTTCGACCGATCGCGACACCGCGTCGACGCGATGCCCACCGTTGGATCCGATGAAGTGATGGAGACGGGCGCCGGTCGAGGTCGCCATGTCGAGCCCGTAGAACCAGCTTCGTCCGGTGGCGGCACACACATGGATACCCGCGTCCGACGCCGCGTTGATCGCGGCGACCGACCGGGCCGCCGGGCGATGATCCGAACCGAACAGCGTGCCGTCGAGGTCGGTCGCGATCAGTCGTATGGACATCGACCCGGGTCTAGCAGAGCATCGCGCTCGGGCCGCCGAGGTTTCGGCTGGAAGGCGGACGCCGAGCGGTGACGCCCGGCAGTTGGCGGCGCGGCGCCATGCCTGGTGAAGTGGCGCCGTGACCCTCTCGGACCTCCGCGTGATCGACCTCTCCGACGGCATCGCCGGCGCCTACCTCGGACGCCTGTTCACCGACGCCGGCGCACAGGTCGTGCGGGTCGAGCCCGCCGACGGCGCCACCCTGCGCCGACGGTCCGCTACGCCGCTGCGCGACGGCGCATCCGGACCGCTGTTCGCGTTCCTGGCCGCGGGGACCCGGTCGGTCGTCGGCGCGCTCGGCGACGACGCGACCGAAGCCCTCCTCGCGTCGGCTGCCGCCGTGGTCGTCGACGGCTCCACGGCGGCGGCGGACGTGCTCGCGATCGCCCAACGGCATCCGCACATCGTGGTGGCCTCCATCCGGGCGTACGGCCTCACCGGGCCGTGGGCGGATCGGAAAGCCAACGAGTTCCTCCTCCAGGCGGATGCCGGATCGGTGCTGTGCCGGGGCCACGTGAGCCAGGTGCCGTTCGCCGCCGGGGGCGACATCTTCGAATGGACGGCAGCCTCGTACGCGGCGCCGCCCACGCTGGCTGCCATCGATCGTGCCAATCGCTGCGGGGTCGGCGACGTGATCGACGTGTCGATCGCAGAGGCCTGTTCGATCTCGGCATCGACGTTCGCCGATCTCTCGGTGCAGATGAGCGGCCGTGAGGAGCTCCCACTGCGGAGCATCGAGGCGCCGTCGATCGAGCCCGCCGCCGACGGATGGGTGGGGTTCAACACCAACACGAGGCAGCAGTTCCAGAGCTTCTGTCTGATGATGGATCGTCCCGACCTGATGGAGTCGGAGTGGGCGGACCTGCGGCAGCGGACGGCCCGGCTCGAGGAATGGAACGCCATCGTCCGAGCGTGGACGACGCAGCACACGGTGGACGAGATTGTCGAGTGGGCCAGCGACCTGCGTGTGCCCGTCGCCCGGGTCAACGACGGCGCGGGGGTGCTCGAGGAGCCCCATCTGGTGGCGCGCGAGTTCTTCGTGGATCATCCCGGCGGATTCCTCGCGCCGCGATCACCACGGCTCATGAGCGGCGAACGGCCCCCGTTGCCCGGCCCGGCACCGGCGATCGGCGAGGCCGATCCCGCCGATCTCGACCCGGTGGCGCCGTCGCGGTCGGCAACCGGATCCGCGGATCCCGAGCGTCGACCGCTGGAAGGCATCCGGGTTCTGGACCTGACCAGCTGGTGGGCGGGACCCTCGTCCACGCAAGCCCTCGCCGCGCTCGGCGCCGACGTGATCCACATCGAGTCGACCTCGCGTCCCGACGGCATGCGCCTCACGGGCATCATGTTCGGCGCCGACGACTGGTGGGAGTGGGGCCACATGTTCGTCGCCGCCAACGCCGACAAACGCGACCTGACACTCGACCTCACCTCGGCGCGAGGACGCGACCTCCTGCTCCGTCTGGTCGACACGGCCGATCTCGTCGTCGAGAACTTCAGCCCGCGTGTCATCGAGCAGTTCGACCTCGACTGGGACGTGATCCACGAGCGCAACCCGGCGACCGTCATGGTGCGGATGCCGGCCTTCGGCCTCTCCGGGCCGTGGCGCGACCGGGTCGGGTTCGCCCAGACGATGGAGCAGATGTCGGGCATGGCCTGGCTCACCGGCCATCCGGACGACCAGCCGCGGATCATGCGCGGTCCGTGCGATCCCATCGCGGGGATGCACGGGGCGTTCGCCGCGCTCCTCGGGCTACGCGAGCGCGACGCGACCGGTGAGGGCGTGCTGATCGAGTCCCCGATGGTCGAAGCCGCGATCAGCTGCTCGGCGGAGATGATCGTCGAGTGGACGGCAGCCGGGGCGAAGCTCGAGCGGCTCGGGAACCGCGGCAGGTTCGCTGCTCCGCAGGGTGTCTACCCGGCGAGCGGAGAGGAGGAGTGGGTCGCGGTGTCCGTGGAGCACGACGACGAATGGGCGGCCCTCGCCCCCTTGCTCGGCCTCGATCCCGCGAGTGCACCGTCGCCGGACCAGCGGCAGGCCCAGCACGACGAGATCGACGTCGCGCTCGCCGCGTGGATCGCGGCGCGATCCGCTTCGTCGGCGGTCGCGACACTGGAGGACGCCGGCATTCCTGCCGTCGAGTGCCGCAACCACGGCGTGCTCCGGTTCCATCCGCAGTTCGCGGCGCGCGGCTTCTACGAGGAGGTCGCGCACCCGGCGGTAGGCACGCACCTGATGCCCGGCCAGCCGTATCGGATGCGGGGCGTCGACCGGTGGGTCCGGACCCCGAGCCCGACGCTCGGCCAGCACAACCGCGATATTGTCGCATCGCTCGGCCTGAGCGACGACGAGATCGCCGCGCTCGAGTCGGCCGGCGAGGTGGGGACGACGCCCGTCTTCTAGGCCCCACCTGTCGCGACACAGCACAACGGTCGCCGATTTGCGACACTGCATCGATGAGCGACGAGCCCGATCATGGCCACGGACACATGGTGCATCGGCACCGTGATGTGCAAGGCGGAGAGGCGCGAGCTGCCGTCTTCGGTGTGAGCGACGGCCTGGTTTCGAACGTCGCGCTCATCCTGGGCATCGCCGGAGCCAGTACCGATGGTTCGCTCGTGCGCCTCGCCGGCATCAGCGGACTGCTCGCCGGCGCCGTGTCGATGGCCGCCGGTGAATGGGTCTCGGTGCGCGCCCAGAACGAGCTCGTCGAGCGTGAGATCGAGATCGAGCGTCGGTCGCTCGAGGAGAACCCGGCCGCCGAGACGCGTGAGCTCGCCGCCATCTACCGGCAACGCGGCCTGAAGCCCGAGCGGGCCGAGGAGCTGGCCGAGGAGATCATGGCCGACCCGGAGATCGCGCTCGACGTGCACGCCCGCGAAGAGCTCGGGGTGGATCCCGAGGGCGCGGGACGCCCGTTCGCGGTCGCGGTGGCGTCGTTCTGCGCCTTTGCCGTCGGCGCGATCCTCCCGCTGGTGCCGTGGTTCGTCACCGACGGAACCGGGGCCGTCATCGCGTCCGTCGTTCTCGGCCTCGGCGGCGCGGCCATCGTCGGTGGCGCGATCGCCGTGTTCACCGAACGCTCGAAGATCCGGACCGCGGTACGTCAGGTGGTCGTCGCCGGAGGCGCGTGCGCCGCCACGTATCTGATCGGCTCGCTGCTCGGCGTCTCCGTCGCCTGACCGACCGCCCACCCCAAAAACCAGCGTTCTGGGTGAACATAGGCCTGAAATCCAGCCCTCCGTTCACCCAGAACGGAACGCGGGCCCGGGGAGGTTTCCCTTTCAAGTGCGGGCTTCTTTGGGCCGAAGGAACCAACACGGCACATGCCGAAGGGTTCATGCGGGTCGAGAGAGGTGGTCATGCCAGCGTCGGACACGTTGTCTCGACAGGACGCGGCGCACTTGTTGCGGCGTACCGGGTACGGGGGATCGAACAGTGAGCTGACCGCGTTCACCGGCATGACCCGCCAGGCCGCGGTCGAAGCCGTGATGGGCTTCACGGCGGCCGACACAACCCCGGAGGGGCCGGATGTCGGCGTGCTGGGCTTCGTCACCAACGAGTCCCAGTGGGAAGCACAGAGCGACGGCATCGAGTGGTGGATCCAGCGCATGGCCGACCTCGCGAACCCGACGTCGGTTCCCGGGACGGTGCCGGCGGTCAGCGCATCGATCCCGATCTGGGAGAAGCTGACGGTCTTCTGGCACGAGCACTTCTCGTGTGCGCAGGACAAGGTCGCCGACTTCCCCGAGCTCTGGGACCAGATCCGCATGTTCCGCCGCATGGCGATGGGCGACTTCGAGGACCTGGTCCGATCGACGTCGCTGCACCCGGCCATGCTCGTTTTCCTCGACAATCAGTCGAACGTCGCGAGTGGCATCCAGGAGAACTTCGCCCGCGAACTGATGGAGCTCTACACCTGCGGCGTCGGCCACTACACCGAAGAGGACGTGGTCGCGATGGCCCGCGCGTGGACGGGTCACAACACCGTCGGCTGGACGGGAAGCCGCTGGGATGCGACCTACGTCTATCGGCCCGAACACCACGACGGCGGACAGAAGACGCTGTTCGGCATCAGTGCCAACTGGAACGGCGTCCAGGTCGAGGGCGGTGAGCGAGACACCATCACCGAACTCGTCCGTGGGGTTCGCCAGCAGGAGACGTCCCGGTTCGTCGCGGGCAAGCTCTTCCGCTACTTCGCCCACCTGGACCCGGCCCAGTCGACGATCAACGAGCTCGGTGATGCGTTCGTCGCCGCCGACATGGAGATCGCGTCGCTGGTGCGAGCCATCCTTCTCCACGACGACTTCTGGGGGGCCGAGGCTCGCTACGGCCTGATCAAGTCACCGGTCGAGTTCGTCGCCACGATGATCCGACGCTCCGGGCTCCCGGCGAGCGACATGGGACTCCACTGGAGCATGGCGCCCATGGGCATGACGCTCTTCGACCCACCGAGCGTGAAGGGATGGGGGCAGGGCGAGTACTGGCTCGGCACCGTCTCGGCCTGGGCCCGTGGCGGGTTCGCCCGTGGTCAACGATGGCGAGCCGACCAAGCCGGCCTGTTGGCTGATCTCGAAACGAACCCGGACGACGAGGCTGCAGCCGACGCGATCTTCGACCTGTTCGGGCTCGAGGAGGTCTCGTCCACCACCCGCGACGCCGTGGAGCGATGGCATCGCCGTACCTACCAGAACAACCGCTGGGCTGCGGCCCCGCAGGGCTTCCTCGTCGGCGCCCTCTGTCCCGAGTTCCAGGTCTACTGATGCGATCACTGATTCGTCCCCGCCGCCAACTGCTCCGTCCGAGTGAGGCGGACATCGCCCTTGCCCGCCTCTCGTCCGACCCGGGCCAGTCGGGGTTCGCGCGACGTCGCTTCCTGCAAGGCGCGCTCGCCGGTGGTGGCGCGCTCACCGTGATGCCGAGCGTCTTCGACTCGATCGCCGCGGCAGCGACACCGTTGGGGCCGAGCGATCGCGTCCTCGTGACCGTGTTCCTCAACGGCGGCAACGATCATCTCAACACGTTGGTGCCAGCCGAGGACGGCGCGTACCAGGCGGCCCGGGGGAGCCTCGCCGTCTCTGTGGGAAGCGGTGACTCGGTGGGCAACGGCCTCTACCTCCACCCGAACCTCGCCCGGTTGAAGACGCGGTTCGATGCGGGTCAGGTGGCACTGATCGAAGGTGTCGGTGAAGAAGGGGACGAACACAGCCACTTCGAGTCCACGGCGCAGTACTTCGCCGGCAGCCTGGACCTCGGACCCGATCCGACCGGCTGGCTCGGCCGCTATGCACAGGGGGCCGATCTCGGCGAGCTCGGCGTGGTCCACATCGGTTGGGGTGGCATCCCGATGCTGCTGAAGGCGGGGCAGACCGGCGCAATCGGACTGCCGCCGAACGGATCGTTGTTCGGCGCCGACCGCTCGGAGAGCTGGGAGCGCTACGCGATCGAGGCAGTCGCCGACTTCGGTGACGGCGGCATCAGCGGCGCATGGGGCGACAGTGTTGCCCAGTCCTTCCGAGACGCCGTCGACACGGCCGAGGAGATCTCCCCGGCCTACGTCGAAGGGCTCGAGGAGGACGGACTCGCTCGCGAGCTCGGTCTCGCCGCCGAGGTGGTCAACCTCAACCTCGGCACCCGGATCGTCAGTGTCAGCCTTGGCGGATTCGATCACCACGATGGCCAGCGGCCGTCCCACGACGACCTACTCGCGGAGCTCGACGCGGGCATCGATGCGTTCTTCACCCGCCTGTCTCCCGCCTTCGCGGGCCGCACCGGCATGCTGGTGTTCTCCGAGTTCGGCCGCCGCGTCGAGGCGAACTACTCGGCCGGCACCGACCATGGGACGGCCGGCATGATGATGTTCGTGAGCCCGCAGGCCGAGGGTGGACACCACGGCCAGCAGCCGTCGTTGACGAACCTCGACTGGCGCGGGGACCTCCACCACCATGTCGACTTCCGGCAGGTCTATGCAACACTGCTCGAACAGTGGCTGGACGCCGACGCCGCGGAGGTTCTCGGCGCGAACTTCTCGCAGCTCAACTTCATCGGGGATGGGTCGGGAAGCCAGTTCTGGGATGTGCCCAGCGGCCAGTACTACAGCGCTGCCGTCGGCTGGCTGGCCGCGTCAGAGATCACCACGGGCACGGGCCCCGGTCAGTTCTCCCCGAGCGACCACGTCACCCGGGGGCAGATGGCGACCTTCCTGCACCGTTACCGCGGCGAGCCGGGTGGGTCCCCGGCGGCCGGATTCTCGGATGTTCCGAACGGCCGCTTCTACACGAAGGCGGTCGACTGGTTGAAGGCCGAGGGGATCACGACCGGCGTGGGCGGGAATCGGTTCGCCCCCGACGACCAGGTGACCCGTGGGCAGATGGCCACGTTCCTCTGGCGACTCGAAGACGAACCGGGTGGCTCGCCCGCGGCCGGCTTCAATGACGTGAAGGCGGGGGCCTTCTACGAGAAGGCCGTCGACTGGCTGCTCCACCGCGGCATCACCACGGGCGTCGGTGGTAATCGATTCGCGCCGGATGACCCCGTCACGCGAGCGCAGATGGCCACGTTCCTCTGGCGGCTCGCCGGTAGCCCCGTCTAGTCCGGCTCCACCAGATCCGGATGCGCCTCAGGATCAATCTCGAGGAATGAGTTGAGCAGGGCCCAGTAGCCAGCGGCGAAAACGGACCACTCCTGCTGCTCGCCACCGAGAGCAGTTGCCAGTTGTACCGTCGGCAGTTCCGCTGGATCGAATCGGGTGCGCAGCGTGCTTCCTTCGGACAGTGCGATGCCCAGATTGGCAATAAGAGTGAAACCTTCAGCGGCTTCGTCGAATAGATCCGTTCTCGGACGAAGGCCGAGTAGGTCGGCAAGCCCTCGCAGAAGCTCACTCCCGGAGGCTTCAAAGTCGGCGTAGCTCGACGAGGTGGCGATTTGCAGCTGCTCTGCGCGCTCTGGGGTCAGGCCGGCGTCCGCAGCGAGACTCATCGTCATACCGACCCATGAGAAGAATCTCGGGTCGCCCTGTGCGACAGCAAGGTTTACGTCTGCCGCAACCCGCGTCATCTCGCGCATTCGGTCGAGTGGGTGGAGCTCAGCGGTCGATTCGAATACTTCGATCGCGGAACTGTAGGTCTGCTGTATTCCGGAATCGGTACCGCTAAGGAGTTCGAGTACTTCGAACTGGAAGTCTTCCTGGCTCGTCCAGATTCGTTCGTGGACAGAAGCGCGGGTGACGCGCACGCCGGTCGTCGCTTCGAGATGGTCGAACACCTTCTGATACGTGACGGTCGTCGGCTCGGCGCCGAGGCCCTCGATTCTCACCAGATCAACAGCCGCGTCCAGGACGAGTTGCTTGGTCTCTTCGCGTGTGCGGCGGGATGGGCGTTTGGCCATCAGTGAGGATCTCCGGATCGGCGCTCTTGTTTCACACTATCGGCCTTGCTACGGTGCAACTCAAGGTTGCTACCCATAGTAGCGACGCTGAGTTGCGGAGGAATCGTGGACAACACCGGCGCACAAGCACACCTGGCAGCTCCTGGTGACGTACTCGCGTTTCTCTGCGACTGGTATCGCGCCCAGTGCGTCCCTGAGCTCCATGACGGTGATGGGATCACGATCGAGGCTGTCGATGGACCCGGCTGGTGGTTGACGGTCGATCTCCGGGGCACGGCCCTCGAGGGCGAACGAGCCGAGCCCTTCGTCGAAGACCTCGGCGAGGGCGAGTGGGTCCAGGGTTGGAGCGACGGTACGGAGTTCGTGGCCGCCGCGTCTGCGTCGAGCTTGCCGCTGGCCCTGCGGGCGTTTCGCGACTTCGTCCGCGACAGTGAGGCCCCGCAGTGGGAGCGGCTCCTGGCCGGCTGAGGGAACCCCGGCCGCCCCCGCCGCTCCGACTAACTTCATGCTCGGGCGACGGAGGTATGGACATGGCCGGACCGCTGGCTGGCGTGAGGGTGATCGAACTCGCCGGGCTCGGCGCGTTGCCCTTCGGCACTCTGAAGTTGGCGGACATGGGTGCCGAAGTCGTTCGGGTCGATCGGCTCGCCGAGGTGCCGGCGGAGAAGGTTCCCGGCCCGTACTCGTCGTGGGACCGCGGTCGCCGGTCGATCGCCGTTGATCTCAAACAGCCGTCGGGGGTCGAGACGGTGCTCCGGCTTGCGGAGGACGCCGATGTCTTCCTCGAGGCCTTTCGCCCTGGTGTCACCGAGCGGCTCGGAGTCGGGCCGGACGAGGTGATGGCCCGCAATCCAGCGATCGTGTACGGACGCCTCACCGGATGGGGCCAGACCGGAGTGTTGGCCCCGAGCGCCGGTCACTCGCTGAACTATGAAGCGATCACCGGCGTCATCGGTAGCGTCGGCCCGGCCGGCGGGCCACCCGTACCGGTCATGCAGCTCCTCGGCGACTTCGCCGGGGGCGGGTTGACCATGGCCTTCGGTGTCATGTGCGCTCTGTGGGAAGCCAAGCAGTCAGGGCGCGGGCAGGTGGTCGACGCCGCGATGACCGATGGCGTGGCGTCGCTCGCCAGCGTGTTCTACGGCATGCAGGCGAGTGGTATGCACACCACCGATCTCGGCACGAACCTCTTCGACGGCGGCTCACCCTTTTACACCGTGTACGAATGTGCCGATGGGGGGTACATGTCGATCGCGCCGATCGAGCCCCACTTCTATGCGCTGATGCTCGAGACCATCGGCATCGATCAACGCGATCTGCCACCGCAGTACGACCGGGAGACGTGGCCCGAAGTCAAGGCCGTGATCCAAGCCAAGTTCCTGGAGCGGACGCGCGATGAGTGGTGCGAGCTCCTGGAGGGCACCGATTGCTGTGCGGCGCCCGTGCTCAGTTTCGACGAAGCGCGCGAGTACGCCCATCATCGGGATCGGGGCACCTTCGTCGGAGAGAGTCACACGGAGGTCGTGCCGGTCCCGATTCTGTCGCGCACGCCAGGTGAGATCCGCCCGTCGCCGGCTTGGGTCGGTGCCGACACGGATGACGTGCTCACGGACTGGGGCTTCTCCGAATCGGAGATCTCGTCCCTGCGGTCCACTGGTGCGGTCGGTGGTTGACGTGACGATCGACCTGGACCGAGTCACCCAGGCGGCCGGCGCGATACCGCGTCCGTTCGTGGGATCGCCGCAGTATCGAAGCGAGCCGCTGAGTCGTCTGCTCGGGGTCGAGTTGATCCTGAAGGTCGAAACCATCAATCCGACCGGCACGGTCGCGAGTCGCGGTGCCGAATGGTGGTTCGAGTGCCATCGGGACGTTCATCGGGTCGTCTGTGCCAGCGCCGATGACTTCGGTGTCGCAATGGCCAACGCAGGCCGGAACCGAGGGATCGATGTCGAACTCTTCGGCCCGCTCGACGCTGATCCCAGCAAGGTCGAGAGCCTTCGCCACGCGGGCACCATCGTGCGGCTCGACGGCACGACTGCCGACGAGACCAGGGCGGAGGCGCAGCGCTACTCCCGCATGGTGGATGCGTTGTTCATCGATGACGGCGATCACATCGAGCTCGCCGAGGGCGCGGCCACGATGGCCGCGGAGCTCGACAGCGACAACGGCGACATCGACGCGATCTTCGTTCCGATCGGGCGGGGGACCCTCGCCCACGGCACCGGTGCCTGGTGCCACGACCGCATGCCGCGGACGCGTGTCGTCGGCGTCGGGGCGGAACGGGCGCCCGGCACGGTACACAGCGTGCGGGAGGGTCGGCTCGTACGGACGCCGGTAACCCCCGGGGCCGGCGCGCCGGAGATGTCGGTCTCGGCACCATCAGAATTGATCGTGGTGCCCTTGTCCGACGCACTCGACGACACCGCGCTGGTCAACGACCGCCATCTCGAGCAGGCCGCGGTCGCACTCCTGGCTCACGAGGGCATCCGAGCGTCGCTCGATGGCAGCGCCGCCCTCGCGGCGGCGGCACTCGCCGCTCCGGACATGCGTGGGGCCAGGATCGTCGTGCCGGTCACCGGACGGGCCGCGGGCTGAGCTCAGCGCCGCCGTTTCGCCCGGCTCGTCGGAGCTGCAGATGCGGGATCCTCCGGCCACTCGTGCTTCGGATAGCGACCGCGGAGTTCGCTGCGTACCGCCTGGTAGCTGTCTGACCAGAACGACGCGAGATCGCTCGTGACCTGGACCGGCCGATGCGCCGGGGAGAGCAGATGGAGGACGAGCGTGACGGCACCGTTTGCGATCGTCGGGGTCGTGTCCAACCCGAACATCTCCTGCAATCGCACAGCCAGCACCGGGCCCTCCGGCGCCGAATAGTCGACGGGGATGCGGGAACCCGACGGCACGGTGATGTGCGTGGGCGCGAGCCGGTCGACATCGCGGACCTGACGCCAGTCGAGTCGGTTGTTCAGCGCTGACTTCAGATCGATCATCTCGAGGTCGGCCCGCCGCCGAGCACCGGCCAGCGCAGGCGCAAGCCACGTTTCGAGTTCCTCCGCGAGCGCGTCGTCGCCGACATCGGGCCAGTTCTCCCCGTCGACATGATGGAGAAACGCCAATCGCTCCCGCCAGCGCCTGTCCGCTTCACGCCACCCGAGGAGACCGAGCCCCTCGCGCCGGACACCGGCGAGCAGCGCCTCGCGGACGGCATCCGGATCGGGGTCGTCGTCGGGGCTGCGGCGCAGTACGAGCGCACCGAGCCGTTCCTGGCGTTCGAAGGCGACGTCGCGGGACCGACGATCCCATTCGCCTCGTACGAGTTCTTCGATCCGGTCGGCGTGAAGCGTCTCGAGGTCGTCCCGATCGATCGGAGCCGCCGTGACGATCCGGGCGTCGGCCCCCATCCCGTCGGTCTCGGCGACCGCCAGGTACGGCTCCCGGGCGAGGGCGTCGTCGGCCGGCGTTGCAACGCCGGCACCCGATGCCAGCAGAAAGCTTCCGGCGTCGGCTCGGCGTTGCGCGAGCCGATCGGGGTAGGCGAGCGACACGAGCGACCCGACCATCTCGACATCCGGCGGTTCTTTCGCATCCAGACGCCGGCGCCAGCGCCGGGCGAGTTCCTGTGCCCGTCGCCGCCGACCCTCGTCGATGCCGCGCCCGCCCTGTTCCAACGCCTCGACCCGAAGCCGGAGATCAGTCGGCCGGTCACGACCGGTGAGCAGGTCCCGGTCGGCCAGTACGGCGGCCAGATCGCATGCCGTGCCGCCGAGTCCGAGCTGATCGCCACGGATCATCATGTGGGCGAGGCGCGGTTCCGCCCCGAGCGCGATGATCTCGCGTCCATGGGCCGTGATGCGGCGATCGTCGTCGAGCGCGCCCAACGTCGTGAGGACGCCACGCGCGGCCGCAAGCGCGGCCGCGGGCGGGGGGTCGACGAACGGAATCTCGTGCGCGTCGACCGCGCCCCACGCCGCGATCTGGAGCGCGAGCGACGTCAGATCCGCGGTGAGGATCTCGGGCGGCTCGTCGGCCCGCCGTCGGCCCTGTTCGACCTCGGCCCACAGGCGAACACAGACACCCGGCCCCTGCCGTCCGGCGCGCCCGCGGCGTTGGTCCGTTGCCGCTTGGCTCGCATTGACGGTGCGAAGTCGGCTCATCCCGCGTCCGATGTCGGTTTCGGGACGGCGTCGCCGACCGGTGTCGATGACGATCCGCACGCCCTCGATGGTCACGCTCGTCTCCGCGATGGGGGTGGACAACACCACCTTGCGGACCCCTCGGGATGCCGGCCGCAGCGCTCGGTCCTGTTCAGCGGGGGGCAGCGAACCGTGGAGCGGCATGATCGTGCACCCGGGTGGAAGCCGCCCGCCGAGCGCCCGGGCGGTGCGGTTGATGTCGCCCACCCCCGCGAGGAAGACCAACACATCTCCCGAGTGGGCTGCCACAGCCTCGACGATGGCGTCGGCCGTGTCCTCGGCGGGGGCCCGACCGGGCGACGGCACCCGATACGTCGTCTCGACCGGGTGGAGCGGCGAGTCCACGTGCACGATCTCGGCGCCTTCGAGCTGCTGCGCAATCGTCTCGCCGTCGATGGTGGCCGACATCAAGACCAGCCGGAGGTCCGGGCGCAGGGCGCTGCGCGTCTCGCGGGTGAACGCGAGCGCCGTGTCCGCGTGGAGGCTTCGTTCGTGGAACTCGTCGAAGATCACCGCGCCGACGCCTTCCAGCGCCGGGTCATCGATCAGCATTCGGCTCAAGACGCCCTCCGTGACCACCTCGAGTCGCGTTCCCGCACCGATCCGCGTATCGAAGCGGGTGCGCACACCAACGAGGTCGCCCACCTCGCTGCCGAGCTCGTCGGCGATCCGTTCGGCCGCGGCGCGAGCGGCCACTCGGCGCGGCTCCAGCATCAACAGTCGTTGGCCGGTCAGCCAGTCGGCACCGATGAGAGCGGGAGGTACGCGGGTGGTCTTACCGGTGCCGGGTGGAGCTTCGAGGACGACGGCCCGATTCGCCGACAGGTGTTCCTCGATGCGCGGGAGTGCGGCGTCGACCGGAAGGTCGGTGGGCTCGCCCACTCCGGACTCAGCCCCTGCCTGCCGCGGCACTCATCGAACGCACGGCGGCGGCGACAGCTTCGGGATGTGAGCGCATCACGTAGTGCCGCGCACCCTCGACCGTTGTGCGTTCCGCGTGCGGGAGCTTCTTCTCCATGTAGTCGTTCGCGCCGAGATAGGCCTTGTCGCCGTCACCGATGACGAGGGCGAGCGGCAAGGTCAGCTCGGTCATGCGATCGATCACCATGGAGTCCACATGGAACGCGACAGCGGCCGCCACCTCCGGGATGTCGTAGTCCTTGGCGTTCTCGCGGACGCGTCGGTTCCAGCTCTCGCGCGCCTCCGGATCGCGGAATCCCGGCCCCGTCGATACGAGGACCATCGCGCCGATCGCGCCGGGACGGGTCAGCGCGTACGCCATGCCGAGGTAACCCCCCAGGGAATGCCCGACGAGCACCACCGGCGCGTCGAGCGTCGAGAGGACTCGATCGAGGTCCTCCAGGAGCGCTTCGCGCTCGTAGTCGGCCGGGTCCTCGCTGACCGGTGATCCTCCATGACCCGGGAGATCCACGGCGACGCAGGTGTGGTCGTCCAGGAGGTCGATCGCCGGCGTCCAGACGTCCGCGTCCGAGTCGAGACCGTGGACGAAGAGCACGGTCGGGCCCGAGCCGCGGGTCACGACATTGAGGTCAGTGGTCATGAGTCAGTTCTCCGAGCAGTCAGCGGCCATGGAAGGTGGCGTGGCGTTTGTCGAGGAAGGCCTGGACGCCTTCGCGGAAGTCCTCGCTGTCGTAGCAGGCGCGTCGCGCTTCGGACGCCACATCATCGAGGTGGCCGCGGCCGAACGAGTCGACGCTCAGTTTCGTGGCGCGATGGGTCAACGGAGCGAGACGAGCGATCTTCGCCGCGAGCGCGCTCACGTGGTCCTCCAGGTCGGCCTTGGTGACGACCTCCTGCAGGAGCCCGATTGCTTCCGCGTGTGCTGCGTCGAAGACCTTCGCGGTGTACAGCAGCAGCTTCGCCTGAGCGGGCCCGATGAGCTCGACGAGTCGATGGAGCGCGTCTCGCGGGTACGCGAGGCCGAGACGAGCGGGCGGCACGGCGAAGGTTGCGTCATCGGCCGCGATCCGGATGTCGCAATGGAGTGCCATCGCTATGCCACCGCCCATGCACGGACCGTGGATCGCCGCGATGACCGGCACCGGGATGGCGGCGAGCGCCTCCCACGCCGCGTGTTCCGCGTCGTCGTAGGACTGGGCCTGCTCGCCGAGCCGGCGGGTCGGGAACTCGCTGATGTCGGACCCCGCCCCGAAAGCCTCCTGCCCGGCACCGCGCAGCACGATGACCCGTACGTCCGGGTCGGCGAGCAGCTCGCGGGTCGCCCCCGGCACCGCGGCGTACATGTCCGCGGACATGGCGTTGCGGCGCGTCGGGTTGTCGATGATCAGCGTTCCGACCGCGCCATCGCGCTGTATTCCGATCCCCGGCACCCCCGCAGCCTGCCAGACGGCGCGAGTCGAGGTGGTGTCGGCGTCAGTGGGAGTGGCCCGCGAGTGCTTCGCCGTCGAGCTCGCGTGAGAGGAGCCCACCGATCGTGGACGCGTCGGCCGGTCGTGCGAAGTAGTAGCCCTGCCCGAGGCGACAGCCCAGCGCCAAGAGTCGCTTGTGCTGGTCGGGAACCTCGATGCCCTCGGCTACCGTCTCCGCCCCCATGCCGGCGGCGATGTTGAGCACGGTGGAGACGATCGTGGAGTCGTCCTGGGTCTCGAGCCGGGCGACGAACGACTGATCGATCTTGAGGATGTCCGCCGAGAACTCATCGGCGTACTTCAGCGTGGCGTAGCCGGTTCCGAAGTCATCGATCGCCACACGGAGGCCAGCGGCGCGGAGTGCATCGATTCGTTGTACGACGAGCTCGAAGTCGTTGATGAGTGCGGACTCGGTCAACTCGAGCACGACGGCCGAACGTTCGATGCCCGAGCTGTCGACCAGCTCGAGCACCTCGGCCACGATCCCGTCGCGCTGGAGCTGAACCGGGGAGATGTTCACGCTGGCATAGATGTCATGCCCGCGACGGCGCCACAGAGCGACCTGGGCGAGGGCGGTTTCGAGCACCTTGCGCCCGAGGGGCACGATGAGGCCGTTGCGCTCTGCGAGCGGGATGAAGGACGCCGGGCTGACCATCCCGCGTTCGGGGTGGTTCCAGCGCACGAGCGCCTCGACTCCTGCCGTCTTGCCGGAGAACAGGTCAAGGATCGGCTGGTAGTGCACTGTCAGCTCGTCGCCCTCGATCGCGGCGGCGAGCGAGTTCGAGATCTCGAACCGCTCGAAGGTCTGCTCGGCCATTCCGGACTCGAAGAGCGCCCAGCGGCCCTTGCCCTTGGCCTTCGCTTCGTACATGGCGACATCGGCGGCCCGAAGGAGATCCTCGGGCGTCTGGCTACCGTCCTCGTCCATGGCGATGCCGACACTGACCCCCAAACGCACCTCGTGGCCCATGAGGTCCACCGGGCGGCTCAGTTCCTCGACGATCCGGTCGGCGACCAGCGTGACATCGGAATCCGTGTAGACGTCGGTCAGAAGCACGGCGAACTCGTCACCACCGAACCGGGCGGCCCGGTCGTGGAGGCGCAGGCGCCCGAGAAGCCGTGACGAGATCTCGACCAGGACCTGGTCGCCGGCCGCGTGCCCCAGCGAATCGTTGATGTTCTTGAAGTCGTCGAGATCGATGAAGAGCGCTGCCACCCGGCTCCCCGCACGGCGGTCTGTCCGCAGCGCCGCTTCGAGCTGCTTCGTGAACTGCACCCGGCTGCCGAGCCCGGTGAGGTCATCGTGCAGGACCTGATGGCGGAGGTCGTCCTCGAGCTGCTTGCGGACGGTGATGTCACGGATGTTGAGGACCAGTCCGCGCACGGAGTGGTCTTTCCGAAGGTCAGTGATGGTCACGTCGACGGTGCGTTCGTCGCCGTCGGCTCGCAGCAACGCGAGTTCGATCGTATGACTTCCTTCCATCGAGTCGAGCATCAGCGCCCGGATCTCACCGACGTTCCCGCTCTGGTTCGGCGCGATCAAGTCGAAGAAGCTCTGGCCGCGAAGGCTGCTGGGACGATGCGCGAGCAGCTCGTTCGCGGAGGGCGAGATGTACGTGAAGGTGCCACCGTCGTCGATCACGGCGATGACGTCCGAACTGTTCTGCACAAGGCCGCGGAACCACTGTTCGCTGCGCTGCAGGCCGAGCTTGGCAGCTCGTGTCTCATCGACGTCTCGTGCCGTGAGGACGACGCCGGCGACTTCCGGGTTGTCCGAGAAGTCACGAGTCGTGACATCGAACCAGCGATATGTCCCGCCGTGGGTTCGAAGCCGAAACTCTGCAGCAACGGCGACCTCATCGGAGGTTGACGGTGCATCGATGAGTGCGCGCAGGGCGTCGGACTCGTCTGGGTGGCACAGCACTAGCGGGTCCATCCCAATCATCTCGCTGTTGCCGATGCTGAGCACACGCTCCGAGTTCGGTGAAGCGAACTGAACCAGACCATCGGCCCCGATTACGACCACAAGGTCCGACGACTGTTCGACGAGGGCGGACAGCCGTTGTTCAGCGCGGCGCTCAAAGCGCGCCTCCGTGAGCCGCAGCGACACGAGAGCCTGTGTAATCTGCGCGGACATAGTCTGAAGCGCGAGTCCATAGGCGGTATCGAGATTCCCGGCCACCTCCACGAGGATCCGCCCAAAGCGACCGCGGTCGCCTAGTTCCAGTTCGACGAAGTTCGAGGCCCCTGAGTCAACCGCGATCAGATCGCGTAGGTCTGGCGAAGCGGACTCCGCTTCGAGCGTGAGAATCTGCGCCGCCTCTGCTCCTTCGAGACGAATGACAAGGTGTCGGGTTGCTTCGCGTGTTCCGATGATCGCGGCGTACCGCGATGCTTCGCCGACGACAAGTCGAATTGTCTTCGATGCAGCAACTGCGATCTCGCTACCGGAGGATGCGTCGAGGAGACCTCGCCCCGACTCAGACAGCGCTGCGTCGAGGCCAGCGACTCGCTCCTTTGCTCGGAAGAGCAGCGAGATTCGGACGAGGCTGACCACCGCGAGAGCGGCGGAGCCGGTCACCAGCACAGGTAGGTCCGGCTCGGTATCTCGGACGAGGGCCGCGAGCAGCGCCATCGGAAGTGTCAGCAGTGCCGCCGCGAGCATCGCAGTCCGCACGGCAGTCAAGCGAGGCTCACGGTACTCCGGAGTCTCGACGAGAGATGGCGCAAGCGGGTGAAGAAATGCGGCGGCGCCCAAGACGAGCGCCAATGATGTAACGACTGTGGCCGCCTCCAGGGCCCAACTGCTGCCTGTGCTGTCAAGGAGAAGGAGGATGTCGTTGGTCAGCAGCAAGCTCGAGGCAACGGCGAGCAATCGCCAACTACCGTTCCGCGTCCCAGGCCCAACGGCAAGGCGAGCGATGTGTCCGAGCAGAGTCAGCGTGAGGATCGAGTACAGGACATTACCGGCGCGAGTCCATCCGTCGATCGTGCTGTCTCGGAGATAGTCGGAGAGAATCGCGCTGAAGACCACCACTGCGGTCGCGGCTGTAAGGAGGAGTCCGTCCAGTGCCGCTTCGAGATCACGACGAGTCGAGCGCAGTCGCCAGAAACTCTGGCATGCAGCGATCAAACAGATGTAGCCGAGAATCGCCGGGATTTCGGCGTAGCTGGGGAACGGGTTCTCGACTCCGATGGATGCGCCGTGCACTAGGCGGATCACCGCAGCGACGAGAACCAAGGAAGTGCCGGCTGCAATGTACTGCCAGGGGCGATCCCGTTCGCTCCGGCTCGCTCGGTTTCGCCGCAGAATTACGGCGATCAAGAAGACCGCGGCTACAGCCTTGGCGACCGCCTGAGCGGTCTCTCCGGCGAATGTCGCGAGCGCGACAAGGCACACTCCAACAGCGATAGTCCGGAAAGAGTCCCTCCCCATACAGCCTGGGTCGGCACTCCTGAGCCTGAAATGAGGGCCTTAGCCCAGGATCTAGGCTCGTCGCGCTGTCAGGTCGCGGACCTTGGGCTGAATCTCCGGCACTGTGCTGCGGAGGTCGATTACTACCTCGTCCAGCTCACTGAACGGAATGTCGCCCGAGAAGAAGCGGAGATTGTCGGGCGCCATCGACTCTGCAGCACGTGGCACGTAGATCGCAGTCGGTGTGGTCCGCGCTCCCATGAACTCACGGGACTCCCCGATCTGAACCATCGGGATCTCGAGAAATCGGCGAGCGAATGTGAGCATACGATCGTCGACGATAGCGAGGAGGTACGCGCGGCGGGTTTCGATCGCGCGCCGCCACACCGCTCCGTACAGTGCGCCAGAGATCGCCATGTGCTGCATGCCGTTGCGGAGAGTTGCCAACGCGGAGATCTCGGCGCATCGATTCGTATCGAGCTCCGCGAAGATCTCCATGGCGTCAGCACGCACATCAAAGTGTTGGAAGGCCGGGAAGCCCCGGACACTCGGCCGGATGAGGCGACAGGTGCCTACGATCTGGTCAGCCTCTTCGTCCACAGCGATGAAGTAGTCGCTAAACGGTACCCAGTCGTCATGAATCAGTCCGTCGGACCCAAGCTCGTCTCGGCTGATGAAACCCTCATCCACAAAGCACTGGGAGTGCAGCCGCCTGGCAGCAAGCAGTTCCTGGGAGTTTTCCACAGGGCGAATCGAGAGACCGGGCACGGTCGGAACTAGGGCCATAAGGCCCACGACGCTATGGACAGTTTGGGGTGAAAGTCAACCCGGGCACGCGCGAGGGAGGGTCAGGGGCGCGCGGACGGTGGTGGAAACTAGGGCCATCCGGCCCTAGTCTCGAGCAGTGGACGGCACCGCTCGAGTTGGCTGGATAGGCAAGGCATGGATTGCTTCCATCTTTGGCTACTCGGTTCTCCGAGCTCTTATCGTCTGGCCCACTCTTGGTGACTACGGCGTAAGCCCGTGGGCCTTTCTGGTGATCGACGTTGGCACCGCCTGGCCCTACGCGTACGGCCAGGTGCGCGTAGTCAACGCTGCTCGTGCGCAGGACTGGGGCTCAACCCAGCGTTGGGCGCTGATCACCCTGCTGGCCTTCATCGCTCCCTATGCGTACATCGCCGGAGCTGGATCAGGTGAGATGCCTGTCTTCGCCTGGATCGTGGTTGGGCTGCTGATGATCTTCTTCGGCGTGGCGTCTGTCGTTAGGATCCGACGCCAAATCAACCCGAGAGCAGCCTAGGAGTCCGCGAGTCTCCACGAGGTTCCGTGGGCTTCGTTGCGAATAAACCAGCCGTACAGGAGCTTCGCGAACGAGCGATGCTGGCGCACCCCCGCGTCGATCAACACTGGCTCGATCAGCCTGACCGCCCGACGCATTCGATAGAACGGGATCGCCGGGTAGAGGTGGTGCACAAGATGGCAGTCGCCCGCTCCCCAGAGAAACAGTGGCCCAGAAATAGGGCCAGTTCGATAGAACGTCGAGCTGGCGAGTGGCGTCCTCACATCCACATCGGCGTGCTCAAGAATCACACGCAAGCTCGATGCGATCGGAGCGACCACTAGGAGAGGGAGGAAGTACCCGCGCAGCACGATCCCGGGGCTCAGGAAGGCGAGGCCGACAAGGCCTGCAAACACCGCGATCAGAGCTCGCGTTTCCTGCTTCACCATTCGCGCCTCCTCAACGGTGTAGTCGGGCTCCCACCGCTTGCGGTCGCCGCGACGGAACACGCCGAACCATGACAGCTGAGTGCCGACGGGAGTCAGCAACGCCCACTTGACCCATCGTCGGTCGAAGTCACGCTTGTACTCCTCACTATCGCCGGGGCCGTTCACATGGCGATGGTGGGCGAAATGTAGGTGTCGGTACTCGCTAAAGACCACTGTCGCTGGCGTTGCGAACACCGAGCCCGCCATGCGGGCGAACCTTCGTCCGCCGACGGCGCGATGAACGAACACGTCGTGGGCGAAGAAGGCCAGGATCTGCAGAAGAAAGCCTTGTGCGATCAGCATTCCAAACCAAAGAAGACCGATCGGGACGGTGCCGAGCCCCACGGCTAGTGCGACGACCAGCGCCAGCAGGCCAACGCCAACTCCCGCATCAATGAAAACGTTCTGCTTGTGAAGGCTCCGCACGACGGCGGGACCTAGAACTTGGTTGATTTGACGCGTGCTCGACGCTCGGGTTGCGTCGGTTTCTGGGGTCCGTTCCTGGACTTCCTCGCCGGCCATGCGGTTAGTCTCGCAGCGCCACGGCGGCCAAAGCAACATGCCTACGGCAGTGATCACCCTGCAGAAGCGATTCGAGGAGTTGTGGCCTAGGGGATTGTCTCGGCGCCTCGCCGACACCGTGTAGTCCTCACGACCGCCTCGACGGTGCCGACGCGGAAGAGGTGACTGAGACACAGCTCCAATCCACGGGTGCCTCGACTCGCTCCGACGCCCGCTGGGCTGGCGTCGGCACGAGCACCCTCGACAACTCGTACGAGGCCGGTGTTCGCGCCGCCTCTGACGCCGATGCGGGCGGCGATGCCGCGTTGTTCGTGGTCTTCGCAGGACATCGACACGACCACGAGGCGCTCCTTGCCGGAGTCGCATCGGTCGCCTCCAACGATGCGTCCGTCGTCGGCTGCTCGACCGGCGGCGAGATCGGCGTCGCTGGTCCGACGGACGACGGTGTCGTCGTCATGGCGCTCGGGGGCGATGGCATCTCGTTCGCCTCCCGCTGCGCCGACGTGGTCGGCGGTGATCTCCGTACGGCCGGCGAGCTCGCGGCGGACGCCGTGTGGGACGTCGAAGACCGTGGTCACACCGTGCTCCTCATGCTTTCCGACGGGCTTGCCGGCGACCAGCAGGAGGTCGTGCGCGGCGCCTACGCCACGACCGGCGCCACCATCCCGCTCGTGGGTGGCTGCGCCGGCGACGGGATGGAGATGGCCCAGGCGACCCTCTTCCATGCGAACAAGAACGGCAGCCGAATCGGCGGCAACCAGGTGATCGGCGTCGCGATTTCCTCGGTCGCTCCCATCGGTATCGGCGTTTCCCACGGATGGGAGGCGGTCGGAGAGTCGGTGCTGATCACCAAATCTGTCGGCAACGTCGTCCACGAAATCGACGGGGAACCGGCGCTCGATCGATATCTCCGCCTCCACGGTGCGCCGGCCGACCTGGCGAGCGACCCGAACGCCTTCACACAGTTCGCGTCGACCCATCCGATCGGCCTTGCCCACCGCGGCCGCGACGAGGTTCGCTTCATCTCCTCCGCCGATCCCGAGGCGCGCACCATCACCTCGATCGCCGGTGTGCCCCAGGGCGTGGTCGCCCATGCGATGGCGGGCACGGTGGAGTCGGTCCTCGATGCGACCGATAGTGCGTGTGATGCGGCGCTCGCGCAGATCGGCAGCCAACCCGTCGCCGTCCTCGCGTTCGACTGCGTCGCCCGCCGCGGCGTCATGGGAGAAGACGGCCCGGCCGTCGAGATCGATCGGATCCAGCGCCGGGTCGGTGCGCCGATCGCGGGCTTCTACACCTACGGCGAGTTCGCTCGGGTCACCGGCGCTTCCGGCTTCCACAACCAGACGCTCGTCACGCTCGCGATCGGCTGAGCGCCCGAGAAGTCGACCCGGTCGACGGGGGATAGCCTTGTCGAGATGACGACAGTCTTCGCTTCCCCTGACGAACTCCTCGAGGCCGTCGGCCGTGATCTCGGTCACAGCGACTGGATCGCCATCGAGCAGGAGCGCATCGATACGTTCGCCGAGGCGACCGGCGACCATCAGTGGATCCACGTCGACCCCGAGGCCGCCGCGGATGGTCCGTTCGGGGCGACGATCGCCCACGGTTATCTCACGCTCGCCCTGACGAATCAGCTCCTACCCGAGATCATGCGCGTCGACGGTGCGTCGATGGGCGTGAACTACGGCACCAACAAGGTGCGGTTCCCGCAGCCGGTCACCGTCGGAAGTCGCATTCGGGCCGGAGCAACCATCACGCACGCCGAAGAGATCAAGGGCGGCGTGCAGGTGGTCGTCACGATTACGGTGGAGATCGACGGGCAGGCCAAACCGGCCTGCGTCGTCGAGTCGGTCAGCCGGTTCCTCCGGTGAGCAACAGGAGGCTGTGATGGCAAAACGCAAGCGTCGCAACGGACCGGCCGGTAAGGCCGCCCCTTCGCTGCCGCCCGTCGCTCCCGGGCTCCTGAGCCCCCCTCGTCGCGTTCCACCGGAGATCGAGCGTCCTCCCTACGCCGTCAGCGGCGAGCCGGGACCGTCGGTCAGCTCCGTCACCCGCACGCCCGACGAGATCGCGGCCATGCGGCGCACGGGCTCGGCGGCTGCCGAGATCCTGCTGCGGGCCGGCGAAATCGTCCGGCCGGGGATCGCCACGGACGACATCGATCGTCTCGTCCACGACCTCAGCATCGAGGCCGGTGGCTACCCGAGCCCGCTCAACTATCGCGGCTTCAAGAAGTCCGTCTGTACCTCGGTCAACGAGGTGATCTGTCACGGCATCCCGGATTCACGGCCGCTCGCCGACGGCGACATCGTCAACATCGACGTCACCCTCTTCCGCGAAGGCGTCCACGGCGACACCTCCGCGATGTTCTTCGTCGGCGATGTCGATGCGGAATCCCGTCGCCTCGTCGAAGTCACCCTCGAGTCGTTGATGCTCGCCATCGACGCGGTCTCGCCCGGCGGCCCGGTGAGCGACATCGGCAAGGCGATCGAACGACACGCGGTGAAGCATCGGCTCGGGGTCGTGCGGGAGTTCATCGGCCACGGCGTCGGCACGGAGTTCCACACGAATCTCCAGATTCCCCACTACTACGACCGGCGGCTCACGACTCCGCTCGAGGTCGGCACCTCGTTCACGATCGAACCGATGCTGACGCTCGGTGCTCCGGAAGCGGCGATCTGGGACGACGGGTGGACTGCCGTCACGATCGACGGCACCCGTACCGCCCAGTTCGAGCACACGCTGATCATGACGGAGAGCGGCGCCGAGCGCATGACCGTGACTCCGGCCGGCGAGTGCGCGCACGATCGTCTGCCCGTCGCCCTCGTCTGATCCGAGCGCACGCGCGACTTTCTCGACTGCTCTAGCGTCGGAACGCGCGGGACATCCCCCACCTGACCCAGGAGAACCGGCAATGGCGAAGATCGAAACCATCGAGGGCATCGGGCCCAAGTTCCGCAAGGCGCTCGACAAGGCCGGTGTACGCACCACCCAGGGCCTGCTCGCGGCCGGGGGTGACAAGAAGGGCCGCAAGGCGCTGGCGAAGGCGTCCGGGTGCTCCGAGCACCAGATCCTGGAGTGGGTGAACCGAGCGGACCTCATGCGGGTCAAGGGCGTCGGTGAGGAATACAGCGATCTGCTGGAGAACGCCGGCGTCGACACGGTGAAGGAGCTGCGCACCCGCAAGCCCGCCAACCTCCACAGCAAGATGCTCGAGGTGAACACGGCCAAGAAGCGTCGTCTCGTGCGGCGTCCGCCCTCCCTGTCGGAGGTCGAGCGCTGGGTGGCTCACGCCAAGAAGCTGAAGCCCGCCGTCAGCCACTGACCACGGAGAAGCGCACCAGGCGCTGATCCGGATCGGCTTCGTCGAGCCGCACCCGCACCTCGGAACCCAACGCCAGGCCGTCGCCCGCGACGCGAGCGACCACGGCGGGATCCCGGAGCTGCACGCGGCCGCGCCCACGATCGTCGACGTCCGTCACGACGGCTTCGAACGTGTCGCCGACCCGCTGGGTGAGCACCATGGCTTCGACATAGTCGACGACCGCGCGTTCGAGGGTTCGGTCGCGTTGGCTCGCGCTCCCCATGAGCTTCGGCAGTTCGTCGAGCGCCTCGACCGACCAGGCAGGAGGGGCAACGTCGGCGCAGACGGCCACGATGATCTCGTTCGCGAAACGATCGCAGAGCCGTCGGAGCGGTGCAGTGACGTGTGCGTAGGTCGACGCGATCGCAGAGTGCTCGGGATCTGCCGGCAGCTCGTGGCCGCGGAAGGCGACATAGCCGGCACCCCGTAGGCCCCGCGCGGCCTGGCTCAGGAGCGCCGCGGTTCTCGGCGTGTCCGGGCGGAGTTCGCGGACCCGTTCGGCGTAGCCGACGTCGTTCGGCCAGTCGACGCCGAGGGCTCGGGCCGTGCGCCGGATTCGCCCGACGGTCCGCTCATCGGGCTCCGGGAGCGTGCGGAGGAGACCGACCCCCGCGTCGATCATGATGCGGCTCGCCGCGATGCCGGTGAGCAGCGAGATCTGTGCGTTCCACTCCTCGACGGCGAGGCTCTCGTCGTACTCGAGCTCGAACGTGCCGTCCTCGGTCGTGACGACCTCCTGCGCGGGCAGGGCGAGGCTCACGGCGCCGCGCTCGCGCTCGAGCGCCTTGCGCCGGCGGCCGATCGTGCGAAGGAGCGCCAGCGAAGGGTCGGCGCCACCGGACGTGATCTGTTCCTGCGCCTCTCGATAGGTCAGCTGGGCCCGATTGCGGACCATCGCCCGCTCGAGCGAGGCGTCGACGATCTCGCCGGTGTCGTCGAGGTCGATGGTCCAGAGCAGTGCCTGGCGTTCCTGGCCGGCGAGCAGGCTCCCGATGTCTTCGTTGATGCGTTCGGGATGCAGCGAGGTCCGCCGGTCCGGTGAGTAGAGCGTCACGCCGCGTCGTCGCGCCTCGATGTCGATCGGCCCGCCCGGCGGGACCAGCGAAGCAACATCGGCGATCGCGTAGAACACCCGGTGGCCGGACGCCCGTTCTTCGGCGGCGAACGCCTGGTCGAGATCCTGCGATCCCGGAGGGTCGATGGCGACGAACGGGATGTCGAGTGCGTCGCGAACGCTGGTGGGCGCGCCGTCCGGTATCCGCGGGCCGGCTGCCACCACGGCGTCGACCGCAGCCTCGACCTCGGCGGGAAACGCGACCGGCACGTCGAGCTGTTCGCGGATGCGGGCGAATCCGGCCAGCATCGTCGGATCCGGCGGACAGCGGACCTGTTGGCGGGGCACGGCGCGGAACCTAGTTGCGGGTCGCGTTGCCCGGTCGGGGGAGCTCGATCCAGGTCCTACCGGGGAGGATCGGAATCTCGGTGCCGACCTCCGGCACCCGGTACACCGTCTGATCGCCGATCTCCGCGCGGCTCCAGTCGGCGCCCACGTTCACACCGTCGGTCAGGATCCACGCCCGTCCCTCGCCGACGGTCTGCGCTTCCGGCGAACGGGCATCGGCTCGCGACGGCTTGTAGTCCACGAACTGCACGACGACGGTCGTGGGGGAGACCCGGACGCCATCGGCGTCGACGGTCGGCTCGCCGTCCTGGCTGCGATCCCACGAGCTGCCGTTCCACTCGTAGTCCACGGTCGTCGAGCCGTAGTTGATGTGGACACTGTCGGTGCGGAACGTCTCCCCCGGAATCGGGTCGCCCGCGGTGCGGTAGACGAACATCGGCGACGGCGTGCCGGTGCCCTCCAGGTCCCGACCGATCGACCAGAGGTTGAACGTGTTGCTGAAGAGGTTGTGCGGCGCACTGCGGCCGGTGTCGCGGTAGTAGAGCTCGTTGAAGGCGGAGACACCCACATCCACGAGCGTCGATGTCGCCAACTCGGCGCGGGTCCCGCGGTTGCCGCCCGAGTTCGCGAACAAGGGGCCGTTGAGCTGGGCGAGCAGATCGAGATCGCCGGTACGCATCGAGCGGATCGGGCCGACCACCTCCGCGCCCTGGGAGTGGAAGACGGCGGCGAGACGGGTGAGACCGCCCTCCACCTCCTCCACGAACACGATGTCGGCCTGGTTGATACCGGCCTGGGGGCGAGCGCCGGAGACATTGTCGATCTTGATCGCGAGCGCCGGGCGGGTCGGGTCGTCGAACGTGCTGAGGCCGGTGAGCACCGCCCGCGCCTCAAGGGCCCGGAGTCGCTCGATGCGTTGGAGCGTGTCGCTCAGCTCGGCCGCCAGGTCGCTGCGGAGGGAACCGGCGTCGACGCGGGCCTGCTCGGCCTCCTCGAGCTCGGCCTGCTTCTCCGCGAGGCTCGAGCGGGCGATATCGAGATCGTCGGTGAGTTCGACGAGGCGCTCGTCGATCACCTCGAGTCGGTCGACCGTGTCATCGATCACCGACTCGTAGAGCGCCCGCCGGCGACTCGGCTCGTCGTCGCCTTCGAGCGTGCGGACCTCGTTGAGCAGCTCGTTCTGCCGGGGGTCACCACGGGTGAACCCGATGATGGCGATCTCCACACGCGTCGCCGCCGGTTCCTGGCGGGTGAAGACCGTCCACTCGATCTCGTCGGCCACGAGCTCGATGAGCACCTCGTTCACGTCGAGGTCGTCCTCGAGCGCCTCGATCTGTTCGGCGAGGTCTTCGAGGAGGGCATCCACATTGCCGATCTCGATGGTGAGCTCGTCACGCTTCTGCTCGAGCGAGGCGAGTTCGCCCGGGTCGTTCTGCGCGTTCGCCGGCGTCGTGGCCACGAGCGCGGCAACGACGCAGAGCGCGGTTGCGGTCAGGAGTGTTCGGTGGTGTCGGCGCATGCGTCCCTGCGGTGACTCAACCGCCCCGCGGCTCCACCGTACCGGGCGGATTCCAGTCCGTGGGCGCGAGCTCGAAGCCGTCGAAGTCGAACCCCGGGGAGACGGTGCAGCCGACCAGGGTCCAGGCGCCGAGCGACGCCGCGGCCTGCCATTGGTGCGGCTCGACGATCAGCTGCGGCCGGGCGCCGGAGGCGATGTCCGGCCCCAGGATCCGCTCCTCGATCGACTCGCCGGCGACCGTGCGGAGACGGAGCGGAGCGCCCGCGTAGTGATGCCAGATCTCGGTGGCGTCGACCCGATGCCAGTGGCTCTCCTCGCCGGCGCGCAGCAGGAAGTAGATCGCGGTGCCGGTGGCACGGCGCCCGTCGTCGGCCGTCGCTCGCCAGGTCTCGACGAAGCGTCCACCTTCCGGATGGGGCCGGAGGTCGAGGATGTCCGCGATGTGGTCGGCGTCGAGGTCGGGAGGGTCAGCCACAGGCAGATGCTGACAGCTACCGTCGGGCATGGCCATGACCGTCGACGTCGTCGAGTTCACGCGATCGAACCCGGCACCACTCATGAACCACATGGACGAGCTCGCGGCTCGCGGTGACGGCGAAGGGTGGATCAACTTCGGACCCGCGCTGTCGGCCGAGGAGTTCTCGGCTGTGCCCCACAAGTCCGGCTTGGGCAAGTGGTTCTCCGGCCGGGGCCCGGCCGTGCCCATGGCGACGTGGACGCCGCCGCGCTACGGGGATCGCCCGCAGCCGGCCCAGGTCGGCATCCAGCACGGCACGGGGCCGAACGCGCTGGACCGACTCGCTGATGCCGGCCGGACGCTGCCCGGTGGATGGCTCCGCAAGCAGGACCACGCGAAGCACGGCATCGTCGCGGAGGTGCCCGGCGACGTGGATGGGGCGGCGATGATCGAGTGGTTGATCGCCGCCATGGAGGCGTTGTCGCTCGTCATTGCGACCGGCGACCGCTGGCTGGCCGAGGTGCATCGTCCCCCCGGCTGATTCGCCCGCGGGTGTGGCTCCCGCCCCTACTCGTCGGCCGATTCGGGCTGCGTCCAGGCCCGATCGAACGCCACCCGCACGCCGAGGTCGACACCACGATCGCCATGCCCGTCGTGGCACGCGAGTCCGAGATCTTCGCCGTCGTCGTCCACGTCGATGTGGGACTCGCCCTGCCAAGCCTGCACGAGGTCGTTTTCGCGCCATACGTTCCAGAACCGCACGGCCCCGGGCTCGGACGTGCGGATCTCCACGACCTCGGGCGCGCGGTCGGACCAGAGGACGACGCGTTTTGCGGTGATGCCGTGCACGTCGAGGTCGTGGTCGGCATCGACCACCAGGCCCTGTGGGCGGGCATCGGTGGATGCGGTTCGGGTCACCGTCATCGTGCAGTCCGACGCCGTGCCCACCTCGATGTGGCGGACCGCGCTCACGGGCTCTCCGCGAACGGGTCGATCGGTTCGTCGCCCCACGACGCGATGCCGGTCTCGACATCGACCCTGGCCCGTTCGACCTTGCCCGTGACCGGATTGGTTCGAGACGGTGGACGGCCGGCCCGGAGTCGTTCGGCGTTCTCCGGGTCCCACCCGCCGGCCGCGGCGAGGTTCTTCCACACGCGGCTGCGGATGGTCGACGGCGAGGGCTCGGTTCCCTTGTTGGTGAGCGCGAGTGGGTCGACGCCGACCTTCCAACCGATAGGTCGTTCGACGGGCTCGTCTCCGTCTTCCTCGCCGATGGTGTCGGCGAGCGGTTCCTCGTCCGGGTTCGGCAGGGGGTCGCCGTCGACCGACGTGTAGTCGATGGTCGCGACCTCCCGCGACCCGACGTCCACGACGTCGATGCGCTCCTCGAGGTCGTGCACCACGAGCGCGTCGTCGAGCACCCGGGCGTCGCTCTCCTGCTCGCCGCTCCAGGACAGGCGCATGCTCGACGCGCCGTACGCGTCGCGCAACGTGGCCCGGACGGCGGCGTCGGCTTCGAGCCGACGGCGGGCCCGGTCGGCCTTGCGCATCGAGCGGTCCCGCAGCGGCCGGTCGCCCTTCGGGCGGAAGCTGCCCCGGTTCGGGTTGCCGAGCCAGTCGAGGGCGATCAACACCGCGGTCAGGACGATCCAGCCGAGCACCATCGAATACACGATGCGGTCGGCGCTCATCGCGCGGGTGGCCCCACGCTGGTGCATGCCTCGACGATGAGGGCGATCACCGCCTCGGCGTCGACCGTCCGCAGGACGCGCACCGGTGTGTCGCCGTCCGGCGCGTGGCGGCTGTCGACCACGGTCATGCCGCGGGTGTGGGTGCCCGTCAGCTCGACGGCCACCGGGTGGTCGGATCCGCCGAAGAGTTCGGGATGGGTCACGGCGAGCACGGCGCAGGCATCGTGGATCGGCGCGCCGGCCGTGCCCCGCAACTCTCCGGCCCGGTCGACGGCGTAGTCGAGGAGATCGGCGGCGAGTCGTGCAGCCGGCGTATCGGCCGCACGCATCGCGTCCCGCTCCTCCGGGCCGAGCAGGACCTGATGGGTGACATCCAGCCCGACCATCGTCAGTGGCGCCATGGTGCGGAACACCACGTCGGCGGCCTCGGGGTCGGCCCAGATGTTGAACTCCGCGGTGGCGGTGACGTTCCCTCCGACGGCGGCGCCGCCCATGATCGTGAATCCCCCGAGACGGCTTCGCAGCTCGGGATCGGCGGTGACCGCCGCCGCGATGTTCGTCAACGGGCCGACGGCGACCAACTCCAGGTCGTCGATGTCGCGGGCGGAGTCGAGGATGAACGACACTGCATCCTCGGACGCGACGGTGCGGGTGACGTCGGGGATCGACACCGATCCGAGGCCGGAGGGTCCGTGCACGTATGCCGCATCCGCGGGAGCGTTCACGAGCGGCTCGGCCGCGCCGCGGTGGACGGGCACGTCGAGCGCCGCGACCTCGGCAACGGCGAGTGCGTTGTGGGTCGTGTGTTCGATGCCGACGTTGCCGTTGACGGTCGTGATGCCGACCAGTTCGGCGACGTGCGCCGCGGTGAGCAGGGCGATCGCGTCGTCGAGACCGGGATCGCAGTCGATCAACATCCGCACCGGAGCCATGGGCGAAAGGGTACGCCGGGCGGGCGCGGAGTGAACCGTCAGGCCAGCAGCTGCCGGACCTCCGTCGGCGTTGGTAGGGACGGCTGGGCGCCTTGGCGCAAGGTGGTCACGGCGCCCACCTGCACGGCCCAGGCGGTCGCATCGACGAGTGAGAGACTCCGGACGAGACCGTCGGCGAGTGCGGCGCAGAACGCGTCACCCGCGCCCGTGGTGTCGACCGGGGTCACCTGCGGTGCGGGCACGTGGACCGCGTCGTCGGGCGTGACGACCATTGCGCCCTCGGCGCCGAGGGTGACCACGACCTCCTCCATCGGCAGGCGCCGGGCGAGCTCCGTGGCGATGGAGGCGTCCACCGGGCCATCGTGGCCGGACAGGATCGCCAGCTCGGTCTGGTTGGGGACCAGAACGTTGACGTGCTCGAGCAATGAGGCCGGGAGTTCGACGGCCGGCGCCGGGTTCAGGATCACCCGGCCGGATGCCGCTCGCGCTGCCGCTTCGACCGCGGGGAGAGGGATCTCGAGCTGCAACAGCACCACGCTGGCGTCTCGGACGAGGGCGCCGGCGGTTTCGACGTCCGCCGCCGTGACCCGCCCGTTCGCGCCGGGGCTCACGACGATGCTGTTGTCCCCATCGGCGGCCACCGCGATCATCGCAACGCCGTTGGGCGTGTCACGGGTGGTGAGCAGCGAGGTCGTGTCGATGTCGTGGGCCTCGAGGGCGGCGCGCAGCATGTTCCCGGCCGAGTCCGCGCCGAGGCGCCCGACCATCGCGACCCGGCGGCCGAGGCGGGCCGCGGCCACGGCCTGGTTGGCACCCTTGCCGCCCGGGATACGGGCCAGGTCGCCACCGAGCACGGTCTCACCGACCTGGGGGACGTATTCCACCTCGACGACGAGGTCGAGATTGGCGCTGCCGACGACGGTGATCTCCGGGGTCATGGGGAGATCGTAGGCGCCTCGTCAATCGATAGCGGCGAAGAGCGCGTGGGCGTGGTCCAGCATGGCGTCGACCCGCTCGGCGATTTCCGAGACCGGGCCGGTTTGGGCCATGCCGCCCTGGCTGCCCCGGAGGCGACGCGCGTAGGCGCCCTCGACGATGCACGCCTGCTTCCACCAGGAGAAGGCCTCGTAGAACGGATAGTCCGACAGGTCGAAGCCGGTCGCCACTTCGTAGTCCCGGATGACGTCCGCGCGACGGGGGAACGCCGGCGCCGTGGTCGGCGCGTCCGGAAGCCACGTGAGTTCCTCGTCGGGGTCCGCCCAGTACTGAACGGACCACGCGAAGTCGGCGATCGGGTCGCCGGTCGTGCAGAGCTCCCAGTCGAGGATCGCCGCCATCGAGAAGTCGTCGGCCAGCACGACGTTGTCGAAGCGATAGTCGCCGTGCGCGAGCGCCGGCCGGGCCCGTTCGGGCGGGATCCGCTCGGCGAGCCGGGCGTGGAGTTCGTGGACCAGCGGCACGGGGCGCGCGTCCGCCCGTTCCACCTGACCCTTCCAGCGTTTCAACTGGCGGGCCACGTAGCCGTCGTGGCGACCGAGATCGGCGAGGCCCACGGCGTCCAGGTCCAACGTGTGGAAGGCGACCTGGGCGCTGAGCAGTGCACCCGTCGCTCGGCGCGCGTCATCGGCCGAGAGTGCATCCGCGTCCGCTCGCCGTCGGATGATCAGGCCGTCGACGAAGCTCATGACGTAGAACGGCGCCCCGGTGACGGCCGCGTCGTCGCAGCGGGACAGGCAGGCGGGCACCGCGGCGGCGCCCGACGCGCCGAGCGCGGACATGATCCGCCATTCGCGATCGACGTCGTGGGCGGTGGCGAGTGCGTGTCCCTCAGGAGGACGGCGGAGCGCGACGGTGGTGCCCACCGCGTCGGAGACGCGATAGGTCAGGTTCGAACCGCCGGCGGCGATGAGTTCGAAACGGAACGGTGGGGCCAGATCCGGAAGGCTGTCGGCGAGCCAACCGCTCACCCGGCTGAGGTCGAGACCTCTGACCGGCGGGTGATCGACCACGACCTACCGGACGATGCCCTCTTCGATCTCGTGGAGCCGTTTGACGGCGCCGACGAGGATCTTCTTGGCGAGCTTCGGGCTCTCGTCGAGCATCGAGCTGAACTCGCGCCGGTTCAGCGCCTCGACGACCATGTCGGTGTCGGCGGTGACCGTGGCGGTGCGGGGGACCCCGGCGATGACGGCGAGCTCGCCGAAGAAGTCGCCCGGCTGATAGCGAGCGAGCACACGCCCGTTACGGCGGACTGTTGCCTCGCCCTCGGCGATGATCATGAACTCGCGTCCCGGTTGGCCCTGGATGGTGAGATCCCGGCCTGCCTTGACGGTGATCGGGGTCATGAAGGACGCGACCTTCCTGAGCTCCTTCTTCGACAGCTCGGAGAAGAGTTCGATGTCCGCAAGTTGCTCGACCAACGCCATGGCTACCTCCCGACAGGCCCGTGCCTGCGTTCTGGGGGACTTCATAGCACGAGGGGGCTGGTCCGGTCAGGCCCGACCGCGCCGGAGGAGGTGGGTCAGAAGAGGGCGATCGGGTTGACCGGTGCGCCCGTGGCGCCGACGAACGGCTCCGGTGTCGCCTCCAGCAGGAAGTGGTGTCGGCCGTAGTCCTTGCAGATCTCGGCGAGCTCCTCGAGGTGCCAGTTCTGTCCCTGGGTGAACCCCATGTCGACGACGTCGAGGCAGTGGACCCCGAGTACGTTGTCCCACTCCTGTGCGGGGAACACCTCGAACATGTAGGTGTCGGTCGCCGCGGCGGCGATGTCGTGGCGATGGAACCAGCGCACCGCATCGATGCCGGGGCCGGGGCTGCTGGCGTCGCCACCCTCGCCCATCGTGTATTGGGTCGCGCCCTGCTCGAGGTACAGACGCATGCGGCCGGTCCGGATGAGGACGATGTCGCCGGCCCTGACCTCGACCCCCGCCCACTCGGCCGCCTCGTCCAAGTCGGCTCCGGTCACCTCGTGATTGTCCGCGAGACGGTCGAGCCCCTTCGATCCGGCGATGTCGAGCAGGACGCCCCGCCCGACGAGGGAACGAACGTGCTCGATACCGAGCTCCGTGGAGCCGTCGCGGGCGGTGATGGAGGAGGCCGGGATGCCGTTGTAGAGCGTGTGGTTGTAGCTGACGTGGGAGAGGCCGTCCCAGTGGGTGCCGGCCTGGAGGCCCATCGTCACCATGTCGTCGGAGAAGTGGGGAACCATGCCATCGCCGTCGGGGTCGCCGAGGTCGGCGTGGTCGATGGTGCCCATGACGTGGATCGGATTGATGCGGGTCGGGATCTGGCCGATCTGGACGCCGTCGTGTTTGAGGTCGATGGCCAGCGAGACGGCGCGTCCGTGCTCGACCGATGCCGCGGCTTCGACCCGCGCCGCGTCGGTGATGTGGTTGAGCGTGCCGATGCGGTCGTCGTCGCCCCACCGGCCCCAGTTGCGGACCTCGGCGGCGACCTCGTGGAAGAAAGCGTTGAACGACATGGCCGCCGAGCGTAGGACAGCCGCGCCGCGGCTAGTAGCCGAGCTGGAGGTCCACGACGCCCGCGAGCGGCTCGCCCGCCCGGAAGCGGTGGTAGTTGTCGACGAACGCGTCGAACATCGCGGTCCGCGCGCCCGGGCCGACCCACGAGACGTGCGGGGAGAGACGAACCCCGGGGTGGGTGAAGAGCCAATGACCGGCGGGCAGGGGTTCGGGGTCCACGGTGTCGAGCGATGCACAGGCGACCGTGCCGTGGTCGAGGGCGGCGCGCAGCGCGTCCTGGTCGATGAGGGAGCCACGGGCCACGTTCACGATGTGGAGCCCCGGGGTCGCCGCGGCCAGCAGCTCGGCGTTCACCATGTGGTGGCTGTCGTCCGTGGCGGGCGCGGCGATGACCAGATGGTCCGCCTCGCCGATGACCGCGGCGAGGTCGGTGGCGACCTCCATGCCGTCGACCGGCGACGGCAGGTCACGACGACGGACACCGATGACCCGCATGCCGAAGGCGAGCGCAAGCCGGGCGACGTGGCTGCCGATGCCGCCCACACCGAGGATCACGACCGTCTTCCCGTAGAGCCCCGAGATGCGCTGGTCGCTGAACCATCCGGTCTCCGGCACGTCGTCGATCCAGACCTGGGGCATGGCCTTGGCGTGGCTGATCATCGCCGCGATCGCGAACTCGCCGATCGGGATCGCGGTGGCCCCACGAGCACACGCGAGCGTCTGGTCCTCGCCGAGGATGTCGAGCGGGAAACGGTCCACGCCGACGCCCATGACCTGCACCCAACGCACACCCCTCGTGAGCAGTTCGGGCACGTTCCCCCCGCCCCACGTGTGGGTGTAGAGCGCCTCGGCCCGAAGCTCGTCGGGCACCGGCTCGTCCGGGCCGAGCGTCGTGATCCGGATGCCCGGCAGCTCGGTGATCGACTCCGGGAGATCCATCCCGAGATTGTTGACGACGTGGGTTTCTGGCTCGTTCACGGCCGGAGCGTAGCCGCGGCTCCGACCTGTCGAATTCGTACTACGTTCGTGGGAAGGAAATGACCGGGCTCTATCTCTTCTGTTTGATCGTCGGACTCCCGCTACTGCTGTGGATGGCCATCGGCGGCGACGCGGACGGTGGCGACGGTCTCAGCATCGACCTGGACGGCGATGGTCCGTTCGTCGCGATCCCGCTGAGCGCGATCGCGTTCTTCCTCGCAGGGTTCGGCGCGATCGGGCTCGTCGGCGAGTGGACGGACACGCCCTTTCTCGTCACGCTGCTCGCGGCGGGGGCGATCGGGATCGGCGCAGGCTGGGGTAGCAAGGCACTGCTGACGTGGGCGGGAGCGGACGACGCTTCGAGCACCGTCGCGGACCACGAGCTCGAAGGCTCGATCGCCCAGGTGGCGCTGCCGGTGAGCAGTGACCACCGGGGAAAGATCATTCTCGACATCGCGGGGGCACGCGAGCAGATGACCGCCTCGCCGGCCGATGGGTCGACCATCGATGCCGGCGAACGGGTGGTCGTCGTGCGGATCGAGGGAGGGGTGGCGCTCGTCGCGCCGCTCGGTCCCGCGATGGAGCTCGAGTGATCAACGCGAGGCCGGCCATCTCGGTCGGCGACGTAGCGCGCAGAAGCGCAGGAGGTATGGAGTAGTGGAGTTCATCATTGCCGCAGCGGTGATCATCGTCATCGGCGTACTGCTGGCGATCGCGATCGTCAGTTCGCTGATCGTCATCTGCCCGCCGAACCGGGTCGCGGTCATCACCGGCAAGAAGCGGACGCTGTCCGACGGTCGCACCGTCGGCTACCGGATCCTCAGGGGTGGTCGCACCATCCGCTGGCCGATCGTCGAGAAGGTCGCGTGGATGGACCTCAACACGATTCCGCTCGAGGTGTCCGTCACCAACGCCTACTCCAAGGGCACGATTCCGCTCAACGTGCAAGGCATCGCCAACGTGAAGGTGTCGTCGAAGGAAGGCCTTCTGGAGAACGCGGCCGAGCGCTTCCTGCATGTTCCGCACGCCAACATCGGCCAGATCGCGAAGGAGACCCTGGAGGCCAACCTCCGTGGCGTGCTCGCGACTCTCTCGCCCGAAGAGGTCAACGAGGACCGGCTGAAGTTCTCCCAGCAGCTGATCGACGAGGCCGACGACGACATCAAGACGCTGGGGCTCGAGCTGGACGTGATGAAGATCCAGAACGTCACCGACGACAACCAGTACCTCGAGTCCGTCGGCCGTCGTCTCACCGCTGAGGTCGTCAAGGAGGCCCGCGTGGCCGAGGCCAACCGCATGGCCGAGTCGGAGCAGGCCGAGGCAGGAGCTCGCGAGCGCGCCCAGATCGCGGCCGTGCAGGCGGACAAGAACATCGTCGAGGAGCAGAACCAGCTCCGCGTGCGTACCGCTGAACTCGACGCAGTCGCGCGGGCCAAGGAGGAGGAGGCGTCCGTCGCCGGCGACATCGCCCGAGCCACCGCGGAGCAGGAGCTCGAGCAGCAGCGCATCGAGCTGGAGCGTCGTCGACTCGAGGCCAATGTGGTCACCCCGGCCAAGGCCAACCTCGAAGCGAAGCAGCTGGAGGCACAAGCCGAGGCAGCCAAGATCATCGAGGACGGCAAGGCGCAGGTCGATGTCTTCCGTCGTCTTACCGAGCAGTATCAGGCTGCGGGCGACGACGGTCAGCGCATCTTCGTCCTGAACATGCTCCCGGACCTGGTCGAGAAGATCACCTCCACGGTGCGCAACATCGACATCGAGCGCGTCGCCGTGGTCGACAACGGTGGGAGCGGCGGTGCCGGTGGGATCCCCGGCCTCGTTGCGCAGCTTCCCGGCGCGGTCGTGAGCCTCAGCGAACAGATCGAGGCGGCGACCGGCGTCGACATCCTGAAGAGCATGCGTCCCGATGACGAGCCGGGTGACGGCGCGGCGTCCGAACTGCCGCCGCCCCCGCCGGCGCCGGCCGGCGACGCCTGATCCGAGGCGGCTCGCGCTAGCGCGCGAGCCCTTCCAGAAGGTCGCGGTCGAGGATCTCGACCCGGCCCCGGCCCACCACGATCGCCCCCTCGGCCTCCGCGGCCTTGAGGGGGCGATTCGCCGTCTGGCGGCGAGTGCCGGCCATCGCCGCGATGTCCTCCTGGCGGACGCGCACGACGACCGGTCGTGCGCCGGTGTCGAAGGCATCGGCGAGACGGAGCAGCACCCGCAACACGCGCGTCTCCACCGGCGTGAACAGCACCTCCATCAGCTGCGCCATGGTCTCCTCGAGCTTGTCCGTGACGATCTCGAGCAGGCGACGATCGACGCTCGGGTCGGCGTGCCGCAGCTCGTCGAGTGACGCCTGGGTGAGGGCGAGCGTCTCGGTCGGTTCGAGCGCCGTGACCTTCGCGGTGCGGCGTCCCTGGCCGAGGATGGCCATCTCGCCGAGGATCTCGCCGGGCCCACGGACGGCGAGCGCCGCCACGTCGCCCCGAGCCGTGGAGACCTCCACGAGGACGCGGCCTTTGTCGATGACGTGGAAGGTGTCGCCCATCTCGCCCTCGTGGAAGATCGGTTCGTCCTTGCCGTACCGCCGACGAATCATCTTCTGGCGCCACACGGGCGTTGCCGGGCCGAGAATGTCGAGGAAGCCGCCGTCCATGGTCGCAGCGTAGTGGCGCGGCCCGGCCGGACGATTTCGTCTCCGGCGGATGCATCCACCACAATGCCCGCCATGGCCGCAACCGCTCCGTCTCCATCCCCGTCCAAAGGGGCAGAGCGCAAGGCGGCGCGCCGGATCCGCATCGTCGAGGCCGCGATGAAGATGGCGGCCGAGGGTGGCTACGAGGCGGTGCAGATGCGCGCCGTTGCCGAACGGGCCGATGTTTCGCTCGGCACGATCTACCGCTACTTCAAGAGCAAGGACGATCTGCTCCTCGCCGGTTTGAGCGGCTGGGTGCACCTCCTGAGACGGCAGCTCCAGAGCGAGCCGGCCGAGGGCGACAGTCCCGGGGATCGTTTGGCCGGCGTGCTCGGCCGTGCGGCTCGTGCCGCCGAAGGAGCCCCCGTGCTCATGAGCGCGCTGGTCACGGCACTGAGCACCACCGATCCGGGTGCGTCCAGCTACAAGGTCCAGGTGGACTCCGAGGTGCGGGCGATGATGGTCACCGCGCTCGGGGACGCCGATGTGGACGCCGAGGGCGTCGCTCGTGTCGTCGGCCACGTCTGGCTCTCGGCTATCTCGCGGTGGGTCGGCGGCCTCGCCCCGGCCGGCAGCGTCGAAGCCGAGCTCCGCCACGCCGTGTCGATGCTCGTCGACTGACGGGCGCGCTCAGTTCTCGGTGAGGGCGGAGTCGAACGCCGCTGGTTCGCGGGGCTCGGAGAAGAGGAACCCGAGGGCCTGGTCGCAGTCGAGTTCGCGCAGGACCTCGAGCTGGTCCTCGGACTCGACGCCCTCGGCGATGACGATCAGTCCGAGCGCGTGAGCGAGGTCGATGATCGCGGCGACGATCGTGGCCGCCGCATGGTCGGACGCCAGGCCCGAGACGAACGAGCGGTCGATCTTGAGTACGTCGAGGGGGAGCCGCTGGAGGTACGCGAACTGTGACCAGCCGGTACCGAAGTCGTCGATCCCGAGACTGATGCCGATGCGACGCAGCTGGTCGAGCTGTTCGGTGGCGGCCTGCGCGTCGTCCATCAGCGCTGACTCCGTGATCTCGAGGCAGATCTCGTCGGTGGAAATCCCTGCGGCCTCGACCGTGCGCTCGACATAGGGCACGAGATCGGGGTCGCCGAGCTGGCGGGCCGAGAGGTTGACCCAGATACGCACGGGTTCCTGCTCCGGGGTGCGGTGCACCCGCCACAGGCTCGCCTGCCGGCAGGCCTCGGCGATGACCCACCGACCGAGGTCGACGATGATGCCGCTCTCCTCGGCGAGCGGGATGAACTCGCCGGGCGGGACGAGGCGACCGTCCGGCCGCTGCCAGCGCACGAGGGCCTCGAAGCCGACGATCCGGCCCGACTCGAGGTCGAGTTCCGGTTGGTAGTGGAGTCGCAGTTCGTTGTTGGTGACGGCTCGACGGAGGGCCTCTTCGGTGTCGATGCGTTCGAGCGCCAACGACTGATCGACCTCGTCGTGGATCGCAAAGCGGCCCCGTCCCTCGTGTTTGGCCTCGTACATCGCGGTGTCGGCGTTCTCGATGATCTGGGCAGGGTCCTCCGCTCCGAGCGAGGTGGCGATGCCGATCGACGCGCCGATGGCGATCTCGCGTCCTTCGAGGACGAAGGGCTGGGCGAAGGCGTCGAGGATGCGGCGGGCGACCGCCGTTGCGCCGCGGGCGCCGTCCGTGCCCGCGCACAGCATGAGGAACTCGTCGCCGCCGATGCGGGCGAGCGTGTCGCCGGGGCGGACGATCGCCGTCAGACGCTCGGCGACCTTGGTGAGCGCGGTGTCGCCGACGGGATGGCCGAGCGTGTCGTTGATCGTCTTGAAGCCGTCGAGATCGATGAAGAGCACGCCGATCGGCTGGCCGGTGCGGGCGCTGGCGGCGAGGGCGTGGGTCATCCGGTCGATGAGGAGCGCCTTGTTCGGCAGCCCGGTGAGCTCGTCGTGGAACGCCTGCTTGATCAGGCTCTGCTCCGTCTCGCGCTGTTCGGTGATGTCGCGACTGGACGATTGGAGCTGGCGCACCGTGCCGTCGGGGGCGAGGATCGGCGTGATCGCCGTCTCGAACCAGCGGAACGAACCGTTGCGGTGACGCAGACGATGACGGAAGCGCGTGGGTTCGGAGCCGCGGCGGCCGGCGTCCTGAACCGCGTGGACGAGCGCGTCGCGCGTGTCGGCGTGGGCGATGTCGACGGGATGGGTGCCGGCGAGCGCGGCCGGGTCGAGGTCCAGGAGTCGCCGCACGGACGGGGACACGTAGGTGAAGGTGCCCGTGGGGTCGTGGAGACACACGAGGTCCGAGGTGTGCTCGGCCACGGCGCGGAAGATGTCCTCCGCGGCGGCGAGGGCCTGCGTCGTGGCGGCGATCAACGCATCGGTCTCGCGGGTGTCGGCGAGGCCGCGGAGCTCGACGAGCAGGACGGCCACGCCGCGTTTGTCGTCGAAGACCGGTGTGAGGGAGACCCGCCCGGGTCGGGGTGCGGCACCGCCGATGTCGACCGTGCGTTGGCCGGCGCGGCCCTCGGCGCCGGCGTCGACGAGCGGTGACAGGGTGGCGGAGGGATCCTCGCCCTCCCACATCGGGGCGGACCACAGGGCCCGGCCGCGGGCCGCTTCCCGGTCGACGCCCAGCGCCCCGACCTGCTCGTTGCAGTCGAGGATGGTGCCGTCGAGATCCACGATCAGCGCCGGGCCGGCGAGCTGTTCGAGTGCCATGTGGGCGTCGAGTGACCGGGTCAGGTCATCGATGTCGGGGTCTGCGAGCCGGGCCAGACGTGCGAGCACGTCGGCGCGGGTTCGGTCGTCGGTCACGGTCGCGTGTTCGCGCTCGTGTGTCACGCCTTGCTCCTGCGTCGGTGGGGACTCCGGCCCGCCGCCAACGTACGCGGCGCTGTCTGCCCAACCGCGGATGGTGGTGACGCGCGGTGCTGATTCTGGTCACGCGCGGTGGCCAGGTGAAGCGGGGGTCAGACCCCAGTTGTTGCGGCTGGGCTGGGGTGGGAACGGGCGGGGTCGGTAGGGTCGGGCCGTCGTTTCCCGACGGCACCCATTCTCGACACAGGAGCGTGCGGCACGTGGCCGGATTCCTCGAAGGCAAGAACATCGCGATCACCGGCGCCGGAGCCGGTATCGGCAAGGCCATCGCCCTCGCGGCGGCCGCCGAAGGCGCCAACATCGTCGTCGCCGACTACGGCGTGTCGATGGACGGCAGTGATCCGTCGAGCGAGGTGGCTGACGCCGCCGTCGCCGAGATCCATGCCGCCGGTGGCCAGGCCGTCGCGGTGGCCGGCGACATCAGTGAGTTCGACGTCGGCGAGGCCGTCGTGGCCGCCGCCTGCGACAACTGGGGGACGATCGACGGCGTCGTGTGTCCGGCCGGTGTCCTGCGCGAGCGGATGCTCTTCAACATGAGCGAGGACGAGTGGGACCACGTCATCGCGGTCCACCTCAAAGGTCACTTCAACGTCTACCGAGCGGCCTTCGCCCGGATGCGCAAGCAGGAGACCGGTGGGTCGCTCGTGGGCTTCACCTCCGGCGCGTTCACCGCGTCGACCGCGCAGGCGAACTACTCCGCGGCCAAGGGCGGCATCGTCAGCCTCACCCGCAGCGCCGCGATGATCGCGGCGAGTCTCAAGCTCCGTGGCGGCCCGGCCATCAACGCGAACTGCATCGCCCCGGTCGCCAAGACCCGCATGAGTGAGAACGTGCCGTTCGAGATCGAGACCGGTGAACCGGAGGACATCGCACCGATGGCGATCTATCTGATGTCCGACGCCGGCCGCGACGTGAACGCCCAGATCTACACGGTCGTCGGCCGCCGCATCTCCGTGTGGAACCAGCCCCAGGAACTCCGCACCATGTGGGCCGGCGGCGATCAGTGGTCACCCCAGGAGATCGCCGACATGCTCCCCGGCACCGTCGGCCAGGAGCCCAACCCGTTCATCACGGACCTCGAGCGCCGCATGGCGGACATGGCCAAGCAGGAAGAGCAGGGCTGATCGTGCCGACGATCCCCCAGGAGCCCGTCGGGCGCGATCTGCTCGCGGGAAAGCGGGTCGTCGTCACCGCCGCGGCCGGGACCGGCATCGGCTCGGCGGTCGCCAAGCGGTCGCTGCTCGAGGGTGCCTCCGTCCTCATCTCCGACATCCACGAGCGTCGGCTCGGCGAGACCGCCGACCGCCTCGCAGAGGAGACCGAGTCGCGGCCGCTCACCCAGATCTGCAACGTGACGGTGGAGGACGACGTGCAGGCGCTCGTCGCCGCGGCGGTCGAGGGTCTCGGCGGGATCGACGTGATGATGAACAACGCCGGGCTCGGTGGGGCGGTGCGCCTGGTCGACATGACCGACGATCAGTGGAGCTCGGTCCTCGGGGTCACGCTCGACGGCACGATGCGGTGCACCCGGGCCGTGCTGCGTCACATGATCGACGCCGGCATCGAGGGCTCGATCGTCAACAATGCGTCCGTCGTCGGTTGGCGGGCCCAGGACGAGCAGTGTCACTACGCGGCGGCGAAGGCCGGCGTGATGGCGCTGACCCGTTGCTCGGCGATCGAATCCGCCGAATTCGGCATCCGCGTGAACGCGGTGGCGCCGAGCATCGCGATGCATCCGTTCCTCGAGAAGGTGAGCGATGCCCAGCTCCTCGACCAGCTCTCCGAGCGTGAGGCCTTCGGCCGCGCGGCGGAGCCCTGGGAGGTCGCCAACGTGATGGTTTTCCTGGCCAGCGACCTCGCGAGCTACATGACCGGCGAGGTCGTCGCCGTCAGCAACCAGCACCCATAGCGGTCGGACCGTCACGGTTCCGAAATCCGTTTGAAGTTCTGGTTTCGAATACTTGCGCCATCTGCATTACGTGGACCACAGTGCTAAACCTTGTGGCGCGAGTCACACGACTCGCCGTCGGTAACCCCCTGGAGGAGTTCCCCATGACCACCCGATCCAATATCGGATTGCTGGCCAAAGTTCTGGCCGCACTACTTGCGTTCTCGCTGATCGCCGCGGCCTGTGGTGACGACAGTGGCGGCGACGACGGTGCCACGAGCACCGACGGCACCTCCGGCGACGATGGCGGCGACGACGGGTCCGATGACGGGTCCGACGACGGCACGACCGATGGCACCGACGGCACCGACACGCCGGAGTGCGACGAGAACCAGGTGTGCGAGGACGGCGGCGACGACGGCGGCGACGACGGTTCCGCCGATCCCGATCCCGTATACGGCGGCACGGTGACGATCGCACTCGAGGCCGAGACCAACTCCGGCTGGCTGCCCGCCACCGAGCAGTGCGCCATCTCCTGTCACTGGATCCAGCGGGCAATCATGGAGCCTCTCTTCCTCGAGGACGCCGACGGCAACGCTGCTCCGTTCCTTGCGTCCGGGTTCGAGTTCAACGACGACTTCACCGAGGTCGACATCTTCCTGCGTGAGGGGATCTCGTTCACCAACGGCGAGGCGTTCGACGCCGATGCCGTGGTCGCGAACTTCGTGCGCAGCAAGGCCGGCACGATTCTCGGCCAGGTCCTCGTCGACATGATCTCGGCCGAGAAGGTCGACGAGTACACCGTCAAACTGACCTTCCAGAAGCCGCAGTCGCAGATCATCGAGGGGCTCACCGGCCAGCTCGGATACATGGGTGCGCCGGCGATGATGGCGGCGGACGCCGACCCGACGGTCATGATCGGCACCGGTCCGTTCATGCAGGTCGAGTGGAACCCGGACGTGGAGTTCGTTGCCGAGCGCAACCCGAACTACTGGCGCTCGGACGAAGCAGGGAACCAGCTTCCGTTCCTCGACGGCATCGTGTTCCGTCCGATCCCCGACAAGGACGCCCGCCTCAACGCGGTCCAGTCGGGTGACGTCGACATCAATATGAGCTCCTTCTCGGAGGATCAGGAGTTCTGGCTGGCGAACTACCGGACGGTCCCCGAGACCAAGTTCCGGGAGACCACCTACCTCCTGATCAACAACGCCCAGGCGCCGATGGACGACGAGCGGGTGCGACGGGCCCTGGCCCTCTGCATGGACCGCTCCGTCTACCAGCAGCTGCGTGCGCCTGCGTCGGAGATCGCCAACGGGCCGTTCGCGCCGGGCGTTGCCGGCTACCTCGCCGACACCGGCTTCCCGGAGTTCGATCCCGAAGCGGGTCGTGCGCTGCTCGCCGAGATCGGTGACATCCCGACCATCGAGTACGGCACCACGCCGGTTCCGGCCAACGTCATCACCGCGGATCTGATCACCGGCATGTGGTCCGACAACTGTGGGATCGACACCGAGGTCGTCACCATCGAGCAGGGCAACTTCATCACGCAGGCGCTCCTGGGCAACTTCCAGGTGTTCCTGTGGCGCAACCACGGCGCCATCTCGCCCGGCTCCGAAGACGTGTGGTGGCACTCGGACCACGGTGGTCCGACCGGTGCCCTCGCCATCGCGAACTTCGGTCGTATCGACAACCCGGACATCGACGCCGCGCTGGATGCAACCAACGCGACCCGTGATCCGGCCGAGTTGACGAGCATCGCGGAGGACATCAACCGCGAGTTCGCCGAGAACGTGCACAACATCTGGTTGAACTGGACCGAATGGACCCAGATCATGAACGACAACGTGTACGGCCTCGGGTCGACCACGCTGCCTGACGGCGGTCGTTCGATGTCGGTGATCGCAGGACGCGTGTCGTTCGACGAAGTGTTCATCGCTCAGGGCTGAGCGCAATCCGTTGAGGGGGACGGCGATGGGGATGATTGCGATCGCGAAAACTGAGGGAGTCGGGTGAAGTACGCACTCACCCGACTCGCTCAGGCGGTCGTTATCCTCATCGTCGTCACCTTCCTCACGTTCTGGATGCAGACCCTGCTTCCGGGCAACCCCTGCATCGTGGCGACGGGCGGGCTCACGTCCGACGAACTCGTCGCCCAGTGTGAGGTCGACCTGAAGGTCGGCGAGAACGTCTTCGTCCGCTATGTGGACTGGGGCACCAACTTCGTCAGCGGCGACCTCGGCGAGAGCTATGTGAACGGACGCACGGTCTGGGACGACCTGAAACAGCGCTTCCCGCCGACCGGCTTCCTCTTCCTCTACAGCCAGGTGGTCGCCCTCGGAGTGGCGGTGCCGGGCGGGATCTGGGCGGCCTACATGGCCGGCCGAAAAGCCAAGCGCAACATCCCCACATGGCTGCCCTTCGCGATCGTGGGCGGCATCGTGGCCGTGAGCATCGCGTTGGGGACGTCGGTCTTCACGCTGATCCTGCTCGCCATCTTCGCGACCGTGGTCGTCCAGACGCTGCGGGGAGGGGCCGCGCAGGACCAACTCGTCAGCGCGTCCGCGTTCTTCCTGCTGTCGGTGCCGGTCGTCGTGCTCGCCATCGTCGGCCAGTGGCTGTTCGCCATCCGCTGGAACCTCTACGACCTCAGCGGCTACACCTCACCCAGCGAGGGCCTCTTCGACCACGTGAAGTCGCTCTGGCTGCCGTCGGTCGTCATCGGTCTGTCACTGTCGCCGGTGTATCTGCGGCTGCTGCGCGCCGACATGATCCAGAACCTCCAGCAGGACTTCGTCAATGTCGCGAAGGCCAAGGGCATGCCGCCGAGCACGATCCTGCTGCGCCACGTCCTGCGACCGTCCACGCTGACCCTGCTCACGGTCGCCGGCCTCAACGTCGCCCAGCTCGTGAACGGTGCCGTCATCGTCGAGGTGCTGTACGACGTCGACGGCATGGGCTCCTATCTCGTGTCCAAGTTCTTCGGCCGCGAGTTCATCGTCGTGCAGACGCTCGTCGCGCTGATCGCGACGATCTTCGTCCTCGCGAATCTCGCGGTGGACCTCTTCTATGGCGTCGTGGACCCACGCGTCCGAGTCGAACGGAGTAAGGGCTGATGACCGCGATCAGTCGGAGTGACGGAACCACCGGAGCCGGCGATCATCTCGTCGTGCCCCTGGGCGAGCCGGTTCTGGGCCCGAAACGGCGCAAGGGTGATCTCGGCTACCGGCTCGCCGTCGGCTGGCTCGTGCTCGTCGTCTTCGTGTGCTTCTTCGGTGACTGGCTCTGGTTCGTCAAGGATCCGGGGGCCTTGAACGCCAGCTCGGGCATCAAGTCCGGTCCGTCAGGCGACAACTGGATGGGCACCGACTCCCTGACCAGGGACATGTTCGCCCGGGTCGTCAGCGGTGGTCGGGAGTCGCTGATGATCGGTGGCATCGCCACCGCCATCGGCATGGTCGTCGGTGGACTCCTCGGCCTCGTCGCCGGCTACTTCCGGGGCTGGGTCGATTCGTTGATCAGTGCTGCCACCACGATCATCTTCGCGGTCCCGGCGCTGGTGCTCGTCCTCTTCGTCGCCGCGTTGCGGGCGAACTCCGGTGGTCAGAGCCGCACCAGCCTGATCGCTGCGCTGTCGGTGCTCGCGATTCCGCCGATCACCCGCATCGTGCGGGCCAGTTCGCTCCAATGGAGTGAACGCGAGTTCGTCCAGGCGGCCCGGGTGATCGGGGCCAAGAACGGGCGCATCCTCTTCCGCACCGTCCTTCCCAATGTCGTGCCCGCCCTCGTGTCGTTCGCCTTCCTGGCCCTCGGCATCACGATCGTCGTCGAGGCGGGGCTGGCGGCGATCGGTGGATCGATCGCCGAGGACACATGGGGGAAGATCATCAACGAGGGCAGAGGCACGCTCGACCTCCAGAACGCACCGCACATCGCGATGGCGCCGTCGTTGGTCCTCTTCCTCACGGTGCTCGCGTTGAACTGGGTGGGCGACTCGCTCGTTCGCAAGCTCGACATTCGGGAGGCCCTCCTGTGACCGACGCGCCACCGCTCACGGAATCCGCGGACGACGCGCCGTCCGACCAGCCGCTCCTGCGGGTGGAGGACCTCCGGGTCACGTTCGACAGTCCGCGCGGCAAGGTCCGGGCGATCAACGGGGTCGACTTCACCCTCGAACAGGGCAAGACCCTGGCCATCGTCGGCGAGTCCGGCTCCGGCAAGTCGGTCACCGCGCGCACGATCATGAACCTCCTGCCGTCGACCGCGACCATCGAGGGCAGCATCGGGTTCGACGATCTCGACCTGCGCAACGTGTCGAAGGCGCGGGCCAAGCACCTCATGGGCGTCGACATCGCGATGGTCTTCCAGGATCCGATGACCTCGCTCAACCCGGTGAAGCGCATCGGTGCCCAGCTCACCGAGTCGATGCGGTACCACCTCGGCATGAGCCGGGGGGACGCGACGGCGCGTGCCATCGAACTGCTCGGCAAGGTCGGCATCCCGTCGCCGGCCCAGCGCATCCGTCAGTACCCCCACGAGCTCTCGGGCGGCATGCGTCAGCGCGTCGTGATCGCGATCGCGCTCGCCTGCGAGCCCCGGCTCCTCATCGCCGACGAGCCCACGACGGCGCTCGACGTGACGGTGCAGAAGCACATCCTCGACCTGCTCGGTGACCTCCAGGCCGAGGAGGGGATGAGCATGATCCTCATCACCCACGACCTCGGCGTCGCCGCCGGACGGGCCGACGAGATCGCCGTGATGTACGCCGGCCGCATCGTCGAACGCACCTCGGCCACGCAGCTGTTCGCCGAGTCTCGCCACCCCTACACGGACGCGCTCCTGCGCTCGATCCCGCAGGTGTCGCAGCCGAGCCACACCCGACTCACGCCGATTCCCGGCCGCCCGCCGGACCTCGTCAGCCTCCCCGACGCCTGCGCCTACGCGCCCCGGTGCCGGTTCGCGCAGGCCGAGTGTCTCGAGAGCGTTCCTCCGGTGCAGGGGGTCGCCGGGATGCACGAGTTCGCCTGCTTCTTCCCGGCCAACACCGACCGGGGCCGCGAGGCATTGGCCTCCAACGTCGCCGCGGGTACCACGGCGGCCGGCCTCGAGATCGAGGGCTACGTCTCCGGAGGAGTCAGCTGATGGCCGGAAGTGGAACCGCGCATCTGCGTGACGATCCCAATGTGATCCTGCGGGTCGAGAACCTCGTCGTGGAATTCCCCGCGGGCCGTGGGCGAACCGTCCACGCCGTGTCGGACGTGAGCTTCGACGTCGCCGAGGGTGAGACGCTCGGCCTCGTGGGCGAGTCGGGTTGCGGCAAGTCGACCACCGCGAAGGCGGTCATCCAGATGCCCCGCCCGACATCGGGCGTGGTGGAGTTCCAGGGGCAGAACCTCGCTGAGCTCCGGGGCGAGGCGATGCGCCAGGTGCGACCGAACATCCAGATGATCTTCCAGGACCCGATCGCGTCGCTGAACCCGCGCCAGAAAGTGCGTGACGTCGTCGCCGAGGGGCTCGAGGTCTGGGGCTCGCGTGGCGCCTTCAGCGAGAGCCGTGTCGACGAGATGCTCGAAGCCGTCGGGCTGGATCCCCGCGTCGCCGGCGAACGCCAGCCCCACGAGTTCAGCGGCGGCCAGTGCCAGCGGATCTCGGTGGCGCGAGCGCTGGTGCTCGACCCGAAGGTGATCATCTGCGACGAGCCGGTGAGTGCCCTCGACGTGTCCGTCCAGGCGCAGATCCTCAACATGCTCGAGGACATGAAGGAGCGCTACGGCGTCACCCTCCTGTTCATCAGCCACGACCTGTCGGTCGTCAAGAACATCTCCGATCGTGTCATGGTGATGTATCTGGGCAAGGTCTGTGAGGTCGCCCCGTCGGACGATCTCTACGAGGCACCCGCTCACCCCTACACGCGGGCGCTGCTCGGCGCGATCCCGGGAGCGGACAACCCCATGGCTGTCCACGCCGAGACACTCGACGACGAGCTCCCGTCGCCGATCAACCCGCCGAGCGGGTGCCGGTTCCACACGCGGTGCCCCCGGGCCACCGACGAGTGCAAGACCATCGAGCCGGTCATGGAGAAGGTGGACGAGGGCCACTACGTCGCCTGCCACCACCCCTTCATCGACGACTGAGCCCGTTCGGGTCAGGAGCGGACCCAGGTGGTCGCGGTGGCGAGGACGGGCGCGTCGGTGATGGCGGTTTCGGCGCGGCCCGCGTCCCGCAGGGCGATCAGGTGGCTGATGACCGAGCGAGCGGCAGGACGCCAGAGCTCGCGGGCGACCTCGGCGTAGAGTACCTCGACGATCTCCCGGACGGACTGCGGGCCCGCCTCGAGTCGGCGGACGATCTGCTCCTCCCGGATGCGTCGGTGGTCGAGGAGCGCCTTGACGAAGGGCTTGGGCTTCGTGATCGCGCCGCCGTGGGTCGGATACAGCGTTGCGTCGTCGCGGTCGAGGAGGAGCTCGAGCGATCGCAGGTAGGCGCGCAGATCGCCATCCGGCGGCGGAATGATCGTCGTGGACCAACCCATGACGTGGTCGCCGGACAGCACCGCCTGCGCCTCGGCGAGGGCGAAGCAGAGATGGTTCGAGATGTGGCCCGGCGTGTGAAGGGCCTCCACGGTCCAGCCCGGACCCTCGACCACGTCGCCGTGGGCGAGGCGCTGGTCCGGTACGAAGTCGACGTCCGGGAGGTGTTTCTCGTGGTCGGCCCTGGCCTTCGCCTTCTCCTCGTCGGTCAGCTCCTTGCGTTCTTCGCCGGTGTCCCAGTCGGCGTCGTCCGCCACGTCCTCGTCACCCTCGCTGGTGGCGACCGACGGATGCGGCCCGAAGCCGAGGATCGGTGCGCCGGTTGCGTCCTTCACCGCAGCCGCGGCCGGAGAGTGATCGCCGTGGGTGTGCGTGATCAGGATCGAGTGAACCCGCTCGCCGTCGAGGGCGGCGAGCAGGGCGGCGACATGCTCGTCGTCGCGCGGGCCCGGGTCCACGATGGCGACGTCGCCGTGGCCGATCACGTAGGTGCCGGTGCCGTGGAAGGTGAACTTCGACGGGTTGTTGCACACGATGCGGCGCAGGAGGGGAGAGACCTCGACGAGCTCGCCGTGGTTCGGCTCGAAGTCCGTGTCGAAGAGCGGCGGCATCTACTCGGTGGCCCGATCGACGGCTCGGCGCAACAGGTCGGCCGAGCGGTCATCGAGTGCGATGGTGGCCGCGGCGGCGTGACCGGACGGGCTCATCTTCCGGAGTGTCTTGGCGACGACGTCGACCATCTTCTGGTCGTCGCCGAGCTTGTCGGCGGTGGCCAGGAACTGGGTCTCGATGAAGGTCAGACACACGGCGTCCTCGAACACCTGCACCTCGGGGTCGGACCCGAGTCCCCGCTTCTGGACGATCGCCGCCGCCCGCTCGACGAGCGCGGCGTCGGCTCCCGCCAGGAGCGTGCCGAGTCGCGCCGCGTGCGCCTTCTTCTGGTCCCGCCGCCAGCGGAGGTAGCCGTCACGGCCTTCGGGATAGTCGGACCGGGGCATCTCCCAGCGGCGGAGATGGTGCGCCCGCGCCGCGACGCGCAGGGCGTCGGCTGCGGCGGGGTCGAGCCGGGTGACCCACGCGTCGGCCATCTGCCCCTGTGCCTGCGCAAGGGGTCGGCCGTCGAAGGTGTTGGGATCGTCGGCGTTGTCCGCGTCGATCGCGGCGAGGAGGTCGGCGAGCGCGGTCACCCTCGCAGGCTACTCAGGTGGCGCACTCCGACTCGCCGATCTCGGCCGAGTAGGGGCCGGTCTCGTCGAAGTCGACGTAGAAGTCCGGGTTGTCGTCGTAAGCCGGGAACTCGTCGAGATCCTTGAGGCCCTTGCCGACCTCGGCGGCGCCGCCGGCCCGCTCGAGCCAGCCGCGGAAGGACTCGCCCGCCGTGCGCTCGTCGTTGAACTGACGCACGACCCGCACCGCGGCCTGGGCGGCAGCCTTGGCCGGAAGGCGGGTCGCCTTCTCGCCGAAGTGCATCCGCTCCTGGCCGACATAGCCGCCGAGCAGCATCTGGTAGCCCGGCGCCGATCGGCCGTTGGCCCGCCGCTCGGCCCCGAAGAAGCCGATGTCGGACGCATGGTGCTGGCCACACGAGTTGGTGCAACCGGAGATGTTGATCCGCAGGCCACCGATGGTGCCGAGGCCCTCGGCGTCGAGCGCATCACCGATCGCCTTGGCGAGGCCCCGGCTCTGGGTGACGGCCAGGTTGCACGTGTCGGCGCCCGGGCAGGCGACGACGTCACGCACCAGCTCGGCGCCCTCCTCGGCCATGCCGATGTCGGAGAGCAGCTCGTAGAGGCGGGGGAGATCGGACCCGTCGAGACCGCGGATGATCAGGTTCTGGCGGTTCGTGAGCCGGATGTCGGCCTCGAACTCGCGCTGGATCGCCGCGATGCCGCGGAACTGGTCGGCCGTGATGTCGCCCAGCTGGGCCCAGGCGTAGGCCGAGACCTGCCCGGAGGCGATGCCGCGCACAACGTTGGCCTCGAACCAGCGGTCGTACGGCGAGGCGCCACCGATGCTGACCGGCGTGCCCTGACCCATCTGGGTGACGACGGCACCGTTGCCGATCCCGGCCGGCGCGTCGCCCGCGACCCGCACCTCGGTGGGGAGACCGCCGGGGTACGACGACGAGGCGAGCAGGAACTTGCGGGTGTTGAGGATGCGCCGCTGGACCTCTTCGAAGCCGAGGTTCTCGACGACCCACTTCAGGCGGGCCCGCAGCTTGTTGTCGCGGTTGCCGGTCTGCTCGAAGATGCGCAGGATCGCCTCGAGCGTGGGGAGCAGCTCTTCCTTCGGTGTGAAGTCCTCGAGCGCCATGGCGGGGAACGGTGTGGTGCCGAGCCCGCCGGCGATGAAGACGCGGAAGCCGGCCTCCACGGTGCCGTCGTCGAGCGTGCGGGTGGTCGCGATCACGCCGGCGTCGTTGAACATCGCCTGGCCGCAGTCCGTCTCGCAGCCCGAGAAGTTGATCTTGAACTTCCGGGGGAGTCGCTGCCCCAGGGGGTTGCGTACGAAGTGCTGATACGCCGCCTCGGCCCACGGTGTGATGTCGAGGTTCTCGTGGGGGCAGGCGCCGGCCAGGTGGCAGCCCTGGATGTTGCGCACCGTGTCGCCGCACGCTTCGCGGGTGGTCAGACCGACGTTGGCGAGGTGCTGCATCACGTCCGGGATCTGATCCAGCTGGACGTAGTGGAACTGGAGGTTCTGACGCGTCGTGATGTGGCCCCACCCGCGGCTGTAGCGCTCCACGAGGTTCGCGATCATGTCGAACTGCTCGGGCGTCATCGAGCCGTAGGGCACCTTGACGCGCACCATCTGGTTGGTGCCGCCCTGGCGCTGCCCGTAGATGCCGTTGGTGAGACGGAAAACGCGGAACACGTCCTCGCTCACGTCGCCCGACTGATAGCCGGCGAGGACCTCGCGGAACTTGTCGATGTCGGCCTGGATGTCCGGGTCGATGTCGGGGGTGGTGACGTCGGGTTCGAGAAGGGTCATCGGATCGTGCCTTCCTGGGTGAGTTCGGTGGGCTGGGCGGTGGTGGCGTGGGTGGCGATTTCGAGGACGGATTCGGCGGCCACGGCGCCGACGACGAGCGTCGACGGGTTGGTGACGGTGCGTTCCGGCAGGCCGGCGAGCGTCGTGCGCTGCACGTCCTGCGTGGTGGTCGTGGCCGCGTGGACGACGGCGACCGGCGTGGTCGGGGCGAGCCCGCCCGCGATGAGTCGTTCGCTGATCATCGCGGTGCGGCTCGCGCCCATGAGGATGACGAGCGTCGTGCCGGTCTGCGCGAGGGCGTCCCAGTCGAGCCAGCGGTCGGCGTAGGGGTCCTGGTGGGCGGTGATCACGGTGAAGCCGCTGCTGATCCCGCGCATGGTGACCGGGATGCCGGCGGCTGCCGGTGCGGCGATGGCGGAGGTGATGCCGGGGACCTCGGTGACCTCGATGCCGGCGGCTCGCAGCTCCAGTGCTTCCTCACCGCCCCGCCCGAAGACGAACGGATCGCCGCCCTTCAGGCGCACGACACAGTCGAAACGGCGGCCGCGGTCGAGGAGGATGTCGTTGATCCGGGCCTGGGCGTCAGAGGGAGCGCCGGGGCGCTTACCGACGTCGACCATCTCGGCCCACGGTGCGGCCAGTGCGAGAATCCGCGGGTCGACCAGTCGGTCGTAGACCACGACGTCGGCTCGCTCGAGCAGCTTCAGTGCCTTGACGGTGAGGAGATCCGGATCGCCGGGGCCGGCGCCGACCAGATGCACGGTCACGATGCCACCTCCGTGCGCTCGGCGTCCGTGATGCCGAGCGAGTCGAGCAGGACCAGACGCGCCTCGTGGATCCGGCCGCTGCGCACGAGCCCGAGCACGTCGGCGTCGAGGGCGTCGTCCCAGCCGGGGATCTCCGAGGTGCCCCGGATCGCACGGACCTCGGCGCGGACCTCGGCGAGGAGGTCGAGCAGTTGGTCGTAGCCCGCGCTCAGCTCCCGCTCGTGGCGCTTGCGGAGCCAGCGGGCCAGGGCGGGGCTGCGTCCGTTGGTCGAGATCGCCACCTGGACGTCGCCATGGCGGGCGACCGCGGGGAGGGTGAACGAGCAGTTGGCGGGGTCGTCGGCGGAGTTGACGAACACGCCCGCGGTGTCGGCATCGTCGGCGACCTGTGCGTTGACGTCGGCATCGTCCGTCGCCGTGATGGCCAGGCGATACGAGGCGACCTCGCCGCGCTGGTAGGGACGGGCGTACCAGCGCACGTCGGGGTCCTCCGCGATCTCGGGGATCGCGTCGGGGGCAACCACGGTGACGACCGCGCCGGCCCGGAGCAGCCCGGCGATCTTGCGAGCCGCGACGCGGCCACCGCCGACCACGAGGACGGGCCGACCAGTGAGGTCGAGGTTGACGGCGTAGCCCGCGTTCATGCGTGGAGCCCGCATTCGGTCTTGGCCGAGCCCGACCAACGGCCGGCCCGGGGATCGGCGGGGTCGGCGGGGTCCGTGCACGGCCAGCACCCGATCGAGGGATAGCCCTCGAAGGCGAGCGGGTTGATGAGCACGTCGTTCGCGAGGACGTAGCGCTCGACGTCGGCGGTGTCCCAGCCGGCGAGCGGGTTGATCTTCACGAGGCCCCGCAGGTCGAGATCCACGATCGGGGCGTCGGCCCGCCCCGGCGCGTCGTCGCGACGCAGGCCGCTCATCCACGCGTCGGCGTTGGCGACGAGATGACGCTCGAGCGGCGCGACTTTTCGGCTGCCACAGCAGGTGTCGACACCGTGGGTCCAGACGTCGGCCGCCGTGGGCAGCGGCCGCAGGACGGTGAGGTTCAGCGCGTAGCGGGCCATCGCCCGACGCACGGTGGCGAGGGTCTCGGCGAAGTGGAAGCCGGTGTCGATGAACACGACCTCGATGTCGGGGTCGACGTCGACCGCGAGGTCGATGAGCAGCGTGTCGGCGAACGACGCACTGAGTGAGAGGCGGGTCCCGAACTCCTCGACGGCCCAACCGATGATCTCGGACGGGTGGGACCCCTCGAAGGACTCCGACATCGCGGCCACGTCCGTGGCGGTGAAACGGCGGCCGGTGCGCAGGGCGACCGGCGTGTCCAGCGTGGTGTCGAGAAGCGTCATTGGGGCCAATCCAGGAAAAGATGATCAGGACAGTCGGGATTCCGTTCGGCCACCATATGAGCAGCACTGAGGTCAATGCACATAATTCCGATCATTTTTGTCAGGTATTAGTCCGGACATTGTTCCCCTCGAGCAATCTCTGGTCACGAAAGGGTCGAAGAATTCGGTCCCGCCCGCCCGGGATCGACCCTTTCGTGACCAGAGATTGCGATAGGAAGCAGGGATGAAGCGATCGATCGACGACTATCCGGCCACGCCCGATGACATTCCGCCGGGGTGGGAGGACGATCTGGCGCCCGTGTCGTGGGCCATCCAGATCTCCGACGACTACGACGACGCCGAGCCGCGGGTCGTGCTCACGGTCGAGGAGGTCGGCCGTCCGGCCGAAGGGCTGATGACGCACCTGGCCCCGGCGCAGGCGCGCCGATTGCGCGGCGCTATTCGTGATGCGTTGGCCGAGATCGGCGAGGATCCCGGGGTCTGAGGTTCAGGCGCGTTGCGCCGCCGTGGCCCTCGCCGTGCGGACGACGCGCCAGGTGATGAAGCCCATGCCGCCCACCAGCCCGCCGAACAGCAGGAGCTGGGCGTAGCCGCCACGGTCACCGGGGTTCTCGGGCTTCGGACCGGCATCGGCACAGCCGATGATCGTGCGGCACTGGTCGGCGACGTCGTCGGTCTGCGCACCGGCGGCGTTGGTCAGCAGGAGCAGGGCGAAGGCAACGACGGCGACCGCAGTCAGCGTGCGGCGGGTCATCATCCGCCCTGCGTGACTTCGCCGGTCGACGCGCCGAGATACGAGGGCTTGTCGTCGCCGCCGTGGACCGGAATCGTGCAGCCGCTCACCCACCGAGCGAGGGGGGACGCGCAGAACAGGACGACGTCGGCGACCTCCTCGGGCACGCCCATGCGGCCGAGGGCGATGGTCTCGCCGACCGCAGCGATGCCCGCGTCGTCGCCGTAGAAGAGATGGGCTTCTTCGGTGACGATGAGTCCGACGACCGGGGCGACGACACGGATCTTGGGTCCCCACTCGTGGGCCAGCGTCTCGGTGGCGTTGATGAGACCGGCCTTCGCGGCGCCGTAGGCGACACCGGCCGGATTCGGTCGGGTGCCCGACACCGAGGCGATGTTGACGATGACGCCGCCGTCGTCCTGGGACTGCATCTGGTCGTGCACCGCCTGGGCGAACGTCAGCGGTGCCAGCAGGTTCAGCGCCACGATCTTCTCGTTGAAGCGGGGGGAGACCGTGGCGGAGTCCGCGGGTGGGGCGCCGCCGGCGTTGTTGACGAGAACGTCGATGCGGCCGGTGGCCTCGATCGTCGCGGCGACCACGGCCGCGACCTGCTCGGGCTCGCGCACGTCGCAGGCGATGAACCGCGCCGACCGACCCTCCGCCTCCACCGGCGCCTCGGGTTCGCGGCGGGCACAGATCGTCACGTCGGCACCCTGCTGGAGGAACCGTTCGGCGATGACCTTGCCGAGTCCCTTGGTGCCGCCGGTGACGATCACGGAGCGGCCGGTCATGTCGAGCGGATCGGTCATGCGCGAAACCCTACCCGCACGTGTTCGCACGACTCGCAGTCGTGGCCTACCGTTCGAGACGATTTCTGACAGACCGTCAGGTCGCCCGACAGGGGAGGCGCGGTGCCCGACAAACGCATGACCGAGGACGAGGTCGTCGCCGAACTCGAGAGTGGGATGACGCTCGGTATCGGGGGCTGGGGCTCGCGCCGCAAGCCGATGTCGCTGGTGCGCGCCATCCTCCGCAGTGATCTCACGGACCTGCACATCGTGAGCTATGGCGGCCCCGACGTCGGCATCCTCACGGCGGCGGGCAAGGCGAGCAAGGTCACCTACGGCTTCGTCTCCCTGGACTCGATCCCGCTCGAGCCCCACTTCCGCGCCGCCCGTCAGGCCGGCTCGCTCGATGACTTCATGGAGCTCGACGAGGGCGCGTTCTACCTCGGCCTCATGGCCGCCGCCCACCGGGTTCCCTTCTACCCGACCCGGGCCGGACTCGGTACCGCGATGCTCAGCGAGAACCCGAGCCTCAAGACGGTGCGCTCGCCCTACGACGACGGTGAGGAGCTCGTCGCGATCCCCGCCTTCGAGATGGACGCCGTGCTGCTCCACATGAACCGGGCCGACGCCAAGGGGAACGGCCAGTTCCTGGGCCCGGACCTCTACTTCGACGACCTGTTCGCGATGGCCGGGGCGAAGACCTACATGTCGGCCGAGAAGATCATCCCGACGGACGACTTCCTGAAGGAAGGACCGGTCCACACCCTGCGGATCCCCCGGATCCACGTCGACGGTGTGGTGGAGGCGCCCATGGGCGCCCACTTCACCGAGTGCCCGCCGGACTACGACCGCGACGAGGTGTTCCAGAAGGAGTACGCCGCGACCGCCAAGGACCCGGACGCGTGGGCCCAGTTCCGCGCCGATTGGTTGGAGCTCGAGTCACACGAGGCATACCGAGCCAAGCTCGAGGAAAGGGGGAACTCGTGAGCGACGTCACCCTCGACGAGATCTGTGTGGTCGCCATCGCCGAAGCCTTCCGGGGTGATGGCGAGGTGCTCTGCAACCCGATGGGCCCGGTGCCCGTCATCGCGGGTCGTCTCGCCCGCGCCACGTTCGAACCGGACCTCGTGCTGACCGACACGATCGCGTACGCCATCGAGGGCAACCTGCCCTTCGGTGGCGATCCGAGCGACGCGGTCATCGAGTCCTACATGCCGTTCCGATCGATCTTCGACCAGGTGTGGTCGGGCAAGCGGCACGTCGTGATGGGCGCCAGCCAGATCGACCGCCACGGCAACCAGAACTTCGCCGCCATCGGTGAGTACCGCAAGCCCAAGGCGCAACTGCTCGGCATGCGGGGCGCGCCGGGCAACCTCATCAACCACGCGACGACCTATTGGGTGCCGAACCAGGCGCGGGCCTTCTCGGAGACCGTCGACGTCGTGTCCGGCCCCGGCTACAACCGCATTGCGGAGCTCCCCGAGGCGAGCCGTTCGAACTTCGAGATCCGCCGCGTCGTCACCGATCTCGGCGCCTACGACTTCGAGTCGGCGGACCGCACCATGCGGGTGCGGAGCCTGCACCCCGGCGTCACCCTCGAGCAGGCGCAGGAGGCGTCGCCCTTCGAGCTGACGGTGACCGGCGACGTGCCGGAGAGCCGACTGCCGACGGACGAGGAGCTCGCACTGATCCGCGACGTGTTCGACCCGAACGGCGTGCGCAAGGGCGAGTTCCGCTGATGGAACTCGACCTCGCCCCGCGCTACGTCGACTTCCGCGAGCAGTGTCGCAGCTGGCTCGAGGCGAACAACCCGGGTCGTCTCGCGTCGATGGACACCGCAATCGGGTTCGAGGAGCACCGCGAATGGGAACGGGTCCTGTTCGAGGGCGGCTGGTCCGTGCCGGGCTGGCCGAAGGCCTACGGCGGCCGAGACTGCGACCTGATCGAGTGGCTCATCTACGAGGAGGAGTACTGGCTGTCCGGCGTGCCCGGCCGGGTCAGCGCCAACGGGGTGAGCCTCCTCGCGCCGACGATCTTCAACTTCGGCACCCGGGAACAGCAGGACCACTTCCTGCCGAAGATGGCGAGCGGCGAACACATCTGGGCCCAGGGTTGGAGTGAGCCCGAAGCCGGATCGGACCTGGCCGCGATCAAGACCAAGGCGATCCGCGACGGCGACCACTATGTGCTCAACGGGCAGAAGACCTGGTGCAGCCGGGGCGCCTTCGCCGATTGGATCTTCTGCATCGTGCGCACCGATCCCGAGGCCGAGCGGCACGCCGGGCTCACCTACCTGCTCGTGCCCGCCGACGCGCCCGGCTTGGAGCGCCGTCCCATCGGCCGCCTCGACGGCGAGCCCGGCTTCGCCGAACTGTTCTTCGACGACTGTCGCGTCTCGGTGGACCACGTGCTCGGTGAGGAAGGCCAGGGGTGGGCCGTGGCGATGGCGGCGGCCGGCTCCGAGCGCGGCCTGAACCTCCGCAGTCCCGGTCGCTTCATGGCCGCGGCCGAACGCCTCACCGCCCTTGTGCGCGATCTCCAGGCCCAGGGTCGTGACGTCGACGTTCGTCTCCGCGACGAGGTCACCGACGCATGGATCAAGGCGCAGGCGTACCGCTGGCAGACCTACATGCTCGCGGCCGGTCTCATGGACGGCGCCGAGATCGGCTCCGAGGCCAGCCTCGGCAAGGTCTTCTGGTCGGAGCTCGACCTCGAACTCCACGCGACCGCTCTGCGGCTGCTGGGCGACGGCGGCGAGCTCGTGCCGGGCAACGACTGGCTGGACGGTTACGTGTTCGCCCTCTCCGGTCCGATCTACGCCGGGACGAACGAGATCCAGCGCAACATCATCGCCGAGCGCGTGCTCGGCCTGCCGCGGAGGTAGGGACATGCAGTTCGCGTTCACCGAAGAACAGGACATGTTCCGCGACACCGTGCGCGACCTCTTCGCCGACGTGTGCCCCCCGGAGGCCGTGCGGGCGAGCTGGGACAACGACGACGGACGGGTACCCGGACTCTGGGACGCGCTGGCGGAGATGGGTGTGCTCGCGGTCCTCGCCCCGGAGGAAGCCGGAGGTCTCGGCATGGACGAGGTCGACCTCGTGCGCATCCTCGAGGAAGCCGGCTACGCCGGGGTGCCCGAGCCGCTCATGGAACACGCCGCGGTTGCCGTACCGGCCCTCGCACAGGCGGGGAGCCTCCACCTCGACGCGGCGATCGGCGGTGGCTCCCGCTACAGCATCTCGCTGTCGACCGGTGGTGGCCCCGTGCTCGCGGCCGGATCCGTCGATGCGTTGGTCGCGGAGGACGACGGCCTGCTGGCCGAGGTGGCCCGCGAGAGCTACGACGTCGTCCCCGTCGAGTCGATCGACCAGTCCCGGCGGTTGGCCCGCGTCGAGCTCACCGGTGACCCCACCGGGCTGTCCGGTGCCGACGCGGCGCTCGCCAACGATCGCGCCGCGCTCGGCACCGCCGCTCAATGCCTTGGTGTCGCCCGTCGGCTGCTCGACGCGACGGTCGAGTACGTCGGGGAGCGCCACCAGTTCGGCAAGCCGGTCGGCTCCTACCAGGCGGTGAAGCACCATCTGGCCAACGTGCGCATCGCCAACGAGTTCGCGGCGCCGCTCGTCTATCGCGCCGCGTGGTCGGTGGCGCATCCGGAGACGCACGACGAGGTCACCCGGGGGCGCGATGTCTCCATGGCGAAGGCCACCGCATCCGACGCGGTGGATCTCGCCTGCCGGGCGGCCCTCCAGTGCCACGGCGCGATCGGTTACACGTTCGAGTACGACCTGCAGCTCTGGTTGAAGCGGGGCTGGGCACTGGCCGCGGCCTATGGCGACGCGCGCCGACACCGCGACCGGGTGGCCGCGGCCCTGGAAATCTGACTCAGCCGACGAGGGCGGCGGCCGGTCGCACGACCTTGCTGCTCGCGTAGCCGAGGTTCGTCTTCACGAGGTGTGATCCCTTGCGCGCCTCGCAGTCGTCGCACGTCACGGCGTAGCGGCCGAGCCGGCCGTCGCGTCGTCGGGCGTGGCGGTCGCCGCACAGGTTGCAGGTGGTGTGGTGGCTCGTCATGGTCGTGCTCCGTCGTGAGTTCCCTTCCATGCGTCGGACCGATTGCGGCGTCGGTGAATGGGTCGCTCGGCCCGCTTTGTCCCGGAACGGGAGGTGGCCATGAGCCGTTTGGCCCAGCCGATGTGGTAGCTCCAGGGGATGCGCAGCCTCTCGATCGTCGTTCTCGCTGCGCTCCTGGCGGTCGGGTGCAGTGCCGACGACGGTGCTCCGGCGGCCGAGCCGGGACCAGCGACGGACGAAACGTCGTCCTCGGTGGGGGCCTCGACCACGACCACGACCACGACACTGCGTCCACCCGTCCCCACCGATCCGCCCCGGCCGCCGGCCGAGATGATCGGTGACCTGGTGCTGCCCTGTTCACCGACCGACCTCACCCCGATCGTCGACGCGGTCGGCATCACCGACGCGAGCATCACGATCGGCACCGGCTCTGATCGAGGCGGCATCGGCACGCCGGGTGCCGGCGTCGGCATCATCGAGATGATCGAGGCGCTCGCGGACCACTGCAACGCCCACGGCGGCCTCCACGGTCGGGACATCCGGGTTATCGAGTACGACGCGGCCGCGGTGGAGACCGTCGACCGGGTTCGCCGGGCGTGCGAGGAGGTGTCCGCCCTCGTCGGGCACGCCTTCCTCCAGTTGATCGAGGAGGCACTCACCGCGATCGACTGCGGGCTCGCCCGCTACCCGACCGGCCCCGGCCTGCTGCCGCCCACGCCGGTACGGCTCCACGGCCACCTCACGGCGGCGTTCGCCGACCCTGCGGCGAGCCGAATCGTGCTGGTCGGGCCCGACACCCCCGTCGAGGCTGCCGCTCGTGTCGCCCATGAAGCCGCGGTGACGGCCGCCGGCGGGGTGCTGGAGGTCGTGGGGACGGTCCCGTATCCGATCGACCGGGTGCCGGACTGGGACCGCCTCGTCGGCGAAGCCCGGGCGACCGGCGCCGGGCAGGTCGTGATCGTCGGCGGCTGCGATCAGGCGGTCGTCCCGTTCATCGAGGTGGCCGATCGGGCCGGCTGGGCCCCCATGATCCTGGCCTCGGCCGCGGCCTACGAGGCGGGATGTCTCGGTGTGGCGACGCCGGAGCGTCTCCTGCTGGAGTTGCCGTTCCTGCCGTTCGAGGACGGCGACGCGGCCCCGGCGGCCGCGGCCCACGAGGAGCTGCTCGCGTTGACGGCGGCGCCGCGCACCGGCACCGGGCTGCTGGCAGCCTCGGCGTTCTGGCGGTGGGCCGTCGACACCGCGGCCTGTCCGACCTCCGTCGGCGAGGAGTGTGCGTCGCCGCTGGCGGGACTCGACTGGAGCGCCGGCGGGCTGCACCCTCCGGTGTCGCCGGACGGCACGTCACCCGGTTGCGCGGTGGTCATGGGCATCGAAGACGGCGCGTTCGTGCGCCGGCTCCCGGTCGAGCCCGGCACCTACGAGTGCGAGCCGGTGTTCAGCGCGCCGTTGCCCGGCTGACCGGGACCGGGATCAGAGGAAGATGCGGCTGAGGTCGGCGACGCGGTCCGGCGTGAGGCACGCCTCGCCGACGGCGGCGGCGGCGATGATCAGGCCGATCGAGGCCGTGGCCCGGTCCTCGGCGACGGCGAGCAGGTAGTCGACCTCGAAGCCCACCAGGAACGGCACGGCGCAACGGGACTCGGTGCCCGTCAGCCCCGCCGCCTCGAGCGTGAGTCGGAGCTCGCGGGTGCAGTCCACGCTGGCGACGGCCGGCGGGATCTCGTCGGGGTCGACATAGCGGAACAGGAAGGTGGCGGCCTCGGCGCGGGAGACGACGGCATTCGGCGAGAACGTGGTCGCGCTCGTTCCGGTCGTGATCAGGTTCTCCGACATCCAGGAGATGGCTTCCTGCTGGTAGCTGCGGGTGACATCACGGAACGGATGCCGGGTCACGGCGTCGGGTTCGCCGGCGTAGCGCCACAGCATCACGGCGAAATCGCCGCGGGTGATCGAGGCATCGGGGTCGTACGTCCTCGCCGAGACGCCGGTGGTCAGCCCGGTGGCGTACAGCCAGCCGACGGGCTCCTGCTGATACGACGCCGTGACGTCGACGAACGGGTGCGGGCCGCTCTGGGGGTTGTTCCCCAGGCTGCGGTCGAGCCGATGGAGGAAGGCGGCGACCTGGCCGCGGGTCACATCGACGTCGGGGCCGAAGCAACCGATCTCGATGCCCTCGGTGATGTCCTCACCGACCATCCACTGGACGGCTTCGGTGTAGAAACGATCCGACTCGACATCGCCGAACCCGGCGGCGGCGCCGGCGGTGCCGGTCTGCGTGGCCAGGATGCCGATCACGAACGTGATCAGGACGATGAGGCGGGAGCGCGTGCGCGTGTGACTTCGCATGATGGGGGGAACATCCTTGGTCGAGGAGGCCGTCGGCACATCGGACCCCGCCCGCAGGAGTGCGGACCCGGGGAGTGCCGAACGGTGGACACTGGTCGATTCGACCGCCAAGGGTACCGGTAGGACCCGATTCGACTCCCGACGCGTGACCAACGTCACCTACGCTCCCGGCGTGCCGTCCCCGCCCGTCCCCGTTCCCGTGCGCCGTGTGCTCATCGTGATGGCGATGGAGATCGAGGCCGCCCCGCTGCGAGAGGCCCTCGGCGCGGCCCCTGTGGCCTCGCCGGACTGGGCGGACGCCCTCCCGTGCCGCCTCGCGACCTCGCCGGCGACGGCGTCTCGTCCCGAGGTGCTGCTCGCCGTCAACGGTGCTGATCCGCTGACGGGTGTGCCGTGCATCGGCACCACCGCGGCCGCGCTGACGACCCAGGTGGCGTTGACGGCCGGTCCGCCGCCGGACCTGGTGCTCTCCATCGGCACGTGTGGCGGATGGGCCCGTTCCGGCGCATCGATCGGCACCACGTATCTCGCCTGGCCCCACTTCTCCTGCCACGATCGGCGCATCGCCCTGCCGGGGATGCAGGCGTTCGCCGACGGTGACCTCGCGGCGGCCGACCTGCGGGTCCACGCCGCGCCCCTCGGCTGCGAACTGGGCATCGTCACCACCGGCGACAGCCTTGACGAATCGCCGACCGACCGCGAGCGCATCCTCGCGAACGGTGGTGTCGCCAAGGAGATGGAGGCCGCGGCGGTGGCATGGATCGCCCATCTCCACGGGATCCCGGTGAGCGGGGTCAAGACCGTGACGGATTTCGTGGACGCCGACGAGCCGACCGCCGAGCAGTTCACGGCGAACCTCGCGGCGGCGTCGTCGGCGCTGCAATCCACCACCCTCGCGTTGCTCGGCCGTCTCGCCGGTCCAGAATGATCCGATGCCCGATCCCGAGGTGACTGACGAGCAGATCGTGGAGACGCTGCGCGGCATCGGCCGGTCGATCCACGCCCGCGAGCCCGACGCCGACGCATGTGCGGCGATCGCCGGCCACCTCGCGGCCGTGCAGGCCCTGCTCGACGACGGCGAGCCTCGACGGCGCTGGTACGAGATGCCTCCCGAGGATCGCGACAACCGCCGGTTCTACCGCCAGCTCTCGACGTTCTCGGGGCGCCTCAACACGATCGCGCCGCCGATCGTCATCACGTCCGGCTCGATGCCGGACGGCGCGCCGGCGCTCATCGGGGCGGTGCGGCTCGACCGCCGCTACGAGGGTCCTCCGCGCGCGGTCCACGGTGGGATCCTCGCCGGGCTGTTCGACGAGCTGCTGGGTGGCGGCCAACGCCTCACGGGTGGGCCACCCGGGATGACGGGACGCCTCACGGTGCGCTATCGGCGCCCGACGCCGCTCGACACGGACCTGCAGTTCCGCGCCTGGATCGCGGACGAGCGCGAGCGCCGGGTCACCGTCAAGGCCGACTGCCGGGTGCTGACCCACGGTGCGCGCGACGGAGAGGCCGACGATGCCGCGCCGCCCACGGCCGAAGCCGAGGCGATCTTCCTGCGGGTCGACTATGACGGTCTCGAGCGGGTTCTGCGCGAACGCGAGGACGGCGCCGCGCCGGCGCCCGCACCCCGCGTGGAGCCGTCATGACGGATCACGTGGTCCTCGAGGCGCCCCGACCCGACGACGACCCGACACGGCCGCTCGTGTACTTCCTGTGCACGGGGAACGCCGCCCGCTCCGTGATGGGGTCCGCCATGCTGCGACTCCGCCTCGGGGCGGAGCCGCCGGTGTCCGTGGCGAGTGGCGGCACCCATGTGCTGCCGGGGCAGGTCATGAGCGTGCGCACCCGCACGGCGCTGGAGCGACATGGCATCCGCGACCCCCACCATCGCAGTCACCAGATCACCAGGTCCGACATCGAGCGGGCGACCGTCATCCTCTCGATGGAGCCCGACCATCTCCGGTGGATCCGCCGCATGCACCCCGAGGCGGCGCCGACGACCGGCAGCCTGAAACGGATCGTCCGTGATCTGGGTGGGCCGGCGGACGGCCCGCTCGAGGCACGCGTTGCCGCTTTGGGCCTGGCGACCGTCGAGTTCGAACCCTGGGAGGAAGTCGTCGATCCGGGCGGGGGTGAGCAGCCGGACTTCGACGTGGCCGCCGACGAGATCGCCGACCTCGTCGACCGACTCCACCGACTCCTGGTCTGACGATGCCGGAGCATCGTCGGCAGGGCCTGACGCTCGCGATCGCGGTCGGGGTCGTGGCGATGACGTTCGGTGTCCTCGCCGACGCGGCCGGACTGTCGCTCCCGCAGATCCTCGTGATGTCCGCGCTCGTCTTCACCGGCGCGTCGCAGTTCGCCGCCGTCTCGGTGATCGACGGCGGCGGTTCGGGTGGAGCGGCCGTCGGCTCGGCGATGCTGCTCGCCGCCCGCAACGCCCTGTACGGCCCGGTGCTCGCGAAGATCCTGCCGGGCCGGGGGCTGTCCCGGATGGCCGCTGCGCACCTGACGATCGACGAGACGACCGCGATGGCAACGGTGCAGGACGACGCGGAGACGGCGGCCGACGCCTTCTGGTGGACCGGGATCTGGCTGTGGTCGCTGTGGGTCCTCGGTTCGCTCGGTGGGGCGCTGATCGGCGCCGCGATCGGCGAGCCGGAGACGTGGGGACTCGATGCGGCGTTCCCCGCCGCGTTCATCTCGCTGCTCGCGCCCCATGTGCGCACCGCGCCCGGCCGCGTCGCCGCGATCCTCGGCGCCGGCCTCGCCATCGCGATGGTACCGATCTCGCCCGCCGGCGTACCGCTGCTCGTGGCGGCACTCGCCGTCGGGCCGGCGCTCGCCTGGAAGGTCAGGGAGGAAGACCGGTGAGCTGGTCGGCGATCATCGTCCTGGTGGCGGGGAGCTTCGGGTTCAAGCTCTTCGGACACGTCGTGCTGGCGAGGTTCGCCGTCGACGAGGGCTCCCGGAGCGGGGTCCTGCGCTGGTTCCCCGACCTCGCCGGCCTCATCCCGGCCGCGCTCTTCGCCGCCCTCATCGCCGTGCAGACCTTCAGCCTCGACGAGTCGCTCACGATCGACGCCCGGGCCGCCGGCCTCGTCGCCGGCGCCATCGCGGTCTGGCGTCGGGCCCCGTTCGTGCTCGTCGTGATCCTGGCGATGACCGTCACGGCCGCGATTCGCTGGCAGACTTCTGGGTGATGACCGAGCCCCAGCGCATCGTCGTGACCGGTGGCCACCGCTTGGAGGGGACCATCCGGGTCGGTGGCGCCAAGAACAGCGCGCTCAAGCTCATGGCTGCCACGCTGTTGGCCGAGGGCACGTACCGCTTCGGCAATGTTCCCCGCATCACGGACGTCGCGCTGATGTCCGATCTGCTGCGGGCCACCGGTACCGAGGTCGGGTGGGACGAGTCGGGTGACGAGCCGATCCTCGAGATCACCGTCCCGGGCACCATCGAACCGGTGGCGCCCTACGAGCTCGTCGAGCAGTTCCGAGCCTCGATCGTGGTGCTCGGGCCGATGCTCGCTCGCTGCGGCGAGGCACGGGTGGCCCTGCCCGGCGGCGACGACTTCGGCCCGCGGCCGATCGACATGCACATGCGGGGGCTCGCCGAGCTCGGCGCGGACTTCGAGACCCGCCACGGCTACATCCACGCGAGCGCGCCCAACCTCCTCGGCGCCCGTGTCCTGCTCGAGTACCCGAGCGTCGGCGCCACCGAGAACCTGCTGATGGCCGCCGTGCTCGCAAAGGGGACGACGGTTGTCGACAACGCGGCCCGTGAGCCGGAGATCGCGGACCTCTGCGAGCTGTTGAACAAGATGGGCGCCCGCATCGAAGGGTCGGGGTCCTCGACGCTGGTGATCGAAGGCGTCGAGACGCTGCATTCGTCCGACCACACGGTGATCCCGGACCGTATCGAGGCCGCGACGTACCTGGCCGCGCTCGGGATCGCCGGCGGCGAGGTCACCGTGGCCGGGGCCCGCCACGACCACATGGCCATGCTGTGTCAGAAGTTCGGCGAGATGGGCATGCGCATCTCGCCCGACTCCGGCGGCATCTGGGCGTTCGCCGGCACTCGGCTGCGGTCGAGCGACTGCTCGACCCTGCCGTATCCGGGGCTCGCGACCGACTTCAAGCCCTTCCTCGTCGCGGCGCTGGCCACCGCCGACGGCGTCGGCATCGTGACCGAGAACGTCTTCTCCGGTCGCTTCCGCTATGTCGACGAACTCCGACGCATGGGTGCCGACATCCGCACCGACAGCCACCACGCCGTGGTGCGCGGGGTCGAGCGCCTGTCGGGCGCGCCGGTGAAGGCCCACGACATCCGCGCCGGCGCCGCGCTCGTGATCGCAGGATTGGCGGCGGAGGGAGAGACGGTGGTGGCCGAGGCGCACCATGTCGCCCGCGGCTACGACGACATCGCCGGGAAGCTAAACGCGCTCGGAGCCGACGTCCGGGTCATCTGACGCCTGGGCGAGGGCGCGGCGGCGGGCGACCCAGAGCAACAGGGCGAAGACGGAGACCGGCCCGGCGACGAGGATGATCTCGTCCCATCCGCCCTGGTGGGCCAGCAGCAGTCCCGTCGCCATACCGCCACCCTACGGAATACCGTGCCGATGTCGGTGTTGAGGAAGGTGGCTGCCACACTTGGAGGCGTCCACCCCCGTTCGGATCCGGAGTGCTGCGTTGCGCGAGCAGGTCGAGAAGGTCATCACCGCCATCCGTCCGGCCATTCAGGCGGACGAGGGCGACATCGAGTTGATCGAGGTCGACGAGGCCTCCGGCGTCGTGACCGTCGAACTCAAGGGCGCGTGCGTCACCTGCCCGGCCTCGACCCAGACACTGAAAGCCGGCATCGAGCGGATCATGAAGGACCGCGTGGACGGCGTCACCGAGGTCGTCGAGATCAACGCCCTCGGAATGAGCGAGAGCGCGGTCTCGCTCTAGCGGGAGCGCACCGCGGCGAGATTGCAGGCGTTGTTGATCAGACCGAGGTGGCTGTAGGCCTGCGGATGGTTCCCGAGCCCGCGACCGCTCACCGGGTCGACCTCCTCGGGAATCAGGCCGGTGGGCCCGGCGAGCTCCACATAGGCGGCGAAGAGCTCCTCGGCGCCGTCGACGTCGCCGATCAGGAGCTTGGCGTCGATCAACCAGCTGGTCATGAGGTTGAAGCCGCCCTCCTCACCGGGCAGGCCGTCCTCGTGCTTGTAGCGGTAGACGGTGTGGCCGCTGCGCAGCCAGGTCTCGACGGCGTCGACGGTCGCCCGGAAGCGGGAATCGTCGGCATCGACGAGCCCGAACAGGCCGATGGCGAGCACCGAGGCGTCGAGGTCGGTGCCGTCGTACGCGGTGGTGAACGAACCCACCTCGTCGTTCCAGCCGTTGGTGAGGATGTCCTTCTCGATCTGGTCGCGCAGCGTGATCCACTCCGGCCGCTCCCGGCCGAACACGGTCTCGGCGATGCCGATCGCCCGGTCGACCGTGACCCAGCACATCACCTTCGAGTTGGTGTGGTGGCGCGGCGCCGAACGCACTTCCCAGATCCCCTGGTCGGGCTCCATCCAGCGCTGGTTCACCGCGGCGACGAGATCCTCGACGAGACGCCAGTGTCTCGTGGAGAGCGGGGCGTTGATCTCGCCGAGCTGGTGGATGAGTTCGAGCACCGGGCCGAACACGTCGAGCTGTACCTGGTGGTCGGCCGCGTTGCCGACCCGGACCGGTCGGGAACCGGCATAGCCGGCCAGCTCCTCGATCGAGGCCTCGGGAGGCAGCGACTGACCGTTGACGGTGTAGAGCGGTGACAGCCGCTCCGGGCCGACATCGCTCGTCTCGATGACGCGGAGGAGCCAGTCGAGCAGGTCCATCGCCTCGTCGATCGAGCCGAGACGCACGAGCGCGCCGGCCGACATGGACGCGTCGCGGATCCAGCAGTAGCGGTAGTCCCATTGGCGCACGCCGCCGATGTGCTCGGGCAGGCTGGTCGTGGCGGCCGCGAGGATGGCACCCGTCGGGCCGTAGCAGAGCGCCTTGAGCGTGAGCGCGGAACGGCGGACGAGGTCGGGTTCGACGACGGGGAGGTCGAGCCGGGCGGCCCACTCGGCCCAGAACGCGATCGTGCGATCGCGCCGGTCCGCCTCATCGCTGCGATCCGGCCGCATCGATGCCGTGCCACACCGCAGCTCGAGGATGACCGGCCCGTTCGCCAGGTCGACCTCGGCCGTCGCCGTCTGGTGCATGCCATGGTCGATGACCTGCCAGTCGACGCCCGGCGCTCGGAGCACGACGAGGTCCTGCGCGTTCGTGACCTCCAGGCCGCCGTCCCGCAGTTCGAGCTGGGTGGGGAACCGCCCGAAATCGAGCCGAGGGGCGAACTCGACGATCGCCGTGCCCGTGCCCTCGATGACCCGGACGAGATCGGTGCGGCCGGAGATCCGATGCGGCCGGCCGTCCGAACAGTCGAGATAGTCGGTGACGGACATGGACTCCCAGGACGTGCGCAGGACGAGCGAGTCGTCGTCGTAGACCTGGACGGGATCGCCGTCCGGTGTCGACGGGCGCACCGAGAAGTGACCCGCCGGCGGACCCCCGAGCAGTTCGGCGAAGATCGCGCTCGAGTCGATGCGGGGGACACAGAGCCAGGTGATGCGGGCGTCCGGGGTGACGAGGGCCACGGTGCGCTGATCCGAGAGGATCGAGTGGTCCTCGATGGCGGTGATGCCGGCGCCGGCCAACCACTCGGACCGCCGGGTGAACAGGGCCGCGAGGAGGACGGCGACGTCGTCGGGGGTGTCGACCCGGAAGCCGGCGGAGGTCTCGCCCTCGCCGACCTTCACCCCGACGTCGGGTCCGGCGAGCGTCGCGAACGCGTCCTCGTCGGTGACGTCGTCGCCGAGGAACAACACCGCGCCGGCGCCCACGCTCTGACGCACGGTGGTCAGCGCCAGGCCCTTGTCGGTCGGCACGAGCAGCAGCTCGCACACCATCTTCCCGTGGCGGACGGTCAGCTCGCCGACACGCCCCGCGATCTCGTCGAGCTCGGCCAGCACCCCATCGATCGCGGCCTCGTCGACGTTGCGATAGTGCACCGCCACGGAGGCGGGCTTCTTCTCGAGCGACAGGCCGTCATGGCGGTCGACGAGGGCGCGGAGATCGTCGAGGAGCGCCGAACGGCGCGCCCGGAGATCGGGATCCAGGTCGAGGGCGAAGTCGATGTCGAACTCCGTGCCGTGCGAGCCGACCAGATGGACTTCGGCCGGAAGCCGCGAGAGTGCGGCCAGATCGCGCAGTGAGCGGCCGGAGATCACCGCCACCTCGGTCTGGGGCAGCGCCGCGAGGTTGCGGAGGGCGACGCTGGTCTCCCGCAACGGGAGCGCCTTCATCGGATCGTTCACGATCGGGGCGACCGTGCCGTCGTAGTCCGAGGCGATCAGGAGCACCGGCTGCTGGGCGAGCTGGTCCAGTCGGGCGACCAGATCGGGGTTGGTCATGAGATCGCCGGCCACGGGCTCAGACGCTACCGGCGCGGCGCCGTCGTTCGTGGTGATCCGGCGGTGGTTCCGGCGCCGCACGCGCCCGGTAGCCCCACCGGCACCCGGTACCGTGGGGCCAGTGAGCGATTCGTCCCCCGACACTGACGTCACCAGTTGCTATCGGCACAAGAACACGCCGGCGGGAGTGATCTGCCAGCGTTGTGACCGGCCGATCTGCACCCAGTGCATGCATCAGGCCTCGGTCGGGTTCCACTGCCCGGAATGCGTGAAGGGTGGCAAGCAGCAGATTCTGCGGGGTGCGCCCACGTTCGACCCGATCGTGACGAAGATCCTGATCGGGCTGAACGTCGTGATCTTCGTCCTGGCCCAGGGCCGGGCCGGCGCCGACCTCGATTTCGGGCTCATCGGCCGGGGGTTCGTGTCCGGCGAGGGCTTCATCGGGGTGGCCGAGGGCGAGTACTACCGCCTCGTGACCTCGGGTTTCATGCACGCCGGTCTGATGCACCTCGCCTTCAACATGTACGCCCTGTGGATCCTCGGCCCCCAACTCGAACGGGTCTTCGATCGGCCCCGCTTCATCGCGCTCTACATGGTGTCGCTCTTCGGCGGGGCGGCCGGCGTGATGCTGCTCGACCCCAACGCGATCACGGTCGGCGCGTCCGGCGCGATCTTCGGCCTGTTCGGTGCCATCGCGGTGATCCAGCGATCGATAGGGATGAACATCTGGGCGAGCGGCCTCGGCCCGATCCTGGCGCTCAACCTCTTCATCACCTTCGCCATTCCCCGCATCTCGGTGGGTGGTCATCTGGGCGGCCTGGTGGCGGGCGGTCTCGTGGGGCTGCTCTACATCGCCGCCATCCGCGCCCGCCAGAGCCCGTGGGTCGCGCTGGGTGCGGCCACGGTTTTCGGCCTCGCGCTCGCCGCGGTGTCGATCCAGCTCGCGCTGAACCCGATCTGATCGCGTCAGGCGAAGCGCTCGGCCAGCAGTCGCAGGTTGCGCTTCCAGACGAGCTTGAGGATGCGCCCGCCGACGATTCCGCCGAGTGGACCCCCCATCCACCACGGGAAGCGCAGCTCCTCCTCCCAGACGAACGACGTGTGGTCGTCGCCGAGTGGGGTGAGGGTGAAGTGGCCGGTGCCCTCGACGAGGCCGACATGGCGGACGCCCATGACCTCACCCGGCTGCCAGTCCGTGATCTCCATCTTGTCCATCAGCCGGATCGGGCCGATCTTCGTGGCGCAGTCGAACGTCGTGCCGACCCCGGCCGTCGTGTCGGAGGTGAACGTGATGGCTTCCGCGTCGTGCATCCACTCGACATGGGTCGAGATGTCCTCCACGTCCGCCCACACGGCGTCGGGTGGGGCGGCGATATCGGTCTCGACTCGGATTCTGGCCATTGTCGAACCCTACGATCCCGCACCCCTCGGCGGATGCACGAGCAGGTGCCCACTTGTGGGGTGCCGCGCCCGGGCGGCGACACTGGGTGGGTGAAACGCAACGAACCCGCTCGCAAGGTGCTCGCCAAGGAGATCCCCGCAACCGACCTGTTGGTCGTCCTCCCGCTCTCGCAGAAGGTGGGTGTCGCCGGCGCGAGTTCCGACGGTGCGGCGCGGTCGGGCTCGACGGTCTACTCGTTGCCCTACGCCAGGGGGCTTGGAATCGACCACACGACGCGCGGGCACCGTCTCGACCTCGTCGACTCGTGGCTCGTGGTGACGCCCACCGAACTGCGGTTCTACGGCATCAACCAGTGGTCGCTGACGGGCAAGCCGAAGGGCCACCGCGAGACGATCGCGCGCGACGGCGTCTCTCTCGGATGGTTCGACACCAACGCGCTCACGATGGTCAACCGGGTGCTCCACTTCCACTTCCCCGACGGCACCCACCTCCTCTCGGCGACGATGTTGCGAGCCGGGTCGAGCAAGAAGACGTACAACGACGAACCACAGCTGCTCGTCGAGCAGTTCGGTGACGCGGCGACCGAGGTCGGCTGAGCCGTTCAGTCGATCGAGCGGCGATACACCGTCACGTGGACGTCCGCGTCGGCGGTGAACGGCTCGCCCCGCCAGCCGCCGTCACGCCGCTCGACCGTGAAGCCCGCCGCCGTGAACAGGTCGTCGAGCTGGTCGGGCGTGCGGTAGTGGAGCTCCCAGGGACGCATCCGCACTCCGGCCCCGGTGACGTCGATGTGTTGGCCGCGGATCACCTGGGCGTCGGCGTCGTGCTGTGAGGCGCTGATCACCGCCCGGTCCGTGGTGATCTCGCGCACGGACACCCCGCCGTCGGTGAGCCCGTCGGCCGGCGGGACGAAGCCCTCGATGACCACGCAGCCACCCGGCTGGACCGCCGTGGCGAGAACCGCCGCACAGCGCGCCTGGGCGTCGGTCGAGGTGAGGTTGAAGAAGGTGTTGAACGCGGCGAACGCCACGGCGAACGAATCGGGCTCTACCGGCGGATCCGCCATGTCGGCTTCGAGGACCGTGATCGCGTCGGCGCCCGGCTTGGCCCGGAGTCGGTCGAGCATCGCCCGTGACGCGTCGATTCCGGTCACCGCCAGCCCGGCCGCGGCGAGCGGCAGGGCGAGTCGGCCGGTGCCGACGCCGAGTTCGAGCACGGGACCGCCGTCGGCGAGCGCGGTGATCCCGGCCACGGTCGCGGCGACATCGCTGACGTCGCCGTACCAGTCGTCGTACACGTCGGCGAAGCTCTCGCCGTAGGTCTCCGGTCCGTACCTCTGCACGCTCGCAGTCTGCCGTGGCCGGGCCGAGTCCGTAGGCTGAGGCGATGGACACCGGCGGCGCCACGCCCGAGATCTACCTCGACCATGCTGCGTCCACGCCGGTGCGCCCCGAGGCTCGGGACGCCTGGCTCGCGGCGACCGACACCCACCACGCCAACCCGACCGGGTCCCACAAGGCGGCGCGCGCCGCCCGCCGGGCCCTCGACGACGCCCGCGACGCAGTCGCCGCGGCGTTGGGTCGTCCGCCCGCCGAGTTGATCTTCACCAGCGGCGGCTCGGAGGCCGACAATCTGGCGGTGCGGGGCGTCCTGGCCGCGCGTGGCGGTGTGGCGGTGTGCTCGGCGGGGGAGCACCATGCCGTGCTCGAACCGGTCGAACACGCGGGCGGCGTGACGGTCGGTCTCGACGAGACCGGGCGGGTCGCGCCGGACGACCTGGCCGACCTGCTCGACGGGCGCGACGACGTGTCGATCGTGTCGCTCATCGCGGTCAACAACGAGACCGGCGCGGTCAACGACCTGCCGGCGCTCGCCGCGGTCGTGCGCGACCACGCGCCCGGTGCGCTGATCCACACCGACGCGGTGCAGGCGTTGAGCTGGGTCGACGTCGCGGAGGTGGCGGCCGACGCCGACCTCGTGTCGATCACCGGCCACAAGGTGGGAGGCCCGATCGGCACCGGCGCTCTGTTCGTGCGCCAGGGCGTGGAACTCGGGGCCCAGATCCTCGGCGGCGGTCAGGAACGGGGGCGGCGGGCGGGCACCCCCGACGTGGCCGGTGCCGCGGCGTTCGCGGCCGCCGTGGAGGCCACCGTCGAGCGGCGTGAGTCCGAGGTCGCCCGGCTGGGTGCGCTCCGCGACCGTCTGATCGCGGGGCTGGTCGACGAGCTGGGCGACGTCGTCACCCCCACCATCGCCCGACCGGGTGACGTCGCGCGGGTCGCCGCGGGGATCGCCCACGTGATCCTCGCGGACATCGAAGCCGAGGCCCTGCTGTTCCTGCTCGACCAGCAGGGCATCCGCGCGTCGGCCGCCTCGTCGTGTTCGTCCGGCGCGCAGGACCCGTCGCACGTGCTCGCCGCAATGGGCGTGCCCCGGGAGGTCGCCCAGGGATCGCTACGGCTGTCGCTCGGGTGGACGTCCACCGAGGCCGACGTCGACGCGGCGCTCGCGATCATCCCCGACGCGGTGCATCACCTCCGCGCCCACGGCGGCGGCTGACGGGGCTCAGCCCCAGCGGACCAGCGAACTCGCCCAGGTGAACCCGGCGCCGAACGCGGCGATGCAGACGAGCATCCCCGGTTCGAGCTTGCCGGCCTTCAGCGCCTCGTCGAGCCCGATCGGAATCGTCGCGGCCGTCGTGTTGCCGAACCGCTGGATCGTGTTGAAGACCTTGTCGTCGTCCTCGATACCGAGCTGCTTGGCGGCGAAGTAGTTGATGCGCATGTTGGCCTGGTGGAAGATCCAGAGGTCGACGTCGTCGACCGTGAACCCGTTGGTGTCGAGCGCCTCCATGGCCACCTCGGGCATCCGGGTGACGGCGTGCTTGAACACGGTCTTGCCGTTCATGCGGGGGTACTGGGCCTTGCGTTCGAGCCAGTCGTTGTCCCACCGGTTGGGCGCGAACGTCATCGACGGACCCTCGGTCCACAGCTCCTTGGCGTAGCTGCCGTCGGCGTGGAGGTGCGACGAGTAGATGTGGGGCTGCGTCGCGGGGTCGTCGACCTCGGTCGCCCGGAGAACCGCGGCGCCGGCACCGTCACCGAACAGCACCGTGATGTCGCGGCCCTCGGTGGAGACATCGAGGCCCTTGGAATGGATCTCGGCGCCGACGAGCAGGATCGTGTCGGCCATGCCGCCACGGATGAACATGTCCGCCTGGGCCATGCCGTAGACGAAGCCGCTGCACTGCTGGCGGACGTCGATGGCGGGGATTTTCGGGCAGTCGAGCTTCGCCTGGAGGAAGCAGGCGGTGCCGGGGAACTCGTGGTCGGGTGAGAGCGTCGCGAAGAGGATCATGTCGAGGTCGGCCGGGGTGATGCCGGCCGCGGCCATCGCCTTGTTCGCCGCCTCCAGGCCGAGGTCGCTCGTCGTGGTGTTGTCCGGCTCGACCCAGTGGCGTTCCTCGATGCCCGAGCGGCTCTGGATCCACTCGTCCGAAGTGTCCATCCATTGCGTCAGGTCGTCGTTCGTCACCACACGATCGGGAACGAACGAACCGACTCCGGCGATGCGAGTGCGTCGAGTCATGGTCGAGAACTTACGCTGGTCATGTGCCTTCTGACCGCATCGCCCCCGCCGGGGTTACCGACGACGGACCCGTCATGGTGATGATGTCCGGCGGCGTCGACTCGTCCGTCGCCGCGGCGCTGCTCCAGCAGGCCGGCCACGAGGTCGTCGGGGTCACGATGAAGCTGTGGGGCGGGCCGAGCGACACCGGGTGTTGCGCGGTGAGCGACGTCGACGACGCCCGCCGGGTCGCGGATCGGCTGGGGATCGAGCACCACGTGTTCAACTTCGGCGACGACTTCGAACGCGACGTGGTCGGGCCGTATGTCGCCGATCACGCGGCGGGGCGCACGCCCAATCCGTGCATCGAGTGCAACCGGCATCTCAAGTTCGACCGGCTCCTGCGCCGGGCGGACGCGCTCGGCTTCACCCGGGTCGCCACCGGGCATCACGCCCGCGTTGTGGCGACCCCCGACGGGCCCCGGCTCGGGCGGGGCGCGGACGCGGCCAAGGACCAGTCCTACGTCCTCCATGTGCTCGACCAGGACGTGCTCGGGCGGCTCGTGCTGCCGCTCGGGGGGATGACGAAGGCGGACGTGCGGGCGCTCGCCGCGGACCTGGATCTGCGGACTGCACACAAGCCCGAGAGCCAGGACGTCTGCTTCATCACGAACGAGCACGGCCGGGAGACGTTCCTCGGTGATCGGATCCCGCTGCGGCGAGGTCGTGTCGTCGATCGGGACGGCGTGGAGGTCGGGACGGTGCCGGCGATCGAGATGGTCACGATCGGACAGCGCAAGCGCCTCGGGCTCGCCGGCGGCACGGACCCCCGCTATGTCGTCGACGTGGACCCCGCGAGCAGCACGGTGACCGTGGGCGAGAAGGCCGACCTGACGGTGGACCACACGCCGCTGGACAGCTGGACGTGGATCGGGCGCCCCATCGACGGTGAGGTGATGCTCCAGTGCAGCGCCCACGGTCGCGCCGAGCCCGGCCGGGTCGTCGACGGTCGGGTCGAGTGGACGGCCGGCCACCGCAGGATCGCCCCCGGCCAGAGCGTCGTCGCCTACGTCGATGACCTCGTCACCGGCGGCGGCATCGCCACTCGCTGAAGTGAAGCGGGGGTCAGACCCCTGCTTCACCCGGGAGAAAGTACGGGGGTCTGACCCCAGAAAGTACGTAATGGGGTCTGACCCCAGAAGGTATGGGTCAGGTGATGGGGAAGCCGCGGGTCTGGGCGACGCGGAGGACGGATGCGGGGCGGGTGGGGGAGATGAGGATCGATCGAAGGGTCTGTTCCTCGGTCGTCGTGCGGCCGGTCACGACCGGCAGCTCGATCGGCGTGCCGAACTTCAGTTCGACGGCGAGGCCGAGCGCGGCGCTGGTCATGTCGGCCGCCGTCGTGTGGGCGAGGGCCGGTGCGATGCCGGCGATCTCGCGCTTCTGGAAGAGCACGGGCTCGCGCATCACGGTGAGGTCGTGGACGACGAGGCCATTCGGCACGAACACGAGGAAGCGCCGCGTGAGGTTGTCGAGCGTCCGGCCGGCGAAGAAGGCGATCGTCCACCCGAGCGCGGTGACGACGCTGCCGAGGACCCACTGTTCGTCGCCGAGCAGCAACGGTCCCGCAAGGGCACCGGCGACGGTGACCATCCAGGTGGGTACGACGAGTCCGATCAGGACCGGCCCGGGCGGCCGGAGCGCGAATCGGCGTTCGTCGCCGTAGCTGGCCCCGTCGATGAAGCGATCGCCGAACGCCGAACTCAGGACGAGCCCGCTGACGACGACGGCGGCGACGAGACCGATGACCGTCGCCGTGGTGTCGTCGGACTGGGTCGCGGCCCACAGCGCCACCGGGATCGTGCCCGGCACCGCGATGCGAGCCGCGGTGAGCGTCACGGGCGCCGGGAGGGTCAGCGAGGTCAGCACGCCGACGAACCAGACGCCCTGTACCGCGAGGTCGATCACCAGCGTGTTGTGGTCCCAGTCGGCGAGTCCGTCGTCCAGGGCCGCCCCGAGGACGAAGAACGTCACGATCCAGGCCGCGATCGCAGCCCAGTGGACGAGCCGCTCGGGCTCCGTTCGGAGACGGTCCAGCATCGCCGGAAACGCTCCCACACCGGCCCGATCCGTGCCCACCCGTGAAACGGTACGGAGCGGTCGCTCGGCGCGGCCCGGTGTCAGTGGGTCGCACTAGGGTCGCGCCGATGGCTGCCCCGACTCCCGCCGAACGGATCGCCGAGCTCCGCGAGGTGATCAACCGACACGCCGAGGCGTACTACGAGCAGGACACGTCCGAGATCCCGGATGCGGACTACGACCGCCTCCTGCGCGAGCTCTTCGAACTCGAGGAAGCGCATCCCGAGCTCGCCACGGGCGACTCGCCCACCCGCCGGATCGGTGGCCAGGTCAACACCGCGTTCGCGCCGGTCGTCCACGAGGTGCGGATGATGTCGCTGCACAACGCGTTCGACCTCGACGAGCTGGCGGCCTGGAGCCAACGCGTCGAGCGGCGCCTGGAGGGCAAGCCGGTGCCCGCCTACTCGGTGGAGCTGAAGTTCGACGGGCTCGCCATCAGCCTGCGCTACGAGAACGGCGCACTGGTGCGCGGCGCAACCCGGGGCGACGGCGCCGTCGGGGAGGACGTCACCCACAATGTGCGCACGATCGGCGACATCCCGACCGAGCTCCCGAAAAGCGCGCCGCCGGTGCTGGAGGTGCGGGGCGAGGTGTACATGAAGTTGTCGAGCTTCGCCGCGCTCAACGAACGCCAGCGGGCCGAGGCGGAGGCCGCCGGGCGGGAGCCGAAGCTCTACGTCAATCCTCGCAACACCGCGGCCGGCTCCCTCCGTCAGATCGACGCGGGGATCACCGCCGATCGCGAGCTGTCCTTCTTCTCGTACCAACTCGGTCTCGTCGACGGCGGCCCGGACCTGCCGACCCACACGGCAACGCTCGACTGGCTCGGCTCGCTCGGTTTCCCGGTCAACGAGCACACCGTCACGTGTTCGACCATCGACGAGGTCAGCGCCCGGGTCGAGGCGCTCAACGCGATGCGCCACGACCTGGACTACGAGTTCGACGGCGTGGTCGTGAAGGTGGACGATCTCCGACTCCAGCGCGAGCTCGGCGCCGATGCGAAGGCGCCCCGGTGGGCGATCGCCTACAAGCTGCCTCCTGAGGAGCGAACAACGACCCTGCTCGACATCGAGGTGTCGATCGGGCCCTCCGGGCAGGCGACGCCGTTCGCCGTGCTCGATCCCGTGTTCGTCGGTGGCGTCACCGTCGGCACGGCCACGTTGCACAACCAGGATCAGGTGGCGGAGAAGGACGTGCGCCCCGGCGACCGGGTCATCGTGCGCCGCGCCGGTGACGTCATCCCCGAAGTCGTCGGCCCCGTCCTCAGCGAGCGGCCCAAGGGCTCCAAGCCGTGGGTCTTCCCCAAGAACTGTCCGGTGTGCGGTCAGGCGCTGGTGCGGCCGGCCGGTGTCGCCGCCACCCATTGTGTGAACTTCGCGTGCCCGCGGCAGGTGCGCGGGCGCATCGAACACTGGGCCGGCCGCTACGCGATGGACATCGAGTTCCTCGGCGAGAAGAACGTGGACCGGTTCGTGACGGCCGGGCTGCTCGAGGACGTGGCCGGGCTCTACTCGCTCGACTTCGACGCGATCCTGGCGATGGAGGGATTCAAGGAGAAGTCCGTCGACAACCTTCGGGGCGCCATCGAGGCGTCGAAGGAGAAACCGCTCGGCAACGTCCTGTTCGGTCTGCGGATCCCCGAGATCGGCCAGGTGAACGCCCAGACCCTCGCCTCGGCGTTCGGCACGATCGATCGGATCATGGACGCGTCGGTCGAGGAGATCGCCGCCGTCGACGGCTTCGGCACCGTGATCGCGGAGGCGGTCCACGCCTGGTTCGCCCAGGACGCGGCCCGCGACCTCGTCGACCGGCTCCGCGCCGCGGGACTCACCCTCGAGGCCGCCCGGGTCGACGACTCGCTCGAGAAGACGCTCGACGGCCACGCGGTGGTGGTCAGCGGCACGTTGGAGGGCTTCACCCGCGACGGCGCCAAGGAGGCCGTGGTGGCCCGGGGCGGGAAGTCGCCCGGCAGCGTCTCGAAGAAGACGCTCGCGCTCGTCGTCGGGGCCGAACCGGGCGCGTCCAAGGTCACCAAGGCCGAGGAGGCCGGCGTGCCGGTGATCGACGAGGCGGCGTTCGTCGCGCTGCTCGAGACGGGGCAGCTGCCCGAGGAGTTCCGATCCGACGAAGGAGAAGCATGACCTACACCACCTCCGTCAAGGAGTTCAGCGATGCGTGCAACGACGGCACCAATCCGAGGACGCCGCAGCTGATGGACGCCACGGCGGTCGAGTTCATCGCCGAGATGGTGAACGACGAGCTCGACGAGCTGCGAGAGGCGACCGACCACGCCGAACAGGCCGACGCGCTCGTCGATGCGATCTACTACATCTGTGACACCGCGGTCCGTCACGGTCTCAACCTCGATCGCGTCTTCGCCATCGTCCACGGGGCCAACATGCAGAAGGTCGTCGACGGTCGTGTCATCCGTCGCGACGACGGCAAGATCCTGAAACCCGAGGGCTGGCAGGATCCGGGTCCGCTGTTGATCGACGAGATGGCGCGTCAGACGCGCGACGGAAGTTGGAGCTGACGATGTCCGACACAGCACCCACCGAATCCGCCGATGTCGTCATCATCGGCGCCGGAGTCATCGGTTGCGCCCTTGCGCTCGAGCTCTCGCGTCGTGGTCACGCCACCGTCAACGTGGACAAGGCCGCCGCGGCCGGCAGCGGGTCGACCATCAACTCCTGCGCCATCATCCGCTTCAGCTACTCCACCGAGGAGGGCGTGAACTTCGCGTGGGAAGGGGGCCAGTACTGGCCGAACTGGGCGGACCACATCGGCACGGACGACGAGCTCGGGCTGATCGAGTACCACGAATGCGGCCAGCTCGTCATGACCTCGGAGACCGATCCCCGGGCCGAGCGAGTGGCGGAGTTGTGGGCGAAGCTCGACATCCCCTTCGAACGGCTCGACCTCGACCAACTGTCGACACGGTTCCCGTGGCTCGACCACGGTATGTACGGGCCACCGAAGCGGCCCGAGGACCCCACGTTCTGGGACGACCCGAAAGCGACGATCACCGGCGCGATCTACACCCCCAACGGCGGCTACGTCTCCGACCCGCAGCTGTCGTGCCACAACCTCCAGCGGGGAGCCGAGGCCCATGGCGCGCGCTTCCTGTTCAACCGCGAGGTCGTGTCGGTCGACCGCACCGACGGGCGGGTCAGTGGCGTCACGTTCGCCGATGGGGGTCGAGTGGCGGCCCCCGTCGTCGTCAACGTCGCGGGGCCCCACAGCGCGGTGATCAACCGGATGGCCGGTGTCCTCGACGAGATGAACATCAAGACCGCAGCGTTGCGCCACGAGGTGCACCACGTGCCGTCACCGCCGGGGATCGACTTCGAGGCGAGCGGTGTGGTCGTGGCCGACGACGACGTCGGGTTCTACTGCCGACCCGAGGTCGGCAACCATGTGCTGCTCGGCAGCGTGGACGCGGCCTGCGATCCCCGCGAGTTCGTCGATCCCGACGACTACGACCGTTCGATCGGCGAGGAGCAGTGGCACATGCAGGTGCTGCGGGCCAACCGGCGCATCAACGATCTGGGTGTTCCCCACGAGCGCAAGGGCATCGTGGACCTCTACGACGTGAGCGACGACTGGCTGCCGATCTACGACCGCACCGCGCTCGACGGCTTCTACGTGGCGATCGGCACCAGCGGCAACCAGTACAAGAACGCCGGGGTCGCCGGTCAGGTCATGGCAGACCTCATCGAGGCCGTCGAGGCGGGTCACGACCACGACCACGATCCGGTCGTCAGCGTCGGTCGCTACACGGGTCGGGATCTGAACGTCGGGTTCTTCAGCCGCAACCGCGAGATCAACGCCGACTCGTCCATGTCGGTCCACGGCTGACGGATCGTCCGCCGATTTGTCTGCGTCGCCGAGGCCCGCCAACCTGCCGCCATGATCGAAGCGGTGTGTTGGGACGTCGGCGGCGTGTTCTCGGGTCGGCCGGTCGATGCCGTCGCCCACCTCGCCGCAGAGCACGCCCTCGACCCGGACGAGGTGTTCACCGCGGTGTTCGGGCCGTATCACCTCGACGGCGACCACACCTGGCATCGGGTCGAGCGGGGTGAGATCCCGCTGAAGGAGGCGTGGGCCGAAGTGGAGGCGGCGGTCGCCGCGCTCGGCGTCGAGTTCACCCTGATGGACTTCTTCGCCCGGTTCGGCAACGACCCGGCTGATCGAACGGTGGTGACCGACACCGTCCGGCGTCTCCACGGACGGGGGATCGCCCAGGCGATCATCACGAACAACGTGCGGGAGTTCTCGCAGTCCGACACCGGCGGATGGCACAGCATCGTGCCGATGGATCTGATGTCCGTCGTGATCGACAGTTCGGCGGTCGGGATGCGCAAGCCCGACCCCGCGATCTATCACCACACGCTCGGCGAGTTGGGCGTTGCGCCGGAGCGGGCGGTGTTCCTCGACGACATGGACGCCAACGTGGCGGCCGCTCGCGGCATCGGCATGCACGGCATCGTCGTCGGTGCGGATCCTGCGACGGCGATGGACGAGTTGGTGGCCCTCGTCGACCGGCTCAGTTGACGGTGAACGACCACTCCACGTCGAGCAGTTCGCCCGGACGTTGGAGGTCCTCGAAGATGATCTGGACGCAGTTGGCGTCAGGCGCCAGCTGGGTGACGGGCTTGCCTTCGTCCGGCTGATAGACGAAGAGGTTGAGGCCCTCGGTGTAGCGGCCGAAGTCGACGACCTCGACCGGCGTGGTGCAGCGAGCATCGGACGAGATCGTCATCGACCGGACGACGTAACCCGGTTCGAGGTCGATGCCGACCCGTTGTTGCTGGAGCACTTCGTCGCCCCGTTCGGGGATGAGCCCCTCGATGCCGGGGATCCGCAGCGCCGCGTCCGGCGGGTCGCTGCGGCCGATCAGCCCCGCCACCACGAAGAACCCGATGCCGGTCAGGACCATCGCCGCGAAGATGAGCTGCTGTTTGCGCTGCACGGCGACAATCCTCGCAGATCCGGCCGGACAATCTCGTGCCGGGGGGAGCCACCGTCCGTGGTCGGGCGGCTTGTACGTTGTCGCGATGGTCTCCGCCGCTTCGCCTTCCTCCGACGGTTCCGTCGGTCGCGTGCTCGGCGGGCGCTATCGCATCATCTCGCCGATCGGGGTCGGCGCCTCCGCCCAGGTGTTCCTGGCGGACGACATCACCCTGCGACGCCGCGTCGCCGTCAAGGTGCTCCACGAGGCACTCGCCGCGGATGACGGGTTCCTGCGGCGGTTCCGCGCCGAGGCGCAGGCCGCCGCCTCGCTGAACCATCCGCACGTCCTCGGCGTGTACGACTGGGGCAACGACGACGTGCCCTATCTCGTCAGCGAGTACCTGGGCGGCGGTTCGCTCGAGTCGATGATCCGGGCGGGGCACCGTCTCACCACGTCGCAGGGACTGCTCGTCGGGCTGGAGGCCGCCCGCGGTCTCGAATACGCCCACGGCGAAGGTCTCGTCCATCGCGACATCAAGCCGGCCAACCTCCTGTTCGGCGAGGGCGGACGCCTCCGCATCGCGGACTTCGGCCTGGCCCGTGCCTTGGCCGAGGCGGGGTGGACCGAGCCCGACGGGTCGATGGTCGGCACCGCGCGCTATGCCGCACCCGAGCAGGCCCGGGGCGAGAAGGTCGGTCCCGCGGCGGATGTCTACGCATTGGCGCTGACTGTCAACGAGGCCGTGAGCGGTGAGCTTCCGTTCGTGGCGGACACCGCGATCGCGACGCTGATGGCGCGGGCGGACACCCCGTTCGAACCGCATCCGGATGTCGGTCCGCTCGGCGCGACGCTGCGGCGAGCGGGCGCGATCGACCCGGACGACCGGCCGACCGCGGCTGAGTTCGTGCGGGGATTCCTCGAGGCGGCGGAGGACCTTCCCCGCCCCGGGATGCTCCCGCTCGTCGGCCCGACGATCGACCCCTCGGCCGGGGACCGGACACAGCTCGTCGCCGATCCCGTCGCCACGTCGACCCCGCCGGAGCCGGTGCCCGCGCTTCCTGCGGAGGACGACGACAGCGATCGGCGGTGGCCGCTGATCGTGGTCGCCGTCCTCGCGCTCATCGCGGGCGTGGTCGGCGCCGTGTTCGCCATCCGGGACAACCAGACGCCGGCGATGGCCGTGCCCGATCTGGTCGGCGGCACCGCGGAGGACGCCTCCAGCGCCGCGCTCGAGGGCGGTTGGGTGCTCAGCCTCGAGGACGGGCGACAGGACGGCAGCACGGCCGGCGAGGTGCTGCGGGTCGACCCGCCGCCGGGCACGGAGCTCGAAGAAGGCGAGATCCTCACCGTCGTGGTCTCGAAGGGTGAGGAGCTCGTGCGCGTCCCCGAGCTGATCGGCGAGACCGAGGTCTCGGCCGAGGCCCTGCTCGAGAGCGTCGGGCTCTCCGTCGGCCGTGTGATCGCCGAGGAGAGCGAGACCGTCGAGAGTGGCCTCGTGTTGGAGGTCCGGCTCGAACCCGGACAGACCGAGGTCGAGCCGGGCTCCAGCGTCGACATCGTCGTGTCGGCCGGACCGTCACAGCGTCAGGTGCCGGCCGTCCCCGAGTCGCTCGACCTCGAGGAGGCCCGTCAGGTGCTCGCCGACCGCCGTCTGGTCGCCGAAGTCGTGGAGGAGCCCTCCGAGGACGTGCCCGTGGGCGCGGTCGTCGAGTTCCGTCCGGGGCCCAGTGCCTGGGTCGACGCCGACTCGGTGGTCGAGGTCGTCGTCTCCACCGGACCTCCGCCCCGGCCGGTCCCCAACGTGATCGGTCTGACCGTCGGCGAGGCGACCGAGGAGCTGAAGGCGAGCGGCTTCGAGGTCCCGGGAGTGATCGGTGATCCGGCCCTGCCCGTGCTGGCCACGGATCCGCCGGCGGGTGAGGTGCACGACTTCGGCACGCCGGTCCGGATCGCCACCGAGCTCATCGGCTGAGGCCGAGTCAGTCCTCGGGCTTGGCGGTGATGTCGTCGATCCGGCGCACGACCTCGCGGGCGAGCGACGTGGACTCGGACTCGGGATCCGGCGGCGCCGCCATGCCGGCGAGGCCGAGGATCTTCGACGAGTCACCGGTGAGCTTCACCTGACCACCCACGAGGATCGTCATCAGTTGTTGCGGGTCGCGATCGACGAAGATCTGGTGGGCGACCTCGTAGGTGGCCTCGAGCGCGAAGTCGCCGTCGTCGAGATGGCCGAGCTCCAGGGTGATGGCGCCGCCGCTCGTGTCGATGTGCCCGACGATGGTCGATTCGGCGAACGGCGCGTCGGTGATGGTGACGTTGGCCCTGATCGGGAAGTCCGACGACGGGATCCGGTCGCGGTACTCGTCGCGGATCTCGGTGACGGCCTCGATCCAGGCGGGGCTCAGAAACGGGTGGGGTGACACGAAGGGCACGATAACCCCCCGGGGCGTCCGGGCATCTGCTGCGTATCCTCTGTCTCCATGTCTGAACGAATCACCCGCGGCGACGTGGAGCACGTCGCCCGGTTGGCCCGCCTGGAGCTCACCGACGAGGAGATCGACCTCTTCACCGGCCAGCTCGGCGACATCCTCGAGCACGCGGCCGACATCGAGGCGCTCGACGTCGGCGACATCGCGCCGACCTCGCACCCGTTGCCGATCGTGAACGTGCTGCGCCCCGACGAACTCGTGCCGTCACTCGACCGTGACGAGGTGCTCGACCAGGCCCCGCTCGCGGAGTCCGGGCAGTTCCGGGTGCCGCCGGTGCTGGGGGAGGAGCCGTGAGCGCGCTCGACATCGCGGCCGCAGTGCGGGCCGGCGAGCGCCGCGCGGTCGATGTCCTCGACGAACACCTCGCCCGCATCGAAGCCGGCGACGGCGCCATCCACGCGTTCAACCTCGTGACCCCGGATGCGGCCCGCACGGAGGCCGAAGCGGTCGACGCGGCCGTCGCCCGGGGCGACGACCCGGGCCCGCTCGCCGGGGTGCCCGTCGCTCTGAAGGACAACATGTGCACGCGGGGCATCCCCACCACGTGTTCGTCGAAGATCCTGGAAGGCTGGCAGCCGCCCTACGACGCCACGGTCGTGACTCGACTCCGGGCGGCCGGCGCGGTCGCCGTCGGCAAGACGAACCTCGACGAGTTCGCGATGGGCTCGTCCACCGAGAACTCCGCCTTCGGCCCCACGCACAACCCGCGGGATCTCACCCGCGTGCCCGGCGGGTCGAGCGGGGGCACGGCGGCATCGGTCGCCGCCGACTTCACGCCCCTCGGGATCGGGAGCGACACGGGTGGATCGATCCGCCAGCCCGCCGCGTTCTGCGGTGTCGTCGGCATGAAGCCGACCTATGGCGCCGTCAGCCGCTACGGACTGATCGCCTTCGCCTCGTCGCTCGACCAGATCGGCCCGTTCGCGAACTCGGTGGCCGACGCCGCCGCGATGTTCGACGTGATCGCCGGGCCCGACCCGCTCGATTCCACGTCCATCCGGGACTACTCGCCGGGCGCGTCGAACGCGCTCGAGCGGGGCGTCGACGGCCTGCGGGTCGGCATCATCCGCGAGCTGTCCGGCGGGGCCGGCACCGTCGACGGCCTGTCGCCCGATGTGCTCGCCCGGACCCGGGAAGCGGTCGAGGCCCTCGCCGCGGCCGGCGCCACGGTCGAGGAGATCTCGGTGCCCTCCGCCACGCTCGGTCTCAGCGCCTACTACCTGGTCGCGCCGGCCGAAGCGTCCAGCAACCTCGCCCGCTACGACGGTGTGCGCTACGGCCTGCGGGTCGACGCGCCGACGACCGGGGAGATGAACACCGCCAGCCGCACCGCCGGGTTCGGACCCGAGGTGAAGCGGCGCATCATGCTCGGCACCTACGCCCTGTCGGCGGGCTACTACGACGCGTTCTACGGCAAGGCGCTGAAGGTGCGCACGATGATGCTGCGCGAGTTCGCCGAGGCCTACGAGAAGGTCGACGTGCTCGTCACGCCGACGGCGCCGACCACGGCGTTCCCGCTGGGGGAGCGGACGGCGGATCCGATGATGATGTACGTCAACGACGTCTGCACCATCCCCTCGAACCTCACCGGCCACCCCGGGATCTCGGTGCCGTACGGCGTCGGCGACGATGGTCTGCCGGTCGGCGTGCAGGTGCTCGCCCCGGCGCTCGGCGACGAACTGACGTTCCAGGTCGCCGCGGTGCTCGAAGCCGCCGCGGGAGGTGCGTCGTGACCGATTTCTTCGCCGATGCCGCCACGGACGACACGCCGATCGAACCGGCGCTGCCCGATGGATGGGAGCTGGTCGTCGGCCTCGAGGTGCACGTCGAGCTCGACACGGCCACCAAGCTGTTCTGCGGGTGTGCGAACCGCTTCGGGTCCGAGCCCAACACGAACGTCTGCCCGACCTGTCTCGGTCTGCCCGGCTCGCTGCCGGTCATGAACGAGCATGCCGTCGAGCTGGCGATGCGTCTCGGCCGTGCCCTCGGGTGCGACGTGAACCGTTCTGTCATGGCCAGGAAGAACTACTTCTACCCGGACATGCCGAAGGACTTCCAGACAACCCAGTACGACCAGCCGACCAACACGGACGGCCGCGTCGTGCTCGGTGACGGCTTCGTCGTCGGCATCGAGCGGGCTCACATCGAAGAGGACACCGGCAAGTCCACTCATGTCGGCGGTGGCGGTCGGATCAACGACGCCGAGTACTCGCTCGTGGACTACAACCGGGCCGGCGTCCCCCTCGTCGAGATCGTGAGCCGCCCGGATGTGCGGACGATCGAGCACGCCAAGGCCTATGTCGAGGAGTTGCGGGGAATCCTGCTCGCCACCGGCGTGTCCGACGCGCGGATGGAGGAAGGGTCGATGCGGGTCGACGCGAACGTGTCGGTGCGGCCCCACGGGTCCGCCGAACTGCGCACCCGCTGCGAGATCAAGAACATCAACTCGGTGCGTTCGCTCGGCCGCGCCATCGAATACGAGGCGCGCCGCCACATCGATCTGTGGACGAACGACGGCGCCCCCGATCAGGAGACCCGGCACTGGGACGAGGAGGGCGGACGCACCACGTCCGGTCGTTCGAAGGAGGACGCGGACGACTACCGCTACTTCCAGGAGCCCGATCTCGTTCCCCTCGAGCCGAGTGCCGAGACCATCGCCGCCATCGACGCGGCGATGCCACCGCTTCCGGCGGCTCGACGGGCCGCGCTCGTCGAGGCGTCGGGGGTCGACGCCAGCGCGGTCGGGATCGTGGTCGAACGCGGGCAGGACGGGTTGGCCCTGGCGGCCATCGAGGCAGGTGCGGACCCGGAGAAGGTCGTCACCCGACTCGTGAACGATCTCGCCGTCGAGGACTGGTCGAAGGTCGAGGGTGAGGCGTTCGCCGAGCTGATCCGCATGGAGTCCGCCGGCGAGCTGAGCGCCACGCAGGCCAAGCAGATCCTCGGCGACCTCGTCGAACAGGGCGGAAGTCCGGCCGATCACGCGGCCGCCCGTGGCTTCGAGGCGATGGACACCGGCGAGCTCGAGTCCCTCGTCGACCAGCTCATCGCCGACCATCCCGACGAATGGGCCCGTTTCACCGGCGCCGACGACGGCGACCGCAAGAAGATGCAGGGCTTCTTCACCGGCCAGATCATGAAGGCCACGAAGGGTCAGGCCGACGGCAAGGCCGTCGCCCAACTCCTCGCCCAGAAGTCCTAAAACCGGGAATCTCTGGTCACGAAAGGGTCGTTCCCAGGGGCCCTGGGCCGGCGATTTCGACCCTTTCGTGACCAGAGATTGCTCGGGGGTCAGAGATTCCTCGGGGGTCAGTGGCGGGTTGCGCCGGTGATCTGCCAGGCGGGGGTGCGGAAACGGAGGACGAGGGTGATCGCGCGGACGGTGATCCAGGCGTGGAGGCAGACCCAGAGCCAGCCGATGCCGGCGTCGACGGCAAGGACGAGGAGGGCGCCGCCGATCAGGACGACGGCCGCCGTCCACATCGCCCAGGCGAGGTAGCGGAGGTCACCGGCGCCGATGAGGACGCCGTCGAGCGCGAACACGACACCGGCGACCGGCTGGGCGAGCGCGACATGGATGAGCAGGAACGTCGTGAGCCCGAGCACGGCTGGGTCCTCGGTGAACACGTGGGGGAGCACGGGCGACGTCACCAGGACCAGGGCACCGAGCGCGGCACCGCAGGTGAGCCCCCACTGCGTCATGCGCCGCCCGAGGGCGCGGGCCCGTCGCGGGTCGCCGGCACCGAGTTCGCGGCCGATCATCGCCTGCGCGGCGATCGCCACAGCGTCGAGCGTCAGCGCCATGAGGTTCCAGATCTCGAACGCGATCTGGTGCGCCGCTAGGTCGTCGTCACCGATACGGGCGGCGACGGCGAGGGTGATGGTGAGCGACCCGCGCAGCGCCGCCGTGCGCAGGAACAGGTCGACGCCGTCTCCCGCGACCTCACGGATGACGGCCGCGTCCGGGCGCAGGCCGACGCCCTGTCGTGCGACGGCCTGACGGATCCACCAGACGAACACCCCGGCCGCCACCCACTGGGCGACGACGGTCGAGAGCGCGGAGGCGCCGATTCCCTGGTCGAACCCGTAGATCAGCACGAGTTCGAGCACGAGGTTGAGCAGGGCGGTCGCGAGCGCGACGTAGAACGGGCGGGCGGTGTCCTGGAGCCCGCGTAGGTACCCCACGCCGGCGAGGCCGATGAGCATCGCGGGCACGCCGAACAGGCTGATCCGGAGATAGACCTCCGCGTTCGCGGCGACCTCCCCCGTGCCGCCCATCGCCGAGATCAGCGACGGCCCGGCGGCCAGTCCGGCGAGGAGGAGGCCGACACCTACGAGGCCGGCGAGCCACAGCGACTGCACGGCCTGATGGGCGGCTCGGCGGTGCTCGCCGGCGCCGAGCAGGCGGGCGACCGCCGAGGTCGTCCCGTACGCGAGGAAGATGAAGACGGCGTGGCCGATCAGCAGCAGCGACGACGCGAGGGCGAGCCCGCCGAGTTGGGCGGTGCCGAGCCGACCGACGACCGCCGTGTCCGCGAGGATGTAGAGCGGTTCGGCGACCAGGGCTCCCAGAGCGGGGAAGGCGAGACGTAGAATCTCGCGGTCGTCGGGGGTCCACCACGCTCGACGACTCGGGGAGGCCATGGGGTCGCAGGGTATTGCCGTCTGGTTCGTAGCGGCGCCCGGGCCACTAGCGTCCCCACGACCCGGACCATGTTCGCCGCCGAGAGTGCCCTGCCGTGACCGACTCGCCCACCCAGACCGCGCCTGACGCGGCCGCGGCGCGCAAGCGGTTCAAGTACATCCCCGCGCTCGACGGCATGCGGGGGTTCTGGGTCGTCTTCGGGCCGCTGCTCTACCACGCCCGTCCCGAGAGCGTGCAGGGCGGTCCGGACATCCTGCCCGGCGGCATCCTCGGCGTGGACATGTTCTTCGTCCTCTCGAGCTACCTGATCACCGGGATCGCGCTCAACGAGATCGAGTCGACGGACCGGATCGACCTCGTCGCCTACGCGGGGCGACGGGTCCGGCGACTCTTCCCGGCGCTGTTCACGCTCATCGCCTTCCTCGCCCTGTACCTGGCGCTGAGCGATCCCGATCTCGTTCCCCGTTGGACGGGTGCGATGGTGTCGGCGCTGCTCTACGTCGCCAACTGGTACGAGATCGGCAGTGGCGTCGACTACTTCGAGCAGTGGACCAACCCGTCGCCGCTGAAGCACGTCTGGTCGTTCTCGATCGAGGAACAGTTCTATCTCTTCGCGCCCCTGTTCATCATCGCCCTGCACCGCTGGTTCCCCAGCCGGTTCCGGCAGGCCCTGCTGATCACCTCGGTAGCGGGCGCCCTGCTCTCGGCCTGGTGGATGTCACGGGTCCACACCGACGTCGACTCGATCAGTCGGGCGTACTACGGCACCGACACCCGGGCCCAGGCGTTCTTCGTGGGCATCGCGATGGCCGTCATGGTGCGCATGTGGGGACCCGTCCGCAGCGCGCTCAACAGCAGGCTCGTCGCCGTCCTCGCCTACCCCGCGACGATCTGGTTCTTCTGGGCGGTCACGAACGTGTCGGAGCGCGATGCGTGGATGTTCGACCAGGGCGGATTCCTGCTCGCCGCGGTGATGTCGGCGATCATCCTCCACGGACTGTCGCAGGACGCGCCGTGGAGCCCGCTGCACCGGATCTTCGAGTCGCGGCCGTTCATCTACGTCGGCCGGATCAGCTACGGGCTGTACCTGTACCACTGGCCGGTGTACCTGCTCGTCACCCGCGAGCGGGCGAGCCGGTGGACGGGCATCGAGGATCCGAGCGGCTACGTCCTGCTCGCGATCCATCTGGTGATCACCTTCATGGTGGCCATCGCGTCGTTCCACCTGATCGAGCAGCCGTTCACGAAACGGCGGTTCCCCTGGACCGGCGTCTCGCTCGACATGCGCAATGGCGCGCTGGCCGGCGCGATCGCCATCATCGCCATCCTCGGCGGACTGCTCTGGGCGAACAGCGACCGTCCGAACGACATCGAGCAGGTGATCATCGAGGTGCCGGTCGAAGCCGACGACGAGGTCGACTTCGGACGCGACGACATCGCGGGCGCGGACGTCGGCGAAGGGATCGACAACGACGCCGCGCTGAACGCGGACGACACCGACGCGCCCCGGATCCTCGTCGTGGGCGATTCGGTGATGGCGCAGATCGGCTGGGCGCTGCACCTCTACGGCGAGGACACGGACGCCGATGTCGTCGTGTTCAACGAGAGCCACCTCGGCTGTGGCGTCGTGCGCTACGGCGACAAGCGGGTGAACGAGACGGACGAGGGTCCCGTGGGCGACGTCTGTTCGAACTGGAACGTGCCGGTCGCTCCGCACGAGGTCGCGGCCGCCGAGGTCATCTCCTGGCCGACCGCCATCGAGCTGTTCCGCCCCGATGTCGTGCTCGCCCATGTGTCGTCGTGGGACGTCGCCGACCGCATCGTGCCGGGCGTGGCGGAGGACTGGGTGTCCATCGGCGACCCGGCCTACGACGCCTACGTGCTCGACGAGTACACGCTCGCCAACGAGGTGCTGACGGCCTCGGGCGCGGACGTCTACTGGATGATGTCGCCGTACCTGAACCGGGGACTGCTCCCCGAGGACCACCGGGACCGGGTCGACGGGATCAATGCCCTCGTCACCGAGTCGATCGAGGCCGTCGTCGCCGAGACCGGGGCGTCCATCACGCAGATCGACTATCCGGGTTGGATCGGCCCCGTCGGCGAGGCGCGCGACGCCGACCTGCGCGATGACGGTGTGCACCTCACCCAGGCCGGGCTCGACGAGATCGCGCCGTGGCTCCTCGCGGCGATGGGTCTCACGTGACGGCACCCGAGCGGCCCCGCTTCCGCTACATCCCAACCTTCGACGGGATGCGGGGCTTCTGGGTGATCATGGGGCCGCTGCTGTACCACGCCCGTCCGTCGTCGATCCAGGGCGGCCCCGACATCGTGCCGGGTGGCATCCTCAGCCTCGACCTCTTCTTCGTGCTGTCGAGCTACCTCATCGTGAGCATCGCGCTGAGGGAGTGGGACGGCACCGGCGGCATCGATCTGGGGGCCTACGCCGGCCGCCGGGTGCGACGACTGTTCCCCGCACTGTTCCTCGTGCTGGGGTTCCTCAGCATCTATCTCGCGATCGTGAGCGATCCCGAGATCGTGGATCGCTGGACGGGGGCGATCGTGTCGGCGCTGACCTACAGCGCGAACTGGCACGAGATCGCCGCCGATGTCTCGTACTTCGAGCAGTTCGGCGCGCCGTCGCCGTTGAAGCACGTCTGGTCGTTCGCGATCGAGGAGCAGTTCTACCTGTTCGCGCCCCTGTTCATCATCGCCGGACTGCGGTGGGGCGGCCGTCGCGGCCGGGAGATCCTGCTGGCGTTGTCGGTCGCCGGCGCGCTCGCGTCCGCCTGGTGGATGACCCGCGTCCATGTCGAGGGAGAGGACCCGAGCCGCGCCTACTACGGCACCGACACCCGGGCCCAGGCGCTGTTCGTCGGCATCGCGATGGCGCTGGCGATCAATCTGTACGGGTCGCCCCGCACCCGACTCGGCACGCGGCTCGCCGCGCTGCTGGCGTATCCCGCCACCGCGCTGCACCTCTGGGCCGTGCTCACCGTGAGCGAGCGCGACGCGTGGCTCTTCGAGAACGGCGGGTTCCTGCTGATCGCGGTGGCCGCCGGTGTGGCGATGTTCGGCATGGCCCAGGACGCACCGTGGAGCCCGCTACACCGACTGTTCGCGTCGCTGCCGTTCCGCTACGCCGGGCGGATCAGCTACGGCCTGTACCTCTATCACTGGCCGATCTACCTGTTGGTGACGCCGGGGCGGGCCGGCGCCCTGTTCGGCGTGGACAATGTCACCGGCTACCCGCTCCTCGCCTTCCACCTCACGCTCACCGTGCTGGTGTCGGTGGCGTCCTTCCACCTGATCGAGCAGCCCTTCGTCAAGCGCACGTGGCCGTTCTCGTTCCGGCCGCTCGTGCCGTCGACCGCCTGGTTCGCCGGGGCCGGCGCCGTGGTGGTGATCCTCGGTGGGCTCCTCCTCGCCTACACGCGGGTGCCGCCGGAGATCGTCGAACGCATCGTGATCGTCGACGAGGCCGCCGCGGAGCCCGTGGACGGGCTGGGCGCGTCGCCCGCCGAATCCGACATCGGTGCCGAGGTCGACGGCGTGCCCGACGAGGGTGACGGCACGGTGCGCATCCTGACGGTCGGCGACTCGGTCGTCGACCAGATCGGGGTCGCCCTCGTCGACTGGACGCTCGAGAACCCGGACGCCGGCATCGTGGCGTTCAACGAAGCCCACATCGGTTGCGGAACCATCCGGGAGGGCCTGAAGCGGGTGCCCGAAGGGCTCGAGGGGCCGGTGGGGGACATCTGCTCGGACTGGGCCGACCCGGTCGATCCCGCTGTGGTGACCGAGTACAACGTCGTCTCGTGGCCGACGATCCTCGAGGAGTTCCGACCTCACATCGTGATCACCCACGTGTCGCCGTGGGACGTGACGGATCGGCTCGTGCCCGGACTCAACGACGACCAGTGGACCCACGTCGGCGAGCCGGTCTTCGACGACTACGCGCGATCGGAGTTCACCGAGGCGATCGATCTGCTCACCAGCACCGGTGCGTCGCTCTACATCCTCGAAGGGGCAGCGCTGAACCGCGAGGTCACGCCGCAGAACGACCCCGCCCGCATCGAGTCGCTCAACGCGCTGGTGGGGGACGTGGCCGATGCCGCCGGAGATGACGTCCTCATGCTGGACTATCCGTCCTTCATCGGGCCGGTCGGGAGCGATCAGGAACTCTCCCGCCGCGACGACGGGGTGCACCTGAGCGACCGGGGCATCGACGAGGTCCTGCCGTGGCTCTTCGAGCAGATCGGTGTGGACGCGTCGGGCTGACCTACGCTCGACGGCCATGGACGTCGCCGCGGCAGCCCGCTCGCTGAACGAAGTCGCCTACGGCTACATCGGCTCGTGGTCGTTGCTCACCGCGAGCAACCTCGGACTGTTCGACCGGTTGCCGGCCCGCGTCGACGATCTGGTCGACGAGTATCCCGATCGCGGGCTCACCGCGACCTGGCTGACCGTGCTCGCGGACAACGACGTCGTGGTCGAGGACGACGGTGTGTGGTCGCTGGCCCCGGGAATGGACGTCCTGCTCACGGGCGAGGGCTCCTACGCGGAATACCTCGGCGGACAGATCATCGATCAGGTGGCGCCTCGTCTTCTGCTCGGCCGCCCGGGGATCAACGAACTCGCCACCGTGCTGCGGGACCCGACCGGCCGCGGGGGCTACGAGGCGTGGTTCGCGGACGATGCGGAGGCTCGTGCCTATCAGGCGTCGCAGTTCGCCGGGTCGGTGCTGCCCGGGCGGGGGATCGCCCGAGCGATTGAACCGACGGGCCCGGTGCTCGACCTGGGTGGCGGCTGGGGCGCGGTGGCGGCCGCCATCGCGGCGCGTCACGACGTGGCGGTCGACGTCGTCGATCTCGAACCCGTGGTCGCGTCGGCTCCGCCGCAGGACGGTGTGCGGTACCTGCCCGGCAGCGCCCTCGACGCGTCGACCTGGCCGGACGGCGACTACGACGGCGTCGTGCTCAGCTACCTGCTGTCCTCGGTGCCCGGCGAGTTCCACCAGCCGCTCTTCGACCAGCTCGCCGCGCGCGGCGTCCGTTGGGTCGCCGTCCACGACTTCCTGCTCGGCGGGGGCGCACTCGCCGCCGCCTGGTCACTGCAGCATGCGGTCTTCGTCCCCGACCATGTCAGCCGCACCATCGACGAGGTCGGCGCCATGCTCACGTCCTGCGGCTTCACCGTCGCCGACCGCCGGCCGCTCGTCGACGACATGACGACCCTCGTCCTCGCCTCCACCTGACCGGCTCCAGGGGAATCTCTGGTCACCAAAGGGTCGAGTTCCGGGCCGAAACCCTGGAATCTCTGGTCACGAAAGGGTCGTACCTGGCGCCCGTGGTCGCGCCTTTCGTGCACAGAGATTGCTCGTGGGGCCCGATGTCGGGCTGATCGCCGCGCCTTTGGTGCCCAGAGATTGCTCGGAGGTGGGTCACCAGTGGCCGGAGGCGCGGGCGGCGTCGGTCATCCACTCGGTGCGGCCCGCCCGGGCTGCGGACGAGCTGATCGCGAGGAGGTCGTCGGCCACGGGCAGTCGATGTTCGTCGGGGATCTCGTGGGGCGGACGGGGCGCCAGTGCGAGACGGGGAAGGCGGGCGAGTGCGGCGTCGCGAGCTGTGTCGTCGTCGCCGTACCACGCGGGGTCGTTGACCTGGGCCCACTTGTCGGCCCCCATCACCACGACGTCGTAGCCGCGGGAGATGTCGGCGATCAGTTGCGCCTCGGTGACGACGACGCCGAGTCCGTCGATCTCCTCGATCGACGCCCGAATCACATGGATGCGCTGAGCCAGCGTGGGACGGGCGACATCATCCTTGCCGAGGGCGACCGCGCTGATCGCGAGATCGACGCGGCTCAGCCCGTGGGTGTCGCGCGCCGCGAGGGCGATCTCGACGTGGGCCCGGGTCGGCGGGTTGAACGAGCCGGGATAGACGCCGATCCGGGAGGACATCGAACCACCCTATTTCCAACCGCGTTGCCATTCGCCCGCCCAGTGGTCATACTCGTGCCCGTGAACACGTCGCTCGCCCCCGTCCTCGTAGTAGGCCTCGGCTAGCGCACGTTCGCGACCAGAATTTCTCCGGAATCGTGCGCCTCGACCTCCCCAAGGGAGGTCGTTTCGTTTTTTCCGACCATACTTCCGTGTCCAAGCAAGCAATGAGCACAGCCATGAGCGACAACCAGCAGATCTCGGGCGGCGAGGCCCTCGTCAAGAGCCTCGAGCACGAAGGCGTCTCCTCCATCTTCGGCTACCCGGGCGGCGCGATCCTTCCCGTCTACGACCCGATCATCGACAGCTCGATCCGTCACATCCTCGTGCGCCACGAGCAGGGCGCCGGCCACATGGCCGAGGGCTACGCGCACGCCACCGGAGAGCCGGGCGTCGCCATGGTCACGTCCGGCCCGGGCGCGACGAACGTCGTCACGCCGCTGGCCGACGCGTTCCTCGACTCGGTCCCGATGGTCTGCATCACCGGCCAGGTGCCGTACGCGGCGATCGGCACCGACGCCTTCCAGGAGTGCGACACCACCGGCATCACGATGGCGGTCACGAAGCACAACTTCCTCGTGACCGAGGCGCAGGACATCCCTCGCATCATCCACGAGGCGTTCCACATCGCGACGACCGGGCGCCCGGGGCCCGTGCTCGTCGACATCCCGAAGGACATCGTCGACCCGACGAACCCCCGCTCGGCGATGAACTGGTACACGGCCACCGATGCCGACATGGAACTGCCCGGCTACTCCCCCCAGATGGAGGGCGATCGGGAGCTGATCCGCCAGGCCGCCGAACTCATTCGCGATGCCGAGCGCCCGGTGCTCTATGTCGGTGGCGGCGTTCTCAAGGCCCGCGCCGCGGAAGCTCTCATGGAGCTGGCGGAGATGGTGCAGATCCCGGTCGTCACGACGTTGATGGCCCGCGGTGCCTTCCCCGACAGCCACGAACTCTGCCTGGGCATGCCCGGCATGCACGGCAACTACACCGCCGTCACCGCGATGCAGCAGAGCGATCTGCTGATCTCGCTCGGCGCCCGCTTCGACGACCGCGTCACCGGCAAGCTGGACGGATTCGCGCCCGACGCCAAGATCATCCACGTCGACATCGACGCAGCCGAGCTCGGCAAGGTCCGTCAGTACAACGTCGGCATCCAGGGCGACTGCCGCGTCGTCATCGAGGGCATCAACCATGCCCTGCGCGATCTCGGCGGCACCGAGGCGCAGGCCGACCGCAGCGCCTGGCGGTCGACGGTGTCGGGCTGGCAGGAGAAGTTCCCGCTCACCTACGAGCAGTCGGCCGCGGGCGACAAGCTCAAGCCCCAGTACGTCATCGAGGAGCTGCGCGACGGCAACCCGGCCGACACGATCGTTGCGTCAGGCGTCGGTCAGCACCAGATGTACGCCAGCCAGTGGTGGAAGTTCGATCACCCGTACACGTGGGTGAACTCCGGGGGCCTCGGCACCATGGGGTTCTCCATCCCCGCCGCCATCGGGGCCAAGGTCGGCAAGCCCGACAGCCGGGTCTGGGCGGTCGATGGTGACGGGTGCTTCCAGATGACCGCGCAGGAGCTCGTCACCGCCTCGGTCGAGAACATCCCGATCAAGGTGGCCCTGCTCAACAACTCGTATCTCGGCATGGTCCGCCAGTGGCAGGAGATGTTCTACGAGGAGCGCTACAGCGAGGTCTACCTCCAGGAGCGGGTGCCGGACTACGTGAAGTGGGCCGAAGCCATGGGCTGCGCCGCGATCCGCGTCGAGGCGCCCGAAGAGGTCGCTCCGGCGATCGCCAAGGCGAACGAGATCAATGACCGTCCGGTCGTCGTCGAGTTCGTCACCGATGCAGGGGAGAACGTGTTCCCGATGGTGCCGGCCGGCAAGTCGAACAGCGAGGTCGTCGTCGACCCGACCCAGCAGCACCTGCTCGGCGGGGAGGGCTGACCAATGGCGGAGCGTTTCCACACCATCGTCACGACGGTCGAGAACAAGCCGGGCGTCCTCGCCCGCGTCGCCGGGCTCTTCAGCCGGCGCGGCTTCAACATCGAGTCACTCGCCGTCGCTCCCACCGACGACGACCGGTTCAGCCGCATCACCTTCACGGTCGACGTCGAATCGGCGCCGCTCGAACAGGTGGTGAAGCAGCTCAACAAGTTGATCAACGTCGTCGAGATCCGCGAGCTCGACCCGGAGAAGTCCGTGTCGCGCGAACTCATGCTGGTGACGGTCTCGGCCGACGCCACCCATCGCAAGGAGCTCATGGAGCTCATCGACGACTGGCGGGCCTACGTCCTCAACGAGAACACCGAGCAGATCATGCTGTCGTTCTCCGCTCGCCCGGCCCGCCTCGAAGAATTCGAAGAGAAGTTGCGCCCGTTCGGCATCGCCGAGATCCAGCGCACCGGCCGAGTGGCCCTCCAGTCCCTCGCCGACTAGTCCCAGTCCATGCTTCTGTGAGTAGAACCCAGCACCAGGTGCTGACTTCTACTCACAGAACGAAATCCACCAACGAGAAGAAGGTTCTGCTGTGGCGAACATCTACTACGAGAAGGACGTCGACCGTTCCGCGATCGCCGACCGCAAGGTCGCGATTCTCGGCTACGGCTCACAGGGCCATGCCCACGCCCTCAACCTGAAGGAGTCGGGCATCGACGTGCGCGTCGGCCTGCGTGAGGGCTCCGGCTCGGTCGCCAAGGCCGAGGCCGCCGGCCTCACCGTGCGCTCGATCGCCGACGCGACGGCCGAGGCCGACGTCGTCATGATGCTCATGCCCGACACCGAGATGGCGGAGATCTACGAACAGCACGTGGCCCCGAACCTCCAGGAGGGTGACGCCCTCTTCTTCGCCCACGGCTTCAACATCCGCTTCGACCTGATCGACCCGGCCGACAACCTCGACGTGTGCATGGTCGCCCCGAAGGGTCCGGGCCACCTCGTGCGTCGCACCTACACCGAGGGCGGCGGCGTGCCGGCGCTCATCGCGGTGGAGCAGGACGCCTCCGGCGGCGCCAAGGCGCTCGCCCTCGCCTACGCGGACGCCATCGGCGGCGCCCGCGCGGGCGTGATCGAGACCACCTTCACCGAGGAGACCGAGACGGATCTCTTCGGCGAGCAGGCCGTGCTCTGCGGTGGCACCACCCGCCTCGTGCAGGCCGGATTCGAGACGCTCATCGAGGCCGGCTACCAGCCCGAGGTCGCGTACTTCGAGTGCCTCCACGAGCTGAAGCTCATCGTCGATCTCATGTACGAGGAGGGCATCGCCGGGATGCGCTACTCGGTGTCCGACACCGCGGAGTGGGGCGATCTCACCAGCGGTCCCCGCGTCGTCACCGACGACACCAAGGCGACCATGAAGCAGCTGCTCACCGAGATCCAGGACGGCACGTTCGCCGCCAACTGGGTCGCCGAGAGCCGCTCCGGTCGCGAGACGTTCCACGCCCTCGAGCAGGCTGGTCACGACCACCCGATCGAGAAGGTCGGCAAGGAGCTGCGCGCGATGATGCCGTGGATCTCCGCGGGCAAGCAGTCCGTCGCCGAGACGTCCGGCGGCCAGGGAATGTAGGTCGGGCCTACGGGAACAGCCCGCGGGTCAGCCAGAGCAGGTGGAGGAACGCGGCGATCGCGATCGGACCGACGAAGGTGACGAGCAGCAGGATCGTGGTGCGCCGGATCCACAACGGCCGGTCGACGAATCGACGCTGGTGGAACGCGGCGTCGAGCGCCTCGGCCTCGTGATCCGGTGGCCGGTCGTCCGACAGCACGGCTCGGGCGTGGTCGACGATCTCGTCCATCACGACCAGCTGGAAGACCCGCTCGGTGACGTGATGGGGGGCGACCGACGCCGCCGGGTCGCCCATCACGACCGACTCGAGACCGGCGTCCGCGAGCCGGGCCTTGGCCAGGTCCGCGTCGAACTGCGCACCGAATTCGGCGACGATCGACCTTCCCGGGAGTGGGCGCATGCCACAACAGTAGGGTGACCCGGATGCCAACGAGCGACGAGCCATGAGCGCGGTGATCGAGGTCCGTGACCTCGTGAAGACCTACGGCGACACGCGGGCGGTCGACGGGCTGTCGTTCTCGGTCGAGGAGGGTGAGGTCTTCGCCATCCTCGGGCCGAACGGGGCCGGAAAGTCCACGACGGTCGAGGTGCTCGAAGGGCATCGGACCCGCACGTCCGGAGAGGTCACCGTGCTCGGGGTGGACCCCGGCACCGCCGGATCGAGCTTCCGCGATCGGCTCGGCATCGTGCTCCAGTCCGCCGGTATCGACCGCGAACTCACGGTGCGGGAGGTGCTCGAGTACTACCGCACGGCCTACAGCCGTCCCCGCGAGGTCGACGAGCTCATCGACCTCGTCGAGCTCGGCGAGAAGGCGGACGACCGGGTCGGCACCCTCTCGGGTGGACAGCAGCGCCGGGTCGATCTCGCGCTCGGCCTCATCGGCGACCCGGACCTGATCTTCCTCGACGAGCCGACGACGGGATTCGACCCGGCGGCCCGGCGTCGCAGCTGGGAGCTCATCCGCAACCTGACCTCGCTCGGCCGCACCGTCGTGCTCACCACGCACTATCTCGACGAGGCCGAGAACCTCGCCGATCGCGTCGCCGTGCTCGCCGGCGGTCGGATCGTCGCGGCGGGCACGCCGGCCGCGCTGCGTGATTCCCTCGGCGAGGGCACCCGCATCAGCTTCGAACTCCCCGCCGTTGACGGTTCGCTCAGCTCGTTGCTCGACCCGCTCCAGGGCACGAGTCGGGGACGGGACCGCCGCATCGAGATCACGACCAACGCGCCGACGGCCGACCTCGCCCACGTCACTGCCTGGGCCGTCTCGCGGGGGGTCGAGCTCGGCGGGCTGCAGGTCACGTCCACCGAGCTGGAGGACGTCTATCTCCAGCTGGTGGGGGAGGGCGCATGAGCCGGAACCTCCGACTGCTCGTCCAGCAGGTGCGCGCCCAGAACCGCTTCTTCTGGCGGGTGCCGGTGGGCGCGTTCTTCACCCTGATCCTGCCCATCATCATGCTCGTCCTCTTCGTCGCCCTGTTCGGCAACGACATCGACTTCGACGGCCCCACCGGGGCGTCGGTGAGCGCCGCCCAGTTCTACACACCGGCCCTGGCCGTCTTCGCCGTCGGCTCCGCGACCTACACGAACATCGCGATCAACCTCTCCACCCGCCGCGAGGACGGCATCCTGCGGCGGGTGCGGGGCACGCCGCTGCCCCCGTGGGTCTACATGGCCGGCGCGATCCTCTCCGCGGTGTGGATAGCCCTGGTGTCGGCGACGATCATGGTCCTGCTCGGCGTCGTCGCCTACGACGTCAACATCGAGCTGGCGAAGGTGCCGGCGATGGTCGTCGCGTTCGCCGTCGGATCGGCCACGTTCGCCACTCTCGGCGTGGCACTCGCCGGCGTGGCCCGGTCGGCGTCGTCGGCATCCGCGCTCGCCAACGCGACGATCCTCCCGATGGCGTTCATCTCCAACATCTTCATCGACCTCGGTTCGGACCCGCCCCGCTGGCTGCGCATCGCGGCCGACCTGCTGCCGCTCAAGCACTTCGGGGTCGCCTTCTCCGAGGCGATGAACCCGTGGTCGGAGGCGCCCGCGTTCGTCTGGGACCGTCTCGGCGTCCTGGCGCTCTGGCTCGTCGTCGGTGCGCTGGTCGCCCGCCGGCGGTTCCGCTGGGACCCCCTTCCCGGATCCACCGGACGCTCGACCAGGCGCACGCGGCGCGTCGACGCCTGAGCTGGCGCCGCCCGGAACGAACTGCGAACCTGCCGGACATGGTCCTCAGCAAGTTCGACGATTTCCCGATCCATCAGACACCCGATCCGATCGCGCATCCGGCGAGCAGCGACAAGGACGTCTACGAGCGCTACTGGTTCAACGGCTACTCCCGCGCCGGTGACATGTACCTCGGCATCGGCACCGCGCTCTACCCGCACCTCGGGATCCAGGACTGTGGCATCTCGGTCGTCTGGGAGGGCCGCCAGTACGCGTTCCACGCGTCCGCCCGCGCCACGCCCGAGCCGAGCGAACTCCGAGTCGGTCCGTTCAACATCGACATCTTCGAGCCCATGAAATCCCTCCGCGTCACGCTCGATGCGAACGAGACGGACTGGACGTGTGACCTCCTCTGGGAAGGCCGCACCGGCAACGTCGAGGAACCCCGCCACCACTTCGGCAGCGGCGGGCTCCGCAAGACGATGGACACGACGCGGTTCGCCCAGCTCGGCCACTGGTCGGGCTGGATCGAGTTCGAGGGCAACCGGCTCGAGCTCGACCGGGCGCAGACGTGGGGCACCAAGGACCGCTCGTGGGGGATCCGTCCACTCGTCGGCGGCGACACTCGCGGGGCGCCGAGTCCGCCGAACCCCAACGGTGGCCTCTTCTTCCTGTGGGCACCGATCAACTTCGACGATCTGTGCCTGCACTACCAGCTGTTCGAGGACTGGAAGGGCCGGCCGCTCTTCAACGTCGGCGCGAAGCTGCCGGTCTACGACTCGGTCGACGACCTTCCCGGCGTCGAGGACGAGGCGGCCGAACACATGCGGGCGCTCGAGCACCAACTGTCGTTCAAGTCCGGCAGCCGGATGGTGAAGGAGGCGACGATCGCGATGACGTCGATCGACAGTGGTGAGCGCCACGAGGTGCATCTCGAACCGATCTTCACCTACCGGATGAAGGGCATCGGCTACATGCACCCGACGTGGGTCCACGGCCAGTGGCACGGCGAGCTCGCGATGGAAAGTGAATCGTGGGCGCTCGCCGACGTCGACGAGACGGTGTACGAGAACCAGCACGTGCAGCATCTCGTGCGGGCGACCTACGGGGATCGTGTCGGCATCGGCGTGCTCGAACAGGTCATGCTCGGGCCGTACCGGCCCTACGGCCTCGAGGGCGCGTTCAGCGCCCCGAGCTACGACTGATCGAGCAGCCGGTCGGGCACCGGCAGGTTCGTGATCCAACGGTCGAACGGACCGTCGTCGAACTCGATCACGCTTCCGGGCGCCTTGCCCCGCACGATCACGAACGACTTCGATCCTCGCTTGCGCCAGGTGCCGAGCAGGAGTCGACGGGGCACGCCGGTGCCCGGCGCCCGCAGCCCCCGCACCTCGGCGTAGGCATTGTCGACGGCGCGTGCCGCGCGGATCGCCGAGATCGGCATCCGCAGCTCGCCGAAATGGAACGCGCCCAGCCGTTCGCCGCGGGTGAGCTCCAGCACGATCGAGTCGCCGTCGAAGTGGTACGCCGCCATGGTCAGCTCGTCGGGTAGTCGGGCGGGCGGGTCGTGGTGGTCGGCACGACCACCGGATAGGTCGGCCCGCTGCGCAGGAAGTCGCGGATCTCGGCCGACCCCTCGATGCCCTCGCCGGAGACGGCGTCGAGTCCGAGAACGCCGGGGATCGTGTCGACGTCGACCACGTAGGCGAACACCTGCACGTCGGTGGGGCCGTCGAGCAACGGGACCGAGGTCTGGCTTCCGTCGCCGTGCTCGATCGTGAGACGGATCACGCTCGCGTCGGCTCGGCCCCACAGGTAGCCGATCGTCTTGTCGCCGTCGACGGTGCCGACATCGACGCTGAGGCCGCTGTCCATGTCGTCCAGTCCGCCGGATGGGGAGAGACAGGACGTGAGCCCCTCGCCGAGTGCGGCCGCCTCGTCCGGATCGGCATGGGTGAGCTCGGCATCGAAGCAGAGGGACGCGCCGTCGCTGGAGAGCTCCCAGGTCGCGGTGAGGCCGGCCGCCGTGGTGACGGTGCCGTCGGCGAGCACGCCCGTGGGGCCGGCCGGTGGCTGGGTGGTCGACGGTGCCGCGGTCGTCGTGGTGGGGTTCGCTGGCGCGCCGCCGGTCGTGGTCGTGGTGGGGGCGTCGTCCTCGCCGGCATCGTCTTCGCCGGCATCGTCGCCGGTGTCGTCCTCGCCCCCGTCGTCGGCCGGACCCGCCGTGGTGGTCGTGGACGACGGGTCGTCCTCGGGGTCGGCGCCGGAGTCGTCGCCGCACGCTGCGAGCAGCAGGGCAGCGGTGAGCAGGGGGATCAGGAGTCGGGTCCGCACGGACGTCACGATACGCACCGTTTCTTCCCGTGCGCTGTCATAGATCGGCGGTCGTGCGGCGTCGTAGGGGTGTCGGCTCGCTGCGGTGGGCTGATCCGGTGCCCGGACGATCCGGGGTGGGCGTTCACCGGTCTCGAGTCATCACCCAGGAGTCCACCCCGTTCATGCGACGTTTCCTCGTCTTCCTCTGCATCCTCTCGACTGCCGCCGTCGGCGCGTGGGCGCTGCCCGCGGGTCATGCCGACACCTCGCTCGACGCGGCGGCCGCCGGGGGCGACGCTCCCGCCACGCTGGATCCGCTCGAGGAGCCGCGTCTGTCGGCTTCGTCGGCCGCGCGCGAGCTGCCGCCACTCGAGGCGCACCCGATCGATCCGGTCGTCGCCCCGCAGGAGACCGCGCCCGCGTCGGAGCCGGTCGTGCCGGCGAGCGACGGACCGCAGCACCTGAGCCACGAGGTGACACCGGCCGCCGACAGCGACCCAGCCCCGATCGTCACCACGACCACCGCGGCACCGACCACGACGACCGCGGCGCCGGTGGTGACCGTCGCCTTCACGGCCGGCCAGGCGTACGGCTCGTGCGGTGAGAACGTGCCGTACGACATCTTCAGTGGCGCCGCCAGCCCCGGATCGACCATCACCATCTCGTCGCCGTACGGCTCCGGGACGACGACTGCCGACGGCCACGGCCACTGGGAGCGCACGGTCGAGTTCCCGTCGGCGCCCCGCGGCGAGACGTTCTCGGTGTCGGTGAGCGGTCTCGGTGGCTCGAAGACGTTCAGCTTCACCGCGACGGGCGGCTCGCACGGCTGAGCGGGGCCGGGCTTCTGGTCCGGTCCGACCGGGCCGGGTACGGTCCCGGCCGTGAGCGAGACCCCGGCCTACGACGAGTTCGGCCTGTTCCACGAGAACGCGGCCGAGTACGACCTTCCCTTCGATTCGGCTCCCGTCGTGCGGCGGGAGACGATCGCGCTGGAGCGGGGCATCGACCTCTCGGCGCTCGTGTGGGGCGACGCCGACCCGGAGCTCGTCCTCATCCACGGCGGCGCCCAGAACGCGCACACGTGGGACACCGTCGCCATGAAGCTCGGGCGCCCACTGGTGGCGATCGACCTCCCCGGCCACGGTCACAGCGACCACCGTCCCGAACACGACTACCTGCCGACCACGATGGCTGATGACGTTGCCCAGGCGGTCCGCCGGCTGGCGCCGAACGCCGAGGCCGTCATCGGGATGTCGCTCGGCGGCATGACCGCGATCTGTCTCGCGGCGGACCATCCCGAGCTCGTCAAGCGTCTCGGGGTCGTGGACGTCACGCCGGGAACGGATCACGCGAAGGCCGAGCCGATCATCACGTTCGTGGACGGACCCGAGTACTTCGCCGACTTCGCCGAGATCCTCGCCCGCACCGTCGAGTACAACCCGGGGCGCAGCGAGTCGTCCCTGCGTCGCGGCATCCTCCACAACGCCTACGAGATGGACGACGGCCGTTGGACCTGGCGCTACGACCGGATGCGGGACTGGAAGATCGGCGGCGACGACGCACCGTCGTTCGATGACCTGTGGGACAAGGTCGACCAGGTCAAGGTGCCGATCACCCTCTGGCAGGGCGGCAAGTGGAGCGTCATCGGTGACGAGGACGTCGAGGAATGGCTGAAGCGGCGCCCCGACACGATCCACATCGTCGTCGACGGAGCGGGTCACTCGATCCAGGGCGACAAGCCCATGGAAATGGCCGCCCTCATCGAGGATCTCCTGGCGAGATGAGACGGCGGGGTCAGAGTCCCGTCCCACCTTCGACCGGCGGTCCGACCTTCCCACGAACGCGTCGCGGGCGGTAGCGTCGCATCAGCCCGCCATCCCAGCAACGGAGCACATCGTGATCAGCGAGAACACCGGCAAGTTCTACATCGACGGAGCCTGGGTGGAGCCCAGTACCGACACCACGCTCGAGGTGATCAACCCGGCGACCGAGGAGCCCATCGCGTCGATCGCGATGGGAGGGGCCGCAGACGTCGACGCGGCCGTTGCCGCGGCGAAGGCCGCCTTCGACACCTGGTCGCTGAGCACCAAGGAGGAGCGGTTGACGATCCTCAACAAGGTGGTGGAGCTCATCGGGGCCCGGGCCGAGGACCTCGCCAACGTGATCAGCGCCGAGATGGGCGCGCCCGGCTTCCTCGCGAAGGCGGCCCAGGCACCGACCGGCCTGATGCACTTCCTCACGACCGCCGGAATCCTGGAGAACTTCGAGTTCGAGGAAGAACTCGGCACGACGCTGCTCGTGAAGGAGCCGGTCGGCGTGGTCGGGATGATCACGCCGTGGAACTGGCCGCTGAACCAGATCGCCTGCAAGGTGGCCCCGGCCCTGGCCGCCGGTTGCACCATGGTCCTGAAGCCGTCGGAGGTCGCCCCGCTCAACGCCCTGTTGCTCGCGGAGATCCTCGATGAAGCCGGTGTGCCGGCCGGCGTGTTCAACCTGGTGAACGGGGACGGGCCTACCGTCGGCTCGCATCTCTCCGCGCACCCGGATGTCGACATGATGTCGTTCACCGGCTCGACCCGCGCCGGGATCGAAGTCGCCCGCAACGCCGCCGACACCGTGAAGCGGGTGGCCCAGGAGCTCGGCGGCAAGTCCGCCAACATCATCCTCGACGACGCCGACTTCGCCACCGCAGTCGCCCGCGATGCCGGCGGCATGTGCGTGAACTCCGGTCAGTCCTGCAACGCCGCGACCCGGATGCTGGTGCCGATGGCTCGCATGGACGAGGCGAAGGAGATCGCGCGGGCCGCGATGGAGGGCATCGTCGTGGGCGATCCGTCGAGCGATGCCACCACGATCGGTCCTGTCGTGTCGGAGCTGCAGTGGAACCGCATCCAGTCGCTCATCCAGGTCGGCATCGACGAGGGTGCGACCCTCGTCACGGGTGGCCTGGGTCGTCCCGACGGCCTCGAGAAGGGCTATTACGTGCGGCCCACGCTGTTCGCAGATGTCACGAACGACATGCGGATCGCGCAGGAGGAGATCTTCGGCCCAGTGCTCGTCCTGATCGGCTACGAGGACGAGGATCATGCGGTCCAGATCGCCAACGACACGGTCTACGGCTTGTCCGGCTACATCTCCGGCAGCCCCGAACGGGCGCTCGCCGTCGCCAAGCGGATCCGTACGGGGATGATGCACGTCAACGGTGCCCAGCTGGACTTCAACGCACCGTTCGGCGGCTACAAGCGCTCGGGCAACGGACGCGAATGGGGCCTGCTCGGGCTCGAGGACTTCCTCGAGACCAAGGCCATCATGGGCGCCGTCGCCGGCTGACCGAGCGAGGTGGGACGGGACTCTGACCCCGGCGTCTCAACTCAGGGATCGGCGCGGGTGATGCCGATGACGGCGTCGAGGAGCGCGGTGTAGGGGACGAGGACGCGGCGGCCGTCGGCCGTCTCGATCTCGGCCTTCACCGTGTGGAGCTCGACGATGGTGCCGGTCGCAGCCTCGGTGTCGACGGCGTCGCCGACGGCGAGCACTCGACGCAGGGCGCGGCTCGCGGCGACCTCGGAGGCCACCGGGCCCGAGCCCGAGTAGGCCACCAGGGCGACCGTGAGGGCGATCCCGAAGAACAGCGCGGCCGCCGCGATCGTGAGGATCTGGGTGTCGACGCCGAGTTGGTTGGCGGCGATCAGCGCGCCCATGAACAGGATCGCGCCCCGCACCGTCGGTGGGACCCGTCGGCGCACCGCCGGCGAGACGTGACCGAGTGAGCGCTCGAGCGCCGCGACGATGAACGTCGCCGCGATGTTGGCGACGATCAACACGATCGCCGCGGACAGCGCGCGGGGCACATAGTCGATGAAGTCGTTGGGGAGATCGTCGACGGCGGCGTCATCGACGAAGCCGAGCGCCGTGATCAGGCCGACGATCACCGCGGCGGCGAAGAACAGGCTCGCGATCGCGCCCGCCGCCTCTCGCACCGGCTCCGGTCGACGTTCGCGGCTGAGCACGCCGCGGACGATCCGGGCGAGGATGCTGCCGACGACGATCCCCGCGGCCGCGGCGATGGCGGCGCCGATCCAGTTCGGGTCGTTCATGCGTCGTCCTCCATCATCAGTGACCGCACCGTACCCAGCGGAACCCCCATCAGCTCGAGGAGGAGCTGCAGGTCTTCGCGAGCACGCATGGTCTCGGTCATTCGGGCGCCGAGGCGTTGGACGAGGTCGTCCGGGGCTCGCAGCGAGCGGTTGAGCGCCTGCGTCAGGTCCGGCAGGGGCGCGGCGAGCTCCTCGAGTCGGTTGGCGCACCGGTCGCATCCGGCGACGTGGGCGTCGACGTCGTCCGGATCGCCGTCGTCGAGCCAGCGCTGGAGCGAGCGGGCGGACGGATGGAACCACCTCATGGCTTCCACCCCTCGAGCGCGGCGGCGAGGACTCGGCGGGCCCGGAGCAGGCGCGTCTTCACCGTGGGGAGAGGCACCTCGAGCACCTGCGAGATCTCCTCGTAGGACAGGCCCTCGACTTCGCGGAGCACGACGACGCTTCGGCTCAGCTCGTCGAGCTCGCCGAGCGCATCCTGGAACGCTCCGGCCGAGACGCGATCCTCGACCCGTGCTTCCACCGTGAGGTGGTCGGGTACCGGCGCTTCGGGGAGGTCCATCGGGTCGAGGTGGACGTCGCGGCGCCGACGCAATGCCGAGATGGCGGTGTTGTGGGCGATCCGCAGCAACCAGTTCTTCAGCGGGGCGTCGCCGCGGAACGTCGGGAGCGCCTGCCACGCCTTCAGCAGGGCGTCCTGGGCGACGTCCTCGGCCAGCTCGTGGTTGCGGGTGACGGACAGCGCGACGCGATAGACGGCGTCGGCGTGGCGCCGGCTCAACGCCGCCAAGGCCTCGGCCGGCTCCATGGCGAGGATGTCCGCGTCGGGACGGTTCGATCGGCGGGGCGGCGGCGCGCCGGACCCCGACGCCGGGGACGGTGCCGCGACAGGGTCGAGCGAGCTCGCGAGCGACAGCAGCGAGTCCCACCAGGCTCGGTGTGGGAGCAGTGCTGCCGTCATGGCGTTCCCGACGCACGACGCGGGTGCCGGGTCGCGAAAGAAATCCCGCGACCAACGGCCGGGTCCGGGCGTCGGGACGGACGCGGGGCGAGGCCGGAACACTGATCGCAACCCGGCCATCGTCGCAGAGAACGTCGGCTGCGGCACCACCCAACCCGCCAACGCAGCCGATCAGTCGGTGGGGTGTCTCTCCGGAGGCACCCCACTGGCGCTCTTCAACCGGCGGGGTCGAGGCGGCGGAACGCCTCGGCCAGGGCGACGCCGGCCGCACGACCGTGGCGGCGGGCCTTCGCCCGGGTGCGTTGGCGGAACGCGTCGGCTTGCGAGCCGTCGTCGTCGGCGTCGACCTTCATCGTGGTCTCGAACTGACTCTCGTGGGCCAGCAGGGCCTGGACCTTCGCTTCGAGGTGCGCGTCGTCGATCCGCTCGCAGACGTCGGGTTCCTCGCACTCGAACAGCAGCAGGTGGTCCGGCCGGTGATGGGGCACGTCGTGTTCGCGGTGGTAGTGCGGGTCGCGGGCCGCGACCACGGCGTCGACGGTGAGGAAGCCCGCGTTTCGATGATCCGGGTGCATCCGCCACCGACGCCACGGGTCGTGACCGAGGACGACGGAAGGTCGGAGTTCGCGCACGATTCGGGCCACGGCGCTGCGGTTGTCGACGGTGTTGGCCAGTTCGCCGTCCTCCACGCCGAGGAACCGAACCTCGCCGGTGATGCCCAGCCGACGGGCGGCCTCGTGTTGCTCGCGCTGGCGGCGGGCGATCAGCGCGTCGGTGTCGGCGTCGACGTCCCAGGTGCCCTTGCGGCCGTCGGTGCAGACGAGCATGTGGCACGTCGCGCCGGCCGCTGACCACTTGGCGAGGGTGGCGCCACACTCGAACTCGATGTCGTCGGGGTGCGCCGCGATCGCGAGGGCGCCGGCGGGGACGGGGAGGTCGACGCGCATCAGCGCGCCTCCTGCTCGACGACGGCGCGCCACTCCGCGGGGAGATCGGCGGGATCGTCGACGTCCCAGGCGAGATCAGGGTCGTCGACGACCGTGAGCCCGAGGCCGCACCGTTCGGCCTCCGCCTGATGGGCCGCGAACGAGCCGGGGCCGTACTGGAAGACGAAACCGGCGCGGGTGGGCACGCTCAGGACGTTGGACCCGTCCCGCGCCCGGTCGGGGGCGATCAGTACACCGTCGCCGTCGAGCGGGGCGAGTGATGCGGCCGCGGGGAGGTCGGCGTGGGCGATGATCGCCCGCTCGTGGCCGTCGGCGGCAACCGCGGCGACCGCGGCGGTGACACACGGGTTGAGCCCGCGGACGCCGGGGTCGAGCACGCCGGCCCGCGTCGCCTGGGCCCACTCGGCCACCTCGAGGTCGTCCGTGACGATCATCGTCGGGAACGGATCGGCTGCGGCCACGACCCGCTCCGCCATCCAGATCGCGAGGCGGCGGCGCTGGTCGAGGTCGAGCGCCCCGGCGAGACGAGTCTTCATGTCGTCGAACGACCGAATCGGAATGAGGACGATCGTGCCCAGCGACGCGTTGCTCACGGTGCGACGAGTCTAGGGCCGGGCCGCGTCAGCGGAACTCGTCGATCACGGTGGCGAACGTCTCCAGCGCGCCCGGGTGACCGACGTCGTGGAGGCGAATCCGGGCCAGTTCGGGGGCCAGTGCGGAGTCGGTCACGGCGCCAGGATCGCACGCCTCGCCTGAGCCTGCGTGAGCACGCAGGTCTAGGGTGACCGCCATGGACATCAACGTCGCGGTGATCGGAGCGGGATCGTGGGGAACCACGGTCGCGCACCTGTGTGCGCACAACACGCCGACGGTGATCCACAGCCGGCGCGACGACGTGGCGGAGGCGATCAACGAACGCAACGAGAACCCCCGGTATCTCGAGGGATTCAGCTTGCATCCGGACCTCCGGGCGTTGACCGATCTGGCCGCCGTCGTGCGGGCCGCCGACGTGCTCGTCATGGGCGTGCCGTCCGCCGGTTTCCGCGCGACCCTCGAAGAGCTACGTCCGTTCGTCCGGCCTTGGGTGCCCGTCGTGTCGCTCGCCAAGGGCCTCGAGCTCGGCACCATGAAACGGATGACGGAGGTGGTCGAGGAGGAGCTCCCCGGGCATCCGGTCGGCGTGCTCACCGGCCCGAACCTCGCGAAGGAGATCCTCGCCGGCAGCGCGGCCGCGGCGGTCGTCGCGTTCGAGGACCTCACGATCGCCAAGCGACTGCAGGAGGTCTTCTCCTCCTCGTTGTTCCGCGTCTACACGAACAATGACGTCATCGGGTGCGAGATCGGCGGCGCGTTGAAGAACGTCATCGCCCTCGCCGCCGGCATGGCGGACGGACTCGGCACTGGCGACAACACCCGCGCCGCCGTCATGACCCGCGGTCTGGCCGAACTCACCCGGCTCGGCGTGGCCATGGGTGGCGATCCGGCCACCTTCGCCGGTCTTGCCGGCATGGGTGACCTGCTCGCCACCTGCATGAGCCCGCAGAGCCGCAATCGCTACGTCGGCGAGCAGCTCGGCAAGGGCCGCCCCCTCGACGAGATCATCGAAGAGATGAACCAGGTCGCCGAGGGCGTGAAGACCGCCAGGATCGTGCTCGATCTGGCGGAGCGCTACGACGTCCAGATGCCGATCGCCGCCGAGATGCGGGCCTGTGTGACCGAGGGTCGCTCCGCCACCCAGGCGTATCGCGGTCTCGTGCAGCGGCCGGCGACCAGCGAGTCCGCCCCCGACTGATGCGTCGCTGGTGGCAGGACCGCGCCCGACGGTCGGACGCCGAGCCGACGCCCGCGCTCGACGGAGCGGTGATCGGCGACCTCGACGGGCCCACGGCCGTCGTCGACGCCAAGGGCCGGGTCGGCGCGATCGACGGCAGCTGGTGGCTCGAGTGGGGGGTCGGGGCCGAGGACCGTTGGCGGGTGGCGCACGACGAAGTGGCGGTTCGGCAGTCCCGGGTGAGCGATGCCCCGGTCTACGAGACATGGCTGCGGGTGCCCGGTGGTGACGTGGTGCAGCGGGTGGCCGCGGCCAACGACGGCCTCGGCCGGGTGTTGGTCGTGGAGTTCGAGAACGCGTCCGCCACCGCGGTCGCGATCGCGCTGGCCGGACGGGTGAACGGCCCGGGTGCCGTCGATGCGGACGTGGATGCCATCACGCTCGACGCCACGGAATGGATCCGCGCGGAACGGCCGGCCGGTGCCGTCTTCGCCGGCCGCGGGGATCCCTGGGGTGACGTGACCGCGGGCGTGGAGGAGGCCCGCGGCAAGGTCGACGGCGTCGACCCGACGGGCGCACTCGTCGTGGCGCTCCCGCATCGCCAGCGGGTGCGATTCGAGGTCCTGGTGGAGGGCGCCTTCCCAACCCGACCGTCGACGCCGGAGGATGTCGCGGCCGGCTGGCGGGCGGTGACCGCTGATGCGCTGACGATCGACGTCCCGAACGCGGACCTCGGGGAGGCCTGGAGCCGCATCGTCCCCGACCTCGTCGTGTTGGCCGGGAGTGACGATCCCCGCGCCGCGGCGGAAGCGGCGATGGTGCTCGACGTCGCCGGGCTGCTCACCGAAGCGGACCGCGCCCGGGCCACGGTCGCCGCGGCGACCGAAGCCGGCCGGCTCCGTGGCGCCGATGCCGTGGCGGCGATGCGGGCGTTCGCGTCGCGGGAGCTGCTCGCCGGCCAGGAGTCCGGCCTGGCGGTGTTCGCCGACGTGCTCGCGGCCGCGGCCGGCGATGCGATCGATGGGGCCACCCTCGAACAGGTGGCCCGTGTCCTCGACGCGACGGCGCCCCGAGCGGCCGACGACGCCCGCCGCGCCGCCGGCGTCGCCACGGGCGCCTTCGAGCCTGTGACGTCCGCGGCGCGGGCCGCGGCCACGGTCCTGGACCATGTGATCGACGCGTCGTCGACCGGGGCCATCGCCGTGCTGCCGGACGTGCCGACGGCTTGGCGGGGCAACAACATCGACGTCCGCAACTGCGGCACGGCGAACGGTCGGGTGTCGTTCAGCGTGCGCTGGCACGGCCCCCGTCCGGCGCTGCTGTGGGAACGCCATGGCGGAAGTGACGCCATCGAGATGCGCTGCCCGGGCCTCGACCCTTCGTGGTCGACCCTCGAGCGTGCCGGCGAGGCGTTGCTGGCCGAACCCGGCGACTGAAGCGCGCCGTCTCAGCGCGGGTCGCGCCATGCGGCGAGCACCGCGACGGCGGCGAGCACGCCGGCGATCCGGTCCGGCGGCGTTGCGGTGCGGCCGCCGATCGCCCCGCGTCCCCCGATGGTGCCGATCGATCCGGACGAGCCGACCGAGAGGATCGAGCCGCTCGACCCGCTCGAGAGGATGGAGCCTGCGGACCCGATCGACAGGACCGAGCCGCTCGATCCGATGGAGGCGAACGAGAGCACGCTGAGCAGCGAGTGCGCGGATGCGACGCTCGCCGCGCTGCGATGGCTGACGATCGACCAGCGCGACCGGTTCGATCGGATCGGATCGCTCATGGTGGGCACCGTACCGGTCCGGTCGCTGGGCTACCGTCCGAACCGATGGCAACGACCGCACCGAAGCTGCGCAAGTCGATCAGGGGCAAGGCCCCGGGACTGCGCCTCGAGCGCGCCCTCTGGGACGACGGCTGCATCCACGTGGCCGGGATCGACGAGGTCGGGCGCGGCTCGTGGGCGGGTCCGCTGACCCTCGCCGCGGTGGTCGTCCCCCGCGACAAGCGGCTCACCAAGGTGCGCGATTCGAAGATGTTGACCGAGTCCGAACGCGAGGTGATGCACGACCGCATCGTCGACTGGGCCGACCATGTCGCCGTCGCCCACGCCACCCAGGACGAGTGCGACGAGCTCGGCATGTCGGCCGCGCAGAAGCTCGCCGCCCAGCGGGCGTTGGCGGACCTCGGCGTCCCTGTCGACCATGTGCTGGTGGACGGCAACTGGGACTTCATCGAGACCCACCCGACCACCAAGATCGTGAAAGGCGACGCCATCAGCCTGTCGATCGCGGCGGCGTCGATCGTGGCGAAGGTGACGCGGGATCGCATCATGCGCGAATGGGACGCCCATCATCCGGCCTACGGCTTCGTCGGCAACAAGGGGTACCCGTGCCCCCGGCACAAGGCGGCCCTCGCCGCGTATGGACCCAGTGCGGTGCACCGGCGCCGGTGGGCGTTCATGGACGACCTGCGGTGGACGGCGCTGCCCCGCATCGTCGACGAGGACGAGGCCCAGCTCGGCCTGTTCTGAGCGGCGGCCGTAGCCTGCGCGCGTGACCCGTCGTCTTCCGCTGCTCGCGTTCGTGATCTGGACCGTGCTCGTCTGGACGAGCCGGACCCGCAATGTGCTCGCCGACGACGATCTGTCCTCCGGCGGCATGACCTGGCGGATCGCGGCGGCCGCCGCGTTCGTCCTCCTCGGCGTCGCGGTCGCGGTGCAGTGGCGACGGGGCGGGCGACTCGATCGGATCCTCGCCGTGCTCGTGCTGTGGACCGTGGTCTGGTGGTCCGTCCGGGGGATCGGGATCATCATCGACGACCACGAGGTCGGGTTCACGGTGGTCCACACCGTCCTGGGCGTCGTGTCGATCGGTCTGGCGATGTGGGCCTGGGCTCGCCGGGCCGGATAACGTTCTCCTCGATATGGGACAGCCGGTCACCTTCCTCCGCACCAGCTCACCGAAGCCGGGCGTCGTCCGCTTCGAGCTCAACCGCACCCTCACGGGCATGGGCCACGAGCGCTACCGGGCCGGTGAGGAGATCATCGACACCCGTCCGCCCGACGTGCTCGCCAAGCGGATCTTCGCGTGCGGGAACGTCGAATCCATCCACATGTACGGCTCGATGGTGACGGTCTCGCTCGCCACGACCGATCCGGCCGATCTCGAGTCGGTCGTGCAGGAGCTCTACACGTACTACGTGCCGGGCGTGGAGATCCCCAGCGATGAGGAACTCATCGCGATGGTGGAGTAGTCGGCGTTCCACACCGCGTCGCCGCGGGGACGCTCCACGTCCACGCTTTCAAGGACTCCGCAGAGTCGTCTGGGCTCAGTCCCGCTCGGGAATGCCGGATACGGGCGGCTCAGAGCTTGGCGAGGATCTTTCGGAGAGCCGGCATTGTGTACTTCTCCACCGGGTCGACTTCCGCACCGTCACCCCGATGGTGGTATTCGCCAGCATCGATGGCGTCGTAGATCGAAAACGCAGGTTCAGGTAGTGATGCGCCGTCCACCAACGCAGCGGTGATGTACGACCAAACCCAGTTCATGACCCCATCTGCCCCGTGGAAGTCGAGTTCCCCGTCGACGAGCCGCTCGGCGGGCCGAACGCTCAGCCTGTTGCAGGCATCGTCGAAGCCGTCTCCTCGCTGCGCGATCGCGAAGATCACAGGGTTCGACAGATCCTCGACATCATCGGCGACGAGGTCGATGGCGGAATCTAACGAGTCGCTGGACACGCCTGGCAGTGTGACAGATAGGTGGATCCGCGCCGTCGGCGGTGGCGCTGAGGCCTCTCGGCCGAGGAAGACGAGCAGGACGATGCAGGGTTTCTCTCGCGAGCGTTGGTCGTCAGTTTTGCTTGACAAGCCGTCGCCGTTGTCAACCAAAACTGACGGCCGACCCACCGCCTCGTCCGAGAGTCGCCAGTTGTGTCACATCGGCGACACAAATATGTCCCCGCGGGGACGCCAGCTCGAACCGGCGCGAAGTCTCAGAGCGGCTCGATCGGGCAAGCGGCGCCGTTGAGGCCGCGGCTGTCGCCGCAGCGACGCACCGCAGCCGTGCGATCATCTCGTGATGAGTGGAATCTCGCACGATCCGGATGACGCGCCCTCGGCGGCCGGCGGGTACAGCCAGGGTGTGGAGGTCACGACACCGGGCCGTCTGCTCTCGATCAGCGGCCAGATTCCGGCTGACCGCGACGGCACCGTCCCGTCCGGCTTCGAGGAGCAGTGCCGCCAGGTCTGGCGCAACGTCAAGGCGGTTCTCGCGAGCGTCGCGCGAGCACCGAGAGCTCAACTCCGACATCAGGCAGGAGGAGTTGGCGGGGGCAACCCCGGCGCTCACGGTCGTCATCGTCGACATCTACGACCACGAGTGGCTCCTCGAGATCGAAGCAACCGCCTTTCAGCAGTGATCGTCGGCGCAGGCTGGCGCGGGGCTGTGCAACACTTCGCCGATGGCTGATCACGATGGACCGAAAGCCGTGAACCTCGCGGCGAAGCTGGCGCAGTTCGACGAACACTGGTCGCCGCGAACCGTTGCCGAGTTCAACGGTCACGACGTGATGGTCGTGAAGGTCAAGGGCGAGTTCGTCTGGCATCACCACGACGACACCGACGACTTCTTCCTCGTGCTGAGCGGTCGCATCACGATCCGGATGAGCGAGGGCGATGTCGACCTGGGACCCGGCGAGTTGTTCGTCGTGCCGGTCGGCGTGGAGCACCAGCCCTACGCGGCCGAGGAGGCAGAGCTGCTGCTCATCGAGCCGTCCGGCACCGCCAACACCGGCGACCCCGCGACCGCCGCTCGCCGCGTCGTCATCTGACGTCCCCGCGGGGTTCGGGGCATCGTGTGTTCGGTTCGTCGTTCAGGTGTCGCGTCGCCACAGGAGGTGGTGGGTGACGCCGCTCGGGCTCGGGATGGTGTCGTGGTGGAACCGGTCGTCGAACTCGGACGGGTCGTCCCAGAGCCGGACGCCGGCGCCGAGCGTGATCGGGGCGACGGCAATGTGCAGGTCGTCGACCACATCGGCGTCGAGGAACGAGCGGATCGTGCTCGGCCCACCCCCGAGCCGCACGTCGAGCCCGCCCGCGGCGTCGGCGGCGCGTTCGACCGCCTCCTGTGGCGTGGCGTCGAGGAAGTGAAACGTGGTGTCGGCGAGTGGGAACGACGGACGTTCGTGGTGGGTGAGCACGAACACCGGCGTGTGGAACGGCGGCGTGTCGCCCCACCAGCCGAGCCAGTCGTGGTTTTCCCAGGGTCCGCGTTGGGGACCGAACTTGTTTCGACCCATGATCTCCGCTCCGATCCCGTGATCGAAGTCGCGACACAGGTGGTCGTCGATGCCCCGCGATCCTCCCTCGTCGGTTCGACCGGGCCAGCTCGCCGTCGCCAACGCCCACTCCATCAGCGTCGTCGGGTCGGCGTGCCCGAACGGCTGCTCGAGCGACTGCCCGTCGCCGGTTCCGTACCCGTCCGCCGACACCGTGAAGTTCTGCACCCTCACCCGTTGCGTCACTTGCTGTTCCTCCGACGTCTACCGGTTGCAGGTCGCAATCGGTGCTGAGGGGCCCACGATAGCTAGACTGATTGCATGGCGCAATCGGTTGACCGAGGGCTGCTCGATGTGAGCGACGGGAGGTCGGGCTGTCCGATCAACATGACCATGGAGCTCCTCGGGGACCGATGGAGCTTCATCGTGTTGCGCGACGTGATGTTCGGCGGCTCCACTCGGTTCCGCGAACTCCTCAACAACTCGGTGGAGGGCATCGCCAGCAACGTCCTGGCCTCGCGTCTCGCCAAACTCACGGACGCGGGACTGCTGACCCGCAGCGCCGTACCCGGGCATCGTCAGAAGATCGACTATCACCTCACCGAGCCGGCCATCCAACTGGTCCCACTCATCGTCGAGCTCGGTGACTGGGGATCGCGCTGGCTGCCCACGACTCCGGAACTTGCCGTCCGGGCCCGCCTCTTGGCCGACGGAGGACCCGACCTGAGCGATCGCTTCATGGACGAACTCCGCGCCGTTCATCTCGATCGCGAACCGCGACCCGACGACGGCGTGCTCGCCGAACTCGACGCGAGTCGGGATCGTCAGCGTCGACGGATCAGCGAAGGCGGAGGATGTTGCCGGTGACGAGTCGGCCCGCGCCAGAGCAAAGCCAGCCGATCACGTCGGCCACCTCGGATGGTTCCGCGATGTGATGGTGGTCGCCGTCGTTCGCCACGAACTCGCGTACCTCATCGGTGATCCAGCCGGTATCGGTGACCGGCGGATACAGGACGTTGGCCGTGACCCCGTCGTCGGCCATCTCGGCCGCAGCGGACAGCGTGTAGCTGATCAGTGCCGCTTTGCCCGCGCCGTAGGACACCTCGCCGGGAAACTGACGTCCCGTGCCCGATGTCAGCGTGACGATTCGTCCCCATGTCGCCGCTCGTGCACGGTGTCGGGTGATGAACTCGGCCATCAACAGCGCACCCGCGCGAGCGTCGACGTGCAGTTGAGCGTCGATCGTGACCCGATCGACCATGGCGCTCGTGCGGCCGACGACATCTGCTCGTTGCGGTGCGTAGCTGTCCTTGCGCCAGCCGCTGGCGTTGTGAACCAGGATCGAGATCGGACCGAGCTCCGACTCGACCCTCTCGAACAGCGACCCTGGAGCGTCTGGGTCGGAGAGGTCCGCCTCGACAGCAAGTCCGCGCCGACCGTGCGATTCGATCGACGCGATGGTCTGCGAGCCGTCGGCGGCTCGAGCCGTGTTGTAGTCGTCGGACCGGTCGGGATCGCCGGTACGGAGGTAGCTGACGGCGACGTCGGCGCCGAGCTCAGCGAGCGCAGTTGCGGTCGCGGCGCCGATCCCGTGATTGGCTCCGGTGACGAGGGCGTTCCGACCTGCGAGCGGCGGCGTGGAGCAGTTGGGCTCGAGGTCCTCGTCGTAGACCCGGTCGAGTGCCTCCTCCGCGCTCATGGGACGCAACCTAGGCGATCGCTTGCTCGTGGTTCTCGCGGACCGCTGCATCCGGACGACATCGATGTCGAGTGCCGGATCACGTCCGCTCGGGTCAGTGTTGACCGAGGCCCCAGCGACGGATCCAGGTGTGCATGGCGATCCCGGCGGCGACGCCGGCGTTGATCGAGCGGGTCGATCCGAACTGGGCGATGGAACACGTCATCGTGGCGGCCTGGCGCGCCTCCGGTGAGAGGCCCGGGCCCTCCTGGCCGAAGAGGAGCACGCCGTGTTCGGGAAGCTCCACCGTCTCGATCGGCACGGATCCGGCCACATTGTCGACGCCGACGATCGGGAGGCCGGCGGCGGTGGTCCAGTCGACCAGATCGGCGATGGTCGGGTGGTGGTCGATGTGCTGGTAGGCGTCGGTCATCATGGCGCCGCGGCGGTTCCACTTCCGGCGGCCGACGATGTGCACCCGGGCCGCAAGGAAGGCGTTGGCCGTGCGCACGACGGTGCCGATGTTGCGGTCGTGCTCCCAGTTCTCGATGGCGACGTGGAACGGGTGGCGACGCTCGTCGAGGTCGGCGACGATCGCCTCGACCGTCCAGTAGCGATATCGATCGAGCACGTTGCGCCGGTCACCCTCGGCCAGCAGCGTCGGATCGAGCCGGGGATCGTCAGGCCACGGCTCGGGATGCGGCCCGACGCCCACCTCGGCCGCATCGCCGGGAAGCGACTCCGGCCCGGGCGGTGTCACCGACCCGCTCGTCCCGATCGCCGGGGCGGGCGGGGGAGTCGGCTACGGCGGGCGTTGGTCGGCGCCATCCGATTGCGATCCGGGATGTGGTGGCGGTGTTCGGTCCAGCGCCTGCCGTCCCAGTAGCGCAGGGCCCCGTCGTCGCTCTCGGGGTCGTGGTACCAGCCGGCCGGTGCGTGGTCCGGGTCGTCGTCCTCCTCCGCGACCTCACCCATTCCCGGGAAGACGGCGGCGAGATCGACTGTGGCCAGCGCCGAGTCCGCACTCCCGGCGAGCGATGCGCTCACCCCGCGGGGTACGCCGCTGACGGCCCGATCGTCCTGCATCGTGCGCAACGACTCCGCCACGACGGGGTCGGGGCCCTCGTACGGCGGCAGGCCCTCCATCTGGCGCAGGATGTCGATGCGCTCGCTGAGCGGCGGGTGAGTGCTGAACATCTCGTTGAACTTGCGGCCGCGGGCACCGGTCTCCTGGTCGTCGGGCGACTCGATCCACAGATGCGAGGTGGCATGCGAGGTGCGTCGCACGACCGTGATGTCCGCATCGAGCTTCTCCAGGGCCTGGCGCAGTCCGCCCGGGTAGCGGGTGATCTCGACGGCGGTGGCGTCCGCCAGCGACTCGCGCGAACGGCTGACCGCAGCCCGGAGGAGGGCGGCGGCGAGCGGCGCCAGCACGGCCACCACGATCATGCCGATGAAAATGATCGGGTTGGGACCGTTGTTCCCGTCGTTGCTGCGGCGCCGGTGCGAGGCGCCGCCGCCGGTCAGCGCGCCCCAGTAGAGCATCCGCCAGAAGATGTCGGCGATCAGGGCGATCGCTCCCGCGGTGGCGACGGCGACCGTCATCACCAGGATGTCGCCGTTGCGGATGTGGGCGATCTCGTGGGCGATCACGCCCTCGAGCTCCGCGCGGTTCATCTTGTCCATCAGTCCGGTGGTGACGGCGACCGCCGCGGTCTCGGGCTTGCGCCCCGTGGCGAAGGCGTTGGGGGACGGGTCGTGCACGACGAACACGCGGGGCTGCGGGACGCCGGCGGCGAGCGAGACCTCGGCGACCAGATTGTGGAGTCGGGAGTATTCGGAGGGGTCGGCCTCCACCGCGCGGGTGGCCCGCAACGCGATGGTGTCGCTCTGGAAATAGCTGGCGAAGGTGAGGCCGAACGACGCGCCGACACCGATGATCACGCCCACGATGCCACCGCCGAGCGAGAGCGAGATCACCGCGCCGACCACGCCGAGCAGCACGAAGAAGGCGAACAGGAGCACCCAGGTGCGGCGCCGGTTGCGCGCGATCAGGTCGTAGAAGTCGGGGCGGTCGCCGGCCATGGCGCAACCGTACCGGTGGCGAAGGCCCGGCCAGCGCCGGTCCGTCGCGAAGCATTGCGATCGCGTTACGTTCAGGGGTGATGGACGTCCTCGTCGCCCTCCACAGCGCTGCCGCGCTCCTGCTGCTGGTCGCGGGGGTGGCCAAGATCGTGCGGCCCGCGCCGACCGGTGACCTTCTCGCCACCCTGGGTCTGCCCGGCTCCGACGCCGTCGCGGTCGGCGTCGGTGGGGTGGAGACGGTCGTCGGCGTCGTCGCCCTCGCCGTCGGTGGACCACTCACAGCCGCCCTCGTCGGCGCGTTCTACGTCGCGTTCGCCGGGATCGTCGTGCGGGCGATGCGGGCCGGCGCCGCGTCCTGCGGTTGCTTCGGTCGCGTCGACGCGCCGCCGTCGTGGATCCACGTGATCGGCAATGCCGCCCTCGCCGCGGTCTCGTTCGCCGCCATCGCCGGCGACGCGCCGGTCGAGGTCATGGAGGACCAACCGGCCGGCGGCGTGGGATTCGTCCTGGTCGTCGGTGTGCTCGCCGGCCTCGCCCTCGTCGCGTTCACCGCCCTCCCCGAGGCGATGGGTGCTCGGCGGCCCGGTCCGGCCCGTCCGGAGTTCCGCATCGACGGCGACGCGTCATGAGCCGCCGTCTGGTCGGTGCCCTCAGCCGCGTCGTCGACGGCCGCTCGTCGCGACGGGGCTTTCTCTCGAAGTCCGCCCTGGGCGCGACGGCCATGGCGGTGGCGCCGTCCGCCTACGTGTTGCGGCCCACCACGGCGCACGCCGCGATCTGCTCGTGCGCGGGCAGCGACTGTGACTGCGGGAGTCGGTGCTGCGATGGCTACACCGACTTCTGCTGCCAGGTCACGGGGGAGAACCTCTGCCCGCCCGGCACCATCGTCGCCGGCTGGTGGAAGGCCGACGGCAGCGGGTTCTGCGACGTCGACGGCGATCCGCGGCCCCGCTACTACCTGGACTGCAACCTGCCCTGCGACGACGGCTGTGGATGCTCCGGCTCCGGCGTCTGCGCGTCGGCGTGCACCTCCGCCGACTGCCGTTGCCTCGAGGGCTGCGGCTCCCGGGCCGTCGAGTGCACCCGATTCCGCTACGGCCAGTGCAACCAGGACGTGGAGTGCGTCGGGCCGATCGCGTGCCGGATCGTCACCTGTGTCGTGCCGTGGCAGTGGGATCCGTCCTGTGACGACACGCCGGCCACCGACAACCAGACCGCGTTCCACGACCGTGCCTGTCTGCACGAGGGCTTCACCGACGTCGCGCCGAACAGCTGGTACACCGAGGCCGTCGGCTGGGCGTCCGAGAACGAGATCACCACCGGCTACAACAACGACATCTTCGGGCCCAACGAGCCGGCGCTGCGGTCCCACCTCGCCACGTTCCTGTGGCGCTACCAGGGGAACCCGCAGGCGACGTCCGCGCCCTCGTTCGTGGATGTGCCCGCGGACAGCTGGTATGCCGACGCTGTCGCGTGGATGGCCGAGGAGGAGATCACCACCGGCACCGCGCCGGGCCGCTTCTCGCCGGATCAGGTCGTCACCCGGGCCGAGGCGGTCACGTTCCTGTGGCGCCTCGCCGGTCGTCCCCATTCGTCGGTCGAGCTCCCGTTCGTCGACGTGCCCGCCAACAGTTTCTACCGGCGGCCGGTGCAGTGGGCGTTCGAGCACGGGCTCACCGAGGGCATCAACGGCTGGCTGTTCGGCGGTCTGCTCGATGTCGACCGGGCCCAGGCCGTCACCTTCCTGTACCGCTACGACCAGGCGTTCGGCGTGGTGGTGCCGACATGATCGTGCTCGTCATCGTGCAGACGATCGCGATCGCCGTGCTGGCCGTGATCGTCTTCGGCCTGCTTCGCACCCACGCCGACATCCTCCGGGCGCTCGATCGTGCCGGCGTCCCGCTCGAGGACGGCCCGGCGGCGGGCGGCGTCGGCCCGGTCCCGGTCGCGGACCCGCGGGCGAAGCCGACCGTGAGCGACGTGGTCGGGACGGTCCCCGGCGGCGGACCCGTCTCCGTCTCGGTCGGCGGCGAGGGTCACACGCTGCTCGCCTTTCTGTCGTCCGGCTGCCGGACCTGTCAGACCTTCTGGTCCGAGTTCACCGCGCCGACGCTGGAGTTGCCGGGCACCGACACCCGGCTCGTGATCGTCGCGCAGGACCCCGCCCACGACAGCGAGTCGAAGCTCGCCGAACTCGCGCCGGCCGGGGTGCGGACCGTTTGCTCCTCCGCGGCGTGGCACGCCTACGAGGTGCCCGGCTCGCCGTACTTCGTGCTGGTCGACGGCGACGAGGGCCGCATCGTCGGATCCGGCACGGCGACCGGCTGGCCCCAGGTCCACGCCCTTCTCGAGCAGGCCCTGGGTGACGAGGCCCTCGACGGATCCGCTGACGCCGCGCTCACGGCATCCGGCATCGGCCCGGGGCACCCGTCGCTGTATCCGGACGAGTCCGGCCCCGCGCTCCCCGAGGACGTCGACTGATGGTTGCCGTGCTCGTGGTCATGGTGGCGGTCACGGCCGCTGTTCGGGCGGCCTGGTCGCCTTGAGGCACGTCGATGCTGACCAGCATCACTCCGCTCGGTGAGCGGGGACGGGGAAATCGATGGCGGATCACCGCCGCGTGGTTGGTCGCCGGCCATCTCGTGGGCGGTGCGGCGCTCGGCGGTGTGCTCGCCGGCCTCGGCGCGCTGGCTGCGCTCGCCGCGCCGGATCTGTTCTCCGGCGGTGGCGACGACACGACCGTCGTCGCGGTCGTCGCCGCGGTCGCCGGTCTGGGCGTCGCCTTCGACCTGGCCGGAGGGCGCATCCCGGGGCGGCGCCAGGTCGACGAGCGCTGGCTGAACACCTACCGCGGTTGGGTCTACGGCTTCGGCTTCGGCGTCCAGCTCGGGGTCGGCATGGTCACGGTCGTCAACACGGCCCTGTTCGCGGCCGTGCTCGTCGCCGGCCTGTTGCTGTCGCCGCCAGCGGCCTTCGGGCTGAGCGTGCTCTACGCCGGCACGCGGGGGATCGCCGCGGTCGCCAGCGGGCGGGTCCGTTCGGTGGCCGACCTCCATCGCCTCCATCAGGCCCTGGACCGCAGCGAACGGGTCGTCCAGCGTTCGCTGCTCGCCGCCGTCGCCACGGTCGCCTCGGTCGCTGTCGTGGCGGTGACCCTCTGATGGCCAACGCACTCGCGGCCAACGGCATCGAGGTCTCGGTGCGCTCCGGGTGGGAGGTCGAGTTCGGCGAGCTCCACGCCGAGGGTGGAGGGCCGCCGCGCTCGCTGGTCCATCTCGCCAACTTCGCGCTGCCGGTCAACCGGGGCGACTACGGGTCCGGTGCGGTCGAGGAGATGGACGGCGGTGGCATTCTCGCGATCCTCATGGAGTTCGCACCCGAGAAGGCGTCGACCGCGATGTTCTCCGGTGCCGGCCTCCCGACCACGCTCGACCCGGCCGACTTCTCGCCCCAGGCGCTACAGCGGCGCATCCCCGGCCAGGCCGGCGTACAGCGGTTCTTCGTGGCCGCCGGCCGGCCCTTCGGGCTCTATGTCGTGCTCGGATCGGCTCGGATGTCCGCGGTGCTGGTGCCCGAGGTGAACCGGTCGCTCGAGGCGATCACCATCAGCTGATCAGCGGGCCTGGCAGACCGGGCACCAGGTGGTCGTGCGAGCGTCGAGGTCGCGCCGGCGCAGTTCGGTGCCGCATCGTTCGCAGGGTTCACCGCCCCGCCCGTAGCAATGGAGCTCGTGCTGGTTCTCGCCCGCGTCACCGGCGGGGTCGACATAGTCCCGCAGGGTGGTGCCGCCGTGGTCGAGGCCGGACTGGAGGGCGGCCCGGATGGTGTCGACCAGCCGGTCGGCCCGCTCGACGCCGAGGCGGCGGATCGCCGGGTTGATCTCGGCCATCCACAGCGCCTCGTCGGCGTAGATGTTGCCGACGCCCGCCACCGCCCGTTGGCCGAGGAGCACGGTCTTGAGGTGGCGGTTGCTCCGCTTCACGAACGCCGCCAGGTGCCGACCGGTGAACGCCTCGTCGAAGGGCTCGGGACCCAGCGCGTGCAGCGTCGGGATGCCTTCGTGGCGCCCGCGGGGCACGACATGGATCCGGCCGAACCGGCGGGCATCGTGGAACGTCAGGTGGCGGTCGTCGTCCAGCAGCCACCACGCGCGCAGGTGGGGATGGTCGAGGTCCGGGTCGGTCTCCACCGCCAGCCGGCCCGTCATGCCGAGGTGGATGATCAACTCCCGGCGGATCTCCGGGTCGGCACGATCCGTCAGGTCGGCCAGGAGGTACTTGCCTCGCCGCCGCAGTCCGTCGATGCGGTGATCCACGGCATCGAGGGCCGGGGTGAACTTGTCGGACCAGTGGCTGCCCGCGTCGACGACACCGGCACCGTCGAGCGACGGCTCGAGTTGACGGCGGATCGTCTCGACCTCGGGGAGTTCGGGCACGGCCGGACTCTAGACTCGGCGGCCCGTGACCGACCGCCCCGATTCCGATCCCGACCCGCTCGACGAGCTGGTGGCCGAGGTCCTTGCCCAGGCACCGGACGTCGCCCGGCTCGGCGCGGCCCAGGCCGAGGCCTGGGGGAGCGATGTGTTGGCGCTCGCGATCGAAACGCTCGGTGAGAGTGGCCCGCTCCTCGCGGCCCTGTCGGCGCAGGCACCGGAGGACGAGGACGCCGCTCTCGCCCTGGCCGCGGTGGCCGCCGTCGCTGTCCCGGACGTCCTCCGGGACGTGGCGGTGCCGGGGGATGGCGCCACCGCCGCGTTCGGCGGTGCGCTCGGCACCGCCCGCTGCGAGGGGGCATGGCTGCTTCGGTCGGGGGCTCAGCTCTCCGCCGCGTTCCGGTTCGTCGACGCGATCGATGAACGCCACGTCCTGACCGTCGACCTCGTGCCGGGTGAGGACGGCGAGATGGTCGGCGAGGTCGGCGTCGGGCCCGGCGACCTGCTCGACGCGCTGGAGGAGGAGGACGCCCAGATCGACGTCGACGAGCACGTCGGTGGTCCCGGAGGGCTCGCGCGGCGGGTGGCCGACGCGCTCGCGTCCACCGAGCGTCCCCGGTCGAGCGCGGTCGTCAACGGACACCTGCTCGCGGCTCGCCTGCGTTCCATGCTCGGCGAGGACGTCGCCGTGCCGGTCGCCGCGGCCGAGGACGTGCCGGCGGCCCCCACCCGCGACCCCGAGGACGACGCCTACGCCCGCTCCGTCCTCTTCCAGGCGCTGCCGGGGGTGACCGAGTCGGTGGACGCCGAGCCGATCGAAGTCGCGGAACTGGCGGAGCTCGTGGCGCCGTCCACGCTCGCGCCGCTGACGCCGGCCGAACGGGACGCGGTGGTGATCCTGGAGTGGGCGGACTGGCTCGGCGCCGTCATCGGGCTCGTGCGCGCCGGCCCCGGCACCGCCGTCGACGGGTCGGTGCTGGTCGACCTCGTGAACCGGTGTCCGGAGGTCACGAGCACGATCCCGAAGGCCGACCGCGCCCGCATCGAGTGGGCGTTCGCCGTCGTCGCCGAGACGTGGGAGCGGCTCGGCGTGACCGTCGATGGTGCGTTGACGGAGCGTGGCGCCACGATGCTCCCGGCGGCGCTCGCCCACGCCTGGCGCGACCGCCTGGGGTAACCCCGCCTGTCACTCGGCGCCGCTACGGTCGACGCCATGTCCCGACAGCTCGAATTCGAGCCCAATTACGCCCGCGAAGTGGTCAATGTGCCGGTCGCGGAGGAGATGAGCGAGTCGTTCCTCGCCTACTCGCTCTCGGTCATCACCTCCCGTGCCATCCCGGATGTGCGCGACGGCCTGAAGCCCGTGCAGCGGCGCATCCTGTGGTCGATGCTCCAGATGGGCGTGCGGCCCGACACGCCGTTTCGCAAGTCCGCCCGCATCGTGGGCGACACCATGGGCCGCTATCACCCCCACGGCGACGGCGCGATCTACGACACGCTCGTGCGCATGGGGCAGGACTTCTCCCGGATGGTCCCGTTCATCGACCCGCAGGGCAACTTCGGTTCGCTCGACGATCCGCCCGCCGCGGCCCGCTACACCGAGTGTCGGCTGTCCGAGGCCGCGATGGACATGGTCCGGGAGCTCGACGAGGACACGGTCGACTTCCGGCCGACCTACGACGGCGAGGGCGAGGAGCCGGTCGTGCTGCCGGCCGCGCTCCCCAGCATCATCGTCAACGGCACGAGCGGTATCGCCGTCGGCATGGCGACCAACATGGCGCCGCACAACCTGCGCGAGGTCGAGAAGGCGATCAAGCTCGTGATGACCCAGCGGCGGCCGAAGCCGACGGTGGACGAGCTCATGAAGGTGCTCCCCGCGCCGGACTTCCCGACCGGCGGCATCGTCGTGGACGAAGGACTGCGTGACGCCTACGAGACCGGGCGCGGCTCGTTTCGCATCCGGGCGAAGGCCCACGTCGAGCAGGTCACCCGCTCGCGCCAGGCGATCGTGGTCACCGAGCTGCCCTACCTCGTCGGCCCCGAGCGCGTCATCGGCAAGGTGCAGGAGCTCGCGAACTCGGGGAAGGTCGTCGGGATCTCCGGCATCGCGGATCTCAGCGACATGAACGGGTTGCGGATCCAGATCGACATCAAGCCGGCGGTCAACCCGCAGGCGGTCCTCCAGGAGCTCTACCGGTTGAGTCCGCTGGAGGAGACCTTCGGCGTCAACAATGTCGTGCTGGTCGACGGCGTGCCCACCACGCTCGGCATCTACGACCTGTGCCGGCACTACATCGACCATCGCCTCGAGGTGATCGTCCGCCGCACCGAGTACCGGCTGGCGAAAGCCCAGGATCGCCTCCACATCCTCGAGGGACTACTCATCGCACTCGACGCGATCGACGAGGTCGTGCAGATCATCCGCAGTTCGCAGGACGCCGCCGAGGCGCGCACCCGGCTCATCGAACGGTTCGACCTCAGCGAGGTCCAAGCCGCCCACATCCTCGACATGCCGCTGCGGCGGTTGACTGCGCTCGCCAAGCTCGAGCTCGAGGAGGAGGCGGCCGGGCTGCGGGCCGACATCGAGGGCTACAACGCCCTGCTGAAGTCGGAGGCCCGGCGGCGCACCCTGGTGCTGAAGGAGCTCGCCGATCTCGTGAAGAAGCACGGTGTCGATCGTCGTTCCGAGGTCATCTCCGCCGACGAGATCCCGGTGTTCGAGAAGCCGACGGAGATCGCCGACACGTTCGACCCCGACTCCGACGAGCCCTGCGTCGTGACGCTCTCGACGTCGGGAAACATCGGCCGGGCGGCACCGGACGGCGCGAAGCGGGCCACGGCCGGGCGCCACGACCTGCTGGTGGCGCAGGTCGTCACCTCCACCGGGTCACCGATCGCGGCGATCACCTCCGAAGGACGGGTGTTCATCGTCCGCGGCGGCGAGGTGGCCGAGGCCGACGGTCGCACCCGGGGCGGCCCGGCCGCCCAGTTGTTGGGCCTCAACAAGGGCGAAGAGGTGCTCGAGCTGGTCACATCCGGCGGTGACCCGATCACCATCGTGACGGCCCGGGGTGTGGCGAAGCGGGTCACGGCCGACGAGGTGATGGGCACGAAGAGCGGCAAGACGGTGATCTCCCTGAAGGCCAACGATCGCGTCGTCTCGGCCTTCGTCACGCCCGACGGCTGCGATGTCGCCGTCGTCGCCTCCGACGCCCAGGTGCTGCGCATGCCGGCCGACGCGATCTCGGTGCAGGGACGCGGGGCGGGCGGTGTGGCCGGCATGAAGTTGAAGGGCGACGCCGTGGTCGTCGGTGCCGGGGCGCTGATCGGCGACGGCGCGGCGATCATCGTGACCGACGAAGCCGGGCTGAAGGCCACGCCCTACGAGGAGCTCCCCTCGAAGGGCCGGGGTGGGCAGGGCGTCCGGCTGGCCAAGCTGTCCGACGGGGAGTCGGCCACCCTCGCCTGGTTCGGGGCGATGCCGGCCGACCTGCTCGCCCAGATGGCCGACGACGCCGATCCGAGGAAGATCGACCCGAATCCCGAGGCCCTCGATCCCGAGCCGTCCGGCCGTGATCTCGTGCCCGCCCGCACCGAACGCCAGATCAAGGTTCTGGCGCCCGGTCGCTGGTAGGCGTCTCGGGCGCACCCCCAGGCCGCGTTGGGGGGTTCCCCGGATGGTCGTGCCCCCGCTCCGGGCGCACGCTCGGGGTATGCAGATCAACCCACCCCCGTCGTCTTCATCCGCCGCGTCGGGCTGGCCGACGGTGCTGCGCCCGGCGCCCGTCCTGGCCGGTCTCGGAACGTTCCTACTCACCGCCGCGTCCATCAGCTTCGTGGCTGCCCGCTGGGACCGGTTCGGTCCGGGCGGACGATTCGCCGCTCTGCTCGGCTTCTCCGTGTTGGTGTTCGGCTGCGGCTTCGCCCTGCGCCGCGTGGCGCCGACGACCGCTCGCTCGTTGGACGTCCTGATTGCCGCGCTCGTGCCGGTGGACGTCGCCGCGCTGGCGGTCGTGGGTGGCGCGTCCTGGCCGGCGGTCCTGCTGGTCAGCGGGCCGGTCACACTCCTGGCCGCCGAGGTCCTCCGGTCGCGGGACCGGCGACTCGCCCCGGTCACGGCGCTCGGGACCGTGTCCGGCGGTGTCCTGCTTCTCGCCGGCGTCGCCGCCGGCTACGACATCGCCATGCCGCCGTTGGTCGCGGCACTCGGTCTGGTGGGGTGCGTCGTCGTTCCGTGGAGCCGGGAGCGCATCGCCGGCCCGATCTGGGCCGTCCTCGCGGGACTCGCTCCGGCCCTTCGCGTCCTCGACGACGTTGCGTTCACCGGCAGTGGCACGATGCGCCGACTCGGGCTGCTCGACGCCACCGCCTGGGAGGCGACGCTCCTCTCCGGGACGGTCGCGGCGACCGCATTGGTGATCGCCGCGGTGCGCAGGCGCAGCCTGCCGATCGGATTGCTGGGCAGTGCCGTGATGGTCACCACCGCCGCCGCGATGTGGGCCGAGCACCAGCCTCCCCGGTCACTGCTGATCGTCGCCGCTGCGATCGTGATCGCGCTGGCCGAGATCGCGCTCTCGGATCGCCGGGTCGCCGCGTTCCGACTGGACGACGCCGTCGCGGTGATCAGTGGCGCCGTGTCCGCGGGGGTCGCGGCGATGGCGATGTCCGTCGTTCTTCCCGAGGGAATCGTTCCCGGAATCGAGTGGGCGTATGCCGGTGGAACGCTGGCGTTCGCGTGGATCGTGCGAGACATCCGGACGGCCCGCCGTCCGGGCACGTCGTGGCTCGAGATGGTCGTGGCCGGCCCGCCGTCGGCCGTCACGAGTTGGGCGATCGCCGTGACGACCCTCGCCACCGTGACCCTCGCGACCTCGCCGACGTCCGCGGGGATCGTCGCGGTCTCCCTCGCCGTCGCCGCGGTCGGCTCCCGGCGCATGCATCGCCACGAGCTGGGATGGTCCCTCGCGGTCGCCGCCGGCGCGCTGGTTGCCGGCGCGACGCCCGTGATCGCCATCCTCGCGGTGGCGGTGGCGGTCGTCGTCATCGCCGTGGTGACCGTCGCCGCCGGCCGGCAGGACCGGCTGCTCGGTCGTCAGGTGGTCCTCGGGGCGTTGGTGCCGGTCGCGGTTGCCGGCGGGGCGGCGGCGGAAGCGTTGTCGCCGTTCGTGGCCGGCCTCGTGGTCGCCGGTGGTCTCTGGCTCCTCGCTCTGATCGTCGATGCGGAGGACCCGGCCATCGCCCACGTCGCTCGTGGGGCGGGTGTGGCCTCGCTCGTCGCCGTCACGCCCGATGATCCGGTCCTCGTGGCCTGGTCGCTGGCCGTCGTCTGCCTGCTCTTCGTCGCCCACCATGCCGCGAGCCGCCAACACTCGAGCGCCGTCATGGCGGCCGCATCTGCAGCGGTGGCGCTCGGACTGGTGACCACCGATCGACTCGAGACACGGCTCGTGGTGTTCTCGCTCGTCGTCGCGACAGGCGGTGTCGCGCTGACGGCCCTCGGCGTCGACCGGGTGCTCGTCTCGGACCGGGCCGCCCGCGCCGCGTTCGCGGGAACCGGCGGGTTCATCGTGTGGTGGGCCTCGCTGGTCGGTCTCGCCGCGGCCGGCGTCGTGAGCCCCGAGCCGTACGTCTACCCGGTGCTGATCGGCGTTGGCGTGGCGATCCGTGCCTCGCACCCCGGTACTCGACCCGAATCGGCACAGTGGTTCGCGGTCGGAGTTCCGGTTGCACTCGCCGGCGCGCTGGCGTTCGCGATGCGGGTGTCCACGGGGAACGCGCCGCATCTGTTGGTGTTCGGCGGCGTGGCCCTTGCCCTGACGATCGTGGGTGGATGGCGAGGACACCACCCGGCGCTGGTGCTCGGGGCCGGGGCGACGGTCGCCGTGGGCACGTATGCCGCCCTCGACACGGTCGTGGGCATCGAGAGCTGGAGCTGGTTGGTCATCAGCGGCGCGATCGCGCTGACGGTCGCGGCCCTGCTGGAGATCGTCGAGCCGGCCGAGGCTGCGGAGGCGAGCGGCTGAGTCAGCGGGCCGCGTCGGCCATCACGTCGACGATCCGATCGATGTCGGCGTCGTCGATGACGAGTGGGGGACACAGGGCGAGCCAGTCGTCGACCCCCCGCAGGATCACGCCGGCGTCGAACATGCGGTCCCGCACGGTGGTGGCGTCGCGGCCCGCCGGCAGCACCGCGGCGTAGACGGCGCCGACCCCGCGATAGCCGGCGAGTACGCCATCGCTCACGAGGGCGTCGAACCCGTGCCGGAACCGTTCGCCGATCGCCAGGGCGCGGGCGACCAGACCCTCACGCTCCATGATCTCGATGTTGGCGAGCGCGGCGGCCGAGGACGCGGGGTGACCGCTGTAGGTGTAGCCGTGCCGGAAGAGGAAGGCGGGATCGGCTTCGAGCACGTCGCAGACCGCCCGTGAACAGATCACGCCGCCGAACGGGAGATAGCCGCTCGTCACGCCCTTGGCGAAGGTGATCAGATCCGGGGTGACGTCGTAGGTCTGGCTCGCGAACCAGGATCCGGTGCGTCCGAACCCGCTGATCACCTCGTCGAACACGAGCAGTGCGCCATGGTCGTCGCACAGGCGACGAAGGCCCTCGAGATACCCGTCCGGCGGAGGGAACACGCCGCCTGCGCCCTGGACCGGTTCGGTGATGACGGCGGCGATCCGGTCGCCGTGCTCGGCGAAGAGTCGGGCGGCGGACTCGATGTCGTCGCCGTCCATCTGCTCGAAGCCGGACACCATCTCGCCCCAACCCTTGCGGTTGAGCGGGAGGCCCTGCGCGCTGGTGCCGCCGAAGTTGACCCCGTGGTAGGCGCGGTCGCGGCGGATGATGATCTGGCGGTCACTTCCCTCGTCGCCCTCGCTCCCCGGCGATCCGGCCCGGAGCTGGGCCACCAGCCGGCTGATCTTGAGCGCCGAGTCGACCGACTCGGAGCCCGAACTGCAGAGGAACACGCGTCCATCGGGGTGCGGCGACAGCGAGCGAATGCGGTCGGCGGCGGCCTCCGCCGGACCGTTCGTGAAGGGATCGAAGGTGCTGTAGGTGTCGAGCTGGCGCATCTGGGCGCTGATCGCGTCGATGATCTCTGTCCGCCCGTGGCCCACGTTGCAGTACCAGAGCGACGCCAGCGCATCGATGTAGTCGTTGCCCTCGTCGTCGTAGACGCGCACGCCCTCGGCCCGCACGAGCATGCGGAACTGTTCCTTCGCGGGCGGTGCGAAGGGGTGCAGGAGCGGGGGTGTGGTCATGGGGAAACCTCCGCGTCGGCGGATCGGTAGTCGGGGTTGTGCCAGACGATCATGGACGCCCAGTTGTCCACTGCGGGGTCGGTCAGGTAGTCGGCGAGCACGCCGATCGCCTCGAAACCCGCGGCGAGCTGGAAGGTGAGGGTCGGGTCGGTGAGCTCGCCGGCCTTCACCTTCTCGACATAGTCCGCCGCGGACATGTCGTGCTTGTGGTCGGCATAGCCGGGCAGCACGCCCCCCGCGATGATGCCGCGCAGGTTCAGATCGCGACACACCTGCTTGCGCAGCTCGTAGAGCCGAGCACCGATACCCCGGCGCCGGTAGTCGGGATGGACCGAGATGTCGGTGCCGTAGTACCACTCGCCATCGGGGTCGTCGCCGGATCCCTCACCGTGGGGAAACAGCTCCTCGAACGTGTGCTGGTAGTTGGCCAGATCGAAGTTCACCCGCACCCCGCAGCCCATCGCGACGGGCCGCTCCCCGTCGAGGACGACGAAGCTGCCCTCCGGGAAGTCGGTCGCCAACTCGCGGAGTTCGTCGGCGTCGTAGAGGTCCTCGGGGTCGGTCGACGGGAACGATGCGAGCTCGATCGCCTCGAGCTCTTCGGCCCAGCGGGGTTCGATCGGCACGAAGCGCAGCGTGTCCGGAGTGCGGTCAACGGTGCTCACACGGTGATCGTATGATCTGGTCCCTGATGGCGCCTGCATACTCCGATCTGTCGCTCTGGCTCGCGAACCCGGCGCTGGACCTCGCCCCGCGCGCCTCGCTCGACGGCGACACCGACGTCGACATCGCGATCGTCGGTGGCGGCTTCACCGGCCTGTGGACCGCCTACTACCTGACCGAACGGGACCCGTCCCTGCGGATCATGGTGATCGAGCGCGACATCTGCGGATTCGGCGCGTCGGGTCGCAACGGCGGGTGGATCGTCGGCGAACTCCCGGCCGGCGTTTCCACCTATGCCGCGCACGCCTCGCACGACGAGGCGATGCGGCAGGCCCGCACCCTCTTCGCCGCGGTGGACGAGGTCGGTCGGGTCGCCGAGGCCGAGGGCATCGCCTGCGGCTACGCGAAGGGCGGCGTGATCCGCTGGGCCCGCAACGCGCCGCAGGCAGCGCGCCAGAAGGCCGAGGTGGCCCACGACCATGAGCAGGGCTTCACCGAGGACGAGGTCCGCCTCCTGACCCCCGACGAGGCTCGCGCCTACGGCAATGCGTCCGACATCCGATCGGGCGTGTACTTCGCCGCGTGCGCGGCCCACGACCCGGCGCGGCTGGTGCGGGGGCTCGCCGCGGTGGTGGAGTCCCGCGGCGTCACGATCGTCGAGCAGACCGCGGCGTCGTCGGTCGTTCCCGGCCGCGTCGTGACCGATCACGGTACGGTCACCGCCACCAACGTGATCCGGGCGACCGAGGCCTACACCCGTGACCTCGCCGGCGAGAAGCGGACGCTGATCCCGATCTACTCGCTCATGATCGCCACCGAGCCACTCGACGCGGCGACCCTCGCGGCGGTCGGGCTCGCCGATCGACCGACCTTCGCGGACGATCGCTACATGGTCGTCTACGGCCAACGGACCGAGGACGACCGGATCGCCTTCGGCGGACGGGGCGTGCCCTACGCCTTCGGATCGGGAATCGACCCGAAGATCGAGAAGGACCGGACCGCCCACGACCTGATCCATCGCACGCTCGTCGAGATCCTGCCCGATCTGGCCGACGTGGCGATCACCCATCGGTGGGGCGGCGTGCTCGGTGCGCCCCGCAACTGGACGCCGTCGCTGTGGCTCGACCGCGCGACCGGCTTCGGCACCGCCGGCGGCTACGTCGGCGAGGGTGTCGCCGCCGCGAACCTGGCCGGGCGGACCATGGCGGACCTGATCACCGAGACCGACTCCGACCTCGTCTCGTTGCCGTGGGTCGGCATGCGCAGCCGCAAGTGGGAGCCCGAGCCGCTTCGTTGGCTCGGCGTGCGCGGCACCCGCATGGTGATGGACCGTGCCGACGCCCACGAGTACGCGTCCGACACCCCCTCTCGCGCCGGCCGCATCGCCCACGGCCTCCTCCGCTGACCCGCCAGGGCCTCAGCCCTACCCCCCCCGGCCAAGGGAATCTCTGGTCATGAAAGGGTCGAGATCGCGGGATCTCAAGGCCTCCGTTCGACCCTTTCATGACCAGAGATTCTTATCGAGGGGAGGCGGTGCGGCGCTGGTCGGCGAGGAGACAGAGCATGTCGTGGGCGATGGTGGCGGCCGCGAGGGCGGTGATCTCGGCATGGTCGTAGGCGGGCGCGACCTCGACGACGTCGAAGCCGACGAGGTTGCACTCGCCGAGGGACCGCAGGATCGCGAGCGCCTGGGCGGTCGACAGGCCGCCGACGACCGGCGTGCCGGTGCCCGGCGCGAAGGACGGGTCGAGGCAGTCGATGTCGAAGGTGACATACGCCTTGTGGTCGCCGATCACGGAGCGGATGTCGTGCACCACGGCAGCCGGCCCGTGCTCGTGGATCCAGGGCGCGGTGCGGACCGTGAACCCGTGGTCGTCGGGATTGACGGTGCGGATGCCGATCTGGATCGACCGGGCCGGATCGACGATGCCCTCGCGGGCGGCCCGCAGGAACATCGATCCGTGGTCGAGACGTTCGCCGTCGTCGGGCCAGGTGTCGCTGTGGGCGTCGAAGTGGATCAGGGCGAGCGGCCCGTGCACCTTCGCGTGCGCCTTGAGCAGGGGATAGGTGACGAAGTGGTCGCCGCCCAGCGTGAGCATCGTCGTGTCGGTCGCCAGGATCGCGTCGGCGTGGGCCTCGATCACCTCGACGGCGTGGTGCTGGTACCCGAAGTCGAACTGGCAGTCGCCGTAGTCGACGACCTCGAGATGATCGAAGGGGTCGAATCCCCAGGGAAACCCGTCGAGCTCCGCCACCATCGAACTGGCGGCGCGTACGGCACGGGGGCCGAGTCGCGCCCCGGCCCGATTGCTCGTCGCCGAGTCGAAGGGGATGCCCGAGACGGCGACGTCGACGCCGTCCAACTCCCGGGAGTAGCGCCGCCGCAGAAACGACAGCGCGCCGCCGTAGGGCATCTCGGGGAACTTCGGCTCCCCGGGACGGCCCCGGAAGGCGAAGTCGCCCTCCGGCGGCGTGCTGTCGCTCACGTTCCGATCGTCTCGACGCTCGCCCGGCTCAGCCCTTCGCCTCGATGAACGCGTCCGAGAAGTTGGTCTCGAAGTCGCCCGTGTCGGCGATGAACTCCAGGGTGCTGGTGTCCGTCGGGTACACGATCGGATCCGACAGCACGTCCGGATCGATGAACTCGACGGCAGCTGCGTTCGGGCTGGCGTAGTAGTTCCAGTTGGTCAGCGCCGCCCCATTCTCGGCATCCAGCAGGAAGTCGATGAAGGCGTGGGCCGTGCACGGATGCGGCGCGTCGGCCACGACGGACATGTTGTCGACCCAGCGGGTGCCGCCCTCCTCGGGAACGAAGTAGGCGTACTGGTCGGGATCGTCGGCCTCGTCGAACTGGACGATGAAGTTGCCGGAGTACCCGTGGGCCACCGCCGAGTTGCCGGCGACGAGCAACTCGTCGTACTGGTCGGAGTCGTACGCGGCCAGCGCACCGGTGGCCTCGGCGACCAGCGCCTTCGCCTCGTCGAGCTCGCTCTCGCTCGTGGTGTTGAGCGAGTAGCCCAGGTACTTCAGCGCCGCGCCCATGGTCTCGCGGGGATCGTTCAGCAGCGTGATGGCACCGTCGAGCCCGTACTGCTCGCGCAGCTCCGGGTCGAAGACGAGGCCCCACGTCTCGGGGACGTCCTCGCCGGTGACCGCGAGGTCCACCCCGAGACCCGTGGTACCCCACTGGTAGGGCACCGAGTACTCGCCGTCGGGATCGAACGGCAGGCCCGAGGCGAAGTCCGGATCGAGGTTGTCGATGTTCGACAGGGCATCGCGCTGGATCGGGGCGATGTCGCCGAGGTCGATCAGGATCGACACCATGTAGTCCGACGGCACGATGAGGTCGTAGCCACTGTTGCCGGCCGAGATGATCGGCTGCATCGCCTCGTTGGAGTCGTAGTTGTCCTCGTTGACGGACACGCCGTACTCGGCCTCGAACGCGGACTTCAGATCGGGGTCGATGTACTCGGCCCAGTTGTAGAGGTTGAGGTCGCCGTCGGTCTGACCGACCTCGCAGGTGGTCGAGGCGGAGTCGCTGTCGTCGCCGCACGCGCCGGCGAGCAGGGCGAAGGCGAGGAGTCCGGCGCAGAGCCGGATCAGGGTTCGCAGGGTCATGGAAGCTCCTTGGGATGCCCAGTCGACGGTGGGCGGCGGGTTTGCGCCAGAGCGTAGTGCCGAGTCAATCCGCCGTGCTGGAGCGCACCCGCTGGGCGAGGAGACTCAACAGCACGAGAACGATCGAGGCTCCGAGCATCACGACGGACACGGCGTTGATCACCGGTGTCACGCCCTTGCGGATCAGCGAGAACACGCGGACGGGCAGCGTCGTGGCGTTGGGGCCGGCGACGAACTGGGTGATGACGACGTCGTCGAGCGAGAGGGTCAGCGCGAGCAGGGCGCCACCCGCGATGCCCGGCGCGATCTGGGGCAGGGTGACATGGCGGAACGTGCGCCAGCGGGAGGCGTAGAGGTCCAGCGCCGCCTCCTCCAACTCGGTGCTCATCCCCGCGAGCCGGGCCCGCACGACCACGGAGACGAAGCTGATGTTGAACGCGATGTGGCTCAGCGTGATCGTGCCGAAACCCTTGCTGTAGGAGGTGCCGAACAGGTCGTTGGTGACGTCGATCGCCTCGCTGAAGAACAGCAGCATCATCACAGCCATCGTCACGTCGGGAATGATGATCGGGAGATAGAGCAGACCGTCGAAGAAGCCACGTCCCCGGAATCGGAAGCGCTCGAGCGCGAGGGCGGCGAGCGTGCCGAGGATGACGGAGACGACCGTGGACCAGAGGGCGACGCGGATCGAGACCCACAGAGAGTCGGTGAGCTGCTCGTCGGCCCAGAAGTCGCCGTACCAGTGCGTCGTGAAGCCGCCCCAGCGGCCGACGAGCCGGTCGTCGCTGAACGAGAAGATCGTGAGGATGACGATCGGCGCGTAGAAGAAGCCGTACACGAGCGCGGCGTTGACGGTGAGGCCGGCGCGGGTCAGGCCGCGGGGCTTGGCGGTGTCGCTGACGCTCACAGGTTCTTCCCGCCGGATCGGAAGTAGACGCGCGTCGCCAGGAGCATGACGCCGAGCAGGACGACGGAGAGCGCCGCGCCGAAGGGCCCGTTCCGGGCCGTCAGGAACTGCACGACGATGTAGCTGCCGAGCAGGACCTCCTTGTCGCCACCCAGGATCGCCGGGGTGACGTAGGCACCCATGCTCGGCACGAAGACCAGGATCGAGCCGGCGATGATGCCGGGCATCGACAGGGGGATGAGGACGCGGCGCAGCGTCTGCCACCCGGACGCGTAGAGATCGCGGCTTGCCTCCACGAGGCGGAGGTCGATGCGCTCGATGGACGCGTAGAGGGGGAGGATCATGAACGGCAGGAAGCCGTAGACCATGCCGATCACCACCGCCCGCTGGGTGAACAGCAGGTCGAACTGGCCGAGGCCGAGGGCGCTCGTGGTGTCGTCGAACACGCCGTCGTTCTCGAGGATCAGGCGCCACGCGTAGTTGCGGACCAGGAAGTTCGTCCAGAACGGGATCATCACGAACACGAGCATCAGGTTGCGGACGATCGGCTTGCGGGTGGCGAGGAAATAGGCGAACGGGTAGGCGACCAGCAGGCAGATGACGGTCGTGATCAGCGCCAGGAAGACCGACCGGTACAGGATCGTCCGCACGATCGGCTCGCCGAGCTTCTCGTACGAGTCGAGGTTCCAATCGCGCCACTCGGTGGTGCCACCGCGGCTGCGGGTCGCGAACGAATTGATCACCACGATGATGAAGGGGACGACGAAGAACAGCAGCAGGTAGGCGTAGGCCGGCACGGCCAGGAAGAACCCTCGCCAGGAGTCGGCTCGGGCGGCCGCCTTCTCGAACTCCGGCGTCACCGCCGGCGGTTCCGGGTCCGCCCCGGCCTCCGGCGCCGGCCCCGGATCGTCGACGAGGGTCACGCCCTCAGTCCTCCACCACGGAACCGGCGTCCGGTTCCCACGACACCGCGACCTCGCTCCCGATCTCCGGCAGTGCGGTGTCGGCCCGCTTCTCGATCCGCACGTCGAGGCGCATCCAGTCGAGCGCCACGGTGAGGATCACGGCATTGCCGAGATACGTCATCTGGTCGAGGCGTCCGCCGACGCTCGGCCTTCCGGCCGGTACTGCCTCCGGCGGGTGGATCTCCGCTCGTTCGGGCCGCAGGCTGATCGCCACGGTGGTACCGACGGCGGTCGCGCCGGTGTCCACCGGCACGCGCGTGCCGTTGGCGAGACACACGGTGCCCGCCGCCTCGACGGTGCCGTCGAGCAGGTTGGTCTGGCCGATGAAGTCGGCGACGAAGCGGTTGGCCGGCCGCTCGTAGATCTCCTCGGGCGACCCGACCTGGAGCAGCTTCCCCTCGTTCATCACGCCGATCCGGTCGCTCATCGTGAGCGCCTCCTCCTGATCGTGGGTGACGAACACGAAGGTGATCCCCACCTCGCGCTGCAGGGTCTTCAGCTCGCGTTGCATCTCCTGGCGCAGCTTCAGGTCGAGCGCCCCGAGGGGCTCGTCGAGCAGGAGCACCTTCGGGCTGTTGACGAGGGCCCGGGCCAGGGCGACCCGCTGCTGTTGGCCGCCCGAGAGCTGGTCGGGGCGCCGCTGTTCCATCCCGTCCATGTGGACGAGCCGGATCGCCTCCTCGGCCCGGTTCGCCGCCTCGGCCTTGGCGACCTTCTGCATCTTCAGGCCGAAGGCGACGTTCTGGAGCACGTTCATGTGCGGGAAGAGGGCGTAGCTCTGGAAGACCGTGTTGACCGGCCGTTTGTTGGGCGGAAGCGTGCCGACCTCGTCGCCGAAGATGCGCAGGCTGCCCTCGGTCGGGAACTCGAGGCCGGCAATCATCCGCAGTGTCGTCGTCTTGCCGCATCCGGACGGCCCGAGGAGGGCGAAGAACTCGCCGTCGGCGATGTCGAGACGGACGTCGTCGACCGCGACCACGTCGTCGAACCGTTTGGTGATGCCCCCGAGGGCGACGGCGGCGGCCGTGTCGTTCACGAAGCCACTCCGGCGAATGCCACCTTCTGGTAGTCGTTCTCGCGGGGCAGACCCCAGCAGGCCCAGAACTCCTTCGTGCGGGGCCGCATGATGGCCGCCCCACTCGACTCGATGTGGCTCGGCTCGGTGGAGATCTGGCACACCGCGCCGGCGGTGAGCGCCATGAGGTCGTCCGCCGTGATGCCGTCGCGGTCGAGCTCGGCCGTGGCGGTCTCGAGCCGGAAGCGCGAACTGGCCTGGAGAGCGTCCGCCCGCAGCCCCTCGACCGCCTGTGTCTCCGGAGTGGTCGTGTGGTTCGTGTGGGAGAGCGCGGCGTCGGCGAGGGGCGTGACGGGGCGCGCCGTCGGCATCGCCTCGATGTTGTATCCCTCGCCCGCGGCGTCGAACACCATGAAGTTGTGGCCGCCGGCGAGATCGGCGCCGAGGATCACGTCACGCGCCGCGCCGGCGCTTTCCTGATGGAGGGCTTCGCGCACGACGGACGGCCAGGTGACGCCGATGCCCCCGTCGGCCGCCGTGAGGTTGTTGATGCCGACGCAGACGCCGAGTTCGTTCATCCCGATCTGACCGAGGCATCCCGTGGTGGTGAAGACGAGGGCCGCCGGTGCGTCGTCGGGCCGGGTGCGCAGCAGCACGACATAGTCGGTCGCCGAATCGTGCATGTCCCAGGTCTGGCCGAAGAACCCGGCGCCGTCGGCGCGATGGTCGGGCACGATGAACGAGGTGCAGTCGTCCTCCGCGACCTCGGGTGGATGTGGCCCGCCGAGGTTGGCTCGGACCGTGTCGACGAAGTCGGTGAAGCCGCCGACGACGATCGCCTCCGCGGGGGTGATGCCGGCCCCGTCGGCCATGGCGAGCATCTCCTCGTGGAGCCGCGGGGAGAACGCGGCATGGGCGGGCAGGCACTGCTCGGCGAGGTCGAGCACCGTGGCGCGATCGACGGGGCCGCCGCTCCATGAGCCCGCGGCGACGAGGCGGACCCGTTCGTCGGTGTAGGCCCTGATCTCGTCGGCGTGGCGAGTGCCGTGGGTGTGGCCCATCGCGGCCGGTGAACCGGCCACGTCGAGCACGCGAATCGGCGGACGTTGCACCCTCGTTCTCCCCTCGAGCGCAGGCGGATGCCGCACTTTAGCCCCGAGCCGGTTCAGCTGAAGGTGGGGATCGCCTCGATGATCTGCTGCTGCTCGTCGGCCCCGAATCCGTAGAAGAGTTCGGTGCCGGTGGTGAGGTCCGGCGACATGACCTTCATCTGGCTGTTCACGCGGACGCCGAAGGTCTGCCACGTCACGAACGACGGGTCCCACAGCATCTCGGGCGTCTCGACGCCGGTGTCGGCCAGGAAGTCGAGGGCGTACTCGAAGTCGTCCTGGGCGCCGACGCCGAGGACCTGGATCTCACCTTCGTGCTCTCGAGCGAACTGCTCGATGGCGGGGCCCTCACGCCGGCACGTGGGTCAATGGGGCGCCCAGAACCAGAGCAGCACGGGACGGTCGCCGGTCACCGCGTCCGCGATCGTGGTCGGTTCACCGGTCTTGACGTCGAGGACCTCGAGGGTGCGGACGTCGTCGCTCGGCTCGAGATCGTCGATGTTCGTCTCGGCGGCGGCCGCGGCGTCGACCGGTGCGGTGGCGTCGCCCTCATCGGCAGGATCGGTCCCGTCCTCGACGGCCGGATCGGTCCCGTCCTCGACGGCCGGATCGGTCCCGGTCTCGGTATCGGTCTCGGTGGGTTCGGGTCCGTCGACGTCGGTGTCATCCGATCCGGCGTTCACGCTTCCCGTGCTCGTTCCGGTGCCCGTGTCCGCCTCGGGGGCGGTGGTCGTCGCGGGGTCGGAGCCGCATGCCGACGCCGTCAACACCAGCGCGATGACGACGGCGAGCAGCCCTGCGGGGGACGAGGGCATCGGTGACCACGGTAGCGAACGCCGTTCGCCCCGGTGCGCCGACCGGTCGTCAACTGTCGCCACCCGGGCAATCCGGCCGAATGACGATCGCGTGCCCCCGGACTGGAATGGCCGGTGGCTTACTGCGTTGAATGGGGACATGGCACTACGTATCAACGACATCGCTCCTGACTTCAAAGCAACAACGACGGAGGGCACCATCGAGTTCCACGATTGGATCGGCGATGGCTGGGCCCTGCTGTTCTCCCACCCGAAGGACTTCACGCCGGTGTGCACCACCGAGCTGGGCACCGTCGCCGGCATGAAGGACGACTTCGCGGCTCGGAACTGCAAGCTCATCGGCATCAGCGTCGACGGGGTGGACGACCACGAGGGCTGGGCGGCCGACATCCAGACGGCCACCGGCCACGCGCTCAACTACCCGCTGATCGGCGATCCGAACCTCGAGATCGTGAAGGCCTACGACATGCTTCCCGCGGATGCGGGCGAGACCTCCGAAGGTCGCAGCGCGGGCGACAACGCGACCGCCCGCACCGTGTTCATCATCGGTCCCGACAAGCGCATCAAGGCGCAGCTCACCTACCCGATGACGACGGGCCGCAACTTCGACGAGATCCTCCGGATGCTCGATTCGATCCAACTGACGGCGCAGGAGCAGGTCGCCACGCCGGCGAACTGGAAGGACGGCGACGACGTCATCGTCGTGCCCTCCGTCTCGGACGACGACGCCCGGGCCAAGCACGGCGAGTTCCGTGCCCCGGTGCCCTACCTGCGCTACGTCCCCGACCCCCGCTGAGTCCCGGCCGAGGTGAAGCGGGGTCAGACCCCGCTTCACCTGGCACCGCGGCGTCACACGGTGGCGCTACGGTCGCTCCGTGGCCACCAAGAAGACCAGCGCCAAGTCCAGCGGCTACGACGCCGACGCGATCCAGACCCTCGAGGGTCTCGAAGCCGTGCGCAAACGGCCGGGCATGTACATCGGGGGCACCGGGTCCGAGGGCCTGATGCATCTCGTGTGGGAGCTGATCGACAACGCGGTCGACGAGGCCGCCGCCGGGTTCGCCGACAAGGTCGACGTCACCCTCCACCGCGACAAGTCGATCGAGGTGGCCGACAACGGCCGCGGCATCCCGATCGACAAGCACCAGAAACGCAAGGTCAGCGCCCTCGAGGTGGTGTTCACCGAGCTCCACGCCGGCGGCAAGTTCGGAGGCGGTGCCTACTCGTCCTCGGGCGGACTCCACGGCGTGGGCGCGTCGGTCGTGAACGCGCTCGCGTCGAAGCTCGTCGCCGAGGTCGACCGCGACGGCGCCACCCACCTGTTGGCGTTCAACGAGCGGGTCGCCGGCCAGTTCACGGGGACGACGTTCAAGGCAGGCCACACCCTCGCCAAGATCAAGAAGATCTCGAAGAACAAGACCGGCACCCGGGTGCGGTTCTGGCCGGACTTCGACATCTTCGATCCGGAGGCCACGATCGACGTCGAGGAGATCTGCCGCCGCGCCACCCAGGCCTGCTTCCTCGTGCCGGGGATGAAGGTCAGCGTCACCGACAAGCGCACCGGGGGACGCACGGAGCCGTTCACGTTCGTGTCGCGCGGCGGACTGGCCGACCTCGTCGACCATCTGGCGATCGGTGAGAACGTCAGCCAGGTCATCACCTGCAACGGCATCGACACGTTCACCGAGAAGGTGCCGGTGAACGGCAAGATGACCGATGTCGAGCGGGAGTGCACCGTCGACGTCGCCATGCGGTGGGTGAAGGGCTACGACACGGACGTCGTCACCTTCGTCAACACGATCCCCACCAGCCAGGGCGGCACCCATCGCGCCGGCTTCGACAAGGCGCTCACCCGTGTGATCAACAATGTCGTCCTGAAGGACAACCGCAAGCTGGCCAAGCTGGCGAAGCAGGACAAGCACAAGGCGACCAAGGACGACGTGCAGGAGGGCCTGGTCGCCGCGATCAAGGTCACCTTCCCGGAGCCCCAGTTCCGCGGTCAGACCAAACAGGAGCTCGGCACCCCGGCGATCGAAGGCATCGTGTCGCGCCTCGTCTACGAGCAGCTCAAGGAGTGGTTCGAGCCCGGCGGCGGGCCCCGGAGCCATGTGAAGGCGATCGCCGACAAGCTGGCGGCCGCGATCCAGAACCGCGTCGACTCCAAGACCCTCCTGGAGAACAAGCGCAAGGCCGCCTCCCTCGGCTCCACCGGCATGCCGGAGAAGCTGGCGGACTGTCGGGTCCACGGGCCCGATGCCGAGCTGATCCTGGTCGAGGGCGATTCGGCGGCCGGACCGGCCAAACGGGGTCGGGACTCCGAGACGATGGCGATCCTCCCGCTGCGCGGCAAGGTCGTGAACGCGGCCAAGGCGAGCCAGAAGCAGGTGCTCGACAACGCCGAGGCCCAGGCCCTGTTCACGGCGATGGGCGCCGGCGCGGGCACGGAGTTCAACCTGGACGACGCCCGCTACGGGCGGATCGTGATCCTGTGCGACGCGGATGTCGACGGGAGCCACATCCGCTGTCTCCTGCTCACCCTGATCCACCAGTACATGCTGCCGATGCTCGAGGCCGGCAACGTCTTCGCCGCCCAGCCGCCCCTGTTCACCACGAAGGTCGGCGACGAGACCTACCGCGTCTACTCCGACGAGGAGAAGGAGGCGGTCACCGACGAGCTCTGCAAGGGGAAGCGCAAGCGCGAGAACGTGAAGTGGCAACGCTTCAAGGGGCTCGGTGAGATGAACGTGGACGAGCTGCGCCACTGCGCCCTCGACCCGCAGACCCGTACGCTGCGGCGGCTCACGATGGACGACGCCGAGGAGGCGAAGGACGCGGCGCGGATGGTCGATGTGCTGATGGGCAACGACGTCAGCGTGCGCCGCGACTTCCTGGTGAAGAACTCCGCCCTCGTCGACTCCTCGATGCTGGACATCTGAGGTCTGGTCACTCCTGTGGCGCCGCCCGATCGGGTCGGAGCCGGGTGATCAGATTGGCGACGCCCTGTTTGACGCGAGCGCTCGCCGAACGGTCCCCGGGCCGAAAGCCCAGCTGTTCCACCAGCGCCGCGGTGTCGAACAGCTCCTCGACGTCGACGATGAACCCGTCGTCGAGCCGCAGGAACGCCACCGAGGTGAGGTCCAGCTCACGGCCGTTCGGCTCGACGCCGCGCCAGGCGGTGCCGGTGAACGTGCCGACGAGGCGGTGCCGGACGGTCGCGGTGTCCCCGGTCGCCGTGATGTCCTCGACGACGACGGACAGATCCGGGAAGGCGGCGAGCAGGTCGTCGAGGTGCCGGCGGAGTTCGTCCGGCACCGCGAGGCGCCCGAAGAGCGGGTGGTGATGGACGCCGCGACGGTGCCAGCCGGCGAGGATCGCCTCGACATCGTGCTCGCCGAGGGCCGTGATCCAACGATCGGCCGCGGCGTGGGCATCGCCCGCGGCGGCCTCCGGCAGCTCGAGGCCGGTTCGGGCCCGCCACTCGCGGTCGGCCAGCTCCGCGTCGAGTTCGGCGCCGACGATCACCGACAGGGCGGACAACTGGAACCACACGAGCAGCACGATGATCGTGGCGAGCGGTCCGTAGGTCTCGCCGTAGCTCCCGAGGTTGGCGGTGTAATAGCTGAACAGGGCGGAGAGCGAGACGAACAGCCCCGTTGCCAACAGGCCACCGGCCGTGAAGAGCCGGGGGGACAGGGGGCGATCGTTGCCGCCGTGGTCCGGGCCGAGGCGGTAGAGCAGCGACAGGGTCGCGGCCATCACGAGGGCGAGGATCGGATAGCGGCCGATGTTCAACGCCCAGCGCAGCCCGTCGCCGGCATCTCGCAGGACGGTCGGTAGCGCGGCCATGAGGAACACGACGACGCCGAGCACGGCGATCGCCCCGATCGTGAGCAGCAGGGAGACGCCCCGGAGGGTCCACGGCTTGCGGGTCTCTTCGATCTCGTAGGCGACGTTCAGCGCCTTGACGAGGTTGGCGGTCGCCCCCGACGCGCTGAACAGGGCGAACAGGAGACCGATGCCGACGCTCGCGCCGAGCGCGCCCGAGCTTCCGGCGGCGATCTCGCTCATCTGGTCGACGAGGAACGTGCGGGTGGTCTCCGGCGCACCGGAGAGCGATTCGGAGATCTGGCGGGTGACCTCGTCCGGATCGGCGACGAGTCCGTAGACACCGATCAGGGCGGTGAGGGCGGGAATCAGGGCCAGGAAGGCGAAGAAGGCGACCGCGGCGGCGAAGATCGGCGCATGGTGGTCGCTGATGCGCTGCTTCAGGGCGAGCGCGACCGACGTGATGGTCGCGAACGTCGATGACGTGGGGGAGGAATCGGGGGTGGGGGACATGGGGTCGCGTGAGCGTACGCGGCGAGTGTCATACCCGCCTGGTAGAACTACAAACATGGAACTTGACCCCGATGCCATCGGCCTGGCGGATCCCGTCGATCCGGCATCGCTCGATCTCGAGGGCGAGATCCGCGAGGTCGGCGTGCCCACACCGCCGCCCCGCCTCTCGCCGTCCGGCGCGAGCACCTTCGAGCAGTGCCCTCGGCGCTGGCGGCACCGCTATGTCGATCGGCTCCCCGACCCTCCGGGGGAAGCCGCCCTGGCCGGCAGCTTCGCCCATCGGGTGCTGGAGCTCCTGATGCAGCGCGCCCCCGAGGAGCGGACCCCCGACGAGGCGAAGACGATCGCCCGCCAGGAATGGCCCGAGACCGAAGCTCAGCCCGACTACGCGGCGCTCGACTACGACGACGAGAAGGGCCGCCACTTCCGCTGGAAGGCGTGGCAGGCGATCGAGGGCCTGTGGAAGCTGGAGGATCCGGCGACGGTCGACGTGGCCGCGACCGAGCAGGACATCGAGGCGGTGATCGGTGGCGTCCCGTTCCGCGGCATCGTCGACCGGCTCGAACGCGAAGGCGACGGCCTGGTCGTCACCGACTACAAGTCTGGCAAGGCGCCCTCACCGCGTTATCGACGCGGCCGGCTCGATCAGGTGCTGCTCTACGCGGCGGCCGTCGAGGCCGACACCGGCGAGATGCCGGTGCGGGCCCGCCTGCTCTACCTCGGCCAGCGTCCCGTGGGCATCGATGTCACCCGCAAGGAGCTGGACGACGTCACCGAGAAGCTCGCGGCCACCTGGGCGGGCATCAACACCGCCTGTGAGACCGATGAGTTCGAACCCCGCACGGGGCCACTGTGCGGCTGGTGTCCCTACATCGACCGGTGCCCCGAGGGCGCCAAAGAGGCCGAGAAGCGCGACCGCCGCCGCGCCGCCCAGGACGCGGCGATGCTCGAAGCGGCAGGCTGATCGAGGCCGCCGGGGCGGGCCGTCAGAACTCGTCGACGGCGGTGTCCGGTGCGTCAGAACGGCGATGACGACGCCACAGGTGACGCAGCGTCAGCAGGGCGATCAGGCCGCCGATGGCACCGGCCACACCGGTGCTGATGAGGAGCTTGTCCGAGGGCGGGTCGGCCGGTTCGGGCGTGACCGCGACACTCGGCGGTGGATCGTCGGCGACCTCGGGCTCGGGACGCCCGACCGAGCGGGCCGAGCCGAGGATCGCGTCGACCGGGGCCGGATCCTCCACGGCCGGGCGGGGGCGGCGCCGGTTCGCCTGCGGGTCATACGCCATGGACGGCCTCCACGGCGTCGTCATCGCTGACCGGCACGGTCGGCGTCACGGCGGTGACCGGCTCGGCGTCCAGCTCGATGACCGGGGCGAGGGACGGGAGCACGAGATCGAAGAGGTGGTCGAATTCGGCTGCCGCCTCCTGCGCTCCGGGCCGGGTGCCCAGCGCGTGGATCGGCAACGAACCGGCCGACGCCTCGGGGACCGCGGCGCGCTGGTGGATGGGCGGGAGCACGATGTCGCCATGGTCGGCGCGGAGCTGCTCGTCCCAGTAGCGGGCGTCGCGGGTGCGACCGAGGCGGTTCACCGCGACGCCGGCGACGGTCAGCGGCGAAGTGCGACGGCTGGCGATTCGCTGCACGGTGCGGAGGATCTGGCCGACGCCGTCGGATGCCCAGGCGCCCGGCTCGGTCACGATCAGCGCCCGGTCGGCGGCGAAGAGCCCGTTCACCGTGAGCAGGCCGAGCGACGGAGGACAGTCGATGATCACGAGCTCGTGGTCGACCCCCTCGAGGGCGACGGCGAGTCGGTCGTTGGCCCCGATGGGGTCGGTGAGAAGCTGCGGCTCCCGGGCCGCGAGCGCGGCTGTGGCGGGGACGACGGAGGGCGGACGGCCTCCGTCCTCGGGCCATCCGGAGGCCACGCGCAGGCCCGCGATGGCACCCGGCCGTTCCTCGGCCAGCGCCTGATCGACACTGAACGGCGGATCCCAGACGCCGAGCCCGGTCGACGCATTGCCCTGCGGGTCGAGATCGATCACGAGTGCGTCGAGACCGCGCGACCAGGCGGTTGCCGCGAGGCCCAGGGCAACGGTGGTCTTGCCGACGCCACCCTTCTGATTGACGACCGCGAGAACTGGCACGCCGACAACGTAGCGAACAGGCGGCCATCCCGGCCATGCGACCGCGGATGCGACACGGTTTCGACGCGCCGGGGCCCGCCGGAGGACGCGTCGCGGCGTGCGATGTGGTGCACTCGTCGCGTGACCCTGCTTCGCCAGCCCTCGACCTGATCGCGCCACCGTGAACAATCGCGTACTCGCCGGGCTGATCCTGGCCATGGCGCTTCCGGCACTGGACCTGATGGCGCTCGGCGCGGCGGCGCCCGAGGTGGCCGGTGACCTCGGACAGCTCGACCAGGTCGCCTGGCTCTTCGTCGGCTACCAGCTCGCGCTGGTCGTCACCGTGCCCCTCTACGGCAAGCTCGGAGATCTGCGCGGTCGCCGCGTCGTCTTCCTGTTCTCGGTCTCGGTCTTCACGGCGTCGTCGCTGGTGGCCGGCCTGGCGTGGTCGTTCCCGGTGCTCGTCGTCGCCCGCATCGCACAAGGGGTGGGGGGTGGCGGGATCATCAGCCAGACCCACGCCGTCATCGCCGACCTCGTCCCGCCCCGCGAGCGGGGCCGCTACTCGTGGGTGACGCCGACCGTCTGGACGATCGCCTCGTTCCTCGGCCCGGTCTTCGGTGGTGCCCTCGCCGAGCATGTCGACTGGCGGTGGATCTTCCTGCTGAACCTGCCGTTCGGCGCCCTGTCGATCTGGTTCGTGCGCGGCGCGTTCCCCGCCCGCGTCAACCGGGAGCGACGTTCGTTCGACGTTGCGGGCGCCGTGATGCTCGTCGTCAGCTATGGCGGGCTCGTCTTCGCCCTGTCGGTCGGTGGCGACCTGTTCGCCTGGTCGCATCCGGCGATCGTGGCCACCGCGCTCGTTGGTCTCGTCGCGCTGGTCGCGTTCGTCCTGCAGCAGTTCCGCTCGGCCGACCCGGTCATGCCGCTGCGTCTCGTTCGCGTACCGGTCGTCCGGGCCACCGCCGCGACGACGTTCCTGATCGGGCTCGTCAGCTTCTTCGCTCTCGCGTTCCTCCCGCTGATGCTCCAGGTGGTGAACGGCGTCGGCGCGACCGAAGCGGGCCTGGCGATCCTCCCGACGACGGCGGGGATCGCCGTCTCCAGCACGATCACGGGCCGCATCGTCGTACGGACCGGGTTGTATCGCCCGTGGCCGATCCTCGGCTCGGCCGCCTTCGCGAGTGGGTACTGGGTGCTCTCGTCGATCGGCTCGAGCCCGACCATGTGGGTCGTGTGGTGCGGCACCGGCCTCCTGGGCATCGGCATGGGTATGGGATCACCCGTGTTCATGTTGGCGATGCAGAACGCCGTGCCGCACCGCGATGTCGGCGTCGTGTCCGCAATGGCGATGTTCGCCAGGAACACGGGTCAGGTCTTCGGGATCGCCGCGGCGGGCACGTTCTTCGTCTCGCGGCTCGGTCACCATCTCGATCGGCTGGTCACGCCGGCCCAGCTCGGCGGGGTCGGCGTCGACGAGGTGCGCGGCGACGTGGACGTGATCCGCGAGCTCCCGGCGGCGGTCGAGCCGCTCGTCGCCGATGCGTATCGACTGGCCGTCACGGACGTCTTCACCGTCGGCATCTGGGGCGGCGTGCTGGCGCTGTTGGCGGCGCTGGCGATCCCACAGTTGCCCCTGCGCGAGACGATCGACGACTGACCGCCGCTCGGTGAAGTGACGGTCAGGCGGCGAGTGATCGGGTGGCGACCCGCACGATGTCGTCGAGCGCGTCGACGAGTTCGGGATGGTCCGCGAACAGGGAGTCCACACCGATGCCGCTCCAGGGCACACAGAGTTCCTCCGGCGGCAACCCGGCGCGGACCCAGGCCGTGGCCAGGCGACGGATCGCACTGTCCACCCGCGGATCGGCGGCGGTCACCGACCGGCTGGCCATCTGTTCGAGGTCCCAGTCGGCGTCGTCCACGAGGGGGCTGCGCACGAGGTTCAGGCGATAGCGCAGGGCCTCGGCTGCGATCCTCGTGTGGTTCACCGTGGGTGCCCTCCCCGCGTCCCCTGTGGATAACTCGAGCACAAATGTAGAAAGCGGCGCGCGCCCAGCGGTGGATCCCCCCGCGGAGCGCGCGATCACGCGCGCGGACAGCAGTCCTGGGCGCACGGCATCGGTCGCGGTCCGTCGGGGCCGAGCGCGACGGGGGTGGCGCCGAATCGTCGTTCGTCGATGAGCGCTCGCCACATGTCGATGAACCGCGGATCGGGGCCCGTCCCGGGCGCCTCGACGAGGTGGAAGTCGAGGCCGAGGGCCGTCGCCGTCTGGCGGGCTTCATGGTCGAGGTCCCACGCGACCTCGACATGGTCGGACACGAAGCCGACCGGCACCACGACGGCATCGGTCACGCCGTCGTCGGTCAACCCGGCCAGATGGTCGTTGACGTCCGGCTCGAGCCACGGCACCGAGGGCGGCCCGCTGCGCGACTGCCACACCAGCGACCACGGCACACCGGGCGCCGCCTCGGCGACGAGGCCGGCGGCGTGTCCGAGCTGGCGCTCGTTGTCGCAGGTGGCGGCCAGGGCCGAGGGGATCGAGTGGGCGGTGAAGACGATCGCCGGGCGCGCCCCGGTGCGGTCGAGCGCCGCCCGTAGCCCGTCACGGAACGGCTCGATGAAGCCCGGATGGTCGAAGTAGGGCCGGATCTTGTCGATCGACGGCGCGGTCGGGCCCACCGTCGCGCGCGCCGCTTCGATGTCGTCGAGGTACTGACGGCACGCGGAGTAGGAGCTGTACGCCGAGGTGACGATGGCCAACGCCCGGCGCACGCCGTCCTCGGCCATCTCGGCCACCGTGTCGGTGAGATAGGGCGACCAGTTCCGGTTGCCCCAGTAGACGGGCAGGGGGGTGCCTGCGTGCGCCATCGCCTGTTCGAGTGCGGCGCGCTGGCGACGGCACTGCTCGTTGAGCGGACTCACGCCACCGAAATGGGCGTAGTGGGCGCCCACCTCGACCAGGCGCTCCCGTGGGATCCCGCGGCCGCGGGTGACGTTCTCGAGGAACGGCACCACGTCGTCGGGGCCCTCGGGGCCGCCGAACGAGACGAGGACGACGGCGTCGTAGTCGTGCACCCGCCCGAGGCTACGCGGTGTGGCGCGAGTTTCGTTTCGAGCAGGCCGCTGGCTAGTGTCCCGTCGTCCACCGGGTGGAGTACGGGTGTGCGCCGCCGCGCGCACGCACCGCCGGTCGGTGGGTGATCTGCGATGCGTTCCCGACCCACCTTCTCCGCCTTCTCCGCTGCCCTCGTGGCCGCCAGCGTCCTCGCCTTCGCGCTTCTCGGGCCCTGGGCGCCGTGGGCGGCCGCCGACGAGATCGAGGAGTTGCGGGCCGGGGTGCCGACGGGCGAGGAGGTCAGAAACGACATCGCCGACCTCTCGGCTCGGCGCGACGCGTTGTTCGCCGCTCTCAACACCGCCGAAGCCGATCTGACCCGCACCCTCGAAGCCCGCAACGGCTTCGACGACGAGCAGCGTCGCCTGGCCGCCCAGATCGAGGCCGCGACCAACCATCTCCGCAGCGTCGCCGTGCGCGCCTTCGTCAGCGGTGGGTCGACGGGCGAGCTGAAGTATCTGGCGAACGTGTCCGACGTGTCGGATCTCTCCTGGCGCCAATCGCTCCTGCACAACCACGCCGGGTCCTCGCAGGTGGCGTTGCAGCGACTCGAGGAACTGGAGGCGCAGGCGAGCGACGAGGTGCGGGCCAGCATCGAGCGGGCCGAGCGACTCCGGCGCGAGATCGCGTCGTTGGAGATCGACGTCGAGGCCATCGAGCCCCAGATCGCCGAGTTGCGGGAGCTGCAGCCGCTGGCGGACGCCTGGGATCGGGCCGCCATCGCGATCGAGGAAGGCCGCTACGGCATCGCGCCGTTGGAGAAGTGGGAGCGGATGCGCTTCTGCGAGTCGACCGACAACTATCAGGCCATCTCACCCACGGGGAAGTACCGCGGCGCCTACCAGTTCGACCGTCCGACGTGGCAGTCCGTCGGCGGCACGGGCGACCCGGCCGCCGCACCGCCGGAGGAACAGGACGCCCGGGCGCGCGAGCTCTACGCCCGACGGGGCGCCCAACCGTGGGAGTGCGGCTACCACCTCGAGTAGGTCAGCCGCCGAGCAGCCGGCGGGCGGCCCCGGCGATCCGTCCCGGCTGCGGCGGCTCCCAGCCCTCGGGCACGAGGTGGGGCGCCTTGTGGCTCAGGACGCCGATCACCTCGTCCGCCGACGGGTTCACGAGGCTGACGTCGCCGATCACGACCGTGGGCACCGTCTCGTTGCCGTTCGCGAGTTCGCGGACCCGGGCCGCATGGGCCGGGTCGTCCCAGATGTTGTGCTTGTCCAGCGGCACGCCGGCCCTCGAGAGGCTGCGGTCGAGCATCGAGCAGAAGCCGCAGCCCGGTCGCCAGTAGAACTCCACACTCTGCAACGGCTCCGTCATCGCGCGATGTCCTCAGCCGTCGACGGTGAACTGGCCCATGTCCGCGTCGAGCGTCGCGAGAACATGGTCGATGGTCGCCTGACGGGTGTTGACCCGCGTCTTCGCGAAGCCGCCGGGGCTGATCGCGTCGGCGTAGGCCGTGGCCCGGCCGATCACTGTGGACTCGAGTTCCGCGACCGGCACGATCTCGTCGACATAGCCGACGTCGAGCGCCTCGGCCGGGCTGTAGGTCGAGCCGAGCAGCGTGGCCCGGGTGTAGTGGCGCCGCGAGAGCCGATCGCGGGCGAGTTCGGTGGCGAACACCGGCAACGGCATCCCGATGGTGGTCTCGGGAAGGCCGATCTTGCCCGGGGAGTCGCTGGCGATCCGGATGTCGCACGAGAGGAGCACGAGGGCGCCCGCAGCCAACGCATGGCCGTCGGAGCCGGCGAGCACCGGTGCCTTGTGGCCGTAGAGCCGCATACAGAACTCGGCACCTCGCTTGGTGAGGGCCTGGGCCGCTTCGATGCCCTCCTTCATCACGGAGAGGTCGAAGCCGGCCGAGAACTTGCCCGGTCGCCCGAACAGCACGAGCGCCTTGGCATCGGTGGCGTCGTCGACGGCCGTGTTGAGGCGGTCGAGCACGTCGTGGCTCAGCGCATTGGCCTTGCCGTCGTCGATGCGGATGACGGCAATGTCGCCGTCGGATTCGAGGGTCACCGGTTCGGACATGGGTCCGACGCTATCGGTACCGCCGGACGTCCTCGCCATCGAGTGGGTCCCACTCGTCGGGTAAGGCCGCCGGATCCAGGTCGAGCGCGGCGGCGTAGGCATCGACCCATGCGCCGTAGCCATGGTCGTTCGGATGGAACCGGTCGGACGCGGAGCCGCGTCGCGGACCGCGCAGGTGGGGAACGACGTCCACGACATGGAGGCCCCGTCGAACCGCGGTCCGGGTGACCGAACGGTTGATCCAGCGGGCCGACGGCGAGACCGCCGGCGCCGGCAGGGTGGAGATGATCGTCTGCGGGGGGAGTTCGTCGATCAGTTCGTTGACCCGGGCCGAGACGGACGGCGGGTGGGGGTTGCGCATCAGATCGTTCGAGCCGACGCCGCAGGTGATGAGCGCGGCGCGTCGGTCCACCAACTCGACCAGCGGCAGCTGGTCCTCCCGGACGTGCAGACTGCGGGCGCCGCTGCGGCTGAGGTTCACGATGCCGTGCGGACGGCCGTCCGCAGCGAGCGCGCCGCCGATCCGGGCCACCCAGCTGCGGGAGATGTGGCTCGCCCCGACGCCCTGGGCGATGGAATCACCGAGCACGATCCAGAGCGGGTGGTCACCGGCCAGCGCCCGCGCCGTGACCTCGCGCCACGCCAACTCGCGCTCCTCGACCTGCGACGCGATCGCCCGCGTGCCCGGGCTGACCCGACTCAGGGCCCGGGTGAACGGCCGGGGCGACCAGGGGGCCCGGAGGTGCAACGCTTCGAGCACCGGATGGTGCGGATTCGCCGGAGCGGTGGGCTCGGGAATGGGGGACCTAGTCTGCGCCACGTGATCCTCGTCGACGTCGAGCGTGTGAACATGAGCCGCCCGAATCGGCCGGTCTTCAGCGATGTGTCGGTCACGATCGCCGCCGGCGACCGGCTGGGGGTCGTCGGTATCAACGGTACCGGCAAGTCCACGCTGCTCTCGGTCATCGCGGGAACGCGGGAGCCGGAGGGCGGCACGATCCGCCGAGGCCGCGACGTGTCGATCGCCGTCGTCGACCAGGTGACCAAGCTGCCGCCGGGCACCGTGCGCGACGCCGTCGGGGCCGGGTGGCGGGGTGAAGCGGCCCTGGACCGACTCGGCGTCGGCGACCTGATGGACCGGTCGACGGCTGAACTGTCGGGTGGGCAGGAGAAGCGGGTCGCCCTGGCCCAGGCGGTCGTCGCCGACGCCGACCTCCTCGTGCTCGACGAGCCGACGAACCATCTCGACGTCGACGCGATCGAGTGGCTCGAAGTCGAGCTCGCCGCGTTCAAAGGCGGGCTCGTCCTCGTGACCCACGATCGTCATGTCCTCGACGCCCTGACCACCCGCATCCTGGAGCTCGACCGCGGGACGTCGTACCTGCACGACGGAGGCTACGCGGGCTATCTCGAGGGCCGTGCCGCCCGCGAGGAACGAGCGGCCGCGTCCGAGTCCACGCGCCGGAACCTCGCCCGCCGCGAGCTGGCGTGGCTGCGGCGCGGAGCGAAGGCGCGGACCCGCAAGAGCCGGTCCCGCGTCGAGCGGGCCCACGAGCTGATCGACGGTGGGCCCCAGGCCGCCGCCCGTGAGGGGGATCTCGATCTCGCCCAGCTCCACAAGGGCACGCCCCGGCTCGGCGACCAGGTCATCGAGCTCCACGACGTCACGGTCGGTTTCGAGGACCACGAGCCGCTCGTGACCGGGCTCGACCTCCTCCTCGACCGGCGCGAACGGCTGGGAATCGTCGGGGCGAACGGGAGCGGGAAATCGACGCTCCTCGACGTGATCGCCGGACGGCGTCCGCCCCTCGACGGTCGAGTGGTGTTCGGTCCCACGGCCCAGGTCGCCCTGCACGACCAGCGCGGTCGCGACCTCCCGCCACAGAGCAGGGTCCGCGACCTGATGGCCGGCGACGGCGCGGAGCCGGACTGGTGGGACATCGCCCTCCTCGAGCGCTTCTGGTTCGACCGCGACACCCAGCATTCGCCGGTGGAGCTCCTGTCGGGTGGCGAACGGCGCCGGATCCAGCTCGTCCTGACCCTCGCGTCGAAGCCCAACGTGCTCCTGCTCGACGAGCCCACGAACGATCTCGATCTCGACACACTGCGGGCGCTCGAGGACTTTCTCGACGACTGGCCGGGTGCCGTGATCGTCGTGAGTCACGACCGCACGTTCCTCGATCGCACCGTCGACGACGTGCTGGTGATCGACGGCGGCCGGGCCCAGCGCTGGCCCGGCGGCTACGCCCAGTGGCTCGAGGACCGGCGCACCTCCGGCCTCCGGGGGAGTGTCGCGACCACCGAGGAGCGCCCGAAGCCCGCGTCGGTGGCCGACGCGGGCCGAGTCGCGGACCGGGGCGGACGCTCCCGCAGCACGATCCGCCACGAGTTGAAGACCGCCGAGAAGGCGATGGCGCAGGCGCAGCGTCGGCGGGAGGCGCTCGACGACGAACTGGCCTCGGCCGGTACCGATCACGTCCGTCTCGCCGACGTCGGTCGGGAGATCGCGGAAGCGGACGAGGAACTCGCCGCCGCCGAGGAGCGCTGGCTCGAACTGTCCGAGGAGCTGGACGGGCAGTGACGTCGGCGCAGGTCGGGCGCGGGCGGAGATGTACATCGCCGGTCGGTCGCTACCCTGATCGTCATGACCGACACGGCCACCCCTGAGACGGAATCCGGCCCCGGCGAGGTGCTCATCGTCACCGACGCCGCCCGCGCCACGGTGATGGACATCCGGGCCCAGGAAGACGATGCCGACGCGCTCGGCCTGCGGGTCGAGGTCACCGGCGCCTCCGGCGTCGACTACACCTACGACCTCTCGCTCGAGGCGATCGCCGAGGCGGCCGAGGGCGACTACGTCCGCGAGCACGAGGGCCTCACCGTCATCGTTCCCGCCGACAGCGTCAGCGCGCTCACCGGCGCGACGCTCGACCTCCCATCGATCGCCGGCCAGGGCGGTCTCGTGATCCGCAACCCGAACCGCCCCAACCCGCTGGGGGATCTCGGCCAGCTGGAGCTGGTGGGCGACGCGGCGGAGAAGGTCACGATCCTGCTCGCCGAGCGCATCAACCCGGCGCTGGCGTCACACGGCGGGTTCGCCGAGCTCGTCGGGGTCGAGGGCGACAAGGCGTTCGTCACGATGGGCGGCGGCTGCCAGGGCTGCGCCATGAGCGCGGCCACGCTGCGCGAGGGAATCACCAAGGCGATTCTCGAGGCGATCCCCGAGATCACCGAAGTGGTCGACACCACCGACCATGACCAGGGCGAGAACCCCTACTACAGCTAGCGCAGCTCGCGAGTCAGAGCAGGTCGCGAACGCTGGCGGCGATGCCGTCGGCATCGAGGCCGAAGCCCGCGTGGATGCTGTCCGCATCGCCGTGGGGCACGTATTCCGTCGGCACGCCGAGCACTCGCACCCGGCAGTCGGCATCGCGCTCGCCGAGCGCATCACGCACACCGGCGCCGGCCCCGCCGATGCGTAGACCGTCCTCGACGGTCACCACGACGCGGTGGCCGGCGATGTCGTCGATCATCGCCGGATCGAGCGGGGTGACGAGGCGGGGGTCGTAGACGGTCGCGTCGATGCCGTCGGCGGCGAGCAGGTCCGCCGCGCCCTGGACTGCCGGAAGCATCTGTCCGAAGCCGAGCAGGGCGACCGAACCGTCGCCGGTGGTGAGCTTGCGGGCGCCGAGTCCGGCACCGATCTCGTTGTCCGCGACGTGGGCGGCCTTGCCCCGCGACCAGCGGATGGCGACCGGGCCGTCGGTGAGCCCCATCGCGTCCTCCATCATCTGCTGGAGTTCCTGGTAGCTCGACGGCGCGAACACCGTCATGCCCGGGACCTTGGTGAGGAGGACGAGGTCGAGGATGCCGTGATGCGATGCGCCGTCGGGCCCGGTGATGCCGGCCCGGTCGAGGCAGAAGATCACCGGCTGGCCGTGCAGGCCGACGTCCAGGTTGACCTGATCGAACGCCCGGGTGAGGAAGGTGGCGTAGACCGCGATCAGTGGACGGAGCCCGCCCATCGCCATGCCGGTGGCGGCCGTGACGGCGTGCTGCTCCGCGATGCCGACGTCGATGCAGCGATCGGGGAACCGTTCACGGAAGGGGAGCAGACCGGTGGAATCGGGCATCGCGGCGGTGATCGCGACGAGCTCGGGGTGTTGGTCGCCGAGCTTGACGAGCGTCTCGGAGAAGGCGGCGGTGTAGGAGCCTTCCTTCATCGACGGGGTGTCGGCGAGACCCGGCTTCGCGTCGTGCATGTTCTTGACGTCGTCCTGCTCCGCCGGCGCGTAGCCGCGGCCCTTCTGGGTGAGGACGTGGACGACGACGGGGCCCTCGAACTCCTTCGCGTTCTGGAGCGCCTCCTCGACCGATGCGATGTCGTGGCCGTCGAAGGGACCCATGTAGCGCACGCCGAGATCCTCGAAGAACGCCGACGGCTCCCACATCTCGCGCACGGCCGCCTTCGACATCTTGAGGCCGCGACCGATCTGCTCGCCGACCCACGGGATGCGCTCGGCGATCTCCTCGATCTTGGCCTGACGCCGCATGTAGGTGGGGTTGTTGCGGATCTTGACGAGGCTCTCCGACAGCTTCGAGACCGTCGGGGCGTAGGACCGGCCGTTGTCGTTCAGGACGATGACGACGTCGTTCTCACTGTGACCGAGGTTGTTGAGCCCCTCGAACGCCATGCCCCCGGTCATGGCGCCGTCGCCGATCACCGCGACGACTTCACGGCGGGCGTCGTTCGCCTGGAATGCAGTGGCGAGCCCGTGGGCGTAGGAGAGCACCGTGGAGGCGTGGCTGTTCTCGATCCAGTCGTGGGCCGACTCGCTGCGCGACGGGTAGCCCGAGAGCCCTCCGGTCTCGCGAAGACTGCGGAAGTCGCCGAGCCGTCCGGTCAGGATCTTGTGGGCGTAAGCCTGATGGCCGGTGTCCCACAGGATCGCGTCGTGGGGCGAGCGGAACACCCGGTGCAGGGCGATGGTGAGCTCCACGGCGCCGAGGTTCGAGCCGAGATGGCCACCGTGTACGTTGACCGATTCGATGATGGCGTGGCGGATCTGATCGGCGAGGTCGTCGAGCTCGTCGTAGGAGCGCCCCTGGAGGTCCTCGGGACCGGTGATTGCGTCGAGCAGCATGAGCCTTGCCTCGGGGATGGCGCGGTGATCGCCGTGTCCCTATCCGTCGTCGAGCGTATCGCTCGACGACGCCGGAACGAGGACGCGGCCGGGAAGGAGCCGGGACAGCGGGCGAGCCAGCACGAGTCCGGCGGCGAGCGCCATGAGGCCGCCGATCGCGTCGAACCAGTAGTGGTTCGCGGTCACGACGATCGCGAAGAGGGTCAGGAACGGGTACGACACGATCGAGATGCGGGCCCAGCGCCGGCGCAGCACCGGATACAGCGCCAGCGCACACCAGGTGGCCCAGGCGATGTGCAACGACGGCATGGCCGCGTACTGGTTCGAGATCGACTCCATCGGACCGTTCTCGAAGTTCCAGAGCCCTCCGGGGTCCACGAGGGTGTCGACGTACTCGTGCTCCAGGGCGCAGGCGCCGTATTCCGAGGTGCAGGCGGCGAGCAGGCGCGGCGGCATGAGCGGGAAGAAGGCGAATCCGATGAGGGCGACGCCGGTGGTGGCGGCGAGCGCCGACCGCATGAAGATGTAGCGCTGGGGGAACTTCAGGAACAACCAGACCATCGCGAAGATGGTCACGCCGAAGTGGAAGCTCCCGTAGAAGGCGTTCCAGAACACGATGAAGGCGTCCGCGTCGAGGAATGTCCGCTGGATCCACTCCTCGTGGTACAGCCCCATCGCCTTCTCGATGTCGATGATGCGGATGGCGTTGTCGAACGATTCCTCGAGGATGTCGCCGCCGAGGGCCGACCCGAACTGGTTCCGGACCATCGAGTAGACGATGTAGAAGGCGATCGTGATCCCGCCCTCGACCCACCACTTGAGACCGGCATCAGCGGGGCTGCCGCCATCGGTGTCGGGGTCGGTGGGAGGGATCATCGTCTGCGTCGTCACCGTCGCTCCGCGGTGCGCTCGTCGAACCGGTCGGCGGTACCATAGCCAACCCCCGGCCCAGGAGGTCCCCACGTGCTCGACCACGAACTCATCAACCGCACACTCGGCGCCGCCTTGCGGACCGGAGGTGAGTTCGCGGAGGTGTTCGTGGAGGACAAGCGCTCGTCGTCAGCCACGCTGGACGACGGCCGGGTCGAGGAACTCACGAGCGGTCGTGACCGGGGTGCGGGCATCCGTGTCGTCGTCGGCGACACCACCGGTTTCGCCCACACGGCCGACCTGTCCGAGACGGGGCTGCGCAACGCCGCCGATGCCGCAGCGGCCGCCGCTCGTGGCGGTGGCGGCGGCGTGCGGGAGGTCGCGGTCACGCCGGTCGACACGCCCCGCACCAACGGCGCTCGTATCGCGCCGGAGGACGTCGCCAAGGCCACGAAGGTCGAGCTGCTGTCCCTCGCAGACGCCGCGGCCCGGGGCGAGGGCAACGCGATCACCCAGGTGTCGGCCCGCTACGGCGACAGTCGGCGCCGGATCCTCGTCGCGAACAGCGACGGGCTCCTCGCCGAGGACGACCAGGTCCGCACCCTCTTCTCGGTGTCGTGCGTGGCGACGGGCGACACCGGTCTCCAGACCGGCCGGGAGTCCACCGGCCGCACGATCGGTTTCGAGCTCTTCGACGAAGCCGACGTGGAGGACATGGCCCGGCGAGCCGCCGGTCGAGCCATCACGAAGCTCGCCGCCCGACCAGCGCCCTCGGGCGCGATGCCGGTGGTGGTCGGTCCCGGTGGCGGTGGCGTGCTGTTCCACGAGGCCTGCGGCCACGGCCTCGAAGCCGACCTCGTCGCGAAGGCGGCGTCGGTCTTCGCCGGCCGGGTCGGTGAAGAGGTGGCGACGCCACTGGTGACGCTCGTCGACGACGGCACGATGGCCGGCGAGTGGGGGCACTTCACGATCGACGACGAGGGTCGGCCGGCCCACCACAACGTGCTGATCCAGGACGGGGTGCTCACCGACTACATGTGGGACCACCTGCGGGCCCGCAAGGAGGGTCGCCCGAGCAGCGGCAACGGGCGCCGGCAGAGCTATCAGCACCTCCCGATGGTGCGGATGACCAACACCTACATCGAGAACGGGTCCGACGATCCGGCCGACATCGTGAGCAGCACCGACAACGGGATCTATGTCGCCCAACTCGGCGGGGGCCAGGTCAACACGGCCACCGGCGACTTCGTCTTCGGCATGACCGAGGCGTACCTGATCGAGAACGGCGAGATCACCGAACCGATCCGCGAGGGGAACCTCATCGGCAACGGCCCGGAGGTCCTCACCCGCATCGATGCGCTCGGCGACGACTTCGCGATGGGGTCGCCCGGCACCTGCGGCAAGGACGGCCAGGGCGTGCCGGTGGGCGACGGCACCCCCACCCTGCGGGTCACCAGCCTCACCATCGGCGGCACCGCCGCCTGATGATCGATGCCTGAACTGATCGACATCGCGACCCGCGTCGTGGGCTGGGCCGAGGCCGGTGAGCAGGTCGAGGCCTACGTCGTCCACGAACGCGAGACCGAGATCCGCGCCTACGAGGGCGAGGTCGAGTCCCTGACTTCGGCCGAGAGTCAGGGGGTCGGCGTCCGGGTCGTGGTCGACGGTCGCCAGGGCTACGCCTACGCCGGCACGCTCGACGAGACGGTGCTGCGCGAGACCATCCAGGAAGCCCGCGACAACGCGGCCTTCGCCGAGGCGGACGAGTTCAACGGCGTCGCCGCCGCCGACGGTGTGGCTCCGGCGGCGCTCGACCTGTACGACCACGACCTCGCGGCGTTCCCCACGGATGCGAAGGTCGCGTTGGCGATCGAACTCGAGCGAGCGACGCGGGCCGCCGATCCGAGGATCTCCGGCATCGAGTCCGCCGAATACGTCGACAGCATCGGTGAGGCCGCGGTGGCCAACTCCGAAGGCGTCGTCGCGTCCGCCGCCGAAACCGGCTGCTACCTCTCCGCCTACTCGCTGGCCGAGGCGGACGGCGAGACCCAGACGGGTTTCGGGTTCTCGATCGGACGGGGGGCGGCCGAGCTCGACTCGGCGGCCGCCGCCGACGACGCGGCGGAGCGGGCGACCCGACTCCTGGGTGCGGTGAAGCCGCCGACGCAGCGCCTCACCGTCGTCCTCGATCCGTGGGTCACCGCCCAGATGCTCGGCATCATCGGCCACACGCTCACCGGCGAGGCCGTGCAGCGGGGCCGTTCCCTGTTCGCCGACCGGATGGGGGAGCAGGTGGGCGTCGCCGAGTTGACCCTGCTCGACGACGCGACGAACCCCGACGCGTTCACCGCCACGATCGTCGACGGGGAGGGGCTGGCGACCCGGCCGACACCGCTCATCGACGGTGGCGTTCTCCAGGGGTTCCTCCACAACAGTTACACGGGGCGCCGCGGCGCCACCGGCTCGACCGGTTCCGCGGTCCGCGGCGGATTCAAGAGCGGTCCGGGCGTCGGTGCGCACGCCCTCGCCCTGACCCCGGGCACCCGGACGCAGGCCGAGCTCATCGCCGGTATCGACGACGGGCTCCTCGTCCAGGGCGTCGCCGGTCTCCACTCCGGGGTCAACCCCGTCTCGGGCGATTTCTCGACCGGGGCCGAGGGGCTGCGGATCCGTGGTGGCGAGCTCGCCGAGCCGGTGCGGGAGATCACGATCGCGTCCACCATCCAGCGGCTGCTCCTCGACATCCAGGCCATCGGCTCGGATCTCGAATGGCTGCCGATGTCCGCGGCCGGTGTCAGCATCGTCGTCGCCGATGTGACGATGTCCGGCGCGTGACGGACCTCAACGAGCTCGCCCGTTCGATCCTGGCCGGTGCCGCGGGCGACGAGTCCGTGGAGGTCTGCGTCGGGCGGGCGGTCGAGACCGAGGTGCGGGTCCACGGCGCCGCCGTGGAGTCGCTCACGGTGGCGGAGTCGCACGGCATCGGGGTGCGGGTCGTGGTCGACGGACGCGAGGGAATCGCCCACGCGGGCAGCTTCGACGACGACGTCGTCCGTACCCTGCTGCACGAGGCCCGGGACAACGCCGGATTTGCCGAGCCGGACGATCGGGTCGGGCTCGCCCGCCCCGACGGGGTCGCTGTCGTGGCGGTCGATCGCTGGGATCGCGCGGTCGAGACCACGAGCACCGACGACAAGATCGCGCTCGCCCTCGAGCTCGAGGCTGCCGTCACCGCCGCCGACGAACGCGTGCGGGGCGTGCGGGCCGCGATCTACGGCGACACCCGCAGCGAGACCGCGGTGGTGAACACCCACGGCATCGACGCCCACACGTCGGCGACGATGGCGTCCATCTCCACCAGCGTGCTCGTGGACGACATCGACGGCGGCACCCGCACCGGCGGCGCGGTGGATGCGGCCCGCGGACCGACGGCGTTGGACGTGGCGAAGGTCGCCGATCTCGCCGTGGCCCGGGGCCTGCAACTGTTGGGGGCCGGTCCGCCGACGACCGGTCGCCCGCTCGTGGTGTTGGAGCCGCGCTTCGCAGCGACGATTCTCGCGCTGGTCGCGGGGATGCTCTCCGGTGAGCGGGTGGTGAAGGGGCGCACGCCGTTCGCGGACCGAATCGGCGACGCGGTGGCGGCCGGCGCCCTGACGCTCTACGACGACCCGACCGACGCCGCCAGTCTCGGTGCCGCTGCGACCGACGGCGAAGGGCTCGCGTGTCGCCGGGTCCCCCTGATCTCCGGGGGTTCGCTCGACGGGTATCTCCACGACACCCGCAGCGCCCGCGGCCTCGGCACGTCCTCCACGGGCTCCGCGCTCCGTGCCGTGCGGGGCACGCCCGGGCCCGGCCATCGCTCGCTGCACGCGGCGCCCGGTGACGGGGGCCTCGACGAGTTCATCGCCGGCATCGCCGACGGGTTGCTCGTCGCCTCCCTTCAGGGGCTGCACTCCGGGGTCAACGCGGTCAGTGGCGACTTCTCCGTCGGCGTCGAGGGGGTGCGCATCCGTGATGGCGCGCTCGCCGAACCGATCCGGGAGGCCACGCTGGCGGGGGCGATCCCGCGCATGCTGCTCGACATCGAATCGGTCGGCGCGGACCTCGAGACCCAACCCGGCGGGGCGATCGTGCCGTCGCTGGTCCTCGCGGGGCTGACCCTCGGCGGCGGCGCCTGATGCCCACCTCCTCCCCCGAAGATCGGCCGTAGGCTCAGCGCACGTCCGCTGGTGCCGACCGGAAGCCGCCATGGAAATCCTCCACGCCATCGTCCTCGGCATCGTGCAGGGACTCTCGGAGTTCCTCCCGATCTCCTCGAGCGGCCATCTCGAGCTCACCCGTTGGCTGTTCGAGTGGGACGACCTCTCGCCCGAGCTCGAGACCTCCTTCGACGTCGCCGTGCACCTCGGCACTCTTCTCGGCGCGATCGCGTATCTGCGACGCGATGTCGCGAAGTACGTCGCCGCCGGGTTCGCGCCGCTGCGGCGCCAACCGTTGACGACCGACGGACGCGTCGCCTGGTTCCTCGTGGCATCGGCGGTGCCGGCCGGCATCACCGGCGTCCTGCTCAAGGACCAGATCGCCGATCTCGACAGCATCGCCATGATCGCCGTGATGCTGATCGTGTTCGGCCTGCTCCTGCTGGTCGCCGATCGTCTCCCGCAGCGTCGCCCGCTCGACGAGTTCACCCTGCGCGACGCACTGCTCATGGGGCTCGGTCAGGCCCTCGCCCTGCAACCGGGCGTGTCGCGCTCGGGGGCGACCCTCACCGTGTCGCGGTTCCTCGGGTTCGAGCGTGATGCCGCGGCCCGGCTCGTCTTTCTGATGAGCCTGCCGATCATCGCCGGGGCCGGGGTGTTCTCGCTGGCCGATGCGGACATCCCGAGCGACTTCTGGCCGCCGTTCCTGTACGGCATGGCGGCGTCGGCGGTGACCGGTTGGGTCGCCGTCTGGGGCACGCTCCGGCTGGTCCGGTCACGCAGCTTCACGCCGTTCGTGGTCTATCGGGTCGCCGCCGGTGCGGCCGTCCTCGGCATCCTCGCCACCGGCTGGCGCTAGTCATCCCACCAGCACGGCGACGACCTCGCCGGTCGTGAACGTGCGGATCACGGCGGGCAGAACCGACTCGGCGACCGCGACGAGGGCCCGGCCCTCCTCGACGTCGACCACCCGGGCGCGGCGGGCCACCACGTCGCCGGTGAGCAGGGCGTAGAGATCGACCAGGTCACCGGCGGAAAGGTGCGCAGCGTCGGCCCCCAGCGTCACGAGGCCCTCGTCCGGTCGGAGCTGGGAGGCGAGTCGCCCGGCGCCACCGAGGCGCTCGTCGCGCAGGATCTCCCCCTCGGCGAGGTCCACGGCACTGCGCCGACCTGCCGGCGCGGTGGTGAGTGCATCCGCCGGGAGCGCGATCGCCGGGAGACGGCGGGCCGCGGTGTTGGCGTCCGTCAGGAGCGTTCCGGCGTCGATCGCCGTGGTGGCCACCCACACGTCGGCCGCCGGCTCCCACGCTCGCTCCCTGGCCGCGGCCCGGTCGTCGGCATGGCGCCCCAGTTGGGCGAGGACGAGCGCGAGCACGAGGGTGACCGCGAGGCGTGCCGGTCGGCTGCGCCCGGCCACCCGCACGGTGCCGAGGAGCGTCCGGGGATCGGTGAGCGAGGCGGACGGACGGCTCGGATCGGACATGGTGTTCCCGCGCTTTCCGGAAGAGGCGGGGAAGTGGTGGGGAAGTGGAGGAGCCGGTCGACCCGGCCGGGGTCAGTCCGACGAGGAGGAACCCGACGAGCCCGACGACTTCGAGTCCGACGACGTCGAACTCGAGGACGCCGAGTCGGACGTGTTCGAGGAGCTCTCACCGCTCGACGGCGCATCCGCCGTGCGGCTCGACGAACTCGAGCCGTGGTCGTTCTTGTAGAAGCCGTCGCCCTTGAACGAGATGCCGACCTTGCTGAACACCTTCTTCACGGCGGCGCCGCAGGTGTCGGACTCGCCGTCGTGGGTCTGGGGGCACGTCTCGAGCGCGTCGTCGGAGAACGACTGCCACAGCTCGAACATCTCGCCCGTGCGTTCACATCGATAGTCGTAGGTCGGCACGAGGTTGGAGGATACCGATCGTCCTGCGTGGCGGCACCATACGATGGCACCGTGGTCCTCGCAGTGGCGCTCGTCGTGGCGGCCTACGCCGTCGGCACGTTCCCGACCGCGCAGATCGTCGGTCGCCGTTTCGGCGTCGACCCGACCGAGCAGGGATCCGGCAATCCCGGTGCGTCGAACGTGTACCGCCTCGGTGGGCGCAAGGCCGGCGTCATGGTGTTCGCCATCGACGCGCTCAAGGGCGCGATCCCGGCGGGCGTCGCCCTCCTGGTCGCCGGTCGGCCGGAGGCGCACGCGGTGTGGCTCGCCGCCGTCGCCGGCCATGTCTGGCCGGTTACCCGGGGGTTCCGGGGCGGCAAGGGCGTGGCGACTGCGGGAGGCGCCGGTCTGGTCATCAGTCCGGTCATCGGTCTGGCCTGTGCGGCCGTCTTCGTGCTCACCGTGAAGGTTGCGAGGGTGGCGGCGCTGGGATCACTCGGCATCGCGATCTCGTATCCGGTCATCGCCGCCATCGCCCGTTTCCCGGCCTGGGAGATCGCCGCGTCGTCGGCGGTCGCGCTCGTGCTCGTGGTGCGTCATCAGTCGAACATCCGTCGGCTCATCCGCGGCGAGGAGAACAGCATCGAGGACTCGGGACCCGCGGCGGCCTGAACCCGGCTCAATTCGGCCGCGAAGCCGCCGATGTGTGTTTCAACAGCACCGGTTCGCCGTAGCGTTGGCGCCCGGGTGGGGATCGGAAAGTCTGAGCAATGACGAAGCACGTTCGCACCGCCGTGATACCGGCCGCCGGCCTCGGCACCCGGTTCCTGCCGGCCACGAAGTCGCAGCCCAAGGAGATGCTGACGGTCGTCGACCGCCCGGCGATCCAATGGGTGGTCGAGGAGGCGGTCGCGGCCGGCATCGACGATGTCCTGATCATCACCAGTCCGACCAAGAAGGGCGTCGAGGACCACTTCGACCGCATGGCGGAACTCGAGACCCTGCTCGAGGCCAAGGGCAAGGTCGAGATGCTGGCGAGCGTCCGTCGGATCACCGAGATGGCGACGTTCCATTTCACCCGGCAGGGTGCCCCCCTCGGACTGGGTCACGCCGTGTCCATGGCCGCGCGACACATCCGCGACGAACCGTTCGCGGTCCTGTTGCCCGACGAGCTCCTGCCCGACGGCGGCGCGACCCTGCGCCGGATGATCGACGAGTGTGAGCGATCCGGGTCGTCCGTCGTCTCGCTGTTCGAGGTCGACGGCCCCGACATCTCGAACTACGGCTGCGCCGGGTTCTCGCGGCGCGACGGCGACATCGTCGAGATCGACCGCATCGTGGAGAAGCCCGTCTTCGAGGACGCGCCGTCCAACCTCAAGGTCACGGGCCGCTACGTGTTCACGCCCGAGATCTTCGAGAAGCTCGCGATCACCGAACCGGGCAAGGGCGGCGAGATCCAGCTGACCGACGCCATGGCGATGCTGATCGGTGATCCGGGTCTCAAGGGACTCGTCATCAAGGACCCGGGCTACGACGCCGGTCAGAAGCTCGACTGGCTCCGTGCCAACGTCGAACTCTCGCTGGACGACCCGGTTGTCGGTTCGCAGGTGGCCTCCATGATCCGCGAGATCATGCAGGGCCGCGGCCTCGCCTGAGCGACGCAGAGGTCGTATCCGTCGCGATCGTCTGGCACGCTGGCGCGATGCTGCCGCTCGACGAGGCTCGCGACCATGTGCTCGATCGCATCCACGCGGCTGCGCCGCGTCCGGTGCTCCTGGCCGACGCGGCCGGGCTGGTGCTCGCGGACGCCGTCGTCGCCACGGAGACGGTTCCGCCCTTCGACAACACCGCGATGGACGGCTTCGCGGTGATCGCAGCCGACACCGTGGATCCCCCGAACCGGCTCCGGGTCACCGGCACCGTGGCCGCCGGCGCGGCCGCCACCGACACCCTGCGACCCGGTGACGCCATGCGCATCATGACCGGCGCCCCGATGCCTCCCGGCGCCGACGCCGTGGTGATGGTCGAGCGCACGACCTACGACGAGGCCGCGACGACGGTGGACGTCGAGATCGAGGTGCCGCCGGGGAACCATGTCCGCGGCGCCGGCGAGGACGTCCTCCCCGGCGACGTCCTGTACGAAGCCGGCACCGTTCTCACGGCCGGCCACCTCGGTGTGCTCGCCAGCGTCGGCGTCCCCACGGTCGATGTCATCCCCCGCCCGGTCGTGGGGGTGGTCTCCACCGGTGACGAGCTCGTCGACGACGGGCGTCCGCTCGAACCCGGTGAGATCCGGGACTCGAACCGGCGAACGCTGCTGACCCTCCTCGAGGAGTCCGGGTTCACCGCCGTCGACCTCGGACTGGCACGCGACGACGAGGCGGAGATCGAGCGGGTGTTCCGCCGCGGGGTCGAGGAGTGCGACGCCGTCCTGTCCTCCGGCGGGGTCTCCATGGGGGCATTCGACTATGTGAAGGTCGTGCTCGACCGGATCGGCGACATGCGTTGGATGCAGATCGCCATCAAGCCGGCCAAGCCGTTCGCCTTCGGCCTCGTGGGCGACGTGCCGGTCTTCGGGCTCCCGGGCAATCCGGTCAGTTCGATGGTGAGCTACGAGCTGTTCGCCCGGCCGGCGCTGCGCAAGATGGCGGGTTGTCGGCGGCTCGAGCGACCGCGGCGCATCGCCGTCAGCGACGACGCGCTCGGACGCCACGACGACGGCAAGACGCACTTTCTCCGGGTCGACGGCGGGCCGGACGATTTCGGGCGCTGGCGTATCCGCAAGCTGGGCGGGCAGGGGTCGCACCAGTTGACGGCGATGGCCCGGGCGACGGCGCTCGCCGTCGTGCCCGACGGCGTCGACATCCGCGAGGGCGATGAGGTCGAGATCATCCCGCTGGGTACTCTGGACGCATGAGCGCGCAGCTGATCGACGGCTTCGGGCGGGTCCACCGCGACCTCCGGATCTCCGTCACGGACCGGTGCAACTTCCGCTGCGCGTACTGCATGCCCGAGGAGGGCATGCAGTGGCAACGCCGCGAGGACCTCCTCAGCTTCGAGGAGATCGAGCGGGTGGCCCGCATCATGGTCGAGCGCTACGGCGTCGACGGGATCCGTCTCACCGGCGGCGAGCCCACGGTCCGGGCGCGGCTTCCGATCCTCGTCGAGAAGCTCGCCGCCCTGGGCGTCGATCTGGCGATGACCACCAACGGGGTCACGCTGCCCCTGCTCGCCTCGGAGCTGAAGGCCGCCGGCCTGCGACGGGTCAACATCTCGCTGGACTCCCTGCGCCACGACCGGTTCGAGGAGCTGACCCGCCGCGACGAACTCGACCGGGTGCTCGAAGGCATCGAGGCGGCGAAGGCTGCCGGCTTCGATCCCGTGAAGATCAACGTCGTCGTCATGAAGGGCATCAACGACGACGAGGTGCTCGACTTCGCCCGCTTCGGTCGCGAGAACGACGTCACCGTCCGGTTCATCGAGTTCATGCCCCTCGACGCGGACGAGATCTGGAACAACGACCGCGTCCTGACCCAGGACGAGATCCTGGCGACGCTGCGGACGGAGTTCGAGCTCGAGCCGGTCGAGCGCACGTCGGCCCCGGCCTCCCGCTGGCGTTACGCGGACGGCGCCGGTGAGATCGGCGTGGTCGCGAGCGTGAGCCAGTCGTTCTGCGACACCTGCGACCGCGTGCGCATCACGGCGGACGGCCAGTTCCGCAACTGCCTGTTCGCCACGGACGAGACCGATGTGCGGGCCCTGCTCCGTGGCGGTTCCACGGACGACGTGGTCGCGGCGGCGCTCGAGCGCACCGTTGCCGCCAAGTGGGCCGGCCACCAGATCAACCAGGTCCACTTCATCCGGCCACGGCGTTCGATGTCCGAGATCGGCGGCTAACGCCGTCGCCGGAGCGATCTAGACTCCCGGCATGTCGGATCACGGATTCACGCATCTCGACCCGATGGGTCGCGCCCGGATGGTCGATGTGACGCCCAAGGAGGCCACCCATCGCCGGGCGATCGCCCGGGGGCGGGTGTCGATGACTCCGGAGACGGCGTCGGCGGTGGCCCAGGGCGCCATCAAGAAGGGCGACGTGTTGGCCGTGGCCCGCGTCGCCGGCATCCAGGCGGCCAAGCGGGCCTCGGATCTGCTGCCGCTGTGTCACCCGTTGCTCGTGGGCGCGGTCACCGTGAACTTCGAGATCAACGAGGAGAGCATCGACATCGAGGCGGCCGTGGAGACGGTCGATCGCACGGGCGTCGAGATGGAAGCGCTGACGGCGTGCAGTGTGGCGGCGCTCACCGTGTACGACATGTGCAAGTCGAAGGACCGCGGCATGGTGATCGGCGAGATCGCCCTGTGGGAGAAGACCGGCGGGCGAAGTGGTCACTACAAGCGGGTGGCGGACGACGCCGACGTCTGAATCGTGACCGGGGTCACGTCGGGAAATCATCGGCCCGAATGATTGCCCACGTATGTCGTTCGTTATACAATCGTAACTTGGAGTACGGGTCGCCTTCCGGGGCGGCCGTCTTGACGGTGCCGCCGCACCGCACCTGGAGGAGACACATCTGATGAAGGAGTCGATTGTTCTCCTGATTCTCGGCGCCTGCTGGGCGGGTTATCTCGGCTGGTACTGGCGTGAGAACCGGCGAACGTCGGATCGCCGTCGTGACGGCATCCGAGCGTTCTCGTCCGGCCTGGGCACCCTCGGCGGCTCGGCCGCCCGGTCCGGCGCGTTCGCGCCCGGCCTTCCGCCGCTCGCGCCCCGCACCGCATCCGACGCCGCCCGGCGCCGTCGTGAGGTGCTCATGGGGCTCAGCGTCGCGGCGCTCGTCACCTTCTTCGCCGCGATCGGCATCGGCGGCGCGATCGTCGTCTCGATCCACCTGCTGATCGACGCCGCGTTGATCGGGTACGGCTACCTCCTCGTGCAGCACCGCAATGCGGCCGCCGAGCGCGAGATCAAGGTCACGATGCTGCATCCCGAGCGGTCCTCGGCCACGGCCGCGGAGCCTGTCCGCGCCCTCGGCGGCTGAACCACAGCCGGTTCGAATCGTCGTCGCGAGCCGCTACCATGGCGGCTCCCACGGGGGTGTAGCTCAGTTGGTAGAGCGCCTCGGTCGCATCGAGGAGGCCAGGGGTTCAACTCCCCTCACCTCCACCCCGTGAAGCCCCAGGTCGGTGCGCGAGCACCCCGGCCTGGGGCTCTCTCGTTCAGAGCAGTGCCGCGTCGGCGACGTAGATCGTGCGGGTGAACCGGTCGACCCGCAGGAGGGTGCCGGTGAAGGCGATCGTGTCGCCGCGGTCGACGTCGCTGTCGGCGGGAAGGTCGACGATGGCGCGCACCCGATTCGACATCAGGGTGCTCGCCCCGACCGAACCGATCCGCATGGTGGTCTTGGTCCCCGGCTCATCGCCGAAGTCGCGGTCGCTGCGATAGTCACGCGAGCTCTCGACCTCGGCGGACCACTCGATGGTCTCGCCGGCGTACCTCGTTTCGAACTCCCGCTCGATCTCGTGTCCGCGCCGGCTGCTGCCGAACAGCGCATCGATCGTGTCCTGCTGAGCCAACGAGGGCGGGGCGCGATCGGGCTCTGCGTCCGGTTCGGGTCGGGGCGGAGGTGCGGGCAGAGCGGAAGCCGCCTCGTGCCGGGCGATCTGTTCGTCGGCGACGGCGGCCCAGCCGGCGACCTCCTCGTCGCCGGGCAGCTCGGTGGCGGCCGCCGCGAGGATGGGTTTCGCCTCCTCGGCGCGGTCGAGGGCGATGAGGGCCTCGGCCTCGAGCACCTTCGTGACCGTGTTCGGCTCGGCGTCGGCCGCCGCGGCCGCGTGGAGCGCGTCCGCAGCGTCGGTGAGGTCGCCGTCGTCTCGCTGCGCCAGCGCGGCGTTCACCGGACCGGGGTCGCCGAGGAGGCGGGCACTGTCGACGAGCCGGTTCAGCGAGGCCAGGAGGCGGTCCTGGTTCCGTTCGACCCGCCGGGTCTCGACCCGGATCGTGCTGTCGGTGATGACGGCACTGGGCCAGGTCGAGAAGATGCTGAGGATCGCGGCGCGGCGAGCCGGGGTCAGAAACGCCTGCAGCGCCGCACCATCGGCCCCGTCGATCTCGACCGACGAGTCGAAACGGGGATCGCCGATGACGGCATCGGCGCCGCCGAACATCCCCCGCAGGAACGAGCCGACCCCCTGGCGGCGGAACTGCACGGGCGGCCCGACACTCGGGAACGTGACGGTGTACTGCGTGACCCGGCGCTGGCTGTCGCCGCTGCCGCGACTCACGACGCGGGCGTCGACGTGAACGCCCCTGATCGTGCCGCTCATCGACGGGCTGCGAAACATCGACCTGCTGGTCGTCGTCAGCCCGGTGCGGCGGCCGACGGTGGACCAGCTCTGATCGGTGGCCTGTTTCTGCACCGCCTGGATGGCGAACGCGATGATCCCGATGAAGATGATGAGTCCGAAGCCCACGCGGGCCAGTGTTGCACCCGGACGCGAAGGATCCCGGCCACGAGGCCGGGATCCCTGGCGTCAGATGGAGTCAGCCGGAGTGACTAGCGGGGCGCAGGGCGCCAGTCGTTCTGACCGGTGATGCAGATCGGTTCGCCGTTGGCCCGGGTGAACGGCTGGGGCTGATCGCACGGGAACACCCAGTCGAGCGTCTGGATCGCGTCGGCCGTCTGGGTCTTGCCCGGCGTGATGCTCGCGGGGATCTGTCCGCCGGTGTCGACCGGTCCGAGGTTGGCGAGCGCCGCCTGCACGTCCGCCACCGTCGGGTTGTCGCCGGCGTTGTAGATCGCCCGCAACGCGATACGGAGGATGGAGCAGACGCTGGACACCATGTTGTAGGCGGAGTCGCCCTCGTCGTCCCACGCGTGCGACGCCCCGGACGGGCTGTTCTCGGCGTAGACCCGGTTGCACTCGGCGGCGAACGGGTTGGGTTCGAAGCCCGGCTCCCGCTCGCTGCCCGTGGCCCGGAAGTCGATGATCTGCGCGCCGTTGTAGAGATTGCCCGCATCCACGTTGTTGGCGATCTGGCCGGAGACCAACTCGCTCGCCTGGCTGTTGAAGTCGCTGGCGTAGAACTGCACGTCGCCGACCTCGTAGCCCTGGTTGACCATCTCCGCGACATAGCCGGGGGCCGACAGGATGTTGAGCACGTTGAAGAAGACATCGACGCCGGCATTGCGCATGTTGGTGACGGATTGGGGCACGCCACCGGCGCAGACGGTTCCGCCGCCGCAGTCGATCACGTCGAACACGATGTCGAAGCCCGCATCGTTGAGGGTGTCGACGAGACCGGCCTCGACCGCCTCGGCCTGACCGGGCGTGTTGGGCGCAGCGACCCCGAGCGTCTTGCCCTCGAGCGCGCCGTTGGCGATGAGGTCCAGGGCCATGAAGCGCACGCTCTCCTCGAGCGTCGGGCTCATCGAGATCAGCCGGTCCTCGCCGCGTTCCATCCACTCCTCGGTCTGGCCCTGCGTCGAGATGAACGCCGTTTCCTGCTCCTCGACGAGGCACAGGTTGGCCGTGCCCTGGAAGCCGCTGCTGTTCATCACGATCACGGCATCGAAGTCCTCCGTCATCGCGAGACACGCCTGGTTGCGCTCGGCGTCGACCTGGTCGCCCAGGAGCGGGGCCTCGGCGTAGCCGAGGTTGACGGTGCGGCCGCGCACGCCACCGCACTCGGTGTTGACGTAGTCGACGAGGACGTCGAACATCTCCTCCGGATCGCCGACCGGGATGCCGAAGCCGATGTCGACGGCCTCCTCGAGGCGGCTGCGGATGTGGCCGATGCGCACCTCGTCGGCGGTGATGCCCGCGTCGGTGTCGACCCGGTCGCTCGCCGCATCGTGGGGCAGGCACACCGCATCGATCTGGGTGAACGGGTCGTCGCTGCGGTCGTAGGTCTGCTGGAACTCGTCGAAGACCCCACCGCGGGGGTCTTCGTAGAAGTTCGGTTCGCCGGAGCTCCCGTCGTCGCCCGTGCCGTCGTCACCGGTGCCGTCGTCGCCCGTGCCGTCGTCGCCGGTGCCGTCGTCGCCGGTGCCGGTGCCGTCGTCGCCCGAGTCATCGCCCGAGTCGTCGCCGGTTCCGTCGACGGATGCGTCGCCGTCGCCGTCGCTGCTCTCTCCGCCGCACGCGGCGGCGAGGAAGGTGAAGGCCAGCAGGATGGCGAGCCACCGGGTGGTGCGCGTGGACATGGGGTTCCCTCCAGGGTGGTTCCAGCCGAAGGTGGTGCATCGGCGTCGGGTCCGGAAGCACCAGCGTGACACACGGCACGTCGCTCTGCGTATTCACCGCGGCAACCGAACCGCGTTCGGATCGCGTCGAGTCTTGGCGCGAGTCGCCGGAAGCAGCCAGAATGTCGCCCGGCCGCGTCCTGCGGTGAGGGGGATCATGACCGCAGACGGAACCGACGCGACATCGGCCGACGTCGGTGCCGCCGCGCTCGCCGCCGCGGTCCTCGAGGAGGAAGCGAAGCGTCAGGAGGCGCAGGCCGCCCGCGACGCCGCCGTCGTGCTTCCCGATGACCTCCTTCCCGGCGTCGGTGAGGATCCGATGTCACTGCGGGAGGCGATGAAGGTCGGCGGCGCGACGACGGTCGTCATGATGTTCCTGCTCAATTTCATCGACGACCTCCCCCGGGCGTTCCGGGTCGTCGGACCGGACATCCAGAAGACGTTCAACATCTCCGACACCGTGCTCGCCGGGGTGATGGGGTTCGGTGGTGTCGCCCTCGTGCTCGGTGCCGTGCCGATGGCCGCGCTGGCGGATCGGGTGAAGCGAGTCCGGCTCATTCCGCTGTTCTCGTTTGCGTGGGCGGCCACGCTGGCCGTGTCGGCCCTGGTGGCGAACGTGTTCCAGCTGTTCTGGACCAACGCGGCGACGTCGTTCTCCCAGGCCTACCGGATCCCGGTGTCGAACTCGCTGCTCACCGACACCTACCCCATTCCCGCCCGGGCCAAGGTCTTCGCGTTCGAGGGAATGGGCCGGCCGCTCGGTCAGTTGCTCGGCCCCCTGACCATCGGTGGTGTCGCGACACTCGCCGGGGGCACGGAGGGCTGGCGGTGGGCGTTCCTCGTCGTGGCGATACCTCCGGTGCTCGTCGGGCTGGCCTCGCTGCGCATGAAGGAGCCGCCCCGCGGCCAGCACGAGAAGGCGTCGGTGCTGACCGAGGACGCGCTCGAGGTGGACGAACTGGAGCCGTCGATGAGCACGGCCCTCGCCCGGCTCCGCAAGATCCGCACCTTCTACTTCTTCGCCACCGGCGTCGGTGTGCTCGGCTTCGCGCTGATCGCGGTGCCCGGCCAGTTCAACCTCCTGCTCGACGACAAGTACGGCTACGACGCGCTCGACCGGGGCATCATCGAGGCGCTGCTCTGGATTCCCTCGCTCATCGCCATCCCGATCGCGGGGCGGCGCTTCGACGAGAAGTTCCGCGAGGATCCCGAGTCGCTGGTGAAGCTCACCGGCACGTTGATCGCCACCGCCGGCCTGATCTACATGGTCGCGTTGCCGTTGAAGGCGATCGGGCCGCTCGTCATCGGCATCGGTCTCGCCCAGGCCTGCATCTCCGCGTCGTTCGTCGCCGCGCCCACGATCATCGCGGCGGTCGCCCCGTACCGGATCCGGGCCCAGGCGTTCGCGCTCCTTCCCGTCTTCATCTTCCTCATGGGCGGCTTCATCGGCGGGCTCGTCGCCGGGCAGATCTCCGACGCCTACAACAATCGCACCGCCATGCTCGTCGTGGCCCCGTGGACCGCCCTGCTCGCCGGCTGGCTGATCCGGCGCGGCGCCTTCCACATCCGTCGTGACATCTCCCTGGCCGTCGAAGAGTTGATGGAGGAGCAGGCCGAGGCCCGCAAGATCGCCTCCGGCGAGGACGTGCCCGCCCTCCAGGTGCGCAACCTCGACTTCAGCTACGGACCGGTGCAGGTGCTCTTCGACGTCGAGATCGAGGTCGCCAAGGGCGAAGTGGTCGCACTCCTCGGCACCAACGGCGCGGGCAAGTCCACCCTTCTCCGCGCCATCTCCGGGCTCGGCATTCCCGATCGCGGTGTCGTGCGCCTCAACGGCCGCACGATCACCTACGCCGAGGCGGAGACCCGCTTCCGGGTCGGGATCGTGCAGCTGCGCGGCGGCTCGGGGATCTTCCCGGCGCTGACGATCGGGGAGAACCTCCGGGCGTCGATGCTCGGGTCCGACATCGATGCGGCCGACGCCGATCGTCGCATCGCGGACGTGGTCGAGACGTTCCCGGCCCTCGCCGGGCGGCTCGGCGAGCGGGCCGGCGACCTCTCCGGCGGACAACAACAGATGCTCGCCCTCGCGATGGCGCTGGTGCACGAACCCGAGGTCCTGCTCATCGACGAGCTGAGCCTCGGCCTCGCGCCGGTGGTGGTGCAGGAGCTGCTCTCCATCGTCGAACGACTGCGGGCCCAGGGGCAGACCATGGTGATCGTCGAACAGTCGCTCAACGTTGCGCTCGCCTTCGCCGATCGCGCCATCTTCATGGAGAAGGGTGTCGTGCGGTTCGAGGGTCCGGCCCGCGAACTCGCCGAACGCGACGACCTCGCTCGGGCCGTGTTCCTCGGAGGTGAGGGCGGGTGATCGAGCTCTTCGGCATCGAGCTGTCGCAACAGAGCGTCGTCATCGGGCTCATCACCGGTCTGACCTACGCCGCGCTGGCGGCGGGGTTCGTCCTGGTCTACCGATCCACGGGCGTGCTCAACTTCGCCCACGGCGAGATGGGCGTGTTCGGGCTCGCCATCTTCGTGATGATGATCATCAACTACGGCGTGTCGTGGTGGCTCGCGTTCTTCATCGCGGTGGCCGGGACGGCGTTGATCGGCATGGTCGTCGAGCTGATCGTGGTCAGACGGTTGTTCACGTCGCCCCGACTCGTGATCCTGATCGCGACGATCGGTGTCGGGCAGATCTTCACCCTCGCCCGCGTGTCGTGGATTCCCGACATCACCACGGGTGGTTCGATCCCGACCGCGTTCACGATGGAGTGGAACCCGACGGATCACATTCGTCTCCAGGCCCGCGAGATCACCGTCCTGATCGTCGTGCCGGCCCTGATCGCGTTGCTCGGCCTGTTCATGACCCGCACGCGCTTCGGCCTCGCGGTACGGGCGTCGGCCGACAATCCCGACACCGCCCGGGTCTACGGCACCTCGCCGCGGCGGGTCTCGACGATCGTCTGGACCATCGCCGGGGCGTTCAGCGCGACGACCGCCATCCTCACCGCGCCGCTGCAGGGCCTCCAGGCCGCCCAGGTCGACGACACCGGCAACCTCCTCGTGGAGGAACTGCTCCTCAAGGTGCTCGTCGTGTCGTTGCTCGCCCGCATGCGGTCGCTCCCCGGTGTGCTGTGGGCCGGGCTCGCCGTCGGGCTGGTCGAGAACATCGTCCGCTTCAACGTGGACAGTACGAACCAGAAGATCGTCAACGTCTGGTTCTTCGTGACGGTGCTGGTCGTCGTGCTCTGGTTCATCAAGGAGGGCAAGCAGGACGGCTGGTCGCTGTCGCCTCCGTCTCGGCCCATCCCGGAGCGGCTCCGCACCGTGTGGTGGGTCCGCAACCTCAACGGGATCGGGTTCGTCTTCCTCTTCGGCGGCCTCGCGAGCATCCCGATCTTCGTCACCACCTCCGCGGGGATCCTCATCTGGACCGAGATGCTCCTCTTCGCGATGGTCGCGCTGTCGCTGACGATCCTCACGGGATGGGGCGGCCAGCTGTCGCTCGGCCAGTTCGCGTTCGTCGGACTCGGCGCGCTGTCGACCCTGGCCTTCACGAAAGGCCACGACATCCCGATCCCGTTCGACCTGTTCGATGCGAGCGTCGAGCTGCCGTGGGGTCTCGCGGTCATCGCCGCGGTGACGCTCGGCGTGGTGGCGGCCGTCCTCGTGGGCCTTCCCGCGTTGCGGGTGCGGGGGCTCTTCCTCGCGGTCACGACGCTCGCGTTCGCGGTCGCGGCCGGCTCCTGGCTGCTCACCCAGGACTTCTTCACCGGCGGCACCTCGGCTCCGCGGCCGGCCCGACCGCCGTCGTTCCTGGGCATGGACTTCTCGGCCTCGCGCCGCAGCCTGTACCTGCTGTGTCTCGTGGCGCTGATGCTCACGGCGTGGATCGCGGGGCGGATCCGCTCGTCCGGGCTCGGCCGCACGCTGATCGCGGTGCGTGACAACGAGGAGATGGCGGCCGCCTCGACGGTGTCGCCCGCCCGCGCCAAGCTCACCGCCTTCGCCGTGGCCGGCGGGATCTCGGCGCTGGCGGGTTCTCTGTTCGTCATCGTCCAACCGTCGCTGGCGCCGGCCCAGCAATTCGCCCCCGCGGCCTCGGTCCGCGTCGTCGTCATGGCGATCATCGGCGGGCTCGGCTCGATCGCCGGTCCGATCCTCGGGTCGATGTGGATCATCGGCATCCCGGAGCTCACCCCGGATCGGCTCCGCGCCCTGCAACAGCTGCTGACGTCAAACATCGGGCTGCTCATTCTGTTGATGTACTTCCCCGGCGGCCTGCTCCAGATCGTCCACAACGCCCGCGGCGGTGTCCTCGCCCTCGCCGAGCGGCGCTACGCATCCCGTGACGACGACGCCGGCCCGCCGGCGGTGCACCGGGCGGTGCCGACCGCGGGTCGCGAGCGCGGACCGCAGCCTGACGGCCCGGCGCTGGTCGCGAGCGGGATCACCGTTCGCTTCGGCGGCAACATCGCCGTCGACAACGTGTCGTTCCACGTCGAGCACGGCGAGCTGGTCGGGCTCATCGGCACCAACGGCGCCGGCAAGTCGACACTCCTCAACGCGATGAGCGGGTTCGTCCCCGCCGAGGGGCGCGTCGAGGTGCTCGGTCTCGACGTCTCGTCCAAGAGTGCTCCGGCGCGCCACCGGGTCGGGCTCGGGCGCGGCTTCCAGGCCGCGCGGCTCTATCCGGAGCTGACGGTGCGGGAATCGTTGATGGTCGCGCTCGAGGCCCGCCAGAAGTCGTTGATCGTCCCGTCGATGACGGGGCTCCCGCCGTCGCCCGGGCACGAACGGACCAAGCTGGCCGAGGCCGACGAGATCATCGACTATCTCGGCCTCGGGCGCTACGCCGATCAGGTGATCGGCGCCCTGTCCACGGGCACCCGCCGGATCGTCGAGCTCGGCAGTCTGCTCGCCGTCGATGCCCGCGTCCTGCTGCTCGACGAGCCGACCGGCGGTGTCGCCCAGCGGGAAACCGAGGCATTCGGGCCGCTCATCAAGAAGATCCAGGCCGAGCTCGAGGCGTCCGTGGTCGTCATCGAGCACGACATGCCCCTCGTGATGAGCATCTCTGATCGCGTCTACTGCCTCGAGTCCGGATCGGTGATCGCGGAGGGAACGCCCGACGTGGTGCGCAACGACCCGCTGGTCATCGCCAGCTATCTGGGCACCGACGAGCGGGCCATCCAGCGGTCCGGCACCGTCGGCGAGGCGAGCACCGCGGAATAGCTTCAAACCCGGCCGCCATCGGCCGACAGGACACGCAGAGACATGGGCTGACGCCCGGGGAGTGTGTTGTGTCGACCGGTAGCGAGAACGACCAGGGGCTGCGCCCGCCGAAGTCGCCAGAGGAACTCGGGGTCCCGTACGCCCTCGTGGCCGACCTCGTGCTGCGGCGCTGCCTACTCGAAGGCAAGACGAACGTCACCGGGCTCTCCAACGCCCTCGCGCTGAGTGCCGGCCTCGTCGACAAGATCGTGCAGGAGCTGCGCGAGAAGAAGGAGATCGAGGTCCTCGGCATGGTCGGGCGCGACTACACGCTCGCCCTCACCGGCCTCGGTCAGCAGCACGCCAACGACCGCCTGGCCCAGTCCCGCTACGCCGGTGCCTGCCCGGTCTCGCTCGACCACTATCGCGAGGTGGTCGCCCGCCAGCGGCTCGCCGTCTACGTCAACCGCGAGATGCTCAAGACGGCCTTCTCGGACCTCGTCATCGCGGACGAACTCCTCGACGACCTCGGCCCGGCCCTCAACGCCAACGGTGCGATGTTCCTCTACGGCCCGCCCGGCACCGGCAAGACGTCGATCGCCGAGCGGATCGTGCGCATCAGCCCCGACCAGGTGCTCGTGCCCAAGGCCATCGAGGTCGACGGTCAGATCATCAGCGTGTTCGACTCGACGGTGCACATCGCGGCCGACCGCCAGCCGGAGGATCTCGATCCCCGGTGGGTGCTCTGCCATCGGCCCCGGGTCGTCGTTGGCGGCGAGCTGACCGGTTCGATGCTCGACCTCACCTACGACCACACCAGCGGCGTCTATCTGGCCCCGCTGCAGATGAAGGCCAACAACGGCGTGATGATCATCGACGACTTCGGTCGCCAGGTGCTCACCCCCGATCAACTCCTCAACCGCTGGATCGTGCCGCTCGATCGCCGCATCGACTTCCTGTCGCTCAACTACGGCGTGAGCTTCGAGGTGCCGTTCGACGTCAAGGTCGTGCTCTCCACGAACCTCGATCCGACCGACCTCGGCGACGAGGCGTTCTTCCGGCGGATCCAGTCGAAGATCTTCATCGGTCCCATCGGCGAGGACGCGTTCGACTGGATCCTCGCCCGTGTCGCCCACGGCATGGGCGTGGCGTGTGACGGTGAGTCCGCCGCCTACCTACGGATGCTGTGTGTGCAGGAGGGCGGCGACCTGCGCCCGTACCTGCCCGCCGACGTCTGCAAGCTCGTCAAGGCCCTGGCCCTCTACGAAGGCGTGGCCCCGGCCCTCGACCGCCACTCGATCGACCGCGTGTTGAGCCTCTACTACACCCGCGGCATCGGGGCCCCTCCCGGGGGCCACGGCAAGGCGTCCGTGGAGTCCCCCGACGCCACGAACACCCTGCTGGCCCAGATGGCCGATTCGCCACCATCGGTCAGCACGTTCTGACCGGCACTACCGTGCGGCGATGGACTTCAGCTTCTGGCCGACCACCGCCCAACCCTGGCCCGATCTGCTCGCCGGCTGTCAGTGGGCCGAAACCAACGGGTGGCACGGCGTCTGGGTACCCGACCACTTCATGACCAACGTGCCGGTCGGCCCGCCGGTTGACGAGGAACTCGCCCCCTGGCTCGAAGCCTGGACCACGCAGGCGGCGCTGGCGGCGTTGGTGCCGCGGGTCCGCATCGGCACGATGGTCGGCGGGAACCGCTACCGCCACCCCGCGCTCGTCGCGAACATGGCGGGCACGGTGGACGAGATCTCGGGCGGGCGGCTCGTCGTCGGGCTCGGTGCCGGCTGGCAGGAGAACGAGCACCAGCGCTACGGAATCGATCTCGGCTCGGTTGCGGCCCGCTCCGATGCCCTGGAGGAAGCCTGCGCGGTGATCCGGGGCCTGCTCGACGGTCAGCGAACGACCTTCGCCGGCGAGCACTACGCGCTCGATGAGGCGCCGTGCGCGCCGGCGGGATTCGAGGGTCGACGGATTCCCCTGCTCGTGGGCGGCAAGGGGGAGCAACGCACGTTGCGTACCGTCGCCCGCCACGCCGACCAGTGGAACATGTGGGCGTATCCCCATGAGGTCGCCCACAAGCGGGAGGTGATCGCCCGCTGGTGCGACGAGGTCGATCGTGATCCGGCCGAGATTCGCATCACGATCTCCGCCATGGGCCGCCTCTGCGAGTCGCCGGAGGAACGGGAGCGGGTGTCGGCGCGGTTGGGGAACCATGGTGGCCTGGTCGGCGCCTCGGTCGGCGAGATCCGCGACGCGGTCGGCGCCTATGCGGAGGCGGGAGTGGACGAGCTCGTCATCGCGGACTTCAACCTGCCCCTCGACCGTCGGTCGGACCTGCTCGACGAGTTACAGCAGGACGTTTTCGCTGATTTCGGCGACTTCTCGCGCCAGTGACGCCCCGATGACGCACGATCGGCATGGTTCTCGGTGAGAGCCATTCCTCTGGAGGAACCATGAAAACCGTGATGAAACTGCTCACCGCGCTCTTCGCTGTGGCCTTGATCGCTGCGTCCTGTGGCGACGACGATTCGGTGGATCAGGACGCCGTCGACGAGATTCTCGACGACGGTGGTGACGACGCCGAACCCGAACCCGAACCCGAACCCGAACCCGAGCCGGAGCCGGAGTCCGAGCCGGAGCCGGAGCCCGAACCCGAGCCGGAACCCGAGCCAGAGCCGGAACCGGTGGCGGCGACGCCGACCGATCACTGTGTCGTCCTGCACCACTACCAGGAGCCGACGCTGTTCCCGACGGCCCCCTACCACGTGACGGTGTTCACCGACATCGACCTCATCGAGGGCGACGAGGTCACGGTCGTCATGCCGAACGGCGAGGAATTCGACCTCCTGACGCGGGTCACCAGTGACGACCTCATCGGCGGGATCGACGTCCGATTCCCGGTCTTCGGTCCGGGTCAGGTGGAGCTTCCGCAGATCTCGGTCAATGGTGAACTGCTCGACCTGTCGACGATGTACTGGGAAGGCAACTCGGGCTTCGTCGCCGCGGGTGCCGACGTCCGCGACGAGGAGATCTACGGCGCGGCACTGCCCTGCACGCTCGCCTACATGGTGATGGTCGACCCGCCGTCGGTCGCCTTCGGCTGAGTCTGCGGCCGAGGGCTCCCGCTACGCGTCGACGACGCGGTGGCGGGCGTCCTCGGCGCTGACCACCGGCGGCTCGGTCGACCACGGGAAGTTGATCCACTGGTCGGTCCGCTTCCAGACGTACTCGCACTTCACCAGCGAGTGGGACTTCTCGTAGAGCACCGCCGACCGCACCTCCGCGACCCGCGCCGAGCAGAGATCGTGGACCATCTTCAGGGTGTGGCCCGTGTCGGCCACGTCGTCGGCGATGAGGACCTTGGCGTCCTCCATGTCCACGAAGTCGACATAGGGAGGGAGCATCACGGGAACGGGCAGGCGCTCGTCGACGCCGGTGTAGTACTCGCAGTTCATCACGTAGATGTTCTTGACCGACAGGGCGTAGCCGAGTGATCCGGCCACGAAGAGCCCACCGCGAGCGATCGCCAGGATCAGTTCGGGGCGGTAGCCGTCGTCGGCCACCGCCTGGGCCAGCTCCCGGACGGCGCTGCCGTACGTGGCGTAGTCGAGTACTTCACGCTCGTCGCTCATCGGCGCAACCTACCGCGTGGCGAAGCGGCGCGAGGAGGTCGGGCCTGCCAGGATGACGGGATGATCCACACCGTCATGGACAACTGGGACGCCCACCTGCGCGGGGAGTTCCCCGGCGGGCTCGACGAGCTCCTCCACGACGATTGCGTCTTCCTGTCGCCGATCGTCTTCTCGCCCCAGCGGGGCAAGGAACTCACAAAGCTCTACCTCGGTGCGGCGGGCAACGTCCTGCCCGGTGACATGGCCGACGAGCCCGATCCCGCGAAGGCCTTCCGCTACACCAAGCGGGTCCTCGACGGGAACCATGCGGTCCTCGAGTTCGAGACCTACATCGGCGACACGCTGGTGAACGGTGTCGACATCATGACGTGCGACGACGATGGCAAGATCGTCGAGTTCAAGGTGATGATCCGGCCGCTCCAGGCCATCAATCTCGTGCACGCCAACATGAAGGCGATGCTCGAGACGATGCAGGGCTGACTCGCCGCCCCGCCCCGAGGCCCCGGCCCCGAAGCCCGACCGGGCGTGCAGGCGCGGCGGCGTGCGCTGCGACGTCAAACCGCGACGTCAACTGCGCCCGTCGAGCAGGCCGGCGACGAGGGCGGCGACCTCACTGCGTTCGGAGCGGGTGAGGGTGACGTGGCCGAAGAGCGGGTGCCCCCGCAGATGGTCGACCACGGCACCGATGCCGTCGTAGCGACCGACGCGGAGGTTGTCGCGCTGGGCGACGTCGTGGGTGAGCACGACCTTCGTGTTCTCGCCGACCCGGGTGAGGGCGGTGAGCAGCACGTTGCGTTCGAGGTTCTGGGCCTCGTCGACGATCACGAACGTGTCGGTGATCGAGCGCCCGCGGATGTGGGTCAGCGGCAGGACCTCGAGCAGCTCGCGATGGATGACCTCGTCGACGACCTCGGGGCCGGCGATGGCTTCCAGAGCATCGTGGACGGCGGCGGCCCAGGGCGACATCTTGTCGCCCTCGGTGCCCGGCAGGTAGCCGAGATCCTGGCCACCGACCGCGTAGAGCGGACGGAAGACGATGACCCGCGAGTGGGACCGCTGCTCGAGCACGGCGTCGAGAGCGGCGGCGAGGGCGAGCACGCTCTTGCCGGTGCCGGCCCGTCCGCCCAGGGAGACGATGCCGACCCGGTCGTCGGTGAGCAGGTCGAGGGCGACATGCTGCTCGGCCGACCGGGGCCGCACGTCGAACACGGGGCGTTCGATGATGCGATGGACCCGCTTGTCGCCGTGGATGCGCCCGAGGCCCGACTGGGAGCCGGCCACGAGCGCGACGCCCGTGTTGACCGGCAATGCCCGGGCCTCCTCGAGATCGACGACGCCGTCGGCGTAGAGCTCGTCGACCGTGGCGGAGTCGACCATCAGGTCGGTGTAGCCCGTCCAGCCGTCGTCGGCGACGTCGGTGTCGCGGAACTCCGAGGCCTCGAGCCCGACCACGCCCGCCTTGAGCCGCAGGGGCAGGTCCTTGGACACGAGCACGACCGCCGCGCCCTCGGCGGCGAGGTCGGCCGCGAGATTGGCAGCCACGCTGAGGATCCGGTTGTCGTTGGTGTCGGCGCGGAACCCGTCCGGGAGGATGTCTGCGTTCGTGTGGTTGAGCTCCACCCGCACCGTGCCGCCGTAGTCGTTGACGGGAAGCGGCTCGAGCAGGGTGCCGTGTCGTTCCCGGAGCTCTTCGAGGGCTCGTAGGGCGCTGCGGGCGGCCCAACCGAGCTCGAGATGATGGCGTTTCGCCTCGAGTTCGGTGAGCGTTGCGAGCGGGATGACGACGGCGTGTTCCTCGAACCGACCGAGAGCAGAGGGATCGCTCAGGAGTACGGAGGTGTCGAGGACGTAGGTGCGACTCGGTCCTGTCATGTGCTCTCGGAACCTAACGGGGTCAGGCGACACCCACGCGGATGGCGTGCCAGCCCTCCGCTCCGTCCGGGGCCACGGCCTTCGGCCCGATCGGCTGGAGGTCGCCCGCACCGTCGATGGCGCGCACCTGGAGGATGTGATCGCCCGGCGTGGCGTCCCAGGTGGTCCGCCATTGGACCCAGGTCTCGTCGCTGCCGGGGGCGGCGATCTCACAGCGCTGCCACTCGCCCTGGTCGATCGAGATCTCGACGGCCGAGATGCCCCGGGGCGGCGACCAGGCGACGCCCGCGACCGGTGTCGCGCCAGCCGCGATCTCGGAGAACGGCTCGGGCACGTCGATACGCGACGCGGTCTTCATCGGGCCGAGCTTCGACCACCCACGGGGCACCCAATAGCCGTTGAAGCCGTCCCACGTGTCGAGGCTGATCTCCTCGACCCACTTGACCGCCGAGACGTAGCCGTAGAGCCCGGCCACGACCAGCCGGGCCGGGAAGCCGTGGATGATCGGGAGTGGCTCGTCGTTCATCGCGACGGCGAGCATGGCGTTGCGGCCGTCGGCGAGGACGTCGAGCGGGAAGCCGGCCGTCCAGTCGTCGACCGAGCGCCCGACGACCTGTTCGGCGCCCGGCTGCACGCCGGCCTCGTCGAGCAGTCGGGTGAGGGGCACGCCTGCCCACTTGGCGTTGCCGACGAGCCCGCCGCCCACATTGTTCGACACGCAGGACAGGGTGATGACGTGCTCCTCGAGGTCCATGGCCAGGATCTCCTCGAAGGTGAGCGAGTAGGGGTTGTCGACCATGCCGGTGAACGAGAGCGACCAGGAGTCCGGGTCGACCTGCGGGACGCTCAGCGCGGTGTCGATCCGGTAGAAGGTGTCGTTCGGGGTGATGTAGCGGGCGATGCCGTCGACGGTGTCGAACGAACCCGGCGTGATCGGATCGCCGGTGGGGAGCGTCGTCGTGCCGGTGACTCCGGAGAAGTCGAGCTCGCGGCGGGCGACCTCCGCCGCGCTGGTGCCCTCGGCGGCCCGCGCGACCGTCATGCCGGTGACGGCGACCGCCCCGGCACCGGCGGACCAGGTGAGGAAGGCCCGGCGGGTGGGTCGCTTCTCCCGGGGATCCTCGAGGACCCCGGCCAGACGGGTGGGACGATGCAGTCGCGTCAGCAGGAGCACGAGCGTGCCGATACCGAGCAGGGCGGCGACGATCGCCCAGAACCAGCTCGCGAGCGCGGGGGACTGGGGGTTGCGGGCGGTCGTGAACCCGCCGAGCAGGCCGAACGCCGCGAAGCCGGCGACACCGATCCAGAGGGAGCGGCGCCTGGACAGATAGCCGAGCCCGGCGCCGAGGAGCAGCGCCGTGATCGTGATGCCCGGAATCAGCGACGACTTGCCGCTGCTGCCGAGGTTCTCGATGCTCTCCTGGGCGACCTCACCGGGCGTGATGTCGAGAATCCACTCGCCCATGCCGAGCACGAGCCCCGGGATGGTCTCGGAGAACGCCTCCACGACCTCGCCGAAGATCAGCGCGATGGCCGCGGCGAGAAAGCCGGCGACGGCGCCGTACCAGGCGGGATGATCCGTGCCCGCTCGCTCCTCAGCTTCCATGATGTCCACCATGCCCTGTTGCCACGCGTCGTTCCCGGACCCTGACCGGGTGTGGGTCCACCCCGGAAACGTCGTGGCGCGCTGAATGGTTCCCGGAGCCCCCGCCGTCGTGGATGATGCGCTGCGTGAACTCGCGGCCGTGGACGGCCCGCTGGATCTCGACCGCGCACTGGCCCCGATGTCGACGGGTGGGAGGGGACAGCTGATCGAGGCGGTGCGGCGGCACCGCCTCGATGCCGCGTTCGCCGATGCCCTCCAGCGGGCCGGGCACGAGGTGCCGGTCGACATCGCGGCCGACGTGGACGACGACCGCCTCCTGCGGCTGCAGGTCACCGCGGCCCTCGGTCGTGTCGCGGAGGTGCTCGACCGCGCCGACGTGCCGTGGTTGACGTTCAAGGGGCCGGTCATCGCCGCGCTCATGGCTCGACCGGAGTTGCGCACGTACAACGATCTCGACGTGCTGGTGGGGGCAACCGACCTGGGTTCGGCGGTCGAGGCGCTGATCGCGGCCGGCGTCGACGAGCTCAACGAGAACTGGGTGCCCTATGTGCGCCATCGGGTCGGTGAGGTTCCGATGACCGCCGGGTCGGTCAGCATCGATCTCCATTGGCATGTCATCGGCCTCGGGCACCACCGGCGATCGATCCGCTTCGACCCGACGGCGATGCTCGCCCGTCGTCGTCCGGTGGAGCTGGCCGGCGCCTCCCGGCCGACGTTCGACGCGAGCGACGAGCTGCTGCATCTCGTCGTGCACGCGGCGCTGTCCGGGGCGACACGACTCGACCAGCTCCGCGACATCGCCGTGGTGGTGGCCAATGACGACATCGACTGGGGCGAGTTCGCCCAGCGGGCCGGTGGGGTGGGTGTCGCCAAGCTCGCAGGCCACACGCTCGACCGGGCGGCGCGGGTGCTCGGCGCACCGGTGAGCGACCCGGTCCTGCGCCGCATGGCGGGCTCGTCGCTGGATCGCCGGCGGCGCTTCGACGGCGACGCGGTCGGGGCTCTCCGCGGCATCGGTGTCTGGTGGCGGCGCGACCGAGCCACGGCGTCTGCGGGGGCGGCGCTGCGCCGCATCGCCGACGTGGTGACGCGCATCCCCGGCCGGCGGGGCGGCTGGGATTTCACGGATGAGAACTCACGCCTGTACCACGCCCGCGCCACCGGCGGTTCGACGGCGCGTGACGACTACTTCCGACGCGTGGCCGACTGGGTCTGACGCGACCCCGGACGCGACGAAGGGGCGGCCGGAGCCGCCCCTTCCCCGAGATTCTGGTGGCCCAGGAGCTAGCGGCCGCTGCCGCGGCTGCCCTGGGTACGACGACGACGGCGACGAAGCTCGCCCTCGAGGTCGACCTGGCTCTGGATCACCGGCTTTTCGTATGTCATCTCGCCTCTTCCCCGCGTTCGGATGTGTGCAGGACCCATTGTGTACCACATCCGACCACGGAGAGTGAACACCATCTGACCCATTTCTTCGGGACCATGGTCATCGTCATGGTCATCGTCATGGTCACCGTGATCGTGAACGGCGGAAACGGCGCAGGAGCCTGCGGAGCGTGAACGAGACGTGACTGCGGCGTCGATCCCAGGCCCCGAAACGGCGAACCTGACCACCGTGGGTCGCCGCCGACACACGGCCGACCAGGCGGTCCCGGGCCACGGGATCGTCATCGAGCGGATTCCCGGCGCCGCGGCCGATCACCAGATCGCCGTCCAGCTCGCGGACACGGTGGACGACGACGCGGCCATCGTCCTCGACGAACGCCCAGATCTCGCCGCGCCGGGGACGGTCCGCGGCCTCGATGACGACCGTGCTCCCGGTGGCGATCACGCCGGCCATGCTCGACCCCGCAACCGCGAGTTCCACGGGTGCGTCACCCACGCGGGCTCGGAGGAGCCGGGCGACGGCGTCGGCGTCGGGAGCCATGGGGCGACGGTAGTCCAGCGCGATCCCAGTTCCGGGCAGGCCGATCCGCTTTCATGACGGGGTGACTTCGACCTCGTGGACGATCGACGTGGCCGGGGTGGCCGTTCGGGTCACCGCGGCGGACCCCCGCCATGTCGCGTGCGCGACCGATCGCCTCGGCGCCGTGGAGACCGACGACGCCGCGGAGATCGAGCTCACGCTCGGCCCGGCAGCGCCGGCCGTCGACACCGTGGCGCCCGCCCAGGAGCTCGAGAACTGGACGGCCCGTGATGCCGACGGTGTCGTGTGGATCGGTGCCGAGACCACCTGGGCCCGCATCGACGGCCGTCGAGTGGAGGTCGGCGGTCCGGTGCTCACCCCCGGTGACGTGGATGTCTTCGACGATCTCCTCCAGTTCGCGATCGCCGTGGCGGTCGCCGGTCCTTCGCGCCTGATGGTCCATGCCGCCGTCATCGCCCGCGGCCCCGAAGCGCTGCTGCTGGTGGGGCGGAGCGGATCGGGGAAGTCCACCCTGGCGGCGGCGGCACTGCTCGGGGGGTGGGGCCTCATGGGTGACGATCTCGCGATCATCGACACGTCGACCATGGACGTGCGAGCCGTGTCCCGCCCGCCGATGGTGCCGCGTGAGATCGCGGAACTCCACGGGCTCGAGGGCACGATCGCGCCGGGGGAGCGGCGCCGGCTCCGGCTCCCGCTCGAACGGCTCACCCCAGGGGTACGGCGGTTGATCGGGATGGTCGCGGTCGACCACGGCGACGCCGGCCACCTCGAGTTCCTCGGCACCGGCGATGTCGAGGTGCTCGATGACGCGCTCGCGGTGCCGCCGTTCCGCGGCGTGATCCGCCGTCAGCTCGCGGCCGGTGCGGCGCTGGTCGACTTGCCGGCGGTGGCGCTCGCCCACGCGGCGGACCTCGGGACGCGGGTCGAGCGGGCCAACGCCCTGCTCGAGGAGGCGTGGACGGCGCTCGGGGGCCGAGCCGCTCAGTAGGTGCCGAGCGTGCCGGCCCGGCGGGCGACGGTGACCGCCCGCCGGAAGACGGCGAGCGAGATCGGCAGCGCGATCGCGGCGAAGGCGATCAGCACCGCCATCTCGTCGAGCGTCTCGGTGTAGGCGGCGTCGGTCTGCACGAGCGATCTGGTGGCCCGCACGCCGTAAGTGGCCGGCACGAGTTTCGTGACGACCTCCAGCCATCCCGGGAGCACCGACAACGGATACAGCGCTCCGGACAGGAGCAGCGTCAGCTGATGACCCGGCCCGGTGATCGGGTCGCCCCGCTTGACCAGCACGATAAAGGCCGCGGCGAGGATGCCGATCGGGATGAAGGAGAGTGTCGTCAACAGCAGCACCGGGACCGCGGTCACCATCGCGAGGACGGGGATGCCGGCACCGAACAGCGCCAACCCGACGCCGACGAGGAGCACCGTCTCGGCGACCACGAAGATGATCGCGACGAAGTGGCTCGCCGTCATCACGGTCCAGATCGGGGTCGGCGTGACCAGGATCGCTTCCAGGGTTCCCTCGTTCTGCTCCTCGCTGATCTGCTCGGCGAACGAGGAGATGCCGACGTCAGCCCAGCTCGCCACGATCGAGCCGACGAGGGCGAACTCGAAGTAACCGCCGCTGAAGCCCTGGAGTGACTCGGCGTCGCCCACGAGCTCGGCGATGAAGTAGAAGCTGACGGCGAAGTAGCCGATGTTGACGAGGCGCAGCACCATCGCGACGCGATACGACGTGAGCGTCGTGAGTTCCTTGCGGAACACGGCCCGGAGACGGCGGGCGTTCGCCGTCACAGGTCCGGCTCCCCGGCGTCGTCCACCAGCCGTTCGAGATGGGCACCGAGACCGGCGGGGTCGCCCGCGATCTCGGCCGCGCTGCCTTCCCACTCGATCCGGCCGTTGATCAGGGCGACCACGCGATCGCAGGCGAGCACGACCTCGTCGAGGCGATGGCTCGCCATCAACACCGCGCGCCCGTCCGCGGCGAGCCCCCGGATCTGCTGGCACAGGAGGCGGCCCGCGATCGGGTCGATGCTGCGGGTCGGCTCGTCGAGCACGAGCAGCGGTGGTTCGTGCAGCGTCGCCCGGGCGATGCCGAGCTGGGCGAGCATCCCCGAGGAGTAGCCGAAGACGGCCTTGTCGCGATGGGCCAGACCGCGCTCGGTCATCGTCTCCTCGACCCGGCGGGTGGCGGTCTCCTCGTCGAGTCCGGCCAGGGCGGCGAAGTAGTGGAGGTTCTGGCGCCCGGTCAGCCGCCAGTAGAACGACCGCTCGTTCGGGATCGAGAGGCCGAAGCTCACCTTGGCCGCGTCGTCGTCGGGCGTCACCTCGCGGCCGTTGATCGTCACCGAGCCCTCGGTCGGGACGAGCAGGGTCGTGATCGCCCGCAGCAGGGTCGACTTGCCGGCGCCGTTCGGTCCGACGATCCCGACGACTTCGCCGGCGTTCACCGTGAGGTCGACGTCGTCGAGGGCCCGCACGGGTTCGTCGGAGGCCGAGCGGACCAACAGGCCGAGCAGGCCCCGGGCCGGCCGGTAGGTCATGCCGATACCGGCGACCTCGAGCATGGTCAGTCCACGTCCACCAACGACGACTCGGCGAGGCTCTCGATGAACGTCTCGATGTCGCCGGCCAGTTCGTCCTCGTCGACACCGTCGAAGTCGCCGACCAGGTCGCGGGCCAGGGCGCGGGCGTCACGTTCGCCGTCGAGCTCCTTCCACACCACCGCGCCGACGGCGTTGAGTGTGGTCAACACGGTCCCCTCGGCATCGAGGATCACGACGGACTCGCCGCTCGGTTCGTAGGAGACGCCCGCTCGTCGTCGAATTCCCATTCAGTCCACTCTTTCATCCGGGAGCCACGCCCCGTGTGTACGGTCCTGGCTGTCCATCGGCGTGAGCCGCGAGAATGCGAGGACCTTGACTGACGAACTGGGCCCCTGGGGTCTCGCTTTCGGGCCGCCGGGCACCGAGACGGCGGGCGGCCGCATCGGCCGCGTGGTCCGCGTGGATCGCGGTGAGTGCGATGTGATGACCGCGGACGGACGCGTGCGGGTGCTGTCGGACTCCCAGCGGGCGCAGGACGAGGTCGCGCCCGTGACCGGCGACTGGGTCGTGCTCGAGGAGGAGGACGGACTCGGCACCGTTGTCGGGCATGTCTTCGACCGGACCACCAGCGTGAGCCGCCGGGATCCGGCCGAGCGTGACCTCGAACAGGTCCTGGCGTCGAACGTGCAGCTCGTGGCCGCGGTGCACGGTCTCGACCGGCCGCTGCCGCCGGGCCGTCTCGAGCGCCTGCTCGTGCTCGCCCACAAGAGCGGGGCCGAGCCCGTGGTCATCCTGACCAAGGGCGACGAGGCGGTCGACGACGAGATCGAGGCGGTCGTGCGGTCGGTCGCTCGCGACATTCCCGTGATCGTGACCAGCACCGTCGATGGCCGTGGGCTCGACGATGTCGTGGGCCTCATCGGTGCCGGCCGCACCCTCGCTCTCGTCGGCGCGAGTGGCGTGGGCAAGTCCTCCCTGGTCAACGCGATCCTGGGCGAGGAGCTGCTGGAGATCGGCGACGTGCGGTCGTCGGACGCCAAAGGCCGCCACACCACGACCGCCCGCGAGCTCATCCTGCTTCCCGACGACGCCGGTCTGCTGCTCGACACGCCGGGGATCCGGGCGATCGGCCTGTGGGAGGCGGAGGACGCCCTCGATCTCGTGTTCGGCGATCTGGAGGAGCGGGCGGCGTCGTGCCGGTTCGGTGACTGTGCGCACCGCGGCGAGCCGGGATGCGCGATCGCCGAGGCGGTCGATGCCGGCGAGGTCGACGGTCGTCGCGTCGATCGCTACCGGGCACTGGTGGACGAGCTGGCGGCCCAGCGCGAGCGCGAGGAGGAACGGGAGCGTCGTGAGCGCAAGGACGGGCCCCGCCGTGGGCGGGGCCGCCGGCGCTGATCGGCCCGGTCGTCAGTCGGCGGCTTCCCCGGCGGCGAGCTCCCGGCGGTCGACCTTGTCGCTCGAGTTGCGGGGCAACGCGTCGAGGATGCGGATCGCCTCGGGCAACTTGTAGGCGGCGAGTTCGTCGGCGCCGAAGGTGCGGAGCTCGTCGAGACCCGGGGGTGCGGCCGGGTCCGTGGGGACCACGACCGCCACGCCGATCTCGCCCATCACGTCGTCGGGCCGAGGAACGAGGGCGATCTCGGCGACGGCCGGATGGGCGACGAGCACGGACTCGACCTCCATCGGGTAGACGTTGTACCCGCCGCGGATGAACATCTCCTTCAGCCGGCCGGACAGCCGGTAGCAGCCGGCGTCGTCGACGTGGGCGAGATCCCCGGTCCGTAGCCAGCCGTCGACCAGGGTCTCGGCGGTGGTCTCCGGATCGTTCCAGTATCCGCTCATGACACAGTCCGAGCGCAGCCAGAGCTCGCCGATCTCGCCATCCGGCAGCGGCGTGCCGTCCTCGTCGCGGATCGAGGCTTCGACGCCAGGGCGCGGTCGACCGATGGTGTGGAACGCCTCCTCGTCGTCGGCATCGAGGGCGGTGCCCAGACCGATGCCGCCGGACTCCGTGGACGAGTAGCGGATCGAGTAGCCGGCGCCGAAGCGCTCCCGGCATTCGCGTACGAGCGCCGGTGGCGATGCAGCTCCGCCCGCGACGACGGCGTTGACCGCGGAGAAGTCGAGCTCTCGGATGAGTGGATGTCGCACCATCAGGGCGAGCTGGGGCGCCACCCCGGTCACCGCGGGCATGTGGTGGTCGGCGATGAGTTGGAGCACCGGTCCGGCGGACCAGCGGCGAAGCAGGTGGGTCGTACGTCCGCTCGCGAGCAGCCAGGGCAGCTTCGTCATGAAGCCGACGTGGGCGAACTGGGTGGAGGAGAGCCCGTGTCCGCCGCCACCCCAGGCGCCGCCGGTGTCGAGCTCGGCGATCCGGCGCAGCTGGCGGTTCGTGTACCAGGCGCCCTTCGGCATGCCCGTCGACCCGGAGGTGAAGCAGATGCAGACCGGGCGGTCGTCGTCGTCGGCGAGGTCGGGCACCGGGGCGCGGTCGCCGGTGCGATGGAGCGCGGCGAGCGAGGCGCCGTCGGTGCCGGGGACGATCACGTCCGCGGTGAGTCCCGCGGCCGTCACTCCCTCCGTCAGTTCCGTGGTGGCGATCACGCGGGCGGGGTCGAGGACCCGGAGGCAGTTGGTGATCTCGCGCGGTCGGAGCTTCGGATTGATCCCGGCGGTGACTGCGCCGACGCGCGCCGCCGCGAGGTAGTAGACGACATAGTCGACGACGGAGGGAAGCACGAGGGCCAGGACGTCGCCCTCACCGATTCCTTCGGCCGCGAAGCCTCCCGCGACCTCCTCGGCGGCGCGTTCGAGTTCGGCGTAGGTGATGGCGACGCCGTCGTCGCTCAGATAGGCGATCGTGTCCGTGAAGTCGGCGGCCGCGCGCCGACTGATTTCCGTGAGCACGTGGGGATCGTAGGGTGGTGCGGACGCAATCGACAGCACGGGGGCACGGATGAGCGACGGACCATGGCAGGGCGATGTGATCTCGTTGGTGGAGGCGTATCGCTCCGGCGAGCGCCATCCACGCGAGGAGGTGCAGGCCACGCTCGACGCGGCAGCCGATGATCCGCTCAACGCGGTGTGCCATGTGGACGGTGACGCCGCCCTCGCCGCGGCCGAGCACGCGGACGTGTCGCTGCCGTTCGGCGGCGTGCCGCTGGCGGTCAAGGAGCTGTTGCCGGTCGCGGGATGGCCCGACACCGAGGCATCGGTCGCGCTGGCCGATCGGGTCGCCGACGCCGACTCGATCCCGGTCGAGCGGCTCCGGCAGGGTGGTGTGATTCCGACCGTGCAGACGACGTCGAGCGAGTTCGGCGGGGTGAACCAGACCACGACGAAGCTGCACGGCGTCACCCGGAATCCGTGGGGACCCGACCGCACCCCGGGCGGCTCGTCCGGCGGTTCCGCGGCCGGTGTCGCCGGCGGGATGTTCGCGCTGGCCACGGCGAGCGACGGCGGCGGTTCGATCCGCATCCCGGCCGGCTTCTGTGGTCTCGTCGGGCTCAAGCCGACCTACGGCCGCGTCCCCAAGGGACCGATGGTGGGGAACCTCACTGCGGTCGAGGGCTGCGTCAGCCGCAGCGTGCGCGACACGGCACGCTGGATGGACGTCACCAACGGCGCCGATCCCCGTGATCCGTTCAGCCTTCCCCGCGTCGACGGGTTCGAGAACGACCTCGGTGCCGGTATCGGTGACCTGCGCGGCCTGCGGGTGGCCATCGTGCCCGACCTCGGCTGCGCGGTCGTGGCGCCCGAGACCGAGGAGATCGTGATCGCGGCGGCCGAGGAACTCCTCGCCGCGATGGGTGCCTCGCGGGTCGCGCTCGATCTCCGTCTGCCCAACGTGATGGGGGCGTGGGGCCTGACCGGCGGCATCGGCCTGCGCAAGGAGCTCGGCGACCGGTGGCCGGCCTGTGCCGGGGATCTCACCGGGATGATGCGGGCGAGTGTCGAGAGCGCCGAGAAGCGCATCGACCTCGACGCGATGGTGAAGGCCGAGACCCGGCGGATCGAGCTCAACGTGGCGATGGGCGCAGTGTTCGGCGACGTGGACGTCGTCCTGGCGGCGACGAACCCGTCGACGGCGTTCGACGCCGAGGGCCATCTGCCATCGGAGTTCGGCGGGCGGGAGAGCAACGCCGGCAACAATGGCGCGCTGACCGCGCCGTCGAACATCTACGGCAACCCCGCGATCTCCCTCCCGGCCGGCAATGCGAGCGACGGGCTCCCGGTGGGTCTGCAGGTCCTCGCCGCCCACCATCGCGAGAAGCTCCTGCTCGACATCGCCCTGCTCTGGGAACGCACCCGCCCCTGGGCCCTCACCGCCTGAGAAAGTATTGGGGTCTGACCCCAGAAAGTATTGGGGTCTGACCCCAGAAAGTATTGGGGTCAGGGTTCTTCGATGAAGGTGTTCTCGGCTTCGCCGGCGACCACGGCTTTGAGGACCTTGCCGGTGGCGTTGCGGGGGAGGGGCTCGGTCTGGAACTCCCAGTGGGCCGGCACCTTGAAGGTCGCGAGCGTCCGGGCCACCCACTCGCCGAGCTGTCGGGCATCGAGCGTCGCGCCCTCACGGGGCACGACGACGGCCTTGACCTCCTGGCCGAGCTCGCGATGATCGACCCCGATCACGGCGACCTCCATCACGTCCGGATGTTCGTCGATGCGGTTCTCGATCTCCGTCGGATAGATGTTCTCGCCGCCCCGGATGATCAGGTCCTTGCGCCGGCTGGCGAGGAAGAGCATGCCGTCGGCCATGTGGCCGAAGTCGCCGGTTCGCAGCCATCCGCCCGGCCGGATCGTCTCCGCGGTCGCTTCCGGGTTGTCCCAGTAGCCGGGGATGACCATCGGGCCTTTGATGCAGACGTTGCCGATCTCGCCGTCGGGGAGCTCGTTGTCCTCGTCGTCGAGGATCCGGACGTCGGCGGTCGGGATCGGATAGCCGACCGTCTCGGGGTGGGCGCGCAGCACGTCGTCCGAGGCCCCCGTGGCGAGCCCGGCGCACTCGGTCAGCCCGTAGCCGACGCCGACGGCGTGGGTCGCGTGGGGGAGCGCCTCGCGGCAGGCGCGCAGCAGCTCCGGCGACCAGACCGACCCGCCGCCCCCGATCGACTGCACGCTCGACGTGTCGTACTCGTGGAACCGCGGGTGTTCGATGATGCGCCACATCTGGGTCGTCACGCCGCCCCAGGCGGTGAGCCGGTGCTCCTGGGTGAGTCGCAGCACCTTCTCGGGATCGAAGCGGCCGGTGGTCCAGAGGCTGCCCAGGCCGGATGCGACCGCGGTGATCGCCGAGGCGTGGAGTCCGGAGATGTGGAACAGGGGGCTCGCGGCGAGCCGCAACGGCGGGTCCGCCGGGCCGTCGTTGCCGGCCGGGAAGCGGACAGCCTCGCGGGCGCCGAGCATGAAGGCGCACGACACGTAGGCGAGGAAGTTCCGGTGGGTGGTGACGGCGCCCTTCGGGCGACCGGTGGTGCCGGACGTGAAGAGGATGGCCGCCGGATCGTCCTCGGCGATCGGCACCTCGGAGAGGGCGGCGCCGGCGCCGAGCTCGATGAGCTCCCGGACGTCGTCCTCCATCACCACGACGAGAACCCCCGGATCGCCCTCGAGTCGTTCGAGGCGGCGGCGGTCCGCCACCAGCACCTTCGGCGTGGTGAGCTCGAGGCCGTAGCGGATCTCGTCGCCGGTCCACCAGCCGTTCATGGCGACGGCGATCGCGCCCTGCTGCACCGTCGCCCAGAAGGTCTGGATCCACTCGGGCGAGTTGGCGCCGAGCACGGCGATCCGGTCGCCCGGCTCGATCCCGTAGCGCTCCCGCAGCCCCGTACCGAGCGCCGCCGCGGTCGCGATGTTCTCGGCGAACGTCGCCTGGGTGCCGTCGTCGAACAGGTAGTAGCGAGCGTCACCGCCCCCGTGGTTCGCCGAGGCGGCGAGCAATTCGCGGAGGTTGCCCATCCGGTTCTTGACGACCGTCATCTCCACGCCGCCGACCGTCTCGGTCGTGGTCTCGAAGAACCCGCCCTCACCGGTCAGGAAGGCGTTGGCCTCGGGGACGGTCATGGTGGGTGCGGTGGGGCTCATCGGCGCCGAATGTAGCTCGCCGCCCGAATCTGATGCACCGTCAGATCCTGGCTACCCTGCCTCGCCATGGACGTACGGCTCGACCCCGCACTCGAGGATTTCCAGGACGAGGTTCGCACCTGGCTGGAGGAGCATGTCGTCGGCGAGTTCGCGGCCTATCGCGGGAAGGGCCTCACGGGTCACGAGGACATCCCGGTCGAGGTGCAGCTCGCCTGGGAGAAGGAACTCGCCGGCGGGGGCTGGCTGGGCATCGACTTCCCGGAGTCGATCGGCGGTCGCGGTTGCACGCTCGCCGAGCAGGTCGTGTTCTTCAAGACCTATGTCGAAGCGCGTGCGCCGGGCCGGCTTCCCAACGTCGGCGTCACCCTGCTCGGCCCGACCGTGATGGCGTTCGGAGACGAGGAGCAGCAGCGTCGGTTCGTGCCGCCGATCCTGTCCGGCGACGAGATGTGGTGCCAGGGCTACTCCGAACCCGACGCGGGCTCGGACCTCGCGAACGTGAAGACGCGCGCCGAACTCGTCGACGGCCGGTGGGTGATCAACGGGCAGAAGGTGTGGACCTCGCTCGCCACGGTCGCCGACTGGGCGTTCGTCGTGGCCCGCACCGAGAAGGGGAGCGAACGCCACCAGGGTCTGAGCTATCTGCTCGTCCCGATGGATCAGCCCGGGGTGGAGGTCCGCCCGATCGTGCAGATCACCGGCGGCAGTGAGTTCAACGAGACGTTCTTCAGCGACGCGGTGACCGAGGAGTCGCTCGTCGTCGGGGGCGTGGGGAACGGATGGAAGGTGGCGATGGGGACCCTCGCGTTCGAACGCGGCGCGTCGACGCTCGGCCAGCAGGTGTCGTTCCGCCAGGAGTTCGACGACATGGTCGCCATCGCGAAGGCGAACGGACGCTGGGACGACCCGGTGATTCGGGATCAGTTGATGGAGAGCTACATCGAGCTGGAGATCCTCCGCTACAACCAGCTGCGCATGCTCACGGCGCTCACCAGCGACGGCGTGCCCGGCCCGGAGATGTCGATCGGCAAGCTGTTCTGGGCGAGCTGGCATCGGCGGATGGGCGAGCTGCTCGTGTCCGTGAAGGGCCCTGCCGCGATGATCGGCGGGCCCGACGCCCACACCGGCCACGAAATCCCCGGCGACGGCGTCCACCCCGTCTACCCGACCGACCGCGATCAGCGAACGTTCCTCTACAGCCGGGCCCACACCATCTACGGCGGGTCGAACCAGGTACAGCGCAACGTGATCGGCGAACGGGTGTTGGGCCTCCCGCGCGAGCCGCGGTAGCCGGCGAACTAGCATCGCCGCTCATGGGCAGAATCTCGAACACGTTCGAACTCGCGAAGGTCTCCTGGTCGGTGCTGCGCAAGGACCGGGAGCTGCTCTGGATTCCCGTCCTGTCGTTCCTCGCCTCGGTCGTGGTGCTCGCCGCACTGCTCGTTCCCGCGATCGCGTTGATCGACACGAGCTCCACCACGTCGAGCGGTGAGGAGACGACGGTCGACCCGGCGCTCGCCGTCATCGGCATCATCGCGACACTGGCCCTCAGCGTGATCAGCGTGTTCTTCAACGGGGCACTCGTCGCCGGCGCCCACGAACGACTGAGCGGCGGTGACCCCACCGTCAGCTCGGCGATGCGCCGGGCGATGTCGCGGATCGGCGGCCTGGTCCCGTGGGCGCTGCTCACGGCGACCGTCGGCATGATCCTCCGCTCGCTGCGGGAGCGGGCCGGCTTTCTCGGGCGAATCGTGGTCGGGGCGATCGGGTTCGCGTGGGAGCTGGCGTCGTTTCTGACCGTGCCCGCGATCGTGATCGACGAGCAGGGTGCGATCGACGGCCTGAAGACGTCCGGCCGCCTGCTGCGCGAGACCTGGGGCGAGAACATCGCCGCGCGGGTCGGCTTCGGTCTGCTGACGTTCCTGCTGTTGCTCCCGGCCATCGCCGTCGTCGCGATCATGGGGGCCCTCGGTGGCGCCGCGCTGATCCTCGGCATCGTCATCGCCGTGTTCTACGTGGCCCTCGTCATCGTGGTGATGACGGCGCTCAACGCGGTCTTCCAGACGGCGCTCTATCTCTACGCGACGAGTGGCACGGTGCCGTCGGACTTCGCAGGCTCGAATCTGCGCAACACGTTCGGCAGCCGCTGAGCCGCCGTCACTCCAGCATCGACGTGACCTCGGAGAACGACTCCGAGGTCGTTCCACCGAGCGCCGTCACCGCGGCGATGCACACCATCGCGATGAGGGCGAGGAGTAGCGCGTACTCCACGAGACTGGCACCTCGGTCGTCTTCGGCTCGCGTCGCGAGCAGGGTACGAATATGCGTGACTACCCGCATGTTCACTCTTTTCACCGCTGGGATTGGACTCACGACCTAGATCGGCATGCCGACGGCCCGCGTTGATGGGCCGTTCGACTCAGATCCGCCCGGTCCACTTGGGTTTCAGCGGATGCGGTCGACAAGGCCCCAGTCCCGCGCGGTGCCGACGTCGATCTCGTGGCCGGTCAGGAGCCACTCGAGGGTCCTGGCCCGTCCGATCCGCCCGGGAACGCTCACCGTTCCCCCCGCGCCGGGCATGAGGCCCATGCGGGTCTCGGGAAGTCGGAACCGTGCGTCCTCTTCGGCGATCACGGTTCCGCAGAACGCGGCGAGTTCGACCCCGGCGCCCACGCACGCGCCGTGCACGTGCGCCGTCGTGCGATCCGCGACGCGCAGGAGCCATGGCGCGACGTTGGCACTGGAGCGGATCTGGTGCGCCGTGGCCGGGTCCGAGACGGCGCCGAACTCCGCGAGGTCGCCCCCGGCGCAGAAGGCCGGTCCGTCACCCGCCAGCACGATCGGGCCCTCACTCAGGGCCGCCGTCCGCAGAGCCTCGACCAGCTCGGTCCGCATGCGGGCGTCCATCATGTTGCGCAACTTCGATCGCGACAGGGTGATCACGGTCGTGTCGGCTCGGGATTCGACGCTCAGCCGCGGCGAGTCGTCGGTGCGGACGCGGCGGCCGCGGCCGGCGAGCCACGCGGCGAATTCGGGCCCGGCCTGGAGGGTCGCGTAGGCGAGGGACTCCACGAGCAGGCCGTCGGCGGCGTCGGTGGTCGGGCTGCGCCGGAGCACCTGGGTGGTCGTGACGGCGGCGAGGGGGGCAGCCAGCACGCCCTCGAGCACCTCGGCGGGATCGTCCGGCGTGACATCCCACCCCGCGTCGACCGGCGCCCCGGGTGCGACCGCGATCACGGGGAGCGCCGTGAGGGCGGCTGCGATGTCGGCGCCGGCGTCCGAGTCGGACAACTCGACGACGACCGCCGCCACGCCGTGGGCCGCGCCCACTTCCTGATCCAGACTGCCGCCCGCCATCACGGCCCGAGCCTCGTCGGCGGACCAGTGGGCGATGCGCATGTCAGTCGGTCGGGTCGTCGCCGAGATGGGCGAGGTTCTCGCGCAGGACCCGGCGCAGGAGCTTGCCGGTGTCGTTGTAGGGAAGCTCGTCGACGAACACGATGTGGGACGGTACGCGACTCGACCGCAGCCGGTTCCGTACCAGCGTCTGGAGCTCCCCCTCGTCACAGTCGCCGTTGCGGACGACGACGGCCACGACCTTCTCGCCCCATTCGGTGTCCGGCACGCCGACGGCGGCGGCTTCCTTCACCCGTTCGTCGGTGAGCAGGACGTCCTCGATCTCACCCGGGGACATGTTCTCACCGCCCCGGATGATGACGTCGTCGTTGCGCCCTTGGACGAACAGGTAGCCGCCGTCGTCGATGAAGCCCCCGTCGCGGGTGGGGAACCAGCCGTCGTGGACGAGGAGCGAACCCTTCTCCAGATATTCACCGGAGACCTGCTCGCCCCGCACGAAGATCTCCCCGACCTCACCCGGCGGCAACTCGTTGAAGTCGTCGTCGCGAACGGAGACCTCGATGCCGGGGAGCGGCCGCCCCGCGGACCGCAGGCGGGCGCGCTCGCCGGCGTCCTCGCTGTACTGGGCGATCCGGTGGTCGTCCGGTCCGAGGAGGGCGATCGTGGAACTCGTCTCCGTCAGCCCGTAGGCGTTGACGAAGTTGGTGATGGGGAAGAGGTCGAGGGCGCGGCGGATGACCGGCTCGGGCATCTTGCCGCCGCCGTAGGAAAGCGCACGGACCCCGAGGAGCGGTTCGCCGCCCCGTTCGTCGAGCGCCTCGACGATGCGCGACAGCATGGTCGGCACGACCATGGCGTGGGTGACGCCTTCCTGCTCGACGGTGTCGATCCAGTCGTGCGGATCGAACCTCGGCAGTTGGACGATGCGTCGCCCGGCATAGACCGAGGACAGCATCGCCGACACCCCGGCGACGTGATACGGCGGCACGCTGACGATCGTCGCCTCGTCCTCGCCCGCGCCCATGAATTCGACCGAGCCGAGGATGTAGCTGACGAGATGCTTGTGGCGCAGGACCGCGGACTTCGGCGCGCCCGTGGTGCCGCTGGTGAAGAGCAGGACGGCGATCTCGTCCGGATCCATCGACCAGTCACCGGCGGTGGCGGCGGGGGCGCCGCCAGCCCGATCGGCGAGGAATCCGTCACGGGTGACGGCGCTGAGGCCGTGCACGCCGGCGAGACGAGCGGCGCCCGCGTCGTCGCCGATCGCGACGCCCGGAGCACTCCGTTCGGCGAGGGCGCGCAGGTCGTCGTCCGGGAGGCGATAGTTCAGCGGGACGTAGGGCATGCCCGCCCAGGCCGCACCGAACAGGGCCACCGGCACGGCCGGACTGGATTCGTCGCACAACACCACGTTCGTGCCGGGCGCACCCCGGAAGCGGGCGGCGGCTTCGGCGGCCTGGTCGAACAGCTGCTGGTAGGTGAGGCCACCGTCGACCGAGCCGACGGCGACACGGTCACCGAGGCCACTCGCGGCCATCTCGAGCAGCATCATGACGTTCATCGTGGATGACCCCGGTCGGTCAGTCGGACGCCGGGAGCGTCTTCGCCTGCGCGACCGCGAGGGGTGCGCCGCCGAGCGCCATGGACCCGGCGCCCGCCTTGGTGGCGAGCAGTTCCACGGTGCCGTCCTCGTCGCCGTAACGCTTGCCGAGGAGCGTGCCCTCGGCCGCATCGGCGGCCGGTTCGCCGGCGATCTCACCCGTGCCGGAGTCGACCATGGGCGCGCCGCCGCAGGTGAGGTCGGCCTCGCCGGCACCCTTCACCACGATGACTTCCGTGGTGCAGACGGTGCTCTGGAATCGAGCACCGGGCTTGAGTTCGACCATGGGTTCTTCTCCTTGGAAACGCCGGTGATCGGCGGGACGCGCCGCTCCCAGTATGGGGGCCGACCGGGCGACCGCCAACTTCGGCCGGCCGCCCGAACCGGGGCCCGGGGCCGCGCTACCGTCGGCGGAGTGGACGGGCGCGCGGATCTCTCGACCTGGGCGCGGAGCGGCGCGATGTGGCTGACCGGCCGGCCGGACGGTCCTCCGTCGGTCGCGCCGGCACCGCTCGCGTCGGCGATGGAGGCGGCCGCCGCCGATCTGTGCCGGGAGACGGCTCGGTGGGGACGGGCCGTGGAGGTCGACGGCCCCGCACTGCTCGGCGAACGGGCTGCGATCACCGGGATGACCCGCAACGGCGACACGTCGGTCGGGGGTGCGGCCCGGTTCATCGCGGTGGCCGACGGATGGGTCGCCCTCAATCTCCCGCGGCCGGAGGATGTCGCGTCGCTCCCGGCGCTCGTCGGTGCCGCGATCGACCCCGGCGACTGGCCCGCCGTGGCCCGTGGGCTCGCCGCGCTCACGACCGAGGAGGTCGTCGCCCGGGCAGCCCTGCTCGGGCTCGCCGTGGGGGCGCCCGGCCGGCGCCGTACCCGCCCGGCCTCACCGGTCTCGGTGTTGTCCGGCGGCGGTCCCCGCACCCGCACCGATCGCCCGCTCGTGGTCGACCTCGGGTCCCTCTGGGCGGCGCCGCTGGCCGCCCAGTTGCTCGGCGCCGCAGGGGCGCGGGTGGTGAAGGTCGAGGGCCGTCACCGGCCCGATGGCGCGCGTCGTGGCTCCCGCGCCTTCTTCGATCTGCTCAATCACGGCAAGGAGTGCGTGAGCATCGACGTCGAAGCGGCCGAGGAGCGCGGCTTCCTCCGCCGGATCCTGGCGGGTGCGGACCTCGTGATCGAGGGATCCCGCCCGCGGGTCATGGAGCACCTCGGCATCGATCCCGCGGCGCTGGCGGCGGCCGGCACCTCCTGGCTGTCCATCACCGCCCACGGACGCACCGGCGAGGCGGCGAATCGGATCGGGTTCGGCGACGATGCCGCGGTGGAGGGCGGGCTGTTCGTGGCCGGTGATCCGCCCGGTTTCGTGGCCGACGCGGCGGCGGACCCGCTGACGGGCCTCGTCGCGGCCGCCTTCGGCGCGGAGCTCCTCGCGGGCGATCGTTCGGCCGTGGTCGAGGCCCCACTCGCGCGGGCGGCGTCGTGGGCGGCCCGGCCCCCGGTCGAGGCCCCCGTGGTCCGCGCCGGCGATGGCTGGGCGGTGGAGGTCGACGGTCGACTCGTGGAGGTCGCGCCACCCCGGCATCGTCCGATCCCGTCCGCCGCGCCCGCGCTCGGTGCCCACGACGAGGCGCTGCGAGCCGAGTTTCCCGGCTGACCGGCTTCCGGTCGGTGCGCCGACCAGGGGTAACGTCGCCGCTCATGGAGACGACACCCGCTGCCCGCGCCCCGGCCGCTCGCGCCGCGGACGGTCGCGTGCCCGGTCGGCGTGGTCGGGCGACCCGGCAACGGCTCCTCGACGAGACCCGGGCCCTGCTCGGAGACGTGTCGTTCCTCGACCTGAAGGTGGCGGACATCGCCCGCCGGGCGGGGACCTCGCCGGCGACCTTCTACCAGTACTTCTCCGACGTCGACGACGTCGTGCTGCAACTGATCGAGGCCATGGTTGCCCACGGGAGCGATGAGCTCCGCTCGTTGGTGACGGACCCCGTGTGGGAGGGCCCGGAGGCGGCGACCGGCCTCGCCGAGGGGTTCCTCACCTACTTCGACGAGCACGACGCGATGCTGCGGGCGATCGACATCGCGACGGCCGAGGGAGACGAGCGGTTCTTCGCCGCCCGGGTCCAACTGCTCAACGGCGTCTTTCTCTCGCTGCGCGAACTCGCCCGCTCGGCTCAGGCGGACGGACGACTCGCCGACGGTCTCGAGCCGGGCGCGGCGGCCGGGGTGCTGACGACGATGCTCGCCCACGTCAGTGCGCACCGCGCCGGCTTCGAGAGTTGGGGAGTGCAGCGAGAGTCCCTCGCCGGAACCATGGCGACGATCATCGATTGGACCGTTCGCAGCCACGAAGGGTGAGCGAATCACCCACCCCGAGTGGTGCGAGGTCCGTTGCGACACTAGGGTCCGGTCCGTGGCGAGTGGAGTGGAAAGCCTGGAGGGCACATCGGTTGTCGGCGTGGTCACCCGCGTGCGGGCGGTCGTGGACGATCCGCGTTGGGCGCTCTATGTCGGCCTCGTGGTCCTCAACGCCTTCGACCTCGTCACCACGGCGATGGTCCTCGACCGTGGCGGGAGCGAACGCAATCCCTTCGTGCAGCCCTTCGTCGAGAGCCTGTGGCAGGTCGGCATCCTGAAGGGCCTCGTCCTCGTCCTCGTGGCCTTCCTGCTCACCCGCGTCGAGGGCTCGCGGATCGCGTCACTCGCCCTCGCCGGCACGACGGGCTGGTATCTCGCCGTCGTGTCCTGGAACGTCGCCGTTCTCACGATCGTCTGACCAGGCGGTACGCTCCGGCCCGATGACGGACGGTCACGACTGGGGGGAGACGCTCGACGATCTCGAGTCGCGCCAGCGGGTCGCCCGCGCCATGGGTGGGCCCGAGAAGGTCGCCGCCCGCGTCGAAGCCGGCCGCCTCGACGCGAGGGCCCGCATCGACGGGCTGCTCGACGCCGGATCGTTCGCCGAGGTCGGCACGCTCGCGGGCGGTGGTGCGCCGGCGGACGCGCTCGTCGCCGGGGTCGGCGCCATCGACGGCCGCCCGGTCGCCGTCGGCGCGGAGGACTTCACGACGATGGGCGGCTCGATCGGGCCCGCCGCGTCCCGCAAGCGGTGGCGGATCGCCGACATCGCCCGTCGCGAGCGGGTGCCGCTGATCATGCTGCTCGAAGGAGCCGGGCATCGCCCGCCGATGCCCGGCGATCCCGGTGGCGGTGGTCCGGGTGACCTCCAGGCCCAGGGGCGCCTCTCCGGGCTGGTGCCGATGATCTGTGGCGTGATGGGCTCGTCGGCCGGCCACGGCGCCATCACCGCACCCTTGTGCGACTGGGCCGTCATGACCGGAGACGGCGCGATCTTCACCGCCGGCCCGCCGGTCGTGCTGGCCTCGTTGGGCGAAGAGGTCACCAAGCAGGAGCTCGGTGGTCCTGCGGTCGCCGTCGCGAGCGGCGTGGTCCACAACGTCGCGGCCGACGACGCCTCCCTGCTCGCGGACATCCGCACCTATCTCTCGTTCTTCGGATCCTCGGCGTGGGAGCGCCCGCCGTGGGTCGACACCGGCGACCTGGAGCCGCGGCGGGTCGAGGAGATGCTCGAGATCGTCCCCCGCGACGCCAACCAGGCCTACGACATGCGCCACGCCGTGAGCAGCGTCGTCGACGGTGGCGGGTTCTTCCAGATCCAGCCGGACTTCGGACCGTCGATCGTGTGCGCGCTGGCCCGCATCGGGGGTCACGCGGTGGGTGTCGTCGCGAACCAGCCGGCCGTCATCGCCGGTTCGATCGACGTCGACGCCGCCGACAAGGCGGCCCACTTCATCCAGGTGTGCGACAGCTTCCACCTGCCGCTCGTGTTCCTCGCCGACAACCCGGGCGTGCTGGCCGGATCGGCGTCCGAGCGGGCCGGCATCCTGCGGGCCGGGGCCCGGATGTTCACCGCCCAGACCCGGGCCCGCACGGTGAAGCTCCACGTGACCATCCGTAAGGCCTACGGATTCGGGTCGTGCGTCATGGCGATGAACGGCTACGACGAACAGACGCTCTCCTACGGATTCCCCGGCGCGACACTCGGCGCGATGGGCGCGCAGGGAGCGGGCAATGCGGTGGGCGCCGACGACGAGACCCGGGCCGCGCTGCGCCAGGCCGAGTTGGAGTCGAGCTATCGCTCGGCGGCCGGCCTCGGCTTCGACGAACTGATCGATCCGCGCGACCTTCGCACCGTGCTACTGACGGGTCTGGATCTGAGTGCTCGCCGTCGGGCCGGCGCGGCCGAACCGGTCGCCCGGGTCGGGATCACGCCCTAGTCAGAGCGCGCCGATGACGTGGTCGATGCAGTGGGTGAGCGCCTCGACGTCGCTCGGCTCGATCGCCGGGAACAGACCGATGCGAAGCTGGTTGCGGCCGAGCTTGCGGTAGCCGCCGGTGTCGAGGATGCCGTTGCGGCGCAGCACCTCGACGAGGACGTCGGCGTCGATCGTGTCGTCGAAGTCGATGGTGCCCACGACCTTGGAGCGCTGCTCCTCGATCTGCACGAACGGTGACGCCGCGTCGCTCGCCTCCGCCCAGCCGTAGAGGATCTCGGCGGACCGGGCCGAGCGGCCGGCGGACCAGGAGAGACCGCCGTTGTCGTTGAACCAGTTCACCGTGTTGGCGGTGAGGAACACCGTCGCGAGGGCCGGGGTGTTGTAGGTCTGGTCCTTGCGGGAGTTGTCGAGCGCGATCTTCAGGTCGAGCGACGGAGGGACCCAACGGTCCGATGCGGCGATCCGCTCGATGCGGTCGATCGCGGCCGGCGACATCATCGCGATCCACAGGCCGCCGTCGGAGGCCAGCGCCTTCTGCGGGGCGAAGTAGTAGACGTCGGTCGCCGTGGCGTCGAACATCAACCCGCCCGCGGCCGAGGTGGCGTCGAGCATCATCAGCTGGCCGTCGCCCGCGGGCCGCACCGGCTGGACCATGACGCCGGTCGAGGTCTCGTTGTGGGGGTAGCAGTAGGCGTCCACCCCCGAGACGGGGTCGAGGGGCGGATGGGTGCCCGGCTCGGATTCGCTGATCGAGGGTTCGTCGAGATGGGGTGCTGCGGCCACGCCCTTGGCGAACTTGCTGGAGAACTCGCCGAAGCTGAGATGGTGGCTGCGCTGCTCGATGAGGCCGAAGGTGGCGCAGTCCCAGAAGCCCGTGGACCCGCCGTTGCCGAGCACGATCTCGTAGCCGTCCGGCGCCCGCAACAGCTCGGCGAGGCCGTTGCGGAGCTCGGCGACGACCAGCTGGACGGGGAGCTGGCGGTGCGACGTCCCCATGTAGTCGGTGGCGCGGGCGCGGAGGGCGTCGAGCGCCTCCGGACGAACCTTCGTGGGGCCGCTGCAGAAGCGGCCGTCCGCGGGGAGGAGATCGGGCGGGATGGTGATGTCAGGCACGGCGTTCACCCCCGCAATGGTCGCAGGAAATGGGCGAAACCGTCGCGCGTGGTGCTGGTTTCTTCGTAGTCTCGGCCTCCATGAGCACAGAGTCGAACACCGGACGTATCTCCCGCCGCGTGGGTGCCATTGCGCCCTCGGCCACCCTCGCCGTGTCGAACAAGGCGAAGGCGTTGAAGGCGGCCGGTGAGAACGTCATCGGCTTCGGTGCGGGTGAACCGGACTTCGCGACGCCGGCTCACATCGTGGAGGCGGCGGTCGACGCCTGCCGCAACCCGGTGAACCACAAGTACTCGCCCGTCGGCGGACTCCCGGAGCTCAAGGAGGCGCTCGCCGCGAAGACGCAGCGCGACAGCGGTTTCGTGTGCGAGCCGGCCGACATCCTCGTGACCAACGGCGGCAAGCACGCCGTGTACAACACCTTCGAGGCGCTCCTGAACCCGGGTGACGAGGTGCTGCTGCCCACGCCGTACTGGACGACCTACCCCGAGCCCATCGCCCTGGCCGGCGGGGTCACCGTCCCGGTCCTCACCACCGCGCCGAACGGGTTCCGTGCGTCGGTCGATCAGCTGGAGGCGGCCCGCACCGACCGCACCAAGGCCCTCGTCTTCGTCTCACCGTCCAACCCGACCGGCGCCGTCTACCCCCGCGAGGAGATCGAGGCGATCGGCCGCTGGGCGGTCGAGCACGGCATCTGGGTGATCACCGACGAGATCTACGAACACCTCGTCTACGGCGACAACGAGTTCCACTCGCTGCCCGTCGTCGTGCCCGAGATCGCGGACACGTGCGTCGTGCTGAACGGCGTCGCCAAGACCTACGCGATGACAGGGTGGAGGGTCGGCTGGATGATCGGGCCCTCCGACGTGATCAAGGCGGCGCAGAACCTCCAGTCCCACTCCACCAGCAACGTCTGCAATGTCGCCCAGGCCGCCGCGCTCGCCGCGGTGTCGGGCCCGCTCGATGCGGTGCACGAGATGCGGGAGGCGTTCGATCGCCGCCGCCGCACCATGCATTCGCTGCTGAGCGGCATCGACGGGGTGGACTGTCCCGAGCCCCAGGGCGCGTTCTACGCCTACCCGGATTTCTCGGGCGTGCTCGGTCGCACGTTCCAGGGCCACACGCCGCAGACGACACTCGAGCTCGCCGACATCCTCCTGGAGGAGGCGAAGGTCGCGATCGTGCCGGGGGAGGCCTTCGGCGTCGGGGGCGGCGCCCGACTGTCGTTCGCACTCGGCGACGACGACCTCGGCGAAGGGGTCGGACGCATCGTGGAGTTCCTGTCCTGAGCTCCGAACCCACCCTCACGCCCTACGGGGCCTGGTCGTCGCCGATCACGGCGGCGTCGCTCGTCGAGGGCGCGGTCGGCATCAGTGAGGTCCGCACCGACGGCGACGCCGTCTGGTGGGCCGAATCGCGTCCGAGTGAGGGGGGCCGCACGGCGCTGATGCGTACCCCGGCCCCATCGGATCAGCCGGCGCGCGGGCCGGTCATCCCCGTGGAGGTCACGCCGCCGGAGGCCAACGTGCGCACCCTCGTGCACGAGTACGGCGGCGGATCGTGGTGGCTCGGCGACGGCGGGGTCTTCTGGGTGGACCTGGCCGACCAACGCCTGCGGTTCACCGACGACACCGGCACCACGCTCATCACCCCTGATCCGCCGACCCCGCGCGGGCACCGCTACGCCGACGGCGTGGTCACGGCGGACGGACGGTTCAGCATCTGCGTCCGTGAGTGCCACGACGGTGACGGCGAGCCGGTCAACGAGATCGCGGCGGTCGCCAACGACGGGTCCGGGGTGTCGTCCCTCTGGGACAGGGGCGACTTCGTGTCGTCGCCGCGGCTCAGCGCCGACGGGAACCATCTCGCGTTCATCTCGTGGGACCACCCGGAGATGCCGTGGACCCGGACCCGCCTCCACGTGCATGCCTTCGCCGACGGCGAGATCGGTGACGAACTGATCCGGCTCGACGGCGACCGGGCGTTCTGCGAGCCGGACTGGGTCGACGATCAGCTCCACGTGGTCGTCGACGCCGACGGATGGTGGAACCTCCATGCCGTCGATCTCGTCGATGCGTCGCTCACGCCGGTGCTGGCCGGGCCCTTCGAGATCGCCACGCCGCCGTGGGTGTTCGGCATGCAGCGCTGGGCCTGCCTCGACGGCACCATCGTCGCCGTCGCCGCCCTGCCGACCGGCGACGAACTGATCGTGGGCGGTCGCACGATCACCACGGTGGACAGTTCGATCAACTCGCTCCACGCCGGGCGCGCACAACTCGTCTGTGCCGGCGCCGGCTACGACCACGAGACCGAGGTCGTCGCCCTGACGATCACCGACGGCACGCCGACCCGACACGCGGTGAAGCCGGCGCGGGCCCTCCCGTTCGACCGCGGGTTCCTCGTCGAGCCCGAGTTCATCTCGTTCCCGACGGGTGACGGCGGGACCGAGACCGCCCACGGGCTCTACTACCCGCCGGCCAACCCCGATCACCGCGCGCCGGACGGGGAACGGCCGCCGCTGCTCGTGCTCGCCCACGGCGGGCCGACCGCCCAGGCACGCCGCCAGCTCCAGACCGCGATCCTGTTCTGGACATCACGCGGGATCGCGGTCGTCGACGTCGACTATCGCGGATCCACCGGCTACGGCCGCGAGTACCGCCAGGCCCTCGACGGGCGGTGGGGTGTGGCCGACGTGGAGGATTGTGTCGCCGCGGCGCGCCACCTCGCCGACCGCGGCGACGTCGACGCCGACCGGCTGATGATCCGCGGCGGCAGCGCCGGCGGGTTCACGGTCCTGTCCGCTCTCGCGTTCCACGACGTGTTCGCGGTCGGGGCGAGCCGGTACGGCGTGGCCGACCTCGAAGCGCTGGCGACCGAGACCCACAAGTTCGAGGCCCGCTACCTCGACTCGCTCGTGGGGCCCTATCCGGAGGCGAAGGACGTCTACGACGCCCGCTCGCCGATCAACCATGTGGACCGATTCGCCGCGCCGATGATCGTGCTCCAGGGCGACGAGGACGAGGTCGTGCCGCCGAACCAGAGCGAGATGATCGTCGACGCCCTCCGGGCGAAGGGCATCGAGGTGGAGTACCTCCTGTTCGAGGGCGAGCAGCACGGGTTCCGCAAGGCGGAGAACATCGTTGCGGCGCTCGAGGCCGAGCTCGCGTTCTTCGGTCGCATCCTGGGCTTCACCCCGGCGTGACCCGGCCGGGCCGGACGCGGCCCGTACCATCGAGAGCATGCCGAGAGTCGTGATCGCCGTCGTCGGCCTGCTGGCGATGCTCCTCGGTTCCGTGGCCCCCGCGCAGGCGGACGAGCCGATCGTGCTGTCGGTCATCGTCACCGACGCCGGTGGCACGCCGCTGGCCGGTGCCACGGTGGAGGTGGACGACGAGTCGGCCGTGACCGACCGTGTCGGCCGCGCCCGCATCGCCGGTGCGAACGCCGGGACCGTGGTCGTCACGCACCCCCGCTTCACGCCGACGGTCGTCGAATGGACCGGCGCCGGTGATCGCCTCCGGATCGCGCTCGGCGCCGTCACCCTTCGCGCCCTGCACGTGAACGGCAACGTCCCCGGCACCGCGCGATGGGACGAGCTGCTCGAGGTGGCGGATCGCACCGCGCTCAACGCCGTGATGCTCGATATGAAGGACGAGTCGGGCACGGTGTGGCCGGCGTGGAGCGGCACGGCGCCCGCGCCGGACGGGCTCGGACGGTGGGATCTGTCCACGATCGCCACGGAGTTGGAGGACCGGGGCCTGAAGCTGATCGTGCGCGTCGTCGCCTTCCAGGACCCGAAGTTCGCGGACGTGGCGCCGGCCGCCGCGGTCCACGACACGGCGGTCGGCGGCCCGTTCCGTCGGGCCGGGCAGGCGTTTCTCGACCCCAGCGACGATGTCGCCCGGCGCTACGTCCGGGAGCTGGTCGTTGCCGCCTGTCAGGCCGGCGTCCACGAGGTGCAGCTCGATTACATCCGGTTCCCCGACGGCATGTCCCCGCGGCTGCGGTTCGACGCCACGGACCCGGCCGACGCCGAGGCACGCAGCGACACGATCACGAGCTTCATCAGCGAGCTCCAGGACGAGATCGGGGACTGCGTCCTCGCTGCCGACATCTTCGGGTTCATCACGTCGGTGGACTCCGATGGTGGGATCGGTCAGCAGCTCGAGGCGATGGCGGCCGTGGCGGACGTGTTGTCCCCGATGGTGTACCCGAACCACTGGAGTTCGGGTTGGTTCGGCTTCTCCTCACCGGCAGCGAATCCGGGAGGGGTGGTGCGAGCCTCGATGGCGAACGCCGTCGAACGGGTCGGTGGCCGGACAACACTGCGCCCGTGGCTCCAGGACTTCGGTGGGTACGGCGACGCGGAGGTGCGTGCCCAGATCGACGCGGCCGACGAACTCGGTCTCGGTTGGATGATCTGGAACTCCGCCAGCACGTTCCACACCGCGGCGCTGCCGACCGACGCCGAGGTGCGCACGCCCGACGAGCCGCCCGCTCCCGTGCACGAATTACTGCCGGCGAGCGGCTTTTGGGATGTGCCGAAGTCGTCGACCTTCTCCGGCGATGTCGCGTGGCTCGGTGAGACCGGCATCACCCGGGGCTGCAATCCGCCCTGGCGCGACGAGTTCTGCCCGAAACGGGGCGTGACCCGGGCCGAAGCCGCCACCTTCCTGGTGCGGGCGCTCGACCTCCCGGCATCCTCGGTCGACCACTTCCGCGATGACGACGGGAACACCCACGAGGCCGCCATCGACGCGCTGGCCGACGCGGGCATCACGAGGGGATGCAGCGCCACGACGTTCTGTCCGGATCAGGTGCTGACCCGGGAGCAGATGGCGTCGCTCCTGGCCCGAGCACTCGGTCTTCCCCGATCGCCCACGGACACGTTCGTGGACGACGACATGTCGACCCACCGAGCCGACATCGAGCGGATCGCAGCCGCCGGAATCACCCGCGGCTGCACCCCGGACCGCTTCTGTCCGCGGGATCCGGTCACCCGCGATCAGCTCGCCGCGTTCCTGCATCGTGCCCTCGCGTGACGAAGAACCGGTGAAACCGAGTTGGCGGGCCGCCGGCCCACAGCCAGGATGACGGGCATGTCTCGCATTCTCGTGACCGAAGCCATCGCCGACACCGGGCTCGACTCCCTCCGCTCGGCCGGTCATGAGGTGGACGTCCGCCTCGGGCTGTCCCCGGACGAACTCCTCGACGCCATCGTCGGTGCCGATGCGCTGATCATCCGTTCCGCCACCCAGGTGAGCGCCGAGGTGCTCGCGGCCGCCGACCAGCTGAAGGTGATCGGCCGGGCCGGGATCGGTCTCGACAACGTCGACGTCCCGGCGGCCACCCGCGCCGGCGTCATGGTCGCGAACGCGCCCCAGTCCAACGCGTTGTCCGCCGCCGAGCACACGATGGCGCTGCTCCTGGCCCAGGCCCGCAACGTCCCGCAGGCCCACGCCGCGCTCGTTGCGGGGCGCTGGGAGCGGTCCAAGTGGGAAGGCGTCGAACTCGCCGACAAGGTGCTCGGCATCGTCGGTCTCGGGCGCATCGGGTCCCTCGTGGCTCAGCGAGCGGCGAGCTTCGGCATGCGGCTGATCGCCCACGACCCGTTCGTGTCGGCAGACGCGGCCCGCAAGCTCCAGGTCGAGCTGGTGGATCTCGAGACGCTGGTCGGCACGGCCGACTTCCTCACCCTCCATCTCGCGAAGACGCCCGAGACCGCCGGGTTGATCGGCAAGGACCTCCTGGCGAAGGCGAAGCCCGAGCTGCGGATCATCAATGTCGCCCGCGGCGGCATCGTCGACGAGGCGGCGCTCGCCGAAGCGGCCCGCGAGGGGCGCATCGGGGGCGCGGCCGTCGATGTGTTCGACACCGAGCCGACCGTCGAGTCGCCGCTCTTCGACGTCGAGAGCATCGTCGTCACACCCCACCTCGGGGCCAGCACGCGCGAAGCCCAGGACAAGGCCGGCGTCACCATCGCCGAGCAGGTCCTGCTGGCGCTCGCCGGCGAGTTCGTGCCCCATGCCGTCAACGTCGATGCCGCCGAGGTCAGCGAGCTGTTGCGCCCGTTCGTGCCCCTCGCCGAGCATCTCGGCGCCATCTACGGCGGGCTGGTCGAGGGCATCCCGGATCGAGTCGACGTCGAGCTGCGGGGCGCGATCGCGAAGGACGACGCCCGCATCGCCGTGCTCGCCGCGGTCAAGGGAATCCTCTCCGCCCACACCGACGTGCCCGTCAGCTACGTGAACGCACTCGATCTCGCCACCGAGCGGGGGCTCGAGGTTCGCACCATCACCGCTCCCGCTCAGGATCACGTGAACGTGCTGCGCATCATCGGTGGCGGGCACTCCATCGCCGGTCGCCTGTCCGGTCTCGACGGCAGCCATCGGATCTCCGAGCTGGACGAGCATGCGCTCGACATCAAGCCCAGCGACCACATGGTGATCGTGCGCAACCACGACGAGCCCGGCATGGTGGGCGTCGTGGGTGCCACGCTCGGCGATGCGGGCGTGAACATCTCGAACATGCACATCGGCGAATCCGGCGACGGCGTCGAGGCGCTGATGGTGGTGTGCACCGACGGAGCGGTGCCGCTCCAGGTCCAGGATGCGCTGCGCAACCACGAGCACGTGCGTTTCGTGCGGGCGATCACCCTCACCTGACCCGCGTCGGTACTCTCGGGCGGAATGGAACGACGCGACGCGCTGATCACGGGCGCCCTGGTGCTGGTGTTGTGCGTGGCGATCACCGCTCTGGTCATCGCTCGTCGAGACCCGTTCTCCGAGCCGTTCGCGGCAACGCCCACGACGACGACCACCGAGGCCGAGCAGACCGGTGGCGACGAGCGTGACGAACTCGACGAGTTCGTCGACGAAGCGATCGCGTTCATCGAGGACCTGCGGGGTGACCCGTTCGTCTCCCGCCCGGAGGTCGTGGTCCTGTCGGATCGGGCCTTCGTCGAGCGGATCGACGCCGACCTCACGGCCGACTTCGCCGCCGACCCGGAGATGCTCGAGATCCTCAACGCCCAGTACCGCGCCGCCGCGCTGATCGGCCCGAACGAGAGCATCGACGAGGTCGTGCGCCGCTTCGGCGAGGCGGGCATTCTCGGCTTCTACGACCCGACGACGGCGGAGCTGGTGGTGCGGGAGGCCAACGGGCTCTCGCTGCTGACCAAGTCGACCATCGTCCACGAGCTCGTTCACGCCTACGACGATCAGCTCTTCGACCTCGATCGGCCGGAGTACGACGAGCGCACCGACGAGATCCCGTGGACCTTCCGGGCCGTGGCCGAAGGCAGCGCGACGTGGGCAGAGAACGAATGGCAGGCGACGCTGAGCGCCGCCGAACTCGACCGGCTCTTCGACGAGGAGCTCGCGTTCGGCAACGTCGACATCCTCGGGCAGTTCGAGCTCTCGTTCCTGCTGCTGGAACTGTCCCCCTACGACGCGGGCGAACCCTTCGTCGACGGACTCGTCGAGGCGGGCGGGGTCGATGCGCTGGCCGAGGTGCTGATCGATCCGCCCGACACCAGCGAGCAGGTGCTGCACCGCGACCGCTACGAGGCCGACGAGCCGGCGCTCGACGTCCCGGCGCCGCCGGCCGACGGCACCGTGCTGTGGACCGGCACCGGCGGTCAGGCGCTGATCGAGGCGCTGTTCGTCGGCAACTTCGTGGGCACCGACGTGTCGTGGGGTGGCGACCAGATGACGGTCTGGCTCGACGACCTCGGCCGCGGCTGTCTGCGCTGGGACCTTCGGGCCGACACCGAGGCCGGGCTCGGCGAACTCCAGGTGGGGTTCGAGCGGTGGGGCAACGCGGTCGGTCAGACCCGGGTGACGACGGTCGACGGGGTCACGATCCGCGTCGACCGATGCGGCTGAGGGTGCGCTAGCGCTTGGCCTTGCGGAAGCCGTCCGCCTCGGCGTCGGCCTCCGACGCGTAGCACCGCTCGGGGACCGTGCGTTCGTAGGACATCCCGCCGGGCACGTGGAAGATGCCGGACTGGGCGTTGCCCTTGATCGGGTGGGTCGCCGGACAGACACCGTCCACCGGTTCGACGAACGAGCCGGACGGCGTGTCCTCCCCATCCTCGGCCGGGGCGGTGAACTGGACCGGCCCGGTCCGGGGCTCGCTCTCGGGCGGGTCGGTGAGGGGCTGCCAGCTGGCCTGGCCGAGGGTCTCGGGTGGCGTGGTGCCGCGGATCGCTCGGGCGATGCCGGCGGCCGCGCCGACCAGGGCGCCGATCTTCAGGACACGGACCAGGCGGTTCACGAACGGGGACATGGATGCTCCTCGGGGACGACCGCACCGTATCGGACGCGACCGAGCCGGCCTTGAAGAGGCCGGCTCGATCAGGGAGGGATCCGCTCGTCGTACCGATCGGGGCTAGAGGTCGATGGCGTCCAGCCGGTCGAACGTCGTGAGGTCGTTCACCTGGAGGCGGGCCGGGTTGGAGCCGCCCAGCCATCCCCACGGCGAGCTGACCGTCCAGAGCTCGTCGCCGGGAAGCACGATCGACCGGCTGATCTGGGGCATGCCGTCACTGTCGGGCCAGCAGGCGATGAGCGTGCCCTCGATCGGCACGCCGGCCCGCTCGGCCTCCTCGGCCATCCACGGTTCGTCGTAGCAGCTGAACCCCGTGACGGAGCGGGACTCACCCGGGGCGCAGTCGATGATCATGCCGTAGCCCTCGCTCAGCATGTAGCCGAACTCGCTCTCGAATTCGATGTCGGCGTCGCTCTGGGTGGGCAGGTCGTCCTCGGTGATCTGGGTGCACTCGGTCTCGCCGACGCCGGACGTGGGGTCGTCGTGGTCGATCCGTCCGACCTCGGTGATCGCGCCGTTCTCGACCCGCAGGAGGACGATTCCGGCCCAGTTCTGGCCGTTCTCCCAGGTCTGCACGGGCACGGCCGCCAGGTTCTCGGGCGCCCACCACAGGAAGGCGTGGGTGTCCCAGCCGACGTTGTTCCAGCTGTCCGGCGCCGCCCACACGTCGACCTCGAGGGGGTTGTCGAGATCGGTCACGTCGAAGAGGGAGACCTTCGAGCCGGTGACCCGGCCGGTCTCGTCGGCGTCACTGCCGACCCCGAGCACGAGGCCGTCACCGATCGGGTGGAGATAGCTGGAGAAGCCGGGGATCTTCAGTTCGCCCCGCACGACCGGGTCGGTCGGATCGCGGAGGTCGACGGTGTAGAAGGGGTCGACCTGGCGGAAGGTGACGACATAGCCGACGTCGCCGTGGAAGCGGACGGACTGCACGGCCTCGCCGTTGCCCATGTCGCCGACCTGGCCGACCTCGACGAGCCGGTCGCCCTGCTCCTCGAGGACCCGCAGCCAGGACTCCGAGGTCTCGTCCCACTGGTTGCCCGTGGTGGTCACGACCCGCAGGTGGCCGTCGTACTCGCTGAACGAGAAGCTGTCGCGCACCAGGCCGTCGACGGAGCCGCTCGCCGTGTAGGCGGCGGAGCGATCGCTGGTGATGTCGAAGCGGTGGATCGAGGTGGTGATGTTCTCCTGGATCTGCTCGAACGCGATGTCGAGGGCTGCCTGGTCGAACCAGGTCGTCGTGGCGACGTAGACCGAATCGGTGCTCGCGTAGACGATCTCGCCGGGAGCCAGCACGGCTGAGGTGTTGTTGGCCGTGAGATCACCGTCGACGTCCACGGTCAGCACGGAGAGCACCCCGAAGCCGGCGAACTCGGTCGGGGCGTGGACCTGGTTGCACGGCACGAGCAGGCCCTCGTCGGTGGTCGCGCCGTTGGCGTCGACGATCGCGTAGCCGGGGAGCCAGTCGCTCAGCTGGGTGTCGAGCAGGGCCTCACGGTTGGACGCCTCGGCCCGTTCCTCGCCGGCCTCGCTCTGCGGGTAGACGAAGGGGAAGTTGTACTGCGGGTTCGAGCGGACGATGATCCGCGCCGTGCCGTCGACGGACCGGGCGGTGACGTAGTCGCCCTCGGCGACGAGCGTCTCGACGATGCGGGGGCTGCCGCCGTCGACGGTGATGCGGGTGATGGTCGTGGTGCTGGAGTTCCAGCCGTAGCCCGGGCCCGGCTCGATGGCGATGTCCGCGGCGGGCTCGTCGACCGCGATGCCGATGTCCTCGGCGAGGTGGAGCTCGTCCTCGAACCAGCCCTGGCTGATCAGGAGGATGTCGTCGCCGCTCACGAACATCTCGTTGCGGTCGCCCCGGGGCACGGTCACGGTGCCGGTGACGGTGCGGGTGGCGACGTCGATCACGACGAGTTCGCCGCTGGCGACGATGAACACCCGTTCCCCGTCGGTCTTCACGATGTCGGCCTCGTCGACGCCGCTCTCCTGGATGTTGGTACCGGAGAAGTCCACGCCCTCGACGAGATCGGCGGTCGCCTCGTTGGATGCGCCCGAAGAGGTCGGCGCGTCGAAGGCGGCCGCCCCGTCACCGGCGTCGTCGCCGCCCTCGGCCATGTCGACATCGTCCTCGAGGAACCGGCCGCCGGGCCACCAGCCGCCGTACCAACCGTCGTTGAACCCGTAGGGGCCGACGCGTTCGGCCCCCTCGGTGCGGAGATGGTCGAGGAGCGTGTCGCAGCTGTCGAAGCCGGACAGGGCGCTCGTGAGACGGATGTTCTCACCGCCGATGTCGATCACGACGCCGTCGTCGCCATCGGGGGGAGACGGGATCATGTCGTCCTCGCCACAGGCCGAGGCGAGCAGACCGATGGTGGCGAGGAGGACGAAGAGCTTGCGCATGGGATTCTCCGGGGCAGGGGGGTGTCGTCGCTATGACGCCCCGACACCCCGAGCGGTTCCCCACCTCCGGCAATTTCTCGAGATGGGACGCGGTGTCTGACACCTGTCCCATCTCTGTGGCGCTAGGCGCTGGAGGGGAGCCAGGGGCGGCGGGAGTCCTCGTAGGAGTCGATGGCGGACTCGTGGCGCAGGGTGAGGCCGATGTCGTCGAGGCCTTGCAGGAAGCGGTCCTGGGTGGAGGCGTCGAGGGGGAATGTCGTCTCCATACCGGCGGCCGGAGCCTCGACGGTGAGGCGGGCGACGTCGATGGTGATCTCGAGGGTCGGGTCGGCCTGCACGGCGGCCATGAGCGCGGCGTTGAAGTCGGCGTCGACGGTGACCGGCACCAGACCGTTCTTCGTGCAGTTGTTGCGGAAGATGTCGGCGAAGCGGGGGGAGATGACGGCGTCGAAGCCGTACTGCTGGATCGCCCACACCGCATGTTCGCGGGAGGACCCCGTGCCGAAGTTCAGGCCACCGATGAGGATGTTGGCGCCCGCGTGTTCCTCCTTGTTGAGGACGAAGTCACGGTCGTCGCGCCACTCCGAGAAGAGCCCCTTCTCGAAGCCGGTGCGCTCGACCTGCTTGAGCCAGTCGGAGGGGATGATCTGGTCGGTGTCGACGTCGGTGCGGTCGAGTGGCACGGCGGTGCCGGTGACGATGCGTACTGCCTTCATGATGCTGCAGTCCTTTCAGAGAGCGAGAGAGCGGGTTCAGCCCAGGTCGGCCGGGGCGGCGAACGTTCCGGCGATGGCGGTGGCGGCGGCGACGGCGGGGGACACGAGATGGGTGCGTCCGCCGCGGCCCTGTCGGCCTTCGAAGTTGCGGTTCGACGTGCTCGCGCAACGCTCACCGGGCTGGAGCTTGTCCGGATTCATGGCGAGGCACATCGAGCAGCCCGGCTGGCGCCAGTCGAAGCCGGCGGCCCGGAAGATCTCCGGCAGGCCCTCGGCGATGGCCTGGGCCTCGACCTGGCCGGACCCGGGGACGACGAGGGTTCGGACGCCATCGGCGACCCTGCGGCCCTCGGCGACGGCCGCGGCGGCCCGCAGGTCCTCGATGCGGCTGTTGGTGCACGAGCCGATGAAGACGGTGTCGACCTTCACCTCGCGCATCGGCGTGCCCGGCGCCAGGTCCATGTAGTCGAGCGCCCGTGCCGCGGTGTCGCGCAGCGCCGGATCCTCGAACGAGTCGGGGCGCGGGATGTCGCCGTGGAGGGGCATCACCTGGGCCGGGTTCGTTCCCCAGCTGACGAAGGGTGTGATCTCCGAGGCATCGAGCACGATCTCCTCGTCGAAGGTGGCGTCGTCGTCGGTGACCAGCGTCTTCCAGTCCGCGACGGCCGCGTCCCAGTCGGCGCCGGTCGGGCTGTGCTCGCGACCCTTCAGATACTCGAATGTGACGTCGTCGGGGGCGATCAGGCCGGCCTTGGCGCCGCCCTCGATCGACATGTTGCAGACGGTCATCCGCCCCTCCATCGAGAGGTTGCGGATCGCCTCGCCCCGGTACTCGATGATCTTGCCGATACCGCCACCGGTGCCGATGCGCCCGATGATCGCGAGGATGATGTCCTTGGCGGTCGACCCCGCCGGCAGTTCACCGTCGACCGTGATCGCCATGGTGCCCGGCCGGGTCTGCGGGAGCGTCTGGGTCGCGAGCACGTGCTCGACCTCGCTCGTGCCGATGCCGAACGCGATCGAGCCGAACGCACCGTGCGTCGCCGTGTGCGAGTCGCCGCACACGATGGTCATGCCCGGCTGGGTGAGTCCCTGCTCCGGGCCGATGACGTGCACGATGCCCTGCTTCGGGTGGCCCATCGGGTAGTTCGTGACGCCGAACTCCTCGGTGTTGCGGCGTAGCGTGTCGACCTGTTTCGCGCTGATCTCGTCCTCGATCGGCTTGTCCTGGTCGATGGTGGGCACATTGTGGTCCTCGGTGGCCACCGTGAGGTCCGGGCGCCGCACCGTGCGGCCGGACAGCCGCAGCCCGTCGAAGGCCTGCGGGGAGGTGACCTCGTGGATGAGGTGCAGATCGATGTAGAGCAGGTCCGGCGCCCCGTCGTCGCCCGCGGCGACGAGGTGGCGGTCCCAGATCTTCTCGCTGAGGGTCTTGCCCATCGGATGACGTCCTGTGTGGGTTGGCGATCGGGTGGTGGTCTTGACTGTCTCACATAATGAGACATAAGTTCTGACCCGTGGAACACACGATAAGCGGTGTCGGCGTGATCGACAAGGCGCTCGCCGTCCTCGGTGCGGTCGAACGCGAACCCCGGAGCCTCGGATCGTTGGTGAGCGAGACCGGGCTGAGTCGGGCCACGGCGCATCGACTGGCCTCCGCGCTCGAGGTCCACGGACTGTTGCGCCGTGACGGCGAGGGAAGATTCGCCCTCGGCGCTCGCCTGATCGCGATGGGCGACGAGGCGAGCCGGGGCTGGCCGGTGGCCGAGGCCGCCGGACCGGCCCTCTCCGCACTGCGCGACACCACCGGCGAGTCCGCCCAGCTCTATGTGCGCGACGGAGACCAGCGGATCTGTGTGGCGTCGCTCGAGTCTCCCCACGGACTCCGCACGATCGTGGCGACCGGGGCCGCGCTCCCGCTCGACCAGGGCTCGGGCGGACGGGTCTTGCAGGGTGACGTCGGCGCTGACGGGTACGTCGTGTCGATCGGTGAACGCGAGGCCGGGGTCGCCTCGGTGAGCGCGCCCGTCACCGGCTCCGGTGCCGTCGTGGCGGCGGTCAGCGTGAGTGGCCCGATCGAACGACTCTCCCGGGATCCGGGCCCGACGTTCGGTCCTCCCGTGGTCATGGCTGCGGCGGCCATCGCCCGTGCGGCAGGATTGTCGGTATGAGCACACCGTCCGACCCCGAACCCGGCCCGTTCTCGATCGGCCTGATGCGGGCGGTGGCCGTCGCCATCGTCGTCGTCGTTCTCTTTTTCCTGGTCGACGCGATCATCGGATGACGGCCTCCGAACTGCGCATCCGCGACGCGGAACCCGCCGACGCCGCGGCCTGCGCGGCGATCTACGCGCCGATCGTGCGCAACACGCCCATCAGCTTCGAGTTCACCGAGCCCGACGCCGAGGAGTTCGCAACGCGCATCGCACGGGTGCAGGAGACCGACCCGTGGCTCGTCGCCACGCTCGACGACGTGGTGGTCGGCTACGCCTACGCCGCCGATTTCCGGGCCCGCGCCGCCTACGCGGGCTCGCGGGAGACGACGGTCTACGTCCACGAGGACCACCACGGTCGGGGCATCGGCTCGGCGTTGATGCGCCGACTGATCGCCGACCTGCGCGACCGCGGCGCCCATGTCGCGGTCGCCTGCATCGCCCTGCCCAACGACGGCAGCGTCGCCCTGCACGAGCAGCTCGGCTTCAACGCGGTCGGGGTGTTTCGCGAGTCCGGCCGGAAGTTCGACACCTGGCACGACGTCGGGTTCTGGGAGCTGTTGCTCTGATCCAGGCGAGGCTCGGCGGCCTCTATCCGACAACGACCGACCCGGTCATGGACGGGTGCACTTCGCAGAAGAACGAGTAGGCGCCCGGCTCGTCGAAGCTGATCTGGAAGCTCCCGCCCGACCCGAATGTGTCGGAGTCGAACAGACCCTCCGTCGACGTGATCGTGTGGGGCGCGTCGTCGCTGTTCGTGAACACCACCGGTTGCCCGACTTCGGCCTGCAGGTCACCGAGGGCGAAGTTGTTGATCGACCACGTGACCGCGCCGTCGACGGCCGGTTGCGTGCGGTCGAACTCGACGTCGGCGGGTTCGGCCACCGGACTGACGCTCGGATTCCACATGCTGAACACGCCGGACTGGTTGTCGTAGTCGGGCACTGCGTAGGCGTGGATCATCCACTGGGGATCGACGGTGAAGAACGTGCCGCCGTCGGCCTCGCACTCCTCGCGGCTGACGGGCGTGGTGCCCGAGAGCTCCGACCCGCCGCAGCTGTTGAAGTGCATGTGCCAGTTGTCGATCGGCCCGGTGAACCCGTCCGGGTGGTCGGCCGTCAGCGGCAGGTAGAACGCGGAGCCGACCACCTCATACCCGGTCGAGTCGCCCGTCCAGTGGCCGTCTTCACAGTCGCCGAGGTCGGCCAGGGGCGTGTTCTCCCCGCCCTCGCGGGCGAACATCACGACGTCCGGGCGCGACGGGATGAGCACCCCATCCGTCGAGTGCTCGGCGTTGCGGAGGTGGATTCCCATGTTCGGCCACTGTGTCGTGTACGGCTCGTACCCGGCCGCGCAAGCGGCGTCGATCGAATCGAGTGCGGTCAGCGTCTCGCTCAACTCGTCGAGCTCGGCGACGAGATCGGCGAGCTCGTCTCGCGTCATCGCGAGTCGGGACGGGACCTCGTCGCCCGACTCGAGCAGTGCCTTCAGGTCGAGGTAGCTGCACGGCTCGTCGACGTCCTGGCAGCGGACCTGGCGCTGCGCTGGACCCTCCAGGAGGAACGGGAGGATCGCGTCGCCCATGCGGGCGTAGACGTAGCGGCTGAAACCGACGGCGCCGGTCGGTGTCGCGGGCGTCCCGATCGGCCAGGCCGCGTCGGACTCCGGTTCCCCGAGGCCGGTGGCGGTCGCACCCTCGTCGATCGTCGGTGGGCGGCTCGTCGTGGGGTCCGCAGCCGTCTCCGGCGTGGGCGTGTCACCGCATGCCGCGGCCACGAGGGAGGCGATCAGCAGGAGGAGAAGCGCGCGACGCATCGACGCGAGCATGTCAGTCATCGTGTACCTGATGGTCGCGCTCGCCGGTGAGCGCGGCCTTCACGACCTTGCCCGCGGCGTTGCGGGGCAACGGCTCGGTACGGATGTCCCACCGTCCCGGCACCTTGAACGGCGCGAGGGTCTCGGCGCACCACGCGCGCAACGCCTCCTCGGTGACAGCGGCGTCGTCGCGGGGAACGACGCTCGCGGCGACGATCTGGCCGGTGGCGGCGTCGTCGAGCCCGTACACCGCGCACTCGATCACGTCCGGGTGCTCGTCGATGCGGTACTCCACCTCCACCGGGTACACGTTCTCGGCGTTGTGCAGGATCATGTCGCGGGCCCGGGAATCGATGTAGAGCAGGCCGTCCTCGATACGGCCGACGTCGCCGGTGTCGAGCCAGAAGTCGTCGTCGAACACCTCGGCCGTCGCCTCGGGATTGTCCCAGTATCCCAACATCGCGGTGCACGACCGCACCCAGATGCGACCGTTCCCGCCCTCGGCGGCCGGTCGGCCGGACTCGTCGCGGATCTGCACGGAAACGGTGGGGTTGATGTAGCCCGTGCTCGTCGGGTTGGCCTCGTAGTCCGCGCCCCGGATCCCGGCGACGGCGCCGACGGTCTCGCTCGAGCCGTAGCCGATCGCCACGGTCGACTCGGCCGACGAGAAGGCGCGGCGCACCTTCGCCTGGAGCTCGGGACTCGCCGGCGCACCGCCGAAGCCGACGGTGGAGAGCGAGCTGAGGTCGTAGTCGTCCAGGCGGGGATGCTCCACCACGCGGGGACCCATCGAGCCGATGAGCGTCCACGCGGTGACCCGCTCCTTCTCGACGAGGGCGAGGCACTCGTCGGCGTCGAAGCGGCTGTTCTCGCGGAAGACGAGCGCGCCGCCGACGTTCATGTTGATCAGCGCCGCGCCGGAGAGACCGGAGACGTGGAACAGGGGCGAGGTCATGAGGACCCGGGGCGGCCCGCCGCGCGGCTTCGGCTCGCGGCCCGCGGCCTGGTCGCGGGCCGCGTCGATCATGGCGCCGACGGCCCCGTTGAGCAGCTGGACCTCGGCGAAGCCGACGAGCCCGCGATGGCTGACCGTGGCCCCCTTCGCCCGGCCGGTGGTGCCGCTCGTGAAGAAGATCGAACAGGCGTCGTCCTCCTGGAGTTCGACCGTCGGCAGCGCGTGGGTGCCGACGTCGCGCTGGAGCCGGTCGCGCGCCGCGTCCAGGTCGACCTGCGGCGTCGTGATGTCGTCGGGAACGCGGGCGAGGCGCTTCTCGTCGCCGAGGATCAACTTCGGCGTCGTGAGCTCGGTCGCGTGGCGGATCTCGTCGGGCGTCCACCACCCGTTGGAGAGACACACGATGGCGCCGAGGGACACCAGCGCGAAGTAGCTGATCAGCCAGTCGGGGCTGTTCGCGGCGAGGATCGCGACGCGATCGCCCTTGGTGATCCCGTGGTCCTCGGCGAGGGCCGCGCTGCAGGCAGCCACGAAATCCGGGAAGGCGGCGTGGGTGATGCGTCGCTCGCCGTGGACGATGAACTCGGCGTCGCCGTGGGCCCGGCTCGCCTCGACCAGCTCGCGCAACGACCGCTTGCGGTTCACCAACACCGGGACCTGATGGCCGCGCACATCCGCCATCTCGACGGGGAAGTAGCCGTCGGGGGCAGTCAGCTGATCGATGACGGTCTGGCGTTCGGCACTGTAAGGACCCATGGGGACTCCTTTGGTCGCCGCTCAGCAGCCGGCTGCGTGGCGGACGAGGTCGACGAATCCGGGGATGAACTCGCGTGGCCGGGTGACACAGCCGTCATGGTCGATCGGCGCCCGGCGGATCTGCGCGTGGGGCAGTAGTGCGGCCAAGCGGTGCTGGCGATCGGGCGGCACGATGCCGTCGTGGGACGTGATGAACACGCCCGTGGGAACGGCGATCTCGCCGAGCCAAGCCCGGCTGTCGAACTCGGCGATGGCGCCACCGGCTTCGAGCATCATGGGTACGTTGCCGCTGCGGACCTCGGAGACCATCCACGGCGGCCGTTCGGACGGACGACTCCCGCCGGCGAGCATGGCGCGGGTGAAGACGTCGAGCTGGCGCCGCCGGGGCGTGATCCGGCTGGCCCGGCCGACGCGGCCGAGGCCGCGCATGGCGATCCGTTCCTGGGCGGTGCTCCACGAGCGGGCGAAGGTGGCCGCGAGGACGAGGCCCTGCACCCGGTCCGGATGGCGGCGCCAGACCAGCTGACTGACCGGGCCGCCCATCGAGTAGCCGGCGACCACGAATCGATCGATGCCGAGCACGTCCGCGAGGGCGACCGCGTCGTCGGCGGCGTCCTCCAGCCGGAACGGACGCCGGCTCCGGATGCCCTGGCCGTGACCCCGATGATCGAGGCTGACGACGCGGACGTGTTCGGCGAGGGGCCGGTACGCGGTGAACCAGTTGACCGCCGCGGTGACCGTCCAGCCGTGCAGGAGCAGGACCGTGGGTGCGTCCTCGGCCGGTCCCGCGACCTCGCGCACGAAGGTGGTGCCGCGCCCGGGGATGTCGACCAGTCGGCCCGGCGGCAGCGGGGGACGGCCGATCCGAGCGTCGCCGGGGACGAACTCCGTGGTGGTGCGGCTGGCGACCACTATTCGATCTCGACGACCTTGATCTTGAGCATCGCCCCGGTGGGGGCCTCGTACTCGACGACGTCGCCGACCGCGGCGCCGAGGAGGGCCGCGCCCATCGGGGAACCGGGCGAGACGACGGTGACGTCCTCTCGCTGCTCCTCGATCGAGCCGACGAGGTACTTCTCGATCTCGTCGTCGCCGTCGAAGACGATCGACACGATGGAGCCGGTGCCGACGTTGTCACCGCCCGAGCTGTCGACGATCTGGGCGTCCTCGAGGATGCGGGCCAGGTGGATGATGCGGCCTTCCATCTTTCCCTGTTCCTCCTTGGCGGCGTGGTAGTCGCCGTTCTCGGAGAGATCGCCGAGCTCGCGGGCGGCCTCGATCTTGCGGGCGATGTCGATGCGCCCGCGGGTCGTCAGGTCGTCGTGCTCCGACTTGAGGCGGTCGTAGGCCGCCTGCGAGAGCTGCTGTGCTTCAGCCATCCCGAGAATCTACCGGCGTGGCCTGCGGCCTTCACTCGTCGTCGGCGATCGCCCGGAGGGTGAGGGTCGACTCCCACGGCTCCGACGTGGACGGGTCGAGCTCACCCGCCGTGCCGAAGGTGATCGTCCCCGTCGTGGTGATGTCGGCCTCGAGGGGTACGGCGGCCGCCACGTCGACCACCAGTTCGCCGCTGATCGTCGCGTCGACCGTGTACCCGTCGTCGTGGTCGCCGAAGTACGCCCCGAACGAGCCGTCGACCGCGAGATGGAGACGTCCGCCGTCCCTGCCGACGAGCGTCAGCACGGGGCCGCTGCCGTCCTCTTCGCCCTGCGTTCGCACCTGCCATCGGGCGTCCGGACCGACGCGCTCGTCGGGAAGCGCGGGCAGGACCTCGTGGAGCAGCTCGCCGAACCAGATGTGTTGGTTGCGGCTGTCGATCTCCTCGTCGCCGGCGCGGAACGCGTCGCCGACCCGTCCGTCGGGGGCGACGACGAGTGCGAACGCCGAGCCGGTGTCCGCCGCGCTCGCTTCGAACGGTGGGCCGTTCGCTTCCCAGGTGGTGAGCGCCATCGTGAGCCATTGGCCATCCGCCGCGAAGGTGCTGTCGACGTCGAGCTCCGCGTGGACGGACGTGGGCTCCACGCTGCGGGTGAGTTGGGTCCACGAGCGGTCTATCTCCCAACGACCCGACCACGACCCCCCGCCGTAGCCGAACGCGAGAACGAATGCGTCCGGGTTCGGCGTGGCCTCCTGTCGGAGATCCGCGAATCTCTCGATTCCGTCGGAGCCGCGGCGCCAGTCGCCGGCGACCTCCGGCGGGGCGACCGCCACCCACCACTGACGGCGCGCCTCCGATCCGTTGTCGTCGACGAGGTCGAACTCGATGTCCACGCGGCCGACGACATCCAGGGGGTTGTCGCGGGCGATGCGGATGTCGCCGGTGGCCTGCCCCACCGTGACGAAGCGGTACCCACGATGGATCGTTTCCTCATCGAACTCGGCGTGGAGGCGCAGCACCAGGTAGTCATCGTCGGTCGAGTCGACCTCCCAGCGCACGGGTACGTGGGTGCCGGAGATCCCCACGTCGGCAAGCCACAGGAAGTCCCCGTCAGGGGCCGGGTCGGCTGCCGACGCGGCGGTCGGCAGGATCCAGTCGAGGAACGCGTTCGCGAGAGCCCCGTTGTAGTCCCGGGGCCACCCGTTGGGCGTCCCGGCGTCATAGATGATGGGTGTGGCGCCGCTCATGGGCGTCGCCGGAGCCGCGACGCCGACGAAGTCGGGAACGACCTGATTCGCTTCGAGTCCGACGGTGGTGCCGAGGTACGTGACGGCCTCGTCGTGATACTGATCGCCGTCGAACGTGCGGCCGGTGCGAAGCGTCAGTGCCACGTTGCCCACCGGCGAATCGCCATCCGGGGCCGCCTCCGTCGTCGTGGGGGCGGTCGTCGTGGACGTGGCCGCGGTGGTCGTCGTCACGGGAGTGGTCGTCGTTGTGGTTGTCGTCGTGGTTGTCGTCGGCTCCGTGGTCGGCTCGGTGTCGTCGGCGCACGCAGCGGCCAGGATCACCAGCGGGGCGAGAATGAAGGCGAGCCGACGCACCTCGCCAGTGTCGCGTGGAACGCGACATGACGTGGTCCGGCGGCCACGGATACACTGCGAACCGTGATGACCGCACCCGCCATCATCATCATTCCCTAGCGCACGCCCCCTCCGGCGTGCGCCCCGACCGTCCACCTCGGTGGGCGGTTTTGCACTTTTCTGACCAGACTGGTCACTCCTCTCACCCCTCAACGAATACGAAGCGAGCAGCAATCCATGGCACATCGAGTAGGCATCGTCGGCGGCGACGGCATCGGTCCCGAGGTCATCGCGGAGGGCCTGAAGGTCATCGCCGCGGCCGGCGTGGAGCTGGAGACCGTGGACTACGACCTCGGTGGCGATCGCTACCTGCGCGACGGCGTCGTGCTCACCGACGAGATCATCGACGAGTGGCGCGGCCTCGACGCCATCTATCTGGGCGCGGTCGGCACGCCGGACGTGCCGCCCGGCGTCATCGAGCGGGGAATGCTCCTGCGCATGCGCTTCGAGCTCGACCTCTTCATCAACCTGCGGCCGTTCTCGTTGGCGAGCCCATCTGGCTCCGATCCGGCGCATGGCGGCGACCAGCAAGGCCACGAGTTCATCGTGATCCGGGAGAACACGGAGGGGACCTACGCAGGGGAGGGTGGCTTCCTGCGCAAGGACACGCCCGAGGAGATCGCCACCCAGGGCTCGGTCAACACCCGCCACGGGGTCGAGCGGTGCATCCGCTATGCGTTCGATCTCGCGATGACGAGGCGCAAGCACCTGACGATGGTCCACAAGACCAACGTCCTCACCTTCTCGGGCGACCTGTGGGACCGCACCTTCAACGAGGTCGCCGCCGACTACCCCGAGGTCGAGACCGCCTACAACCATGTCGACGCCGCGTGCATCTACTTCGTGGACGATCCCCAGCGCTACGACGTCATCGTCACCGACAACCTCTTCGGCGACATCCTGACCGATCTCGGCGGTGCCGTGAGCGGCGGCATCGGGTTCGCCAGCTCCGCCAACCTGCACCCGGGGCGGGTGTCGATGTTCGAGCCGGTCCACGGTTCGGCGCCCGACATCGTCGGTACCGGCAAGGCGAATCCCACGGCTGCCGTATTGTCGGCCGTACTCATGCTCGAACATCTCGGTGAGAACGCCGCCGCCGACCGCATCCGTGCGGCCTGTAGCGACACGGACTCACTGGTCGGCTCCACCACGGAGATCGGCGACCTCATCGTCAGCCGACTTCCCGACTGAGCCGAGGAAGGGAGACACACCATGCCCATCACCCCGACGCCCAACATCTGGATGAACGGTGAGATGGTCCCGTGGGTCGACGCGCAGGTGCACGTCCTCACCCACACCCTCCACTACGGCACAGGGGTGTTCGAGGGCATCCGCGCCTACGAGACCGACGAGGGTCCCGCGATCTTCCGCCTCACCGAACACATCGAGCGGCTCTACAACTCGGCGCGGATCCTGTCGATGCCGATGCCCTATTCGGTGCCCGAGATCGTGCAGGCGTGCAAGGACGTCGTCGCCGACTCGGGTCTCGACGCGTGCTATCTCCGCCCGCTGGCCTACTACGGCTACGGCGAGATGGGCCTGGCCACCGGCGACTGCACGACCGACATCGCGATCGCGGCCTGGCCGTGGGGCGCCTACCTGGGAGACGACGCCGTCACCAAAGGCGTGCGCATGAAGATCAGCTCGTGGACCCGCCACGACCACAACATCATGCCGCCGGCCTCGAAGACCACCGGCAACTACGCCAACTCCACCCTCGCCAAGATGGAAGCGCTGCGGGCCGGCTACGACGAGGCGATCATGCTGAACGGGGCGGGGCTCGTGAGCGAGTGCTCCGGCGAGAACATCTTCGTGGGCAGGGGCGACGTGATCCTGACGCCGCCGACCTCGTCGGGAGCGCTGCCGGGGATCACCCAGCACACCGTGATGAGCCTCGCCGCGGATCTGGGAATCGACATCCAGGTGGGCGACATGGCCCGGAGCGATCTCTACACGGCCGACGAGATCTTCGTCGTCGGCACCGCGGCCGAGGTCTCGGCGGTGAACTCGGTCGACGATCGTGACGTCCCGTGCCCGGGCCCGGCCACGAAGGCGATCGCCGATGCCTACGCCGAGGTCGTGCGGGGCAAGAACCCGAAGTACCGCTCCTGGAACGAACTCGCATCGTGACCGAGATCGACCGGTCGGCGCAGCGCGATCCGTCCTGGCCCGAGCGCGTCGAGATCTACGACACGACCCTGCGTGACGGCTCCCAGCTCGAGGGAATCTCGCTGACGGTCGACGACAAGCTCCGCATCGCCGAGCAGCTCGACCGACTGGGTGTCGGCTACATCGAGGGCGGCTGGCCGGGCGCCAACCCGAAGGACGACGAGTTCTTCGAGCGGGCCAAGACCGAGCTGACGCTGCACACGAGCGAGTTCGTCGCGTTCGGCTCCACCCGGCGACCGAAGGGCAAGGTCGACGAGGACACCACGCTCGCCAACCTCGTCGGGGCCGGCACCGGCGTCGTCTGCATCGTCGGCAAGTGCTGGGACTACCACGTCACCGAGGCGCTCAAGACCACGCTCGACGAAGGCGTCGCGATGGTGCGGGACTCCGTCGAATACCTCGTCGCCCAGGGGAAGCGGGTGTTCTTCGACGCCGAGCACTTCTTCGACGGCTACAAGCGCAACCCCGAGTTCTCGCTCGCGGTCCTCGAGGCCGCAGCGATGGCGGGGGCCGAGGCCGTCGTGCTCTGCGACACCAACGGCGGGTCGCTCCCGCGTGACATCGAGACGGCGGTCGCCGCGGTCGTCGGCCATGTCGACTGCGCCGTCGGCATCCACCTCCACAACGACACCGGCTGCGGCGTGGCCAATGCGCTGGCCGCGGTGATGGCCGGCGCCACCCAGGTGCAGGGCACGATCAACGGCTACGGCGAGCGTGTCGGCAACTGCGATCTCGTGCCGATCATGGCCAACCTCGAGCTCAAGATGGGCATCACCTGCCTGCCGGAGGGTCGGCTGGAGAACCTCACCTCCGTCGCCCACCACATCGCCGAGCTGGTGAACTTCACGCCCGACCCGCAGCAGCCCTATGTCGGGGCGACCGCCTTCGCGCACAAGGCCGGGCTCCACACCTCGGCGCTCAGCCGCCGGTCCGACGCCTACGAACACGTGGCCCCCGAGGAGGTCGGCAACGGCACCCGGGTGCTCGTGTCCGAGATGGCCGGGCGTTCCACGCTCGAGATGAAGGCCGCCGACCTGGACATCGAGTTGGACGGCAAGGTGCTCGGCGACGTGATCGACACCCTGAAGCGGCTGGAGCACGAGGGCTACCACTTCGAGGCGGCGGACGCCTCGCTCGAGCTGCTGATGCGGGGCGCGGCGGGCTGGGTCCAGCCGTACTTCGAGTTGGAGTCGTTCTCGATCGACATGGCCCACCGGTCCGGGTCCGGCGCCCGCATGTGGAACGAGGTCGCCGTCGACGTCGAGACCCAGGCCACGGTGAAGCTCTGGGTCGACGGCGAACGCAAGATGGCGGTCGGCGAAGGAAACGGCCCGGTCAACGCCCTCGACGCGGCGGTGCGAGCCGCGCTCAACGGCCGCTACCCGGAGCTCGACCGGGTGAGCCTCACCGACTTCAAGGTGCGGGTGCTCAACACCGAACAGGGCACCGGCGCGGTCACCCGCGTCCTGCTCGACAGCACCAACGGCGAACGCTCGTGGTCGACCATCGGCGTGTCCGAGAACATCATCGAGGCGTCCTGGCAGGCCCTCGTCGATTCCCTGGTCTACGGGCTGCTCCACACCTCGTGATCGGCGAGCAGTAGCTCGTAGTCCGGCGCGCCGAGGATGCGGGCCGAGGCGCGCCCCGCCGCCCGCATCCGGGCCGCTTCGTCGCCGCGTCCGACGGCATCGAGACATCCGGCCACCGGTGCGACCATCGGCCCGAGCGTCGTGGTGCCGACCCAGGACCACCGGTCGGCCAAGGGTTCGATGTGGGGGAGGATCCGCGTCGCGAGATCGGCGTCGCCCAGGGTCGCGGCGGTGGTACCGAGGCAGTAGAGACCGCCGGTGTAGGAGAAATCGCGGTCGAGGATGGCCAGGTCGTCCGCGGTGGCGCGGTCGAACGCCGCCCGGGCCTCCGCCTCGTCGCCGGCTTCGGCCGCGGCGACGGCGAGCGCCGCATGCCAGGCGCCGATCCCGGGCTGTTCGTCGGCGAGCGTCTGGAGGTCACCCTGGAGCTCTGCGGCGCGTCCGGCCGCCAGTCGGAGGGCGAGCAGGTGCACGCCGTAGACGGCCACGACCCGACTCGCCGCCACACAGTCGGCGAAGTCGAGCGAGGCGGTGATGATCGCCTCGGACTCCTCGAGCCGGCCGTCGATCTGTGCCACGGTCGCTCGCAGATAGTGCATCTCCCACTCGCGGCTGCGCTCCTGGATGGTCGCAGCGAGGGTCTCCAGGCGGCGCAGGTCGGTGCGCAACTGGGACGACCCGATCTGCAGCGAGTTGCTGAACCGGATCTGGTGGGCCTCCCACTCGACGTCCGGTCGCCGCAGGGCCGTGCCGATCTCGACGAGCCGATCGGCGATCGTCGACCGCTGCTCGAGGTCTCCCGGCTCACCGAGGGTCATGTAGCTGAAGGGCAGCACGTCGGCGAGGATCTCCGGCCGGCCGTCGGCTTCGGCCGCCTGCATCGCCAACTGGAGGAGTTCGCGACACCGTTGGATCTCGCCGCCCATGCTGTGCACCATCGTCGCGGCTGCCGCGACACGAGCGAGCAGGCCGGGCTCGGTGACGACGGCCAACGCCCGGTCGATCGCAGCCACCGCGGCGTCGTCGTTGGCGCCGGCCTCGGTGGTCGGGCCGAGCCGGCAGAGTTCGACGACGGCCCGCCCGTACAGCTGCGGGTCGTCGAAGGTGGCCGTCAACTCGAGGGCCGCGTCGAACACCGAGCGGGCGGCAGGGTCACCGGCACGCAGTAGCGCCGCGCCCCGGTCGATCAACAGCTCGGCCCGGCGGGCCGGCCACCGACCGGCATCGGCGAGGACCGTCGCCGCCTCGCCGAGCACCTCCGCGGCCTCGGCATGGTTCGCCTGCTGCGTGTGCACCGCGGCGGCGAGTTGGGCGTAGTGCGCGGCGCCGAGCGGATCGAGCGAGCCAGCCGCCACGGCGTGGTGGGCGACCTCGGTGACCCGTTCCGGAGCCGACGGTGACGACTCGATCGCGCGGGCGGCGGCGTCGTGGAGCTCGACTCGGCGCACCGGCCCGAGGCTGTCGAGCACGGCGCGGCGCAGCAGGTCGTGGTCGAACTCGGTGTGGGCGGGGTCGATGGCGCGGAGGATGCCCTCGCGGAGGCACTCGTCGAGGTCGCCGGAGCCCGCGATCATCTCGATGTCGGCGATCTGCTGGCGCGTGCCGAGGATCGCCGCGGCGGCGGCCGCGGCGGCACCGCGCCGGCTGAGCCGCGCCACGCGCACGTCGAGCAGCGACGTGATCGAGGCGGGCACGCGCTCGAGGCCGCCGTTGTCGTCGAGGAGTGCGTCCAGGCCCGACTCGTCGCCTTCGCGCACCAGTTCGCGGACGAACAGCGGATTGCCGCCCGTGGCGAGCGTGATGTGTTCGGCGATGAGGTCGGCATCGTCCCGGTCGTTGACGAGCTCGAGGATCTCCTCGCGTGCGAGCCCCGCCGCCTCGACGAAGACGGTCGGGGCCTCGTCGGCGAACTCGTCCGGTTTCGGGTCGCACCAGCCGGCGACGACGGAGAACGATCCGCTGCCTGCCGTCGCGGCCCGGACGGCGGCGGTGAGAAAGCCGCGGGTCGCCGCCGTGGACCAGTGCAGGTCGTCCACGACCACGACGAGCGGTTGCAGGGCGGGGTGGGTCAGCAGTTCGACGACGCTGCGTTCGAGTCGTTGCCGTTCCGGGTCGCGCACCATCAGATCGCGGCCCACGCGGCTCGCGAGCTCGGGGCTCAGCAGCGACAGCGGCGTCGGGTCGGAGAGCTCGTCGACGAGGTGCGGGTACCGGGCGAGGAGATCGTCCACGATGACCGAGATGGGCTCGAGCGGTCGGACCGGTTCGGGCTCACAACGCGAGAGCACGACATGGGAGCCGGCGGCCGCGAGTTGGGGCCCGGCGAGCTCCAGCACCGTCGACTTGCCGATCCCGGCCGGGCCGTGGACGACGACCAGCGCGGGACCGGACGCCACCGCGGCGACGACGTCGTCCCGCCGGCGCAGTTGGGATGAGGCGGCGCGGCCCGCGGGGGTGTGGTTCGCGGGAGACACCGCGGTGGTCCCGCCGTTCAGGAACGCGCGCTCGGCGTCCTCCAGGGCATCGCCCGGCGTGAGTCCGGCGGAGGCGAGCATGCGCCGGGCCCGGGTGAAGCAGTTGACCGCCTCGCGCCGCCGACTCGCCGCGGCGTAGGCCTCGGCCAACGCGATCCAGACGGCTTCAGCGTCGGGATCGTCCTCGACGATCACCTCGAGCTCGCCGACGCGGGCGAGCGGGTCGGTGGCCGTCGTCGCTGTCTCGAGGCGGCGGGCAGTGCGTTCGCGTCGGAGTCGCCGCCTGGCGGCGGCGACGCCGGGTCCCCGTTCGTCGAGCTCGGGCAGGGGGTCACCGCGGCCTTCGGGTTCGATGGTGATCGACGGGTGGAGTCGGTAGCCGTCGTCGGTGGTGTCGACGAACTCCGGCCCGGCGGCCTCGCGCAGCCGGGCGATGTGGTTGTGCAGCGACTTCCTCGCCGTCGCCGGGGCGCCGTCGGGCCACAACCGATCGATCAGCTCGTCGCGCCGCGCCGTGTCCGGGAACGACGCAGCAAGGGCCGCGACGAGCGCTCGTTCGCGGGGTCGGAGGTCGATCTCGCCGCCTGCGCCCGTGGCTGTGGTCGTCCCGAACACCTGCACCCGTCGCATTGCGCCTGTGTTACCAGACTGTTGCCGGACCCACCAAACGCCGCCCTATTTTCCCGATGGTCGGCGACATCGTGGAGGACGGGCGATGCGGCGTGTGCGCAAGACGGTGACGGGCCTGGTGGTGGTCGCGGTGTGGGCGGCAGTGCTCGCCGTTGTTCCCGCAACCCCGGCGGCCGCCAATCACTTCTGCGAGGAGGCGGACGACGACTGCGACGCCTATTGGTGGGACAACGTCTTCGGGTCCGTCAACATCACCGGCACCCAACCCGACACGGTGATCACCGCGACGATCGTGACCGGCTTCCCCACCGCCCAGTGGGTCTGGACCGAGACCGGGTGGAGTTCCAGCGGCGTTTCCGGCGTCACCGTCTCCGTGCCCGGCGAGATCCTCGGGGGCTCCGGCGACGGTTGGAGTGCGGATGCGATCGGCGGCTCGTTCGTCCGCTTCTCCCCGCAGGGGGAGGCCGGCCCGCCCCCGCCGGACCGTCAGAACTGCGGCAACCCCTGTGGCCCTCCGCCCGGGAATCGGTGGACGGAGGGGACGACGATGTCGGTGACATTCCGGTCCTCGGAGACGGGCGGTCAGGTGCGGGCGTCGTTCGGCGGCAACCTCGGCTATCTCGGGTGGGGCGACACCGCCATCCGCCACATCGACGGCCGCGACCCCAACCGACCCCCGGTCGCCGACATCGTGGTCGTCGATCCCGCCGGGGAGACCTCCAGCGCGAGCGGCGAGTTCACGCTGCGGGCCGGGTCGGTCGATCCCGACGGCGACACGCTGACCCACGACTGGGACTTCGGAAACGACGAGACGAGCAGCGGAGAGACGGTCACCGCCCGCTACGACACCCCGGGCAACTACACGGTCACCTTGACGTCGACCGACCCCGACGATGCCCACGACGAGGACAGCGAGCTGTTGTCCGTCCCGGCCCCGACCCTGTCCGCGGGGATCACCCTGCCGTCCGGCGACGAGAGTGTCGCCGTCGGCGACGAGTTCGACGCCACCGTCACGCTTTCGGTGCAGGAGAACGGTGTCGGCGAGATATCCAACATCGGCTTCGCGACCATGCCGCTCGACATCCCGGACTTCCTGGAGGTCGTCGGCGCGCAGCCGACCTTCCCGACCCGGTTGAATCCGGGCGAATCGCGTTCGCAGGTGGTCCGGCTGAAGGCGATCGCACCGGGGGAGGGCCTGCTGCGAAGTCGACCGAACGGCATCGACGCGGCGGGCGGACCGGCGCTCGTACTTCCCGGTGAGCAGACGGTCCGCGTCCGCCGACTCGACCTCGACGTGGAGGTCGACGCCGGCGAGGACGACATCGAGATCGAGGAGACGGCCGATGGGCCCCAGCCCGAGCAGGTGACGGTCACCGTCACGGTCACGAACGACAACGACGAGGACGTCGACGACGTCCAGATCGCCAAGCAGCTGATCTCCTCGCTGGTCGATGGCACGTTCCTCTATGTCGAGCCCGCCGCGCTGCAGCCGTTCTGGCCGGTCGACGACGAGCAGCCCGGCCCCGGCGCGCCCCTGCCGGACGGCACGTCCGACGGTTTCTCGCTGCTCGGCGATGTGCCGGCCAACGAGAGCGTGAGCGTCGAGTACGTGATCGACGTCACCGACGACGGCGTCTACGGCCTCGAGGCGCAGATCCTCTACACGGTCGACGACGAGAACGAGACCTCGCTCGGCGAGACCGAGATCGAGGCCCTGCCCGACAAGCTCGCGTACTTCACGTCGCGGATGCCCGAGGGCACGCCGGATCCGCCGACCTTCCAATCGGGTGACAGCTTCACCGTCTTCGGTGACGTCGAGAACCGCAGCAACACGAAGGAGATCGGCGTCACCGCCCTGACGCCCACCATCGAGGGCGAGTCGATGGGCGGTGGATACTTCATCCGCGACACCCAGGAGTTCCCGCCCCCGGGGTCCTGCGCGGCGCCCTTCGGTGGGCTGCTCGAGCCCGGCGCGACCGTGCCGCTGCACGGGCAGTTCACCACCCTCGAGAGCAAGGGCACGCGAGCGTTCTTCCAGTACCAGCCGACGTTCTACGAGTTCGACGAGGAGAACAACCCGATCGCGATCGAAGCCGACGATCTGCTCATCGACAACCCCCGCCAGCAGGTGTCGTTGCGCGACTTCGTCCTGGTCGAACCCCCACCGTTCACCCTGCTCGAGGCCTTCGCCGGGTTCTCGGTCGGCGCCGGTCAGGCCCTGATCGCCTTCGTCTGGGAACCGGTGCAGTTCGCGGCGTGGGTCGCGAAGGGCGTGCTCTGGGAGTTGCCGCAACTCGCCGTCGTCAACGGCGCCTATCTCGCGAAGTGGTGGTTGACCATCCCGGTGGAGGAGAAGGCCGCGTACCTGGCGGACGTGGTCGCCCACGCGCTCGAGGCGATCGACGCCATCACGATCGAGCAGGTCTGGGGATCGGTCGAGGCGGCGAGCACCGCGATCAACACGCAGGTCGAGCAGATGTGGAACGAGTACCTCCAGACCTGGGAGGACGGCCGGTGGTTCGAGGCGTTCCGGGTGATCGGCCGGGTCGTGGGTGAGATCGGTCTGGAGATCGCGACCTCCGGGGCGCTCTGCCTGGCTCACACGGACAAGGCCCAGAACGCCGTGCGGATCCAGGACGAGATCATCCAGGCGAGCCGCGGCGTCGTCCGCACCCAGGACGAGCTGGACGCGATCCGCGTCGGCGCCAAGCTCGCGGACGAGGAACTCGGGGCGTTCGGCATACCGGCCCGCATGGCCCAGGCCCTCCGGGCCCTCGCTGGTGAGGGCTACCTCGTCACCTGGCGCCCCCGGAACCCCGACTCGCTGCGCTGGCTCGAACGGGGGGCGATCCAGAAGCCGCAGCCGTTGAAGATCAAGACGGTCGCCGAGCTCGACGGGTACCTCGGCTACGACGTGGTCACCGACGGCGGATCGCTCGTCCTCAAGCGGCCGAACCCGAACATCGACGAGGTGCTGGCCGGGGTGCCGGGCGACGTGCAGGAGCTCGTCCGTCAACGCTGGCAGCTGCGCATGAACGAGTGGACCGAGTTCACGTCGCCGCACGCGGTGAAGAAGCGGAAGCTTCCGGACGGCACACCGGTCACGAACGCGGACGGAACGTTCGTGTACGACACGGTGCTCGACGCCGACGGCAACCCGATGCCGAACCCGAACAACTATCTGGCCTGGGACGAGGCGGGCAAGATGCCGTGGCCGGGACGACCCCTCAACCCCGACGGATCGCCGGGCGCCAACATCGGTATCGATCTCGAGTCGAACGGCATCGATGCACCGAGCACCGTCTGGGGGACCAACAAGTTCGGGCTGGACCCGGTCAGCGGGCAGTCCGACACGTGGATCATCAAGGCCGCCGACGCCGATGGCAACCTCCGTCGGGTCACCGGTGACCTCGACGCCCTCGACATCCGTCACGCCGACGGCCGACCGCTCACCGGCGACGAGGTGATCGACCTCTACGAACGCCTCAACGACATCACCGGCCTGGACCACGGCGAGACCGTCACCTGGCGGCTCAACGGCCAGATCCTGCATCCGAGCCAGATCGACATCCTCGCCTACCACGGGTATCCGAACGGCAAGTCGCTGGTGCAGTTCGCGCCCGACGGCAACGCCCGCAAGGTCCTGCTCGACCGCAACCTGTCGGTCTTCAGCTCGACCGATCCCCGTCAGCACTATGTGTTCTTCCGGGGCGGCTACCTGTCGGCCAACGGCGCGCTGCGGACGCTGCGGACCAACCTCGACACGTTCTTCCCCGACTCGCTCAATCGGCTGATGCTGCTGATCGTCCCGGCCGCGTGGCTCGGGGACCTGATCGATCAGTCGGACGCCGAGCCCGGGTCCGGGTCCGGGCAGTGCTCCTGGCGCTACGGCGGCGGCTCGGACGCGGCGCTGATGCGCTACACGGGTTCGGGCTACGAGATCTACAACGGATCGACCTGGAACCCGCTCGACGTGTCGGGCGTGTGCGTGGACGACGGCCTCGCGCCCGCATCGGCCGCGGCGGACTCGCTGGTGCCGGCCGCCCACGGCGGCGGCCACGAGATCATCGTGCGGCCCCACACCGTGATCGACGAGCCGCTCGCGGCGGGCGCCACCTCGGCGTCGATCTTCGATCTGAGTGAGATCCCCGGATTGTTGCCGGCTGGGTCCACCTGGTTCGAGAAGGGTCAGATCGTGGTCATCGATCCCGGCGGCCCGAACGAGGAGTTCGTCTCGCTGACCGATGTCGCGCCGTTGCGCTGGTCGACGCCGTTGAAGAACGACCATGTGGAGGGCGAGTGGATCGCGGTCGTGCGGGATCCGGCCGAGGTGCTCAGCGAGGTCGAGTTCGTCGACGTGCCCGACGGTCTCTGGTACTCCGATGCCGTCGACTGGGGCGCCCGCGAACGGATCGTGTTCGGGACGAGCAACGGCATCTTCGAGCCGCACCTCGCGGCGAATCGGGCGATGCTGATCACCATGCTCTGGCGCGCCGCCGGATCGCCGGAGGTCGACGTCGCCGTGCCGTTCACCGACGTCGATCTCGACGCCTACTACGGCGCCGCGCTGCGCTGGGCCTACTCGCTCGGCATCGTGAAGGGCACGTCACCGACCATGTTCTCGCCCCACGACCCGGCGACCAGAGCCCACGTGGTGACGGTGTTGTGGCGATGGCTCGGCTCGCCCGCGGCCACGGCCGACAATCCGTTCGGGGACGTGGAATCCGGGCGGTTCTACACGAAGGCGGCCATCTGGGCGGGTGAGGTCGGGGTGAGCACGGGCATCGCGTCGGGCGTGTTCGGCCCGTACGTCCACGCGGATCGGGCCACCGTCATCACCCTCATCCACCGGGCGCTCGTGGACTGAGCCCGGGGAGCCTCCACCACCCGATCGGGGGCGGCTCGTAGCGTCGCGGGGGTGCGGATCGCCTCTGCCATCGTCGCGACGTGCCTCGCCGCGACGGCCTGTACCAACCAGATCAGTGTGGTTCTGGCCACCGACGGGGCGCTCGCCGGGGCCGACGACGAGATCGGGTCGGACGGCCTCACCCTGACCGGGGACTCGGTGGCCACCTCGTCGAGCACCTCCACCTCGACGACCACGACCACCACCGAGCCGCCCCCGGAGCCCATCGTCTTCGGGTTCGCCGGTGACGTGCAGATGATCGGGTCCATGGCGGCCGACGAACCGGTTGCGGGGGTCGCCGAGCTGCTGTCGGCGCCGGACCTCATGCTCGTGAACCTGGAGACGGTCATCGGCGAACCGGGTGAGGTCGGGTCGCCGCCGATCGACAAGGAGTTCATCTTCCGCTCGCCGCCCGAGACGCTCGACCAGCTGATCGAAGCCGGGGTCGACGTCGTCGCTCTCGCCAACAACCACTCGTGGGACTACGGCCCCCGGGGCGCCCGAACGACCCGGGAGTATGTGGACGACTCGACCCTGATCGGCGTGGGCGCGGGTACCGACCCCGCGACCGCCTACGCCCCGGCCTACGTCGAGGTGAAGGACCAGACCGTGGGCATCGTGTCGCTGTCGCGCGTGCCGTGCGACTGGTCGCGCGAGGAGCGAGCCGAGCGCCCCGAGATCGCCTGGGCGTGCGACCGTTTCGCCGTTCCCGCGATCGCCACGATCGCGACCGCCGCGGCGAACGCCGATCACACGATCGTGATGCTCCACGCGGGGACCGAGGTGACGGACTGCCCCGACGACGAGTTGCGCCGCGTGATCGGCGTCTACATCGAGGCCGGGGCCGACGTGATCTCGATCTCGCACCCGCACGTGCTCCAGGGTGTCGAGGTGATCGACGGCACGCCGGTGCTGTGGTCCACGGGCAACTTCGCGTTCCGCAACCGGGGCGGACGGACCGGGCGCAGCGCCGTGTTCGAGGTGACGCTCGGCGCCGGCGACCCGATCGTCACGATCCGCCCGACGGTGCTGCCGGGCGGCCGCGCTGAACCGGCGATGCTCGGACCGGCGATCGACGTCGTCGTGGAGGTGACGGACCGGTCGCGGGGCGGCCGGGTCGGGGCGGACGGCGTGCTCGTTCCCGATCCCGCACCCTCGATCTGCGACTGACGCTGGCTAACCTGCCGGACATGTCGGCACCCAGTCACGTTCCGAGTCTTCCGTACCAGGCGAAGGCGTATTCGTCGCCGCCGTGGCGTCCCGGCTCGTGGCGGGCGGACCGGCCGGGTGACGTGGTCGGCACTCACCAGCCATCCGGTCCGGCGCTCGGCAACCAGGGTCCGAACCAGGGCTACGTTCTGAAGCTCGCCGAGTCGTTCACCGACCGCCTCGTGCTCGCGCCCGGTGAGCATCACGCCGACGCGGTGGCCGGCGCCGCGGCCGTCGCCCTGCGCCGGGCCTCGCTCTTCGGTCGCGCCCCGATGATCGACGATCTCACGATCGCGTTCACGCTCTTCGGCTACCTCGGTGAGGCGCCCGACGATCTGGTCGCCCAGCGGCGCGAGCTGATGGACGAGCTCCATCATTCGACGATCCACTATTTCGCCGCCCGCGAGCTCGCCAACTCGGTGCCGGAGGCGACGCTGCGGATGTCCGTCGCCGAAGTGACCGCCGCCACCGCGGCGGACTGGCGGGCCGCGCTCGGCTGGTGATCACCCGAGGGTGATCAGGAGGACGAGAAGCCCCGCGGCGATGCCGATGTAGCCGACGATGAGGCCGATCATGGCGTTGCCCCGGCCGATCTCGCGTCCCTCGGACTCGCGGATCTGTTCCATGGCGACGTGGCCGAAGATCACGCCGAGGATCGAGCCCACGAAGAAGATCCACGAGATCGACAGGATCAGTGACGCGAGGGCGAACTGGTTCGGCCGCGGCGGTGGCGGGGTGATGTCGGCGTGGGTCGGTGTGGCGTCCGGCTGTATCGACCCTGCCGCGGCCGCCCAGGCCGTGCCGTCCCACCAGCGCTCGCGCGACGCATCCTCAGGGTCGGCGTAGAAGCCGGGCGGAGCGGGGTCGTCGGGGCGGGCCACGGGTCGGAACGGTATCGGCGCTGCTTCGCCGATGGGGGTCACACACGGCTCGGGCACCCGTCGTCTACGTTCGATCGGGGGTGGCGGACCAGGTCACCTTGCTTTTCGACGAAGGAGATCACATGTCCGACATGCCGGCACCACCGCCACCGCCTCCGGGAGGGGCGCCGCCACCGCCGCCGTCTGGCGGCCCTGCCCCGGCGGGATCCGGGAATCTGGCCGGCGTCGGCCAGCGGTTCGGCGCCCTGCTCATCGACGGGATCGTGGTCGGCATCCCGTTCGCGATCCTGTTCTTCATCGCCCTCGCCGTCGCGCCGACGGAGCTGGAGGCCTGCACGGTCGACGGCCAGTTCGGCATCTGTGAGGTGCTCACCGGGGGCGGCGTCGCGATCGTCGGTCTGGCGTGGCTGATCGGCGTGGTCGGCATCGTCTACTACTTCGCCAAGGGCGAGGGCGCGGGCCAGACGGTCGGCAAGAAGGCGCTGAACATCAAGGTGGTCGACGCGGTGACCGGTCAGCCGATCGGCACCGGTCGCGCCGTGGGGCGCTACTTCTCACGGATCATCTCCGGCCTGCCGTGCTACCTCGGCTACTTCTGGGCCCTCTGGGACCCGAACCGGGAGACGTTCCACGACAAGATCGTCAAGACCCACGTGGTCAACGCGTGACGGCTCACTGACCCAAGGGTGGGGGAGCGGGGCTGACCCGCGGCGATAGCCTCCGAGGCGTGTCTGGCCCGCGCGTCCGCTTCGCTCCCGCTCCCACCGGCTTTCTCCATGTCGGCAGCGCCCGCAGCGCGCTGTTCAACTGGCTGTACGCCCGTCACACGGGCGGCACGTTCGTGCTCCGGGTGGAGGACACCGACGAGGCGAAGACCAGCCAGGAGTTCGTCGACGCGATCACCGAGCCGCTCACCTGGCTCGGTCTCGACTGGGACGAGGGGCCGCTCTTCCAGAGCGAGCGCCGCCAGCAGCACGTCGACGCGGTGAATCGGCTCGTCGCCGAGGGCAAGGCGTATTTCTGCGACCTCACCCGCGAGGAGATCGAGGCTCGCTGTGAGGAGGCCGGCCTCCCCGCCGGCTACCACGGCTTCTCCCGCGACCGCGAGGTCGTCGACGGGCCGGGCGTGGTCGTGCGGTTCCGGGCGCCGGACGAGGGCTCGACGGTCGTCGACGACGTGATCCGCGGCCGGGTCGAGGTCGCCCACGACACGATCGAGGACTTCGTGATCCGCCGCGGCGACGGCTCGCCGGTGTTCCTGATCGCCAACGCCGTCGACGATCACGACATGGGCATCACCCACGTGATCCGGGGCGAGGACCTGCTCAACACCACGCCGAAGGTGCTGCTCCTGTGGGATGCGCTCGGCTTCGGCGAGCCGCCCACCTACGCCCACCTGCCGTTGCTGGTCAACGAGCAGCGCAAGAAGCTCTCGAAGCGGCGCGACGACGTCGCCCTCGCCGACTATGTCGCCCGTGGCTATCTGCCCGAGGCGATGCGCAACGCGCTGGCGCTGCTCGGCTGGGGTCCCGACGACGAGGTCGAGATCCGCCCGATCGAGGAGATCATCGAGCAGTTCACGCTCGAGTCGGTCAACAAGGCGCCCGCGTTCTTCGACCCGAAGAAGCTCGACCACATCAACGCCGAGTACATCAAGGCGATGAACCACTATGAGTTCGTGGAGGCGGCCGAGCCGTGGCTCACCGCCGACGACGCCCCCTACCCGGTCGCCAACTACGACCGGGTCGTCGCCGTCGCCCTGGCCGAGGACGTGCAGCAGCGGGTGGCCACGCTCGCCGAGGCGCCGGGCTGGCTCGACTGGCTCTTCGTCGACTCGATCGACGAGTACGACGAGAAGTCGTGGAACAAGGCGATCACCAAGGGCAAGGTGCCCGACCGGGTGCTCGACGACATCGCCGCGGCGCTGGCCGACGACGACTTCACCGACCGCGACCGGCTCGAGTCGCTGGTCATGGGCGTGGGCACCGCACTCTCGGAGGAGCTCGACACCCGGGTCATGTCGCAGGCACCGCTGCGCATCGCGCTCACCGGTCGGGGCGCCGGCATTCCCCTGTGGGAGGCGATGACCCATCTCGGCCGCGACGTCTGCCTCGCCCGCATCGCCGCGGCCCGAGCGAGGATCGACTGAGCCATGCGGCTCGGGCTGCCGCGCTGGTTGCCCCTCCGCCGCGCCCGTCGGATCACAATTGTCGCGGCTGCGATCGTGGCCGGATACGTGCTGCTGACGTTCTTCCAGGTCCTGCAGGCCTCGGGGGAGGACAACCGCCGGCCGGCCGATGCGATCGTCGTGCTCGGCGCAGCCCAGTACGACGGCGCCCCGTCGCCGGTCCTCGCCTCGCGGCTCGACCATGCGTACGAACTCTGGGAGAGCGGCGTCGCCGACATGATCGTCACCACCGGCTCGAACCAACCCGGCGATCGTTTCACCGAGGGATACGCCGGCTTCGAGTACCTGTTGCTCTCCGGGGTGCCCGAGAGCGAGTTGCTGGTGGTGACCGACGGTTCGTCGTCCTACGAGCAGCTCGCGGCCACGGCTCGTCAGCTGCGCGGCCTCGAGATCGGCGAGTCCGTCGTCCTCGTCAGCGACCCGTACCACGCGCTTCGGCTTCGCCAGATCGCCGACCAGGTCGGCCTCGACGCCACCGTCTCGTCCACCGACGGCGGCTCGTCGATCCGCCAGCTGGTGCGGGAGACCGCCGCCGTCTCCCTCGGCCGGATCCTCGGCTATCGGCGCGTCGACAACTGGCTTGGATCCGTCGGCTAGTTGAGACGCTGGGGTCAGAGTCCCGTCCCATCTCGGCGCGAATCGGGTCGGCACCCGAGGGGCGAGCAGGTACGCTCTGTGACGTCCTTCGGGGATGGTGTAATTGGTAACACAACTGGTTCTGGTCCAGTCATTGGGGGTTCAAGTCCTCCTCCCCGAGCTCAGGCGAAGCGGCACCTCCGGGTGCCGCTTCTGCGTTTTCCGCCGCAACAGTCCCGCCCGCCCCACCCCGCGTTCTGTGAGCCTGAATCAGCATCAGGTGCTGATTCAGGCTCACAGAATCAGCGTTGGGCCGTCCGCGCCGGTTGGCTACACTCATCCAGTCGCACGCCGCCTCCGGGGGGCTCCGAACATCACGCCCCGTTCGTCTAGCGGCCTAGGACGCCACCCTCTCAAGGTGGTAGCACGGGTTCAAATCCCGTACGGGGTACGCACAAGGCCCAGGTCAGACGGCAGATTCTGGCTTGGGCTCCTTCGCGTCTTGGACCCAGTGGACCGAGGCTTCGCACATCCATCGCCGCCAGGACCATCCGATGACGTCTCACCTTCCACGTTCCGTGCTCACCAGCGCGGTCGGCATCGCGCTCATGGCGCTGCTCACGCTCGCGCTCGTTCCGCTCGTCGATCCGGCCGGCGCGACCGTGTCGCCCGCGTCGGGTCGCGGCTTCCCGCTGGCCTGTCCCGCAAACGACGATCATCCGTTCACCGATGTCGGGCCCGCGGACTACAGCAACGACGCCGTGGCGTGCCTGCATCAGCTCGGCCTTCTCAACGGCACGTCGCCGACGACCGTGTCACCGGACGCCGTCGCCGACCGGGAACAGGCAGCCGCACTGCTTGCGCGCCTTTGGCGAGCCGCCGGCAACTCGTGCATCGACGTCGTGAACCCCTTCACCGACCTGAGCGCCCAGTCGTTCGCGTACGCCGACGTTCTCTGCATCTACGGGGCGGGGCTGACGACGGGCACGACACCGACCACCTACGACCCCGCCGGGATCCTGACGCGGGCCCAGGCGGCCGCGTTCGTCGCCCGCCTCTGGCGTGCGCTCGGCGGCGAGTGCAGCACGGCAGCGGCACCGTTCACCGATGTGCCGGCCGATCTGTTCGCCCGGCTCGACATCGACTGCCTCTACGCACTCGGGATCACCACCGGCACGAGCGCCACGACATACGGCCCGAACGACCCGATCCCGCGAGCGCAGCTGCTCACCTTCCTCGGCCGGCTCATCGTCGCCGCCGCTGACGAGCTCGGCGAGATCGAGGATCTCGACCTCATGTCGTTCAACATCCGCTACGACAACCCGGACGACGACCCGGACTGGAGCACCCGACTCCCCGCCATCCTCGACATGCTCGACGAGCGACAGCCCGACGTCATGGGAATCCAGGAGGGCCTCCATCACCAGGTTCTCGATCTCGCGGCCGGTCTTCCCGACTACGCGTGGATCGGGGTCGGCCGCGATGACGGCGTGACCGCCGGCGAGTTCGCCGCGATCTTCTATCGCATCGACGAGTTCGCGGTGGTCGACAGCGGCACCTTCTGGCTGAGCGAGACGCCCGACGTCGTGTCGAGGGGGTGGGACGCGGCGCTGGAACGCATCGCCACCTGGGCACAGCTCCGCCGCATCGGAAGCGCCGAGACGTTCTTCGTCTTCAACACCCACTTCGACCACGTCGGCACGACGGCGCGCGTCGAGTCCGCGGCCTTGATCGCCGAGAAGGTGGGCGAGATCGCGGACGGCAAGCCCGCGTTCATCATGGGCGACCTCAACGTCCTCCCCGCCGACGCCGCGCTCGATCCGATCCGGGAGATCATGGACGACTCGCAGTCCACCGCGACGGTCACCGATGACGTCGGATCGTTCAACGCATTCCTCGCCCCGGGCGGGCTGTGGAACATCGACTACATCTTCTACGACACCGGAACCGCGACCGTCCACGACACCGTCGACGACGACTACGGCGTTTCCTTCATCTCCGACCACTTCCCCGTGACAGCCACCATGAAGTGCGAACCCTGCGGGTAGGTACAGCTGGCTCACCCCATCATGAGTTCTCCCCTGAACTGCAAGAACTTCTGTAGTTAGGAAGATTTGCAAGTATGCTGCCGTGGTGACGAGCGCAGCAGGCCCTCCGGTGTTCGGCGTCAAGGCCGAACTGTTCAAGACGTTGGCCCATCCGACGCGGGTGCGGGCCCTGGAGGTGTTGGCCGACGGTGAACGCTCGGTGTCGGACCTCGCCGCGGAGGTGGAGGTGGAACTGCCCCACCTGTCCCAACAGCTCGCCGTGTTGCGCAAGGGCGGTCTGGTCGAGACCCGCCGGGAAGCCACGACCGTCTACTACGCGATCCGGGAACCACTCCTCGTCGAGCTGCTCGCCGTCGCCCGCCGCCTTCTGATCTCGGGGCTGGAAGGCTCCACCGCCCTGCTCGACGATCTGCGGGCCGAGGACGCGCCATGACCGGACGATCCGCGGTCACGACCCCGCCCCTCGGCGTCAAGGGCCGGCTTCTCGCCCTGCTTCCGGCGCGGGCCGACTACGCCGACCTGTCGAGTTCCTGGCGAGGCGATGTCGTCGCCGGCATCACGGTCGGCGTCGTCGCGCTGCCGCTCGCACTGGCCTTCGGGATCACGGCCGGGCTGGGGGCCGACGCCGGCCTCGTGACCGCGATCATCGCCGGCCTCGTCGGCGCGGTCTTCGGCGGGTCGAACGTGCAGGTGTCCGGCCCGACCGGGGCGATGACCGTCGTGCTGGTGCCCCTCGTGGCCCGCCACGGACCGGACGCCGTGTTCCTGGTCGGCATCCTCGCCGGGTTGGTGATCGTCGCCGCCGGCGCCGCCGGGTTCGGCCGCTTCCTCGCCTTCATCCCGTGGCCGGTGATCGAGGGGTTCACCCTCGGCATCGCCGCGATCATCTTCCTCCAGCAGGTGCCGGCCGCACTCGGCGTTCCCAAGTCGGACCGTGAGAACACCGCGATGGTCGCGTTCGACGCCATCGGCGACGCCCTCGGTGGCGCCGGCGTGGCGTGGGCGGCCGGCCTCGTGGTGGTGGTCGCGCTGGTCATGTTCGGAGCCCCGCGACTGCGTCGGGGCCTGCCGTCGTCCCTGCTCGCCGTGATCGCCGCAACGGTGCTGGCTCGTGTGCTCGACCTCGACGTGGCGGTCATCGGCGAGCTTCCGTCGTCGCTGCCGTCGCCGTCACTTCCCGAGTTCTCCACCGGTCTCGTCTCGGACCTGTCGGGCGCCGTCCTCACCGTGGCCGCCCTCGGCGCGCTCGAGAGCCTGCTCTCGGCGAAGGTCGCCGACGGCATGGCCGGGGCGGGGCGTCACGACCCCAACCGCGAACTCGTCGGGCAGGGGCTCGCCAACATCGCGTCGCCGTTGTTCGGTGGCATGCCCGCAACCGGGGCGATCGCCCGCACCGCCGTGAACGTGAAGGCCGGGGCACGGACCCGGCTGGCGTCGATCGTCCACGCACTGGTCCTGTTCGCCGTGGTCGTCGCCGGCTCCGGTCTCGTGGCCGAGATCCCCCTCGCCGCCCTCGCCGGCGTACTCATGGTCACCGCGGTCCGGATGGTCGAGGTCCACAACATCCGCGCCATCGTCCGCTCCACCCGGTCCGATGCGTTGATCCTGGGGGTGACCGCGTTGGTAACCCTCGCGTTCGATCTCATCCTGGCCGTCGAGGTCGGCATGGCCGTCGCCGCGGTCCTGGCGCTGCGCCAGTTCGCCCGCACCTCGGTGACGGTGGCCGAACCGCTCCCGCTGATCGACGCCGACACCGCGGCCCGGCTCCATGCCGACCACATCGTGTCGTACCGGCTCGACGGCGCGCTGTTCTTCGGCGCCGTCCAGCGGTTCCTCCACGAGCTGACCGCCGTCGGCGAGGTGGAGGTCGTCATCCTGCGGTTCCCCGAGCTCCAGGTGCTCGACGCGTCCGGCGCCCAGGCGATCGGCGAGATCATCGACGAGCTCGAGCACCGGGGCATCACCGTGCTCATCAAGGGACCGCGTGACGAGCATCTGCGCATCCTCCGCGCGGTGGGTGCCATCGACCGGCTCGCCCACGAGAACCATCTGTTCACCGACCTCGACCAGGCGATCGCCCACGCGGGTGAGCACGTCGCCCGAGCGCAGGCAGGGCGCGGCCGCTCGACATAGGGTCGGTCCTCCCGAGATCCCGGAGGCAACCCAGATGGCCCGACGCCCCAACATCGTGTTCGTGCTGACGGACGACCACGCCGCCCACTCGATCGGGTGCTACGGCTCCGTCGTCAACGAGACGCCCCGCATCGACGAGATCGCGGCGAACGGCTGGCGCTTCGACAACTGCTTCGTCACCAACTCGCTGTGCACGCCCTCGCGGGCCTCGATCCTCACGGGCGCCTACAGCCATGTGAACGGCGTGTACTCGTTGTTCACCCCGATCGACGCGAGCCAGACCACCTTCCTGTCGCTGCTGCGCGACGCCGGCTACCGCACCGCGATGATCGGCAAGTGGCACATGGGGCACGGCGACGGTCACGACCCGCAGGGCGTCGATCACTGGGACGTGCTCCCCGGCCAGGGCAACTACTGGAATCCGATGTTCATCAACGCCGATGGCCGCCGTCGCATCGACGGCTACGCCACCGACATCATCACGGACCTGTCGATCGACTGGGTCGAGTCGCTCGAGGGCGACGACCCGTGGTGCGTGCTGGTCTGGCACAAGGCGCCCCATCGTTCGTGGGAGCCGAAACCCGAACACCAGGCGCTCTACGAGGAGCCGCGACCGGTGCCGTCCACCTTCTGGGACGACTACTCGACGCGCTCGGCGTCCGTGCGGCGGGCCGCGATGCGCGTTGCCGACCACATGACCGTCGACGATCTCAAGGAGGATCCGCCGGCCGGCCTCTCCTACGAGGAGACCGCCCTGTGGAAGTACCAGCGCTACATGCGCGACTACCTGGCGTGTGTGCATTCGGTCGACGAGAACGTCGGACGGTTGACCGACTGGCTGCGTGAACGCGGCGACTACGACGACACGATGATGATCTACTCCTCGGACCAGGGGTTCTTCCTCGGTGACCACGGCTGGTTCGACAAGCGGTTCATGTTCGAGGAATCGCTGCGGATGCCGTTCGTGCTGAGCTACCCGCAGCGGGTCTCGGCGGGGAAGAGCTTCGACGGCATCGTCAGCAATGTCGACATGGCCCAGACGATCCTCGACGCCGCCGGCGTCGAACCGGGCGAGCGCATGCAGGGCCGCAGCTTCTGGCCCGACCTCGTCGGCGAGCAGGACGGCGACCCGGTCGAGGGCGTGTACTACCGCTACTGGGAGAACGACGACTTCATCCACAACGCGCCGGCCCACTACGGCTATCGCACGACGCGCTACAAGCTCGTCTACTACTACAACGACGGCTACTTCCTCCCCTTCACCGGCTTCTTCCGCTACCCGCCCGAGTGGGAGCTCTACGACCTCGAAGCCGACCCGGACGAGGTGAACAACGTCTACGACGACCCTGCCTACGCCGAGATCCGCGAGGAGCTCAAGGCGTCGATGTGGCGCGAGCAGTCACGGCTCGGCGACGCCCCGCACGCCTCGCAGCCGGTGCCGGCGGGATGCGAGGACGTCGAGGTCGCGTCGCTGCCCGAGCTACCGCGCTACCGGTGGATCGACATGGGCGGCATGCTCGGCTGACGGTCGCCACTTCATGACGGCGTGCGGGCGAACAGCAGCTGATCGGCGCCGAGACGGGTGGCGCGGAACGTATGGAAGATCGCCTTGCGCAGCAGCTGTCCGTCCGTGTCGATCCTGCGGACCGACTTCACCGACGTGCTGATCGCTTCCCAGCTCAGGGGCTCGAGGCCGGCGGCGGACACCATGCGTTCGAGGCCCGTGCGGCTGAAGATGTTGAGGTGGTGCGGCGGGCAGATCATGCTCCAGCGCTTCTCCCCCTTCACCCGGCGTTGGATGCACGCCGGGTTCGGCGTGGCCAGCACGAGGAGGCCGCCGGGGCGGACCCGGGCGATCAACGAGGCCAGCATCGCGGCCGGATCCTCGACGTGTTCGAGGACGGAGAACGCGGTGACGACGTCGTACGTCTCGTCATGCTCCGCCAGGTCCTCGACGAGCAGGTCGACGCCGAGATGGTCGCGGGCGAACGCGGCGGACGCCTCGGAGATCTCGATTCCCGTCGCCGCGAGGCCGTACTCCTCGGCGGCGAGCTTCACGAAGTAGCCGTTGCCGGCGCCGACATCGAGCACGGTGCTGCCGGCGTCGACGTCGGCGGCGATGCGGTCGAGCACGTAGCGCCAGCGGAACCCCCAACGCCCCTCGATCTCGTCGAGATCGGCGCTGGCGATCGTGTAGTACGAGTCGTCGTACTGCTCGACCTCGTAGCCCGAGTCGCACACGTAGCTGCCGCAGCTCGGGCAGACGTAGACGTCGATGCCGTTGCGCTGGAACGACGGGTCGGTGATCGCCACGCCGGGCTCGGCGACGCACATGACGCCGGTCGTGGTCTGCGTCGTCACCATCCTCGTTCCTCCGTCCGCCGCCTTCGCCGCCCATGTGTACCGCGGTCGGGCGGGGTTCTCAACGCCGGATTCAGCGATCGGGTCGCCTGGGCTAGGTTCCCGGGCCATGGAGATCGCAGGGAAGATCGTTGTCATCACCGGAGGCGCGAGCGGCATCGGCAAGGGGCTCGCCGAACGCTTCCATGCCGATGGCGCCGAGCACATCGTCGTCGTGGACCGGGACGAAGCGGGCGCGCGCGCCGTCGCCGAATCGGTGGGCGGCACCGGCGTCGCCCTCGATGTCACCGACGGCGACGCCATCCAGTCGCTCGTGGAGACGGTCGAGCGTGACATCGGGCCGATCGGGCTCTTCGTGTCCAATGCCGGCTACGTCACCATGGGCGGCCTCGAGGCGCCGGTGGAGGACCTGAACCACATGTGGGGCGTCCACGTCCTCGCCCACCTCCACGCGGCGCGGGCCGTCATTCCGTACATGGCCGATCGCGGTGAGGGCTACCTGCTCAACACGGCGTCGGCGGCCGGCCTGCTCGCCCAACTCGGGTCACTGCACTACTCCGTCACCAAGCACGCCGCCGTCGCCCTCGCCGAGTGGATCGCGATCACCCACGGCCATCAGGGCATCAAGGTGTCCGTCCTGTGTCCGCAGGCGGTGGCCACCAACATCGGCGAGAACTCGCCGCAGGCCGACCAGATCAAGGGAAGCGCAACCGACGTGGCCGGCGGCGACGGCACCCTCTCGACCGAGGATGTGGCCGAGGTCGTCACCCAGGCGTTGCGCGACGAACGCTTCCACGTCCTGCCCCACCCCGAGGTCGAGGAGTACGTCAAGCGCAAGGGGGCCGACGTCGACCGCTGGCTCGGCGGCATGCAGCGCTGGCAACAGGCCATGTTCCCGCCCGAACGCCAGCCCGCCACCTGGCTCACGGGGAACTGACCGGGGGTCAGCGGGTCAGGGCCGCAGCTCGCGGCGCAGGACCTTGCCGACGTCGTTGCGGGGGAGCGTGTCGACGGGGATGAACGCGACGGGCACCTTGTAGGGGACCAGCGCGGCGCGGCACGCAGCCTCGAGCGCGGCGGGCTCGGCGTCGCCGACGACGAAGGCGACCGGCACCTCACCGAGCCGCTCGTCCGGTCGGCCGACGAGTGCGGCCTCGACCACGCCGGGGACCGCGGTCAGCACCTCCTCGACCTCGTCGGGGAACACCTTGTTGCCGCCGCGATTGACGACGTCGCCGGTGCGCCCCTCGATCCACACGAAGCCGTCGTCGTCCTGCCGGGCCAGATCTCCCGTGCGGACGAAGCCGTCGCGCCCGAGCCGGTCGCCGAGCGTCGCCGCCACGGAATCGCTGGGCGCGGCGGGCGGGCGGACGTAGAGCTCGCCGACGCCGTTGCCGTCCGGCGCATCGATCCGCACGTCCACGCCGGAATGCGGGCGACCGACGGCGCCGATCTTGTCGGGGTGGGCCTTGGCGTCGGCGGCCGTCCACCCGATCACCTCGCCCAGTTCGGCCTGGCCGTAGCCGTTGAGCACGAAGGCGCCGAAGCGCTCGGTGAAGCGGCGGGCCTGGAAGGGTGACAGGGGCGCGGTGATGGAGCGGACGTAGCGGAGCGGTCCGAAGCCGTCGATCGCCGGGTCGTCGTTGAGCATCGCGATCGACGCCGGTGGCAGCACCGTCGACCGGATCTCGTGGCGCTCGACGAGCGCCGCGAACTCGCCGGTCGTGAAGCGGTCCATCAGCACCAGGGGAGAGCCGGCCCGGAGGCCGAAGAGGGCGTTGTAGATCCCCGCGTTGAGCGCCATCGGCACCGGGATCAGGTTGGGGGACGGCCGCTTGGTGGGGTCCCGCCCGGCGGCGAGCGGGCCGAGCACCCGGTCGATGATCTCCAGATAGGCGTCGTGGTGGTGGACGATCGGCTTCGGCTCGCCGGTCGTGCCGCTGGTGAAGAGCACGAAGGCCGCCCCCGGCTCGAAACGGGCGGCGCCGGGCGCGGCCACGACGCCGTTGTCGTCGACGAGCGCGGTGACCCCCGTCCGGTCGAGCAACTCGGCGACAGCGCCCTCGGGCATCCGGTCGTTCACCGGCACGAACACGGCGCCGTGGGCCCAGCACGCCGTCATCGTGATCACCGCGTCGCACCCGGCAACCCGCCCAGCCACACCCGCTCCGACGGGAACCCCGGCCCGCTCGAGCTCGCCGACCAGGCGGGCCACCTCGGCCCGTGCCTCCCCGGCGGTCCAGCTCCGCTCGGTACCGTGCAGCAGCGGCTCGTCGTCCGCGAACGGATGATCGAGCAGCAGCGAGGCGAGGTTCACGGGCTCAGGCGTCGCCGAGCGGCTGCCACTCCGGATCTCGCTTCTCGGCGAACGCCCGCGGCCCTTCGTCCTGATCCGGATGACCCCACATCGACACGAGGTGCCCGGCGCCGGCCTTGCAGGCGTCCGTGAGTCCCATCTCCAGGGCGCCCCACAAGGCCTTCTTGGTGGCCGCCATCGCCGCGGGCGAGTTCTTCGCGATCGTTTCGCCGAGCTCCTGGGCGCGGCTTCGCAACTGCTCGGGCGGATCCACGATCTCCGAGATCATGCCGAGCTCGTACGCCCGCTCGGCCCCCATGCGCTCGTACTTGCCCATGAACGCCATGCGCATGACGGCCTCGACGGGCATCTTCTTCATCAGGGCGATCGCCTCGATCGCGACCACCTGCCCGACCGACACGTGCGGGTCGAAGAACCGGGCGTCGCTCGCTGCGATCACGATGTCGGCATCGGCCACCCAGTGGAAGCCACCGCCACAGCAGATCCCGTTGACCGCGGTGATCACGGGCTTCCACACGCCCTGGTGCCACGACGTGAAGTGGACGTCGAAGTCCTCCATCGACTGGCGGTAGCGCTCCATGCCGACGCCGTCGCCGGCGATCTCGCCGACGTCGACCCCGGTCTGGAAGTCGCGGCCGTTGCCGGTGTGGACGATCACCCGCACCTCCGGGTCGGCGTCGAGCTCGGACCACGCCACGGCGAACTCGTCGCGCATCGCGTTGTTCATCGCGTTGCGCACGTCGGGCCGGTCGTTGACGAGCCAGCCCACCGGGCCGTCGCGATAGGTCTCGAGATGATCGAACGTGGAGTAGGTCATGATCGGGGTGTCTCCTCCCAGGGCGCACCATGCCACGGGTCCGGCTCGCGGGGCAGACCCAGCACCTGTTCGCCGAGCACGTTCTTGTTGATCTCCGTCGTCCCGCCCTCGATGGAGTTGGCCCGGCTGCGGATCATGCCGCGGACCTGATGGGGGACGTCGCCCTCCCACGCCATCGCGGCGGCGCCGAGCCGGTCCGTCGCCGCGAGCTGGAGGGCCTGGTTCAGCACCGCCTGGTGCACCTTGCCGATCGAGGCCGCAGGGCCGGGTGTGCCCCCGGCCTTCAGCGTCGCCCGCACCCGCTCGTTGGTCCACGCCCGGATGCGCTCCTCGGCGTAGAGCCGGATGACGCGATCGCGAGCGACCGGGTCGAGCCCGGCGACCAGCAGGTGCTCGATGCCGCGGCCGCCGAGACGATCGACGCCGCCGGACCCGGAGCCGGCGACCATCTGGCGTTCGCTCGACAAGGTTGCGCCCGCCACCCGCCAGCCGTCGCCGGCTGCACCGACGCGGTGGAAGTCCGGCACCCGCACATCGTCGAGCCACACCTCGTTGAAGTCGACCTCGCCGCCCATGTGGCGCAGCTCGCGCACCTCGACCCCCGGCGAACGGAGGTCGACCAGGAAGTAGGTGATCCCCTTGCGCTTGGGTTGCGCGGGGTCGGTGCGGGCGAGGCAGATCGCGAACTCAGAGCGGTGGGCCCAGGTGCTCCACACCTTCTGTCCGCTGAGCACCCATTCGTCGCCGTCACGCTCGGCCCGCATCGCGAGCGAGGCGAGGTCCGACCCGGCGCCGGGCTCGGAGAACATCTGGCACCAGCGCTCCTCGTTGCGCACCATCGGCGGGAGGAAGCGCAGCCGCTGCTCCTCGCTGCCGTACGCGAAGAGGGCCGACGCGGTGTTGTTGAGGCCCAGCGGATTCAGGCGGCCGAGGTTGAGGGGTGCGATCACGGACTCGATCACGCGGGCCTGGGCGTTGGTCAGGTCGAGTCCGCCGTAGGCGACCGGCCAGGTGGCGACGGCGAGACCACTGACGGCGAACGTCGGATACCAGGCCTCGTACGCGGACCGTGGGCGCACGTCGCGTACCGCGTCGTGACCGTCGACGGCTGCGTCGCGCCACGCCCGGGGCACGTGTTCGTCGACCCACGCGGCGACCGCGGCGCGGAGGTCGTCGTCGCTCGTCGCGCGGTCGACGTCCGGTCGTTCGGTCATCCGACTCGCCTCCGCTGCACGTCGGCATGTTTACATGGGCGTCGGAACAGGGGCGAAGACCGGCATGAGCAACGACGCAGCGATCACCGAGGAGAGTCTCGCCCGGCTGCGCGCCCGGATCGGGATCACCCAGCCCCATCCGCAGCCGCCCTGGTATCGCGACCCGGGCACCGACGCGTTCCGTCACGTCTCCGAGGCCTGTGGCGACGACAACCCGCTGTGGTGCGACCCGACCTACGGCCCGTCCACGGTGTGGGGCGGCCCGATCGCCTCGCCGAATCTCAATGGCGGCGACACCCTCATCGGCGAGAACGAGGTCACGGCGCTCGACCCGGAAACCAAGGCGCTGCTCAAGGGGGATCCGCTCAAGGGCGCCCACGCCTACTACGCGGGTTCGCACCGCGAGTGGTGGGCGCCGCTGCGACCCGGCATGCGGGTGACCCGGCGCAACGCCCTCGTCGGGGTGCACGACAAGTCCAGCGAGTTCGCCGACCGCACCGTCCACGAGTGGACCGGTGAGGTCTTCGCCGCCGCCGACCATGTGCTCTCGGCCCAGTACCGCCTCATGATCCGCACCGATCGAGCGAAGGTCGAGGCGAAGGGCGACTCGGCGAAGTACGGCGACATCGAGATCGAGCCCTACACCGACGAGCAGTTGGCGGCCATCGACGCGGCCTACGCGACCGAGCCGAGTCGCCGCCGCGGCGCCGAGCCCCGCTTCTGGGAGGACGTGGAAGAGGGCGACGACATCGGGTCGCTCGTGAAGGGACCGCTGCGGGTGACGGACATGGTGGTCTGGCACACCGGCATGGGCATGGGCCTCTACGGCGTGAAGGCGTTGCGGCTCGCCCACCAGCAGCGCCAACGGGTGCCCGGCTTCTTCCGGCCCGACGATCTGAACATCCCCGACGTGCACCAGCGAGTCCACTGGGATCCCGAGTGGGCGAAGCGGGCCGGCAATCCCGCGATCTACGACTACGGCCGCATGCGCGAGACCTGGCTCGTTCATCTCTGCACCGACTGGATGGGCGACGACGCCTGGCTCTGGAAGCTCGACGTCGAGTTCCGCCGGTTCAACTATGTCGGTGACACCCACTGGATGACCGGCGAGGTCACCCGGAAATACCTCGCCGAGGGCGACCGGCCGGCGGTGGACGTCGAGATCCGGGGCGAGAACCAGCGGGGCGAGATCACCTGCCCCGGCCACGCGACGATCCTGCTGCCGAGTCGCGAGCACGGCGCCGTGCGTCTGCCGGATCCACCCGGCGGCGCGACGACCTGCGCGGACGCCCTCGACGCGCTCGTCGACCGCTTCGCGGCGATGGAGAACGACACCGGAGGAACCGACTGATGCTGCCCGAACCGACGGTGCCGAACGACAAGGTCTACATCCACGAGTTCATCGAGATCATCAAGCACAACCGGGCCAACTACATGCACCACATGACGGCGAACTGGTCGCCGATCGGTCAGGAGGTGCGGGACCAGCAGTGCTTCGGCGTGTGGGGCACGGTCGGCACGACCGGGCGCTGGCCCGAGGTGGTCAACATCTGGGAGGAGCAGGGGTTCGCGGGGTTGGCGACGTCGTTCCGTCACGAACTGAGCCACCCGTCGCTCCAGGATCCGGACCTCGCGGAGTGGTGGGCCCGGGCCGCCCAGTTCCGCGAGGGCGGGTTCGACCGTGTCCTCGTCCCCGCGCCGTGGACGCACACGATCGCCGGCTTGTGCGAGCTCGGCGTCACCGGATCGGAGACGTACGCCCACGAGCTCGTGTCGGTCGAGCCGGGCCGAGCCTGGGACTATCTCGAGCTCGTGCGCCAGGAGGCCACGCCGGTCCACGGGGAGTTCGGCTGGGAGCTGATCGGCGCCTGGGTCACCTCGATGCGCAACGACAGCGAGGCCGTGCTGCTCTGGGCGATCCCTGAATGGGAACAGTGGGGCGCGCTCGAACAGGCCCAGGCCTCCCACGCCGGGCTGAAGACCTGGCGCACGCGAGCGTCCACGATCGCATCGGACTGGCAGCGCATCCTGCTCGTCGACGCGGCGTTGTCGCCGCTGCGGACCGGCCGCCAGCCCCGCGTCGAGGACCGCGACAGCTACACGCTGCCGGACTGAGCCGGTCAGACGGTTTCGTCGAGGCGGCGCTGGGCCTTGCGCTCGTACATCGCCCGGTCGGCGGCCGAGAACAGGCCTTCGAGCGAGGCCGAGCGGCGATCGCGGATGCTCACGCCGACGCTGGCGCCGATCTCGATGGACGCGCCCTCGCGCACCCAACTCCACCGCAGGGCGGCCTCGAGCTCCCGGGTCATCTCGGCCGCCGGGGCGGTCGGCGAATCGATGAGCAGGGCGAACTCGTCCCCGCCGATGCGCACCGCCGTGCCCCGGTCAAGGGCGTAGGCCTGGAGGCGACGGCCGATCTCGACGAGCACCTCGTCACCGGTCAGGTGCCCGTGGTCGTCGTTGATCTGCTTGAACAGGTCGAGGTCGATGAGGGCGAGACCGACCACGCCGGGCCGTTGGTCGGCGAGCACGTGGCTCAGCTCGTCGACGAGAAGCGCCCGGTTGCCGAGACCGGTGAGGTTGTCGTGGCGGGACTCGTGGGCGAGGCGGGCGAGCAGTACTTCGCGGTCGCTGGTGGCCTGGTGGATCTCGTCGCTGCGCTTGCCCACGACGAAGACCACGAACGCGGCGCCGAGGCCGACGACGATGAGGCGGTCGATGAGGTACTCGTCGGCGGAGAGAACGCCGCTGACGAGCACGCCGCCGATGGTCGCGGCGAGGTACTGGGGCGACACGGAGGTGCCCATCCAGGCCACGAACGTCGCGGTGAGCACGAGGGCGATGATCGGGGCGCTCTCCATGTAGAAGTCGCTGACCGTGCCGAGCAGGGTGACCCACAGGATCGCGGCGAGCGGGAGGATGCCGAGGATCTTGCCCGTGAGCCGGGTCACCACGTAGCCCACCACGAGGAACGGACCGAGCGAGAGGTAGAGCCCGAGCGACGCCGCGGTGGCGTTGCCGTCGTGCTGGAGCACGGAGATGAACGGAATGATGCCGCCGGCCCACATGAGCAGCGCCGTGAAGATGGCGCGGGGCACGCGTCCGGAGTCCTCGACGCCGGCGATGCTCTCGGGGGTGCGCCCGAAGTGGACGAAGCGGTCCAGACGGGTCGTCGCGGCGGCGTTCATGTGTGTGGCTACGGTCACATGCGGGACCCGTATCAGCGGAATGAGCCATCCGGCCCGGTTTTCAGCGTCGTTCGGCTCAGGAGCGGGCGACACTCCGCCTGGACCGACTGGGTCGTCAGCCGGGGTGGGGCGACCAGTGACCCTCGGCGTAGGGGGTGTTCCAACAGTGGGCGAGCACACCGTCCTCGACCTTGAACACCTCGATGCCGCACATGGTCATGCCGTCGACGCCCTTCTCGGACTCCATGTTCCACACCGACGTGACCCACTCGTCGTTGGCGTGGGTGATCACACGGTCGATGCGGATGCCCATCTCCTTGCCGAGCTTCAGCCGATCGATCTGGTCCTGGTGGCTCAGCTCGGTCTCCCCGCCCGGGTCGTGGCGGATGATCGGGTCGGCGCACAGCTCGCGCACGAGCTCGACGTTGCCCTGGTTGCTGCAGTCCTCCCAGTAGCGCTCGAGGAGGATCTGTGCGGCCGGCTTGGTTGTCATACCCGCCATGATGCGTCGAAGCTTGAGGTCGGTGCACACCGACCGATAGCGTCGTGGTTAACAGTGTTAACCACGACGGTTGGCATCACCCGGGGGACTTCCATGACCGCAGTCGACGACGCTCCGATCCAGACGACCGACGCACCGACCATGCACGGCGCGCTCGCGAACCTCGACGAGGAGTTCAGCTACTGGCTCGACACCGCCCACGGTGAGGTGCCGGCGAACCTCCACGGCACGTTCATCCGCAACGGCCCGGGTCGACAGCGCATCGGCGACACGCCCTACGGCCACTGGTTCGACGGCTGCGGCATGCTCAGTGTCTTCTCGATCGCGGAGGGCAAGGTCCACTTCGCGAACCGCTATGTGCGCACCCCGAAGTACCTGAAGGAGACCGCCACCCAACAGATCCGGTACCGCGGTTTCGGCACCCAGATCCCCGGTGGCCTCCGCAAGAACATCGGCCGCATGCCGGGCAACCCCGCCAACACCAACAGCGTGTACCACGGTGGCAAGTTGCTGGCACTGTACGAGGGCGGTCGTCCGTTCGAGGTCGACGCCGCCACGCTCGAGACCGTCGGCGAATACACCTACGACGGCGAGCTCAAGAAGTCGAACGTCTTCTCCGCCCACGGCCACGTCCACGGCCCCACCGGGGACTGGATCAACTTCGGCACCGGATCGATGGGCGTCGGCCTCAAGGGCCCGAAGCTCTGCTTCAACATCTTCCGGATCGACAAGACCGGGAAGATGGCGGCCAAGGGCCAGCTTCCCGTGCAGCACTTCCCGTTCGCCCACGACTACGCACTGTCCGGCAAGTACGCCATCTTCTTCATCAACTCGATCACGATGGGCGCGGTCGGCAAGGTGATGTTCGGGGCGCAGTCCATCGGTGAGGGCGTGCGGTTCGACAACGACATCCCCATGACCATCGCGCTCGTCGATCTGGACACGATGCAGGAAGTGCGCCGGATCGAGACCGACCCCGGGGCGATCATCCACTTCGGCAACGCCTACGAGGAGGGCGACGAGGTCGTCGTCGACGCGATGTTCTCGGATCAGTTCGACGCCAACGAGGCTCTCAGCGACATCTTCAACGCGAAGGCGCTCAAGGGCGGGGAGTGGCGGCGCTACCGCATCAATGCGGCCACCGGCGCGCTGTCGTTCGAGAAGATGACCGACGTGAACTCCGAGTTCCCGACGTTCAACCAGAACGTCGCCTGCCGGGAGAACGAGTACACCTTCGCGGCGGCGTCGGTGGACAACGGGGCCGACAGCTTCTTCAACGGCTTCCACCGCGCCGACCGCGCCGGCAACGTGCAGCTGCACACGCTCGAGCCCGGGTTCTACGGGTCGGAGCCCCTCGTCGCGCCGGCATCGGACAGCGGCGCCGAGCAGGACGCCTACATCCTCGAGGTCGTCTACGACGCCCACCGCCATGTCAGCTCGCTCGTGATCTTCCGGGCGGACGACATCAGCGAGCCCGTCGCCAGCCTGCCGCTACGCCATCACCTGCCGCACCAGTTCCACGGCTACTGGCACGACGACATCCTCCTGAACGCCGCTTCACCTGGGGTCTGACCCCCGCTTCACCCGCTTCAGCTTCAGGCGCTACCAGTCGAGCCCCGGCTGGTGCATCGTCCAGGCCTCGGCGATGCGACCGTCCGCGATGCGGTACTGCGCCATCCAGGTGAGCTTGACGGCGTTGCCCGTCTCCATGTTCACGCCGTGGAGGTTCAGGCGGGCGAACACGATGTCGCCGGACGTGACCATCGCGTTGATCTGCACCTCCGTGCCCCGGATCGTGCGCACCGCGGACTCGAGGTGGCGCGCGTAGGCCGTCGGCGTCGTCGTCTCCGTGCCCTCCCGCGTGTGGCGGATGTAGGGGTCGTGGACGACCTCGGCGAGGCGATCGAGTTCGCCGTCGATCCAGATCTGGTTCCAGAGCCGGGTGACGAGGGCTTCGTGGTCGGTGGTCATGGGTGTCTCCCAGCGCATCGTGGCAGATCGAACGGGTTCGGGGAACCGGGGGCGGTCGATTCGGCGGTCACAGCAGCGGCACCTCCGGTGCGTCGTCGCGGCGTCGCCAGGCTTCGCCGCCGAGCACGACGAGGCCGATGAGCACGCCCTCGGCCACCATGACCTCACGGATGCCGTAGGCGTCGGCGAGCAGACCGACGGGGAGTGCGGCCAACCCGAAACCGGTGAACGCCAGCATCATGAGCGACTGCACCCGGCCGTGGTACTCGACGTCCGCGATCGTGAGGACCTGGGAGTTGTTCATCGCCTGGAAGGCCGAGGACGCGGCACCGACGAACACCATCACCGCCGCCGCGGGCCAGTAGACCGGGATCGCGGCGAAGATCGCGAGCGCGAGGGCGAAGAGGGTGCCGGCGCGGAACTGGAGCGGCCCGAGCCGCCTGACGTGGACGTTGGCGAGCGCCAGCGAAGCCGTGACCGCGCCGATCGCGGCGGAGGCCGTGAGCGCACCGAACGCCCACGCGTCGAGCTGGAAGTCGTCCTCGACGAGACCGGGCAACAGGGTGATGTGGGGGAATCCGACCATCACGACGAGCACGCCGATCACGAGCAGCCGCTGGAGCTGTTTGTTGCGGCGCACATAGGCGACGCCGTCGGCGAGGTCGCCGAAGCCGCTACGCCCGCTGTGGGGCCGGGGCTCGATGGCCGGCAGCCGAGCGACGGTGAGCACGGACAGCGTGGCGAGCGCCGTGCCGATGAAGTACACGCCCCCGGTGCCGACCGGCTCGACGGCGATCAGCACGCCGGCCACGACCGGACCGACCACGCGCGTGGCCTGGATGCTGGCGTTGCTCAGGAAGATCGCGTTCGTGAGGAGTCTCCGATCGATCAGATCCGCGGTCATCGCCAGCCGGGCGGGGCCGAGGAACGACATGCCCGTGCCCTGCACGATGGAGGCGGCGATGAGCATCCAGTACGCGACCGTGTCGGTCGCGATCGCGATGGCGATGCCGAACGCCGCCAGCGCCATTGCACTCTGCGAGAGCACGAGGATCTTGCGCTTGGAGAACCGGTCGGCGACCACGCCGCTCACGGGCACGGCGATGAGGCTCGACACGCCGAAACCGAAGATGACGCCGCCGAGTCCGCGGTTGTTGCCGGTCAGCTCGTAGGCGAGCCAACCCCGCGCGACCTGCTGGGCCTGGCTCGCCAGGAACACGAAGACGCCGCCCCACCAGAGCCACTTGTAATCCGGCTCGCGCAGGGCATCGAATCGGCCCGAGGTGGTGTCGTCGGCTGCCACTGGCGTCGACCGTAGTGCGGTGCGAGGATGCCGCCCGTAATCGAGGAGACCCGATGCCGATCGATCCCGACGCCGCCCTGCTCGCCGAACGTCAGTCGTTCCACGAGACCCTGCAGTCGCTCAGCGACGACGAGTGGGATCAGCCCTCGCTGTGCGACGGGTGGCGCATCCGCGACGTGGCCTCCCACGCCCATCTCGCGGTGACGATCTCGCTGCGCGTGGCTGCGCTCGGCATCCTGCGCAACCGGGGCGACTACGACACGTGGATGGGCGGCTACGCGGCATCGCTCGGTGATCGTCCCATCTCGGAGATCCTGGCTTCGTGGGAGATCGCGTCGAAGAGCACCAAGCAGCCGCCCGCCGCCCGGCCCGCCCAGAGCGCCCTCGATTGCTTCGTCCATCACCACGACGTGTTGGTTCCGCTCGGCCGGGAGGTGCCCTCCGACCCCGACCGGCTCCGCTGGATGGCCGACGGTGTGGTGGCGATCGGTCGTCCGCTCGGCTGGGGCACCCGGGTGAAGGACCTGCGCCTGCTCGCGACCGACATCGACTGGCACTACGGCACGGGACCCGAGGTCCGGGGGAGCGCAGCCGCGATCATCATGGCCGCGTGCGGTCGCACGGCGCTGCACGATCAGCTCTCCGGAGACGGCGTCGCCGAGCTGCGCTCGCGATCCTGACGGGGTCGGTCAGACGAGCCCGTAGGTGGCTCGATACGCGGCGTGGCGCGTGTCGAGCTCGGCGCGGTCGAGTCCGAAGTCCTCGAACGTGTACTCGTGGCGCCCGTAGCGGTGCTGGACGTGGGCGTCCACGTGCGCCTGCATGCGGGCTTCGGTCGTATCGCCCAGCGACTGGCCGGTCGCGGCGTAGATGGACCGGGCCGTGCCGATCGGGTCGCGGACCAGGTCGCCGTAGTCGACGTCGATGAAGCGGTCGGCGTGGCGGGTCCGCGCGTCGGCGAGTCGATCGAGCATCTCGCCGAGCACACGGGTCCACAGCTGCCCGGCGCGGTGCCGATGATCGGCATCGGAGAACGTGGAGCCGAGGTTGTACGAGATGCTCGCGGTGGAGGCGATGCAGGTCGCCGGGTCGCGATGCGTCCAGACGAACCAGGCGTCCGGGTAGACCTCGGCGATCGCGTCGACGGCCAGGGCGTGGTGGGGCGTCTTCAGTACCCACCGGCCGGGGTGACGGCTCTGGAGCAGCTGGAGCACGCGGCGGTGGTACTCGTAGGTCGCCGTGTGGTCCGTGGCGAGGATGAACTCGGCGTAGCCCGCAAGGTTGAACATGGCGTTGAACTGGAGGCTCACCATGTTCCCCGCCATGATCGTCACACACTCGGTCGGCATGTCCGGCGGGTCGTGGTGCATCGCCTTGAACGCCGGATTGAGGGCGTCGAGCACCGAGTTCTCGTCCGCCTCGATCGCAGCGAGGAACCGGGCGTCCGTCTCGTAGGTCGCGGCCTCGGGTGGCGGGACCGGGGACTGCGCTTCCCACTGGCGCGGCGCGCGTACGGCCGGGTCCACCGACAGCAGGTGGCTCAGCGCCGTGGTGCCGGAGCGGCTCACGCCGACGATGAAGATCGGGGCGTCCACGACCTCGTCGGCCAGCTCGGGGTGCTGTGACCACCACTCGTCCACCTGCAGGCGGGTCGTGAGGTTGCCCGTCACCAGCGCCTCGAGTGTCGGCTCACCGAGTGCGTTCGGTTCGGCCTCGCGCGCGAAGGACTCGAGGAGCGCGTCCAGCCCCGGCCGAAACCCGTCGTCGGCGACGTCGTCCACACCGGCGGCCGCGACCGCCGCCTCGATCAACTGGTCTGCCCGCATCGAGCCATGATCGCCCGGCCGCCTCCGTGGCGTCAGATCCGGTCCGCTACATTGCCCCCAGTGGAAGTCCGCCCCGGTCACTTCGATGAGATGCACGGCAGCGGCACCGCCGTGCGTGGACCGTACGTGGAATATCAGGACTGGTTCGCGGAGGAGGACCCGCGTCGCCTGTTGAAGAAGTCGGCCGATGCGGAGGCGCTCTTCCGGAGGACGGGCATCACCTTCAACGTCTACGGCGGCTCGGAAGCCGACGAGCGGCTGATCCCGTTCGACATCGTCCCCCGGATCCTCGCGGCGGCCGAGTGGACCGTCCTCGAGCGGGGCATGGAGCAGCGGGTCCGCGCGATCAACGCCTTCCTCCACGACATCTACCACCGTCAGGAGATCCTGCGGGCCGGTCGCATCCCCACGTCGGTCATCTCGGACAACGAGGCGTTCCTCCCCCAGATGATCGGGATGACACCGCCGGGCGGGGTGTACACCCACATCGTCGGCACCGACATCGTCCGCACCGGCGAGAACGAGTTCTATGTCCTCGAGGACAACGCCCGGACGCCGAGCGGTGTCTCCTACATGCTCGAGAACCGCGAGACGATGCTGCAGATGTTCCCGGAGCTCTTCACGAAGAGCCGGGTCCGGCCGGTGAGCGAGTACCCGACGGACCTGCGGACGTCCCTCGGCGCCTGCGCGCCGGCAGGAAGCGGCCATCGCCCGACGATCGCGGTCCTCACTCCGGGCATCCACAACTCCGCCTACTTCGAGCACGCCTTCCTGGCCGATCAGATGGGCGTCGAGCTCGTGGAGGGTCACGATCTCTCGGTGGACGACGGCCGCATCGTGATGCGGACCACCCGGGGACCGGAGCCGATCGACGTGCTCTACCGGCGCGTCGACGACGACTTCCTGGACCCGCTGATCTTCCGGTCCGATTCGCAGCTCGGGATCGCCGGTGTGATGGACGTCTACCGCTCGGGCGGAATCACGATCGCGAACGCGCCCGGCACCGGCATCGCCGACGACAAGGCGATCTACTCCTACGTGCCCGACATCATCGAGTTCTACACGGGCGAGAAGCCGCTGCTGAACAATGTGCCGACGTGGCGCTGCGCCGAGCCCGATTCGCTCGCGTACGTCCTGGACCATCTCGCCGAACTGGTGGTCAAGGAGGTCCACGGGTCGGGTGGCTACGGGATGCTCGTCGGGCCCGCGGCCAGCAAACGCGAGATCGCGTCGTTCACCAAGAAGCTCAAGGCGAATCCGGCCAAGTACATCGCCCAGCCGACGCTGGCGCTGTCCACCGTGCCGATCCTCACGCGGGCCGGGCTCGCGCCGCGCCACGTCGACCTCCGCCCCTTCGCGCTCGTCGCGCCCGATCGCGTCCGGATCACGCCGGGCGGTCTCACCCGCGTCGCGCTGAAGCGCAACTCGCTGGTCGTGAACTCCAGCCAGGGCGGCGGCACCAAGGACACCTGGGTGATGGAGACCTGATGCTCGGACGCACCGCCGGCGGCCTCTACTGGATGTTCCGTCAACTCGAGCGCAGCGAGAACACCGCCCGTCTCATCGAAGCAGGCATGCGGATCGCCCTCACCCGATCGAGCGATGTCGAGCGGGAATGGGAGTCGGTCGTGGCTACGGCCGGTCAACGCGCCGCATACCTCGAACGCCACGAGCGCTACGACCCGACGACCGTGATCGATTTCCTGCTCCGCGATCGCAACAACCCGTCGAGCGTTCGGTCCGTCGTCGACCAGGCCCGTGCCAATGCCCGGGAGGTACGCACCGCGTTGACCCGCGAGGTGTGGGAGGCCACCAACAACACCTGGCTGACCGTGAGTGAGGCCCTCGCCCGACCCGTGCTGCAACGCGAGCTTCCGACCGTGCTCGGCTTGATCCGCCAGGAGAGCGCCATCGTGCGGGGCAGCCTCCACGGCACGATGCTGCGCAACGAGCCGTACAGCTTCGCCCGCATCGGCACGTTCGTGGAGCGAGCCGACAACACCGCCCGCATCCTCGACGTCAAGTACTACGTGCTGCTCCCGTCCGCCTCCCACGTGGGCTCGTCGCTCGACAACGTGCAGTGGGAGACGATCCTGCGATCCGTGTCGGCCCAGCGGTCCTACCGGTCACGGAGCGCCGGCGACGCGAGTGCCCGCGGCATCGCCGACTTCCTCATCCTCGACGGCCAGATGCCGCGGTCGTTGATCTTCTGCGCGAAGAAGATCGACAACAACCTCGGCCACCTCGCGGACGCCCACGGGGCGCGTCACGATGCCCACGAGCGTTCCGAGGCGTTGCACGCCGGCCTGGACGCGGCCGACATCGATGCGATCTTCGACGCCGGTCTCCACCAGTTCCTCCAGGGCTTCATCGCGTCCACCTACGAGCTCGGTCAGACGATCGAGACCGACTTCCGGTTCACCGCCTGACCATGCGACTCGTGATCTCCCACGCCACGACGTACACGTACTCCACTCCCGTGCGCCACGGCCTCCAGGAGCTGCGGCTGCGACCGGTCTCGGGGCCGAGCCAGTCGGTGCTCGGGTGGGACACCGAGATCGAGGGTGGGACGCACCAGCTGCTCTTCGACGACGAATACGGGAACCGTGTCGAGCTCATCCGGTTGACGCCGGGTTCGACCGAGACGGTCGTGACGGCGCGCGGCGAGGTCGAGACCGAGGACGTCGGTGGCGTGATCTCCAGCCACATCGGGTACGCACCGATCTGGTTGTTCCAGCGTTCGACGCCGCACACCGAGATCGGTGCCGGGATCCGTGACCTGTGCGGGGAGCTGCCCGAGACCGCCGACGAGGTCACCCTGCTCCACGAGCTCTCGGCCGCGGTCGGCGAACGGGTCGACTACCGCCCCGGACACTCCGATGTGGCGACCACCGCCGAGGACGCCCTCGTCGCCGGGGTCGGGGTGTGTCAGGACCACGCGCACGCCTTCATCGCTGCGGCCCGCCACCTCGGCTACCCCGCCCGCTACGTGAGCGGCTACCTGCTGCTCGGCGCGTCCGACCAGCAGGACGCCAGCCACGCCTGGGCGGAGGTGTGGCTCGACGGCTTGGGTTGGGTCGGGTTCGACGTCAGCAATGGAATCTCGCCCGACGGCCGATACGTTCGCATCGCGACGGGGCTCGACTATCGCGCCGCCGCCCCCATCAAGGGGTTGCGGTACGGCTCGGGCGACGAGGCGCTTCACGTCGAGCTCGAGGTGCGTGCCGAATGGGAATCAGGACAACAGCAGCAACGATCGCCGTGAGGGCCGGACGACGATGACCTACTGCGTGGGACTCCAGCTCGATCGCGGGCTCGTGTTCATGTCCGACACCCGCACCAACTCCGGGGTCGACAACATCTCCGTCTTCCCCAAGATGCACCAGTGGTCGGTGCCCGGCGACCGGGTGATCACCCTCCTGTCGGCCGGCAACCTGGCCACGACCCAGACCGTCGTAAGCCTGCTCGACGAGCGATCCAAGGTGCCGGCGGACCGCCAGCCGTCGATCCTCGAGGTGCCCACGATGTTCCAAGTGGCCGAGCTGGTCGGCGGGCTGTTGCGCGACACGATCGCCCAGCACAGCCAGACCGGGCAGCGGGCCGAGGCGAAGTTCAACGCCACCCTGATCCTCGGCGGGCAGATCAAGGGCATGCCGCCCCGCCTGTTCCTCATCTACCCCGAGGGGAACTTCATCGAGACGAGCCCCGAGACGCCGTTCATGCAGATCGGTGAGACGAAGTACGGGCGGCCGATCCTGCTCCGGGCGTACCGCAGCGAGATGACGTTCGAGGACGCGATCAAGCTCCTCCTCGTCTCGTTCGATTCCACGATCAAGGCCAATCTCTCCGTCGGCCTCCCGATCGACGTCTCCGTCTACGAAACGGACACGCTCGAGGCCCGCGAGACGATCCGGATCACCCAGGACGACGAGTACTATCGCTCGATCTCCGAGGGGTGGGGCGAGCAGCTCCGCGTCGCGGTGCAGTCGCTTCCCGATTTCGACTTCGATGCCTACCGCTGACGGCAGCGGGCTGGCCCGCACCGTGTCGGTGCACATCGAAGCGCAGGTGCACGCCACGGCCGACGTCGCGCTCGCGATCGCGCCCTCCCTGCGTTACCGCCGATCGGAGGAGTGCTTCGAGGTGACCGTCGACGGTGTCGCGGCCGACGTCCGTTCGATCGACGGTGACCATGGTGGGCGCATCGACGTGCTCCCGGGTCTCGAGCCTGGCCGCCTCGTTCTCGACTACACGGCGACGATCGACGGCACCGCCGGGCCCGAACCGGTCGCCGACGCCGACTGGGTCCGCTTCATCCAACCGAGCCGCTACTGCGAATCGGACCGGCTCGGCGGCTTCGCCCGCGGACAGTTCGCGGGACTGGCCGGTATCGAACTGGTCCTGGCGGTCGCCGACTGGGTGCGCGGCAACATTCACTACGTGCCCGGCGCATCCCGCCCGACCGACGGCGCGGTGGCCACGTTCCTCGCCCGCGAGGGGGTGTGTCGCGACTTCTCGCACCTGGCCGTCTCCCTGCTGCGCGCCAACGATCTCCCGGCCCGCGTGGTCGCCGTCTATGCGCCCGGATTGAGCCCGATGGACTTCCATGCCGTCACCGAGGTCCTGCTCGACGGACGGTGGATCGTCGTCGACCCGACCGGCCTGGCGCCCCGGCAGTCGATGGTGCGCATCGCCACCGGCCACGACGCCGCGGCGACCGCGTTCATGACATCGGTGGGCGGCCAGGTCGACCTCACCGGCATCGCGGTGAGCGCGGTCGTTTCGCCGGATCTGCCCACGGACGACGGCCGGGAGATCCTCGCGCTCCACTGAACGCAGCCTCGCCGCTTCGTGTGGTCGAGGTCCCGGCACGTCTACGCTCCTAGCGGTGGAGGGCAAGTGCTTGGCTCTAGCTGTGGTTGTGGCTGTGCTCTCGGCGTCCGGGTGCGCGGAGCCATCCCAAACCGGTAACGCGACAGTCTCGCTTGGTGACAACACCGAGTTCCGAATCGATGGTGTATCCGTCTCTGCCCCAAGCGCATCCCTTAGGTCAGGAGAGGCGATCGAACTGACGCCCGTCGGCGGTGAGCGAGTCGAGTTTCCGACCTCATTCGAGCCGTCAGGCGATGGCGTTGAGGTCCACGTCGGATCTGGGGCGATTGTCGGGCCCATCGAGCTGGAATTCGACAGGCCGAACGACGCATTGGCGCCGGAAGGCTGGATCCCTGTCGTACTCCACCGGAATCCGGTTGGCGAGTGGGACACGCTTGTCCCGACGGTTCTCGCAGACCGATGGGCCGTCACAACTACGGAACTCTCGCCGTTTTTTCCCGGATGGAGGAGCCCCTTGGACTGGGGAAGCGATCTACTCGACGAGGCTACGAATTGGTTCACGGGGCGGACCGATGAGCCGGAGATCTGCACAGACGAATCACGCGTTGGGTACGAATGGGCAAACGACTCCGGACCGCCAGCCGACGGCACCTACCACGCCTGTATCTGGTCGAACCCACAGCCTGAGACCGGCGACGAGCGTGTGGAAGTCGTGATCAAATCGAACCGCGACGTTTTTCAGTGGATTGACCTGCCCTCCCAAGGTCCCGAGTATCTGTGGCTTGAAGGATCACCTGACTTTGTTCGTGAGTGGACCGCCGGAGTGCTGGGGTTCGACAACCGTCAACGCTTGCTCCTCGGTCCCGGACGGACCCTTACGTTGGGCTACACACGCCCAGTCGGCGTCGCTCAACGACTCATCTTCAACTCGCACCAAGACAATCTGACCGCGCTTCTCTCCATTGCCGCGCAAGCGATCGCCAACAGCGACACGCTTGGTCTCGTTACCTTGTTTGCCGCTTGCCTCGGCATCTTCGACGCAGACTTCGAAACGCCTCTGGGCACCGACCTCGAATGGGCGGAGATCGTTTCCAACTGCGCTCTCGACACCGCCGCGAGATCGATCACCGAACTGTTGAATCGTGGCGCAGCGCGGGCGATCCTGGAAGGGCGAGCCGGATTGGCCAGCAAGACGATCTCAGTAGCAGACCTCGATGCCCTCGGAGCTACGGCGCGTACCCTCAGTGCGCTCGCGAGCGTCATCCGGCTAGCCCCGCTCGCTACTCGGTCTGTGACTCTGCTCAACGACACGCTCGCCAACTTCGTCCCGGGTAGCGGCGGATTCACGGTCGATCTCATCTCCGCTCCCCAGGATCTAGGCGTACCTGAGGTTTCCCTTGCGAACAAAGCAGAGGTTGTCTGCGATCAAACGAAACAGCCGATCGCTGAGATATGGGCTAGCGACGGTGTGCCCTTCGAGTACACCCACGTCGATGGGGCCTGGCACGGCCCGGCGGACTACGTCCTGATGTCGACGAGCTGTGGAGTCGATGTGCTCGGCCCGGCGTCCTTCCTCGTTCGAACGGACAACGCTGGCCCATGGACGTTCGAGTTCACCTACATCTCTGGTTCGAACATCTCCGACGGAGGGGACGCGCGCGATGGGTCGTTCGCCGACTGTGGTTTGCCCGCACTCCGCGATGCTCTGGACGCGAAGTACGGAGTCTTTGAGGGGGATATCGAGGACGTCGTGGATTGCGACGGACGATGGGTCCTCATGCGCGTCACGAATGCGTTCGACGACTCCGAACGCGGATTCGCCGCTCTACGGGCAACGGACGGCGACTGGGAGTGGATCGCAGTGAACTTCGGGATCCAGATCTTCTGCACGCAGCTTCAAGAGAGTGGGGTCAGCGACGTTCCCGAGTGGATCTCGGCTCGGTGCGCCGACGACGCCGCCCCGCCGGACTAGCATCGACCAGGGTGGCTCAGCTATGCGACTGAAGGCGAACAAGGGCTTGGCCGAGTCTCGCCCGGTTCGTGAGCTTCAACGACTCGGGTGGGCGCTCCTTGTCTCGGCGATCGTCGCCGGCGGGTGCGCAGGCGAGGCGGCGGATCAACTCTCGGCACCCGAAATCGCCACCGTCCTGACAACCAGCCAGATCGCTGATCTTCTCGTTGCGCTTCCCGGCAGTCCCAGTAGCGATTCCATCGCCGAGGGAGACCACGGGCCTCAGCGCGCCTATGTGCCGTGCGATGGCTCGGTCCCGGCGACGGGCCCGAGCTTCCGATTCGTCACCGTGCTTGCCCCCGACGTTCTGGTGAATGCGTGGGTCTACACGTCTGCCGCAGACGCGCAGAGCGAGTACGACCTCTTCCTCGGGTCAAGCCTTGACCCTGATCGTGCTGTATGCAACCAGCAGCCGAACGGCACTCGACGAGACTTCTCGTCGCCGTCAGTGTCCGACCTTGGACAATTCGTAGCGTTTCAGGCGCGGAACCTCGAGATCGACGTCCAGCCTCGCGAGTTCATTCGCGCATCACGCGCCAACGTCCAGTTCGAGATCGTCGAGGGATTCGCGGATGCGCAATCCCCTGTCGATGTCCTCCACAAGATCGATGAGGCGCTCAGGAAGCTTGCCGGCGCCCAGCTCGCCTCGGCCAACGCTGATTCGGAAACCGACTTCGACGGTCTCAGTTTCTGCGAGGCGCTCGACGTGCTGATCGACGATGAGCTGCCAGGGCGGACTCGCGGGCTTGACTTTCGAAGTGACGTCTTCGTGCCGCTGACGACGGTGACGCTGGGTTCGGAGGTCGAGAATGTGCTTCTTCGCCTCGCCAACACGGCGTCCGCCGAACGGGCATTGCTCGAGCAGCTGGCACGGGACACTGCGCAGGTCGCGGCCGGGTTGGAGGATGGCGAGCTTCGGTTCGGCGATCTCGATCGGGACATCGTGCCGTTCCTGTCGGACGGCTTCGACTGGGTGGGACTCGACGACGAGGTGAGGAGCCGGTGCGGTGTCGACTTCCTCCGCCGCGAGGACCCTCCTACGTCCGTGGTGGGGCCCACAATCGCCGACCACTGGCACGTGGGAGTCGAGTTGTTTGACTGCGGAATCCCGGTCGGGCCATTGCCCCCAACCCCGAACCGCGCTGGGATCGTGTCGACTGGCGACGGAGTGATCCATGTCGCTCCGTTCAATTCCAGTGCGACGGGCGCCGACGCCACTCTCGGCCTGATCCTCGAAGCACTCGACCGACCGTTCCCCCTCGCCAGTCGAGGTTGTGGCGACGACCGAGCGGAACTCGTTGTAGCGACGTGGCGGCTCTCAAGCGGCGGATCGTGGGAACTCGACACGACCTACACATCAGACTACGCCGCGATCCGTTTTCTACGAGATCTCGAGTTCTTCACCATCGGTACTGTTGTGGAGGGAGAGCACCCACCAGAGCCGTCATCCGAGCTGACGGAGCTCCTGCAACGAGAGAGCTCGGTCGGTCACCCCGTTAGTCACGCCGCCGAAGATGGCTAGAGAAAGCCGAGGTCCGGGAACCGCCCAGCCGTCGTTGAGATTTGTCGGGACGGCGGGATTTGAACCCACGACCCCCTGCTCCCAAAGCAGGTGCGCTACCGAGCTGCGCCACGTCCCGTTCGGGCCGAGGCTACCGCCGCCGACGAGAGGTCAACGAGACAGTCGGATCTGGAACGCGCCGAGCGAACCGAGCACGCCGTTCTCGAGCAGTTCGGGCGGCAGCGTGGCGTTCGGCAGGAGATAGCCGCTGACCTGGTCGAGGGGCGAGGAACCGTTCGGGAGGGTGAGCGTTCCCGACGCGCTGCCCGGCGTGTAGACGGTGCTGCAGCCGCTCCCGTTGCAGCCGAAGAACATCCCGTTGAGGAACACGGCGCGGAAGCTCTGGATGTGGAGGTTGCCGCTGTTGCCGCTCGGGAACGAGTTCTCCCAGAACTGGGGCACGGCGCCGTAGCGGGCCGAGCCGGTGATGTCCGGTTCGTTGTCGCCGTCGGCGTCGATGTCGAACAACGGGGCGAAACCGACGCCGGCCTGGAAGTCCGCGAAACACGTCTCCATCTGCGTCTCGGCGGCGGCATATCCCGCGCCGGCCACCGTGGAATCGAAGCTCTCACGCGTGCAGGTCGGCGGGACCGTGACGCCCTTGCCGTAGGGGATGTACTCCCAGAGCGGCGTGTCGTCGACGTAGTAGAGGTTCCCCTGCTGGCGAAGCGTCTGAGTCGGGCCGCTGCCTCGGGTGAGCCGGCCCGGGAAGTAGGTGCCCTGCACCGTGTCGCCCTCGACCATGCCCTCCCACAGGCCACCGCTGATGCCCTGGAAGGTGCTCAGCGTGTTGGGGCCGAACGGCTTCGCACAGGTGTCGATCACCTCGGTGCCGGCGTACGGGCGAATGAAGTGATCGAGGCCGACCGACAGGTTGACGGTGAGCTGGTCGGTCTTGTTCAGGTTGCACGTGATGTTCTCGGTGCCGTAGGCGGGGTTGCCCCACTGGGCGACCTCGAGCGCACCGAAGTTGCCCGACGCCGAGCCGGTGCACGGGGGAACGGCGGTGCCGTTCGTGGAGGAACGCATGCAGATGTTCGAGCCGGTCGGTGCGGTGGCGAGCACGGCGAACGGCAGCACGCCGCCGACGCCGTTGATCGTGAGCTCGACCTCGGCGAACGCGCCGGCGGAGAAGCTCTCGATGCCGAGGACGGACGCGAACGCCGTCTCGACCTCCTGCTGGGGTACGACGACGCGATAGAGCCCGAGGCCGTCGAAGCTGATGCAGTCGGTGCCGTTGCCGAGCACCTCGCCGGTGAACAGCAGGTGATCGGGGTCCGAGCACGAGGTCCAGAGGGAGATCCACTCGGCATCGCTGTAGGGGGTGCTCAGGTTGCTGCGGATCAGCGCCGCGGTGGCCTCGGAAGCCGTCTCCATGCCGTTGGCGAGATCCAGCGCGCCGCCGAGGGCGCCGGTGTCCGCCGCCGTCTGCGCGTCGCGACGTTCGCTGAAGAGCAGGCCGAGGTCGACGGCCATCGCCGACATCGCCATGAGCACGGTGAGACAGATGGCGAACATCGGGAGTGTCGCTGCGCGGTCACCGCTGCGGTTCTCGTGCGTCACGCGTGCTCGACGGTTCACGGGCATGCCTCCTTGGTCGTCGCGGTGAAGGTGGCCGCCTGTTCGAGCCGCACATCGACGACGCTGGTGAGCGTGCGACCGCTGAGCCAGGGGTCGAACACGCCGGTGACCGGCTCGGCCGGCGCCTCGATCGTGAACGTGACCAGGTCACCCACCGACGTGCCCGCCGAGGTGTCGATGGTGACCGTGGTGTTGGTGGCCACCTCCATGCGTTGGCAGGTCGCGGCGACGATCTCGGATGCCTGCGTGGAGCCACTCGATCCGGTCGTGGCCTGATAGTTGACGGCGGCCAGTCGGGCCCCCTCGCGCGCGCCCTGGCTGACGTCGAGCTTCTTCCCGAAAAGCAGGCCGAACTCGACGACGCCGAACAGGAGCATGAGGAGGAGTGGCGCGACGATGCCGAATTCGACGATCGCCGCGCCGCGATCGCTGGTGAGTCGAGCCCGCTTGCGGTGAGTCATGTCGTGCCGGAAAACGAGGTCCGAACGTCGTTCGATATGGGCCGGATGGCCCAAAGTTTCCCGGGTGTCGCCTCAGTCGAGACCAACCTGCGCCGAAGAAGTGTGCATGGCCCGTGTGCGACACCTCCGATCGACTCCGGTCACCACATTCGACGTCGCCATCGCCCGGGCCCGCGACGGCGATGCGGCGGGCTTCGACTGGCTCTTCGGCGCGTTCAATCGCCAGCTCGCGGGTTTCGCCCGTGCGCGTGGCTGTACCGATGTCGACGCCGTCGCCAGCGAGACACTCGCCCGTGCGTTTCGTCGCGTCGACAGCTTCGACGGTGACGAGGCCGCATTCCGTAGCTGGCTGTTCGCGATCTGTCGGAACATCGTCATCGACGATGCGCGGGCGGAGGCCCGCCGCCCCCAGGCGGCCGCCGGTCGGAGGCTCGGTGGCTTCGCGGCTGTCGACGACGTCGAGGAGGCGGTCGTCGCCGAGATGAGCGACCGGGCCGGGGAGCTCCTGGCCCTTCTGACGGTCAAGCAGCGCGACGTCCTCAGTCTCCGCGTCATCGGTGGCCTGTCGATCGCCGAGGTGGCCGATGCGATGGACCTCCCGGAGACGGCAGTCAAGGCGCTGCAGCACCGCGCCCTGCGAACGCTCCAGAAGAAAATGTCGCTCGCACCCGTATCGGCAGGTGAGGAGTTGACGTTCTCATGACCGTGCCCACGTCCATCGTGCGAGAAGCGCTCGCTGATCCAGAACTCGACGAGGGATGCGCTCTCGTCCTGGACGAGGTGCTCCTCGCTCTCGTTCCCGACCGTGACATCAAACCGAGCCCAGAGCTGGCAACGTTTCTCTCGGACGTCGCCTCGCCCGCAGCCGCGCCCGCTTGGCGGCCCACCCGAAGCCGGGTGGCTGCCGCAGTCGCAGCCATCGGCGTGAAGACCGCGCTGGGCGCCGGCCTCGCTGCGGCGGCGGTTGGTGCCGATGTCGCGGGCCTGGTCGAGGTGCCGGTCGTGCACGAGATCACGGAGATCCTGTCGGCCTCGCGCGAGGTTCCGGACACGCCCGAGAGCGACGTGCCGGCGCCGGAGCCGCAGGCCCCCGAGGTCGACGCGCCGCCGACGGAGCCGGAGAGCTTCGTCGTGCCGACGTCCACTGAGGCGCCGATCGCGAGTGATGAGGCAGCCGAGTCAGGTTCGCCGGGCAACAGTGGTGATGCGGGTCCGCCGGAGTCGCCGGGCAACAGTGGTGATGCGGGTCCGCCGGAGTCGCCGGGCAACAGTGATGACGCGGGTCCGCCGGAGTCACCGGGCAACAGTGATGATGCGGGTCCGCCGGAGTCGCCGGGGAACAGTGATGATGCGGGTCCGCCGGAGTCGCCGGGCAACAGTGATGACGCGGGTCCGCCGGACCACGCGGGTCCGCCGGAGTCGCCGGGGAACAGTGATGACGCGGGCCCGCCGGAGTCGCCGGGGAACAGTGATGACGCGGGTCCGCCGGACCACGCGGGTCCGCCGGAGTCGCCGGGGAACAGTGATGACGCGGGTCCGCCGGACCACGCCGGTCCGCCGGAGGACGCAGGTCGTCCGTAGCGAATCGACGGCCGACCACGGAGAGTGACACACTCGCCGCCATGATCCGCCGTTGGAAACTCGCCGTCGGAGTGCTCGCCGCAGCCCTCGTCGCCACTGCCTGTAACTACGTCTACGCGCCGTTCCTGGTCCGCGTCGACGGCGCGGTGGTGGTGACCGGCGCCGACCTCGGCATCGGCAACCTGAACCTCGCCACCGACCGGGGACTCGCCTACCGGTGGGACGCCGACGCCGCGAGCTGGGTTCAGATTCCTCTCCAGGTCGACGAGCGAATCGTCGTCGACTTCGGCGCCAAGCCCGGCAACAACAACGCCCCCGCGTCCACGGGCACGATCTACGGTTCGACCGCCATCGGACAGACCGTGCTGACGTACGCGGATCCGAACACCTGGGTCGGCCCCGACGACGATCTCACCATCGACGACAACGACGAGATCGTCTTCCTCGCGCGCGACGCCGGACCGCAGGCGCCCGCCGGCACCCCCCACCCGGCCGCGGCGATCGGTGGGCTCGGCAAGGAGATCGTGCTCGTCGATCCCGACGGCGGCACCGCGGGCTACGTCTACCTGTTCTACGGCGGCGCCGGCGTCGACTCGTCGGCCGGCGTCGACCACGTCACCTACACGTTCTCCCTCGACGCCGGCACGTACAAGGACGACTACCTGCGGGCGGACGGCCCGAACCCGGAGAGCTCCACCGTCGTGACGGACAACTACACGATGACGTTCAGCGATCGCTGGATCACCGACGGACTCTCGAGCAACTGGGGCACGGGTGTCGACATCCTCGACGGTCACAAGTCACGCTTCTCGTTCCTCACCTGCGCGCGCTCCAACGCGACGTTCGCGAACGCCGAAGGTGCGTTCATCGCGAACATCGACGGTCCGATCCGTGCCATCCGCGCCTACATCGGGGCCAACAGCGGTCCGCTCACCCAGCGAACCGAGGTGTTCTACGAGGATCGTTATGAGCAGATCACCGACCTCCGGGTGCACGCGATCGGCGGGGTGATGTCGTACTGGGACTGGAGTGCGGCCGCGAGCGGCATGACCTACGGCAACAGCGAGCTCGCCGCCCCGGTCACGATCGACGGGTCACCCGACACGGTGCCCGCGGCCGTCCCGACCTGGGAGTACATCGAGGGCGCGCCGGGCGACGTCACCTTCGCGGGCACGTTCAGCGGCACGTTCGTGCCGACGCTCGAGCAGGTCTACGTGGACGACACGACGCCGTCGTTCTCGGAGTGCTGGGGTGACGGCGACTTCTACGGCGCGACCGGTCAGGCGATCACGAACGCCATCCCGAACACCGATCCCGCCCTCGGCTCGTTCGACACGTTCCAGGCGCATTCGGTGGCGGCCTTCTGGCCGACGAACCTCGACATGAGCGTGTGGGCGCCGGTGTGGGCGGCCGAGGCGTTGCAGCCGCTCGACGCGACGATCAGCGACTTCTAGGCGAGCGTCTCGGTGAGCCGGCGGAAGCCGGTGCGCCAGTCGACGGCGCAGGGGCCGAGGACGGCGCGTGACCGTTCGGTGTCGATGATCGCGCTCGGGATCGTGTGGTCCGTCGGAGCGAACGTCGGCTCCGGCGCGCCGGCGATGTCGCACATGTAGCGGGTCCATTCCTCGACGGACACGACATCGTCGCTGCCCCAGTTGAGGATCGTGGCCGGGGTCGTCGCGGCCTCGAGCAGGGCCGGGAGCTGGCTGATGATGTCCTCGTGGTGGATGACGTTGTAGCGGCTGCCGTCCGTGTGCACCGGAATCGGCTGGCCGCCCTGGGCCATCATCAGATGGAAGATCGGCCACCCACCCTCGTCGCCGTAGGGCACGCACAGCCGGGCGATCGTGGTGGGCAGGTCGAACGCCTTCGCGGCGAAGCTCGCGACCGACTCGGCCGCCGTCTTCGCCGTCGAGTAGGTCGGCATCATGTACTGGTGATGGTCCTGCCCGAGCGGTGAGTCCTCCCGCATCGGCTCGCCGCCGGTCGGCGCATAGACCGCCGTCGAGGAGCAGTGCAGCACGCTGTGTGCCCCGCGGCAGTGCTGCATGAGGAGCCCGACCGCGTCGGCATTGGCGGCGAGGTCCTTGTCCCACCGGCCGGTCTTCGTGACGGCGAAGTTGAGGAGCGCGTTGACGTTGTCAGGGACACCCGTGAAGTCAGGGTCTGTCAGATCAACGCCATGGCAGATGACGCCAGCGGCTTCCATCTCTTCGCGGGCGGCGGGGTCCTTGAACCGGGCGATGCCGTGGACCTCGTTGCCCTGGGCCGCAAGCGCCTTGGCAACGGGCTTTCCGACCTGGCCTGTGCAACCGGCGAGAACGTAGGTACTGCAGTTCGACATTTGTGCCCTCGATCTTCGATGGTCTTCCGACGCTAGCTCCGCCCCTCACGCGTCGAACCAGAACACCGTTCGAACTGCGTCGACATCCGGTCGTCGTTCGAGCTTCACGAGATCGACGAGCACCGGCATGAAGGAGCGGGCGATGGAGTTGCGCTGTTCGTGCCACGTCACCGGTACCTCCAGTGCTTTCCGGAAACTGTGGGCCCGGACAGCCATCCAGCCGCGCGGGACATGCTCGATCCCCCACTGCGCGACGTGTCGCCGAGCCGCATCCGGGTCGAGGTGGCGCTTTCGCACATTGCCATCGCTAATGAGTAGGGTCCGGCGCTCCTCCTTCGCGTTCCAGTCGAAGCTGAGCACTTCTTCGAAGCCAAGCCAGGTCGTGTGGAGTGGCTCAGGGTCGGCGTGGTGGAACGCGGCCACCTCGTCGGACACATCCACCGGGAGACCTCGCGGACCTTTGCCGTGTTCAGTAGCACCTCGCTCTTCGATCAGGTCGAGCACTTCGAACGCCGAGTCGTTATTGGTGTCCCACCAGCTACGCGGGAACTCCTCTGGGAGGTCCGGCGCTTCTGCCACCTCAAGCTCTCCTAGCGGGTCATCGACGCTGGATCGCCGAAGAACGCAGCCCCACTGTCCGCGCTGCTGCACCTCGACGGCAAAGGTGATGCCGATGCTCACCGGGACTCACCAGCACAAGGTTCCGCTTTCGTGACGGCGAAGTTCAGCAGGTGGTCGAGTTCGGTCGGCACCGTCGAGAGGTCGGGGCTGATCAGGTCGACGGCATGGCACGTGACGCCTGCGGCCTCCATCTCTTCGCGAACGGCCGGGTCCTTGAAGCGAGCGAGGCCGTGGACGTCGTTGCCCTGCGCAGCGAGTGCTTTGGCGACGGGCTTGCCGACCTGGCCGGTCGCGCCGGCGATGACGATGGTGTTGTCGGGCATGGTGACGGTCTCGCTTCGTTCGGCCTGCTCTCTTCCTAGCCCACGTCACCCGCGAGAACGCCCCATCCGTCAGTACGGGTAGGAGCCGATCTCGATCGAACGGAGCGAGCCATGTTGGACGAAGCAGTGGGTGAGACCCGTAGCACGGCCGGACGAGAACCAGCGGTGGCGATCGCGTGCGGGGTGCTGGCCGTCCTTGCCGCGGTGTGGGCGTTCTGGCTGGTCATCCCGGCAGTGGTCTTCGGGCTGGCGGCGGTGTTCCTTGGACTGCGAACCCGCCGGCGGGGCAGTCGCGAAGCGGGAAGCGTTGCCCTGACGCTCGGCATCGTCGCCCTTCTCGTGCTGCCTTCGGTGATTCTCATCGTCGATGGCGAGTCCGACTATGCCCGCAACTGTGCCCTGAACCCGACGGATTCCGACTGCTGATGCGACCGGCGTCGGCCATGATGTCGGCGTGCTGCGCCCCTACCAGCCCGAAGACCTCACGGCCCTCCTCGAAGCGTGGATGGCCGCGTCACGCGTCGCTCACCCGTTCCTCGACGACGCGTTCCTCGAACGGGAGCAGCGGATGATCGGCGAGGTGTTCCTTCCGGCGTCCGATGCGACGGTCGCGGTGGTGGACGATCGCGTCGTCGGGTTCATCTCGCTGCTGGACAACGAGGTGGGCGGCTTGTTCGTGCATCCCGATCACCAGGGCGACGGCCACGGCCGGGCGCTCATGGATCACGCTCGGGCGTCGCGGCCGTTCCTCGAGCTCGAGGTATTCGAGGCGAACGCGATCGGCCGACGCTTCTACGACCGCTACGGATTCTCCGAAGTCGGCCGTGGTGCGGATACGGACGCGGGGTTCCCGGTCCTCCGGCTGCGATTGGAGTGACGTCGGGTGAGTGTCATACCCCTTCTCTATGATGCGAACGTATGTTCGATGGTGATGCGGGTTTGGCACAACTGAACGAGACCCTCGACACACTCGATCGCGAGTGGGTGTTGGGTTCGGCCCGTGATGCGGCGGCGGTGTTGGCGGGGTTGGAGTCGGTGGCGCGGCGGGTGCGGGCGGTGCAGACCCGGGTGCTCGACGAGGTCGACCGGTCCGGCGTGTATGTCTCCGATGGGCATGGTTCGGCGAAGGTGATGGTGCGTCATTGCGGCCGACTGTCGCCGGGCGCAGCGGCGGGTCGGGAGCGTGGGGTGCGGATGTCGCGGGCGTTGCCGGAGGTGTTCGACGCCTTGCGGGCAGGGTCGTTGGGGGTCGATCAGTTCGATTTGTTGGGTCGGGTGTGGGCGAACCCGCGGGTCCGCGAGGCGATGGTGGATGCTCAGCCGTGGTTCCTGCGGATCGCATCGCGGTTGTCGTATGCCGATTTCGAGATCGAGGTGCGCACTTGGGAGCGCTACGCGGACGAGGACGGGCCCGAACCGGCCAACAGCCGATCGCACGAGTTGCGGGATTTCTCGTTGGTGCAGGACCCGATCGGGCTGGGGTGGACGTTCGCCGGCGGCACCGGCGCGATGCAAGGCGCCCAGATCGACGAGATCTTCGAGCACTATGTCTCCGCGGAACGGTTGACGGATTGGGAGAAGGCCCGCGCCGAGCATGGCGATGAGGCGAACCTGTCGCATCTGCCCCGTAACGAACGCCAACGCCGCGCCGATGCGTTCTGGCGGATGTGTCACGACGCGGCGGCGAACCCGCACTCGGTCGTGCCCGACATGGTCCACAACATCGTCTGGAACCAACAAACGTTCGAACACGCCGCGGCCCGTCACGCCGGCACCAACCCCGAACCCCTCGACCCGACCGATGTCGTGTGCCGCACCCTCGACGGCGCACCGCTGGACCCGACCGAAGCGTTCGCGACCGTGTTCCTCGACCGGCTGCGCCGCGTCGTCATCGACGCCGCATCCGTCGTCATCGATCTCGGCCGGGCCCGCCGCTTCACCGGCGGCGCCCGCCTCGCCGCCCAACTCGGCGACACCCACTGCCCCTGGCCCGGCTGCACCGTCCCCACCACACAATGCGAGATCGACCACAGCATCGACCACGCCCACGGCGGCGACACCAACCCCACAAACGGCGGCCCCTACTGCGGCAAACACAACCGCTGGAAACAGAAAGGCTACGCCGTCTGGCGCGACCCCCAAGGGGTATGGCACACCTACCGACCCGACGGGACGGAAATCTGAGTCGAGCGGGCGGGGCGCGAACTAGCGGGTGCGCGGGAGGCCCAGGTGACCCTCCGCGACCAGATTGCGGCTGATCTCACTCGTCCCGCCGTAGATGGTGGTGACGGGGGAGTGGCGCAGGTTCTCCTCGATCCGGCCGCCGAGGTGGGCGTCGTCGTTGTGATGGGTGAGGAGCCCCTCGGCGCCCATGAGATCGTGGAACTCTCGGCAGTGCCGCTTGTAGGACTCGGAGGCGAAGAGCTTCGTCATCGAACCCTCCACGCCGAACATCTCACCCTCCTCGGCCAGTGCGGCGGTGTGATAGGCGAAGCCGCGACACACCTCCACGTCGATCAGGGCGCGCATCAGCTTCTCCCGCACGGTGGGGTCGTCGATCGGGCGGGAGCCGTCGGCCCGATGGTGGGTGCGGGCCCAGTCGAGGGCGGCGTCGATCACCGGGGGAGACGGGAACTGGCCGCCGGCGATTCCCCGCTCGTACTTGAGCGCCGTCTTCATGACGGCCCAACCGCCGTCGACATCGCCGACCCGCCAGTGGTCGGCGAGCCGCACGTCGTCGTAGAACGTGGCGTTGGACCGCTCCGTCGCCATCGTGGGAACGGGCTGGATCTCGATGCCGGGCATGTCCAGCGGCACGAGGAAGAACGTGAGTCCCTTGTGCTTCGCGACGTCGGGGTTCGTGCGAGTGAGCAGGATCACGTAGTCGCTGATGTGGGCGAGGGTGGTCCACATCTTGGCCCCGTTGATGACCCACTCGTCACCGTCACGGACGGCCCTGGTCTGGGCCGCGGCGACGTCGGAGCCGGACTCCGGTTCGGTGTAGCCGAAGCAGCCGAGGGCCGAGCCGTCGAGAAGGGCCGGCACCACCACCTCCTTCAGATGGTCGCTGCCGTGTTCGAGCAGGATCGAGGCGACGACGATGGACACGGCCATCGCGTCGATCGGCGCCCGGGCGAGCTGGAGCTCCTCGTTGAGGACGACCGATTCGAGCGCGCTGCGCCCGCCGCCGCCCAGCTCGGCGGGAACGGGTCCGGCGATCCATCCCTTCTCGGCCATCGCCGCGTGGAGGGCCGGCGCGTGGTTCGTGCCGTCGTGGGTGGCCGTGATCATGTCCTCGGTGAGGTTGGTGGCGAGGAACTCGCGGACCTCGTCGCGGAAGGCATCGACCTCGGGCGGGAAGGAGAAGTCCATCAGGCCGCCGCTCTGGGGATGCCAATGGGCCCGAACTCGGCGTCGGCCAGCCGCGCGTACTCCAGGGCGGGCTCGCCGAGCTGGAGCAGCCAGGCCGAGGCGCGGCGGTGGTAGAGCTGGATGTCGTACTCCTCGGAGAAGCCGTAGCCGCCGTGGTACTGGAGCGACCGGTCGGTGGCGAAGCGGGCGGTCTCGGCGGCGAACAGGAGCGCCATGCCGGCGAGCCGGGCGCGATCGGGCTGGGCGGACGCCATCGCCCAGACGGCACGGTGGGCGAGCAGGTGGGCGCCCTCCAACCGGGTGGCTGCGTCGGCGAGGCCGTGCTGCACGGCCTGGAAGGTGCCCACGGGCACGTCGAACTGGATCCGGTCCTTCACATAGTCGACGCCGAGCTCGATTGCGCGACGGGCGAGGCCGCAGTAGGCGACCGCCATCAGCGCCCGCCACTCGTCGAGGGCCTGCTGCCAGTCGCCGTCGCGGTCCTCCCACGAGGATCCGCCGCTCGCCGCGATGCTGCGGTCGGCCAGGGGCAGGTCACCGGTGTTGCGGGGGCCGGTTCCGGGGGCGGCGTCGGCCGTCGTGACCACGAGGGATCCACTGCGAGCCACGACGAGATCGGCGACGGCGCCGGCGGGCACGAGCCGGAGGCGGCCGTCCTGCGCAGGCCGCAGGGCGATCGTCGCGATCTGTTCGCCGGCGACGACGGTGTCGATGTCGGCGCCGAGCCGGTGCAGCAGCCGGGTGGCCACGGCATGTTCGACGAGCGGGACCGGGGCGAGGTGGGCGCCCCAGCTCTCGACGACCACGGCGAGGTCCGACAGCGACGCGTCACCACCGCCGGCCGACGCGGGGACCGCCATCCCGGGCGCGCCGGTGGCCGCGAGCTTGTCCCACAGCGATCGGTCGAATCCGCCGGGTTCGGCCGCCCGCACGACCTCGATCGGGCTCTCGTTGGCGAAGAACCCGTCGAAGACGTCCTTGACCGCGGCTTCGTCCTCGCTCAGTCGGGTGCGCATGCCGCCAATGATGGCGCGGATCGGGTCAGTCGGCAGAAGTGGCGCAGACCGCCGCGCAGATGCCGGTGAGCCGATCGCGGTCCAAACGGAACCAGGCCCACTTGCCCCGCTGCTCGCGTTCGAGGATGCCGACCTGGGTGAGCTGCGACAGGTGGTGGCTGACGGTCGCCTGGGACCGGCCGGCCGGTTCGGTGAGGTCGCACGCGCAGGCCTCGCCGCTCTCCGTCGCTGCGATGAACGACAGCAGCCGAAGCCGGACCGGGTCCGCGAGCGCCTTCAACATGACGGCGAGCTCCTCGGCGTCGCTCGCGGAGAGGGGGGACGCCTGGAGCGGCGTGCAGCACGGAGCGGACAGCGAGATTTTCATGAGAAACATATTGACATACATCGATACGTTCGGCAAGGTTGCATTCGACAGACATATCGACCATCATCGAAATGAACCCAGGAGACATCAATGCGTCTGCAACTTGCCCTCGACGTCAGCGATCTCGACGAAGCCGTCGAGTTCTACACGAAGATGTTCGCCACCGAGCCGGCGAAGATCCGCCCCGGCTACGCCAACTTCGCGATCGCCGAGCCGCCGCTCAAGCTCGTCCTCTTCGAGAACAAGAACGGCGGTGGCACCATCAACCATCTCGGCGTCGAGGTCGAAGAGGCCGCCCAGGTCAGCGATGCCGAGGCTCGCATCGCGAGCGCCGGCATCGAGACCACCGGCGTCGACGACACCGTCTGCTGCTACGCGGAGAAGAAGGAGACCTGGGTCGAGGCCCCGGACGACCTCCGCTGGGAGTGGTACGTCAAGACCGGCGACGCCGAGCAGATGAACAACGAGGTCGTGAGCGTCGCGGCCGGCGACGGTCCGCCCTGCTGCGGCTGACCGGCACCGCTACTTGGGAATGTCCTTCCAGGACTGGTTCTTGTCGTAGCCCGGCTCGCGGGGGAGCTGGAGCGACCGTTCCCCGATGTTGTTCTTGAGGACCTGGTCGGTTCCGCCGCCGATCGAGATCGAGTAGCGACCCATCAGCTCCGCCTGGGCCCAGGCGATCTGCGCCGCGGTGTCGTCGTCCGCCAGGGCGGCGGTGCCGGCGGCGCCGACGATCGCCATGGCGAGATCGCCGGCGAGTCGCTTGTTCGCCGAGGCGCCGAGCTTGATCAGGCCCGGGTCCATCGGCGGCATTTCCCCCCGGCGCACGGCCTGCTGGACCTGTTCCCCCATCCAGCCGGAGATGCGCTCGCGGCTGAGGTAGCGGACGAGGTCCTGACGGATGATCGGGTCGTCGGCCACGCCCGCCTGTTCGGCGAGCATGCGGAGCTTGGCGCCGGTCGGCGTGCGGGTGCCGGCGATGAAGGCGGACTCGTTCGAGAGGACGGTGCGGGCCGGGCCCCACCCCTCGTTGACCTCGCCGACCACGTTGGCGACCGGGATGCGCACGTCGTTGAAGAACACCTCGTTGAAATGGGCCGACCGGTTGATCTGGACGAGCGGGCGCACCTCGATGCCGGGGGACGACATGTCGACCAGGATGAACGTGATGCCCTTGTGCTTGGGCAGGTCCGGATCCGTGCGGACCAGCATGAATCCCCAGTCGGTGAACTGGGCCGAGCTGTTCCAGACCTTCTGGCCGTTGACGACGAACTCGTCGCCGTCGCGGACGGCCTTCGTGCCGAGCGACGCGAGATCGGAGCCGGCACCCGGTTCGGAGAAGAGCTGGCAGAACGTGAGCTCCCCCGAGAGCAGCTTCGGGATGAACTCCTGCTTCTGTTCCTCGGTGCCGTGACGGAGCAGGGTCGGGCCGAGCATCGCGATGGTCGCGCCGGGGAAGCCGATCCACTCCTCGTACTCGCCGGCGATCTCCCGCTCGATCCGGGTCATCCACGCCTCGCCGCCGCCCCCGCCGTACTCCGCGGGCCAGGCGATGCCGGAGTAGCCGGCGGCGTGCAGGGTGCCGAGCCACTGCCGCGAGTTCTCGAAGTGGCTCCGCGCCGCGTCCGGGTCGATGTGGATGTTCGTGGCCCACGGGTCGTCGGGCTGCTTGGGCGTGGCGTTGGCCTCGTACCAGGCGCGCACCTCCGCTCGGAAGGCTGCATGCTCCGGGGGCTCGGCGGTGTCGCTCATCGTCGCCGAGTCTCGTCGTCGCAGTGTGATCGACGCCAACCCGGCCCGCCTCTACGATCGCCCCGTGACCGAACCGGCATCGATCGAGGACCGGCTGGACCGGCTGGAGTCCCTCGAGGAGATCCGCCAGCTTCCCGCCAAGTACGCGCTCGCCCTGGACATGCGCGACATGGACGCGATGGTGGGGCTGTTCGAGGAGCACGTGCGGGTCGGCAAGGGTGCCACGGGCCGCGAGGCGCTGCGCGACTACATGGACACGACGCTGCGGAGTCCCTTCACCGGCACCGCCCATCACATCGGCGGCCACGTGATCGAGTTCGACGACCGGGACCACGCCCACGGTGTCGTGTACTCGAAGAACGAGCACGAGACGCCCGTCGCCGACGGCGAGGACGAGTGGGTGATCATGCAGATGATGTACGTCGACGACTATGTCCGCGAGCACGGCCGGTGGTTCTTCCGGCGTCGGCTGCCGCTCTACTGGTACGCCACGGACCTCAACCGGCCGCCGACCGGCGAGCACAAGATGCGCTGGCCCGGCACCGAAGCCGCCGACGGCACCTTCCACCAACTCTTCCCGAGCTATCGGGAGTTCTGGGAACGCGAGGGCGCGCCGGAGGGGCCCGTGCCGCCCCCGGCCCCGCTCGACGCGTTCATCGAGACCATGCGGCGCGGCGAGGCCGCGCCCCGGGTGAAGGTGAGGGCCGAATGACCGACTCCGAGCGCTATTCGACCGAGTCGGGCGAGGAGGACATCGAGCGGGTCCGGCTCGGCATGCTCGCCGCGGCGCGGGATCCGAAGACGTTCGCCCTGCTCGACCGGGTCGGCATCGGGGCGGGCATGCACGTGCTCGAGCTCGGAGCCGGGGCGGGCACGGTCAGTGCGTGGATGGCCGACCGGGTCGGGCCCGATGGGCGGGTGATGTCCACCGACATCGACCTCCAGTTCCACGCGGACGTGCCGGCCAACGTGATCGTCCGCCAACACGACGTGGAGGCCGATTCACTGCCCGCCGAGCACTTCGACGTCGTCCACGCCCGGGCGGTGCTGCAACACGTGCCGAGCCGTGCCGCGGTGATCGAGAAGCTGCTCGCGGCGACGAAACCGGGCGGCTGGCTCGTGCTCGAGGACGGCGTGTTCCTCGGATTCGCCGAGCAGGACCTGCCCGAGCCCTATGCCGGCCTCCACCAGATCGTCGCCTCGGGGGCCATGAACGAGTGGCACGACCCGAACTACGGGCTCCAGATCCTCGGACGCCTCCGCGAGCTGGGGTGCACCGACCTCGATGTGGTCGGCGACGTGTGGGCGATGCGTCCGGGTGAGGCGGGCGGCGAGTGGTGGTTCCTCGCCCTCGAACGGGCGTTCCCCCGGCTGGTCGAGGCCGGGTTGGCCACCCAGGAGGACGCAGATGCCGCGCTCGCGCAGGTGCGAGCGCCCGGCTTCGTGATGGTGTCCACGACCTCGCTCGCGACCATCGGCCGCAAGCCCGTCTAGCGCGCGACGAGGCTGCGCACGAGCGAGTCGCAGGCGAGCTGGAGCAGCTCTTCACGCGTCTCGCCGAAGAAGATCTGGGGACTCAGGGCGAGCCGTTCGGCCGTGCCGACGCACCCGGCCCAGAACCAGGTGACCCGGTACTCGTGTTGGATCAATTCGATCCCGTCGTTGGCGGCCGCCCGGTCGAGCAGTTCGTCCGCCCGCTTGCCGAGCTCGAGGTAGGTCGCATCGACGCCGGCGGCGATCTCGCGGTCGGTCCGACCGGTGCTCGCCTCGGCGAACTCCAGCTCGTAGCGGCCGAGGCGTTCGTAGAGGTCGGTCACCCAGTCGAGCATCAGCCGCACCGTGGCGGGGAACGACTCCGTGGGCACGCGCTCGATCAGATCGAGTCCGGCGCGGATCTCATGAGCCATGAGTTCGCCGAAGATCTCGTCCTTGCCGGAGAACCACTGGTAGACGGCCCCGGTGCTCACCCCGGCCCGGGAGGCGACGGCGCGGATCGACAGTCCCTCCCAACCGGATTCCTCGAGGATGCTGGTGGCCGCGGCGAGCACGTCGCGACGTCGCCCGTCCCGATCACCCCGCGCGGTCGGGGTCGGGGGGTCGCTGAAGGGGTCGGGCTCGCTCATGTGCGCCTTTCATCGCGGCGCAGCGACCGTAAACCACGGGCCCACCGCCAGGCCAGCCCGTGTCAGCCGCCGCGGGCGGCCTCGATCGCCGCGTCGACCGTGGCCTGCTCGATCCCGCAGTCGAGCGCGGCCTGGATGACCGGGACCAGCGCCTCGTCGGGGTAGTTCGGCGGATCCAGTGCGGTGACGAGGGCATCGAGGTCGACGCGGTCGCCGAGCACCGATCCGGTGCACACCGCCCGCTGCGGATCGGCTCCAGCCCCCGTGAGCAGGCCGAAGAGGACGCTGGGCACGAACTCGGTTGGCGGGTCGGTGCCGAACTGGGAGACGTCGATCACCTCGGGCGGCTCGTCGGGGTCGGGCACCGTGGTCGTGGTCGTCGTGGTCGTGGTGGTCGGGAGGGCCACCGCGGTGAACTCGCTGGTCGCGGCGTTGCCTTCCTCGGTGTCGGCGCTGAGGAACAGGGCAAGGCCGACGGCCACGAGCACGACGCCGCCGAGCGCCATCGACGGCCCCGGCCGGTCCGCGAGCCGCACGCCGTGGCCGGCGGACTCGGAGGAGACGGGGGCGACGCCGACCAGGCCCCGTGTGTCGGCCCAGACGAGGAGCGGCGGCATGACGATGAGCGCCGAGAGCAGGGCGACCGCCACGTTCATGGTGACGATCAGGCCGAAGTCGGACAGGAGCGGCAGGGCCGAGAAGACGAGCACCCCGAAGCCGAAGATCGTGGTCAGCGCCGAGGTGAAGAAGGCGCGGCCGGTCCGGGCCGAGGCCCGATCCGTGGCCTCCTGTGGTGACAGGCCCCGCTGGCGTTCCTCGAGATAGCGCCCGAGGATGAGCACGCTGAACTCGGTGCACGTCGCGATGACGAGCGGTCCGCTCACCGTGGTCAGCGGACTCAGCGACAGGCCGAGCACGGCGACGATCACCGAGGACATGCCGACCGCGAGCAGGACGGGCGTCATCGCGAGCAGCGCCCGGATCGCGCTGCGATGGCGGATCAACAACCACAGACCGGCGACGACGAGCGCGAGGTAGGTCAGCACGGCGCGGTTGGCCGAGAGGTTCTCCAGCAGGCCGACGCCGACGACGGCGAGCCCGGCCGGGACGGCCTTCACGGCCTGGTCGCCGGGTTCGAGGTCGACGACCAGGATGGAATCGGACGGGAGGTCGAGTTCGGCGATGCGGCGCTCGAGGTCCGCCTGGATCTCCGCGACGAGGATCGCGTCGTCAGCGAGGGGTGCGGGGGCGAGACGGAAGTTGACCTGCGTCGCCGTGCGGTCGTCCGCCACCAGGGCGCGATGGATGTCCGGGGGCATCACGTCGATCAGGAGCTCGAGGTCCTCGGCGCGGGGCGCAACCGGAGTCGCTCCCTCGATGTTGATGATCTTGGTCATCGTCGACACCATGCTCGAGCTGTTCGCGACGCGGAGTTCGTCCGGTGAGTCCCAGGTGCCGATGAACCCGGCGAGCATGTCGGCGACGGGTTGAGCATTGATGTTGTTCGCCTCGATCAGGATGCCCAACGTGCTCTCGAAGTTCGTCTCCTCCTTGAGGGTCTCGAGGTCCCGCACGGTCTGGGTGTCCTGGTTGACCCAGCGCACCGGATCGCTCTGGATCTCGAACTGATCCTCCAGCGCGATGCCGGCGATGAGCACGCCGACGGACAGCACCATGACGGGGACGACCGCCTTCTGCGGCAGACCGCCGAGCTTCACGATCGCCCGTTCGACGCGGGTGGGCTCGGTGAGCGACGTCGTTCGCGCCTTGTACTCGCGAATGCCGAGGATCGCGGTCGGCACGACGATGCCGATCACGAGGATGACCACGATGCCGACGGCGAGCATGACGCCGAAGTCGCGGATCATCGGCACGAGCGAGATGCGCAGCACCAGGAACGCGAGCACCGCGCCGACCGTGGCTGCCCCGAGCGGCGGCCCGAGGTTGGCCAACGTCTCGCGCATCGGGTGGTCCTCGCGATCGAGCACCACTTCCTCCTCGACGCGGTTGTGCACCTGGATCGCGAAGTCCACGCCGAGCCCGATGAGGATCGGCAGACCCGAGATGGTGACGAGGGAGAGGTCGATCCCGGCGAACCCGAGGATCGAGAACGTCCACACGACGGCGATCAGCACCGCGAGCAGCGGGAGCAGCCGCCAGCGAACCGGGAAGGCGATGAGGAGGACCAGCGCCATCAGGGCGAACGCCGCGGCGCCGAGCGTGAGCATGCCGCCCTGGAGGTAGTCGTTGATGTCCTTGAGGAAGACGGGGGAGCCGGTGGTGATCGCGCTCCACCCCTCGAGCTCGGCCGTCTGCATGATCGCCAGCACCTGCTCGGTGGCGGACGAGAGCGTGTCGAGGTCGGCGTTGCCCTCGATGACCACGCCGCCGACCGCGGTCTGCTGGTCGGGGAAGGTCGACCGGAGGCTCGCCCGCAGCGTGCGGTCCTCGACGGGCGGGCCGGTGACGTCCGTGCCGTCGCGCACGAAGTCGGTGTTGTCGTAGAGCAGGAACTCGACCCAATCGCGGTTGCCGAGATCCGCGTCGCCGGCCGCGCCGAGCCGGAAGAGGGTGGTGGACAGGTCCTCCGTGCGCAGGGCCTGCGAGTCGGGATCGGGGTCGTCCTCGAGTGCGTGACGGAGGCCGGCGGTGCCGACGCCCTCGTCGATGATGCGGCTGCTGAAGATGACGGAGGTGAGCGGGGTGATGACCGAGCTGACCTCCTCGATCTCGCGCAGCTCGGCCTCGATGCGGGCGAGTTCGGCCCGGTTGGCATCGGAGAAGAGGTCGGGGACGATCGCGTCGTCATCCGCGGTGAACAGGAGGATGACGGCCTCGCCGCCGAACTGCTTCTGGAACTCGACGTTGTCGAGCGCCTCCTGGCTGTCGCGGTTCAGGTAGCTGTCCTGGCCGGTGGCGAACTCGATCCTCCCGGCCCCGATGGAGAGAACGCCGGTGATCACCACCACGGCTCCGAGCACCAGATACCAGTACTTGCCCAGGTTCAGGCCGAGCGATCGCCAGATGCGTTCCATGCGCAGAGACTGACACGGATGGGCGCGCGACGCCCGGCCGAGGGGCGCTCGTGTGTCACTCCCGACCGCAAGTAGGGCACAATCGGATCCATGAGATCTCCCAACACCGCCTACATCGTCGATGCCGTCCGCACGCCCACGGGCAAGCGCGGCGGAGGGCTCGCCCATCTCCACCCCGCCGACCTCGGCGCCGCCGCGATCTCGGCCCTGATGGAGCGCACCGGGATCGACCCGAACGCGGTGGAGGACGTCATCCTCGGCAACGTCGATTCCGTCGGAGGCCAGGCGGGTGACATCGCCCGCACGAGCTGGCTCGCGGCCGGGCTCCCGGAGGCGGTGCCGGGCACGACGGTCGATCGCCAGTGCGGCTCCGGCCAGCAGGCGATCTCCTTCGCGGCCATGGGGGTGATGGCGGGCGTGCAGGATCTCGTGGTCGCCGGTGGCGTCCAGCAGATGTCACAGATCCCCATCAGCTCGGCCATGACGCTGGCGAGTGAGCTGGGATTCGACGATCCCTTCTCCGGCTCGACCGGGTGGGTGGATCGCTACGGCACCCAGGAGGTGTCGCAGTTCCGCGGCGCCGAGCTGATCGCCGAGAAGTGGGACACCAGCCGTGACGACTGCGAGCGCTTCGCCTTCGAGAGCCACGAACGGGCGATCCGGGCGATCGACGAGGGCCGCTTCGACGCCGAGATCGTGCCGGTCGGGGACTGCACGATGGACGAAGGCCCTCGCCGGGGAGGCTCACTCGAGAAGATGCAGCAGCTGCCCACGTTGGTCGAGGGCGGTCGGCTCACCGCGGCGTGCGCCAGCCAGATCAGCGACGCGTCGGCCGCGCTGCTCATCGCCTCCGAGCAGGCCCTCGAGGACCACGGCCTGACCCCGCGGGCCCGCATCCACCACATGTCGGTGCGGGGCGACGATCCGATCTACATGCTGTCCGGCCCGATTCCGGCGACGGCCTATGCGTTGGAGAAGACGGGCATGTCGGTGGACGACATCGACCTGTTCGAGTGCAACGAGGCCTTCGCCCCGGTGCCGCTGGCGTGGATGAAGGAGCACGGCATCCCCCACGAGAAGGTCAACGTGAACGGGGGCGCCATCGCTCTCGGCCATCCGCTCGGGGCCACCGGCGCGAAGCTGATGACGACGCTGCTGCACGAACTCGAGCGCACCGGCGGGCGCTACGGCCTCCAGACGATGTGTGAGGGCGGCGGCCAGGCCAACGTCACCATCATCGAACGCCTGTGACCGCTTCAACTCGTGTCTGACCCCCGCTTCACCTCGGAGCCCCTGCGGCCGGGATCGGTCTCGCTGCGGCTGTACCCGCACGACACCGACGCGGTGGAGCAGATCGCGCTGATCCGTGCGCAGGCCGCGCGCGCGGTGGCGGTGGGATACGACGGCGTGATGGTGAGCGAGCACCACGCCGATTTCCCCGGGTACCTCCCGAATCCGATCCAGCTCGCCGGCTTCCTGCTCGATTCGATGCCGACCGGCTGGGCCGCGCCCTGCCCGTTGCTGCTGCCCATGAAGCCGTATGCGCTGATGGCCGAGGACCTCGCGTGGCTCGACGTCGCGTACCCGGGTCGCGTGGGCGCGGGATTCGCGGCGGGCGCCCTGCCGGTGGACTTCGAGCTCGCCGAGGTGCCCTTCGACGAAATCGTCGAACGGTTCAAGGCCGCGCTGCCGAAGGTCGTCGCCGCGTTGCGGGGCGAGGACCCGACGCCGCTCGGCGCCGATCGCGCGATTGCCCGCACGGCGGCCCATCCGATGCCGATGGTCGTCGCCGCCCAGAGCCCGGGCGCGGTGCGCCGGGCCGCCCGACTCGGACTCGGCATCCTCTACGACAGCCTCCAGACCGCCGAGGTCACCCGTCGCCTCAGCGACGTCTTCGTGGAGGCCGGCGGGACCGGTCCTCGCATCGCGATCCGGCGGGTGTGGATCGGCGATCCGCCCAACGACGAGATGGCGGCACAGATGGCGCACTACCGCAGCTACGCGCCCGAGTCGGCCATGAAGAACTGGGACGGTGATCAGCTCATCGCCGCTCCGACCGGCGCCGAGGTGGCGGAGCGGCTGGCGGACTTCCTCGATGCCGCCGGCTGTGACACCGTCAACGTGCGGATCCACGTGAAGGACCTCACGCCGGCCCAGGTCGACGAGCAGCTCGAGGCCCACACGGACGGCTTCCTGCCGGTGCTGCGCGAACGCCTCGTCGGATGAGCGGGTCGCTCGAACCCCGACCGGTCGACGAGCTGACCGGCGAGGTCCGGGCCTGGGTCGAACTCTCCGGCGCGCGGCTCGCGGGCGACCCCCTCGCCATCATCCGGGTCCTGTCCCATCAGCCCCACTTCGTGGAGCCGTTCCTGCGCTGGTCGGCCGCGCTCGCGGCGGCGCCGGCGCTCGGCGTGCGCCGTCACGAGCTGGCCTGCCTGCGCGTCGCCTGGCGTTTCGACTCGGCCTACGAGTGGGACAACCACGAGCCGATCGCCCGTGAGGCCGGGGTCACCGACGTCGAGCTCGATGCGCTCCGTCGGGAGGAGCCGTCGGACACCGACCCGACGACGTTCGGCGATGACGATGCCGCGGTCGTCGCCTTCGTCGATTCGATGGTCGCCGGTACGGTTACCGCCGAGGCCCGGGCCGACGTGGTGGCCCGGTTCGGCGCGGATGCCGCAGTCGAGTTGGTGTGGACGGTCGGGCAGTACGCCGGCCTCTCGCTCGTCGCCAACGCACTGGAGATCGACGCCGACATCTGAGCGCCCTATCATCGAGAACATGGTTCTCATCGAGGCGGAACAGCGTTCCCTGGCAGACGAACGGGTCGCCCGTCGCACCCAGCCCCACGCCGACGCCTATGCCGAGGAGCTCGCCGACCTCATACGGGCCGCGTTCACCGTCGTCGCCGAGACGGGAACACTCGATCCGCCGGTCCGCGAGATCCTGCGCACCGCTGGCCTGTCGAACCAGGCCTTCTACCGCCATGTCGACAGCAAGGACGAGCTCCTGCTCCTCATGCTCGACGAAGGTCGTCGATCCCTCGTGTCGTACCTCGAGCGCCGCATGGCGCCGTGCACGACGCCGCAGGACCGGCTCGACGTGTGGACCCGAGGGGTGCTCGCGCAGGCGAGCGATGCGGATGCCGCCCGCCGCACCCGGCCCTTCCTCGCCCAGGCCGATCGGCTGGCGGAGCTGTTCCCCGACGAGCAGCGCCGGTCGGAGGATCTCCTGATCCGCCAGGTCGCGGATGCGGGCGACACGGACGATGCCGGGGCCACCGCGATCTACGACCTCGCGTTCGGTGCGCTCGGGCGGGCCCTGCGCCGTGGCAACGCGCTCACCGGCGAGCAGCTCGACCGGCTCGTCCAACTCGTCCTTGCCGTCGCCGGCGAGACCACCATCGAGAGGAAAGTGTCATGACCGACGACCGCCAGTGGGGCGATGTGGGAACCACATTGCTGTTCGAGAACGAGCGGGTGCGGGTGTGGGAACTCCGACTCGAGCCGGGTCAACGGTCGGACCTGCACCATCACGAGACGGACTATGTGATGATCCAGCTGGAGGGCGACGAGGTGGCCGCCGAGTTCGAGCCGGACAGCGAGGACGCCTTCGGTGGGGCCACGATGCCCGATCGCACGATCGCCGGGCCGGTGAGCCCGGGCATGGTCGTGTGGGGCAGCGCGGGCGGCAAGGAGACCGCGATGAACGTGGGCACGGAGACCTTCCGCGAGATCGTCGTGGAACTCAAGGACCCGCCGTCATGACCGCCGCCGGCGAGCGCGAGGTGCTGCTCACGGGCATCGGCGGTCAGGGGGTGCAGCTCGCGGCCCGGGTGCTCGCCGAGGCCGCGATCCTCGACGGTCGGGAGGTGCAGCTCTTCGCCAGCTACGGCGGCATGATGCGGGGCGGCAACACCGATGCCACCGTCGTGATCGCCGACGAACCCGTCGACGCACCCCCGGTCGTCGCGAAGGCGTGGGCCGTGCTGGGCATCCATGCGGCCCACCTCGCCGACCCGCTCACCCGGCTCCGCGACGACGGCGTGCTGCTCCTCAACACGACCGTGGTCGACCCGGACGACATCGACACACCGGACGGCGTCACCCGTATCGAACACGCCATGTCCACGATCGCCCAGGAGGTCGGCAACCCCATGGCCGGCTCGCTGGTGGCGATCGGGGCGCTCGCCGCGGCGACGGGGATCGTCGGCGTCGACTCCCTCGCGTCGGCGATGGCCGAAGCGTTGCCGCCGTACCGTCGGCAGCACGTCGACTCGAGTGTCGCCGCGATACGGGCCGGCGCGGAGCTGGCGGCATGACCCTCACCCGCGGCACCGTCGTCATCGACCGCGAGGCGTGCAAGGGCTGCGACCTGTGCATCGACGCATGCCCGCCCCGAGTGCTCGAGATGACCACTACGACCGTCAACGAGCTGGGCCACCGGTTCCCGCTCCTGGTCGCGCCCGGATGCACGGGCTGCAAGGCGTGCAGCCAGATCTGTCCGGACTTCTGCTTCCAGGTCTACAAGTACGACACGCCTCGCGAGATCGAGGACCCCCGATGAGCCGTCGACTCGTGGAGGGCTCCGAGGCCATCGCCCACGCGATGGTCGGCGCCGGGTGTCGCTTCTTCGCCGGCTATCCGATGACCCCGTTCACGGAGATCCTCGAACGGATGGCCGAGCTGCTCCCGCCGGCCGGCGGCGTCTGCATGAACGCCGAATCCGAACTGGAGGCGATCGGGATGGCGTGGGGTGCCGCGGCGACGGGTGCCCGCGCCGCGACGGGGTCGACCGGCCAGGGGCTCGCGCTGATGCAGGAGTCCATCTCGGAACTCTGCACCGCCCGTATCCCCCTCGTCGTGATCGACATGGGCCGAGGCCAGGGCGACTATTTCCAGGCCACGAGGGGTGGCGGTCACGGTGACTATCGCACGCCGGTGCTCGCGCCGAGCACGGTGGCCGAGGCGGTGGATCTCGTCCCGGTCGCCTTCGATCTCGCCGACGAGTGGCGCAACCCGGTCCTGCTCTACGGCGACTATTACCTCGGCCACACCAGCCAGGCGGTCGAGTTGGCCGCGGCCGCCCCGGCGTCGGTCGACAAGCCGTGGGCCCTCGACGGCTCGACCGGCGGGTCCGGTCGGGCGAAGCTGCTCTCGCCGCTCGGCGCGGCGAAGCAGCGCGACGGCGTCGGCTACGACCTCGCCGAGCATCTCGAACGCGCCGGGGTCGCCACCCGCGAGATGGCCACGGGGATCGAGCCGATGGTCGACCGCGGCTACTGCGACGACGCCGACCTGGTCGTGGTCGCGTTCGGCACGATCGGCCGCTTCGTGCGCTGGGTCGTGAAGGAGCTGCGGGCCGAGGGGCACCGGGTCGGCTATGTGCGGCCGATCACGTTGTTCCCGTTCCCCGCCGAGGCGGTGGCGGCCGCAGCCACCGGAGCCCGCGGCGTCGCCGTCTACGAGAACAACCTCGGGCAGATGGTCGACGACGTCCGGCTCGCGGTCCTCGGCGCCTGCCCGGTGGAGTTCATCGGCGGGCTGTCCATGGACTCGTCGGGCTTCGGCGTCGGTCCCGAGATCGACGCCCCGAAGATCCGGGCCCGGATCCTCGATCATCTGGAGGCGATGGCGTGACCGAACACGAGCACGAAGAGATCGAGCACGAGCGAATCGAACACCGTGTCGTCCTGCGCACCGATGTCGCGCCCGATGATGCCACGCTCGTCGACGACTTCACGCCGGAGCTGGTCGACGTCGGCGCCCATCATCTCTGCCCGGGCTGTGGCGAGCCGATCGCGATCCGGTCGGCCGTCGAGTCCATCGCCGAACTGGGCGCGATCGAGCGGACGATCTCGGTCTTCGGGATCGGGTGCTACACGGCCTTCTCGAACAATCTCGACGTCGAGGTGCTCCAGGCGTTGCACGGTCGGGCGCCGTCACTGGCCACGGGCGTGAAGCGGATGCGACCTGATGCACTCGTCCTCACCGTGCAGGGCGACGGTGACATGGTGAACGAGGGTCTCCAGGAGGTGCTGCACGCGGCGGCCCGGGGCGAGCGGATCACGTGCGTCCTGCTGAACAACGGCGTGTTCGGCGAGACGGGCGGGCACATCACGTCCACGACCGTGCTCGGTCAGCGCACCAAGAACACCCTCGACGGCCGCGACGCCGAGCGCGACGGGCATCCGATCCTCATCAGCGACCTCGTGGCGTCGATGGGCGGTGCCGCCTACGTGGCCCGGGGCGCGGTGAACGATGCCGGCAACGTCGCGCGGACCCGACGCATGCTCACCGCCGCCTTCGAGTGCCAGGAGCGCGGCGACGGGTTCTCGTTCGTCGAGATCCTCACGATGTGCCCGACGGGTTGGTTCGTCGACACCCACGATGCGCCCGACTATCTCGCCGACGTGATCGCCGGCACCCACCAGGTCGGGGTCGTGAAGGACACGCGGGGCGAGGCCGCGTCGTGACCCAGCTCCTGGTCGCCGACGTGCTCCGCAACGCGGCCGTCGGTGCCCCCGAGCGCATGGCCGTCACGATCGGCGACGAGTCCCGTACCTTTGCCGAGCTGCTCGCCGCGGGGGAGCGGGTGGCCGGTGGACTCGCCGCGCACGGCATCGGCCCCGGCGACGTCGTGCTGCTCGGCGGGACCGTGTCGATCGACATGGCGGACGTCTTCGTCGGCTGCGCCCTGCTCGGCGCGGTGTTCGCACCGTTCGACCCGCGGCTGCCGGCCGAGACGCGGGATCACATCCGCACGGTTGCCCGCCCGGCCCTCGAAGTCGTCGCCGGAGACACCGACGGGTTGGCCGGGCCGATCCCGGCCCCACCGGAGATCGGCGAGCAGGATCCGCACGTCGTCTTCTTCACGTCCGGCACCAGCGGGCTGCCCAAGGGGGTCGTGATCTCCAACCGCGTCTCGGTGCTGCGGTCGCATCCCGGGTCCCAGCTCGAGCCCCGCGGGGTACTCGTCTGCCCGTATCCGCTGTTCCACATGGCGGGATGGACGATGGCGATGCAGCAGTGGCACGCCCGCGACGGGATCGTGTTCCTCGAGCGGGCCGATCCTGCCGACATCGTCCAGGCCGTGCGACACCACGACGCGGCCCGGCTCAACGCGATTCCCGGCGTGTGGCAACGGATCCTCGAACACCTCGGCGACGGCGCGCCGCTCACCTCGTTGCGCTTCGCCGACACGGGCACCTACGCCACGCCGACGGAGCTGCTCGCCGCCATCGCCACGGCGGCGCCGAATGCCCACGTCCGGGTGTTCTACGGGTCCACCGAGGTCGGCAACGTCACCGCACTGGATCACGGGGACATCCTCGAACGGGTCGGCAGTTGCGGACGTCCGAGCCCGCTCGTGGAGCTGCGGCTGAGCGACGAGGGCGAGATGCTCGTCCGCACGCCGGTCGCCTTCGACGGCTATCTCCACGACCCGGAGGCGACGGCTGCGGCCTTCGTCGACGGCTGGTTCCGCACCGGCGATGTCGCGGCGTTCGACGACGACGGCTTCGTGTCGATCGTCGGTCGGCTCGGGCAGCTGATCCGCACCGGCGGCGAGTCGGTGTCGCCCGCGCTGGTCGAGACGGCCTTCGTCGGTTCGCCCGGCCTCGCCGACGTCGCGGTCATCGGCCTTCCGGACCCCCAGTGGGGCGAGGTGGTGACGCTGTGTGTCGTCCCCGAGCCGGGCACCACGCCGACCTTGGACGGCCTGCTCGCCGACGTCGATCTCGCGCCCCACCAGCGCCCCCGCCAGCTCGCGATCGTCGACCGGATCCCCCGCACCGCCGCTACCGGCCAGGTCGACCGCGCCGCCCTCGCCGCCCTCGTCCCCGGAGAAAGTACGGGGGTCTGACCCCCGTACTTTCTCAAGCCGGCGGGGTTGCGGCCGAATGGGTCGTATGGCCCAGACGGTCGCGCCGGACGCGTTCGAACAGAAACTCGCGGAGATCGCCGAGCGGGAGGACGCCGAGCGGGCCCGCAGGGCGATGTGGCGGGCCCATCACCACGCCGACCAGTACGACCGGTGCGTGGTCATCGGCGGGAAGCACTGGTGTCGGCGCTGCCTGACCTTGTATCCGGTGACGGCGCTGTTCGCCGCCCTCAGCCTGGCCGGGATCGTGCTCTGGCCCGAATCGCTCGACCTCTGGTTCATCTGGCTTCCGTGCATCCCGGCGACGCTCGACTTCGTGCTCGAGCAACTCGGCGTGATCCGCTACTCGGCCCGTCGCCAGTTCCTCACCACCCTCCTGGTCGCGCCTGCGCTCGGCCGGGGGTTCGGCCTCGAGCTCGACGACTCGTGGTCGTGGGCGTTCTGGGGACCGATCCTGTGCTTCTGCACGATCTGGTTCGTCGCGGCCGTGATCGGCCACCGACGCTCGGCGGTTGCTTCGCCGGTGTGATTGGGCCAACCGGCCCTTGTCGGCGCCGGTCGGGGCGGCGACCATTTTCCGATGGCCTCCTACGCGGCAACCATCAACGTCGACGCCTCCCCCGAGGACGCGTTCGCCTACCTGCGTGACCCCGAGCATCGGATCGAGTGGGACCCGTCGGTGCGCCGCGTGTCGGATCGGGGCGACGGCAGCTACGCCGTCACCGTCGGGTTCTACGGCAAGGCGATCGACGCCGTGCAGACGGTCGAGTCGACCCGGGAGCCCGAGGAGATCGTGCTCACCACCAGCGGCAAGGTGAAGGGCCGCGAGGTCATCACGATCGCGCCCCGCGACGGCGGGTCGTCCGTGACGATCGAGTTGGACGTGCAGCTCAAGGGCATGGCCCGACTGCTCGACCGTGGTCTCCAGGTCGCCTTCGCCGGCATCGGCGACAACATCGCCACCGAGATGACCAAGCAGCTCAACCGCCAGCGAGGCTGAACGATCTCACGCGGTCGGGTCCGCGACCTGACCGATGAACAGCGTGGCACCTGACTCCCCGTCGATGATGCGGAAGAGGAACGGCCGGTCGAGTTCGACGTCGACGGGAGGACCTCCCGCGCTCGTGGGGAACGCGAGGACGACGGTTGCCGCCGCAGCCTCGGTGCCCTCCTCGTCCATGGCGAGGAACGTCTCGTGGATGACTCTGTCGATCACCAGCCGCGGGTCCGAAGCGATGCCGTTGAGTCCGCCGGAGGCATAGGGCGCATCGAGACCGAGCGCCATGAGGGCGTCGGACAGCTCCGTGTTCACGCGGGTCTCGAACCGGGGGACGACGAGTAGACTCCGACTGCTCGGGTGAGATTGCCAATCCGCGAAGACGGCATCGAGGTCCGCGGCGATCTCATCGAAGCGGCCCTCCTCCGGGAGCACGAACTGCACGGCGAACCCGCCCACATAGGACTTCTCCGCACCCACCCAGCCGTCGCCCTGCAGCGATCCGGAACTCTCTCCCGTCATCATCGGCACGGTGACGGTGCTGCCGTCGAAGCGGGTGAACGAGCCGTCCTCGGTCGCCTCCGCATCGAAGGTCTCGAGCCAGGATGCCTTGAAATACAGGGCGTTGACGAGCGCCAGCACGGTGGCCGGATCGATCACGCCGTCGGCGATGAGATCGGTGATCCGCTCGTTCGTCGCGTCGGCGACGAACTCGTTGATGGCGTGCCCGACGGCGTCGGGATCGGGTTCGAAGTCGACCTCGTTGAGCACGGGACCGTAGGCCCGGCCGATCGCCTCGAGGTAGGCCGGTTCGAAGGGATACCCGGTCTGCAGATACGCGGCGTTGGCGATGCGAGCGATCACTTCGCCGGGCTCGTCCCCGTCGTTTCCGGGCCACGGTTCTCGGTCTTCGATCGATGTCTCGAGGGCGCTCATCGACTGATGCCACCGCGTGGGATCGTCGATGCGCAGGAGCTCGTGGAGCTGCTCGACAGCAGCGCCGCTGGCGCCCGGCTCGAGCATCGCGAGGGCGATGGCGATGCTCGTGGGCGATGCGGCGACGTTGGCTTCAGGGCTGTCGGTCCGCAGCGCGCCGAGGAGGTCGAGGCCGAAGGCGCTGATTGCCTCGCCCGCGATCGCCGGATCGGTCGCGCTGTCGGCCCGATCTGCGACCGGGAGAACCATCGGGACGACGGGCTCACCGACTGAGGGTGGCGAGGTGCTCGTGGGCGCCGTCGTGGTCGGGTCGGGGTCGTTCGTGGTGCTGGCGTCATCGTCTCCGCACGCGGCGGCGACGACCGCACAGGTGACGATGGCCGCCAGGACTCGCAATGTCCGCCTCGACATGGACGGAACCGTAGCTGCTGCGTGTCGGGCGATCGCGTCGCCCACCGCGCCCGCCGGTCAGACGAGCGCGTCGTCCACCTTGGCCATCGCCTTGTCCTCCTCGACGTCGAGGGCGAACGCGAGCTCGGAGACGAGCACGTTGCGGGCCTTGGTGTAGAGCGACTTCTCACCGGCGGACAGACCCTTGGCCTGGTCCCGCAGGGCGAGGTTCCGGACGACCTCGGCCACCTGGTAGACGTCGCCCGACTTGAGCTTCTCCTGGTGGTTCTTGAACCGCCGCGACCAGTTGGCCGGCTCGCGGACGTCGCGCTTGGCGAGCACCTCGAAGAGGTCCTCGACGTCCTCGGTCGAGATCGGCCAGCGCATGCCGACTTCCTCGGCCTTGTCGACGGGAACGGCGAGGGTCATCTCGCCGTGCGCCATGCGCAGGACGAGATAGTCCTTCTCTTCACCGAACGCGGTGCGCTTCTCCTTCTTCTCGATCACCGCTGCGCCGTGATGCGGATACACGACGCGGTCACCGGGCTTGTACGTCAAGGGAGGTCTCCACTGCAGTTCGGCGAAACGTAGTCGTCTCGACGTGTCAAGGATGCCAGCTGTGGGCCCGTTCGCAAACGCGAGTCGCCTACGATCCCGCCCGATGGACGACACCGGACGCGACCGCACGGCATGGGTGTTGTGGGTCGGCGCATGGCTCGTGGTCGCCGCGTTCGTCGGCGGAGGTGCCGTCTTCATCGCCAACAGTCGGGTCCACGATCCGCCCCCGGTCGTCGCCGCCGTGGGCGCGGGCGACCGGACCCTCGTGGACGCGGTGATGCAGATCGACGGCCCACCGGCCCGCACGGTCGATCCCTACCGCGGCTACGGCACCTGGGTCGACGTGTTCGACTACGACCCGGCGTACAACCCGCCCACGGTGACGGCCGCCGACGTCGCCGAGATGGCCGACCTGGGCGTCGGCACGATCTACCTCCAGGCCGCCCGGCTCGACGACCGGACCCCCGAGGGCCTGGTCGACCCGTGGCTGCTCGCCGAACTGCTGTTGACCGCCCACGCGCAGGATGTGGACGTGGTCGCCTGGTACCTGCCGTTCTGGGACACGGTCGGCGACGACCTCGATCGGCTCGTGGCGATGCACGAGTTCACGGTGCTCGGCGAGCGCTTCGACGGGATCGGTGTCGACATCGAATGGATCGGCACCGCCCCCGGCGGTGAGGAGATCGACGACGCCACCCGCACCGAACGACTGCTCGCCCTGAGCGGCGATCTCCATGCCGTCGTCGGCGACGACCCGCTGGCCGCGATCGTGCCGCCGCCGGTGCAGATGGAGGTCGTCAACACGTCGTTCTGGCCGGGGTTCCCGTGGGCCGAGCTCGCGCCGTCCTACGACGTCTGGATGCCGATGAGCTACTGGTCGTTCCGCTCGGATCGCTCCGGCTACGGCGAGGGCTACACGTACCATGAGGAATCGACGCGCCGTCTCCGGGCGAACGTCGGCGACCCCGACGCCCTCGTGCACGGCATCGGCGGCATCGGCGGGCTCGACGGCGTGGACGACCCGCCGGATCCGCCGGAGCCGCTGGCGACGATCGACGAGATCGAGCGGTTCGTCGTCGCCCTGGAGGACACCGGGTCGATCGGCGGCTCCATCTACGACTGGCGGACGCTCGAGCCGGCGGTGCGCGAACGCCTCGCGGAGCTGCTGGGCTGACGGCGTCTGCGCACCGAGTGTCACACCCCCTGTGGATACTCGCCTCGTAGGATCAGCCAGTACCCCTCGGAGAGATCGCCGTGACCGAACGCAAGACCACCGCCACCACCGCATTCGGTGTCGGCAAACGCGAGAGCCACGACTCCACGTCGTTCTACGAGCGCTTCACCCCGCCCGAGATCAGCGCGGACGACACGGTCAACCCGATCCCGGACGGGATTGCGGCGATTCACAATCGCGACAGCCGCGAGATCGCCGACGTGCTGCCGGCGAACTCGGTGGCGCTGGTGGCCACCTCGCCGCCCTACTTCGTGGGAAAGGAGTACGAGCTCGCGATCACCGGCGATCCCGACACCCGCAGCTCCGTGCCGTCGGTGCCCACCTCCTACTTCGACTACCTCCAGATGCTGCGAGATGTGTTCGCGTCCTGTGTCGAGGTGCTGGAGCCGGGCGGCCGGATCGCGGTCAACGTCGCCAACCTCGGCCGCAAGCCCTACCGGAGCCTGAGCGCGGATGTGATCTCGATCCTGCAGGACGATCTGGGCCTGTTGCTGCGGGGCGAGATCATCTGGCAGAAGGCGGAGGGCGCCACGGGTTCGGTGGCGTGGGGGTCGTACCGCAAGGCGACCAACCCGGTGCTGCGTGATCTCACCGAGCGGGTGATCGTCGCCAGCAAGGGCCGCTTCGACCGGGCCCAGTCGAAGGGCCGCGAGTCCACCATGTCGGCCGACGACTTCATGGAGGCGACGCTCGACGTCTGGAAGATCAGTCCGGAGTCGGCTCGCCGGGTGCAGCATCCGGCCCCGTTCCCGGTCGAGCTGCCCCGCCGGCTCATCGATCTCTACACCTACGAGGGCGACGCGGTGCTCGATCCGTTCCTCGGGTCGGGCTCCACCCTGGTGGCCTCGGAACGCACGGGTCGCCGTGGCTTCGGGTTCGATCTCGATGCGGAGTACTGCGAGATCGCCGCGGCCCGCGTCGACGCCGAACGGGCCCGGCCCCGACTGCGCGCCGTCGAGGTGGTCGGTGAGGATCCGCTCTTCGAGACCCCGGGAGACGATGCGGATCGCCAGGAGTTCTTCCAGGCCCGCGCCACGAGCGAGGGCAAGAAGGCGGCCGACATCGCGGAGCGGGTGCTCGTCGAGGCCGGGTTCGAAGTGCTGAAGGCGCCCGTGAAGATCCCGAAGGTCGGCGTGCAGTTCAACTTCCTCGTCGCCGATCAGGACGGCGGACAGTTCTACGTCGACGTCTCGGGGGCCTTCACCACCGTGCGCCCGGGTCTGATGCGCACCGACACACTGTGGAAGACCCTCGGTCGGATCCATGTGTTGCGGGCCACCGACGAGCCCCAGAATCCGAGCCGGGTGCTCGTGCTCACCTCCAACCTGCCCAAGGCCAACAGCGAGGGCGACAAGGCGCTGCGCGCCGTCGGGCCGGATCAGGTGTTCGATGCGGTGGAGATGTTCGATGCCGCCGGCGTGGCTCGGTTGCGGGCCTACGCCGAGGGCGGTTCGGTGCTGCCGATCCCGGGCTACTGGACCGAGTCGGACGTGGAGCGGTTCGAAGACATGGCGAACCGGCCCTCGTAGTGGCCACGGTCGCCTACGCGGTCGTGCACACCGAGCCGCCGTCGATCTTTCTCGCCGACGACATCGAGTTGTTGCACCGGGTCCTCGCCCTCGAGGTCGTGGCCCGCACCGCGCCCGGGCTGCTCGGCCCCCATGCCCAGCCGATCCGTGATGCCCTGCTCGAGGAACGGTGGGGCGACGCGACGGTCGCCTGGATCCGCGCCACCGGCACCGGCATCGACGTCTACGACGGCAAGAGCGTCTACTCCGACGACGACCTGCCCGCCGACATGATCGGGGCCCAACTCCAGTTCACCCGGCTGTTCGCCGACGGCGGCCCCGATGGCTGACACCCGCACCGAGATCACCGAGATCGTCACCGGGCTCGGCCTGTTCGGGTTCCGCGACATCGAGCGGGCGCTCGCCGCGCGACCCCGGTTCATCGTGAACGTCGACGACGGGGTCTACGACCGGTTGGACGCCGCGTTCGAGTCGGGTTCGCACGAGCGGGTCTTCCGCACGGCCTACGAGAACGGCGCGGTTTTCGCCCGGGCCGACGACGGGCTCCGGGGCCGTCCGCCGTGGATCGTCGAGTGGAAGGGCCCTCACCGCCCGCCCGCCTACGAGCAGATCCCGGCGGACCTGCGGGTCGACCACGTCTACCTGATCAGCTGCAAGTACGGCTCGAACATCCTCCACAACGCCTCGCCCTGGCATGTGTTCGACCGGGCGCTCAGCGAGCGGGCCAAGCAGAGCGGCGACTGGTTCGCGAGCGTCGCGCCCGAGTCCTTCCAGGACTTCTACGCGACGGTCCGTGACCATGTCGGCGATCCGTCGCTCCCGGCCCGCGTGGCCGACCTCGATGCCGACCATCGCCTGCTCCTCAAGCAGGCGCTGAAGGGCCACTGGCCGGCCGCGCTGCGCACGGACTGGCAGCTCGTGGCGTTCGAGATCGCCCGGGCCAGCGCGGCCCGGCTGCTGCGCGCCGCCGGCGGTCGCCGGGAGCGTGAGGAGTTCCTGTGGCGGGTCCTGCGCCTGCAGGCGGCGCCCTATTTCGTGCTCGGGGCCGGGCTCGACGACGAGCCGCTCCGCTACCGGGTGGGCACCCCGTGGGACTTCCGCAACCAGTTCGAGCTGCGCAGCTTCGACATGTGGGGCGAGCACGCAGGCCAACCCACGGTCCGATGGCGCGCCGATCTGGTTGCCACCGATGGCTCCGAGCGAGTGATCGAGGGCCATGTCGAGGTGCGGTGGAGCCACGGCAAGTTCGCCGGGGTCCCCGAGGCGAAGATCTATCTCGACACCCCGCACCACGAGGTGGCCGGCTACGAACCGATCGACGCGGCGGGCAGGTAGTCGATCCCGCGGGTCCATTGCGCCCGCCGACCGACCAGGGCCCGGGCGAGGTGGGCGTCGCTGGCCACATAGGCACGGCGGTCGTCGGCGCTCAGCTCGTGGATGCGTTCCCGGTCGACCTCGACCACGGGGAGCCCCACGAAGCGGGCCAGCGGCTTGAGCCCACACGGCAGGTGCAGGCTCGCTCCCACATCGGCCCGGTAGAGCTGGTAGCCGTCGACGTGGGCGTGGCGATGCCAGCGGGCCCGGTAGGCGCCGGCGTGGCCGTTGAGCGGATCATGGTGCCCGGGGATGGCCGGATCGAGGACGAGCTGGAGCCCGAGATCCACGCCGATCACCCGGGCGCGATCGGCGAGGAACGGCAGGTCGAAGCTCGCGCCGTTCCAGGTGATCAACACACCGGGGGCGAGGCCCGCGAGCAGCTGGTCCAGCTCGGCGAGGAGGGTCGGCTCGTCGCCGTCGAGCACGACCTCGAAGTCGGCGCCCGTGACCGCGACGGCGACGACGGACGCGACGGTGGGATCGAGACCATCAAGGGTGGTGTCGGTTTCGATGTCGAGGCCGTAGGTCGGCGAGGGAGGCGGTGGTGTCGTCGCGATGTCGCGATCGTACGCACGCGCGCTGACACTCAGCCGACGATCTCCACGACGAACAGCGTCGGCCAGAGCTTTCCGCCGAGCACCAGCGTCCCGTCCCCCGGATCGGCGATGCCGTTGAGCACCGCCGTGGTGTCCGGCGATGCGATCTCGTCGGCCAGGGCCGCGGCGTCGATGGTGGCCCCGACGACGCCGGTCGCCGGGTCGATCACGACGATCTCGTCGGACCACCACACGTTGGCCGCCACCCGGTCGCCGATGCATTCGAGCTCGTTCAGCAGTCCGACCGGCTCGCCGTCGCGGCGCACGGTGACGGTGGCGAGTGGGGCGAAGGTCTCACTGTCGCGACGGGTGAGTGTGGCGGACCCGTCGGACATCCAGAAGTCGGCGCCGTCGTGGCACAGCCCCCACCCCTCACCCTCGTAGGCGAACTCGCCGACCGGCGCGAGCTCGGCGTCCCAGCGGAGCGCCACACCGCTCTGCCAGGTCAGCTGCACGGCGATACCGTCCCGGACGGCCACGCCCTCGCCGAAGTGCTCGTCGAGGTTGTCGACCTGCACCAGGATCTCGCCTGTCGTGGGGTCGAGGAGGCGGAGCGACGACGCGCCCCGTCGGCCCGTGCTCTCGAGGAGACCCGCGTCCGTGAACTCGAGGCCCTGGGTGAACGCCGTCGGGTCGTGCGGGACGCGGTCGACGACACGAACGGTCCACTCCTGATGGGCGTCGCCGAGGGGTGCCGGCCACGGGCTCGTCAGGCCGGTCTCGACGGATTCCTGCGTCGGCGTCGGGGTCGGCCCCGAGGACGTGGGGACCGGGGCGGTCCCGTCGTCGCCACCGCACGACGCCACGAGCAGCGCCATCGCGACAACCCCGACCGTCCTCCGCATGGCGATCATGGTTGCAGGTGGTTCACCACGAACGGTGGCGAGCATTCAAGTTCGGGGGAATCCGCCGATGAAGGACACGTGGCAACTTCCTCCGACGTCCCCGTCACCACCGACGACGAACCCTCGCTGACCGGCATCCGGATCGCCGCCGCGCTCGGCCTGGTGGGCGGCATCGCGGCAGTGGCCGTGGCCTTCACCATCACGTGGTGGTTCGGATTGATCGCCCTCTTCCTCGCCCCGGCGATCCCGATGGGGTTCGTGCTGGCGACCGAGGCCGCGCGACGAGGCCACTGATCAGGCGAGGGTGCCGCCGTCCACCCGCAGCACCTCGCCGTTGATGTGCGCGGCCTCGGGCGCGGCGAGGAAGCAGACCGCGGCGGCCACCGTCTCGGGCCCGCGGAACTCGTCGAGTGGTGAGATCCGGTCGAACAGCGAGAAGTCGACGTCGTCGGGCAGCTCGAGGCCGCCGACCATCGGCGTCGTGATGCCACCCGGAGCCACGGCGTTCACCCGGACCCCGCGCCGTGCGTACTCCATCGCCAGGGTGCGGGTCATGGCGAGAACCCCGCCCTTGCTCGCGCTGTAGGCCGTCATCCACGGATGACCGGACAGCGCCGATGTCGATGACGCCATCACGATCGATCCCTTCGAGTCGACGAGCGAAGGAAGGGCGCGACGGGTTGTGTAGAAGACGCCGGTGAGGTTGACCGCGATGATGCGTTCCCACTGCTCGTCGGGCACCTGATCCGAGTGCGCCGCGGCGAGGATTCCGGCGATGTTGCACAGCACATCGAGCCGCCCGTACGTGTCGATCGCGGCGTCGATCGGCGCCTCGGCCCCGGCCCGTTCGGAGACGTCCGACTCCACGGCGACGGCCTGGCCGCCCGCGGCCCGAATCTCGTCGACGACGTCGTGCACGCCCTCGCTGATGTCGGCCGCGACCACTCCGGCACCTTCGGCACCGAGCCGGGTCGCCGTCGCCCGTCCGATGCCGGACGCTGCGCCCGTCACGACCGCGATCCTGCCGTCGAATCGGCCCGGGTGGGCGGGGAGTTCGTTGTCGTCCACGCTGCTCATCGGGAGCAAATCTGACAGATGGATGTCACCCGCAGCGAACCGACGGGGGCTGAATGGGTCGCGGGGACCGTTTCGCGACGTCGGGGCATGGGTCGAACGGATCGAACTCGGCGAGGTGGTCAGTTCGCCGGTGACCACCGCCGAAGAAACGGACGTGCGCACCGAGCGGCGGAATCGCCATGCATCGTGGGCCGCGCGGGCTCGCGCGGGACTGACCCGGACCATCGTCGTACCCGCCGCGGTCGGGTACGTGGTCACTGGCATCGCCGCCGTCGTCACCCACGAATCAGCCGTGCTGTACACCGGCCTCGCCGTCACCATCGCCATGGCGTTCGCGGTCTCGGTGCAGCGCTACTTCTCCGCCACGAGCGACGCCCGCCTGCGGGAGATGGAACACCGGGCGTCGCACGACGAGCTGACCGGCCTGCTCGCCCGCGACGAGCTGCGGGCCCGGCTCGAGATCGCCCTGCGCAGCGCCTATCGCCACGACCGCGTCGTCGGCGTGCTCTTCCTCGATCTCGACGGCTTCAAGGCGATCAACGACTCGATGGGTCACGAGGCGGGCGACGCCCTGTTGCGCGGGTTCGGTGAACGGCTCCGGGCGTCCGTGCGGGGTGAGGATCTGGTCGGGCGGTGGGGTGGTGACGAGTTCGTCGTCGTCACGCTGGGGCTCGAGCGCGAGTCCGCCGTACGCGAGGTCGCCGAGAACGTGCGGTGTGCCTTCGAGGAGCCGATCGGTCTCGATGACGGCGCGATCCTCATGACGCCCAGCATCGGTGTGGCGGTCGGGTCGCGGGTCAGCCCCGCATCGCCCGACGATCTGTTGAGCAACGCCGATCAGGCCATGTACCGGGCGAAGAAGCGCAAGCTCGGCGTCGGCGTCTACGGCGAACACGAGCGCCGTGAGGGGTTGGACCGCCGGGAGGTCCAGCAGGCTCTCGTCCCGGCTCTCGCGGATGGCCAGTTTCAGGTGTACTACCAGTCGATCGTGTCGAGTTCGACCGAGGAGGTCGTGGGACTCGAGGGACTCGTCCGGTGGCAGCATCCGGTGCACGGCGTGCTCGGACCCGATCGATTCCTCACCGTTGCGGAGGAAGCCGGACTGCTCGGCCGACTCGGCGAGGTCGTCATGCGTGAGGCGGTCGCGCAGACGTCGGTCTGGAACCACCTCTACGGTCCTGGCCGCTCCACCCGCGTGGCGGTCAACCTCGCGGAACGTCAGCTCGTGGACCCCGCGTTCGTCGATCGGGTCGGCGAGATCCTCGGTTGGGCCGGCGTGGACGCCGCCCAGCTCGATCTCGAAGTCGGCGAGGAGCTGCTCCTGCGGCGGGTCGACGATGCCAACCGCACGCTCCACCGTCTCGCCGAGATCGGTTGTCGGATCGTGATCGACGACTTCGGCACCTCGCAGGGCGCGTTCAGCCGGATCCGCGATCTCGACCTCGTGCGGGCGGTCAAGATCGACCGTTCGATCGTGGACGGCCTGCTGCGCGACAGCGTCTCACGCGCCGTCGTGGAGGCGACTGTGTCGATGGCCCGGGCGCTCGACATCGACGTGATCGCCGAGGGAGTCGAGACCGCGGATCAACGCAATGCCGTCGAAGAACTCGGCATCGACCTGATGCAGGGCTTCCTGTTCCACCAGCCCCTGCCCGCGTCGGACTTCGAGCAGATGACGGCGGACGCACTCAACGAGGCGCAACCGTCACGTCGCTGACGGCGACCAGCCGCCCATCGGCGAGGTCCTCGATCCGGACGCGGACGAACGGCAAGGGGTCGTCGCGCACGACCTCGCCGGTGACGCCGACCGGGCCATCACCGATCTGTTCGAGATAGTGGATCTGGAGGTCGACGGCGCTGCCGCCACCGCACGCGGACGCGGCCGCCGCGTCCGCCGCGAGGGCGAGCACACCGCCGTTGACGGTGCCGAAGCTGTTGCGGACGTAGTCCCCCTTGTCGAAGCGCAGCTGACCCGGACCGACCGGCGTGAAGCCGCACAGCTCGTCGATCGGGTCGGCGATCGGTCGCCCACCGTCGATCGCGTGGTGGACGGTCTCGTCGCCCACCGCCTCGTCCATGGTCGCCGCCGTCGCCGAGCCCGGAATCCGGGCGAACGCCATCCGGCCGACGGCGCAGAGGGACCGATGGTCGTCGACGATGCGCGCATCCACGACGATCGAGCGCGCGCCGACCCGCAGGGGGGTGCAGGTGACCTCGACCTCGCCCCGCTCGATCGGCCGTACGACATGGACGCCGAGATCGGAGGTGGCGATCCAATCGGGCCGGATCGAGGCGAGCGCGATGGCCGCGCCGGTCACGTCGACCATGGTGGCCAGGACGCCGACCCGGACGCCTCGGTCGTCGAGCAGTCCCGGAGTCACGTCGATCCGGTTGGACGCCCGGTCGTGTGTGCGCTCCCCGCGAAACGCGAGATCGCGCAGCAGGTGCCGCTCGGGGGGATAGGTCACCGGTCGTCGTCGTCCGGGTCGAGCAGTCGGTCCTCGAGGTCCTCGAAGTCGCTCGCCCGCATGCTGGGCTGATCGGGCACGTCGATGCCGCAGCCGAAGCCGATGACCTGACGGGACTGCTCCAGGCCCGGGGCGGGGCGGGTGAGCAGCTGCTGGAGCTTCTCCTTGTCGCCCTCGACGATGATGCGGGACGTGTTGAAGTCGAACGGTGCGGCCGTCTCGAGATAGTCCTCGTAGTAGGTGACGACGGCGCTCATCTCGGCGCGGGCGGCGCCGGTCGACAGTGCCTCCGCCTGCTGCCAGAAGATGAGAGCGAGCTCCGCGACCGGGCCGGGGCCGGCATCGGACGGGAGCAGGGCGACCTCGTCGACGAAGACCCGGGCCTGGGCGCAGATCTCGAAGTTGCGGGCGTCCTGGTCGATCGTTGTGGCGGGGGGCACGGTGGTCGTGGTGGTGGTGGTCGTCGTGGTCGACGTGAGGTCGAGTTCCTCCACGGGTCGGTTCTCGATCCACGACCACGCGGACGCGATGCCGATCGCGACCAGTACGACGGCCAGCAGGCCACGGAGTTCAGTCCACCACACGACCTACAGTGTGGCGGGCAGACCGACCGCTCCCGACGCGGCCAGCGATTCGACGTCGTCGGCGCGGCCGAGCGACGCCAGGATCTCCTCGGTGTGCTCGCCGAGACCGGGGGCGAGGCTGCGCGCCTCCCACGGCGTGCCGTGGAAGTCGCACGGCGTCGCGATCATCATCGTGCCGGTCGCGCCGTCGGGAACCTCGATGAGCGCTCCCGACGCGTGGAACTGGGGATCCGCGAGCAGATCGTCCGGCGAGTTCACCGGCGCCCAGAAGAAGTCGGGCTCGGTGTCGAAGATCTCGATCCACTCGTCGAGCGGCTTGGTCACGAAGATCTCGTCGAGGGAGCGGATCAGCTCCTGACCGTTCATCGCGCGGTCCATCGCGGTCGCCCACCGGGGATCGTCGATCCATTCCGGATGGCCGACGACGCGAGCCATCGGGGGCCAGTGGCGGTCGGCTTCCAGGCCGACCACCCAGAACCGTCGGCCATCGGCGGCGACATAGTTGTTGGTCGACGGGTTGTGCATCGTCTCGCGCTTGCCGGTTCCGAGGGTGATGCCCCAGCCGACCGTCACCGACAGGTCGAAGCTGATCGTGAACACGCCTTCGCGGAACAGCGACGTGGACACGAGTTGGCCCTCACCCGTGCGTTCACGGTTGAAGAGCGCCGCGCTGATCATGGCCGCGCCCGCGAGACCGGCGTTGTGGTCACCCATCCCTCCCCGCTGGAACGGTGGGTCCTCGCCCTCCGGAGCGAGCAGGTGGGCGATGCCGGACCGGGCCCAGAACGCGGCGATGTCGTAGCCGGCCTTGTCGCGGTCCGGCCCCTCGAGTCCGAAGCCGGTGATCGCGGCGTACACCAGTCGGGGATGGGCGGCCAGGAGGCTGTCGGGATCGAGGCCGAGGCGGTCGAGTCCGGCCAGGCGTACGTTGGTGACGAACACGTCGGCGTCGGCGATGAGTTCCTTGGCGATCGCGAGCCCGTCGTCGGTCGACAGATCGAGCGCGATCGAGCGCTTCGATCGATTGTCCATCTCGAAGACCGGGTTCGTGGGCATGTCGCTGCCGAGCATGCGCTGGAACGTGCGCGCCGGATCGCCCGTGAGCGGTTCGATCTTGATGACGTCCGCCCCCCAATCCGACAGGATGCCGCCCGCCGCGGGGCCGGCGACCCACACGCCGATCTCGACGACCTTCACACCTTCGAGTGGTCCGGGCATGGCTGCGTCTCCTCGGTCGCCGGATGCCTCGTGGTGTAGCACCTGGATCCGGCACCGTGCCATCGTGGGCCGATGTCCACGTTGCGCGTGCTGACGGTGTGCACCGGCAACACCTGCCGTTCGCCGATGGCGCAGGTGATCCTCCAGGCCCGGCTCGCGGAACGGGGGATCGCCGCGGAGGTGCAGTCCGCTGGCACCCTCGGCTGGGCGGAGCGAGGGGCGACGCCCCATGCGGTGACGGTGATGGAGGAGCTCGGTCTCGCCCTCGGCGACCACCGCAGCCGCAAGATCGACCCGTCGCACCTCGACGTCGATCTCGTCCTCGCCATGACGCGGGTCCACGCCGGCGCGGTCACGGCCCGGGACCAGGCCCTCGCGCCGTGCGTCTTCCTGCCGGGCGAACTCGGTCGCCTGCTGCGGCGGAGCCCGGAGCCGGTGGACGCGATGACGATGACCGAACGGATCCGGCGACTCGGTGAGCAGCGATCGGGTCCGGTGATCGGCCGGCCGGTCGACGAGGTCGCGGATCCGGCCGGTGAGCCGATCGACGTGTACCGGGCGACGGCGGCGCGACTCGATCGCGACCTGACGTCCCTGGCGGTCCTGCTGGCCGGGTGACGGCCTAGGGTTCACCGCGTGGTCAAGATCCGACGGGGCGCACGAGTCCGCGATGTGGAGTACCGGGGGCGGGCGCGGTCCGGCGGAACGCGCGGCGCACTGCCGTTCCCGATGCCGACGTCGCGGGGCGGCAAGGCCGGGGCCGGGGCGGGTGGCATCGGCGTCATCGGTCTGGTGATCGTGATCGTCATCTCGATGCTGGGGAACTCGGCCGACACGTCGGGCGACGTCGCGGAGGAGAACCGCTTCCTCGGCGCCGTGTTCACCGATGTCCAGGACTACTGGGAGTCGACGTTGGCCGACTATCGCCGGGCCACGATGGTGATCTTCCTCGACCATGTGGAGACCGGTGGGTGTGGGTTCGCCACGGCGGCGACCGGACCCTTCTACTGCCCGGCCGACGAGCACGTGTACCTCGACCAGTCGTTCTTCGACATCCTCGCCGGGCCCCAGTTCGGCGCGCCGGGCGACTTCGCCCAGGCCTACGTGATCGCTCACGAGGTGGCGCACCACGTGCAGACGGTGGTCGGCACGTCCGGCCAGGTCCGGACCGCGCAGGCGCAGGCGTCGTCGCAGTCGGAGGCCAACGCCCTGACGATCCGGCTCGAACTGCAGGCGGACTGTCTGGCCGGCACGTGGGCGAGCGTCGCGTCGCGCCGTCCGGCGAGCGCCACGGTGACGCTCGAACCCGGCGACATCGCCGAGGGGTTGGCGGCCGCGGAGGCGGTCGGTGACGATCGCATCCAGGAGTCGGCCGGCCAGGACGTGACCCCGCACAACTGGACGCACGGCTCCGCCGAGCAGCGCCAGGCCTGGTTCACCCTGGGGCTCGAGACGGGTGATCCGGTGCGCTGCGAGGAGACCTTCGACATGTCCGTGGATGCGACCCGGGTGATGCCGGGCTGACCCATTCGGTTCCGAGCCGAACGGCGTTCTAGGCTTGCGTTCATGACGGATCGGTTCGACCTGCTCATCACGAACGGCACCGTCGTCGACGGCACCGGCGCCGAGCGCCGCACCGCCGACGTGGGCGTGCGCGACGGGGTCATCGCCGCGATCGGCGACCTCGCCGGCGCCGACGCCGACGAGGTCGTGGATGCGGCCGGCTGCGTCGTGACGCCGGGATTCGTGGACGTCCACACCCACTACGACGGCCAGGTCACGTGGGACCCGGTCCTCGAGCCGTCCGTCTCCCACGGCGTCACCACCATCGTGACCGGTAACTGTGGCGTGGGGTTCGCGCCCGTCCGACCCGGCACCGAGGATTGGCTCATCCAGTTGATGGAGGGGGTCGAGGACATCCCCGGCGCGGCGTTGAGCGAGGGGATCGACTGGAACTGGGAGACCTTCCCCGAGTACCTCGACGATCTCGATCGCCGCGCGTGGAGCATGGACGTCGGCTGCCTGGTCGCCCATGGCGCGGTGCGGGCCTACGTGATGGGTGACCGCGGGGCGAAGAACGAGCCGGCGTCGCCCGACGAGATCGACGAGATGCGCCGCATCGTCCGCGAGGCGGTCGAGGCCGGCGCGCTCGGCGTGTCCACCTCCCGCACGATCGCCCACACCGCCATGGACGGCGAGCCGGTGCCGGGAACGTTCGCGGCCGAAGAGGAGCTCTACGGTCTCGCCCGCGGCTGCGCCGACGCCGGTCGCGGCCTGCTGGAGCTGGCCCCGATGGGGTCCGCCGGCGAGGACGTCGTCGCCCCCCACAAGGAAGTCGACTGGATGGTCAAGATCTCGAAGGACACCGGCGTGCCGGTCTCGTTCGTGCTCGTCCAGATCAACGACGAGCCGCAGCTCTGGAAGGAGCTGATGGACCGTTCGGTGGCCGCGGTCGAGGACGGCGCGTCCCTGCATCCCCAGATCGCCGGTCGGTTGAACGGCATCCTGCTCGGCCTCGAGGGCCTGAGCCCGTGGCGCCAGCGACCGAGCTGGGACGAGATCGCCGAGCTGCCCCTCGACGAGCTGGTGGCCGAGCTCCGCCGTCCCGAACGCCGCGCCGCGATCCTCTCCGAGACCCCCGACACCGACAATCCGTTCGCCCAGTTCATCCTGGGCTCCATGGACCGCATCTATGTGCTCGGCGATCCGCCCGACTACGAGCCCGGCCCGGATCGCACGATCAAGGCGATGGCCGACGACATGGGCCGTGAGGTCGACGACCTCCTCTACGACATGCTGCTGGAGGACGACGGCCGGGCGCTGCTGCTGTTCCCGTTCCTCAACTACGCGGACGGCAACGGCGACGCCCTGCGCGAGATGCTCACCCACCCGGCCGGGGTGATCGGCCTCTCCGACGGCGGTGCCCACTGTGGCGTCATCTGTGATGCGTCGCAGCCGACCTGGCTGCTCACGCACTGGGCCCGCGACCGCAGCCGGGGGGAGAAGCTCGACCTGGAGTTCGTCGTCAAGAAGCAGACCCACGACACCGCCCGGCTCTTCGGCTTCGCGGACCGGGGCACGATCGAGGTCGGGGCCAAGGCCGACCTCAACGTGATCGATCTCGACAACCTGACCCTCGAACCGCCCGCGGTCGCGCGCGACCTGCCCGCCGGCGGCAAGCGGTTCGTCCAGTTCGCCCGTGGCTACCGAGCCACGATCGTCAACGGCGTGGTGACGCGTCGCGATGACACCGACACCGGCGCCCGTCCCGGACGCCTCGTTCGTTCGACCTCCTGAGGAGACCCCCATGTACGACCTGCTCATCACCAACGGGACCGTCGTCGACGGCACCGGCGCCGACCGCCGCGTCGCGGATATCGCGATCCAGGACGGCCGCATCGTCGCGGTCGAGCCGTCGATCGAGGCCGACGCGGCGGAGGTCATCGACGCCACGGGGCTGATCGTGACGCCCGGGTTCGTGGACGTGCACACCCACTACGACGGTCAGGTCACGTGGGACGAGACGCTCGAACCGACGTCGCTGCACGGCGTCACGACGCTGGTGATGGGGAACTGTGGCGTCGGGTTCGCGCCCGTCCGGCCCGGCTCGGAGGAGTGGCTGATCCAGCTCATGGAAGGGGTCGAAGACATTCCGGGCGCCGCGCTCAGCGAGGGAATCGCCTGGGACTGGGAGACGTTCCCCGAGTACCTCGACGCCCTCGACCAGCGTCGCTGGTCCGTCGACGTCGGCACCCAGATCCCCCACGGCTCCGTGCGGGCGTACGTTGATGGGCGAGCGGGGGGCGAAGAACGAACCGGCCGAACCGGACGAGATCGAGGCGATGGCGGAGATCGTGCAGGAAGCGATCGCGGCGGGTGCGCTCGGCGTCAGCACGTCGCGCACGATCGGCCACCGGGCCATGGACGGCGAGCCCGTGCCGGGCACGTACGCCGCGGAGGACGAGCTGTTCGCGATGGGCCGCGCCCTGCGTGATGGCGGCGGTGGGGTGTTCGAGCTGGCGCCGGCCGGCGCCGCGGGCCTCGACACCGTCGCCCCGATGAAGGAAGTGGACTGGATGCGGCGGCTGTCCGCCGAGACCGGTCAGCCGGTCACGTTCGCCATGCTCCAGGTGCCCGGCGCGCCGGATCTCTGGAAGGAACAGATGGAGGTGTCGCTGGCGGCCACGTCCGAGGGTGCGCAGCTGCATCCGCAGGTCGCCGGTCGCCCGTTCGGCGTGTTGATCGGATTCGAGACCGGCCATCCGTTCATGCTCCGACCGACCTACATGGCGCTCGCCGACCTCCCGATCGACGAACGGATCGGGGAGCTGCGCAAGCCCGAGGTGAAGGCGGCGATCCTGGCCGAGGAGAACGCCGAGGGCACCGGCGCGGTCCACGAGGGCATCGCGATGCTCGCGGCCGGGATGCTCGAGTCGCTCTACGTGCTCGGCGACCCGCCGGACTACGAGCCGACCCACGACCGTTCGGTCGCCGGGCTCGCCGAGGCCTCCGGCGTGGCGCCCGAGGAAGCGGCGTACGACGCGTTCTGTGCCGAGGACGGCAAGGCGTTGCTGATGCTGCCCCTCTACAACTATGTCGAGGGCAACCACGACGTCATCCGCGAGCAGTTGACCCACCCGCAGGCGGTCGTCGGCCTCGGCGACGGCGGCGCCCACTGCGGTCTCATCTGTGATGCGTCGCTCCCGACCACGATGATCTCGCACTGGACCCGTGACCGCGATCGCGGCGAGCAGCTCCCGCTCGAATGGGTCGTGCGCAAGCAGACCAAGGACACCGCCGCCCTGTTCGGCATGACGGACCGGGGCACCATCGCCGTCGGTCAGCGGGCCGACATCAACGTGATCGACCACGACCGCATCAACCTGCGCACCCCCGAACTCGTGCGGGATCTGCCCGCCGGTGGTCGCCGGCTGATCCAGACGGCCGAGGGGTACGTCGCGACGATCGTCGCCGGTGAGGTCACCCGGCGCGACGGCGTCGACACCGGCGCCCGTCCGGGTCGGCTCGTGCGCGGTCGTCGGTAGTGGATCGCCGCGCCTTCCTCGCCGGCACGGCGGCACTCGGCGGCGGGATCGTGCTGGCGGGGTGTGGCGACGACGTCGCCGCGCCCGCGACGTCCACCACCTCCACGACGTCCACGACGTCCACCACCTCCACGACTTCGGGTGTGGTGACCACGACCGTCCCCTACGACCCCGACACGCCGTTCTGGCTCCAGGGCGGGTTCGCCCCCGTGGCCGAGGTCGGCCCGGTGACCGAGCTCGAGGTGGTCGGGTCGCTGCCGCCGACCCTCAGCGGCCTGTTCGCCCGGAACGGATCGAACCCCGCCTCGGGCGATTCGCCCCACTGGTTCTTCGGCGATGGCATGGTCCACGGGATCCGCATCGAGAACGGTTCGGCCTCGTGGTACGCGAACCGCCACATCGACACGCCGTTCTTCCGAGACGGGAGGTCGTTCGGCGACTTCGTGGCGCCACCGGGCACCGCGGAGACCCAGGCGAACGTCAGCATGCTCGTCCACGGCGATCGGCTCTTCAGCCTCGGCGAGGTCGGGTGGCCCTACGAGATCGACCCGACGGACCTCTCGACGGTCGGCCCGACCGATATCACCGGCCCGGCCGGTTCCCTCGGGCCGAACGTGACCGCCCACCCGAAGGTGGATCCGGCGACGGGTCTGCTCCACTTCTTCGGCTACGGGTTCACCCCGCCGTATCTCACGTACTACGTCGCGTCGGCGGACGGTCGAGAACTCCTCGTCAAGGAGGAGATCCCGATGGGGGCCGGCACGATGATCCACGATTTCGCGATCACGGAGTCGGACGTGATCTTCTGGGAGTTCCCGGTGGTCTTCGACCTCACGGCGGCGGCCGCCGGCGCGGTCAACCCCTTCACCTGGGACGCGTCGTACGGCTCGCGCATCGGCGTCATGCCGCTCGGCGGTCCGGCGAGCGAGATGCGTTGGGTGGAGGTCGAGAACGGCTACGTCTTCCACGGCACCAACGCGTTCCGTCAGGACGACACGGTGATCGTCGACGTGTCCCGCATCGACTCGATCTTCGACGCCTCGGTTCCCGGCGGAAACGATCTGAACGCCAACGCCCCCGAGCTGATCCGCTGGGAGATCGGCACCGGCGGCGACGAGCTCACCTGGCAGGCGACGGCCCGCTCCGACCTGGCACTCGAGTTCCCCGAGATCGACCACCGCTGGACGGGGCGGCCCCATTCGGTCGCGTGGTACACCGAGACCCTCGACACGCCCGACGGCAACCTCGAGTTCCCGGGGATCACCCGACTCGACGTGGCCTCCGGCGCCACCGACCGATGGGAGAGCGGCGACCTGCGTCAGCCGGGGGAGTCCGTGTTCGTGCCGGACAGCCCCGACGCCGGCGAGGGGGAGGGGTGGCTGCTCACGTTCGTGTGGGACAAGACCACCGATCGTTCGAGCTTCGCCGTCCTCGACGCCACGGACGTCGGCTCGGGGCCGGTCGCCGAGGTGCTGCTTCCCCAGCGGGTGCCCTTCGGATTCCACGGCGCGTGGATGGCGGACCTCTGATGGCCCGCTCCGATGGGCTCGCCCGGTTCACGGACGCGGCGCGGGAGCGGGGGATCACGGTCGACCCGGTGCGCTATCCGGACGGCACGCGGACCGCAGCCGATGCCGCCGCCGCGATCGGTTGTGACGTCGCCCAGATCGTGAAGTCGCTCGTGGTCGTCGGCCCCGACGGACCCGCGCTCGCCCTCACCGCCGGCCACCATCGCCTCGATCTCGAGAAGCTCGGCGCGCACCTGGGCGGTCCCGTGCGGATGAGCGACGCCGAGACGGCCCGGGAGGCGACCGGATTCGCCATCGGCGGAACGCCTCCGTTCGGCCATCCCCGACCGCTGCTCACCGTCATGGACCCGTCGCTGCTCGACTGGGAGGTCGTCCACGCGGCGGCAGGCACGCCCGACACGTGCTTCCCGATCGAACCCGGGGTGCTGCGAGAGGTGACGGATGCCACGATTTGCGGCTTCGTGGAGGGCGAAACCGGGCTCGGTTGATTCATACGACTCAGGTGTCGACGCGGGTGGGCGACGTACCGTTTTCTCGATGAGCAGTCTGCAGCTGGACGCGGGTGCGCGCATGGCTCTCGACGTGGCGCTGGGTACGGCCGGGGCGATGGGCGACGAGCGGTGTGGCACCGAGTACCTGCTCTTCGGCGCGGTCGCCACCGCCACCGGCGACATGGCCGAGCTCTGTGAGCTGTTCGCGCTCGACACGGCGCGGCTCGAGCGGGCGCTCGTGGCGTTGCGCGGCCATCACTTCGAACCCGATCCCGACGGCCAGGTCGATCCGCCGCTGAGCCCGCGGGCGGAGCTGGCCCTCAACGGGCGGGCGCTGTCGGGCGCCGAGCGGCGGACGACGTTCGACATGTTGCTCGGCTGTCTCAACGACCCGCGTTCCGGTGCCGCGACCGTGCTGCGCCATCTCGGCGTCCGCCTCGGGGAGATCCGGCGGCTGGTCGAGCTCGGCGCGGCCCGGCTCGACCAGGACGAGGTCGCCGGGCTGATCGCGGCCCTCGATCGCCGCGACGTCACCCACTACGGCTGGTGGGGTCCGCGCGCGGACGCGTCCGTGGCTCGCATCCCGACGCCGGCGACGCCACAGGTCGTCGCCCGGAGTCAGACCGCCGAGGTGTCGCTGGAGACCGTGGTCGCCGGCCCCGACGGGTTCGGGTTGACCCTCACGGTGACGTCGCTCGGACCGTGGGTGCTCCCGCCGACGTGGGAGTCCATCGAGTACCTGAGTCCGGGCGTCGGGGCCGAGCATCGTCTGGTGCCGGAGGTCGTCACGGTGGACCTGGCGTACGCGGACGGCACCCACGTCTCCAACCGGGCCGGCAATCCCCGCTGGCGCGCCGACGTGCCGACGCCGGGCGCCCTCGTGCGGCTGAGCACCCGCAAGGTGATCGAGGATCGCAACGACCGGCGCCGACCGGTCCGCCATGTGGAGACGACGGAGTGGTGGGCCTGGCCCGTCCCGATGTCGGGGGATGTGACGCTGCACGTGCGCTGGCCCGCCGAAGCCGTCGACGGGTCGCTCGTGCTCGACGGCACGGCGATCGCCGGACAGGCCGCGGCCCTGCGCGATGTCGGCGCCTGACGCGACAGACGGCACTCACTCGTTTTGAGCAGCGTTCAGTCTGTGTGGTGAAATCAGCCGCGTATGGCCACCCAACTTCCGGATATCGACTTCACCCTCGAGTTCCCCTACACCCGAACGACCGGTCCGATCATCGGCCCGTTCCTCACCGGTCTGCGCGACGGGCGCATTCTCGGCACCCGGGTCGGGGACCGAGTCATCTGCCCGCCCATCGAGTACGACCCGGACACGGGAGCGACCGTGGGACCGGACAGCCTCGTCGAGGTCGGCCCCGCCGGCACCGTCGAGGCGTGGACCTGGGTCGCCGAGCCGACGTCCAAGCATCCGCTGAGCCACCCGTTCGCGTTCGCCCAGATCCGACTCGACGGGGCGGACACCACGATGCTGCAGGCCGTCGACGCTGGTTCGATGGACGCGATGGCGACGGGGATGCGGGTGGTCGTCCGCTACCACGACGAGCGGGTGGGCTCGGTGACGGACATCCACTTCGTGCCCGGCGAGGATGCACAGGCCGCGCCCGAGGTCGACGCCGAGGCCGGCGATGTCGAGATCATGGAGCACCTCATCGGCGTGCGGATCAACGAACCGCTGCTGCCGCATCGCGTCCGCTTCCTCGAGGGGCTGCTCGAACACAAGATCCTCGGGCAACGCAGCCCCGCCGACGGCAAGGTGCACGTGCCGAGCCGCGGCTACGACGCGATCAACCGGGTGCCGATGATGGACGCCGAGTACGTCGAGGTCGCCGACCGGGGCACCGTCACGTCGTTCACCGAGATCACCCCGATCCAGTACCACGGCCAGACCGAGACGGAGCCCTACATCCGCTGCTCGGTGCTGCTCGACGGCGCCGACACGACCGTCGGTGGCATCGACGTGCGCGACATCCCGGTCGACGAGTTCCGGATCGGCATGCGGCTCCAGATGATCTGGCGCGACGACATCTCGTTCGACGATCCCGACAACCGGGGCTTCGGCCTCAGCGAAGAGGTCTACGTCCGTTGGGAGCCGTCCGGCGAGCCCGATGTGGATCCCGAGCTCGTGAAGGAGCACAACTTCTGATGGCCTTTTCACCCGGGGAGAACGACATCGCGATCGTCGGCGTCGCCCAGACCGACGCCCACGCCCGCTTCGAGGGGCCCGAAGTGGTCCTCATCATGGAGTGCGTCAACCGCCTGCTGAGCGACGCGAAGATCGAACGTGACGACGTCGGGTTCACGATCGCCGGCAGCTGCGACTACCTCAGCGGCATGCCCTTCGCCTTCGTGTCCAACGTCGACGGCATGGGGGCCTGGCCGCCCGTCTACGAATCCCATGTCGAGATGGACGGCGCGTGGGCACTGTTCGAGGCCTGGCTCCGACTCCAGATGGGCGACATCGACGTCGCCATGGTGGTCGGGTCCGGCAAGTCCTCGCCGTGCAACGCCCGGGAGGTCTTCCACCTCCAGGCCGACCCGTACGTGGTCGCGCCGCTCGGCATCGACCCGGACGCGATGGCGGGCATCCAGGCGCAGGCGCTGGTGAACGCGGGCAAGGCGTCGGAGGCCGACATCGCCGACGTCGTCGTGCGGAGTCGCGCCAACGCGTCCTCGAATCCTCACGCCCAGCTCACCGACGCCGTGTCGGCCGACGAGCTGCTCGCCGCGCCCTACGACATGGCGCCCCTGCGGGCCCACGACGTGTCGGCGAAGGCGGACGGCGCGGCGGCGATGCTGATCGCCCGGCGCGACCGGGCGCTCGAGCTGACCGACAGCCCGGTGTGGATCACCGGGCTCGACCATCGAATCGAGTCGCACCACGCCGGCCTGCGGGACCTCACGGACTCCCCGTCCACCCGCCTCGCCGCCACCGGCGCCGGCGCGTTCGACGGCGATGTGGACGTCGCCGAGCTGCACGTGCTCCACGCGCACGAGGAGATCATCCTGCGCGACGCGCTCGGGCTCGACGACGTGGCGAAGGTGAACCCGTCGGGCGGCCCGCTGGCCGGCGACCCGGTCATGGCCACCGGCCTGACCCGGATCATCGAGGTCGCGAAACGCATCGCGGGCGGCGACGCCACCCGTGGGATCGCCCACGCGACGTCGGGCGCGGCGTTGCAACAGAACCTTGTGTGTGTTCTCGAAGGAGGGAGCTGACCATGGCCCGCCCCTGTGCAGTGGTCGGCATCGGCCAGACGAAGTACAAGCGCCAGCTTCCGGTCACCATCGACGGGCTGGTTCGTGAAGCCGCGCTGAAGGCGCTCGACGACGCCGAGCTGACGTTCGCCGACGTCGACGCCGTGGTGATCGGCAAGGCCCCGGACGCCCTCGAAGGCGTGATCATGCCCGAGCTGTCGTTGGCCCACGCGCTCGGCGCGGTGGGCAAGCCCATCCATCGGGTCCACACCGCCGGCTCGGTCGGCGCGTCCACGGCGATCTCCGCGGCGGTGCTCGTCGAGTCCGGGCGCTACGACACGGTGCTCACCGTGACCTACGAGAAGCAGTCCGAAGGCAACGCCACGTGGGCGCTGTCGGGTGGCCGGTCCGGCGGCCAGGGAGCCGGCGGCACGTTCGCTCCGTGGATCCGCGAGTACATCCGGCGGTCGAACGCCCCCGAGCACATCGGGTGGACCGTCGCGGTCAAGGACCGGCTCAATGCGCTCAAGAACCCGAACGCCCACCTCCACCTCGAGGACATCTCGATCGAGAAGGTGAAGGAGTCCCCGATGCTGTGGGACCCGCTCCACTTCCTCGAGTCGTGCCCGTCGTCGGACGGTGCGGCGGCCATGGTGCTCACGAGCGAGGACAAGGTCGGACGTTCGCCGAACCCGCCGGCCTGGGTGCTCGGCCACGCGAAGCGCACCGAGTTCTCCTCGTTCCCCGGCCGCGACACGATCCGCATCCAGGCCGGACTGGACTGTGCCGAGGCCCTCTACAAGAAGGTCGGCATCACCAACCCGCGCAAGCAGATCGACGCGGCCGAGCTCTACGTGCCGTTCAGCTGGTACGAGCCGATGTGGCTCGAGGGTCACCTGATCGCCGAGGAGGGCGCCGGCTGGAAGATGACCGACGAGGGCGCCACCGCCCTCGACGGCGACTTCCCCGTCAACTGCTCGGGCGGTGTGCTGTCGTCCAACCCGATCGGTGCCTCGGGCATGATCCGCTGTCTCGAAGCGGCCAATCAGGTACGCGGCACCGCCGGCGACTATCAAGTCGACGGCGCGAAGGTCGCGCTGGGCCACGCCTACGGCGGGGCCGCGCAGTACTTCGCGATGTGGATCGTCTCGTCCGAGCTGCAACCCGAGTTCAACTAGGAGACCCCCCCCATGGGAACAGTGGACGGACGGGTCGTCATCGTCACCGGTGCGGCCCGCGGTCTGGGCCGCGCCCACGCCCTCGCCTTCGCCGCGGAGGGCGCCAAGGTCGTCGTGAACGATCTCGGCGTGGAGCGCGACGGGTCGCCGGGCACCAGCGACGCAGCCAACGAGGTCGTCGACGAGATCCGCGCCGCCGGCGGCGAGGCCGTCGCCAACGCCGCGGACGTGGCCGACTGGGATCAGGCCGAGGCCATGATCCGCCAGGCGATCGACGAGTTCGGTCGCCTCGACACGCTGGTCTGCAACGCCGGGTTCCTGCGGGACCGCATGCTGGCGGGGATGTCCGAGGAGGAGTGGGACACCGTGATCCGCGTGCACCTCAAGGGGCACTTCGCCCCGGCCCGCCACGCGATCGAGTACTGGCGCGAACAGTCGAAGGCCGGCAACGAGGTCGACGCCCGGGTGATCAACACCTCGTCGGGCGCCGGACTCGCGGGTTCGATCGGGCAGGGAAACTACGCAACCGCCAAGGCCGGAATCGCCCTCCTCACGATCCAGCAGGCCGCCGAGTGGGGGCGCTACGGCGTGCTCGCCAACGCCATCGCCCCCGACGCCCGGACCCGGATGACCGAGGGTGTGTTCTACAGCTCGGACGTCCCCGACGGATTCGACAAGAAGGCGCCGGAGAACGTCTCGCCGCTCGTGGTCTGGCTCGGCTCGGCCGACTGTGACGTGACCGGTCGCACCTTCGAGAACACGGCCGGGCAGCTGAACGTGTGCGACGGCTGGCAGAAGGGCCCGATCGAATCGGTCGGCGACCGGCGCATGACGGTCAGCGAGGCGGGCGAGCTCGCCCGGGCCTCGATCGCCGGTGAACGGGCCCCGCAGCCGGTCCACGGCGCCCAGTAGTCCCCGCCCCGCATGGACTTCGACGACACGCCGGAGGAAGCCGCCTGGCGTGAGGAATGCAACGCGTTCCTCTCCCAGCACGCCGAACTGAAGCCGGAGCGGGCCGACCTCGGCCAGTCGTACTGGGCGAAGGCCCGTAGCGAGGCGGAGGAGGACGCGTACGCCCACGCGTGCCGCGCCTGGCAGCGGACGAAGTTCGACGAGGGGTGGGCCGGCCTGACCTGGCCGACGGAGTACGGCGGCCGCGGGCTCTCGAGCCACCTGGCCGGGATCTTCGCCGAGGAGGAGGGCCGCTACGACCTCCCCCAGGGCCAGTTCGCCCAGTCGATCGGCATGGCCGGTCCGACGATCATCGTCCACGGCACCGAGGAGCAGAAGCAGCGCTACCTCGCCCCGATGCTCACCGGCGAGGAGACGTGGTGTCAGCTGTTCTCGGAACCGGGCGCCGGGTCGGATCTGGCGGGACTGCGCACATCGGCGGTCGTCGACGGTGACGAGATCGTCGTCAACGGCCAGAAGGTGTGGACGTCGAACGCCCGGGAAGCGGCGCACGGGATGCTGCTCGTGCGTTCGGACGTCAACGTGCCCAAACACCGCGGCATCACCTATCTCCTGCTCGACATGGCGACGCCCGGCATCGACATCCGGCCCCTGAAGCAGCCGACGGGCCGATCCGAGTTCAACGAGGTCTTCCTCGACGACGTCCGCGTGCCGATCGAGAACGTCGTCGGCGAGATCAACGCCGGTTGGGGGCCGATCCTCACGACGCTCACCAACGAGCGCACGGGCATCGGCGGTCAGTCCGGCATGTTCGACGACGTCATCGAGTTGGCCCGGGACATGGGCGTCATCGACGATCCCGTCGTCCGTCAGGATCTGATGCGGCTCCACGCACGGACCCGTACCATCGCGTACCTGGGCTACCGGGTGCGCACGGCGGCGTCGCGCGGCGAGATGCCCGGGCCGGAGAGCTCGGTGCTGAAGCTCGCCAACAGCGATCGGCTCGAACAGCTCGGGAACCTCGTGATGGCGATGATGGGCGCCCGGGGCACGCTCTACGCCGACGATGCCGTGATGGGGGGCTTCTGGCAGAACTACGCGTTCCTCGGCCAGTGGATGAGCCGCATCGGGGGCGGCACCGACGAGGTGCAGCGCAACATCATGGGCGAGAACGTGTTGGGGCTGCCCCAGGAGCCCCGACCGGACAAGGGGATCCCCTTCAAGGACATCCCCACCTGATCCGAGCCGGTCAGGACTCCGTGAACGCCTGCTCGACGGCGGCCAGCGCGGCTTCGGCGCCCTGGTCGAGTTGACGCATCTCGGCCACGTAGCGAGCGGCGGCGTCGCGAACCCGGTTGCGTCGTTCCTCGAGCGGCTCGGAGTGGGGCGGCTCGTCGACGACGAAGGTGCCGGCCCGGCCGCGCCCGACGATCACGCCCTCGGACTCCAGTTCGCGGTAGGCCCGAGCGACCGTACCCGGCGCCAGGTGCAGCTGATAGGCGAGTGATCGCACCGTCGGCAGGCGCATGGCCGGCTCGAGGCGGCCGACGGCGACCATCACCGAGATCTGGCCGCGGAGCTGTTCGAAGCGGGGGACCACCGTCGACTCGTCCAGCCGCACGACCATGCGGCGGTCGATGCCGAACTGGTCGGTGAACGTGACGGTGTGGCTCTCGAGCATGGACCGATCATAGAACATTGTGATGGTACAAAGCACGAACTTCTCGCTATATGACGCGGATCTTCATTGACACAAATCCGTGGAGGCGTATGTTTGTGTCAGCTCAACACTGGAGCGCAACCCCAACAAGGAGAATGTCATGAAGCTCATCACCGCCGTCATCAAGCCCTTCAAGCTCGAAGACGTGAAGTCCGCGCTCGCCGAGGTCGGCGTCCAGGGCATGACGGTGTCGGAGGTCCAGGGCTTCGGTCGCCAGGGCGGCCACAGCGAGACCTACCGCGGCACCGAGTACCGCGTGACCTTCACGCCGAAGACGCGCATCGAGGTGCTGGTCGACGACCCCCAGGCCGACGCCGTCGTGGATGCGGTGATCGCCTCCGCGAAGACCGAGAAGATCGGTGACGGCAAGGTGTGGGTCACCCCCGTCGAGACGCTCGCCCGCATCCGCACCGGCGAGCGCGGCGCCGAAGCTGTCTAGGCAAGCACTGTCTGAACAAGCACACGGCCGTGTGACATGAGCGACAGGGGTACGGCGCGCGCGGCGCCGTACCCTCGACCGCTTGCCTCTTCGCACGAGCCCCCGACAACTGCGGGCCACATGGCTCGTCAATCCGCGAGTCGAGCTGCTGTCCGGCCTCGTCGTCGCCCTGACCCTGATTCCCGAGGCGATCTCGTTCTCGATCATCGCCGGTGTGGATCCGAAGGTCGGGCTCTACGCCTCTTTCTCGATCGCGATCATCATCTCGATCGCCGGGGGCCGCTCGGGGATGATCTCCGCGGCGACCGGCGCGATGGCGCTCATCGTCGTGCCCCTCGTGGAGGACCACGGCGTCGCCTATCTCTTCGCCGCCACGATCCTCGCCGGTGCAATCCAGATCCTGTTCGGCTATCTGGGCGTCGGTTCGCTGATGCGCTTCGTTCCCCGCACAGTGATGGTCGGGTTCGTCAACGCCCTGGCGATCCTGATCTTCCTGGCCCAGGTGCCCCACATCATCCTGTCGGACGAGCCGGACCGCAGTCAGCTCGGCCTGAACCTGCTGGTGATCGCCCTCGGGCTCGCCATCATCTACGGACTGCCCCGGATCACCACCGCGGTGCCGTCGCCCCTCGTGGCGATCGTCGTGCTCGCCGGTGCCATCGTGGCGTTGGACGTCGACCTGCCGACCGTCGGTGACATGGGGGAGCTGCCGTCGGCGCTCCCGATCGTGTCGCTGCCGGAGGTCCCGTGGACGTTCGGGACGCTCGGCATCCTCCTGCCGTACGCGGTCACGCTCGCCCTGGTCGGTCTGCTCGAGTCGTTGCTCACCGCCCAGCTGCTCGACGACATGACCGACACCGTGTCCGACAAGAACGTCGAGTCGCGCGGTCAGGGTGTGGCGAACGTGGCGACGGGATTCCTCGGGGGCATGGCGGGCTGCGCCATGATCGGCCAGTCCATGATCAACCACCGCTCCGGTGGCCGCACCCGCCTGTCCACGCTGGCCTCGGGTGTCTTCCTGCTGGTACTCATCATCGGTCTCGGTGATCTCGTCGCGCAGATCCCCATGGCGGCGCTCGTCGCGGTGATGATCATGGTGTCGGTCGGCACCTTCAACTGGCGCAGCATCCGACCCCGCGCCCTGCGTCGGTCACCCCGGACCGAGACCGCGGTCATGGCGGCGACCGTCGCCGTCACGGTGTTCACCCACAACCTCGCCTACGGCGTCGGTGTCGGCGTGGTACTCGCCGCCGTGTTCTTCGCCCGCAACGTGTCCGGTGTCGTGAAGGTCACCAGCGTGCTCGATCCGGAGAACGTCGAACGGCTCTACGCCGTCACCGGCGAGCTCTTCTTCGCGTCGACCAACGATCTCGTCCACGCGTTCCACTACGACGACGTCAAGGTGCCCCGGGTGGAGATCGATCTCAGCAGCGCCCGTATCTGGGACACGTCGGCGGTCGCCGCGCTCGATGCCGTCGTCGCCAAGTTCGCCGACCGCGGGATCAGTGCGGAGCTGGTCGGGCTCAACCGCCACGCCGAACGACTCCACGAGCGGACGTCCGGCACCCTGCACGCCGGGCACTAGGCCGCGGCGCGCCGCGCCGTCAGCCCGGGACGCGGCAGCGCATCAGGTAGAAGGCGCTCACGGCCTTCGGACCCTTCGCGTACCACTCCTTGGTGGACTCGACCTCGAGGCCGGCGGCTTCCACCATCGCCACGTGGTCCCGGTCGAGGTGGCAACCGTCGAACAGGCGGCGTTGGATCGGCGTGATGCGGTGCTGCCACCGCTGGACCTTCTCGTCGCGGGAGAGGCCGTGTTCGAGGAGGTGGATCGCGCCGCCGGGCTTGACCACCCGCCGGAGTTCGTCGAGCCCCGCCGACTCGTCGGGGATGGTGCACAGCGTGAAGGTCGAGAGCGCGCCGTCGCACGAGTCGTCGTCGAGCGGGAGGGCCTGGCCGTCGAGTCCGACGTACTCGACCTCGGCATCCGCCGCGGCGACGCGGTCGGCGGCCAGCTTCCGGCCGACCACCGCGGGATCGACCGCGTAGACCTTGCTGACCTCGGGGGGATAGGCCGCCATGTTGAGTCCGGACCCGAATCCGATCTCCACGACCTCACCCGTGAGCCCCTCGGTGACCTCGCCCCGGTAGCCCATGATCTCGCCACTGCCGAGCGCCTTGTCGATGACGCGCGGCAGGATCTGATCTCGATAGAAGCCCATCGGGCGAGGCTAGCTAATGTCCTTGGTGATGACCGAGAAAGTGCTCGACGCCACCACGTTCCCCGAGCTCCTCGCCCGCCGGGCGGAGCTGTCACCCGACCTGCCGCTGCTCATCGACGACACCGGTCGCACCATGACCTGCGCCGAGGTGCGCGACGAGGTCGATCGGGTGGCCGCGGGGCTGATGGAGCTCGGCATCGGGGCCGGCACGCCGGTCACCTGGGTGCTGCCCACCCGGATGGAGACGATCCTGCTGAGCTTCGCGCTGTCCCGGCTCGGGGCGATCCAGAACCCGATCATCCACATCTATCGCCATCGTGAGGTCGGCTTCTGCATCGCCCAGACCGGGGCCGAGTTCGTGTTCACCCCCGGGGAGTGGGGAGGGTTCGACTATGGCGCCATGGCCGCCGAGGTCAGCGCCGAGCTGCCGACGCCCCCGACGATCCTGAACGGCTACGCCGAGTTGCCCCACGGCGATCCGTCCACCCTTCCGCCGGCGCCGACCGACGGCGACGCGGTGCGCTGGCTGTACTACACGTCCGGCACGACGTCGGATCCGAAGGGTGTGAAGCACACGGACAAGACGTTGATCGCCGCGGGAACGGGCCTCGCGATCGCCCTCGAGGCCGATGACTCCGACGTCGGCACCATCGCCTTCCCCTACGCCCACATCGGCGGCCCCGACTACATCGTCATGATGCTCGCCAACGGGTTCCCGGCCGTGTTGATCGAGCAGTTCACCCCGGCCGGCGCGGTCGAGGCGTTCGCCGCGAACGGGGCGACGATGGCGGGCGGGTCGACGGCGTTCTACCAGATGTTCCTCGCCGAGGATCAGAAGGTGGACGGGCCGGCGATGCCGCGGCTGCGCCTGATGGCGGGCGGCGGGGCGCCGATGCCGCCGGAGATCTTCTTCGAGGTCAAGGAGAAGATGGGCATCCCGATCGCCCATGGCTACGGGATGACCGAGTGTCCGATGATCTGTCAGGGCTCGCCGAGTGACACGGACGATCAGCTCGCCCACACCGAGGGGGCGCCGATTCGGGGCTGCCAGGTCGACATCGTGAAGGTCGACGGCACGCCGTGCGGTCCCGGCGAGGAGGGTGAGGTCCGCGTGAGCGGGCCGATGCTCTTCAAGGGGTACACCGACGCGTCCCTCGAAGCCGAAGCCTTCGACGACCAGGGTCGGTTCCGCACCGGCGACCTCGGGGTGATGCGAGACGACGGCCACGTGTCGCTCACCGGCCGGGTGAAGGACATCATCATCCGCAAGGGCGAGAACATCTCCGCCCAGGAGATCGAGGACGTGCTCTACACGCTGCCCCAGGTGGGCAACGCGGCGGTCATCGGCCTGCCCGACACCGAGCGGGGCGAGCTCGTCTGCGCCGTGATCGAGACGGCCGAGGGCCAGCCCGACCTCACGTTCGACGAGATGATCGCGGCCTGCAACGATGCCGGGCTGATGCGCCAGAAGCATCCCGAGCGGATGGAGATCCACGACGGGCCGCTGCCGCGCAATGCCACGATGAAGATCCTGAAATACGAACTGAGGGAGTTGTACTCATGAGCACGTTCACGATCTACCACAACCCGCATTGAAACTCGTCGAGCAACGCCGTGGCGGTCGCCACGGAGATGGGCGTCGATTTCGAAGAGGTTCGCTACATGAAGGACTTCCCGGACGAGAAGACCCTGCGGGCGATCATCAAGAAGCTCGAGGATCCGGTCGAGCGGCTCGTGCGCAAGGACAGCCAGTTCAAGAAGCTCGAGCTGAACGAGGACGACTATGTCGACAACCCCGACGCGGTCGTCGCGGTCCTCGACGAGTACCACCGACTGTTGGAACGCCCGGTGATCGTCGGGCCGAAGAAGGCCATCGTCGGTCGACCGCTCGACGGGAAGAAGGCGAAGGAGCGGCTTGCGGAACTCTTCGGCTGACCTGCTGACCGACGATGCGCCCGAGGGGGAGACCATCGTCTCCGTCCGCCGGGTGGAGGAGCCGGTGAAGGTCGACGCGTCGCGCTATGTCGATCCCGACTGGGCATCGGTCGAGCACGAACGGATGTGGTCGTCCACCTGGCAGCTCGCCTGCTCACTCGACCACGTGAAGAACCCCGGCGACGTGTTCGTCTACGACGTCGGCACCCTGTCGATCCTCATCGTGCGGGCCGACGACGGCGAGTTGCGGGCGTTCCAGAACGTGTGCCGCCACCGGGGCATGCAGCTGTGCGCGGCGCACGACCAGGGGCGGGCCGAGTTGCGGTGCCCGTTCCACCGCTGGTCGTGGGATCTCACCGGCCGGCTGCGCGAGGTGCCCAGCCGCAAGGGCTTCGGCGCCCTGCGCAACGACGACTACCCGCTGTTCGCAGCTGCGGTCGACTCCTGGGGACCGATGGTGTTCGTGAACCCGGACCCGGCCTGCGAGCCGCTCGCCGACTTCCTCGATCCCGTGCCGTCCGAGGCCGCGTGGGCCGACCTCGGCGATTTCCGGTGCAAGGCGCTCATCTCGATCCCGCTGGGCGCGAACTGGAAGACGATCATCGACGGGTTCAGCGAGACGTATCACGTGCAGGGAATCCATCCCGAGATGTTGCGGATGGTCGACGACGTCAACTCACCCCAGGTGATCTGGGATCGTCACGGTCGGCTCACCCAGCCCTACGGCGTGGCGTCCCCCCGGCTGCGGGGCGGTGCCACCGACCAGGAGATCTGGGAGGGATTCGTCGAGGTGATGGGCGGTCGGATCGGCATCGGCGAGGGGCAGGACCCCGGTGAGTGTCCGCCGGTTCCGGACGGGTCGACGCTGCGCGACGTGCTCGCCCAGATGATCCGCGATCACTTCCTCGCGACGGAGGGTGTGGACCTGAGCCGGTTCGACACCACCGAGTTGATGACCATGGAGCAGTACAACCTCTTCCCGAACATCACGGTGCTCGTCTTCGGTGATCTGCTCCAGGTCGTGCGGGCGATGCCGGGCGCGACGCCCGACGAGGGTTCGATGGACGTCATGGCATTCGACCGGGTGGCGCCCGACGCGCCCCGGCGTGACCCGATCACCACCGAGATGGCGCCGGGCTCCTACTCGATGGGTCTCGTGATCGATCAGGACGTCGCCAACCTCGAGCGGGCCCAGAGGGGCCTCCACGCCCCGGGGCTCACCGAGCTCACCCTCTCGGGCGAGGAGTGCCGGATCATCAACCTGCACCGCAACCTCGACCGGGTGTGCGGGGCCTAGTTCATCGCCGCCAGCATCTGCGCGAGCGCCGCGGGGGTGGCGGTCGAGACGGTGAGCGAGAGCCGGTCGGCCAGGCTCCCGTACTCCGCCCGGAGACGGGCGGCGCATTCCTCGGGCGTGCCCCGTACGGCGAGGAGATCGAGGACCTCGTCGTCGATGAGATCGCCGAGCGTCGACCAGTCGCCGCCCTTGGTGATCTCGCGGAGTCGGGGCTGCAGGTCGCCGAGGCCGTGGTGGTCGAGCGTGACCCGGTAGGCCGGAGTCGAGCCGTAGAAGGCGAGGTTGTAGCGCATGGCGGTGGACGCCCGTTCGTACTCCTCGTCGGTGAGGCACGGGTTGGCGATGCACCCGACGTTGAGGACGAGGTCGTCGCGGGTGCGTCCGCCGGCTTCGAGCCCGGTCTCGATCATCGGGAGGGTGCGTTCGGCCAGGAAGGATCCCGTGTTGAACGGGTGGATGATGATGCCGTCGGCGTGCTGTGCCATCGCCTCGGTCATGCGGGGGCCGAGGGCGCCGGCCCAGATCTGCGGCCGAGGATGGTCGAGCGCGCCGGGAACGAACATCGGCGTCATCAGGTCGACCCGGTAGAACTCGCCGTTGTGGTCGAGCCGGGTGCCGTCGATCCAGTTGTCCCAGATCGCGTGGAGGCATTCGATGAGCTCGACCATGCGGCTCACGGGCTTGCCCCAGGTGGCGGAGAAGCGGCGCTCGATGTGGGGCTTGATCTGGGTGCCGAGGCCGAGGGCGAACCGACCGCCGCTCGCCCGGTGGAGATCCCACGCCTGGTAGGCGAGGTGCATGGGTGACCGGGGGAACGCGATGGCGACGTTCGTGTAGATGTCCACGTCCAGCTCGGCGGCGTGGACGAGGGGGAAGAACACGTCACTGTTGCCCTCGAACGTGAAGAGGCCGTCGAGCCCCGTGTCCGCGAGCTCGCGGGCCCGGGCGGGCACGGTCGCGAGGTCGCCTGTCAGTCCAGCATCGATCAGCACGCGACGACGCTATGTCAGCCCTCGCCCGGGCACCCACTCCCGCCCCACTACGATCGCCAGATGTCCGAGGCCCGACCGCTCACGGAGAAGCAGGCCGAACGCCGTCGGCGCGTGATGCAGGCGGCCATCGAGCTGGCGACCGAGGGCGGCTACGACGGGGTGCAGATGCGGGCCGTCGCCGACCGGGCCGAGGTCGCACTCGGCACCGTCTACCACTACTTCACGTCCAAGGATCATCTGCTGGCCGAGTCGATGAGTGTCTGGATGGCCGGTCTCCAGCGTTCGATCGAACGTCATCCACCCGAGGGCGAGAACACGCTCGAACGGGTGCTCGACATCCTCCGCCGCATGACCCGGGGCATGGCGGAGAACCCCAACGTGTCCGCCGCCGTCATCGGGGGGCTGGTCGCCGAGGGTCCCCACGGTGCCGCGAGCCAGGAGGCGTTGAACGTCACGTTCTCGGCGATGCTGCGCTCCGCGTTCGGCCCCGAGTTCCCTGCGGAACGGCGCGACAAGATCATCCGATCGCTCGAACACATCTGGTTCTCCGAGCTGATCGCCTGGAAGAACGGCTGGAACCCCTACGAGCAGAGCGCCCAGGAGCTCGAGGACGCCGCCGAGTTGCTGCTCAGCCCGCTCCCCTGAGCCGGCAAGGTGAGACGGCGGGGTCAGAGTCCCGTCTCATCTCGGGTTGGGATGGTGATCCGTCGCCCCACTAGGTTCCCGGCTCATGGCCGACGAAGTCCTGCAAGCGCCGCTGGTGCTCGAGTACCCCTTCACCCGCACGACCGGGCCCGTGGTCGGAGCGTTTCTCACCGGACTCCGCGAGGGCGTGGTGCTCGGGGTGCGCCGCAGCGACGGCACCGTGATGTGTCCGCCGCTCGAGTACGACCCGACGACCTCCGAGCCGATCGGCGAGATGGTCGAGGTCGGTCAGACCGGCACCGTCGTGTCGTGGAGCTGGGGCGGACCGCCCCGGGACCAGCAGCCGTTCGACCGCGATGTCGCCTGGGCGCTGATCACGTTGGATGGGGCGGACTCGCCGATGCTGCACGCCGTCTTCGTCGACGGCCCGTCCGACATGGCGACGGGCATGCGGGTGCAGGTCCAGTGGGCCGACGAACGGGTCGGCCACATCGCCGACATCGCCGGTTTCGTGCCGACGGGGGAGAACGCCTGATGCCCGCCCAACCGTTCCAGCAGGATCCGTCGGTGCCGCCGTCGTGTGTGGTCGAGGTCACCGGCGTGCCCGAGAAGGTGGCGTCGACCGAGCCGGTGCAGTCGGTACGCACGCCGATCCGCATGGAGTACACGTACACGCCCGGCCGCGCCCTGTCCGACTATCTCGTCGCGATGAAGGACAAGAAGATCATCGCCGAGCGGTGCCCCGAGACCGGTCAGGTCTTCGTGCCGCCCCGGGGCGTGAGCCCCGTGGCCGGCGTCGTCACCGCCGGCAAGGTCGAGTTGCCCGCGACGGGATACGTCGAGTCGTTCAACATCACCCGGGTGCCGATCGCCACCCGTCCCGATCTCGAACCGCCGTACTGCTCGGCGTGGATCCTGCTCGACGGCGCGTCGATCAGCTTCATGGGCCTCGTGATCAACTGCGAACCGGAGTCCGTCAAGTTGGGGACGCGGGTGCGCGCGGTGTGGAAGCCGGACGACGAACTCGAGATGGCCGCCACCAACATCCTCGGCTGGGAGCCGACCGGCGAACCGGACGTCGAGATCCCCGACATCGAACGCATCGGTCAGAAGGGGGACCTCGAATGAGCGGCTCCGACATGAGAGAGATTGCGATCGTCTCGTTCGCCCAGCGCCAGGAACCGGCCATCACGTCCGAGTCCGAGGTCGAGTTCATGGTGCCGCTGATGCAGCAGGCCAAGGAGGCCGTCGGTCTCCGCCAGCAGGACATGGGCTTCACGTGCTCCGGCTCGTCGGACTTCCTGGCCGGCCAGGCCTTCTCGTTCGTGATGACGATCGACGGAACGGGCCCGGTCCCGCCGATCTCGGAGTCCCACGTCGAACAGGACGGAGCGTGGGCGCTCTACGAGGCCTGGGTGAAGCTCCAGTGCGGCGACGTCGACACGGCGTTCGTCTACTCGTATGGCAAGTCGTCGCCGGGGTCGTTGCGCGACGTGCTCGCTACGCAGATGGACCCCTACTACGTGGCGCCGCTGTGGCCCGACGCCTTCTCGATCGAGGGGCTCGCGGCGCGGATGCTGCTCGAGTCGGGGAAGGTCTCCGAGCGGCAGCTGGCCGAGATCGCCTCCCGCTCGCGGGAGCACGCGTCGTCGAACCCGCACGCAGTGCGGAACACGCCGAAGTCGGTCGAGGAGATCCTCGCCGAGGAGTTCGTGGCCGATCCGCTGCGTCCGTCGGACATCCCCGCGTCGGCCGACGGCGGTTGCGCCATGGTGCTGGCGGCCGGCGACCGGGCCCGGGAGCTGTGCGACCGGCCGGTGTGGATCCGCGGCATCGACCATCGCATCGACTCGCACACGCTCGGCGCCCGCGACCTGACCGACGCGATGTCGGCCCGGATCGCGGCCGAGAAGGCCGGCGTCGGTCGGGACAAGATCGACTTCGCCGAGCTGCACGCCCCGTTCACCACGAGCGAGGCGGTGCTGACCGAAGCACTCGGGCTCGGTGACGACGTGACCATCAACCCGTCGGGCGGGCCCTTGGCGGCGCACACGATGATGGCGGCCGGTCACATTCGCTTCGGCGAGGCGTTCGAGCGCATCGCCCGGGGCGACGGCGATCGGGCGGTCGTCCACGCCACGGCCGGACCCGTGTTGCAGCAGAACATGGTCGCCGTGCTGGAGGGGGAGTAGCGATGAGCACTCGAGCCGGAGGCGAGTCATGAGCAAGGAACGCACTGCCGTCGTCGGGGTCGGACAGACCAAGTACGCCTCCACCCGCGGCGACGTCTCCATGGCCGGTCTGCTCCGCGAGGCCGCGTACCGCGCCCTCGAGATGGCCGGGATGACGTGGGACGACATCGACGCCGTCGTCATGGGCAAGGCGCCCGACTTCTTCGAGGGCGTGATGATGCCCGAGATCTACCTGGCCGAAGCGCTGGGGTGCGTCGGCAAGCCGATCATGCGGGTCCACACGGCTGGCTCGGTGGGCGGTTCGACGGCCAACGTCGCGGCGTCGATGGTGCAGAGCCGGGTCCACGAGACCGTGCTCACGATCGCCTGGGAGAAGCAGTCGGAATCCAACGCCATGTGGGCGCTGTCGCTCCCGCAGCCGTTCACGACCTCGGTGAACGCCGGGGCCGGCGGCTACTTCTCGCCGATCATGCGCCGCTACATGGCGATGTCGAACGCGCCGGAGCTGATCGGCTGCATGGTGGCGTTCAAGGATCGTCAGCACGCGTTGGCGAACCCCTACGCCCATCTCCATCAGCACGATCTCACCTTCGACCAGGTCGTCGAATCGCCGATGCTGTGGGACCCGATCCGCTACTCGGAGACGTGCCCGTCGTCCGACGGGGCCTGCGCCATGATCCTCACGGACGAGGCCCGCGGCGACGCCCACGACGGGCCGGTCGCGTGGATCAAGGGCACCGCGATGCGCTCGGAGTCGAACTCGTACGGTGGCCGCAACATGGTGTCGCCCGCGGCGAGCGAGGAGTGCGCCAACGACGTGTTCGCCCAGGCCGGCATCCACGATCGCCGCAAGGAGATCGACGCGGTCGAGATGTACGTGCCGTTCTCCTGGTACGAGCCAATGTGGCTCGAGTCGCTCGGGTTCGCCGAGAAGGGCGAGGGCTGGCGCATGGTCGAGGACGGCTCGACCGCCCGCGAGGGCGGCGACCTACCGGTCAACTGCTCGGGCGGCGTGTTGTCGTCGAACGCGATCGGTGCGTCCGGCATGATCCGCTTCGCCGAAGCCGCGCTGCAGGTCATGGGCCAGGCCGGCGACCGCCAGGTCGACGGCTGCCGCACCGCGCTCGGCCACGCCTACGGCGGCGGCGCCCAGTACTTCGCCATGTGGATCGTCGCCAGCGACAAGTAGCCATACTTTCTGGGGTCAGACCCCCGTACTTTCTCGTGCCGTCCGGTGTTTGATACTGTGTGTCGCACAGTATGGATGGCGGACGGCTCCAGAGGACCAACGACCCGCTGGCGAGCGGTGTCATCGACCTGCTCGTTCTGCGCGTCGTCGCCGACGGGGAGACGTACGGCTACGCGATCGCCCAGACGCTCGAGACGCACGGCCTCACGGACGTAAGCGAGGCGACGGTCTACACCAGCGTGAAGCGGCTCGAGAAGAACGGACTGCTGAAGTCACGTCGGGAGGTCGCCGAGAACGGGAGGGCGCGGCGCTACTACGCGTTGACGACTCGTGGCCGCCGGGAGATCTCGTCGCGGTTGGCCACCTGGGACGCGTTGGCCAAGGTCGTGACGTCTGTGTTCGCGGCGGGCGATGGTGGCGACCCGTGAGCCGGTGGTCCCGAAAGCGGGCCGCGTCGGCCGGGCTGAACGATGCGGAGGCGCGCTACCTCGAAGACCTCGTGCCGTATCTGTGGTGGGTCCCGAAGCGGCCGCGACGTCAGATCGTCGCTGAGTTCGTCGAGGTGCTGTCGAGTCGCCCGGCGTCGGGCTCGCTGACCGATCTCGTCGCGGCGCTCGGTCGGCCCGAGGATGTGGCCGCGCGCCTGCGTCGGGAGGCGGGGTTCGGGAGACCGACCCCCTTGTGGCGCCGCTGGTGGTTGCAGTCGCACGCCTTCCACGCCGTGCAGGCCGCCGCGGTCATCGCGCTCGTCGTCGGGGTGATCTCGTGGCGGAGCTACTACGGCGCGACCCCGGAGTTCCACAATAGCTGCGGCGGGATCGCCGCTCCGGAGTACGAGACGCTCCAGGCCGCGGGAGAGACCGAGTACCGGACGACATGGCGGGAGCGGCAACGCTACGGGCTGCTGCTGTGTCCGTTCACCGATACGTCCGGGGTGACGATCGAGCGTGTCTTCGTCGACGTGCCGCCGGGGCTCTCGCTCCAGCCGGTCGGCTGGGAGCTCAACGTCGAGCGGCTCTCCAACACCTGGGTCGGGGACGCGTCGGCCAACCATCCTTGGCGGCCCGAGGACGTGCCCTGGCTGGGCGATGTCGTCGTTTGGTTCGAGACGGCGTACTGCAGTTTCAGTGGGAGCCTCTGGTTCGACACTGTCGACATCGAGTACCGGTACCGGGGGCGCACCCGCGTTGCGAACGTTCCGTTGGGCTACCTGATGTCGGTCGACTCGGCGGGCGCATGCACGGAGGAACGACGCGCTCTCGACGACGAAGGACGGGCAGCGTGGAAAGCAGCGGTCGAACCGTCGGTGCCTCGGAGCAGCTTCGACGGCATCGGGGAACTGGGGCTGTCGCCGGAATCGGTCAGCCGTGACCTGTGTCGGTACCTGACCGGCGTGGTGCCGCCGTCAGACCATTACAGCGAGTTCGAGCCGCTGGAGGCGCGGGCCGTGTTCCAGCTCGACGATCGTGACCTCGCGGAGACGCTGATCGACGGTGCGGTGCTGGGAATCTGCCCAGAGTTCGCGGACCGCCGCGAGGAACTCGTCGCGTTGCTGTCACGCTCGAACTAGGCGAAGCGGTTCACGGTGAGCAGGCGGCAATCGGTGACACGCTCGCCGGACTCGACCCACCAGGCCGGGTCGGGCTCGGCGACCTCGTCGACCCGCAGGGCCCGGATCCAGTGGGCCCGCTGGGCGAGCCGGGTGTCACCGTCGTAGAAGCCGATCGTCAGCTCGTAGGTCTGCACGGCCGGCGTGTTGTTGGTGACCGTCACATCGGCGTGCCACCGGCCGAGTTCGTCGCGATGGCAGCCGTCGAGGACGACGTCGCTCTGGGGCGGATGCTCGACGTCCATCGTGCGGGTGCCGACGCCGTCGACCTCCTCGTACTTGCAGGCGCTGAGCAGGAGAAGAGCGCCGATCGCGAGGGCGCCGGTGCGAAGGAGGGGGGATCGGTGGGGGAGTCTCATGTCCCCTCTATCGAGACCGGCCGCCCGCGCGGTTCACGGATCTCAGGAGAACGGCGCGCCCGGCTCGACCTTGCCGGCGGTGAACGCCCCGTCGACGACGAGATCCGTCCCCGAGACGTAGGAACTCTCGGCGCTCGCCAGCCAGACGATCGCGTTTGCGTAGTCGACCAGTTCACCCCGGCGGTTGAACGGCGGGATCGGGCGGTCGGGAAGGCGCTCGGTGCGGTCCTTCAGCCGTTCGATGGCCTCGGCGACGAACGGCGCGGACATCTCGCTGCTCCCACCTCCGGGGCAGACCGTGTTGACCCGGATGCCCTCGCGGCCGAGCTCGACGGCGGCGGCCTTGCTCAGCCCCCGCAGCCCCCACTTGCTCGAGGTGTAGGCCGCCACGCCGTTCGAACCCTCGATCGCGTCGATGGACGCCACGTTGACGATCGACCCGCCACCGAGCCGCTTCATGGGGTCGATCACGGCCTGGATGCCGAGGTACGGGCCGACCTGGTTGACGGCGACGATGCGCATCAGCACCGCGGGATCCATCTCGGCGATCGAACCGACGTCGAGGATCGCGGCGTTGTTGACCAGCACGCCCGGGTCGCCGAACCGTTCGATGGTGGCCCGCACCGCCGCCGCCCAATCGCCGGGCTCGGTCACATCCAGGTGCTGGTACGCCGCGTGGTCGCCGAGGTCGGCGGCGACCGCCCGGCCCTGCTCGTCCAGCACGTCGGCGAGGAGAACCCGGGCGCCTTCTTCCACGAACCGGCGCGCCGTGGCCTCGCCGGTACCGCGGGCGGCGCCCGTGATGATTGCCGTCGTTCCGTCCAGGCGTTGCGTCATGTCCGGACGTTAATCGCGCCGCGGAGCGCCGCCCGTGGGGCACGATGTCGGCATGCCGATCACCGTGCGCCGGATCCAGGCCGACGATGTGGACCTCCTGCGGCGAGTCCGGCTCGCGGCTCTGGCTGACACGCCCTCGGCGTTCGCGAAGTCGTACGACGAGGAGTCCGGGTACCCCGACGAGTTCTGGGCGGAGCGGGCCCGGTCCAACGCGTCGGGCGCCGCGCACACGACGTTCTTCGCGTTCGACGGCGAGGCGTGCGTCGGCCTGGTCGGCGGTCATGCGGCGGTCGACGGCGACCATGTCGACCTCGTGTCGATGTGGACCGACCCGGCGGCGCGGGGCACGGGCGTCGGCGCGGCACTGGTCGTGGCCGTCCTCGACTGGGCGGACGGCCGGGCCGTCGAGCTGTGGGTGACCCGCGGGAACGACGCCGCCCTCCGGCTCTACGAGCGCTGTGGCTTCGCCGAGACGGGTGATCACCAGCCGCTGCCGTCGGACCCGTGCAAGGACGAGATCAGGATGCGTCACATCGGCGGATAGGCGACACCCCGCCTAGGTTCGCGTCGTGGACTTCACGATTCCCGACGACATCGCCCAGCTGCTCGACGACCTCGATCAGTTCATCGAGGACGAGATCAAGCCGCTCGAACGCGAGAACGACAACATCCGGTTCTTCGATCATCGGCGCGAGAACGCACGCACCGACTGGGAGCGCAACGGCTGGCCCAACGAGGAGTGGGAGGACCTCCTGCGGGAGATGCGCCGTCGGGCCGACGCGGCCGGGTTCCTCCGCTACCACCTGCCGGCGCGCTTCGGCGGGTCCGACGGCTCGAATCTCGCCATGGCGATCGTGCGGGAGCATCTCGCGGCCAAGGGGCTCGGGCTGCACAACGATCTCCAGAACGAGAGTTCGGTCGTCGGCAACTTCCCGACGGTCCTCATGATGGAGCTGTACGGCACCGAGGAACAGCAGGCCGAGTGGATCCCGGCGATGCTCGAGGGGCGGGCCGGGATCGGCTTCGGACTCACCGAGCCGCTCCACGGGTCCGACGCCACGTGGATGGAGACGACCGCCTATCGCGACGGCGACGAGTGGGTCATCAGCGGCGCCAAGCGGTGGAACACCGGCCTGCACAAGGCCACCCACGACTTCATCTTCGCCCGCACGTCCGGCAAGGACGGCGACGCCGACGGGATCAGCTGCTTCATCGTCCCGACCGATACGCCGGGGTTCAACGTGGAGTTCATGTGGTGGACGTTCAACATGCCGACCGACCACGCGGAGATCACGCTGACCGACGTGCGCGTGCCCGACTCGAGTCGCCTCGGCGCCGAGGGTCGGGGCCTCGCGGTGGCCCAGACGTTCGTCCACGAGAACCGGATCCGCCAGGCCGCGTCGTCGCTCGGCGCGGCCCAGTACTGCATCGACGAGAGCGTGAAGTACAGCCGCGAGCGGGCGCCGTTCGGCAAGCCGTTGAGCCAGAATCAGGCGATCCAGTGGCCGCTCGCCGAGATGCACACGGACGCCGAGATGATCCGCCAGCTCATCCGCAAGACGGCGTGGGACATGGATCAGGGCACGGACCCGCTGTTCATCAGCGACAAGGTCGCGATGTGCAACTATCGGGCCAATCGGCTCGTGTGCGATGCCGCTGACCAGGCGATTCAGACCCACGGCGGGATCGGTTACAGCCGGCACATGCCGTTCGAACACATCTATCGGCACCACCGGCGCTACCGGATCACGGAGGGCGCCGAGGAGATCCAGATCCGCCGCGTCGCCCAGTTCCTGTTCGGCTTCTCCGGTCCCCGCAAGACCTCGCTCGGCCCCAGCTTCGCCAGTCGCTTCAACTCGGTGCAGAAGGGCGCCCCGGCCTCCTGGCTCGACTGAGGTGCTGCACCGAGAAAGTACTGGGGTCTGACCCCAGAAAGTATGGGGGTCAGGGGAGGCGTTGGAACCAGAGGAGGCTGAAGGTGGCGGTGAGGAGGGCGGCGGCGAGGGCGACGGCCATGAACTGTTCGTGGAGGTCCTCGCGGATGGGTTCCTCGCCGAGGGCGGTGCCGATGTCGCGGTAGACCTCGGCGAGGTCGGTGAACGAGTCGGTCGAGAAGAACTCGCCGCCGGTCGCCAGGGCGACGGTCTCCATCGTCACCTCGTCGACGGGCACCGGCTGGATGAGCGTGGTGCCGGGATTGTCGGGGTCCTCGATCTCGACCTCGCCGAACGGCGTGCCGAGCGCGACGGTCGTGATCTGCACGTCGGCGGCGACCGCTTCGGCGATCGCCTCGTCGACCAGACGGCCGACGGTGCGTTCGCCGTCGCTCAGGAGCACGACGACGGATGTCGGCTCGCCGGCGTCGTCGAGGATCGGCCGCCCGGTGTCCAGCAGCACCTGGACCGACGCCGCGATCGCGTCGCCCGTCGCGGTGAACGGTCCCAGCTCCAGTGCCTCGACCGCGCCGGCCACCGCGGCGCGGTTCGAGGTGGGCGCGACCTGGACGACGGGGAACTCGTCGAAGGAGATGAGCCCGACGTCGACCGAGTCGGGCACATCGGTGAGGAAGTCGAGCGCGGCCTGCTTCGCCGCGTCGAGTCGTGTCGGCTGCACGTCGTTCGCCTCCATCGAGAACGAGGTGTCGATGGTGAGGATGATCGTCGCCCGGAACGGGATCACCTCGCGGTGTGGACCGGCGAAGGCGGCGGTCATCATCCCGATCGAGACGAGGAACAGCACGGCGACGAGGTGACGCCGCCACCCCGGCCGTTTCGGCGCGACCGTGTCGAGGAGGCTGGTGTCCGAGAATCTCAGCGCGTAACGGCCCCGCCGGCGCTGCACGAGGACGTAGGCGAGCAGCAGGACGGCGACGCCGAGCAGGAGCCAGAGGCGGACCGGGTGGTCGAAGTCGATGTCCGGCATCAGTGCACCAGCGTCGTGGCGGCCCGGCTCCGCCGGCGCCGCTGGTCGACGAACCGGGCCAGGTCGATCACCCAGTCGCGGTCGGTACGGAGGACGAGATGGTCGGCGCGGGCGGCGCGCACGTCGCGGGCGTGGTCGGCGAGTCGCTGGCGGCCGGCTTCGGCGAAGCGATCCCGCACCTTCGCCTTGCGGGTGTCGACTTCGACGACCCGGCCGGTGGTGCGGTCACGCAGCTCGACGAGGCCGACGTTCGGGAGCTCGAGCTCGCGGGGATCGACCACCTCGATGACGAGGGTCTCGTGGCGCAGGGTCACGGCGCGCAGCGGATCGGCCCACCCGGGGCGGAGCAGGTCCGAGATCACGACGGCGAGTCCACCCCGCCGAGCCGGACTCGCCAGCCGGTGCAGGCCGGCCGCGAGGGTGCTGGTGCCCGCCTGGGGCTCCGACGTCGCGAGCCGGTGCAGGACCGCCATCATGTGGCGACGACCGGACCCGGGCCGGATGTCGTGCAGCCGGGCACCATCGTGGACGATGGCGCCGAGCCGGTTGCCGAGCCGGTCGGTCAACAGGCCGATCGCGGCGACGGCGGCGATGGCGAGCTCGGCCTTCGTGTGGCGGATCGTGCCGAAGTCGAGGCTCGGCGCGAGGTCGACGAGCACGGTGGTCTCCAGCTCCCGGTCCGCGATCGACTCGCGCACGTGGGGATCGCGCATGCGGGCCGTCACGTTCCAGTCCATGCGCCGCACGTCGTCGCCGGGGGAGTAGGCCCGCGCTTCGCCGGGCTCGCTCCCGAGGCCGGGGACCAGGCCCCGATAATCGCCCTGGAGCAGGCCGTCGAGGCGCCGGGTGACGTCGAGTTCGAGGCGGCGCAGGACCTCGCGGGTACGGGCCGGATCGTCGTCCGCGCGGAGGGAGAGGGCCGGGTTCACGCGGTGGGAACGTCCGTCGGGTGGGGTCGGCCCGGGTCCTGCGTCGTGGGCGAGACCATCGGTGCCGGAATCGTCGACAGCAGCCGCACGAGCACCTGCTCGACATCGAGATCGGCGGCGAGGGCCTCGTACGAGAGCACCAGCCGATGGCGCAAAACGTCGGGCGCCACGTCGAACACGTCCTGAGGAACGAGATAGTCGCGCCCTCGCAGCAGAGCCATCGCCTTGCCCGCGGCGATCAGGCCGAGAGACGCGCGCGGGCTTGCGCCGTATTCGATCATGCCGACGAGGTCGGGCAGGCCGTGGTGGCTCGGGTCGCGCGTGGCGATCACGAGGTTCACGGCGTAGTCGAGCGTCCCCTGGTCCACGATCACCGCGTCGGCCTGGCGCTGGAGATCGAGGACGATCTCGGGGCTCAGCACCTGGTGCGCGCTCGGCGGGTCGACCCCCATCCGGCGCACGATCTCCAGCTCCTCGTTCGGCGTCGGGTAGTCGATCACGACCTTCATCAGGAAGCGGTCACGCTGGGCCTCCGGGAGGGCGTAGACACCCTCGGACTCGATCGGGTTCTGGGTGGCCAGCACGAGGAACGGTGTCGGCACGGCGTGCGCCTCACCGCCGATCGTCACCTGGTGTTCCGCCATCACCTCGAGCAGGGCGGACTGCACCTTGGCCGGCGCCCGGTTGATCTCGTCGGCGAGGACGAAGTTCGCGAAGACCGGTCCGAGTTCGACGTCGAACTGCTCGGACGAGGCCCGGTAGATCCGGGTGCCGGTGATGTCCGCCGGCAGCAGGTCGGGCGTGAACTGGACGCGGGCGAACGACCCGCCGGTGGTGTCGGCAAGCGTGCGCACCGCAAGGGTCTTCGCCAGGCCGGGCGGCCCCTCCAGCAGGCAGTGGCCGCCGGCGACGAGGGCGACGAGGAGGCGTTCCATCAGCCGTTCCTGGCCGACGATGACCCGTCGCAGTTCCACCAACGCTCGCTCGAGCGAGGGCAGATCCTCGCTGTTCTCGCTCATTCCGGCTCCTTCACGAGATTCCTTCACACAGGCTTTCGCCCCATTGTGGTGCGGTCACCACCGTGACAGACCTGGCAGTCAACCTGGCGCACGATAAGCGCAACCGAAAGACACGGACAGGTAGCGTCTCGACGATGCGGATCCTGGTTGTCGACGACGAGGTCGAACTCGCCGATGCCGTCGCGCGTGGTCTTCGTCGCGAGGGGTACGCCGTCGACACGGCGAACGGTGGCATCGAAGCGCTCGAGAAGGCGGCCCTCGTGCCCTACGACCTGGTCTGTCTTGATCTCACGATGCCCGACATGGACGGCCTCGAGGTGTGCGAGCGCCTCCGCGAGGATCCCCCCGAGGGCGAGGCGCCCCGGGTGCTGATGTTGACGGCCCGTGACTCCGTCGAGGACCGCATCGGTGGTCTCGATCACGGGGCCGACGACTATCTCGTCAAGCCGTTCGCGTTCGGTGAGCTCACCGCGCGGGTCCGTTCGCTCCTGCGTCGTGAGGCGGCGCGAAGCGGGTCCACCCTGGTCGTCGGTGACATCGAGCTGGACGACACGAAGCACCGGGCCCGCCGCGGCGGTCGTGACCTCGAGCTGACCGCCAAGGAGTTCGCCCTGCTGCGCTACTTCATGGCCCACGTCGATCAGGTCCTGTCCCAGGAGCACCTGCTCGAGCACGTCTGGGACGAACACGCCGACCCGTTCACCAACACCGTGCGGGTCACCGTCGGCACCCTGCGGCGAAAGCTCTCGCTCGACGACGAGCCCCAGCTGATCGAAACGGTGATCGGTTCGGGCTACCGCCTCGTCGATCCCGACGCCGAGCCGTCGGAAGCCGAGGGCGGATGACCGAAGCCGCGCCGCGTCTGCACGGCTGGGCGGGATCGATCCGGTTCCGGCTGACCGTGCTGTACTCCGTGCTGCTGTTCGGACTCGCGACGGTCGTCGTCGGCCTCATCTACGCCGGCGTGGCCCGCAGCCTCGAGAAGCAGAACGTCTCGCGCACCGAGGAGTGGGTCGCGATCTTCGAGGACCAGCAGGGCCGCGTGGGGATCGCGACGGTGGAGACCGAGCAGCCGGACTATCTGCTCCTGTTCGAACGGGCGGTCAACGAGCAGGCACTCGACCAGCTCCGCACCTACGCCTTCGGGGCGCTGGGGCTGTTGTTCGTCGGAAGCCTCTTCGTCGGCTGGTTCGTCGCCGGTCTCGTGCTGCGTCCCGTGCGGCGGATCTCCGATGTCGCGAAGGAGATCGAGGCCACCGATCTGTCGCGTCGCATCGAGCTCGACGGCCCCGAGGACGAGCTCAAGGAACTGGCCGACACGTTCGACGGGATGCTCGGCCGCATCGACGATGCGTTCGAGTCGCAACGGGAGTTCATCCACGAGGCGAGCCACGAGCTGCGCAATCCGCTCGCCGTGATCCGCACCAACATCGACGTCGCCCTCGGCGATCCGGATGCCTCCGCCGAGGATCTCCGCTCGGTCGGCGAGGTCGTCGGCCGCTCCGCCGAACGCATGTCCACCCTCGTGGACGACCTCCTCCTGTACGCCCGCCACGGCACCCGCGAGATCCGCCGGGAGGACGTGGACCTCGTCGCGGTCGTGAACGACCTCGTCGAGGAGTTCGGCGCGGCGGCCGAGGCCAACGGGCTCGATCTCACGGCGGACGTCCCCGCCGTCGCGCTCCCGGTGCGCGGCGACGGTCAGGCCATCCACCGGGCCGCCGCCAACCTCGTCGCCAATGCCGTGCGCCTCGCTCCGGCCGGCACGACCGTCACGGTCGCGGCGGCCGACGAGGGCCGCTGGGTCACGCTCGCCGTCATCGACGAGGGTCCCGGCATCGACACGGAGGATCAGATGCGCGTCTTCCAGCGTTTCTGGCGGGGGGACAAGACGGCCGCCCGCGTTGCCGGCCGATCCGGCCTCGGGCTCACCATCGTCCGCCAGATCGCCGAAGCCCACGGCGGCCGCGTCGAGCTCGAATCCACCCTCGGCACCGGCTCGCGCTTCACCCTGCGCTTCCCCCGCACCTGAGGTGAAGCGGGGTCAGACCCCCGCTTCACCTCAGGTGCGATCAGCCGAGGCAGAACTCGTTGCCTTCGGGATCGCGCAGCACGATCCATCGCTTCTCGTCGTTGCCCCGCCAGATCGGACTCCCGTCAGGCGTCTCGCCGTCCTCGAGCGTGGCGCCGAGGCGCAGGAGGCGTCGGACCTCCTCGTCCGGGTCGGGCGAGGCGAGGTCGAGATGGATACGGGTGTCGGTCCGGGGCTCCTCGACCTGCAGGAACAGGAGATGGCGCACGCCGCGAGGGTCGTTCTTGGTCAGACGGGTGCGGCTGTCGTTCGCTTCCGGATCGACGGAGTAACCCGTGGCCTCGGCCCAGAACCGTCCCAACGACAACGGATCTCGGCACTCGAAGGTGATGTTCAGGATGAAAGCGGTCATGAGATGGGTTGGGTGTTCCGACGGAGTGGGAGAATCGTTTTCATTCGATTTTCTCCCCTCCTTACGAATCCTTTCACTTTCAACCCGTACCTTCTGCACATGGATCGAGACCCATTCGAGCCTCCGCACGGCGAGGTTCCCCCCACCTCGCCGGGCTGGTCCGCCGATGAGCGGTCGCTTCCCCCGACAGCCGCAACGGATGTTCCCCCCACCGTTGCGGTGCCGTATCCCCCCACGGCAAGCGGAAGCGACCGCCCGGCGGACCCCAACCCGCCGGCTCCGATCCCCGTGCCGCCCCCGCCTCCGGCGCCGATCTCGGCTGCTCGTCCCACCCCCGGGCTCACGCACCCGCCGGTGGCCGCCAATCCACCCCGACCCGGCAGCACCCAGCCGCTGACGGGTCCCCCGAACTCGCCACCCCCACCGGGTGCGTTCGGTCCACCGCCTCTCGGACCGAAACGCCGCCGGTGGAGGGTGGCGCTGGTTGTGCTCGCCGTCCTCGCGATGGCGAGCACGCTCGTCGCGGCCGGCATCATCATCGGCGACTCGCTCAACGACGAGGTCGCGACCACGAGCCCGACGCCGGTCGACCGTCCGGTGCAGGACGCCGGCTCCGACGGGAACAGCACGCCGTTCCTCCCCATCGAACCCGGTCCGCTCGCCGGCGAAGAGGGTGAGGAACCCGTGGCGGATGTCGCCAGCGCCGTCTCGCCGTCGGTCGTCCTGATCCGAACGAACGAGGGTCAGGGGTCCGGCATCGTGTGGGACGCGGCCGAGGGCTACATCGTCACCAACGACCACGTCACGGCCGATGCCGACACGGTCATCGTCCAGTTCGGCGACGGCAACCGGGTGTCCGGCACCGTGGTCGGGGGCGATTCGGCTCGCGACATCGCGGTCGTCCAGGTCGATCCGGAGGAAGTCGAGCTCGTGGAAGCCGTGTTCGCGCCGACGGAGACCGTGGAGGTCGGCCAGCTCGCCGTCGCCATCGGCAGTCCGTTCGGTCTCGACCAGTCGGTCACCGCCGGCATCGTCTCCGCGGTGAACCGCATCAACAGCTACGGCGGCTCCGACCCGAGCAACCCGGTCGACGTGGAGATGATCCAGACGGACGCTCCGATCAACCCGGGCAACTCCGGCGGCGCGCTGGCCGACCGCGAGGGTCGGGTCATCGGGATGAACACCCAGATCCGCACGGACGGCGTGTCCACCGGCAACGTCGGCGTCGGCTTCGCGGTGCCGTCCGACACGATCGTCCTCATCGCCCAGCGAATCGTCGACGGGGAATCGCTCGAGCTCGCCCACCTCGGCGTGAGCGGCGCGACCCCGGCCGACGGCACCGTCGGGGCGCTCGTCCAGTCGGTTGTCGCCGGCGCTCCGGCGGCCAACGCGGGACTCCAGTCCGGCGACCTCATCGTCAGCCTCGACGGCGAGCTCATCAGTTCGATGGCCGAGCTGTCCGCCGAGGTGAAGCTCTACCGACCCGGTGACCAGGTGCAGATCGAGATCCTGCGCGACGGCGAGCGCCTCGAAACCACCGTCACCCTCGGCAGCAGCTGACCCGACACCGCTCGGCCCTCCCCTCCCCGTTCTGTGAGTAGAAGTCAGCACCCCGTGCTGACTTCTACTCACAGAACGGAGTGTCACACGGGCGGTACATGCTGGCGGCATGAGGGATGAACACCAGACCCTCGCTCGGGTGGCTGCGAGTCAGTACGGCCTCCTCTCGAATCGACAGATCGCGTCGGCCACGGGGTGCCCGTCGTCCGCACAGCGCCTCGTGCGGACGGGACTGCTCGAACGCCGTCAACGGGGCGTCTATGCGATGTTCGGCACGCTTCCGCGTTGGGAGGCCGATCTCATGACCGTCGTGCTGTCGGCGCCGCGCCTCGTGGCCGGGAGCCACCGAGCGGCCATACGGCTCTGGGGCTTGCGGTCCATCGACGACGAGATCGAGGTCAGCGTGCGTTACCCGGGTGACCTTCGCAGCGATCGGGCGATCGTTCATCGGAGTCGAGATCTGACCGAGCATGATGTCACCTTCATCGAGGGCGTTCCCGTCACCTCGATGGCCCGCACCCTGTGTGACGCCGGCCTGATCTTCGGGGAAACTGAAGTCGTGCGAATGGGTCACCACGCGCTCGCGAAGGGTGTGCTCACGCCGGCCGAGTTGCAGCGCTACAGGGAGCGGGTTGGTCGCCGGGGCCGGACCGGCGTCGGGGCGATCGACCGGCTTCTCGCATCGCTCCCGCCGGGCGTCGACAGGGCGGACTCGGGCCCGGAGATCGAGATGGCGTCCCTCGTTCAGCGGTACGACCTTCCCGCGCCCGTTTGGCAGCATCCGGTCGTCGCGCGCGGGAATCGCTACGTGCTCGACTTCGCGTATCCCGAGCAGCGGCTCGCGATCGAGTACGACGAGTATCTCGAGCACACCCGGCCGGAGAAGTGGGCCGCCGACAAACAGCGTCAGAACGATCTCGTCGAGGTCGGCTGGACGGTCATCCGCTTCGCCTGGACCGACCTCCGCGACCGCCCCGACGCGGTAGCGCGAAGGATCCGTTCGTTCCTGGTTCTGTGAGTAGAAGTCAGCACCTGGTGCTGACTTCTACTCACAGAACCGGAAAGCGGGGCCGGTAGGATCCGGCTCGCATGTTGCTCATACTCATCATCGCCATTGCCGCGGTCGCCATCGTCGGCGTGTCGGCATTCGTTCTGCTCCGGGACCGACGCGACGACCTCGTCATCGACGATCCGGCGCCGACGGCCGTCGAGCCAGCGGCCGACACGGTCCCCGTGGTGGAGGAGGCGCCCAGGCCCACGTTCCGCGACCGCCTCTCGACGGCCCGGTCGGCCCTCGGCGGCTACCTCGGATCCGTCTTCACGGGCGGCAAGATCAGCGCCGAGACGTGGGACGACCTCGAAGAGGCGCTCATCCGGGCCGACGTCGGCGTCACCACGTCGGCCTCGATCATCGATGCGGTCCGCGAGAAGGTGGCCGAGGGCGGCATCGAGGACACCGGCGAACTCCCGGCGCTCGTGAAGGCCGAGATCGTGGCTCGCCTCGAGGGCTTCGACCGGAGCCTGTCAGCCGACACGGTCGCGGCGGGCGGCGAACCCGGACCCGCCGTCTGGCTCTTCGTCGGCGTCAACGGCGTGGGCAAGACCACCACGATCGGCAAGCTCGCCCATCGTGAATCCGCCGACGGCAAGACGCTCGTCCTCGCCGCCGGCGACACCTTTCGCGCCGCGGCCGCCGAGCAGCTCACCATGTGGGCCGAGCGCAGCGACGTGGACATCGTCCGCGGCGCCGAGGGCGCCGACCCCAGCTCGGTCGTCTTCGATGCGGTCGAGCGGGCCGGAGCCCGCAACGCCGACATCGTGATGGCCGACACTGCGGGTCGCCTCCAGACCAAGACGAACCTCATGGAGGAGCTCGCCAAGGTGCGGCGCGTGGCCGAGAAGGGCGTCGGCACCGTCACCGAGACCCTGCTCGTCATCGACGCCACCACCGGTCAGAACGGCATGTCGCAGGCCCAGCAGTTCGCCGAGACGGCGGACGTCACCGGCGTCGTGCTCACGAAGCTCGACGGCTCCGCGAAGGGCGGCATCGTCATCGCGATCCACTCCGAGCTCGGCGTGCCCGTGAAGCTGGTCGGCCTCGGCGAGGGGATCAACGATCTCGTGGACTTCGATCCGACCGAGTTCGTCGACGCCCTCTTCGAGTAACCGCCGCCAGCCCGTCCGCTCAACCGGCGAACGACACACCGCAGGCCTGGAGCTCCCGGTCGAGCTCCACGATCGACTCGTCCACGACGGCGGTGTCGGTGTTGTCGCGAGCGGCGTCGTATGCCTCGGGCCAGTCGAACACCTCGAACTGCTGGCCGGCGACGAAGGCGAAGTCGGACAGGAAGTTGACGGCGTCGCGCAACTCGAACGGCGCGGTCGTCTCGACAGCGTAGAGCGCCTCCTTGGCCGCGTCGTAGTCCCCGGCGGTCGCCGACTGCGCGGTGCCCGCGAACAGCGGCTCGAGCCCGGCGAGCCCCTGGGCCCCGCTGCACCACGCGGCCGAATCGAAGTCCGGCTCGCGGGTGCCGTCCCCCCGGGCCACGATGGCGGCGATCGCGAATCCGACGATCAGGGCACCGATGATCAACCACTGGCGGGGGGAGAGCTCCATGGCCGCGCAGGCTAGCGGGGCGATCTGCAACGTCTCGGGTCGGCGTTACGCTCAGCAACCATGTTCGAGACGCTGTCCGATCGCTTCGACTCCATCTTCAAGGGCATCCGCGGACGCGGGAAGCTCACCGCCGACGACGTCGACGAGACACTGCGCGAGATCCGTCGAGCCCTGCTGGAAGCCGACGTCAACCTCGACGTCGCGAAGAACCTCACGGGCCGGATCCGTGAGCGGGCGGTGGGGGAGGAGCTCTCGAAGGCCCTCAACCCCGGTCAGCAGATCGTCAAGATCGTCCTCGAGGAGCTGACGGCCAGCCTCGGTGGCGAGGCGATGAAGATCACCTACGCCTCGAAGCCGCCCACGGTCGTGCTGATGGCCGGCCTCCAGGGTGCGGGCAAGACCACCAACACCGGCAAGCTCGCGGCCTGGTTCAAGAAGCAGGGCCGCAATCCGTTGCTCGTCGGCGCAGACCTCCAGCGCCCCGCCGCCGTCGAACAGCTCCGCACCCTCGCCGGCCAGGTCGGCGTGCCCGTCTTCTCCGAGCCGACCGATCCGGTCGACGTCGCCCGCAAGGCGATCGACGAGGCGAACCGCATCGGTCGCGACGTCGTCATCGTGGACACCGCCGGTCGTCTCGCCATCGACGAGGAGCTGATGGCGCAGGTCGGCCAGATCTCCGCCGCGGTCGAGCCCGACTACACGTTCCTCGTGGTCGACGCGATGACCGGTCAGGACGCGGTCACCGTCGCCCACGCCTTCAACGAGACGCTTGCGCTCGACGGCGTCATCCTCACGAAGCTCGACGGCGACGCCCGCGGTGGTGCCGCGCTCTCCGTCAAGGAGGTCGTGGGCAAGCCGATCGCGTTCGCCTCGACCGGTGAGAAGCTCGAGGACTTCGAGACGTTCCATCCCGATCGCCTTGCCAGCCGCATCCTCGGCATGGGCGACATGGAGACGCTCATCGAGAAGGCCGAGGAGGTGTTCGAGCAGGAGCAGGCCGAAGAGGCCGCGGCTCGGATGCTCGAGGGCACGTTCACGCTGGAGGACTTCCTCGAGCAGATGCAGCAGGTCAAGAAGATGGGCCCGCTCGGCAACCTGATGGGGATGATGCCCGGCCTGCCGAAGGAGGCGAAGGACGTCGAGATCGACGATCGCCAGATCGCCCGCATCGAGGGGATCATCCACTCGATGACACCGGCCGAACGCATCGATCCCGATGTCATCGACGGGTCTCGTCGCCAGCGCATCGCCGTCGGTTCGGGCGTGCAGCCCAACGAGGTCAAGCAGCTGCTCGACCAGTTCGGGCAGATGCGCAAGATGATGAAACAGTTCGCCGGGTTCGGTACGAAGAAGATGAACCCGAAGGCCCGCAACAAGGGCAAGAAGGGCAAGAAGCGCAAGGGTGGACGCGTGACGGAGAAGGGTCAGGCGAAGGTCCCGAAGACGCCGCTGTCGCTGCCGGGCCTCGAAGATGCCCTCTCCGGTCTGGACGACGGCGACCTGCCCGGGCTGAACTGATCCGCATGGATCGGGCCCCAGGGTTGGAAGTCCCCATCCGGCCAGATTGAATTGTCTGGTTGCCCGGCCCCGATTCGCCGCGCCGACCCTCTTTCACCAACTTCCAGGAAACGAACCACACATGGCCGTCAAGCTCCGCCTCATGCGGATGGGCAAGAAGAAGCAGCCCACCTACCGCGTCGTCGCCGCCGACTCCCGCTCGCCCCGCAACGGGCGTTTCATCGAGATCATCGGCACCTACGAGCCCCGTCAGGATCCGTCGGTCATCAAGATCGACAACGAACGGGCCGTCCACTGGCTCCAGCACGGCGCCCAGCCGACCGATCGGGTGGCCAAGCTGCTGAAGATCAGCGGTGCGTGGACCGAGCACACCGGCGAAGCCGTCGACGCCGCAGTGCCCACCGCGGCGCCGAAGAAGAGCAAGAAGCAGCTCGAGAAGGACGCCGAGGCTGCCGAGGCGGCCGAGACCCCGTCGCCCGAGCCCGAGGCCGCCGCCGACGAGGCCGACCAGGCCGATGGGGCCGTCGCCGAGGCGCCGGACGAGCCGGCCGCTGACGACGCAGGAGAAGAAGAGTGAGCTCCGAAGCGGCCAAGGCCGTCTGCGAATACGTCGTCAAGCAGATCGTCGACGATCCCGACGCCGTGAACGTCGAGCTGTCCGATCGTGACGGGGGCTTCCGCCTCGACGTCACCGTCGGCGACGGCGACATGGGCCGGGTCATCGGCAAGCGGGGCCGTGTGGCGTCCGCGATCCGCACCGTCGTCCGGGCCGCCGGCCACGAGGACGACACCACGATCGACGTCGAGTTCGTCGACTGAGTTCGACGCCGCGTCCGATGCTCGAGGTCGGACGCATCACCCGCCCGCACGGCGTGCGCGGCGACGTCAACGTCCTGCTCACGTCGAACCGCACCGAGCGGGTCGCCAAGGGTTCGGTGCTGCACACCGAGGACGGTCCGCTGACCGTTCGTTCGTCGCGCCCGCACAAATCCGGCTTCATCGTCACGTTCGCCGAGTGCACCAGTCGCGAACGGGCCGAGGAGCTGCGCGACACGATCCTGCGGGCCGAGCCGATCGACGATCCCGACGAGCTCTGGGTCCACGAACTGATCGGCGCAACGGTCGTGGATGGCGACGGGATCGAGCGGGGTCGGGTCACCCAGGTGCTCGAGAACCCGGCCAGCGACATCCTCGAGACCGACGCCGGCCACCTCGTGCCCGTGCAGTTCGTCACCGACATCGACCCTGGCGTGCGGGTCGATGTCGACACGCCCGCCGGGCTCTTCGATCTCGACGACGACGGTGAGGCGGGCCGATGACGCTGCGGATCGACGTGTTCTCGATCTTCCCCGAGATGGTCGACCACGGCGCGGGCGAATCGGTGATCGGCCGGGGACGGCGTGAGGGCCACCTCGACATCCGCGTCCACGACCTGCGGATGACGACGACGGACGTGCACGCCACGGTGGACGATGCCCCGTTCGGCGGTGGCGCGGGGATGGTGATGATGCCCGAGCCGCTGTTCGGCGCCGTCGAAGCCGTCGACCCGCCCCGCCCGCTGCTCTACCTGTCGCCTGCAGGTCGCACGTTCGACCAGGGGATGGCCCGCGAGCTGGCCGAGTCGGGCGGCTTCTCGTTGCTGTGCGGCCGGTACGAGGGTGTGGACGAGCGGGTGCGGGAGCACCTGGTCGACGACGAGGTCTCCGTGGGCGACGTGGTGCTCGCCGGGGGAGAGGTCGCCGCCCTCCTGATCATCGAGGCGGTCGGCCGTCTCGTGCCCGGCGTCCTCGGAAACGACACGTCGACCGACGACGAGTCGTTCGCCGACGGGCTGCTCGAGTATCCGCACTACACCCGCCCCGCCGAGTTCCGGGGGTGGGCGGTGCCCGAGGTACTCCGTTCCGGCGACCACGCCAGGGTCGCCCGCTGGCGCCGGGCCCACGCGCTCCGACGGACGCTGGATCGCCGTCCCGACCTGATCGAGGCCCGTGGCGGCCTCACCGCCGACGACCAGAAGATCCTCGACGAGTTCGATCTCCAGGACCCGCCCCGCACGGGTGGTTGTTCGGCCCCTCGCCCCTAGACTCGATCCTCGGCCCGGGTCCACAGGACCCGCCCCCTGATTCGTTCTTTCTCACCACGGAGCCTGCGATGCAGCCCACCGATCTCGTCGACAACCTGAGCCTCCGGGACGACATTCCCGACTTCGCTCCGGGCGACACCCTCAAGGTCCACGTGAAGGTCATCGAGGGCAACCGCCAGCGCACCCAGGTGTTCGAGGGAGCCGTCATCCGCCGTCAGGGTTCGGGCCTGCAGGAGACCTACACGGTCCGCAAGCTCAGCTTCGGTGTCGGCGTGGAGCGGACGTTTCCCCTGCACTCGCCCATCGTGGAGAAGATCGAGCTCGTCTCCCGCGGCGATGTCCGCCGGGCGAAGCTGTACTACCTGCGCGATCGCATCGGCAAGAGCGCGAAGATCAAGGAAAAGCGCGACAACTAGTCGCCCCAGGGGCTGTCACAGGCCCTTCCTACGATCGTTCCCATGGACCGATCACGTGTCGCACTGGGTGCGTGGGGTGAAGCCCGCGTCGCCCGCCACTACGAAGCTGCCGGCTACGCCGTTCTCGACCGCAACTGGCGGGTGAAGGGCGGCGAACTCGACCTCGTTGTCGGCCGCGGCGACGAGATCGTCTTCTGTGAGGTCAAGACGCGTTCGTCCGACCGCTTCGGCCACGCAGCCGAAGCCGTGGGCTATCGCAAACAGCAATTCCTCCGTCGCACCGCGGTCTCCTGGCTCGACGCCAACGACCGGCGTGGTCGCATCCGGTTCGACGTGGCGACGGTGACCCCCGCCGGTGTGGCCGTGATCGCCGCCGCCTTCTGAGGGCGACCGGAGGTCAGGTGTCGGTGATGCGGCGAGCCAGCCGGTCGGCCTCGCCGCCCAGACCGGGCAACTGCACCTCGAGTGCGCCGGCCTTGCGGGCCGCGAGGTCCACGACGATCTCCTCGACCTCGAGCCAGGTGCGGGCCCGCAGCCCGTCGAAGTCCCGGTTGTACGGCTGGTCGAACACGATCACGGTGTTGCCCTCGGCCCGCAGCCCCTCGATGTTGTGCGGGGCGTCGTCGATGTAGCAGTCCGCTTCGACCTCCGGCTTGGCCCCGAGGAAGCAGATGTCGCGGTACGGGATCCGGTGCTGGTCGAGCCACGTGACGGTGTCCGCGATCGCCGCGGCGTGTCCCCAGTTCGTGTAGAGCCGGTGGGTCACGACGCGGATCCAGACACCGGCATCGGAGAGACGCCACAACGCATCCGCCGCGCCCTCCATGGGAGGGAGGGACGCGAGCATGCGCAGGTCGTTCACCGCGTACTGGTGGAGCCGGTTGAAGTCATCGACCGACAGGTCCCACTCGCGGAAGTCCCAGCTGCGGGTCAGCGGCAGCGTGTCGGCCGCGACGTCGCGGTCGGCGGCGACGACCTCCCGGAATCCGAGGGTGTAGTCCGCGACGACTCCGTCGAGATCGACACCGAAGACGAACGGTGGTGTCATCCCCCGAGGGTGACACATGCGAGAGTGGTCGGCATGCCCGGACTACGCCTCGGAATCGACATGGACGGTGTGATCGCCGACTTCAACGCGGGATGGACCCACCGCTACAACCGCGATTTCCCGGGTCGAGATCTCGCGAGCGGGCACGTCGTCGAGTGGGACGCGCCGGTGGGCCTGACCCACTTCGGGTCGATGTCGGCGTTCTGGCGGTGGGCGAGGACGTGCGGGGAGGGCCGAAGTCTCTTCCACGGACTGGAGCCCTACGACGGCGCGATCGAGTCACTGCGGGCGATGGACGACGCCGGCCACGACATCGTGATCCTGACGACCAAGCCGACGTTCGCGGTCGAGGACACCCACGACTGGCTCGTCCGTCACGACGTGCCGACGGCGGAGATCCACATCCTCGACGACAAGACGCTCGTCGAGTGCGACGTCTATCTCGACGACGCCGTCCACAATCTCGAGGCGCTCCTTCAATCGCACCCGCAGGCGGCCGTTTGCCGCTACGTGCGGCCCTGGAATGATCCCGTCGCGGGCGCGGTCGACGTCGCCGGATGGACGGATTTCCGCGCCGTGGTCGACCACGTCGCGCGACAGTCCGGGCCTGGTGAAGCGAACGGCTGACACCGGGGCTACTGTTCCGGCAACGACACTCCCTGGAGGGAACCCCATGAGCAAGAACCTGCTTCGGTTGCTGGCCATCGTGCTGGCGTTCGGGCTCATCGCCGCCGCGTGCGGCGATGACGACACGTCATCGTCCGGTGACGATTCGTCCGACGATTCGTCCGGTGACGACTCGTCCGGTGACGATTCGTCCGGTGACGATTCGTCCGGTGACGATTCGTCCGGTGACGACTCGTCCGGCGACGACAGTGGCGACGACGGCATGTCCGACATCCCGGCCGACTGGCCCGAGAAGATCACGTTCGGCTTCGTGCCCAGCCAGGATCAGGCCACGCTGCAGGACAACATCGAGCCCTTCATCTCCGTGCTCGAGGAAGCGCTCGGCATCGAGGTCGACGGTGTCGTCACCACCGACTACACCGGCCTCGTCACGTCGATGGGCACCGACCAGACCGATCTCGGCGCCTTCGGCCCGTTCGGCTACACGCTGGGCAAGGACGAGTTCGGCAACATCGAGCCGCTGATCCAGTCGGTTCGCTTCGGTTCGGCCACCTACCACGGCCAGTGGTTCACGAACGATCCGTCGATCTGCCAGGAGGGCACCCTGACCGAGGCGACCGCCCTCGAGAACCACGACGGCGAGATCGTGCAGGTCCCGGCCCTCGAGGCCGTTGCGCTGCAGGTCGGCGTCCAGTTCGGTGACGACGGTCCGGAGTACGGCAAGATCAACGACAACGGCGACGAGATCAGCGCCGGCTGGAGCTGCATCGGCGACCTGTCGTCGGTTGCCGGCGAGACCGTGGCCTTCACCACCGAGACCTCGACCTCCGGCTACCTGTTCCCGGCGCTCGAGCTCACCGAGCTCGGCATCGACCCGGCCACCGGCGTGAACCCGGTGTTCACCGGCGGCCACGATGCCGCCGTGACCGCGGTCTACGACGGCAGCGCGAAGTTCGGCCTGTCCTTCGACGACGCCCGCAGCACCATCGACGACGTCAACGCCGACGTCGGTGAGAACGTCATCGTCTTCTCGATCACCGACGAGATCCCCAACGACGTGGTTGCCGTCCGCACGGCGCTGCCGCAGACCCTGAAGGACGCCATCTACGGCGCCATCGAGGCCTACCTCGACACCGAAGAGGGCGAAGCCGTGTTCGACGAGATCTACAGCTGGACGAGCATCGCGCCGGCCAGCGACTCGGACTTCGACATCGTGCGTGAAGCCGCCGCCGCACTCGGCATCACCGAGCCGCCCGGCTGATCACCCGGCGGCCCTGCCGCCATCTCGTGACAGTCACCGGCTGCGGTCCGCTTCGGCGGCCCGCAGCCGGTGGCGGTTCCGACCCGCTACCCACCACCCACGTAGGCGACGAAATGATCGAACTCAGCGACGTGTCCGTCACCTATCGAGGCGGCGTGAAGGCACTCCGCAACGTCGACCTCACCATCGAGGACGGCGAGTTCGTGGTGGTCGTCGGTCTCTCCGGTGCCGGCAAGTCCACCCTGCTGCGGGTCCTCAACGGACTGGTTCCCGCCACGGGCGGGTCGGCCAAGGTCGACGGCATCGAGGTGGTCGGCGCGTCCGGCGCGGCGCTGCGACAGGTGCGTTCGCGCATCGGCATGATCTTCCAGACCTTCAATCTCGCCGAACGCACGACCGTGCTCAACAACGTCCTGATGGGCCGGCTCAGCAATGTGCCCGCGTGGCGCTCGACCATCGGTCTCTGGCCCGCGGCCGACCGGGAGATCGCCCTCGAGGCGCTCGAACGGGTCGGCATCGTGGAGAAGGCCTACGTCCGGGCATCGAACCTGTCCGGCGGGCAGCAGCAGCGGGTCGGCATCGCCCGCGCCCTCGCCCAGCAACCCACGCTGATGCTCGCCGACGAGCCGGTCGCGGCACTCGACCCGGTCACGAGCCGCCAGGTGATGGGCGACCTCGCCCGGATCAACACCGAGCTCGGGATCACCACCCTCATCAACCTCCACTATCTCGACCTCGCCCAGGAGTACGGCCAACGCCTCATCGGACTCCGCGCCGGCGAACTCGTCTTCGACGGCAACATCGCCGACGTCGACGACGACACGTTCCGCGAGATCTACGGCCGCTCGATCACCACCGGCGACATCCTCGCCGACAACGACACGTGAGCGAGGCGGTCGTCTCCGGCACCGGCGCGCGCCCGGCCAAGCCGCGGCGCAATCCGCTCACCTATCTCGTCGTCGCCGCCCTCCTCTGGTGGACCTGGTACGCCGCCGGTCAGGTCGGGTTCCGCTGGTCGACCTTCGTCGACGTGTGGACCAATCCGCTGTGGGAGAAGTTCTGGCCGATCCCGTGGGACTGGGTGCTCGACCGCGGCAACGTCATCGATCCACTCGTCGAGACCTTCCAGATCGCCATCGTCGCCACGGTGATCGGATGCGGGCTCGCGCTTCCCGCGGCCTTCGCGATGAGCCGGCTGACGACGCCGAACAGCCCCGTCTACTGGATCAGCCGCGTGTTCATGAGCGTGGTGCGGGCGGTGCCCGATCTCTTCTGGGCCAAGATCCTGGTCACGGCGATCGGGATCGGTGCGTTCGCCGGTGCCTGGGCCCTCTCCATCTTCTCGTTCGCGGTCATGGTGAAGCTCTTCTCCGAGACGATCGACGGCGCTGACGACGGGCCGCTCGAAGCCGCGCGGGCCGCCGGCGCCCGCCATGTCCCCGCGGTGCGAACCGGCGTGCTCCCCACCGTCCTGCCGTCGTACGTGGCCTACGCCCTCTATGTCTTCGAGTTGAACATCCGGGCCTCGATCGTGCTCGGTCTCGTCGGTGCCGGCGGCATCGGTCGAGTGGTCGAAGCCCAGCGGAGCTTCTTCCGGTTCGACCGCATCCTCGGCATCCTCGTCCTCGTCTTCGTCGTGGTCTTCGTCATCGAGCAGATCAGCGTCGCCCTGCGCCGGAGGCTCGTCTGATGACGGCGACGTTGCCGCCGGAGTCGGCCCCCGAATCGGCCCCCGAGCCGGTGTCGGGGCGGCCCGCCCGACCGCTCGGCCCGCGTCTGACGCGGGTCGGTCTCTTCGTGTTCGTCGCGGTGGCCTTCGTGTGGGGCTTCAGCGGCCTCGACGCCTCGTTCGAACGGCTGCGTACCGCCCCCGGCGACGCATGGCAGATCGTCCGGTTGATGTGGCCGCCCGACTTCGCGACCGAGATCGACCGCGGCGTCATCGGCAAGGTCCTGGAGTCGGTCTACATCGCCTGGGTCGGCACGGTGATCGCCGCAACCCTCTCGCTGCCCCTGGCCTTCCTCGCCTCGAACAACATCTCGCCGAGCTTCATCCGCCTGCCCATCCGCCAACTGTTCAACGTGATCCGCGCGGTGCCCGAGCTCATCGTCGCCGTCGTCCTCCTCGGCGTCGTCCCGCTCGGTCCGTGGGCCGGCGCCCTCGCCATCGGCCTGCACTCGATCGGCACGCTCGGCAAGCTCGCCAGCGAGGAGATCGAGTCGGCCGACCACGGTCCGGTCGAGGCGGTCGAGGCGTGCGGTGGCACCTTCGTCTCCCGCGTGCGATGGGGTGTGCTGCCCCAGGTGATGCCCCAGATCACGAGCTACTGGCTGTTCCGCTTCGAGATCAACGTCCGGGCATCGGCCGTGCTCGGCATGATCGGCGCCGGCGGCGTCGGCTCGGAGCTCATCGCCCAGTTGAACTTCCGGAACTTCCCCGAGGTGGGGGCGGTCCTGATCATCACCATCGCCGTCGTCGTGTTCATCGACACGGTCTCCTCCGCGATCCGCAAGCGCATCATCGCCGGCGGGAACGCGGGCGACCCGTCCCGCACCGCGGAGATGCTGCGGGACCTCGTCGGTCGGCGAGCCTCACGCCTGTGATGCTCAGTGTCGTGATGCTCAGTCGTCGTTGACGATGATCCCGATGCCGAGTCCGAAGAAGCTCGGATCGAGCGTCGCCCCGGAGGGGTTCGAGAAGGCGAGGACTGCCCACTCCCCGAGGTAGGCGGGCGGCTCGAAGTCGGTGTCGCCGATGATGTCGACCTCCACCGTCTGCAGCGTCTCACCCGGGAGGAAGGTCACGGTGCCGCTCAGCGGCCCGACATAGTCCACGCCCGGCACCGCGATCGTCGGATCGGAGAGGATCTCCACCGACGAGTAGTCGACGGTGATGGTGCTCGCGGAGGGATTGGAGAGCGTGACGGGCACCTCCAGCGTCGTGGTGCCGACGTCGCCCTCGTGGGCGATGGCGAGGCCCGGCGTGATCGTCGTCGGGTCGTCGTCGAGGATCGTGCCGAAACCGAGCCCCCACACGCCACCGATGTTGGTGTTGGTCGGCGTGTGGAACTGCACGACCAGGAGCTCGTCGCCCTCGAAGACGTCATCGCCGTTCACGGTGATCGACACCACCTCGTCGGTGTCGCCGGGCAGGAACGTGACGGTGCCTGACGCGCTGGTGAAGTCCGACGGGCTCGTCGCGGTGTTGTCCAGTGTCGTCCACTGCGCCGAAACGGTGAGGTTCGAGGCGACGTCGAGGGTCACCGGGATGTCGACGGTGACGGTGCCGCTGTCGCCCTCGGTGACGCTCGCGCCGCCGGGGATCAGCAGTGTGGTCTGCTGGAAGGTCGCGGTGTAGGTGCTCGGCGACGAGCCGATCGTGATGTCGCGAGCGCCGGGTCCGCCCACGTTCCAGCTGCCGAAGATGTAGGGAAGTCCACCGGACTGCTGGCTGGGCGCGGTGATCGGGAGTGTCCAGTTCTCCCACATCGTCTGCACGCTGGATCCGGTGATGGTCTCCCCGGCAACGGTCACGTCGAGCCCGCTGGGCACCGTGTCGAACGTGGCCGAGACGAGCACGGGATCGACGAACTCGGACACGGTCGCCGTCAGGCCCCAGGAATCGGTGGCCGTCAGCAGCACCTCGACATAGCTGTTCGTCGTCGATGCGAGATCCTCCGGTTCCGGCGCCTCGATGGTGAGGTTGTTGCCCACGGTCGGGTTCAGGAACGGGTGGTAGTGCACATTGTGGTGCTGGCGCACCTCCCACGAGAGATCGAGGTCCGTGAGGGCGCCGTCCTCCGGGTCCGTCGCCGAACCCGTCAGCGTGAGGGTCTCACCGACGGCGAACTCGTCGGCGGGCGCGGGGGTGATGATGGTCGGCACCGGCGGGAAGTTGCCGGCGTCGACGCGCAGCGACGTGGTACCGGTCGCGCCGTTGCCGTCGTCGACGGTGAGGCTGACGTCGTACACGCCGGCGACCGTGAACGCGTGGGTCGGTGTCGCCGAGGTGTCGATCGGGGAGCCGTCGTCGAAGTCCCACTCGTAGGTGAGCGTGTCGAGGTCGGGATCGAAGCTGCCGGTGCCGTCGAAGCTCACGTTCAGCGGCGTCGCCCCGTAGGGCGGCGTGGTGGCGACGGCGTCCGCGATGGGCGTGCGGTTGGCGCTGCCCACGTAGGAGATCCGGCGAACCTCGTTGTTGCCGCGGTCGAGGTAGTACAGGGCCTGCGTGGAGCCGTACGGGCCGAACGCCATCTCGACGACGGTGTTGGCCTCCGCCCACTCGTTGTGCTGATAGGCGGACGTGGGTGGGGTGCAGAGCCGGCAGTCCGCACCGCCCGGATCCATCTTGTAGATGTGGCCGAGGACGAAGTCGGCGTAGAGGAACGCGCCGTCGTACTCGGCGGGCCACACGCCGTCGGGCACGAACGCGCCACCGGTGATCGCCGCGCCGCCCCCCGACGGGTGCTCGTACCAGTGGATGGGATCGGTCTTGCCGACGACCGGAGCACAGTCCGTGTTGGACCCGAACTTGCACGGTCCTTCACGCGACGGCCAGCCGTAATCCGCGCCCGGCACCGTGACCTCGTCGATCGACTCCCAGACGTCCTGGCCGACGTCGAGGACGTAGAACCGCGTGGTGGCCGAGTTCGGGTCCTTGGCGAACCGGAACGGGTTGCGGTGGCCGAGGGTGTAGATCTCCTGGCATTCGGCGTTGGCCGGGGAGCCGGCCGGGGGTACGCCGTCCACGTTGCAGCGCACGGAGTTCGGGCCGTTGAACGCGTTGCCGCCCGGCGGGATGTCGCCGTCGTCGGTCAGTCGCACGATCTTGCCGGTGAGGAAGTCCACCTCGTCCGCTTCACCCTTGTGTCCGCCGTCGCCGATCGTGACGTAGAGGTAGCCGTCGGGGCCGAACTCCATGTCGCCCGCGTTGTGGTGCCAGCGCCGCAAGTAGGGCGTGTCCATCATCACGAGCTCCGAGTTGGGGTCGATGATGTTGCTGGGCGGGAGCTCGAACCGCGAGATGCGGTTGACCGGGCTGTCGGGGGTGAACTCGTTGCAGGTGCCGTACTTGTTGTACGTGAAGTAGAGATAGATCCAGTTGTTGCTGACCCCGAAGTCGGGGTGGACGGCGACGCCACCGAGTCCCCGCTCGACGTTGGTGCACAGGGTCGGTCCGAGGTCGATCGCCGGCGTGGCGATCAGGTTTCCGGCGGCATCGACGATGCGGACCTCGCCGAGCTTGCTCGTGACGATCATGCGACCGTCGGGCGTCCATGCGAGATCGGTCGGCTGGGTGACACTCACGACTGGCAGGTCCTCGAACCCTGCCGGGATCCCACCGTGACCGGTCGCCGGTGCGGCGCCGATCAGGGCGGTCAGCGCCGCAACCAGCGCGAACACCACACCGCTCGCAACGGTGCGCTTCCCTGTCGACATCGTCGTCTCGCCGTTTTGTCCACGCATTCGCCTCGGTGCTCCCTCTCGACGCCGGGCGCCTACCCGGACCCCTCAAGGGAAACACGTTCCGGCGTCCGATGCGAGTTCGGCGAGCCCAAAATCTCACGCGGAGTGGGCAGACGGAGTGCACGAATTTCCACCTATGCAGCGATTCGGGCTCGGAAGCTCACGCAATGTGCAAACGGGACGGGCGCCGTCTACCGTCGGGCGGATGCATGGGGGACAGAAGAACCGGCGGACCATCAGAGCAATCGCGGCGGTGTGCGCCGTGGTGGCGAGTGCACTTGTTGCCGTCAGCGGCCCGGCGCTCGCCCACGTGCCCCACGACGACATCGGCGGCGTCGACATGTCGCCCGCCTACGCGACCGACCAGACCGCAATCGCGATCGTGCGCAATCGGTTGATGCGGACGACCGACGGCGGCGTCACCTGGGCCGAGCTCGTCACGGGCGTGCACGGGAAGGATTTCGAGTCGGTGGCCTTCGACCCCTTCGACGCGCAACGCCTCATCGTGGGCACCAAGGGTGCCGGCCTGATCTACCGCTCGACCGATGGCGGCGATTCGTTCACCGCGAGCTCCACCGGCCTGACGCTGACCGCGGTCACCGATCTCGCGTGGTCGCCGTCCACCGCGGATCTCGTCCTCGCGGCGGGCGCGCCGTTCGGCGTGGCCCGCAGCACCGACGGTGGGGCGACCTGGTCGACGTCGAGCCCCTCGTCGTCGCGCGTCGACGCCCTCACGTTCGCCCCGTCGGGAGATCTGTACGCCGGTGATCGCAACGGCGACGTCTGGCGCTCCACCGACGGTGGTGCCAACTGGACATCGCTCTACTCGGTCGCCGGTGGCCCGTCGATCACGACGATCGTGGCCGCGCCCAACGCGACCGACGTGACGATCCTCGTCGGCACCGAGACAGGTGCGCTGTTCCGGTCGGCCGATGACGGCGCCACCTTTGCCGCTGCTGGCCTCTCCCTGCCGGCCGAGGAGGTCCAGTCGCTCGCCATCTCACCCGCGCATGCGTCCGATCAGACGGCCTGGTTGTCGTCGCGCACCGACGGTGTGTACCGCTCGACCGACGGCGGCGTCACCTGGACGCTGAGCAGCAGCGGGCTCACCGTCGCCGCCCAGGCCGCCCAGCTCGGGCGAGCGAACTTCGGCGAGATCGTGGTCCGCGACAACGGCGGCACCAACACGCTGTACGTCGGCGGCTTCGACGGCCTCTTTCGGTCCGACGACGGGGCGTCGACCTGGACCGCACAGCACACGCACGTCGACTACATCGTCGGCATCGCGCTGTCGCCCGACTACGCGAACGACCAGACCGTGCTGGTCACCACCTACGTGAAGGGCGCCTACGTGTCGACGGACGGCGGGGCCAGCTGGCAACCCGCTCACACCGGACTCGGACATGTCCGCGACGACGGGAACGGGTTCGCCGCCGTACGCCGCCTCTACAACGCCGAGATGTCGCCGGACTTCGCGAACGACCAGCGCATGTTCACCGTGACACCGAACCGCTTCGCGTACAGCGATGATCTCGGGGAGTTCTGGAACGAGGTGTTCGTCTCGACGCCGACGCCGCCGATCCGTGGGCCGGTGATCGCGGTGTCGCCCGATTTCGCCGTCGACCAGACGGTCTTCTTCGGCACGCTGCTGGGCGACGTCCATCGTTCGACGGGTGGCGGTGCGACCTCGTGGACGCACCTTTCCAACGCCGGGGGTCGCATTCGTTCGCTCGTCGTCAGCCCTGCGTTCACGGCGGACGACACGCTGTTCGCCGGCATCGACACCGGTGTGGTGAAGAGCGTCGACGGTGGCTCCACCTGGTCGCCCACCGGCCCGGCGGCATCGGCGCCGCAGGTCGCGATCTCGCCGAACTATGCCGTCGACCAGACGGTCTTCGCCGCCACGCCGGCCGGGCTGCTGGTGACGACGAACGGTGGCACGAACTGGAGCACGATCACCGGTGGTCCCCTGACTGCGACGAGTCACATCGAGGCGGTCGCCATCTCGCCGGACTTCGCCAACGACGGCGTCGTCCTGATCAGTGAGGAGACGGCCGGACTGCTCAAGTCGGTGGACTCCGGCGTGACCTTCGCCGCGACCGGGACCGACCTACTGGCGAACAATCTCGTGATCGCGGAGTTCAACAACCCGACCGAGGTCCCCATCGAGTTCTCGGAGGACTTCGCCAACGACCAGACCGTGTTCGCCTATGCGCAACAGGACATCATGAAGTCCACCGACGGGGGTGCGACCTGGCAGGTGCTCTCGCTGCCGCCCGCGGTCGACATGCTGGGCCAGCCGGAGATCATCGCCCGCACCGGCGAGGCGGTCGTCGAGCCGGGGGGCGGCGGCACCGTCGTCGCGTCGATCCCGGTCGACCTCTCACATCCCGCCATCTTCGACGTCGAGGTCGATTGGGACGTGGTGGACGCGACCGGCAATCCCGCGCTGGCCGACCACGCCGACGTGGTCGGAACGAGCGGTCACCTGGTCTGGAACGAGGGTGACGATCGGCTCTTCGTCGACGTCACGGTGGCCGACGACGATGTCGCCGAGCTCCTCGAGACGCTCGAGATCCAGCTGAGCAACCCGGTCAACGCGACGATCGGTACCGGGAGCGGCTTCGTGGACATCGCCGACGACGATCCGCTGCCCGAGATCCGGCCGTTGGGCGTTTCGGCGGTCGAGGGTGATGTGGGCTCGACCTTCCACGACTTCATCGTGAACATGACACACCCGTCGTCGACCGACGTCACCATCGACTACACGTCGATAGACACCGCCAACCCGCAGGTGGCGCAGTCGGGGGTCGACTACACGGCCTTCTCCGGCACCCTGACGATCCCCGCGGGCCAGGTGTCCGCCACGTTCCCGGTCGAGGTGTTGGGTGACACGATCGACGAACCGCCGCTCCTCTGGGGCGAGTGGGGGCTGGCGGCGTTCAGCAACCCGTCGTCGAACGCCACGCTCTACACGGACTTCTTCGGGCTCGGCCTGATCATTATTTTCGACGACGACGACGACGGCGACAACGACGACTGAGGCGGTCAGCCCCCGACCCGCGCGGCGACGAACTCCGCGATCCTGCCGAGCGCGTCCGCTGATTCGGGGGTGTCGAACATCTGGAAGACGTGGATGCCCTCGTCCCACCGCTGCAGGGTCACCTCGCCGCCGGCTGCCTCGATCCCCTCCGCCACTCGGACGCTGTCGTCGAGGAGCACCTCGATCCCACCGACCTGGATGAGTACGGGCGGGAGGCCGGCGAGGTCGCCCAGGCCGGGGGAGAGTGCGGGATCGTCGAGCGGCGTGTCCCCGGCGTACGCAGCCGCGTACTGCTGGAGGTTGTGGCGACCGACGAGCGGGTCGGCGTCGCCGACGGACTCGTAGGTGGCGTTCGTGCAGGTGACATCGGCCCACGGGGAGAGCGCCACGCCCGCGGCCGCCTGGTCGCCCCGGTCGCGCAGCGCCGCGAGCGTGGCGAGGGTGAGTCCGCCGCCCGCACTGTCGCCGGCGACGACCACTCGATCGGCGGGAATGCCCTGGTCGGCGAGCCACGTCATCGCCGCGAGGGCGTCGTCGAGCGCGGCGGGGTGCTGGTGCTCGGGACCGAGTCGGTAGTCGAGTACGAGCACGGCGAGCCCGGTGTCGTGCGAGAGACGGGCGCCGAGGGCGCCGTGGGTGCCGAGACCGCCGAGGACGTAGCCGCCGCCGTGGAGGTACAACAGGGCCGCGTCGGTGCGGACGCCGTCGGTGATCCAGGCTGCGGTGCACTCGCCGACGCGGACCATCTCGTGAGCGATGCCGTCGGGCATCGGCGTGCCGACCGGTATCGCGGCGCGGTCCGCCTCGATGTCGCCGGAGATGATGTTCATCTCGCGCATGAGCGAGATGGTTGCTTCGAGTTCGTCGCTGGCCATGGGTGGCGACCCTACCGGCGCGGGCTCTTGCGGGTCCGGCGGCCGTCCCAACAGCCGCGGTGCCAATGGCGACGCAGGTCTTCCGCGCCGACCGGCACGACGGCGTAGTGGCCCGTGCCCGGAGGGATGTCGCGATTGCAGTTGGGGCAGAGATACGTCTTCGTCGCCTGGTACGGCTGCAGGAATCGCACCTCGACGTCTCCGTAGGCCTCGGGATCGTCCATCGTCGCTACCCGAAGAACGCCCAGAGGACGAGGAGGAGTGCGACGAGCAGGCCGGCCCCGACGTAGAGCAGGTCGGTCGGTCGTCGCCGGTGCGGCCGCGTGGGGTCCATTCCCATCTGCTCAGTATCGTCGGACCCGATGCGGACCCCACGCCTCGTTGTCTCTCTGGTGCTCGTCCTCGCGATCGCGTCGGGCTGTGCGAGCGACCCGCCGGAGGTCCCGCTCGGGCCGGACGGCCGACCGGATGCAACGCTCGCGCTCGGGCGTGACGTCTTCGGTGCTCGATGTGCGAACTGTCACGGCTCGGCCGGGGGCGGCGGTACCGGCCCCCGGCTGGCGGGCACCGTGACGGAGACCTATCCGGACCCGGCGGATCAGGAGGAGGTGATCCGCGACGGGCGCAACTCGATGCCGAGCTTCGGGGGGTCGTTGTCCGACGCCGAGATCGACGCCGTCGTGCGCTACACCCGCGAAGTGCTCGGGTAGTTCCGTCGCCGGGGCGACACCCACTGTCAGACCGTCCCGGTAGGGTCGGTATAACGCTCGTCGGCCTGCGCAAGGCGACCTCCACGATCCACCCCGGAGGTACCCCCTTGCTCGCCACCGTCCCCTCGGCGACCCTCGATGGCATCGACGGCGCCCGCGTGCGCGTCGAAGTCCATGTCGCCAACGGCCTGCCCGGCTTCACCATCGTCGGCCTGCCCGACACCTCCTGTCGCGAAGCGCGCGATCGCGTCCGGGCCGCGATCGAGTCGTCCGATCTCGACTGGCCGATGCAACGCGTCACCGTCAACCTCGCGCCGGGCGGGTTCCGCAAGGTCGGCGCCGGCCTCGATCTCGCCGTCGCCCTCGGCATCCTCGGCGCCACGAATCAGATCCCCATCGAGCTGCTCGAGGGCGTCGCCGCGGTCGGCGAGCTCGGGCTGGACGGCACCGTGCGCAGTGTCCGCGGCATCCTGCCGCTCGTCGACGTGCTCGGCGACGAGCGCGTGATCGTGCCGGCGGCGGACGGGCGCGTGGCGGTGCTCGGCCTCGAGGAACGGGCCCGTCCCGTGCGCTCCCTGCGCGACGTCGTCGGCGCGCTGGCCCAGGGGCTGCCGTGGCCCCACGTCGACTGTCGTTTCGACGACGAACCGCCATCGGAGGAACCGGATCTCGCCGACGTGCGGGGTCAGCCCGGCGCTCGACGGGCGCTCGAGCTCGCGGCGGCCGGCGGTCACCACCTGCTGCTCGTCGGGCCACCCGGCGCGGGGAAGACCATGCTCGCGCGTCGTCTCGTCGGGCTGCTGCCCGATCTCGGCCCGACGGCGGCCAAGCAGGTGACCCGCGTCCACAGCGCGGCCGGCCTGTCGCTGCCCGCGGGCGGGCTCGTGCGGCGACCTCCGTTCCGGGCACCGCACCACTCGGCGTCGATGGCGTCCCTCGTGGGCGGCGGGTCGGGGTGGTCCCATCCGGGGGAGGTGAGCAGTGCCACCGAAGGGGTCCTCTTCCTCGACGAGCTCGGGGAGTTCTCCCCCCGGGTCCTCGATGCCCTCCGTCAACCGCTGGAGGAGGGCGTGGTCCGCATCGCCCGTAGCGGCGGCACCCGTGAGCATCCGGCCCGGATGCTGCTCGTCGCCGCAATGAATCCGTGCCCGTGCGGCGAGGGCGGCACCACGAACTGCCGGTGCAGTCCGGCGAGTCGCACGCGCTACGCCGGGCGGGTGTCCGGGCCGCTGCTCGACCGGCTCGACGTGATGGTCCACGTCGACCGGCCGTCGCCGGTCGCGCTGCTCGAGGCGACACCGGGGGAGTCCAGCGCCGCCGTCGCGGAGCGGGTCGCCGCGGTGCGCGATCTCGCCGCGCTGCGGGGCGTCAACACGAACGCCGAGTTGAGTCGGGAGGCGCTCGACGAGTTCGCGCCGCTCGACGACGACGCGCTGGATCTGTTGCACCGGGCGTTGGTCGTCGGTGCCCTGAGCGGCCGCGGCGCCATGCGGGTCCGGGCCGTGGCTCGCACGATCCGCGATCTCGACGACGGCTCGGCCGTCATCCGGGGCTCCGACATCGGTGAGGCGTTGCAGTTCCGGGCCCGGCCCCCGATGGGCGGTGACGCGGTGCCCCCGGTGCGGCCGCGGGTGGATGGAGGGAGCGTCGATGCCGAGGCATCCTGAGCTGGTGGCCGCGCTGGCGGGGCTCCCCGGCGTCACCACGGCTCGTCTCGCCAAGCTGCTTGACGGCGTGGAGGTGGACGAGGCCTGGGCCCGCGTGATGGCCGGTCGAGCGTCGTCGGATGTGGCGGAGGCGAGCGTGCGGGCCGAGTGGCGAGCGGCTGCCGGCGACGTCGATCTCGAGGCGCTCGGCGCTCGGTTGCGGGCGCTCGGGTGCACGGCCACCAGCTGGCACGACGACGAGCACCCCCGGCGCTTCGTCCACGACATCGATCCGGCCCCCGTCGCGTTCCGGCTGGGTCGGTTGCCGCCGGCGGATCTTCCCCGCGTGGCCATCGTCGGCACGCGTCGGGCCTCCGGCATCGGCCGCGAGATCGCCCGCGAGCTCGGGATGGGGTTGGCCGAGGCGGGAGTGATCGTCGTGTCGGGCCTCGCCCTGGGCGTGGACGGCGCGGCCCACCACGGCGCCCTGCTCGCCGCCGACGGGGCACCGCCCGCCGCGGTCGTCGGCAGCGGCGTGGACGTGCCCTACCCCGCCGCGCACCGGTCGCTGTGGGCCGATGTCGCGACGGCGGGCTGTCTGCTGGCCGAAGCGCCGCTCGGGGCCCGCCCCGATGCGTGGCGGTTCCCGGCCCGCAACCGGTTGATCGTCGCCTTGAGCGATCTGGTCGTGGTCGTCGAATCACGGGCGGCCGGCGGGTCGTTGCTCACCGTCGAGGAGGCGATTCGCCGGGGTGTCGACGTGATGGCCGTGCCCGGGTCGCTGCGCAATGGTGCGGCCGTCGGCACGAACCAGTTGCTCGCCGACGGATGCGCGCCCGTGCGCGACGTCGACGATGTCACCACCGCGCTCGGGCTCGACACCAGTCGCACCGGCGGGGGAGCTTCGTCGTCCGTCGATCCGGGCGACGCCGCCGGTGCCGAGGTGCTCGAGGCGGTCGACGACGGGCCCACCTCGCTCGATGAGATCGTGGAGCGCACGGGCTGGTCGGTCGGCGAGGTGAGCGCGGAACTCAGTCGGCTGGAGCTCCGCGGTCTGGTCGTCGCCGATGGTGTCCGGGTACGGAGGGCGTAGCGATGCGCGCGGGGCGTGGTCAGGAGGGTCACGGGGCGTTGACTACGCTGATCGCCATGGACCGCTGGGAGCTCGATGAGTGGCTGGCCTCCCTCACCCGGGTGGCCGAGTCGACCCGCGAGGTCTATGCCCGCGATGGGCGCGACGCCGTTCGCTGGCTCGTCGAGCGGGGACGCGACTCGCCGAGTGCCGTCACGCGGCGTGATCTGCGGGGGTATCTGGCCGAGCTCGACCGTCAGGACTATGCCCGCCGCACGATCGCACGCAAGGCGTCGGTGCTTCGGCGCTATTTCCAGTGGGCCCAGCGCACGGGGCGCGTCACCCACGATCCGAGCGCGGCGCTGTCCGCGCCCCGGGGTTCGGCCACGCTGCCGAAGGTCCTCACCGCGGCCGAGCTCGACGCGCTGGTCGAGGGCGGTGCCCGCAGCGCCGACACCCCGGCGATCGAACTGCGCGACCGTGCCGTGGTCGAGCTGCTCTACGGCAGCGGCTTGCGGGTCAGCGAGTTGTGCGGCCTCACCCGCGGCGATCTCGCCGGTCCCTCGGGCACGATCAGCGTGTGGGGGAAGGGCGACAAGCAGCGCCGCGTGCCCATCTCCGAGCCGGCGGCGCTCGCCGTGGCGGCCTGGATCGCCGACGGCCGACCGACCCTCGTGAACGACGCGACGCCCGACGACATCGTCTTCCTCAACCGCAGAGGGAGACCACTTTCGCCACGCGACGTGCGCCGCCTCCTGGACCGCCGGGCCCAGAATCCCACCCATCCCCATGCCCTGCGCCATACATTTGCCACTCATCTTTTGGACGGAGGTGCCGACTTGCGTGCTGTGCAGGAATTGTTGGGCCACGCCGATCTCGCGACGACGCAGATCTACACGCGGGTGAGCCGCGAACGCATGCGTGACGTCCATCGAACAACCCACCCCCGGGCGTAGGACAGGTTTTGTGAGCGACGACGCAGCAGAAACAGCACGCCTCTGGGCGGAGTTCAAATCCGGCCGGTCGCGCGAGCTGCGGGACAAGCTGATCATCCAGTACTCGCCGCTGGTCAAGTACGTCGCCGGTCGCGTCGGCGTCGGTCTGCCCCGCAACGTCGAACAGTCGGATCTCGTCAGCTTCGGCGTCTTCGGGCTCATCGACGCGATCGAGAAGTTCGATCCCGAGCGCGGGTACAAGTTCGAGACCTACGCGATCGCCCGCATCAAGGGCGCCATCCTCGACGAGCTCCGGTCGATCGACTGGGTTCCGCGGTCGGTCCGCTCGAAGGCCCGCACCCTCGAACGGGCGATGGGCAAGCTCGAAGCCGAACACCATCGCGCGCCGACCGACGAGGAGGTGGCCGACGAGATGGGCGTGACCCAGCAACAGCTCCAGACCACCCTCAGCCAGATCAGCTTCGTCGGCGTCGCCGCGCTGGACGAGATGCTCTCCGGTGGCGAACGGGGCGAGTCGGTCACGCTCGGCGACACCGTTGCCGACAGCAGCGCCGGGCCCATGGGCGTCTACGAGGTCGAGGAGATGCGCCAGATCCTCGCCGAGTCGATCAACCGCATGCCCGAACGCGAGAAGATCGTCCTCACGCTCTACTACTACGAGGGGCTCACCCTCGCGGAGATCGGTCGTGTTCTCGGTGTCACCGAGAGCCGGGTGTGTCAGATCCACACCAAGGCCGTGCTCCAACTGCGCTCCCGCATCACCGCGGCCGAGCGCGAACCCGTCTAGTCGGCGGTCCCACTTCCCCGGTGATCAGAACCGAGGAAGTGCCATGTCCCGATCCACCCGCAGCCTGCCCTGGCCGCTCATCGCTGCGCTCGTCGTCGTGCTGCTCCCGCCCCCACCGGTGGCGGCCGCGTCGGTCGTGTTCAGCCGGCCGACGACCGCGCCGGTGCTCGACCCCTTCCGCCTGCCCGACGGGCCCTACGGGGCGGGCAATCGCGGCATCGAGTACGCGACCGGGCCGGGGGACCGGATCACGGCCGCCGCTTCCGGCACCGTTGCGTTCTCCGGCGCAGTCGCCGGCGACCTGTTCGTGAGCATCGACCATCCCGGCGGGCTCCGTTCCACTGTCGGCTTCGTGGACCACCTGCTGGTCGATCGGGGCGATGAGGTCGAGCGGGGCGAGGTCGTCGCCGTCGCGGGTGGACCCTTCCACTTCACGGTCCGGCTCGACGGCGAATACGTCGACCCCGAGCCCCTGTTCGGCCGGCGCCGCACCCGGGTGCGCCTGATTCCGCACGGCCCGGCCACCCCGGTCCGCGGTCCCGTTCCCCAGGTCGCCCTGGCCGACGTTCCCGATACACTCCACGACGGCCCATCCGGGCCCCGGATGGCCCCACAGTGGGGCCGACGGAATCAAAGGGTTCGTGCAACACCCGGTCGCCTCGGCGTCCCGCACGGACACGCAACCGGGAAAGAAGGAAACCATGGCTGTCATCTCGATGAAGCAGCTGCTCGAGGCCGGTGTCCACTTCGGCCACCAGACCCGCCGCTGGAACCCGAAGATGAAGCGGTTCATCCACGGCGAGCGCTCCGGCATCCACATCGTGGATCTGCACCAGACGCTCAACCATCTCGAAGCGTCCTACGTCTTCGTCCGTGATCTCGTCGCCAACGGCGGCACGGTGCTCTTCATCGGCACCAAGAAGCAGGCCCAGGACTCCATCCAGTCCTACGCCGAACGCTGCAACATGCCCTACATCAACGAGCGTTGGCTCGGCGGCATGCTCACCAACTTCCAGACCATCTCGAAGCGCGTGAGCAAGATGAAGGACTACCAGCGCATGCGCGACTCCGGTGAGTTCGAGGCGATGCCCAAGAAGGAAGCCCTGCTCATCAACCGTGAGCTCGTGAAGCTCGAGCGCAACCTCGGCGGCATCCGCGACATGGAGAAGCTGCCGGACGCCATCTTCGTGCTCGACACGAAGAAGGAGCACATCGCCGTCACCGAGAGCCGCAAGATCGGCGTGCCGATCGTCGCGGTCGTCGACACCAACTGTGATCCCGATCTCGTCGACTACGCCATCCCCGGCAACGACGACGCCATCCGGGCCGGACAACTCATGTGCCGCGTCATCTCCGATGCCGTGCAGGAGGGCCGCTTCATCCGCTCGAAGAAGCAGGAGAAGTCGGGCGAGGCCGGCGCCAAGCGCAACGCGCTCGAGGAGGCCGAAGTCGCCGCCCAGCAGGAGCAGGCCCGCACCGAGGCCGCGGCTGCCGCCGCCGAGCGCGACGCACGCGTCGCCGCCGCGAAGGTCGAGACCGATGCCCCGGCGGCCGAGGCTCCGGCCGAGGCGCCCGTCGCCGAAGAAACCCCGGCCGCGGAGGCGCCTGCCGCCGAAGCCGCCGATGTCACCGACGCTCCTGTGGAAGAATCGCTCCCGCAGGCCGGCGACGAGGGTACGCCTGAGGCCTGAGCGCCCAGCGACCACCACCGACACCACACACAACCGGAGAATCAGAGATGTCGATTTCCGCCAAGGACGTCAAGGCGCTGCGCGACGCGACGGGCGCCGGAATGATGGACGCCAAGAAGGCCCTCGTCGAGGCCGACGGCGACATGGAAGCCGCCACCCAGGCGCTGCGGGAGAAGGGCCTGGCGAAGGCCGCCGACCGCAGTGACCGCGACAACGACGAGGGCACCATCGCCCTGGCCGTTGAGGGCAACACCGCCGCGCTCGTCCAGATCAAGACCGAGACGGACTTCTCGGCCAAGAACGAGGCCGTCACCGGGCTCGCCCAGACCCTCGCGGACGCGGTCGTCGCCGGCGGCCCCGGCGCGGTCGACGCCCACGCCGAGGCGATCGACGACCTGAAGGTCACCATCAAGGAGAACATCGAGCTGGGCGCGGTCGAACAGATCGTCGCCGCCGATGGGAACGTCCTCGACACCTACCTCCACGTGCAGGACGGCCGCGGCGTGAACGCCGTGATCGTCGAGGGCAGTGGGGTCAGCCAGGAGGACCTCCATCAGGTCGCCCTCCACATCGCGTTCGCCAAGCCCAGCTACCTCAGCGCCGACGAAGTGCCGGCGGACGAGGTCGAGCGGGAGAAGGCGGCGCTGCTCGAGATCACCAAGGCCGAGGGGAAGCCCGAACAGGCCTGGGAGAAGATCGTCGACGGCCGCCTCCGTGGCTGGTACGGCGAGCGGGTCCTGCTCGAGCAGGGTCTGCACGGCGACAAGACGGCCGTGAAGGACAGTCTGGGCGGGGGAACGATCGCCCGCTATCTGCAGGTCGTGATCGGCAGCTGAGGAGACCCATGAGCGACGGCGACGACACTTCCCGGGGTACCCACCCGGCCCGCTGGGGTCGCGTGCTGTTGAAGCTCTCCGGGGAGGCGTTCGCCGGGCCTCAGGAGTACGGCATCGACGGCCCGACCGTTCGGGCCATCGCCGAGGACATCGTCGACACGGTCAAGCACTTCGACGTCGACATCGCCGTCGTCGTCGGTGGCGGCAACATCTGGCGCGGCATCCAGGGCTCGGAGTCGGGCATGGATCCGGCCCAGGCCGACTACATGGGGATGCTCGCGACCGTGATGAACGGTCTGGCGCTGCAGGACACCCTCGAGGATCTCGGTCATCCCACCCGCGTCCAGACCGCGATCCACATGGCGCAGATCGCCGAGCCCTACATCCGGCGCAAGGCCACCCGTCATCTCGAGAAGGGCCGGATCGTCATCTTCGCGGGCGGCACCGGCAACCCGTTCTTCACCACCGACACCGCCGCATCGCTGCGGGCGGTCGAAATCGAAGCCGAGGCGGTTCTCAAGGGAACCCACGGCGGAACGGACGGCATCTACACGGCCGACCCCCGCGTGGACCCGAACGCGACCAAACTCGACCACGTGACCTACCTCGACGTGTTGAACCGTGGTCTCCAGGTGATGGACGCCACCGCCATCACGCTGTGCATGGACAACGATCTGCCCATCGTCGTGTTCGACCTGATGGGCGACGGCAACCTGCGGTCCCTGCTCGGTGGGGAGGCGATCGGTACGCTCGTCAACGGCGAGTCTGCCGAGAAGGGGCCGTCGTGAGTTCCGAGATGATCGAGCTCGTGCTCGAGGATGCAGCCGAGAAGATGGACGCGGCCGTGAGCCATGCCCGTTCGGAGTTCTCCACGGTGCGCACCGGCCGAGCCAGCTCGGCGCTCTTCGAACGGCTCACCGCGGAGGCATACGGCGTCGAGATGCGGCTCCAGGAGCTCGCGAGTTTCGCGGTGCCCGAGGCCCGAATGCTCATCGTCACCCCCCACGACATCGCAAACCTCGATGTGATCGAGAAGGCGATCGTCAACTCGAACATGGGCCTCACGCCGTCCAACGACGGGCGAATCATCCGCTTGGCCTTCCCCCCGCTCAACGAGGAGCGTCGCCGCGAACTGGCTCGCGTGGTCGGTGGAATGTCCGAGGACGCGAAGCAACGGGTCAATTCCGTACGACGGGCCGCGCGCAAGGATCTTGACGATCTGGAGAACGACGGGGGAGTCTCCTCCGACGACATCCAACGAGCCGAGAGTCAGCTCGACGCTCTGAAGGATGCTCGGATCGCGGCGATCGACGAGGCGCAGGCCCAAAAGGAACAGGAGCTGATGGAGGTCTGACCTCCGATCAGTTCAGGGAAGGGCGAGACATGACCGATTACAACGATCCGAACTCCGGCGAGAGCGATGCCGACGGATTCCGGGTTGCCGAGGGCGCCGAGGCGCTCGACGACGACGTGGCCCCCGGCCGTTCCGTCTTCGGCGACGACGACGTGAGCTTCGACGACGACGACGCTGCCGTTCCGCATTGGAGCGAGCCGGCCACCGGCGCCGTCCCGAAGGTCGGCGGACAGGCCGATGCCGTCACCTTCGCGCCGCCGGACGAGCCGGTGCTGGCCGAGGCCGAGCCCGAGGATCTGGCTGCGTGGGCGGACGTGTCGTCCACCCCGCGCTGGGCCGACGAGGAGGAGCCGCTGCCGCCCGCCGCGCCGGTCGTCGACGAGGCACCCGACGCGGCCGACGACTTCTTCGCGTTCGACGATTCGCAGGCGAAGAAGACCGCGGAGCCCTCGCTCGGGGCCGCCCTCAATGCCACCCGGGGCACCTCGGGTGACTCGGATCGCGACATGCCCGCCGCCGTCATCGTCGGTGTCGGCCTGGCCGGCCTGATCCTCGCCGCCATGTGGGTCGGCCCTGCCGCCGCCCTGATCGTCGTGACGCTCGCCCTCGGTCTCGCCGCGGTCGAGTACTTCAACGCCGTTCGCGTCGCCGGACACCATCCCGCCGTGCTCCTCGGCCTCGCCGCCACCGTCACCATGCCGCTCGCCGTCTATTGGCGGGGCGAGGCCGCGATGACGCTCATCCTCGTGTTGTCCGTGGTGTTCGGTTCGCTGTGGTACCTCACCGGCGTCGCCAACGAATCGGCGGTCCGCGGGTTGGGCACGACGCTGCTCGGCATCCTCCACATCGGTCTGCTCGGCTCGTTCGCGGCGCTCCTGCTGTCGCTCAACGTCGGCGATGTCGACGTCGGCACGGGCATGCTCACCGCCGCGATCCTGATCACCGTCGGCTACGACGTCGGTGCGCTCACGATCGGCAAGACGATGGGGCGCACGCCGTTGTCGCCCGCCAGCCCCAACAAGACCATGGAGGGTCTCGTCGGCGGCATGGTGGTCGCCGTTGCGGCCGGCGTGATCATGGGTCTCATGGGCCAGCCCGCGCCCTTCGCCGGCGATGACTGGGGCGGTGGCCTCGGCGCCGCCCTGCTGCTCGGCCTCGTGGGCGCCCTCGCCGCCCCGATCGGAGACCTGGCCGAGTCGCAGATCAAGCGGGATCTCGGGATCAAGGACATGGGTTCGATCCTGCCCGGCCACGGTGGTCTCCTCGACCGGTTCGACGGCCTGCTGTTCGTGCTGCCCGCCACCTACTACGTGGCCCGCCTGCTCGACGTCGGCGTCCCCGGCTGAGCAGTCCCGGCTCTTCGCCGCGACCCACGCCAGTGCATCGGCGACAGGTAGCGTCGCGCCCATGACCACGTCGGTTGCCGTCCTCGGCTCGTCCGGATCCATCGGCACGCAGACGCTCGACATCGTCCGCGCCGAGCCGGATCGCTACCGGGTCGAGGCCCTGGGCGTCGCCCGTTCCGTCGACCTCGTCGTGGAGCAGGCTGCGGAGTTCCGTCCGTCGGTCGTGGCCGTCGCCGACGAAGAGGCGGCGCGCGGGCTCGCCGACCGGCTCCCGGCCGGCACCGAGCTCCTCGTGGGCACCGATGCGATGGCTGGTGCGGCCACGACGAGCGATGTCGTCATCAACGGCGTCGTCGGGTTCGCCGGCCTGTCGGTTACCCTCGCCGCCCTCGAGGCCGGCAAGCGGCTCGGGCTCGCGAACAAGGAGTCGCTCATCGCCGCCGGCCCGGTCGTGCAACGCGTCTGGGAGGCCTCGGCGGGCGATCTCGTGCCGGTCGACAGCGAACACTGTGCCGTGCACCAGTGTCTGCGGGCCAACGACATCACGGGCAAGATCACCGACGCGGATCGGGTCCATCAGATCGTGCTCACCGCGAGCGGGGGGCCGTTCCGGGGTCGCACGCGTGCGGATCTCGAGTCCGTCACGATCGACGACGCGCTGGCCCACCCGACCTGGTCGATGGGTCCGAAGATCACCATCGACTCCAGCACGCTGATGAACAAGGGTCTCGAGGTGATCGAGGCCCACGAACTGTTCGGCATCGACTACGACCGCATCGGCGTGGTCGTCCATCCCCAGTCGGTCATCCACTCGATGGTCAGCTACACCGACGGCGCCACGATCGCCCAGCTGTCGATGCCCGACATGCGGCTGTGCATTGGCTACGCGTTGGCCTTCCCCGACCGATTGGAAGTGCCGTACGGCGCCATCGATTGGACCGAGATGAGCCAGCTCGACTTCCAGACCCCCGATCTCGAGGCCTTCCCCTGCCTCCGGCTGGCCTACGAGGCCGGGCGGGCGGGCGAGACGGCCCCGGCGTGGCTCAGCGCGGCGAACGAGGTCGCCGTCGACGAGTTTCTCAAGGGCCGTATCCGCTGGGTCGACATCTCGGACGTGCTGGACGCGGCGCTGCAGGCGTGGCCGGGAACAGAAGCCACCTCCGTCGACGTTGTTCTGGAGACCGACCGCCAGGCCCGTGCCGCGGCCGCTGATCTGATCGATTCGAGGACCCGAGTATGACCATGCGTATCGGCGGTGCCGACGAGGCCGAGGTCGAGGAGCGGCCCAACGACTTCACCGGTCTGGCGCTGGTCGTCGTCGCCATCGTCCTGCTCGGCATGCTCGCCAGCTGGAACCTCGCCTTCATCGTCGTGGCGATCATCTTCATGATCTTCATGCACGAGATGGGGCACTTCCTCACCGCCAAGCTCACGGGGATGAAGGTCACCGAGTTCTTCATCGGCTTCGGGCCCCGCATCTGGTCGTTCGAGAAGGGCGAGACCGAGTACGGCATCAAGATGATTCCGGCCGGCGCCTACGTCCGCATCATCGGAATGAACAATCTCGACCCGACCGAACCCGGCGACGAGCATCGTGCCTACCGGGTGAAGTCGTTCCCCCGGAAGCTGCTCGTGGTCTGCGCCGGGTCGCTGATGCACTTCGCGATGGCGTTCCTGCTGATCTTCGCGTTCATCGCGTGGCAGGGTGTCGCCGACGACAGCGGCGACTGGACGATCGGCAGCGTGAGCGATCAGAGCGCGGCCGCCGCGCTCGAGCTCGAGGTCGGTGACGAGATCCTGGCGGTCGACGGCATCGAGGTCGACGACTTCGAGCAGTTCGGCCAGATCGTCCAGGCCCGAGGCGCCCAGGAGGTCGAGGTCGTCTACCAGCGGGGCGGGGAGACGTTCACCGAGTCCGTCGTGCTCGGCGGGCGCCTGACCGCCGCCGGCCAGGAGGCGATCGTCGGTCTCGAGTTCAAGGACCGGATCCTGGCGATCGACGGTGTCGACGTGTTCAGCTGGGCCGACGTCACCGCGGCGGTCGGTGATCGCATCGGCGAGCCGATTCCCGTCGTGTTCGACTCGGCCACGCTCGGGGAGGTCCGGGTCGTCGACGACGCCGTCTTCAACGAGATCCTGCCCGCCACCGTGGCCACCGAGGGCTTCTTCGGCGTCTCCGGCGAGGCGAAGCGGGACTCGCTCAATATCTTCGAGGCGGGCAGCCGCTCGATCGGCGAGTTCGGTTCGTTCTTCACCACGATCACGTCGGGTATGTGGGAAACCCTCACCGGTGGTGCGGTGCCGAACTTCGTCAGCGACACCCTGAGCGGTGACATCGACACCGTCCACGACGACATCACCTCCACCAACGCCGAGGAACGGGAGCTGGCCAGCCGGGCGCTCGAGGAAGGCAACCCGGACGACCAGCGCATCATCTCGATCTACGGGGCGGCCCGGGTCGGAAGCCAGATCTCCGAGGACGGCTTCGAGTTCGTCCTCGTCTTCATGGCCGGCCTCAACATCTCGGTCGGTCTGCTCAACATGTTGCCGCTCCCGCCCCTCGACGGCGGCCATGTCGTCGTCGCCACCTACGAGCGGATGCGCTCCTGGGGTGGCCGTCGCTACGAGGTCGACTACAACAAGGTCCTGCCGCTCACGTACTTCGTGTTCGCGGTCCTCACCCTCTTCGGTCTGATCGCCATCTTCCGCGACATCATCGACCCCATCAACGTCGGCTGACCTCAAACCCCCGAAAACCCCCGAACTGGCGTGCGTATCGCCTGGATCCCGGGCGGGGTGCACGCCAGTTCGGAGGGGTGGGGCGGGTAGCCTCGGGCTCGATGGAGTTCACGCAGAGTTTCCCCCGTCGCGAGACGAGGCAGATCATGGTGGGGGACGTGCCGGTGGGGGGTGGCGCCCCGATCTCGATCCAGTCGATGACGGTCACCAAGACCGCCGACCACGAGGCGACGCTCCAGCAGATCTACGCGCTCGCGGCGGCGGGCTGCGACATCGTGCGCTGCACGTGCAACGAGCCGGAGGCGGCCGAGGGCCTGGCCCGGATCGTGCCCCGTTCGCCGGTGCCGATCGTGGCGGACATCCATCACCAGTACCGGCGCGCGCTCGAAGCGCTCGAGGCCGGCGTCCACTGCCTGCGGCTCAACCCGGGCAACATCAAGAACCCGGAACACATCAAGACCGTCGCCCGCGAGGCCAAGGACCGCAACGTCCCGATCCGCATCGGCGTGAACGGCGGGTCGCTGCATCCCGACCTCTACAAGAAGTACGGGGGCAGGGTCACGCCGGAGGCGATGGTCGAGTCGGCCCTCCAGGAGATCGCCTATTTCGACGAGGTCGGCTTCGACCTGATCAAGATCTCGGTGAAGGCGTCGAGCGTGCCGCTGATGATCGAGGCGTACCGCCAGCTCGCGGAGGTCACCGATCATCCGCTGCACCTCGGTGTGACCGAGGCCGGCCCGCCGCCGATCGGCACGCTGAAGGCCACGGCCGGCATCGCCACCCTGCTCGCGGAGGGCATCGGCGACACGATCCGTTACTCGCTCACCGCGGATCCGGTCGAGGAGGCGAAGGCGGGGCGTCAGCTCCTCGAGGCGATGGGTCTGCGGGAGCGCAAGAACGTCGACCTGATCGCCTGTCCGAGCTGTGGCCGGGCCGAGGTGGACGTCTTCACCGTCGCCCAGGATGCGATGGCGGCGTTCGGTGAACGGGAGATCCCGCTCCAGGTGGCCGTGATGGGCTGCGTGGTGAACGGCCCGGGCGAGGCCCGTGACGCCGATCTCGGCATCGCGGCCGGCAACAAGCGGGGGCATCTCTTCGTGAAGGGCCAGAACGTGATGGTGGTGCCGGAGGACGAGATGGTCGACACGCTCGTCGAGTGGGCCGAGTTCATCCACGAGCACGGTGCCGATGCGGCACTGGCCAAGGCGGCGGCCACCAAGGACGCGGCCAAGAAGGCCGCCGACGAGGACCGGAACCGCAATCTCGACGAACGCGGTGACGACGCCAACGATGCCGAGACCGTCATCGCCGAGATCCGCCGCAAGTCGGAGTGACATGGCGACCGCGCGGGTCGCTCGGGCCGCGGCGCGCGAGCGCGGCCTGCCGTTGGTGTCGGTCCGCAGCGGCCGGCGAGCCGACGGCTTCGCGGAGGCGGGACGCGCCCCGTTCCTGATCCGGGTGCCGCTCACCCAGGCCGAGTTCGACGAGGTGCAGACGCTGCGCAACCGCCAGCGCTCGGCCCTCTGGGGCGGGGTGGGATGTCTTGCCCTCGGCGCGGCCTTGGCCCGGTTCCCGGTCGTGTTCCCGTTCGCGCTGGTGATCGCCGCGCTTTCAGCGGTGATGTGGGGCGTCTGCTGGCTTCTGCTGCGCCGGCTGCTCCCGCGGGTCGAGGCCGGGCCCGGTGCGCAGGAATTCACCCTGCGCGGGGTGCATTCGGCCTTCGCCGACGCCGTCGGGAAGCGTTGAGAACCGGGCGAACGACCGAACGCCGATCTTGCTAGACTGCCGAGTGCGTTCGGTAGTCCGTTTGGATGAGGCGTGGCCCTGGGCCACGCCTTTCTCGTATTCGGCCGCCGATCGTGTCGTCGAAATCCGTCCATCCGAATCCGCCACGTTGAAGGGAGCCCGACATGGCCATCATCGACCGTGTTCGCGAACTCGTGCTCCCCATCATCGATGCGGAGGGCGTCGACCTCTACGACATCGAGCACAACGGCGGCGTGCTGCGGATCTTCGTCGACGCCCGCCGCGATCCGGGTGACACCGAGACCGGCATCGACATCGAGGTGATCAAGCGCATCAGCCGGGGCATCAGCCACCTGCTCGACGAGACCGATCCGATTCCCGGCCGCTACACCCTCGAGGTGTCGAGCCCCGGGCTCGAGCGTCCGCTGCGCACCGCCGAACACTTCCGCCGTGCCGTCGGCGCCGAGGTCAAGATCAAGACGATGCCCAACGTCGACGGTGACCGTCGGGTCCAGGGCATCGTGACCGCGGCGGACGACGAGGGCGTCGACATCGACGTCGATGGTGAGATCCGACGGATCGCCCTCGACGACGTGTCGAAGGCCCGCACCGTCTTCGACTGGGGGCCCACCCCCAAGCCCGGCGGCCCCAAGAACGCACCGAACACCACGAACGCACCCAACCACGAGAAGAAGGCTCCGACGTCATGAACCAAGACATGATGGAAGCACTCCAGGCGCTCGCCGCCGAGCGCGGTATCTCCGTCGACGCGCTGTTCGCCGCCCTGGCGGACGCGCTCGAGTCCGCCTACAAGCGCATGCCCGGCGCCCACGAATACGCCTGGGTGACGATCGATCCCGACACGATGGAGTTCCGGGTGTTCGCCCAGGAGCTCGACGAGGACGGCGAGCCGATCGGCGAGGAGTTCGAGGTCACCCCCGACGACTTCGGCCGCATCGCCGCTCAGACCGCCCGCCAGGTGATGACCCAGCGCATCCGCGAAGCCGAGCGCGAGCTCAAGTACGAGGAGTACGCGGGCCGCGAGGGCGACATCGTCACCGGCATGATCCAGCAGACCGACGCGCGCTACACCCTGCTCGACCTCGGTCGGGTGGAGGCGCTGCTTCCGCAGGCCGAGCAGGTGCCCTACGAGCGTCCCGACTCCAACGTGCGCATCAAGGCGTACATCGTCGAGGTCCGCAAGACGGCCAAGGGCCCCCAGATCGTGGTCAGCCGCACCCACCCGGGCCTGGTGAAGCGCCTGTTCGAGCTCGAGGTGCCCGAGATCGCCGACGGGGTCGTCGAGATCAAGGCCTGCGCCCGCGAACCAGGTCACCGCACGAAGATCGCCGTCTACTCGAACGACTCGAACGTCGATCCGGTCGGCGCCTGCGTCGGCGCCCGTGGTGCGCGCGTCCGTCAGGTCGTCAACGAACTCCGGGGCGAGAAGATCGACATCGTCCCGTTCTCCGAGGACCTCGACGAGTTCGTCATGAAGGCGCTCTCGCCCGCCAAGGTCACCCAGGTGCGTCCCGATCCCGAGACGGGCGACTGTGACGTCATCGTGCCCGACTATCAGCTGTCGCTGGCGATCGGCAAGGAGGGGCAGAACGCCCGCCTCGCGTCCCGTCTGACCGGTTGGGGCATCAACATCAAGAGCGAGACCCAGCTCGCCGAGGAAGAGGCCTACGGCGACGTCGAGTGGGCCGAGGGCGAGTGGGTCACCGATCCCGAGAGCGGGGAGCAGGTCTGGCAACCGGCCGACGGCGGCGACGCCGTGTCCGCGTCGGACTGGGCCGAAGCCGCCGACGAGAACGCCGAAGCGAACGCCGACGAACCGGCCGAAGCCGCCGCGGATGTCCCGGCTGCCGACGAGCCGGCCGCCGACGAACCGGCCGAGGCCGACGAGGGTGCCCCCGAGGCCGAAGCGGCTCCGGCCGATGCCGGCGACGAAGAGGAATAGTTCGCCGGTTCGCACGTGTGTGGGCTGTCGGCAGGCGATGCCGGCGTCCATGCTCGTGCGGGTTCGCGCCGTCGACGGCCGACTCGAAACCGGCACCGGAACGGGCCGGGGTGCGTGGATCGGACCGTCGCCCGCGTGCGTCGAACGGGCCACCCGGCGTCAGGCCTGGCGTCGTGCTCTGCGAGTCGAGGTGAACGCGAGTGAGATCGCTAGGCTCTTGACGTCGTGGTCGACAGAACCGTTCGCGTGCCCACACGCGAACGACTGACCCCACGGTCGGTGCGGCAGGTTCGCACCAGTCAATGAACGCTCTCTTCGCCTAATACAGGACTTTCGCCAGAACGTGCCATCCAACATCCGCGTCTACGAACTCGCTCGCGAACTCGGCATGACCAACGCCGAGACGCTCGAGCTCGCCGAGGGCCTCGGAATCGGGGTCAAGAGCCACTCGTCGAGCATCGTTGACGCGCAGGCAGACCGTGTCCGCCGCAAGGCCGAACGAGAGGGTCTCACCCGCGACGAGCAGCCGCCCGAGCCCAAGAAGGCGGCCAAGAAGTCGACGAAGAAGTCGTCGAAGAAGGCGGCCAAGAAGTCCACCAAGAAGGCGGCCAAGAAGTCGACGAAGAAGTCGACGAAGAAGGCCGAAACGCCCGTCGACGAGCCGGCGGAGGCCGAGCCCGCCCCCGAGCCGGCCCCCGAGCCCGAGGTCGTCGCCCCCGCCGCCGAGGTGGAGGACGCGCCGGTCGCCGAGGTCGAGGAGCCCGCACCGGCCGAGGAGTCCGCACCGGCCGAGGAGCCCACGCCGGCTCCCGCGACTGCTCGCCGCGCCATCAAGTCATCCGGCAGCGTCGCCCCGCCGAAACGACCGGCCGAAGAGGAGCCCGTCGCGGCTGCCGCTCCGGTCAAGAAGGTCGTCAAGAAGGTCGTGAAGAAGGTCGTCAAGAAGGTGGCGATCAACCCGAACGTGAAGCCCGGCGACGCGCCGACCTCGCAGTCCGGCAAGCCGATCCCGCCGCCGCCGAGGTCCGCGACCGGTCGCGCGATTCCGCCGCCTCCGGGCGGTCGTGGTCCCCGCACCCCGTCCGGTGGTCCCGGACGCAGTGGTCCCGGTGGCCCGCCTCCGGGCGGCCGTCGTCCGCCGAGTGGTGGCCCCCGCCAGCAGGTGCCCGGCGCCGGTGGACCTCCGGGCCGTGGTGGCCCGGGTGGTGGCCCCGGCCGTGGTGGCCCCGGCGGCCCGAACCAGGGTCGTCGTCCGCCCCGTCGCAAGGGTCGTCGCCGTCGCAGCCGCGAAGAACTCCAGCCGATGGACGCGCCGTCCTACACGCCGGACGACGCGCCGGTCCCGGACGGCGAGATCGTCGTCGAGCGCGCTTCGACGGCGCTCGACCTCGGCCCCAAGCTCAACCGCACGGCCGCCGATGTCGTCCGCTTCATGATGGAAGCGGGCGAGATGGTCACGGCCACGCAGAGCCTGTCCGACGAGATGATCGAGCTCTTCGCCGACGACATCGGCGCCGAGGTGCGTCTGGTCGATCCGGGTGAAGAGCAGGAAGTGGAGCTCCAGAAGCTCCTCGAGGTCGACCCCGAGGCCGAGGCCGACGCGCCGTTGCGTCCGCCGGTCATCACCGTCATGGGCCATGTCGATCACGGCAAGACCCTGCTCCTCGACCGCATCCGCAACGCCAACGTCGTCGAGGGCGAGGCCGGTGGCATCACCCAGCACATCGGCGCGTACCAGGTCGAGCGGGGCGGTCAGAAGATCACCTTCATCGACACCCCGGGCCACGAGGCGTTAACCGCCATGCGGGCCCGCGGCGCCGGCTCCACCGACATCGTCATCTTGATGGTGGCGGCGGACGACGGCGTGATGCCGCAGACCATCGAGGCGATCAACCACGCCAAGGCGGCGGAGGTCCCGATCGTGGTCGCCGTCAACAAGATCGATCGCGACAACGCCGATCCCGACAAGGCGATCGCCGGGGTCGCCGAACACGGACTCGTTCCGGAGGAGTGGGGCGGCGACACCATCTTCCAGCGCGTGTCCGCCTTGCAGAACGAGGGCATCGACGAACTGCTCGACCAGCTTCTTCTCGTCGCCGAGGTGGAGGACCTGCGGGCCGCGCCCGACGGTCGGGCGTCCGGCATGGTCCTCGAGGCCAACCTCGACATCGGCCGTGGCCCGGTGGCCACGGTGCTGGTGCAGCGCGGCACCCTGAAGGTCGGCGATCCGATGGTCGCCGGTGCGGCCTGGGGCCGCGTGCGCGCCCTCGTCAACGATCGCGGCGAGAACGTGCAGGAAGCCGGGCCGTCGACTCCGGTCCAGGTGCTCGGCCTGAGTGAGGTCGCCGTGGCCGGCGACGAGTTCGTGGTCGCCCCGAGCGAGAAGGTCGCGAGTCGGGTGGCCGACACCCGCGAGCACTGGCAGCGTCAGTCGAGCCTCGGCCGTGAAGCCCACGCGCTTTCCGGTGGTGCCCGACTCGAGGACATCTTCGAGCAGATCAAGCGGGGTGAAGCGGCCACGCTCAACCTGGTCGTCAAGGCCGATGTGAATGGTTCGCTCGAGGCCGTCACGGAGTCGCTGCGCAAGCTCGAACGCGACGAGGTCAAGATCGGCTTCGTCCATCGTGGCGTCGGCGGAATCACCGAGAACGACATCCAGCTGGCCGCCGCGTCCAACGCGACGATCATCGGGTTCAACGTGCGTCCCGAGCGCAAGGCGCGTGACCTCGCCGAGCTCGAGGATGTGGAGATCCGCACCTACGAGATCATCTACAAGCTCCTCGAGGACATCGAGGCGGCGATGGTCGGCATGCTCGCTCCCCAGTTCGAGGAGATCGTCACCGGCGACGCCGAGGTCCGCGAGATCTTCAGCGTCCCCCGCATCGGCAAGATCGCCGGTTGCTACGTCACCAACGGTGTCATCCGGCGCAACTCCAAGGTTCGTTTCCTCCGGGAGGGCACGATCATCTGGAAGGGATCGGTCCAGTCGCTGCGGCGCTTCAAGGAGGACGCGGCAGAGGTCGCGGCCGGCTACGAGTGCGGTATCGGACTGTCGGACTTCCAGGATCTCAAGGAGGGCGACGTGATCGAGACCTATGAGGAGCAGGAGATCGAGCGCACGCTCGACAGCTGAACCTCGGGTCGACGTGATGCACGTGCTCGCTGTCGAATTCGATCTCCGCCTTCCGGGGTGCCGGTCGCTGAAGGACAAGCGCAGCACACTCCGGCCCGTCGTCGACGGGTTGCGGAATCGTCATCCCGTCAGCGTGGCGGAGACGGATCACCAAGAACTGTGGCAACGGGCCGCGATCGGTGTGGCGGTGGTGTCGGAGACGCCGGGCCACGCGCAGGCGATGATGGACGAGGCGGAACGGTTCGTGTGGTCGTTCCCCGAGGTCGAGGTGTTGTCCGCCACACGGCGTTGGTTGGAGGAGGACTGATGGCCAGGAAGGGCAACAACAATCGCAACCGGCGTGCGAACCCGGCGACCGCGAACCGCACGGCGCGGGTCGGGGAGCTGATCCGCCGGATCCTCGCCGAGGAGCTCGAGTACATCGACGACGACCGCTTGGCGTTGGTGTCCATCACCGACGTCGACGTCGACCGCGAGCTGCACAAGGCCGTGATCTGGTTCACCACCCTCGACGGTGACGAGGACCCGGCGATCGCCGAGGCGTTCGAGGAACTCCGGGGCCAGCTCCGCAAGGCCGTGAGCTCGCAGGCCCGCCTCCGCCAGACCCCTCTGCTCGAGTTCCGCGCCGACACGACCCTGCGGGCCGCCCAGCGGATCGAGGAGCTGTTGGCGAACGACGACCGGCCGCCCGTGCCGGACCTCCCCGACGTGAGCGAGGACCGTGGCGAAGACGCTTGACCTCGGCCCGCACGGCGTCGTCGTCATCGACAAGCCGGCCGGATGGACGAGCCACGACGTCGTCGCCAAGAGCCGCGGCGTGCTCGGCACCCGCAAGGTCGGACACAGCGGCACGCTCGACCCGGATGCCACCGGCGTGCTGGTCCTGGGGGTGGGCAAGGCCACCCGGCTCCTGCGCTTCCTGACCGAACTGCCGAAGTCCTATGTCGGGGAGATCGTGCTCGGCACGGAGACCGACACGCTCGACGCCGCCGGGGAGATCACCGCCACCCACGACATGGCGGGCGTCACCGACGAGGCCGTTCGCGCGGCCGCCGCCGCGCTCACCGGTCCGATCGAGCAGATCCCGCCGATGGTGTCGGCGGTGAAGATCGACGGGAAGCGCCTCCACCAGCTCGCCCGGGAGGGCAAGGAGGTCGAGCGCGAGCCCCGGCCCGTCACGGTGTACCGCTACGACGTCGAGCCCGTCGAGGGTGAGCCCGGTGTCTGGCGCTGCGAGGTGGACTGCTCGTCGGGCACCTACGTACGCACCCTCGCCGCCGATCTGGGCACCGCCCTCGGCGGCGGTGCCCACCTGCGATCCCTGCGGCGCACGGCGGTGGGCGGCTACACGCTGGACGACGCGGGGACGATCGACGAACCGGTGGTGTTGCCGATCGCCGCCGCGGTGCGGCATCTTTCGTCCGTCGTGGCGGACGAGGCGATGGCGGTGGACGTCTCCCACGGCAAGCGCCTCGAACGCGAACGCCTCGGCGTCGGTGAGGCCGACGGGCCGTGGGCGGTGCTGGACGAAGCCGGCGATCTCCTCGCCGTCTACGAGGCGCACAAGGGCGCCACGAAACCCGCCGTCGTCATCCCCCGATAGCGTCTCGGGATGGAGATCCTGCACGATCGTGAGGACCGGCTGCCGGAATCGGTGTCGGTGGCGTCCACGATCGGCGTGTTCGACGGGGTCCACATCGGCCATCAGGCCGTGTTCCGCCAGGTGCGCGAGGTCGCGGACCGGCTCGACGTCGCCTCCGCGGTCGTCACCTTCGACACGCACCCGGCCTATGTCGTGCGGCCGGAGAGCGCACCGCGCCTGTTGACCACGCTCGACCAGAAGTTGGAACTCATCGAGGCGCAGGGGATCGACTACACCTACGTCATCCACTTCGATCCGGACCGGGCCGCCACCAACCCCGAGATCTTCGTGGAGCAGGTGTTCATCGACGCGCTGCACGCCCGCGCGATCGTGGTGGGGGAGGCCTTCCACTTCGGCAAGGGCCGCAGCGGAAATGTCGAGGGGTTGCGCGAGATCGGCGCGGAGTGGGACTTCGAGGTCCACGCCCTCGAGCTGATCCGCCACAGCGAGGAGGCCCGCGAGCCGGTGTCGTCCACGAAGATCCGGCGGGCCCTCGCCGGCGGCGATGTGGATCGGGCGGCCCAGATGCTCGGGCGGCCCTACTCGGTGCGGGGGATCGTGGAGGCCGGCGACAAGCGGGGGTCCGGCATCGGCTTCCCGACCGCGAACCTTCCGGTGCCCAAGCAGATGGCCTGGCCCGCCGATGCCGTCTACGCGGGCTGGTGCGATCGGGCCAACGGGGACCGGCACCCCTGCGCGATCAACATCGGGCGGCGGCCGACGTTCTACGAGCACACCGAACAATCGCTGCTCGAAGCCCATCTCATCGACTTCGAGGGCGATCTCTATGGTGAGCAGATCGACGTCTCGTTCGTGGAATTCCTGCGCAGCGAGCGGAAGTTCGACGGAATCGACCAGCTGAGCGCCCAGCTCCGGGCCGACATCGCGGAGGCCCGCACGCTCTTGACAGCTCCCCGCGATTACTAGAACATGTTCTAGTAATGTTCACCGGACTCGTGGAAGAGGTGGGCACGGTTCGCTCCGTGACCCCGGTCGCCGAGGGCGCCAAGGTGGTCATCGACGCGGCGGTCGTCCTCGAGGACGCCGTGATCGGTTCCTCGATCGCCGTGAACGGCTGCTGCCTCACCGTCGTCGAGATCGACGGCTCGGGATGGACCGCCGACGCCGTGCCGGAAACGCTCGATCGCACCACGATCGGGGCCCTGCGGGCCGGTGACCGGGTGAACCTCGAACGTCCCCTCGCCGCCAACGGCCGCTACGGGGGCCACGTGGTGCAGGGCCATGTCGACGCCACCACGGCGGTGCGGACGATCGACGAGTTGGCCGACGGTTCGTTCCGCTACACCTTCGATCTCCCGGCCGCGATGGCCGACTATGTCGTGGAGAAGGGCTCGATCGCCGTCGACGGCATCAGCCTCACCGTTGCCGCCGTGGACGCCGCCTCGTTCTCCATCGCCGTCATTCCCCACACCCATGAGGTCACGACGCTCGGAAGCCGTACCGTGGGGGACCGGGTCAACCTCGAAGCCGACGTGCTCGCCAAGTACGTCGAGCGACTGGTTCGCCCGTCGCTCTAGATCGGAGCTCACCATGACCATGCTCGACACCATCGACGACGCGATCGAAGCCTTCCGGCGCGGCGAGTTCCTCGTCGTGGTGGACGACGAGGACCGCGAGAACGAGGGCGACCTGATCATCGCGGCCGACGCGCTCAGCGAAGAGAAGATGGCGTGGATGGTCCGCCACACGAGCGGCGTGATCTGCGCCCCGATGACCGAGCAGCACGCGGATCGCCTCCAACTGCCGCTGATGGTCACCGAGAACACCGAAGCCCACCGCACCGCGTTCACCGTCACGATCGATCTCGTCGTCGGGAACTCCACCGGCATCTCGGCCGGCGACCGGGCCCGCACGGTCATGGCCCTCGCCGACCCGGACCGTTCACCCCGCGAGTTCAGCCGCCCCGGCCACATCTTCCCGTTGCGGGCCCGGCCCGGCGGCGTCCTCAAGCGGGCCGGCCACACCGAAGCCGCCGTCGACCTCTGTCGTCTGGCCGGCCGCCCCGAAGTCGCGGCGATCTGTGAGATGACGCACGACGACGGCACGATGATGCGACTCCCGGACTGTCGCGAGTTCGCCGACCACCACGGGCTCCGGCTGATCTCCATCGCCGATCTGATCCGGTTCCGCCGGCGCCGGGAGAAGCTCGTCGAGCACTTCGCCGCCGCCCGGGTGCCGACCAGCTACGGCGACTTCATGGCCCACGCGTATCGCTCGCTGCTCGACGACGAGGAGCATGTCGCCTACGTGATGGGCGACGTCGAAGGTGGGTCGCCGCCGCTCGTGCGTGTCCACTCGGAGTGTCTCACCGGCGACATCCTCGCGTCGCTGCGCTGTGACTGCGGTCCCCAGCTCCACAAGGCGTTGCAGACCATCGCCGAGGAAGGTCGCGGCGTGCTCGTGTACCTCCGGGGCCACGAGGGGCGCGGTATCGGCATCGGTCACAAGCTCCGGGCCTATGCGCTCCAGGACGACGGCATGGACACCATCGAGGCGAACGAGGCCCAGGGTCTGCCGATCGACTCACGGGAGTACGGCGTCGGCGCGAACATCCTCGCCGACCTCGGTGTCACGGCCATGCGCCTGATGACGAACAACCCGACGAAGCTGGGCGGCCTGGAGGGCTACGACCTCGAGATCACCGAGCGGGTGCCGATCGAGATCGACTCGAATCCCGAGAACGTCCGCTATCTGCAGACGAAGCGCGACCGCATGGGCCACACGCTGTCGAACGACGGCGCGTCCGAAGCCTGACCCGGCTCAGGCCTCGAGCGACGCGAGGTTCGGCGGAACGACCGCCGGTCGAACGGCGCGGCTCCAGCGCTGGGTGATGCACCGGTCCGCCATGCGGCCCGGCGACCACTGTCCCCAGATGCCGCCGACCGCGGCGTGGGTGCGGTCGGTCCAGGCGAGACAGTCCGGATCGGCGACCCGGCGCACGACCTGACGGACGCCGGCGGCGTGCACGACATAGCCGGCCCACACGCCGGGGAAGTCCTTGGTCGACCCGACCTCGGTGATGAGCGCCGTGTCGTGGTGGCGCACCCGATTGCGGTGCGTGTGGCCCGAGGAGATCAGGATGTCGGGGTTGGCGTCGAGCATCTGCGCCAGGGCACCGCGGGCCTCGCGCAGCGGCGTCCCGATCGGCCAGATGCGGGGGTAGTGGTGCGTCTCGAGATGGTGGTGCATGAAGACGAGCGCGGGCGTCGGGGTGTCGATGGCCGTGGCCACGTCGTCGATGCGGCGCCGGATGCGCCCCCACGTGCGCCCGGGGCAGGTCGTGTCGACGCCGACGATGCGGACGCCCTCGACATCGCGGTACTGGACCTCGGCCGGGAAGAGGCCGCGTCGTTGCAGCTCGGCCGTGGCGTCGAGCGACCGGGTGCGGCCGACGGTGTCGTGGTTGCCGGGGATCGCCATGACCGGGATGGGGATGTCGGCGAGCAGCTCGTCCACCAGCTCCCAGTGCTCGGGATAGCCGAGATCGGTGATGTCGCCCTTGAGGACGAGGAGGTCGGCGCCCCACTCGACGGCGGCGCGGGCCGCGGCCTTGGCGCAGCGAAGGGGGTACGCGTCGGCGGGCTGGGGGTGCTCGCGCATCTTGCGCACCAGGCCGAACCCCTCCTCACCCAGATGCAGATCACTGATGGTGGCGATGCGGAGGAGTTCGTCCCCCTCGATCGCCGGCTCGGTGTGGACGCCGCGACGACCGACCACGCGGCCGTCGACGGTGACGTCGATCGCGTGGGTCGTGGCGGGCCGGAGGCCGGTGATGTCCGCTGCGCCGGCGACGCCGCTCGCGCCGAGCACACGGTCCTCGCCGTCGATCACGACGCCGACCTCGCCGTCGGGCAGACCCCGCCAGATGAGCTGCGCGACGGTGTCCTCCACGGCGAAGACCTCGACGGTGTCGAGTCCGGTGAAAGGGAAGGTGGGGGCCACGCTCTGCTATCGGCGCGCCGCACGGGGATTCTGAGCGGTGGCGCCCTCAGAGTGTCGCGGACAATGGCGCCGATTCGCGGTCGCGTAGCGCGGCGTTGATCCGCTGCCGCTCCCGGTGCTGGGCGACCTGCTTGTCGCCCTGGGGAACCGGGTGGTCGTCGAGGAAGGCGGCGACGTCCGCGACCATCGCCGGTGTGTCGAGCGAGACGATGCCCTCCAGCAACCGGGCGATCGAGTTGCTCGGGAACGCGTCCTTGAGGTGGTCCCAGTGCTCGCACACGAACGACCACACGGCTTCGCCGGCCACGGGATTCGTGAGGGCGCGGCGCAGCACGAAGGGCCCGTCCTGGGAGCGCACATCGCCCCGGAGAATGTCGTCGAGCACGGAGAGCTCGGTGGTCGGCAGGTCGGCGAGAGCGCGGAGGTTGCGCTGCTCGGTCTGCGGATCGCCTGCGCCCTGCCAGGCCGCGCGGATCATCTCCTCGCTGCCTGCGTCGGTTCGGGCGACGACGTCGAGAGCGGCGGCCGCGAGGGTGGGGTCGGGATGGTCGAGCCGGGTGCGGCAGGCGGCCACGACGTCGGGGTCCCGGGCGACGGCGCCGAGCAGTCGGACCAGCGTGGCCCGGAGCTCGCGGGTGCGGTCGTCGTCGCCGTCGGTCGGGTCGAGCGCGATCCGGTCGAGCGCCGGGGTGGCGAGGTCCTGGATCCGGCGGGCCAGACGGTCTCGGGCGTCGCCCTCGACGAGCTCGTCGAGATGGGCGAAGCCGGCACTCAACGCCTGCCAGACCGTCAGGTCGCTCTCGCCCGCCATCGACTCGGCGAGTTCGATCCACGACACCGCGTCGCGTTCGCCGGCCACCACGAGCGCCCAGGCGTCGTCGACGAGTCCGTGTCGCTCCTCGGCGGTCCGCGCGCCGGGCCCGGTGATCGACGAGGCGACCCGGTAGAAGCCGGAGCCGTCCGCGTTGGCCGTGACCAGCTCACCGGGCACGGTGAGCAACACCGAATCCCGGTCGAGGAGCACGCGGTGTTCGGCGACGTCGCCGCCGTGGGCGACGCGCAGGCCGACGGGCACCACCCACGACCGCTCGTCGGCCGCCGCAGGATCGAGGGTGAACTGTCGCTGCCGCAGCTCGATGCCGTGCTCGCCGACCGCGGCGTCGATGACCGGATACCCGCCCTGGTAGATCCAGCCGTTCATCAGCGACCGGACGGGCTGCCCGCTCGTGTGTTCGAGCGCGTCCCAGAGGTCACTGGTCTCCGTGTTCGCGTAGGCGTGGGTGGCGAGATAGTGGCGCACGCCGTCGCGGAACGTGTCGGCGCCGAGGTGCTGTTCGAGCATGCGCACGACCGACGCACCCTTCTCGTAGGTCAGGACGTCGAACATCCCCTCCGCCTCCTCGGGCGTGACCACGGGGAACTCGATCGGTCGTGTGGTGGCGAGGGCATCGGTGTCGAAGGCGGCGGCCCGGGCGCGGCCGAAGGTGGTCCACACGTTCCAGTCCGGCCGATAGGCGTGGCTGCAGGAGGTCTCCATGAACGTGGCGAACGCCTCGTTGAGCCAGATGCCCTCCCACCACTGCATGGTCACGAGGTCGCCGAACCACATGTGGGCGAGTTCGTGGTTGATGACGTCGGCCGCCCGTTGCAGCTCCGGCTGGCTGGCGGTGGCCGGGTCGATGAGGAGCAGGACTTCGCGGAACGTGATGCAGCCGAGGTTCTCCATCGCCCCGAAGGCGAAGTCGGGGATCGCGAGGAGGTCGACCTTGTCGCCGGGGTAGGGGATCGCGTAGTAGTCGGCGAACCACTGGAGCGCGTGGACGGCCACATCGAGGGCGAAGTCGGTCAGGTGGCCCTGACCGGGACGATGGACGACCCGGACGGGGACGCCGCCGGCGTCGACGGCCTCGGTGACCTCGAGCGGGCCCACGACGAAGGCCACGAGGTAGGTCGACATGCGCATCGTCTCGGCGAAGGTGATCCGTCGGCGGCCGTCGGGATCGATGGTGTCGGCGACCTCGGCGCTGTTGGCGACGGCGAGGTGGTCCGGATCGACCACGAGGGTCGTGGCGAAGGTCGCCTTCCACGCCGGTTCGTCCCAACACGGGAAACAGCGGCGGGCATCGGTCGACTGGAACTGGGTGGTGGCGATCGTGTGCTCGGTGCCGTCGTCACTCGTGAACGTCGAGCGGTAGAAGCCACGGAGCCGGTCGTTGAGCGTGCCGCGGAACGCCACCACGACGCGGGCCGGCCCGGGCGACAGGTCCGCCGGCAGGGTCAGGTGGAGGCGCTCGGCCACGGCGTCGAGGCGGACATCCGGCGTGTGCTCCACGGCGGCGGCGCCCTCGCCGACGATCACCGATGCGCTGTCGATCTCCAGGTCGGCCGCATGGCAGACCAGTTCGTCCGTGCGCTCCATCAGTTCGACGTCGATGGTGACCGAACCCCGGAACGTGGCGGTGTCGATGTCCGGTTCGAGCACGAGGTCGTAGCGCTGGGGGACGACGTGGGTGGGCAGGCGCGGATCCGAGGACATCAACGAAATCTACATCGGACCGTAAAGCGAAATACACCCTTGTAATACGCAGATTCGCTTTGATGGAGGAAGCAGGTAGTCGACCGAAGGAGGAGTTCGGACATGCGGAGCCGAGATCGTCGTGAGGACGTGCAGCAATCGCTCGAACCCTTCCAGGACATCGAGTGGCCGGAGGCGGAGCTCGAGGTGGACGACGATGCGTTCGCCCGTGCCATCGCGCAGGGCCGAGGCGAAGAACTCGCCGCCTGACGGCGCGCACATGGGTCTCCCGGATCATCCCGGCGCGGGGTGAGACCGGTACAGTCGACGGGTTCCGGACCGCATTCCCCTTGGAGCCCCCGTGGAACCCACCCTGGACGTCGTCGGCGTCGGCAACGCCATCGTCGACGTGATCTCGACGGTCGACGACGACTTCATCACGACCCACTCGCTCAACAAGGGAGCGATGACGCTGATCGACGCCGACCGGGCCACGTCGCTGTATGCGGCGATGCCGCCCGGCATCGAAGCATCGGGTGGGTCGGCAGCGAACACGATGGCCGGCCTGGCGAGCCTCGGGAGCCGCGCGGCCTACCTGGGCAAGGTGCGTGACGACCAGCTCGGCGAGGTGTTCATCCACGATCTGCGCGCCGCCGGGGTCGGGTTCGACGTCGAGGCCGGCGGGGACGGCCCTCCGACGGCCCGCTGTCTGATCCAGGTGACACCGGACGCCGAACGGACGATGAACACGTTCCTCGGGATCTCCGCGTTCCTCAGCCCGGCCGACATCGACGACTCGCTGGTGGCGTCGGCCGCCATCACCTACTGCGAGGGCTATCTGTGGGACATGGACATCGCCAAGGAGGCGATCCGCGGCGCGATGGCGGTCGCCGCGGAGGCGGGTCGCACGGTCTCGCTCACGCTTTCCGACTCGTTCTGCGTGGATCGCCATCGTGACGAGTGGCTCGATCTACTCTCGGACAAGGTCGATCTCCTCTTCGCGAACGAGGCCGAGATCTGCTCACTGTTCGAGACCGACGACTTCGATGCCGCGGCCGACCAGATCGCACGGCTCGTCGACGTCTCGGCGCTGACCCGCTCCGCCGCAGGCTCTGTGGTGGTCGAGGGTGATGACCGCATCGTCGTTCCCGCCGCCTCGGTCGACAAGGTGGTCGACGCGACCGGGGCCGGCGACCTCTACGCGTCGGGTTTCCTCCACGGCCTCGCCAACGGCGCCGATCTGGCCCGCTGTGCGGAGCTCGGTGGCATCGCCGCCGCGGAGATCATCTCCCACATCGGGGCCCGGCCCCACGTGGCCCTGACGTCGCTCATCTGACGGCGCCGGTCACGGCGAGGTGAAGCGGGGGTCAGACCCCGGTGACGCGCGCTTGACGGGGCGATAATAACCGTTATCATGACAGCCGTGAACGCCGTGGCTCCTTCTGCACCGATCGCCGTCGTCGACCCCCCGGCCCACGACCCGCTGACGGACCGGCTGCTCGCGGCCGCCGTCGACCTGTTCATCGAGAAGGGGTTCGACAAGGCCGGAGTCGCCGCGATCGCCCGCCGCGCCGGTGTCACGACCGGTGCGATCTACTCCCGCTGGACCGGCAAGCAGGAGATGATGCTCGACGCGATCGGGCTCGTCATGCACGAACAGCTCGATCGGCTCCTCTCGGCCGGCACCAGCAGTCTCACGGACGTGCTGAGCGCCCTCGGGGCCGAACTCGTCGTGCGATCCGACACCGCCGACATCCTTCTCGCCGAAGCGCTCGTGATCGCCCGCCGTGACCCCGAGTTCCACACCATGCTGTCCCGCCGCCTGCTCGACCAGGAGCAGCGGCTCGCCGAGCTCTTCGAGGCGGGCAAACGCACCGGGGAGATCGACCCGGCGCTCCCGACCGACGCGATGGTGGCGTTGTGCCATGCCATAGCGATCGGGTTTGCGATGTTCGGATCCATTGATCGGGAGTTCCCTGCTGCCGATGGATGGAATGCCGTCATCGAACGGCTGATCACCGCCGCGCGACCACATCCCACACCAACGAATCCCACACGAACGAATGAGGACAACTGATGGCTGTCACCGACGCCAACGACATCGACCGGATCATGGAGATCTCGCAGGCCAACACCGATGCCTCCGAGCTCATCCACGCGGTGGAGGACAACGCCGACGCGATCTTCACCTGGGGCTACGACAAGGGCGAGCGGGCCAAGCTCGACAAGCTCTACGAGAAGGCGAAGACCTCCCAGTGGAACGGCCAGACCGATCTCGACTGGTCGATCGAGGTCGACCCCTACACTGCCCTCGATCTGAACCTCGAGCGCGGCCTGATGGGCGACTTCGACGATGACCCCTCCAGCCCCGTCTACCACTGGGGCGACAAGGAGTGGGAGGAGTTCGGCCTCCAGTCGATCAAGTGGCGCCTCAGCCAGTTCATGCACGGCGAGCAGGGTGCCCTGCTGTGCACGGCCAAGATCGTCGAGACGGTGCCGTGGATCGACGCGAAGTACTACGCCGCCACCCAGGTGGTCGACGAGGCCCGCCATGTCGAGGTCTTCGCCAAGTACCTCGACGAGAAGCTCGACGGCGGGTATCCGGTCAACCCGCACCTCGGCCTGCTGCTCGACGACATCATCAACGACAGCCGTTGGGACATGACCTATCTCGGCATGCAGATCATGGTCGAGGGTCTCGCCCTCGCCGCGTTCGGCTTCATGCACGACGTCACGACCGAGCCCCTGCTCAAGAAGCTGCTTCGCTACGTCATGAGCGACGAGGCCCGCCACGTCGCGTTCGGCGTCCTCAGCCTCCAGGAGGTCTACGCCGAGATGGACGCGGCGGACATCCGCGAGCGCCAGGAGTTCGCCTTCGAGGCGGCCCTGCGCATGCGGGACCGCTTCCTCCAGCAGGAGGTGTGGGAACACATGGGCGTCGACACCCGCAAGATGGTGGAGCAGCTGCTCAATGCCCCCGAGGAGTCGAAGGTCTTCCAGCGGATGCTGTTCTCGAAGATCGTGCCGAACTGTCGCAAGCTGGGGCTGCTCGACGCGGGTGACGCGTGGCTGCGGGACCGTTTCACCGAGATCGGGGTGATCGAGTTCGAGCACTTCGAGGACACCGGCGCGGAGTTCCTCGACTACGACCTCAACGACGGCTCCTACGGCGAGTCTGACGAGGCGGCTGTCGTCTCCTAGCCTCCCCGGCATGGGATACACCTGTTTCGAGATCGAGGAGAGCGACGGCGTCGCCCACGTACGCCTGTCGCGCCCCGACGCCTACAACACCATGATTCCGGCCTTCTGGTCGGAGCTGCCCGAGATCGTGGACGAGCTGTCCGATTCCGGTCGGGTCCGCGCCGTCGTCCTGTCGTCAACCGGCAAGCACTTCTGTGCCGGCATGGATCTCTCGGTCTTCGCCGGTGGTTCGGACGCCGTCGGCGGGGGCTCCGAACGCCGTGAGCTCGGACGGGAGCGGGCGGCGCTGCGGCTCAACGTGTTGCACCTCCAGCGGGCGTTCACCTCGTTCGAGGAGGCGCGCATGCCGGTGCTCGCCGCGATCCAGGGCGGATGCATCGGCGGTGGCGTCGACATGGTCACCGCGGCCGACTGCCGGTACGCGACCGAGGACGCCTTCTTCTGCATCCAGGAGATCAACATCGGCATGACCGCCGATGTCGGCACGCTCCAGCGGCTGCCCAAGCTCATCCCGGACGGGGTCGTCCGCGAACTCGCCTACACCGGCCGGCGCATGCCCGCGGCCGAAGCGCTGCAGCACGGCCTGGTCAACCAGGTGTTCGCCGACCAGGACGCGATGCTGTCCGGCGTGCACGAGATCGCCGCGGAGATCGCGTCGAAGTCGCCGTTGGCCATCCACGGCACGAAGGAGACGATCCTCTACACCCGCGACCACACGGTCGAGGACTCGCTGAAGTACATCGCCGCGTGGCAGACGGGGATGTTCCAGCCCACCGACATGGCCGAGTCGTTCACGGCGAAGGCCGAGGGACGTGACACCGACTTCGAGGACCTCGGCGCCATCCGGCGAGGTCTCTGATCGCCTCAGTCCTGGAGGGGCGGTCCGAACGTCAGGTCGAGATCGCCCAGCCTGACCAGCGTCGACGCGATCCATCCGCCGAGGGCGTTGAAGTCCTCGTCGAGCGCGGACCCGTCGACGAGGGCGCTCTCGTCGAGCTCGTAGACCCCCTCGTACGAGACCTCGATCGCGTACTCCGCTTCGTCGGGATCGCCGCCGTAGATCGACTCGACCGTCGGCCCGCTCCGGGTGAGTCGCTCGCCCCCCACATCGGGGCTCGTGACCGGTAGCACGGCGAGGACCGCCCGCGGTTCGGGTGACTCGAGGAGTCGTTGGACCCGGTAGGTGATCTCGACGTCGATGCGGGGTGGCTCCGTCAGCTCCTCGTCGACGTACCAGCTGCGGTACGCCGTCTGGGACCAGGTCGGCCAGCTACAGCCGACGTCGGCCTGGACGCGGGGTGGCAGCCCTTCGCCCGGCAGCCCGTAGCTCGTCGCCCAGGAGACATCGCCGAGCAGCACGTCGACCTGGAAGCGTTCCTCGAAGGCCTGCCGCTCGAGGCGGGAGAACTCGAACGCGTCTCGCAACGCCCCGATGGCGTCGGTGAAGACGTGGTCGAGCATGGGCGCACACTAGTAGCCGGCGTCGACGTCAACGGGCCCGAGCAGGTCGTCGCCCGCGATCCACCGCCGCACGTTCGCCTCGACCCGCGTCGCGAGCAGCGGCAGGCCCATCTCGGGCGTGTTGCCCACGTGCGGCGTGATCACGACATTGTCGTAGCCCCACAACGGATGCCCATCGGGCAACGGCTCGGGGTCGGTCACGTCGAGGACGGCGCCGCCGATCGTGCCCGCGTCCAGCGCGGCGAGCAGGTCGTCGTTGACCACGTGGGGACCGCGGCCGACGTTCAGCAGCCAGGCGTCGTCGGGCATGGCGGCGAGCAGTTCGGCGTCGACGATCCCGGTCGTCTCCGGGGTGAGCGCGAGGCACACGATCACGGCGTCCGCGTCCGCCACCGCATCGAACCGGTCGGCGGTGCGCACCGTGCGGGCCGCGCCGGGCACGGGATCGCCGGAGCGGCGTACGACCGTGGTCGTGCAGCCCCAGGGCTCGACCAGGCGCAGGAAGGCTTCCGCGAGGCCCCCGCCGCCGAGCAGGGTGATCCGGGCACCGAGGAGGTTCCGGCCCTTCTGCTCCGGCCAGCGCTCGGCCCGCACGTAGTCCGGGACGTTGCGGAAGGCCGTGAGGAGCGCCGCGAACATCCACTCCGCGCAGGCGTCGGCGTAGACGCCCTTGCCGCACGTCCACAGATGGTCGTGGTCGAGCTGGTCGACCATCGTCTCGATCCCGGCGTAGGGGAGCTGGATCCACCGGGCGTGGGGCGCCCGGTCGACATGGTCACGCAGCTCGGCACCGGCGGCCGGGTCCGCCCAGATGATCGCCTCCGCCTCCTCCGGGTCGACGACGGTGCCGCCACCGGATTCGACCGCGGCGACGAGGACGGCGTGCATTTCCGGCCGCGACGCCGGCACGACCGCGATGTGCTCGCGGGCCATCAGTCCACGCCGAATTGGCGGTCGCCCGCATCCCCGAGGCCGGGCACGATGAAGCCGACCTCGTTCAGGTGGCTGTCGATCGAGGCGGTCACATGGGCGTCGGCCGTTCCGGACTCGCGAAGCGCCTCGATCCCTTCCGGCGCGGAGAGCACGCACACCACCGTGATCCGGCCCGCGTTGGCGGCTCGGAGCGATGAACAGGCATGGATCGCCGATCCCGCGGTGGCGAGCATCGGGTCGAGGACCATGACCGGCTGACCCTGGAGATCCTCCGGAACGGTGTCGAGATAGACGTCCGGGAGCAGGGTCTCCTCGTTGCGCTTCAGGCCGATGAAGCCGGTCTGGGCCTCGGGGAGGACCTCCAGGGCCGCATCGAGCATGCCGAGCCCGGCCCGCAGCACGGGCACGAGGCGGGGCAGCGAGGTCTCGCTCTCGAGCTCGGTGCCGGTGGCCGGTCCCATCGGGGTGGTGATGTCCACCGATCGAACCGGGAGATCACGCGTTGCCTCGTAGGTGAGGTGGCGGCTGAGTTCGCGCAGCGCGGCCCGGAAGGCGGGCCGGTCCGTGCGCTCGTCGCGGAGGCGAGTGAGCGCCACGGCGGCGAGCGGATGGTCGACGACATGGACGTGCACGGCGTCGACTATGCCACGTCCTCGCCGCAGCGACGATCTAGGCGAGCACCCTGCGGACCTCGACCGAGGCCGCGTCCGCGTAGAGCGACTCGGCCAGGAGACGCACGTCGGTCGGGGTGGTCGAGAACAGGATGTCGAACTGGTCGTCCGGCAGCAGGATGTCGGCGTCCGGGAAGCGCACGCGGTTGAGGTTGACGTCGAGGAACAGACCGTTGTTCACGAAGCTGTACTCGTTCTCCAACACGGTGAACGCCCGTTCGAACTCGTCGGTCGTCGGGCCCGTCGTGGCGAGCTCCAGCAGCATCGCGTCCAGCGCGGCGTCGATCTCCTCGAGCCGCGCGGGGTCGCCGTCGACCTGGATGAAGGAGCCGACGCCACCCGGCCCGCCGTGCTCGACGAACAGTGACGCGTTGCCGCCATAGCTCGCCCCGAGTTCCTCCCGGATCACGTCGGTGATCCGGTTGGTGATGATGGTGGACAGCAGGGTGGCGGCCACCTGCGTCTCGGCGTCGAAGCGTCCCTCGACGAAGTCGAACCGGGTGATGCCGCCGTTGGCGGTGCCGTCGTTCAGCTCGATCTCGTCGTAGGCCGCCCCGGTGGGTGCCTCGATGCCGAGGTCGACCCACTGGTCCGCCGCGCCGGCGGGCAGGGTGCCGACATAGCGGGTGGCCAGGTCACGCGCCGCGGCCGCGTCGATGTCGCCGACGATGGAGACGCCGAGGTCGTCGACGGTGCCGAAGCGTGCCATGAAGACGTCCAGCAGTTGGTCGGCATCGAGCGCGTCGATCTCGCTCTGGGTGAGGAACGTGCTGACCCGGGGATCCTCGTCGCTGGCGAGGGCGATGAGGCGTTCGTTGGCCTGCACGTCGGGATTCGTGGCGAGGAACTCCAGCGCGGTCTCGCCCTGACGGCCGACCGAGCGGAGGGCGACGTCGTCGATGCGCGGCTCGGTCATCGTCAGGTGGATGAGGGCGAACAATTCCTCCGCGTCGCTCGTGGCCGCCGACCCGTAGGCGCCCTCGTAGATGTCCTCGATGGCGAAGCTGACCCCCAGGTCCAGGGGTTCGAGATAGCGGGCGAGCGTGGACGGATCGTGGGGCCCGACGCCGCTCTGGGCGATCGCGTTCACGGCGGCGGCGGCAATCGACGCGTCGGGATCGTCCAACGTGCTCCACCCACCGTCCGACTCCATCCAGACACTGAACTGGCCGGCCGAGATCTGGGTCTCCTGATGGGCGACCTGGGCACCGTTGGCGAACGTCCAGACGGTCACATCGCCGTTGAGCGTGCGGATGACGTCCTCGTCGACGATCTCGGCCGGGTCGGGTCGGTCCATCAGCTCGTCGATCGATTCGGTTTCCCCGGCCGCGGCGGCGGGTTGGGCATCCTCGAGAATCGTCCGCAGCTCGTCGGCGGTCGGGACCGATGCCTCGTCCGCCGCAACGGCGATCACGATCGGGCCGGATGCGCCGAGGATCCAGCGCCAGAAGTCCGTCAGTTCCTCGGCGGTCAGGGACTCGACCACGTCGCGCTGGCGCCGGATCCGGTTGTCGGCGTCGTCGAGGCTGCCGCCCTCCAGGAAGGCCACCATGAGCTCGGTCGCGAACTGGGCGTCCTGGGTCGACTCGAGGGTCGCGAGCTCGTCGTCGAGCCCGGCGACGAGCTGGGCCCGGGCCCGCGCGACATCGTCCTCGCTGAAGCCGGTGAGCGCGGCGGTCAGCAGCTGCGACTGGAACTGGTCGAGCAGAACGGCGAGGTCCGGGCCCTGCAGGTTCGTGCCGTAGTAGCGCAGGCCGCGGTTGATGGCGAAGGTGTCGAGGAAGGGCTCGAAGTCGGCGTCGATCTCGCCCCGCTGGAACGCCTCCTCGAGCCGGGTGCCGAGCATGAGCGCCACCGCCCGTTCGATCAAGGCCATGCGCTCGCCGCCGACCGTGTCGAGATCCCAGACGGGGAGCGGGATGTCGTAGGACAGATTGTCGTTGGCGTTGTCCGGGTGGGTGATGACATCGGTGACCGGCTCGGGGGAGAGCGCGACCTCGACATCGGCTCGCGTCGGGGAGTTGCCGCGGGCGGTGAGGCCCTCGAAACGCTCACGGACCTCCTCCTCGAGTCGGTCGAGCGACAGATCGCCGACGACGATGACCGCCATGTTGTCCGGCCGGTACCAGGCGTCGTAGAAGGCGCGCAGCGTGTCGGCCGTGGTTGCCTCCACCAGCGTGGGATCGCCCACCACGATGTGGCCTTCGTAGTCCGTGCCGGCGGTGTAGATCTCCTCGAAGCGGGTGAAGACGATGCCGTCGACGGACTCGCGGCCCTGACGCAGCTCGTCGCGGACGACACCGATCTCGGAGTCCACCTGCGACGGATCGATCGTCGCCTTGTCCGCCCACTCGGCCAGCACGTCGAGCGCGATCTCGGGCGCCTGAGGATCGAACAGGCTCGCGCCGAGGAAGTACACCGTCTCGTCGTAGCTCGTGTAGGCGTTGACATCCGCGCCGAAGCTGATGCCGAGGCGCTGGAGTTGTGCGGTCAACTCGTTGGCGGGGAACTGTTCGGTGCCGTTGAACAGCATGTGTTCGAGGAAGTGGGCGCTGCCGTCGTTGCCTACCGGCTGCTGCACCGAGCCGGCGTTGACCACGAGGCGCAGGTGCAGCGATCCGCCCGGGCTGTCGTTGCTGCGCAGCATCACCGTGAGCCCGTTGTCGAGCGTGATGATGCGATAGTCGCGGTCGACCGGCAGCGGGGTGTCGTCGGGATCCGGCGCGTCGGCCTCGGGAATGGTGACCGGGCCCGGCGGGACGTCCACCGGTTCGTCGGGTGGGTCGTCGGTGCCGGTCGGGTCCGGATCGCCGTCGTCGCCACCGTCGTCGCTCAGGAGGTCGTCGACGAGCTCCTCCGCCGCCGGATCGTCGGAGCACGCCGCCGCCACGAGGGCGAGGGCGAGGAGAACGGCAAGGGTGCGAGCAAAGGTGTGAGCAAGGAGAGGGATCCGCATTCGAGCGACCCTAGTGCGCGGCCCCGGGATGCTCAGACCCGCGGCTCGAGGGCCCAGGCCTCCAACGGCGCATAGCGGGGCTTGATGACCTGCTCGATGATCTGGAGACGCTCGCGGAACGGCAGGAAGCTGGATTTCATGCCGTTGACGGTCAGCCAGCGGAGCCGGTCCCAGCCGTAGCCGAACGCGCCGACGAGCGCGTCCATCTCGGAGGACATCGAGACGCCGGACATCAGCCGGTTGTCGGTGTTGAGCGTGACGCGAAAGCGCAGGTCGATGAGTTCGGCGATCGGGTGATCGGCGATTTCGTCCACGACGCCGGTGTTGACGTTCGAGGTGGGGCACACCTCCAACGGGATCCGCCGGTCGCGGATGTAGTGGGCGAGCCGCCCGAGCTCACGATCGCCGTCGGCGCCGCGGGTCATGTCCTCCATGATGCGGATGCCGTGCCCCAGGCGTTCGGCTCCGCACCATTGGAGGGCCTTCCAGATCGACGCGGGGCCGTAGGCCTCGCCGGCGTGGATGGTGATGTGGAAGTTCTCCCGCTGACAGAACTGGAAGGCGAGGAGGTGGTCGTCCGGCGGGAAGCCGTCCTCGGGCCCGGCGATGTCGAACGCGGCCACGCCGTGGTCACGATGGCGGATCGCGGCCTGGGCGACCTCGAGGGAGTTCTGCTGGTGGCGCATGGCCGAACAGATCGCCCGGATGGTGAGTTCGGTGCCCGCCGCGCCGGCGGCGAACCCGGTGAGGACCGCCTCGATGGCGTCGTCGAGGGTCAGGCCCTGCTCGGTGTGGAGCTCCGGCGCGAAACGCACCTCGGCGTAGACGACACCGTCGGCGGCGAGATCCTCTGCGCATTCCCGGGCGACGCGCTCGATCCCCTCGCGGGTCTGCATGACGGCGACGGTGTGGGCGAACGTCTCGAGATAGAGGGTGAGGTCCTTGCGGTTCGCGCCGCGGAGCATCCAGGTGGTGAGCTCGTCGGCATCCGTCGTCGGGAGGTCCGTGTAGCCGACCTGATCGGCGATCTCGATGATCGTCTCGGGGCGCAGTCCGCCGTCGAGATGGTCGTGCAGCACGACCTTCGGCGCCTGGCGAATCCGGTCGAGCGTCGGGGGGCCGACGTCGAGAATGGGGCTGACTTGCGTGGCCATACCCCAGGCTAGGCCGGGTCAGCGGGGAGACCGCAGCATCGGCCGCAGGGCGACGCCCGGCGCGAAGTCGACCGTGGCGAGGCGCTCGTAGCCGTGGCGCTCGTAGAGCACGGCGCTGCGCTCGCTGGACGCCTCGAGGTAGGCGGGGAGCCCCTCGGCGTCGCAGACGGCGTGGATGCGGTCGAGGAGCAGCGAGCCGAGCCCCTGGCCGCGGGCGCTGTCCCGGGCGCCGATGAGGTGCAGGTAGAAGTGGGGCTCGTCCGGCTCGTATTCGGCCATGAGCATGAACTGCTCGGCGGCCGTGGCCGCCCGGTCGGGGTCGGCGAGAGACGAGAACACCTCGATGAACTCGGTGAGGTCGGGTCGGTGGCCGGGCGGCGCCCAGAGGGCGGCGGCCTTGCCGGGAATCGTGTAGCTGTGACCGCACGGCTGGTAGGTGCGCCGTTCGACGTCCATGATCCGGGCGAGGTCGTCCGGACGGCAGTGCCCCTCACGGTCCGGATCCTCGATCATGAACGCCATCATCGGGTCGGCCAGGAACGCTTCGCGCAGCGTCGTCTCGAGATCCTCGGCATCGGCGGGAAGGGCGTGGCGGACCTCGTTCATGTGAATCCTCGCAGGGGCATGTCGGGGGCGCGGCGCAGCCAGTTGTCGTCGGGATAGTCGGCCGTGCCGTCGATCACGTGCAGCGTGTAGGCATGGCGGCTCGTGGCGGACGTGTTGGGGGCGCTCCAGTGGGGGAGCGAGCCGTGCAGCACGAGCATCGTCCCCTTGGTGGCTTCGATCGGGACGAGCTCGTCGGTGGGCCAGGGTGTGGTGTCGAGGACGTCCATCGTGGTGCCGTCGCCCTCGCGCCGGAGCCGGGTGCGTACCGGATCGCGGTGCCGCCCCGGGGCGACGTAGAGGCACCCGTTCTCGACGGTCGCGTCCTCGATGGCGAACCAGTAGCCGATCACGGACTGGGGCTCGGTCCACAGGAACGTGTGGTCGCAATGACAGCTCACCTCCCCGCCGATCGAGGGCTGCTTGAAGATGTACATCGACTGGAGCAGCTTCGGATCGACGACGCCCAGATCCGCGGCGATCTCCGCCATCAGCGGCGTGCGGCTGAACCGGTCGAACACGGGATCCAGATCGTGCATGGCGTGGGCCAGCTTGTTCACCGCGAGGGGGAGCGGGCGGGTCAACTGCCCGTCGGACACCGCGCCGTCCTCCAGGAACCAGCGCACCTTGTCGCCGGACGTGAGGAAGTACTCCTGCTGGGCGTGGCCCTGCTCGGTCGTGTCGAACACCGTGAGTCCGCCGTCGACGGTGGGGTCGGCCGCGGCCAGCTGGGCGATGACGTGCTCTCGGAGTTCGTCGCAGGTCGCCGAATCGACGGCGTCCTCGAAGACGAGGTACCCGTCGCGGTCCCAGGCGGCGAGTTGATCCGCCGTGAGCACGCTACGACTCGCCCTTGCGGTAGGGGAGGCCGGCGGTGGCGGGCATGCGGAGGCGCTGCGAGAAGAACGTGAGGACGAGCAGCACGGTGACGAAGGGAAGGATGTCGACGAACCAGTCCGCCACCGAGTCCGACGTGAAGTACCAGATCAGACTCCCGAGCCCGATGCCGCCGGCGAGGATCGTGTCGGTCCAGTTCCGCTTGGCGGCGTTGTTCGCGGCGACGGCCACGAGGATCAGCCCGGCCACGAGGAGCAGGAGATGCGTGGAGTTGGCGTCGCCGACCTCGCGCAGCCCGAGGGCCCGTGGAAACCCGAACAGGAGGGCGCCGGCCATCACCCCGGCCGGGCGCCAGTTGCCGACGATGAGCGCGGACAGGCCGATGAAGCCCATCGAGTTCGTCGATCCCTCCTGGTAGATGCCGCCCAGCTCCGGCGTGGCGATGAAGGCACCGCCGAAGCCGGCGAGGGCACCCGAGAGGATGACGGCCGCGTACTTGTAGGCGTAGATGTTGATGCCCTGGGTCTCGCCGGCGGTCGGATGCTCGCCACAGATGCGAACCCGCAGCCCGAACCGCGTGCGCCAGATCACGAAACTGATGACGGGCACCAACGCATAGGCGACGACCGTGAAGATGCTCAGGTTGAACGTCAGCCCGCGCGCGACCTCCGTGAGGTCGGAGATCGCGAACCAGTTCCGTTCGTTGAACCACCCGAGTATGTCGGGGGTCGTCCAGCCGAAGAGATCACCGCCCGACAGGAACGGGAAGGTGAACTTGCCCGCCGAATCGAGCCGCGGTGACTGGGTGATCGATCCGCCCTCGTAGTCGTCGAAGATCTCCAGGGACAGGTAGCGGGTGACCGCCGGCGCCGCGATGAGCACGGCCACACCGCTGATGATCTGGTCGACACCGAACGACACCGTGGCGATGGCGTGGACGAGCGCGGCCAGGGCGCCGCCGAGGATGCCGATGGCGAGTCCGGCCCAGGGTCCGTAGTTCACGGTGCCCCAGGCGCCGAACCACATGCCGATGATCATCATGCCGTCGAGACCGATGTTGACGACGCCCGCTCGCTCGGCGAACAGGCCGCCGAGGCCCGCCAGCATGATCGGCGCCGCCCATCGCAGCATGGCCCCGACCTGACCTTCGGTGGTGAGGCCGTGGTTGTCCGTGACGAACTCGAGCAGCGACAGGGCGAGCACGCCGACGGCGGCGAGGATCATCCACCGGACGGGGGTGCGGAGTTGGTGCCAGGAGCTCATGCCTCGACCTCCACGAGCCGAGCAGCGGCTCTGGCGGCCTCGTCCCGGCGGCGGATCCGGTGCACGACCTCGTAGCCGATCACCACCGTGAGGAGGATGACGCCCCGCATGATGTCGATGATCTCCTTGGGGGCTGCCGCGGTGATCTGGAGGATGTCGGACGACGCCTCGAGGAAGGCCCAGAGCAGGGCGCCCACCGCGATTCCCGCCGGATGGTTCCGCCCCAGAAGGGCGATGCCGATGCCGTTGAAGCCGAGGCCACCGACGAAGTTCGGGTTGTAGCGACCCTTGTCCATGATCTCGGCGATGCCGACCAGACCGGCGATGCCGCCCGACAGCAGCATCGCCGTGAGCGCCATCCGCCGCGGCGGCACCCCACCGGCTCGGGCGGCGAACGGGTTGGCGCCGCTGGCCTGGAGCTCGAAACCGAAGATCGTGCGGTTCAGGAGCACGTGGTAGAAGACGCCGACCGCGATCGCGATGAGCAGGACACCGGTGAGCTCGTTGGTGCCGCGGAGGTCGACGAAGAGCTCCGGGAACCAGGTGAGGGTGGGCAGGATTCCGGTGCTCTCGATCGGCTCCGTGCCGACACCGACGACCGGGATCTCGCCTTCGGCCTGCCAGGTACGCACCAGCCAGGCGATGAGCCCGAGCGCCACACCGTTGAGCATGATGGTGCCGATGACCTCGTTGACCCCGCGGTGGGTGTAGAGCACGCCGGCGAGACCCGACCAAGCGGCGCCGACGAGCATGGCGACGACGATGATCACGGCGATGTGGAGGAACCCGGGCAGCGCGATGGCGCCGCCGACGTAGGCGGCGAAGATCGCGGCCATGCGGTACTGGCCCTCCACGCCGATGTTGAACAGGTTCATCTTGAAGCCGATGGCTGCCGCGACCCCGGAGATGTAGAGCGGTGTCGCCCGGTTGAACATCGAGACGATGGTCTCCGGTTTCGAGGCGTGCTCGAACATGTCCGCGTACGCCGCGAACGGGTCGCTGCCCGCGATGAACAGCATGAGCGTGGCGGCGACCACGGAGAAGACGACGGCGCCGAGCGGCGCGGCGAGCGCCATCGTGAGCCGGCGCCGGGTGGAGTCCTCCACCGCGACGACGGCAGCCGGTTGGTGGGCGACGTCGGTCATACTGCGGCTCCCGTCATGTAGCTGCCGAGATCTCGGGGCGTGATGGAGGCGGGGTCCAGTTCGGCGACGAGACGACCCTTGTACATGACCAGGATCGTGTCGGACAGCCCGATCAGTTCGTCGAGGTCGGCGGAGATCAGAAGGGTGGCCATGCCCTGGGCCCGGGCCGCCCGGATGTGGTCCCACACGGCCGCCTGGGCGCCGACGTCGATGCCCCGGGTCGGGTGCGAGGCGATGAGCACGTCGGGTTCGGCGGTCATCTCCCGGCCCACGATCAGCTTTTGCTGATTGCCGCCGGAGAGCGCCAGCGCGGCGACGTGGATGTCGGGGGTGCGCACGTCGAAGCGCTCCCGGATCTGTTCCGTGGTGCTCTGGGCGCCCTGCCGGTTGAACCAGATGCCCTGGGCGTAGGGCGGCTTCATCTGGTGTCCCAGGGCGGCGTTGGTCCACAGCGGCGCCTCGAGGAGCAGTCCCTCCTCGTGGCGGTCCTGGGGGATGTAGCCGATCCCGTTGCCGCGCCGGTGACGGACCGATTCGTGCGAGATGTCGTTGCCCATCAACTCGATGGAGCCGGTCTCGGGACGCTCCGTGCCGATGATGGCCTCGACGAGTTCGGTCTGGCCGTTGCCCTCGACCCCGGCGATGCCGACGACCTCGCCACGATGGATCCGGAGGCTGACATCGTCGACGACCGCCCGATCGTCCGCGTCGCGGACCGTGAGGCCGGTGACCGCGAGGGCGACCTCGCCGGTCACGGTCGACTGGGTGGTCTCCGGCGTCGGGAGCTCGGAACCGACCATGAGCTCCGCGAGGTCACCGGTGGTCACCTCGTCGGGCTTCACCGTTGCGACGGTTCGCCCTTGGCGGAGCACGGTGATCGTGTCGGCGATCTCGAGCACTTCCTCGAGCTTGTGGTCGATGAACAGGATCGTGGCGCCGTCGGCCTTCAGTTCACGCATGTTGCGGAACAGTTCGTCGACCTCCTGTGGGACGAGCACCGCGGTGGGCTCGTCGAGGATCAGGATCTTCGCGCCGCGGTAGAGCACCTTGATGATCTCGACCCGCTGACGTTCGCCGACCTCGAGCTCTTCGACGAACTCGTCGGGGTCGATCTCGAGGCCGTAGGCGGACCCGACCTCCGTCAGGTGCCGTTTGGCGTCGGCCCGGTCGATGATGCCGCCACTCACGGTCGGCTCGGCCCCGAGGATCACGTTCTCGAGCACGCTGAGGTTGCCGGCCAGCATGAAGTGCTGATGGACCATGCCGATGCCGGCTTCGATGGCGTCGGCCGGCGAGGTGAAGTTCACCTCGGTGCCGTTCACGGCCATCGTGCCTTCGTCGGCCGGCTGCATGCCGTAGAGGATCTTCATCAGCGTGGACTTGCCGGCGCCGTTCTCGCCGCAGATCGCGTGGATCTCGCCCTGCTCGACGGCGAGGTTCACGTCGTCGTTGGCGACCACGCCGGGAAAGCGCTTCGTGATGCCCTTGAGTTCGATGGCGAGCGCCACCCGGTCCTCCTTCGCGTCCCGTGCCAAAACCACAACGGGGCCGGGAATGTATCCCGGCCCCGCTGCTACGTCATCTGGATCGACGGATCAGGCGTCGGCCGGATCGGTCGGAACGACGATGTCGCCATCGATGATCTGCTGCTTGAAGTCCTCGAGCGTGGCGATCACGTCCTCCGGCAGGAAGTCGCCGGAGGTGGAGTAGCCCACGCCGTCGACCGAGAGGTCGTAGCGCTGCTCGCCCGGACCGAAGTCGCCGTCGAGGTGGGCCTTGATGATCTCGTAGACGGCCACGTCGACACGCTTCAGCATCGAGGTGAGGACGAACTCCTGCACCTCGGCACCCACGGTGTTGTACTGATCGGAGTCGACGCCGATGCCCCAGACCTTCGAGCCGGACGCCTCGGTGTGCTCCTTGGCGGCGGCGAACATGCCGGCGCCGGTGCCACCGGCGGCGTGGTAGATGACGTCAGCGCCACCTTCGTAGATCGCCAGGGCGGTCTCGCGGCCGGCAGCCGGGTCGTTGAAGCCGTCGAAGTTCGGGAACTCGGTGATGTACTCCGAGATGATCTCGATGTCCGGGTTCACGGCCTTCGCGCCGGCGATGTACCCGGCCTCGAACTTCTCGATGAGGCCGAAGCAGCACACGCCGCCGATGAAGCCGATCGTGCCCGTCTCGCTCATGGAGGCCGCAGCGGCGCCCACGAGATAGGAGCCCTGCTCCTCGGAGAAGACGAGTCCGGCGATGTTGTCGGCGTAGGGAGCCGGCGCGTCGCCCGAGAAGTCGAGCATCGAGGAGTCGATGACGCCGAAGTTGGTCTCCGGGTTCGCCCCGCCCACCGCGGCGGCGTCGGCCTCGAAGAGGAAGCCGACGGCGATCACGATGTCGCTGGCGTCCGCCTGCAACTGGAGCAGCTCGGCTCGGTTGGAGCCGTCGTCGTTGGGCGAGACCTTCGAGATCTCGACGTTGAGCTCCTCAGCCGCACGGTTGAGGCCGGCCGCAGCCGAGTCGTTGAACGACTGGTCGCCCTCGCCACCGATGTCGAACACGAGGCCAACAGAGCCTGCCGGTCCGTCGTCATCGCCACACGCGGCGGCGATGAGCGAGAAAGCCATCATCACGCTCAGAAGCAGTAGAAGTCGCTTGCGCATTTTCCCTCCAGTTACCGCTCGACGGCGGTGGTGTACGTATCGCAGGAACCGCGCAGCTCCTCCGATGGTGGATGAACCGTATCCCGCGCGATCGTGCGCTGCCTCGTTCTTCGATCCCGATTCCGGGATTCCCCGGAATTCCGCGGTGCATTCAGTAGAAGACGCAGCGGCAACGATGGCGGGGAACGGCCTTGTACCGGGGGCCGGCGCCGAGGTTCCAGAGGACGTTGTCGAGGTCGCCACTGGTGATCCGCGTGCCTTCCGCGGCGAGTTCGTCGCGGAGCAGTTCGACCGCGTGGAGTCCGCAGGCCCGGATCTCGACCTCCTCGGGCGACCCGACGGCGATGTCCTCGACCGCTTCGATCCGGGCGACGAGCTCGTCGTCCAAGTGCAGCACCCCTTCGACCCGCAGCACGTGGGGAACGAGATTGTCGGGGAACATGGTCAGCTCGGACCGATCCGTGAACCGGCCGGGCCCGTCGCCGTCGAACGCGACGGCGAGATCCTGCACCGTGATCTGGGCCCGCTTGTAGAGGAGTACCTCGCCCGCCGCGGGGTGCGTGTGCACGTCGTGGAAGAACGGCATCTCGTCGAGCATCGTGACGAGCGTGGCCGCCGACCCGTCGGCCTTGGCGACCGCCGCGGCGAACGAACCGTCGCCGTGGCGCTCGACCCACGCGGCGAGGTCGTGCCAGGCGGTGATGAACAGCTGCATCAGCTCGTGGGCCGGACCGCCGTCGAGCGTCTGTTGGAACGTGGCCGCAGCGTCGTCGATCGTCCAGCGGGCGAGCCGGTCCGCGGTGAGTGCCCCGGTGTCGGCCACGAGATCGCGCAGCGACGTCGCGATGGTGTGGTAGCCGGACATCCCCGGTCGCTTGTGGAGGTGGGGGAAGTAGCCGCTCCCGAAGTTGATGGCGTCGAGCGCAAGGACGAACGCGGTGGCGGACTCCTCGGATCCCATCCGCGCCTGACCGGGGTCGTTCTGCGGCCCGTCGAGGTCGATCTCCGCGGCGAACCCCGCCACCCGCCCACGATCTATGGTCACGAAACGGGCGTGTTCGGCGACCGCCGCGCACGACGAGCGGATGTCATCGAAGATCGTCACGGGAACGAACGCGCCCGCTCGACGCGGCCGACCCGCAGCTCGTACCACTCGTACCAGTCGCTTCGGCCGTGGGCCTGCACGTCGAGGTGCTCGGGGTGGCGACGCCATTCGGCGATGGCGTCCTCGGACGCCCAGTAGGAGACCGTGATGCCGGTGCCGTCCCCCGAGCGGGCCGACTCGATGCCCAGGTACCCGGGAATAGTCGAGGCGAGGTCCTCCATCCGCGCCGCCGCGGCGTTGTAGGCCGCGTCCACGCCCTCGTCGCCCCATCCGGCCCGCCGGTTCGTGAACACGACGGCGTAGTAGGGGGGTTCGGGCGTGGTGGTCATGGCGCGACCGTAGAGGTCACAGGCCCCGCGCTCGGCGCCAATTCGCGTAGCGGGCCATCAGGTCGAGCGAGCGGATCGCCCGCCCGGCCGACGCGTGGCACATGCGCCCGGCGGCCCGCACGGCGGCGGGGCCGGCGTTGTCGGGCCGGGCGTTCGCGAGTTCGGTGGCGATGAGCACGGGTGTGCCGGTGCGGGCCGCGATCTCGGCCGCGGCCTCGGCGTAGCGGGCGTCCTGGCGTTCGTGGAAACCGACGATGCGCTCCAGGCCGTGGTCCGGGTAGAACCCGCCCTCGCGCAGCATGGACGCGGTGTTCGACTGGATCCCGAGGCCGAGGAAGAGCACGCCGTCCACGTCGGGGTGCGCCGCCGCGAGCTCGAGGATCTCGGGCACCGTGTCGCGGGTCTCGCCGCCGGCCATGTCGATCGGATTGTTCTTCGACCAGCGGGGCGGGAGTTTCTCGTCGATCGCGGCGTAGAGGTCGTCGGGGAGCGCGACCGCGGTCAGGCGGGTGTCGGCCATGGCATCCACGGCGGCAACACCCCAGCCGCCGACGGTCGTGACGACCACCACGCGGTTGCCCTGCGGGAGCGGCTGGGTGGCGAGGGTGGCCGCGGCTTCGAACCCCTCCTCGACGTCGCGAGCCCGGATCAGGCCGGCCTGGCGGCACATGCCGTCGAACACGGCATCATCGGAGGCGAGTGCGCCGGTGTGGGAGGCCGCGGCCCGCGCGCCCGCATCGGAGGCGCCGCCCTTCACGACCACCACCGGCTTGCGTTCGGCGACGGCCCGGAGGCGCTCGAACATCTCGCGGCCGTCGTCGACAGACTCCATGTAGACGAGGCAGACGTCCGTCTCGGGGTCGTCGGCGAACCATTCGACATAGTCGGCGATGCCGAGTGCCGCCGCGTTGCCGGCGGCAACCGCACGACTGACGCCCACGCCCGTGTGGTGGGCCAGGTTGAGGAATGACGAGACGAAGTTGCCCGACTGACTCGCCACCGCGATGCGGCCGGCGGGCGCGTACGGAGCGACGATCTGGGCGCACATCTGTGACGGGGTGGACACGACGCCCTGGCCGTTCGGGCCGGCCAACGCCACGCCGAGCTCGTCGGCCAGCGCGACGAGTCGCCGTTCGGCCTCGACTCCCTCCGGACCCGCCTCCCGGTATCCGGCGGCGGCGAAGAACGCGGCGCGCACGCCCCGCGCGGCCGCGGCCCGGAGGAGTTCCTCGTTGACGGCCTGTGGCGTGCAGATGAACACCATGTCCGCGGCGCCGTCCGGCACCTCGTCGATCGAACCGAGCACCGACCGACCCAGCACCTCGCCGGGCTCGCGGCCGACCGGGAAGATCTCGCCCTGGTACCCGGAGGCGATCAGGTTGTGCAGCGTGACGAAGCCGAACTTTCCGGGATGGTTGGAGACGCCGGTGATGATGACGCCCTTCGGGTCGAACAGGGCGCCGAGGTCGTGACTCATCGCGAGACCTCCGCTGCCGCCTCATCCAGCTCGACGAGCGCGTCCACGGCGACGGGCTTCCCCTCGACGATGATCAGTGGGTTCAGGTCGATGGACCTGACGCCGGCTTCCTGCTCGCCCACCGCGGCCAGCGCCACCAGCGCCTCGATCAACGCCGCCCGATCGACCGCGGGCTCGCCGCGGAACTCGTCGAGCAGCCGCTGCGTGCCGAGATCGTCGATCATCTCCGCGGCGTCCACCTCCGAGATCGGCACGAGCCGGAAGGTCACGTCACGGATCGCCTCGGCCAGGATCCCGCCGACGCCGACCATGATCGTCAGGCCGAACTGGGGGTCGTCGTTGAGTCCGGCGATGAGCTCCCGGTTGCCGTCGACCATGGTCGACACGAGGACCTCGACGTCCCCGTCGTCGGGTCGGGCCGCGGCCAGGAGGTCGTCGCAGGCCTGGCGGAGCGCGTCCTCGTCGCCGAGGCGGAGCCGGACCAGCCCCCGCTCGGTCTTGTGGGCGATCGCCCGGCCGCACAGCTTCGCGACGACGGGGTAGGCGACGGTGTCGTCGGTTGCGACGGCCGCGATGACCTCGTCGGTGGAGGTGCCGGTGACGAAGGGTGACACCGGCACGCCGTGACCGGCCACGACCCGTCGGGATTCTGCTTCGGAGAGGGTGATGGACACGGCAGTGGGTCTACCACGCCGCCCGCCGCCGGGAGACCGTGGGATGGGCCGCGTCCGCGACGGTGTGTCACCATCGCCGGATGCATCGACTGCTCCCGCTGGCCCTGGCTGTTCTCCTCGTTGCGGCGGCCTGCGGCGACGACGCTGACTCCGCGTCCGACCCGACGACCACGACCACCACGAGCGGGATCACCACGACGACCACGGCCGGATCGACGACGACCGTCGCCGCCGAGACCACGACCACGACCACGACGGAAGCACCGAAGGACGAGCTGGTCGACGTGGGCCGCGGCGAGTACGACGTGGGCGTCGCGACCATCACTGTCACGGACGCTGTGCGCGAACGCCCGCTCACGGTCGATGTCTGGTTCCCGCTCGCTCCCGATACGACCGGTGATCCCCATCGCTACACCCTCACCCCCAACGACTACTACGAGTCGCCGCTGGCGATCGGGGCGGACGCCGCGTCGCTCGCCCCCGACGGGCCGTTCCCCCTCGTCATCTACTCGCACGGCTCCGGAGGTATTCGGTTCGTGGACTCGGACTACACCGAGACCATCGCCAGCCACGGCTACATCGTCGCCGCCGCCGATCACACGGGGAACACGGCCGTCGAACGCATCACCGGCAGTTCCGATCCCGGCACCGTGATCGCCCTGAACCGCGTGCAGGACGTCTCCCTCCTGATCGACGCGATGGTGGATCCGACACACGAGACGGCCGGCGTCTTCGCGGCGTCCGTCGACGGCGAGCACATCGCCGTCACCGGCCACTCGTTCGGCGGCTTCACCACCTACGCCGTCGTGTCCGGCTACGAGAACGTCGAGGGGACGGCACCGGCCGACGAGCGGGTGGACGCCATCATCCCGCTCGCCCCCGCGACCGGCTCGGGTGAGCCGGACGCGACGCTGCTCACCGACGACGATCTCGCTCGGGTCGACGTGCCGGCCCTGGTGATCGTGGGCACCGACGACAAGACCACGCCGGTCGACCCCAACGTGGAACGGGCCTGGGACCTGACGGCGAGCGCGCCGAGCTACCGACTCGAGCTGGTCGCCGCCGAGCACCAGTCGTTCACCGACCTCTGCGACTATCTCGACTTCTTCGACGAACTCACCCAACCGACCGCGATCGTCGTGGAGACCGTCGAGACCCTCGCCGAGGAGGGGTGTTCCGAGGGCGACATGGCGCTCGACCGTGTCCAGGAACTCACCAACACGTTCGCGATCACGTTCCTCGAGTCCGTGTTCGCCGGCTCGCCGATGATCCTGCCCGAGACCCACGAGATCCCGGCCGACGTGCTCTACCAGGTCAAGTAGGAGGCAGACATGGACAACGGAGACGTGATCGACCTCGGGTCGCCGTGCGTGCACGCCCACTACGACGAGCATGCGTTGCGGGTCCGCATCGACCGGGTCGAGAAGCGCAACGCGATGACCCAGGACATGTACCGGGCGGTGAAGCGCGCCGCGATCCTCGCCGACCGGGAGCCCGACATCGACGTGCTCGTCCTGACCGGCACGGACGACGTGTTCTGCGTCGGCGGCGACATGGGCGGCAATGCGATCGACGACCCGACACTGGCCGCCGAGTGGGACCCGACCGATCACTTCCCGTTCCGTCACCTCGAGCGCTGTGGCGCGGCCGTGATCGCGGCCATCAACGGCCTCTGCTATGCGGGCGGACTCGACATCGCCCTGCACTGCGACTTCGTGATCGCCGCGGAGTCGGCTCGCTTTCGGGCGCCCGAGATCATGCGGGGGGCGCCGGACGTGTTCATGGCGACGCGCCTCGCGGACTGGGTCGGTGTCGGCAACGCCAAGTGGATCATGTTCGCGATGGAACCCTTCGACGCGGCGCGGGCCCGGGAGATGGGGCTCGTGCAGCAGCTGGTGCCGGACGACGACTTCGCCGACGCGGTCGACGCCGTCGTCGCGTCGGTCGCCCGCGGCGGCCCGGGATCACGGCGGGCGATCAAGGACGACATCAACCGCCAACTGCGCCCCCACGACTTCCGGGTGTTCCAGCGCTCCATCATGAACCCCGAGATGCGCGAGGGGATGACCGCCTTTCTCGAGAAGCGCGATCCCGTCTGGCCCCGCGACTGAGCCGTCAGGTCGGGAGTCGGCAGGCGTCCGTGGCGCCGGGGAGCTTGTAGCGGTACTTCGCGACGACGTAGTAGCCGAGCCGGGCGAACCAGGAGATGGGCGGAAGGATCAGCGCCCAGCCGACGACCTTCCAGGCACCACCGGCCGCGATGAGGGACCGCCCGATGCCGCGGTGGCCGCGGTGCACGCGGCCGTCGTCGCCCACCCAGTACGCGGCCATCTGGACGTCGTCCTCGGTCAGGCCGATCTCGCTCAGGTCGAGGGACTGCCACGGTTCGACGCGCGCGTCGGCCGGGAGCCGCCGCTCGATCCATCGAGCCGACGAGGTGCAGAAACCGCAGTCACCGTCGAACACCAACATGGCTCCAGTGTCGCACGGGTCCGGCCATCTGCGACACACTGAGCAGATGCATGATCTCGTGATCCGTGGGGGAACGGTCGTCGACGGCACCGGGGCGCCCCCGGCCACCGCCGACGTCGCGATCGACGGTGACACGATCGTCGCCGTGGGCCGCGTCGACGCCGCCGGTCGGCGCGAGATCGACGCCGACGGCGCGCTGGTGACGCCGGGGTTCGTGGACGTCCACACCCACTACGACGGCCAGGCGAGCTGGGACGACGTGATGATGCCGTCCGTCAACCACGGCGTCACGACCGCCGTCATGGGCAACTGTGGGGTCGGTTTCGCGCCGGTGCGGCCCGGCGGCCAGGCGTTCCTGATCGAGCTGATGGAGGCCATCGAGGACATCCCGGGTACCGCGCTGGCCGAAGGGATCCGCTGGGACTGGGAGACGTTCGGCGAGTACATCGACTCGCTCGCCGGACTCCATCGCACGATCGACGTCGGCACCACCGTCCCGCACGCAGCCGTGCGGGCGTACGTAATGGGGGAGCGCGCCCACGAGTACGACGTGACGGCCGAGGAGATCTCCCGGATCGCCGAGGTGATGGCCGCCGGCGTGCGCGAGGGCGGGCTCGGCGTGTCCACCAGCCGGACGATCCAACACCGCTCGCGCCACGGCTACGAGCCGGGCACCTTCTCGCCCGACGAGGAGCTCATGGCGATCGGCGACGAGCTGGCGAGCGTCGGCCGCGGCCTGTTCCAGTTCGTCAGCGACCGCGCCTACGACAAGCACGAATGGTCGTGGCTCCGGCACCTGGTGGAGGCCGGCGTCCCGGTCACCTACACGATGGCGCAGGACCCCGGCAGCCCCGAGGCGTATCTGCGGATGCTCGACGACGACGCCGCCCAGAGCGCCGACGGGCCCCTGATCGTGCCCCAGGTGCCGACCCGTCCGACCGGTCTGCTCTACGGCCTGGAGTCGTCGTTCCATCCGTTCCGTGCCCATCCGTCGTACCGGGAGGTCTGGGACCGGCCCCACGCCGAACGGGTCGCGATGTGGCGCGACCCCGAGTTCAAGGCCCGGCTGCTGAGCGAGGAGGTGGCGACCAAGGACGGCTTCATCAACTATCTCGCCCACAACTTCGACATGATGTACCCGCTCGGCGACGTGCCGGACTACGAGCCGCCGCCGGAGGCGTCCGCCGCGGCCGTGGCGGCCCGCACCGGCACCACGCCCCAGGAGGTCGTCTACGACTGGATGGGCGAGGACGACGGCACGGCCATGGTCTTCATGCCGCTCGGCAGCTATGTCGAACGGGATCACGAGGCGATCCGGAAGATGATCAGCCACCCGGCCTCGATCATGGGGCTGTCGGACGGGGGCGCCCACTGCGGCCTGATCTGCGACGCCTCGATGCCCACCTACATGCTCACCCACTGGACCCGGGACCGCACCCGGGGCCAACAGCTGCCGGTGGAGCTGGTCGTCCACAAGCAGACCCAGGCGACGGCGCGGACCTACGGGATCCACGACCGCGGTGTGCTCGCGCCCGGGATGCTGGCCGACGTCAACGTGATCGACCACGCCGGGCTCACCCTCCATGCGCCCCACATGGTCCACGATCTGCCGGCCGGTGGCCGCCGCCTGCTCCAGGACGTGGAGGGCTACGAGGCCACGGTCAAGGCGGGCGAGGTGATCGTGGAGAAGGACCGGGTGACCGAAGCCCGTCCGGGTCGGACGCTCAAGGCCACCGACGCCGGGGTCATCCGCATCTGACGCCCGCCGACCCGCTCACCAGGCGCCGTGCGAGGCCAGATGGGTGACGATCTCGGCCCGTTCGGTGGGACCGAGGGTGATGTGTCGGGTGGGCACCGTCTCCCGAGCGGCCCGCAGCTCCTCTGAGGTGAAGGCACACTCGATCCCGCCGAGATCGATGCCGTGGAGGCGGGCGGCGTTGGCGCCCAGGATCTTCGCCTTGGTCTCGGCGGTGAGCGCCGGGTAGCCGTGCCGTTCCTGGAACGCCTCGGTGATCTCGAAGGCCCGGAACGCCTCGATCTGGTCCTGGGGCGAGCCGTACCAGATGGAGTCGGTGCCCCACAGGATGTTGTCGGGCCCGCAGGCCACCAGCAGCTTGCCGAGCACGTGGGCAGCCTGGTCGGGGCGGCTCATCAGGAAGCGCCACGTGGACCCGAGCTCGGCGTAGACGTTGGCGCCGGGCTCCACGCCGGCGTCGCGCAGCGACGCGACGAGACGGTCGACGCCCTCGTTCGGTGCCTCCGGATCGAACGGTCCCTCGGCGACGTTGGTCTCCAGGCCGGAGTGGTAGACGAGGAAGCTGCAGTCCGGGTGCCGGACCGCAGCGGGCCCGATGTCGATCGGGGACGCGGCGGGATGGTTCCCCGACAGGCCCTTGTGGACGGCGACGACCGGCACCCCGCCGTCCACGGCCCGACGGATGAAGTCGGTGCCGAGCGGCGGACGATCGGGGTCGTGGTCGTCGAGGAAGAAGCCGTCGGGATTGTGGGTGTAGACCTTCCAGGCGACGAGGTCGGGATGGTCGGCCATCGCCACGTCCATCGCGGCGAGGGCGGCGTCGACATCGCCCACGTGGGGCGCCCCCTGCCCCTGGAGGAAGACCCGCTCGTCGCCACACAACGCCGTGACCAGCGCCCGCGTCTGCACCATGTGTTCGAGGGTCAGAGGGTTGGCCGCGCCGTACGCCGGCAGCGCCGACAAGACGATGGCGCTCGTGTCGGAGCGGATGAAGAGGTCCTCGAGGAAGCGTTCGGCCATGAAGCACTCGCGGGCGTCGTCGAGCCCACAGTCGACCTGCGGAAAGCTCGACCCGAAGAACCGACTCGGTTCGGCCGTCGAAAGGTCGAAGTCGAGCACGTGGGTCTGGACGTCGATGATCGGATCGGTCCCGGTGAGCACCTCGGCTGCCGCGTCCGGCTCGGTCGTGGACGACGGCGGGAGCGAGAACGTGCCCCCGGGCTCGGAGGTGGACGTGGTGGACCCGGGACGGGCCGCCTGTTCCTCCTTCGAGCAGGCGGCGAGCACGGTCAACGACAGCGCGCTGCCGCAGACCGTGGAGAGGAACTGGCGCCGGGTGGTGCCGAGGCGACGGGCCAGCCCGTCGGCCTCCGCGAGGATCCGTCGGTGGGCTTCACGCTGTAGTGGCGTGGACGGGGGTACGAGGATCTCCCCGTTCGACGCGGGCCCGAACTTGATCGGGATCTCGTCTGACCAGCGGTCGCGTGCCATCCCTCAGGACTAGCACCGAGGTGTGATCAGTGTGTGGGCAGGTGCCGCGCGTGGCGCGGCACGGCCTCAGCTGTTGCGACCGACGTTCGGCTTGCGCCCGTGGTTCGCCTTGCTGCGGCGAGCCTTCGCCTTCTTCTTCTGGGTGCGCTTCGACATGGCGTCGAGGATACCGGGAGAACCGGGTCAGGCGGCGTGGCCGGCCGTCCAGGCGAGGACGTCGTCGGCGGACCAGGTGTTGACGATGTCCTCGACGGGAACGCCGCAGCGCACGGCCTTGTCGGCGCCGTAGGGCTGCCACTCGAGCTGGCCCGTCGCGTGGGCGTCGGTGTTGATGGCGACCTTGCACTCCCAGTCGATCGCGAGCTCGAGGAGGTCCTCGGGCGGATCCTGGCGCTCGGGTCGGCAGTTGATCTCGACCGCGGTGTCGAACTGGGCGCACGCGGCGAACACGATCTCGGCGTCGAACTCCGATGGCGGACGGCCCCGGCCGACGAGCTTGCGGTTCGTGCAGTGTCCGAGGATGTCGGTGTGGGGGCTGGCGATGGCGGTGACCATGCGCTTGGTCATCTCCGGCTTCGGCAGCTTCATCTTCGAGTGGACGCTGGCGACGACGACATCGAGCCGCTCGAGCATCTCGTCGGCCAGGTCGAGCGAGCCGTCCTCGAAGATGTCGACCTCCATGCCCGTCAGGATGCGAAACGGAGCGAGTTCCGCGTTGAGCGCCTCGATCTCGTCGAGTTGCCACACGAGGCGTTGCTCGTTCAGGCCGTGGGCGATGGTGAGACGGGCGCTGTGGTCGGTGATGACGATCCACTCGTGGCCGACCGCCATCGCCGTCTCGGCCATCGACCGCAGCGGGGCGCCGCCGTCGGACCAGGTCGTGTGGGCGTGGGCGTCGCCGCGCAGCGCCGCCAACACGGCTTCGCCCTCGCCGAGCGGAATGCGGCTGCGCTCGTCCAGTCGGGAGAGGTAGCCGTCGGGGTTGTCGTTCAGCGCGTCGACGATCACCTCGGCGGTCGACTTGCCGATGCCGTCGAGGTCCGTGAGGGTTCCCGCCTCGGCCCGGGCGGCGATCTCGGCCGGCCCGACCTCGACCACGACGTCGATCGCCTTCTGGAACGCGCGGACCTTCTGGCCGGGCGCGAGCTCCCGGTCGAGATAGTGGATCGCCTGTTGCAACGCGAGGACCGGCTCCATGACCTCCACGGTACCCCTCCGGTGCGATCTCGGCGGAGCGAGCGGGCGGATCAGAGGTTGGTGAGGTCGACCACGACCAGCACGACCAACAGGCCGATGATGCCGACGTTGATGGCGCTCATGGGCCACTTCCACTTGTGGTCGGCGCGATGGAAGCGGCGGATGCTCACGACGTTGGCCACGATGGCGGCCAGACCGATCGGCACGCCGATCCAGGGGCCGACGCCGGTACCGAACCCGATGATCGGGAACACGAACGGGATCAACACGTAGGTGAGCGTGCAGCGGACCGCGGACACGAGGATCGACTTCGAGAACGCGCGCTCCGCGCCCTGCATGTCGCCGACGCCGCCGGCGTCGGACCGCGTCGCCTCGGCGAGGTCTGGCTGCTCACCCCTCGCGGTGCGCGTCACGTCCGTCATCGGCCCCACGGTACTCGCAGGTCGCGTCGATAGCGTTGCCGGATGGAGCGATTCGGATTCGTCGGCCTGCCCAACGCGGGCAAGAGCTCGCTGTACAACGCGTTGGCCGGAGGCGGAGCCCACGCCGCTCCCTACGCGTTCGCGACCACCGACCCGAACATCGGCGTGGCGAAGGTGCCGGACCACCGCCTCGACCGGCTCGCGGTGATGAGCGAGAGCAAGAACGTGGTCCACGCCGCCGTGCAGTTCACCGACATCGGCGGACTCGTGGAGGGGGCGAGCCAGGGCGAGGGCCTCGGCAACGCGTTCCTGTCACACATCCGGGAGGTCGACGCGATCGTCTTCGTGCTCCGGGCGTTCCCCGACTCCGACGTGCCGGGCCCGTCCGACCCGCTCGAACACCTCCGCGTCGTCGAGATCGAGCTGGCGCTCGCCGACCTCGCCAGCGCCGAGAAGGCGCTCGACAAGACCAGCCGCATGCTCAAGGGCGACAGCTCGCTCAAGCCGACCGTCGCCCTGCTCCAGACCTGCGTCGATCATCTCTCCGACGGCACGCCGCTCTATCGCGCCGGCATGAAAGCGGATGATCGGGCCGAGCTGAAGGAGTTCTTCTTCCTCACCAACAAGCCGGTCATGGCCGTGCTCAACATCGGTGAGGACCAGATCGGTGACGAGGACGCGATCGCCGCGCCGGTGCGGGCCGAGCTCGACGGCGCCGAAGTCGTGCCGCTGAGCGTGCAGCTCGAGGCCGAGGCCGCGCTGATGGACGCCGACGAGCGCGAGGAGATGCTCGAAGCGCTCGGTCTCGGTGAGGGAGCGGTGCCGCGATTCCTCACGTCCGCCTACCACATGCTGGGTCTGCGGACGTTCCTCACGACGGGGGAGAAGGAGAGCCGCGCCTGGACCTTCCGCGCCGGCTCGACCGCGCCGGAGTGTGCCGGCGTGATCCACACCGACTTCCAGCGCGGCTTCATCCGGGCCGAGACCATCCAGTGGGACGAACTGCTCGAGGCCGGCTCGTGGGCGGCGGCACGCGACGTCGGCAAGGTCCGCTCCGAAGGCAAGGACTACATCGCCCAGGACGGCGACGTGATGGAGTTCCGCTTCAATGTTTGAGCCGGCATGCGCCGGACCGCGTACCTACCCGGGGCGCGGACGAACCCGAGACGCGCACGGGGCCGGGGCAGTCGCGTAACGCTTTCCCCGCGGGCCGGGTCATAGCCATGTGCCGCGTTTCACGAACCTCGTTTTCGCCCGATCACCTCAGCCTGCCTACCGGCAGGTAGGCTGACCGATCATGGCGACCACCACCGACCAGGACATCCTCGAGTCGCTCGAGGCCACCGCGCAACAGTTGCTCGACCGTCACCTCTCGGCGACGAAGGAGTGGTTCCCCCACACCCTCGTGCCGTGGACCCAGGCCGAGGACTACGAACCCGACTACGAGTGGGAGCCGAACGATGCGGCGATCCCGCCGGCGGTGCGCAGTGCCCTGTTCGTCAACGTGCTCACCGAGGACAACCTGCCCTACTACTTCCGCGACATCGAGCGGATGTTCGGGCGCGACGGCGCCTGGGGTGAGTGGGTCCGCCGCTGGACCGCGGAGGAGGGCCGCCACGGCATGGTGATCAACACCTACCTCCAGGCGACCCGCGCCCTCGACCCGGTCGAGCTCGAACGGGCCCGGATGATCCAGGTCCAGACCGGCGCCGTGCCCGAACCGCCCACGATGGCCGAAGGCCTGGCCTACGTGTCGCTGCAGGAACTCGCCACCCGGATCTCCCACTTCAACACCGGTTCGATGCTGACAGACGAGGTCGGCAAGAAGATCATGCGCCGCGTCGCGTCGGACGAGAACCACCACTTCCTCTTCTACCGTGACGCCCTCACCGCCGTCATGGAGATCGACCCGTCGTCCGCCGTGATCGCGATGGAGAAGCAGACGACGGACTTCGCCATGCCCGGTGTCGGCATCCCGGGATTCAACAGTCACGCGAAGGCGATCGCCGATGCGGGGATCTACGACCTCGCGATCCACCACGACCAGATCCTCCAGCCGGTCATCATGCGCGATTGGGCGCTCGAGTCGATCGAGGGACTCAACGCGGAGGCCGAGGAGTCCCGAGCCCGCCTCGTGAAGTACATCGGACGGGTCGGCAAGGTCGGCCGGCGACTCGCGGCCCGCCGCGAGGAGAAGGCCGCGCAGCTCGAACCGGCACCGGCCTGAGCCTTCGCCCCGCCGTCACCTGAGGTCTCGGCCGTGGGATGGCTCGTCGTCGACGGCACTGCGGTCGCCCCGCTCGAAATGGCCGAGACGCGCGCCGAGCGGCGGCGAGGGCTCCTGGGGCGCGAGGGGATCGAGGGTGCGATGCTCCTGCGCCCCGCCCGTTCGGTCCACACGATCGGGATGCGGTTCGCGATCGACGTCGCCCATCTCGACGCGGACATGGTCGTGATCTCGCTCGTCACGATGGTGCCGTGGCGCGTCGGACGCTGGCGGCGGCATGCTCATCAGGTGATCGAAGCCGACGCAGGGGCGATGCAACGCTGGGGCATCGCGCCGGGTGTGCGGGTGGAGGTGACCGCGTGAGCGGGGCGCTCGTGCTCGTGGCCACGCCGATCGGCAACCTCGGCGACCTCGCCCCGCGGGCCGTGGAGGCGTTGCGTTCCGCCGCGTTGATCTGTTGTGAGGACACCCGACGGACGGGTCGACTGCTCGCCCACGCCGGGGTCTCGGGGGTGCGGCTGCGGCGGGTGGACGAACACACCGAGGCCGGTGCCGTCGACGAGGTGGTCGCCCTGCTGGCCGGTGGGGACGACGTGGCCCTCGTGTCGGACGCGGGAACCCCCGGTGTCTCCGACCCCGGGGCCCGACTCGTGAGCGCCGTGCTCGCGGCCGGCCACGAGGTCACGACGGTGCCAGGCCCGGTTGCCGGCATCGCCGCCCTCGTGGCGAGCGGATTCGCGACCGACCGTTTCGTGTTCGAAGGATTCCTGCCCCGCAAGGGCGGCGAACGGGCGCGGCGCCTCGACGAGATCGTGGCGGAGGAGCGCACGGTCGTCCTCTACGAGTCGCCGAAGCGTCTGGGCGCGACGCTGCGCGATCTGGCCGTCGCGGCTGGGGTAGCTCGGCGGGCGGTCGTCGCCCGGGAGATCACGAAGCTCCACGAGGAGTTCGTGCGGGGCACCCTCGGCGAACTGCGGGACCGCTACGACACCGCCCCCAAGGGCGAGGTCGTGATCGTCATCGAGGGGGCCGCCCCGGCGGCCCCGGCGTCGGACGACGAGATCGTCGAGGCGCTGACGGCCCGACTCGACGCCGGTGCGACCGTGCGCGACGCCGTCGACGAGGTCGCGGCGCGGTTGGCCGTTTCCCGCCGCCGCACCTACGACCTGGCGTTGGCCGTGCGCGACGGCACCGACCCGCCGCGGTAACGGCGCGCCAACGGGGCGCCCGTCGACCGTGCGTCGTGGACCGCCCGGTGGCTACCGTCGCGGGGACGTGATCCGGGAGGTCGGTGTGTCAGCGGAGCAGACGGTGTCGGTCGCGACCGACCGGGACATCCGCGACTTCGGCCCGACGCATCGCGTGGTCACGATCGGGCGCGGCGAGCCCAACGACGTGCAGGTGGACCACGATCTCGTGTCCCGGTTCCATTGCGAACTCCGCTTCACGCCCGAGGAGGGGTGGCGGCTGGTCGACGTGGGCAGCCGGAACGGCACCCTCGCGGCGGGTCGCCCACTCGACAGCGTGCTGATCCGGGACCGGACCGTGGTCGCCCTCGGTGGGGGTGACGGGCCGAAGATCACGATCGATCTCACGGACGCGGCGCCGGAACGCGTTGACGAGGTCGGCGCGAAGTTGGGGACCCATCTCGTCGCCGACGAGGAGGTCGTGACCATCGGCCGCGACCCCGCGAACCGGATCGTGGTCGACGACCTCATGGTGTCGCGGCGCCATGCGGAGTTGCGGACCGGCTCCGACGGCAGTCGCGTGCTCGTCGACCTCGCGAGCCACAACGGCACCTATGTCAACGGGGCGCGGATCACCCGGGCGGCCGTGCGGGACCACGACTTGCTGACCGTCGGGAGCCATCTCTTCCGGGTGACGACGAGCGGTCTCGAGGAGTACGTCGACGACGGCGCGGTCGTGTTCCACGCATCCGACATCGTCGTGCGGCGGGGGCGGAAGACGATCGTGGACCGTGTGTCGATCTCACTGGACGAACGGTCGTTCATGGCGATCGTCGGTCCGTCCGGCGCCGGCAAGTCGACCTTCGCCACGGCGCTCGCCGGGCTGCGTCGTCCGGCCGGCGGCACCGTGCTCTACGGCGGTCTGGACCTCCACGACAACTATGACGCGCTGAAGCACCGGATCGGCTTCGTTCCCCAGGACGACATCCTCCATCCCGAGCTGACCGTGGAGCGGGCGCTGTCCTACGCCGCCCGGCTGCGGTTCCCCCCGGACGTGCGGCGCCGGGAGCGGCGCCAGCGCGTCGAGGAGGTGATGGCCGAACTCGATCTCGGGGCCCGCCGCAACCTGCGCGTGTCGCAGCTCTCGGGCGGTCAGCGCAAGCGGGTGAGTGTGGCGCTCGAGCTGCTCACCAAACCGTCCCTGCTCATCCTCGACGAGCCGACGTCCGGGCTCGATCCCGGCACCGAGCGCCAGGTCATGCGCCTGTTGCGCGAGCTCGCCGACAGTGGCCACACGATCATGGTCGTCACCCACCATCTCGAGTCGTTGACCGAGTGCGACCGGGTGCTCTACCTGGCGCCGGGTGGGCGCCAGGCGTACTTCGGTCCGCCCCAGCTCGCCCTGGCCTACTTCGGCGAGCCGGATCAGCCCGAGGTGTTCCAGCTCCTCAGCAGCGACGACGAGGCGGACTGGCCGACCCGCTACGCGTCGCATCCCGACGGCCGCCGGTTCCTCGACCAGGTCGACGCGGTCGAGCAGATGGCCGGCGTCGGCACCATCCGCGCGCCGCGGGGCCGGCTGCGCCAGCTGGCGGTCCTCACCTCCCGCAACGCCCGGGTGCTGTTCGCCGACTGGCGAACCGCGTTGCTCGTCCTGCTCCAGGGACCCCTGCTGGGGCTCCTCCTGTACCTGGCGATGGAGGCCGATCAGCTCGACGCCGCCGCGCCCCTGCGCCTGTCCTCGGCGATGGTCACCGTGCTGCTCCTCGTCGTCGGGGCCACGTGGATCGGACTGTCGAACTCGATACGGGAGATCGTCAAGGAGCGGGCGGTCTACAGCCGCGAGGTGGCGGTCGGCCTGTCGCCCACCGCGTACCTGGCGTCGAAGGTCGTGCTCCTCGCGGTGATCACCGCGGTGCAGACCGCGGCCATGGCGACGATCGCGATCCAGGGCCAGGGCGGACCGGCCGAAGGCCAGGTGCTCGCGAACGGACGGCTCGAACTCGTCCTGGTCGCGATCGCCGCCGGGGTGGCGTCGCTCTCGTTCGGCCTGCTCTGCAGCGCCCTGGTGCGGTCGAGTGACCAGGCGGTGCTGCTGCTACCGGCCCTGCTGGTCCCCCTGCTCGTCCTCGCCATACCCGACGTCAACGACGAGCCCGGCTTGTCGCAGGCGCGGGTCGTGGCGCCGTCGAACTGGGCGTTCCAGTCCGCGGCCGTGACCGTCGACCTGAACCGGCTCCAGATCCTCAACGAGATCGCCCGCGACTTCGACGATCCCGTGGTGCGCCGGGCCGGCGAGGACATCCTCGCCGGCGACATCGATCGGCTGTCGCGGCGCGTCGACACGTACCTCGAGTCGAACGGCGACGACCGCTTCCGGTCGACGGACGCGAACTTCTGGACCGGCATCGCCGGGTTGGGTGCGATCACCGTGGTCGCGCTCCTGGGCGCGCGGGCTGCGCTCAGCCCCCGGCGCCACCGCAGCTGAGCGGCGTGTGGCGGCGGTGGGTGGCCTACGGTGGGAGCGATGCAGGATCCCGTCGTCGAGATCACCCGGAACGGGCGACGGCCGCTGCGGCTGGTCGTCACCGAGGAACTGACGATCGGTCGCGACTGCGACGGCCTGCTCCTCGACGACCCGGGGATCAGTCGTGTCCACCTCCGGCTCGAACCGTGCCCCGACGGGGTGCGCGTCACCGACCTCGACTCGACGAACGGGACGTTCCACGGCGAGGCCCGTATCGCCGAACCGGTCGTGCTCGGCGAGGGCGACGAGGTGCACTTCGGTGACTGTCGGGCCGCGGTGGTGACCGTTCCGTCACCGGCTCCGGGCCCACCGCTCGTGGGCGGCCGCACCCAAACGGCCGTCGCCCACCTGTTCCGCCCCCGCGCCGAGAGCACCATCGACGTGGTTGCGTCATCGGTGCTGGCCGATCCGATGGAGGCCCGACGCGAGCATCGCCAAGGCACGATCACGATCGTGTTCTCCGACATCGAGGACTCCACCGCTCAGCTGACCGCGCTCGGCGACGAGCGGTGGTACGCCGACCTCCGGGCCCACAACGCGATCGTGGAGGGCGCCGTGGCCCGCCACCGGGGCAGCGTCGTCAAGCACCAGGGGGACGGGTTCATGCTGACGTTCCCGTCGGCGTGGATGGCGGTCCAGGCGGCGTTCGAGGTGAACGAGCGCCTGGAGGGCGTACGGGCCGCCGGCGAGCAGCCGTTGCGGGTACGGATGGGCATGCACACCGGTGAGGTCATCGTCGACGACTCGGGGGATCTCTTCGGCCGACACGTCAACATCGCCGCCCGTATCGCCAACGAGGCGTCCGCCGCCGAGGTGTTGGTCTCCACCGTGACCCGGGCCGTCCTCGAGGGCCGCGACGACGTCGCGTTCGGGCCGGGTCGCAGCACGGACCTGAAGGGGCTCGACGGCTCGTTCGAGGTCTGGCCCGTGGTGGGCGTCTGACGACAGGGTTTCGCCTGTGGGGACAGGCCATCCCCGGCGCTGTCACACCCCCTTCGTAGCATTCGGTTCATGGAACCTCTGCTCGTGATCTCGCTGATCGCCGCGCTCTTCGTCGCCGCCGGCCTCGGTGTCGCCGTCGGCCTTCGGCTCGTCCGCACCCGCCAGAACGCCCACGACGAGGTCGTCGCCCAGCTCGCCGCCGAGCTCGACGCCCGCCAGGCCGCCCAGGTCGAGGGCGTCGTGCAGAAGGTCGTCGCGGTGGCGGGGGAGAGCTTCGACAGTCGGCTCCAGACCGGCACCGCCGAGCTCGATGTCCGTCGGGAGGCGATCGACCTGCGCATGGCCGGCGCCCAGCAGCGGCTGGACGAGCAGCTCGGCACGGTGGTTGCGTCCCTCCAGGCGAAGATCGCCGAGGTCGACAAGCTCGTGTCCGAGAAGGTCGGCGGCCTGTCCGACACGGTCGACGCCCGGGTGGGGGGCATGTCGAAGAACCTGGGCCAGCAGGTCACCTCGATGTCCACCGAGCTCACCCAGGTGCGCCAGCTCGTCGCCCAGCTCCAGAAGGAGCGGGCCCAGCAACACGGTCAGTTCGTCGAGAGCCTCGAGGCGGCCACCCGCCAGCAGAAGGTGCTGGCCGAGACCACCCAGCACCTCCGCGAGGCGTTGGCCAGTCCGCAGGCCCGCGGCCAGTGGGGCGAGCGGATGGCCGAGGACGTGCTGCGCTCCGCCGGCATGCGCGAGGGCGTGAACTATCGCAAGCAGAAGATGATCGAGGGCGGCACCAAGCCCGACTTCACCTTCCTGTTGCCCGACGACCGCCAGCTCCACATGGACGTGAAGTTCCCGGTCACCAACTACCTCCGTCATCTCGAGGCACCGAGCGACGCCGAGGCGTCGGCCCTGCGGGACCGTTTCCTGCGTGACGTGCGCGACCGGGTCAAGGAGCTGAGCGGTCGCGGTTACGCGGAGGCCGACACCACGGTCGGCTACCTGCTCCTGTTCATCCCCAACGAGAGCGTCTACGGCTTCATCCACGAGAACGACGTCACGCTGCTCGACGACGCGCTGGCCCAGAAGGTCGTCCTGTGCTCGCCGACCACCCTGTTCGCCGTCCTCGGCGTGATTCGCCAGGCGATGGACACCTTCGCCGTCGAGCGGGCCACCGAGGAGATCCTCGAGTGCCTCGCCGGCTTCGGTCAGCAGTGGGAGAAGTTCTCCGGCCACATCGACAAGGTCGATCGCCACATGGAGACCCTCACCCGGAGCTTCGGCGAGCTGTCCACCACCCGGCGTCGCGCCCTCGAGCGCCAGCTGGACCGCATCGAGGACGTGCGGTCGCGCGCCGGCGTCGCCGACGACGCCCCGGTGCTCGGCCCCACCACGGCGCCGATGCTGCGCGACGTCACCGCCAGCTGAGCCTGCGGCGGGAAATGGCCCTCGGCCGGCCCGAGCGCGCCGGTAGCCTCGGGGGTCATGTCCACCCCTGTCCTCGTCGCCGTCGCGTGGCCCTACGCGTCCGGCTCGCGTCATCTCGGGCACCTGGCCGGCGCCTACCTGCCCGCTGACGTGTTCGCCCGTCATCAGCGCCGTGTCGGGAACGAGGTGCTGATGGTGTCGGGCAGCGACGTGCACGGCACCCCGATCACGGTGCGCGCCGATGCCGAGGGGGTCACGCCGCACGACATCGTCGATCGCTACCACAACGAGTTCGTCGAGCAATGGAACCAGATCGGCGTGTCGTGGGACAACTACACGACCACCGGCACGCCGCACCACGCCCGGGTCACGCAGGAGATGTTCCTGCAGCAACTCGAGAACGGCCACATCGACAAGCGCACCTCCGAGCAGTTCTTCGATCCCGAAGCCGAGCGGTTCCTGCCGGATCGCTATGTCGAGGGCGTCTGTCCGCACTGCGAGTACCCCGAGGCGCGCGGCGATCAGTGCGACAACTGTGGCCGCACCCTCGACGCCACCGAGCTCGGGTCACCCCGGTCCAAGATCAGTGGTGCCACCCCGGTGCTGCGTGAGACCGAGCACTTCTACTACCGCTACTCGGACTTCACCGAGCGCGTCGCGTCCTGGCTGCGGGGCAAGCAGGGGTGGCGCCCCCACGTCCTCAACTTCGCCCTCGCCTGGGCCGAGGAGGACGGACTCTTCGATCGCGCCATCACCCGCGATCTCGACTGGGGTGTCGAGCTGCCGGTCGACGACCTCGGGCCGGGCAAGCGCATCTATGTCTGGTACGACGCGGTCATCGGCTACCTGTCGGCGTCGCAGGAGTGGGCCGCGCAACGGGGGGACGACGACCGCTGGCGGCACTGGTGGGAGAACGACGACGCCCGCCACGTGTACTTCATCGGGAAGGACAACATCCCGTTCCACTGTCTGTTCTGGCCGGCTCAGCTGATGGGCGCCGGTGACCTGCACCTGCCCGACGACGTGCCGGCGAACCAGTACGTCACCTTCAAGGGGGGCAAGGCGTCCGCCAGTCGGGGCGTCGGCCTGACGATCGCGGAGGGACTCGACCTCTTCCAGCCGGACGGGCTGCGCTACGCCCTCGCCGCGAACTTCCCGGAGCAGGCCGACACCGACATCTCGGTGGAGGAGATCGCCCGTCGGATCAATGAGGAGCTCGTCGCGACGTGGGGGAACCTGGTCAACCGGGTGCTGTCGATGGTGCACAAGAACCACGGCGAACAGCCGGCGAGCGACGGCCGCACCGACGAGGACGAGGCGGTGCTGGCCGCGGTCGACGCCAGCCTCGCCACGGCGGGCGAGCAGATCGAGCGGGTCGAGCTGCGCAGTGCGTTGCGCACCGCGATGGACGGCGCCCAGGCGATCAACGCCTATCTGAACGCGACCGAGCCCTGGAAGCTCGCGAAGTCGGATCCCGAGCGCAGCGCGGTCGTGCTCGCCACCGCCCTCGACGGCATCAACGGCGTGCGGATCGCACTCAGCCCGTTCCTGCCCTTCAGCAGCGCCATCCTCGACGATGCCCTCGGCCCGGTCGACGGCTGGACGCGGGTGCCGGTGGCGCCGGGCACGCCGATCGCCAAGCCGGTGCCGCTGTTCGTCAAGGTCGATGTCGACGAACTGCTCGCCGACCCCGACAACGCCGACGGCTGAGCGATGCCCTGGATCGACCAGCACTGCCACCTCCCGCCCGGTGAGGTCGGGGCCGGCCAGGTCGCCGATGCCCGGGCGGCGGGGGTCACCCGCATGGTGACGGTCGGCTGCACGCTCGAGCAGAGCCGCCAGATGGTCGAGATCGCCCGCGAGCACGACGGCGTGTTCGCCACCGCCGGCATCCACCCGCACAACGCGAAGGACGGGCTGGACGGCATCGAGGACCTGCTCGACGATCCCGTCGTGGTCGCGGTGGGGGAGGCGGGGCTCGACTACCACTACGACCACTCGCCCCGTGACGTGCAGGCGGAGGTCTTCCGCCGTCAGATCGCCATCGCCAACCAGCGCGACATTCCGCTCGTGATCCACACCCGCACGGCGTGGGACGACACGTTCGCGATCCTCGATGACGAAGGCACGCCGCGCCGCACGGTGTTCCACTGTTTCACCGGGGGTGGGCCCGAGGCACAGGAGTGTCTCGATCGCGGCGCGTTGCTGTCCTTCTCGGGAATCATCACCTTCCCGAGCGGCCAGGACCTCCGCGACGCCGCCGCGATCTGTCCCCTCGACCGGCTCCTCGTCGAGACCGACAGCCCCTATCTGGCGCCGGTTCCGCACCGCGGCAAGCCGAACCGGCCGGCGCTGGTGCCCCTGGTCGGCGCGGCCGTGGCGGCCGCGAAGGACGTGCCGGTTGCCGACGTCGAGGCCGCGACCTGGGCGACGGCCGCGGCGTTCTACGCCCTCGACGACACCTGAGCCGATCCCGAGCGGGCGGCGAAAGGTTGCAATTGTGTTACGACACTCCTACCGTCGCGCGTCGTAGTCAGTCCGCTGTCGCACCCGCGACACTCGGCCAGAGGGAAGGACGGAGCTCTGGACCGCACCCGCCGGACGCTACGTCGGTCTGTGCTGTGTGCCCTGGCCGTCGTGGCGTCGATCGCCACCGTGACATCGCCGGTGAGCGCCGCGACGCCCCTCGCCGAGGTGAACGTCGCCGCGTTCTCGTCGCGCGCCGAGGCGTGGACGGCGGCGCGCGAGGAGCACCGCGACGAGTCGCAGGAACGGGCGGTGGCGCTCGCCGAAGAGGTCCGACAGGCCGAGATCGACCGGATCGCGGCGGAGGAGGCCGCCCGGCAGGCGGAACTGGACCGTCAGCGAGCCGCGGAGGAAGCCGCCCGCACGACGACCACGACCCAGCCGCCGACGACCACCCAGGCGCCGACCACCACGGCGGCGCCGTCCACCACGGCGCCCGCCGACGACGGAGCCGACGGCACGACCACGACGACCACCGCTGCGCCCGGGCCCGGGTCACCGACGGCGGCCCAGTGGGAGGTGCTGCGGCAGTGCGAATCGAGTGGCAACTACTCGATCGTGAGCGCCAACGGGCGCTATCGCGGCGCCTACCAGTTCTCCCAGGCCACCTGGGACTGGGTCGCCGCTATGGACCGACCGGATCTCGTCGGTGTCGATCCGGCCTCGGCGACGCCCGCCGACCAGGACGCGCTGGCGCTCTCGCTCTGGACCCGCCAGGGATGGCGCCCGTGGCCCATCTGCGGCCAGCAGGCAGCCGCGGCCTGACCCGGTGACCCATTCGCCCCAGGCGATCCGCGCGCTGCTGGACGAACACGGCCTCGAACCCCGCCGGGCGCTCGGCCAGAACTTCGTCGTCGACCCGAACACCGTGCGACGCATCGCCCGTCTCGCCGCGATCGCGGAGGGCGACGCCGTCGTGGAGATCGGACCGGGGCTCGGATCGCTGACGCTCGCCCTCGTCGAGACGGGCGCCGAGGTGACGGCGGTGGAGAAGGACCGGGACCTCGTCCCGGTCCTGCGCTCGGTCGTCGAACCGCTCGGCGTGCGGGTCGTCGAGGCGGATGCGCTGACGATGGACTGGGATGCCGTGCTCGCCGGCCACGACACCTGGACGCTCGTCGCCAACCTTCCCTACAACGTCGCCACCACCCTCGTCCTGGACCTGCTCGCCGACGTGCCCGCGATCACGGCGATGCTCGTGATGGTGCAGCGAGAAGCGGGGGAGCGGCTCGCCGCCGGTGCGGGGGACAAGGCCGTCGGGATTCCGTCGATGATCGTCGGCTATCACGGCACCGCGGAGGTCGTCGGCCGTGTGCCGGCGACCGTGTTCCACCCCCAGCCAAAGGTCGAGTCCGTGCTCGTGCGCATCGAGCGCCACGCCGAGCCACCCGTCGATGTGCCGTTGGCCGCCATCGACCCGTTGTTGCGGGCCGCCTACGGCCAACGGCGCAAGATGCTGCGCCGCTCGCTCAGCGGGCTGCTCGACGAAGCGGCGATCGCCGCGGCCGGTGTCGATCCGACGGCGCGCCCCGAGACCCTCGACCTCGCCGCCTGGTCCCGCCTCGCCTCCCAGCACCGCAGGTGAAGCAGGGAAGCAGGGGTCAGACCCCCGCTTCACCCCTGCTGGTCGGTCCAGAGGTCGGCCATTGCTGCCAGGAGATCGGGGACCGAGGTCTTCTCGCCCGCCCCGAACTCCCGATAGCAGGTGTCCACGAGGGTCACGATCCGCTCCGGCTCGCCCCAGTCGCTCCAGCGGTCGAACGACAGGTCCCGTGCCGCCTCCGCGATCGGCATGCCCCGGTCGAAGCGGTCACGGCACTCGGCCCGGCAGTACTCGAGATAGCTGCGGATCTCCGCCAGGCCGGCGAGGTCGGTGATCGGCCCGTGCCCGGGCACGATCGTCTCCGGCTGCCACGCCTCGATCACGTCGAGGGCGCGCAGCAGATCGGGGATGGTGCCGGCCCACAGGATCGGGTGGCCCTCCACGAACAGGATGTCGCCGGTGTAGACGGTCGATCGGCCGGGCACGTGGACGAGCACGTCGCCTTCGGTGTGAGCCGGTCCGACGTCGACGAGTTCGACGAGCGTGTCGCCGACCGTGCGTTCCATCCGGCCGTCGAAGGTGGTGGACGGCCCGACCCGGGTGATCCCTGCGAACTGGAAGGGCCCGAAGCAGTGGAGGAAGAACTCGCCGAGCGTGCCCATGTCGGGCGCGGACTCCAGCATCGCGGCCATGACCTCCGGCCGCTCGTGCTGCATCTCCTCGGCGGCCGCGTTCGACGCGATGATCTCGCAGTCCAGGAGCTCGTTGCCGTTGCAGTGGTCGCCGTTCGAGTGGGTGTTGACCAGCCCGGTGATGGTCGCGTCGGGCACCGCGTCGGCGATCGCGTCGAGCATGGTCTGCGTCATCGGGAGGTCGAAGAGGGTGTCGACGAGGAGGGACTCCTCGCCGTCGACGATCAGACCGGCGTTGCTCCAGCCCCAGCCACCGTCGGGTTGGATCCACGCCCAGTTGCCATCGCCGAGATCGTGGAGGCCGCAGGTGAACGGGTGGGTTCCGAGCGTCATGGCCGGAGAGTACTGTCCGCTCGTGCCCACCGTCCTCGCCCCGGCCAAGCTCACCGTCTCCCTGCGGGTGACCGGCGTGCGAAACGACGGGTATCACCTGATCGACGCCGAGATGGTCAGCCTCGAGCTCCACGACGCATTGGAGATCGACGAGGGCGGCTCGGGTCTGGAGATCGTCGGCCCGGCGGGTCACCAGCATCTCGGCCCCGACGACGACAATCTGGTGACCCGGGCACTCGCCCTGTGCGGTCGCCGGGCTCATGTCCGGCTCCACAAGGCGATTCCCGCCGGCGCCGGTCTCGGTGGTGGGTCCTCGGATGCCGCGGCCGTGTTGCGCTGGGCCGGATTCGACGACGCCGTGGCCGCCGCGACCATCGGGGCCGACGTCGCCTTCTGCCTGCGGGGCGGACGGGCCCGGGTGCGCGGCGTCGGCGAGATCGTCGAGCCGCTGCCGTTCGTCGCCCGCACCTACACACTGCTCACGCCGCCGATCATGTGCTCCACCCCGGCGGTCTACGCCGCGTGGGACCGGCTCGGTGGTCCGCAGGGCGAGCACGGCAACGATCTCGAACCGGCGGCGCTCGATGTCGCCCCTGACCTGGTGCGGTGGCGCGACGAACTGGCCGACGTGTCGGGGCAACGACCACGACTCGCGGGCAGCGGGAGTACATGGTTCGTCGAAGGTGCTTATCCGGGGGACGGGCGGGTGGTCGTAGCAACGGTGCCCGCCGAGACCATGCCCGCCGAGACCATGCCCGCCGAGTAGCGGCGCGGCGTCAGGGCCGCGCCGAGCTACTTACGACGCTGGTGGCGCGTCCTTCGGAGCATCTTCTTGTGCTTCTTCTTCCGCATACGCTTGCGGCGCTTCTTGACGAGTGAACCCACGGGAGCCGACGCTACCGGGCTCGACCCCGTGGACCACCCTCCGGACGGGATTCGCGGGAGATCGTGGGGAATTCCCGGACCGGGTGTAATCGGCGTCGCCGGTCGGCGTTGGAAGGGGTGCCGGCTCTCGTCGGCCCGATCCCCCAAGGAGACCCCCATGCGAGCATCCATCCCGCAACGGTTGTGGGCCACGGTCATCGCCGTGATCGCCCTCGCCGCCGTCCTCGCCGTGCCCGCTGCGGCCGCGACCCTCGACGGTGGCGCCATCACCAGCCCGGAGCGCCATCGCCGCCTCCACACGGCTCTGGCGCCCGACGCGATGCGCCTTCCCCCTGTCGACGCCGCCATCGCGCTCGACTGCGTCCCCCGCGTCGCCGGCGACGAGGTCACCGACCGTGTCGACGGCGCCGTGCACTGCGAATGGCGTTCCGAGGTGGACGTGCGTTCCTGGCAGCTCTGGAACGTCGAGCTCCGTCCGACCCACGGACACCGCAACCTCGTCGCCGAGTTGGGGGCCGATCGCCAGTCGTACACCGACGTGGACGTCGAGGTCCCCGGCGCCTACCTGTATGCCGTCCTGGGTCTGGACGGCGACGGCGAGGTCATCGCCCGCAGCCGGATCGTCCCGGTCAAACTCCAGCACCACGACATCGCAGTGGAGCCGATGCGGCTCACCTGCGAACCGCATCGCACCGACACCGCCACCGATGTGGTCGCCGATCGGCCGCCGTCGTTCGCGGTCGGCTGCAACTGGAGTGAGATCACCAACGACGCAGCTGTCGGCTACGTCGTGTTCAAGGCCGTGGACGGTGGCGAACGCTCGGTGTTCGCCCGGGTCGGGCTCGACGTCACCAGCATTCGCGACGACGACGTGGTGGCCGGCCACCGGTACACCTACGTGGTGACCGCCGTGGACGGTGAGGGCCACGTGGTGGGTCGGAGCCGAGCCGAGACCGTCGGCGTGCCGATCCCGGAGCGGGACCGCCCCGAACGCGAGCCCGTGCGCCCCGACGCCGTGCGGGACGAACCGGTCCGGGACCGACCGGCCGATGTCGTCACCGATGTCGTCACCGATGTCGCCACCGACCGGGTGAGCGACCGGGCCGTGCGGGACTGATCGAGCGTCCCGACGTCACGGACGGTGTCCCATGCCGGGTCCCCAGAGCCTTCGCTGCCACCGGCGGGGCCTCGGCATGGGTCACCCTGGAGGGTGGTGGATTCCGATGACGATCGCGACCGGCGCGACGAGCAGCTCCTCGTGGAGCGGGCCCGTTCCGATGCCGATGCCTTCGCCGAGCTCTACCGTCGTCACGTCGATGCGATCCACCGCTTCATCTACCGCCGCTGTGGCGATCGCGAACTCGCCGAGGACCTCACGGCGGCCACGTTCGAGCGGGCCCTCGAGCGTCTCGACCGGTTTCGCTGGCATCCGAGCGGGATCGCACCCTGGCTCTTCCGCATCGCCGGGAACCTGCTCACCGACCACCACCGCCGTCAGGGTCGACGACGGGGCGACCGGGCCCGACGGGCGGCGGATCGACTCCACGACCATGTCGCGGTCGACGACGTCGACCGCATCGACGATGCCGACCAGCTGGCCGAACTCCGAGCGGCCCTGGACCGTCTCAACCCGCGCTACGAACGGGCGCTCACGCTCCGCCATCTGTCCGGTCTCTCCCACGAGGAGGCGGCGCGGGCCATGGGGGTCGCGCCGTCGCTCATGGCCGTCCTGGTGCATCGGGCAACCGCCGCGCTGCGCCGGGAACTCGGGGGAGGCGGCGAGCGATGAGTGAACATGACGACCAGCGCCGTCATCCGCTGGACGCACTGGCCGAGAGTCGTGTGCCCGAGCTGGATCCGACGAGTCGGGACCGCATCGAGGCCGGTCTTCGCGTGCAGCACGCCGGCCAGCGGACCGCGTCCGCCGCCCGGTCGCCGCGGCGCTGGCTCGTGGCGGTGCCGGCGCTCGCGATCGCCCTCGTGATCGCCACGGCCGTCCTGGTCGTGCGGGACACCGCACCGGTGGCCGCCCTGGAGGTCCGTGATGCGCAGGGCGTCGTCGTGACCCTGCCGGACGGGTCCGTCGTGCGTGATCCGGTCGACGGCTTCGAGCTCCGGGACGGCGCCGTGGTCGCCGTCGAGATCGGCGGATCGATCACGATCGACGACGTCACGCTCACCGGCGGCACGACAGTGACGGTGCGCGACGGTCGCCTCGTCACCGATGTCGTCGCCACGACCACCACCGACGCCGTCGATGATCGGCCCGGCGACGCGCCGCCCGGCGACGATCCACCGACGGACACCCGCGCCACCACAACGACCAGCACCACCACCGAACCGGTCGATCGACCCGCCGATCGCCCGACCACCACGACCACCAGTGCGCCGCCGGACCGGCCCGGTGACGAGCCCCGACCGGAGCCGCCCCGCGACGGTGGCGACGATCCGCCGCCGGTCGATGCCGGCGACGGCACGGATGACGGCGAGGCGAAGGACGGCGTCGATGTCGCCGTCGCGTTGCGCGTCCGGGCCGGCGATGGCGCGATCCGTGTCGCGTGGAACGCCGAGGGCATCGGCGACGAGCCCTGGCGCGTCGTGGTCGTGCGGACGACGGACGGCTCCGTGCCGGCCGCGTCGGGCGACGGTGTCGTCGTCGGGTCGGGCCGCCATGGCGAGCTCCTCGAGCAGCGCGCCGACTTCCCGGAGGATCTCGGCGAGATCGTGTATCGGGTGCTCGTGCTGGACGAGGCCGACGGTGTCGTCGCCCGCAGCGCACCGCAGACCCTGCGCCCGCCGGATTCCTGAATCGGACCCGGCCGGAGGCGCGGTACGGTGACCCCGTCACCTCGTGACGGTGGCCCGTAGTTCAGTTGGTAGAACGCCGGCCTTTGGAGCCGGATGTCGCAGGTTCGATCCCTGCCGGGCCAGCGGCAGTGTTCCCGTGCGCGCGGGACCGACCGCGTGGCACGATCGCGGGATGCCGCGCGGCCGCCGCCGATGCCGGTTTCTCTGCGTGACGGTGATCGCCCTGCTGTTCGCCGCCTCGTGTGGAGGGGCCGACGACACCGGATCGTCGGACCGCGACCCGCCGGCCGACGCGTCGACGTCGTCTTCGACGTCGACGTCCACGACCGCCGCGGCGACCACCACGGTGGCCCCGCCGTCGACGGGCGAACCCGGACCCGAGGGGGATACCGGGGGTCCGCTCTTCGCCGAGCTGCCGGATCTGCCGGCCGTGGAGCTCGCCTCGGCTGTCGACCACGCCGACCTCGTCGGATCGCTGGTGACCGAGGGTGACCTGCCGCCCTCGCTCGGGCGGGCGCCCGTTTGGCGGGAGTCGGGAGTCTGGGTGGAGCCCGAGCTGGCCGAGCGCAGTGAGGAACAGCTCGTCAACCCGTGTGGCGAGGCGATCGTGTCGAACCCGACCGTCCCGGCTGCGCTCCGGGTGGCCATGACGCCAGAGGACGACGCCACCGAGGTGTTCACGAGTGTGGCGTTCGACGCGGATCTGGACCTGACCGCGGCGCTCGACGCGGCCATGGAGGCATGCGACGGCGATTGGCAGGACGATGCGGTGTTCGGCTTCCTTCCCGGGATCGCGAGCCTCCGCGCCTCCGGCGATGCCGAGCAACTCGTCGACGGCGACCTCGGGGACGGCGATGTCGTCGACGCGACGCTCTGGCACTTCGAGATCCGTCCCGACCCGGGCCGGGATCACATCACGGCCGACGCGTATCTCGGCGCGGCGGACGCCGCCGAACGCAGCCAGCTCGTCATGATCGTCCTGCGCCGGGGAACGCTCTTCGCTCGCGAGGCGGGCGGTGTCCGCCCGATACCGGACGTGATGACCGATGTCGTGGCGGAGACGAGCCGTCGACTCGCGTCACCCGGTGCGCCCCTCTTCGCCCACGGAGTCGACGTCGTCCCGATCGGCGAGCTGACCGACCCGGCGGGCGCCGTGATGGGGGAGCGACCGTTCGTTCCGCAGGACCCGACTCGCTTCCGGGCCTATGCGTTCGTCGAAGGCCCCCGGCCTGACGGGGGTCCCGGTCCGGAGCGATCGGCGATCGAGGCCGAGCTGACGCGCATGGCGAACTCGATCGCGGACGGCGACGCGATCCTGGCCGCTTACGAGGAGCTCCGGGACGCCGAGGTGCTGCCCCACCCCACTCTCGAGGCCGCCACCGCGCTGCTCGTCGGCACGAGGGCCGAGTCCCTCGTCGACTTCGTGCTCACGGGCGGGCAGGAGCACCATGTGGGCCTGGAGGGGCAGAGTGCCAACGTCGCGAACCCGACGGCGATCGCGTTCGGCAACGAGGTGCGCTGGTCCGAGGATCTCCTCGCCGATCACTTCGCCTTCGTCGCCCCGATCGTGGCTCACGAAGTCCTCCACTCCGGCGCAGCCGTTGTCACGGAGGACGAGGAGGTGTTCAACAACGTCTTCGACGCCTTCCTCTTCGCGGAGCTCTTCGTGCGTCATCCCGAGCTCGCCGACCTCGAGACGGCCTATGCCCCGCGGGCGCGCGCGGTCGCGTTGTGGATCGCCAACACCGTCGGCGAGGGCGGCTCGGGCGTGCGAGCCGAGTCGGGGCGCCCGATCCTCGGCGGCTGGAGCGCGCCGAGCATCGAGGCAGCCGTACGCGATGCGTACAACGACACGACACCGCGAGGACGCGACTCCGATCTCTTCGCCTCGGTCATGGCGTCACTCGGCACCGACATCGGCGACGTTCAGATCGGCACGCCAGAGGCGGTGGACCTGCTCGCCGAGGCGCTCGGCGCCGTCGAGGTCGACTTCGTCGTCCGCCTGGCCGATGCCGTCGGCCTCGGCGTGCCCGCCGGGTGATGGTTGCGCGACCCATTGTCGCACGATCGTGTTCGTGCGCGTCCGCAAGCCGCGCTAGAAACGAGCCGTGCAGCCGGTAGCTCCGTCCGTGGTCATTGTCGGGACCGGCTCCGATGCGCACATGCGGTCGGCCACGCCGCGGGCGCTTCATCCGATCTGTGGTCGGGCGCTCGTGCGTCACGTGATGGATGCGGTCGACGCGCTCCGCCCGCGCCGTCAGTCCGTGGTGATCGGCCCGAGCGACGACGACGTCGACAAGGAGATCGACGGCGCGGTCGAGGTGGTCCGGGTCGGGAGCAACGTGCGCTACGACCCGTGTGCGGCCGCACTCACCGCGCTCGGCGGGTGGGCGGACGACGATCTCGATCTCGACGTCGACCCCGACGATGACGACGTCCTCGTCGTTGCTGCGTCGTTGCCCTTGCTGACGGGCGACACGCTGCGCACGCTGCACCGCCGTCATCGCCGCTCGGATGCGGCCGCAACGGCGCTGGTGAGCGACGGTGTCGATCGTGACCGTTCCGCCGTCTGGATCGTGCGCCGCTCGCTGCTCGCTCCCGCGCTGCGCCGCACCGAACGACCGGCGATCTCGGCCCTCGGCGTGGTGTTGGAAGAGACCGGCCACGACGTCGCGACGATGAGCGTGGGCGACGACGAACTGATCGACGTCCGCGATCGGGCCGACCTCGCCGCCGCAGAGGCCGTCATGCGCCGTCGGGTCAACCAGGCGTGGATGGGCAAGGGCGTCACGATGCGCGACCCCGAGCACACCTACATCGACGCCTCCGTCGTGATCGAGCCCGACGTGAGCCTCGCCGCAGGAGTCACCCTGGCCGGCGCGACCAGCATCGGCGCGGGCACCGAGGTCGGCTCCGGGTGTCATCTCGTGGACACGACCGTCGGCGATCGGTGTGTGCTCGAGCACACGTCGGCGAAGCTCGCATCCATCGGCGATCACGCCCGCGTCGGGCCCTACGCGGTGCTCGATCCGGGATCGGAGATCGCGGCCGCGACTGTCACAGGGCCGTTCTACACTGCGGGTCCGGACGCTCGCTGACCCGGCTCGCCTACACCTCAGGTCCTCATGCAACTGCTGAACCACAAGAAGCTCCATGTCGTGGCCGGACGGGCCACCCAGGAGCTGGCCACCGACATCTGTCACGAGCTCGGCGTGCCGCTCGGGTCGCCCAACATCGCGGAGTTCGCCAACGGCGAGATCCACGTGAAGTACGGCGAGTCGATCCGCGGCTCCGACGTCTTCATCATCCAGACCCACACCGCGTGGGACGACGGCTCCATCAACGATGCGATCATGGAGCACGTGATCATGGTCGACGCGGCCAAGCGGGCCTCGGCCAAACGCATCACCGTGGTCGCGCCGTTCTACGGCTACAGCCGTCAGGACCGCAAGGCCTCGGGTCGTGAGCCCATCACCGCCCGCCTGCTCGCCGACCTCTTCACCGCGGCCGGCGCCGATCGCCTGATGTCGGTCGATCTCCACTCCGGTCAGATCCAGGGCTTCTTCGACGGGCCGGTCGATCATCTGGTGGCCATGCCCGTCCTCGTCGACTATCTGGCCGACATGGGCGACGACGAGCTCGTGATCGTCTCCCCGGATGCCGGGCGCATGAAGGTCGCCGAGCGCTACACCAACCTGCTCAACGCCGACCTGGCCTATGTGCACAAGCGCCGGTCCACCGAGGAGCTCAACGCGGTCGAGGCCAAGGAGATCATCGGCCACGTGGAAGGCCGCACCTGTGTGCTGATCGACGACATGATCGACACCGGCGGCACGATCTGCGCCGCCGCCGACCTGCTGGCCGAGAACGGTGCGGGCAAGGTCATCGTGGCGACCACCCACGGCGTCTTCTCCGGCCCGGCGATCGACCGGCTGAAGAACGCGGCGATCGAGCGGGTGCTGGTCACCGACACCATCCCGCAGGGGCCGGAGCGCCGGTTCGACAAGATGGAGGTCCTGAGCGTGGCGCCGATCATCGCCCGGGCGATCTCGGCCGTCTTCGAGGACACCTCCGTCAGCGAGATCTTCGGCGGCAACCACCTCGCCTGAGGCCCGTGGCGATGCCCGCGGTCCCCGCTAGCCTGATCCGTCGGTCCGCTGCGGACCCACTTTCGATCGCGTGCTTTGCCCAGGAGCCGAAGAACCATGTCAGACCAGCTGCTTTTGAGCGCCGAAACCGGCCGTGACGAGGGCACGCGCTCGTCGCGTCGCCTCCGTCGAGAGGGCCGTGTGCCGGCCGTCGTCTACGGGCTCGACGCCGACCCCGTGAACGTGTCGGTCGCCTGGCCCGACCTGCGTGCCGCGCTCACCACCGATGCGGGTGTCAACGCCATCATCACCCTGAACATCGACGGTCAGGAACAGCTCTCCGTCGTGAAGGATCTCCAGCGTCACCCCGTGCGCCGTGACGTCATCCACGTCGACTTCCTGCGGGTCACCGCCGACCAGCAGATCGAGGCCGACGTGCCGGTCGTGCTCATCGGCGAGGCCCTCGAGGTGTCCCGGGCCAACGGCATGGTCGACCAGACCTTGTACACGCTGCGGGTCTCCGCCAAGCCGGCCGAGATCCCCGACGAGATCGAGGTCGACATCTCGGCGATGGAGCTCGGCGATTCGATCCACGTGAGCGACCTGCCCCTGCCGGCCGGCGTCACCACGCTGGTCGACCCGGAGGACTCCGTCGCCCACTCGATGGTCACCCGCTCGACGCGTGAGGCCATGGCCGAGGAAGAGGCCGCGGAAGCCGAGGCCGAGGCTGCCGAAGGCGAAGAGTCCGGCGACGGCGACGACGCGGGCGACGACGCCGGCGGCGACGACGGCGCCGAGGACTGATCGACGGACGTCGGCCGCCCATGGTCGGTCGTCGCAGGAAAGAACATCGCGGGACCCCCGCGGACCTGCTCGTGGTCGGGCTCGGCAACCCGGGCGAGGACTACGCCCAGACGCGTCACAACGCGGGGGTGTGGGTCGTCGACGAGCTGGTGCGTCGTCACGGCGGCAAGCTCACGCGGGGCAAGCGCGACCATGCTGCGTCCGACCTGCTCCGCGTCGGTGAGCACCGGCTCGCGGTGGCCGTTCCCAGCACCTACATGAACGAGTCGGGCCGCGCCGTGGCTCCGCTCGTGCGCCGGTTCGGCATCGAGGATCTGCGCCGATTGGTGATCGTCCACGACGAGCTCGATCTGCCGGTCGGTCGACTCCGGGTGAAGTCCGGCGGTGGCCTCGCCGGCAACAACGGCCTCAAGAGCGTCCGCGCCCACCTGCGCGCCGACGAGTTCAGCCGGATCCGCATCGGGGTCGGCAAGCCCCCGCCCGGCACCATGAAGGGAGCCGACTATCTGCTGCGCCGGCCGGCCCGCAGCGAGCGCCCGGAGCTGGATCGCATGGTGGGCGTCGCGGCCGATGCGGTCGAGTACCTCCTCGGTTCCGACATCGAAGCGACGATGAACCGCTTCAACGGCGCCTAGAGCGGCCACACTCGTCGCCTGATGTCCCCGTCGCTCACCGATCTCCGCACGCTGCTGCCCCGCCTGGGTGAGGAGCCGGCGCTCGAACGCGTCGTCGGTCGGCGGGAGTCGTCGCTCGCGATTCCGGACGCGGCGCGGGCCTTCGCCCTCGCCGGACTGGCTCAGGCGTCCGAGCGGCGGCCGATGCTCGTCGCCACCGCCACGCAGAACGAGGCCGAACGGCTGGCCCACGACATGGCCGCGCTGCTCGGTGACGACGAGGTCGCGATGTTCCCGGCCTGGGAGACGCTGCCGTTCGAGCGGGTCAGTCCCGCCGTGGAGACCATGGGCACCCGACTCCAGACGTTGCATCGGATGCGGGGCGGGGCGAACGCCCCGGCGGTGGTCGTCGCCAGTGCCCGCGCCCTCGTGCAGCGCCTCGACCCGGGCGCGGCGATCGACCCGATCCGGATCGGCAGCGGCGACGTCGTCGATCCGGTCGAGTTGGTGGAGGAGCTCGTCGGGCTCGGCTACCGCCGCGAGCACCAGGTCGAGCACCGCGGCGAGGTCGCGGTACGGGGCTCGATCGTGGACGTCTTCCCGAGCACCGCCGACGCACCGGTGCGCGTCGACCTGTGGGGTGACGAGGTCGACCGGCTCACCGAGTTCTCCGTTGCCGATCAGCGGGCGACCCTCGCGGTCGCCGAGGTCGAGATCTTTCCGTGTCGGGAGCTGCGGCCCGGTGACGAGGCGCGGGCGCGCGCCGCCGCGCTGGTGGCCGAGGAACCCTGGGGCCGTGAGCAGTGGGACCGCATCACCGACGGTCAGCTCTTCGACGGTATGGAGTCCTGGTTGCCGTGGCTGGTGGACGAGGAGGTCGTCCTGCCGGATCTGTTGCCCGCGGACGCGCTCGTCGTGTTGGTGGAGCCGCGCCGGATCCGTGATCGCGCGGCCGACATCGCGTCGGAGGAGGCCGATCTCGCGAGTTCGCTCGCGAAGACATGGGATGTCGACGCGGACGACGTGCACCGCCTGCATCTGCCGTTCGACCGTCTCCTCGCGAAGTCGGACGCGCCGGCGTGGACCGTGCTGCCCGTATCCGACGGGCCGGACACGCCGGCGGTGGCCGCGTCCGGCTGGGAGCCGGTGGTCGGCGACATGACGTCGACCGTCTCGCAGGTCCAGGGGCTGCTCGCCACCGGCTACACCGTCGTCGTCGCCGCGGATGGCGCGGCGAGCGCCGAACGGCTGGGTGCCCTCCTCCTCGACCACGGCGTCGAGCTCGCGCCGGCGACGCCCTCGACCGATCTCGGGGCCGGCGGCGGACACATCACGACGGTGCCGCTCGAGCGCGGCGCGGTCATGCCGGACATCAAGCTCGCGGTGCTCGCCGAGACGGATCTCACGGGCCGCCGCCGCACCCATCGTCGGGCGAAGACGCGCCGGCGCGACGCCCAGAAGTTCTTCGAGGACCTCCGCGAAGGTTCGTTCGTCGTGCACCAGCAGCACGGCGTCGCCCGATTCGGCGGCATGGTCACCCGCACGATCAACGGCAGCGAGCGTGACTACCTCCTGCTCGAGTACCGGGGCACGGATCGCCTCTACCTGCCGTCGGACCAGATCGAGTCCATCCGCCCCTACACGGGAGGGGAGACACCGACCCTGTCGAAGATGGGCGGCGCCGACTGGCACAGCGCGAAGGCGAAGGTGCGCTCGGCGGTGCAGGAGATCGCCCAGGAACTCGTGGTCCTGTACCAGACCCGGGTCACCTCGGAGGGCCACGCCTACGCGCCCGACACCCCGTGGCAGCGCGAGCTCGAGGACGGCTTCCCGTTCCAGGAGACACCCGATCAGCTGCACGCGATCGTCGACGTCAAGAACGACATGGAGCAGTCCGCACCCATGGACCGGCTCGTCGTCGGCGATGTGGGTTTCGGCAAGACCGAAGTGGCCCTGCGGGCCGCGTTCAAGGCGATCCAGGACGGCAAACAGGTGGCGGTGCTCGTGCCCACCACGCTGCTCGCCCAACAGCACCACGCCACGTTTCGGGAGCGCTACGCCCCCTACCCCGTGCGGGTGGAGGTGCTGAGCCGATTCCTGACGAATGCCCAGGCCAAGGCCGTCGTCGACGGGTTGAAGGACGGCGACGTCGACCTCGTCATCGGCACCCATCGCCTGCTGTCGCAGGACATCGCCTTCAAGGACCTCGGCCTGCTGATCGTGGACGAGGAGCAGCGCTTCGGTGTCTCCCACAAGGAACAGATCAAGCGGCTCCGCACCGACGTCGACGTGTTGACGCTCACGGCGACGCCGATCCCGCGCACGATGGAGATGTCGCTGACCGGCATCCGTGACATGTCCGTGCTCAACACGGCGCCCGCCGACCGGCAACCGATCCTGACCTACGTGGGGGAGTACGAGGAGCGGGCGGTCGCCGAGGCGATCCGGCGGGAGTTGCTGCGCGAGGGGCAGATGTTCTTCGTGCACAATCGCGTGCGCGACATCGAACACGTCGCCGAACGGCTGCGCGGTCTGGTCCCCGAGGCGCGGGTGGCCGTCGCCCACGGCCAGATGGACGAGGGCACGCTCGAACGCGTGGTCGTCGACTTCTGGGAAGGGGAGTTCGACGTGCTGGTGTGCACGACGATCATCGAATCCGGCATCGACATGCCGTCGGTGAACACGCTCGTCGTGGACCGGGCCGATCTGCTCGGGCTCGGGCAGCTCCACCAGTTGCGGGGCCGGGTCGGCCGCGCCGGTCAGCGCGCCTACGCCTATCTCTTCCACCCGGAGGACGTCGTCCTCAGCGAGGAGGCCTACGAGCGGCTCAAGACGATCGGTGAGGCGACCGAGCTCGGCTCGGGCTTCCGGATCGCGATGCGCGATCTGGAGATCCGTGGCGCCGGCAACTTGCTCGGCACCGGCCAGTCCGGCCACATCGCCGCGGTCGGCTACGACCTCTACTGCCAGATGGTCACCGAAGCCGTGGCCGAGCTGAAGGGCGAACGGCCCGAGGAACCGGTCGAGATCTCGATCGAGGTGCCCGGTGACTCCCATCTTCCTGACGACTACGTGACCAGAGAAGCCACGCGGTTGGAGGCGTACCGGCGGCTGGCGAACGTGGACACGGTGCAGGCGCTGGAGGACGTCCGGGCCGAGTGGCTCGACCGTTTCGGGCCGATCCCGGAGCCGGCCGAGGCGCTGTTGCAGGTCGCCCGACTGCGGGTCGAGTGCGTGCGGGCCGGGGTGCGGGAGGTCACGGTGACCAAGGGGCCGGGGTTCGGTGGACCCGACTGGGTCGCCCGGGTGTCGCCGGTCGTGCTGCCGGACAGCCGCCAGGTGCGGCTCGATCGCCTCTACTCGGGGAAGGGCACGGGCAACGCCGCGGTCTACAAGGAGGCCATCGGCGAACTGCAGCTGCCGTTGCGCAAGAAGGGCGGGCCGGTCGTCGAACAGCTGGTCGACATCTTCGCCGATCTCCTGCCGGAGGCCTGACCCGAGATTCGGGGTCGGGGCCGGATAGCCTGCACCCTCCGTGAAGCAGATTTCGCCCCTTCTCCGCCGTGCGTTCGTCGCCGCGGCATTCGTTCTCGTCGTGTCGGCCTGTGGGTCGGACAGTGACGACGCCCTCATCACCGTCAACGGCGTCGAGATGATGAGTGTCGACGAGCTCGGCTCGACCTTCGATCGGTCCCTCGTCGGGCCCGCGCTCGAGTACGGCATCACCACCGAGGTGCTCGTCGCCGAACTCAGCGATCGGGGCTACGAGGCGAGCGACGAGGTCAGGGCCGATGCCCAGACGGAGTTCGACCTCCTCGCCGCCCAGGACCCGACGTTCCCGGCGGCGGACTCGGCCGAAGCGATGTTCGTGCTTCGCCGCTTCGTCGCCCTCTACGCGGTGGCGGACCATCTCGCCGCCGAAGGCGTCGAGCCCTCGCTGCCGGCCGAGCTGTGCTCGTCGCACATCCTCGTCGACACGCTCGAGGAGGCGGAGGCCGTCGTCGTCCGCCTCGACGCCGGAGAGGACTTCGCCGCCGTGGCGATGGAAGTGTCGATCGGCCCGTCCAGCGAGGTCGGCGGCGACATCGGCTGCTACACGACCGACAGCCTCGACCCGGGCTACGTCGCCGGCGCCCGGGCGACCGACATCGGGGACGTCTCCGCCCCGGCTCAGAGCAGTTTCGGCTGGCACGTCATCCACGTCCGCTCGTTCGAGGCCCAGAGCATCGACGATCCGATCGCCGTGCGTGACGCCTATCTGAGCACCCCGGAGTTCGCCGAACTCGAAGCTGCCGCGTTCACCGATGTCGAGATCGAGATCCATCCGGACTTCGGCACCTACGACCCGGTCACGGGCGTCACCCCGGCCGGCTGATCGTCGCGATGGGCACGATCACGATCGTCGGGCTCGGGCCCGCCGACGGATCGCTCGTCACCGCGCAGACCACGGACGCGATCGCCGCGGCCGCCCGCTGCTTCGTCCGCACGACCCGCCACCCGGCGGCGGCCGTGCTGGCCCCCACTGCGGTGTCGTTCGACGACGTCTACGAGACGGCCGCCGACTTCGACGAGGTCTACGAGACCATCGCGGCCCGCCTGATCGACGAGGCGGCGGCCGGCGACCTGCTCTACGCGGTTCCCGGCTCGCCGCTCGTCCTCGAGCGCAGCGTGGCGATCCTGCGGGAGCGAGCCGGGGCCGCCGGGGTCGGACTCGTCGAACTCCCCGCGGTCTCCTTCCTCGATCTCGTCTGGCAGCGGATGGGCGACCCCGTCGAGTCCAACGTGACGCTGATCGACGGCCATCGCTTCGCCGAGCAGGCTGCTGGCCGGGCCGGCCCGTTCCTCGTCGCCCACTGTCACTCGAAGGCCGTGCTGTCGGACATCAAGTTGGCGATCGACGAGCCGCCGTCGGAGGTGATCGTCCTGCGCCACCTCGGGCTCGACAGCGAGACGGTGTCACCCGTCGCGTGGGCCGATCTCGACCGCGACGTCGCTGCCGACCACCTGACCTCGCTCTGGATCGGCCCGCTGACCGAACCCGTCGCCCCCGAGTTCGCCCGGTTCGAGGAGCTCGTGCGGGTGCTGCGCGAACAGTGCCCGTGGGACCGCAAGCAGACCCACGCCAGCCTCCGTCAGCACCTGCTCGAGGAGACGCACGAGACGCTGGAGGCGATCGACGCTCGGGCCGCCCTGGCCGACGACGAGTACGACGCCGATCTCGACGAGCACCTCGCCGAGGAGCTGGGGGACCTGCTCTACCAGATCTTCTTCCACGCCCGGCTGGCCTCCGAGCGCGGCGCCTTCACCGTCGCCGATGTCGCCCGCGGGGTGCACGACAAGCTGGTGGTGCGTCATCCCCACGTCTTCGGCGACGTCAGCGCCGACGACGCCGACACGGTCCTCTCCAACTGGGAGGCGATCAAGCGGGAGGAGAAGGGACGCGAGTCGGCGATGGACGGCATCCCGTCAGCCCTTCCGGCGCTGCTCTTCGCCCTGAAGTCGCAGAAGCGGGCCGCCGGTGTCGGTTTCGACTGGTCCGGTGGGCCGGAGGTCGCCTACGCCGACGTGGAGGACGAGCTCGCCGAAGTGCGTGAGGATCCGTCCGAGCACGAGGTCGGTGACCTGCTCTTCGCCGCCGTGCAGGTCGCCCGCCGGCTCGACATCGACCCCGAGTCCGCCCTGCGGGGCGCCGCCAACCGGTTCATCCGCCGGTTCCGTTCGGTCGAGGCGATGGCGGCGGACGACGGGCTGGACATCGCGGGGGCGTCGGTCCCGGAGTTGGAGTCCCTGTGGCAACGGGCGAAGGCGGCGGACTGAAGACGACTGGATTCCGGCCGGCGCGGACGCGAGACTGAACGGGATCCCGGCGGTCGGAGGATCCTTCGACCGTCGCGCGGATCGCGCGAATACCTCACGCTGCGCGCGATGGTCGGTAACATCCACCCGGGTTCCGACCCAGAACGACCGCACCACAGAGGAAACGCGCAGTGAGCATCATCGAGCGAGTCCACGGCCGAGAGGTCTTCGATTCCCGAGGCAACCCGACCGTCGAGGTCGAGATCGAACTCGACTCGGGCGCGCTCGGCCGCGCCATGGTCCCGTCCGGCGCATCGACCGGCGCCTTCGAGGCGGTCGAGTTGCGCGACGGTGGCGACCGGATGAACGGCAAGGGTGTGCTGACCGCCGTCGGCTTCGTGAACGGTGAGCTCGCCGACGCGGTCGCCGGCCTCGACGCCGTCGACCAGCGGGGCGTCGACGCCGCGATGATCGCGGTCGACGGCACGGACAACAAGGGCCGGGTCGGCGCCAACGCGATCCTCGGCATCAGCCTCGCCGCGGCCCACGCCGCGGCCACCGAACTCCAGATTCCCCTCTGGCGCCACGTGGGTGGCTCGAACGCCCACGTCCTCCCGGTGCCGATGATGAACGTGCTCAACGGCGGCGAGCACGCCGACAACAGTGTCGACTACCAGGAGTTCATGTTCATGCCGGTCGGCGCGGCGTCGTTCTCCGAGGCGATGCGCTGGGGCGTGGAGGCGTACCACGTGCTCAAGGGCGTGCTCCACGAGAAGGGTCTGTCCACCGCGGTCGGCGACGAGGGCGGGTTCGCGCCCGATCTCGGCAGCAACGAGGAAGCCGTCCAGCTGTTGATCGACGCGATCGAACGAACCGGATTGACGCCGGGTGACGACATGGCGATCGCGATGGACGTGGCGTCCACCGAGTTCTTCCGCGACGGGGTCTACGACCTCGCCAGCGAAGGGCGCCGGCTGACGCCCGACGAGATGGTCGCCGAGCTCGCGGGGCTGTGTGACCGCTACCCGATCGTGTCGATCGAGGACGGCATGGCCGAGGACGACTGGGACGGCTGGGCCGCGCTCACCGAAGCCGTCGGTTCGCGGATCCAGCTCGTGGGCGACGACCTGTTCGTCACCAACACCGAGCGGCTCGGTCGGGGCATCGAGTCCGGCACCGCCAACTCGATCCTCATCAAGGTCAACCAGATCGGTTCGCTCACCGAGACGCTCGACGCCGTCGAGATGGCGACCCGCAGCGGCTACACGTCGGTGATGTCGCATCGCTCCGGCGAGACCGAGGACAACACGATCGCCGACCTCGCCGTCGCCACGAACTGCGGTCAGATCAAGACGGGGGCGCCGGCTCGCTCGGACCGTGTCGCCAAGTACAACCAGCTCCTGCGCATCGAGGAGCAGCTCGGTGAAGCTGCCGCGTTCCGCGGGATGGCCGCCCTGGCCGGTGGATCGTGAGCGTCCGTCATGGCTGAAGCCGCCGCGCCGCGTTCCGGCCGCATCGTGCGGGCCGGCCTCGCCGCGATCACGCTGTCCGTCGGCGTCGGGCTCGCCGCGATCCCGGTCGGCAACTGGTTCGACCAGCGAGGTGAACTGGACGACGCCCGGGTCCGCCGCGCCGCGCTCCAGGCCGAGATCGACGCGATCGAGGGCGACATCGAGGGGATTCTCGGGCCCGACGGGTTCGACGTGGCGGCCCGCTGCCGGAGCTTCTACGTGGAACCCGGCGAGGAGCTCTACGCCGTTCCCGGCCTCCAGGGCTGTGTGACACATCCGACACCCTGAACGGCGTTCCAGAGTCGGGCGCGGCCGACGCGCGGCGCTACCGTGAGCCGACACGCGTGCAGGGGGCTCGATGACCGCGAAACCAGTCGAAGCAGTCGGTCTCGTCCGCACGTTCGGAGACCTGCGCGCCGTTGACGGCATCGATCTCTCGGTGGACGCCGGGGAGATCTTCGGCTTTCTCGGCCCGAACGGCGCCGGCAAGTCCACCACCGTGCGCATGCTCGTCACCCTCCTGCGACCGACCGCAGGCACGGCCCGGGTGGCCGGATTCGACGTGGTGAAGGACGCGAACGCGGTGCGGCGCTCGATCGGCGTCGCCCTTCAGGACGCGGCGATCGATCCGCTGATGACGGGCAACGAGTTGCTCCGGCTCCAGGCCGTCCTGCACGGCCTCGGCGGCAAGGTCGGCATCGCCCGTTCCGACGAGCTGCTCGAACGGGTCGGACTCACCGCGGCGGGTGATCGCCGCGTCGGCACCTACTCGGGCGGCATGCGGCGCCGGCTCGACCTCGCCCTGGCCCTCATCCACCGACCCACCGTGCTGTTCCTCGACGAGCCCACGACCGGCCTGGACCCGACGAGCCGCCTGGCCGTGTGGGAAGAGGTGCGCTCGCTGAACGACGAGGGCACGACGGTGTTCCTCACCACCCAGTACCTCGAGGAGGCCGACGAGCTCGCCGGCCGCATCGCGATCATCGACGGCGGCAAGATCGTGCGCGAGGGCGACCCGACCACGCTGAAGGAACAGGTCGGCGATCCCACGCTCCGGATCGAGGTGGGGGATGCCGTGATGATCGACATCGCCCGATCCGTGATGGCGACGTTCGGGGACGAACGTCCGGCCCGGGCCGGACGTGTCGCCATCGGGCTGAAGGACGGCGCGGCCCGACTCGCCGACGTCGTGCGCGCCCTCGACGAGCAGGGTGTGCCGGTCGCCCATGTCGAGCTGGACTCGCCGAGCCTCGACGACGTCTTCGCGGATGCGACCGGACGCCGGCTCGAGGGCGCCGAAACGACATGACGGCCGTCCTCGACGCCCCGCGATCGCGGCTCCTGGTCACGGTCGAACAGGTCTGGTCGCTCTCGGTGCGCGCCACGGTGGCGACGTTTCGGCGGCCGACGGACTTCATCCCGGGCCTCGTGTTCCCCCTGCTCATGGCGGCGGTCTACGCCTCACAGTTCTCGCGGGCCGTCGATCTGCCGGCCTTTCCCGAGGTCGATTCGTTCCTCCAGTTCATCCTGCCGTCGTCGATCCTCCAGGGGATCGCGTTCAACGCGTCCAACGCGGGGAGCGACATGGCGACCGACATCGAGACCGGCTTCTTCGACCGCCTGATCTCCAGCCCCGTCGCCCGCCAGAGCGTCCTGATCGGGCGGGTCGCCGGTGCGGCATCGGCCGCGGCGGTGCAGGCGATGTTCCTGATGGGCGTGTTCCTCGTCTTCGGCGCTCCGGTGAAGAGCGGGCTGGCCGGGGCCGTCGCCCTGGTCATCATCTCGGTCGCCCTCGGCGTCGCCCTGTCGGGCTTCGGGCTCGCGGTGGCGATCCGCACCGGCAGCACCGAGGCCACGCAGGCGATGTTCCCGCTGATCTTCGTCATGATCTTCATCAGCTCCGCCTTCTTCCCGACCGCGCTGATGAAGGGCTGGTACCAGTCGGTCGCCGAGGTCAATCCGTTCACCCTCATCATCAACCCCACCCGCAACCTGGTGATCTCCGGCTGGAGTTGGTCGGACTTCGGGCAGGCGCTGTCGATGACGGCGCTGGTCGCCGTCTTCTCGCTCGGTCTCGCGTATCGGGCCTATCTGCGGCGGTTGCGCGTCTCATGACCACGACCGCGCCGGTGCGCGCCACGACGACCGACGAGTACGTCCCGTTCGTCCCCACCATCGCGGGGATGGCCCGTCGCAACCTGACCCGGCTCGTTCGGCTTCCGTCGATCACGGTGCCGATGGTGGTGATGCCCATGTTCTTCGTCATCGCGTTCACCGGCAGCTTCGACGGCATCACGCGGGTGGAGGGCTACCCGACGCCGAAGATCGTCAACTGGGTCGCCGCCTTCGCGATGCTCCAGGGCGCGTCGTTCGCCGGTGTCGGCACCGCCGGTGCGATGGCGAACGATCTCGAGAGCGGGTTCGTCGACCGCTTGCTGGTCAGCCCGATCCGCCGTTCGGCGATCCTCGTCGCGCCGCTCGTCTACACGCTGGTGCGAGCCATGATGCCGATCACGGTCGTGCTGATCGTCGCCACGTTTCAGGATCTGTCCGCCCCCGGCGGCGTGCTGGGGGTGCTCATGGCGTATGTCGGCGGGATCGGCGGTGCCCTGCTCTTCGGCTCGTTCGCGCTGGCGGTCGTGCTGCGCATCGGCGACGTGAAGGCGATGGCCATCGTGCAGATGGTGTCGTTCTCGCTGATGTTCCCGTCGATCGGTCAGGTGCCGATCACGCTCCTGAGCGGCTGGATGCACGGCGTCGCCCGGGTCAACCCGATCACGAACCTCCTGCGCCTCACCCGGCAGGGCTTCATCGGTGACGTCACCTGGGCGCAGACCTGGCCCGGCCTGCTCGTGCTGGGGATCGGCATTCCGGTGATGTTGGCGTGGGCCCGGCTCGAGCTCGAGCGTCGCGCCCCCTGACACCGGGATTCACTCGAGCGGCACGTCCCGCAGCACCACCGGGGTCGTGGTCACCACGTTCGTGATCGTGTCGCCGTACTCCCAGAAGCGCTCGACCACCTCGTTGAGATGGGCGACGTCACGGACCCGCACCCGGATGACGTGGGACTCGCTGCCGGTCACGCGATGGCACTCGACGACCTCGGGCGTCTCCTGGGCGAGCCGGTCGACCTCGGCCGCGTTGGGGCCGGCCGAGTGCACCCGGACGACCACCAGCATGGGGTAGCCGAAGGCGTCGGGGTCGATGACGGTGCGGTAGCCGCGGATCACGCCGTCGCGCTCGAGGCGACGGACCCGCTCGGTCGTCGCCGGGGCGGAGAGGCCGACCCGCTCGCCGAGCTCACGCATGCTGACCCGACCGTCGGCGGCCAGTTCGCTCAGGATCCGGCGGTTGATCGGGTCGATCGGTTTCGGAGGCGTCCACGGCATGGTGCCGATGATAGCAAGGTGAGTATGACGATCCGGCTTCAAAATCTCAGGTCAGATATCGGTCAGGAGCGAGGATTCCACGGAATCGTCGGCGGCGGCTTCGGTATCATGGCGTCATGAACACCGATCCCCGTGACTTCGAGAACCAGTTCGCCGAGCTGACCTGCCGGTGGAACGCCCATCAGGACCTCCGTCGGAACCATGCGTCCGTCGCCGATCTCGCCGCCAGCCGGCGCGACCTCGACGCGGCACGCGCCCGGGTCCGCGGCCTGAACGTCGCCTGATCGACGCTCCAGCGGGCATGCTGGAGCCGTGAAGGAACTGTTCGCCGACATCGACCGCTGGCGCGCCGCCGGGCAACGAGTCGCCGTCGCGCGCGTCGTGGACCTCGAGGGCTCCGGCCCCCGGCTGCCGGGCGCCGCCATGGTCGTCTCGGAGGCCGGCGATGTCGCCGGTTCGGTCTCCGGCGGCTGTGTCGAGGGCGCCGTCGTCGTCGAGGCGCTCGACGTGCTCGACACCGGCGAGCGCCGGATGGTCACGTTCGGCTACAGCGACGACGAGGCCTTCGCCGTCGGGCTCACGTGCGGCGGCACGATCCATCTGTTCATCGAGCCACTGGACTGGTGACCTGATGGGCGCGGTGTACGACCATCTGCGTGACGCAGTGCAGGCCGAGGATCCCGTCGCGCTGGCGACGATCATCGAGGGCCCCGGTACCGGCGCGAAGCTGCTCGTGCGTCCGAGTGGCGATGCGGAAGGGTCACTGGGGAACGAGGACCTCGACCGGGTCGTGGCCCGAGACGCCATCGGCGAGCTGGCGGCCGGGCGGTCCGGCATCCGCCACTATGGCGAGCACGGCGAGGCCCGCGAGGGCGTGGTGTCCGTGTTCATCGAGAGCTTCGCGGCGCCGCCGAAGATGGTGATCTTCGGAGCGGTCGACTTCACCGCGGCGCTCGCCCGCGTCGGCAAGCTGCTCGGCTACCGGGTGACGGTCTGCGATGCCCGCGAGGTCTTCGCGACGCCGGCACGTTTCCCGATGGCCGACGACGTGGTCGTCGACTGGCCGGACCGGCTGCTCGCCGAGATCGGTGCCGACCTCGGCCCCCGCGACGCCGTCTGCATCCTCACCCACGATGCGAAGTTCGATGTCCCCGCCGTCACCGCCGCGCTCACGACCGACGTGGGCTACATCGGGGTGATGGGCAGCCGTCGGACCCACGACGACCGGACCGCGCGCCTCGTCGACGCCGGCGTGGACCAGGCCGGTCTCGACCGACTGCGGTCACCGATCGGGCTCGACATCGGCGCCCGCACGCCCGAGGAGACGGCGGTGTCGATCGTCGCCGAGATCATCGGCGAACGCACCGGACGCATCGCCCAGGCGCTCTCCGAGACCGAGGGCCCGATCCACGGCTGACGGGCCGGTCAAGCCTTGGGGATCGCGACGAACGCCACGCTCACGTAGTGAAGCGCGGCGCCGCCGATCACGAAGAGATGGAAGATCTCGTGGTAGCCGAAGTGGTGGGGCCACGGGTTGGGGCGTCGGAGGGCGTAGACGGCCGCGCCGAAGGTGTAGAGCAGGCCGCCCACGGCGACGAGGGTGAACCCGGCCACGCCGAGGCTCGACCACATGTCGAACATGACGAAGACCGCCACCCAGCCCACGGCGACGTAGGGCGCGGCGGCGAGGGGCTTGGGCGCGTCGGGCCAGAGGTTGCGCACGACGATGCCGACCAGCGCCCCGATCCACACGACCGGCAGCACGACCCGGGCCACGCCGGGAGACAGCGCGAAGACCGCGATCGGCGTGTAGGTGCCGGCGATCGCGATGAAGATCATCGAGTGGTCGAGCCGCTTCATGCGCGAGCGGGCCTTCGGCGCCCAGTCGACGCGGTGGTAGAGGGCGCTGATCCCGAACAGGCCGGTGATCGCGGCGACGTAGAGGGCGATCACCAGGCGCGGCCTGACGCCCGGGGCGGCGGCGATCATGATCGGCGCCAGCGTGAGCGCGACGAAGAAGGCGTACTCGTGGGAGCGGCCCCGCAGGAGCGGTTTCACGAGATCCGGATCAGTGGTGTCGAGCATCGCAGGATCCTCAATCTTCTCGAAAGACTCTTCGAACTGGTGGGAACTCATCGGGCGAAACCCGATCAGTTTTCACCAGTTCGGGGTTGGGGGGGGTCAGGGCGCAGGGGAGCGGCGGGGGACGCCGAAGCCCCACACGAGTATGGCGACGATCGCGCCGAACGCGGCGAGGATCAACGCACCGAGCGCGATCAGACGGGGACGAGCCCAGGTGTCGGCGGTGGACCAGCCGAGGTCGACACCCGGCCGATCTTCACCGCCGAGCGACCACTCCCAGATGTGGATTCCGTCCTCGACGATGTGGGCATCGGACGACGTGATGTCGCCCTCGACCTGCACGCGAGCTCGGAAGGTCATCGGGAAGAAGTCCGGAGACGTGGTGTCCACGTTCTCGAACGGGGAGCTCTCGAGTGCGAACAGCTCCTGGAGGAAGTGCTCGACCGACGAGCGGCTGTCGGCTCGGAGTCGCCAGTCGTCGCCGTCGTTCTCGAGGGTGAGGTCGGCGAACACCGTTCCTTCATCGACGGCCTGGGTGAGATACGTCGCCAACGAGATCGTGAAGTCGAACACGAGACGTCCGTCGTCCCGTCGGATGTCGAACGAGTCGGCGATCTCGTCCAGGAACGGCTCATTCCCGCGGAGAGCGAGGATCTCAACGATGAACCGACGCCCGTCCGCCCGGTCGTACGCATCCAGATCGACGTCCTCGAACGCCCCGACGATGTCGATCCCGAGGAAGCCCGGATCGTCGGGGTCGACGATCCACTCGACCGAGTAGGTGCCCGTCCCGTCCTCGCCGATGTGGAGCGTCTCCGTCACCTCGCACGCCGAGAGCGCCAGCGCACATCCGAGGACAACGAGGACACGCCGCATGGTCAGTCCAGGCCGGGGAGGCGTCCTGGGTCGTCGGGGTTCGCCTCGGGGGCGGGGGGCGGGCCGGCGGGGGACGCCGGCTTGCCGGCACGGACGTGGAAGCTCTGGCGCCAGTCGACGTGGGTACCGCCGTCGATCGAGAGTTGCCAGGTGTAGCTCTTTCCCGGGGTGACCGGAATCGCCGGGAAATTGATCGCGAGCGGCACCGCGAGCGGCGTGCCGGGTTTCAGGCCGGCTGGCCGTCCGGCTTCGAAGCGGCCGTGGACGACGAGCGGCTTGTCCCGCACGGTGAAGGGGTGGCCGTCCTCGTCGAGGAGATCGATACGCCACTGGTGGGGAACATTGGCCCGGTCCCACGGCACCTCGATGCGGATCGCCACGCCCATCGGCTGGGGGCGGGGGCCGATCGCGGTGATGCCACCACCGAGGATGAACAGCTTGCCGTCCGCCACCTGGGCCGAGTCGGCGAGGAGCATCGTGACGCGCACGGCCGGCGGCCGGTTGGTCGACACGGGCATGGTGGGATCGACGTTCGATTCCATCGGGGCACCCTACGCCGTGACGCTGCCGACGTCGCGGGCGGGCCGGGGCGAGGGAGCCGGGCCGGAAGGCGCCAGACTGTGCCCATGACGACCGACGAGGTGTACCCGGCCAGAGAAGTGGCCCCGACCAGCACGGCCGCCGTGATCCTCGCGGCCGGTGCGGGTACGCGTTTCGCCGGTCCGAAGCACAAGCTCCTGACGGTCGTGCGAGGGAAGCCGATCGTCCGCCACGCCGTCGACAACGCCCGGGCCGCCGGGTTCGACGAAGTGATCGTGGTCGGCGGTTGCGTCGATCTCGTCGACGTGATGCCGGACGACGTCACGATCCTCCACAACGAACGCTGGGAGGACGGTCAGTCCACATCGCTGCGAGCGGCGACGCTCTACGCCGATGCCCGGGGGCACGACGCCGTCGTCGTCGGCCTCGGTGACCAGCCGGGCGTCTCGCCGGACGCGTGGCGCGCGGTGGGCGACGCCACCGGCGACATCGCCGCCGCCGACTTCGGCAAGGGCCCGCGACCTCCGGTGCGCCTCGCGGCTTCGCAATGGGCGTCGTTGCCGGTCTCGGGTGACGAGGGCGCCCGCCGCCTGATGCGCGAGCGGCCGGAGATGGTCGAGGCCGTTCCGTGCGAAGGCGACGACGCCGACGTCGACACCCTCCAGGATCTGCGCCGGTGGACCTGAGCAACAGCTTCGAGGTCGGCCATCCGATCGACCACACCTGGGCGGTGTTGACCGACATCGAACAGATCGCCCGTTGTGTCCCGGGTGCCGAGCTGCGCGAGGTCGACGGCCGCGAGTTCCGTGGCGTCATCCACGTGAAGACGGGGCCGATCACGTCCGAGTACGCCGGTGAGGCGACCGTGGTGTCCCAGAGTCCGGCCGACTACAAGGTCGTGGTCCACGGGCAGGGTCTCGACGCCGATGGCGAGGGCAAGGCGGAGGCCACCCTCACGGCGCATCTCGAGGCCGTTTCGGACACGACGACGCAGGTCAACCTCGACACGGATCTGACGTTCACCGGCCGGGTCGCGGGGCTCGGCAAGGGGGTCATCGCCGACGTCGGGGAGACCCTCGTCGCCCAGTTCGCCGAGAACCTCGACGCGCTGATGGCGGCCGGCGTGGATCGGCCGACCGAGCGGCGGCCGCCCCGCCGCACCGTCGAGATGCCCGAGCCGGAGGCGATCGACCTGATGGACGCGGCGCGCACGCCCATCCTCAAGCGGGTGGTCGCGCTGGCGATCGCCGTGGCTGCCTCGTTCGTGCTGGTCGGCCGGATCCGCCGGCTGCGCCGGATGCGCCGATGAACGCGACTGCCGCGGACCGCGAGCGGGTCGAGGAGCTGCTCGGCCGTCCGCCCGGTGGCGCGTTCGAGGTGGTCGTGCGGGACGAGACCGGCGATCCCGTCGTGCTGCGCAACGCGCCGCTTCTCGACGACGGTCGTCCCATGCCGACGCGCTACTGGCTCGTCGGCGAGAGGGCACGGCGCGACGTGGGACGACTCGAGAGCGAGGGTGGCGTTCGCCGGGCTGAGGACGCCGTGGATCCGGCCGAGCTCGAGGCGGCGCATGCCCGCTACGCCGCCGAGCGCGAGGCCGCCATCCCCGAGGAGCACGAGGGCCCGCGCCCCTCGGCAGGCGTCGGCGGCACCCGCCGGGGCGTGAAGTGCCTGCATGCCCACTACGCCTGGTATCTCGCCGGGGGCGACGATCCGGTCGGCCGGTGGGTCGCCGATCAGCTGACGAACGCGGAGGACGACTGACATGGTGACCGTTGCAGCGATCGACTGCGGCACGAACTCCACCCGCCTGCTCGTCCACGACGGCACGTCCACGGTCGAGCGGTTGATGACCATCACCCGCATGGGTGACGGTGTGGACGCCACCGGTCGGCTCAACGAGGAAGCGATCGCCCGCACGCTGGCGTGCCTGACGGAGTACCGCGGGGTCATGGACCGCCACGGCGTCGAACGGGTGCGGATCACCGCCACCAGCGCCGCCCGTGACGCGGCGAACCGCGACGAGTTCTTCGACGCGGCCGAGGCCGTGGTGGGCGCCCGGCCCGAGCTGCTGAGCGGGCTCGAGGAGGGGCGGCTCTCGTTCCGGGGAGCCACCGCTGAGCTCGATCCGGCGGACGGGCCGTTCCTCGTGTTCGACATCGGTGGCGGCTCCACCGAGTTCGCCTACGGCCTCGAGGAGGCGACCGCCGCGATCTCGCTCGACATCGGCTGCGTGCGCCTCTCCGAGAAGTACATCGAGTCGGACCCGCCGGCGCCCGAGGAGTTGGTGGCCTGCCTCTCGATCACCGAGGCGCATCTCGACGATGTGGCGAGGGAGATCCCGCAGGCCTCCGCGGCACGCACCTTCATCGGGCTGGCGGGCACGGTCTCGTCCGCCGCGATGGTCGAGATCGGGCTTCCCGAATACGACCGCGACCGGGTGCACCACTTCCGGCTGACCAAGGACGCGGCCGAAGACGTCTACCGCACCGTCGCCGTGGAGAACCGGGAGGACCGGGCCCACAATCCCGGACTCGAACCGGGCCGGGTCGACACGATCGTCGCGGGCATGAGCATCCTCGTGCGGATCATGCGCCAGTTCGGGATCGAGGAGGTCCTCGTGAGCGAGGCCGACATCCTCGACGGGCTGGCGTTCTCCCTGTTCGACGACTGATTGCCCTACGATCACCGGCCGTGAGCACGCTGTTCGGTCGACGAGTCCTCCTGCGCCCCCTCGACGCGGCCGACTTCACGAAATGGCAGGAGGTGAGGCGCCGCAACAGCGACTGGCTGACCAAGTGGGAGCCGGCCCGGCTGCCCGGATCGCCGGACGTCGTCGAGGACGCGCAGGCGTTCTCCGTGCGGTGCTCGGCCCGTCAACGGGAACGCCAGCTCGGCACCGGTTACGGGTTCGGGATCTTCGTCGACGGCGTGTTCGGCGGCGAGATCAACCTCAATTCGATCCAGCGGGGACCGTTCCAGAGTTGCTACGTCGGCTACTGGATCGACGAAGCCCTCGCCGGCAACAGCTACACCCCGGAGGCCTTCGTCGTGGCCGCCCGGTTCGCGTTCGAGGAGCTGCACCTGCACCGCGTGCAGGCGGCGATCGTGCCCCGCAACGCCGCCAGCCGCCGGGTCGCCGAGAAGCTCAAGCTGCGCGACGAGGGCACCGCGGAGCGGTATCTGGAGATCAACGGCGTCTGGGAGGACCACATCCGCTACGCCATGACCGCCGAAGAGTGGGACGAACGCCGCGAGGACCTCATCGCCGAATGGATCGGCTTCTAGCCAGCGAAAAGGACCTTTTCCGCGTGAAGGACCTTCCGCGAGAAGGACCTTCCGCGAGAAGGATCTATGGTCATGAAAGGGTCGAAATCTGGGGCCCGAAGCCGTCCAGAACGACCCTTTCGTGACCATAGATCCCCTTAGGGGAGGTCGGTTTTGCGGATCTTGCCCATGGCGTTGCGGGGGAGGGCGGCGACGCGGGTGAAGGCGTCGGGGACCTTGTAGGCGGCGAGTGACGCAGCGCAATGGGCGCGGAGCTCGGCATCGTCCACGTCGGCGGACGTGACGATGGTGGCGTGGACCCGCTCGCCGAGACGGTCGTCGGCGACACCGTGCACCGCCGCCTCGGCCACGGCCGGATGCGCGAGCAGCACCGCTTCGACCTCGACGGGGTAGACGTTGGCGCCGCCCCGCAGGATCAGCTCGGAGCGACGGCCGCTGATGGTGAGCCGGCCGTTCTCGGCGAGCCAGCCGACGTCGCCGGTGTGGAGCACGTCGTCGGCCAACGCCGTCGCGGTGGCCTCCGGGCGCTTCCAGTAGCCGAGCATCGGCGTCCAGCAGCCGGCCCAGTCGCCGGTCGTCGTTGCCCCCACACAGATCTCGCCCTCGTCGCCGGTCGGCACCACAGCGCCCGACTCGTCGACGATCGAGATCTCGAACGGCTCCATCGGATAGCCCGCGGCAGTGTCGCTGATCGGCTCGTCCACCGACTCGCGCACGATGCCCGTGGGTGCCTCGCTGAGCCCGTAGCCGCCGATGGCTCGTGTGCCGAACCGGTCGGCGAAGCGGCGACGCACGTCACCGCTCACCGCGGCGCCGCCGATCACCACGAACTCGAGCGACTCGAGCAGGGCCGGGTCGACCTCGCGGGTGACGAGATCGTGGGCGATCGTCGGCACGATCGTCGAGCGGGTGATCCGGTGGCGAGCGACGTCGGCTGCGTAGTCCTCCGCCCGGGTCGAGTGGAGGACGACACCGGTGCCGCCCCGCACCAGCGCGGCGATGGGCCCGAGCACGAGCATGTTGAGGATCGTGTGGGCGAGGGGAGTGCCCTGGCGCTCGCCGGGGGCGAGCGGGTGGGTGATGAGGGTGACGAGCCCTGGCCACACGAGATTGTGCTGCGAGTGCACGGCGCCCTTCGGCCGGCCGGTCGTGCCGGACGTGTAGGCGAGCGCAGCCGGCCCATGGGGATCGATCTCCACCGCGGGTCGGTCGAGATCGGCCGTCGCAACCCGGTCGACCCACTCGGCCCGGCTGACCCGACGGGCGGCGCCGCTCACCTCCGCGAGGGCGTCGTCGGTCGCGATGTAGTGCGTGACCTCGGCGTCGTCGAGGATGAACTGCTTCTCCGGCCCGGCGAGCGGCGCGTTCACCCCGAGCCACAGGGCGCCGATCCGCTGCGTGGCGAGGAACCCGACGGGGAGCTCGGCGCAGTTCGGCAGCGTCCAGGCAACCCGGCTCCCGGGCCCGGCCCCGATCGCCACCAATGCCGCCGCGGTGCGTTCCACCTCGAGATCGAGCTCGGCGTAGGTCCACGTGCGTTCGTCGTCGATCAGCGCGACCTGGTCGGGAGTGTCGGCCAACGGACCGTCGAGCACCGACGCGATCGACGGCGGCCCGAAGGGATACGGCCGGGGCGGCGGTCGCTCGACCAGACCCGTCACCGGGTCGACCTCGACCGCCATCAGTTCTTCGAGCTGATGTTCTTCTGGAGACGTTCGACGAGGGCCCGGAAGTCGCCCTGCTCCATCGACCACAGCTGCGGCCAGAGCTCGTGGTCGACGGCTGCGTCGGACTCCGAGACCGTGTCGAGCGTGAGAATCGACGCCTTGGTGCGGGCGTTCAGCTCCTTGCCCTGCCCGGCCGCGACGGCGGCGATGGCAACGGCTTCGTCGAGCAGGTCGGCGTCGTCCACGACCTGCCACACCAGCCCGGCTTCGGCGGCCCGCTCGGCGGAGAGCACCTGACCGAAGAGCACCATCGCCATCGTGGTCTGGCGCCCGACGATCGAACGCAGGCGCCAGGTGTGGCCGCCGCCGGGGTGCAGGGCGATCTGCAGGAAGCGCGAGTCGAAGCGGGCCCGCTCACGGGCGGCGATCGCGATGTCGCAGGCGAGCAGCATGTTCATACCCGCACCGACCGCGGCGCCGTTGATCGCGCCCACGATGGGCAGCGAGCTGTGGGCGATGCGGATGAAGCCCTCGTAGATCTTCTTCATGCCCTCCGGCCCCTGATCGGCCAGGAGGTCGTCGAGGTCCGCGCCCGCGCAAAAGCCCTTGCCCGCGCCGGTCAACACGACGGCACCCACCCCATCGTCGGCCTCCCACGCATCGAGGACGGCGAGGATCTCGTCGTTCATCGCGAGTGTGATCGCGTTGCGCTTCTCGGGGTCGTTCAGCGTCAGGATCCCGACGCGGTCGCGGACTTCGGTCTCGATGAGGGCCATGGCGAGCATTCTGGCACCTTCCCCGTACGGTGAGAACGTGAGCGAGGGGCAGGGGAGCGAGGACGAGGGCACCGGCACGCCCGGCCCCTTCGCGGCGTTCGGCTTCGCCAACTTCCGAACGGTCTGGATCGGCGCGGTCATCTCCAACATCGGCCGCTGGTTCCAGTCGGTCGCGATCCCGCTCGTCATCTACGACCTGACGGACGGCAGCGCGGCCTGGGTCGGTCTGGCCGGCTTCGCCCAGCAGATCCCGACCGCCCTGCTCGGCCCGCTCGCCGGCGCGCTGGCGGACCGCTACGCCCGGCGCAACATCCTGATCGTCACCCAGTCGCTCCAGGCGGTCGCCGCGCTCGGCTTCGTCGTCATGTGGTCCGCCGGGATCCGGTCGCCCGGGGCCTACGTGCTGGCCGCGGTCGGCACCGGCGTGGCGGCCGGGCTGAACCTCCCGGCCTGGCAGGCGTTCATCAGCGAGCTCGTGCCCCGTGAGTACCTGATGAGTGCGATCACGCTCAACAGTGCGCAGTTCAACGTCGCCCGCCTCCTCGGTCCGCTGCTCGCCGGCATTGTCGTGCGCGAGTGGGGCGCCGGCTGGGCGTTCACGATCAACACGGTCACGTATCTCGCAGTGATCGTGTCGCTCGTGGCGATCACCATGCCGCGCATTCACGCGGAGCCGACCGATCGCATGCGCCCGATCCGGGAGTTCATCGCCACGATCGGCTACGTCCGTACCCGTCCGGGGATCGTGACCGCGATCGGCACCGTGACGATCATCGGCTTCTTCGGCCTCGCCGGGCAGACGATGTCGGTCACCCTCGCCGAGGACGTCTTCGGTCAGAACGACACCGGGTTCGGCATGATGCTCGCCGCCGCGGGTCTCGGCGCCGTGATCGCGTCGCCCGCGATCGCCTTCATGAGCCATCGCCTCAGTCGTTCGGTCATCCAGCAGAACGCGCTCGTCCTCTACGGCGCCGGCATCGTGCTCGCCGGCGCGGCCCCCTGGTTCGTGCTCTCGCTCGGCGGGATGTTCGTCATGGGCATGGCCCACATCGCCTCGGCCTCCACGCTCAACACGGCCATCCAGCTCCAGGTGGACGAGTCGGTGCGAGCCAAGGTGCTGTCGGTGTACATCACGTCCCTGCTGCTCGCGACGCCGCTCGGCCTACTCGTGCTCGGCCAGGCGATCGACCGCTTCGGGCCCCGGGAGACCTACATCGCGTCGGGCATCGTTCTGGTGCTGGTGGCGATCGGCCTCACGATCACCGGACGGCTCCAGGGCCTCGATGACGAGGTCGGCGTCTACGAGCCGGCGGTCAGTGCAGAGGTGCATCCGACGACGCCCGCGCCGCCCCGCTGACCCTCGGCGAGGCCGGCGGCGCTACCAGGTGTCGTCGTCCTCGGTGCGCAGGTGGCGCTGACCGTCGTCGCAGTCGTTCAGCACCGGGCACCAGCGGCACGCCGGGCCGGGCGCGGTGTTGGGGTCGCGCTGTCCGGTCGCGAGCACGAGCATGCGCTCGGTCGCGTCGACCACACGGGCGACGGTGGAGAACAGCAGGTCCTCGGTGACGTCCTCCACCTGGAAGCGGCCCTGGTCGAGGTAGTACGTCGCGAGCCGGCGGGGCGGGGTGCCGAGACGGATCGCGTCGAGGAGGGCGTAGAAGCGGAGGTCCTCACGGTGCAGGGGCGAGTAGTTGCCGGTCTTGAGATCGATGAGGACCTTGCCGGCGAGCGAGCCGTCGGCCACGCCGAGCGACAGGTCCACCCGGCCGCTCAGGATGAACCGGTCGTGCACCTCGACCCGCAGCGGTGTCTCGGTGCTCGGGTACCAGGCCGGCTTGAGGCGGGGGAAGCACTCGAGGAACTTCACGAGGAGGTCGTTGACGGAGCCCCGCAGCTCCGCCCGCTCCGTCTCGCTGACCGTCTGGAGCCAGTCGGCGAGCGGATCGATGCCCTCGGCTCGACGGCCCAGCGCCTCGTCCACGAGGGTGAGCGGCTCGATCTCGCGGCGCCAATGGATCGACAGCTCGATGGCCTTGTGGGCGATGGTGCCGCGGGCGATGGGCACCTTCCACTCGAACGGCTGGCGCTCCTCGAACTCGTACTTCCGTTCGCAGCCGAGCACTTGGCCGAGGGCGTACTTCGAGACGAACATGTTGTCGCCCGGCTTCGCGTCGGTGCGGGCGTCGAGCAGGGTCAGCATGGGCTCCAGGCCGTCCTCCAACGCCCGTTGCAGCTCGTGGCGCAGCACGGCGTCGAAGCGCGGACGCTCGTCCCGGGTCGCGCCGAGGAGGTCGAGCACCTCCTGCTGGGCCGGGTTCAGCTCGGCTGCGGACTCCGAGATCGACGCCATGGACGAAGAATGTCACACCCCATCGGCAGTATGGGACCCATGGAGGCCAGGAGTACGGGCGCCACGTCCGTCATGTTCGCGAACGCGGCCCGAAGTCTCGGGCAAGCCGCCCGACTTCGGGATCTCGTCGTGCCCGGGTTCCGGTCACCGCCGGGGGTCGAGGGCGTGCACCGCACGCTGCGGCGGCGTCGTGGGGTGCCGTCCGTAGCCGTGCGACTCAAGGGCCGGCCGTGGTCGGCCGTGGTGAGCGACATGATCGAAGGGATCGTGGTCGCCAACGGTCTCAGCGGTGCCCGTGCCGATCGGGTGCGGGCCGCGTTGTGGCTCGCCGTCGATGATCCGGGCGCTCAGACGATGGGTTCGCCGGCGAAGCGCCAGAGGAAGGTGGCCAGCTGACCGCGGGTGACCGCGCTGTCCGGTGAGAAGGTGGTCGGGCTGGTGCCGGTCGTGATCGACTCGGACACGAGATAGTCGACGGCCGCGGCGAAGAAGGCGGTGCGGGCGACGTCGGTGAACGACGCCTCGTCGGCCGCCTCGGGGCTGCCGGCGTAGCGGTGGAGGAAGGCGGCGAGCTGACCGCGGGTGACGGCGTCGTTCGGCGAGAACGTGTTCGGGCCGGTGCCGTTGGTGATGCCCTGTTCGACCATCCAGTTCACGCCGTCGGCGTAGTAGGCGGCCGGATCGGTGTCGGTGAAGGGGGCGGCCGGCGCACCCGTCGGCTCGCCGGCGAAGCGGTGCAGGAAGGTGGCCAGCTGGCCGCGGGTCACGTGGTCGTCCGGCGAGAAGGTGGTGCGGCTCGTGCCGGTCGTGATGCCGTCGGCGACCATCCAGGCCACGGCCTCTTCGTAGAAGGCGTCGCGCTCGACGTCGGTGAAGTCGGTCCGCGGTCCGTCGTCGGCAACCGCGGGGCTCGGGCCGTTCAGCAGCGTCGTCGCGCCGACCGCGCCGGTCTCGACCCAGTCGAGGTCGATGGTGGTGGACTCGAACGCCGACTCGATGGCACCCGGCGACATCGTGCCGTTGGCGTCGAGCAGGAGGGCGGCGGCGCCGGCCGTCCACGGGGTGGCGAAGCTGGTGCCGCAGACCACGCCGGTGCCGGAGGAGGTGACGCTGCGGGCACACCCGGGAGCGGCCATGTCGACCCAGGTGCCGTGGCTGCTCCAGGAGTAGCGGCCGTGGTTCTCGTCGTGGGCACCGACGGAGATGACGTCCTCGTAGGCGGCCGGGTAGATGGGGGAGTCGGTGCCGTAGTTGCCGGCAGCGGCGATCACGATCACGTCGCGGCTGAGGGCGTACTCGATCGCGCTGCGCATGACCGAGGCGTTGCTGGGCGAGCCGAAGCTGAGGTTCAGGATGTCGGCGCCCTGATCGACGGCCCAGACGATGCCCTCGGCCGCGGCGGACCAGGGCACGCTGCCGTTGGACAGCGCCACCTGCACGGGCAGGATGGTGCACTCGGAGCAGACACCGGCGCCGCCGATGTCGTTGTTCGCGGCCGCCGCGGCCACGCCGGCCACCGAGGTGCCGTGTCCGAGCGGGTCGTGGTGCGGGTCGTCGTCGATGAAGCTGACGCCGCCGAGGAGCCGGTCACCGAACTCCGGGCCGGGCACGACACCCGAATCGAGGACGGCGATCACGGTGTCCTCGCTGCCCCGGGTCGTGTCCCAGACGGTCTCGATGCCGGTGACGTGGTGCTCCCACTGGTCGACGTAGTGGGGATCGGTCGGCTCCCACATCAGGCGGGCGAACCCGTCGAGCTCGACCCCGGCGACGTCGGGCGCGGCCATCAGCCCGAGCGCGCCGTCCACGGTCGTCTCCACGACGTCGAAGCTCGGTGCCTCGCCCGGCGCCGTCTCGTGCTCGATGATCCACTGGTAGGTCGGCTCGGGCTCATCCGCCGCGGCCGCCGGAGCGACCGTGGTCGCCATCATCGCCATCCCGGCGACGATCATCGTGGCGAAGCTGCGCCGTGCTCGCGAAAGTCCCTGTCCGTTCGTCACATTCGCTGCAACGGAGGGGCAAACGCCGCTCCTGATGCGGTCGAACCGCCCGGATCACGAATAGGGGGAGGGTGCCGCGGACCCTAGGGCCGGAGGTCCCGACCGGCGCAGGGACCCCTTTCCCGCCGGTACCGTGCTGCCAGGCCCGGGTGGCGGAATCGGTAGACGCAGGGGGCTTAAACCCCCCGGCTCCCTCGGGAGCGTGTGAGTTCAAATCTCACCCCGGGCACTGTTCTGAGCAGGGAGTTCGTGTCGATTCCGGCTCCTGAAAATCGTCGGAGAGTTGCGCTGAAACGCAAATAGTCGCGAGAATAGTCGCGTACCTCACCGACGAAGGGCCGAGGCATGCGAGGGACGGTCGAGCGCTACGGCAAGGGCTGGCGCTATCGAGTCGAGCTGCCGCGAGCCGAGACGGGTCGGCGGCGCTACTCCACCAAGGCTGGCTTCAGCACCGAGGGCGACGCGCGACGCGCGCTCAACCGTGTGCTGGTCGACATCGACGATGGCGTCCACGTCGACCGCAACGACATCACCGTCGGCGAGTACCTCGTCGAGTGGCTCGACCGCGCGGCGGTCGACCTGCGGCCCACGACGATGGTCGGCTACCGGCGTTCGGCCGGACTGATCGCTGGCGAGATCGGGCGGGTGCGCCTGCAGCGTCTTACACCGATGGCAGTCGAGACGGCTTACGTCCGATTGATCGAAGAGGGCCGCGCTCGCAAGACTGTCCGCAACGTCCACGGTGTCCTGCGTCGGGCCCTCGGTGATGCCGAGCGTCTCGGCCTCGTGAACCGCAACGCCGCGGCTGCGGCGAAAGCCCCGGCCGATGAGAAGAAGGAGCGGCCGACGTGGACGCCGGACGAGCTTTCCGCCTTCCTCCGATCCACTGCCGATGATCCGCTATACGCGGCGATGGTGCTCTTCGCCACTACCGGTCTTCGGCGTGGCGAGGTGTGTGGCCTCCGGTGGGACAACGTCGACCTCGAGACCGGCGAGCTGTTCGTCGTGACCACCCGAACGACTGCCGGTCCGGTCGTGATCGATGGAACGACCAAGACGCCGAAGAGCCGTCGGCGGGTATCACTCGACAAGGGGACCGTCGGCGTGCTGCGAGCCCACAAGACCGAGCAGGCAAGGGTGCGCCTGGAACTCGGCCCCGTGTGGGTCGGGGAGGGCCACGTGTTCACGCTCGACGACGGACGGCCGCTGCACCCCGACCAGCTGAGCAAGACCTTCCGTCGCCTCGCCGATCGCTCCGACCTTCCCCGGATCCGGCTGCACGATCTGCGACACACGTACGCGACGCTCGGTCTTCGGGCCGGCGTTCACCCGAAGGTCATGTCCGAGCGACTCGGCCACGCAACCGTCGGCGTGACACTCGATCTCTATTCGCACGTCGCGCCAGCCCTCGATCGTGATGCAGCGGAGGAGGTCGCGTCCCTGCTCGACTACGCACCTATCGACTCGTCGGTCGAGGTGTCGCCAGTCGTCGAAGAGACAGATCGCCTTCGCAGAGATGGCGCAGCGCGGGCCGAGCGGCCTTCGTGATCCGACGACTGTCACCGCGTCCCACGCGAACGGCTGTCGTACAGCTCGCCGACTCGGTGGTTTAGCTCAGTAGAGAGGTATCGGCCGCCAAGGATGAGTGATGACGAGTTCACTGACTTCTTCGCAGACGCTGAGCCGCGGCTTCGGAGGGCGCTTGTCGCCGGGTACGGGCCCGAACGCGGGCGCGAGGCCGCTGCCGAGGCGCTTGCCTATGCGTGGCAGCACTGGGACACGGTCAGGGTCATGACCAATCCTGTCGGCTACCTGTACCGAGTGGGGCAGTCGAAGACCCGGCCGCGTCGCCGAACCGCCGCGTTCCCAACAGTCGTCAGCTCGGATGAGCCCTGGTTCGAGCCGGGCCTTCCCGACGCGCTCAACGGGCTCACCGATCGCGAACGGACTGCCGTCATCCTGATCGAGGGATACGGGTGGACGTATCGAGACGTGGCCGAGACAGCGGGGATCGCTCGTTCGTCCGTCCAGGTCTACTTCGAACGGGGACTGGCCAAGCTACGAACGGCGCTCGGCGTCCGTGAAGGTGAGGTGCGCCATGAGTGAGCTCGGAGATCGGCTCCGCCGGCACGTCGAAGGCAGCGCTCCCGCCATTGGCGCGCAAGAGGTCATGGCGTCGCGCCCCCGCTCCAACTCCTGGACTCGCCGTGTCGCTGTAGCCGCCGCGGTTCTTGCGATCGCGGGCACGGTCGTGGTGGCCGGCTCCCGCATCGGTGGCGACGACCCGCCTGCGGAGGTCGGCGCCGACAATCCGATCGTCCCGGACGGTCAGGCTGACCTGTGGGAGACCCTTGGTCATGGGCAAGAAGCGCCCGATCCAATTGTTCCGGAGGGATGGAAGACGCTGGAGCACGGGCGAAATCGGTTCAGCGTCCCGGCTGACTGGGCTACGCCTGCCGGGCCACACTGTCCGTCGTCTCCTGGTTTCGTGGTTATCGACGGTGTGGAGCCGATCTGCGAGCCGCCGGACACGCTTCCGTCGTCCGCGGTGCGTATTGGCGTCGCTGACGAGTTCTCTGCCACTGGCCCCGAGGCCCAACAGGTCGATGCCACGGTTACCGATTCCGGTCGAGTCCGAGTTCTCCAGGACGGGCCGGTCGCCGACACCGTCGACTGGCAGCAGGTGGACTACGGCGGCCTTGCGTTCCGCGTGCCGCCGTCGTGGCCCGTCGTCGACCTCCCGGCGAGCTTCAGGACGGAGACCCGAGACGATGGCAGCACTTCGGTCTCCGGGCACCTCAACCCCGGGAGCTGTGGAGGTGCGTGGTTCGGGTCAGGCGAGGTCGCGCTCGGCGTGACGCCGTATGCGCCGAGTTGCCCGAGGATCGGAGAATACGACCTGCGGCCAGGGCTGGGTGTCTGGGTCCGCGAGGTCGAGCCCTCGCACGATCTCCGGTCGGTCACGACCTTGAGCGGTACGGTCGACGGGTTGGCAGTGGAAGTCCTTGAAATGGATGTCGGCGGTATCGCCGACCCACTTCACGTTCTCGTTACCGACGGCGAACGCCGGGTCCTTCTTTCGCTGGGCGTCGGCCTCGACACGGTCGTCGCTCGCTCGATTCTTCACTCGATATCGGCGAGCCAGACCGCCGAACCGTCGCCGTCCTCGACACTCGCGACTGTCGCAGACTGCGATGCGTTCGACCGTTTCGCAGTGCCCACAGGCATTGTCTACGACTACGACCCCTCGAAGTCGCCAGAGCATCTGCGGGACTCGGCTGCCGCGGTGATTCGAGCGACTCTGGTGGGACTGCGTGAGGAATCCGAGGGTTCGACTTCGTACGCGGTATTCGCCGCTCGGGTTGATCGCGTCGAGAAGGGGGCCTTCCAGACTGGCGAAGAGATCGAGTTCTCCGTCGCCTTCGCGCCAGCATCTGTCCCGTTCGCTTCGATAGAGGGACAGTTCACTCGCGGTCTCGAGGTCGTCTTGTTTCTCGACGCGGGCCCCTGGCCGGGCGGATGGGGCTTGTTTCTCGAGGGCTTCTGGGCCGGCTGTGACGAAGGGCCTTCGAAGTCGGTGCTGGTAGAACCCGTCATCTGGTCTCATGAGGGAAGCCTCGACCATCTGCTCGAACGGACGAGTGGCCCGATCGAGAACGAGATCGGGATCGATGCTGCCTACCGTGCCGACGACGGGACGATCGTTGTCACCGTTACGGGCTATCGCTGGGGCTACGCCCGATGCCGAGGGGCTTACAGCGCCGCCGCGTCGACGACTGATGGCCAACTGACGATCTCTGCCACCGAGTACCTAACCGGCGACCGGAGCGGAGAGTGCGTCGAGGTGGGCTTCAGTCACGTGCTCGGCGTCACGGGAACGTCGGACACCGAGGCAAGGGAGTTGGTCGATGCCGCAACCGGCGATCTTCTAAGCATCACCGACGGCCTGGACGACGTTCGCCCCAGCTTCTATCGAGATCGGCCCCAGGTTCCCAATTGCGGGTTCCTCGACCGCAGCGGACCCGACGATGAGACCGCGGACATGTCACGGCAGTGCTTTCGTGACGCGTATGACCGTGACGATCCTGCCGAGCTGGCTGTCCTCGAGTTCGGGGACGAGGGAGAGTCAGCAGTTCGTATCTTCCGGGTTCTCGGCAACGGAGACTACGAGGTGCTCGTCGAGCAACGGCCGCCGGTCGACAACCGTGGGACGAGTGACGGAGTATGGCGTTGGCTCCGCCACGAGTGCGACTCGATCTACTTCCGTCAGCCTCCCGAGTCTCTGATCGCAAACCAGCCGGTGTTGAACTACGACGGGGAATGCCGCGAGGTCGAGGTTCGGTGAAGGCTCGACGCGACCCTCGGCTACTGATCCGTCGCGTCGTTCAGCAACGGACCAGCTGCCGGCGACAGCAGCTGATCGATCACCGACGCAGCAACCACAATCCGTGTCCGAACCGAAGACAAGGGATCTGAGTCCATCCGAAGGTGAGGTCCGAGCGCCTCGGTCGCTACTGTCGGCGTGACACTCGCCCTCTACTCCCACGTGGCCCCGTCGCTCGACCGTGATGCAGCCGACGCCGTAGCCTCGCTGATCGACTTCGAGCCCAACTCGTCGGCCGGCACGGTCGACGGGGCGGGAGCCGAGAGGAGCTGATCGATAACCGTGGCGGCGACGACGATCCGTCGGCCGAACCGCAGGCACGGGATCTCGCCGGTCCGGACGCATTCGTATGCGGTCGAGCGGGAGATGCCGAGCTGCTGTGCCGCTTCGGTGACGGTGTAGGTGCGCTTTCGTTGTGGGTCCATGCCGGCCCCAGGGACACCAGCCGGACTTGATCGCGACGACCGGACAGACCGCGGCTCCGATCCGGCGGAATCGGAGATGGAATAGGAGATGAAAGGGGAAATGGGCTGGCCCGCGACGCGGAGAAGGGTGGCTGATGTCGCGACTTGCGCTTGCCCACCTCGGCGGGCGAGCTTGCCACCGCCGAGCATCGTCGCGTTCGGGAGGGTGTCGGCGACCTTCAGAGCGTCGATGCAGCGAGGCTTTGGCACCGGGAGATGCATCTCCCGGAAGGGCAGGTCCCCCGGGACCTGCAGATGTGTCTCAGCTGTTTTCTGGACGGGAGGGAGATGGGAGATCGCTGCCGATTGGTCGACTGAGAGCGTAGGCGCCGACGCGGTTTGTCGGGGTCTATCCGACTCCTCCGCACCGGCGACGATCAGGTGGTGTTGCAGGGTGCGATTGAGTCGTTGTCGGCGCGGGGTGACGGCGCACGGTGGTAGTCGCGTGTGACGTCGATGGCCCCCGGCCAGCGCGGTTCATCCTGCGGCGGACAGGAGCGCACTCGGTTCTCTCGACCGGCCTGGAGCATTCAACTGATCCGGTAACTCCGTACTGCGAATCTTCGCACGGTCGAGGGTCGGGTCGTTATCACGTCCTCGCAATGGGTGAGGTGCTTGAGATTGCCGGATCTGCGAGGCCGCCTGCTTACCGCGTCTCCTTGTGATTCTGGAGCGCCCGTAACGGGCGTTTGGGCGGCAGTCCGACGCGGCATGTTCTGGAGCGACAGGTGGTGGCGCCTTCACCGCTTGAACACGCGCCTGTTGTCATCGGGTGGTGGCGGCTGGTTTCGTCGGCCGATCTTCTGAACGGCACGGTCGATATGTGGTGTCCCCGACCAGCCACTCTGCAACCGCGAGGCGGACCGCCGCGCTGCGTATACCATGGTTGTAGTTTCAGGTGTGGGATTTGGTGCGCTGGCGGGGGACAGCGGGCACGATCCCCAGGGACCGAGGAGAGGCCATGGCGACACTGCCGACCCAGTTCATGAAGGCGAAGAGCAACGTCGAACCCGACAAGGCCGACAAGGACAACGCCGCAGATGCCCACGCCGACGTGCGCGAGCACCTCGAGTCTGACCCGACGCTGAAGGAGTACGGCATCGACACCGTCCTGATCGGCAGCTACAAGCGGCAGGTGTCGATCAAGCGCGTAAAGGACGTCGACGTGCTCTCCAAACTCCCCGACCTACCCGACGGCGAGGATGTCGAAGACCTCATGGACCATCTCATCAGGGTGCTCCGTGCTGCCTACGACGAGGAGGGGGCCGATCCTCGAGTCGAGCCCCAGGACAGCTCCATCAAGGTGAACTTCCCGGACTTCGACATGCATGTCGATGTGGTCCCCGCCCGGCCCGCGGGGGACTGCCTCGAGATTCCGGATCGCGAAGGTGGCTGGATGGAGACCAACCCCGAGGAGCTGACCTCTCTCAGCTCGGAGATGAACGTCCGGTACAACGACGACTACGTTCCCGTCGTCAAGCTGGTCCGCCAGGCCCGGCGCGCTCACCTCGGGAAGCGGCCGGGCGGGCTCTTCTTCGAGATCCTCGCCTACCACGCTTTCGACGAGGGCCTCGACGACTCGAGCCTCGCTGCCCTGTTCACCGGCGCCGTACGCTCCATCGCCACGCAGCTCGCTGATGTGGTCGCCGGCGGGGACGTCGACGACCCCACCCGACCTGGCGAGGTCGTCTCCGTCCGCGTGACCGACGCCCAGATGCAGACCGCCGCTATCACCTTCGCGGAGCTGGCCCAGAAGGCCGAGGCTGCCCTGGCGGACCCGGAGAACTGCCCGGCGGCGAAGGCGTACCGCGAGATCCTCGGCAAGAACGACGACGGGGACTGGGTGTTCGAGATGCCGGCAACGTGCAACGACGACGGAACCCCGAAGCAGGTGGCGCTAATCACCAAGGGTGATCGGCACGTTCCCGCAGGCGACAGCCGGTTCGCATGAGCGCCCTGGGCCTGTCGTTCGCTGCGGCGCGAGAGGCCGTCATCGACGGGCTCTGTTCTGCCGGTTTCAGCCTCCACGACGACGGTGCGACGCTGACCGGGGATATCGACATCGCTGGCACCGACGTCGAACACGAGATCACGTTGCCCGACGACTTTCCCGTGGCCATGCCGAAGGTGAGGACGCCGCTCGGAGAGGGAGGCCTGTCCTGGCATCGGGAGCCTGACGGCCACTTCTGCCTCTGGTCCGAGGATGAGGCGGCGCACCTGCCCTGGCTCGAGGCCGACACCCTCATCGACCGGGTCAAGTCGTGGCACGCGATGGACGCCCAGGGCTGGCCGGACGACCCACCAGATCTCGATCTCGAGCGGTACTGGCCCCGGCAGCTCGTGCTGGTCACCTACCCTGACCTCGACGAGCTGGTCGACCGGCGCTGCAAGGTGGTGAAGGGTCACAATGGCAGCTTCCAGCTCGTACCCGGGAAGGCGGCCCGGAAGAAGCGGTCCCGCGTTCGCGACTGGGCCGCCACGATCGTCGACGTAGGGGAGATCGAACGGCCGATTCACAACTTCGACGAGTTGGCCAACCTGATGAGCGCGGACGAGGCGCTCGCCTTGCGGACCGGTATCGAGGACGGGACGGACAAGTTCGTCGTGGTGCGCTACCAGCGCCATGGACATGAAGCTGTCCTCGTCCTCATCGCCTTCGACCGGAATCCACACGATCTGCGAGCGGCGGAAGCAGCCCATGACGGCGAGTCGACTTTGATGCTGCGGGCCGGCCTCGACGCGTCCGTCCTGGCCGATAAGCGCATCGCGATCGTGGGGGTCGGTGCGGTGGGCTGCCAGGTGGCCGAGATGCTCGTCCGGTCCGGCGCCGGCGAGCTCACGCTCGTCGATGGGGACCTCATCCGCCCGGGCAACTGCATCCGACACGTCGCCACCCTCGGCGACGTCGGTCGCCCGAAGGCCGACGCCGTGCGAGACCACCTTGTTCGCACGAACTTGGTCGATCCGGGCTGCGTCACCACAGATACGAATCCATTGCGCTCAGCGACACGGACCGAGGAGCTACTGGCCAGAAATGACCTCGTCCTCGATTGCACCGCCAACGGGCCGGCGTCCGCACTGCTCCTTACCGCCAGCCGGGTATTGGGCCGCCCGGTGGTCTCCGTGTGCCTCCAACGGAACGGCACCGTGGCCCGGGTCGACCGTAGCCCCCTGCGGGAGGGCGAGAAGCACGACGCCGCTGTCGAGCCGGGGGGCCCGGAGACGGATCTGCGCGAGGGAGGTTGCGGCGACCCGGTGTCCCCCACGCCCCCGTGGGCGTGCTCAGCGGCCGCAGCCCGGGCGGTAGCCATGGCAGCCGACCTGCTCTCGGGCCGAAATGCCTTGCCGCCCAGCGTCGTCGACACCCTCATCGTCTTCCCTTCTGACGGATCGAACGAACGGTGAAGGCCGAGCCCCGGACCATCGACATGACCGACACTGCCTGGGCCGAGGTCGCCCAGTGCGCCGGCGCGGATCCGAGGCGGGAGACGGGCGGAATCTTGCTCGGATGGCGACACCCCGGCGGGATCCATGTCGAGCGGGTACTCGAGATTCCTGACCGACAGGCTGGCCACACGTGGTACCGGCGCCGGCACGCCCCGGCCGAAGCAGCGCTGACTGCAGCTCTCGACCAACTCCCCGAGGACTGCGACCTCGGGTACGTGGGCGAATGGCACAGCCATCCTGCCCCCGTTGGCCCCAGCTTCTGCGACCGGCACGAGCTGCGGCGCATCTCGGGCAAAACCGCCCGCGAGGTCGCGCTTCTCGTCGCTGCACTCGACCCCGGCATGTCGACATGGGTCCCATTCGGGCTGACAGCGTACCGACGGCGCATGCGAGAGGCCGTGGTCGACATCGCTGCTCAGGGACAGGACGCGAAGGTGGATTCATGAGCCAGATTCCCGGGCGCAGCTCAAGCGGGGTACGAATTGCGGGCGACGACTATCAGCATCTCGTCACTTGGAACGAGGTCCTGAACGCCCTCGGCCAGAACAGCGACGTCATGACGATCACCGTCGAGGCGCCGGACGCTGGCAACGTCGACGATGTCGTCATCCGCCGGCGGTCCGGTTCGCACCGGTACATCCAGGTCAAACACGCCGTTGACGCCACAACACCCGTCGGCACCGACTGGCTCATGCACGCTCCGGGCGACTCTCGAAGCCTGTTGCAGAAGTTCCACCGAAGCTGGGTCGCTCTGTCTGGTGACGGGCGGCAACCGGAGCTCGTCCTGGTGACCGACCGCGAGATAGACCCTGTCGACCCGGTTATGCGACTTCTCGACCGGCGCAGCAGCCTACTGGTTCCCGACATTGGACGACCGGCCGCACGTGCCGGCCGAGAAGCATGGGCTGAGCATCTTGCGATCGACGAGACAGAGCTCGTCGCGTTCCTCGGCAGCCTCGAATTCCTAACCGGGCGGTACGGGCAGCTCGAGCTCGAGCGGGCCAGCACGCTCATGTGGGCCCATGGGCTCAACGACGACCAGGCAGCGTTCGACCGGGCCATGGCCTTCGTTCGCGAATGGGTGATGGAACGAGACCGCGAAGTCGATGTCGAGATGCTCCAAGATCAGGTCACCGACCGCATCGGCAAGCGGTCCGATCCGGGCGCCATCGTCGTCATTGAGGCCATCGATGACGACTCGCATCCCGACGACGCAGATCTCCATATCCGGTTCGTCGAACGGTACGACGGCGACGTCGCCGACCGACGCCGCCAGCTCCTCGACCCGACCGAATGGGCTCACATCAGCGCCGAACTCGAGGGAGCGGGCGAGCGCGTCCGGGATCAGGGTCATCGCCGGGTGCTGGTCCGGGGTGCGATGCGGCTCCCGGTGTGGTTCGGCGCCGGGGCTGCCTTCCGGCATGTTCACGGCTTCGAAGTCGCCGGAGAACAGGGCGGGTCGCTGTGGGCGAGCGACGACCTCCAGGGCATCGAGCACCAGCTGAACACCGAAGTGACCGCTGTTGGGCGGGGCGACGAGTTGGCCGTTGCCATCGGGCTGGCCGCCGACCCAGGGCCGGCTGTCCGCCGCTACCTCGAAGAGTCGGCTCTTCCTGTCAGCCGGCTGGCTGTGATGTGCCCTACGGGCGGAGTCCGCCCGAACGCTGTCGAGGGCAGCGCCGCAGCGGCATCGCTCGCGCTCTCCGCCATCAACGAAACCAGAGCGCTGCTCGAATCGGAACCTGCAGGGCGGATCCACCTGTTCCTGGCGACACCGGGGGTGTTCGCGATGCTCCTGGGTCACCGGTGGAATGGGATGCGAGAGACTGTCGTCCATGAGCACCTGGGCATCGGCCGCGGTTACGCACCCTCGATCGCCGTCCACTCATGACAGCAGCCGACAGCGTCGTACCTGGGACCCTCAGAAGCGATGGGATTGTCGGAGGCGTCCGAGGCATCGGAGAACGCTGCTGCGCAGGCGGGGTCGGCCACTGCGAAGATGAACGACGTCCCCAACCATGGTTTCCCGCGTAGGGGATGTTCTGTTCGTCCGTGCCCCAGCGGACCTTCTGGAACGCACGCGCATCGGCAGCAGCTCTTGCAGCGAGCCATACGCGGATATGGACAGATGCGAGCGCCGCGCGCCGGGAACGCGGCTGCGATAGTCGCGCAATAGTCGCGAACGCCGCAGATCTTGACGGATCGCACGACACCAGCCCGACGCCGCAACGCTATGAACAGCACCAACGAGACGACGCCACACGCGCCGGACACCCGTCGGCCTGCTTAAACCCCCCGGCTCCCCAGGGAGCGTGTGAGTTCGAATCTCACCCCGGGCACCGCTCGCAGCGAGTCCCCGCCGAAGCGAGGTGCGACGATTCCCGGCCGAAGCGGTCGCGCCCTATGGTTCACCGAGACGTCGCGGCCGACACGGTGCGGCATGCGAATGGGGGGCGGATCGAACGTGAACGACGCTGAAGCGGTGGAGTGGATCAAGCAAGACGCAACGGAGATGGCGGCGCTGCTGCGAGCCGCCGACCCCACGGTGACCGTCCCCACGTGTCCCGAGTGGACGGCCGCCGACCTCGGTTCTCACATCGCCGGCGGATTCGCCGGGTGGTACTGCTACAACGCCTCGACCCCGGCCGCCGAGTGGAGCCTCGAGGGCCTCATGGATGCGTTCGCAAGCGCAGGTGCCAACGTCGACGACCATCTCGGAAACGTCGAGTTGCTCGAGTCGTCGGTCGAGCGGTTTCTCGAGATCGTCACCGGCCCGGGACGGGAGCTGCCGACCTGGTGCTTCGGCGGCCGCGAGCCGGCCCACTGGTGGCTCAGACGAGCCGGCAGCGAACTGACCGTGCACCTCACGGACGCGGCCGCCGTCCACGGGCGTTGGTCGTCGACGTCTCCTGCGGACAGCTGCGAGGCGATCGACGAGGTGACCGGCGAGATCTTCTCGCGATTCCCCGCCATCCTGGCGACGATGGGCGCGATGCGCGGCGAAGACCCGGCGGAGGCTCCGGCGCTTCCGGTGGATCCGGTGGCGCTGGTTGCCTCGGACGGCGATCGGGCCTGGACCCTGCGCCGGGGCGAGGACGGCAACGCGATCCAGGAGAGGGCGGCGGCGAACGACGCCGCCGCCGTGGCGACCGCCACCAGTGCGGACCTTCTCGCCTGGCTCCACGGTCGCCCGACGCGGGCACCGCTCGATGTCGAGGGACCTCGGGAGCTGGTCGAGCAGTGGAACCTGCACGCGCGGGTGGCGAGCGCCGCCTCGTGAACGGTCGCGCCGCGCTTCCCGCCGATCGATGAGCACCACGCAGTACACCCGTGTCGGCGATGGGCGCGAGATCGCCTACCGGACGATCGTCGTCGCCGACGGCCCGGACTTCGTCTTCGTGCCGAGCGGCACGATGCCGATCGAGGTTCTCGAAGAGGACCCGATGATGGCCCGGTTCCTCCGCACCCTCGGGCGCTACGGGACGGTCCACGCCATCGAGCGGCCGGGAATCGGCGCCTCCGACCCCCTCGACCCGGACGTCGACTACAGCGACCAACTGATCGACGCGTGCGTCGCGATACTCGATGACCTCGAGGTCGGCGCGGCCTGGTTCGTCGGGGGTGTCGGCCACGGTGTCTCCTTCGTGCGGCTCAACGCCCGCCGCGCCGACCGACTCGCCGGCGCCGCCCTGATCAACCCCGTGCGGCACGCGGTCGAACGACACCGAGTCGACGAGGTCCTCGGCAGAGACGAGCAGAGTTTCGGCGACGTGATGCGGGCGCTGGCCCCGAGCCGGTGGGACGATCCCACCTACCAGGCGTGGTACGACCGGGCCGGACGCCTCGGCGCCTCGGCCGCGGCGGCGCGGGCGTTCTACGCAGCGGTCACGGCGAGCGGTGACGCGTATCTCCGCGATCCGGATGTCATCACCGAGGAACGACGCGTGCTGGTGATCCACCGGCAGGACAATCGCCGGGTCAGCGTCGAGGACGCCCAATGGTGGGTCGACCAGTTCCCCGGCGGTGAGCTGCTCCGAGTCGAGGGCGACGACCTGACCATCGAGGCACCGGACAGTGGCGCGCTGGCCGACGCGATCGGCACGTTCGCGACCGGCACCCGGCTCGCCCCGACCGAGGATCGTCCCCTGGTCGGTGTGCTCTTCGCCGATCTCGTGGGATCCACCGTTCGGGCGTCCGAAGCCGGCGACGCGTCATGGCGCGCCGTGCTCGACCGGTTCGAGTCGCGGGCGGCCACAGCCGTGGAGGAGCAGGGCGGGACCGTCATCAAACACACGGGCGACGGCATGCTCGCCACGTGCTCGACGGCGTCCCGTGCGTTGGAGGCCGCGACACAGGTGCGACGCATGGCCGCAGACCTCGGGCTCGAGGTGCGCATCGGCGTCCACGTCGGCGAGGTCGAGGTGCGAGGTGACGACATCGGTGGGATCGCCGTTCATCTCGCCGCCCGCGTCATGGATCGAGCCGGTGCCGGACAGATCGTCATGACCTCGACCGTCGTCCAATCGACGATCGGTGGCCGCTGGCAGGTCCGAGCCATCGGCGCCGCCGACCTCAAGGGCATCCCCGATGTCTGGGAGCTCTACGAGCTCATCTGATCACCGGCCGACGTCGATCGGCTCGGAGATCGGGTCGAACGTCATCGTCTCGAGGTTGTACTCGACGAGGACGAGCTGATCGCGGGCGTCGACCTTGTCCGAGCTGAGCGACGCGAACTGGTAGCCGGGGATGTCGAGGTCGGACAGGTTGTCGAGCGCCGCGACCCACGACTCGTTGGTCAGGTCCGGCCCGGCCGCCGTGGCGATCTGCACGAACAGCGAGACGGTGCGGCACACGCCGACCGAGCCGGAGAAGTAGTTCGGCTCGCCCTCGGGCAGCTGGCTCGTGGCAAGCACCTCGACGTCGAGCGCCTCCTCGACCGCGGTGATGCAGTCGACGAGATCCGGATCGTCGAAGGCGCCCACATCGGGACCATTGTTGTTGGTGATGATCCGGGTTCCCGGCTGGAGCCCCTCCGGCGTGATGCTCTGCCAGTCGGTGATCGCATCGCCGTTGCCGAGGATGTAGGTGAAGTCGGGAGCCTGCATGAAGAACTCCTGGTTGCGGAACTCGCCCTCCCCGAGCAGCACGATGGTGGACAGGCCCGCGTTGCGGGCCTGCTCGATCCAGATCCCGACATTGTTGGCCGTCGCGAACCGGTCGCCGGTGGTGGTGACGAAGTCCGTGAACGGCACGTCGACGCCGACGTCACGCAGCGCATCGGCCATGACGTCCACGAGCGGCGCCTCGTCCTCGTTGGACCCGATCACCATGATCGAGCCGAGTTCGTCGAGCACGCCGGCGTCCGACATGAGTGTCGCGATCGCTTCGTTGCGCCGGTCGAGGCTCATGTCGGTCGACACCCACAGGCCGCCGGCCCGCTCGGCCTGGTCGGACCGCGGCGCCGCGCCGATGACGATCGTGTCGTGCAGTTCGGGGAAGCACTCGTTGACGTCCCCCGCGCCCGGGCCGGCGAAGCCGCCGAGCACGGCGAACACATCCACGTCCTCGGTGAGTTTCACGCACACCTCGTCGGCCGACGTCGGCCCGACCGGCAGATACGACTCGTGGATGAGCTCGATCTCGCGGCCGAGCACCCCGCCCCGCTCGTTGTACATGGCGACGATCGCATCGGCGATGGGCCCGTTGCCCACGAAGGCGAGGTCGAGGTTGAACGTGTTGTTCAGCAGCTCGAAGTCGATGGCGGTGTAGCCGAGGGTGATCGTGTCGGCAGTGACCCCGCGGAAGGAGTCGGTGAGCTCGATCTCGGGCTCGTCGGATGCGCCGCCCGGCGCGGCAGTCGTCGTGGTGCCGCTGCCGTCGACCGTGGTGGTCGACGTGTCGCCCTCGGTGGCATCGACATCACTGTCGTCGCCGCAGGCCGCGGCGAGGAGGCCGAGACAGGCGAACAGGGCGAGCAGACGTCGACCGATCGGCATTGCGCTCTCCTCCTCCACGCGTGGGGCGTGGAGGAAGCAGAGTGGGTGGCGGCCGATCTGTCAATCTGCCTCCAGCCGTTCAGCCGGCGGGCTCGGCCGCCGCGTGCTCGTCGAGAAAGGCGACGCGCGCCGCGTCGTCGGCGAAGCCGACCACCGCCCACGCCTCGGTCTCGCCGGCCTGGCGCAGGCTCTCGACCCGGTGGTTGCCGTCCTTCAGGACGAGCTGGGGCGGTTCGTACACGACGACGACCGGCGGCGGCTCCCAACCCTCCTCCACCTTGTCGCGCATGTCGTAGACGCTGTCGCGCCACTCGTCCTCGTCGACGGCGACGAGCGTCGGGGCGTCCTCGGGGCCGGCGAGCCGGTGGAGCTCGTCGAGCGGCAGTTGCACCGGGCCTCCCCACACCAGCCCCTCCTGCTCGAGCAGCTCGGCGAGGTCGGCGTTGTCGCTGCCGGGACTGGCGAGGAAGTCGCTCACCCACCGATCGAGGTCCTCGGCGCGGGCGGCCGCTCGGGCGGTCGCGAGGCTGTAGTCGTGCTCGTCAGTGGTCATGGATGCTCTCCGGGGGATCGGTCGCCGGGATCGCGTCGATCCCGTCGAGGTGGGTGGTTTCGTTGAAGCTGTGCAGGGTCCACGCCCCGGACGAGGGGTCGTGCTCCCAGCGGGTCAGCCCGGTGTTGCTCGGACGGAGCTGGGCGCCGGTGGCGGAGTGTGCGAACGGGAGCAGGACCCGCAGCGACGCCATGATCACGCCGGCGTGGCAGACGGCCACGACGCGCTCGTGCGGGTAGGTCGCCGCGAGGCGATCGAGGAGGCGGCGGACCCGGTCGTGGAAGCTGTTCCAGCTCTCGCCCTGCGGAGCGAAGAGGCGGTCCGGCTCGAGGGTCATGTCGACCGGGCCGTAGCGCTCGGTGTAGATCGCCCAGTCGAGGCCGTCGGCCTCGCCGGTGTGCACCTCGCAGAGCTCACAGTCGTGGTCGGCGACGTCGACGCCGAGGGCCGGCGCGATGATCTCGGCGGTCTCGATCGCCCGCGGCAGCACGCTGGCGAGGAGCACGTCGGCGGTGACATGTCCGCGGGCCTCGATGTCGTCGCGCAGGGCCGCGGCCTGGTGGCGACCGATCTCGGTCAGCCCCCGGCAGCCCTTGGGGCCGGCGATGATGCCGTGGAGCCCCGCGAAGGCATCGCCATGGCGGATCAGCGTGAGCTGCACGGGCGCCTCGCGGGATTGGACATGACGGGCGTGTACCCGTTTCGCGTCGGGGCGAAACCCCGGGGTCGGCGTTTCGTCCCTCGGCGGAGCGGGTACGTCCTCGACACTGCCGAAAAAAGGAGACGACGATGCCGACCGGACGCGCGGGGGTGCCGGCCTCGACCGATGGACCGGCGACCGCCGAGTCACACCCGTCGCGCATGTGGCCGGTCCCCGCCTGGCTTGCGCGGGCCGCCGGTTGGATCTGGCGCCTTCTCCTGCTCGCCGCCGCCCTCTACGTCCTGCTCTGGACGCTGGGGCGCCTTCGTGTCGTGCTCGTGCCGGTGCTCGTCGCCCTGCTCCTGGCGGCGTTGGCCTCGCCGGTCAGCGAATGGATCGCCCGGCGCGGCGTGCCCCGGATCGTCGGCGCCTGGATCGTCCTCGTCACGTTCGTCGCGCTGGTCGGTGCCGTGGTCTGGATGACGGTCGTCGGTGTCGGCAACCAACTCGGCGACGACGAACAGTGGGCCGATGTGCGAAGTGAGGTGCGCACCTGGTTGAGTGACGGTCCGCTCGGCCTCGACCGCGACGAGATCGACGACCTCGAGGACCGCGTCGTCGGCAGTGTCCGCGATGGGTTCACGACCCTCGACACCGGGCGAGTCCGCCTCGTCGTCGAGATGACCACCGGTGCCCTCCTGGCCGTCGTGCTGTTCTTCTTCTTCGTGAAGGACGGCCCCTCGATGTGGGGTTGGGTCGTCGGCCGGTTCCGCGACGACCGGCGGGGGGTGGTGGATCGTGCCGGACGGAAGGCGTTCAGCGCGTTGGCTGCGTACATGCGCGGTGTGGCGTTCACGGGCATCGTCGACGCCCTCGCCATCGGCCTGGCCCTCTGGATCATCGGCGTGCCGCTGGTGGTGCCGCTCGCGATCCTGACGTTCTTCGGCGCGTTCTTCCCGATCGTCGGGGCGACCGTCGTCGGTGCCCTCGCCACGCTCGTCGCCCTCGTCGTGAACGGACCCACCGATGCGCTACTGGTCGCCGGCGTGACACTCGCCGTCCAACAGATCGAGGGCGACGTCATCATGCCCCTGGTGATGCGGCGTCAGGTGAGCCTGCATCCCGCGGTGGTGCTCGTCGCCCTCGCGGCGGGCGGCGCGCTGGCCGGGATCATGGGTGCGTTCGTCGCCGTGCCGATCACGGCGATGGCCGTCGCCGGAGGCCGCGCCCTGCGCGAACCCCCGAGCGACGACCCCTGACCTCGGTTCAGGCGGCGACGGCCAGCAGCTGCTGACACGCCATCTCGCACCGGCGGCAGGCGTCGGCACAGACGAGGCAGTGCTTCATGCGATCGTGCGTCTCGCACTCGGTCGCGCAGGCGACGCAGGCGCGAACGCAGGTCTCCACGAGTCGCCGCCACACGTCGCCGTTCGGCGCGGGGCGGCTGAGGATCTGGGCCGTCGCGGTGCAGATCGTCGCACAGTCGAGATCCAGGCGGATGCACTGGCGCATCGCCGCGACGTCGTCCTCGGCGAGGCAGGCGTCAGCGCACATCGTGGCCACCGCGGCCGCTTCCAGACAGGCCTCGACGGCCCGGGCGAGCTCGACGGTGTCGAACGTGTCGAGGCTCGGATGGTTGGTGAGTTGATCGGTGATGACCGTCACGGGGGCTCCTTCGTTGCGCCCGCGACGAATTCACGGGACTGGGGAGAGCGTTCCCGATCGTGCGTTGCCCGAAACGTCGTGCGATTAGGGTCTGACGCCATGGCCGACTCCGGAGACCGTGAGGCGAAGCGCCGCGCCCGCCTCGAAACCCTGCTCGACCCCGCCGTGACGGCGGTGGTCACGATGGAGCTCCAGAACGGCGTGGTCGGCGAGCAGGCCCTGCTGCCCGCTCTTGTCGACGCCGTCCGCGACGGGGGCACGATCGAGGCGGCGGCCGCGGTGTGTCGCGCCGGTCGCGCGGTCGGGGCGCGGGTGGTCCACTGCACCGCGGAGCAACGGGCCGACGGCGCCGGGGCCACCGAGAACTGCACGATCTTCGCGATGAACGAGCGCAACCGGCGCCAGGGCGTGATGCCCCTCGAGGTCGGGACGATCGGCGCTCAGGTGGTGGACGAGCTCGGACCGGAGGAGACCGACATCGTCGTCTCCCGAATCCACGGCATGACGCCGTTCACGTCGACGTCGCTCGACCAGATCCTCCGCAACCTCGGCGTCACGACGATCGTTGCGGTCGGCGTCTCGGTCAACCTCGGCATCATCGGTCTGTGTCTCAACGCGGTCGACCTCGGCTACCAGGTCGTGCTGCCCCGCGACGCGGTGGCCGGCGTGCCTGCGGACTACGCCGACGCGATGATCGACAACTCGTTGGCGACGATCACCACGCTCACCACGTCCGCCGAGGTCGCGGCTAACTGGTCCTGAACGGCGGGTAGCGTCGCCGAATGACCGCGATCACCCGACGGACCTTCATCGCCGCTGCCGGAGCCGCTGCGCTCGCCGCTGCATGCAGCGACGACGGCGCGAGCGATGCGGCTCCGGACGCGACGTCGACGTCGACCTCGCCGGCGCCATCGTCCACCACCGCGACGGACTCCACGACGACGACCACCGCGGCGTCCGTGCCCGACCCTGCAGCGGCTGAGCCGACGGCACTCACCGTCGCGGACTTCGCAGGCCTCGGCACCTGCGTCCTGCTGCCCGCGGCCGGCGCTGGTCCGTTCGGGCTGGAGGAGCAGTTCGTCCGCCGTGACATCACGGAGGGCTACCCGGGTCACGCCCTGCGGCTCGGCATCCGGGTGCTCGATGCCGATTGTCTGGCCGTGCCCGGCGCCGCGGTGGAGATCTGGCACACCGACGCCAGCGGTGACTACTCCGCGTTCGAGGACAACGGCAACGGCAAGGACGAGGCGGCCGGCACCACGTTCCTGCGGGGCACCCAGATCGCCGACGAGGACGGCATCGTCGAGTTCCACACCATCTATCCGGGCTGGTACCCGGGGCGTACGGTCCACATCCATGTGCGGGTCCGGGTCGACGAGTCGCTCGTCCTGACCAGCCAGCTCTACCTCGACGACGCGTACACCGCGCAGGTGTTCACGGAGCCGGCCTACGCCGACAACGGGCAGCCTGACACGACGAACGCAACCGACGGCCTGGCCGGCGACGTCGCCACCGACGCGACGCTGGTCGCGCTGACCGCGGAGGGGGACGGCACCCTCGGGCTGATCAACGTCGCCGTCGCCGCGTGATGCCCGTGAAGCGCTGGACCCACGGCGACACGCTCGTCCGGCGGGAGGTCCTCGGCTACGAGCCGACCGGCACCGTGTCGACCGACCACTGGTGGTACGAGCGTTCGTGGCTCGACATGCCGGTGCGGGTGGTGGAGGACAGCGACGAGGCGCTGGCCCTGTACATCCCGCGGGGACAGTGGTTCGACTTTCCGGCCGGTGACTGGCCCGCGGTCGGCGGCGTTCACCCGTGGCACGGGCGGGGCGGCTGGGAGGGCAACGGGTGCCTCATGGTGCAGGTCCCTGGTGAGCACGTCGCGGTCTGGCACTTCTGGGAGGGCGCCGATCGCCGGTTCGCCGCCTGGTATCTCAACATCCAGACCGCGTTCCGGCGGACGCCGGAGGGCGTCGACACGCAGGATCTCGAACTCGACCTGATCGTGTTCGACGACACGACCTGGCAGATGAAGGACTGGGATCTGGTCGACGAGAAGGTCCGCTGGGAAATCCTCACCCCAGAGGCCGCGGCCTGGGTGCGCGACTACGGCACCGCGCTCGGCCGCCGTCTCGACGAGGAGGGGATCTGGTGGGACCGGTCGTGGGCCGACTGGGCGCCGCCGGCCGGCTGGGACGACGCGCCGTAGGGCGGTGCGGCCGCCCCGCCGCGGGCGCCTCGACTCAGACCCGCTCGATGATGATGGCGGGGGCCATGCCGCCGCCGGCGCACATCGTGATGAGGCCGACCTGCTTGTCGGTGCGCTGCGGGCACCGACGTAGCTCTGGACCACGTCCGTCCCGGCGGTGACTTCGAGGTCGTAGAGGAACGGATTGTCGGGCGTCCACCGCCGCAGGTCGGGGACGACGATCGCAAGGCGCGCCGTACCGTCGACGACAGTGCCTTGTCCGACGGCGCTCTCCCGGTCGCCGTCCTCCACGCGGACCGTGAGTGGCGTGGTCGGACCGGGCCCGGACACAGCGACCGAGAAGGTCAACGTCGAAGATGCGAGATCAGTGGTCGCGACGATCGACTCGACCGTGGTCGCCGGGACGGGCTCGAGCCACACGGTCTGCCACACGCCCGCGATCGCGGGGTACCAGATGGCCAGCGGCAGCAACGACTGCTTGCCGAGGGGCTGGGCGCCTTCGTCGGTCGGATCGAGGATGCCGAGCACGATCTCCTGCTCGCCGCTCTCGCTGAGCGCGTCGGTGATGTCGACCCACCACGGTTCATGGGCGCCCCGATGGCGGCCGACCTCGATCCCGTTGCACCAGACCGTGCAGTCCCAGTCGACGCGCCGAAGTGAAGGCGGAGTCGGTCGTCGCCGATCGCTGCAGGGTCGAGGGTGAATGTCCGTCGCATCCAGGCGCGTTCGGTCGGCTGGAGCGTGTGTTCCACGCCGCTCAGCTGGGAGCCGATCGGATAGGGGACGAGGATGGATTGGTCGTAGGTCGACGGCTTCGCTTCCTCTGCAGGACGGATCGCGAGGTCCCAACGGCCGTTGAGGTTCGTCCACGTGTCGCGCCGTAGCTGCGGGCGTGGGTACTCGGGCCACGGGGCGTTGGGGTCGACGTCGGCGGAGAAGCGGGAGCGGCGATCAGACACGCGGCGACGGTACTGGATCGCCGGGCCGAGCTCTCCGACCGGTGCACGCGCTCAACCGCGAACGTGCGCGACCGTTGCGTTCCAACCCGGAGACTTGCTGAGCCTCGACTCGATCTCGACAAACCGTTGGCGCAGCCTCCGCTCGCCCCACCAGCGCACGGGATGACGTAGAGGCCGCCAAGCCCAGAGCGCGGCGCGGATGCCAAGGCTCGTCGGTGGGCCGGATCCCTTCACCCGGATGTCGATGTGGGACGTGACTCGAACGTCCACCTTCACATCGAGGACGTGAAACGGCAGATCGGGACCGCGGAGGTCATCGAGCTCGACGATCAGCCGGCGGTCGCGGAAACGGACGGTCACTTGGTCGACCGTCTGCGGAAGGTTCGTCTCCGTGGTCTCGACGCGGAGGGCGCCGGTGACGGAGCGGGGTTCGACCGTGCCGATCCAGGCGCGGGATCCGTCCGGCGGGTGGGACACGGTCTGGATGTGCCAGGTGGGTGTCGTGAACGGTCCGTCGCGGAGCTCCGCGGTGAACGCACTTTCGGGTGTCGCCGGCGAGTCGCCGCTCGCGGGCTTCGCTGCGTTCGATGCCACCACGCCGGTCCAGGGATCGGCGATCGATCGCCGAGTGAAGGTGAGATGGCCGCCATCGTCGTCGATCCGCATCTCGCGAGGAGACACTTCCTCGACCTCGCCCCGCATCCCGGGAAGGCCGCGATCGATCATCTCGCGCAGCGACGGCTGCTCGGGACTCGTCGGACGGCTGGCTTCGTCCACCGCAGCGATCAGGCTCACCCACGCCGGCTCCGGCCCGCCCAGAATCCAGTCGATGAGATCCTGCGGTGCCGCTGGCGCCAGCGCGAAGAGCCACTCGGCGACGTCGCCGTACTCATCTGCCAGAGAGGTGGCCAGCCGGAGACGTGCCCGAAACCGGGCCACTGACCCGTCAGACCCGCTCGATGATGATGGCGGGGGCCATGCCGCCGCCGGCGCACATCGTGATGAGGCCGACCTGCTTGTCGGTGCGCTCGAGCTCGTCGAGCACGGTGCCGATCAGGATCGCCCCGGTCGCCCCGATCGGATGGCCGAGGGCCATGGCGCCACCGTTGACGTTGACCTTGTCGCGGTCGAGGTCGAGGTCACGCTGGAACTTCTCGGACACGACGGCGAACGCCTCGTTGACTTCGAACAGGTCGATGTCGTCGAGGGTCATGCCCGCGCGCTTGAGGACCTTGTGGGCCGCGGGGACCGGCGCGTTGAGCATCAGGGTCGGGTCGTCGCCCATGTTGGTGGTGGCGACGACGCGGGCCCGCGGCGTGAGGCCGTGGGCCTTGGCGTAGTCCTGACCCGCGATCAGGATCGCAGCCGCGCCGTCGACGACGCCCGACGAGTTGCCGGCGTGGTGCACGTGCTGGATGTCGAGGTCCGGGTACTTCTGGTTGATCAGCTCGCGGAACGTGGGGTTGTCCTCGTGGCGGTAGTCGGCCACCGCGGGGAAGCTCGGCGCCAGCTGGGCGAGCGTCTCCATGGTCGTTTCCGGGCGGGGGAACTCCTCGTGGTCGAGGGCGACGGAGCCGTCGAGGTTCAGCACCGGCACGAGGCTCTTGTCGAAGCGGCCCTCCTCGATCGCGATGTTGGCCCGGCGCTGGGTCTCGACCGCGAGCGCGTCGAGCGCCTCGCGGGGAATGCCTTCGAGCGTGGCGATGGCATCAGCGCACACGCCCTGGTGCGACTGCGGGTGGAGTTCGCGCAGGTGCATGTTGTTCGCGCCCATCGGCAGCAGGCCCTTCTTGGGCAGTGACATCATCTCGGTGCCGCCGGCGACCACGAGGTCCTCCATGCCCGCCATCACGGCATTGGCCGCGAAGTTCGTGGCGGTGATGCCGGAGCCGCAGAAGCGGTCGAGGGTGACGCCGGACGCGGTCACGTCGTAGCCGGCATCGAGCGCTGCCATCCGGCCGAGGTCGCCGGACTGCTCGCTCACCTGGGAGCTGGTGCCCCACACGACGTCGTCCACGTCGGCGGTGTCGAAGCCGTTGCGGTCACGCAGCGCTTCGAGCACGGTGCGCCCGAGGTGCTGCGGGTGGAGGTGGGCGAGGCCGCCCTTCCCCTGCTTGCCGACCCCACGGGGGGTCCGGCAGGCATCGATGATGTAGGCGTCGGGCATGGGTGCTCCTGGTTCTTCTGATCGAGTGGGTTGCGAGGTGAAGCGGGGGTCAGACCCCAGTTGAAGCGCGGGTTAGTCGATTCCTTCGAAATTCGGGGGGCGCTTCTCGGCGAAGGCGGTCATGGCTTCGATGTTGGCGGGGGCGCCCATGAGGACGGCGAACTCGGCGTTCTCGCGCTCGTGGGCCTCGTGCATGGCGGCGCGCATGGGTTCCACGATGGTGCGCTTCGTGGCGACGAGCGAACTGATCGGGCGGGACGCGAGCAGACGGGCGTGTTCCATCGTGACGTCCATCAGATCGTCCGGTTCGCAGACGGCGAAGGCCAGGCCCATGTCCTTGCACTGGTCGGCGCTCAGCCATTCGCTGCTCATCAGCGCCCAGGTGGCGTTCTGACGGCCGATCAGCGCGGGGAACGTGGCGGAGCTGGCCAGCTCGGGCGCCACGCCCAGTGTGGTGAACGGGCACTTGAGACGGGCCTCGGTCGACATGAAGACCAGGTCCGCGACGCCGAGGATCGTCGCCCCGAAACCGAGGCCCATCCCGTTGACCGCGAGGATCAACGGCTTGGGGAAGTCGATCAGGATGCGGGTGAGCCCGGCGAAGCCATGGGTCGACTCGATGGTCTCGCCCATGGCCAGGCGACCCATCTCGATCACGTCCTGGCCCGCGGAGAACGAGTCGCCTGAGCCGGTGAACACGACGACGGCGACCGACGGGTCCGACTCGGCGGCGAGCAGCGCTTCCGCGGCGCCGTCCCACATGGCGATGTTCATCGCGTTCTTGGCCTCGGGCCGCTGCAGGGTGATGGTGCGGACCCGGCCGTCGTTGCTCACGTCGATCATTGATCCGAGCCTACGAGAGTCGCCGCCGATCGCTGAATCCGGCCACGCCGCCGAAGGCGGTCAGCACCAGTCGGCCCGGCGGGGGCACGTCGCGACGACGGTGCAGCCGCAGTCGCTCATCTCGACGAGGAAGGCGATCATCTCGTCGAGCTCGGTCCGGCGCCGTTCGAGTTCGCCGATCTTGGCGTCGACGAGATCGCGCCACGAGCCGTCCGTGTCGTCGAGCATGCGGCGGATCTCGTCGAGCGCCAGCCCGGCCTCCTGACAGCGACGGATGAAGTTGACCCGGCCGACGGTGGCCGGATCGAAGCGGCGCTTGCCGCCCACCCGTTCGGCTGTCTCGATCAGGTCGATCTCGTCGTAGTAGCGGACTGCGGAGACGGCGAGCCCCGTGCGCGCCGCGACCGTGCCGATCGACAGGGTCGTGGTCACGTGATGCCGGACATCGCGCGGATGATCGCGAGCCCGTCGGGGTTGGACGTCGTCAGCTCGAGGGTGAGCACGTCGTCGAGACGGACCTCGATGTCGAGCCAGGAGCCGCAGCACGCCCGTTCGGCGGTGGCCAGCCGTTCGATGGGACCGGCCATGGCGAGCGGGTAGGTGGTGCGCACCCCGTTCTCGAGTTCGGTGCGATCGAGTGCCCGCGGGCCGAGGTCGCCCCACTCGAGCGTGCGCCCGGCGAGCTCCTTGGTCGTGAGGGTGCAGGTGACGGGCGGGGGTGGGGCGTCCATGCCCGCCACCGTACGACCTCAAGTCCACTTGATGTCAACCGATCCGCGCGCTCCCACGGCACGGGTCGGCGACGAACGGGACTGCCCGTTCTCGACAGCGCCGACTACGTTCTTCTCGGAGGCCCCGGTGATCGAACCCTCTGTACTGCGATTCCTGGTGAGCGCGAAGGCGCGGGCGGACCCGTACCCCCTCTACGCCCGGCTGCGGGCCGAGTCGCCGGTGCACCACTCCATCGTCGGCGCCACGCTCGTCACCCGCTACGACGATGTCGTCGACGTGTTCCGCCAGCCCGTCATGTCGAACGTCGACACCAACGCCGACATCCGGTTCCGCGAAGGACGTCATGGCCGCGGCATCGCCGCCGAGTTCCCGGGGCGTCTCGTCTTCCACATCGAGCGGGCCCGCTACCGGCGGGCGGCCGGTGACGGCGGCGTGCTTCCCACGCTCCTCGACCGGTTCCTGATCCTCCTCGACGCGCCGGACCACGGCCGGATCCGCCGTCTCGCGTCGCGTGCCTTCACCCCGAAGGTGGCGGACGCGGCCCGACCGATGATCGAGAAGATCGCCAATGACCTCCTCGACGGCATCGAGTTGCGAGGCGAGGCCGACCTGCTCGCCGAGTACTTCTACCAACTGCCGACCCGGGTCATCTGCGAGCTCCTCGGCGTGCCGCCGGGCGACGTCGCACCATTCCACGAATGGGTGCGCCAGATCGTGCGGGTTCTCGACGTCAACGAGCGCGGGGCGGGCAACATCGACGAGGTCGAGCAGGCGGCGCAGGCCCTCGACGGCTACTTCCGGGGCCTCATCGAGCGTCGGCGCGCGGAGCCGGCCGACGATCTCCTGACCAAGCTCGTGGTCGCCCGCGACGAGGGCGACAAGCTCAGCGAAGAGGAGCTCGTCTCGTTCGCCGTCCTCCTCTTCGCCGCCGGACACGAGACCACCGCGAACCTCATGGGCAACGGGCTCTGGCATCTCCACCGCCATCCCGACCAGCTCGCCCGATTCCGGAGCGAACCGGAGATCCGACCGAACGCCGTCGACGAGCTCCTGCGCTACGACAGTCCGATCCAGCTCACCCAGCGCACACCGCTGGAGGCGACCGAGGTGGCGGGCGTGCCGGTCAGCAGCGGGCGCCCGATCGTCAACATCATGGGGGCCGCGAACCGTGACCCCGATCGGTTCCCGGACCCCGACGTCCTCGACGTCGGCCGTCCGGACTGTCAGCCCCTGTCGTTCGGCTTCGGCGTCCACCACTGCATCGGGGCCGCGCTGGCACGGGTGGAAGCCGAGGTCGGTCTCGGCGCCCTGCTGGATCGTTTCCCCGACCTCCGCCTGGTCCGCGACACGCCGGAGTGGCGCAAGACGATCGTGTTCCGCGGCCTGGTGGACCTGCCGGCCGTGGTCCGATGAGGATCCGGGCGTTTCGCGAAACGGACCGTGGCGCGGTCATCGATCTCTGGGAGCGGTGCGATCTCACGCGACCGTGGAACGACCCGGATCTCGACATCGATCGCAAGGTCGCCCACGATCCGGGTGGCTTCCTCGTGCTCGAGGACGATGACGGCGGGATCGTCGCGTGCGCGATGTTCGGCTACGACGGCCACCGGGGGAGCGTCAACTATCTCGGCGTTGACCCGGATCAGCGCGGCGGCGGCCACGGCCGGCTCCTCATGGCCGAGATCGAGCAGCGGTTGGAATCACTCGGTTGCCCGAAGATCAACCTCATGGTGCGCGCCGGCAACCGCGACGTCGCGGCGTTCTACGAGCGGCTCGGCTACGGCACCGAGGACGTGGTCACGATGGGCAACCGCCTCATCGAGGACGCGCCGCGACCGTGAGTCGGGACTGGTTCGATCCGTTCGGTCTGCGGGGGAGCAAGCTCGACCCGTTCACCTATCTGACCGATGCGCTCATGGGGAAGGGGCTCGCGGCGAACTCGGCGGCCCGGATGTCCACCACGGTCGCGAAGCAGCTCGAGGGTCGACGTCTCGACATCGCGTCGCAGCCGCCGGTCAGCCTCACGGTCGCCCGCCTCGACGAGGTACGGCCCCCGGCCGGCGTCGGCGCGGTGCCCACGAGTGTGCTGGAGGTCCCGATGTTCACTGCGGTGAGCGGGGAACTGGAGGACGTGCACATCGGCGACGTTCGTCTCGAGCGGATCCACCTCGCGGCGCGGTCCATCCAGATGGCGACCAGCGGTGACCGCGTGCGGGTGGGCGGCGCCGACTACGAGGCCCGTGTCACCGGGGACGAAGTGTTGGCCCAGATCGCCGCGCACGCCGCCGACGCGCCGATGATCCGATTCGACCACGGGCGTATCGAAGCGAGCGAGGGCGTGTTCGCCCGGTGGTTCTGGATGGAACTGTCGATCCGGGCCGCGGACGAGCGGGTCGTCGTCGAGCCGGTGGCCCTGCGGTTCCGGGGCCGCCCGGTGCCGGTGCCCCGCCGGCTGCTCCAACGGATCGAGCGCGACCTGCCCGGCCTTCCGGCGCCGTTGACCGTCGACTCGGTCACGCTCGACGGTGACGACGTCATCGTGCAGGGGACCGTCCGCGAGGTCGTCATCCCGGTGGACATGACCCGTCTGATCACCGACCTCGGCACGAAGCGCACGCGCGAGGTGCTGCGGGTGATGGTCGGGGAGTGGTGACCGGGCTCAGCCGTCCGACTCGCTGCCTTCGGCCAGGAACGACTCGTAGACGCGGATCAGGACCTGCTTCTGGTCGGGCGTGAGGTCGGTCTGCGCCCGGATGGTCTCGATCAGGTTGCTCTCGCGGTCCTCGTCGAGGATGCCGGCCCGCACGTAGAGCGACTCCGCGGAGACCTCGAGGGCGCGGGCGAGCTGTTGGAGGATCTCGGCAGACGGGCGCTTGAGGCCCCGCTCGATCTGTGACAGGTACGGATTCGAGACGTTGGCGAGATCGGCGAGCTTGCGGACCGACAGCTCCATCTGACGCCGTTGCTCGCGGATGTACTCGCCCAGATCACCCCAGGCTTCTCGTGGATCCTTGTCGACCATACGACGCACTCCCGTTCAGGGGGTCAACTCTGGCACCCTCGGCGCCCGGACGCAGCGACCGGGCCGCCCCGGAGGGCAGCCCGGTCGCCGGGGGGATTTCATTTGGGGGAAGTGGTGAACCTCAGGGGTTCAGGACTTGGTGGCCTTGGCCTTGGGGGCCGTCTTCTTGGCGGTGCTCTTCTTGGCAGCCGGCTTCTTGGCGGCCGGGGTCTTGGGGGCCTCGATGCCGATGAAGTCCCACGCCTTCTCACGGTTGGTCGAGACGACGGTGGCGACCTGCTCCGGCAGACGGCCGATCAGCTCGGCGGCGCGGGGCTCGGTGCGGGCACGGAACTCGGTGAGCGCCTCGGTCGCCTGCTTGCGAGCGGTGGCGGCGTGCTCCTCGGCGAACTCGGGGGCGGGAACCTCACGGCCGACGATGGCGTCGGTGACGAGAAGGTTGATGCCCACGGAGGCGTAGGCGGCGGTCTTGACCTGATCGAGAACTGCGGTCATTGTTCGGACTCCTGAGAGGGTTGGGGGTGGATCCGACTGCACACTTCGGCGACCGGATGTGCTTACTATAGCTAGCAGTCAGCCCATGTCAACCACTTTTGCTAACAAAAGTACGCAGCCGTGTTGAGCGCCCTTCATGTGCTCGGCGAGTACTGGGAACCCGATGCCGACGAACCGACGGCGCTGGGCGTCCTCGTGGCCGCGGCCAAGGACCAGGCGAGCGTCGCCGCGCTGCGGGAGCTCGAGGGCCTGCTCTCGGTCTTCGTGCTCGGTCTCGACCTCCCGACCGGGCCGCTCGTCGCCGCGGTGCCGCCCGGACCGGGCCGGAGCGCCCACCCGGTGCCGTCGCTGGCCGCGTGTGTCGCCGAGGCCCTCGATGTCGACGCAGTGGGGTCGGTCCTCACCCGATCGGCGGCCACGCCACGATTGCGGGACACGCCGGTCGCCCGCCGTCGCGACGTGGTGGAAGCGGCCGGCTACGCGGTGAACGCGTCGGTCCGGGGCCGGTCGGTCGTGCTCGTGGACGACGTCGTGCTCACCGGCACCACACTCACCTATCTCGCCGAGCTCCTGCGCGAGGCCGGCGCGACCGATGTGGTGGGCGTGGTCGCTGCTCGCACGCGTCGAACCGGCGCCTAGCGAACGGGCCGGCGGTCAGGCGCCGCCGAGTCGACGATCGATGAGGCGCTCGATCCAGCGGCTGATCGTGTCGACCTCCTGGGCGCCCTGGACCGGCAGGACCTCGTCGATCACGAGGGTCGGTACCGCGGTGACGCCGGACTGGATGGCGGCGTTGTGCTCGTCGAGCACCTCTTCGACGAGGGTGCGTTCGCGCTCGGCGGTGAGCGTCATGAACTCGTCGCGGTCGACACCGACGTCACCGGCGAGCTCGGACAGCACTCCCCAGTCGGAGATTGTGCGGTTGTCGGTGAAGTACGCCTCGAGGAGCCGGTGGTGGAAGTCGTCGGCCGCGTCCGGTTCGATCAGGGCCAGGCTCTTCGCGGCCACGTGGGCGGGCACACTCGACACCGGCTGCGGGTTGTCGGTGGCCCACACGTTGAACGTCGCCGCGGGCTCGACCTCGGCCGGCCGGAGCCAGGACTTCGTGTAGGCGACGAACTTCTCCTGATCGGTCGCCTTGTTCTCTGTGCGGAGCAGGAACGCCCGCCACGAGACATCGATCTGATCGCCGAACCGGCGCTTCAACTCATCGAGACGGACCGTCCCGACGTAGCACCAGGGTCAAAGGAAGTCGCTCCAGGCGACGATCTGGACCGGATCGCTCATGCCCCGACAGTACCCCGTCATACTTTCTGGGGTCTGACCCCAGAAAGTATGGTCTCGGCCCTATGGCGAAGGCAGCGTTCATCGGATTGGGGGTCATGGGACACCCCATGGCCGGGCATCTCGTGGCGGCCGGTCACGAGGTGACCGTCTACAACCGCACGGCGGCGAAGGCCGAGCAGTGGGTCGCCGACCACGGGGGCACTGCGGCGCCGACCCCCGCGGGCGCCGCGGCCGATGCCGAGTTCGTGTTCCTGTGCGTGGGCGACGACCCGGACGTGCGCGAGGTCGCGACCGGCGAGGCCGGCGTCCTCGAGAGCATGGCGGCGGGCACCGTGCTCGTCGATCACACGACCGCGTCGGCCGACGTCGCCCGCGAGATCCACGCAGCCGCGGGGGAGCAGGGCGTCGGGTTCGTCGACGCGCCGATCTCCGGCGGTCAGGCGGGCGCGGAGAACGGCACCCTCACGGTCATGTGTGGCGGCGACCAGCCGGACTTCGATCGGGCGGCCCCGATCATCGACGCCTATGCCCGCGCCGTGACCCTGCTCGGTGGGCCGGGTTCGGGTCAGCTGTGCAAGATGGTCAACCAGATCTGCATCGCCGGGCTGCTCCAGGGGCTGGCCGAGGGCGTCGACTTCGCGACCCGGGCCGGGCTGGACATCGACACGGTCGTGGAGACGATCTCGAAGGGGGCGGCGGGCTCGTGGCAGATGGAGAACCGGGCGACGACGATGGCGGCCGACGAGTTCGACTTCGGCTTCGCGCTCGACTGGATGCGCAAGGACCTCGGCATCTGTCTCACCGAGGGCGACCGGGTCGGTGCCTCGCTTCCCGTGACCGCGTTGGTCGACCAGTTCTACGCCCGGCTCCAGCGCCAGGGGCACGGACGCTGGGACACCAGTTCGCTGATCTCGCTCCTGCGGGACTGACCTCGGGGTCGATCCGCAGCGGTCGCGCTAGTCGAGCAGCACCCAGGCGCCGGTCGCCGCGTCGAACTCCGCGAGCCGCAGACCGCGGGCGGCGCCGAGGTCGCCCTCGTGGAGCTCGGCGTCCCAGTAGCCGGCGAGGTCGATCTCGCCGATGGACTCGAGTCCGGCCTGGAACGACTCGTTCGTGAGGTCCGGTCCGGCGGCGAGGAGCCCGGCTTCGACGATGTCGGCGATGGCGCACGCATAGAGCGCGACGGCGAGATCGCTGATCTCGAGTCCGAGCTCGTAGGAGAGTTCCCGGCCGGCCCGGGTCTCGAGGTCGTCGATGCAGGCCGCAACGGCGGGGTCGTCGCCCATCAGCGGCTGCTGGTCGGTGGCCACCGGGCTGTTCACGATGGCGAGCGCGCCGTCGAGGTACTGGTGGTCGACGCCGGCGTCGTCGAGGCTGGAGCCGTTCATGACCACGGTCAGCAGCCACTGGCCGGCGTCGTAGCCCGCCTCCTGGGCGTTGAAGATCTCGAGCGCGACACCCGTCGTGGACACGGTGAAGTCCACGCCGGCATCGCGGAAGCGTTCGTAGGCGAGGGCCATGTCGCGGGCCGTCTCGTTGAGGTCGTCGTCGTTCGCGGCGGTGAGCCCCTCGACGACCTCGTATCCGGCGGCCCGGAACGCGGCGACGATGGTGTCGTACTCGACGACGCCGACATCGGCGGATCCACTGACGCCGATGGTCGCCCCTTCGAGCACGCCGGCCTGCTCGACGAGGGCGACGAGGTTCTCGGCCTGGCGCTCGAACGAGGCCCAGAGGGTCGCGTACGGTGCCCGGGCCCGATCGACGATCGGGTCGCCCATGCCGGCCACGGTGACCGCGGCGGTCTCGTTGAGGTCGATGGCGCAGAGGACGTGGTCCTCGAGGGCCTGACCGACGATGAGGAACACCTCTTCGTCCTGGGTCAGCTTGCTGCAGGCCTCGTCGTAGTCGGCGCTGCCGATGGGGAGGTACTCCTCGACGACGATCTCGAGCATGCGCCCGTGGATGCCACCGCGATCGTTGATCGCCTCGAGGGCGGCGGCCCAGAGATCACCGGAGCTGCTGCGGCCGAAGTGGACGCCGAAGTCCGCGAGGGTGTCCCAGTCGATCGCGGTGACGCCGACCTTGATCGTGTCGGCCGTGACGCCGCGGAAGCTCGCGGTCAACTCGACCGGTTCGGGGGCGTCCGGTTCGGGCGAGTCGGGTTCGGGAGTGTCCGGGGCGACAGCGTCGTCCGGGTCCACGACCCGCTCGGCCTGTTGGTCGGGTTCGGCGCCGCTGCACGCGGAGGCGAGCAGGCCGAGGGCGAGGAGGAGGGCGGTCAGCTGCAGAATGGCGCGACGGATCGTCATGCCCTACCCGTCGGCCGTACCCGGAGATTGCTGAGGGTGACCTTCGGCTCAGCCCGCGACGGGCTCCCAGATGCCGGTGGCGGCGTCGAACTGGATGAGGGTGAGCCCCTTGACCGCGCCATAGTCGCCAGGCCCGAGCGAAGCGTTGGTGTAGCCCGCGAGCTCGATCTCGCCGATCGCCTCGATGCCGGCGAGCAGCGACTCGTTGGTGAGGTCCTGGCCGGCGTTGGTCAGGGCCGCCTCGAGAATCCGGCTCGTCGCGCACACGATCAGCGCGGTGTTGATGTTGTTGACCTCGGCGTCGAGGTCGTAGGGGAGGGGATGGTCGGTCCGGGCCCGCAGGTCGTCGAGACACGCAGCCGCGTCGGGGTCGTCGGCGAGCAGGGGCTGGGCCGAGGTGCCCGTGGGTGAGTTGTTGGTCGAGTACGCCCCGTCGAGGTACTCGAGCGGCACACCGGCGTCGGTGAGGCCCCGGCCCGTCATCGTCGTGTAGAGGAGCCACTGCTCGGTCTCGTAGCCGGCGTCGAGGGCGTTCGCGATCTCGAGCGGCACGCCGGTCGTCGAGATGGTGCGATCGACGCCCGCCTCCTTCATGCGTTCGTAGACCAGCGCCTGCTCCCGTGCCGTCGCTGCGAGGTCGTCCGAGTTGCCGCCGATGAGACCCTGGACCGGGTCGTAGCCGGCATCGCGCAGGGCGCCGACCACCGCCAGGTATGCGGACTCGCTGACGTCCACGAACCCCATGACCCCGAGGGTGCCCTCGAGCAGGCCGGCGGCTTCCATCTGGGCGACCCACTCGGCCGCCCGAACCTCCTGGGCGGCGATCACCGCCGCATACGGCGCCTTCGCCCGGGCGAGACGCTCGTCGTTGAGCCCGCCGGCGACGATGGCGGCGGTCTCGTGGATCTCGGTGAAGCACAGGATCTGTTCGTTCAGGGTGGCACCGACGACGAGGAAGACCTCGTGATCCTCCGTCAACTCGATGCATGCTGCATCCGCCTCGTCCGAACCGACGGGCAGGAACTCGCTGATGTAGGGCTCCAGCGTCCGCCCGTGGATACCGCCCCGTTCGTTGATCTCGTCGAGGGCGGCGACCATCAGATCGCTGTTGTTGGACACGCCGAAGGTCACGCCGAGCGCGGCGAGACGGTCCCAGTCGAACGCGGCGATGCCGATGCGGATGGTGTCCTCGGTGACGCCGCGGTACGAGGCGGTGTTCGGTCCGAGGGTCGTGGTCGTCGTCGACTCCGCGCCGGCGTCGCCTTCGTCGGCGGTCGTCGTGGTCGTTGTACCGTCGTCCGGGTCCGCCACCGGATCGTCCGACGACGAGCCGCAGGCCGCGGCGATCAGGGCGAGAAGGACGACGACCGGTACGACGAGGTGGCGTTTCACCCCCCGATTCGTACCCACCCGGCCCGTTCGCTGTCGAATCGCTAGCTGGCGGCTTCGACCTCGGCGAGCTCCGTCCCGGCCCGGATGCCCTCGACGAAGAGGGCGACCAGATAGTCGAAGCTCGCATCGTGGCGGCCGCGACCGAGCGAGTCAGCGGCCTCCAGCGTGCTGAAGCCGTGGAGGGCGGCGCGCAGCGACCGGCCCGCGGCGGTGGCGTCCGCACCGGACAGCCCGTAGACGGCCAGCACCCGGTCCATGGTCTCGATGGCACCGAGGCCGGCGGTGCGCTTCTCGTCGCCCTCGACCTTGCGCAACGAGAGCTCGTAGCGGCCGGGCCGCTCGGTGGCCCAGCGGCGGTAGGCGCGGGCGAACGCGATGACTGCGTCGTCGCCGGCGACCCCGACCACGGAGTCGCGCAGGGTCTCGCCGAACTCGGCGGTGACGGCGATGGCGAGGGCATCGAGAAGGCCCCCGAGGCCGTCGACATGGCTGTAGAGGGAGGGGGACTGCACGGCCAGGGCATCGGCCACGGCCTTGAGGCTGAGCGCGTCGAGACCGTCGCGGTCCACGATCGCGAGCGCGGCGTCGAGCACGTCGTCTCGATCGAGTCCTCGTCGTCGGGCCATTTCCCCACACTAGCTGTTGAAGTGGGATAGGTCTATGTCTAAGATGGTTAGGTAACCGACCGAGGGACCCAGCATGAGCGAGCGCTACACGATCATCTCCGCCGACAGCCACGCCGGCGGCAACATGGCGATGTACGAGGAGTACCTCGCCGAGGAGTGGAAGGACGCCTTCGCCGAATGGCGAGGTGCCTACTCGAACCCGTATCGGGACCTCCAGGACGACGGCCGCACCCGCAACTGGGACAACGAACGCCGCGTGCAGGAGCAGTACGACGACGGCATCGTGGCCGAGATCACGTTCCCGAACACGGTGCCGCCCTTCTATCCGACCGGCATGCTCATCGCGTACCCGCCGAAGGACCAGGCGGACTACGAGCGGCGCAAGGCCGGCATCGATGCCCACAACCGTTGGTTGAAGGACTGGGCCGACGAATACCCGGCCCAGCGCTGCGGTCTGCCCCAGATCTTCCTCGAGGACATCGACGACGCGATCACCACGCTCGAGTGGGCCGCGGCCGAGGGCTTCCGCTCGTTCATGCTTCCCCACGTCGCCCCCGACGTCGACCTGCCCGGCCTCTGGTCCCCGCACTGGGACCGGCTGTGGGCGGCCGTCCAGGACCTCGATCTCGTGGCCACCCAACACGGCGGCAACGGCACGCCGAACTACGGCAGCGACCCGGCGTCCGGCCTCATCTTCTTGATGGAGGTGCCGTTCTTCGCCCACCGCAACCTGTCGCACCTGATCATGAGCGGTGTCTTCCACCGGTTCCCGAAGCTCAAGTACGTCATGACGGAGCAGGGCACGGCGTGGGCGATCGACGAGCTGCGGCGGATGGACATGTACCACATGCAGATCTCCTCGGGTCGCGTCGGCGAGCTCGGGTTCTCCGCCGACGTCGTGCTCCCGATGAAGCCCAGCGAGTACTTCGACCAGAACGTGTGGATCGGCGCGTCCTTCCCGTCGCCGGGTGAGGCCGAGGCGATCAAGACCCTCGGCGTGCACAAGGTGATGTGGGGTTCGGACTATCCGCACCACGAGGGCACCTACCCGTATTCGGTCGAGTCGCTGCAGCGCGCGTTCCACGAGTGGGACGAGGCGGACATGCGTCGGGTGCTCAGCGAGAACGCGGCCGAGCTGTACCGGTTTGACCTCGACGCGCTGGCGCCACTCGCCGCCGAACACGGCCCGACCGTCGAGCAGGTCGCGACCCCGCTGGCCGAGATCCCGAAGAAGGCGACCAGCCCGGCGTTCTTCAAGAAGTGACTTGACCGCGCAGTGCGGTAAGCTCACCACCGGTGTCCGATTGGGGGATCGGACGTCGATGGCGCTTCCCATGGGAGGCGCCATCGTCGTATCCGGGCCCGGGCCCCGAACCGAGCCCTCGCCGCGGTTGTGTCTCACGTAATGCGACATGCGACAAGACCGGTTGTCGCATGTCGCACTACGTGAGACGACTTTGGTCCGGGCGGGCCCGGCCTCGCGGTTCGTGCGACCGGTGGCGACCGGCTAGAACGGCGCGGTGACGAGCACGCAGGGCCCCGCCGATCCGACCGCGGCGTATGCCGGCTTCGAGGGGGAAGTGGGCCGCATCTTCTCCACGTCGAAGCCCTGGTGGCCGCAGCCGCCGACGGCTCCGGAGAAGGCACCGAACATCATCGTGATGCTGGCCGACGACCTCGGGTTCGCCGACCTCGGGTGCTACGGCAGCGAGATCGACACGCCCGAGCTCGACGGCCTCGCGGCGCACGGCGTGCGCTACACGAACTTCCACGTGAACCCGATGTGTTCGCCGACGAGGGCGTCGATGCTGACCGGCCTCAACCACCATCTCGCCGGCATGGGCCACGTCGCCCACAGCGACCCGGGCTTCCCCGGCTATGCCCACGAGATCCGCGACAACGCCATCACCATGGCCGAGCTCTACCGCGACAACGGGTGGGCGAGCCTGATGGTCGGCAAGTGGCATCTCTGCAAGGACGCCAACCTGAGCGAGGCGGGCCCCAAGCACAGCTGGCCGCTCCAGAAGGGCTTCGACCGCTACTACGGCATCCTCGACGGCTTCACGAACTTCCACCAGCCGCACCGGCTGTACGAGGACAACCACGCGATCACCGTGGACCAGTACCCGGACGACTACTACTTCACCGACGACCTGACCGATCAGGCGATCACGATGATCGACGAGGTCCGGTCGTCGCACCCGACGAAGCCCTTCTTCCTCTACTACGCCCACGGCGCGGTGCACGCCCCGCTCCAGGCGAAGCAGCAGGACATGGACAAGTACCGCGGCATGTACGACGCCGGGTGGGACGCGATCCGCCGTCAGCGCTACGAGCGTCAACTCGAGTTGGGGGTCATCCCCGACGGCACCGTCCTCCCGCCCCGCAACACGGAGGAGAACCACGAGGTCACCGCCTGGGACGATCTCACCGACGTGCAGCGCGAGACCTTCGCCCGCTACATGGAGATCTTCGCCGGCATGGTCGACTCGGTCGATCAGAGCGTCGGCCGGCTCCGTGAGCACCTCGAGGCCATGGGGGAGTGGGACAACACGATCATCGTGTTCACCTCCGACAACGGCGGCTCCCGCGAGGGCCAGTACGACGGCACCTCGCAGTACTTCCGGACGTTGCTGCTCCAGGCGCGTCGCGGCGGGTTCGAGGACATCGAGCTCGACCACTCCCGGCTCGACCTCATGGGCGGCCCCCAGACCCTGCCGCACTACCCGATGGGGTGGGCGATGGTGTCGAACACGCCGCTGCGGATGTACAAGATCAACACCCACCAGGGTGGCCACCAGGTGCCGTTCATCGTGCACTGGCCGGAGGGGCTCGAGGCCAAGGGCGAGATCCGCACCCAGTACCAGCACATCACCGACCTGCTCCCGACCCTGGCCGAGCTGACCGGCGTCACGATCCCGACGATGAAGGACGGCCAGCCGCTTCCCGAGCCGGCGGGCGCGAGCTTCGCCGACAGCCTCGGCGACGGCGCCGCGGTGTCGACCCACCCCGAGCAGTACTACGAGATGATCGGCAATCGCGGCTTCTATCGCGAGGGGTGGTCGGCGGTGACGCTGCGCCAGCCCCGCACCGCCTTCTCGGAGGAGGCGTGGGAGCTGCACAACCTCGCCGAGGATCCGTCCGAGTCGCGTGACCTCGCGGCCGAACACCCGGGGAAGCTCAACGAGCTGGTCGACGCGTGGGAGGACGCGGCGTGGGCGAACCAGGTGTTCCCGCTCGACGAGGGCAACGCCGTGAAGATGATCGAGAAGCCGCCGTGGGACGCCCAGCTCGCCGAGGACACCCGGATCCATCCCGGCACGCCGACGCTCGAACGATGGCGCGCGTTGCAGCTCATCTTCTCCCGGGACTGGGCCGTGGAGGTCGACCTCGACTACGCCGAGGGCGACGAGGGCATGCTGTTCGCCCACGGCGACCAGGGCGGCGGCTACGCCATGTACATCGAGCACGGTCGCCTCGTCTTCGCCTTCAACGGCTACGGGTCGATGACGGTGGTCGACGCCGGCGACGTCCCCGCGGGGACGCGTTCGGTCGGCCTGCGGATGGCGAACGTCGGCGACGGCCTCTGGCGCGCCGAGGTCGTGATCGGCGACGCGGTCGTCGCCACCGCGGACGAGCTGCCGGTGCTCATGGCGATGGCGCCGTTCGAGGGCATCGACGTCGGACTGGATCGTCGGTCGCCGGTCAGCTGGGAGATCTACGAACGGCACGGGCCGTTCCCCTACTCCGGCACGCTGCACGGGGTCACCTATCGCCCCGGCGAGCTCGCGGACGACGCCGGCGTGCGCTGGCTCGACTACCTCAAGGAAGCCGGAACCCGGTTCGAATAAGCGGGAGTTTGAACGGCGTTCATCAAAAAGAATTCGAACGGTAATGTTCGTTCACGCGACGTTTCCGCTGCTCCGGCGGAGGCGGGTTCGAGGCGCCGTTTCCGCTGGTGATGGGCTGATTTTCCGGTCGATGAACCCGCCCGCCTGTGGTCGCTCGTGATGACTTCTCCACCGTCCCCGGGGGTCGATCGTTCGCTGACCGTTCCAACTGGGACATTCCGGCGCTAACTTGCCGCCTCACCCAAGTGATTGAGACTTCGTCGTGCCGTGCCGAGTCAACCTCGTGGAGGTTGTCTGGAGGGGCTCAGCGCAGGAGTCGGAAGGAACAACATGACCAAGAAACTCGCCAGCCTGCTGGCGATCCTGTTGGCGTTCTCGCTCATTGCCGCTGCGTGCGGCGACGACGACACCGACGACGCTGATGTCACCGGTCAGGACGACGGTGGCGACGACAGTGGCGATGACGGTGGAGACGACGGTGACGACGGTGGCGATGACAGCACCGTGACCGACGACCCCACCTGCAACGGCACCGTCAGCTACGGCATCGTCGAGCCCAGCTGGATCGACTCGTTCAACACCCAGGACTCCGAGGGCTTCGAAGTCGCTCGTCTCCTGTTCGACGGTCTGACCGACTACGGCGAGGACCTCTCGCCGGTTCCCGCCGTGGCCACCGACTGGTCGTCCAACGACGACAAGACCGAGTGGACCTTCAACCTGCGTGACGACGTCACCTTCCACGACGGCACGCCCGTCACGGCACAGTCCTTCATCGACGGCTTCAACCGCGTGGCCAACCCGGACAACCTGTCCGACGTGAGCTACCACGGTTCCTACGTCGCCAAGGTCACCGGCTGGGACACCGTCGAGGCCGGCGAAGCGACCGAGATTGCCGGTCTGGCTGCTCCGGACGAGACGACGCTGGTCATCTCGCTCGACGCACCGAACCCGATCATCCCGAAGATCATGGCCCACCCGGTGTTCTCGCCGGTGAACATGGCCGCGGTCGAGGCGGGCGGCGACGGCTACACCGACGCTCCGGTGGGCAACGGCCCCTACCAGATGGACGGTTCGTGGCAGCACGACGTGTCGATCAAGCTCGTTCAGAACGAGGCCTATCACGGCACGCCGGGCAAGCCCTGTGGCGTGGACTTCAACATCTACGACTCGTCGGAGACGATGTACCTGGAGGCCCAGGCGGGCAACCTCGACATCTCCGAGGTGCCGCCGGAGAACATCACGACGGCGTCCGACGACTTCGGTGGCAACTACATCGACGTCGAGACCGGATCGTTCACCTACCTCGGTTTCCCGAACGACACCCCGCCGTTCGACAACGTCGACATCCGTCGCGCGCTGTCGCTGGCGATCGATCGTGAAACGATCATGGAAGAGATCTTCGCAGGGACCCGCGCCCCGGCGACCGGCTTCGTGCCGCCGCTGGCTCCGGGTGCGATCGGTGAGTGCGCCAACGCGACGTACGATCCCGAGCTTGCGAAGGAGCTCTTCGACGGTGCCGGTGGCATCGAGGGCAACAGCGTCACCATCTACTTCAACACCGGTGGTGGCCACGAGGAGTGGACCCAGGCCGTGGCGAACGGCTGGCTCCAGACGCTCGGCATCGAGGCCGAGTTCGTCGGCCAGGAGTTCTCGCCGTACCTCGACGTTCTGCAGAGCGACGAGGGCGTCGACGGTCCGTTCCGTCTCGGCTGGGGCTGGGACGCCCCGTCGGCCTCCAACTTCCTCGGCCCGCTCTACGGCAGCGAGTCGACGGACAACTACACCGGCTACGCCAACGACGCGTTCGACGCCGCGATGGTGGAGTTCAACTCCGCCCCCACGGAAGAGGACGGGTTCCCGGCACTGGCCACCGCGCAGGAGATCCTGTGCGAGGACGTTCCGGTCGCGCCGATCTACTTCGGTCGGGGCCAGAAGGTCTACACCGACAACGTGTCCAACGTGATCTACTCGGTGTTCGGCTTCACCCTGCTCGAGCAGGTGGAAGTCGCGAGCTGACGCTCGATGTGATGTGATTGGCAGCCGGGGCGGCGCGACCGCCCCGGCTGCTCTCACTTTTCCCACATGTTCCGATACTTCGTTCGCCGGGTGCTCCAGCTCATCCCGGTCTTCTTCATCACCACTGCGCTGATCTTCATCGTCGTCCGTCTTATTCCGGGCGACCCGATCCAGGCGCAGTTCGGTGAACGGCGCATCCCCGACACGCTGCGCGCCGCATACGAGGAGCGCTACCACTTCAACGAGCCCCTGTGGAAGCAGTACTTCCTCTACATGGGCGACGTCCTCACCTTCGATCTCGGCGACTCGATCGCCACCCAGCGCCCCATCAACGACATCTTCCGCGAGTCGCTGCCCCGCACCATGCGCCTCGCCGGGTTGGCCGTCGCCTTCCAGGCGATCATCGCGATCCCGCTCGGCATCTGGATGGCCCGCAAGAAGGACAGCTTCTTCGACAACGCATCGCTGGTCGTCACGCTGGTGATGCTGAGCATTCCCCCGTTCGTCCTCGGGTTGCTCGCCCAGATCTACCTCGGCGTGAAATGGAACCTGTTCCCCGTGTCCGGCGTGAACGACGGCTGGTACTCCTACGTGCTGCCCGCGCTGGTGATCGCGACGTCGATCACCGCGGTGACGGCCCGGCTCATGCGCACGACCCTGCTCGACGTGCACCGCGAGGACTACCTCCGCACCGCGCGGGCCAAGGGGCTCAGTGAACGGCGCGTGTTCACGGTCCACGGCCTGCGCAACGCGATGATCCCGGTCGTCACCGTGCTCGCCATCGACCTCGGCGCCCTGCTCGGCGGCACGATCGTCACCGAGTCGGTGTTCAACATTCCCGGGATCGGCTTCCGTATCACCCGCGCTGTGGTCCAGCGGGACAACACGATCATCACGGGCATCTCGATCTTCCTCGTGATGGCGTATCTCGTGATCAACCTGATCGTGGACATGATCTACGCCTGGCTCGATCCGAGGATCCGGTATGACTAGCCCGCTCGACGACCGCAACCTCACGGCCGCCGCGGCATCCATCGCCACCCCGGGTTTCGACGCGGAGGCGGTGGGCGATCCCCGCACGTTCTGGGGCGACGCGTGGCGGATCCTGCGCCGCAAGTGGCTCTTCTGGATCAGCCTGTTCTTCATCGTGGTCTTCGTGACGATGGCCATGTTCCCGGGTGCCTACGTGTGGCCCTCACCGGGACCCGACGACCCGAGCGGCCTCTACTGCTTCCTCAGCGACAACCGCATGCCGCCGTCCGGTGAGCACTGGTACGGCACCGACGTGCAGGGGTGCGACTACTACGCCCAGGTCACCCACGGCGCCCGCATCTCGCTGACCGTCGCCCTGTTCGCCACGATGATCACGGTCGGCGTCGGCATCCTGCTCGGCGGGCTCGCCGGCTACTACGGCGGATTCCTGGACAACCTCATCTCCCGGATGGCGGACGGGTTCTTCGCCCTTCCCTATCTGGTCGGCGCGATCATCGTCCTCAGCGCGCTCACGACCCAGACGGGCCGGCAGACGTGGCACGTCGCCGTGGCGATCGGGTTCCTCGGGTGGCCGGCGGTGGTCCGGCTGTACCGATCCACCGTGCTGCAGGTCAAGAACCTGGAGTACGTGCAGGCGGCACGCGCCCTGGGCGCGTCCGACTTCCGGATCCTGACCCGCCACATCCTCCCGAACGCCGTCGCGCCGACCCTCGTCTACGCCACCATCGGGATGGGCTCGGTCATCTCGGTCGAAGCGACCCTGTCCTTTCTCGGCGCCGGCCTGCCGATCGACTCGATCTCGTGGGGCATCATGATCAGCGAGGCTGGCACCCGCGTCCAGCAGTCGCCCCACCTGTTGCTGTTCCCCGGTGGTTATCTCGTCGTGGCGAGCCTCTCCTTCGTGCTGATGGGTGAGCAACTGCGGGAAGCCTTCGATCCGAGGTTCCGTTGATGACCGAGACCAACGTCGTGTTCGAGCCAGCGGTGCGCACCGGCGAGACCCTGCTCGAGGTCGACGATCTCACGGTCGTCTTCGACACCGAGGACGGCGTCGTCCAGGCCGTGTCGGACATGACGTGGTCGCTCGCGGCCGGCGAGACGTTGGCCATCCTCGGCGAGTCCGGGTCGGGGAAATCCGTGTCCGTCCAGACGCTGATGGGGCTCATCCCGCAACCGCCCGGCCGGGTGGTCAAGGGGAGTATCCGGTATCGGGGCGAGGAGATCATCGATGCGTCGCCGGCCGAGTATCGGCGGATCCGCGGCCCGGAGATCGCCATGATCTTCCAGGACCCGCTCAGCGCGCTGAATCCCGTCTACCGGGTCGGTTGGCAGATCGCCGAGATGTTCCGGGTCCATCGCGGCGCGAGTCGGGCCGACGCGAAACAGCAGGCGATCGCTCTGATGGAGCGCGTCGGCATCCCGAACGCGGCCCGGCGAGCTCGCCAGTACCCGCACGAGTTCTCCGGAGGTATGCGGCAACGGGCGATGATCGCGATGGCCCTCGCGCTCGACCCGAAGGTGCTGATCGCGGACGAACCCACGACCGCCCTCGATGTCACGGTGCAGGCCCAGATCATGGAGCTGCTCCAGGAGATCCAGCGCGACACGGGGATGGGCCTCGTGCTCATCACCCACGATCTGGGCGTGGTCGCGAGCGTGGCCGATCGGGTCGTCGTCATGTACGCCGGGCGGGCGGTCGAGAGCGGTCCCGCCGATCCGTTCTATGCCGCCCCCGCCCACCCCTACTCGCAGGGTCTGATGAACTCGGTGCCCCGATTGCTGGGTGAGCGCGCTCGCCTCGAGTCCATTCCGGGATCGCCGCCGAGTGCCATCGGCATTCCGACGGGCTGCGCCTTCCATCCACGGTGCCCACACGCCCAGGACCAATGCCACGAGACCCGCCCCGAGTTGGTGGAACTCGCTGATCGCCCGGGTTCGGCGGCATGTCTGCGGATCGGAGAGTTCTGATGACCGCGACCGCGCCGACCCCGCCTCCGGCCCCGGCCGCCCACGACCTTTCGGCCCTGTTGTCCGTGCGCGGCCTCGTCAAGGAGTTCCCCCAGCGCGGCGGGCTCCCTGGTCGCCCGTTGCCACCCGTTCAGGCGGTGTCGGGCGTCGACTTCGACGTGCGCCCCGGCGAGACCCACGGCCTGGTGGGTGAGTCGGGATGCGGCAAGTCGACGGTGGCGCGCACGGTGATCCAGCTCGAGAAGCCGACTGCGGGCGTCGCCATGTTCGACGGCACGAATCTGTTCGAGATGAAGGGTCAGGAGCTTCGCCGCGCCCGCCGCAACATCCAGATCGTGTTCCAGGACCCGTTCGCCTCGCTCAACCCCCGCATGACCGTGCAGACGATCATCGAGGAGCCGCTGGTCATCCACGGAATGGACTCCAAGTCGGATCGGGCGGAGCTCGTGGGTGACCTCCTCCAGCGCGTCGGCCTCAGCCCCGAGCACGCGAACCGCTACCCGCACCAGTTCTCGGGCGGTCAACGTCAGCGGGTCGGCATCGCCCGTGCCCTGGCCCTCGAGCCGAGGCTGATCATCGCCGACGAGCCCGTGTCGGCCCTCGACGTGAGCATCCAGGCCCAGGTGGTCAACCTCCTGCGCGACATCCAGGAGGAGAGCGGCGTCGGCTATCTCTTCATCGCCCACGATCTCGCGATCGTGCGCAACATCTCCGATCTCGTGTCGGTCATGTACCTCGGCAAGATCGTCGAGACCGGCACGCGCGACGAGATCTTCGATTCGGCGTCGCACCCCTACACGAAGGCCCTGCTCTCCGCGGTTCCCGAACCCAACCCGGTCACCGAGCGGGTCCGGCGGCGGATCGTGCTCGAAGGCGACGTGCCGTCTCCGGCCGATCCACCGTCGGGTTGCCGCTTCCGCACCCGCTGCTGGAAGGCGCAGGAGCAGTGCATCCACGAGGAGCCGGCGCTGATCGACCGGGGTGCCGGTCATCCGGTCGCCTGCCACTTCCCCGAGTGACGGCGGGCGGGCACGTCACCCGACGTTCTTGAGCGCCTCGCGTTTCGACAACCCGGAGAGTTCCTCGGCCCACCGGTCGACATAGCCCACGACCCACACGGGGTCGGTCTTGGCGTACTGGCGCAGCGCCCAGCCGATCGCCTTGCGCAGGAAGAACTCCGTCGAGTCCATCGACGCTTCGATCGCGTGGGTCAGTAGGTCGAGATCCGTGTCTTGCGCGAACTTCAGCTGGCAGAGGATCGAGGTCCGGCGCCGCCACATGTCTTCGTCCGTCGCCCACTCCCACATCACGGGGCCGACGACCGCGGAATCCCGCCGGAGCATGAGGCCCATGTGGTTCGCGGCGAGCTCGTCGACATGGTCCCACCAGGCGCCGGTGACGATCATCTCCTCGATGACGGGCAGCGCGTCGGCGTCGAGCCATCGCTTGTTCGGCGGGCGGATCGCGATCTCGGTCGCGGCATAGCGCTGCTCCCGATGGGTGGCGCCCCGCCAGATCTCCAGCACCCCCGCGGCCCAATCCTCCCGGTCGCCGAACGGGAACTCCCGGGCAACGGATCTCGCGATCGAGCGGACCTCCGGTGCCCGGACGCCGTGGAACGGCAGGTCCGACTTCATGTACGCCTGCTGTCCGGGAGCCCGCTCCGGGTCGCCGGCGGCGGTCAGTCGCGAGAGGAGCTCGTCGCGACGCCGGCTCACGCCTCGGTGCCGACCACCGTGAGACCGGCGAGCGAGCGCAGGAGGTCGACTTCCTCGAGATGGAGCTCGATGAGGTGCTCGAGGTCCGGCACGAGTTCGCGGCAGGCGACCAGGCCGAGGTCGAGCGTGTCGCAGTAGCTCTGCACCGTGATGTTGAGTCCCTGACCGTCGACGACGGTCGAGACGGGGACGTAGTGACGGACCACGGCGCCGCCCATGGTGAGCGGTTCACGCGGACCCGGCACGTTGGAGATCACGACGTTGGCCGGCTGGGGCGCGTTGTCGGCAACCCGGGGGTTGGTGGCGAGCCGGGCGGCCTGCATCGCGAGACGGCCCGGCGCGAGCGACGCGATGTCGACGAGCAGGTCGGCCGGCAGGAGGTCGTGGACCTTCTTTCCGTCGGCCATCGTGGTGCCGACGGCGGCGATGCGGGCGGCTGGGTCGTCCTCGTTCGTGGGGATCACGGCGAAGATGCTCGACACGCGGTTCGTCCACGGATCCTCTTCCTCACCGGTGCGGATCGAGACCGGCACCATGGCCACGAGAGGATCGTCGGGCAGGGCGTCGTGCTCGAGGAGGTAGCGACGCAGCGCACCGGCGCACATCGCCATCACGACGTCGTTCACGGTGCAGCCGAGCGCGGTCTTGATCGCCTTGATGTCCTCGAGGGGGATCGACCGCCAGGTGAACCGCCGATTGGCGGTGATCGTGTGGTTGAACGGGGTGCGGGGCACGCCGTGCAGTGCGGAGGCGAGCTTGCCCCGGTCCTCCGAACGGCCGGCCTGGATCGCGCTCTTGATGAAGGCGCGCTGCCAGCGCAACATGCGGGCAGGGCGGCGGGCCAGATCGACCATCGCCCGGGCCAGTACCTCGTTCGGCGGCGGGATCCGGTCACCCTTGGGGATCGGCGGCGCCTCCTCACGGAGATCCAGCAGCTCGCCTTCGGTGAACATCTGGTGGGTGAGCATCGCCCCCGCCGCGCCGTCGATGGTGGCGTGGTGCATCTTGGTGAACACGGCGAAGCGGTCGTGCTCGAGGCCCTCGATCACGTAGGCCTCCCACAAGGGCTTTCCCCGGTCGAGGGGGCGGCCGATCAGGCGCGAGACCAGGGCGTCGACCTCGGCCGGGCCGCCGGGGGCGGGGACGGCGACGTGGCGGATGTGGAAATCGAGGTCGAAATCGGGATCCTCGGCCCAGTACGGGTGGTCGATGCCGAACGGCACCTCCACCAGACGGCGGCGCAGCGGCACGAAGTCCACGACAGCCCGCTCCATCCGGGCCCGGTACTCCTCGTAGGCGTTGTACGTCGGATCGTCGGGCCGGTCGAAGATCAGGATGCTGCTGACGTGGCCGAAACTGCGACCCGTCTCCAGGTACAGGAAACTCGCATCGATCCCGGAGAGCTGTGTGAGTCCCATGTCGGCTCCTTGCCGTCGGTCGTCTCGGTTGTCTGATGCGGCGGGTCAGCCGGTGAACGCTGTTATCAGGTCGGTCCACCGTGCCACGTCGTCGTCGGTCTCCGCCACCACGAGCTCGGCGTTCGGTAGGGCATCGGCCACCCGCCGGGCCGTGTGGACCGGTCGGAGCGGATCACCCTTGGACGCCAGGATCAGTGTGGGGATGTCGAGCCGCGCCAGGTCCTCCGGATGGGGCAGATTGCTGCGAGCGGAGCCGACGAGGGCGGCGACATAGCGCTGGCGCGGTGTGTTGACGAGGCGGCGGAAATGGGCCGCGTGGTACGCGGCGAGCGTGCCGGAGCGGTACTGGGGCAGCGGGACGAATCGTCCGGCGGCGCGGATTGGCTCGGTGAGGCCGGTCACGGCGCTGACGCCGAGCAGACCGAGGAGGCCGGCGGCCGGCGCCCGCCACACCCAGCCGTTGGGGAGCCCGGCGAGCACCAGACGATCCACCCGCTCGGGGGCGAGGTGAGCGGCCCACAGCGCCGTCGCCGCGCCGGTCGAGAATCCGCCGAGGGTGGCCGACGCCAGTCCGACCCGCTCGCAGAGTTGGATCAGATCGTCGCCCCGTGACTCCCACGTGTGGTCGCCGGGATCGGCCACCCCGGCGGAGCGGCCATGGCCGACCGCGTCGTAGCGGATCAGGCGGTTGGTGTGGGAGATCTGCTTGAAGTCGACGACGGGGGTCGCGTCGTCGTCGTCGATGCTCGAGAACACGTCGTGGGCCCACACGATCGGATCGCCCCAGCCCTTGGAGACGATGCGGAGCCCGAAGCCGTGGACGAGCTCGACGCGGTCCTCGGCCAGTGCGTCGCCCGGCAGGGCGTGGAGCTCAGGCATCGACGGGGCCCCGGGCCACGACCGAACTCGCCCATCGCTCGACGGCGCGGATCACGTGGGTGGCGCGCACACCGCCGATCACGTCGAACGCGTGGTGGGCATGGGGCAGTTCGACGAAGTGGCTGTCCGGACTGATCTCGACGAGCGCCCGTCCGAAGTCCCGGCTCTCGGCGATCGGCACGAGCGTGTCGTAGGCGCAGCTCACGGCGAACATCGGCGGGCTGTCGGGGTGGAGGCGGGTGATGGGGGACAGGGCGTTCCACCCGACGGGGTCGTCCGCGTGGCGGGTGCTCATCACCATGCGGTCGAGGAAGGGCGTCATCCGGGAGCGGCCCCGATGACCGGCCGCGTCGGTCATGTCGAAGACCCCGTACATGGGCGCGGCCGCAGCCACGGAGCAGTCTGCGTCCTCGAACCCCGGCTGCAACGACCGATCACCGATCGTGAGGGCGGCGAGGGCGGTGAGGTGCCCGCCGGCACTGCCCCCGGTGACGAGGATCTGACCGGCGTCGCCGCCCCACGACGGTGCCTGCTCGCGGATCCAGGCGATCGCCCGTTTGACGTCGTGGACGGCGGCCGGGAGCCGGTGCTTGGGTCCCATGCGGTAGTTGATCGCCACGCCGATCCAGCCCTGCGCGGTGAAGTGCGAGAGAAGAGGCTGTCCCTGCTGCTCCTTCTTGCCGGCGACCCAGCCGCCGCCGTGGATCTGGAGCACGATGGGCGCACCGACGCGTTCGGCCGGCAGGTACACGTCGGCGTGGTTGCGGGCTTCGGGTCCGTAGGTCTCGTTGCGGCGGATCTCCACGCCCTCGAACGACGGACGCAGGGTCGCACGCAAGCGCACCGGCGAGCGATCGACATCGAGCGTGCGCAACACGGGGACCTGAGCGTCGAGCACGTCCGGCACCCGGCGGGATCGGCGGTCGGCGAGAACCAGCAGGAGCCATCCGGCCACGGTGAGACCGAGGCCGACGAACCCGATGGGCTCGTCGAGCGCCCCGACGGCGACCCACACCGCGGTCACGACCATCTGGACGGGAATGAGGGCGCGCCCCAACTCGGCCATGAAGAAGCCCGTGATGGTGCTCGGCAGGCCGATGATCACCGGTGGGCGGCCGTTGGCGACGAGTGCGCCGACGAGTCCGAAGCCCGCGAGGATCGTGAAGATCTCCGGAATCATCGGGCGGCGACCCTCGCCCGGACGTGATCGCGGAGATCGACGACCGCGGTGTCGGGCACGAGTTGTTCGGCCCGCTCGGCGACATCGGTGATGGCTTCGGCCACCAGAGCGCCGAAGCCGTCCTCGACACAGGCGATGTGGCCGCCGTCGTAGCGGTAGATCTTCGTGCCGGGGATCGCGGCGGCGAGCCCGTACTGCGCCTCTGGCGGCACGGCCCGATCCCGCTGGGTGATGACGACGGCGGTCGGCACGTCGATCGATCCGATCCACCCGGACGACGAGTAGGTGCCGATCGCGAATCCGGCCTCGCTCACCATGCGCCACGAGTGACGCTGCATCTCCGCGCGGGCCCACTTCGTGAGCGTCTGCGGTCGGTTGGCTCCGCGCACGTCACGCGTGACTTGGCGGGCGAGGGCGGAGGGGAAGGTCGTCGGCGCGGCACCGGCCCGCAGGCCGGCCGCGAGCATGGCCGCCGCCCCGCCCATGGCGAAGCGGGCGCCGCCGTGTTGCACGAGGTCGAAGCCGGTCGCGGCGAACACCAGGCCGGCGACGCGGTCGGGATGGCGATGCCACAGCTCCTGGCCGATCGGTCCGCCGAGCGAGTAGCCGACGACGATCGCCTCGTCGATGGCGAGGACGTCGAGCAGGGCGGCGAGATCGTCCGCGGCGTCGGCGATCGTGAAGCGCGAGCGGGTGCGTATGCCCCGCCCGTGACCCCGGTTGTCGGCGGCGAGGACGTGGAAGTCGTCCTCGAGTGGCGCGAAGGTCGTGAGCCAGTTCAGGCCGGCCGATGCCATCCAGCCGTGGACGAGCAGCACGGTGGGACCGTGGTCGCGCTGGTTGAGTTCGCGCACGAAGGTGGTGCCCCGCTCGGGCAGCAGCACCCGATGGCCCGCCGGAATCGGCAGTTGTCCGTCGCTCTCGAGCATCGATCTCACCTCGGCGCGCAGCGTACCGGCGCCCGCGGGGCCGGTCGATGGACCATTCGGGCTACTGCGCATCGAGCAGGTCCTGGACACGGTTGCGGCGGATCTTGCCCGTCGCGTTGCGGGGAATGTCGGAGACGACGAGGACCCGCTTGGGGGCCTTGAACGTGGCGAGCGAGGCTTTGACCGCCGTCCGGAGGGCGACGGGGTCGAGCGTGGTGCCCGGGCGGGGGACGACGACGGCGCCGACGACCTGACCGAACTCGTCGTCCGGGATGCCGACGGCGGCGGCATCGATCACGCCGGGGAGCCCGAGGAGGAAGTCCTCGATCTCGCCGGGGAACAGGTTCTCACCGCCGCTGACGATCATGTCGTCGGCCCGACCCGTGACATGGAGCAGCCCGTGTTCGTCGAGGTGGCCGATGTCGCCGGTCTCCATGTAGCCGTCCACGACGCGCTTGGTGCCGCCGCCGGTGTAGCCCTCGAAGTGGGCCCCGTTGCGGGCGACGATGCGGCCGGTCTCGCCATCGGCCACCTCGCGGCCCGCGTCGTCCAGCAGACGGATGTGGGCGCCGATGGGCGGGCGGCCGGCGCATCCCGGTGATCGGCGGAGATCGGCGGGGCCGGCGACGGCGACGTGGCCGACTTCGGTCGACCCGTAGAAGTTGTGCAGGGTGTCGCCGTAGGCGTCCATCCATCGCTGGGCGAGGGGGCCCGACAGGGCGGAACCACTCGTCGCGGTCAGCCGGAGGTTGCCGGCGATGAAGGCGTCGCCTTCGGGGAGCACGTCGAGGATGCGCTGGAGCATGACCGGGACGGCGAACAGCTCCTCGGTGCGTTGGTGGCCCATGTCGGCGATGGTGCGCTCGGCGTCGAAGACCCGGCGCATGCGGATCGCCTGGGCGAACGTCGCCCCCAGGGCCAACTGGCTCAGGCCCCACGCATGGAACAACGGGGCGGCGACATAGCTGCGGGCCCCGCGGTGACGAGGGAGGGCGAACAGGGCGCCGACCGCCGCCGCATCGACGGAGGTGCCCCGGCGGGCGCCCTTCGGCGTGCCGGTGGTGCCGGAGGTGAGCAGGACGCCCGTCGGTGGCGCAGACCGCAGGCGCGGGTTGAAGGCGATGCGGGGCGGCGAGAGGTCCGGCACGCTCCAGGCGGCGTCGCCTTCCGGCGCGACCACGTAGGAGCTGCAACCGACATCGTTCACGATGGACGTGAACTCGTCGTCGTGGAACACCACCACGGCCTTCTCGCGGGCGACGACCGCCTTGAGCTGGTCGACGCCGAAGCCGGTGTTGAGGTAGACGGGGACGGCGCCGATGCGGGCGAGGGCGGCGTTGAGCTCGACGAATCCCCGGTGGTTGCGACACAGAAGACCGACCCGATCGTCCGCCTCGATGCCGGCCGTGCGCAGGGCGACGGCCAGCTTCTCGATGCGCATCACCAGCTGGAGGTAGGTGAGCGAGCCGATGTCGTCGGTGATCGCGACCCGTCTCGGGAAGCGGAGCGCCGCCATCGTGTAGGGCATCGCCAGCGACGGCCCGGTCGCCAGGAAGGCGCCGGTGGCGGCGGCGGGCATGGTCGGGTCGAGTAGGCCGAGATGCCAGCTGCGGCGGGCGAGTTCCACCGGGGAGAGGTCGGTTGCCATCAGGACGAAGTCGCAGTCAGGAGTCGTGCCCGGGACGGCGGTCGTCCTCGGCATCGGGGTCGCCGGTGTAGCCCGGGGGATACGTGCGGGCAAGTTCGGCCGGCGTCGGGGTGTGGGCGAGTCGGGACGCGTCCGGGAGCAGATCGCTGATGGCCTGCATGATCCGCTTGGTGTCGGCGTCCTCACTGCGGTACTTCAGGTCGACGGGTGCGCCGACGGTCGCGGTCACGAGCGGTGGATCGGCGAGGTTGAGCTGGGGGAGCCGGGCACTGCGGGGCCAGACCTGCTCGGTGCCCCAGAGCCCGACCGGGATCACCGGCACGCGGGCTTCCCTGGCCATGCGGGCCGCGCCCCAGCGCCCCTTCAATTCGGGATCGAAGAAGGCGGGACCGCGGGGGATCGTGCCCTGGGGCATGACCATCACGATGTCGCCCGCCCGCAGGGCGCTGATCGCCGCGTCGAGCGGCTCGTCGGATCCGGTGCCCCGGTCGACGCGGATGCCGCCGGCGGCGACGGCGAGGTCGCCGAGCACCGGGACATCGAACACTTCCTTCTTGCCGAGGTAGCGGGCGTTGCGCCCGGCCCGCGCGATCACGAGCGACATCACGGTCGGGTCGAAGTAGCTGCGATGGTTGCCGACGATGATCGCACCGCCCTCGGTCGGGACGTGCTCGAGCCCCGAGAGTTCGATCCGGGCGTTCGGCACGAGTTCGGGTCGGACGAACGGCCGGGTGAGGTCCTGCAGCTCGCGCCCGGCGATCTTGACGACGCCGGGGGGCTTGTCGAAGTGGCGGATCTCCCAGCGTCGGACGGTGGCGAGGGCGGCGAGGCGGAGGTCGGGATTCACGGCGACCGGGTGGCCGACCGCCTGGAGCATCGAGGCGTCGAAGTAGGAGTCCGAGTAGGCGTAGGACTCGTCCAGGTCGAGGTTCTCGGCCTCGGCGAGCGCCCGGACGGCGCGTCCCTTGGCTCGTCCCCAGACCATGGGCCCGTCGGTCTCGCCGGTGAACACCTTGCCGGACACGCCCCACCCGGTGGCGAGGAGATGGTCGAACCCGAGGCGGGCCGCGAGCGGCTCCGCGAGGGGGCGCGGTGTCGCGGTGGCCATCACGATGGTGCGGCCCGCGGCACGATGGCCGGCGATGATCTCGTGGGCGTACGGGAGGATGGCCTCCTCGAGCTCCGCCGCGGCCTTGGCGGCGGCACGGGCGACGGCCTCGACGTTCCAGCCGCGGGCGGTGCGGGCGCCGAGCCGGCCGAACTGCACGAGGACGCCGCTCTCGCCGAGGAGGTCGTAGGACTTGTAGAAGAGGTCCGAGAGTGGCGACGGACGCCGGTCGCTGAGTCCCGCCTCGACGAGGTGGCGCTGGAACACCTGGATCGACGCGAACGGGACGAGCGTGCGATCCAGGTCGAAGATCGCGGCGGGGGTGGACGGGGCCATCGGAGCCTCCTCAGCCCGTCGCGGTGACGGCGTGGTCGGGCGAGTCGCTTCGGGTGGTCCCCGGGTAGGAGTCCACGTAGGCCTGCCCGCTGAGGAGCTGGATGCGGCGCATCAGGTCATCGGTGAGGTGCCGGTGCACGGTGTCCTGACCGAGCATGTCGATGTAGTCGTCGGGGTCGATGGGCTCGCCGAACCGGACGGTCGCCCGGCGGCGGGGCGTGGGCTTCGCCTGGTCGCAGGGCTGGATCCGGTCGGTGCCGATGATCCCCACCGGCACGATCGGGGCACCGGTACGCAGGGCGAGGCGGGCGGCGCCGGTCTTGCCGCGGTGCAGGAAGCCGTCGCGCGACCGCGTCCCCTCGGGATAGATGCCGAGCAGCTCGCCCCGGTCGAGGCGGATGGTGGCGGCGTCGAGCGCGTCCTGGGAGGCCCGACCGCCTCGGCGGTCGATCGGGATCATGCCGATCGCGGGCACGATCCAGCGGGTCGTGAGGTCGTCGAGGTATTCCGCCTTGCCGAGGAACGTGATCTGGCGCGGGAGGACGCCCATCAACAGTGGTGAGTCGAACTCCGAGAGATGGTTCGGCGCGATGATCGCGGGGCCGAGCTCGGGGAGGTGTTCGAGGCCCTCGATCCGGGTCGGCCACACGGAGCGCAACGACGGCGCCATCAGCGAGCGGACCAGCGGGCTCAGACGCCCGATGAGGCGCGGATTCACGGAGCGGGCCATGACGGTTCTCGTTCTGCGGGGGAGAGGGGGAACTCGGTTCGAAATCTAGCGAGCGGATAGATGCGTGCAGCAACCAACGATCCTTTTGTGAACGATTTCACATGGATGAGTATCGCGCCCCGGACGTGACAGGCGACTCGTTCCCATCCCGAGGCGTCGCTCCCCGGAATGCGTACAGTGCCCTGATGGACGCCCCCAGAGACGGCAAGGCCGGTCTCGACCCCCTCGAGGCCGAACTCGACGCCGATCTCTCGGTGAGCGAGATCCACATCCAGATCGGCCAGCTCTGGCGGGAGATCCGCCGCGGCGCCGCGGCCACCCGCCTGAGCGACTACATCTACCGGGAGGGGCCCGACGGCATGGACATCGGGCTGATCCGCGTGATCGAAGCCTGCGTCGCCCTCGGGCCGTGTCGCGTCGTCGACCTCGCCGGGTTCATGGACGTCACCCCGTCGACCGCCTCGCGTGCGATCGCCCGGCTCGAGGGGATGGGCTTCATCGAGCGCCGCGCCGTCGACGGCGACAAGCGCGCCGTCGAGGTCGAGGTCACCGCGGCCGGCCGGGCCCGCCACGAGATCTTCAACCGCCGGACCCAGTTCGCCCTCCAGGGCATCCTGGCCGACTTCGACGACGAGGACCTGCACGCGATGGCCGGTCACTTCCAGGCGCTCGTCGAACGGATCGAGACCTTCCTCGAGGAGCACGAGGGTCAGCGGCTTCCTGATTCCTGACCCTGCGTCCGGTTGCGATAGAACGACCCGCATGTACATCGGGTACGACGAGAAGCAAGAGGCCCTGCGCGCCGAGCTGCGGGCCTACTACACGGATCTGCTCACCGACGACGTGCGTGACGCGCTCGCCGAGGAGCAGGGCTGCGGGCCGGTCCACCGCGAGATCGTGGGCCGGATGGGCCGCGACGGCTGGCTGACCGTCGGCTGGCCCGAGGAGTACGGCGGGCGGGGCTACAGCGCGGTCGAGCAGTTCGTGATGTTCGACGAGTCCGTGGCGATCGGCGCGCCGATCCCGATGCTGACCATCAACACCGTCGGGCCGACGCTGATGCAGTACGGCACGGACGAACAGAAGCAGTTCTTCCTGCCAAAGATCTCGAAGGGCGAGATCACGTTCTGCATCGGCTACTCGGAGCCGGACGCGGGGACCGATCTGGCCGCGCTGACCACGAAGGCCGTCAAGGACGGCGACGAGTACATCATCAACGGCCAGAAGACCTGGACGTCCCTCGCCAAGGACGCCGACTACATCTGGCTCGCCGCCCGCACCAACACCGAGGTGAAGAAGCACAAGGGCATCTCGCTGTTCTGCATCCCGATGGACACGCCGGGCCTGTCCATCGAACCGCTGGACCTGCTGAGCAGCCACGACATCAACCACACGTTCTTCGACGACGTGCGGGTGCCCGCCTCGACGATGATCGGTGAGGAGAACGGTGGCTGGGGGCTGATCACGAGCCAGCTCAACCGCGAGCGGGTCACGATCTGCTCCTCGGGCATGGTGTCCAAGGCGCTCGAGGAGACCATCGACCACGCTCGGAACACGAAGCTGGCCGACGGCTCGCGGCTGATCGACAAGCCGTGGGTGCAGCGCAACCTCGCCGAGGTCACGGCCGGGCTCGAATACCTCCGGCTCGCGAACTGGAAGGTCGCCTGGACCGTCGCCACGAAGATCGACGGCCAGGAAGCGGACATGGACACGATGACCGGGTTCATCGCCGACTCGTCGGGCGTGAAGGTCTACGGCACCGAGTTCTACACCCGGGCCTACCGGCGGCTGATGGAGGTCTACGGACCGCAGGCCGCGATCAGCAAGGGCCAGATCGGCCATCTCACCCGCCTGGAGATGCAGTACCGGTCGACGGTGATCCTCACCTTCGGCGGGGGAACGAACGAGATGCAGCGGGACCTCGTCTCGCAATTCGGTCTCGGCTATCCGAAGGCCGACCGGTAGGAGGCGACATGGACTTTACCCTGAACGACGAAGAGCAGGCGATCCACGATCTCGCCGAGCAGATCCTCGGCGACAAGTCGACCCACGAACGGCTGCGGGCGCTGACCGCCGCGGACGACCGCGTCGACGCCGAAGCCTGGGCTGCGCTGGCCGAGGCCGGCGTGCTCGGCGCCGCCGTCCCGGAGGCGTTCGGCGGGATCGGCCTCGGCTATCTCGCGACGGCGATGGCGCTGCAGCAGGTGGGAGCCACGGCGTCGCCGGTGCCCCTGCTCTCCACCGCCGTGATGGGCGCGATGCCGATCGCCGAGTTCGGCACGGACGCGCAGAAGGCCGACGTCCTTCCCCGGATCGCCGACGGTTCGCTGATCGTGGGGGCCGGCCTCTACGAGGAGGGTACGGTGCCGAGCGAGCCCGAGACCGTCGCGGTCACCGAAGGCGACGGGTGGCGGCTCGACGGCGTGAAGCCGATGGTCGACGCCGGCCTCGACGCCGGACTGTTCCTCATGCCGGCGAAGCTGCCCGACGGCTCGTGTGGCGTCTTTCTCGTCCCGGCCGACGCACCCGGCGTCTCGCTCGAGCGGGTGGAGGTCACGACCCGCCGCCCGGTGGCCCGCGTCACCTTGAACGGCGTGGTGCTCGGCGCCGACGACCTGTTGGGCGACGGCGCCACTTCCGGCACCGACATCGTCCAATGGATCGAGCTGCGTACTCAGGCCGCCATGTGCATGATGATGGCCGGCGCGGCCCGCTCGTCGATCGAGCTCGCCGCCGCCTACACCAAGGAGCGTCAGCAGTTCGACCGACCGATCGCCACGTTCCAGGCGGTCAGCAATCGGGCCGGCGACAGCTACATCGATACCGACGCGATCACGCTGACGGCGTGGCAGGCCGCCTGGCGGATCGACCAGGAGTTGCCCGCCGAGGATGCGGTCAACATCGCCAAGTGGTGGGCCGCGGACGCGGGCTTCCGGGTCGTCCATGCCGCCGTGCACGTCCACGGCGGCGTCGGTGTCGACCGCGATTACCCGCTGCACCGCTACTTCCTCATGGCCCGCCAGATGGAGCTCACGCTCGGCAACGGCGAGGAACATCTCGAGGCGTTGGGCCGTTCCATCGCCGCCGGCTGACGCGAGTTCGGCGGTCGGGGAACCAGATCGGCCGCGGCAACGTCCTAGTCTCATCGCCGCTGGTGGGAAGGGCTGCTCGACCGTGCACAGGAAGATCACGTGGACACTGCTGATCCTGGCCTTGCTGGCCGGATCGTGCGCGGGCGATGACGGGGGAGCGTCCGACCCCGACGACCCCGACGAGCCGGACCCGGTGGACGACCCCGTGCCCACCCCGCCCGGCCGTGCCGATCGGTCGCCCGGTCCGTTGTCCGTGAAGCTCAGCGAGGGCGAGTCCGCAGGTCCCGCGCCGGCCGGGGAGATCACTGCCGTCGCGGGCGATCCGCTCGACCAGCAGGCGATCGCCGACGTCCTGGCTCGGCTTCCCGAATGGGTCGACGATCCTGCCGACCGTGTGGCGTTCAACCGACCGGCCGAGTCCATCCCCCCTCCGATCGTCGGCGACCAGCTCGACCGCCCCTTCCCGGCGGACGGCGGCGATCCGCCGCCACCAGTCGACTCGGGACCCCTGTCGGTGCTCCGGGTCCAGCCCTCGGAGAGCGTCGGACTCGCCCCGTTCGTGAGCCTGACCTTCGACCAGCCGATGATCGCGCTCGGCACCGTGGATCAAACCGACGCAGCCGACGTGCCCGTGCGCATCGAGCCCGCCATTCCCGGGAGCTGGCAGTGGATCGGCACGCGGACCGTGCGCTTCGAACACGACCGCGACATCTTCGACCGTCTCCCGATGGCGACGAACTACACCATCACGGTGCCGGCCGGCACGGAATCCGCGACCGGAGGCGTGCTGGCCGAGGACCATGTCGTCACCTTCGACACGCCGCCGCCCTCCGTACAGCGCCTCTGGCCGAGCCACGACTCGCTCGACCTCGACACGGTGTTTCTCGCCACGTTCGACCAGCGGGTCGATCCCGACGAGGTCCTGTCGGTGACCACCATGGAAGCGGACCAGCAGGCGGTCGAGCTGCGACTGGCGACCGACAACGAGATCGACGGTGACGAGGCGCTCACCCGACGCATCGACCAGGCGACCGAGGGCACGTGGGTCGCGTTCCGTGCCGTGGAGTCACTGCCCACCGACGCCCAGATCCAGATAGCGATCGGGCCGGACGTACCCTCCGCCGAGGGGCCCCGGACTGCCGACGAGGTGTTCCGGGAGTCGGCCCGCACGTACGCCCCGCTGCGGATCCGTGAACACTCCTGCACCGCGAGCGAGCCGTGTCGGCCCGAGCGTTCGGCGTCGATCGTCTTCAACAACTCCCTGGACGCCGGGTCGATCAGCGCCGCCGATGTGGTGATCGAGCCCACGCTCCCCGGGGCGTTCATCACGCTCTCCTCCTCCCGGATGCGCATCGAGGGGCCGTTCGTCGGCGACTCGACCTACGACGTGACGATTCCCGGTGCGCTCACCGACGTCTTCGGTCAGACCCTCGGCGAGGACGAGACGGTCACGCTGCACATCGACGAAGCGCCGCCCTACCTCCGCTCGGAGGGCGACTTCGTGGCGACGCTCGACCCGCTCGCCGACGGCCAGACGCTCCCCGTCCAACTCCGGGGCCACGACGAGGTCCGCGTGCGTGCCTACGCCGTCGATCCGGACGACTGGGATGCCGCTCGGGCGTTCTGGGCGCTCCGCTGGGAGACGGCGACGCTCGGCGACCCGGGGTTCCCCGAGCTCTACGACGAGGTCGTCTCGACCGGTGCCCCCGAAGGAGAGCGGTTCGAGGCCCGCATCGACCTGGAGCCGGTCTTCGGCGGCGAGCCGGGCATGGCGCTCGTCGTCGTCGAGTCCACGACCGTCTTCAGCCGCGACGAGAACTTCTGGGAGAACCGGCCGGTCGTGAACTGGGTGCAGTCCACGACGCTCGGCCCCGATCTGATCGCCGACAACGAGCGGGGCTTCGCCTGGGTCACGGACCTCGCGACCGGTCTGCCCCTCGGCGGCGTCGAGGTCGAGCTGGTCGGCGGGCAGGGCCCGATCCTGACGGGCGACGACGGGCTCGCCGAACTGGTCCTGCCCGGTCCGTCGCTCGAAGGCGGTCCGCTCGTCGCGCGGCACGACGGCGAGGTCGCCATCGCCGACGCCCGCGCGACCGCCTGGACGCGCGACGACCAGGCCGTCTGGTACGTCGTCGACGACCGCGGCATGTATCGCCCGGGTGAGACCGTCAGCGTGAAGGGCTGGGCCCGCACGCTCGACCTGTCCGACGACGCGACGCTCGCGTCGTGGCCCGACGGCGAGCGCATCACCTGGATCGCCCGCGACGCCTTCAACAACGAGATCGCCAGCGGCGAACAGGTGCTCAGCGAACTCGGCGGGTTCGACTTCACCTTCGAGATCCCGCTCGGCGCCAATCTCGGCCAGTCGTGGATCGAGCTGCGCCGACCGGCGACGCCGGGGCGCGACGGCACCCAGCACGCGTACCAGATCGAGGAGTTCCGTCGTCCGGAGTTCGAGGTGACAGCTCGCGCCGAGACGCCGGGACCGTACTTCGTCGACGAGCCCGCCACGGTGGCCGTCGACGCCGCCTACTTCTCGGGTGGGCCGTTGCCGGATGCCCCGGTCGAGTGGTGGGTCACCACCCGGCCGACCTCCTATTCGCCGCCCGGTTGGGACGACTTCACGTTCGGCCCGTGGATCCCGTGGTGGGGTGGACCCTACCGGGGCGGTCTCGACTCGTCCGTCTCGTTCGGGCGGGGGATATCGGCGCCGGTCCCGGGGTTCGGTGTCGAGACCAGCAGCGAGCAGTTCGCGGGGTCGACGAACGGCACCGGCACCCACTTCCTCCAGATGGACTTCGACGGTGACGGCGAGGGTCTGCCGACGACGGTCAGCGCCACGGCGTCGGTCACCGACGTGAACCGCCAGACCTGGTCGTCGACCACCGATGTGCTCGTCCACCCGAGCTCGCTCACGATCGGTCTGCGGGCGACGCGGCCCTTCGTCCGCCAGGGCGACGGTCTCGACGTGGAGTTCATCGTCACCGACATCGACGGCGATGCCGTGGCGGGTCGCGCCGCGACGATCGTCGCCGAGCGGCTGAAGACCCAGTGGGTCGACGGCGAGTGGACCGAGGTCGTGGTCGACGAGGAGACCTGTTCCCCGACATCCGCGGCGGATCCGGGCGTGTGTTCGTTCGTGCTCGAGCACGGCGGCCAGTGGCGGCTCACCGGCACCGTCGTCGACGATCGCGCTCGGGAGAGCCGCAGCGAACTCAGCGTGTGGGTGCAGGGGGGCGACGCGCTGCCCAGCCGGCGCCTCGAGCTCCAGGACGCGACGATCATCCCCGACAAGCAGGAGTACGCCCCGGGCGACACGGCGGAGATCTTCGTGGCCTCGCCGTTCGGTCCCGCCAACGGCCTGTTGACGATCTCCCGCAACGGCATCGAGGAGGTCCGGGCCTTCGAGATGACCGAGGCCGACACGATCCTCGAGGTCGCGATCCTCGACGAACACGTCCCGAATCTCGGGATCAGCGTGGATCTGGTCGGCGTTGCCGATCGCGCCGCGATCGACGGCACGGTGCTGCCCGACCTCCCCGCGCAACCCGCCTACGCATCGGGCTGGGTGCAGGTCCTGGTGCCGCCCGTGACGCGGACCCTGGATGTCGAGATCGCCCCCACGTTCGATGCGATCGAGCCGGGGGGATCGACCGATCTCACGGTGACGGTCACGGACGGGGACGGTGCGCCCGTCGTCGGCGCGGAGGTGCTCGTGGTCGCGGTCGACGAGGCGGTGCTGGCCCTCTCCGGCTACGAGCTGCTCGACCCGCTGGAGATCTTCTACCGACCGGTCGACGACCGCAACGGCCTCCAACGCTCGCGTGACTCGGTGCTGCTCGCCGACCCCGAGGATCTGGTCGAGCTCGCCGCCCGGCTCAACGAGGAGATCGCGACACGGCTCGAGGGAACGACCGATCGCTTCCCGGCGGTCGACACGGCCACCAAAGGTGGTGATGGCCTGCTGGAGGCCGCCGACGAGTCGGGCCGGTCCAGCCGCACATCGGCGAACGCCTACCGCGCCGAGCGGGAGAGCCTCGGCGCCCCTCCGATCGAGGTGCGGGAGAACTTCGATGCGCTCGCCCTCTGGGACCCGGACGTGGCCACGGGCGCCGACGGCACGGCCACGCTCGAGCTCGAACTGCCCGACAGCCTCACCCGCTACCGGCTCATGGCCGTCGCCGCCGACGGCGTCGACCGCTTCGGCTCCGGCGAGGCGAACATCACCGCCCGTTTGCCCCTGCAGGTCCGGCCCTCCGCGCCGCGGTTCCTGAACTTCGGGGACGACTTCGAGTTGCCGATCGTGGTGCAGAACCTGACCGACGCGGCGCTCGACGTCGACGTCGTGCTCCAGACCGCGAATCTGGCGATCGACGGTAGCGCCGGGCGGGCCGTCACGGTGCCGGCGAACGACCGGATCGAGGTGCGGTTCCCGGTCACCACCGAGTCCGCGGGCACGGCTCGGTTCCGGGCGGCGGTGGTCAGTGCGACGCATGCCGACGCGGCGACCGTCTCGCTCCCCATCTACACACCGGCGACCGCCGAGGCGTTCGCCACCTACGGCACGGTCGACGACGGCGCCGTGATCCAGCCGATCCTCGCGCCCGACGGCGTGATCGAGGAGTTCGGCGGGCTCGAGGTCAACACGTCGTCCACGGCCGTGCAGGCGCTGACCGACGCGGTGCTCTACCTGGCCGACTACGAGTACCGCAGCGCCGACGCCCACGCGTCGCGGGTGCTCGCCATCGCGGCCCTCCGCGACGTGCTCGAGGCCTTCGAGGCCGACGGGTTGCCGACGCCGGCGGAGTTCGACAACACGGTGGCGAACGACATCGCCGCCCTCGATGCGCTCCAGAACCGCCAGGGCGCGTGGGGGACGTGGCGGCTCGACGACGAGACGTCGCCGTACCGCACCGTCCACGTGATGCACGCGCTCTTCGAGGCGGCGGACAACGGCTACGACGTCCCGGCGCAGATGCTCACGGACGGGCGCTGGGCGCTGCGCAACATCGAGCAGTTCATCCCCGTGGAGTGGAGCCAGCAGAGTCGCGACACGCTGGTCGCCTACTCGCTCTTCGTGCGCGGACTCGACGGGGACGTGGACGCCGACAAGGCCGTCGCGATCTGGGATCGCCATGGCATCGACTTCGGCCTGGACGCCCTCGGTTGGCTCTGGCCGATCGTCGAGGACGACTCCATCCAGACGGAGATCGCCCGCCACGTCGAGAACCGAGCCGTCGAGACCCCGGGAGCGGCGACCTTCGCGACCGGCTACAGCGAGGACGCCCACCTGCTCCTTCACAGCGATCGGCGAACCGACGGCATCCTCCTCGACGCCCTGATCACGATGGACCCGACCAGCGATCTGATCCCGAAGGTCGTGCAGGGGCTCATCGGCAACCAGCGCAAGGGTCGGTGGAACAACGCCCAGGAGAACGCCTTCATCCTGGTTGCGCTCAATCGCTACTTCGACACGTTCGAGGCCGTCACACCCGACTTCGTGGCGCGGGTCTGGCTCGGCGACCTCTACGCCGCCGAACACGACTTCGCCGGTCGCAGCGTCGACACGCAGGAGACGATGGTGCCGATGGCCGACGTGGTCGGCGCGGGTGACACGGATCTCGTCGTCAGCAAGGAAGGCGACGGTCGCCTCTACTACCGCCTCGGCCTCCGCTACTCCCCGGCCGACTTCGACCTCGAGCCGCTCGACCGCGGGTTCGTCGTCGAGCGGACCTACGAGGCAATCGACGACGCGGGCGACGTGTGGCAGGACGCCGACGGCGCCTGGCACATCGCCGCCGGCGCGCAGGTGCGGGTCCGGCTCACGATGGTGAACGACGCCCGCCGCACGAACATGGCGCTCGTCGATCCGCTGCCCGCGGGACTCGAGGCGGAGAACCCGGCGCTCGCCACCACGTTCGAGGAGCCCGACGTGCACGAGGATCTCGAGCGTGACTCGTTCGGCGACGACTGGCTCTGGTGGCGGCGCCCGTGGTTCGACCACCAGAACCTGCGCGACGACCGGGTCGAGGCCTTCTCCGCCTGGCTGCGGGCCGGGACCCACGACTACTCCTACGTGACCCGGGCGACGACCCCCGGCACGTTCGTCGTGCCCCCCACCCGCGCGGAGGAGATCTACGCCCCCGAGGTCTTCGGCCGCTCGTCCTCCGACATCGTCATCATCGAGGACTGACCCCGCTTCACCTGGGGTCTGACCCCCGCTTCACCTGCCGTTGCGGCGGCGGAACGCGCGGTGGCGGCCGAGGTACTCGGCGGCCTGGTCGGGCGACCAGGCGACATGGCGGCCGCCCGGTCGATCGAGCGTGCGGGTCCGGTGCTCGGCGACCCGATCGGGGATGGGTCGGTCGTAGCCGAGGGCCACCAGGCCGGGCAGGCGGAGGTAGACCGGGACGGCGATCGCCTCGGCGAGGGTCGGCCGGTCGCCGGCGAGCCAGCTGTCATCGCCGAGCCACGCGTCGATCTCGGCGAACGCGTCAGCCAGCCGGGCGACGCCGCGGTCGATCGTGGCCCCGTCGGTGCCGTAGGCGATGGCGCCCATGGCCCGCATCAGGGTCGCGTCGAGGCGATCGACCCGCTCGCGGACCAGACCGTCGTCATCGGGGAGGAGGGCTGGGGCATCGACTCGCTCCTCGAGCCAGTAGAGCAGCGGGATCGAGTCGACCCGGAACTCGCCGCCGATCCGGATCATCGGCACCTCGAGAAGCGGCGAGTGGGCGACGAACTCCTCCGGCAGGACGAAGTCCGCGGGCCGCACCGCAGACGGCGGGACGGACACGAGGTCGTGGGCGATGCCCCGTTCGGCGAGCGCGAAGTCGACCCGGTTGACGAAGGGGCACGTCCAGTGGCCCCACAGCGTCACCGCGTCGGTCATGCGAAGAGGATCTCGCACCCGGTGCCGGCGAGCAGGTCGTCGACGGTGGCCCGGTCCCCGTCGTCGAGTGCGGCGTATTCGTCGCGCAGCCAGTGCAGGCACTTGTGCTGGTACTTGAACGGCGCCTGCGAGTAGGGGTTGCCGTCGATGGTGCACGACATCATCTCGTCGCCGTTCTCGAACGCCGCCGCGTTCGCGACCATGAACGGCGCGTAGGTGCGGCCGGCCTCGTCGAGGAGCGCCCGCGTGGTCGCGGGGATGGCGTCGCGGTCGAGCCAGCCGTCGTCGCCGTCGACCGGCCACCAGGACAGGTCGTCGTTGCGGTCCACCCAGACACAGGTCCGGGCGCTCGACTCGACGGCCACGGCCACGGCCTCCGGATCCCACCAGGTCAGCTGGGTCAGCTGACCGTGGAGCCCCATGTCGGCGCGGCTCGGGCGGGTGCCGAACAGGAAGTGGTGCTCGCGGAGATGGGCGTCCAGGAGCCCGAGGAGCCGCCGGTAGCTGTCCTCGATCGCCGGTCGGTTCTCCTCGGTCGAGCCGACGAGCGCCCGCCGTTCGATCTGGCGATTCGTGATGTAGGCGTTGCCGGCGTCCCACGCGTCGTCGGCGAGGGTGACGTCCGCCTGGAGCGGCAACATCTTGCCGGCCTTGTCGATCGCACCGTCGTAGTACCAGCGGTAGTGGTACATCATCTTCGTGACCCACTCGTCGGCGAAGTCCTCGATCAGGTAGTCGACGAACGCCACGACCGGGTCGGTCGGCACCAGCGAGCGGCCCGCGTACATTCCCTCGAGCCGCATGATCTGGGGACTCGAGTCCGTCATCACCTCCGTGTACGCACCGTCGTCGTCGGGGAACGCGAGGACCGGGATCACCGGGACCGTGGGCCGGGGCAGTTCGGCCGCCGCCGGGGAGTTCTGCGGGACCCACTCGAACGGGATGTGCCGGTAGCGCAGGACGGCGCGCATCTTGCGGGAGTAGGGCGAGGCGTAGGCGCCGATGATCTTGAGCGGGTGCGTCACGGGAACCTCCGGGGCGAAACTTCTGTCACCGTAACCGACACTTGTTCGGCCGTCAGCCTGCGCCCTTTCGGTCCCGGCGAACGCCGGTCGGTAGGTTCTGCGTCATGAGCGACTTCTTCACCGCCGTCCCCGAGCGGATCCCGTTCGAGGGGCCCGACAGCGACAACCCGCTCGCCTTCCGCTGGTACGACCGAGACCGCGTCGTCGGGGACAAGACGCTCGCGGAGCACCTCCGGCTCGCCGTCTGCTACTGGCACTCGTTCAACTGGCCGGGCAACGACGTGTTCGGTGAGGGCACGTTCGATCGGCCGTGGCTCGATCCGTCCCTCGATCCGATGGCGGCGGCGCGGACGAAGATGGCCGCAGCGTTCGAGTTCGTCGAGAAGCTCGGGGTGCCGTTCTTCTCGTTCCACGATCACGACATGGCGCCCTACGGCGGCTCGTTCGCCGAAGAACGGGCAGCCCTCGACACCATCACCGACGAGGCGCTCGGCCACATGGAGCGCACCGGCATCAAGCTGCTGTGGGGCACCGCCCGACTGTTCCATCACCCCCGCTACATGGCCGGCGCGGCGACGAACCCGGACCCCGACGTCTTCGCCCGCGCCGCAGCGCAGGTGGCGAACTGCCTCGACGTCACCCACAAGCTCGGCGGGGCGAACTATGTGATGTGGGGCGGTCGGGAAGGCTACGAGACGCTCCTCAACACCGACATGCCCCGCGAGCTCGACCAGCTCGGTCGCTTCATCCACATGGTCGTGGAGCACAAGCACAAGATCGGGTTCGAGGGCACGCTGCTCATCGAGCCCAAGCCGCAGGAGCCGACCAAGCACCAGTACGACTACGACTCGGCCACCATCTACGGCTTCCTCGAGCGTCACGACCTGGTCGACGAGGTGAAGGTCAACATCGAGGTCAACCACGCCACCCTCTCCGGGCACGACTTCGCCCACGAGATCGCCACCGCGGTGGGTCTGGGGATCTTCGGCTCGGTCGACGCGAATCGGGGCGACGACCGGCTCGGGTGGGACACCGACCAGTTCCCGAACTCCGTCGACGCGATGGCTCCGGCGGTCTACGAGATCATCCGCGGGGGTGGGTTCGACACCGGCGGGTTCATGTTCGACACCAAACTGCGGCGCATGTCGATCGACCGGACGGACCTGTTCCACGGCCACATCGGCGGTATCGACACCCTCGCCCGAGCGTTCCTCGTCGCCCACGCGATGTGGGAGGACCGGGCGCTCGAGTCGCTGCGGGACGACCGCTACGCCGGATGGTCGGGGGCGGAGGGTCAGGCGATCATGCGCGGGGAGCGCTCCCTCGACGACCTGCGCGACCGGGTGACGGCGGAGGACCTCGACCCGGCCCCGGTGTCCGGCGCCCAGGAGGCCCTGGAGACCCTGGTGAACCGCTACATCGAACGGGTGCGGTGATGCCCCTTGTCGCCGGGGTCGACTCGTCCACCCAGTCGACGAAGGTCGAGCTGCGGGATCTGGACTCCGGCGCGCTCGTGGCGTCCGGGAAGGCCGCCCACCCGGCCGCCGAGCCGCCCCGCTCCGAGCAGGACCCGCGAGCTTGGTGGACGGCGATGGTCGAGGCGTTCGCCGCCTGTGGCAAGCAGCGGGCCGATGTGGTGGCGATCGCCGTGGGCGGGCAGCAACACGGGCTGGTCGTGCTCGGCGCCGACGACGAGCCCCTGCGGCCCGCGAAGCTCTGGAACGACACCGAGTCGGCCCCGCAGGCGGCTGCCCTCGTCGACGCGCTCGGCGCCGATGCCTGGGCGAACGCCTGCGGGTCCGTCCCGGTCGCCTCCTTCACGATCACGAAGCTCGCCTGGCTGATCGCCAACGAGCCGGCGCTGGTCGACCGGATCGCGCGGGTGCTGTTGCCCCACGACTACCTGACCCTGCGGTTGACGGGTGAACACGTCACCGATCGCGGCGACGCCTCCGGTGGCGGCTGGTTCGATCGCGCCACGGGCGGCTATCGCGAGGACCTGCTGGCCCTGCTCGGCGGCCGCGACGACTGGGCGGCGCTGCTGCCCCGGATCGCCGGACCGTGGGAGACCGTGGGGACCGTCACCGATTCGGCAGCCGTCGAACTCGGCGTCCCCGCGGGGACGCCGGTCGGCCCCGGCACGGGCGACAACATGGCTGCGGCGCTGGGGCTCGGGCTCGCCCCCGGTGACATCGCGATGTCGCTGGGCACGTCCGGCACCGTCTACGCCGTGTCGCCAACACCCACCGCGGATCCGACCGGCGCCGTCGCCGGATTCTGCGATGCGGCCGGCGGCTACCTCCCGCTCGTGTGCACGCTCAACGCCACGAAGGTCACCGACACGGTCGCCGGATGGCTGGGCCACGACCACGCCGCGTTCGCGGAACTGGCGCTCGCCGCGCCGCCCGGCGCCGACGGGGTGATCCTCACGCCGTATTTCGACGGCGAGCGCACGCCGAACCTGCCGGATGCGACGGGCACGTTCGCGGGGCTGCGCAACTCGACGACGGCGGCCGATCTCGCCCGGGCGGCCCACGAGGGTGTCGTGCGCGGCCTCCTCCACGGCGTCGACGCGCTCCGTGAAGCCGGCGCATCGGTGGACGGCACGCTGCACCTCATCGGCGGCGGGGCCCGCAGCGCGGCCTATCGGGCGATCGTCGCCGACCTGCACGGTTCGGCGATCCGGGTTCCGGACGCGGACGAGACCGTCGCGCTCGGTGCTGCCGTGCAGGCCGCCCGCGTCGTCGGTGGTCCCGATGCGACGACCGACTGGCCGCTCGGCGTCGGCGAGGACGTCATCCCCGGCTGAGATCGGGACCGCCAGGCCCGCTCAGGCGAGCACCTGGTCGGCGATGCGCTCCTCGCACGTGGCGCTGTCCCACCAGTTGAGCTGGAGCTGCTTGGCCCGCCGGAAGTACAGCTGGATGTCGTAGTCCAGCGTGAACCCGACGCCGCCGAAGACCTGCTGGGCCATCGCCGTGATGTCCCGGTACACCTTGCCGGTGAACAGCTTCGCCATCGGCGAGAGGCGAGCGAGGTCGTGGCCCCGGCTGTGGGCCCACGCCGCCTCGTAGACGAGCATCTTGCCGCCGTCGAGCTCGGTCCGGGCGTCGGCGAGATAGTGGGAGATGGCCTGGAACTCGGCGAGCGCCTTGTCGAACTGCTCGCGGTCCTTGCTGTACTCGGCGGTGATGTCGAGCGCGTAGTCCGCGCCGCCCATCGCCTGGGCGGATGCGAGGATGACCGCCTCGAGCATGACCTCGTCCCAGGTGGCCCAGCCGGTCCCGGCCTCACCGAGCCGGTTGGCGACGGGGATTCGCACGCCGGCGAACTCGACGCGGAACTGGGTGTCCGACGCGATCGACATGCGCTGGTCGAGGGTGACCCCGGCGGTGTCGGTCGGCACGAGGAAGAGGTCGATGTCCGTGTCGGCCTCGCCGGTGCGGGCGAGCACGAGCAGCTGGTCGGCGGCCTGCGCGAAGGTGACGTGCATCTTGGTGCCGTCGAGGACGACGTCGTCGCCGTCGACGGTCGCCGTCAGCTGGACACCCTTCGGCGAGTAGCCGTTGCCGGGCTCGAGCCAGGCGGGCGTGATGATCGTGTCGCCGGACGCGATGCCGGGGAGCAGGTCAGCCTGCTGCTGGCCCGACCCCGCCCGGACCAGGGCGCCGGCTGCCAGCACGCAGCTCTCGAAGTGGGGAACCGGGGCCAGGGCCCGACCGAGCTCCTCGTAGATCACGACACCCTCGAGCATCGTCATGCCCGAGCCACCGTGTTCCTCGGGAACCATCAGCCCGTTGACACCGAGTTCGCCGAACTGCTGCCACAGCTCGCGGGCGACGCCGTCGGGATCGTCCTCCAGCTCCCGCACCTTCTCGAGGGGCGCAGCCTGCTGGCACACACCGCGCACCATGTCGCGGAGCATGTCCTGTTCTTCGGTGAAATCGAGGTTCAGCATCAGGGTGTCCAGTTCTGGCCCTTGCGGGCCCACGGGTTGTCGTTCTCGTCGGTCGGCACGGCGACCGAGGCCGTGCAGGTACAGCAGACGCGGTCGCCGGCATCGTCGTCCGGGACCGAGACCGTGATGTCGACGTCGGCCCAGCCGCAACCGGCGTCGTCGGTGCGCACGTCGGTGACCGTGCCGGTGAAGACCATGTGGTCGTCGGGGTACACGGAGTCCCGCATGCGGAACGTCATCCGGCCGATCCGACCCCGAGGGCCGGTCCAGTCGGTGATGAACCGCTCGAACCAGGCGGCCAGGTTCGGCGTGTTCAGGAAGATGTCCTGGGTGCCGTTGCGGACGGTCGCGAACTTGTAGTCGTGGTGCATCGGCCGCCAGTCGCGGCTGGCGAGCGCGCCGAGGACGACCGTGGTGGCGGTCACGTCGTAGCCGAGCTCGGGGAGCGCCTGTCCCGCGTCGATCTGGTCGAGGGTGAGGGTCATGACGCCTCCGTTCCGTCCGGCCGCCGGTAGCCGAAGCCGGTATAGCTCTCGATGCCGACGAGGTCGCCGCGCTGGTTGTGGTACTCGATGTCGATCACCCAGAAGCGGCCGGTGCCGAGCTTGGTGGTCTTCTCGTCGCTGATCGAGCGCAGCACCTGATGGTGTGAGATCACGTCGCCGGGCCGCACGGGCTCGTGCAGGATCAGCGTGTTGTCGCTCATGATCGCCTCGGGGAGGTCGAGCTTCTCCTTGAGGTCGAAGTGGACCTGGAGGGCGACCTGCTCCTCGGTGGCGCCCGGCTCCCAGCGGTGTGGTCGCATCCACAACGACAGGGTCGTCGGCGGGACGGTCATCCCGTCCGTCAACTCGTCGGCGACGGCCTGATCCCAGTACAGCGGATTGCCGTTCTCGGTGGCCGAGAGCGTGTTGTACGAGTAGCTGAGCTCCACGGGGAACGTCGCCGTCTTCGGATACTGGTTCTGTCCGATGAGGGCGGTGATGTCAGCGGGGAGATCGCTCATGCGATCACTCCTTCCTCGGCGAGGGCCGCGATGCGGGCGTCGTCGTAGCCGGCCGCGGCCAGCAGCTCGACGGTGTCGGTGACGCTTCCCTCCCGCACGGGGTAGGGCCCGTCGGGTCGCGTCGTGCCCGCCCAGACGGGCCCGGTCTGGCGGAAGCGACCCTCGGTTTCGTGGTCGGCTTCGACGACCATGCCGCGCGCCACGTACTGCTGGTCGTCGATCGCCTCGGCCACCGTGTTCACGGGGGCCACGCAGCAGTCGGCCGGGCCGAGCCGGGCCGCCCACTCGTCGCGGGTCCTCGTGGCGAGCACGGCCGCGATCGCGGCGCGGATCTCGTCCTGACGGTCGTCGTCCATCTGCGCGTCCACGAACTGCTCGAGGTCGAGCTCGCGGCACAGGTTGCGCCAGAAGGCCGGCTCGATCGCGCCGACCGACAGGTGCCGCCCGTCGGCGCAGGTGTAGATCTCGTAGCAGGCGTACCTGCCGGTGAGGATGTAGTGCCCCGGGCCGGGCTCGGTACCGGTGGCGAGGTACTCGTCGACGTACAACGACATCAGGCCGAACGTGCCGTCGGCGATCGACACGTCGAGATACTCGCCCTCACCGGTGCGCTCGCGGCGCAACAAACCGGCCATGATCGCCATCACCGCGTGCATCCCGCCGGCGGCGATGTCGGCCACCGTTGCGCCGGGGAGCGGCGGAGATCCGTCCGCCCGGCGGCCCGTGCAGTCGAGGTAGCCGGACACGGCCAGATAGTTGACGTCGTGGGCGGCCCAGGCGGACTGGGGTCCGCTCTGGCCGAAGCCGCTGGTCGAGCAGTAGACGATGCGGGGGTTGACGGCGCGCACGGCCTCGTAGCCGATGCCGAGCCGGTCGACGACGCCCGGGCGGAAGCTCTCGAGGACGACGTCGGCGTCGCGGGCGAGGGCGAGGAACGCCTCGCGGCCGTCGTCCGCCTTCAGGTCCAGCAGGGCCCGCTTCATGAGCCGATGCCCCGAGTAGGCGTAGTACGGCGGCGTGATCTGCACGCCCCCGTGCTTCGGTGTGGCGCCGAGCTTCACGACCTCCGCCCCGTAGTCCGACAGCATGCGCGACGCGCGCGCCCCGGGGCCGACCGAGGCGAAGTCGAGGACGCGGATGCCGTCGAGTGCTGGCGTCATGGACTCAGAAGTTCTTCGGAAGCCCCATCGCCCGGCGGGCGATGATGTTCTTCTGGATCTCCGACGAACCGCCGCCGATCGTGTCGATCACGGTGTAGCGGTAGGTCGACTCGGACCGGCCCTTCATCGGGGCGTCCTCGGTGTGGACCCGCAGCTGCGAGCCGGGGCCACCGATGTCCATCGCCGCATCAGCGAGCCGCTTCGACAGCTCGGTGGCGAAGAGCTTGTACTCGGACGCCTCCACGGTCGGCGGCTGGAAGCCCTCCTTGCCGGCCTTCACCGCGTGCTCCACCTTCACCGCCTCGGCCACGAACTTCAGTCCCATGACCCGGGCGACCTCGGCGTCGGTGTGGAGCTTGGCGAGACGGGCCCGGATCCGCGGGTCGTCCTTGAGCGGCACGCCGTCGCGGCTCTCGGTGTTCACATAGTCCGTGAGCACGTCGAGGCGCTGGAGGATCGGCGACATCGTGAACATCGTGAAGCGCTCGAGATCGAGGGCCTGGCTGATGTAGCGAAAGCCGTAGTTGACCTGTCCGACGACATAGTCGTCCGACACGAAGACGTCGTCGAACCACACCTCGTTGGTGCGCTCGTCGCCCATCGTCCAGATGCCGTTGATCGTGATGCCTTCCTGATCGAGGGGCACGAGCATGAGCGTGATGCCCATGTGCTTGTTGTCCGGATCGGTGCGGGCGCCGACCCAGTACCACTCGGCGAAGTGGGCGGAGGTGGTCCAGGTCTTCTGGCCGTTGAGGAGCCAGCCGTCCTCGCCGGCGTCGCTCGTGATGCGCTCGGCCTTGAGCCGCATGGACGCCGCGTCGGACCCGGCGTCGGGCTCCGAGTAGCCGACCGCGAACTCGACGTCGTTCTCGAGGATCTGGGGCAGGAACTCGGCCTTGAGCTTGTCGGAGCCGTGGGCGATCAGCGTCTTGCCGATGATGCCGACGCCCTTGCCGATCTGGGGACCGCCCCGGCCGGCGAGCTGCTCGTTGAGGATGTATTCGTAGACACCCTCGCCGTCGGATCCGCCGTACTCCTCGGGCCAGGTGATGCCGAGCCAGCCCTTGTGGCCCAGCGACTTCATGAACGCCCGTCGCTTCGGCGTGTCCACGATCTGCGCCATGTTCTCGCGGGTGACGTCGAAGACGTCGGGGTCGTCGTTGGCGTCGAGGAACTCCTTCACATCCACCGCGAACTGTTGTTGCTCCGGCGTGAACTCGAAGTCCATACGGCACCCTTCCCAAGAATCTGACGGTCCGTCAGATACTCGCACACCCCGCCCCCGGCTTCTTAACCGAGAAGTGGTTGTCTCACGACCATTTCTCGACGCGGAACGCGGGGCTAGGCGGTCACGCCGGCGGCGCGGAGGGCGGCGAGGCGGTCGGCGTCGAGACCGAGTTCGGCGGCGAGCACCTCGTCAGTGTGTTCGCCGAGCCAGGGGACGCGGGTCTCCGGGCCCTGGGGCGTGCGGCTCATCTTGACCGGGTTGCCGGGGACGAGGATCGGGTCACCACCGTCGGGGCGGGGGAGCTCGACCAGCATGTCGCGCACCGCGACGTGCTCGTCCTCGACGATCTCGCGACTCGAGTTGGATTCGCCGGCGGCGATGCCCTCGCCGGAGAGGATCGCGACGGCTTCGCGATGGGTCTTGTCGGCGGCCCAGGCCTCGATGCCGGGACGGATGATCGTCTCGAAGTGCTCCTGCCAGCCGGCACGGGTGGCGAACCGATCGTCGTCGAGCCACGCCGCGTTGCCGGTGATCTCGGCGACCTTCTCGAAGTGGTGCTCGCGCACGATCTGGAGGACGAAGTTCCCCTCACCCGCCGCGAACGTCTCCACGATGCCGACTCCCGAGCTCGCTTCGTCCGGGATGCCCATCGAGTAGAAGTTCGACACGATGTCCGTCATCGCCATGGTGGCATCGAGCATGGCGATGTCGATGTACTGGCCGAAGCCGGTCGTGTCCCGGTGACGAAGCGCCGCGAGGATGCCGACGACGCCGAAGAGCGCCGAGCTGATGTCGCCGAGGGCGCCGACCGGGTTCGCCATCGGGCGCCGCCCCGGACGCCGCTTGTACTCGTAGATGCCCGACATGCCTTCCACCACGGCGGCGTAGGCGGCGCGGTGCATGTAGGGCGAGGCGGGGTCGTTGCCGAAGCCGGAGACGGACAGGTACACGACGCCGGGGTGGCGGGCCGCCACGGCGTCGTAGCCGATCCCGAGGCGATCGGCGGTCCCGGCCTTGAAGTTCTCGCAGACGACGTCGAACCGTTCGGCGAGATCGAGGAAGAGCTCCACTCCCTCCGGTGCCTTGAGGTCGAGGGCGACACTGCGCTTGTTGAAGTTGTTCCGGAGGAACGTCGCGCCCACGGGACGTCCCTGTGGGTCGGGCATCGCCGGCACGGATCCGCGCCCGCTGTCGCCCATCGTCGGGTGCTCGACCTTCACGACCTCGGCCCCGAGCCGGGCCAGCAACTGGGTCGCGAACGGGAGCGCCGCCATCTGTTCGGCCGCGAGAATCCGCACGCCGGCGAGGGGCATCGGCTGGTCGGCGGGCTGGGGGTTGGCGACATCTCCGAGACGCATTCGCTCAGTGTGGTGCCCCGAGTCGACGTCGTGCACTTCGGGCATCGGGATCGTGCCGCGGGGGATGGCGATGATCCTCACCGGCCGTGGCCGATTCCACTACCCTGCGAAGCATATGGACATCGGGGGACCACAGTACGCGGCGGTCGGCGGTGTGCACGCGGTGCCGGTGGCGAACGTGGCCGGCACGCTCATTCTGTGTGGTCTCGACGCGATCGGGCCCGATCCCGCCGCGCTGGTCGCGGTCGTCGAGGCGACCGCCGTCGTGTGCCTCCAGACCGAGACCGAGATGGCGCGCCGCTATCCGACCTATCTCGACTGGCTGGCCACGCCGGGCTCGACGAGCGTCGTCCATCTCCCGACCGAGGATCACCTGGTCACCGACGACGATGCCGTGGCCGATCTCGTGCTGGACATCCACCGGCGGATGTCGGCGGGCGGTCGGGTGCTCGTGCACTGTGGTGCCGGTTGGGGCCGCGCCGGCGTGATCGCCGTCCTCGTGATGTGCGCAGCGGGCGCCGACATCGACACCGCCCTGCGCGACCTCCGGCTCGCTCGACCCGCGGCCGGGCCGCAGTCCGCGGCCCAGGATCTTCAGGTTGCCCGGATCGCGCCGCGAGTGCGCGAGTCGGTCACTCCTCGCCGTAACGCTTGATGTCGCCGACGATGGCGGTGAAGAGGTCGAGCACCTCGCCCGGCTCCGCGTGGCGACCGGTCTCGGCCTTCGAGTAGATCAGCTCGCCGTCGACCACCACGTCGTAGACGCCCGATCCACCGGTCCTCAGGGTGAGGGACTCGATGACGTGCTGATAGTTGGACAGCAGATCAGCGGTCGCGCTCACGGCGCGACTCGAATAATCTCAAGGGACGCAGTAGGTGATCTCGATCGTGTGGGCCATGGCGTCAGCGTATCCGGCTCACCAACCGGCAATGGGCGCGAATGTCGCGTCGAGCACGTCCGCCATCGCATCCGGCGCGACCGCGACCTCGAGTCCTCGACGACCGGCGCTGCAGTAGAGAACGTCGAGGGTCGTGGCCCACTCGTCGACGAAGGTCGGCACGGTCCGTTTCTGCCCGAACGGGCTGATGCCTCCGACCACATAGCCGGAGCGGCGCTCGGCGACGTCGGGCGCCGCCATGGTCGCCCGCTTGTGCCCGGCGGCCCTCGCGATCGCCTTCAGGTCGAGCATCGCCCCGACGGGAACGACGCCGATCGCGAAACTCGCGTCCTCGAACTCGACCATGAGCGTCTTGAAAACCGACTCGGGATCGACGCCCAGCGCCTCGACGGCCTCCTCGGCGTAGCTCGGGTGAGCGGGGTCGTGCTCGTAGTCGAACACCTCGTGGGCCACGCCGGCGGCCCGGAGCATCTCGATCGCCGGAGTCACCGTGTCATCCTGCCAAGCCGGTGCGCATGCCGGCTCGGGTTTCGTGTAGAAAGCTCCTCGTTCACCTTCCCGACGACAGGACCGCATGGCTGAGATCACCCTCGGAGGCAACCCCATCCACACCAACGGCGAGCTGCCGACGGTCGGATCGGCGGCGCCGGCGTTCACCCTGACGAAGGCCGACTTCAGCTCGGTCTCCAGTGCCGAACTCGCCGGCCAGGCGATCGTGCTGAACATCTTCCCGTCGATCGACACGGGGATCTGTGCCACCAGTGTGCGGACGTTCAACGAGCGCGCCGCTGACCTCGACGCCACCATCCTGTGCGTCTCGGCCGACCTGCCGACGGCGGCGGGTCGGTTCTGCGGGGCCGAGGGAATCGAGAACGTGGCGACGGCCTCCACCTTCAAGAACCCCGAGGTGCTCGACGACTACGGCGTGCGGATGACCGACGGCAAGCTGGAGGGCCTGGCCGCCCGGTCCGTCGTGGTCATCGGCGCGGACGGCTATGTCTCCCACGCCGAGCTCGTCCCCGAGATCGCCCAGGAGCCCGACTACGACGCCGCGATCGCCGCGCTCGGCTGATCCCCCGGGGCCATGACCGACTAACGTCCGGCGCCATGACGACGATTCCGCCGCTCGACGAGATCGACCTCTCCGGCATGGAGTTCTGGGAGCTCTCCCAGGCCGATCGCGCCGAGGTGTTCAAGCAGTTCCGGGCCCAGGACCCGTTCCCGTTCTTCGAGGAACCGGAGAACCCGCTGGGTCCGAACGGGCCCGGCTACTACGTGCTGACCCGCCACGCCGACGTGGTGACCGCCAGCAAGACGCCGGAGCTCTTCTGTTCGGGCCAGGGGGCGACGGGGCCGCTCGACCAGGGCGAGCAGGTGAACGAGTTCTTCGGCTCGATGATCAACATGGACGACCCGAAGCACAAGCGGCTGCGGGGCCTGGTGTCGGCGGGGTTCACGCCGCGTCAGCTGGAGCGGGCGATGGACGCGGTGGAGCAGGCCGGCATCGAGCTGGCATCCCGCCTGCGCGAGAAGGGCGAGTTCGATTTCGTGCAGGACTACGCGGCGCCGCTGCCGCTCAAGATCATCTGCGACATGATGGGCATTCCCGAGAGCCAGTACGGCTTCGTCCTGGAACAGTCGAACATCATCCTGGGGGCGAGCGATCCCGACTTCGCCCAGGAGGGCGACGACCTCCTCGGCATGGTCATGGGGGCCGGAATCGGCCTCGCCCAGCTGATGGGGGAGCTCGGCGCCCAGCGGCTCGAGAACCCAACCGACGACCTCACGACCGCACTCATGACCGCGGAGCTCGACGGCGAACGACTCACCGAGCAGGAGCTCGCCTCGTTCTTCATCCTGCTGCTCGTGGCCGGCAACGAGACCACCCGCAACGCGATCAGCTGGGGTCTGCACTTCCTGACCGAGAACCCCGACCAGCGGGCTCTCTGGGAGGACGACTTCGACGGCCTCGCCCCGACGGCGGTCGAGGAGATCGTGCGGCTCGCGTCGCCGGTGATCTCGATGCGCCGCACGGTGACGACCGATGGTGCCGAGCTCGGTGGCCGCACCTGGAACGCGGGCGACAAGTTGATCCTGAGCTACTGGGCGGCCAACCGTGACGAGGCCGTGTTCGCGGATCCGCTCCGGTTCGACCTCACCCGCAAGGACAACCCGCAGGTCGGCTTCGGCGCTCCCGGGCCTCACTTCTGCCTCGGCGCCCACCTCGCCCGTCGCGAGATCACCGTGGCGTTCCGTGAGCTGTTCAAGCAGGTGCCGACGATCCATGCCACGGGCGATCCCGCAGTGCTGCGCAGCAGCTTCATCAACGGCGTGAAGCGGCTCCCCGCCGCGGTCTAGAGCGAGCCGGCGGTCAGGATCTCGTCGGCCATCTGCACGAGGTTGTCGACGGACGCGCGGGCGTCGTTGTCGCCCGCGCCCTGCTGATCGCCCATCGCGCCGGCCGCGAACCGGACCCGCACGCCCTCGCTGATCGCGGCGAGGCGCCAGTGCTGGAACGCCACGTACCAGGGGAGGTCGGAGATGTCGCGTTCGGAGCTTCGGCCGTAGCGCTCGAGCATCTCGACGCGGCTGCCGAAGCCGTCGGCCTTCGTCGGTACGTCGCCGAGGCGGCCCTGGGCGCGGGGGTCGTCGCCCCACCACATCGCCATGCCGGCGACGTCGGCCAGCACGTCGCCGAGCGTGCACAACTCCCAGTCGAGAACGGCGGCGACGGAACCGTCGTGGCCCATCATGCAGTTGTCCATCCGGTAGTCGCCGTGGACGATGCCGGCGCCCTGCTGGGGAGGGATCGCGGCCGCGAACCGGTCGTGCAGTTCCTGGAACAGCGGCATGTCGCGATCGCTGCCCTCGTCGACCTGACGTTTCCAGCGGCGCAGTTGACGGGCCGAATAGTCCTCCTTGCGCCCGAGGTCGCCGAGACCGACCTCGTCGGGGTCGAGCGCGTGGAGGGCCGAGAGGGTGTCGGTCAGCGAGTTCGTCATCACCGGCCGCAGGGCGGGCTCGATCGCCTCGCCGTCGGCGAGGTCGAAGACGATCTTCCCTTCCACATAGCCCATGACGTAGAAGTCGGCGCCGTTGACGGCGTCGTCCTGACAGAGCCCGACTGCGGGCGGGACCGGCACCGGGGTGTCCTGGAGGGCCGCGATGATCCGGTGCTCGCGCGCCATGTCGTGGGCCGACGCGAGCACATGGCCCGTGGGTGGCCGCCGCAGCACGAGTGCGGTGCCGGATGCGTCGGTGACCCGATACGTCAGGTTGGAGGCGCCGCCGGTGATCAGCTCGAAGGTGAACGGGGCGGCGAGGTCGGGGCGGCGCTCGAGCAGCCACGCGCTCACAGGCCCCGGGTCGATGCCGGTCGGCGCGTCGCTCATGAGGCGTTCGGCGCGAGGGCCTCGAGGAGCGTCCAGTCGGGCTGGCTGCGGTCGGCCGGGTCGATCGGCTGGATGCAGACATGGCTGGCGCCGGCGTCGTAGTGCGCCTGGATCCGTTCGGCGATCGCCGCCTCGTCACCCCAGGCCATCACGGCGTCGAGGAAGCGGGGATCGCGCGACTCGATCTCCTCCTCGCTGAACCCGAGACGGATCCAGTTGTTGCGATAGTTCGGCAGGTCGGCGTACATGCTCAGCTGACTGCGCGTCGTCTCGTGGGCCACGTCGACGTCGGTCGTGAGGACGCACTTCTGTTCGACGCACAACAGCGCATCGGCGCCCATGATCTCGCGGGCCTGCGCCGTGTGCTCGGGCGTCGTCCAGTAGGGGTGGGCGCCCGCGGTCTTCTCGGCGGCCATGGCGAGCATCTTCGGCCCGAGGGCGGCGAGCACCGTCAAGGGCTCCTCGGCGGGGGGCACGCCCATGTACATCGAGGCGTTCATCGCGTCGACGTAGGTCCGCATGGTCGACAGGGGCTTGTCGTACGGGAGTTGGCGCAGCCCCTCCACCATCGGGGCGTGGGAGACGCCGAGCCCGAGCACGAAGCGGCCGCCCGACTGCTCGGCGAGGCTGAACGCGCCCTGCTTCATCATCCCGGGGTGACGCATGTGGATGTTGGCGATGCCGGTCGCGACGATCAGATCGGTGGTCGCATCGAGCAGGGTGGCGGCGTTGACGAACGGGTCGCGGCCCAACGTGTCGGGGATCCACAGCGCCGAGTAGCCCAGCGACTCGATGCGGGCGGCGGTCTCCCGACTCTGCTCGGTGGTGAGCATGTCGGTGAAGAACCACACGCCGGTGGTGGCGAGCGCGTCGGTGACGGAGTTGCGTGATCCGGGGTCGGGCATGGCGTGAGGATCGCAGGCATCCGTGTGAGGTGGCAACATCCCGCCGAAGCCTGCGATCCTGACCGCCATGAACTCCTCCTCCCCGGATCCCGACCCCGACGTCGACCTCGTGATCGTGGGGGCCGGGTTCGCCGGGCTCTACATGCTCCACGCGGCGCGCGGCATCGGCCTGTCCGCCCGGGTCATCGAAGCGGGGAGCGGGGTCGGCGGCACCTGGTACTGGAACCGCTACCCGGGCGCCCGCTGCGACGTCCCGTCCATGGAGTACAGCCTCGGGTTCGACGACGACCTGCAACGCGAGTGGGAGTGGACGGAGCGCTACCCGACCCAGCCCGAGATCCTCCGCTACATCGAACACGTGGCGGACCGCTTCGACCTTCGTGACGGCATCACCTTCGACACGCGGGTGCAGGCGGCCCACTTCGACGACGCGACGTCAACCTGGACGACCATCACCGACGGCGGCGAGTCGATCCGCAGCCGGTTCGTCGTCATGGCCACCGGATGTCTGTCGGCCGCCAACCTGCCGCAGATCCCCGGGCGCGACGACTTCGCCGGTCCGACGTATCACACCGGCCACTGGCCCCACGAGGGTGTTGACTTCACCGGGAAGCGGGTCGCGGTCGTCGGCACCGGATCGTCGGCGATCCAGTCGATCCCGCTGATCGCCGAGCAGGCCGCCCACGTGACGGTCTTCCAGCGGACCCCGGCCTATGCCGTGCCCGCGCACAATCGCCCGCTGGACCCCGACGAGGTCGCCCGGATCAAGGCGGACTATGTCGGGTGGCGGGCGGCGGCTCGCGACACCACGACCGGGTTCGGCGGCCATCTCCGGGCCGACCCCGAGGAGCTGCCCAGCGCCCTCGAGGTCGACGAGGAGACCCGGCGCCGCACGTACGAGGAGCGCTGGGAGGTCGGCGGGCTCACCTTCCTCGGCGCGTTCAACGACCTGCTCTTCTCGCCCGAGGCGAACGACACGGCGGCGGAGTTCGTGCGTTCGAAGATCCGCGACATCGTCGAGGACCCCGCGGTCGCCGACCGCCTGAGCCCCGACACCGTGATCGGCTGCAAGCGGATGTGCGTCGACACCGGCTACTACGCCACGTTCAACCGGGACAACGTCGACCTGGTCGACGTCGGCGCCACCCCGATCGAGCGGATCACGTCGACCGGCGTCGAGGTCGACGGCACCGTCCACGAGGTCGACGCCATCGTGTTCGCGACCGGGTTCGACGCGATGACCGGTGCCCTGGACCGCATCGACATCCGGGGCCGAGGTGGCGTCCCGTTGAAGGAGAAGTGGTCGGCCGGGCCGCTCACCTACCTCGGGTTGCAGGTCAACGGGTTCCCCAACCTGTTCACCATCACCGGCCCGGGCTCGCCGTCCGTGCTCACCAACATGGTCGTGTCGATCGAGCAGCACGTGGAGTGGATCCGCGATCTGCTCGCCCGCATGGACGCCGAGGGCACCACCACGGTGGAGGCCGACGCCGACGCCGAGGCCGAGTGGGTCGCCTACGTGAACGCCGTGGCCGAGCTGACCCTCTTCCACGGGTGCAGCTCGTGGTATCTCGGCGCCAACGTGCCCGGCAAGCCGCGGGTGTTCATGCCCCTGCCCGGCTTCCCCGACTACAAGGCGAAGTGCGACGAGGTGGCCGCCGCCGACTACGAGGGCTTCATCCTTGCTTGAAGCTCAGGCGGAGCTTGGTGCGGAACGCGATGACGGCACCGGCCTCGATGAGGACGTCCATCTCCACGACCTCGGCGACGCGGAGGTCGTCGTAGGTCTTGCTCGCCTCCCGCACCGCGTTCTCCGCGGCCTTCTCCCATGAATCACTGCTCGAGCCGATGAGCTCGATCACTTGGTAGACGCGATCGTCCATTCAGGTACCTCCTCGGAAACGGGTGGAAACGGCGAGCTCGGTGACGAACTCCACCGACTCGCCGCGAACGACGCAGCGCATCGCGCCGACCTGCCCCACGCGGGCGTCGTCGTAGCGGCTGCAGGCCTCGTCCACGGATCGACGGGCGGAGTCGGCGAACGATGCGCCGGCGCTGCGGTACCGGCGAACCATGTAGACGGACTCGGAGCCGCCGCGGATGAGGGGCGGCTCGCTGCTGGCGTACTCGTCCGAGCGATCCTGGGGCGTCATCGTGGCGATCGACGCCATGACGTCGTCGGTCATCTGCTGACGCCGACGCCGCTTGCCGCCGCCGAGGTAGGCGCGAGGGTCGATCGGCTCGCCGAAGCGCACCGTGATCTTGCCGCGGCGCCGGGGGACGTTGCGGCCGATCGGCTGCACTTCGTCGGTGCCGACGAGCCCGACCGGGATGATCGGCGCGCCGGTCTGCAACGCGAGGTGGGCGACGCCGGTGTGGCCCTTGTGGAGACAGCCGTCGCGGCTGCGGGTCCCCTCCGGGTAGATGCCGACGAGCTCACCGTCGTCGAGCAGGGCGGCCGCGGTGTCGAGCGCGGCCATCGACGCCCGGGCCTTCTCGCGCCGGATCGGCACCATGCCGACGGCGGGGAACAGGTACTTCGTCTTCCACGAGTCCATGTACTCGGCCTTGCCGAGGAAGAGCACCCGGCGGGGCGCGCTGAGCATCACCAAGGGCGTGTCGAAGAAGGAGAGGTGATTCGGCGAGATGATCGCCGGCCCGTCGGACGGGATGTGCTCGCTGCCGACGATCTCGGCCTCGTAGAGCCGGTCGATCAGCGGCCGGCCGACGCGGCGCAGCGGCTTCGCCAGCCACCCCACACCGCGCTTGTCGCTCACGGCGACATCATGGCATCAGCCGAACGCGCCGGCCTCCCGGAGTGCGGCGATGTCCTCGGCGGACATGCCCAGCACCTCGGCCATGACGTCGTCGTTGTGTTCGCCGACGGTCGGCGCCATGGTCGGCGTCGGCGGGAGCGAACCGTTCACGTAGACGGGCAACGGGAGCTGCTCGCAGCCGACGGCGTCGGTGGGGTAGAAGCCCATCCGGGCCTGGAACTGGGGGTCGTCGCCGATGTTGGCCGGTGTGTTGACCGGGGCGATGGTGGTGTTGAACTCGTTGGAGAAATCGAGCCACTCGCGGCAGGTCTTCGTCTTGAAGATCGCCTGGAGTTCGCGCTGGAGCTCGAGGTTGCCCTTGGCGTGGTCGGCGTACTTCGAGCCGGGCCATTTCTCGAACAGGTCCATCCGGCCCGCGCCCTCGCAGAAGTTCTTCCAGAACGCCTGCTCGCTCGCCATGAAGAGGACATGGCCGTCGCTGGCCTCGTACATCTGGTAGCGCACGCCCTCCCACATGCCGGCCAGGCCGGCGGGGCGACGTTCGTAGTCGTCGGACGGGTTGCCGGTGACTTCGTCCTCCGGGCGCAGGTAGGCCCGCTCCGACTCGATGCGGTACCAGTCCATGTAGGCGGCGGCGTCGGACTGCGCCATCTCCATCTCGCAACCCTCGCCCGTCTCGCGGGCCTTGATGATGCCGGCGAGGATCGCCATCGCCCCGACCATCGGGCCGACGTTGATACCCACGTTCGGCATCGTCGGCGGGATGCGGGCGAAGCCGTCGTCGTCCACGACCGGCTGCACGATGCCCGCCCACGTGTCGTACGCGATGCCGTGGCTGGGCATGTCCTTGTAGGGCCCGGTCGCCCCGTAGCCCGAGAGCGTGGCGAACACGATCTTCGGGTTGACCGCCTTGAGGTCCTCATAGCCGAGGCCGAGCTTGGCCAGCGCGCCGGGGCGCATCGCCTCCACGACCACGTCGGCGGTGGCGACGAGATCCTTGTAGACCTGCTTGCCCTGCTCCGTCTTCAGGTCGAGGGTGATGCCGCGCTTGCCGCGGTGGGTGTGGAGGTGGAGCAGGGAGACGCCCTGCACGATCGGCCAGGTCATCTCGCGGATGTAGTCACCGGCGGGGGACTCCACCTTGATGACGTCGGCGCCGAGATCGGCGAAGAAGGTGGCGACGTGACCCGGGCCGAGCAGGCTCGACTCGATCACCCGGACACCGGACAGCAGCTGGGAGTTGTCGGACACGTTGCACCTCGGACAGGACCTGACGGACCGTCAGAAACTAGCGGGCGGGAATCCGCGGTGACACATCCCGGTTGCACTGGTCGACGAGCGACAAACTTGTGGTCGTCCGGCCGATTCCGCGGCCCGCTGTGCGAGAATTGGCCAACGGCTGAGTTCGCTGAAGGGGAACGCCATGGAGATCTTCGATTCCGTCCTCGACATGGTCGGGGAGACGCCGCTGGTGCGGCTCCGCCAGGTCGCGGCGGACCTGCCCTGTCCGGTCGTGGTGAAGGCGGAGATGACCAATCCCGGTGGGAGTTCGAAGGACCGTCCCGCGATCGCCATGATCGACGCGGCCGAGCGTGACGGTCTCCTCCAGCCCGGCGGCACGATCGTGGAGCCCACGTCGGGCAACACGGGCGTCGGGCTCGCCATCGTCGCGGCCCAACGGGGGTACCGCTGCGTGTTCGTGATGACCGACAAGGTCGGCACCGAGAAGGTCGACCTGCTTCGGGCCTACGGCGCGGAGGTCGTGGTCTGCCCGGTCGCGGTGGCGCCGGAGGACCCGCAGTCCTACTACTCGACCGCCGAACGTCTGGTGAAGGAGATCCCGGGCGCCTTCCGGCCGAACCAGTACCACAACCAGACCAACCCGCTGGCCCACTACGAGACCACCGGCCCGGAGATCTGGCGCCAGACCGACGGCACCGTCACCCACTTCGTCGCGGGCGCGGGCACCGGCGGCACCCTCAGCGGCGTCGGCCGCTACCTGAAGGAGCAGAACGCGGCGGTGCAGATCATCGCCGCGGACCCCGAGGGGTCCGTCTATTCCGGCGGCTCCGGCCGGCCGTATCTGGTCGAGGGGGTCGGCGAGGACTTCTTCCCGGACACCTACCACGCCGATCTCGTGGACCTCACCATTCCGGTGACCGACCGGGAGTCGTTCCTGACCGCCCGGCGGGTCACCCGGGAGGAGGGCCTGCTCATCGGCGGCTCCGGCGGCACCGCGGTGAACGCGGCCCTGCAGGTCGCCGAGGGAGCGAGTGCCGACGACCTCGTCGTCGTGCTCGTCCCCGACAGCGGCCGGCTCTACCTCTCGACGCTGTTCGATGACGAGTGGATGGCGGGCTTCGGCTTCCTGCGCACGGACGGACCCGTGGTGGCCGACGTGTTGGAGAGTCGCCGCGAGGGCGTTCCCGAGCTCCTCTACGTCCAGCCCCACCAGTCGGTGCGGGAAGCCGCCCAGATGATGAGCGAACACGGGGTGTCCCAGCTGCCCGTCGCCAAGAACGAGATGCCGCTGGCCGCCGCCGAGGTCATGGGTTCGGTCAGTGAGCTGCGACTGATGGACCTCGCCTTCGACACCGATGCCGTGCTCGACAAGACCGTCGAGGACATCATGAGCCCGAAGCTCCGCACGATCGGCTCCGGCCAGCCGGTCGCCCTCGCCGTGGAGATGCTGGAGTCCTGCTCCGCGTTGCTGGTGCTGGACGGTGGCCGCCCGCGGGCCGTGATCTCGAGCAGCGACGTGCTGTCCTTCCTGTCCAAGGCGGCCAACCATGGCTGACGACGTGTTCGCCGACGCGGAGACGTGGGGCTTCGAGACCCGCGCCATCCGGGCCGGCCAACCCCACGACCCGTCGAGTGGTGCGGTCGTCACCCCGATCTCGCTCGCGACCACCTTCGTCCAGGAGGACGTCGGGGTGCACCGCGGCTACGAGTACGCCCGCACCGGCAACCCCACCCGTTCCGCACTCCAGGACTGCCTCGCGTCGTTGGAGGGCGCCGCCCACGGCCTCGCGTTCGGATCCGGCATGGCGGCCGAGGACACCCTGCTGCGCACCCTGTCGCCCGGTGACCACATCGTGCTCGGCAACGACGCCTACGGCGGCACGTTCCGGCTGATCTCCGCGGTCTTCGGTCCCATGGGCGTCGACTGGTCGGCTGCGGACCTCACCGATCCGGCGGCCCTCGCCGCGGCGATGCGGCCCGAGACGAAGGTCGTGTGGGCGGAGACGCCGACCAACCCGCTGCTCACGGTGATCGACCTCGAGGCGATCGCTGCGGTGGCGCACGCCGGCGACGCGCTGTTCGTCGTCGACAACACCTTCGCGACGCCCTACCTCCAGCAACCGTTGGCGCTCGGCGCGGACGTGGTCGTGCACTCGACCACCAAGTACTGCGGGGGACACTCCGACGTCGTCGGCGGTTTCCTCGCCCTCGACGACGACGACCTCGCGGCCCGTCTCGCCTACCTCCAGAACGCCATCGGCGCGGTCGGCTCACCCTTCGACAACTATCTCACCCTGCGGGGGCTCAAGACGTTGGCCGTGCGGATGGACCGGCACTGCGACAACGCCGAGGCGGTCGTGGAGTTCCTCCAGTCCCGCGACGAGGTGATCGAGGTCCGCTATCCCGGGCTCGCCGACCATCCCGGCCACGCCGCCGCCGTCAGGCAGATGAAGAAGTTCGGCGGCATGGTGTCCTTCCGGGTCGCCGGGGGGAAGGACGCGGCCACCCGGCTCGCCGCCAGCACCCAGGTGTTCTCCCTCGCCGAGTCGCTCGGTGCGGTGGAATCGCTCATCGAACATCCCGGCGCGATGACCCATGCGTCGGCTGCGGGGTCACCGCTGGAGGTGCCCGACGACCTGATTCGGCTCAGCGTCGGCATCGAGTCGATCGACGACCTGCTCGGCGACCTCGGCGCCGCATTCGACCGTCTCTGACGAGTCGTTCATGATTTGCTCACATCTGCCGCCGATAGTGCAGATGTGACCACCGACGGCTCCACCCCCCGAGACGAGATCGCCTGGCTGGCCCGCCGTGCCGGCTGGGGCCTGCGACCCGGACAGTTGGACGAACTGGTCGCCCTCGGCACCGATGCGGTCGTCGACCTCCTCGTGGACCCGGGCGGCAGCGGCGTGGCGGAGGAAGCCGGCCCCTGGGCCGATCTCGATCTCGAGTACTACATCGAGGACCCGGGCGACCGCCGCGAGCAGGCACTCGCCGTGCTCAGCAACTGGATGCAGCACCTCGTCGAGACCGAACGGCCCTACGAGAACACGATGGCGTGGTTCTGGCACGACCACTTCGCCGTGTCCTACGCCGTGGTCAACGCCCTGCCGGTCCTGACCGCGCACCTCGAACTGCTGCGGTCCCACGCCTTCGGCGACTTCCGGCAGCTGATCCGCGACGTCACGACGGACGCCGCCATGCTGATCTTCCTCGACGGCACCACCTCCACCGGCGAGTCGCCGAACGAGAACTACGGCCGCGAGCTGCTCGAGCTCTACACGCTCGGCATCGGCAACTACACCGAGGACGACGTGCGAGCCGCCGCCGTCGCCCTCACCGGTTGGATCGCCGCCCGCCGCTTCGAGTTCCGCGTGCTCTTCCGGCCCGAACGTCACGATCCGACCCCGCAGACGTTCCTCGGCCAGACGGGCATCTCCGGCGTCGACGCGGTGGTGGACACCGCCGTCGCCCACGACGCCGTGCCCGGCTTCATCGCCGGGAAGATGGCTCGCCACTTCCTCGGCGGGGTCGAGCAGTCGACGATCGACGGACTGGCGGACGAGTTCGCAACCAGCGGCCTCCAGAACGGCGTCCTCGCCCGTGCCGTTCTGGAGGCCGGACTCGACGGTGCCTCCACGCCGCAGGTGACGCCGCCGGTCCCGTGGGCGATCAGCGCCCTGAAGGCGACCGGAGCCGAGTTGCCCGCTCGTGTGGTGGTGGGCCTTCTCCGCCAGATGGGGCAGATGCCCGGCAACCCGCCGAACGTCGGTGGCTATCCGGGCGAAGCGACCTGGCTCGCCTCCTCGTCCACCGCCGGTCGCTTCACCATGGCCAACGCCATCGCCCGCCTGACCCCCGACGACGCCGAGGTGCTCGCCGCCGCGGCCGCCCGCGACTACGGACTCCTGGCGGACCTGCTCGTGCAGCCCGCGGGATTCTCCCAGCCCACGATCGACGCACTCGACGACCTCTCCCACGGCGCGGCGCCCCGTCCCGGCGAGGCCGTGCTCGCCGTCGCCCTCGCTTCCCCCGACCTGCTGATCCGCTGAGAGGCAGACCATGACCGACCACGACGACCCCCGCCCCCGGCCCCAGAGCGATCCGCCCGCGACGCCCGGCCCCGACGGTCGCATCGACGGCCCGCCCCCGCCGTCGCGTCTCGAGATGCCGGCGGCCCCGCCCACGCCCGGCGCCGCGGAGGTGCCGCCTCCACCGCCGGCGCCGGCCGCGCCGGGCTCGGATGGGGCGCGGCGACGTCCTCTCAGCCGACGCACGTTTCTCGGTGTCGCCGGTGGTGTCGCCGGCACCGCCGCCGTGGGTGGCGGCGTGTGGGCGGTCCTCATGCGCGACAGCGTGGAGAGCGCCGGCGTGGCGTCGACGACGACCACGGTGCCGACGACCACGACCACGCTCGCGGCGGGTGGTGGCGCGGTGCCCTACGGGGACCGCATCCTCGTGGTCCTCGAGATGGCCGGTGGCAACGATGCCCTGAACACGCTGGTCAGCAACGACGGCGCCTACCGATCGGCCCGCCCCCAGCTGGCCCTTCCGGAGAACGAGCTGCTCGCGCTCGCCGGCGCCGACTTCGGCCTGCATCCGTCGCTCGCCGGTCTGGTGCCCTACTGGGACGCCGGCACCATGGCGGCGGTGGCGGGCGCCGGCATGCCCGAGCAGTCACGTTCGCACTTCAAGGCGATGGACACCTGGTGGAGCGGCATCCCCGGGGCCGGTTCGCAGACCGGATGGCTCGGGCGCTGGCTCGACGCAACGCTCGAGGGGGCCAACGATCCACTTCGCGCAATCGCTCTCGGGGGCGGGAGCCCGGCCCTCGTCGGCATGAACACGCTGGCGACGGTCGTCCGTTCACCGGAGACGTTCACGTTGCGCACGATGGAGGGCGCCGACAACGACGCCCTGGTCGCCGCCTTCCTGGCGACCGCGGGACCGCTCTCGGCGAGCCCCGAGATGGCGGCCGCGCAGTATGCGATCCCGTCCACGCTCGATGCCGTCGAGATCCTCGCGTCGGTGTCCGGCGGCGGCGAGGAGTACGACATCAATCCGGCTCCGTCCACCGCGACGTCGCTGCTCCAGACCGCGGCGGGCATCATCGATCTCGGCATCGGCACCCAGGTGATCACCGTGGGCATCAACGGGTTCGACACCCACGCCAACCAGCTCGGCACCCACGCCGGCCTGCTTGCCGACGTCGGTGACGGGCTCGCCGCGTTCTTCGACCGGCTCGAGGCCGACGGACACGCCGACCGGGTGATGGTCGTGACGACGTCCGAGTTCGGCCGGCGCGTCGCCGAGAACGGGTCCGGAGGCACGGACCACGGCAGCGGCGGCTGCCAGTTCCTCATCGGCCCCGACGTCGCCGGTGCGCAGGTGATCGGTGGCTACGACTTCGGCGCCCTGACCCAGGGCGACATCCCTGCGGTCGTCGACACCCGCTCGATCTACTCAGCCGCGCTGGACTGGATGGGTGGCCCCACCGACGAGATCCTCGACGGTCCCCACGACCGTCTCGGGCTGCTCAGCGCCTAGGCGGGATCGCCGCTCTCGTCGACGAATCCGTCGTACTCGTGCCACGAACCGTCGTCCGGCAGGTCCGGGTACGGATCGTGGTCCGCGCCACGACGCATCCGGCTGATCGTGACCCCGGCGAGCGTGACGATCGGGATGACGAGGAGCAGGAACGTCCACGCGGTGACCGGGAGCGTGCGGTTCAGGCCGGTCCACCAGCCCGTGTCGATCAGCGCACCGTCCTCGTGGCGGATGCCGAACTCGCATCCGCAGTCGGAGGCGATCTGCGTCTCCCACTCGACGGCTTCACCGAAGGCGCGGTTCGCGGTCACCGCGTAGGTGGTGCCCTCATCGAGGAAGCGGGCCTTCTCCAGCACGAGGATCTCGACCGACCCGTCCGGCCCGGCGAACGTGGCGATGGAGTCGTCGAGCTCGAGAAGCTCGCCGACGAACTCGAGGGGGACGGCGTCCGTGAAGCAGGTGGTCGCGCACGTGCTGCAGCCCGCCGTCAGCGCCAGCGTGCCGGCGGCGAGGGCCAGGACGAGGGCGAGCCGGCGACGCATGGGACGACGCTAGGCGGTCAGGTCTGCAAGGGCAGCGCGACCTGGGCGAGCGCCTCGAGCTCGGCGGTCCAGTCCTCCGGCTCCGCCGCCGGGAAGAGCACGAACTTCGAGGCCCCGACGGACAGGTACTGGTCGACCAGATCCACGATGCGGGCCCGGCTCGTGGCGACGACGTCGCGGGGATCGGCGTCGGGCTTGCGCATTTTGACCACGGCCTTGATCTGCTCGGGCACCTCGGCCTCGCCGTCGCCCGGCACGTAGGGGATCAGCACGCCATAGTGCTCCGGGTCCATCGTGCGCCCGGCCTCGGCAGCGGCTTCCTCGATGACGGCGATGCTCTCCTGCACGATCTGCGGCGTCGTGAACGACGCGAGCCAGCCGTCGGCGAGCCTGCCGGTGCGCCGCAACTCGGACGGAGCCTGACCGCCCAACCACACCTCGAAGGGGTTTTGGAGCGGCTTGGGCAGCACCCGGGCACCGGTGATCGAGAAGCGGGGGCCCTCGTGGTCCACCTCGTCCTCGGCCCAGAGACGGCGCATGAGCGGCATCGCCTCGTTCAGCCATGGCGCCCGTTCCTTGCGGTCGACCTGGAACGCCTGGTGTTCGGCGGTGTTGGCGATGCCGAGCCCGAGAGCGGGGAGGCAGCGACCGCCGGAGACGACGTCGAGGCTCGCCAGCATCTTCGCCATGAGCACCGGGTTGCGGCCGGGCACGACGGAGACGGCGGGTCCGAACTTGAGGCGCGTGCTGCGGCCGGCCACGTAGGACATCGCGACGATCGGGTCGAGCTGCGGGCTGTTGATCCGCTCCGGGAACCACAGCGAGTCGTAGCGCAGCCGGTCCAGGTCGTCGATGACCCGACCGAACCCGTCGGGGGTGCCCATGAGCTTGGGCACTGCGCCGATGCCGTATCCGATGCGAACCTTCATCCGGTCAGCGTCGCACAACGGTGAGTGTCATACCCCTTCGCTACACTACGAACGTATGTTCGATGGCGATGCGGGTTTGGCACAACTGAACGAGACTCTCGACACTCTCGTCGATGGGGAGTGGGTGTTGGGTTCGGCGCGTGACGCGGCTGTGGTGTTGGCGGGGTTGGAGTCGGTGGCGCGGCGGGTGCGGGCGGTGCAGACGCGGGTGCTCGATGAGGTCGACCGGTCCGGTGTGTATGTGTCCGATGGGCATGGTTCGGCGAAGGTGATGGTGCGTCATTGCGGCCGGTTGTCGCCGGGGGCGGCGGCGGGTCGGGAGCGGGGGGTGCGGATGTCGCGGGCGTTGCCGGAGGTGTTCGACGCCTTGCGGTCGGGGTCGTTGGGGGTCGATCAGTTCGATTTGTTGGGTCGGGTGTGGGCGAACCCGCGGGTGCGTGAGGCGATGGTGGATGCCCAGCGGTGGTTCCTGCGTCTGGCGGGCCGGTTGTCGTATGCCGATTTCGAGGTCGAGGTGCGCACCTGGGAGCGCTACGCGGACGAGGACGGGCCCGAACCGGCCAACAGCCGATCGCACGAGTTGCGGGATTTCTCGTTGGTGCAGGACCCGATCGGGTTGGGGTGGACGTTCGCCGGCGGCTCCGGCGCGATGCAAGGCGCCCAGATCGACGAGATCTTCGAGCACTATGTCTCCGCGGAACGACTCACCGATTGGGAGAAGGCCCGCGCCGAGCATGGCGATGAGGCGAACCTGTCGCATCTGCCCCGCAACGAACGCCAACGCCGCGCCGATGCGTTCTGGCAGATGTGTCACGACGCCGCCGCGAACCCGCACTCGGTCGTGCCCGACATGGTCCACAACATCGTCTGGAACCAAGCCACGTTCGAACACGCCGCGGCCCGTCACGCCGGCACCAACCCGGCCCCGTTGGACCCCTCCGATGTCGAGTGCCGCACCCTCGACGGCGCACCGCTCGACCCGACCGAAGCGTTCGCGACCGTGTTCCTCGACCGGCTGCGCCGCGTCGTCATCGACGCCGCATCCGTCGTCATCGATCTCGGCCGGGCCCGCCGCTTCACCGGCGGCGCCCGCCTCGCCGCCCAACTCGGCGACACCCACTGCCCCTGGCCCGGCTGCACCGTCCCCACCACACAATGCGAAATCGACCACAGCATCGACCACGCCCACGGCGGCGACACCAACCCCACAAACGGCGGCCCCTACTGCGGCAAACACAACCGCTGGAAACAGAAAGGCTACGCCGTCTGGCGCGACCCCCAAGGGGTATGGCACACCTACCGACCCGACGGGACGGAAATCTGAAGGGCACACTGGTCGCCGTGCCTGGTGGGTTCGCGCTGCATGGAGTGACGGTGGACGGGGTCGACCGTCCGCGCCTGGACGATGTCGAGCTCGAGATCGCGGCGGACGGCATCACGGTGCTCGCCGGCGAGTCGGGGTCGGGGAAGTCGACACTGTTGCGGCTGCTGAATCGGCTCGATGTGCCGGACCGGGGCACGGTTACCTGGCAGGGCGAGAACCTCGACGACGTCGACGTGCTGCTGCATCGGCGTCAGGTCGGCATGGTGTTCCAGACGCCGGCGGTCGCGCCCGGCTCCGTGTTCGACAATCTGCGGATCGGAGCGATCGACCTCGACGAGGAGAGCGCCGCCGATCTGGTGCACCTCGTCCATCTCGACCCGGGCTATCTGGATCGCACGGCGAGTGAGCTCTCGGGCGGCGAGAAGCAGCGGGTCTGCCTGGCCCGCACCCTGGCGACCGGGCCGGACGTGATCCTGGCCGATGAACCCACGTCGTCGCTCGATCCGGAAGCGACTGCGGTCATCGAACAGCTCGCCCGTCGCCTGGCCGCCCCGGACAGTCCGCTGCGGGTCGGCTGGGTCTGGGTGTCGCACGATCCCGGCCAAATCGAGCGCATCGCCGACCGCGTCGTGCGAATGCGGGCCGGCCGCGTGGTGTCCTAGCCCCAGCGTTCGACCGCGCAGAGCGTTTTCGGTACCGTTTCCGGTCGTTGGCGAAACGGCGAGGGTGACATGGGGCGAGTACGGGCAGTACTGGTGGTTCTGGCGGTCGGAGCGGCCGGCATCTCGGTCGCGCCGGGTGGCACGTCGCGGGCCGGCGCGACCGAACCCGTGCCCCAGCCCCGACCCGAGTGCGGCGAGGACACCTACACGTGTCCGACCGACCATGCCGAGAACGAGGTCACGGTGTCAGGTCAGGTCATCGACGGTGCCCCTGTGAACGTGGTGATGGACCCGGTCGTGCCCGCCTGCAACCGCAATGTCGGTCCGGTGGCGGGCGGATGGGAGAACGCCCCGTGCTACTCGTCGATCTCGTTCGGCGGGTCGCCCTCGCTGTGCCTGACGATCGACACGTTCGACGACGACAGGATTCGCACCGGGTCGTGCAGCGCCCTGCTCTACGAGGACGGCACGACCGCCCGGTTCGAACTCGCGAGCGAGGATGCACGAAACCACGATTCGGAGACGCCGAGAGCGAGCTGTGGGTACAACTCCGCGTTCGGTGTCTATGTCGAGGGCGGCCCCTCGAACCGCGACTACGGGCCGTGGGCGGCCAAGGCCGCGACCATGCTCGATTGTCGCTACACGCTCACGTCCGGTCGACCGAACGGGCTCTACGGCCCGACCTGGGCGTACTTCCCGGCTTCCGTGTCCGTGCGGGACAACGGCGCGAGCTCGACCTACTCGGGCTACGCCGCCGCCGACGGTGGATGGGCCTATGTCATCGGCGATCTCCGAGACGGCGGTCTCGAAGCCGATCTGGAAGCGATCGAGAACGCCGTCCTCGGGGGCGCCGCCGAGTACACCCTGGACGCGTCCGGGTCGACAGAGCCGACCGACGACCCGATCGTCAGCTACGACTTCGAGGTCACGGCTCCGGACGGCAGCACCGACACGCGTTCCTCGGGTTCGGACACCTGGGACGTCCAACTCCTCCAGGACCCGGAGGGCGGATCGACGTACACCGCGTCCGTGACCGTCACGAGCGAATCCGGGGCGACCGACACGGAGACGGTCGAGATCGAGCTCCCCGCAGGGATCAACATCGAGGAGTTCGCTGCGGTCGTGCATCCCGAGCCCGACGGCGAGGATCCCGGAGGCGAGCACCCCGAACCGGAGGTCTCGACCAAGGTCGACATCAATCTGCTCGGTGTCGACCACGACATCTTCATGGAAGAGGGTGACTACACGATCGAGCTCGAATGGCTCGAACCCGTGCCCGGCGAGGGGCCGGGGATCTCGCTCGGGGCGCCGACGGAGATGTTCCGCACCGCGGAGGGCCCGTACGGCGACGAAGATCCCTTCGACGTCTTCTACATGTGGGAGCCGCCGACCGAAGCCGGCACCTACCGGGTCCGCGTCAACCTCGACCTGACCACCTCGGACGGCACGCATGCCCGGGCATCGCGCACGACGTCGCCGTTCGACGTGATCGGTGGCGAGATCGACGCCCAGCTGTCCGAGGAAGTGTCCGACAGCGACGAGCCTGCGTTCGGCATCGTCGACCAGCTGTTCGAGTTCGACCTGACGCTCCAGAACATCGGGTGGGACGACGCGACGATCGTGTCGGTCGAGTTGACGCGCGAGGTGGAAGGCGTCGACATCGACTTCGAGCCACCGGACGACGAGACGATCGTGCCGGAGGGGGAGACCGTCGTCCCGGTGACCGTGTCGTCCTCACAGCCGGGTGAGGCGGAGATCCCGTTCACGGTCACCTATCAGGACACGGCCGTCGGCGAGGACAGTGAGCGGAAGATCGAGCTCTCCGCCCACCTCAACTTCCTCGGCGACTTCGAATGGCGGGTGCCGGATCGCATCGTGCGTCCGACCGGTGGTGGGTCGCCGGACATCCCCGATTCGGCCGGCGATGTCGACGACGTGCAACACGACAGCTATCCCGTCGACATCACGATCGTCGCCGAGGATTGCCTGACCGACTACGACTGGACGGCGAACGGCGAGGAGATCGACGACCCGGAGCCGACGCCCGACCGGGAGGACCCCTGCCAGTTCCGCTTCGAGTTCGAGGACGAGGGCGAGTACGAGTTGATCGGTTCGGACGGAGCGGCCGAGGTGCTCAAGGGCACCGTGACGGTGGAGGACATCCTCTGGGTGGTCGTCGGCGACTCGGTCGCCTCGGGCGAAGGAAACCCCGACGGCGGGTCCGGCGGCGGGTGGATGGACGCGAAGTGCCACCGGTCGGCGAACTCCGGCGCCGTACAGGCGGCCTTCGACTACGAGGAGGAGTACGAGCTCTCGTCGGTCACCCTCGTCCATGTGGCGTGTTCCGGCGCGACGACGTTCAGTGGCGTCATCGGGCCCCAGCTGCACAACCCGTTCTACGGCGCCGACGCGTCGGCCCATCAACTGGCCGTCGTGGACTCGCTCGTCGGCGACCGGGAGATCGATGCCCTGGTGATGCACGTCGGCGGCAACGACATGTTGTTCGGGCCGGCCGCGAAGTTCTGCTTCGCCAATGGAGCGCCGGGCAATCCGTGCAACAAGATCGGGTTCGCCTCGGAGCTGAGCATCCAGTCGGGCAACGTGACCCAGGTACGGGGCATTCCGGTGCCCGAGGTGCTGGATCCCTTCGTCGGGTCGGTCTGTCGCGACGCGTCCGCCGGTGAGCGCGAGATCAATGCCGCCGGCGACGGAGATATCGAGGCGTCGACGGCGTCGGAGTGGCACATCATCATCAACGACGAGAACATCGACTGGACGGGACGTACCCCAGTCGACATCGATGAACCCGGCGCGCTGCCGACCGACTGGGAGCAGTCCGACATCGAGAGCATCGCGCCGAGGCTGTGTCCGGGGGACTGGGCCGAACGCGTGCTCTCCGGTGGGCACAGCGGAGCGTCCTCGCTCAACTTCGTTCTCGAGGATGAGCTGGAGGAGAACCACTTCTCCGGTTATCTCCCCACCCGGGCGCCGAACCCGCTCAGGGAACCGGAGCCGCTCACCGAGATCGTGAAGGCCACGGGACCCGACCTCGACGACGCGATCGACCGCCGGGTGGAGGCCTTCGAGCAGAATCTCGCCGCGCTCGACAGCCGCGTCGACCTGATGAACGTCGATCCCGCCAACGTCTTCATCGTCGAGTACTACAACCTCACCCGGGGCAGCGACGGGGAGACCTGCGACGCGATCCTGGGTGTCCCGCTCACCGGCCTCGGGATCGACGAGGCCGAGGCAATGTGGGCGGAGGCGAAGATCCTCGACCCGCTGAATCGCGAGATCGCGGCGACCCGGTCGCGCTTCGGATGGACGGTCGTCGGTGGAGTGGCCTCCGCCTTCACCACCCACGGTGCCTGTGCAGACGAGTCGTGGGTCATCGGCCTGGACGACGACACCGGTGCCGGCAACGCGGGACTCCTCCACCCGAACGCGGCGGGCCACGAGGCCATCAAGGACCTGGTGATGGCAGCCGTCGACGGCGTGGTCGAAGATCCGTCGGATGCGCGGGGATCGGACCCGACGGCCTCCGATCGTCTCGCCCAGGCGGCCGCGGAGGGAAGCAACGTGCTCCGGTTGGCCGGCGACGGCGATCTCGCTCCGGCGGCAGCCTCGGCGTCGTTGACCTTGACCGCGGCCGGCGATGAAGCCGAACTCGCAGTCGGCGACTGGCTGCTGGTCGGCGCGGGCAACGAGCGGACCGCCGACTACGCGTTCCCCCTGCCGGCGCCGCAACTCGTCGAAGTGACGGCCATCAACGGTCGGAGGATCACGTTCGAGCCCGCGCTCGACCAACGTCACGGAGCGAGCACGCTGGTGGTCCGGGTGCCGGACGTGAGTCGTCAGCATCTCGAGGATCCGTACGATCCGACGCAGGTGGCGGGGCCGACGAGCGAGCTGTTCTCGTGTGACCCGGATGCGACGGCGCCGTTCGTCGACCTCCCGGGCACGAAGTGGGGCGATCCGGCGATCATCTGTCTCTACGACATCGACGTCACGACCGGCACCTCGCCGACGATGTTCTCACCGGACGACGTGGTCACCCGGATGCAGATGGCCGCCTTCATGGCCCGCCTCTACGAGGTCATGGTGGGCGAGCCGTGTCCGGTCGCAGACACGCCGTTCACGGATCTCCTCGGTAGCCCCTGGGGTGACCCGGCGATCGGCTGCATCTACGGACTCGACGTCACGACGGGCACGTCGCCCACGACCTACTCGCCGAACGATGTCGTCACCCGCATGCAGGTCGCTGCGTTCCTGGACCGCCTGTGGCAGGCGATCCGGGGGGAGAAGGCCCCCAAGGTCCCGACGCCGTTCATCGACCTCCCGGGCAACTACGCCGACAGCTCGATCGCCCGCATCTTCGGTCTCGATCTCACGACCGGCACGTCGCCGACCATGTACTCGCCCTACGACGACGTCACCCGGGTCCAGATGGCGGCCCTGCTGGCCCGCTTCTACGAAGCCGATCCTCCGTAGGACCACGCACCCGGTCGCGAAGCGCGAGATGGTGGAGTCCGCATGAACGACCTCGCAGACATCGGCCTCGACGGCCTCGCCCTGTCGGGCATCCTGATCGCGGTCGCCTTGGTGCTGTCCTTCGTCCGTCGACTCGGGCTCGAGAGGGATCTGCTGATCGCGGCCGTCCGGGCGCTCGTCCAGCTGTTGATCGTCGGCTTCGCGCTCCGGATCGTGGTGGACGGCGACGACCCGCTGATCTTCACCTGGATCTGGGTGGCGGTGATGGTCGTCGTCGCCTCGTGGACGGTGCGACGCCGCGCCCCCGAGGTGCCGAACGTGATTCCACTCGCGTTGGCGTCGTTCGCGGCGGCGGCCGCCGTGACACTCGGCGTGCTGTTCGGGCTTCGCGTGTTCGAGCCGACCGGTCGGGCGATCGTGCCGATGGCGGGGGTGATGGTGGGCAACTCGATGACGGCGACGGTGGTCGTCTCCCGCCGTCTGGTGGCCGAGGCCCGCGATCACCGTGGCTTGATCGAAGCCCGCCTCGCCCTCGGCCTCTCGTCTCAGGACGCGTTCGCGCCACACCTCCGCGAGGCGCTGCGGACCGGCCTGGTTCCTCAGATCGAGACGACCAAGACGGTCGGCCTCATCGCCCTCCCCGGTGCGATGACCGGGCTGATCCTGGCGGGGGTCGAGCCGGTCGAGGCCGTGCGGGTGCAGGTGGCGGTGATGTATCTCGTGCTCGGGTCGGTCTCGACCACGGCCTCGGTGATGGCGCTGGGCCTCACCCGGAGAATGTTCACGAAGGACCACCGGCTCGCGGTGGCGGCTGTGGCACAGTCTCGCCCGTGATCGAAGCGATATTCGTCCCCGAAGGCGACGACCTCATCCCGCAACCGACGGCGTCCGGGCCGTGGTTCCCCGGCGTCCAGCACGGCGGCGCCATCACCGGCCTCATCGCCCGGGCTGTCGAGCAGGTGCCGAGTGCGACGCCGATGATGCTGACCCGGATGTCGGTGGACATGAGTCGGAAGGTGCCGATGGGGCGCACGCGGGTGACGGCGGAGGTGTTGCGCGACGGTCGCCGCGTCCAGTCGCTCGGCGTCCGCTACGAGGTCGACGGCGAGATTGTCGCCCGCTCGACCGCGATGCGGATCCGGATCGACGACTCGGTCGTCGCCGACGAGCAGGTGCCGGACCCGTGGCCGGAGGACGTGCCCCCGGAGGGTCCTGACGGGCTCGACGACCTCGACATCTCGGTGCAGGGAGCCGACTTCATCCACAACTTCACGATGCGGCGTCGCGAGGACGAAGCTCGGCCGGGCCGGACGATCAGCTGGGTCAGGCTGAACGTGCCGTTCGTGCTCGGTGAGGAGACCCGGCCGATGACCTTCGCGGCGGCGGCCGCCGACATGATCCCCAGCGCCGGGTCGATCATGGACTTCGACCGGTACCTCTCGGTCAACCCCGACCTGTCGATGCAGTTCCACCGGATACCCGAGGGTGCCTGGATCGCGAGCGAGGCGCTGGTGCGGGTCAATCGCGCCGGTTTCGGTTCGACCGACGCCCAGCTCTTCGACTCGACCGGCTCGATCGGTCGGTCGATGAAGAGCCTCCTGATCGACCCCCGCTGACCCGCGATCTCGTCAGCCGAGGAACTCGGCGGCGTCGTGGTCCTCGATCGCGGCCATGCAGCGGTTGAACAGGTCGACGACGAGTTGGCGGGCCCGCTCGTCGTCGACCACGAGCGCGCCTCCCGACTGGAGCGGGTAGCAGAGGCAGAACATGACGACCCGGCGGTAGTCCTCCATGAAGGCGTCGCGGTCGTCGGTGCCGCCGGCTGCCTCGAAGCCCTCGAACCAGGCGTCGATGATCGCGTCCTCGTGGGCGCGGCGGTCCTCGACGGTGAGGCTCTGGGAGACGAAGTAGCCGAGGTCGTAGGCGGGCGTGCCCTTGGCGCAGATCTGCCAGTCGATCGCGGTCACGTCGTCGCCGGCGAAGAACAGGTTGTCGAGCCGGTAGTCGCCGTGCATGAGCGTGATCGGACGGCCATCGGCGGGTGTCATCAGCGTGTGGATCGAGTCGAGGTAGCGGGGGACGAGATCGCGGATGCGGTCGTCGATCAGCTCGGGGAACCGCTGCTGGAAGGCTTCCCAGGATCCGCCGACGCCCTGGATCACGCCCTCGGGGAACGGCGTCTCGTGGCCGAACGGCAACCAGGCGAGGGCCGGCTCCTCGAAGGCCGGACTCTCGAGGAACGTCGCAGCGTGGCGCCCGAGGGCGCGAGCGGCGGTGAGGGCGACGTCCGGCGGGCAGCCTTCGGTCTGGGAGTAGACGACGCCGCGGTCGGCGATGTCCTCGAGCAGGAGCGCGAAGTCGTCGGAGTCCGCGTCGTGCTGTGCGGCGTAGACGGCGGGCGTGCCGAGCGACGAGCCCGCCGCGAGGTCGCGGTAGAACCCGACCTCCTTCTCGTAGAAGCGGAAGGTCTTCGCGACGTGGCGGGTCTCGGCGTGGGGAACGGGAAACTTGGCGATCGCGGTCGCCGGGCCCGGTGCGCCGTCGTAGTCGAGGGACAGCCGGTGGAGCAGACCCATCAGGCCGACGCCCACGCCGATCGGCTCGCTGTGGACCGCCCGGACGCGGGCGTCGGCCCCGAGGTCGCCCGAGGCGTGGAGCGCGTCCGTGACCCAGTCGATCGTGACGTCTTCGATAGCCGCCGGGAACGTCGCCATGCGCGGAGATTAGTCTCCTCGGATGTCTGACTGCCCGTGGCTCGGCGATGCGTGCTCCCTGATCGATGCGTTCCGGGCGGGTGAGCGGTCCCCACTCGAGGAGTTGGACGCCGTCATCGGGGCGATCGAAGGCAGCGATCTGAACGCGTTCGCCCACCTCGATCTCGAGGCCGCTCGGACGCTCGCCGCGGCGGCCGACGTGTCGTTGCCGTTCGGCGGGCTGCCCTTCGGGATCAAGGAGCTGGAGCAGGTTGCCGGCTGGCCCTACACGGAAGCGTCGCTGCTCTTCGAGGACCGCGTCGGTGCCTACGACACGACGCACGTGCAGCGCATCAAAGCCAGTGGCGCGGTGCCGGTCGGCGCGACGACGGCGAGCGAGTTCGGCGGGCTCAACGTGAGCGTCACGAAGATCAACGGGGTGACGGGCAATCCCTGGGACACGTCGCGCACGGCCGGCGGCTCGTCGAGCGGCAGCGCGGCGGCGGTCGCCGGCGGGCTCCTCCCACTGGCGAGTGGGGGCGACGGGGGCGGGTCCATCCGCATCCCCGCCGGCTACACCGGCCTGCTCGGCATGAAGGGGACGTACGGACGGATCCCCCGAGGCCCGCACACCGCGCTGAATCCCCACACGGTGGTGCTCGGCTGTCTGGCACGATCGGTGCGCGACGCGGCGCGGTACTACGACGTGTGTGCCGGTCCGGATCCGCGTGACCCGACGAGCCTGCCCGCGGTCGGCGGCTGGGAGGCCGCACTCGGCACCCACGATCTGCGCGGGCGTACCGTGATCATCGATCCGACCTTGGGTGGCGTGGCGATCGACGACGCGGCCCGGGCAGTCGTCGAGGCCGCGGCGGACGAGCTGGTCGCCGAGCTCGGGCTGCGTCGCCTCGATGTGCCGGTGGCGATTCCCCGCATGGGGGGCGAGTGGATGATGGGCAACATCGCGAGCCTCTACGGCGAGATCGAGGACCGGTGGCCGGCCGGAGCCGGCGACATGACGGACGAGATGCGGGTCGCCGTGCAGCTGTCGGAGAATCTGTTCAACTTGCGGGTCGCGGCGGCGGGGGAGATGCTGCGGCGCAGCGCCAACGAGGCGATGGCGGACCTGCTCGAGCAGGCCGACTTCGTCATCACGTCGACCAACCCCGGTCCGGCCTTCGACGCGACCGCCGGGATGAGCAGCGACGCCAAGACGTTCATCGACTACGCCCGGGGCAGCACGGTCGCGCAGCGCATTTTCTCCGGCGTGCTGAAGGCCGCCCGCGCGGTCAGCGGCGTCGCGCCCAAGACGCCGCAGCGACTGCTCGCGGCCGGCACGAAGGGATCGCCCGAGCTGCTCGACATGGGTGCCCTCACGATGCCGGCGAACCTCTGTGGCAATCCGGCCGTCTCGATCCCGGTCGGCGATGTCGGCGGCCTGCCGATCGGTATGCAGGTGATCGGTCGTCACCACGACGATGCGCTGCTGTTCGATGTCGCCGGGCATGTCGAGCGCGAACGGCCGTGGCCGCTCGTGGCACCGGGGGCGCCGATCTAGTGAAGCGGCCATCGGCGCGGGAGCTGGCCCTCGGGTCGGCCGCAGCCGTGGCGCTGTTCGTCGTCGCGGTCCTCGCCATCGTGTGGTGGGAGGAGGACGGCTCCTGGGACGCCCGGCCGGCATCGGGCTACGAGCTGGACGACGAGGGGACGAGGCTCGTCGTGCGGGCCGGCTGCCATCCCGAGATGCGAGCTGAGGTGGTCGCGGCGAACGACGACCGGGTCGAGGTCCTGCTGGAAACGCGCGGGGACGACGTCGGCGGCGATTGCAGCGGTGGGGCTGCGGTCGCGCTGTCATCTCCGCTGGGGACACGGCGGGTGGTCGACGCGGTGAGCGGTGACACCTTGGACCGGATCGGGTAGCGGATCCGGCTAGGGGTGGACGCCGTCCGACGAACTATCCTAAGGTTAGGATAGTTTGAGATCCGAGCAGATCGCCGAGGGGGACCGTCTGCATGCTGGAGGATTCTGTGAACCGGGGACGACGCCTGGAAGCGGTCGTGCCCGCCTACGTCCTCGAACACGATTCACCCGCGGCGCTGTTCACCCGCCTCCAGCGTGTGGTGATCTTCCTCGAGTTCCTGCAGCGCGAGGCCGTCCGCGACTACGACATCACGTTCGCCGACTTCGTTCTCCTCGCAACGCTGCGCAAGGAACCCGAACCCCACGAACTCCTGGTCGGGCGCATCGCCGAATACGTCCTGCGGCCCACGGGCTCCATCACCCACGCCGTGAACCGGGTCGAGCAACGCGGCCTGGTCCGACGGAGGCAGGGCGAGAACGACGGACGCGAAGTCGTCGTGTCGTTGACCCCGACCGGACGGCAGTTCGCCGACGAGGCGCTGGCGTCCTACGACGCCATCCGCGAGCGCATGTTCGGCCGCCTGAGCGGAGACGAACTCGACATGATCGATCGCTCGGTGATGCTGCTGCTCACCGCGCTCGAAGCCGACTACCGGGAGAACGTCGGCGCATGACGTGCTCCCGGTCGACCGCAAGCAACACAACCCAACCAACAGAAGACAACCGAAGGGGAACAACATGAGGCAACGGAGCTGGCTCCGATGGCTGGCCGTGCTCTGCATCGTGGTCGTAGTGGGCGCAGCCTGCTCCGACGACGACAGCGAGAGCTCGGACGGCACCAACGTGGGAGACGACGGGGGAGGTGACGACAGCAGCGGTGACGACGGAACCTCGGACGGCACCAGCGACGACGGCACGAGCGACGACGGCACCGGCGACGACGGCGGCGAGCCCGTCTCGGGGTCGTGTGACGCCACCGTCCCCGACACGCAGATCAACTACGGCACGTTCGCGCCGAGCAGCGTTCTCGATCCGACCCGCGCCAGTGGCGCCCTGGTCGGTGGTACCGAACTCGCTGCGGTCTACGACGTGCTGTTCATCTTCGACCACGAGACCGGCGACTATGTGCCGCACCTCGCCGAGTCGCTCGAGCCGAACGACGACTACACCGAGTGGACGTTGACGCTGCGCGACGACATCACCTACAGCGACGGCACGCCGCTCGACGCGCAGATGGTGTCCGACCACATGGATCGGTTCTTCGACGAGGGCGTTCGCAACACCTCGGCCGGCTTCCTCACACCGATCGTCGAGAAGACGGTCGTCGACGCCACGACGCTCGTCATGACGCTGGATGCCCCGTGGGTGGAGTTCCCGTTCGTCTTCGCCGACGAGCCCGGCATGGTGGTCAACCTGAACGCGATCGGCGACGACATCGACGCCTTCGGTGCCATGCCCTCTGATGCCGCGGGCGTGGGCCCGTACGTGGTGGAGCGCAACGCGCCGGGTGAAGAACTCGTGTTCGTCGCCCGCGACGACTACTGGGGTGGCCCGGTCTGCGTCGAGCGACTCCGCTTCGTGTTCAACCCGGGCACGACCTACGAGTCGTTCCAGGCCGGCGACCTCAACGTGGCCTTCCTGCGCAGCCCGGCGGAGATCTCGCTCGCCCGCGCCAACGGTGAAGAGGAGTTCTTCGCCAAGCAGGACGGCGGCTCCGTGCTGATCATCAACCAGCGTGAGGACCGACCTGGCAACGATCCGCGGGTGCGCGAGGCGATCATCCTCGCGATCGACACCGCAGTCGTGAGCGATCGGGCCTACGCCGGTGACCTCACCGAGGGCAAGTCGCTCATCATCGAGGGATCGCGCTTCTATTCGGACGCGATCGTCGAAGCCGAGACCGACGCGGCGCGAGCCAGCGAACTGCTCGCCGAGGCGATGGCCGACGGCTACGACGGCACCCTCGAGGTGTTGTGCTCGACCACGCCGCCGGCGCCGGACACCGCGCTCGCGGTCGAAGCGCTCCTCGAGGGAGCAGGCTTCGACGTGACCGTGGAGACGATCGGTCAGGGTGACCAGATCGGTGCCGTCGTGCAGGGCAACTACGACACCGCTTGCTGGGGCTTCAACGCCGGTCCGGCCACCGCGACGACGACGTTCGGGCGCAACCTGCGTTCGGACAGCGCGTCGAACCGGATGGGCTACGCCAGCGCCGAGATGGACGCCGCCCTGGACGCGATCCTGGGCGCCGAGAGCGGTCAGGCCCAGCTGGACGCGTTCGCGGAGATGAACCGCATCTTCGTGGAGGACCACGTTGCGGCCGGACTCGGCTCGATCGACGAGGGCATCGTCTTCGCGCCGGAGGTGGACGGCATCGTCCCCACCGTCGCAACGATCTTCCTCTTCCACGACGCCGTCATCGCCGGCTAGTCCCCGCTACGGTCGGTCCGGGCCACTGAGGCCCGGACCGACCGCCGGGTTCCGACCAACGCCGAAGGCACCAACCGCCGTGAACGGAGAACCGCCTCTCCTCGATGTCTCGTCGCTCTCGACGTCGTTTTCGACGCCGCGGGGGCTGTTGCGCGCCGTCGACGGGGTGTCGTTCTCGATCCGCGACGGGGAGACCCTCGGCATCGTGGGCGAATCGGGATCCGGAAAGTCCGTTCTGGTGCGCAGCGTGATGGGTCTGCTCGGACGCAGCGCGACGGTCGACCCCGCGTCACGGGCGTCCTTCGCGGGGCGGGATCTCCTCGCCCTCGATCCGATCAGTGCGACCCGCTTCTGGGGACGCGAGATGGCGATGGTGTTCCAGGACCCGCTCACATCGCTCAACCCCGTGCGCCGCATCGGTCACCAGATCGCCGAACCGCTGCGGCGACATCTCCGGCTCGGTCGAGCCGAGACGCGGCGGCGTTCGCTCGAACTGCTGGACATGGTGGGCATTCCCGACCCGCAGCGCCGCCTCGACGAGTACCCCCATCAGCTGTCCGGGGGCATGCGCCAACGGGTCACCATCGCCATCGCCATCTCGTGTCAGCCGCGGCTGCTCATCGCCGATGAGCCGACGACCGCCCTCGACGTCACGGTGCAGAAGCAGATCCTCGACCTGCTCGCGGACGTCCAGGCCGAACTCGGGATGGCGATGATCCTCATCACCCACGATCTCGGCGTCGTCGCGTCGTACGCCGATCGCGTGGCGGTGATGTATGCAGGGCGGATGGTCGAGGTGGCCGACACGATCCCGGTCTTCGACCGCACCGCCCACCCCTACACCGAAGCACTCCTCGGCTCGATCCCCCGCATGGACGGGCACCAGGGCGGCCGCCTGGATGCGATCTCGGGTCGACCGCCGGACATGACCGACCCGCCCCCCGGATGCTCGTTCGCCCCCCGGTGCCGCCTCGCCCAGCCGGACTGTCTGGAGACCGAACCGACCCTCGTCCCGCTGGGCGGCCTCGACCATTTTCATGCCTGCCACCACCCCGTCGGAACGGACGAGGGTGAACGGGCCCGCGTCCGCAATCGTGAGGCCGGGCGCACCGCCGCCGGCCTCGAACTCCACGAAGGATCGTCGCTCTGATGGCCGGCACCGGAACGAGCCATCTCCGTCCGGCGGACGACGCCCTCCTGCGGGTCGAGGACCTCGTGGTCGAGTTCCCCGTGTCGGGCGGTCGCACGGTGCACGCCGTCTCCGGGATCAGCTTCGACCTCCTGGAGGGCGAGACCCTCGGGCTGGTCGGAGAGTCCGGCTGCGGGAAGTCGTCGAGCGGGCGCGCCATCCTTCAGCTCCGTCCCCCGACATCCGGGTCGGTCCGGCTCGAGGGCGTCGAGCTCACCGACCTCGACCATCGTGAGCTGCGGCGGATGCGCACCCGCCTCCAGATGGTCTTCCAGGATCCGATCTCCTCGCTCAATCCTCGCCGCCGGGTGCGCGACATCGTCGCGGAGGGTCTCGACATCTGGGGTCGCCCCGACGACGCGGACCAGCGGATCGACGACACCCTCCGTGCCGTCGGCCTCGATCCGGACGTCGTCGGCGACCGTCGTCCCCACGAGTTCTCCGGAGGCCAGTGCCAGCGGATCTCGATCGCTCGGGCGCTGATCATGGATCCCCAGGTGCTCGTGTGCGACGAGCCCGTGTCCGCCCTCGACGTGTCGGTCCAGGCGCAGATCCTCAACGTGCTCCACGACATGCGGGGTCAGTTCGGCCTCACCATGATCTTCATCGCCCACGACCTGTCGGTGGTGAACCACATCGCCGACCGCGTCATGGTGATGTATCTCGGGAAAGTCTGCGAGGTGGCGGCCCCTGCGGACCTCTTCCGTAACCCGCATCATCCCTACACACAGCTGCTGATCTCCTCGATCCCGAAGCCCGATCCCCGGGTGGGACGCAGTGATCCGCTTCCCCCGGGCGAGATGCCCTCGCCGACGGACCCTCCCGCCGGTTGCCGCTTCCGCACACGCTGTCCCCGGGCCACCGACCGTTGCGCCGACGAGGAACCCGTGCTCGTCGAGATCTCGACGGGCCGCCATGTCGCGTGCCACCACCCGCTGCCATGACGTTCTTGGCCCGCCTCCGCTCGTCGCTCGTCGCCCGTCGCCTCGCCGCTCGGCTGATCGACGTGTTCACGGTCTTCTTCTGCACGTTCGCGCTCGCCGTCACCGTCCTCGTGCCGGTGACGGCCCCGCTCACCGATCTCCTCGATCGGGGACCCTGGGGAAGGGCGCTCGGTCCGGCGGTGCTCATCGCCGTCGTCGGCATCGTCTACGAGGCGGTGTTCACCGCAGCTCGGGGGCAGACGCCGGCCAAGGACCTGCTGTGCATCAAGGTCGTGGCCCGGTCGACGCCCGACACGCCGACGCCACTGCGGGCGGTTCTGCGGGCCGCCGTGCTGTGGAGCTGGGTCCTGCTCGTGCACCCCGCCCTGATCGCCCTGTTCGCGGTCGGGCTGGCATTTCGCGGGGGGCACGACCGCCTCTTCGACACCGAGGTGATCCCCTACGACGCCGATGCCGTCGAGGGTCCGATCGTCGCTGCGCCCCCGACCCGTGTGATCGAGGCCCGCTACGGCGCCCGTTCGTGGTGGCGCTCTCTGACCGGGACCGTCGGCCGATGATGCGCGTCGTCGGATCCCGGTTGCTCCGGCTCGCGCCGGTGCTGTTCCTCGTGTCCGCGGCCACGTTCCTGCTCGTCGAGTTCGTGCCCGGGGATCCGGCCATCAGGCTCCTCGGCCCCGAGGCGACGCCAGAGGAGATCGTCAGGGTCCGTACCGAGTTGGGCCTCGACCGCCCCTTGTTCGAGCGCTACGTCGACTGGCTGGGTGACGCGCTCCAAGGTGACTTCGGCCAGTCTCTGGTCCAGCCGGCGTTCAGCGTCAACGAGTTGCTCGTGCAGAGCCTGCCGATCACGCTCCAGCTCGCGGCGATGGGGATCGCCATCGCGCTGTTCGTCTCGATCCCGACGGCGTTGGTGGCTGCCTACCGGGAAGGCGGCGCCTTCGACCGGACCAGCAATGCGTTGACGTCGGCGCTCATCTCGGTCCCGAGCTTCGTCGCCGCCCTGCTCCTCGCGTTCTTGTTCGTCTTTCATCCCGACGTGCCCCGCTACTCCCTGCTCGCCGTGGGGCTCGCGACGGGCGCGTGGGCGCTGTGGACGGCGCGTCGAGCCCGCCAGCTCGGTCCTGCTCATGGCGTGCGGTGGGTCGGCATCGGCATCGCGATCGTCGCGCTCACCGTGTTCGCCGTCCTGAAGTTCCCGGACTTCCCCCGCACCGGGTTCTCCCGTCTCACCGCAGACGACGGCATCGCCGAGAACCTCCGGACCGCCTTCCTCCCGGCACTCGCGATCGCCCTCACCGAGATCGCGGTCTTCACCCGGCTCCTGCGCAGCGACCTCATCGCCACGCTGCAGGAGGACTACATCCTCTCGGCCCGGGCCAAGGGCATGTCGGCGGCCGAGATCCTCCGCAAGGAGGCGTTGCGACCGTCGTCGTTCTCGCTCATCACCCTCCTCGGGGTGAGCCTGGGCCGCGCGATCGGCGGCACAGTAATCGTGGAGACGGTCTTCGGCATCCAGGGCGTCGGCCGGCTGGTGGTCGCCGACGGCGTCACCCCGGGCGACTACCCGATCGTGCAGGGTGGCGTGCTCGTGATCGCGGTTTTCTACGTATTGATCAACCTGCTCGTCGACCTGTCCTATGTCTTCCTCGATCCGAGGGTACGAGATGACTGACACCGCGGTTCCCGTCCAACCGGCGACGAAGCCGTCGCTCGTCGCTGGGTTCCTGGCGCTGGTGGGCGGCGTCGCCCTCGTCGTGGTCGCCCTCGAGGTCGACACGTCGATGCTCGCCCGCATCGTCGCCGGGCTCGCCGGTGGGGGACTGGCGTATCGGGGGCTGGATCGTCTCGTCGCGCGACTGGTCGGCCGGCCGGTGGAGACCGATCTCTGGCTGGCGGCGGTGTGGGTCGGCCTCGTCGTCGGGGCGGCGATCTTCGCCGATCTGCTTCCGCTGTCCGAGGCGAGTGACACGTCCAAGACCCTGACCGAGCCGAGCCGGGCCACGCCCGATCTCTGGTCGTCGCACCCGTTCGGCACGGACACCCAGGCCCTCGATGTCCTCGGCGGCGTGATCTACGGCGCCCGGGTGTCGCTGCAGGTGAGCTTCTTCGCGGTGGCGATCGGCACGGTGGTCGGCGGCCTGATCGGCATCTCGGCCGGCTACTTCGGCGGCCGCCTCGACTCGATCATCGGGGTCCTCACCGACTCGATGCTGGCGTTCCCGCCGTTGATCCTGCTGCTGGCCGTGGTGACGGCCGTCGAGCCCAACGTCGTCTCCATCGGCCTCGCCCTGGCCCTGCTGGGCGTGCCGACGTACACCCGACTGGCGCGGGCCAACACCATCTCACTCGTCCACCGGGAGTTCGTCCTCGCCGCGCGGACCCTCGGGGCCGGCCACGGGCGGATCATCCTGCGCGAGCTCGTGCCGAACGTGATCCGACCGCTGCTCTCGTATTCGTTCATCATCGTGGCGGTGCTGATCGTGGCGGAGGCCTCGCTCAGTTTCCTCGGTGTCGGCATCTCCCGACCCACGCCGACGTGGGGCAACATGATCAGCGCCGGCCAGGGCGAGATCCGCACCTCACCGCATCTCGTGTTCATCCCGTCGCTGGTGATGTTCCTCACGGTGTTCGCGCTGAACCGGATCGGCGATGCGGCCCGGCGTCGGTGGGATCCGCGCGAGAGCGCGATCTGACCTAGGACGCCGATCGGCGCGTCTCGACGAGGCGGCCGAACTTCTTCAGCATCCGCTTCACCATGAAGCCCATGACCGGGTTCATCACCTTGCCGCGTAGCGACGACCCGTCATCGCCGCTGTCCATGGCCATCGTCCACTCGACGCGGCTTCGGCCGCCGCCGAGGTCGGTGACCCGGTAGTCCTCGGCGAACGCGTTCAGGCTGTCCTTCGTCGCCGAGTTGAACCGGAACGCCATCCGGGAGCCGTGCTCGTAGGCGAGGAACTCCTCGTCGCCCACGAGGTTGCCCTTCATGTACACCGTTCGCGTCGACCCTGCCTCGAGGGGGAAGTCGGACGTCCACTCGACGCGGGTGATCGGCATGGCCCACTCGGTCCACGCGTCGGCGTCGAGGAACGCCTCGAACACGTCGTCCGGCGTGGCGTCGATCTCGACGCTGGCCCGGTGGATCGTCGGCGCCGATTCGAAGAACGTCAGGTCGACCTTCTCGCACTCAAATGTCTGCTCGCTCACGCTGGGTCCCTCGTCTGGTCGGGATCGGACGCTACCGGAGCTTCACCGGGGTGGTCACCTCGGCGTAGAAGTCGTTGCCCTTGTCGTCGACCACGATGAAGGCGGGGAAGTCCTCCACCTCGATCTTCCACACCGCTTCCATGCCGAGCTCGGGGAACTCGAGCACCTCGACGTTGCGGATGGAGTCCTTGGCGAGGCGGGCGGCCGGGCCGCCGATCGAGCCGAGATAGAACCCGCCGTGGGCGGCACACGACTCGGTGACCTGGCGGGACCGGTTGCCCTTGGCGAGCATGACCATGGAGCCGCCGGCCGCCTGGAACTGTTCGACGTAGGAGTCCATCCGACCCGCCGTGGTGGGGCCGAACGAGCCGGACGCGTAGCCCTCCGGGGTCTTCGCCGGGCCGGCGTAGTAGATCGCGTGGTCGCGCAGGTACTGGGGCATGGGCTCGCCGGCGTCGAGACGCTCCTTGATCTTCGCGTGGGCGATGTCGCGGCCGACCACGAGGGTGCCGGTGAGGCTGAGGCGGGTCTTCACTGGGTACTGCCTGAGCTGGTTGCGGATCGCATCCATCGGCTGGTCGAGGTCCACCTCGATGACCTCGCTGGAGAGGTCGTCCTCGGACTCCTCGGGAAGGAAGCGGGCGGGATCGGTCTCGAGCTGTTCGAGGAACACACCCTCGGCGGTGATCTTGGCCCGGGCCTGCCGGTCCGCCGAGCACGACACCGCGATGCCGACCGGGTTCGAGGCGCCGTGACGGGGGAGGCGGATCACGCGGACGTCGTGACAGAAGTACTTGCCGCCGAACTGGGCGCCGATGCCGAACTCGCGGGTCTGCTCGAGGATCTTCTGTTCCCACTCGAGATCCCGGAAGCCGTGTCCGGTCGCGGCATCGCCGGCGGTGGGCAGGGCGTCGAGATAGTGGGCGGACGCGAGCTTCGCCGTCTTGAGGTTGAACTCGGCGGACGTGCCGCCCACGACGAGGGCGAGGTGGTACGGCGGACACGCCGACGTGCCGATCGCCCGAAGGGACTCGTCGAGGAAGTCGACGAGCGAGGATTCGTTGAGAAGGGCCTTCGTCTTCTGGAACAGGAACGACTTGTTGGCCGAGCCGCCGCCCTTCGCCATGAACAGGAAGTCGTAGGACTGCCCCGGCTTCGTGAACAGCTCGATCTGAGCCGGCAGGTTGTTGCCCGTGTTCTTCTCCTCGAACATCGAGAGCGGCGCCAGCTGCGAGTAGCGCAGGTTGGTCTCGGTGTAGGTGTCGAAGATGCCCTTCGAGATCCACTCGGCGTCGTCGGCGAGGGTGAGGACCTGGTCGCCCTTCTTGCCCATGACGATCGCGGTGCCGGTGTCCTGGCACATCGGGAGCACGCCGGCGGCCGCGATGTTCGCGTTGCGAAGCAGTTCGGTCGCCACGAACCGGTCGTTCGGACTCGCCTCCGGGTCCTCGAGGATCGAGGCGAGCTGGGTGAGATGCTCGGTCCGCAGATAATGCGAGATGTCCCGCATCGCTTCGGCCGTGAGCCGCTGGAGGGCCTCCGGCTCGACCTTCAACAGCGTTGCGCCGTCGATCTCGACGGTGGACACGCCCTCGGTGGTGAGGAGGCGGTACTCGGTGGTGTCGGGCCCGACGGGCAGCAGATCGGAGTAGGCGAACTCGGTCATGGGGGCACGCTACCGGTCGCTAGCCTGACGTCATGAGCCGGGACGTCGAGACGACGATCGAGCGTCTTGCCCACGCCTTCGACCCGTCCTCGTGGAAGCGGCGCTCGCTGCTGGTCGTGAGTGTGGTCTTCGCCCTCGTGGCCACCCTGACGGTCGTGCAGCGGGCTCTCGTCGCTGATTCCACCACGGGCTGGATCATCACCGCCGTCCACGGTGTCATCGTCGTGATCGCGGTGCCGCTGCTGGTGCGCCACGCGTGGCGCGAGTGGGCGAACGCCCAGGCCTAGAGCGGCGTGCCCCCGAACGGCACCGGATCACCGGCGGCCGGGACGACGGGGCGGCTCCAGCTGCTCATCTCGGCGACGGCCTCGGTGACGCCGCGCCACGTGTCGGGGTCCCACCCTTCCGCCTTGGCGGTGACCTGACCGTCCTGGCGCAGCAACAGGATGGCCGGCACCTGCTCGACGCCGAGCGAGGTCGAAATGGCCCGGTCCTCGTCGGCGAAGGTGAGGATCTCGTCGGCGTAGGGGCCGAGGAACCGCTTCGCGTCGTCGGCCGAACAGGTCAGGATCCAGCAGGTACGGCATCCGGCGTCGCGGAAGTGCTCCAGGATCCGCTTGGCGGTGTCGAGGAGCCAGGCGCTCTCGTGGGTGAACGGATCGAGGATCACGGGCACGAGCGGGAACGTCGTCAGCCATTCCCCGAGCGGACGGGCGTCGCCGTCGAGCGGCTGGAGATCGAGGTCGAGAGCAGCGGTCACCACGGGGGAGAAAGCTACCGCACGAGGCGCGTAACGGGTCACATCGGGGGCGATACAGTCGCCCCGTGCATCCGATCGAGCGGCTCCGGTACGTGGCGCGCGCCGGTGACGTGCCGACGGCGCCGCTCGTGCGCGAGGCGGCCATCGCCCTGGCGTCCTTCGCCCATGATCCCGTCGAGCTGCTCACCGCGTGTCGTCAGCTCGTCGAACGGCGCCCGACGAACGGCCCGTTGCTGTGGGTCGCGGCCCGGATGTTGACCGGCACCGACGCGGGCACCGAGGCCTGGGAGGCGGTCGAGGCGTTGGAGCGCGACACCACCGCACGCGAGCTGGCCCACGCATTGCCGCCCGAGAGCAGGGTCCTGGTCATCGGCGCGTCGGAGCTCTGCGGCGACGCCGTGCTGCGCCGACCCGACGTCGAGGTGCTCGTGGCCGACACCGTGGGGGAGGGGTTCGGCCTGGTCCGTCAACTCGATGCCCGGGACCATGTCGCGGTGGACGTGCCGTCCGCCGGCGTCGGTGCCGCCGCGGCGGACGTCGACCTCGTGCTCCTCGAGGCGGAGATCATGCACGAGGACGGTGCGCTGGCCCGCTCCGGTTCCCTCGCCGCCGCAGCCGTGGCCCACCATCACGCCACGCCGGTCTGGCTCGTCGCCGGCGTCGGTCGGGTGGTGCCCACCCGCATGTTCGCCTGGGTCGCCGATCGCGGCGACGACGTGGATCCGTGGGACGACGACGTCGAGCTCGTCCCGCTGTCGCTCGTCGACCGCGTGGTCGGTCCGACCGGGCCCCAGCCTGTGGCCGAGATCCGCTATCGGGTCGACTGTCCGATCGCCCCGGAGCTGTTCCGATGAGTCCGGCCCGGGTGCGGATGTTCGCCGTCGTCGTCCTCGCCGCGGTCTTCGTGGCGGGGATGTTGGTGGCATCGAGCACCGACGTCGGCGTGGACGACCCCGTGGCGTCCGACGGGGGCACCGCCGCGGACCCACCACGGTCCACCACGTCCACCACCAGCACGTCCACCACGACCACGACGACGCTGCCACCTCCGCGAACCGCGACGCTCGCGTTCACCGGCGACCTCCTCCCGCACTCCCCGGTGACGTCGGCGGCCGCCGCGAACGCCGAGACCGGCTGGGACTTCCGGCCGATGTTCGACGAGGTGCGTCCGGTGCTGTCGGCCGCCGACCTGGCGATCTGCCATCTCGAGTCGCCGGTGTCGGTCGACGACACCAACCTCTCCGGGTACCCCGTCTTCAACGCACCCCGGGCACTCGTCGAGGCGGCGGTCGACGCGGGCTACGACGGTTGCAGCACGGCGTCGAACCACTCGTTCGACCGGCGCAGCGACGGGGTGCGCTCGACGTTGCAGGTCTTCGAGGAGCTCGGGTTCCCGCAGGCGGGGATGGCGGCGGACGAAACGGCCGACCTCGCGCCGGTCCTGTACGAGGTGAACGACATCACGATCGCCCACATCTCCGCGACCTACTCGTTGAACGGGTTCGTCATGCCGGCCGACGAGCAGTACCTCGTCGACCTGATCGAGCCGGCGGAGATCGTGGCCGAGGCGGCCCTCGCCAAGGAGGCGGGCGCCGAGTTCGTGGTCGTCAGCCTGCACTGGGGCAACGAGTACCAGCACACGCCCTCGAGCGCCCAGGAGCAGTGGCTCACGGAGATCCTGCCCACCGACGAGGTCGATCTGGTCATCGGCCACCACGCCCATGTCGTGCAGCCCGTCGACCGCGTGGGCGACGAGTGGGTCGTGTACGGGCTCGGCAACTTCCTCTCGAACCAGTCCGCCAACTGCTGTGTGACCGCGTCCCAGGACGGCATGATCGCGACGGTGACCCTCCTCGAAAATGGCGCCGGCGAGATCGAGGCGGTCGGCGTGCACATCACGCCGACCTGGGTCGACCGCCAGAACGGCTACGTGATCCGGCGGGCCGACGAGATCGACCCGGAGGGGGGCCTCGTCGAGACGCTGACCAGCTCGGCGGCCCGCACCTACGAGGTCGTGTCCCGGCGGCTGGGCGACGACCCGGCGCTCACCCTGGGCTGACGCCCGCTCAGAACGACACGCCGCTGCGGGACCCGTCGAGGAAGGCGACCAGCTCGTCGTAGGGGAGCGGTGCCGACAGCAGGAATCCCTGGGCGTGGTCGCAGCCGAGCATCGACAGGCGGGTCAGGGCCGACGGCGTCTCGACGCCCTCCGCGACGACCCGGAGGCCGAGGTTGTGGCCGAGGGCCACGATCGACTTGACGATCGTGGCGGCCGCCTCGTCGCCGTCCCCCATGCCCTGCACGAACGACTTGTCGATCTTGATCTCCGACAGGGGGAGACTCTGGAGGTTGCTGAGGCTCGAGTGGCCCGTGCCGAAGTCGTCGACGGAACCGCGAACGCCGAGACCGCGGAGGCGGTCGAGTACCCCGTGGGCGAGGAGGGGGTCGTCCATCACCTGGGTCTCGGTCAGCTCGAGGATCACCCGGTCGCCGGGGAACTCGGTCCGCTCGAGGGCACCGCGGATGGCGTCGACGAAGGCCGGTTCGTACAGATTGCGCACGGACACGTTCACCGCGAGATCGAGGACATGGCCGGCCCCGCTCAGGCGCTGGGCGTCGCCGGCGGCCTGCTCGAAGACCCAGCGGGTCAGGGGCCGGATGACGCCGGACACCTCGGCGACGTCGACGAACTCCGCCGGACCGATCACGCCCCGCTCGGGATGGTCCCAGCGGACCAACGCCTCGATGCGCACCACCCGGGCGGTCGAGAGCTCCACCACCGGCTGGTAGTGGACGAGCAGCTGGCCGCTGTCGAGGGCGTGGCGGAGCTGGCCGACGAGGGTCAACCGGTCCAGGTTGGGACGATCTCGTTCGGGGTCGTAGACGGCCACGCCGCCGCCTCGGCGTTTCGCGGCGTACATGGCGATGTCGGCGTGCTTGCGCAACGCCTCGGCGTCGTCGCCGTGCTCGGGGTAGATGGCGACGCCCAGGCTGGCGCCGCACTGCAGCGACATGCCGTCGATGTCGTGGGGTTCGTCGAAGCAGGCGAGCACCCGCTCGGCGGCGCGCAGGGTGCGGCGGGGGGAGACGTCGTCGCTCAGCAGCACGGCGAACTCGTCGCCGCCGAGACGCGCCACGGTGTCGACGGCGCGCAGCGCCTCGCGGAGGCGAATGGCGACCATGCGCAGGAGACGATCGCCCTGGTCGTGGCCGAGGGTGTCGTTGACCTCCTTGAACTGGTTGAGATCGAGGAGCAACAGGGCGACCGCGCCATGATCCCGTCGGGCCGCGTCGATGCCGTGGCGGAGGCGATCCTCGAGCAGGGCCCGGTTGGGGAGCCCGGTCAGCTCGTCGTGAAGCGCCTGGTGCCGAAGTACCCGCGCCGTGATCACCCGGTCCGTGACGTCCATGACGTTCAGCCCGATCAGGCTGTCCGAGATCGGGAAGGCCTCGAGCGAGAGGATCCGCTCGCCGTCGCGGCGCAGATCGGCGGCTTCGCTGCGGCGCTGCGCCCGCCCGGTTTCCTGCACGTCGAGGAGGAGGCGGAGCAGCTCACCGGCCCCCGGACCGTCGAGCGGTCCGGTGATCGACGTGTTGACGAGCGAGGTCGCGGGGCGTTGGGTGATGTCCTCGTACGCCGGGTTGACGGTCACCGTCGTGAACTCGCCGCTGCGGGCGCTGCGGACCACGACGAGTCCGACGGGAACCCGCTCGACCAGCTCGGCGAGGTTGCGGTTGGACTCCCGGACCCGCACCTCGTCGGTGATGTCGACCACCACGCCGCGGGTGGTGACCGGTCGTCCGTCCGAGCCGACCTCGACGCGCACGCGATCGCGGACGTGGTGGAGGTCGCCGTTCGCGTCGGTCACCCGGTAGGTGAGTTCGTGGTCCTCGCCGGCCTCGATGTAGGCCTGTGACTCTCGCACGATCGCGGCACGATCGAAGGCGGGGACGTGCGAGAGCCATGCCCCCGGGCCGGACAGGCGGTCGCGGTCGTGGCCGAGCATCGCGCGGGTGTTGCCCGACACCGTCGCGTCGACGAACGGGTAGGGATGGGCCTCCCAGACGACGGCGTCGATGCCGTCGAGCAGCGATTGGTTGCTCCGGCGCCCGGCCCGCTCCGCGCTGGCGATGACCGCGACGAACACCGTCACGCCGATCGACACGGAGAGGTACGCGAGGAGCTGGGTGACGCCATCGGGGACGTCGTAGGTCACGATCGCGACGAAGAGGATCGGCGCGCCGGCGAGGGTGGCCGGGATCGTCGTGCGCCAGCCGGACGTCGCCGCCTGGCTGGTCGAGCCGAGCATCACCAGCAGGGCGATCGGCGCGACCGACGGTTGGATCGCGATCGCAACCGCGCACAGGGCCGCGTCGGCGATCGGCATCCACCACGGAACGAAGCGCCACCGCGTCACGAGCTCTCGCATGACGACGTTGGCCGGCACCGAGAAGCCGAGGATGAAGACCGCGATGACGGGCTCGACGCGGGCCGCGGGTACGAACGCGATCACCCCGAGCACTCCGAGCCCGACGATGCGGATCTCGAAGAACAGGCGCCACAGGCCGATGTCGAAATCGGCCAATCCGCGTTTCTCGGTCCCTGCGCTCACCAACTGCCTTTCCATCGGCCTCCCTCGAGTTGAGCATCGGCGGTTTCGGTGGTCGACCTGAGCGCGTCCTCGTACGATCGCCGGATGCCTCCGCAGTCGCTCGTCGCGACCCTCCTGACCTGGGCGGATGCCTCGCTCCGGGACCTGCCGTGGCGCCGCACGCGAGACCCCTGGGCCGTGTTGGTGGCCGAGACGATGCTCCAGCAGACCCAGGTGTCGCGAGCCGAGCCCAAATGGCGGGCGTTCCTGGACGCGTATGCGGACCCGGCGGCGTGCGCGGCCGCGCCCCGCGCGGACGTGATCCGGCTGTGGGCGGGACTGGGATACAACCGCCGAGCCGTCAACCTGCACCGCGCCGCCGAGGCGATCGTCGCCGACCACGGTGGGCGGGTGCCGCACACCCTCCCGTCGTTGCTCGGACTGCCCGGCGTCGGGCCCTACACGGCCCGCGCCGTGCTCGCCTTCGCCCACGAGCGGCCGGTCGCGCCGGTCGACACGAACATCGGGCGGGTGCTCGCTCGGTTCGCGGGGTCGTCGCTCACCGCCCGGGAGGTCCAGCAGCGCGCCGACGCGCTCGTCCCGCCGTCCGACCCGTGGCTGTGGAACCAGGGGATCATGGAGCTCGGTGCCCTCGTGTGCACCAAGCGGGTGCCCGACTGTGCTCGATGCCCGGTCGTGGACCACTGCGCGTGGCACGGTGAGGGCGACGACCCGGCGACGGGGTCCGCCGCGGTCAGCGCGCCCCAGGCCCGGTTCGAGGGCTCGGACCGTCAGCTCCGGGGCCGGCTGGTCGACGCCGTGCGGGCCGCCGACCTGGCCGTGGCCGACCTCATGACGGTGCTCGGAACCGACGATGCCGAGCGCGCCGAGCGGACCCTCGGCGGGCTCGTGCGTGACGGCTTGCTCGAGGTGGAGGCCGGGACGGTCAGGCTGGGCCGGTGAGGGCGGCGAGGAGGTCGTCGATCGCCTGATCGGCGATCGCGGTCATCTCCTCGTCGGTGCGATCCTGGATCGGGTGCGCGGTGAGGACGTGGGCGACGTCCAGACCGAGGGCCGCGGACTGGGTGGCGGCTGCGTCCTCGAACTCCACGGTGGCCACGAAGACCCCCGGGATGCCACGGCGTTCGAGATCGTTGATGTCGTGCACACTGCACGTCGTGCAGCTGCCTCAATCGGCGAGGGCTTCGATCACCGCATCACAGCTCGTGGCGATCTCGTGGCGGAGGTCGACCGGAGCCGGTTTCGTGAACGTCGGCTTGCTGTAGCGCTTCACCGACGCGCCGAGCGCCGAGAGCTTCTGCTCGACCCGGTCGAGGAACACGTTGCCGCGGGGCTTGGAGATGTCGAGCAGGCCGACGGTGAGCCCGTTCAGGGATTCGGGCCGAGCGACGCGCTCGCGCTGCTCGGGGCGCAGTTCGCCGGTGGGATCCAGGACGGTCGTGGTCATCGGGTGATCTCCTTGGTGACGGTGACACTACCCATCTCGCCGGTGACCCAGCCACCGATGGCCGAGGAGAACAGACCGGCGCCGCTGCCGCCGTGGACGACGTGGATGCCGCCCGGTGGGTACTTCGACAGCTCCATGTCGGCGATGAAGTCGGGCATGCCCTCCTCGATGCCGTCGGCACCGGAGATCACGTCGGCGCCCTTGACCGTGAGATGGCCGTTGAGTTCCTCCAGGAAGCGAGCCCGATCCCAGCCCGCATCGCGATAGCGGGCCATGTGCTCGGGGGAGATCACGACGATCGTTTCGAACTGCATGATCATCCGCGGGCTCGCGTAGGACATGAGCATCTGGGCGAAGTGCTTGGTCAACGACTCGGCCGACCGTGACTTCTGGTCGAACAGGAGCCGCGGCCCCTCGCCGGGGAACAGCGTGACCGTCGAGACGTCGGAGGCGAACCCGCGGGACTCGGCGAAGGTGTCCCACGGAGTTCCTTCCTCGTCCTCGGCGAAGCACAGGCCGTACTTCGACGGGTTGCCCTGGGTGGCGCGGTCGACGCCTCCCGGCTTGCCGCCGCCGACGTTGCGAATGGTGAGCTGCAGAGCCCGGCCGATGGTCGAGTTGGCCCGGTTGCCCTGACCGAGGAGATTCAGCCCGGCGTTCATGCCGATCTCGTTGCGGATCGGTCCGTTGACGATCATCACCGGGCCGACGGGCATCGTGGTGGCGAGCAGGCCGTGCATGTTGAACTCGTCGGTGCAGGCGGCCTCGACCGCGGCGAGCACGACCGGCAGGTACTCCGGCTTGCAACCCGCCATCACCGCGTTCACCGCGACCTTCTCCACGGTGCACTCGACGAGGTCGGGGGGCACGACGGCGACGATGTCGTCCGGCGCCCGGGTCGTGCCCTCGAGCATGCGCAGCACCCGCGCCTCGGTCGGGGGGACGACGGGGAGTCCGTCGCTCCACCCCCGATCCCACATCGCCTCCCACTCGTCCTCGAGGTCCGCGATCTCGATGCGGCGGCTGTGGAGCGTCGATCCGGAGAAGCGGACGGCGAGCTCGTCGGTGAGGGTCGGGTCGACGCTCAAGGACCCACAGCCGGGCCGCATGTCGGGCAGGTCGGCGCCCAGGCCGTCGACGCCGGTGAAGGCCTCCCACTGGTCGCGCGACCACCCGACGGTCGTCTCCACGGCCGAGCCGTCGGTGACCTTCAACAGGGTGGGCACGGTTTCGATGTCGTGGTGCCAGGAGAGCGCGAGGTCCGCGTCGTGGACGACCCAGGGCGCGTCGGCCGGGAACCCGGCGTCGTCCTGGGTGATCACCGTCAGGTCGGCGCGCGAGGCGAGATCCTCGAGCACCGGAGCGACGAGGACGCACGTCGGACAGTCCTTCTTCACGACGGCGACGAGTCCGTCCGGCAGGGGTGGTGCGGTCATGTCGCCATGTTACGTCCACCCGACTGGTGGCAGTCCAAGTGTCAGAAGGCAGAGATATCCGTCACACGCCTCTCGACGCTCGCGGCGCCAGGGTTTAGGTTCGCGATCGTCATGGGGGACAACTACACGTCGGTCGACGTCGCCTTTCACGGTGTCCGCGGGTCAACACCGTGTTCCTGCCCGACCGTCCAGCGCTACGGCGGCAACACGAGTTGCGTCACCATCGAGTCGGAGGGACAGGACCCGATCATCCTCGACCTCGGCACCGGGCTGCGGCCCTGGGGCTGCTCGATGGAAGCCGGGTTGCCGATCACGTTCCACGCCCTCGTCACCCACATGCACTGGGACCACGTCCAGGGATTGCCCTTCTTCACCCCGCTGCAGTGCGCGGGCACGGCGCTCAACATCCACGGGCCGGGCGATGGCGAACGCACGATGGCGTCGACGTTCGAGCGGTTCATGAGCCCGCCCTACTTCCCGATCCGGTCGTGTGACCTGCCGGCGACGGTGCGGTTCCACGACACCCACCACGACGAGTTCGACATCGGGGAGACCCGGGTCATGTCCCGGCCGGTGCCCCACACCGGCAAGACCAACGGGTACCGGATCACCCGCAACGGCGTGTCGGTGGCCTACGTACCGGATCACCAGGAGCCGATCGGTCGGCCGACCGATGTCGACGAGGCGGTGCTCGAACTCTGCGACGGTGTGGACCTGCTCATCCACGACGCCCAGCTGTGGCAGGACGAACTGGCCGCGAAGGCCACGTGGGGGCACTGCACGCCGGAATATGCGGTGGAGGTCGCGGCGCAGGCCGGCGTGCGCACGTTGGCGCTGTTCCACCACGACCCGTCCCACACGGACGAGGATCTCGACGAGATGACCGAGCGCATCGGCGAGCTGGCGGCGGCGCGCGGCGTGCAGACCGTCGTCTGTGCGACCGAGGGCCTGAAGCTCTCCGTCGCCGCCCGAGCCTGACCGGGCGCTACCGTGCGCTGAGCACGTCGGGCGAGTGCCCGGGTCAGGAGGAGACGTGTCCGATTCTGCAGCGATCGACGGCGCCGAGTTCCGTCGTGTTCTCGGTCATTTCCCGACCGGGGTCACGGTGGTCACGGGCGTCGATGCCGACGGCCCCACCGGGATGGCGATCGGGTCGTTCGCGAGCGTGTCGTTGGACCCGCCGCTCGTCATGTTCTGTCCCGGCAACACGTCCGCGACATGGCTGCGCATCAAGGAGACGGGATCGTTCTGCGTGAACGTGCTGGGCGAGGACCAGAAGGACACCTGCGGCATCTTCGCCGGGAAGTCCGACGACAAGTTCGCGGGAATCGAGTGGACGACCCACGCGACGGGGTCGCCGGCGATCCCCGGCTCGCTCGCGGTGATCGACTGTGCGGTCCACGCGATCCTCGACGGCGGCGACCACGACATCGTCGTCGGTCTCGTCAAGTCGCTGTGGACGGCCGACGACGCGGACACGCGTGGTCCGTTGCTCTTCTTCCAGGGCGGCTACGGGCGCTACGAGAGTCTCTGACATGGCGATCTACGCCCTGGGCGACCGGGTTCCCGAGATCCACGAGACGGCCTACGTCCACGAGCAGGCGACCGTCATCGGCAGTGTGACGCTCGGACCCGGCGCATCGGTGTGGCCCCAGGCCGTCATCCGCGCCGACGACAACGTCATCAGCATCGGCGAGGCGACGTCGATCCAGGACGGCGCCGTCCTGCACTGCACGCCGGTCCACGCGACCACGGTGGGCAACTTCGTCACCGTCGGTCACCTCGCCCATCTCGAGGGCTGCACCGTTCTCGATCACGCGCTCATCGGCACGGGATCGATCGTGTTGCACGACGCGCTGATCGGCGAGCACGCGCTCGTCGGTGCCGCCGCGATGGTGCCCGGCAAGGTCGAGGTACCGCCGCGGGCGATGGCGCTCGGCGTGCCGGTCAAGATCCGGGAGGACGCCCTCCCCGAGGGACACGCGCAGATGAACGTCGATGCGTATCTGCGCCGCGGCGAGCAGTTCGCCGCCGAGCTCCGCCGGATCGACTAGAGCCTGCATGGCCCCACCGTTTCGCTTGTTGGTGGTCTGCACCGCCAACATCTGCCGCTCGGTGATGGCCGAGCGGCTGCTGCGCCGGGCGGTGGCCGAGCGCGGTCTCGCCGTGGAGGTCTCGTCGTGCGGGCTCCTGTTCGACGGCGAGCCCGCGTCCGACACGGTCATCGCCGTGTTGGACGAACGGGGCATCGACGCACGGGACCATCGCTCGCGGCGGTTCACGCCCGCCCTGCTGGCGGACATCGATCTCGTCGTCACCATGGAACGGATGCACGCCCGCGAACTGGCCGTCGCCCTGGACGGTGCCTCGCCGCGTATCCACACACTCGGCTCGATCGTCGCGTGGCTCGATCAGCAGGAGGCGGACGATCGTTCACCGGCGGACCTCGTGGCCGCGTTCGCGGCCGAACGGAAGTCGAGCGACCTGCTCGGCGGTGGTCCCGACGAGGTCGATGATCCGCACGGCCGGTCCAAGCGGGTGCACCGCCGGACGGCCGAGCGACTGGAACAACTCACGGGATCACTCGTCGACGGTCTCTTCGGTGCAGCGCCGATGGTCGACTGAGTCGATCGGATCAGGCCCGGCGGCCTGGGTCGAAATGCCTACAGGTCACCCCCTGACCAGCCGAAACACCGGCCGTGGAGCCTCCTCTTCTGCCGCGGCATCGCCCCGCCGATCACGAGATCCCGGACGGGATGCGGTTGTTGTACGCCGACCTCCCCGATCGGCCGGAACCGGCGGCCGACCCGGACCGGGGCCGCGTCGAACTGATGGTCGGCGGGATGGTCGCCGCGGTCGGGGTCGCCGTGGTCGGCAGCGGGATCATCGGCGATCTCCTCGCCCGGTCGGAGCCGGAAGCAGCCGATGGACCGGCGCCGCCTCCGCCCCCGTCGACGGTGCCGGGGACGTTCACCGGGGTGGAGCGCACGGTCGGGCCGGTGGAGACCACGGAGGGGGCGGAAGTGGCGGTCGCCGAGGTCGTGACCGCGCCGGAGCTCGAGTTCGCGCCGCCGCCGGAACCCGTCGTCGATCCTGACGTGCTGTCCGCGCCCGGACCCGAACACCGCCTGGTCGCGCCGCGAACCGAGCCGGCTGTGCCCGCGCCCCCGGCCGCGACCACCACCACCACGGTCCCGCCCTCGACCACCACGGTGCCGCCGACCACCACCACGACGGTGCCCACCACCACGACCCGTCCATCCGACGACACACCGGAGGTCCGGGCCCTTGCGGCCACGACCGGGTTCGTGGCGACGGTGGCGATGCGCGAACAGGTCGCGGCGATCGGGATCGACGGTTGGATCGAGGCCCAGCTCCGTCCCGACGACGTTGCCGACCCCGACGTGACAGCGGCCCTCGAGGGTTTCGACCTCCTCGATGTCGACGCCGCGGCGCTGGCCGACGAAGCGATGACCGCTCGGGCCCACGCCCAGATCAGCTGGGCCGGGTTCACCCGCGCCTATGTGAGCGAGAAGCAGGTGCTGGAGGCGGCCACGGCGACCTGGCGCGAGCACTTCGCCCTCGCCCTCACGTCCGCCGAATCGATCGCGTTCGAGCAGACGATCCGTCGTCACGCGCTGGGCGACTATCGAGACCTGCTCGTCGCGGTCGCCCGCACGCCGGGGGTGCTGCGGGTCGGCCGTGCGGGTTCCGTGGACGGCACGGCGACGCGGCCCCTGTCGACGGCGTACGCCCGGCTGATCGCCGAAGACTTCGGACCGGGCACGCTCACGGTCGAAGAGATCCGGGCCGTCGCGACCGTGCTGAGCGGCTGGGGACTCGACGATCGTGGCCGATTCCGGTTCGACGCGGCGCGTCACGCCGCGGCTCCGGCGCGGGTCGGCGGCTGGATGACACCGGGCCGCGCCGGCGAGGCCGGGCTGGACGACGGGGTCTCGTTGATCCGCCATCTCGCCGCGATGCCGGGTACGGCGCAGCGGGTGGCGACGCTGCTCTGCCGTCGGCTGGCCGGTGACGGTGCCGACCAACGGGTGGTCGACCGTGCTGCGTCGGCGTACGGCGCGGAGCGCACGGGCATCGGCGCCGTGGTCCGGACCGCGCTGCTGCACGCGGGTGACGGGCGGGCGACGGATCGGACGGGCGACGAGTGGCTCCTTGCCGCCTTGCGGGCGCTCGGCGCATCGGTCGACATCGGGATCCCCTGGGACCGGCGGCAGGCCGGATCCGTGCCTCACGAACTCCGCCAGGTCGGGGCGGAGGCCGCGTCGGCCCGGCGCCGCCGCGAGCGGGGGCACCCCGGCGACTGGTGGACGTCGCCGAGCGCGGTGAGCGCCCGGTGGGCGTCGGCGCGGCGCCTCACCGAGGGCGCCGCGGGCGTGCAGGTCGATCTTGGCCGCTTCGCGCCCGGCACGGAGACGGCCGCCCACGCGTTCATCGACGCACTCGCCGCCGGGCTCGACGGCACGTCGCTCACCGTCGACGAACGGGATGCGCTCCTGGCCTACCTCGGGGTGGGGGCCGACGACCTCGTGGGTCCCGAGGACGACCTTCCGCTCGCCGATCTCGTGGCCCTCGTGCTGAGCTTCCCCTCGTTCATGCGCCGTGACCGGGGAGCGACGCGATGACGGGTCCGACCCGCCGCGGCTTCCTTCGTGGGGTCGTCGGGACGGGCGCGCTCGGTGTGGGCACGGCGGCTGCGGGGATTCCCGTGGCGGGCGCCGAGGGCCGGGGCGTCGCCGAGCCCGGCGGTACCGTGGTCGTGATCCATCTCGTGGGCGGGGTCGACGGCCTCAGCGTCCTGGTCCCGTACGGCGACGAGGGTTACCAGCGACGACGACCGTCCGTCGCCGTCGCCGCGCCGGGCGAGCGGTACGGGGCGATCGAGCTCGATCGCGGCCTGGGTCTGCACCCCGCGCTCGCTCCGCTGTGGAACCGGCTCGGACCGACGGACCGGCTGGCGGTGATCTGTGGCGTCGGGGTGCCGGACGGCGACGACGGGAACCGCAACCACCTCCCGTCCCGCGACTTCCTGTATCGGGGCGGGCGCCACGAGCCGGAGGGCTGGGCCGCCAGGCTGCTCCGCTTCGAAGGCCTCGACGGCGCCGCGGTCTGGTCGTTCGGGCCGGGTCCGCATCCGATGTTCGACGGCCTCGCCGGCGCCGTGGCGGCCCCTCGCCCGACGGTGTCGATCGGGCCCCATCGCGATCCGGCCGGGGCATTCTCCGCGGTCGGTCGGGCCCACGGCGGGGGCAGCGCCGTGGGTCGGGCCGGTCAGGCGGCACTCGCGGCATCGGGGCGGTGGTCCGACACGGCTTGGACCTCCGCCGCCGACCGTCTCGCCCGCGGGTATCCCGAGGGACGGCTCGGGCGGTCCCTCGCGGTCACGGCCGACATGATCCGCGAGGAGCGCGGCCTGCGGCTCGTGGCGATCGACCATGGCGGCTACGACACCCACGTCGACCAGGGCGACGGGAAGGGCGGCGTGCTGGCCCACCGGCTGGACCGGCTGGCGCGCGGCGTGTCCGCATTCTGGGACGACCTGGACGGGGTGGACGAGCGACCGCCCGTGACGGTCGTCGTCGTGAGCGAGTTCGGCCGGGCGATCGACGAGAACGGCAGTGGCGGCACCGAGCACGGTCGGGGCGGTGTCGCGCTGGCGCTGGGTGACCGTGTGGTCGGCGGCGTCCACGGCGATCTCCCCGATCTCGACCGCGACGACGTCTGGCCGGTGTCGGTCGATGTCCGGCGTGTGTGCGCCGATGCGGTGTCCAGCCACGGCTTCCGACCGTGGCGCGGTGGGGTGTTTCCGGGCCTCCCGCTGCCGAACCGGTCGCTGGGGTTGTTACTATCTCCATAGGAGAAAGGGCGTTGTCGTCGCTGCATCCGCAGACCGCACGCTCGGTTCGGAGCCTCACGTGACCACCGCAGAGAATCTCGACCTCGGCAAGTACCAACTCGGCTGGGCCGACGAGGAGGACTACGTCTTCAAGCCGAAGCGCGGCCTCAACGAGGAGATCCTGCGCGAGATGTCGTGGATGAAGGGCGAGCCCGACTGGATGCTCGACTTCCGCCTGAAGTCCTACCAGCGCTTCGGCCGCCGCCCGATGCCCAGCTGGGGCGGCGACATGTCGGACATCGACTTCGACAACATCTTCTATTACATCAAGCCCAAGGGTGAGCTGAGCGACGAGTGGGACGAGGTCCCGGAGTCGATCAAGAACACCTACGAGAAGCTCGGCATCCCCGAGGCCGAGCGCAAGTATCTGGCCGGCGTCACGGCCCAGTACGAGTGCCTCCGTGGTGACGTCCGCGTCTACACCGCCGGCAACGGACTCGTCCCGATCAAGAGCATCGTTCCCGGCGACGAGGTGTTCTCGCTCAACGAGGAGACCGGTGAGCTGGAGATCAATCCGGTCAAACATGCGGCCCAGACCGATGTGCGCCAGACCTACGAGGTCACTGTCGGTTCGCGGTTCGCGCGTACGATCGTGGCGACCGACAACCATCCGGTGCTCTGCCTGGTCGACTCCCGCCGCTCCGGCCGTGAGCGGGCGCGCTACGAGCGCCGCTGGAAGACCGTCGGCGAACTCGAGATCGGCGACATCGTGGCGGTCGCGCGCGATCTGCCGGACTACGGGGAGCCGCACGCGCTCATGTCGTGCGACTCCACGCCGCACCACTTTCCCGACGCGACCAGCGTCGACCTCATGTGGCTGCTCGGCCTGTGGCTCGGCGACGGGTCGACGCGGATCGACCCGAAGCACGGGATGTACCGGCTCGAGCTCGCGATTCCCGACACCGAGACCGAGCTGCAGGAGGAGCTGAAGCGAGTCGTCGGCGATCTGTTCGGTCTGACCTCCTGCCGCTCCGACCAGTGGCGGGTGACCTTCAACTCCCTGGCGCTCGTCGATTGGGTCGAGCTGAACGGCTTCCGCGGTTCGAGCCACACGAAGCGCATTCCCGAGTGGGTGTACTCCCTGCCGACGGCGCAGCGCCTGGCCTTCCTGGCGGGCTACGTCGATGCCGACGGGTATGTCTCCCCGGACCGACACGGCAACACCATGTCGATCACGTCGGCCAACGAGTCGCTGCTCGACGACACGGCTGAGCTGGCCCGGCTCTGCGGTCTCCGCCCGACGGCACCATGCCGTTTCGAGTCCGCACATCCGGTTGATCCCGACCGGACCATTGTCGGCTACCGCCTTGGTCTCGGCGGCGACGTCGAGCGTGTGCCGGTGCGCAACCCGCGCCGTCGCGAACGGCTCGGCTCGCGGGCCTACCGTCATTCCGACACGGGGATCCGTGGCACCACGGTCCGCGGCCACTGCACCGACACGCTCGGGTTCGCGCCGGTGACCGAGATCATCGAGGCCGACGTCGCCCCGGTCTACGACATCGAGATCGATGGCCACCACAACTTCGTCGCCGAGGGTGTCATCGTCCACAACTCCGAGGTCGTGTACCACAAGAACCGGGAGGACCTGGAGGCCCAGGGGGTCCTCTTCTCGGACATGGACACCGCACTGCGGGAGTACCCGGAGCTCGTCAAGGAGTACTTCGGCAAGATCATCCCGCCGAACGACAACAAGTTCTCGGCCCTGAACAGCTCGGCGTGGTCCGGCGGTTCGTTCATCTACGTCCCGCCCGGCGTCGAGGTCGAGATGCCGCTGCAGGCCTACTTCCGCATCAACGCGGAGAACATGGGCCAGTTCGAGCGCACCCTGATCATCGCCGACGAGGGCTCGAAGGTGCACTACATCGAGGGCTGCTCCGCCCCGACCTACACCTCGGATTCGCTGCACTCGGCCGTGGTCGAGATCGTCGTGAAGCCGTCTGCCCGGGTCACCTACACGACCATCCAGAACTGGTCCGACAACGTGTTCAACCTGGTCACGAAGCGGGCCTATGTCGAAGCCGAGGGCCACATGGAGTGGATCGACGGCAACATCGGTTCCAAGCTCACGATGAAGTACCCGGCTGTCGTCCTCGCCGGGCCGAAGGCATCCGGCGAGGTCCTCTCGGTCGCCTACGCGGGCCCGAACCAGCATCAGGACACCGGCGCCAAGATGATCCATGCCGCCCCGGAGACCACCTCCAAGATCGTCTCGAAGTCGATCTCGAAGGACGGCGGCCGCACGAGCTATCGCGGACTCGTGCGGGTCGAGGACGACGCCTACGGCTGCAAGAGCCACGTCCAGTGCGACGCGCTCATCCTCGACGAGGACTCCATCTCCGACACCTACCCCTACATGGAGGTCGGATCGGGTGACGCGGTCATCGGCCACGAGGCCACCGTCTCGCGCGTCGCCGACGAGCAGCTGTTCTACCTCCAGAGCCGCGGCCTCACCGAGGAGCAGGCGATGGGCATGATCGTCAACGGCTTCATCGAGCCCGTCACCCGCACGCTGCCGATGGAGTACGCCGTCGAGTGGTCGCGCCTGATCGAACTCCAGATGGAGGGAAGCGTCGGCTAGGGCAGTGTCGGGTAGAAGCGCCCTGGCGTAGTCTCGGCCCATGAGCGACGGCGAGGAATGGGTCGAGGTGATCGTCGAGATCCCCAAGGGCTCGCGGAACAAGTACGAGATCGATCACCACAGTGGTGATCTCTGGCTCGATCGGCATCTCTTCACCGCGACCGTCTACCCGGCGGACTACGGGTTCGTGCCCGACACGTTGGCCGAGGACGGCGACCCGCTCGACGTGCTGGTGCTCCTCGACGAACCCACCGTGCCGGGATGTCACATCAAGGCCCGCCCGATCGGCGTGTTCTGGATGACCGACGAGGCGGGCCCCGACGCCAAGGTGCTCGCGGTGCCGTCGGGTGACCCCCGTTGGGATCACCTCGGTGACCTGGGCGACGCCCCCGAGCACCTGTTGTCGGAGATCCGCCACTTCTTCGAGATCTACAAGGCGCTCGAGCCGGCCAAGGACACCGACGTGGGTCGCTGGTCCGGTCGCGACGAGGCCTGGGCCGAGATCGCGGCCGCGCGGGAACGGTTCGCCGGCGCCTGACCCGGCATGGATTCCGCACTCCGGTGCGGCACAATGGACGCCATGCCGATGCGTCAGGACTGCAAGTTCTTCGAGTCCCGCAGCTACCCGAACGGCGACACGGTTCGGAAGTGCGATCTCGACCTCGCCCCCGAGGCACCGTGGCGGTGCCCGGACGACTGTCCGAAGTACACCCGGCGCATGGCGGACGTGAACTGGGCCCATGGCTCGCTCGTCACCCCGGAGACCCCGGCCGAGCCGGAGAGCCTCGGCGACGACGACAGCATCGCCGCGCTCTTGGACGCAGCGGAGGACATCATCAACGAGGCGGCACCGAGCGTGCTGGCCGATCTCGACGCCGAGCGCCGCAAGCGGGGCGGGCGTCGAGCTCGCCGCGACGCCAAGCGAGCGAAGAAGGACGCGTCCAAGCCGTCGAAGCCGTCGAAGCGGTCCAAGCCGAGCGGCGAGAGCCTGGCCGACAGGCTGCGGCGTCGGTACCGCGAGGGCGGCCGCTGAGGGCGTTGGCGATTTCTCCTACCTCGGTAGGATTTATTCCGCTGTGACCGACTTTTCCCCTGCCTCCGCCCGCGCCCTCGCCGGTCCGTCCTGGCTCGTCGATCGACGAGTCGAGGCGGCCGAAGCCTTCGCGGCGGCGGCCATGCCCGTCGCGAGCGCCGAGGAGTGGCGCTACAGCCCGATCGGCGACCTCGACCTCGCTCGCTACCAGCCCGGCGCCGGGATCGGCGACGCACCCATGCCGCGGCTCGACATCGAGCCGGCGGCCCTGGTGCGCACGGTCAACGGTCGGGTGGTCGCCATCGACGTCGACGACGAACTCGCTGCGGCCGGCGTGCACGTCGGGCCGCTCGTCGACCATCCCGACGGCGCCGAGCGCCTCGGGTCGATCTCGACCGGTGCACCGGATCACTTCACCACCCTCAACGACGCGTTCGCCGGCGACCCGATCCTGGTCTCGGTCCCGCGCGGTGTGGTCGTGGATCGCCCGATCGTGGTCACCCACCACGCGGCGGGTGACGGCACGGCCGCATTCCCCCGCCTGGTCGTGGCGGTCGGCGAGAACGCCTCCGTGGAGGTGCTCGACCACCACACGTCCGACGACGAGGGCGCGATCCTCGTGTGCCCGGTCGTCGAACTCGATGTCGATGCGGCCGGACGGCTCGGCTATCTCAACGTGCAGGAACTCGGCCGGACGACCTGGCAGATCGGGTCGCAGCTCGCCCGCGCCGAGCGCGACGCGACGCTGACCGCGGCCACGGCGGCATTCGGCGGGAGCTACGCCCGCACCCGGGCCGACACCCGCCTCGTCGGCCGGGGCGCCCACGGCGACCTCCTCGCGCTGTACTTCGGCGAACAGGACCAGACGCTCGACTTCCGCACCTATCAGGACCATGTCGCCCCGGACACCACCAGCAACCTGCTCTACAAGGGGGTCGTCGCCGGCGCGTCGCGCAGCGTCTACACCGGCCTGATCCGGGTCCGGCCCGACGCCCGGGGCACCAACGCCTTCCAGACCAACCGCAACCTGAAGCTCGGCGACGACGCCTGGGCCGAATCCGTCCCGAACCTCGAGATCGAGAACAACGACGTGCGCTGCAGCCATGCGTCCACGGTGTCGCCCGTCGACGAGGACCAGCGTTTCTACCTGGAGAGTCGCGGTGTCCCGTCCGCCGAGGCCGAGCGGCTCATCGTCGCCGGTTTCTTCGCCGAGGTGCTGGAGGCGATGCCCGTCGCCGCCGCGGCCCACAAGATCCGCACCGGCATTGCCGCCAAGCTCGCCCGCCAGGTGGCCGCCGACGCCGAGGCCGAGGCGGCGTGATGCCCACCCATCCGCTCTTCGCACTCGACGAGATCGAGGCCGGCACGGCCCGCAAGGTCGTCATCGGGGACCGCGAGATCGCGCTCGTCCGCATCGACGACGACGTCTACGCCATCGGCGACACCTGCAGCCACGACGACGTCTCCCTCGCCGAGGGCTTCGTCGAAGCCGACGACTGCATGATCGAGTGCTTCCGCCACGGCGCCCTGTTCAATCTGAAGACGGGTGAGCCCGAGTCACTTCCGGCGGTCCGTCCGGTGCCCGTCTACGACGTCAGCGTGGTCGACGGCCAGGTCGTTCTCACGATCGACGAACCGGAGGACGACGCATGAGTGAGCTCGTGATCGAAGGGCTCCGGGCCGCCGTGGACGGCCAGGAGATCCTCAAGGGCGTCGACCTGACGGTGCGGTCGGGTGAGGTCCATGCGGTGATGGGCCCGAACGGCTCGGGCAAGTCGACGCTGTCCCACGTGCTCGCCGGTCGACCCGGCTACGAGGTCCTCGGCGGGTCGGCCCGCATCGACGACGTCGAGCTGCTGTCGCTTCCGGCCTGGAAGCGGGCAGAGGCCGGCCTGTTCCTCGCCATGCAGTATCCGACCGAGGTGCCGGGCGTGGCGCTGCGCGATCTGCTGCGGGCCTCGGCTCGCACGTCCGACGATGCCGAGGAGATCGAGGAGGCGATGCTGGCGGAAGCGGCCCGCATCGGTTTCGGGGCGAAGTTCCTCGAACGGCCGCTCAACGTCGATCTCTCGGGCGGCGAGAAGAAGCGCAACGAGACCCTGCAGATGGGTGTGTTGCGTCCCGCGTTCGCCGTGCTCGACGAGTTGGACTCCGGGCTCGACGTCGACGCGCTCCGACTCGTGAGCAGCCGGGTGGAGGAAGCCACCGAGGAGGATGGCCTCGGGGTGCTCGCGATCACCCACTACAGCCGCCTGTTCCAACAGCTGCAGCCCGACCGGGTCCACGTGTTCGCCGGTGGCCGGATCCAGGAGACGGGCGGCCCCGAGCTGGCCGCCGAGCTCGAGAAGACGGGCTACGAGCGCTGGGCCGAACCGGTGGCCGCCAAGGCATCGGCCGCCACGTTGCCGGACGACCCGTTCGCGGATCCGCTGGCGTAGCGACATGGCCGGCACCCTGCTCACGACCGCCGAGATCGACGACTTGCTCGCCGACCACCCGGACTGGCGACGCGACGGAGACGGGCTCGTCCGCTCGCTCGAGTTCGCGGACTTCCCCGCGGCCTTCGGCTTCATGACCAAGGTCGCGATCGTGTCCGAGAAGCTCTTCCATCACCCGGAGTGGAGCAACGTCTACAACCGGGTCGAGCTGCGGATCACGGACCACGACGCCGGCGGCATCTCCACGAACGACCGCGACTGGATCGCCCGCGTCGATCAGCTGGTCTGAACGTCGAGCTCGGGGTCGAGCGGCCCTTCCAGATACTCGTAGAGCGCCACGTTCGTCGCGATCTGGTAGGCGTAGATCGCGAAGGCCATGGCGATCACGACGAACAGACCGAGGATCGGCACCAGGGCGACGATGTTGCTCGCGAAGTTGAGTCCGAAGACGACGAGGTTCACGAGGAGGATGCGCCCGGCGATCCCGGGCCATCGCGGGGTGATGAGGGCCACCGTGCGGCGGAAGGGCCCGCGGTCGCGCGGGGAGAGGATGAGGGTGACACCCGCCATCGCGCCGAACGGCCATGCGTAGATGACCAGTCCGATGTCCACCGGGATCAGCAGGATCAGGAACGCCGGGCTCACCGCGACGAGGAGGATGTGGATGCCGGCGAGCGCGGCGAGCGCCAGTGAGGCGACGAGCGCCCAGAGCAGGGCGATGCCGACCCACCGGGGGACCCGGCGGATCGCGAAGGAGAAGCTCTCGCCGAGCGACCGCTCGGCGCCGCGGTTGTGGGCGCCGACGAAGACCGTGGCCACCGCGAAGCCGATCATCATCACGGCATAGGCGATGAGCGTGCCGACGATCATCAGCACGAGCGGGCCGATCTCCCAGTCGAAGGTGATCGAATCGAGGTAGGCCTGGTCCTCCGGGAAGCGGTCGGGGTCGAACCCGGGTTCCGTGATGCGTTCGAAGATGTCCAACGGATTCGGGTCGAGGCCGGTGACGAAGCCGGCAACGGCCATCGCCCCGCCGGTGACGATGCCGATCGCCGCCAACGCGGCGATGGCCAGCTGGCGGGTCCACGTCTCCTTCAGGAGATCGAAGCCGCGGGACACGACCGCCGTCGCGTCGGCGTTGGCCATGCTGGGCTTGATGGCCTTCGGCGCTCGGTGTTCGGTCCACACCGTGCCGTCCCAGTAGCGGAATTGTGTGGCGTTCTCCGGATCGTCGTACCAACCCGCGGGGATCTCGGTCATCGGCGTCGACCGTACCGCCTCGTAGCCTCAGGGCATGGTCACTGAGCGCTTCGAGGAGTTCGTCGATCCCGTCGACGGCACCCGCTGGACCGTCGATGTCGGCTTCCTCGGGTCCCGCTGGCGTTGCGTCTGGGGCGACGGCTGTCAGGGCATCCTCGACCATCCGGCCGAGGAGCTGAACCACGGCTGCTGCTCCGTCGGCACCGAGTTGCTCGACGAGGACGAGGCGATGGCGATCTCGGCCCACGCAGCCCTGCTCGACGCCGACCTCTTCCAACATCAGGCGTGGGCGCAGGAACACGGGATCTACGAGGACGAGCGGCGGGCCCGCACCGCGACGGTCGACGGGGCGTGCGTGTTCCTCAACCGGCCCGGGTTCGCCGGCGGCGCCGGTTGTGCGTTGCACCTCCAGGCGGTGCGCGACGGCGAGCGTCCGATCGACGTCAAGCCGTCGGTGTGCTGGCAGCTCCCGTTGATCACCGAACACGGGGACGACGGCACGGCCCGTCTGCGGCGGTGGGGCCGAGAGGACCGGGGACCCGACGGCGAGACGATGGCCTGGTGCTGCACCGAAGGCGACAACGCACAGGTCGGGTCGCAGACGACCGCCGACGAATTGGCCGACGAACTCCAGGCGTTGGTGGGTCCCGAGGTCGCGGTGGCGATCCGCGACCGGGTGCGAGATCAGCCGGGCTGAGCCTCGTCGAGCGCCTGGGCGAGGGTGTTCCAACCGAGGGTGGCGCACTTGATGCGCACGGGGAACTTCACAACACCCTTCAACGCCTCGAGATCGCCGAGGCTGACGTCGTCGGTGTTGTCGATGCTGAACGTGTCGTCCTCGAGGGAACGGTCGTCGATGCCCATCTCGGACTCGCTGCCGTCGCCACCGATGTCGCTCTCGTGGATCGACATGAGGCCCTTGAACGCCGCGATCAGGTGGCGGGCCTCGGCCACGGACTTGCCCTTGATCGCGGCGGACATCATGGAGGCCGACGACTGGCTGATCGAGCAGCCCTGACCGCCGATGGCGACGTCGCTGATGGTGCCGTCGTCGGCGACGTCGATGTAGACGATGATCTCGTCGCCGCACAACGGGTTGAAGCCGTCGGCGCGCACGGCCGGGGGCGTCTCGAGCTCGCCCCGGTTCCGGGGGGAGCGGTAGTGGTCGAGGATGATCTCTCGATAGAGGTCTTCGAGGCCGGGCATCTCAGGCTCCTCAGGCGGCTAGAACGAGAACAGGTCGTCGGCGGCGCCGAGGGCGTCCGTCAGCTGATCGATGTCGGCCTCGTCGTTGTAGACGTAGAGCGACACACGGGATGTGGCGTTGGCGCCCAGCACGGTCATCAGCGGCTTGGCGCAGTGGTGACCGGCGCGTACGCAGACGCCGGCCTGGTCGAGGACCTGGGCGATGTCGTGGGGGTGCACCTCGCCGGCTTCGCCCTCGAAGACGAACGACAACACGCCACCCCGCTCGGCGGGTTCGGTCGGTCCGTGGATCGTGATCTTGTCACCGTGGACCTCCTTCAGCTTGCGCATCGCGTAGGCCGTCAGCTCGACTTCGTGTTGGCGGACGTTGTCCATGCCGAGGTCGGTGAGATAGTCGATCGCGGCGCCGAGCCCGACGGCCTCGGCGACCATCGGTGTGCCCGCCTCGAACTTCCACGGGATCTCGGTGGTGGTGAAGCCCTCTTTGGTGACGTTGAGGATCATCTCGCCTCCGCCGAGGAAGGGCGGCATGGCCTCGAGGATCTCGGCGTGGGCCCACAGCACGCCGATGCCCATCGGCCCGAGCATCTTGTGGCCGGTGAACACCACGAAGTCGGCGCCCATCGCCTGCACATCGGTGGCCAGATGGGGCACGTACTGGCTGGCGTCCACCGCCAGCAGGGCGCCGGCGGCGTGGGCGGCCTCGGCGAGCCGGGGGATGTCGTTGAGGGTGCCGAGCACGTTCGACATCGCGGTGATCGACACGAGCTTGGCCCCGTCGAGCAGGCGATCGAGATCGGTGAGGTCGAGGTGGCCGTCGGCGCCGACGGGAATCCAGCGCAGCTCGATGCCCTTGTCCGCGACGAGCATGTGCCAGGGGACGATGTTCGCGTGGTGCTCCATCTCGGAGATGACGACCGCGTCGCCGGCCTGGAGGTTGGCACCGCCCCAGGCCCGGGCGATCAGGTTCATCGACTCCGTCGCATTCTTCGTGAAGACGACTTCGGAGACGGACGGGGCGTTGATGAAGCGGGCGACCTTGGCCCGCGCGCCCTCGAGCGCGTCGGTGGCCCGCACCGCGAGTTCGTAGCTCCCGCGGTGGACGTTGGCGTTCGTGGTCTCGTAGTAGTCCGCCATCGCGTCGATGACCGACTGCGGCTTCTGCGAGGTGTTGCCGGAATCGAGATAGACGAGCCGGGAGCCGTGGAACTCCTGGCGCAGGACGGGGAAGTCGTCCTTGATGTCGGCGGGGAGGGTCATCCGGCGTTCTCGAATCGCTCGTAGCCCTCCGACTCCAGCGTCTTCGCGAGCTCGGGGCCACCCGACTCGACGATGCGGCCGTCGACGATGACGTGGACCCGATCGGGTCGGAGTTCGTCGAGGAGGCGCTGGTAGTGGGTGATGGCGAGGACGCCCAGTTCGGGGCGGTCGGTGCGGACCTCCTGGACACCCGTGGCGACCACGCGCAGCGCGTCGATGTCGAGCCCGGAGTCGGTCTCGTCGAGGATCGCCATCTCGGGTTCGAGGATCGCCATCTGGAGGATCTCGTTGCGCTTCTTCTCGCCTCCGGAGAAGCCTTCGTTCACGTAGCGTTCGGCGAAGGACTCGTCCATGTCGAGGCGCTCCATCCACTCCATGATCGCGAGCCGGAGCTCGAGCACGGACATCTCGATGCCCTTGCGGGCCGAGAGCGACTGACGCAGGAAGTTCAACACCGAGACGCCGGGGATCTCCTGGGGGTACTGGAAGGCCAGGAAGATACCGGCCTTGCCCCGTACGTCGGCCGGCCATTCCGTGATGTCCTCACCACGGAACCGGATGGAACCGGCGGTGACCTCGTACTCCGGGCTGCCGAGCAGCACGTTCGCCAGCGTGCTCTTGCCGGATCCGTTGGGGCCCATGAGTGCGTGGACCTCGCCGGCGCCGACGACCAGGTCGACGCCCTTGAGGATCTCGTCGCCGCCTTCGACGGTGGCGGCGTGGAGTCCGCGGATCTCGAAGAGGGGAGCGGTCGACATGCGCGAAAGTCTACGACTCGCACGGGGTTTGCCCTACCGCCGTAGGAGAAAGGTGGAGCTTCCCCGGTCGCTCTTCATTCGGGCGTGCGTTCGGTGATCGTGCCGTCCGCGGTGCGGACCGCGACACGGATCTCGTTGCCCTGCTCGGCCAGCGCGTCGGCCGGGAGGAGGACCACGAAGTTGTCGGCGGTGTCGCCGCGCCGATACAGCGGCGAGACCCCCACGATCCGGTCGTCGACGGCGACGAGCACCGTGGCGTCGTCGGGTGCGCCCGGCGCGATGCCGGCGACCTCCGCGAACCAGAGCGCCGTTCCCGGGTCGCGGAGGCGGTCGAGTTCGGCGACGACGGCGCGGCCGTCCGCGGGACCGAAGTGGTCGGCGGGGTCGGCACCGAGCAGCTCGGCGCCGGGAAGGCCGACGTAGAGCGCGTCGATGCGGTCGTCCTCGGCGGTGACCGGATCGAAACGGCCCTCGAGGATGCGGGCGAACGCCTCGTCGCCGTCGAACTCCCGCTCACCGAGGAACGTGTAATCGAAGGCGTCGGTGTAGTCGTAGATGTACTTGGCGGTGCCTCTCGCCGCGATCTCCGGGGAACCGACCGGGTGGCCGTCGGCCTCCCAGGGCAGCTCCAGGCCGAGCATCCGGGCGATGGTCGGCGTGACATCCGTGATGTTGACGTTCTGGTCGTCGATGGCGCCGTCGAGTTGACCCGGTGCCTTGATCAGCAGCGGCGCGAGCGCGATGGAGGCCACGTTGTCGTCGGTGAGGGAGCGACTGGACTGGCCGGCCCGAAACGACGCCCCGTGGTCGCTGACCACCACGATCACCGACTCGTCGTAGAGATCGATCTCTTGGAGGCGGGCCAGCACGGCGCCGAGGAGCCGGTCGGCGTACTCCGCCTGGAGCAGGTGGCGCTGGCGGAACACGCGGACCGGCCACTCGTGTCCGGAGTCGTCGGCGTAGTCGGTGCGGCCGGCGGGGAACGCGTAGGGCGTGCCGTCCTCGCGCAGGGTCCACGGCTGGTGGGGCAGGATCAGATGCAGGTAGCCGAAGACGGGGTCGTCGGTGGGTTGGAGGGCATCGAGGAAGAGCTGGTGGCGGCCGGGCTGGCGGTTGACCTGCGTTGCGAAGAACCGTTCGTAGCGACGCTCCTCCTCGGTGAGGCCGTCGTCGACCCGGTCCGGGGGCACCGTGCTTGACGGGACCGAGGTGGTCGTGGACGAGGGAGGCGTCTCCGGCGCGGCCGGCGTCAGGTCCTCCGTGAAGTCGTCGAACGTCTCCGCCGGTTCGCCGGGGGCAGGGCGCACCCGCTCGATCCAGGTGTCCCACGTCGTCGAGAGCAGGTCGCCCCACCGTGGGCCCGTGTCCACGCGGGGCTGATCCGGACGCGGGGTCGTGGTGGTCGTAGGCGTGCCGTCACGCCCGCTCTCATCCAGCCCCGGGGGCGACGGCGGCTGCGGGTCACCGAGGCACGCCTCGAAGCCGCACATGCGGGTCAGCACCTCGGACACGACGAGCTGGTGGCTGCCCGCGAGCAGGCTGAACAGGTTGTCCGGGTGGTCCTGCCAGGTCGCGTCGCCGTAGGGGTTGCGGCCGTCGAGCAGCGCGGGCACGGCGCCCTGGGTGAACGGGTTCACCGTGGAGAACCGGCGGTACCAGGTGGCGTCGTCGGCGAACCCGGCCAGGTTCGGGAAGCGCACCGGGTCGATCTGCCCATCGGCGGTGAGGAGCGACTCGGTCGGCAGCTCGTCGAACACGAGCATGATCACCGACGGTTCGTCGAACTCGGGTCCGTCACCGCCCTCGGCCTCGTCGTCGGGCGTGAGGCGGACCGGCTCGAGTGCGACCGCCCCGGCGCTGCCGCTCGCCATCCAGTCCGCCGCGGGCGACGCGAAGGCGAAGAGGAACAGGAACAGGAGGTTCGCCGCGGCGAGGATCTGGATCCAGCTCCGCGCGCCCTCGAATCGCCGATACGCGGTCGCGGCGCCGATGCCGACGGCGGCGCCGATCAGCAGGTTGAGGGCGCCGGTGTCGGAGAGTTCGCGCGCGAGGAGGACACCGAAGAACACACCCAGGACGGCGATCGTCGCGAGATGGAGGCGATCGCCGATCGACTCGTCGACGCGGCGGACCGCTTCGCCGACCGACCAGAGCACGAGCGGCGGCACGACGACGAGGAGCACGGCGAAGAGCAGGATCGACCGGCCCTCGATCCGGTGCACACCGAACGTCGCCGCCGGCTCGTTGCCGAAGAGGTCGAGGATCGGCTGGGCGACGACCAGCGCGGTCAGGCCGGCAACGGCCAGGAATCGTCGGAGCATCTGGGGCCGGATGCTACTGAGGTCCGCTCAGCCGTCGGCCGCGGCTCGCCCCAACAGGTCCTGCTTCCACGCCCGAAAGCGGGAGTGGCGTGCGCCCGACGGCCCGGTGCCGGTGCCGGTGCCGTCGGCGAAGAGCCGGAACTCGTGGTGCGTCGAGAGGTCGTCGTGGCGGACGGCGACGTAGCGGGCATCGGCGCGCCGGGCCGGGCCCGCCCGCCAGAGCAGCCAGGGGCCGATGCGGCGCTTGTAGGCGACGCGGACGCCGCCGAGGTCGTCGCCGGCACGGCGGACGGACGGCGGCGCCTCGACCCATGCCTCGGCGGAGATGTTGCGGTCGCGCGTGGGGGTCGCCGGGAGGTCCGCGGTGTGGATCGGCGTGTCGTCGAAGGGGCGTTCGTCGGCGGGGAGCGGTGTCACCCGTCGGCCCACAACGCCCCGAAGTAGAGCGTCTCCCAGCGGTCGGCCCGGTACATCGAGACGGATTCCTCGGCGTCGCCGAGGCTCAGCTGCCAGACGATGTCGCCGCCCTCGTCACCACCGTTCTCGGCATCGGGGACGATCTCGACCACGTGCACGTGGCTGTTGAGGAAGTTGTTCGGATCGACGGCTGCGCCCCCGTGGGTGACGAGGATGTTCCCGTTGGCGAGCTCGTCGGCGTCGCTGATGAACGGCGCGTACAGCAGCTCGTCGGTGACGGGATCGATCATCCGGTGGTCCCACACCTGGGTTGCCGTCCACTCCGACGGGTCGTCGCTGCTGTCGTCGACGCGGACGCGGACCGCCCGGCTGTAGTTCGGGTCCGTGCCGCCGGCGGACAGGGTGCCGGGCCGGAAGTTGCCGTTGTCGTAGAAGAGGATGTCGCCGTTGCTCACGGTCTTCACCCCGTGCGTGTGATGGAACGATTCCCCGTCGTACGGCATCGTGGCGTCGTTGCCCAGGATCCAGCGAACGCCGGTCTGCGGGCCGGTCTCGTCCGTCATCGCCAAGGCGACGATCTGGTCGGTGTGGCGGGAGGAGACGAGGATCGCGTCGCGTTCGGCGTCGAACCACATGGCGTTGGCGTGGCTCCAGTCGCGACGTGTCGGGGTGACGCTGAGGCCCTGGACGTTGCACAGGAACTCACCGGGGTGATCGTCGAAGCTGAGGATGTCGTAGAGGTCCCAGGTGCGCAGAACGGTGCCGTCGGGCTCCACGTGCATGATCACATCGGAGAAGATGTTCCACTCCTCGTCGTCGCCGGGACACAGTTCGGCCCGGCGTTCGGCCGGCACCGGGTGTTCGGTCGTCGAGAGCCCGAGCAGCGTGCCGTCGGCCATCGGCACGAGGTCGTGATGGACGGCGCCGAGGTCGACCCAGTCGGCGTAGTACGGGAAGTACTCGACGCCGGCATCATCGGAGGAGGGTTCGTCGGCCCCGGTCGGGTCCGGGTAGTACTCCGCGATTCGGCGGCTCGTGATGTCGTTGACGCTGAAGGCGAAGGGGTCGTGCTGGAACGCCACCCCACCGGCCGGTGTCCGCTGGGCAGCACCGGAGAAGGTGCCCGAGTTGTAGTACCAGACGTATTCGCCGTCCTCGTCCACGCCCACGATCGGGGCACCGAGGCCGTCGAAGATCGACGAGACCGTGTTCAGCTCGAGGATCGTGATGCCCGGCGATGAACGTTCGGGGTCCGACACGATGTCGAGGACCGGCAACATGTCGGGCAGCGGGCCGGTGGTGGCGCTCGCGGTCACGGTGGTCTCGTTGCCCGCGACGTCGGTCAGGGTGAGCGCGAGGACATAGTCGCGATCCGCCCGCATGCCCACGAGCGGTAGGTCGTGGGTCGTCGCCGAGGCCGCGGTGACGGGCGTCGCGACCTCATGGTCGTCCGCGGTCGCGGTGATCTGCACGGTCACGGGCACCGTGCTCTCGATCGTCACCCGAGCCGCCAGCGGGCTCGTGTCGACGCTCTCGACGCCGACCGTCACCGTGATCGCGTCGTCGGGCGGCGTGGCATCGTCGCCCGACGCGGCGGTGGTGGTCGACGTGGTCGTGGATGTGGACGACGGTGGTTCGGTGGACGAGTCGTCGTCGGCACAGCTCGCGGCGACGAGCGCGGCGGCGAGGAGGACGGCGGAAAGGCGGCGGAGCATGCCCGACGTTCTAGCGCGCCAGCGGCGCGACGAGGTCGAATCCGAGCGCGGATGCGGCCGGGATCTGATGACGATCGAGGGTGAGGTAGCGCACCGGCCGGGGAAGTCGGTCGGCGGCGGCGAGGTGAATCGCGTCGACGGTCCGGAGTCCGAACTGCGATCCGAGCTCCGTCGCCCGGGCGATGCATCGGTCGTCGACGGGCACCGTGACGAACGCGTCGAGGTCGGCGCGCGCCGCCGCGCGCAGGTCGTTCGAGAGCACCTCGGCGCCGGCGATGCGGTGCAGCGCGAGCATCAACTCCGTGCGGGCGAGGTCGCTCGCACACCAGGTGTCCTCGGCCGCCATCGTGGTGTTCACCAGGGCGCGGTCGGGGCCGGGCACGTAGCGGGCGATGAGCGCCGACGGATCGATGGCGAGCGTCATCCCGCCTCGCCCCGGAGTTCGGCGATCACGGCGGGGAGACGCACGTCCACCGGCACGGCGAAGGGTTCGGGCGGCCCGGGGCGGTCGGTACGGCCCGGGAGGCGCACGAGACCCGCCGCCGCGAGGTCGTCGAGCGTCGGTTCGCCGGCCGGCTCCAAGGGCCCGAGTTGGGCGACGGGGACCCCGTCGACCGTGATGATCAGCCGTTCGCCGCTCCCGGCCCGCCGCACGACGGCCGCGACCTGGTTGCGGAGTTCCCGCACACCCACTCGATCCATCTCGCCGATCGTAGCAGGACGTGTAGCACACGTGTACACATCCCGAATTGGACGATCGCCACGATCTCGGTAGGTTCTCGGCCATGAACTTTGCATTCTCCGAAGAGCAGGAGCAGCTGCGGGAATTCGTTCGCAGCTTCCTCGAAGACAAGTCCGCTGAAGACGCCGTGCGCGAGCAGATGGACACCGAGCAGGGCTACGACGAAGCCGTCTGGAACCAGATGGCCGAGCAGATGGGCCTTCAGGCGCTGGCGATCCCCGAGGAGTTCGGCGGTCAGGGCTTCGGCTTCGTCGAGCAGGTCGTGGTGCTCGAGGAGATGGGCCGTGCCCTTCTCTGTGCCCCGTACTTCTCGAGCTGTGTGCTCGCCGCGAACGCGATCCTGCACTCCGGCGACGACGACGCGAAGAAGAACATCCTCCCGGGCATCGCGTCCGGTGAGACCCGCGCCGCGCTCGCCTTCACCGAGGAGAGCGGCCGCTGGGACGAGGGTGGCATCACCCTCCAGGCTTCCGGTGGCGGTGACTCCTGGACCCTCGACGGCACGAAGATGTACGTGCTCGACGGCCACACCGCGAACCTGATCATCGTGGCCGCCCGTACCGACGCCGGCGTGTCGCTCTTCAGCGTCGACGCCGATGCCGACGGCCTGACCCGCACCGCCCTGTCCACCATGGATCAGACCCGCAAGCAGGCGAAGCTGGAGTTCTCCGGTGTCTCGGCCTCGCTCATCGGTGACGACGGTGCCGGCTGGTCGACCATGGAGACCGTGCTCGACCTCGCGGCCGTGGCCCTCGCGGCCGAGCAGGTCGGCGGCGCCCAGATGTGCCTCGACATGTCGGTCGAGTACGCGAAGGTGCGCGTCCAGTTCGGGCGCCCGATCGGCTCGTTCCAGGCCATCAAGCACAAGTGCGCCGACATGCTGCTCGAGGTCGAGTCGGCCAAGTCCGCCGCCTACTACGCGGGCTGGTGTGCCGCCGAGATGAACGACGAGCTGCCCCAGGTGGCCTCGCTCGCCAAGAGCTACTGCTCGGAGGCGTACTTCCACGCCGCGGCGGAGAACATCCAGATCCACGGTGGCATCGGCTTCACCTGGGAGCACCCGGCCCACCTGTACTTCAAGCGGGCCAAGAGCTCCGAGCTGCTGTTCGGCGATCCCACCTACCACCGCGAGCTCCTCGCCCAGCGCATCGGCATCTGACTTCCCCACGAGGAATCTTCCCCACGAGGAATCTCTGGTCACGAAAGGGTCGCTTCGGCGGCCCTTTCGTCGCGTTTTGCGACCCTTTCGTGACCAGAGATTGCGGTGGGAGGGGGGAGGCGAAACGGGCGCATAGGGTTGGGGGATGACACTCGTCGTGTTCGTCGTCGGTGCGGTCGTCGTGGTCGCCATCGCGTTCATCGCGATCGGTCGGGTGGTCGGCGACCTTGCGGTCGAACGTCCGCCGGCGGTCTACGACCTGCACGACGCGGCCCACTGGATCGGCGATCGCCTGCCGGACGAGGTCACGGCCCGCCTCAGCTACGAGGACGTGGCGGAGGTGCTCGGGTGGCATCTCGACTGGTTCTCCGAGGTCGGCGCCGCGTCGCGCTACGGCGAGGAGCTCGCCACGGACGCCATTCGAACGGACGGCGCCGTCGCCCCGGACGAGGCGGCGGTCGACGCGGTCGTCGCCCGGTCGCTCGCCACGGGCGGGCCCGACGCCGTCGATGTCGTGTGCGTGCTCGACCTCCAGATGAAGTATCTCGTCGCCATCGGGGCGGTCGGCGAGCAAGCCGACTGAAACGGCTCCCACACCGTTCGCGAATGTGGTTCACTGGGTCCACCAAGGAAAGGAGGTGGTCAGACAGTGAGTAGTAGATCTGTGACCTTGGAGGTGGCTGGCCGCTAGCTACGGCCGCTGGACCACTGGCGCAAACCAAGCCAGCTCCACCCCTGGGACCCGTGGGACGGGACACGTCACGCCTGTCGGCGTGCGGATCGTGAGGTTCGTGCGCGACCACCCCCAGGATCCAGCAACTGTGTATCAACAGGGGTCGTCCCGGGGTCCGTCAGGGCCCCGGGACGGCTCGTTTTCCCGGCTATATTCCGAGGTCATGGAGCGACCCACCCGTTTCGAACACTTCCGGTTCCTCGGCGACAAGCGGACCCAGGTCGTCTACGACGTCGACGACGTGACCGACGAGTCGGTCATCGAGGAGTTGGCCGGCGGCGCCCACGCCCAGACCTTCGGGCCGGATTCGCTCGCCGAGGCGCGCAACCGGGGCTACCGCCTCCGGAAGATCTGACCGGGTGGACCGCCGCTTCACGGTCGACGGCGTGGAGCTCGCCGCGCATCTGGCCCGCCCCGCCCAGCTCCATCCGACCGCTCAACCGGCGCTCGTGATCGCCCACGGGTTCCCGGCCGAGGCCGGCGGTGGAATCAACTCCACCCGCAGTTTCCCCGAGCTCGCCGACCGCGTCGCCACCGAATCCGGGTGGGCGGCGCTCGCCTACGCGAGCCGCGGCGTCGCCGAGTCGGGTGGCAACTTCTCGCTCGGCGGCTGGCTGCGGGATCTGGCGGGCGCGGTCGCGCACCTGCGCGAGTCGGTCCCCTGCGACGGTGTGTGGATCGTCGGATTCGGCACCGGTGGCGCGTTGGCGATCGCCGCGGCGGCGGCCGACCCCGACATCGACGGCGTGGCCGCGGTCGGTTCGCCGGCCGACTTCAAGGACTGGGCGCGCAGCCCCCGCAAGCTGCTCGTGCTCGCCCGCGACATGGGCGTGATCCGCGACGAGACCTTCCCCCGTTCGATGGACGACTGGGCCGGCGAGCTGGGCGAGATCAGCGCCACCCGGGCGGCCGAGCAGATGGCGCCGCGCAGTCTCATGCTCGTGCATGGTTCCGACGACGAGGTGGTGCCGCCGCTCGACGCCCGCGTGGTCGCCGACGCCCACGGCGACGCGGAGTTGCGCATCATCGCCGGCGGGGGGCATCACCTCCGGCACGACCCCCGGGCGATCGCGGTGCTCGGTGGCTGGCTCGATCGCCAGCGCAACGCCCTGCTCGGGGTGGCCTGAGCGTTCAGTCGGTCTTCGTCTTCCCGGCTTCCTTCATGGCCCGCCGCTTGGCCCGCAGCGCGGCGAGCGCCTCGGTGGAGTCGAGGTCGGCCACCGAGCGGAGCTCGTCGTCGGCGAACGCACCTGCCACCGCCTGCCAGCCGGCGGGGCGACGACCGAAGCGCTTCGCCAACACCGCGGTCAGGATCCTGACCTTCTCGGGCCCGAAGCCGGGCACGGCCAGCAGCCGCGACTCGAGCACTTCCGCTCGGCGCACGCGGCGCCAGATCGCGCCGGCGTCGCCGTCGTAGGTGTCGACGATGTGCCGGCACATCTCCTGGATGCGCCCGCCCATGGCGGCCGGGAAGCGGTGCAGGGCGGGCTTGGTCCGGGCGATCTCCGCGAACGTGTCCGGGTCCATCGCCGCGATCGACCCGGCGTCGAGCTCGCCGCCCAGTCGCTCGGCGAGCCGCGCCGGGCCCATGAACGCGAGCTCGATCGCGATCTGCTGGTCGAGCAGCATCGCGATCATGAGCGCCAGCGGGTCGGTGTTGACCAGGTGGTCGGCCGTCGGGTCGCCGGTGACCACGAGGGTTCCCGGCACCGTCAGCTCCCGGTGTCGGGGTGGGCCGGATCCGGTCGGTAGGGGTCGATGCCGTAGGTGCGGATCGCGGCGGCGACCTCGGCCTTGTCGATGGCACCCTCGTCGGCCAGCGCCGACAGGACGGAGATCACCACGTGGAAGGCGTCCACCTCGAAGAACCCACGGAGGTTCTCGCGGGTGTCCGAGCGGCCGAATCCGTCGGTGCCGAGCACGTGCATCGTGCGCGGTGTCCACTTGCTCACCTGGCCGGGCACGAGCCCCATCCAGTCCGACACGGCGATGATGGGCCCCTGGCTGCCCTCGAGCAGGCGGGTGACCCGGGGGACCTCCGGCGTCGACTCCGGCTGCAACCGGTTGCGCCGCTCGATGTCGAGCGCGTCCGTTCGCAGGCGCTTGTAGGAGGTGGCGCTCCACAACTCGGCCGAGACGTCGTGGAACTCGGCGAGGATCTGCTGTGCCTCCCGGGCCGCGAGGTTGGACGGTCCGGAGAAGAGGATCGTGGCCCGATGCGTCTTGTCGTCGGGTCCGTCGTCCCACTTGTAGAGGCCGCCGGTGATGTCACGGTCCTCGACATGATCGGGCCGCGGGGGCTGCTCGTAGTTCTCGTTGTAGATCGCGAGGTAGTAGAAGACGTCCTCGCCGTCGATCGCACTGCCGTTCGGGTACATCCGGTGCAGGCCGTCCCGGACGATCGTGCTGAGCTCGTACGCGAAGGCCGGGTCGTACGCCTCACACGCCGGCACCGTCGCCGCGAGCAGCATGCTGTGGCCGTCCTGGTGCTGGAGCCCCTCGCCCATGAGCGTGGTGCGGCCCGCCGTTGCGCCCATCAGGAATCCACGGGTGCGGGCGTCGGCCGCGAGCCAGATCGAGTCACCGACCCGCTGGAATCCGAACATCGAATAGAACGTGTAGAACGGCACCATCGGCACGCCGTTGTTGGCGTAGGCGGTGCCCGCGGCGATCCACGACGCCGTCGAGCCGCACTCCGTGATGCCCTCCTCGAGGATCTGGCCGTCCTCGCTCTCGGTGTAGGAGAGCAACAGGTCGTGGTCCACCGGCTCGTAGAGCTGACCCATCGGGGCGTAGATGCCGAACTCCCGGAACAGCGAGTCCATGCCGAAGGTGCGGGCCTCGTCGGGGATGATCGGCACGACGCGCTCGCCGAACGCCTCGTCGCGCAGCAGGTCCCGCAGCAGCGAGGTGAAGGCCATCGTCGTCGACACCTCACGGCCCGACGACCCCTTCTGGAGGTCGAGGAACGGCGACTCGCCCGGGAGCTTGAGGGGACGACGGTCGCGAACGATGCGGCTCGGGAGCGGCCCGTCGAGGGCGCGGCGCCGCTCCATCAGGTACTCACGCTCCGGCGAGTCGGGTGATGGCCGGTAGTAGGGCGGGATGCCGTCGGCCAGTGACTCCTCGGGGATCTCGTCCTCCATGTGGAGCCGGGACCGGAGTTCGATGAGCTGCGTGCTCGTCATCTTCTTGATCTGGTGGGTGGCGTTGCGGCCCTCGAACCCCTCGCCGAGGGTCCAGCCCTTGATGGTCTTGGCGAGGATGACGGTGGGTTGATCCGTCGTCTCCGCCGCGGCCTTGAAGGCGGCGTAGACCTTTTGGTAGTCGTGCCCGCCGCGGGGGAGGTCGCGCAACTCGTCGTCGGTGAGGTGCTCCACGAGCTTGCGTAGCCGCGGGTCCGGTCCGAAGAAGTGTTCGCGGATGTAGGCGCCGGTCTCGGTCGCCGCTCGCTGGTACTCGCCGTCGACGGTCTCGCTCATCTTGTTGAGGAGGACGCCGTCCACGTCGCGGTGGAGCAGCTCGTCCCACTTGCTTCCCCAGATGACCTTGATGACGTTCCATCCGGCGCCGCGGAAGACGCCCTCGAGCTCCTGGATGATCTTCCCGTTGCCGCGGACGGGGCCGTCGAGGCGCTGGAGGTTGCAGTTGATGATCCACTTGAGGTTGCCGAGCCCGGACCGGCCGGCGAGCGAGATCGCGCCGAGCGTCTCGGGTTCGTCGCACTCGCCGTCGCCGAGGAAGCTCCACACGTTGCTCGCGGAGGTGTCGTCGATGCGGCGCTGGTGCAGGTACTTGTTGAACCGGGCCTGGTAGATCGAGTTGATCGGGCCGAGGCCCATCGAGACGGTCGGGTACTCCCAGAAGTCGGGCATGAGCCGGGGATGGGGATAGCTCGAGAGCCCCCCGCCGCCGACCTCCATGCGGAAGCGATCGAGCTGGCCTTCGTTCAGTCGCCCTTCGAGGTAGGCGCGGGCGTAGACGCCGGGTGCGGCGTGACCCTGGAAGTAGACGTGATCGCCGGGGAGCCCGTCCTCCTTGCCCTTGAAGAAGTGGTTGAACCCGACCTCGTAGAGCGCGGCGCTCGAGGCGAATGTGGACAGATGCCCGCCGATGCCGTCGGCGGCCTTGTTCGCCCGGATGACCATCGCCGCCGCGTTCCAGCGGATGAACGCGCGGATGCGTCGCTCGACGAGCTCGTCGCCGGGGAAGAACGGCTGCTCCTCGGCCGGGATGGTGTTGATGTAGGGCGTACTCGTGGTGGGCGGAACGCCGAGCTGGAGCTCGTTGGCCCGCTGGAGGAGCCGGGCCACGAGGTAGCGGGCCCGCGCCTGGCCCTGCGCGCCGTGGACGGCATCGAGCGAATCGATCCACTCCTTCGTCTCCACCGGATCGATGTCGGGAAGTTGCCGGCTGAAGTGGTCTGCTGCCATATCTTCCAATCATGGCAGGATCTCGGGTCATGGACGTCTACACCGACGGTGCGTGTCGCGGAAACCCCGGTCCCGGCGGCTGGGGATGGATCGTGCCGGATGGTCCGTGGGCGAACGGTGCGGATCCGGACACCACGAATCAGCGGATGGAGCTCCTGGCGGTGCTCGATGCCCTGCGCTCCCTCGAGGGCGCGGTCGAGGTCGTGTCGGACTCCACCTACGTCGTGAACTGCTTCAACGACGGATGGTGGAAGGGGTGGCTGAAGCGGGGCTGGAAGAATTCGAAGAAGGAGCCGGTCGCCAACCGCGATCTCTGGGAGCCGCTGATCGAGCTCTACCGGTCCCGCGAGGACGAGATCACCTTCCGCTGGGTCAAGGGCCACGCCGGCAACGAGTGGAACGACATCGCCGACCGGCTCGCCGTCGAGGCGTCCCACACCCAGGTCGGTCGAACGGGGACGGGAATCCCCGACGATCTCGGCCCGCCGGACGAGATCACCGCCGGATCGTCGACGGCCGCTCCCGCAGCCGCCGACGCGAACGGACGGTACGGGGCGACGTGGCGACCGTCCGGGCGGGCGGTCGCGGTGCTCGGTCTGCAGCCGCCCGGTCTCGGCGGTTACGACGACAACGCGATCGCGGACGATGCCCGCCGCCGGCTCGCCGAGGTGTTGGCCGCGAAGCGCGAACTCGATCCCGGGCTGGTGGTGCTGTCGGGCCTGCGCCTCGGGGCCGAGACCCTCGGGGCCGAAGCCGCACGCGAGGCGGGCGTGCCGTATGTCGCGGTGCTCCCGTATCCCGATCCCGACGCCAAATGGCCGGCGGAATCCCGGCGCCGCTTCGCCGACCTGGTCGAGGGGGCCGACGCGGTCGTGCAGCTCGAACGCAAGGTGCCCGACAACGCCCAGCGGGCCGGCCAGGCGCTCGACCGTCGCAACGGGTGGCTCCGCAAGGTCGCCGACGAGGCGGTCATCGTGTGGGACGGCCGGGAGCGACGGGTGGGGGAGGTTGTCCGCCGGTTCGAACAGGAGATGCCCGACGACGTCTGGGTCATCGCACCGCCGGAATGACCTCGGCGCGTCAGGCGGGGCGGTCGAGGATCGCCCGCAGCGCCGGCTCGAGCTCGGCGTGGATGAACCGGTAGCCGCCCTCCAGCAGTGCGGTGGGCTTCACCCGTTGGGACGCGAGCAGCACCTCGGCCGTCAGCTCCTTGCCGAGTTTGGCGTGGAGCGCCAGCTTCGGCACCGGGATCACCGTCGGTCGCCGCAGCACGCGTCCGAGGGTGGCGGTGAAGTCGGCGTTGGTCTGCGGGTTCGGTGCGGTCATGTTGACCGGGCCGTGCACCTCGTTCTCGAGGAGCCACACCAGCGCGCCCACCATGTCGTCGATGGAGATCCAGCTCCACCACTGCCGGCCCGAGCCGATGCGTCCGCCGAGTCCGAGTTTGAACAGGGGCAGCTGAGGGCCGAGCGCACCGCCCTTCGGGGCGAGCACGATCCCGGTGCGGAACAGCACCGTGCGGGTCGGCGGCTCGGGAACATCGGCGGCGCCCTCCCAGGCGGCGACGACGTCGGCGAGGAAGCCGTCGCCGCGCTCGCTGACCTCGGTGAGCACCTCGTCGCCGCGGTCGCCGTAGGCGCCGATGGCCGATCCGCTGAGGAACACGGCCGGTGGCGTCGTCGCCCGGGTGATCGCCGACGACAGCAGGGTCGTGCCGTTCACCCGGCTGTCGAGGATGCGTTGCTTCTGCGCGTCCGTCCAACGACGGTCGGCGACACCCTCCCCGGCGAGATGGATCACGGCGTCGATGCCGTCGAGGGCGTCGTCGTCGATCTCGCCGGTCGCCGGGTCCCACCGGCGCGACGGCAGGTCGCCGGGTTCACGACGACGGACCAGGCGTACCGGTTCGTGACCGGCCTCCGGGAGCGCGGCGACGAGCGCCGACCCGATGAGTCCGGTGGAGCCGCTGACGAGAACTCGCATGCCTCATCGTGCCACGCATTCGCGCGCCGTCGGGGTTCAGGACCCGGCGGCGTCGTCTAGAGTCGCGCCATGAGCGAGGAAACCGTATCCGAGGAGTCCAGCGAGTCGACGGGCCTGGCGACGGTGGTGTCGGCGGCCGTGGTGGCCATCGCCCTCATCGCCTTCATCGTGCAGAACCGCTCGGACACCGAAGTCTCCTGGCTCTTCATCGACGGCACATGGCCTTTGTGGGTCGTGATCGTCATCGCCGCGGTCGCCGGCGCGGTGCTCAGTGAAGTCGTCGGCTGGATGTTGCGCCGACGGCGCCGGAACAAGGGCTAGCGAACAGGGGCTAGCGGACCCGGGCGGGTACCGGGTCCGGATCCCGCCGCCGGCGGGCGAGCAGGACGACGAAGCCACCGATCGCCACGAGCGTCGCGCCGAGCTGGGCGGCCTGTTCGACGAAGGTCGCGCCGGTCACGGCGAGATCGGGCGTGTCCCCGCCGCTGCCGTCGCCGCCGGCACTGTTGTCCCCGGTGCCTCCGTTTCCGGAGCCGCCGGTGGTGCCACCGGGCACGGTCGTCGTCGTCGAGGTCGTGGTGGTCGTGGTCGCGTCCGGATCCTCGCCACCGAGCGTCGCCCCGTCGGGGCACTCGCCGTCGACGGGGAGGTCCCCGCCGTTGCACACCGCGGTGATGGTCGTGAAGTGCTCGACGCCGTTGCACGTCGCCCGCACCGTGTAGCCGTCGCCGGCCACGACGCCGTCGGGCAGCCCGACACCGGATCCCGAGTAGGTCGAGTCGTCCCCGGCCGTCGTGCTGTCGAGGGTGTCGGCGAAGCCGTCGATGGTGATCTCGACCGTCGAGCCACCGGCGCAGCCGCTGCCGAGATAGCTGAAGTCGCCGTCGATCTCGACCTCCACGGGGTTCACCGTCAGGTTCGCACCGCCGCCGTACTGGGCGCCGACCGGTGCAGCGAGCGCGAGGACGCCGCTCACCACGACGGTGATGGCGAGGCGCCTCGAGGAGCGCAGGGGGCGGGAATGTGCGGGTGTCATGGGGTCGGTGAAGACACGGGTTCACCCCCACGATCGGCAGCACCGGGTCGCTCTTGAGCCACGCGCGGACCGCGGGTCGGCGTGGGTCAGTCGGTGGTCGCCGTCAGCAGCAGGTCGCGGTCCTGCGTCAGCGGCGTTCCCAGGTCCAGGACCCGTCCGTCGACGGTCGCGCTGACCGAGACGAGGTCCTGGTTCACGAGCGGCTGGTGGGGGATGACCAGGCGGTAGCCGTCCGCATCGGCTGTCACCGTGCCGGCGACCTGCAGCTCGACGACCCGCGTCTCGCCGGCGGGTACCTCGACGATCACGGTGGCGACTTCGCCGCCGAAGGCCGGTTGCCGGTTGAACCCGACCTCGACGCCGTCCACCGACAGCGATCGGCTCGTCAGGCCGGTGTGGATGCCGAGACGCACGACATTCGTTCCTCGTGCGAAGGCCTGGTCGTTGCTCGCCACGATTGCATCCGGCAGGCTCAGATCCGTCAACCGGTTGTGGAGTGTCGCGGTGATGGTCGCCTCGGCCACGCCATCGGTGATCACCACGTCGTACGCGAGCTCTCGCTCGAGATGGGTGTCGAGCTTGTTCTGCCCGGCGTTCTGGTGGACGAGCCCCACGAAATCCGCGCCCACGGTGTCCGGCCAGGCGCCGTCGAGCCCGACGACGTCGATCAGCTCGGTGGGACCGCCACCGTCGCGCCACCACACGCCGAGCCGGTCCTGTTCGACGATCGGCCCGAACTCGCGGGTGACGGCGCGCGGGCCGGGGAGTGCGCCGCGGGTCAACGACTCGAAGGCGCCCTCGACGAGCTCGCCGAGCGCGAGCGCGCGGCCCGCCTCGTCGCCCGCGAACGCCACGTACTGCTCGGTGAGCAGGAACGGGATCAGCGTGTCGGCGGTGAGTCGGCGGTCGCCGGTCTGGACCGGACCACCGAGTTCGAGCACCGCCTGCAGGGCGTAGGGGTCGAGCACGATCACACCGTCGACCGTCTCGTCCATCGCCGCCGCGAACAGGTCAGCGGTCACCGTGGCGACCATCGGGAGATCGGGCGAGAGGGTCACGTCCTGGAAGAACTCGTTCGGTCGGAAGCTTCCCCAGCGCTCGACGTACTGCTCCGGTCCGCTCAGCGCGACGCCCGCGGCGCGCAGCTCGGCGTTCACGTCCTCGTTGCGGCCGTGGCGGACGATCTCGACGGCGCCGGCGTCGGCCCGCACGAGCACCCAGTTGCCGAGGAGGCCGCCGAGACCGCGCGCCTCGGCCGGGGTGGTGAGGGCGACGAGCCAGTGCACCGGACCGTCCGCACCCAGCATCTCGGGGAGATGGGTCACCGTGAGCGACGCGGCTTCGGCGGACGGGCGGGCGTCGTCGAGTTCCGTGAGGAGCCGATCCATCCGATCGGCAAGCGGTGCGACCAACCAGGGGCTCCTGGTCTCCGTGATCCGATCGTGGGCCCGGTCGAGCGCCCGTTCGGCCCGGTCGAGCACCGGCTGGAGGTCGTCGAGCAGCTCCAGGTCGAGGCGGCCGTCCACGAAGCGGACATCATCGGGGTCGACCGACAGGGCGGTGTCCGTTGCCGCCTCGGAGAGCGCGACGCCTTCTGCGGCGGTCACCTGGATGGCGCGCACCTGCTGGGCGACGACGGGCACGAGCCGGGCCGGGAGGGTCCAGAAGCCGCTGACCTTGCCCCGGGCCCGCTCGAATGCCGCGGTAGCGGCGTCGAACGACTGCCCGGCGTCCGTCTGGTTGCCGTCGGACGCATCGTCGAAGCCGCGGTTGGCGGCGTCGACGCCGTCGCCCACGTCGCTGATCGAGAGCAGCGCGGCGAGGCCGAACACCAGCGTCGCCAGCCCGGCGGCGGCGGTCGCGGTGCTCACCGCCAGGACCACCGGCCGCCGCCAGGCCGCCGGCATGCGCCGGGCGCCGCTGATCAGGATCGGGGCGGCGGCGACCGCGGCGTAGAGCATGGTCGCGCCGTGGAACGGTCCGGCGCCGAGATCGCCGAGCACGAGCGCCAGCGCCGCGCCGACCAACGCGCCGACCACCCGTCGCCGTTCGGTCGCCACCGCGTGGATCACGGCCACGATCGCGAGGATCGAGACGATGCGGCCGAGGGTCGACGGGGTGACCCACAGGGCGATGGTGGAGGAGAGGAGCCAGGCCAGTCGGCGCGAACGACCGCCGGCGAAGGCGAGCGCCGCACCGGCGCCCGCCGTGTACACGACATCGATCAGGAGAAGGCCGGTCGGGGAGGCTCCGCCGAGGGTCGCAAGCACGGCGGCCGCGGCCGCGAGGACCAGGATCGCCTGCCGCTCGTCTCGACCGGTTCGCCGAACGCGGGCGGACCGAGTGGTGCTCGCGTCGATGGTCCGGCTCCTTCGCAGCGACCGCGGAATCGCTCATCACCGTACAAATCGTGCCGACGGTGCGGGTGGAGGCTCGCACGGTCTCCGAGGGAGGAAGACGGACGATGTCCATCAACATGCGGGGTGGGGACCGTGAGCTTCGGCTCCGGGGACCCGGCATGGTGCTCATGGCGGTGGATGCACTTGCGTGGGGTGGTGGCGTCTTCGCGGCCATGGCCCTGCGATTCGACTTCGCGTTCGAGGCGTGGTCGCACGCGAACCTCGGCGTCGCGATCGCCCTCGCGGTCGTCTTCCAGATGCTCGGCGGCGTGATCTTCGGTCTGTATCGCGGCCGGTGGCGACGGGGCAGCCTCGACGAGGGCCTGGCCCTGGCCCAGACGATGATGGTCGCGTCGGCCGGACTCTTCGTGCTCAACAATGTCCTGCTCGACAGCCGGCTGGTGCCGACGAGCGTCGTGCTCGCCGCCGCGCCGGCGGCGTTCTGTGGTGCCGGTGCGGCTCGCTTCGTCGAGCGGCTCGTGCAGTTCCACCGCACCCGAGCCAGCCGTGGTGACGGGGTGCCGGTCCTGATCTTCGGCGCCGGTGACGGCGGCTCACGCGTCGTCACCTCGATGCACTCCGACGCCGCATGCCGTTACCGCCCGGTCGGGCTGGTCGACGACGACCCCGCCAAACGCAACCTGCGGGTGAGCGGCGTGCCGGTGCTGGGCAACCGGGACCGGTTGGCGACCATCGCCGCGGCGTCGAAGGCCGAGATGCTGATCGTCGCCGCCCCGTCCATCCCCTCCGACAGCCTGCGGGACCTGTCGACGCGGGCGCTCGCCGCCGACCTCGACATGCGAATCGTGCCCCACGTCTCGGAGCTCATTGACGGGAAGGTCGGCGCCGACGACGTGCGTCCGCTGACCGAGGCCGACCTCCTGGGTCGACACCAGATCGACACCGACATCGCGGCGATCGCCGACTACATCACCGGCCGACGCGTCCTCGTGACCGGTGCCGGCGGGTCGATCGGGTCGGAGCTGTGTCGTCAGCTCCACCGCTTCGGTCCCGACTCGCTGATCATGGTCGACCGCGACGAGTCCGCCCTGCACGCGGTGCAGATGGCGATCGAGGGCCGCGCCCTGCTCGATTCCGAGTGCCTGGTCGTGGCGGACATCCGCGACGGCGAGCGGATGAAGGAGGTGTTCGCCCGGCACCAGCCTGACGTCGTGTTCCACACGGCGGCGCTGAAGCACCTTCCCCTGCTCGAGCTGCACCCCGCCGAGGCGGTCAAGACGAACATCCAGGGCACGCTCAACGTGCTGGAAGCAGCCGCGCTGAGCCGGGTCAGCCGGTTCGTGAACATCTCGACGGACAAGGCCGCCGACCCGACGAGCGTGCTCGGGTACACGAAGCGCATCGCCGAACAGCTCACGTCCTGGTACGCGGCCCGTGAGGACGGTGTCTACCTGTCGGTCCGCTTCGGCAACGTGCTCGGGTCGCGCGGCTCGGTGCTCGGTGCGTTCGAACGACAGGTGCTCAACGGCGGTCCGATCACGGTGACCCACCCCGACGTGACGCGCTACTTCATGACGGTCACGGAGGCGGTCCAGCTCGTCGTGCAGGCCGGCGCCGTCGGACTCGACGGCGAGGCGCTCGTGCTCGACATGGGGGAGCCGGTGAAGATCGTGGATGTCGCCCGGCGGTTGGCCGCCCAGGCGGACCGACCGATCGACATCGTGTTCACGGGCCTCCGTCCCGGCGAGAAGCTCCACGAGGTGCTCCTCGGTCAGGCGGAGGCCGACGACCGGCATGCGCACCCGCTCATCTCGCACTGCCGGGTCCCCGCCCAGTCGCCCCTCGGCCTCAGCCCCCTCGACGTGGACGATGCCGACGAGCTGCGCGACGCCATGATCAGTCTCTGCCGGCCCGGCGTGACGGCCGAGTCCGTCACGCTCTGACCGGTCGCTCGCCCGTGCTCGGTCGACTGATTCCCGACGGTCCCCTCCATCCGGAGGACGCCGTTCTCGCCCTCGTCGCCGGCGTGGCGGTGGGCATCGCCTTCCGCCGTCGCTCGTTCGCGTGGATCGTCGGCGTGCTCGCCGCGGCCTGGTGGCTCCTGCGGTGGCGGTACGGGACGGTGCTCGCCGATGCGGTCGCGGCGCGCGGCCAGCCGTTGGGCGTGATCGCCCTGATCGTCGCTCCCGCGGCGCTGCTCGCGAGTCGCCCGCTGCGCCCGCGGACCGTCGCGGTCCTGACCGTGGGTGCTCTCGCAGGGATCTGGGCGATGGTGCCCGACACCGAGGCCCCGCTCATCGCCGGAGCGGCCGTCGCCGGGGCCACCGTCGTGGCGATGCGGCGCGGCGGCGAACTCCCGGCCCACCGAGCCGCGGGTGCACTCGTGCTCCTACCCCTGTGTGCCGCCCTCGTCGGGTCGGTCGGCCGCCCCGAGCGGCTCGGTCCGGCGCTCGTGGTGGGTCTGCTCGGTGCCGGCCTGGCGGCGAGTTCGATGGGGCTCTGGCGGGTGCTGCGTCAGCGGGCGGGCACGCCGACGACCGTCGCGCCGGCCGCGACGTCGTCCACGACCACCGCCCCGGCGCCGACCACGGCGCCCTGACCGATCCGCCGCCCCGGCAGCACGATCGCGCCGGTGCCGAGGAACGCATCGTCTTCGACGGTGACCGCCCCGTTGAGGAGAACGCCCGGCGACACACTCACGTAGTCGCCGATGCGGCAGTCGTGGCTCACGACGGCCCCACAGTTGAGGTGCGAGTGGCGGCCGATGCGGACGTTCGTCGTGCAGGTCACCCCCGGATGGATCATGACGCCGTCGTCGAGATGGACGTCGTCGCCGATCCACGCGTCGAGCGACACCAGCGGGATCGCCGGAGCATCGCCGTCGATCTCGGCATCGAGACGGCGACGGACGCCCGGATCGCCGATCGCGAGGACATGGTCGTCACCGTTCACCCGCAGTTCGGCGAGACCGCCGATCACCTCGGCGTCGACTCGGTCGAGAAGGTCGGCATCGGTCTCGCCGTCGTCGACGAAGAGGATCTCGTGCCAGTTGTCGGTGAGCCGGTTGATCTCGCGCGCGATGGCGAGGGCCTCGCGCCCGTGGCCACCGGCGCCGACGATCACGAGTCGGTCGCTCATGCCGCGACCTCCGCGAGGGGATCGTCGGCAGCCGTCGCCCCGGTGCCTTCGCCGCCGATCAGGACCGCGACGGTGCGGGCGATGATCGCGAGGTCCCGCCGCAGCGACTGGGTCCGCACGTACTCGAGGTCGAACTCGATCCGTTCGGCCCAACTCAGGTCGTTGCGTCCGTTCACCTGGGCGAGGCCCGTCAGGCCGGGACGCACCGCGAGTCGCCCCTTCTGGCGGTCGCTCCAGCGCTCGACCTGGTAGGCGAGCGTCGGTCGGGGGCCGACCACGCTCATCTCCCCGCGGGCCACGTTCACGAGCTGGGGGAGCTCGTCGAGCGACGTGCGGCGCAGGATGCGTCCGACCGCGGTGATGCGGTCATCGGTCGGGATGATGGGGTTCTCGCCATCGAGCATCGTCCGGAACTTCCAGACGACGAACGGGGTGCCGTCCATCCCGACGCGTTCCTGGAGGAACAGCACGGGCCCGCGGGAGGACAGTCGGACTGCCCCGGCACAGACGAGACCGATCAGGGCGGCCGGCACGGCGACGACCGCCAGGATCGCGAGATCGAGGAGCCGCTTGCCGCGATAGGGACCGGCGGGCGTCATGTCAGACGACCGTTCGCATCCAGTCGACCGTGGCCTTGAGCCCGATCTCGAGCGGCACCGGTTCGATGTCGGGGAACAGGGCGTTCACCCGGGTGTGGTCGGCCTGGGAGTGGGGCACGTCGCCGGCCCGAACGGGGCCGTGCTCGACGCGGAGATCACCGTCGATCAGGTCGCGGATCATGTCGATGACCGTCAGCAGGTCCGTGCGGGTTCCGTAGGCGAGGTTCACGGGGATGTCGCTCGTGACCCGGCGGTTCACCGCGTCCACGATCACCGAGGTGAGCGTGTCGATGTAGGTGAAGTCGCGGCTCTGGGTGCCGTCGCCGTTGACCGGCAGCGGCGCGCCCCGCAGGGCGGCGTCCACGAAGGCGGGGATCACTGCCGCGTAGGCGTGACCGGCGGCCTGGAGCGGACCGAACACGTTGAAGAAGCGGAACGCGAGCGTGGGGAGTCCGTAGGAGTGGGCGTAGGCGATCGTGTACGACTCGGTCGCGAGCTTGCTCGCCGCATAGGGACTCACCGGGCGGCAGGCGAGGCCCTCGTGCTTCGGGAGCTCCGGATTGGCGCCGTACACCGACGACGATCCCGCGCACATGACATGGCGCAGGCGATCCCGGCGGGCGGCCTCCAACACGTTGACCGTGCCGGTGGCGTTGACCAGGTGACTGGCGACGGGGTCCGTGATCGAACGGGGCACCGACGGTCGGGCGGCGAGATGGACGACGGCGTCGGCCGGTCCGACCACCGTGTCGAGCACGTCGGGATCGAGGATCGTGCCGACGACCAGCTCCGTGTCGGTGCCGTCGAGGTTGGCGGAGAAACCCGTGGACAGATCGTCGAGCGCGGTGACCGTGTGCCCGGCGAGTTCGAGCGAGCGGCAGAGGTTGGCGCCGATGAAGCCGGCGCCGCCGGTGACCAGGACGTGCATGAAAGCCCCTTCCAGAGAACGTCACCACTCCATCGGCGCCGTCATCGCGCTCATGAGGATCGTGCTCATGAGGAATGGGCCGAACGACTCATCGCGCCAGTGCGACGGCCGATGGATGCGGGTGACGACCACCTCGTTCCCGGCGCCGGACATCGACGGCCGCGCCGCGCCCGCCCGGCGGCTGCTCTTCGTCTCGTCGGTGACCACCGGAGGCTCGGGACGCAGTCAGCGTGAACTGGCGATGGCGGTGCGCGAGCAGGGACGCACGGTGCAGTTCCTCGTGGAGGATCCGAACGCCACCGGGGTGCGGCGTCGGGCGCTCTCGGAGCTGGCGGACGCGTCGGTGCGCTTCGAGGGCTCGCGGCTCGGTGCCCACGTGCAGTCGCTGCGCCGTCGGATCGGGTCGGGAACCGCCGCCCTCCACGTCGACGGGGTGGAGCATCACGCCGCCCCGGCGCCCGAGCACGCGTTCGAGCCGCTGGTGCGGAGCTGGCGGCCCGACGTGGTCGTGGTGTCGAGTATCAGTCGCGTCTCCTGGCGGGCGATCCGCAGTGTGTGCCGGCGGCGTGGCCTGCCGACCGCCCTGTACCTGCGTGAGGCGACTGCGATCGGCCATCTGCACGCCGGGCTCCAACCGGACCTCCTGCTCGCGAACTCGGGATCACTGGTCGAGGATGCGGAGCGTCTCGGGCATGTGGCCTCGCTCGTACCTTCCCTCGTCGAGGTCGCGCCGATGGCGCAGCCGCCGTCCGGGGAGGTCGTACTGCTCGTCAACCCGCTCCCGTCGCACGGGCTCGACGTCGTCGGTCCGTTGGCCGCGGCGCGACCCGACATCCCGTTCGTCCTCCAGGAGTCGTGGACGCTCGACCGTCCCGCCCGTGCCGCCGTGGACCGCCTCGTGCGCGATCACCCGAACGTGACCCTCCGGGCCTTCGAGCCCCGACCGGGGCGCCTTTTCCGCGATGCCCGGATCCTGCTCGCACCGCACCGCATCGACAACCGACCCCGCACCGCGCTCGAAGCGCAGGCGAACGGCGTGCCGGTGGTGGCCAGCGGACTCCCGGGTCTCGTCGAGGCGGTCGGCGACGGAGGCACGCTCGTCGATCCCGATGCGGGGCCGGATGCCTGGGTCCGCGCGATCAGCCGTCTGTGGGACGACGAACGGCAATGGATGGCGGCCGGCGACCGCGCCCGCATGCACGCCGGACGAGCCGACGTGCGGCCGGCCCGCGTGGCCGAGCGCTTCTGTGAGCTCGTCGACGACCTGGTGCGCGCCGACGCGGTCGATCAGAAGAGCTCGATGTCGCCGAGCGAGAACCGGAACTGATCGAGATCGGGCCCGGTCCCGGCGAGGTCGCGCACGGTCAGCCGCGGTCCGAGCCGGGGGAGGGTGGGCATCCACGGCGCCGGATGCGGAGGCGTCGCCAGCGTGAGGACGTGGTCGACCGGTAGTCGGCGCCGGACCGCTCGCAGGAGGGTGCGGCTGGCCGCGACGTCGGGGCTGAAGAGCTCAGCGAGAACGGCCTCGGTGGCCGCGCCCCGGCGGCGGACGCGCACGACGGCGGCCCCGTCGTCGGTGCGGACGACGCGATAGTGCAGCGGCTCGAAGCCGTAGCGCCACGCGAGATGATCGCGGGTGCGGTCGGTGGCGAGTCCCTCGACCGCCGGCATCGCGTCGGCCAGCGCGACAAGGTCGTCGAGGGCGAGGTCGACCGGCTCGCCGATGTCGATCGGCTCGGACCACTTGTGGGCTGCGGTGCGGGCCCGTGCGAGGCGCGGGATGGCCCGGACGCCGGTGACGGCGAACCGGGTGGGGACGCGGCCGACCTCCCGCCAGCCCATGCGGAGATAGCCGGGGCGGCTGTTGTCGTTGGGGGTGTTGAAGACGAACTCGATCCCCTCGCGCGTCAGCTCGTCGACTGCGGTCGTGGACAGGAGCCGGAAGATGCCGCGTCGCTGGTGGTCCGGGTGGGTCGCCGTGTCGACGGCGCGGACGGCGGCGCGCGGCCCGGCCGAGCCGACGAAGTTCCAACGCATCATCGTGCGGAAGCCGGCGATCTCCGCCCCGTCGAGGGCGAGCCACATGGGTGAGCGCCCCGCCGGGTTGTCGAGGTGTTTCCAGCGGAAGAACGCCTCGTTGGGATCGGCCGGATCCCAACCCAACGCGGCGGCAGCCACGTCGATGGCGTCGGGGATGTCGTCGTCGGTCGCCCGGCGTACGACGAGCTCGGCTCGGTCCACCGCCCGAGGCTACGTGTCCAAAACGCCGCGGTGGTGCCGATAGGGGTCCGTGGCGCTGTTCCCCACCATCGTGAAGACGACGGCCGCGGCCGTCGATGTCATCCGGCGACCGGCGACCGGTCTCGTCGTGCTCGTCTACCACCGCGTCGGCGGCCACACCGCGGTGACGGTGGATCTCCCGACCCCGACCTTCGATGCGCAGATGGCGCAGCTGGCGGCGTCCGGTGCCGTCCTGACGATCGACGACGCCGTCACCGCACTCGCCGCCGGGGAGGACCTGGCCGGCCGGGTCGTCGTGACGTTCGACGACGGCACGGCCGACTTCGTGGACGAGGCGCTCCCCGTGCTCGACCGCCACTCGGTGCCGGCGACGCTCTATGTCGCGACGGGGCACGTCGAGGACGGCATCGACTTCCCCGACGACGGCCGTCCGGCCAGCTGGGGAGGTCTGGCCGACTGCGTGGCCTCCGGGCTCGTCACCATCGGCTCACACACCCACGGCCACATCCTGCTCGATCGACTCGACGTGGCTTCCGTGGCGGACGACCTCGATCGGTCCATCGGGTTGATCGGCGAGCGGCTCGGCACGGTCGCCGAGCACTTCGCCTACCCCAAGGCGCTGTCCCCGACGGCGGAGGCCGAGCGCGAGGTTCGGGCCCGCTTCCGCAGCGCGGCGATCGCCGGCACACGTGCCAATCCGCCGGGTGGCGACGTGCACCGCCTCCACCGCACACCCATCCAGACCACGGACGGGGAGCGGTTCTTCGCCCGCAAGCTCGCGGGCGGTCTCGGGTGGGAGGACGACGTCCGGCGTCTGGTCAATCGGCGCCGCTACGCCGGAGCGACCACATGACCGGTGCCCGTCTGGTCCACGTCACGACGACGGACATGAGCCTCGACTGGCTCCTGCGCCCACAGCTCGAGGCCTTCGGGCGGGCCGGCTACGACGTCATCGGCGTGTCGGCGCCCGGCCCCCACGTGGCATCACTCGAGGCCGCCGGTATCCGCCACGTGGCCGTGCCGTCGCTGACGCGGGCGATGTCCCCGGCGCAGGATCTCCGCGCGCTCAACGACCTCCGGCGTGTGTTCCGCCGGCTCTCGCCCGACATCGTCCACACGCACAACCCGAAGCCGGGGGTCCTCGGTCGCGTCGCTGCGCGGGCGGCCGGCGTGCCCCACGTCGTCAACACCGTCCACGGCCTCTACGCCCTGCCCGAGGACCGGTTCGCCAAGCGGGCCCTGGTCTACGGACTCGAACGCCTGGCGACGACGTGCTCGGACGCCGAACTCCTCCAGAACGAGGAGGACGTGGATGCCCTCCGACACGCCGGCGTGCCCCATCGCAAGATGACGGTGCTCGGTAACGGTGTCGATCTCGCCCGCTTCGATCCGGCCGCCGTCGACCCCGGCACCCGCGACCGGCTTCGGTCCGCATGGGGGATCGGCCCGGACACCACGGTGATCGGCGTCGTCGGCCGCCTCGTGTGGGAGAAGGGCTACCGGACGGTCTTCGCCGCGGCGGAGCGGCTCCGCGATCGTGACTGCCGGTTCGTCGTCGTCGGCCCCGACGAACCGGACAAGGTCGGGGCGGTGGACGCCGAGGCCCGCGCCGCGGCGGAGGCCGCCGGCGTGGTGTTCCTCGGCCGGCGAGACGACATGGTGGACCTCTACGCGGCGTTCGACGTGTTCGCCCTCGCTTCGCACCGGGAGGGATTCCCCCGCTCGGCGATGGAGGCTTCGGCCATGGGACTGCCGGTTGTCGCGTCGGACGTCCGGGGGTGCCGCCAGGTGGTCGCCCACGGCCGCACCGGTGCGCTGTTCGCCGTCGGCGACGTGGACGCGTTCGCTCGCGCTCTCGTCCCGCTCATCGAAAACGACGATCGCCGTCGCCGGACGGGAGCGGCCGCCCGCGAGCGGGCGTGCCGGTACTTCGACGAGCGTGACGTGATCGCCACGACGCTGCGGACCTATGACTGGCTGCTGGCCCGTCAGCGGGCCGGCGTGGCCGTCGCCTCGGCGTAGACTGCCTCGATCTCGCCCACGGCGCGGTCGATGGAGAAATGGGCGGCCCGGGCCGACGCGGCCGCGCCCAGACGGGAGCGGAGTGTTTCGTCGCTCGCCAGCTGCACATGGTTGGCCGCGAGCGCGGCGGCATCGCCCACTGCGCAGATGAGGCCGGCGTCCCCGGCGCCGTCGGCCACGCCGCCGGCATCGGTGGCGGCGACCGGCAGGCCGAGCGCCATCGCTTCCATCATCGCGACGGGCAGACCTTCGTGGGTCGAGGAGAGTGTGAAGATGTCGGCCCCGCTCAGCACCCGCGGGGCGTCGGATCGGTAGCCGAGCGCCCGGAAGCGGTCACCGAGATCGGCCGCGGCGATCCATCCGTCCAGTTCGTCGGCGAGGGGACCCTGACCGATCAGGACGTAGCGCAAACGGTCGTCGTCGCGGCAGGCGAGGCGGGCGGCCTCGACGAGGACGTCGAGTGACTTCTCGCGGCGCAGGTTCGCGACGCAGGCGACGACGACGTCATCGGCGGCGAGGCCGAGCTCGGCGCGCACCCCGTTCCGGTCGGCCGCCGCCATGACCGCCCGCGTGTCGATCCCGTGCTCGATCACCCGGACCTGGCCGGACGACGCACCTCGGATGGTGGACGCGACGTCCGCGCTGACGGCGATGGTCGCGGCCTCGAAACGGATGGTGAGCCGGTTCGCCAGGCGGGTGAGGCGATGATGGCGCGGCCAGCGGTTGTGTTCCGTGCCCACCACCACGGGTCGAGCGGCCCTCGGCACCGTGCGCACCAGGAGCCGGCCGATCGCCGCGAGTGCCGGTGAATGGATGTGGAGCACGTCGACCGGGTCGGTCCGCAGGAGCCGTCGGAGCCGTCCCATCCACCCGAGGCGCGCCGCGCTCGCGGACTCGAGGCAGTCCACCCGCACGCCTGCGGCCTGCAGCTCGGGGACCAGATGGTCCTTGGCGGGCACGAGGTAGGCGACGCGCTGGCGGGTCGACGCCCCATTTGCCGTGGCCTGGGCGACGACCAGGCGTTCGGCCCCGCCGGGGCCCAGTCCTTTGAGCAGGTGGAGTACTCGGACGGGGGAGGTCACGGGAGCGCGGACAGCACGGCATCGACGACGCGATCCACGTCGGCGTCCGTCATCGAGGAACCGCTCGGGAGACACACGCCGGTCGCGAAGGCGGCTTCACACACCGCACCACCGAACATCGGCGCGCCGGTGAACACGGGCTGCAGGTGCATCGGCTTCCACGCCGGGCGCGCCTCGGCATCCACGGCCTCGACCGCGGCGATGACGTCGCCCGGCGTCGTGCCCGAGGTGGCGGCGAAGCAGGCGACGGTGAGCCAGTGGTTCGGCTGCCCGCGGGGGTCCAGCGGGTTGAGTCCCACGCCGGGACGCCCGTCGAGAGCGTCGGCGTAGCGGGTGCGGATCGCGGCTCGGCGAGCGATCATCTCGGGGAGTCGGGAAACCTGCCCCCGGCCGATCGCGGCGAGCACGTTCGAGAGTCGGTAGTTGTAGCCGACCTCGGTGTGCTCGTAGTGCAGGGCGGGCTGGCGGGCCTGCGTCGACAGATGGCGGATGCGGTCGACGACGGCCCGGTCGGGCGCGACGACCATGCCGCCGCCGCCGGTGGTCATCAGCTTGTTGCCGTTGAAGCTGAAGACACCGATGTCGCCGAACGAGCCGGCCGGATCGCCGCCGAAGGTCGCGCCCACCGCTTCAGCGGCGTCCTCGATCAGCGGGATCCCGTGACGGTCACAGAGGCTCCGGATGTCCGCATGGTCCGCGCACTGGCCGTAGAGGTCGACGGTCACGACGGCGCCCACCCGGCGGCCCGCCTCGTGGGCGGCGTCGACGGCCTCGGCGACGAGGGCCGGGTCGAGATTCCACGTCGCCGCCTCACTGTCCACGAACCAGGGCTCGGCGCCGACATAGCGCACGGCGTTGGCGGTGGCCGCGAAGGTGAACGAGGGCACGATCACGACATCGCCCGCCCGGACCTCGCTCACCACCAGGGCGAGATGGAGCCCGGCACTGCCGCTGCTGAGCGCCACGGCGTGGTCGTGGCCGAGCGCGGTGGCGAACTCCTCCTCGAATGCCGTGAGATCCGGACCCACCGGCGCGACCCAGTTCGCGTCGAACGCGCCGAGCAGCAGATCCCGCTCGACATCGGTCATGTGCGGGGGTGACAAATGGATGCGGCCCATTGGGTCCTTCGGCTCATGTAGGCGGATTACGTGCCGACAGGCAAAGCGTCGCACAAGCACAGCCCGTTCTCGCGTCTTCGAGGGAGACGAGAGAGGGGCCCGACGGGTGGGCGAGACCACGAACACATGGAACCCCAGCAGCTGATCCGCACGATTCGACGCCGTTGGCGTCCGCTCGTCCTGCTCGCCGTCGTCGGCGCCTCACTCGGGGCCGCCAGCGCCGCGGTGGCGGAGGACGCCGCCCCGGCACCGGTGCCCACGGTGTACTACGACGCGTGCCACACACTGCTCGTCGATTCGTCGTTGTCGCGGATCCACGAGGTCGTCGACCCGAACCTGGCCCAGACCGCCCAGCGCGTGACCCAGGGCGACATCCCCGCCCAGACGGCCGAGACGTTGGGCGTCGATGCCGGGACCCTCCAGACGCAGGTCCGGGTCGCGGTCCGCAACGACATCCAGAGCCTCACGGTCTGCACGGTCAATCCCACGCCGGCCGGCGCCGAGGCGGGCGCGGATGCGTTCGCCGCGAGCCTGATCGCGTTCCTCGAGGACGGCGCCGACACCATGCACGCGGAGCGGATCGAACGAGCCGCCGGCGAACTCGAGATCGCCACGGCGTGCTTCACCAGTGCCCAGGCCGCGATCGACGCCGCCCTCGCCGCCGGTGGCGACTACGACAGCACCACGAGCCTGCGGATCGATCGCCAGGTCTGCAACAGCGATCTCCAGCGGGCGACGTCGGACCTCACCTCCTACGAACTCGCGGGACCACCGCGCGTCCCGCTCGAGACGCTCGAGACCGGTTCGGCCGTGGAGATCAGCGAATCGCAGTACAACGCCCAGCTCCGCCGCGGCGCGGCAGGGGCCAACGTGGAGATGGGGATCGGCGACTCGATCGGCACGGCCGGCACGACCGCACCCGCCTCCACCGGCGGCATGGAGATTCCCGACGGCCCCGTCCCGCGAGCCGGGGTGGGCGCCCTGCTGGGGGCGGCGATCGGGTTCGGGTTCGTCGTCTTCACCGAACGCCTCGATTCGAGGCTGCGCAGCAAGTCCGACGTCGAGGCGACCCTCGATCTCCCGGTGCTGGCCGAGATCCCGCCGCTGGTCCGGCGGGACCGCAAGTCCACCCGGATCGTCTCGCTCGAGGAGCCGCGCTCGCGCACGGCCGAGTCGTTCCGGGCCCTGCGCAGCGCCCTCGACTACGCCGACCGCATCGACCACGACCACGGCCGCGCCGGTGACGGTGCCCAGGTCGTCCTCGTCACCAGCGCCGGACCGAGCGAGGGCAAGACCACGACCGTCGCCAACCTCGCGACCGTCCTCGCCGAGGGTGACCGGCGGGTCCTCGCCGTCAACTGCGACTTCCGCCGCCCCCGTCTGCACCGCTACCTGGGCGGCACCTCGAACCCCCAGCGCCTCAACGTGACCGACGTGCCCGGCGTGCAACTCGTCACCCAGGTGACCGACAACGACGGCGACGCCACGCCGAGCGACGTGGTCGGCGCCCAGCGGCGACTCGTGGAGCGGGCCCGCGAGCGCTTCGACGTCATCCTCCTGGACACGGCGCCGATCCTCACCACGAACGATGCCGCCGAACTGCTCGGCGTCGCGGACCATGTCGTGCTCGTCGTGAACGCGTCCGAGACGAAGGCCGAATCGGCGGCGCGCGCCTCGGAGTTGCTGGAGCGTCGCGGGCTCGCCCCGCTCGGCGTCGCCCTCGTCGGGGCCCGGGACGTGCCGAACGCGTCCGACTACTACTACAGCGACGGCGACCCGTACCTCGAGCCCTCCGCCCGTCGCCGTCGCCGCTCAACGTCCGACGACGTCGACGACGCCGTGGACGAGGAAGCCCTCAGTCGGTGATCCCGGTGGAACCGGCGATCCCGCGGCCCAGCGCCCGCCAACCGGTTCGTACGGGCAAACGACTCGCGTGGACGGTGCCGCTCGGCTGGGCGGCCTGCGGGTTCGCGCTCGTCGCCTTCGCGGCCGGTCCGGTGTTCGGTCGATCCTCGCTGCTGGGGACCCTCGTCGCCGCGCTCGCCGTGGCCGCACTGTCGCCGCTCTTCGGCCGGATCGGTCGCCGCTTCCCCGATCTGGAGATCGCCGGCCTGCTGCGGCTCTCCCTAGGGGTCAAGCTGCTCGCGACGCTGCCCCGCTTCGAGATGCGGGAGGACAGCGTCGACTACCACCGCATCGGACAGAGGCTCGCGGAGAGCTTCCGCCGCCTCGACTTCACGGTCGACACCGGGCGGGAGGTTCCGGGCACGGGCACGGTTCGCTACGTGACGGGCCTGGTGGAGGTGTTCACCTTCGGCGACGAGTTCTCGACCTTCGTGATCTTCTCGCTGCTCGGGTTCCTCGGGCTGATCGGCTTCCTGCTGGCGTTTCGCGCCGGTCTGCCCGAACTCGACGGGAAGCGGTACGCGATCCTGCTGCTGTTCTGGCCGTCCCTCGTGTACTGGCCGTCCAGCATCGGCAAGGAATCGCTGATGCTTCTCTCCCTCGGTGTCCTCGCCTACGGCGCGGCCCGGTTGATGCAGGGGGAGATGCGCGCCTTCGGCATGGTGGCCGTCGGCCTGCTCGGAGCGGGTCTGATCCGGCCCCACGTCGCGCTCATCGCGGTGACGGCTCTCATCATCGCGTTGGTCATCCGTGCGCCCGGCCGGGGGATGCTCGGCAACTTCGGCCGGTTCTCCCTCATCGGCCTGCTCCTCGTGGGTGGTTCGGTTGCGTCCGACGCCGTCGAATCCCTCCTCGACATCGACGGGCTCAACCCGTCCGGTCTGTCGGCCGCGCTCGATCTCGTGAACAGCCGATCGTCGCAGGGTGGGTCCTTCTTCACGGCCGCCCGCATCGACGGCCCGTCGGAGTACCCGTGGGGGTTCGTGACGGTCCTTTTCCGACCCCTGCCTCATGAGGCATCGTCGATGGCGATGATCGTGACGTCGCTGGAGGCGATGGTGCTGGCCGTGCTCGTGCTCGCGTCCGTGCCCCGACTAATTGCCGCGGCGCGCACCATCCGCGACGAGGCCTACATCGCCTACGCGGTCGGGTTCACGCTGGTCTTCGTCTATCTGTTCTCCGCCATCGGGAACTTCGGCATCCTCGTTCGTCAGCGGGTGATGACGGTGCCGCTCGTGTTGCTCGTCGTTGCGTTGCCGACGGCGAAGGAGCGTGTCCGTGAGCGTCGCCGTCCCGACCACGGGGTGGCGCCAGAGAACGCCCGTCGGCCGACCTCGGAGGTCGTGTCATGAGAGTCGTGTCATGAGAACTGCACCGGTTGCCGCCCCGCAGCCCCACCGTCGTGTCGTCGCGGCCCCGCTCGGTGACCATCTCGCCCTCTTCCACCTCGACACGCGTCGACTGCATCTGCTCAACGGGTCGGCCGCCGCCATCTGGCAGGCCCTCCCGGGGGTGGACACCGTCGGCGAGCTCACGGTGCGCCTCGGCGACGACTTCGGCGTCGATCCGCTCGCGATCCGGCGCGATGTCGAGCACTCGCTCGATCAGCTCCGCGCCGACGGGTTGCTCTGTGTGGACGACCGGTTCGCGCCGGCGCGTCCGACGGCGCCGTCGACGTTCGTGCCCGGCCGGGAAGCCGACGGCGCCCGCGGCTGCTTCGCGGCGCTGGATGCCCGCGTGCGCCTGTGCAGCGACGATGCCGAGATCGGGGCCGTCGTTGCCGCCGTACTCGCACCCCTCGCGTCCGACGACACCCCGACCCACGAGATCTCGATCCGGGCCGGGGAGAACGGTGCGTGGCTCCTGCGGGTCGACGACGGCGCCACGGCCTCGATGGCATCACCGCTGTCGATCGTGCTGCGGGCGGTGGCGGAGATCAACAATCTCGCGGTGGCGTCCGTGCCCGACCATCTGGTGTTCCACGCCGGCGCCGTCGCTCGCGACGGTGCGGCCGTACTGCTCCCCGCAGCCTCCAACCACGGGAAGTCCACGCTGACGACCGCCCTCGTGCGGGCCGGGATGGACTATCTGACCGACGAGGCGGCGGCCGTCGGCCCCGACGAGATGGTGCGACCGTACGCGAAGGCCATCGCCCTCGACCCCGGATCGTTCCCGTTGTTCTCGGACCTGGCCCCCGCGCCCGACAAGGTGGGCCTGGCCCGCGCCATCGCGTGTCGCGAGTGGCACATCGCCCCCGACCGGCTCGGATCGGTCGGGGAGTCGAGTCGGATCACGGCGATCGTCTGTCCCCACTGGCGCGCCGGTGCATCGACGCGGGTCACCGAGATCGCCGCCGACGAGGCGCTGCACCTCCTGCTCGGCGAGACGTTCGACTTCGCGCCCGGCGGACAAGCGGTCTTCGAACGGCTGGTTCGGCTGGTCGACGACGTGCCCGTCTACCGCTTGGGCTACGGCGAGCTCGCCGAGGCCGTCGTCGCGGTCGAGCGCATTCTCGCCGAGTAGGCGTTCAGTCGGCGCCCGGTTCGCGGCGGGTACGGCGTCGTTCGCTCTGCTGGGGGAGTTCCTCGAGCGGGGGCAGCCCCTTGCGCCGGCGCTTCTCCTCGTACTGCATCTCGTCGGCGGCCCGGAGGAGATCGCCGGGGGTCGCCATGTCGGCGGTGGCGAGCGCGATCCCGCACGACAACGATCGGTTGTGGCCGGTGCGGGCGAACAACTTGAGCGCGAGGTCCGTGATCGGCTGTGCACTCAGCATCCCGCCGCCGTCGAGGATCACGCAGAACTCGTCGCCACCGATGCGACACACGCTGGAGTTCTCGACCGTGGACGCGGCTTCCGACAGTGACCGCGCCGCGTCCACGAGGAGGGAGTCGCCGGCCGCGTGACCGTCGGTGTCGTTCACGACCTTGAGCCCGTCCACGTCGCACATGATGACCGCGACGTCCTGGCGGTCGACGGGCGGACGGGCGAAGACGTCGCGTAGACGCTCCTCGAGGACGCGCCGGTTGCCCAACCCCGTCAACGGATCCCGCAGGGCGAGCTCCTCGAACTCCGCGATCCGTTCGGCCTGGGTGACCGCCGCGGCGATGTGGGTGGCGACGAGTCGCAGGGTGGCGAGGTCGTCGTGGTCGAGGATGCCGCCACCGGCGGGGGTGCTCGCGATCACGATTCCCCAGATGGTCTCGCCGATCACGATCGGCCAGGCGGCCTCGGAGCGGAGCCCGCGCTGGTAGAGCGAGACCACGCCGGGATCGTCGGCGCGGCCGTCGTCCGTCGCCCGCACGTAGCCCTGCCCCTCGAAGATCGATTCGAGTCCCGGCAGCTCGTCGGCCCCGCGCCGCTCCTCGGCCGGGAAGCGCTCCTTGCCGTTCAGATCCCCGACGTTGAGCAGGGTCTCGTATTCGCCGGCCTCGTGGTCGAGTCGACCGATCGTCACGCCGCTCGCCTGGAGGGCACGTCGGGCCTGCTCGGCGATCACCAGGAGGACGTCGGGCATCGAGTCGGCGGCCCGGACCGCGGCGCCGATCGACACGAGGGCTTCGACCGGCGAGTCGCGCTCCGGCGGAACGAACCGCTCGAGGCTGTCGAGCACCTCGTCGAGCTCGATGTCGCTCTTGAGTCCCTCGCCCGACATGAGTTCGATGTTGGCGGCGGCGCCGAGATCCGGGTCGAGCGCGGTACCGAGCAGCTCGTCGACCCGACGCTGGCGCGCCGTCCAGTTCGGCGCCGCGCCCGGGTGCGGGTTGCCGACGAGGGTGGCCGCCAGCGCGAGGAGGCGGGCGGCGAGCGGGATGTCCGGGCCCCGCATGCCGTGGGGGCCGCCGCTGCCGTCCCAGCGTTCGTACTGGTGTCGGACGGTGCGGGCCGTGCCGCCGAGGCCCGGCAGACGGGTGAGGACGCTGGCCGACAGCACCGCGGACGCCGGGTCGGGAACGATGTCGACGGTGCCCACGGGGCGGACGTGGGTGAGCACGATGGAGATCTCGGCGACGAGAGCCCCGGTGACGGCGTCGACCCGGTCGGCGATGGGGCTGCCGGCCGCGACCGCGAGCCGGTCGACGAGGTAGGCGCGCAACGCGGCGCGGCGGGCGGCGGGCGGATCGAACACCTCGAGGGCGCGGCACAGCGAGGTGACCGCGGCCCGAGCCGGGCGGCTGAGCGGGCGCGAGCTCGCGTCGGAGGAGCGCTCGGTGGCGTCGGTGAACGACGGCTGCTCCATGTCTGCTCGCTTCGCCCCTTCCTTGCCCGCAGTCCTCATCGATCGGCCCGCAGCGGTTGCTCCCTGTTGTAGCAGAGGACCATGCCACCACGGTGCGTCCGACCGACAACCACTATACGTGGCATCTCGGAGGCGTGGGAACCCTGTCGCTACGCAGCGTCGGCGTCGGTTGCGGCCAACGCCGCGATCCGCTCCCGCAGGCCGGACTCGCCGAGGGCTGCGGTGATCTCCACGCTCCCGTCGTCGTCGATGAACGCGAAGCGGGGCTGGGTGCGGATCTCGTAACGGGCCCACACGTCGTTGCCGAGATCCTGGACGTGGGGGAACCCGCCGACGCCGGTGGTGGAGATGAACTCCTCCATGTGGGGTACGGAATCGCTGGCGCCGGCGACGCCGATGATGTCCACCTGTCCGGCGAACTCCTGCTGCACCGATGCGACCGCACCGGCTTCACGACGACAGGTCGTTCACCAGGGGGCCCAGAACCACAGGACCAGGTCCTGCCCCTCGTAGTCGCCGGCGTCGAAGGTGCCGCCGCCGATGAGCTCGGCCTGGAAGTCGTGGGGCCACGCGTCCGGGCTCGCGCTCGCGTCCTGGCTCTCGCTCCCGGATGCGGCACCGTCGGTGTCTCCACCGCCACAGGCGGCCGCGAGGACGGCAGCGCCGACAACGCCGACGATGGCGACGACCAGGCGGCGGAAGCGACGAGATTGCGGCACGGGGGTCAAGCTTACGCATCGGGGCCCCATACTGGAGTCGCCCCGTCGACGAGACCCGGAACACTGCCATGAGCACCCGCAAGCTGATCATCACTGCGCTCCTCACCGGCTTGCTCATCCTCGTCGCCGGGGCCGTCCAGCTCGTGATGATCATGCGATGATGTCGCCCAGCGAGCTCACCTCAGGAGGTTGGTCCCATCGACGCACAACATGACGTGATCGTGATCGGTGGTGGCCCGGGTGGCTACGCCGCGGCCCTCTACGGCGCCGGCATCGGCCTCGACGTCGGCCTCATCGAGAAGTCGAAGGTCGGCGGCACGTGTCTCCATGTCGGCTGCATCCCGGCGAAGGAGCTGCTCGAGACCGCCCACGTCTTCCGCACGGTGCGTGACGCGGCGGACTTCGGCGTGAACGCATCGGCGCCGACCGTCGACTGGTCGGTCACGATGGACCGCAAGCAGACGATCGTCGATCAGCTGGCCGGTGGGGTCACCAGCCTGCTCAAGGGACGCAAGGTCACCATCTACGACGGCGCCGGTTCCCTCGGCGCGTCGCACGAGGTCCGGGTGACCGGCGGCGAGAGCGGAGACCAGACCCTGACCGCGCCGGCCGTCATCCTCGCGACCGGTTCGCTTCCGCGGACGATCCCGGGCTTCGAGGTGGACGGTCGGTTCGTGCTGACCTCCGACGAGGTGCTCTCGATCGACGAACTGCCGGCGCGGGCCGCCGTGATCGGTGGCGGCGCCATCGGCTGCGAGTTCGCGTCGATGATGGGCGATCTCGGCGTGGACGTCACGATCCTCGAGGCGATGCCGCAGATCCTCACCGGCTGCGACGCCGACGCCACGAAGGTCGTGGAGCGGTCGTTCAAGAAGCGGGGCATCACCGTTCGCACCGGCGTGATGGTGTCGGGCCACACGCCCGACCCGTCCGGTACCCACACGACGGTCGCCTTCGGCGAGGGCGAGTCCGTCGATGTCGAAACGATCGTCATGTCCGTCGGACGCCGCCCCTTCGCCGACCTGCTCGGGCTCGACGGCACCGGCGTGGCCGTCGACGAGCGCGGGTTCGTGGAGGTCGACGACCGGTGTCGCACCGGGGAACCGGGGGTCTGGGCCGTCGGTGACCTGATCAACACCCCGCAGCTCGCCCACGTCGCGTTCGCCGAGGGGATGCTGGCCATCCGTGACATCCTCGGCGAGGCACCGGCTCCGTTGGACCACCACGGCACCCCCTGGTGCATCTACTGCCACCCGGAGGTCGCCTTCGCCGGTCACACCGAGGAGTCGGCGCGGGCCGCCGGGTTCGACGTGGTCACCTCCTCGCACCGGTTCATCGGCAACGGCCGGGCCAAGATCGTCGGCGACACGGACGGCATCGTGAAAGTGATCGCGGAGAAGCGGTCCGACGGCACCGCCGGGCGGATCCTCGGCGTCCACATGGTGGGGCCCTGGGTCACCGAGCAACTCGGGCAGGGCTATCTCGCCGTCAACTGGGAGGCGACGGTGGACGACGTCGCCGCCTTCATCCAGCCCCACCCGACCATGTCGGAGCTCTTCGGGGAGACGGTCCTGTCGCTGACCGGACGTTCACTCCACGGATGAGGTCCGGGCGCTCTACCCTACGAATCATGCTCATCGCGTCCGAACCCGCCGCGTCGCGACGCTCGAGAGAGAGGAACAAATGGCTGACGTGACGATGCCCCAGCTGGGCGAGACGGTCACCGAGGGAACGATCACCCGCTGGTTCAAGCAGGTCGGGGATGAGGTCGCACTCGACGAGATCCTGTTCGAGATCTCGACCGACAAGGTCGACAGCGAGGTGCCGTCTCCCGCCGCGGGCACGCTCACGGAGATCCTCGCCGTCGAGGGTGACCTGGTCGAGGTCGGCCAGGTACTCGCCCGCATCGGCGACGCCGATGCTGCGCCGGCCGCTCCCGCCGCGCCCGAACCAGCGGCCGCGGCGCCTCCGGCCGCCGCCGCGCCGCCGCCACCCCCGCCGCCCCCGCCGCCACCCGCCCCCGAACCGGCACCGGCCCCGGCCCCCGCGCCCGCCCCCGAGCCCGCGGCTGCTCCCGAGGCGGCTCCGGTCGCGTCCGCCGAACCCGGGCTGGTGCTCTCGCCCGTCGTCCGGCGCCTGATCAACGATCACGGGCTCGACCCCGCGGCGATCACCGGCACCGGGATCGGCGGCCGGATCACCCGAGCCGATGTCGAACAGGTCATACGGGACGGCTCGTCCGAGGCCCCCGCCGCGCCGGCTGCGCCCGCCGCGTCGCCGCCCCAACCGGACCCGCAAGCTGAACCCGAGCCGGCCCCCGCCGCGAGCAACGAGCCCGCCCCGGCACCGCCGGCCGAGACCGCGGCGCCGGTGCCCGCGGTGGCCGCGCGCGACGAGGTCGTGCCGCTGAACAACATTCGCACCCGCACCGCCGAGCACATGGTCATGTCGAAGCAGACATCGCCCCACGTGCTCACCGCCATGGAGGTGGACTACGAGCGGGTCGAGCACGTCCGTCGGGCCGTCAAGGCCGGCTGGAAGGCCGAGGAGGGGTTCAGCCTCACCTATCTGCCGTTCATTGCCCGTGCCGTGATCGACGCCCTGCGGGAGTATCCGCACCTCAACGCGAGCTTCGGCGGAGACCATCTGGTCGTGCACGACGACGTCAACCTCGCGATCGCGGTCGACATCGACTTCGAGGGCCTGCTCGCCCCCGTCATCAAGAGCGCCGACGGCAAACGCCTGCGCCAGATCGCCCGCGACATCGTCGATGTCGCGTCCCGCACCCGCACGAAGCAGCTGCGCCCGGACGATCTCTCCGGCGGCACCTTCACGCTGACCAACGCCGGCCAGTACGGCACGATGATGCAGTTCCCGATCATCAACCAGCCGCAGGTCGCGATCCTCTCGACCGACGGCGTGCAGCGCAAGCCGGTCGTCGTCACCGACGAGTACGGCAACGAGTCGATCGCGATCCACTCGGTCGGCGTGCTGGCGATGGCCTGGGATCACCGGGCGTTCGACGGCGCCTACGCGGCGGCCTTCATGCATCGCGTGAAGGAGATCATCGAGACGCGTGACTGGGAGGCGGAGGTCCGCTGACCGCCGCCGCCGTGGCCGAGCGGACCCTGCGGGTCCGGTGGCTCGGACGGGTCGCGTATCGAGATGCGCTGGCCCTGCAACGCGCCCTGTTCGCGGGTGACGGGGATCACCTGCTCCTGCTGGAGCACCCCCACACGATCACCACGAGCAAGCGCACCCCCGATGCCCATCTCCTGCTCGATCGTGACGAGATCGCGGCGCTCGGCGGCGATGTCGTGGCGACCGATCGTGGCGGCGACATCACGTACCACGGGCCGGGCCAGCTCGTCGGGTACCCGATCATCGACCTGCCGGGCCGACGCGGGGGCGGCATGGCCGACACCGCCGCCTACGTCGACGGGCTCGAACAGGTCCTGATCGACGTCCTCGCGGATCTCGGTCTCGCCACGGGCCGCCTGCCCCGGTGTACGGGTGTGTGGGTCGACGTCGACGGCCTGCGGCCGCGCAAGATCGCGGCCATCGGCGTGCGCATCGCCCGGGCCCGCACGATGCACGGCTTCGCCCTCAACGTCGACCCCGATCTGGCGTGGTTCGATCGCATCGTGCCCTGCGGGATCACGGACAAGGGGGTCACCTCGCTGGCCCGCGAGGGCATCGAGATCGACCCGGCCGAACTCGAGCACCGGATCGTCGCGGCGTTCGCGGCGCGGTTCACGCCGGACGCCGCCATCGACCGGGCGGGCGTCGCCCACCGCGTCGCCCCAGCCGACCTCGCGCCGTTCACCCGCGGGGAGGGAGCAGGCACGCCGGTCGGTCGTGACGGCGTCGGATTCGGCGCGGAGGCCGACGGCACCTCCCCCCGGCTGATTGCCCGGCTCGACGATGCCGGTGCCACCTCCCATTCGCCGGTGCGGCTCCGGGCCCGCAAGCCGGAGTGGATGCGGGTGCCGCTCGACACCGGCCCCGAGTACCGACGCATCAAGGCGACCATGCGGGAGCTCGACCTCGTGACGGTCTGTGAGGAAGCCGGCTGCCCCAACATCTCCGAGTGCTGGAACGACGGCACGGCGACCTTCATGGTGCTCGGCGAGCGCTGCACCCGGGCCTGCGGGTTCTGTGTGGTCGACACGAGCAAGCCGGCGCCCCCCGATCCCGGTGAGCCCGGCCGCCTCGCCGACGCCGTCGAACGCATGGGCCTGCGCCACGCGGTCGTCACCATGGTCGCCCGCGACGACCTCGAGGACGGCGGCGCCACTCACGTGGCCGCCGTCGTCGCCGCCATCCGCGACCGGGTGCCGGGCTGCCAGGTCGAGGTGTTGGTGTCCGACGTGAAGGGGGACGACGCCGCGCTGGCCACGCTGTTCGCCGCCGCGCCCGACGTGTTCAACCACAACATCGAGACGGTCGCCCGACTCCAGCGGGCGGTGCGCCCGTCGGCCGGTTACGCCCGGAGCCTCTCGGTGCTGGCGCGGGCCAAGGACGCGGGGTTGACCACGAAGTCGTCGATCATCGTCGGGATGGGGGAGTCGTACGACGAGGTCGTCCAGACGCTCGGCGACCTCGCCGCCGTCGGGGTCGACATCGTCACGATCGGCCAGTACCTGCGGCCGACCTCGCACCACCTGCCCGTCGCCCGCTGGTGGGAGCCGGCGGTGTTCGACGAATGGAAGGCGCTCGGTGAGGCGGTGGGCATCGCCCATGTGGAGTCGTCGCCGCTGACGCGATCCAGCTACCACGCCCGCGACGCGGCGGCCGCGATCTAGCCTCGTCCCCATGTTCGCTGAACGCCTCGACCGAGCCCGAGCCCGCATGGTCGCCGACGATGTCGACGTCATGTTGCTGTCCGTGGGCGCCGATCTTCCCTACTTCTCCGGGTACGAAGCGATGCCTCTGGAGCGGATCACCATGCTCGTGGTCCCCGCGACGGCGGCGCGACGCTGGTGGTTCCCGCCCTCGAGGCCCCACGTGTCGTCGAGCGCGACGGCGTGTTCTCGATCCGCCCGTGGGAGGAGATGCAGGACCCGATCGCGATCATCACGTCGCTGATGGGTTCGGCGTCCACGGCCGCGGTGGGCGACCACATGTGGTCGGGGTTCCTCGTGGACCTGTTGGCGGCGGCGCCGAACGTGTCGTTCCGACGGGCCAGCACGATCACGAGCCCGATCCGCTCCGTGAAGACCGACGAGGAGGTCGAGCGGCTGCGGGCCGCGAGCCAGGCCGTCGACCGGATCGCCGCCCGGCTCCAGGGCGGCGAGATCCCCCTGGTGGGCCGGACCGAGGCGTGGGTGTCGGCCGAGCTCGGTCGGCAGATCGTCGACGAGGGTCACGATCGGGTGAACTTCGCGATCGTGGCGGCGGGTGAGAACGCCGCGTCGCCCCACCACGAAGCCGGCCCACGCGTCATCCAGGAGGGCGAGGCGGTGCTGTGCGACTTCGGCGGCACCATGATCGGCGACGACGGCATCGGGTACTGCTCCGACATCACCCGCTGCGTGTGGGTGGGGGAGCGCCCCGAGCGCGAGTTCATCGAGGCCTACGCCGTGCTGCACGAGGCCCAGGCGGCCTCGGTGCGGGCCGCGACGGTGGGCACTGCGGCGCAGGACGTCGACCGGGCCGGACGCCAGAGAATCGTGGATGCGGGGTTCGGGAGCTATTTCATCCACCGCACCGGACACGGCATCGGCGTCGAGGCCCACGAGGATCCCTACATCGTCGAGGGCAACGCCGAGCCCCTGGTGGCCGGCAACGCGTTCTCGATCGAGCCGGGGATCTACATGCCGGGACGCTGGGGTATGCGCCTCGAGGACATCGTCGTCGCCGCGGACGCGGGTCCCGACTCGCTCAACACGGTGGACCACCATCTGGCGGTCGTGACCGCCTGACCAGGGGCCGTCGGCGTCAGTCGACCCACCCGGTCTGGTAGCGCATTCCCTTGCGGGTCAGGGTGCCGTCCTGGCACAGCAGGTATTGCGTCGGTGCGTTCGGGATCTTCTCGAAGGCGACCATGCCCTGATGGAAGGTCACGCTCGTCGTGGAGCGGGTGAAGTCGCCGGCCTCGATGTCGGGGGTGAAATCGGCGTTGAGTTCGTCGACCTTGCCCTTCGCGTACTCGATGAAGGTCCCGGGTTCGCCGACGCCGCCGGCGAACTCGTCCCAGTAGCTGGTGCAGGTGTCCTCGACGATGTAGACGCCGTTGTCGTTGAGCAGCGGGTACAGCACCTCGAACGAGGTGATCTGCTGGTGCATCTCGTGCCCGCCGTCGTCGATCACGATGTCGAACGGGCCCGATTCCTCCACCATGCGGCGCAGGAACTCGGGGTCGGCCTGGTCGCCGATGTGCACCGTGAAGTCCGGCGCGCTCGCCCTCGCCATCGGGGAGATGTCGGCGCCGACGATCGTCGCGTCGGGGCCGAGGTAGCGCTGCCAGATCTCGAGTGAGCCACCGGCGAGGACGCCGATCTCGAGCATGCGGGCGGCCGAGCCCTGGAACCGGCGCAGATGGTGGTGCTGGGCCGCCGGGAACGAATCGAGCTTCACGCATCCGCGGCCGCTCTGTGACTCCCACGTCTCCCACAGGTCCATTCGGGTGACGATACCGCCCGGCCTGAGGGCCGAACAGGGCCAAACGATACGTTGGCGCCGTGATCCGAATCGACGGTGCGACCGTTCTGCTCCAGTGGGCGGCCGGAGGCTGGCTGTTCCTCTGGGTCACGACCCGCCGTCGCGAGGTCGGGCTCGGCTACGGATGGCTCCAGCGGGCCACGTTCCTCGCCCTGGGGGCCGGGTCACTGGTCGCCGGGTTCGTCGCCGGGGCGACCTGGACCCGCGAGATCGCCACGATCGTGTTCGTGATCGCCGGGGTGGTGACCCTCGTCGTCTCCGTACTGCGCCGGCGCGCCGGGGTGGCGGGCCAGCGGGAGGTGGTCGAACGCCGGAGCGAACGGGTCGCGGCGATGACCGGCATCGATCGGGAGGAGCAGCGCTTCGACAAGGACGCGCCGGAGTTCCCGCCCGAGCTCGACCTCGTCACGGCGGTCATCGGTCTCGTCGCCGTGCTGTTCGGCGCCATCGCGGCCGGCGATCCGGTGCTGCTGTCGATCTTCCGGGGCCTCACCAGTGCGCTCTTCCTCGGCGCGGTCACCGACGCGATGCTCCTCGGCCACTGGTATCTGGTGCAGCCGGGTCTCGCCCGGGCCCCCATCCACGAGCTCGTGCGCTGGACCGGGATTCTCTGGGTGCCCGAGACGATCGCCATGCTGATTCCGACCGGCATGGTGTCCGTCTTCAATGGCACCATCGACGATGCCTACAACGGCCTTCTCGGCTGGTTCTGGGTGGCCTGTGTCGTCACCACCATCGGCCTCGTCTTCGTCACCCGCGCGGCCTTGCGGGAGCGCGAGTACAGCGCGGTCATGGCCGCGACCGGGCTGATGTACCTCGCGATCCTCACCGCGTTCGGGCAGGACCTCGTCGCCCGCATCCTGCTCGACACCGATCTGTGACGACGGCGATCCCGGAAGCGCCTCGGCGAGCGACCTCGTCGTCAGTTTTGCTTGACGCGGGGGACGACGTGTCAACCAAAACTGACGAGGCGGTCGACCTCATCGGCGATCGACCGGTCAAACAGTTGTTCGGTTGAAAAACCGTACCGAACGCGCGAGACTGTGATCTCGTCGACCAGGAGAACCCCGATGGAAGTGCAAGACGCCCTCACCGAGACCGTCTCGATCATGGACGGCCTCGTCGCCGGCCTCACCCCCGAGCACCGCGAGATGACCACGCCGTGCAAGAAGTTCACGGTCCACGACCTGATGAACCACACCGTGAACACGTGCAAGTTCGTGGGCGCGATCGTGTCGGGTCAGCCCGAGAAGATCCCGGCCGACGGCACCGATCATCTGGCCGAGGGCCCGGTGAAGGGATGGCACGACGGCAAGGCCGCGCTCCAGGCGGCGGCGACGGCGGAGAACCTCGGGCTCGTCCGGGAGACGCCGTTCGGCGAGGTGCCGGGCGCCGTCCCGATGTCGGTCGCGGTGTCCGACGTGCTCGTCCACGCCTGGGATCTCGCCCGGGCCACGGGGCAACCGATCACGGCGAGCGATGATCTCGCCGGCTTCGCCCAGGGCACCTGGGAGATGGTGATCCAGCCCGAGGCCCGCAACGGCGACGCCTTCGACGAGGTGCAGCCCTACCCGGAGGACGCGACGGCGCTCGACCGGGTCGCTGCTTTCACCGGACGGAGTGTGTCCTAAGCTCTGGGTCATGCCACGCGCGATATGGAGCGGATCGATCAGCTTCGGCCTGGTCAACATCCCCGTGAAGTTGTACAGCGCCGTCTCCCGCAAGACGGTGCGGTTCAACCAGATCGACTCGTCCACGGGATCTCGGGTCAAGCAGAAGCGCGTCTCCGCGGCCGACGGTGAGGAAGTGCCCTACGAGCGCATCGTGAAGGGCTACGAGCTCCCGAGCGGCGAGTACGTGATGATCTCCGACGAGGAGATGGCCGCGCTCGATCCGGACGCCGTGCGCACGATCGACATCGACGAGTTCGTGGATCTGGCCGACATCGACCCGATCTTCTACGACAACGCCTACCACCTGGTGCCCGACGAGCAGACGGCGAAGCCCTACAAGCTGCTGGCCAACGCGATGGAGGAGGCCGGCAAGGTCGGGATCTGCCACTTCGTGATGCGGTCCAAGCAATACCTGGCCGCCGTACGGCCCGTCGACGGTCGGCTCGTCCTGTCGACGATGGTGTTCCACGACGAGATCGTCGACCACACCGAGATCGGCGGCTTCGACTTCCTCGAGGACGTCGAGATCGACGAGAAGGAACAGGCGATGGCCGAGCAGCTGATCGCCACGCTCGACGCGACGTTCGACCCGTCGCGCCACAAGGACACCTATCGCGAGGCGGTGCTGGAGCTCATCGATCGCAAGGCGGCAGGGGAGAGCGGCGACGACCTGGTGCCCGCCCCGGCCCCGTCGTCGAACAAGGTGATCGACCTCATGGCGGCGCTCGAGGCGTCCGTCAAGGAAGCCAAGAAGGCCCGCGGGCGTCATCCGGCATCGAAGAAGGCGACGAAGAAGAAGGCCAAGAAGAGCACGAAGAAGGCGGCGAAGAAGGCCGCACGGGTCCGCAAGTCGGCCTGAGCGGGCGATGGCCGAGTCCGAACGGGTCCATGTCGAGGTCGACGGCCACAAGCTGGCCGTCAGCAACCTCGAGAAGGTGCTGTACCCCCTGGTCTCGTTCACGAAAGCCCAGGTCATCGACTACTACGTGCGGATTGCGCCGTACATGCTGCCCCACATCGAGGACCGGGGGATCACCCTGCGGCGGTGGCCCGACGGGGTGACGGAGAGCTCGTTCTTCGAGAAGCGGTGTCCGTCGCACCGACCCGGGTGGGTGGGCACCTGCCTCGGCCCCGGCGACCGTCGGGGGGGCATCGAGTACTGCCGCCTCGACTCGATCGCGGCGCTCGCGTGGACCGCGAACCTCGCCGCGCTCGAGATCCATTCGCCCATGGCCCGCTGCGGCCAGATCGACTCGCCGTCGATGCTCGTGTTCGACCTCGACCCGGGCGAACCGGCGACGATCATCGAGTGTTGTCAGATCGCGCTCGAGATCCAGGACGTGCTCGAAACGGTCGGTCTCCGGTCGTTCGGGAAGACCTCGGGCTCCAAGGGGATGCAGCTCTACGTGCCGCTCAACACGCCCCACGAGCACGAGCACGCGTCGGACTTCGCCCTGGCCGTCGCCCAGCTCCTGGAGAAGAAGCTGCCGAAACAGGTGCTGTCGAACATGACGAAGAAGCTCCGCAAGGGGAAGATCTTCATCGACTGGAGCCAGAACTCCCGCCACAAGACCACGATCGCCCCGTACTCGATGCGGGCCAAGGACCGTCCGACGGTGTCCACGCCGATCACCTGGGACGAGGTGGCCGACGGCGCCGACGGCGAACACCTGTCCTTCGAGGTCGCCGACGTGCTCGACCGCGTCGACGAGTTCGGTGACCTCTTCGCCGACACCCTCACCCTCGAACAGGAACTGCCCGTCGGCGGCTCCTGAGATGAGACGCCGGGGTCAGAGTCCCGTCCCTTCTCGACGGCCGCAGCTGCCGCGCCCGGCTGCGGATGTCGCCCGCTGGTAGGTTCGTGGCATGCGGTCGATCCTCGCCTCCATCCGTGGGTTCATCCGGGCCTTTCGGGCCGGCGAAGGCCTCGAACACACGCGTCGTGATCGTTCGAAGGACGACGCCCTCGCCCGCACGCTGAGGGACTCGTCGCACGCCGCGCCGTGGGGCGGTTTCGGGGCCTCCTACCACACCAGCGCCCAGACGATCGCCGAGAGCGGTGCTGATGCGTACGCCAAGTCGTTCGAGAAGCGGGAGCGGTCCCGCTGATGCGGCGCTTCTTCCGGCGGATGCGCCGCGCGTTCTCGAAGTGGTACGGCAGTGCGGCGCCGGGCTCGGCCGGTCCGGCGAACGCGGCCCGCGCCGAAGCCGACCATGCGGTCCACAGCAGCCACTATTGGACGGGGTAGTAGCCGGCGCGGGTTTCGCTGGCTGATGCAGCGGCCGGGCCCGCTGCGCTAGTCGCTCGGCGCGGCCGACGCGCGGCCCGGATCGAGGTGCTGGTGGGCGCCCGAACGGAGATGACAGGCCGCCGCGTGCACGGTGTCACCCTCGACCGCAGCAAGCTCGGGCACCTCGCTGTCACACACACCGGGGACGGCGATCGGGCACCGGGGATGGAAGCTGCAGCCGGACGGCGGGGCGAGGGGGCTCGGCACGTCGCCCTGGAGCACGACCCGCTCACGAGTGAGCGTGGGATCCGGGATCGGGATCGAGGACAGCAACGCCTGCGTGTAGGGGTGCTGGGGGTTCGCGTAGAGCGACTCCTGCTCGGTGATCTCCACGATCCTCCCGAGGTACATGACCGCGACCCGGTCGCTGATGTGCTCGACCACGGCGAGATTGTGGGCGATGAACAGCAGGGTGAGATCGAGCTCCCGCTGGAGCTCCCGCAGCAGGTTCAGCACCTGGGCCTGCACGGAGACATCGAGGGCGGAGACGGGCTCGTCGGCCACCACGAATTTGGGTTCGAGGATGAGGGCCCGGGCGATGCCGATGCGCTGGCGCTGGCCGCCCGAGAACTCGTGGGGGAAGCGATCGGCCTGGTCCCGACGGAGTCCGACCAGCTCCAGCATGTTGCCGACCCGCTCGTGTTGTTCGTCGCGATCGCCGATGCCGTGGATGCGCAGACCCTCGGCGATGCTGAGGCCGACGGGGGCCCGCGGGTCGAGCGACGAGTAGGGGTCCTGGAAGACCATCTGGACGTCGCGTCGGAGGTTCTTGAGGGTGGCTCCCTCGGCCTCGGCGATGTCGGTGCCGTCGACCAAGACCGAGCCCGAGCTGGGCTCGAGCAGGCGGACGAGCAGCCGACCCAGCGTGGACTTGCCGCAGCCGCTCTCGCCGACGAGGCCGACCGTCTCGCCCCGTTGGATCGTCAGGTTCACGTCGTCGACGGCCCGGACGTTGTCGACGGTGCGCCGGAGGATGCCGCCCTTCACCGGGAAGTCCTTGGTCAGACTGCGCACCTCGACGAGTGGCTCGCTCACGACGACACCTCGCTCGCCGCGGGGACGGGTTGGTGCAGCCAGCACCGAACGGCGTGGTCCGGGGTCGGCAGTGCCAGTTCCGGGTCGACTTGGGTGCAGATATCCAGTCCGGCCTCGATGCGGGCATCGCAGCGGCCGGCGAACCGACACCCGGGCTGCAGATCGATCAAGGGCGGCACGGTGCCCCGGATCGTCGTCAGCTCGGCCTGGTTGCGGCCGAGCACCGGGATCGAGCCGATCAGGCCCTGGGTGTAGGGGTGCTGCGGATCGGCGAAGAGCTGGGCGACGTCGGTCTCCTCGACGATCTGGCCGGCATACATCACTGCCACGCGGTCGGCCATCTCCGCGATGACTCCGAGGTCGTGGGTGATGAGCATCACCGCGGTGCCGAAGTCGCGCTGCAAGCCCCGCATCAGATCGAGGATCTGGGCCTGGATGGTGACGTCGAGCGCGGTGGTGGGCTCGTCGGCGATGAGCAGCGCCGGCTCGAGCGCGAGCGCCATGGCGATCATGACCCGTTGGGCCATGCCGCCGGAGAGTTCGTGGGGGTAGGCGTCGGCCCGCTTCTCCGGGTCCGGGATCCCGACCGTGGTGAGGGCCTCGATCGCCAGCTTCGCCGCGTCCTTCTTCGAGGTGCCGCGGTGGATGCGGTAGACCTCGGCGATCTGGTCGCCGGCCCGTTGCACCGGATTGAGCGACGACTGGGGCTGCTGGAAGATCATCGAGACCTCGGCCCCGCGGATCCGTTCGAGCTCCCGGCGAGACATCTCGCGCAGGTTCCGACCCTCGAAGAAGACCTGGCCGGACTCGATCACGCCCGGTTTCGGAACGAGTCCCATCACCGAGAGCGAGGTGACCGACTTGCCGCAGCCGGATTCGCCGACGATGCCCAGCACCTCGCCCCGCCGGATCGAGAAGCTCACGCCGTCGACCGCGTGGGCCACCCCGTCGCGGGTGTGGAAGTAGGTGCGCAGGTCGTCGACGACCAGGACGGCATCCTCGGCGGCCCGTGCGGCCTCGGTCGGTGCGGTGTCGGTCATTCGTTGAGTGACGGGTCGAGGGCGTCGCGCAGGCCATCACCGAGGAGGTTGAAGCCGAGCACGGTGATCATGATGGCGATGCCGGGGAAGAACACGAGGTGGGGCGCCGAGAAGATCTGCTGACGTTCGGCGGCGAGCATGCTTCCCCACTCGGCCGTGGGCGGCTGGGCGCCGAGGCCGAGGAAGCCGAAGGCTGCAGCGTCGAGGATCGCACTCGCCACGCCGAGGGTGCCGATCACCACGAGCGGGGTGAGGGTGTTCGGGACGACCCGCGTCATCAGGATGCGCCAGCCGCCGGCCCCGAGGGCCCGCGACGCCGCCACGAACTCCTCCTCCTTGACCGACAGTACGGACGCGCGCATGACGCGGGCGTACTGGGGGATCGACACGATGGCGATCGCGAGCAGGGTGTTGCGCAGACCCGGACCGAGGGCGGCGACGATGCCGATGGCGAGCAGCAGGGCCGGGAAGCCGAGGATGACGTCCATCACCCGCATGATGATGTTGTCGACCCAGCGGCCCCAGTAGCCGGCGATGGCGCCGAGGGTCGAACCGACGGTGAACGCGATCGCGACCGTCGACAGGCCGACCGACAGGCTCAACCGCGAGCCGTAGACGATGCGGCTGAACTGGTCCCGGGCGTTGCCGTCGAGCCCCATGATGTGCTCGGGCAGTTCCTCGTCGCAGCCGAAGAGGTGCACACACGGGGGGTCACGGCGGGTCGTGTTCGGCTCGCCGATGAAGTCCTCGGTCGGGCTGTAGGGCGCGATCAGCGGGGCGAAGATCGCCACGAGGATGATGAACCCGATGATGATGAGCCCGGCGACGCCGGACTTGCGGCGCAGCAGGCGCGAGAAGGCGCTGCGCCACAGCCCTTTCGAGGGGCCGACGGTGAGGAGCATCTCCTCGATCTCGGGCGGATCCGACGGCTGCGTCATTCGAGTCTGATCCGGGGGTCGAGGTAGGCGTAGAGGATGTCCACGATCAGGTTGATCACGACATAGAGCGTGGCGATCACGACGACGAAGCCCTGGATCACCGGGAAGTCACGGGCGGTGATCGCGTCGAAGATCATCGTGCCCGCGCCGGCGAGGCCGAAGATGGTCTCGGTCAGCACCGCGCCGGACAGCAGGGCGCCGAGCTGGAGACCGATGATCGTGGTGACCGGCAGCAGGGCGTTGCGCAGCCCGTGGCGGATGACGACGCGGCGCTCACGCGATCCCTTGGCCCGGGCGGTGCGGACATAGTCCTTCCCCATCACCTCGAGCAGGCTGGAGCGGGTGATCCGGGCGATGACCGCCATCGGGATCGTGGAGAGGGCGAAGGCGGGGAGGATCAGGTGCTTGAGCGCGTCGCGCAGCACCTCCCAGTCGCCGGTGATGATCGAGTTGAAGATGAAGTGGTTCGAGATGAACTCGACGGTCAGGAACGGGAACGAGCCCTCCTTGAAGTCCCAGCCCCACTTCTCGAAGAAGGGCTCGGACGAGAGGCCCGCCGTGAGGCGGCCGGAGGGAGGCAGCCACCCGAGGGTGGCCGCGAAGAGCCAGATGAGCATCAACCCCAACCAGAAAACGGGCATGGAGACGCCCACGTTGGCGACGACCATGGTGCCCACGTCGACGGCGCTGTTGTGGCGCATCGCCGAGATGACGCCGAGGGTCACGCCGACCACGACGGCGATGATGAGCGCGGCGGTGGCGAGCTCGATGGTCATCGGCAGCCGCTCGACGAGCATCTGCGACACCGGCCGCGAGAAGCGGATCGAGTCGCCGAGGTCGCCGGTGGCGATGTCGCGCATGTAGATGCCGAGCTGGACCGGCAACGGCTCGTCGAGGCCCTTGTTGCGGGCGAATCGTTCGCACGCTTCCTCGGTGGCCTTCTCGCCGAGGATGGATCGACAGGGGTCGCCCGGAATCGCCCGGGCGAGGAAGAACGTGACGAGGAGGATGCCGAAGATCACCGGGATCGCCAGCAGCAGTCGTCGAACGATGAACCTGAGCACGGTGTCCTCCCCCCTCGGTCAGTATCGCGAATGGCCAGTGTCGCAAACGGGGAGGGCCCGTGTGGACCCTCCCCGTGTGCACTCGGTACTGCTACCGGACTACTCGGCCGGCGGTGGGTTGATCAACGAATCCAGCAGGTAGCTGTAGTAGTCGAACGAACCCGTGTTGCCCACGTGCAGCGGGTCGGCGGCATCGAGGCCGACACCCCACGACACGACGACGTCGTTGGCGTCGAAGGACGAACCATCGTGGAACGTGACGCCCTCACGGAGCGAGCAGGTCCACACGGTGGCGTCCTCGTTGCCGACACAGTCGGTGGCGAGGCGGGCTTCCACGGCGCCGGAGTCGATCGCGTAGCCCAGGAGGGGCTCCACGACCTGCTGGCAGGCGGCGAGGGACTCACCGTCGGTCTCGTCGGCGCAGTAGAGGCTGATCGGTTCGGCGTTCTGCATGAACACGAACGTCTCATCGGACGGCGTGGTCCGATGGAACAGCGGCGCACCGAAGGGCCGGAAGTGGGCGTTGTCGACGGAGGCCAGCGCGGCCGACGCCGAAGCGCCGTGCACGATCGGCACCATCGGGACGAGTTCACGGATCGCGTTGTTGGCGTCCGTGTAGACGTCGACGGCGGCGTCGTCGCTCGCGATCTGCGAGCCCTCGACCAGCTTCTCGAAGATCTCCGGATGGGCATCACCAAACTGCGGGTTGCCTTCACCGAAGTGGAAGTCGAGGAAGTTGGTGACGTGCGGGTAGTCCGCACCCCAGCCGAGGAGGTGGAACCCGTCGAGGCGACCGCTGGTCGACTCGTCGATGAACTCACCGGACTCCATCACCACGACCTCGGCGTCGATGCCGAGGTTCTCCGACAGCTGCGTCTGGAACTCGACGGCGACCACACCCGGCTCGGGGAGGTAACCGCGGAAGACGTCGCGGTAGTAGATGCTCGTGCTGAAGCCGTCTTCGTAGCCGGCCTCGGCGAGGAGGGCGCGAGCGCCTTCCAGATCGAACTCGTACCACTCGTCACCGGTGCAGCCATTCGGGATGGAGCACGGCGTGAAGTGCGACGCGACCTCGGACCCCTCGGGGTAGAAGTTGTCGACGATGCGCTGACGGTCGATGCCCATGGCGATGGCCTGACGCACGCGCACGTCCGCGAACGGCTCGAACGTCGTGTTGGTCATGCCCAGGTACATCACGTTCGGGTTCGCGACCGGGATGAACGTCAGATCACCGTTGTTCTTCACGGTGTCGAAGTCGTCCGGGCTCAGGTTGGTGATCTGGTCCACGGTGCCGGACTGCAGCTCCAGCAGACGTGACGCACCCTCGGCGGCCCAGCGGATGATCAGCTGCTCGAACGGTGCCGGGTCGCCCCAGTAGTCGTCGAAGCGGCTGTAGTTCACGCTGTCGCCCCGGTTCCACTCGTCGAGCATGAACGGGCCGGTGCCGATCGGGTTGTCGAGCGGCGCGCCGCCCGTCGCCTCGAGGTGTTCCTCGGGCTGGATGCCGAACGGGGTGAAGGCCGCGATCTGGCGGAACGCCGGGACCGGGCTGCACATCGTGAACACGACCTCGTAGCGGTCGGTCGCCTCGATCGAGCTGACCTTGCCGCCATAGTCGCAGTCGGGGGCAGCGATGGACTTGCCCTCGAACTCACCCATGTCGCCGTCGTCACCGTCATCGCCGGTGCCGTCGTCGCCGGTGCCGTCTCCGGTGCCGTCGTCTCCGGTGCCGTCGTCGGCGCTGTCTGTGCCGCCGTCCGTGCTGCCTTCGTCATCGTCGCTGCACGCGGCAGCGAAGAGTGCGAAGGCGAGCAGCAGAACGAGCAACGTTCTCAGCTTCCTCATTTTTCCCTCCATGGTCGGTCCGACGCCGCCTGCGATCTGCGAGACGGGTCGGCTCAGATCCGCGACCCTAGCCACGTTCGCCACGGCGTGGAGGCGAACGTGCTCCCAAAGGCTCGAGGCCGGGAACGCCGAGTGTCGTCCCTGCGCAGCATCGCCGCGTAAGGTGCCCCGCTATGGCCCTCAGCTTTCACGCCGTCCGATCCGTCCCGAAGACCGCCAAGGCGGCGATCACGCTCGTCACCAGCGATGCCGTCGAGGCCGGTGACACCGGCGTCGACGCGGCGCAACTGAAGGCCGCCGGGTTCGAGGGCAAGGCCGGCCAGACCCACACCTGGCCCGACGGTGACCGTCAACGTGCGCTCGTCGGGGTGGGCGCCGAAGCGGACCTCACGACCGACGGCATCCGCCGAGCCGGGGCGACGATCGGGCGCGGCTTCGGCCGTCACTCCCGCATCGGCGTTGCCCTGCCCGACAGCGAACTGGCGGCGGACGCCGCCCGCCAGGCGTTGGCCGAGGGGGTGCGGCTCGGCTCCTACACCTTCCTCACCTACAAGTCCGAGGGGAAGGCACCGAAGCTCGCCCGGGTTGACGTGGCCGGCGGATCCGGCGCCCGCAACCAGGCCGCCCTCGACCGCGGCGCCGCCGTCGCGGAGGCGCAGGCGCTCGCCCGCGACCTCGTCAACGAACCGGGTGGCGCGCTCACGGCCCCCGAATTCGCGAAGCGGGCGGCGGCGATCGGCCGCAAGGCCGGTCTGACCGTCAAGGTGTGGGACGAGGCCGCGATCAAGAAGGGGAAGCTCGGCGGCATCCTCGGCGTCAACCGGGGATCGGATCTGCCGCCCCGGCTCGTGGAGCTGACCTACAACCCGAAGGGCAAGGCGAAGGGCACGCTCGCCCTCGTCGGCAAGGGCATCGTGTTCGATGCCGGCGGGCTCTCGATCAAGACCGGTCAGGGCATGATGACGATGAAGTGCGACATGGGCGGCGGCGCCGCCGTGATCGGCGCGATGTCCGTCATGCCCACGATCGCGCCGGCGTGCCGCGTCCGTGCGTTCGTGCCGATGACGGACAACATGCTCGGCGGCGACGCCACCCGCCCCGGCGACGTGCTCACGATCCGCAACGGCAAGACCATCGAAGTGCTGAACACCGATGCCGAGGGTCGGCTCATCCTCGCCGACGCGCTCTCCCTCGCCAGCGAGGCCAAACCCGACGCGATCGTGGATCTCGCGACCCTCACGGGTGCGTGCATGGTGGCGCTCGGACCCAAGATCGCGGGCGTGATGGGCAACAACGACGACTGGATCGACCAGATCGAGGCTGCGTCCGAGACCACCGGCGAGCGGGTCTGGCATCTGCCGCTCCCACCCGAGTACAAGAAGCAGGTCGAGTCGACGGTGGCCGACATGAAGAACATCGGCGCTCCCTACGGGGGCGCGCTCACCGCCGGCCTGATCCTCCAGGAGTTCGTCGCCGACGGCATCCCGTGGGCCCACATCGACATCGCGGGCCCGGCGTGGTCCGACGCGGACGACGCCGACATCACCAAGGGCGGCACCGGCTTCGGGGTACGCCTCCTCGCGGACCTCGCCGCCAACTTCTCGAAGCCGGCCTGACGGGCCTCGACCGCGGTCGCCCCAAAACGCCGAACGGCGGGCCCGAAGGCCCGCCGTCCGAACAGATTGTGGCTGGGATCAGCCGATCGCCGAGTCGACCTCGGAGAACTTGCTCGAAGCCGAGGAACCGAGCGCGGTCACGGCGGCGATGCAGACGACAGCGATCAGAGCGACGAGCAGCGCGTACTCGACGAGGCTGGCGCCACGATCGTCGTCGATGTGCGACGTGATCCAAGCGGAAAGGAACTGGTAAGCGGTGGTCATTTGGGTGGACTCCCCTGTGTAGATGTCACCACCACTTCGGCGGTGAACCGTCTCCATTCCTTCGGCACCACCGGCACCGTGCCTTATGCATCTTTTGACCCAATTTGCGGGGTCGTGCGGCTCAGTTGGCGCCGAATCTCCCGCTGCGGGGCGATTCCGGGGCCGATTCACACGCTTCGCGGTGCCGATTCCAGGCCCAGCGGACGGCTTCGGCGGCCACGGAGGGGTGGAATCGCCACTGGGACAGCTGGAGTTCGGCGTCGTCCACGCCATCGCCGCACTCCACGAGCCCGAGGGCAAGGCGTCGGGCTCGGCGGGCCATGACGGTCGGCTCGGTGCTCTGTTCGAGCTCCACGAAGCGCTCGTGGCGGCGCTGGACGAGGTCCGGTAAGCGGTGGAGCTGGCTACGGGTGAGCGGCGGGAGGCGGCGCCGCACCTCGAGTTCGCCGGGGCGGATCGGGCGGGCGGCCGAGAAGTGGCAGGCTCGGGCGATGGTGCGGGCCAGGGCACTGTTGCGGCCCCCGTTGTGGCCGAGGCCGAGTGCGCCGGCGGCGTCTTCGAGTTCGAGGACGAAGCCTCGGGGGGCCCGATCGAGTTCGTGGCTGCAATGGCGCAGGAACCAGATCGTGGACGGCCCGAGGACGCCGAGCCAGAACTGCTCGACATAGCCGGAGCGGGGGTCGTGGCCGATGCCGTCGACGACCGGGTCATCCCAGGCCGTGATGTAGAGCTGCTCGATCGGCCCGTCAGCGAGCGGTGAGGGTGGGGCAGAGGAGGGGAGGGACATGAGAACTTCCGCGTGAGGTGATCAACGGGGAAGTTCTCATGTCATCTCATCTCAACTCATGCTTCCGTGTCAACCTCGGTGCTCTCGTCGGCGGCTTCGTCGGCGGTCTCGTCGGCGGCATCGGCGCCCGGGAGTTCGGCGCCGTCGGTGACGACCGTCATCTCCTCCACGACCACGACCGTGTCCGGCGAGTCGGGGGCGTCGGGCGCGGGATCGGCCTCGGGCTCGGCGGCGGGCGGCGGACCCTTCGGTGCCTTCGCCGGGCCGAACAGGGACCAGGCCACGCTGATCACGAGCCCGATCCCGAAGAAGACGAACGGTCCGTTGGTGCCGATCGCCGCCCACTTCATGCCGACGGCGGTGATCGCCAGGCCGATGCCCATCAGGATGCCCCAGAGGATCCCCCGGATCGGATGGCGCTTGGTCGTCGTGGTGCTCATCAGACACCTCCCCAGGTCTTGGCCGGTCGAGCGTTGAACAACATGCCCACGGTCGCCAGGAAGACGATTGCGGCGCCGGGCGCCGCCAGCGGGAAGCCACCCTGGAAGTCGACGAAGCCGGAGCCGATGCAGAAGAACGGCAGCCCGTTGGGCACGGCGCCACTGGTGCCGTCGTCGGCGCCGGTGCCGCTGGACGGGGCGCTCATCTGACCGTTGATCGACACGAGCATGTTGAGCTTCGCCGGGCCGGGCAGGTCCTCGTTGAGGTTGACCGCACCGAGGTTGCGGTTCTCGCCGGATCGGTTCGGGTCGCCACCGGCGTCGATGTTGCTGCCCGTGCCGAGGAACTCGAGGCGGATGAACCAGTCGTGATCGAGGGGACCCTGGCCGGGGAGGGTGCCGCCGGCGACGCCGGTGTAGATCACGGCGCCGTTCACGTCTACCTCGAACGGGTTGTCCGAGGTGAACGCCTCCTCGACGGCGAGCTCGCCCTCGGGGACCTCGCCGTCCCGGAAGCCGACCGGCGGTCCGTCGAGGTCCCAGTCCCAGGCGATGTCGAGCGGCTGCCCGTCGCTGTCGAACGACCACGCCATGCCCATGCACGGGCCGGTGAGCTCGGAGGCGCTACCGCCGACCAGGCCCTGGTCCTCGCGGGCGAGCTGGATCTGGGTGAGCACCCGCTGGAGCGACTCATCCTCCGCGATGGCGATGAAGCTGCCGGGGTTCAGCGGATCCTCGAACTCGAAGTTGTTGATGTCCTCGTCCTCGAGGCCCTCCTGGTTGATCCGGTCGTCGAGCTCCTGGAGGAGGTCGTCCACGCCCGGCTCGCCCTGGATGTCGTCCAGATGGGTCCAATCGGGACCGGCGTCGGCGCCGTTCTCGATGAGGCGGCGGATGTTCGGCCACCCGTCGGGCTCCTCGCCGGGCTCGGTCACGTCGGGCATCTGGGCGAAGACCTCGCTCAGGATCACCGAGATCTGCTGGAGGGAGAGCTGGTCGGGCAGCCCGCCGCCCTCACCGACACACGGCGGCTCGTTCGCCTCGGGCGGACGCCCCGCCGCATCGGGAATCCCGTCCGGGGTGCCGGTGTTCTCGGCGTTGTCCTTGTCGTCCCATTGGCACGGCAGGTCGTCGTCGTTGTCCGGGAGACCGTCGCCGTCCCAGTCGTCGCGCTGGCCGTCACCATCGGTGTCGACCGGCTCGATCGGATCGTCCTGCGCGCTCGCGCTCGGAGCCAGGAACATCGTCACGAGAAGCGAAACCAGCCCCGCCGCGATCCAGGCTTTCGTCCGACCCTGCGAACCCTGTCGTGTCGGTCTCATTGACCACCCCTTTTTTCCCTGCCGCGACCTTACTTTCTCCGGCCGGGCCGTGGCGGTGACTCAAGCGATCCCGCGTCACCCGGGCGTCATCGCGCCTACAGTTCGGCGCCATGACCGAGACGGCCGTCGCCCTCGCCCGCCAACTCATCGACGATGCCGATGCCGTCGCCGTGCTCACCGGCGCCGGGATCTCGACGGACAGCGGCATCCCCGACTTCCGCGGCCCCAACGGCGTCTGGACGAAGAACCCGGCGGCCGAGAAGGCGTCGAACATCCAGTACTACGTCAACGATCCCGAGGTGCGGAAGGCGAACTGGGCGGCTCGGGCGTCCGGCGCCCTGTGGGCCAACGTGGAGCCCAACATCGGCCACCACGCTCTCGTCCACCTCGAGCAGCGGGGCAAGCTCCACACCCTCATCACCCAGAACGTCGACGAGCTCCACCAGCGGGCCGGCAACAGCCCCGAGCTGGTCGTCGAGGTGCACGGCACGACCCGCAAGGTCCAGTGCCTCGCATGCGAGTACCGCGACAACATGGAGGAGGCGCTCGAACGGGTGCGGGCGGGGGAGGCAGACCCCGACTGTCCGCGCTGCGGCGGCATGCTCAAGTCCGCCACCGTGTCCTTCGGCCAGTCGCTCGATCCCGACGACCTCCGGCGCTCCGAGGAGGCCGCCCTCGCGGCCGACGTCTTCCTCGCGATCGGCACGTCGCTCGCGGTCTACCCGATCAACGAGACCGTGGCCATCGCCAAGCACGCCGGCGCGAAGTTGATCATCGTCAACGCCGAGCCGACGGCCATGGACGGGTTCGCCGACGTGCTCCTGAACGAGCAGATCGGTGACGTCCTGCCCGCGATCGTGGGAATGCCGACCACCTGAGACCGGTTGGGGCTGTCAATTCCCGACTAACTAGGTAGGATTTCGGCCATGGCCAGTTTCCGTGAACTCCTTCAGCAGGCGAAGTCGTCGATCACCGAGGTCGACACCGCCGGTGGCGAAGCACTCCTCGCCGAGGGCTACACCCTCCTCGACGTCCGCGAACCCGACGAGTACGAGCAGGGGGCGATCCCGGGCTCGGTCCACATTCCCCGTGGACAGCTCGAGTCCAACATCGAGAACCGGGTGCCCGATCGTGACGCGAAGATCGTCGTGATGTGTGCCGGTGGTGTGCGCTCCGCGTTCGCCGTGCAGACGCTCGAACAGCTCGGCTACGCCAACACGGTCTCGATGGACGGTGGCTTCAACAAGTGGAAGGACGAGGGCCGCGACTGGAAGCGCCCCCAGACCCTCACGCCGGACCAGCGCAACCGCTACCAGCGGCATCTCCTCGTTCCCGAGATCGGGGAGGAGGGCCAGCTCAAGCTGCTGGAGTCCAAGGTGTTGCTGCTCGGGGCCGGTGGCCTCGGCTCGCCCGCCGCGCTCTATCTCGCGGCGGCCGGGGTCGGCACCCTCGGCATCATCGACATGGACGTGGTGGACGAGTCGAACCTCCAGCGTCAGATCCTCCACAATCTCGATCGCATCGGTGAGCGCAAAGTCGACTCGGCCAAGAAGACGCTCACCCGCCTGAACCCGGACGTCAACGTCGTCACCTACGACGCCCGGCTCGGGGCCGACAACATCATGGACATCATCGAGGGCTACGACGTCGTGATCGACGGCGCCGACAACTTCCCGAGCCGCTACCTCCTGAACGACGCCACGGTGAAGCTCGGCATCCCGGTCGTCCACGGCTCGATCTTCCGGTTCGAGGGTCAGATCACGGTGTTCGATCCGCGGCAGGGCCCGACCTATCGCGACATGCTCCCCGAAGCGCCCCCGGCGGAGTTCGCGCCGTCGTGCGCGGAAGCCGGCGTGCTCGGCGTGCTGCCCGGCATCGTCGGCAGCATCCAAGCGCTCGAAGCGCTCAAGCTCCTGCTCGGTGTGGGGGACCCGCTCCGGGGTCGGCTGATCGCGTTCGACGCGCTCGAGATGAGCATCCGCGAGTTCAAGCTCCGGGTCGACCCGGACAACCAGGTCACCTGGGAGAACCGGGACCGGATCGAGATCACCGAGCTCGACGGACTCTGCATGCCGTCGTTCACTCCGGCGTAGCCCGGGGTCGGCCGCTCCTGCGGGGTGCGCCGATACCCTCCCTGGGTCCCCTCGCGCCCGAGGGGCCCACATCTGGAGAACAGCATCCGCCGCCTTCTCGTCACTCTGCGCGACCGGAGTCCGCTGCCCGAAGGCACCGCCGCCATCGGGACGGGGCTCGTGGTCAACGGCATCACCACGTATGCCTTCCTGGTCGTCGCGCGGCGCGCCCTCGGTGACGAGGCCTACGGCGGGCTCGCGGTCCTGTGGGGGCTCATCTACATCCTCGGTCCCGGCCTGTTCCAGCCGCTCGAACAGGAGATCGCCCGCGCGACGGCGGCGCGTGCCGGGCAGGGTCAGGGCAGCGCCCCCGTCCTGACACAGGCGGCCCGGATCGGGTCGATCCAGCTGGGCGTCGTGATCGTGGGCGTCCTCGCCGCGTGGCGTCTCGGGCTCGACGAGCTCCTCGACCACCGCGTCGAGTTGATGGTCGCTCTCATCCTCGCCCTCGCCGCCTTCATGATCGCCGAGTGTGTGCGCGGCGTGCTCTCGGGTCGCCACGAGTTCGGTCGCTACAGCGCGTACTTCGCGGCGGAGGGTGTCGGGCGGCTCGTGATGGCGGGCATCCTCGCCGCGATCGGTATCCAGGTCGTCGGCTACTACGCGGTGAGTGTCGGCATCGCCTTCCTGATCGCCACGGGCTTCGCGATCGGAGGCCTCCGTCCCTTCGTCAAGCCGGGTCCGCCCGCGCCCCTGTCCGAGCTGACGCCGTCACTCGGCTGGCTCCTGATCGCCTCGCTCGGCGAAGCGTTCATGCTCAACGTCGGGCCGGTCGCCCTGGAGATCGTCGGGACGGATCTGGGCGAGGAGGCTCCGGGCATCTTCCTCAACGGCCTGATCATCTCCCGGGTGCCGCTGTTCTTCTTCCAGGCCGTGAAGGCCTCCCTGCTGCCCAATCTCGCGATCCAGGCCGCCCAGAACGACCTGACCGCGTTTCGCGACATCCAGCTGCGCCTCGTCGCCGCCGTGATCTCGGTCGCCGCCGTCTCGATCGTGGCGATGGCCGCAATCGGGCCGTGGTTGGTCGCGTCGCTGTTCGGCGACGAGATCGGCGCCCGTGACATGGCGCTGCTGTCCGCCAGCGGGGGCGGACTCATGGTGATGCTGTCGCTCTCGCTGGGTCTCGTCGCGCTCGATCACACCCGCCTCGCCGTGGTCGGCTACATCGTCGGGGTGGCCGCGTTCCCTGTCGCGCTGGCGTTCGCCGACGATCCGTTCCTGCGGGTCGAGTCCGCCTTGGTCGCCGCCGTGACCACCGGGTCGCTCGTGACCGCGGCGCTGCTGAAGTACGAGTACTCGGTGCACACACGAAGCGGGCGCCTCCCGACGGAGGCGCCCGCTTCGCGCAGCTGACGGCTGGGGGGTGGCGCCGTCGGGGTGGGGCTCAGCTGCTGTATTCGGTGACCTTCTCCTCGCGCACCGCGTGACCGTCGACGACGGTGTCGTGGCGGGACTCGACGCTCGTGTTGCGGCCGATGAGGGCGACGGCGAGGGTCACGAGTCCGAGGCCGATGCCGACCACGAACAAGATGACGCCGACCTCGTTCAGGTCGATGCCTTCGGCCTCGTGGGTGACGGCCCAGGCCAGGATCGCTCCGGCGGCGATGAGTACGGCACTGAAGCCGAGTCCGGTGGTACGCATGATGGGTCCTCCTTGGATTGGCTGTGGAGGGGTGATACCCGACGGGACCGGATCGAAACATCGGGGTTCGTCGGCAAGTAGGTCGTCCCGCCTAGAGACAGTCATTCGGCTGCTGGGTACCCTTGTGGGCCGTGAAGGGTCTCATTCTCAGCGGCGGTGCCGGAACCCGGCTCCGCCCGATCACCCACACCAGCGCGAAGCAGCTGGTCCCCATCGCCAACAAGCCGATCCTGTTCTACGGGATCGAGGACATGGCGGCCGCCGGCATCACCGAGATCGGGATCATCATCGCGCCCGCGACCGGCGACGAGATCCGCGAACACGTCGGTGACGGTTCCCGGTTCGGAGTCGAGATCACGTGGATCGTGCAGGACGAGCCGCTCGGGCTCGCCCACTGTGTGCTCATCGCCCGTGACTTCCTGGGCGACGACGACTTCGTCATGTACCTGGGCGACAACATGCTCGAGCAGGGCCTCACCGAGTTCGTCGAGCAGTTCGAGAGCGCCCGTGCCGCGGCGGACGCGCCCCAGCTCACGGAGGCCGCCGTCGCCCCCGCCGCCCAGATCCTGCTCGCCAAGGTCGACAACCCGACCGCCTTCGGCGTGGCCGAGATCGGTCCCGACGGCGAGGTTCTCCAGCTCGTCGAGAAGCCCGAGGTGCCACCGTCGGACCTCGCCCTCGTCGGCGTCTACCTGTTCGACCCGACGATTCACGAGGCGGTGGCCGCCATCGAGCCGTCGCCGCGGGGTGAGCTCGAGATCACGGACGCGATCCAGTGGCTCGTCACCAACGGTCACCGCGTCAACCACGAGGTGCTGGTCGGCTGGTGGATCGACACCGGCAAGAAGGACCCGCTGCTCGAGTGCAATCGCCTCGTGCTCGACACCCTCCGTCGATCCGTCGAAGGCGAAGTGGACGACACGTCGTCGATCGACGGCCGCGTCGTGATCGAGGCGGGCGCCAAGATCGTCAACTCGACCGTGCGGGGCCCGGCCATCATCGGCGCCGGCACGATCGTCGAGGACAGCTATGTCGGGCCCTACAGCTCCATCGCGATCGACTGCCGCATCACCCACAGCGAGATCGACAACTCGGTGCTGCTGCGGCGCAGCTCGGTCACCGACATCCCGCGGCTGACCGACTCCCTCGTCGGTCGTGACACCGAGATCAGCAAGGGCGACTCCCGGCCCCGGGCCACCCGGGTCATGCTGGGCGACCATTGCCACCTCGAGATCGAATAACCCGGACCCTCCTCACCTTCTGGAGCTTGCATGGCAACCGTCACGCCCTCTGACGTCATCGACGGCGTCTACATCGTGGAACCCGACATCCATCGGGACGAGCGGGGCTACTTCATCGAGACGTATCGCCGCTCCTGGTTCCCGGGTCAGCGCGAGATGATCCAGGGCAACCGGGGCGACCGCCAGGGCGGCGCCGTGGTGGGCCTCCACTACCACCTGCACCAGAGCGACTACTGGTATTGCCCCTACGGCAAGGTGCGTGTGGTCCTCCACGACCTGCGCGAGGGCGGCCCGACCGACGGCGCCACGATCGTCTACGACCTCGGCGGTGAGGACGCGGACTCCCACGTCCACCACGGCATCTACATCCCGCCGGGGGTCGCCCACGGGTTCGCGGCGCTCACGGACTGCACGCTGACCTATCTCGTCGACGGCTACTACAACCCGGCCGACGAGCTGGGCGTGCTGTGGAACGACCCGGCGATCGGCGCGGACTGGGGCCTCACCGATCCGATCCTGTCCGGGCGCGATCAGGCCAACCCCCTGCGCGACGACATTCCCGCCAACCGTCGTCCCTACCACTCGCTGCGCACCACCTGAGCACGAAAGGCTCTTCGCATGAAGCTGTTCGTCACCGGCGCTGCCGGATTCATCGGAAGCAACTACGTCCGCCACGTCCTCGAGACCAGCGACGACGAAGTGGTCATCTACGACGCGCTCACCTACGCGGGCAACATGGCGTCGATCGAGGACGTCCTCGGCTCGCGTGTCTCGTTCGTGCACGGCGACATCTGCGACCGTGATGATGTCGCCGCCGCGATGCGGGGCTGCGACCAGGTCGTCCACTTCGCGGCGGAGTCCCACGTCGACCGCTCGATCTCCGGGCCGGACGCGTTCGTGCACACGAACTGTGACGGCACGAACGTGATGTGCGACGTCGCCCGCCAGCTCGAGGTCGACCGGTTCCTCCACGTCTCCACCGACGAGGTCTACGGCTCGGTGGAGGAGGGGTCCTCGGTCGAGACCGATCCGCTGGACCCCCGGTCGCCCTACTCCGCGTCGAAGGCCGGGTCCGACCTCATCGCGCTGAGCTACCACACGACCTACGACATGCCCATCATCGTCACCCGGGCATCGAACAACTACGGGCCGTTCCAGTTTCCCGAGAAGGTCATCCCGCTGTTCACCACGAACCTGCTCGACGGGGGCACCGTGCCGCTCTACGGCGACGGCATGAACATCCGCGACTGGTTGTTCGTCGCCGACCACTGCTCCGGCGTGGACGTCGTGCTCCGCAACGCCGAGCCCGGCGAGATCTACAACATCGGCGGCGGCAACGAGATCACCAACCGTGAGCTCACCGACCGGCTGATCGAGTTGTGCGGCCGGGACGAGTCGGCGATCGACTATGTCGAGGACCGCCTCGGGCACGACCGCCGCTACTCGATCGACTGTTCGAAGCTGAAGGCGATCGGTTGGGCGCCGGCCCAGGACTTCGCCGAGGGACTCGAGAAGACGGTCGCCTGGTACCGCGAGAACCGGGCGTGGTGGGAGCCGCTGAAGGCGAACACCCAGGCGGTCCGATGAGGATCCTGCTGACGGGGGCCAACGGCCAGTTGGGCACGGAGATCCAGCCCCTGCTCGAACCCCATGAGGTCACCGCGGTCGACCTTCCCGAACTCGACATCACCGATCGGGCCCTCGTGCTCGGCGCCATGCACGAGCTGCGGCCGGATGTCGTCATCAACTGTGCGGCGATCACCGCGGTGGACGACTGCGAGACGAAGGTCGAACTCGCGTACAACGTCAACGCGATGGCCGTGCGTCATCTCGCTGAGGGCTGTCGTCAGACCGGTGCCCATCTCGCCAGCGTCTCGACGGACTATGTGTTCGACGGCACCAAGGACAGTCCCTACGTCGAGTGGGACACGCCGAATCCCGTGTCGGTCTACGGCCGATCCAAGCTCGCGGGCGAGATCGAGGCGGGCCCAGCGGCCACCGTCGTCCGCACCGCCTGGGTCTGCGGCGAGTACGGCCACAACATGGTGAAGACCATCCTGCGGCTGCTCGGCGAGCACGACCAGCTCACGTTCGTCGACGATCAGGTGGGGCACCCCACCTTCACCTCGGACCTGGCGCCGGTCCTGCGGGACCTGGCGCTGTCGAAGCGGCCGGGACTGTTCCACGTCACCAACCAGGGGGCGGTGAGCTGGTACGAGTTCGCCCGCGAGGTCGCCAAGGCGGCCGGCGCCGACCCCGAACGGGTCAATCCGTGTTCCACCGACGAACTGCCCGGTTCCTACCCGGCCCCTCGTCCGGCGAACTCGGTTCTCGACAACATGGCCCTGCGCCTCTCGGGCCTCCCCGAGACCCGCGACTTCCGCGACCCTCTCGCCGAACTCGTGTCCCGCCTCACCTGACCCGCGCACCGAAGACCCCACCCCCCCCTTCCTTCCGTTCTGGCGTGTGTATCGCCCGAACTCCGGGTGATGTGCACGCCACTTCGGGGGTTTGGGTTTGGGTTCTGGGAGTCAGGCGGTGCGGCGGGAGGCGGCGGCGACGCTGAGAGTGGCGGCGACGGCGAGGAACGTGAGCCAGACGACGCGGTCGAGTGATCCGAGCAACACGCCCGTGTCGAGCTCGAGGCCGATGATCGGCGCGAGGGCGGCGAGGAGCGCCTCGCGCACGCCGAGGCCGCCGGGGAAGAAGCCGATCGCGACGGTGATCGCGCCGGCGACCGAGAGGGCCACCGCCTGGAGCGGGTCGATCGACACGCCGAGGGCGCTGACGGCGAGTCCGAGCCGCAGGGCGCTGACCGCGAGCCAGCCCGCCTCGACGAGGACGATCACGAGCGCGAGGGCTATCCGCTGCTCGGCGGGCGCGGTGCGGGTGAACATGGTGGCCGCGACGATGGCGACGGCGAGGCCCGCGGCCGCGACGGCGAGTCCGAGCCACACGTTGCCCTCGACGGCGATGGCGCCGCCCCCGATCACGCCGGTGATCGAGAGCCACGTCAGGCCGGGAACCGCGCTCGCGTTCACGGCGGTGCCGTAGGTCGTGCCGTCCTCGGCCAGCGACTGCACGGTCACGAGGAGCGAACCGGGGAGCGGGAGCAGGTTCGCCGCCGAGGACAGCACCGCGACGTCGAGGCAACGGGTCAGGCCCGGTCGCTGGTCGGCGATCGCCGCCGCGGCGCGGAACTCGGCCGCCTTCAGCAGCAGGCTCAGCGGTGCCGCGACGGCGAAGAGGACGACGATGGGGAGCCACTCGAGGTCGCCGATCGCGAGCTCGGACGAGCGCCACGCCCAGATCGTCGCGCCGAGCACGCCGGCGGCAGTGATGGCGAGCAGCAGGCCACGCGTCCGGGGCGTGAGCGGTCGGGCGCGCTGGTCGAGGAGGCGGCGCAGCGCGGTCGGCATCCCGCGACGCTACCGTCACGGCCGAGATGAAGGTGTTGATCGACGCGGTGCATCCCGCCGACGTGTGGACGCTCGGCGCCGTCGAGGATCGCCTGCTCGCCGACGGCGCGGAGACGCTGTGGCTCTCGCGCCCCGGCAAGGATTCGGTGGTCGAGCTGATCGAGGCGCGGGACCGTCCGCACGTGCCTGCCTCGACCGCAGGGACGTCGATGCTCTCGTTGGCCCGTGAGCTCCTGGTGCGGGACTGGCGGGCGTGGCGCGAGGTCCGCCGGTTCCGGCCCGATGTGATCCTCACCCGGTCGCCGGCCGGCGTGCACGCGGGCCGCCTCACCCGCACGCCCGTGCTCTATGACACCGACGACGGCCATGTGGCGGGACTCCTGTACTACGTGGCCGGTCCGTTCGCGAACATCATCGCCAGCCCGACCGCCACCGAGAAGAGCTACGGCCGCAACCATCGGCGCTACCAGGGGTACAAGGAGCTCTTCTACCTCCACCCGTCACGGTTCACGCCGGATCCGGACATCCGCGGCGAGCTCGGGCTGGGACCCGACGAGCGGTTCCATGTCCTGCGGCTCACGGCGTTCACCGCCAGCCACGACGTGAGCGAGGCCGGGATGAGCCGCGACCAGATCGATCGTGTGATCGGGCGGTTGGAGACGACCGGCTCGGTGCTCATCTCCTCCGAGGAGCCCCTGCCGCCCGACCTCGCCGACCGCCGGGTGGCCGCCGCCCCCGAGCGCTTCCACCATGTGCTCGCGGCGGCCGACATCGTCGTGGGCGACAGCCAGACGGTCTGCTCGGAGGCGGGCGTGATCGGCACGCCGTCGATCCGGTTCAACACCTGGGCGGGCCGCCACCCGTATCAGGTCGAACTCGAGGAGCGGTGGGGGCTCACCCAGGCGTTCCTGCTCGAGGACGAGGCGGCGTTCTTCGCCGCCCTCGACGAACTGGTGGACGATCTGCCCGCCGCCCAGGCCCGTCACGACGATGGGCGCCGGCGGATGCTCGAGTGGTGTGGCGACCCCGTCGACGATCTGACGGCCTGGACCTGTGAACTCGCCGGCGTCGACGCGCCGACGAGCTGACCGACTCAGCTCACCCGCATGGCGGACGGCAGCTCGACCCCGTCGGCGAACGCCTCGGGCGTGCCCGCGAGTCGCCACAGGAACGTGGCGATCTCGCCCCGGGTGAGCACCTTGTCGGGTTCGAACGTTGTGGATGATGTGCCGGTCGTGATCCCGTGCTCCACCATCCAACGAACCGCCTCGGTGTAGAAGCGGTTGTCGGCCACGTCGACGAAGTCGTGGGGCTCGTCCGACGCCGGCTCGCCGGCGAGGCGCCAGAGGAACGTCGCCGCCTCGGCGCGGGTGACGATCGCGTGGGGCGAGAACGCCGCGTCCGAGGTCCCGGTCGTGATGCCGGTGTACGCCATCCAGGCGACCGCTCCCTCGTAGAACGACTTCGGTTCGACGTCCGCGAAGATCGACGGCTCCGGCGCCGGCGGCTCACCGGCGAAGCGCCACACGAAGGTCGCGATGTGGGCCCGGGTGTTGTCGTCGTGCGGGCCGAAGGTGTCATCGGAGAGGCCGGTCGTGAGTTTCTCGGTGACCATCCACTGCACCGGTTCGTAGAAGAACTCGCCCGGGTCGACGTCGACGAAGTTCACGATCTCGTCGATCTCCATGCGGGCGCCGGCGAAGCGACCCGAGCAATCCGGGTCACGCTTGCAGCCCTCGTTGAGCGCGTACCAGAAGCGGTAGCCGTACGGGGTGGTGCCCCCGGGCGACAGACCTTCGACCGTCACGGTCTTCAACGTGCCGACGATCGTCACTTCGGCGAAGTTGATCCAGCCGGACGCGGGAGCGTCGGTGATCTCGATGTCGCGCACCGTCCCCACGTGGAGCTGGTCGCCCTCCACCGGGTCGCTGTACTCGTTGAGATAGCGCGACACTCGTTCGACGGTCCAGGTGGTCTCCCGCCACCGGTTCGGGTTGCTCGGATGTGCATCGAAGGGATCCGCCTTCGAGGGCAGATAGGCGAGGTCGGTCCCGCCGTTCCAGACATCGCTCGGCTTGGCGGTGTGGCCTCCGTTGGACGACGAGTAGAACGCCTGGGCGATCTTTCCGTCGAAGACGAGGAGCTGATCGTCGGAGATGTCGACGCCGTCGCACCAGTTGCCACAGCCCTGGAGCATGCGGTCGTAGCCGGTGTAGTGCTGGTCCTTCGTCGAGTCGACGATGTCCCACGGGCGACCGAGGTGGGCGCGGTTGATGATCGCGGCGGCGGCGTAGCTCCGGCCCGCGACGGCCTGGGCGGCTTGGGCCTCCGCCGGCCACGACGTCGGGATCTCGGCCAGTCCGACGAGATAGTCCTGGAAGTCGAGGTCCCCGTGGATGACGCAGAACCGCGTGCCGGACCCGCAGTCCGAGTCGTGCTCGCCGGGCACGAGGATGATCCGACCGCCGGCATAGGCGCCGCTGCCGTTGCCGAGGTTCGGGTTCGTGTCCTCCCCGGGTTCGAGGACGACGTGGGTGCCGCCGACGAGCGCGAACTCGAGGGGCCCGGTGCAGGTCTCGTCGCACAGCTCGACCCGGGCGGTGTCCGGGTCGTCGTCGTCATCGATCGTCGCCGACCAGGCCGTTCCGTCGAACGACGCCTCGACGGATTCCGTCGAGGTGGTCAGGAGGTCGCCGCCGACGTGGACCTCGAGCTCCCACCCCTCCTGGTAGTCGCCGTTGATGTACGGCTGGGAGACGCTGACCTTTCCGCCGTGGGTGTTGCCGCCGGAGCCGTTCTCGATGAGGACGTCGAGTCCGTCGCCGTCGTCGAACTCGGGGAAGTCGGACAGCGAGCCGAGCGTTGCGCCCTCGTAGTAGAAGCCGAGGATGTCCTCGTGGCTGTGGCCGGCTTCGGCGCGGGCGAGGGCCCCGTACTGCGACATACCGACCCCGTGGCCGAAGCCGCCGTGGCGGAACGTGATGGTCGGCTCCGCCGGTCCCTCGTCCGCGCTCGCGGGCGCGGCGGTGGCTGCAAGAATCGACGCGACCATGACGGCGCTGAGTACTCGATGGAGAGGCAGACGGCTCATGGGTATCCCATCGGCGGACCGCCCGCTTCAGGACAGGGTTATGTTACGAGATTGTTGCGCTCGAAGGCCATCACCTCGGCCACAGACCGTCAGGTTCGCGCCGCCCCTGCCGATGGACGGAGAGAACCATTTCCCGGCGGGTACCCCTTTGCGACATCGACTTCTCCTCTGTTTCGCCTTCACGATCGCCCTGGTGGTGGGGTTCGGCGTGCCGGCGGGGGCCGACGAACCGGTGGCGAGCGAACCACCGGCGGCCGACGCGACGACGCCGGTGATCGTGGAGCTCGTCGACCTCGGCCTACCGGGCGACGCACCGACCATCGCCGGTCTGCTCGCACTCGACGTGGACGGGCTCGAGGCGACCGGCGCGCTCGACGACCTGGACATCCTCGCGGCGGAGGTGACGCCGGAGGCGTTCGCGGCGCTGGAGGCGTCAGCGATCGTCGAGTCCATCCGGCCGGCCCGGGAGGACCTGCGGCTGCTGCTCGACGTGTCGACCACCACGGTGGGGGCCACGGCCCTCCAGGCGGCGGGCACGACGGGCGACGGCAAGGTCGTCGCCGTGATCGATTCGGGTGTCGACGACGATCATCCCGGTCTGATCGGCTCGGTGATCGACACGGCGTGCTACCTCGACGGCGTGCCGACCTTCGCGTCCAATCCCGGCGTGAGTGTCACCGAACTCTGCAAGAACGGGACCCGCAGCGACACGTCGGCCGAACCCTGCTCGACGATTCCGGCGAGTTGCAGCCACGGCACGGCGGTCGCGGGGGTCATCTCCGGCGACGACGAGACCCTGGCCGGGGTCGCTCCGGACGCCGGCATCATGGCGCTGCGCGTCACCGCGGTGGTCGAAGGGCTCGCCGACGAGAGCGATCCGGAGTACCCATACAGCGCCTACATCCCCGAGGCGGGTGTGCTCGCCGCGCTCGAGCACGTGTACTCGATGCGCAGCACCTACGACATCGCCGCCGTCAACCTCAGCCTCGGCGGCGATCCCGGGTCGTGCACGGACGCCGCGTGGGAGGACGTCATCGGACGCCTCACCGACGCGGGCATCGCGGTCGTGGCCGCGTCGGGCAACTACGGCTGGGAGGACTCCATCACCTTCCCGGCGTGCCTCCCCGACGTGATCTCCGTGGGCGCCACCACCGTGGACGGCGAGGTGGCGTCCTTCACCAGCTCCAGCACCGAGCTCGACCTCCTCGCCCCCGGCAGTCCCGTCGAGACGACCGTGTTGGCCTCCTACGACGCCTCCGGGTTCGCGTCGCAGCAGGGCACGTCGTTCTCCGCGCCCCATGTCGCCGCCGCGTTCGCGCTCGTCGATGACGACCTCCCGGGCAGTTGGTCGGTCGAGCGCCGCCGCAGCCTCCTCCGCGTCGCCGGTGAGATGGTCGAGCGGGTCACCGCGAACCCGTTCGACCGTGATCCCCGGTTCCCGGAGCTGCGGGTCGAGTCGGTCGTCGATTTCGAACCGTTCGACGACGCCGGCTCCGGCTTCTGGGTCATCGCGTCGGACTGGGCGAAGTTCACCGGCGTGAGCACCGGACTCGGGGGCAACGACTTCGGGCCCGACGAGGCCCTCACCCGTGCCCAGGCCGTGACCTTCCTGTGGCGCTTCATGGGTTCGCCCGATCACGGCACCGAGACGTCGTTCGTCGATGTCGACCCCGAGGATTGGCATGCCGCCGCGGTGGCGTGGGCGGCCGACGTGTCGGTCACGACCGGCACGACACCGACGACCTTCGAGCCGGACCTTCCCGTCGACCGGGGCCAGCTCGCGACGTTCATGTGGCGCACGGCGGGCGAGCCGACGCCGTCGTACACCTCCGGGTTCGTCGACGTGGACGGCGGCGACTACTTCGCCGACGCCGTCGACTGGATGGCCGAGCACGACATCACGACGGGCACCACGCCCACGACCTTCTCGCCGCACGACACGGTCACCCGCGCCCAGATGGTGACCTTCGAGTACCGCCTGGCCTCGGCCGACAATGCGTGGGCCGGCAGCGTCGAGCCCCCGGAACTCGCCCTCTTCTGAGCGCGGTAGCGTCCTGCGGGTGACGGATCACCCACCTGCGATCGACGGCCCCCGGCTGCTGATCTGTGGTTGGGCCGGCGCCGGAAACATCGGCGACGAACTGCTCACGGCCGCGATCGTCGCGATGGTGCGGGGGGCCGGTGGTGTTCCCGTCGTGGCTTCGCGCGATCCGGGGACCACGGCTGCTGAGCACGAGGTCGAGTCGGTCCCGTGGGGCATGGGCGCCCGCGGCGCGGTGGCGACCGTCGACGGCGTGATCGTCGGACCCGGCGGGATCCTCCAGGACGGCAGCAGCCTCTGGAACCTGCCCGGCCACCTCGCCGCCGCGCTGGCCGCCCGGCGCCGCGGGGTGCCGGTCGCCGCGTTCGGGGTCGGCGCCGAGCCCCTGCGGCGGCGGTCGTCCGCCCGGCTGTTGCGCCGTGCACTCGCCGACGCGCCCGTCGTGACGCGCGACGAGGGCTCCTCCGACGCGCTCCGCGCCGCGGGACTGCATCCCACGACGGCCGCCGACCTCGCGTTCACGCTCGACCTCCCGGACGCGCCGGCGGAGCCGAACGACGAGATCATCGTGGCTGTCGGGCCGGGAGTGAAACCGGGTCTGGTGCGGCCCGCCGCTCGCCGGTTGGTGGCGCCGCCGGTGGCGCAGATCGCGGCCGCCGTCGAGCGTCTGGCGGTCGAGCAGGGATACCGGGTCGCGCTCGCCGGGTTCCGGGGTCGGCGGGATCGGGACGTCGCCGCCGAGCTCCGAGCCGCGTTGTCGGTGGACGCGCGGCTCGTCGACGACACCGTGGACGCCCACGTCGGCGCGGTCGCCGGCGCCCGGCTCGTGGTCGCCTCGCGCTATCACGCGGTCGTCCTGGCCGCCCGCGCCGGCGTGCCGGCCCATGTGGTGTCGACGGAGCCGAAACTGCGATCGCTGGCCGCCGATCTCGGCCCGGATCGGGCGACGCTCGGCTCCTGGGCGGACCTGGCCGCGCCGACCGGTCAGCCGCGTCCCGCCCCGCTCCGATCGGGCGAGTTCGCCGGCGCGGGGGAGGTGGCGGGGGCCATCGCGGCCTTCGTGGCCGACGTGGGTGCCCGCCGCGGTGACGGGGTCGGCGGTTAGCATCGTTTTCGGCCGCCACTGCGGCCGAGACGCCGATGCAGACTCAGCAACCCCTCCAGCAGCCCACGGTGGACAGCGGCGAGATCCCGGTGATCCGCTCGCTGCGTCGTCGCGGCTTCCGCTACCTCCACGTCATCGACGCCGTGACCATCTACGGGCTGATGGTGGCCATCACCGTCGCCCGCTTCGGGTTCTCGTGGCCCACCTACCCGGTGTCGCACTATCTGATCGGGTTCGCGATCGCGACTGCCGTCCACATGGTCATGTACTACTTCGGCGGGCTGTACGAGTACGAGCAGCGCCTCGGCCTCCCGCCCTGGTTGCCCCGCATCGTCGCGCTGACCGCCGTCTCGGTGCTGATCTCCGCGGCCATCGGGCTCGCCACGAACCGCTACCTGATGCCCCGACTCAACCTCGCCGTCCTCGCCGTGGCCGCGACGGTGTCCGTGGCCCTGGCCCGGGCGATCTCCCGACGGCTGCGGTCCCGCCGCTACGGACACTCACGGGTGCTCCTCGTCGGCACGCCGGACGACATCTCGCTGGCGCGCGCCCATCTCGCGGAGTCCGGGGGCGACACGGAGGTGGTCGGTCAGACCCCGAACGCCCACGCGCTGCTGAGTGAATGCAATCGGGTCGGCGCGACGGACGTGCTGCTGCTCAGCGGTGGCTCGCTCGACAAGATCTATCCCGACCCCCTGGACGACCTCGAGCGCCGTCGTGTCGGCGTCTTCTACCGGATCTCGCCGTCCGACACCCTCCTCGGGCTCCAGCGGAGCCGTCAGATCGCCGGTATGCCGTTCGTCGCCCTCCGCACCCGGGCCGTGCCGAACTATCGCCTGCGGTTGAAGCGGATCTTGGAGCTGGCGGTCATCGCCGTGCTGAGCCCGATCATCGTCCTGGTGGCACTCGGGGCGGCGCTCTACGTCCGCCTGCGGGTCGGCAAGGGGGTGCTCTACCGCCAGGAGCGGGTGGGTCGCGCCGGTACGACGTTCACGATGTTGAAGTTCCGCAGCATGCGTCACGATGCCGAGTCCGCCGGCGCGCCCGTGCTCGCCGACGAGGACGATCCCCGGGTCGTGCCCGGGATGCGCTGGATGCGCGAGAGCCGCCTCGACGAGCTGCCCCAGTTGATCAACGTGCTGCGCGGTGAGATGTCCCTCGTCGGCCCCCGCCCGGAGCGGCCCGAGTTCGTCGCCAACCTCGAGGAGCTGATCCCCGGCTACGGCCGACGCCACGACCTGCCGCCGGGGATCACCGGCCTCGCCCAGATCCGGGGTCACTATCAGACCGACCCGGGCTACAAGCTCGGCCACGACCTCCAGTACGTCGTCAACTGGTCGCCGATCCTCGACCTCCAGATCCTGGCCGAGACGCTGCTCGTGATGCTGCGGCGATCCGCCCGTTGAACCTCGCACCCGTGCCCGACATCGCGCCGGCGGTGGACGTGATCGTCCCCGCCCTCGATGCGGCGTCGACGCTCGACACGTGCCTCGACGCCGTCCTCGACCAGGACTACGCGGGCGCCATCAACGTCATCGTCGCGGTGGGCCCCGGACGCGATGCCACGTGGGAGATCGCCCAACGCCGTGCTGCCGACGACCGTCGGGTCACGGTCGTCGCGAACCCGACGGGGCGGACGCCGACGGGGCTCAACATCGCCACGCGGGCCGGTCGATCGCCCATCGTCGCCCGGGTGGACGCCCAGAGCGTGCTCCCGCCCCGCTATCTCCAGCGAGCGGTCGCCACCCTCCAGCGCACGGGCGCCGCCAATGTCGGCGGTATCCAGCGCCCGGTCGGCGACGACGGGCTGCAGCGGGTCATCGCCGTGGGCATGTGCTCGCCCTTCGGCGCCGGCCCCGCGCGCTTTCGCCGCGACGGCTACGAGGGTCCGACCGACACCGTCTACCTCGGCGTGTTCCGGCGCGACGCGTTGGTCGCGGTCGGAGGATTCGACGAAACGCTCGACCGCAACCAGGACTACGAGCTCAACACCCGCCTGCGGGAAGCCGGCGGCGAGGTCTGGCTCGACCCCGCCCTCGTGGTGACCTACCGGCCCCGTGCGACCTTCTCGCAGCTCGCCTCGCAGTACTTCCAGTACGGCGCGTGGAAGCGCCATGTCCTGCGGCGCAACCCCCGTTCGCTCAAGCCTCGCCAGACCGTGGCACCCCTGCTCGTGATCGGACTGATCGTGAGCGCGGTGGACCTGCTGCGGGGCCGGGCTCGTGGTTGGCTGCTGCCCGCGGCCTACACGGGATCCGCACTCCTCGTCGCCCGCGACAACCGTCCGGAGCTGCCCCGCAAGACGGATCGCTATCTGCTGATGGCGGTGTTCGCCACGATGCACGTCGCCTGGGGCACTGGCTTCCTGTTCGGTCGTCTCCGCCGGGGGAGGCCGTCGACGGGCCTCGTCGTGACGCCGGTCGACGACGAGCCGACCCGCTCCCGCTAGTCGCGGGTGGTCAGCCGGTTGCGGTTGCCGGTGTCGACCGCGGCCAGATAGTGCGCCACGACGTCCTCGGGTTCACCCACGTCCACCAGTCGGCCGTGGTCGAGCCACCCGAGCCGGTCGCAGAGATCCGACATCAGCGAGGTGTTGTGGCTCACCAGGACGATCGTCGTGCCCCGCTCGCGCAGCACGTTCATGTGGTTCATGCACCGGCGCTGGAACTCCTCGTCGCCCACCGCGATCACCTCGTCGACGAGGAGGATCTCCGGGTCGACGTTCACCGAGACCGCGAACCCGAGCCGCACGTACATGCCGCTGGAATAGATCTTCACGGGCTCGTCGATGAAGTCGCCGATGCCGCTGAAGTCGATGATCGAATCCATCGACGCGGCCATCTGCTTGCGGCTGAGGCCGAGCATCGCCCCGTTCAGGTAGACGTTCTCGCGGCCGGTGAGGTCGGGGTGGAACCCCGAACCGAGCTCGAGCAGGGCCGAGAGGCGGCCCTCGGACTCGATCGTGCCGGTGGTCGGCCGGTGGATGCCCGCCATCAGGCGCAGCAGCGTCGACTTGCCGCTCCCGTTGTGGCCGATGAGGCCGAAGAACGATCCGGGCGGGATGTCCAGGTTGATGTCGCGCAACACCCAGAAGTCGTCCGCTTCGGACTTCCGACCGATGCGCAGCATCGCCTCCTTGATGGAGCTCGGCCGGTTCCGTTCGAGCCGGAACTTCTTGGAGACGTCGCGGACGGTGATCGATCCGATGGTCATGGTTCCTCGCTGATGGCCATCGACTGATCGCGGAAGTAGACCCACCCGATCACGAACGTGATGATGCCCCACGCTGCGGCGGCCAGCAGGCGGTTCCACTGGGGCACCTCGAGGAAGTACACCGCATCGCGGGAGATCTCGACGAACAACGCCGGCGGGTTCCAGTCGAGGACCACCCGCAGGAAGCCGTCCACCCCGCCGTCGTCCAGCAGCTTCTGGGTGTAGACGATCGGCACCCCGAAGAACGCCACGTTCAACAGGATGCCGATCAGGTACTGGGTGTCGCGGTAGCGGGCGTTGAAGACGGACACGATGAACCCCACGCCGAGCCCGAACAGCATCGAGAACGCAAGGGCGAGGAACAGGAAGATCACCGTCCACGAGATGTTGGCCAGCACGAGCATGATCGCGATCAGTACGACGGCCTCGAGGAGCGTCTGCACCGCGTTGGCCGCCGCGCCGCCGAGCAGTGCCGTCTCGGTGGGGAAGTAGATCTTCTTGCGCAGATCGCTGACGCCGATCAACCAGCCCATCGACCCGTTGACCACGCCGGTGAACACGCTCCAGACGATGAGTCCGGTGAAGAGGTAGAGGCCGAAGTTCTCGGCGTTGCCGTTGCTCGTCGGGGGCGCCTCGGCCCCGTAGACCACGCCGAACACGAAGCCGTAGACCAGCACCGTGGTGAGGGGATTCATGAACGACCAGAACCAGCCGAGGAGGCTGCGCTTGTAGCGCGCCTTCGACTCGCGCTCGGCGAAGTGGTAGATCAGCGACGCGCTCTTGCGGACGGACGGCGACAGGGTGGGCATGACCGCTCGGATCCTACCGACTCACCGTCACTACGATGGGACGATGCAATCGTCGCGGTCGCGGATCGCCCTCGTCGCCCTCGGTCTGCTCGTGACGATGAACGGTCCTGGGTTCTTCGTCCAGTTCCGCGTGCTCGACCAGCCGTGGGACTGGGACGGCCCGGTCGTGCGCGACCTGTTCGTCGCCCTCTCGGTGGCGTCCGTCGTCACGGTGGTGCTGGCGCGGGCGGCGGGCACGCTCGGGCCGCTGCGCCGTGGTGGCGTCGTCGCGGTCGCGGGGTTCTCGGTGTGGGTCGCGGCGACGAGTCTGTGGAGCGTCGCGCCGGAGATCACCCGGGGCCGGTCACTGATCTACGTCGGACTCGCGTGCTTCGCGGTGGTCATCGCGCGAATGAACGCGGTCGACCGCACCCGGGCGCTCGCGGCGGCCGTCGCCGTGGCGCTCGTGGCGAGCCTCGCCGCGGTGCTGCTGAGCGATTCGATCAGCCTGGACCGCAACGACGACTGGCGGGGCATCTTCACCAACCGGAACTCGCTGGCCCCCGTGGCCGGGGTCGGCATCCTGCTCGGCGTGGGCCTCGCCGCCGAGCGGCGTGGTCGCGCCCGGCTCGCGCCGCTCGCGCTTGCCGGGCTCGGTGGCATCCTCATGCTCGGGAGTGGGAGCCGCACCGCCTGGCTCGCTGTCTTCGCCGCGGCCGGCGCCGCCGTGGTGGTCGTGGCGACCCGCGTCGGCCGCGAGCGCATCGGCGCCCGGGCGATCGCGCTCGGCACGGCAACGGCGGCCGCCGGATTCGCGGCGGTCGCCGTCGTCGTCGGCCTCATGTGGAACGAGGCGACGTTCGCCCAGCGGCGGACGATCTGGCGGCTCGTCTGGGACCAGATCGGCGAACGGCCGATCCACGGCCACGGCTGGTTCACCATGTGGACCCAACCCGAGTTCACGTCCACCCACGAGCTCCTCGGACGGGGGAGCGCCCACGACAGCGTCATGGATGCGTGGCTGGGTGCCGGCGTCATCGGCGCCGCCCTGTTCGTCGCGGTCGTGGTGCTCGCCGTGGGGAACACGGCGCGGGATGCCTGGCGGACCCCGAACGCGGCGACGGCGACATGGCTCGCCCTGATCGTGTTCCTCGTGATCGAGAACATCACGGAGAGCTTCGTGCTCTGGTACTCCTACAACTGGGTGCTGCTCATGGCCGCGGCGCTCTGCGTCGGGCCGCGACCGCGCCGCGGAGGCGACCGAGAAACGCACCGAGCCAGCGAACCGGCGACCGTGTGATCCGCGCGAGTTCGGCGCGGGTCTCCTCGAGCTCGCGTTCGTGGCGGCTGGCGCCACCGAGCTCGAAATGGGTGCGGGCCAGCCGGGCCGCGTCGCCCGCCGGGAGCAGCACGGGTGCGTCGGCGAGTCCGGCGATCACGCGGGCGTGGGTGCTCTCCCAGACGCCGACCGACTCGGCCGCGTCGGCGTTGGCCCCGTCGAGGCGCCGGTACAACGTCGTCACCGTCGGGATGGAGGTGACCCCGAGCAGCATCGCGGCGCGCATCAGGAGATCCCAGTCCTCGTAGACCGGCAGCGTCTCGTCGAACCAGAGGTCGTGGTCGAGCAGTGCCTGCCGGGGATACGCCACGGCGCAGATCGGGGTGAGGTTCACGCTCATGTGGGCGAGGAGATCGAACGTGTCGGGGAACGGATGCTCGACGTCACCCGTGGCCCGAACCGGCTCGTCGCCGCCGTCGGTGGTCCACGCCTGCGAGGCGGTGACCGAACGCACGATGGTGCCGGGCGCGCCGGCGGCTGCGTCCACGACCGCCGCGATCCAGCCCGGCTCGGCGAGATCGTCGTCGTCGAGGAAGGTGACATAGTCGCCCGCGGCCGCCCGCAGGCCCGCGTTGAGTGGCGCGGCCCGGCCTGGGTCGGTGGTCGAGACGACGGACATCTTCGGACGATCCCCGAGGTGTTCGCGCACGGATGCGGCGGCGTCCTCGCCGCCGTGGACGACGACGACGGCATCGACCGCCTCGTGGGTCTGCGCGGCGATCGAGTCGAGCGCCTCGGCGAGGGAGCCGGGGCGACGGCCCTGGGTCCGGACGATGACGCTGACACTCTGTGGGCGGGTGGGCGCGGGCAGGGGAGCGATCGCGTAGGCCTCGAGAAGTCGGTCGATCGGACGGGTCACGGGCGGGCCAACCGGCGTCGGACCGCGTGGACGACACGGGCCACCGGCGTGCGGGCCAGATCCTCGTGGAGTCGCCGGTTCGCCGCGTCGAGTTCCTCCTCGCGGGTCTCGAGTTCGGCGATCCGGTCGCGCAGGACCTCGGTGCGGCCGTTCGCCGCGAGGAGGCTCTCGCGGAGGCGCAGGATCTCCGCCCGCAGCTCGTCGGGATCGGCGCTCTCGACCGGGTCGGGGTCGGCGGCGACGGGAAGATCGTCGTAGGGCACGGGCCGACGATAGGTCAGTCGGGCGGCGAGGGGACGCGGGCGCGATGCACGCGGGACCGCAGCACGGGCTCCCGCAGCCGGAGGGCCGACGCGGGCGGCTCCTCGCCAGGATCGAGATGGTCGGCGTTGTGGTGCAGCGCGTGCGGGTCGTCGGGCCGCCGGAATCCGGGGTGGTACCACGGGTCCTCGATCTCGCCCCAGCGGTCGATCCACCGATCCCACTCCTCGGCGGCGATCACGGGTTCGCGGCTCAGGGTCTCGTGGTGCACGAAGCGTGCCGCCGGCTCGATCACGACCCGACCGACGCTGCGCTGGAGCCGGACGCAGAGGTCGACGTCGTTGAACGACAGCGGAAACCCGGTGGACAGGCCGCCGACCGCCAGGAGGTCCCGGCGCCGGGCGAGCAGGCACGCGCCGGTCACCGCGACGACTTCGCGGGCCAACAGACCCCCGTGCGGCGCCGTGTCCGCGACCTCCCACCCCACGAAGGGGTGGAGGGGACGGGCGTCGTCGATCACGATCCCGTCGTGCTGGACGGTGCCGTCCGGATAGGTGAGGAGGGCGCCGACCGCGGCCACGCCCGGATCCGCCAGCTGGGCGGCCATGCGCGGGATCGATCCGGCCGCCGCCTGCTCTGTGTCGTCGTTGAGCAAGAGCACCAGATCCGCCGACGCCCGCAGCAGCCCGATGTTGATCGCGGCCGAGAAGTTGAACGCGCCGGGCCCGCGCTCGAGGACGGTGACGTCGGGGCGGTCCAACACCGAGCGGTTCGCGGCGAACTCCTCGCCCACGACGAGGAGGAACCGGATGCCGTCGGTCGGCGGAAGGCTCTCCAGCATCGCCGTGACCGCGATCGTGCCGCCCGGAAGCGATTGCCCGGCGCTCGGCACGATGACGTCGACCCGGGGCCGAAGCCCCTCCGCGGCGGGGACGCCGATCCGTTCGCAGTGGGCGGCGACGGCGGCCGGGTCAGGGGCCGTGAGCGGGCCCGGGTGATGGGTGAGCACCGCCGGCAGGTGGGCGACGCGGGCGCCGTCCTCGGCCAGCGTGAACACGAGCGCCGGATCGATGCCGCCCCGGTTGCGGGCCCGCAGCCAGCCGGCCCGCACGGCGATCGGCGAGGCCGCGACCGGGTCGGATCGCAGTCGGGTCGGGCTCCAGGCCGGCCGCCGATGACGCTCGCCGGCGAGGACGACGTCGCCGAAGAACGCGTCGGCGGGGTGGCCGCTCGCGGCTTCCACGAGCGCCGCCGCGCCGGCCCCGTCGAGCGACGCGGCCGGGTCGAGCGCAATGACGAGATCGTCGTCGCGAATCGACGTCGGTAGGCCCGGCGAGCCGAGCGGTATCGTCCTGAGCGCAACCATCGGTGCCAGCGAAGCTAGCGTCCGCAGGCGATGGGTCCCGTCCACGCCTCCCGGCGCCTCCTGTCGGCCGTCGCCCTGGCCGTCGTGGTCTTTGCGTTCTGGCCCGCGTTGATCGGTGGGGGATCGTTGGTGTCCCACGACGTCGTCGCCACGGCTGCGCCGTTCGACAGCTACCAGCCCGACGACTTCTCGCTCGAGAACGGACCAGGCGACCCGATCAACATCCACGCCCACTGGGCGGCGGTCGGCGAGGACCTCCGCCGCGGCGATCTCGGCTGGTGGAACCCCGATCTGGCGGCGGGGCAGCCGACGTTCAAGGGCGGCGTCCCGATCTTCAACCTGCCGTACCTCGTGGCGCCCGACTGGTACTCGCCGGGGCTCGTTGCTGCGATCCGCACGCTGGCGGCCGTCGGCCTCGCGGTCGGCTTTCTCACCGCCGTCGGATCACACCGGGTGTCCGCGCTCGCCGGGGGCGTCGCGTTCGGCCTCTCCGGTTTCATGGTCGGCTGGATGAACTGGCCGCACAGCTCGGTGGCGGCGCTCGCCCCCGGTCTGTTGTGGGCGATCGAGCGGGCCCTCCGTGATCCGCGACCCTGGCGCGTCGCACCGCTCGCCGGTGTCGTGACCCTCATGGTGTGGGCGAACTTCCCGTCCGTGCTGATCTACGTGCTTCTCGGCAGCGGCGTCTACACGCTGGTGCGGGCGGTGTCGGAATGGCGGTCGGCCGCCGAACGGGGCCGCTGGGTCCGCAGCCGCGCCCTGGTGTTCGTCGGGGCGGCCGTGGTGGCCGCGTGCCTCGCCGGTCCCCACGTCATCGGGTTCAGCGAGTACGTGGACTGGGCCGACACGTCGCACCGGATCGGCAATCCCGACGACTCCTCGGCCGGGATGGCGTATCTGCTGACGGCCGTCGCGCCCGCGGTGTGGGGGAGTGATGCCGTCGGCGCGAGCTGGTTCGGCGAAGGGAACTGGGTGGAGTTCAACACCCACGTCGGCTCGTCGGTCGTGGTGCTCGCCCTGCTCGGACTCGTCGCCGGCCTCGTCGGCGGCGACCGGCGTCGCCGGTCGGTGGCCGCCGGGCTCGTCGCAATGGTGGCGATCGGTGTGCTCGTGGCCTACCTCGGCGGACCGCTCGCGGTGGCGCTCGGTGACCTGACGGGATCACGGGGTGGACTCATGACCCGCGCCAAGGTGCTGATCGGCGTCGGCATGGCGCTCGGGGCCGCGTTCGGCGTGGACTGGCTCCTCGGCCCGCAGCAGGACCGGCGTCGGGTGACCCGCGTGGCGGCCGTCGTCGCCGGACTGGCCCTGCTCGCCCTCGCGCCGTCGGCGAAGAACTGGCTCGACGCGGCGCGGGCGAACGGCGCGCTGCGACAGACCGTGGCCGTCTCGTCCACGTCGATCCTCGCCGCCGCCGCCACGATCGGCGTGGTGGCGGCCCGGCTCCGGGGTCGCCTCGGCGCGACGGCTGCCGGCTGGGGGCTGGTGGCCATCGTCGGGGCCGAGCTCCTCACGTTCGCGATGCCCGTACCCACGACCGTCAGCCGCAGTGAACGGCTGGAGGCGACGCCGGCCCACACGGTCGTGCAGGCGACGCTGGAGCCGGGGGAACGGCTGGCGGGCGAGGGCCGCACGTTCTTCCCGGCGACCACGCAGCACTACGACATCGCGGACGCCCGCGGCCAGCTTCTCAAGTCACCCGGCTACCAGGAGCTCCTCCGCGCCATCGATCCGGACATGCTTCGGCGCGACGGCGGCGGCACGCCCACGAATCCGAACATCGCCGACGGCACCGACGTGACGTCGCCGGTGTGGGACGTGATGGCGGTCGGGGTCTGGGCCCAGTTCCCCGACTCGCGTCCGCCGGGAACGGCCACGGCTCCGGCCGGGGTCACCGACGGTGCCGACCCGGCCGTGCAAGCGCTCGCCGGCGCGACCGTCGTACCCGAGGGCGGCCTGCGGGCGGTGCTGGTGGAGGTCGGTCCCGCCGTCGGCGGCTTCGTCGACGTCCGCGTCACGACCGATGACGGCTCGACGACGGAGCGGCGCTGGGTCGAGCCGGTGGAGGCGGGCGCGATGAGCTTCGCCGTGCTCGGCGAGCATCTCCGGGTGGGGTCCGCGGTGGACGTCGAGGTCACGGCACCGGCCCCGACCCTGTTGGTCGGCGTGGACGCTGCAGGTGCACTGGCCGTGGGCACGATCGCGGGCGACGACGATCTGGAGCTCCTGCGGGTCGGCGACGTGATCCTGCTCGAACGGCCCGTGGAGCCGGTCCGCGTCGACACGGCCGTCGTGGTCGAACCCGACCCGCAGGCCGCAGCGGCGCTGATCGCCGACGGCCTCCCGCCCGGCACGGCCGTCGTGGATCGTGACGTGGGGCTCCCATCCGAGCCGACTGGCGCCACGCCCGCCGTGCTGCGTGACGTCGAGTACGGCCGCGGCACGGTCACGGCGACGGTCGACGCGCCGACCGATGTGCTCCTGGTCGTGTCCGAGTCGCACTATCCGGGCTGGGACGTGACGATCGACGGTGCCGCCGCGGAGGTCGTCCTGGCCGATGCGGCCTTCCTCGGCGTGGTCGTGCCCTCGGGCACGCACGACGTCGCGTTCTCGTTCACGCCCGAACACCTCGGACGCAGCATCGTCCTCCTGGCGGTCGGCGGGCTCGGGCTGGCCCTCGTTCTCGGCCACGGCTGGCGGGCCGGTGACCTCCGCTCGCCGTTGCGCCCGCGCGGGTAGCGTCGCCGTCGTGCCCCAGCCATCCGAACCCCCGATCGCCGACGACCAGTTCGCGGCCCGGATCCAAGCCGAGATCGCGGCTGCAGCCGAGGAGCGGCGACGGGAGAGCCCGGAGCTCGCCCGGCTGGAGCGCGAGATCGAACGCCAGTGGGCCGACATCGCCCCGCCGGGCGCCGGCGGCGGGGAGGAACTGCTCCTCGACCGCGTCGAGCGCCTCGCGATGGTGGACGTCGACGCGCCGGTCGGATCCAAACCCGGCATCCGTCAGGTGAAGGGAGCGATCCGCAAGGGGACCTACTGGTACCTGCGTTACGTGACCGATCAGCTCAACGCGTTCCACAACGTCCAGGCGCGCCTGCTGCGGCGCATGGACGAGCGCCTGGCGCGGCTCGAGGACTCGGCCGGTCTGTCGCGCTCGGTGGACGCGCTCGTGGGTGATGCGCCCGTTGCCGGTGCCGGGTGCGGGGCGGCGCTGCTCGAGGCAGCGGGCGGCGACGGCCGCGTCCTGGTCGCGGCGGCCGGGGCCGGTGACAGCCTGGCGCCGTTCGTCGGTCATCGTGTCGCCTACGGTGTCGAGGCCGATGCCCAGGCGGCCCTCAGCGGCATCGACGCCGGCCTCGACCTGCGGGTCGGCGACCCCCTCGATCATCTGCACTCGCTCGAGACCGACACCCTCGGCGCCGTGCTGGCCGGCGGGTCGCTCCAGCGGTGCGCGCCGGCCGCCGCGTTGGCTCTCGTGCAGGCGATGGTCCGGGTGTGCGCGCCGGGAGGCGTGGCGGCGGTCGCCGTCGAGGACCGATCCGGGTGGACCACGGCCGAACGGGAGCTCCTGGCCGGACGCGGACTGGCCCCCGACACCTGGGCCACCCTGCTGGCGCCGCTCGCGGTCGGTGTCGAGTCCGTGGCGGTCGATGACCCGGGAATCGAGCGGTTGGTCATCGCCCGGTTGCCGTGAGCCGTCGACCGGTCGTCCATCAGTTCACCGCCGTCCTCGCCGACCGTGATGCGCTGGGCCAGCACACACTCGCGGTGGACGACCTGCTGCGCGACATGGGCGCCGACACGATGATCTACGCCGCCCACGTCCACCCGGAGGTGAAGGATCGCGGACGTGATTTCCGCCGCCACGAGGACGACCCGGCACCGGACCTCATCGTGTACCAGACATCGATCGGCTCGCCGGTCGCCGAGTACGTGCTGGGCCGCCGTGAACCGCTGGTGCTGAACTACCACAACATGACGCCGGCGTCGTTCTTCGACCCGTGGGAGCCCCACGTGGCCGCCGAGCTGGACGACGGCCGACGCCAGCTCGTGCGCCTCTGCCGCCGCGCCCGCGCCGCGATCGCGGTGAGCGAGTACAACGCGAACGAGCTCCGTGACCTGGGCCTGGATTCAGTGGCGGTGGCCCCGGTGCTGTTCTCTGCTCTTTCGGCGCACGGCGGCGCCGATCCGCACACCGTTGTTTCGGCGCGCGGCGGCGCCGATCCGCACACCGTTGTTTCGGGGCGCGGCGGCGCCGATCCGCACACCGTTGTTTCGGGGCGCGGCGGCGCCGATCCGCACACCGTGTCGGGGTCTGGTTCGGAGGTCGGTGACGGGTCGGGGTCTGGTTCGGAGGTCGGTGACGTGCCGGGGTCTGCGCATGCAGCAACAGCAACGCATGCAGCAACGATGCTGTTTGTGGGGCGGTTGGCGCCGAACAAGTGTCAGCAGGATCTGGTTGGGGTGTTGGCGGGGGTTGTGGCGTTGGGGGTTGATGCGCGTTTGGTGTTGGTGGGTGGGGTGTCGTCGTCGGGGTTTGTGGAGTCGGTGGTGGGGTTGGCGGATCGGTTGGGGGTTGGGGATCGGTTGGTGGTGGCGGGTTCGGTGTCGGAGGCGGAGTTGGTGGGTTGGTATTCGGTGGCGGATGTGTTCGTGTCGGTGTCGGAGCATGAGGGGTTTTGTGTTCCGGTGGTGGAGGCGATGGGGTTCGGGGTGCCGGTGGTGGCGTTCGGGGCGGCGGCGGTGCCGGAGACGGTTGGTGGTGCGGGTGTGGTGTTGGGGGAGAAGTCGGTGGGGGTTGTGGCGGAGGCGGTGGTGCGGGTGTTGTCCGATGGGGTGGTGCGTGAGGGGTTGGTCGAGCGGGGTCGGGTGCGGGCGGCGGCGTTGGGTCCGCCGGTTTCGACGGAGCGGATGCGTGCGGTGTTGCAACCCCTCCTCGACGAGGCCACGTCGTGAGTCGGGTCGATCTCGTACTGTCGGAGCTGCACGAGCGCGACGCGACGTCGACCCATGCGCGGCTGGTCCGCGACCTGCTGGTGCGGGATGGCCATCGGGTGCGGTTCGTCGCCGAGCGGTCGATGGTCGCCGGCGAGGACGTGGTGCGCCTCGACCGGTGGAAGGCCGATGCCGACCTGACGATCCTGCAGCACTCGATCGGCAGCGTGGCCGCGAGCGAGATCGCGAAGCGGGAGGTCCCGGTCGTGGTCAACTACCACAACGTCACGCCGGTGGATTTCGTCGAAGCGTGGGAACCCGAGCATGTCCGCGGATTGCAGTGGGGCCGTGAGCAGCTCTGGGAACTCCGTCCGGTCGCGTACCACGCGATCGCCGTGAGCGACTTCAACGCCCGGGAACTGCGCGAGATCGGCTACGGGTCGGTCGCGGTGGCTCCAGTGCTGTTTGAGCCGTTGTGGTCTGTTTCGGAGGTCGGTGACGGGTCGGGGTCTGGTTCGGAGGTCGGTGACGTGCCGGGGTCTGCGCATGCAGCAACAGCAACGCATGCAGCGACGATGTTGTTTGTGGGGCGGTTGGCGCCGAACAAGTGTCAGCAGGATCTGGTTGGGGTGTTGGCGGGGGTTGTGGCGTTGGGGGTTGATGCGCGTTTGGTGTTGGTGGGTGGGGTGTCGTCGTCGGGGTTTGTGGAGTCGGTGGTGGGGTTGGCGGATCGGTTGGGGGTTGGGGATCGGTTGGTGGTGGCGGGTTCGGTGTCGGAGGCGGAGTTGGTGGGTTGGTATTCGGTGGCGGATGTGTTCGTGTCGGTGTCGGAGCATGAGGGGTTTTGTGTTCCGGTGGTGGAGGCGATGGGGTTCGGGGTGCCGGTGGTGGCGTTCGGGGCGGCGGCGGTGCCGGAGACGGTTGGTGGTGCGGGTGTGGTGTTGGGGGAGAAGTCGGTGGGGGTTGTGGCGGAGGCGGTGGTGCGGGTGTTGTCCGATGGGGTGGTGCGTGAGGGGTTGGTTGAGCGGGGTCGGGTGCGGGCGGCGGCGTTGGGTCCGCCGGTGTCGACGGAGCGGATGCGTGCGGTGTTGCAACCCCTCCTCGACGAGGCCGGCGCCCGATGACCGGGATCACCTTCGTCACCCCGCGCTATGGCGCCGAGGTGTTCGCCGGGGCCGAGGCCGGGGCCCGGCAGTTGGCGATGCGGCTCGCGGCGGACGGGCGCCGGGTGCAGGTGCTCACGACCTGCGCCCTGTCGATGCACACCTGGGAGGACCACTATCCGCCCGGCGCCACGATCGAGGACGGCGTCACCGTGCAGCGGTTCGCGGTGGACCAGCCGCGCACGCCGGACTTCGACAGCCACAGCGACGACCTGCTGCCTCGGGCCGCCGACGCGACCCTCGAGGAGTGCGAGCGGTGGATCCGGGCCCAGGGTCCGACGAGTGCGGGGCTGATCGATGCGATCGGCGCGGTCGACGACGGCGTGATCGTGTTCTACCCCTACCTGTACCACCCGACGGTCGTGGGGCACCGCGCCGCCCGGGTGCCCACGGTCCTCTATCCGGCCGCGCACGACGAGGCGCCGTTGCGGCTGCCGGTCTTCGACGAGGTGTTCGCTGCCGTCGACGGATTCGCCTTCCACACGCGGGCCGAACAGGACCTCGTCCACCGTCGTTTCCCGTCCACGGTCACCGCACCCCAGACGATGCTCGGCCTGCCGGTGGAGATCGACGGGTCGCCTGATGCGGGCGCGGCGCGAGCGGCGCTCGGACTCGGCGACGAACCGTTCTTCCTCTGCCTGGGTCGGATCGACCGGGCCAAAGGGGTCCACGATCTGGTCGAGCGGTTCGGTCGCTATCGAGCCGATGGTGGTCACGGTCGACTCGTGCTCGCCGGCACGGTGGGCGAGAAGCCGCCGTCCGGTCCCGGCGTGGTCTGCCTCGGGCGCATCCCGGAGGAGCACAAGAACGGCCTGGTCGCCGCGGCTGACGTCCTGATCAACCCGAGCTTCTACGAGTCGTTCTCACTCGTGATCCTCGAGGCGTGGCTCGCGGGCACCCCGGTGCTCGTGAACGGGTGGTGCGCGCCGATGGCCGAACACGTCGTGCAGTCCGGCGGCGGGCTGTACTACACCGGCCGGGCCGACTTCGACCTCGCGCTCCGGCGTCTCGCCGGCGATCCCGAGGCCCGCGCGGCCATGGCGTCGGCCGGCCGGGACTATGTCGAGCGGCGCTACTCGTGGGCCGCCGTGCGGACCCGGCTCGACGGACTCCTCGCCGCCGTCAGCTGAGTTCTTCGACCAGATCGCCGGGTGGCACGCGGCGGGGCGGCTTGGTGACCCGTACGACGAGATCGGCCAGCAGCCCCACCACGAGGATCTGCAGCAGGGCGAAGCCGAGCAGCAGCGTGTTGGCCGCCGGGCGGAAGTCCTTGTCCAAGAGGTCGAAGCCGAGCTTGCCCACGAACACGAGTCCGAGCACCGTCGCGATCGGCAGCACGATGCGCAGCGGGTCGTAGCTGAGGATCATGCGGATCACCTGGAGGGCGTAGCGCCGCGTGTCGGCGAGCCAGTGGAACTTGGACTGTCCGGCCCGCGTGGCGTACTCGATCGGCGTGTACTCCACGGAGTAGCCGTTCATCAGGAACGCCATGGTGATCGTGGTGACGCAGGAGAAGCCGGGTGGGAGCTGGTGGGTGTACTGGAGGGCGACGTCGCGACGGAAGGCCCGGAAGCCGCTGTTGAGGTCGGGGATCCTGGTCTTCGTCAGGTAGGAGGCGAGCCGGCGGATGATCCACTTCGCGGGCACGCGGAGCATCTTCAACGTGCCTTCCTCGCTCGTGCGTGCCCCGACGATGTGGTCGCCGTTGCCGAGCTGCTCGACGAGCTCGGGAATGCGGTCGTTGGGGTAGGACATGTCGGCGTCGGACCACACCACGATCCGTCCGCGAGCGGCTTCGGTACCGAGTCGGCGGGCGGTGCCCGCGCCCTGATTGCGGGTGGATCGCAGGACGCGCACATGGGCTCGGCCGACGCCGATCTCGGCCGAGCCGTCGGTCGAGCCGTCGTCCACTAGGACCAACTCCCATGAGTAGGGTGAGGCCTCCATGGAGCTGGTGATGCGATCGATCTCGTCCGCGAGATGGCCGGCCTCGTTGTGAACGGGCAGCACGATGCTGACATCGAGCGTCGATTCGGGGAACGTCACGGCGCGAGCCTAGGCGTGCGACGGCTTCCGCTGTGGGTCCTGCTCGGGCTCGTTCTGCTCCAGCCGACACCGCACCGGGTGAGCCAGACGGTGGCCGGAGATCTCGGCGACTCGATGTTCCTGACCTGGACGTTGTCGTGGGGGGCCCGGGCGTTGCGCACGGATCCGTTCGGTGTGTTCGACGCCAACATCTTCCACCCCGAACCGCAGACCCTGGCGCTCTCGGACCCGATGCTGTCGCTGGCGCCGGTGTTCGGGCTGGTCGAGTGGCTCACGGGCGACTCGATCGTCGCGCTCAACGTGTTGATGTTCGTCCTCTTCGTCGGGGCGCTGGCGTCCGCCCACGCCCTCGCGATGCGCCTCTTCGGGCGGGGGGACGTGGCGCTCGTCGTCGCCGTCGTCGCGTGCTGCAACAGCTACGTGTTCGGCCAGCAGAACCATCCGCAGCTCCAGACGTTCGGGTTCGTGTCGCTGTGCTTCCTGCTCCTGCTCCGCGCGATCGAGCATCGTCGGGCGCGAGACGGTGTCTGGCTCGGCCTCGCCGTCACCGCGATGACCCTGGCCAACGTCTACTACGGGCTGTTCTGGGTCCTGTGCGCGCTCGTCGTCGTGGCGGTTCTGCGGCTGCGGGGCGCCCTCCCGTCGGTGCGCAGCCTCCTGCGCCCCGCGGGGGCGGCGCTCGGGGTGGCGCTCGTCCTGCTGGGTCCGGTCGTGCGCGTCTTCCTCGCGGTGGACGAACGCAACGGGCTGGCCCGCGGGTACGAGCCGGGCAACTCCCTGCTGCCGACGGATTTCCTCACGCCGCAGGTCGACAACTGGTTCTGGGGCTCGGCGCTCGACGGGGTGAGTTCGGCGGGCAAGGCCGGTGAACACCACTACTTCCCGGGGTTCGTCGCGATGATCCTCGGCCTGGTCGGCATCGTCGTGGGGTGGCGGCTGCTCCGCCGGGGGGCCTCGGTGGTCCGCTCGAGCGTGCGGACCGACGAGCTGTTCGCCCTGGTCGTCGCCGGTGTGGTCGCGATCGTCTTCGCGATCGGACCCTCGCCGAACGGGGCGCCGGGCCCGTTCCGGCTGCTGCATCGATTCGTGCCGGGCTTCGACGGTGTCCGGGTGACCGCCCGCTTCACGGTGGTGGCCTTCATCGCGCTCGCGGTCCTCGTCGGGCTCGCCTACCAGGCGATCGCCGACCGAGTGCCGGTCAACCGTCGCCCGTGGTTGGCGGCGACGATCGTCGCGGTCGTGCTGATCGAGGTCGCCGGGCCGATGACCAGGGTCGACGTCCCCGAGGGGGACCGCCTGCTCGTCTACGAGGCGCTCGCCGAGGCGCCCGGCGGACCGGTGGTCGAGCTGCCGATCCGTCAGCCGGACGACGGCGAGACATGGCCGTACGTGGAGGCGCCCCGGATGTACCACGCCACCACGGACTGGAATCCGCGGGTCAACGGCTACTCCGGCAGCGCGCCGCGGGGCTTCCCGACGATCGCCGACCGTCTGAACCAGTGGCCGTCGACGGACGCGGAAGCGCTCGCCGACGACCTCGGCCTTCGCTATGTCGTGCTCCACGGAGGCGTCGAGCAGGGGGTCCCGGCCCTCGACGCGATCGCGCAGGAGAAGATCGTCTCGGCGGCCACCGCGCTCGGCTACGAGGCGACGCCGTTCGGCGAGGACTGGCTGATCGTTCGCTGGTGACGGCCCGGCCGGGCACTTGTCCCTGAGTCGTCCGGCCTATTGTGGTCAGGCGCGGCTCACAGAAATCCGATCGATACCCCATGCTCCTCAAGTCGTTCGCCGCCTCGACCGCGCTCGCGCTCGTGGCTTCCGTGCTGCTCGCCACCGCCGCCACGGCCACCGCCGCCGCCGACCCGTACGAGAAGAACTGGGCGTTGCTCATCGACGGCTGGAACCGGTCCTCCTCCGTCGTGATCGCCGACATCGACGGTGACCCGCAGAACGAGATCGTCGTGGGCCACCAGGACGGTGTCCTGCGCGCCTACGAGGGCGACGGCACGCTGAAGTGGGCCACCGACGCCGTGCCCACGGTGAACACCGGCAACGGGTGCGCCGCCCAGTCCGGCTCGTCGGCGATCGACTCCAGCCCGGCCGTGGCGGACATCGACGAGGACGGCATCCCCGAAGTGATCGTCGGGGTGGGTTCGACCTGGTCGGAGAACGAGAACGGCGGCGTGATCGTCTTCAACGGCGCGACCGGGGACAAGGAGTGGGGGACGAGCCTCGGCCGCGACACCGGCGACGTCTGGGCCAACACGGGCAACCTCGACGGCTGGTGCGAAGGCGTGTTCTCGACCCCCGCGATCGGTGACGTGGACGGCGACGGCCATCTCGACATCGTGTTCGCCAGCTTCGACTTCTACATCTGGGCCGTCGACCGGACCGGCGCACCGCTCCCCGGCTTCCCGTTCAACAACGACGACTCCGTGTGGAGCTCCGCCGCCCTGTTCGACATCGACGGTGACGACGACATGGAGATCTTCATCGGCGGCGACACCACGCCCGGTGGCTACTACGACCATCTCGGCGGCGTGTTCCGGGCCCTCGACTGGACGCCCGGCGGCGTCGTGAACCTCTGGAACGCCGAGGCGAACGAGGTCTTCCATTCGTCGCCGGCGATCGGCGACATCAACGGCGACGGTCGTCCCGAAGCCGTGATCGGCACGGGCGACAACTGGCACACCGAATGCGGGAACGGGCATCACCAGTGTGGGCCCGGCGACGGCGACGACCACTCGAAGGTGTTCGCGTTCCACCTCCAAGACGGCTCGACCGTGCCGGGCTTCCCGGTGTCGGCCGGGGACACGATCATCGCCTCGCCGGCGCTCGGGGACGTCGACAACGACGGGCTGCTCGAGGTCGTGGTCGGCTCGGCGGATCACCACGTGTACGTGTGGAACGGCGACGGCTCCCTCGCCTGGAAGGTGAAGCCCGACTTCGCCCACCTCGGCACCGGCCGGATGAACGCGCCGCCGATCATCGCCGATCTCGACGGCGACGGCGATCAGGACATCGCCGTCGGTGGCGACGACGGACTCGCGCTGCTGAACGGCGCCAACGGCGCCAACCTCGAGGACGGTCTCATCTGGCAGCAGCGGATGGGGTTCTCCTGGTCGATGGAGTCGGCCCCGGCCGTGGGTGAGATCGACGGCAAGCGCCACATCGTGTTCACCGCGTTCGACACGCCGGGGGTGCGGACCCGCCTCGCGGCCTACGAGCTCCCGGGATCCAACGCCGACGACGCGTGGCCGATGTTCCGGCGCGACGCGCTCCGGCAGGGCTCCATCGAGTCGACCCTCTGCGGCTACTCCAACAGCGGCACGTTCTGCGATGTGGTCGACTCCGCCTACTACGCCGATGCCGTCACCTGGATGGTCTCGGCCGGGATCACGAACGGCGTGACCGACCTCCTCTACGGGCCGAACCAGAACCTCACCCGGGCCCAGATGGTCACGTTCCTGTGGCGTGAGGCGGGCGAGCCGACCGGCTACGCCCACCACGGCTTCGCCGACGTCCCGGGGAACGCCTACTACGCCGATGCGGTGTCGTGGGCGAAGGCGACCGGCATCACCACCGGCACCTCGCCGTCGACGTTCGCACCGAACCAGAACGTCACCCGCGGCCAGCTCGTCACCCTCCTGTGGCGCCGAGCCGGCGAACCGAGCGCCAGCGCGCCGCCGGAATTCGGGGACGTGCCGAACGGGCGCTACTACAGCGCCGCGGTGGGCTGGGCCAAGGACAACGGCATCACGAACGGCACCTCGCCGACCACCTTCGCGCCGGACGCGCCGGTCACCCGGGGACAGGCCGCGGCCTTCCTGCACCGCGCCGCGGGCGAGCCCGAGGCCTAGCGCCCGGCGGCTGCCTCGTAGACGGCGACCATCGCGTCAGCCGCACGCGTCCAGGTGAGTTCGGCGATCCGGGCGGTGACTGCCGCGGGCACGGTCGCGTCGTCGGTCACGAGCTGGGTGACGGCTCCGGTGAACGCGTCGTCGTCGCCCGGCGGCACCAGGGCGACCTGATCGCCGACGAGCTCGGGGAGCGCGCCGACGGCCGTCGCCACGATCGGTGTACCGACGCTCAACGCCTCCAGCGGGGGCAGGGCGAAGCCCTCGTAGCGCGACGGCCAGAGCAGGGCCGTGGCGTTGCGCAGGAGGCTGTTGCGGGTCCGGTCGTCGACGGCCGGCAGGCGGTGGATGCGCCGACGGTCGAGACCGTCCAGCGCGGCGTCGAGCTCGGGCTCGGCGTTGCCGGCCGGCCCCGAGATCACGAGATGGACGTCCTCGTCGACATCAGCCATGGCTCGTACCGCGGCGACCACGTTCTTGCGATGTTCGACCGTGCCGAGGACGAGCAGATAGCGATCCGCACCCACGAGCCCGTGGGCGACGGCGGGGTCGGCCTCCGCCACCGGTTCGACGGCGTGGTGCACGAGGTGCACCTGCGCCGGTGCGGCACCCAGCTGCTCGACCGCTTCGGCGCCGACCAGCGCGGAGGACACGTGCACCAGTGCGCCGGCTGCGATCGCGTGGCGGATGGCCGGGGCCTTGGCCGCGACCTCGGGTCGGCACCATTCGGGATGCAGGAGCGGCGTCGTGTCCTGCAGCGAGATCACACTGCGGGCGGTCGGTGGCGCGAGGAAGTTGGGGCCGTGGGCGACGTCCACCGGCCCCGTCACGATCCGGCCGAGCAGGGCCGAACGGGCCCAGACACGCTGGGCGAGCGCGGCCGGCACGCGGGACCGACGCACGGTCACGTCGATCGGTGGGCGGGCCCCGCGAGCGGACAGGAGCCAGCCCGACACGTCGACCCGTTCGTCGTCGGCCAGCGCCGCGATCAGGGATCGGGTCACGCGGTGCACGCCGGTCGGCGGGCCGAGCAGGGCGGTGACGTCGATGCCGACCCGCAGGCCGGTCATGGCACGTAGACGCCGTTGAGGGCGAGCGTCGTGATCGCCGTGAGGCCGACGGCGGAGGCGGCAGGGAGCCAGCGGTCCAGGAGCGGGTGTCGACTCACCATCCCGGCCGCGATGATGAGGGGGAACACGCTCAACGCGTAGCGCTCCATCGAGTTGAGGTTGTCGGCGCTGACCAGCAGCAGCGTGGACAGTGCGGTGTAGACGGCGAGGTCGGTTCGAAGCCGACGGACGACGACCACCGCGAGGCCGATGATGACGATCGCGGCGGCGGTGTGGAACAACTCGCCCTCGTCGCCGCGGAGACCGTCGCCGAGTCCGCGCACGAGGCGGCTGATCGGCTCGGTGATCTCGCCCCGCAGGTCACGTTGGGCGTCGATCGGTGCCCGCCAGCCGTCGTGGTTCCGCTCCGACCAGATGAGGAACGTGAGCGTGCCGAGCGGGGCGGATGCGACGGCGAGCCATGTCGTCGGCGAGCGCCGGTGCCGCCAGCCGTTGACGAGGGTCGGGAAGGCGAGGAGGCCGGCGACGGGGCGGGTCAGACCGGCGAGGAACCCGAGGGCGGCGGTCGTCGTCCACTTCCGGGCCCGGGCGCTGAGGACCATGCCGATCGCGAGGCTGAGATAGAGCGCCTCGCTGTAGCCGAGGATCAGGACGAACGCGGGCGGGAAGAGGGAGAAGAGACGCACGGTGCGACGCGCCAGCGTGTGGTCGTTGGTCTCCTGCACCGTGAGTCGGTACAGGAGCGTGCCGGCGACGAGCGCCAGGAGGTTGGCCAGCACGACGAGGGCGATGTCCGGCCGGTCGCCGATCCAGCCGAAGAAGCGGCCGAGGAGCGGCCACAGGGGAAAGAAGCGGATGCCGCCGCCGAGGCCCGGATCGTCGTAGCCGTTGGCGGCGAGGTCGCGGTACCAGGTGCCGTCCCACGGGATGAGTCCGTCGTCGATGGGCGAGAACGCCGGTGGCGGCTCGAGCCGGTCGATGATCGCCCAGGTGGTGAGATACGCGACCGCGACATAGATCCGGGCCTCGGTCCATGCCGCCAGCGAGGCGAGGAGATCCCGACGCCAGGCCCTCATCCGATCAGCTCGTAGCGGGTGAGGAGCATGCGTTCGAACGCCTCGGACGGGGCGATGAGATGGTTCGGGCGGTGCGTCTGTTCGAGCGCATCGATGAGTGCCTCGCAACGGGTGCCGAGGCTCTTGTATCCGAAGCCGGCGACGAGCCAGATGGTCTGGCGCCCGGCCAGGTTGTCGGCCACGAAGGTGGCGGGGTCCGTGGCTTCGATCACGTCGGCGTAGTCACGCCAGTCGACCAGGCGACCGTCGCCGCGGGGGTAGGCGATCGACTCGATGGTCGCTTCGAGGGAGCGGTGCGTCGCCGGACCCAGTTGGTCCGGGCAGAACACGACCAGGTCACCGATGCGCCCTTCGTTGCCGGCCACGATCGCAGCTGCGACGTCGCCCGCCTGGGTGCGGTCCCGACGACCCTCGTCGACCCCGATCGCGAGACCGAACAGCACGACGCCGGCCAACAGCACCGGTCCGACCGGCGAGGGGAGCACGATCAGACCGCGGGCGGCGAGGAGCAGGATGAACGGCACGGCCACTGCGGCATAGCGGCCTTCGAACGCGCCGGCCGTGAGGAGCGCGACACCGCCGCCGATTCCCAGGGTGACGACGGTCATGAGCGCGGCGGCGGTCAGCGGGCCGCGCCGGAACCGCAGCTCCACGACATCGGCGCGGCGGACCCCTATCGCGCCGAGGATCGCGAGGATCGCCAGCACCACGCCGAGGAGTTCGCCCTCGAAGCGGTTGTTGCCGCCGATCGCCTGCATCGTCTCGACGGCGATCTCGGCGGGGCGGGCTCGGTCGGCCCACGGCGTGCCGGTCGACCCGAGCTGATCCAGGAACACCCCGAGCCAGACGACGAACGTCGCGCCGCCGGCACCGATGGCCAGGATGATCCGGGTGGTGGTCGGCCGGTCCGGCGGCTCGCGGAGCCATCGCAGGCCGAGGAGCAGCAGCGCCGCACCGATCAGCCAGAAGGTCCAGTAGTGGGTGTGGACGAGCGCCGCGGTGGCCAGCGCCACGGCGACGAGCCGGCCGACACGGGGCTCGTCCAGCGCCCGCTCGACCGTCAGCCACGCGAGCGCCACGAACAGTGTGACCAGGGCATACATGCGGGCTTCGGTGCCGTACCGGAGAAGGTACGGCGCGCTGAGCCCGACGAGGCCGGCGGCGACACCGATGTCGACGGACCGGCGGCGCCCGATGCGCCACAGGGTCACCGCGGTGCCGAGGCTCGCCACCGCCGACAGCGAGCGCGCGGCCCAGTCGCTGTCGCCGAGCAGGTCGGTCCACCAGCCGAGCAGCAGGTAGTACAACGCCGGGTGGCCGTCCTGGCGCAGGGCGTCGACCATCGCCGAGAAGTCGCGCGAGGCGATCTCCACCGAGAGCGCCTCGTCGAGCCACATCGGCGACGGGGCGAAGAGGCGCAGCACGATGCCGCCCACGAGGGCGACGACGCCGAGTCCGAGAAGAGGACCCTGCCACCGCCATGGTGGGGTCTCGTCCGTGTGCCCGTCTGTGGGTGGAGCGGCGGTGGCCACGAGGGGCGAATCTAGCCGCGTGGTGGGAATGGACCTGCATGGCCGCACCGGCTGGCGGGTGCGGGTCACTACACTGCGCGCACTGTGCCGAAGCGAATCGTCATCATCGGAGGCGGCCCGGCGGGCAACTCCTGCGCCACCACGGCTGCCCGGTTGGGCGCCAACGTCGTCCTCATCGAGCGCGACGTGATCGGTGGGGCGGCCCATCTCCACGACTGCATCCCGTCCAAGGCGATGATCGCCACCGGCAACGCCCGACAGTTCCTGCGCCGCGCCATGCGCATGGGACTCGCCGAGGTCAGCTCGGACGTGGATCTCGAGAGCCTCGGCGAGCGGCTGCGCACCATCGAGGGCCGTCTCGAGGCGCAGACCCGCACCCTGCTCGCGAGCCAGCGGGTCGACCTCATCCACGGCGACGCCACGATCATCGACGCCAACACGGTCCGGTCGGAGTCCTCCCAGGGCTCGATCGACCATCAGGCGGACGTGATCGTTCTCGCCACCGGAAGTCGCCCGCGGATTCCGGAGTGGGCGGAGATCGACGGCGACCGGATCATGACCACGCGTGACGCGTACCCGCCGAACGAGGTGCCGTCCCACGCGATCGTGATCGGGTCGGGTGTCACCGGGGTGGAGTTCGTGCACCTCTTCGAGTCGATGGGCAGCGAGGTCACCCTCGTCGTCAGCCGCCAGCAGGTGCTGCCCGGCAAGGACGCCGAGGTCGCGGCCGCGCTGGAGGAGGACTTCCTGCGCCGCGGGGTGAAGCTGTTCAAGGGCGCCCGGGCCACGGCGGTCAGTCGCGAGGGCGACGAGGTCACCGTCGAGTGCAACGACGGGCGAATCGCCCGCGGTTCCCATGTCCTGCTCGCGATCGGGTCGATTCCGAACAGTGACGGTCTCGGACTCGAGAACGCGGGTGTGGAGACCGACAGTGGCTACGTGCCGGTCGATGTGAACCTGCGGTCCAACGTGCCCCACATCTACGCCGCGGGCGACCTCTCCGGTCGGCTCCCGCTCTCCTCGGTCGCCACCATGCAGGGCCGCAAGATCGCAGAGCACGCAATGGGCGGCCTGCGGCCCGGGCAGCACCGGCTCATGGACTACGACAAGGCGGCCTCGGCGATCTTCACCGAACCGGAGATCGCCGACGTGGGCCTGGCCGAGGCCGACGCGTTCTCGGAAGGACGCAAGGTCCGGGTCACCAAGGTGCCGTTCGCCGCCGCGGCGAAGGCACTGATCAACGACGACTCACGCGGGTTCGTGAAGATCGTGTCCGATCCGGCGACGGGCGTCGTGCTCGGCGGGTCGATCGTGGGTCGTCACGCCGCCGAGCTGATCTCCGTCCTCGCCATCGCCGTCACCAACGGTCTGACCGTGAGCGACATCCACGAGAGCCTGCTCGTGCACCCGACCCTCGCCGAAGCCCTCAGCGAAGCCGCCGAGTAGCCAGAAAGTACTGGTGAAGCAGGGGTCAGACCCCAGGTGAAGCGCGGTCAGACGGGGGGGACGCCGTGGCGGCGGTGGGAGAAGTGGCGGTCCTTGCTGGCGGCGAGGGCGAGGCGGGTGAGGAGCTCACGGCGGAGGTCCTCGGGTTCGACGATGTCGTCGATGACCAGGTCCGAGGCGAGACGGAGCAGGTCGACGTCCTCGTTGAACTCGTCGCGCTGCGCCTGGATGAACGCCTCGCGCTCGGCTTCGTCCTCGATGGCGGCGATCTGGTTGGCGTAGACGGCGTTCACGGCGGCCTCGGCGCCCATCACGGCGATCTCGGCCGAGGGGAGCGCCAGGCAGGCGTCCGGGCCGAACGCGGGTCCGCACATGGCGTAGAGGCCCGCGCCGTAGGCCTTGCGGAGGATGACGCTCACGGTCGGCACGGTGGCCTCTGCAACCGCGGTGATCATCTTGGCGCCGTGGCGGATGATGCCCTGGCGCTCGACATCGGAGCCGATCATGAAGCCCGGTACGTCGGCGAGATAGATGAGCGGCACGTTGAACGCGTCACACTGCCAGATGAAGCGGGCGGCCTTGTCCGCCGAGTCGACGAAGAGCACGCCGCCGTTCGCCGCGGGGTTGTTGGCGACGAGGCCGACGGTGTTGCCGCCCAGCCGACCGAATCCCACCACGAGCTCGGGGGCGAAGAGCGGCTTCACTTCGAAGAACGTGTCCGCGTCCACGAGACCGCGGATGACGGTGCGGACGTCGTACCCGGTCTTCTCGTCGCGGGGAAGGAGGTCTGCGGTGAACGGGTGGGCCGGCTCCGCCGCGGCGGCCGGTGGCGGCGGCTCGGTCCACGCGGTCGGCAGGTACGAGAAGTACTCGCGGGCCTGCTCGATCGCATCCTCGTCGTCGGCGCACAGGTTGTCGCCGCACCCCGAGACCGTCGCGTGCATGCGGGCCCCGCCCATCTCCTCGAGGGTCACGTGCTCGTTGATGACCTCCTCGGCCATGCGGGGGGAGCCGAGGTACATCGACGCATTGCCCTCGACCATGAAGACGATGTCGCAGAACGACGGGATGTAGGCCCCGCCGGCGGCCGACGGGCCGAAGAGGCAGCAGATCTGGGGGACCCGGCCCGACAGCGCCACCTGATTGTGGAAGATGCGGCCGGCCCCGCGGCGGCCGGGGAACATCTGGACCTGGTCGGTCAGCCGGGCGCCCGCAGAATCCACGAGCCAGAACAGCGGCAGGTCCGTGGACAGGGCTTTCTCCGTGATGCGCACCATCTTCTCGACGGTGCGGGCGCCCCACGAGCCGGCCTTGACGGTCGGGTCGTTCGCCATGACGAGCGCGGGGCGACCGTCGACGAGGCCCTGGCCGGTGACGACCCCGTCAGCCGGTAGGCCGGTGGCCTGGGCGTTCGCCAACGCGCCGTCCTCGACGAAGGTGCCGGGATCGAACAGCAGGTCGAGTCGGGCGCGGACGGGCAGCTTCGCGTCGCGGTCGAGCCGCGCCGCGGCCTTGTCGGTGACCTCCCGGGTCGCCGAGCGGGCGGCATCGAGGCGGTCGCGAAACGAGTTGTCAGGCACGACGCAAGTGTGGCGCACCCGGTGCGGCCGTGGCGACGATTCCTACTCGATCACGGCGACGACGTCGCCGCCGCCGACCGAGTCGCCCTCGCTCACGCGGATCTCGGAGACGGTGCCGGCCTTCTCGGCGTTGACGTTGTTCTCCATCTTCATCGCCTCGAGCACGACGATCGGATCGCCGACCTCGACCTCGTCGCCCACGGCCACGACGACCTTGACGATGGTTCCCTGCATCGGGACGGCGACGTCGCCCGAACCGGCACCACCGCCACCGGAGCCACCACCCGAGCGCCTCGGACGGGCGGGGCCACCGCCGCCCGCGGCCGGCGCGGACTCGGGGACCCACATGGAGACGGAGAAGCGCTTGCCGTTGACCTCCACGTCGAGGTCGCGCTTGACCTTCGGCGTGTCGTCCTCGTCCGCGGACCCGGTGGGCGCCGCGCCCACGCCGGTGAGGTCGAGTGTCTCCTCGACCCACTTCGTGCTGTGTTCATTGGCCGCGAAGTCGGGATGCTCGAGGATCGCGATGTCGGCCGGAATCGTGGTCGCCACGCCTTCGACCTCGAGTTCGCCGAGCGCGCGCAGCGCCCGGGCGATCGCGGTCGGGCGGTCCTTGCCCCACACGATGAGCTTGCCGACGAGATTGTCGTAGTACTGGCTGATCTCGTCGCCGGATTCGTAGCCGGTGTCGAACCGGGTGCCGAAGCCGTCCGGCGTCCGGAGCGAGGTGATGGGGCCGGGCGAGGGCAGGAACGCGCCGCCGGCGGGATCCTCGGCGTTGATCCGCACCTCGATCGCGTGGCCCCGGATCTCGATGTCGTCCTGGGTGAACGGCAGGGCTTCGCCGGATGCGATCCGGAGCTGCTGCTCGACGAGGTCGACGCCGGTGATGAGTTCGGAGGCCGGGTGCTCGACCTGGAGCCGGGTGTTCATCTCGAGATAGTGGAAGCCGCCGTCCTCGTAGAGGAACTCGACGGTGCCGGCGTTGACGTAGTCGCAGCCCTGGGCGACGGCGACCGCGGCCGCGCCCATCTGTTCGATGATGTCGTCGGGGATGCCGGCCGCCGGCGCCTCTTCGATGAGCTTCTGGTGCCGGCGCTGGGCCGAGCAGTCGCGGGTGCCGAGGTAGACGCAGTTGCCGTGGCTGTCGGCGAGGATCTGCACCTCCACGTGGCGCGGCTTGGTGAGATAGCGCTCCATGTAGCACTCGTCGCGGCCGAAGTAGGAGAGCGCCTCGCGCTGGGCCGACGCGAGCTGGTCGGCCGCCTCGTCGGCGTTCTTCACGACCTTCATGCCCCGTCCGCCACCGCCGTAGGCGGCCTTGATGGCGATGGGCCAGCCGTGTTCGTCGCCGAACGCGACGATCTGGGATGCGTCCGTCAGCAGGTCCGTGGTGCCGGGCACGCCCTGCACGCCGACCTTCTCCGCCGCCTCGCGGGCCGAGATCTTGTCGCCCATGACTTCGATGGCTTCGGGGCGCGGGCCGATGAACGCCACGCCGCGATCGGTGATCGCGCGGGCGAAGTCGGCGTTCTCGGAGAAGAACCCGTAGCCCGGGTGGACGGCGTCGGCCCCGCTCTTCTCGATGGCGTCCAGAATCGCTTCGGTGTCGAGGTACGACTCCGCCGCGGTCTGCCCGCCGAGGGCGTAGGCCTCGTCGGCGAGGCGCACGTGGAGCGCGTCTCGATCGAGGTCGGAGTAGACGGCGACCGTCGCAACGCCGAGTTCGCGGCAAGCACGAATGACGCGGACGGCGATTTCGCCGCGGTTGGCGATCAGGACCTTGGTGAACACGTGCTAATGGTTAGTCGAATGGACCCGACCCGTGCGACATGTGCTGACCGGTTTCTCCCGGAGAGCGCGGCCGTCGCGGCGGCGCTGGGGCCGGGTCCGCTGGGTCATGTCGAGGTGACGGGTTCGACCAACGCCGACCTCGCGGCGGAGGCCCGGGCCGGCGACGGGGGTGGGGCGGTGCTCGTGGCCGATCATCAGACCGCCGGTCGGGGTCGCCTCGACCGCACCTGGGTCGACGAACCGGGTTCGGCTCTGCTGGTCAGCCTCCGGGTGCCGACGACACCGGCGGCTGCTGCCGCGGTGGTCGCGGCCGTGGGAGCGGCCGCCCGCGCCGCGGCGGACGGACACTGCCCTGACGCGGTGCGGGCGAAGTGGCCCAACGACCTGGTCGTCGAGGACGGCGCCGCTCCCGGCAAGCTCGCCGGGGTCCTGGCGGAGTTCGTGGACGGTGACCGCCCCTGTGTGATCGTCGGCGTCGGGATCAACGTCGGCCCCGCCGCGCGTCCGCCCGGCGCGACGTCGATCGCCGCCTGCGGGGGCGCGGTCACCCGCGACGCCCTGCTCGCCGACCTCCTGCGGGAGCTGCCCGCGCGCCTGGCCGACCCGATGGCCGTCGCCGCCGAGATGCGGAGCAATTCGGCCACCCTCGGTTCCCGGGTCCGGGTGGAGCTCCCGGACGGCGCGGACCTGGTCGGGTCAGCGACGGACATCACCGCGGAGGGACATCTCGTGGTGCTCGGCGACGACGGCGCGTCCCACACCGTCGCCACGGGCGACGTCATCCATCTCCGACCGGCATAGCGCCGACCCGGCACAGCGAAGTCCGCTTCCCGTCCCGCTCCACTACATTCGGCCCGATGTCCGGAACCGGCACGGTGGTCCTTCGACGGACCTGGCCTCAGCGCATCGTCATCCTCGCCACGCTGGGTGTGATCGGTAGCGCCCTTGCCGCGGCCTGGTTCATCGACGACGTGTACCAATCCGTGTCCGAGATCGGGCGGGTGGAGATCTCCGGTGAGATCCTCCTCACCGACACGGATCCGGGCGAGCCGGTGAACTTCCTGCTGATCGGCACCGACAGCGCCCTCGGTCTCGACCCGGACGATCCGGTCCTGCAGTTCCGCGAGTTCGACGAGCAGGGTCGCTTCTTCGCGGACAGCATCACGATCCTGCGGGTCAACCCCGAGACCGGGCAGGCGTGGGTCGTCTCGCTTCCCCGTGACCTGCTCGTCGAACACAACGGTCAGCGCAAGATCAACTCGGTGTACCTCGTGGAGGGTCCGCCCGGGCTGGTCGAGGCGGTCTCGGACAATTTCGAGATCCCGATCAACCATTTCGTCTCGCTCGACTTCCTCGGGTTCCGCGAGGTGGTCGACCAACTCGACGGCATCCCGGTGTGGTTCGACAATCCCGCCCGGGACTGGAAGCCGGAGGGCGTCCCCGGTAGTGGGTTGAACATCCCCACGGCCGGCTGTCACATGCTCGACGGCGTGCAGGCGCTCCAGTACGTGCGCTCGCGCTGGTATCAGGAGCTGATCGACGGGGAGTGGACCTATCTCGGCAACGCCGACTTCGGGCGCATCGAGCGCCAGCAGGACTTCCTCGTGCTCGCCCTCGACCGGGCGATCGATCGCGGGGCGCGCGACCCGACGTCGCTCTCGGCGATGATCGAGGCGGGAGCGAACAGCATCGTTCTCGACGGCGAGTTGACGGTCGCCGAACTGATCGACCTGGGTGAGGCGTTCAGCGACTTCAACGCCGAGAACCTCGAACGCCTGACCGTCGACGTGGCGACGATCTTCAACGGTGACGTGTACGAGGGCGAGGTGCTCACCGGCGCTCGCAACGACGAGGTGTTCGCGATCTTCCGCGGCGCATCGGACCTCGTCCGGCCCCTCGATGTGATCTTCGATCTCTACGCGGCGACGCCCGAGCAGGCGCTCCAGCTGCAGGTCGAGCTCGAGGCGCAGGACTTCGCGATCGACGATCTGTTCGAACTGGATCCGTCCGAGGACGGGAACATCGTCGTGCACCCGCCCGGCCTGCGGGCCCACGCCGAGACGATCGCCCAGTACCTGCTGCCGATACCCCGGTTGGTCGAGGACCCGGATGCGACCGAGATCTCGGTGGTCATCGGCGCGCAGCACGAGCAGATCCTGTTTCTGTTCCCCCACCCGGCCGTGAAGGTGCAGTCCACCGTCGCGGCGCTGGGCGACGGCCCGATCCCGGACCTCGAGGCGGCATCGGCCGTCGCCGACACGACCTCCACGACCAGTGCGTCGACGACCTCCACGACGTCGACCACGACCACGACGAGCACGACGTCGACCACCACCACCACGACGCCGACGACCACGACGAGAGCCGGCGTGATCGGTCAGGCCCCCGAGGGCGAGTCCTGCGGCTGAACCCGCTACGCGCCGGGCTTCGCGGCCGCCTCGTACACTCATTCTGCGCCCGACGCGGCCGATTCGAGGTGCGTACTCGAAGGAGTGGTCAATGACGAGCAAAATCGCGGTGATCGGCACCGGCTACGTGGGTCTCACGACCGGGGCGTGTTTCGCCCATCTCGGACACGAGGTGATCTGTGCGGACATCGTGCCCGAGAAGGTCGAGATGCTGCGCGAGGGCGAGGTGCCCATCCACGAGGCGGGGCTGCCCGAGCTCGTGCGCGACGGGATCGACTCGGGTCGGCTGTCCTTCGTCCTCGGCGCCGAGCACGCCGTCGGCGACGCCGATTTCGTGTACCTGTGCGTGCCGACGCCCCAGTCCGCCGACGGGTCGGCGGATCTGTCCTATCTCCAGTCGGCCGCCGCCGAGATCAGCCCCCACCTCCAGGTGGGCACGGTCGTCGTGAACAAGTCCACCGTGCCGGTCGGCTCCACCCGTCTCGTCGAGCAGGCGATGCAACGCTCCGACATCCCGGTCGTCTCCAACCCCGAGTTCCTCCGTGAGGGCACGGCGGTGGACGACTTCCTCAACCCCGACCGCGTCGTCATCGGGGCCGACGACCAGGCCGCCGCCGGCCGCGTCGCCTCGCTCTACCTGGGCGTACGGGCGCCCGTGATGGTCACCGACCCCGCATCGGCGGAGACCTGCAAGTACGCCGCCAACGCCTTCCTCGCCACGAAGCTCTCGTTCACCAACGCCATCGCGGCGGTGTGTGAGGCCGTCGGCGCGGACGTCAACGACGTGCTCCTCGGCATGGGCTACGACCACCGGATCGGTCACGAGTTCCTGCGACCCGGGCCCGGCTGGGGCGGGTCGTGCTTCCCGAAGGACTCGCGGGCGATCATCTCGATCGCCGAGGATGCCGGCTACGACTTCGCCCTCATGCGCGGTGTGGTCACCGTCAACGAGGAGCAGTTCGAGCGGATCGTCCGCAAGGTGGGTTCGGTCACGCAGCTCGACGGCGCGACGGTCGCGATGCTCGGTCTGGCGTTCAAGGCCGGCACCGACGACATCCGCGAATCACCCGCCCTCGCGGTTGCCCGCCGGCTGATCGCCGCCGGCGCCACGGTTCGGGGCTACGACCCCGCGGTGAAGTCCGTGGACATCGACGGTCTCGACGTCGTCGACGATGCCTACGCCGCGTGTGAGGGCGCCAACGCGCTCGTCGTCGCCACCGAGTGGGACGACTTCAAGTGGCTCGACCTCGACAAGATCGCCGATTCGATGGCGGAGAAGCACGTGATCGATGCCCGCAACCTGCTCGACCGCGGTGCGGTCCGGCGGCGCGGCTTCACCTACCAGGGCGTCGGGCGCAACTGATGGCCCGAGTGGTCGTCACGGGTGGCGCCGGTTTCCTCGGTTCCCATCTGTGTGATCGCCTGCTCGACCGGGGTGACGAGGTCGTCTGCATCGACAACCTCGTCACCGGCGACCTCGCCAACGTCGCCCACCTTCGGGACAACGAGCGGTTCGGCTTCCGCGAGCACGACGTGTCCAACTACATCGACGTGGAAGGGCATGTGGACGCGGTCCTGCACTTCGCGAGCCCGGCCTCGCCGATCGATTATCTCGAGATGCCGATCCAGACCCTGAAGGTCGGCTCGCTCGGCACCCACAACACGCTCGGGCTCGCCAAGGCGAAGGGGGCGACCTTCTTCCTCGCCTCGACGTCGGAGGTCTACGGCGACCCGCATCAACATCCACAACAGGAGACGTACTGGGGCAACGTGAACCCGGTCGGCCCCCGCGGCGTGTACGACGAGGCGAAGCGGTTCGCCGAGGCGATGACGATGGCGTACCACCGCTACCACGGCCTCGACACGCGGATCGTGCGCATCTTCAACACCTACGGTCCGCGGATGCGTCCCAACGACGGCCGGGTGGTCTCGAACTTCATCGTCCAGGCCCTGCGGGGCGACGACCTCACCGTCTACGGCGACGGCAGCCAGTCCCGCAGCTTCTGCTATGTCGACGACGAGGTCCGTGGCCTGCTGGCCCTGTTGGACAGCGACGAGCACGACCCGGTCAACATCGGCAATCCCCACGAGTTCACCGTCGCCGAGCTCGCCGCCACCGTGGTCGACATCGTGGATTCGCCGTCAGCCATCGTGCACCGGCCGCTCCCGGTCGACGACCCCACGCAGCGGTGCCCCGACATCACGCGGGCCCGCGAGCTCCTCGGGTGGACGCCCGTGGTGCAGCTCCGTGAGGGCATCGAGCGCACGGCCGCCCACATCGAGGGCATCCTCGCCGCGTCCTGACCCGCGAACGCGACCGGCTCAGTTGCGACGGGCTTCGGCCTCGTCGCGGTTGGCCTCGAACCAGGCGATCGTGGCGGCCAACCCGTCGCGGAAGTCGGTGGCGGCCTCGAAGCCGAACAGGTCCCGGGCCCGGGTCGGATCGACGCAGCGGCGGGGCTGGCCGTCCGGGCGCGTCTCGTCCCAGCGGATGCGGCCCTCGAAGCCGCTGAGCTCGGCGATGATCTCGACCAATTCCTTGATGAGCATCTCCCGGTTGGCGCCGAGGTTGACCGGTTCCGCCCCGTCGTAGCGCTCCGCCGCGGTGACGATCCCCTCGGCGGCGTCCTCGACGTAGAGGAACTCGCGGCTGGCCCCGCCCGTACCCCACACTTCGATCTCCTCGGCACCTTCCTCGCGCGCCATGACGCACTTGCGGATCAGCGCCGGGATCACATGGCTCACGTCCGGGTGGAACTTGTCGCCCGGGCCGTAGAGGTTCGTGGGCATGAGGTAGATGCCCCGCTGGCCGTACTGCTCACGGTTCGCCTGCAGATGGGTGAGCTGGGCGAGCTTGGCGACGCCGTAGGGCGCGTTGGTCTCCTCGGGATAGCCCATCCAGAGTGAGGTCTCCTGGAACGGCACCGGCGTGTGTTTCGGGTAGCTGCAGATCGTGCCGACCACGACCGTCTTGTCGACATCGGCGGCGCGGGACGCCTCGATGACGTTGGTGCCGAGCATGAGGTTCTGGAGGTAGAGCGAACCGGGGTTCTCCATGTTGGCGCCGATGCCCCCGACTCGCGCGGCGAGATGGATGACACAATCCGGCGCGGCCTCGGCGATCGCAGCGTCGGCCGCGGCGCGGTCGAGGAGATCGACCTCGCGGCTCGACGGCGCCACCACGTCGGTCACACCCCGGGCGCGCAGCGAGCGTTGGACGGCTTGGCCGAGGAAGCCACCGCCTCCGGTCAGGAAGATGCGCTGGTTCGGGAAGTCGGCGGCCATGCGATGGAGCGTAGTGCGGGTATTGCCGCAGGACTTTCCGCCCGTGCCAGACTCCGGTCCGTGCCTCGCCGTGTCGCAGCCGTCGTCGAACAGAGTTGGCATCGCGTGCCCGGGGGCACCGCGATCTCGACCGTGCGAACGCTCGACGCGATCGCCCGCCGTCCGGACTGGGACGTGGTCGGGCTCGCCGCCTGGCATCGCGGTGCTCCGGACGCGGTGGCCGTGCCGACGGTCCCCGTGGTGCACCACCGGCTTCCCCGTCGTGCCCTCTACGAGGCCTGGCAGCGATGGCGACGGCCCTCCGTGCAGCGGCGGACCGGGCCGGTCGACGTCATCCACGCGACCGGCGGGGTTGTCCCGCCCGCCGGTGGGGCCGCCCTCGTCGTCACCCTCCACGATCTGGCCTTTCTTCGACGTCCCGAGCACTTCACCGCCCACGGCGTGGCGTTCATGATGCGGGCTTTCGCGCTCGCGAAAGCGGAGGCCGACCTGATCATCGTCCCCTCCGAATCGACCGCCGCCGAGTGCCGCGACCACGGCATCGACACCAATCGACTGCGGGTCGTGCCCTGGGGGGTGACGCCTGCGTCGGTCACCCCGATCGATCGGGAACGAGTCGCGGCCCGCCACGGGCTGCCCGAGGACTTCGTGCTGTGGGTCGGCTCGGCGGAGCCCCGCAAGAACCTGCACGGGCTCGTCGCGGCGGCCCGCGACGCCGACTTGGCGCTGCCGCTCGTGCTGGCCGGTCCGCAGGGGTGGGACGTCGACATCGGTGCGCTGCTGGCCGAATCGCCGCCCGGCACCCGCCACCTGGGCGTGGTCGATCCCGCCGACCTTCCCGCGCTCATGGAGATGGCCACGGCGTTCGTGTACCCGAGCTTCCAGGAAGGGTTCGGCATGCCGGTGCTCGAGGCCATGGCGCAGGGGACCGCGGTGATCACCAGCCGGGGGACGGCCACCGAGGAGGTCGCCGGCGACGCGGCGCTGCTCGTCGAACCCGAGGACCGGGCGGCGCTGGGGGACGCACTCCGCGCGATCTCCGAGGACAGTGAACTGCGCGGCCGCCTCGGTGGGGAGGGGCGGGCGCGGGCCGCGGCGTTCTCGTGGGACACCACGGCCGCGGTGACCGAGGCGGTCTACGACGAGGCGTCGACATGATCCGCGTCGTGGCGAATCTGTCGTGGCTCGTGCCCGGCCGCGTCGGCGGCAGCGAGCAGTACACGGTGCGCCTGCTGCGAGCGGTGCGCGACGTCGCGCCGGACGACATCAACCTCGGGGTTGTCGCCTCGTCGCCCTTGCTCGACGCCCACCCGGACCTGCGGGACGTCGCGGTCGCCGAGTTGGGTGGACCGATGCACATCCGCCCGGTCCGGATCCTCGCGGAGTCCACGACGGTTCGCCGGGCGACGGCCCATGCCGACGTGGTGCACCACTTCGGCGGTCGGGTGCCCGCCCGCCGGGCCCCGCGTGCCGCCCACGTCGTCACGGTGCACGACCTGCAACCGATCCACCTGCCCGAGAACTTCTCCGCCGCCAAGCGGGCGTACCTCCGTTGGGCACTGCCCCGCTCGGTCGACCGGGCGACGCTGGTGATGACGCCGTCGATGTGGGTCGCCCGCACGGTCGTGGACGAATACGGCGTGGACCCGGCGCGGGTGCGGGCCGTGTCGTCCACGTGGGACACGGCAACCGACGTCGACGACGGACTCGCCGCGGGACTCGGCGTCGGTCCTGTCGTGCTCTACCCGGCGGTCACCCACCCGCACAAGGAGCACGCGACGCTCATCGCCGCGGTGCGGGCCCTGGCCGAGCGGCGCCCCGATGTGCGCCTCGTCCTCACCGGCGGTGAAGGTCGGGCCGAGGCCGCCGTCACGGCTGCATCGCGCGGTGCGCCCGTGATCCGGCTCGGACGGGTCTCCGCCGCCCAGCTGCGGGCGCTGCTCGGGCGGGCCGATGTGCTGGCCTTTCCCTCGTGCTACGAAGGCTTCGGGCTCCCCGTCATCGAAGCGATGCGCGCCCGCACCCCGGTCGTCGCCCGGACGAACGGCGCCGTGGCCGAGGTGCTGGACGGCTGTGGCACGCTCGTGGAGACGGCCGATCCGGGGGCGTGGGCCGACGCACTCGACGTCGCGCTCGCCGCCGACGAGGCGACGCTGGACGCCGCGGCGACCCGGGCAGAGCACTATGCGCCGGCGGTCGCAGCCGCACGGCTCCTCGACGCGTGGCGCGTCGCCGCAGGGTCGTCGACCTCGCGCTGATCGGTGTGCGAGGCTGCCGCCCGTGCGCATCCTGGTCGTCTGCCCGCACTTCGAGCCCGATGTCGCGCCGACGGGCGTGGTGATCACCGAGATCGTGCACCAGCTCGCCGCGGCCGGCCACGAGCTCGACGTCGTCACGTCGCTGCCCTGGTACGAGTCGCACGCGATCGAGGACGGGTGGGGTGGGCGTCCGGTCCGGCGCGAATCGACGGCGTGGGGTCGCATCACGCGGGTCCACCCGTTTCCGACCGACAAGACGAGCATTCCCGCCCGCGCCGCGGGCTTCGCGGGGTTCACGGTGCTGGCCACGATCGTCGCCGTGCTGCGCCGTCGTCGCCCGGACGTGGTCCTGGCGATGTCGCCGCCACTCACGCTCGGGCTCACCGGCTGGGTCGCGGCCCGGCTTCGCCGCGTGCCCTACGTCTTCAACATCCAGGACGTGTTCCCCGACGTGGCCGTGGAGGTGGGCGCGATCACGAACCCGCGTCTGATCCGCTTCCTCCGGTGGCTCGAACGGTTCACCTACCGCCGCGCCGACGCGGTCACCGTGCTCAGCGACGACCTGCGGGCCAACGTCGAGGAGAAGCTCGCGGGCAGGGGCGGCACCGAGGTGCGGGTCATCCCGAATTTCGTGGACACCGACCGCATCACGCCGGGCCCGCGGGAGAACGGCTATCGCGACGAGTTCGGCCTCGGCGACAGAACCGTGGTCATGTACGCGGGCAACCTCGGGTTCAGCCAGCCGCTCGAACTCATGGTCGAGGCGGCCCGGTCGTTGCAGGAGCGCGACGACCTGGTGTTCGTCGTCAACGGTGGCGGCTCGACCCGACCGGCGCTCGAAGCGGCGGCGCGGGGGCTCACCAACATCCGCTTCGTGGATTTCCAACCCGCCGAACGGCTCCCGGAAGTGTTGGCCGCGGCGGACATCCACGTGATCGCGTTGCGGTCCGGCCTCGGGCGGTCGTCCGTGCCCTCCAAGATGTATTCGATCCTCGCCGCCGGACGCCCCGTGCTCGCCTCGATCGACGCGGGCACCGAGGTCCAGCGGGTGATCGACGCGACGGGCGCGGGCACGACGGTGCCGCCCGACGATGCGGCGGCGTTTCGCCAGGGAGTGCTCGATCTCGTCGATCGGGACCGCGCGACGATGGGGGAGCGGGGACGCGCCTTCGTGGAGGAATGGGTCTCGCCGGCCGGCGTCGCGACCGCCTACGCGGACCTCTTCGAGGAACTGCGGAGGTGAACGCAGGGAAGCGGGTGGCGACCGCTAGCGTGGTCGCTCGTGGGTAAGGCAAGTTCGTCCAAGAAGGTCCAGCGCGCGGCTCGTGCCGCGGCCTCGTCGCGTGGCACCGGCGAGCGCCGGGAACGCACGTTCCCGATGGTGATCGCCGTGATCGTGCTGCTCGGCATCGGTCTCGTCGTCGCGTCCCGAGCGTCACGCGACCCGATCATCGACCCGCTGGTCGGCGATCACTGGCACTCCGCCTACGAGTTCTACGACTGTGGCTCCCTGCTGCCGACGCTCGCCGACGAGTCGGGCCCCGACGGCATCCACAGCCACGGCGACGGCCTGTTCCACATCCACCCGCGCAACAGCTCGGCGACGGGTGTCGACGCCAACCTCGGCGTGTTCTTCGCCGCAGCCAGCCTCTCGGTCGGCACCGACCTCGTCGTGTCGAACAGCCCGGTCGACGTCGGTTTCGCGGGGCTCGATGCCAGTACCGGGTGCGGCGACGACGACAGCCAGATCGTCGTGGGTCGCTGGAACGTCGACGGGAACGAGCCGGAGCTCGAGACCGTGTACACCGACGACTTCGCGGAGATCCGCTTCCTGCACGAGCGGGAGGCGTTCACGATCGCCAAGGTCGTCGTGGGCGAGGACCCGCCGGCTCCGTCCGAGGCCGTCCTGGCCCAACTCGCCAGCACGACGGGCACGACGAACCTCTTCTCCGAGAACCCGATCCTTCCGCCGCTCGAGGGTGAGGACGACGGTACGACCGACGACGGCGCGACCGACGTCGGCGCCACCGATGGCGAGCCGACGGACGACGGCGCGACCGACGACGGCGCCACGACCGATGGCGAGCCGACCGACAGCACCGACGGGGCCGACGATTCGACCACGGACGAGGCACCGGCCACCGACGAGTAGTGGGGTCGCCGACGCCGCGCCGCGGTAGGTTCGCACCCGTCGGCCGGCGAGTCGACATCGTCTCGGAGGTGTCATGAAGGCTGTCGTTCTCGTCGGTGGATTCGGTACGCGTCTGCGGCCGCTCACCCTGACGACACCGAAGCAGATGCTCCCGGTGATCGATCGGCCCATGCTCGAGCACGTCGTCGCCGGCCTCGGCGCTCATGGCGTTGACGAGGTCACCCTGTCGCTCGGCTACAAGGAGGACGTCTTCCGTGACGCGTATCCCGCCGGCGAATGCGCGGGTGTAGCCCTGAACTACGCCGTGGAACCGGAGCCCCTCGACACGGCCGGGGCCGTGCGTTTCGCGGCGGAGGCCGCCGGTATCGACGAGACCTTCATCGTCATCAACGGCGACGTCTTCACGGACCTCGACGTGCGCTCGGTGTGGGACCGTCACCTCGAGGTCGGCGCCGAGGGCACGATCGCACTCACCCCCGTCGACGATCCGTCGCGCTACGGCGTGGTGCCGACCGATGACGATGGCCGCGTCCTCGGGTTCGTCGAGAAGCCGCCCCGTGACGAGGCACCGACCAACTGGATCAATGCCGGAACCTATGTGCTCGAGCCGTCCGTGCTCGCCCGTATCGACACCGGCCGCCGGGTTTCCATCGAGCGGGAGACGTTCCCCGCGATCGTCGCCGACGGCGGGCTGTGGGCCGTGCAGTCGGACGCCTACTGGGTCGACGCGGGCACGCCGGACACCTATCTCCAGATCCAGATGGACCTGCTCGACGGCGTGCGTGGCGATCCGGTCGACGGCATCTCCGCCGACGCGAGGATCGCCGACCACGCCACCGTCGAGCGGTCCGTGGTGATGGCCGGCGCATCGGTGGCCGACGGCGCCGTCGTGCGCGATGCGGTGGTCTCCGTCGGAGCGACGGTGGGCGCCGGCGCAACGGTGGAAGGCTCGGTCGTCGGCCCGAATGCGGTCGTCGGCGAACGGGCGAAGCTGACGGGTATGTCCATGATCGGCGAGGGAGCCGTCGTCGAGGCGGGCCTGGCGCTCGATGGTGCCCGGCTCCCGGCGAGCGACTGATGGCGACGCTGGTCACCGGTGGCGCCGGATACATCGGCTCGCACACGGCCGTGGCGCTCCACGACGCCGGCCGCGACGTCGTGATCGTCGACAACCTCTCGAACTCCTCACCGAAGGCCGTCGACGCCGTACGGGCGCTCACCACGGAGGACCTCGCCTTCGTCGAGGCCGACCTGCTGGACACCGACGCCCTCGTGCGGATCTTCGCGGACCACACGATCGACGAGGTCGTCCACTTCGCCGCCCACAAGGCGGTCGGGGAGTCCGTCGAGAAGCCGCTCACCTACTACCGCAACAACCTCGGGAGCACCATCGGGCTCGTGGAGGCCATGGCCGAACACGGTGTCTCCAAGCTGGTGTTCTCGTCGTCGTGCACCGTCTACGGGGAACCCGACGTCGTCCCGGTGACCGAGTCCGCCCCCACGGGCGCGCAGAGCCCCTACGGCTGGACCAAGTACATGAGCGAGCAGATCCTCCGCGATGCGGCGGGCGCCATGCCGCTCGACGTGGTGCTGCTCCGCTACTTCAACCCCGTCGGCGCCCACCCCAGCGGCACGATCGGCGAGGACCCGAACGGCATCCCGAACAATCTCGTCCCGTTCGTGATGCAGGTGGCGGTCGGCCGACTCGATCAGGTCCGGGTCTTCGGCGACGACTACGACACGCCGGACGGCACCGGGGTGCGTGACTACATCCACGTGATGGATCTCGCGGAGGCACACGTCGCCGCGCTCGAGGCGCTGGCCTCCGGCCGGCTCCGGGGCGCCCATCCCGTGAACGTCGGCACGGGGAACGGCTACAGCGTGCTCGAGGTCATCCGCGCGGCCAGCCAGGCGGTCGGTCGGGATCTTCCCTATGAAGTGGTCGGCCGGCGCCCCGGCGACATCGCCAAGACCTGGGCGGCCACCGACCATGCGGCCGACGTGCTCGACTGGCGGGCCCGCCGCGGCATCGACGAGATGCTCGCGGATCACTGGCGTTGGCAGTCGCAGAACCCCGACGGGTTCGCCCGCACCTAGCGGAAGAGGTCCTCGGCGGGATCCCGCACGATCTCGGCCACGACGCCGCTCGGTCGGAACCACGCGGCCGGGAGCCCGCGCACGATGGCGACGCAGATCCCCTCCGCCTTGCCCATGACGAGATCCGCGGCGGCGGCGATCTCGTCGACCGCGGCGACCTCGGTGACCATCAGCTCGCGACCGAGCGCGTCCGTGGTGCCCCGGAGGTCGACGACCGCGGCGATGCCGGCGCAGCCGATCGCGACGTCCGTGACCCCGCGTCGCCACGGACGGCCGAAGGTGTCGCTGACGACGATCCCGACGTCCAGGCCGGCCCGGGCCTGCAACCGGTCCTTGATGCCGCGGGCCGAGCGGTCGCTGTCGACGGGGAGGAGAGCGGCCTGCCCCCGCTCGACGTTCGACAGATCGATGCCCGCGTTGGCACACACGAACCCGTGTTCCGTCTCGGAGATGATCAGCTCGCCTCGGCGGCGCAGGATGCGCACGGACTCCCGCTCGACGAGCGGCTTGTGGGAGAGCGGGTCCGACGGGTCGATGTCGACCAGGCGGTTCTCGGCCTTCGACACGACCTTCTGGGTGATGACGAGACAGTCGCCGTCGCGGACGTCGGTGTCGGCGCCGATGATGAGATCGGCGAGGTCGTCGCCGGGGCGGACCTCGCCGATGCCGTGCACCGGGATGATCTCGAGTGCGCTCATCGTGGTCCTCCTGCGGCGTGGCACGCGCGGGCGAGTGCTGCCGCGATGCCTGGTTCGGACATGATCGTCGGCATCGCGATGGCGCGCATGCCGGCGTCCTCGATCTCCGGCACGAGATGGGCGTCGACGTCGTCGACGACGAGGGTGGCCGCCAGGTCGCGGTAGCGCCGGGCAACGCCGACGACCGTGGACTCCTCGCCGAGCTCGCGCAACATGCGGTCCGCCGGGCCCTTCAACGCCTTCCCGCCGATGATCGGCGAGACGGCGACGTTGCGGTCGCGGCGGGCCTGGACCCGCTCACGGACGCCGGGGATCGCCAGCACGGGCCCGATCGAGACGATCGGGTTGCTCGGCGCGATCACCAGGGTGTCGGCCTCGTCGATCGCCGCGAGGGTGGCCGCGGTCGGGGTGGCGGCCTCGGCGCCGACGAAGCGCACCGCAGAGACCGCGACGTCGTGCTGGCGTCCGACGAAGTACTCCTGGAAGCCGATCTCGCCGCCCTCGACGAGCGTCACCCGGGTCTCCACCGGGTCATCCGTGACGGGCAGGAGACGGCACCGGAGATCCCAGGCGGCGGTGATCTCCGCGGTGACCTCGGTGAGCGTCGCGCCCTCGGCGAGGCGGTCGGTGCGGTAGAGGTGGGTGCCGAGGTCGCGGTCGCCGAGGCTGAACCAGTTCTCCCCGCCGTAGCGTCCGAGCTCGGCCATCGCCTGCCAGCTCTCGTCGACGAGTCCCCAACCACGATCGGGATCGATCGCCCCGGCGAGGGTGTAGGTGCACGTGTCGAGGTCCGGGCACACCCGCAGCCCGTGCAGGGTGACGTCGTCACCGACGTTCACGATCGCGGTGACCGTCGCCGGGTCGAACGCCTCGAGAGCACCCCGCAGATAGCGGGCTGCGCCGACGCCGCCGGCGAGCACCGTGTGCATCAGGCCAGGCCGCGGAGGCGACCCTCGAGCAGATCGAGGTCGGCGTCGACCATCATCCGGACGAGGTCGGAGAACGGTGTCTGCGGCACCCAACCCAGCTCGTCGGCGGCCTTGCTGGCGTCACCGACCAGCAGATCGACCTCCGCGGGTCGCATGAAGGTCTCGTCGACGACCACGTACTTCTCCCAGTCGAGCCCGACATGGTCGAAGGCGAGTTCGCAGAACTCCCGCACCGAGTGGGTCTCGCCGGTACAGACCACATAGTCCTCCGGAGTGTCGCGTTGGAGCATGCGCCACATCGCGTCGACATAGTCGCCCGCGAATCCCCAGTCCCGTTTGGCGTCGAGGTTGCCGAGGCGGAGTTCGTCGATCTTGCCGAGCTTGATCTGGGCGACGGCGTGGCTGATCTTGCGGGTGACGAACTCGAGGCCACGGCGGGGCGACTCGTGGTTGAAGAGGATGCCGGACGTGCCGTGCAGTCCGTACGACTCGCGATAGTTGACGGTGATCCAGTGGCCGTAGACCTTGGCGACGCCGTAGGGGCTGCGGGGGTGGAACGGGGTGCTCTCGGTCTGGGGGACCTCCTGGACCTTCCCGAACATCTCCGAGGAGCTCGCCTGGTAGAAGCGGATCTCCGGATCGACCAGGCGGATGGCGTCGAGCAGCCGGGTGACCCCGAGGGCGGTGGTCTCGCCGGTGAGCACCGGTTGCCCGAACGAGGTCTGCACGAACGACTGGGCCGCGAGGTTGTAGACCTCGGCCGGTCGGTAGGTGCGCAGGATCTCGATCATGGAGACCTCGTCGAGGAGGTCGCCCGGCACGAACCGGACCTTGTCCTGGATGTGGGCGATGCGTTCGAAGTTCACCGTGCTGGATCGCCGAACCATGCCGATCACCTCGTAGCCCTTGTCGAGCAGCAGTTCGGCGAGGTACGAGCCGTCCTGCCCGGTGATCCCGGTGATGAGTGCGCGCTTGGCCACGGTGTCCTTCTCTCGAGAATTCAGACGATCTCGGGGCTGGTGACACCCTCGGGGTGAGTGCGCCAGTAGTCCAGCAGATCGTGCAGCGTAGTGGCGAGGTCGACCTGCGGCTCCCAGCCGGTCGCCTCGGTGATCTTCTTGTGGTCGCCCCGCAGCACCGGAAGGTCGACGGGGCGGTAGAGCTTGTCGTCGACCTCGAGCGTCATCTCGTGCTCGGCGAGCGAGATGAGCATGTCCGCGAGCTCCCTGATGGGCCGGTCCACGCCCGAGCAGATGTGGTACACCTCGCCGGCCTCGCCCTCGGTCACGAGAAGACGGTACGCCCTTGCCACGTCGCGGACGTCGGTGAAGTCCCGCCGGGCGTCCAGGTTGCCGACCCGCACCGTCGTGGCCCCGCTTCGTTCGTTCGCGACGATCCGGCTCGCGATGGCCGAAGCCACGAACTTGTCGTTCTGGCCCGGGCCGAGATGGTTGAACGCCCGCGCTCGCACGACCTCGAGTCCGTGGGCCAGGCCCGCCGTGACGCACATGATGTCCGCGGCCGCCTTGCTGGCGCCGTAGGGGCTCACCGGGCGCGCGGGCTGCGACTCGGTGAGCGGGAGATCGGCTGCCGTGACGGGGCCGTAGATGTCGGCACTCGTCACCGCGAGGACGCGTTGCACACCGGCGGCCAGCGCCGCGTCGAGCACGTTGACCGTGCCCTCCACGTTGACCCGCAGCGTCGGAATGGGCTGATCCCAGGAACCACCCACGTCGGCCTGGGCCGCGAGGTGGTACACGACGTCGGGAGCGGCGTCGACGAGGTGGGCGCGAAAACGGTCGCGGTCGGTGATGTCCACGGCCGACTCCAGGACCTCGTCGCCGCAGCTGCGGAGGTGCCTGACCAGGTGAATGCCGACGAACCCGTTGGCGCCGGTGACGAGAGCCCGCATGCGGCGATGACTCTACGGCTGCGATGCCGGGCGCTCAACCATGCGCTCCCCACGGTGGCCCCGCCGCCGCCGAGCGGAGCGGTAGCCTCGCACGATCGTGGCCGACCAGACCGACACCTCTCGCGACGCCACGCCGTCGGTACTCGCCGTCGTCGTGGCCCACGAGCCCGGAGCGTGGTTCGAGGAGACGCTCGACAGTCTCGCGACCCAGGACTACGCGCGTCTGTCCGTGGTCGTGATCGATTCCGCCGGCGATCCCACGCTCGGCAGTCGTGTGCACGCCGCCCTCCCGAGCGCGTCGGTCGTGGACGCACCGGACACGGTCGGGTTCTCCGAGGCCGCGAACGCCATTCTCGACACCGGCGTGGCGCCGGCGTTCATCGTCTTCTGCCATGACGACGTGGTGCTCGCCTCCGACGCGATCCGGCAGCTGGTCACCGAGGCGTTGCGCTCCAACGCCGGGATCGCCGGCGCCAAGCTCGTCGACTGGCACGACCCGATGCGGCTCCAGCACGTGTCCTACGTCGTGGATCGGTTCGGTGTCGCGGCGGACATCATCGAGCCCGCCGAGCTCGACCAGGAGCAGTTCGACGCCGTCGCGGACGTGTTCGCCGTGCCGTCGGCCTGCATGCTCGTCAACACCCAGCTGTTCGCCACGCTCGGCGGTTTCGACCCCGGCATCCCGTACCGCGGGGAGGACATCGACCTCTGCTGGCGGGCGCATCTCGCCGGAGCGCGGGTCATGATCGTGCCGGACGCCCGCGTCCGCCATCGCGACGATCTCTACGGCCGCACCGGCGTGGACGACATCCGCCGCACCCGCGCCCGACACCAGTTGCGCACCGTCCTCGTCACCGCGAGTCGGCCGAGTCTGCTCCTCACCCTGCCGTTGCTCGCCCTGCTGACGCTCGGCGAGGCGGCGGTGGCGCTGCTGGCGGGCCGCCTGTCCCACGTGCGTGACGTCTTCGGTGCCTGGTCCTGGAACCTGCGTCGTATCGGGGAGATACGGGCCCGACGCCGCCGGTTGCGGCCGCTCATCCGGGCGCGTCACGCGGACGTGCGAGCCCTCCAGGAGACGGGCAGCGTCCGGATCAACGCGTTCGTGCGGGGCCAGATCGGGCGTCGCCGCGACGATCCCCAGTTCGCTGCGCTCATCCGCACCGGTACGGCGCGGATCGCCGCGATCGTCGCGGCACTGGTCGCCCTTTTCGTCGTCTTCGGCAGCCGTACGCTCGTGACCGACGGGATCCCGGCGATCGGCGAGTTCCCGTCGTTCGGTGACACCGGTGCCCTCGTGGGGGAGTGGTGGGATGCGTGGCGGCACCGTGACCTGGGCAGCCCGGGCACGCCGCGCAGCGGCATCGCCGTGATCGGTGCGCTCTCGTGGCTGCTCGGCGGCGCGGACGGGTTCGTGCGCCTGCTCTGGGTGCTGGGCCCGGTCGTCGCCGGGCTGGCCGGGGCCTGGCGCTTGTTGGGCGTGACGGGTTCGCGCCGGGCGCAGATCGGCTCGCTGGTCACCTACGCGATCGTGCCGTTGCCGTGGGTGTCGATCGAGCTGGCGTCGATCAGCGGGCTCTACGCCTACGCCGCCGCGCCGTGGGTGCTCGGCGCGCTCCTGCACGCGCAGGCGGCATCGCCGTACCGCTCCACCGCCGGCCCCTGGCGGGGCGTGGTGCCGGTCGGGCTCGGGCTCGGGCTGACCCTGGCGCTGACGGCCCTGTTCGCCCCCGTGGCGATCACCATCGTCGTCCCCGTTCTCGGCGGTCTGCTCGTGGCCTCGCTCCTGACCGGCCAGATGCGGGGCACCCTCCGGCTCCTCGCCGTGCTCGGTCTGGGCGCCGCGACGCTGATCCTGCTCGCCCTGCCCGCGTTCCTCGACCAGGTCGCCGCCGGGCTCGCGTGGGCGCCGTTCGTCGGCGGCCGCACCGACGGGCCGACCGACCTCGCGCTGGTCGACATCGTGGGGTTCGGACTCGGCACCGACGGTGTCGCGATTCTGACCCTGGCCCTCGTGGTGCCCATGGCGCTGCCGTTGCTCGTCGGGCGCTCGTGGCGCTTCGCGCTCGCCGTCCGCGGATGGCTCGTCGCCCTCGTCTCCTGGGGGCTGGTGTGGGCGGCGTCGTGGGGCGCGCTGCCGTTCGCGCTGCCGCGACCGGCCGTGCTGCTCGCGCCGGCGGCGGCCGGGGTGGCCCTGCTCGCGGGCGCCGCGGTGGCGGTGGCCGAGAACGACATGCGAGCCGCCGGGTTCGGTTGGCGTCAGGCGCTGCTCCCGTTGGGCGTGGTCGCCGCGATCCTCGCGACGCTCCCGACCCTTGCCCTCGCCGAGTCCGGCCGCTGGGAGATGCCGCGTGGCGACTTCACCGACACGCTCCCCCTCGCCGATCCGGCGACGGACGGCAGCTATCGCGTGTTGTGGCTCGCCGCGCCGGACCATCTCCCGGCGGAGGGCCACGCCCTGGACGACTCCCTGGCCTGGGTGCTCACGCTCGACGGCCTGCCGCTCATCGGCGACGCCGGGCTGCCGGCCGACGAGGGGGCGGTCGATCTCGTCGACGGCGTGATCCGCACCGCGGTCAGCGGCGAGACGATGCGCCTCGGGCGCACGCTCGGCGCGTTCGGCATCCGCTACGTCGTCATCCTCGACCGGCTCGCCCCGGCCCCGTTCAGCGCCACCGGCACGCCGCCCGCGCCAGCCCTCGAGGAGGTGCTCAGTCGGCAACTGGATCTGCAACAGCTCGAGGGCATCAACTCGGCGGTGTCGCTCTACGTCAACACGGAGTGGACGAGCGTGCGGGCAGCTGGCGCTCCGGGCTTCGATGCCGGCCGCGACGATCTCTCGGATCTCGCCGTCGACCCCCTCCAGGGCACGCTCGGCGTCCTCGCTGGTCGCGCGACCGAACTCCAGGGCCGTCTGCCCGAGACCACCGAGCTGTACCTCGCCCAGAGCAACGACACGCGTTGGCGCCTCGTCGTGGACGGGGAGCGCACGGGCCGACGCCATGCGGTCGGCTTCGCCACCGTGTTCCTCGCCGACGTGGAGGGCGAGGGTGACGCCACGCTGTCCTACGACACGCCGCTGTGGCGCCAGGGCGCCGCGGTGGTGCAGGTGCTCGGATTCCTGGTGGCGTTCGGGGCGTTGGCCCGGCGCCGTATCGGTGGTCGCAGTGAGGTCTCGGCGTGAAGACCCTGCGCATCCTCATCGTCACCCTCGTCGTCGGCGCGCTCGCCGGCGCGTTCCTGGTGGATCAGGGAGATCGCCCGGACCCGGATCGGGTGGTGTCCGGCGCCGATCTCGCCGCGTCGGCCGACACGTCGGTGTGGTTCTGTCCCGGGGGATCGGCCCCCGGTGGCGTCGCCGAGGTCGGCATCGACCTCATCAACGTCGGTACGGACACCGCCCGGGCGCAGGTCTTCGGCCTCCGAAACGGAGACGGCGAACCGGGACGGGACCAGATCGACACCCTCGCCCCGGGGGAGCGTCGTCTCGTGCGGCTCGCCGACCTCGTGGACGACTCGGCGTGGATGGGAGCGGTCGTCGAGGTCACCGCGGGATCGATGGTCGTCGAGCAGGCCTACATCGGCGCCAACACCGACTCGGACCGTTCGCCCTGTCACACCCGGACGGGACGGTCCTGGGTGGTCGCGAGCGGTCGCACCCGTGCCGCCGAGCCGTTCGGTGAGTCCGAGACCATCCTCGTGCTCAACCCCTTCCTCGACGATGCGGTCCTCGACGTCCACTTCGACGCTGACGTGGGTCTCGACTCGCTGACCGGTGTCGTCGCCCCGGCCCGCCGGGTGACGGTCATCGAGGTCACCGAGGAGGTCACGGTCGCGAGCCGCGTGAGCGCGGTGATCGACGTCGTCGCCGGTCAGGTCGCGGTGTCTCGTGTCCAGACCATCGGCGGCGAGGAGCAGGTGGGGCTCGCGGTCACCCCCGCGTCGAACGGCCTCGCGCCGGTCTGGGTGCTGCCCGAGGTGAGTCGGGCGAACCGCAACGACATCATCAGCGTCGTGAATCCGTCGCCCGACCAGGAGGCGAAGGTCGACCTGGAGATCGTGGCCGACGGCACGCTCTCGTTCGATCCCATCGAGCTCACCCTGCGACCCGGTCGTACCGTCACGGTGGATCTCGCCGCGGAGACCCGACTCGACGGGGTCGAATCCATGGCGATCGTCGCCCGATCGCTCTCCGGTGTGCCGGTCGCGGTGATGAACGAGAGCCTGCTGCCGTTCGGCGACGGTCGGGTGTCGAACCTGTCCGCGATGGTGGGTACGGACCGCATCGCGACGCGCTGGATCGCACCGATCGAGAACGACGAGGGCGGGGTCATCCTCTACAACCCGACGGACGGCATCGTCACCGCCTCCGTCTACGAGTTGGTCGATGGCGAGCCGACGTTCGTCGTCGACGTCGAACTCGGCGAACTCCGGCGAACGGTCGTGGCCGCTTCGTCGTTCTCGACGGACCGTCCGGTCGTCGTCATCGAGTCCCCCACGCCGATCGCGGTCGGCCGCCTCCTGGCGGGGGTCTCCGTGCACGCCCAACTGATCGCCATCCCGACGGACGGCATCGAGCTGCTCGACTAGATCTCGCCGGTGTGGCAGTCGGGCGGCACCGAGCCCGGCTCCCGGACGTCGGCCATCGCGGCCCAGAGATCGGTGGCGGTCGTCGGGCCGAGGAAGGCTCGTCGCACGGCGCCGGTCTCGTCGGCGATGACGAGGGTCGGCACGCCGTCGATCCGGTACTTCTCGTGGACGTCCTTCGCCGCGCCGACCTCCAGTTCCACGACGGCGACATGGGGACTCTCGAGATGACGGGCCCGGTCCCAGACACCGGCGCAGGTGTTGCACGTGGCCGACGTGAAGACCGCCACGAGCCATGCCGCGTCGGGGCGGGGGAAGTCGGCCCGGTCGAGCTGGCTCGGGATGTGGTGGGTGTTCGCCGCGGGCGCAGCCGTGCGTCGGCCGACGAGTGCTGCCACCAACCCGGCGATCGCCACCCCGCCGAGGACGAGGAGGACGCGATCCATGATCAGGCGTCGTCGACTTCGGCGAGGTCGGCCGGCTCGGCGCTGGCGATCGGGCCGGAGCGGGCGACGTCGATCAGCCGCTTCACCTCGCTGCCGGTGATCGTCTCGTGCTCGAGCAACGCCCGGGCGACCAGGTCGAGACTGGTTCGGTACTCGGTCAGCAGATCGCGGCAGTGCTCCTCCGATTCGAGGAGGATGCGCCGGATCTCGTCGTCCACGAGCTTCTGGGTGGCGGGCGAGTGGTTGCGCGACTGCATCATGTCCTCGCCGAGGAACACCGGATTGTTGTCGGACAGCGACACCGGGCCGACGGCCTCGCTCATGCCCCATTCGGTGACCATGTGGCGGGCGAGATTGGTCGCCTGGCGGAGGTCGTCGGCGGCCCCCGACGAGAACTCGTCGAAGACGAGTGCTTCGGCGACGCGGCCGCCCATGGCCATGATCATGCGCGCTTCGAGCTCCGCCTTGTCCCACCCGTGGCGATCGCCGCTCGGGAGGGTCATCGTGACGCCGAGCGCCATGCCCGACGGGATGATCGTGACCTTGTGGACGGGGTCGTTCGCCTCCATCACGCTGGCGACGAGCGCATGCCCGGCCTCGTGGTAGGCGGTGCGCTCGAGCTCGTCGGGGGTGCGGACCATCGACTGACGCTCGATGCCGAGCAGGGCGCGGTCGCGGGCGAGGTCGAAGTCCTCGGCGGTGACGACGTCGCGCCCGTGGCGCACGGCGAAGAGGGCGGCCTCGTTGACGAGGTTGGCCAGGTCGGCGCCGCTCATGCCCGGGCTGCCCCGGGCGATGACGTTGACGTCGACGTCGTCGGCCGTGCGCTTGCCCTTGAGATGGACGCCGAGGATCTTCACCCGATCCTCGAGCTCGGGGAGCGGCACGATCACCTGGCGGTCGAAGCGACCCGGGCGAAGCAGAGCCGGATCGAGGATGTCCGGCCGGTTCGTGGCCGCCATCATCACGATGCCTTCGGTGGCTTCGAAGCCGTCCATCTCGGCGAGCATCTGGTTGAGGGTCTGCTCGCGTTCGTCGTGGCCACCGCCGAGGCCGGCACCACGTTTGCGACCGATGGAGTCGATCTCGTCGATGAAGATGATCGCCTTGCCCATCTTGCGGGCCGACTCGAACAGGTCGCGGACGCGGCTGGCGCCCACGCCGACGAACATCTCCATGAAGTCGGAGCCGGTGACGCTGAGGAACGGGACGCCGGCCTCGCCGGCGACCGCCTTCGCGATGAGGGTCTTGCCGGTGCCGGGTGGGCCGACGAGCAGGACGCCCTTGGGGATGCGGGCCCCGATCGCGGCGAAGCGGTCGGGGTTCTTCAGGAAATCGACGACCTCGGTGATCTCCTGCTTCACGCCCTCGTAGCCGGCGACGTCCTCGAACGTGGTGCCGGGGCGTTCGGTGGAGTACGTCTTCGCCTTGCTGCGACCGATGGACATGATGTTGCCCATCTGTCCCTGGGCGCGGCGCTGCATCCAGATGAAGAACAGGATGAGCAGGCTGACGGGGATCAGCAGGGGAAGGATCGACGCCCAGAAGCTCGGCTGGGGGGTCTTGAACTCGAGGGTGGTCTCCGCCCGGATGAGGGCGACGTCCTCCTCGGGGAGCGGGGTCGGGCCCACCGTCTTGAACTCACCGGTGATGGTGGTGAAGTCGATGCCACCGTTGGTGTTGTCGTAGGTGGCTTCCTGGACCTCGCCGCGGGTGACCCGCTGCAGGAAGTCGGAGTAGTCGACCGATTCGCGGTCGTCGCCGGGCAGGAACGCGGTGACCGCGAGCACGGCGAAGACCATGCCCAGGAGGATCCAGATGGCGTAGCGCGACCATCCCTGGTTCTCGGTACGCGCGGCTCCTCCCGGTTTCTCGCGGTCGCGAGGCGGCGGGGGAGGGGGAGGGGGAGGGTTTGACGCCATGAAGAGAGGGTAGACCTGCGCGGGGGCTGATCGGTCGCAGTGATCCCCGTGTCGTCCTCCATCGGCCGGTACGGTGCCGATCGTGAACCGTCGCTGTGCTCGTCCCGGCTGTGGCCGCCCGGCCACCACGACCCTCTCCTACGCCTACGCGCAACGCACCGTGTGGCTCGACGATCTCCATCCGGAGGATTCGCCCGCCAACCACGATCTGTGCGGTGACCACGCCGATCGCACCCAGCCCCCGAAGGGCTGGGACATGAGTGATCGACGGGTCGCCGAGCCGGTGCACCGCCTCCGCTACGCGGGCTAGTGGCCGCCTCGTCGGCGCCGCCGTCACCCGTCGCCGACCCCCGTTGGCGCATTGTCCTCGCGCTCGGCGCCCTGTTCGGCGGGATCGCCCTCACGATCCTCGTCGCCGGAACGATCATCGCGGCCGGTGGATGGGACCCCGACGTGTCGTCGAGTGCCGGCGCGGACTTCGGCCGGGTCGTGGGTCAGTGGGGGAGCGGGCTGGATCTCGACCACAACCGGGTGCCCCTCGTCGCGCTCGTTCTCGCCAACCTTCCGCTGTGGGCGACGTTCATCGGCGTGCCGCTGTGGGCGCGCCGCCGGGGCCTCGACTGGCGACGTGATCTCCGCTGGTCGATGCGGCCCGTCGACGTGCCGATCGGCATCGGCCTCGGCGTGCTGACCCAGCTCGTCCTCGTCCCCCTGCTCTACGTCCCGATCCTCCGATCGGTCGACCCCGACGAGCTCGAGCGCCCCGCCCGGGAGCTGATCGCCGGGGCGACCACGCCCATCGCCGTCGTCGCCCTCGTGCTCTTCACGGTGGTCGCCGCCCCCCTCTGCGAGGAGGTGCTCTTCCGGGGCCTGCTCTTCCGCGGGATCCTCGAGATGGAGGCGAACAACCGGTTCGCCCTCGTCCTGGCCGTGCTGGTCTCGTCGGCCATCTTCGCGATCTCGCACCTCCAGGTCCTCCAGTTCCCCGGGTTGCTGCTCATCGGTGCGGTGGCCGCGCTCGCGATGCACCGGACGGGTCGCCTGGCGACGGCCATCTGGACCCACGCCGCGTTCAACGCGACCACCGTCGTGCTCCTGCTGCCAGAGATCTACTGACCGCAGTCGTTTCGACCACTCATCGTGAGTTTTTCGCCCCCGACCCCTCAATCCACCACGCCGTGCGCCGAAGGAGCGGCAGACGACTACGTGGGGAACGAATCAGATGTCGACGTCGGAATGCCCAGCCTGCAGCTCACCGTTGGTGACCATCACGATCAACGTCGGCGCCGGCGAACGGACGCTGTGCAGCTGCGCGAAGTGCGATCGCCGCTGGTGGCAGGTCGACGGCCGGCTGACCACCCTCGACGGCGTGATCCACGAACTCGGCGAGCCCGAGGCGCCGCGCACGCGCTACCGCCGCTGACCCGGCGCCCGCCCCGCCGGGCGTCACCGCCAGCCCGTTGCCGGGTGGCAGCATGGAGGCCGTCATGATGCCGGACCTCCGTCGCCGACTGTTCGCCGATCGGCGACGGATCTTCACCGTCGCCATCGTCGGCCTGTCGACCCTCTTCGTCGTCTGGGTCATGTCGCCGTGGGCGTGGTTCGTCGACTCCACCCCGACCGGCGGCGACATGGGCGCCCACGTCTGGTCACCCAAGTTCCTCCGCGAGGAGCTGCTGCCGAACTTCCGGCTGACCGGCTGGTCGCCGGACTGGTACGCCGGCTTCCCCGCGTTCACCTTCTACATGATCATCCCGTCGCTCGCGATCGTGATGGTGAACATCGGGATCGAGATCGACGCGCTCGGCATCGACAGCGACTTCTACTCCTTCGTGGCGATGGTCCTGGTCGCCCACGAGCTGCCCCGTCGGCTCGGCTACGACGGCCGGATCCGCGCCATCACGATGGTCTTCGCCGCCGCGCTCAACCTGGCGATGTCGTGGCAGTGGTCCGGCCGCACGGTCGACTTCCGCGTGCTCTTCGAGCCGTTCACCTACAACGACGCGTCGGTGGACCTGGCGCTCTCGGCCATCGCGCTGCCGCTCGCGGTGGCGAGTCTCGTGTCCCATGTGGCCCGTCGGTTGCCCGCCCGCCATCGTGCGCTGGTGGTGACCGTCGCGGTCGTCGCGACGATCCTCGTGGTCCCTGTGCCCTACGGCGTGGCGATGAAGCTGATCGCCATCTCGGGGGTCATCACCCTCCCGCTCGCCGCCTTCGCCGCCGGTCGACTCGGGGGGCTCGCCTATCCGGGCCCCGCGCTCATGGCCGTGATGACCCTGCCGTTCCTGTTCGACCGGTCGTTCAACATCTACGGCGGCAACATCATGTCGACGATGGCGGGAGAGTTCGCCTACTCGATGGGCCTCTCGATCGCCGTGCTCTACATCGGCGTCGCCGCCCGCAGCATCGAGACCGGCCGACAGCGCATGCTCGCGGCGTCGCTGCTCGCCTTCGCCGGGCTCACCCACCTGTTCGCCGCGTTCTTCGCGCTGGTGGCGACGGTCGCCTTCGTCCTGCTGCGACCCGGCAAGCGCGAGATCAGCTGGCTCGCCGTGGTCGGTCCCGTCGCCGGCATGCTGGCGGCCTTCTGGGTCCTGCCGTTCTTCTGGAACCGCGCCTATCTCAACGACATGGGGTGGGGCAAGGAACGCGACTATGTCGGGGGTCTCTGGGACCGGGCCGACAACTTCGGCGGCCACCCGTTCCTCACGAACCAGCTGCCCCTCCAGGTGTTCGTCGTCCTGGCCGTGCTCGGCGCGGTGATCTGCGGCATCCGCCGGGTACGTCTCGGCATGGCGCTGGCCCTCACCGCGTCGATGTTCGCCGCCGCATTCATCCTGCTTCCCGAGACCCGCCTCTGGAACGTGCGGATCCTGCCCTTCTACTACCTGTGCGTGTACTTCCTCGCCGGCCTCGCGGTGTCGGAAACCGCTCGCATGGTGGCCGACTTCCTGCGTTCGCCGGACGACGTCCGAGACCGGCGACCGGCATGGACGGCCGGCATACCGGCCGTGGGCGCCACCCTCGTGCTGCTGATCGTCATCGCCTTCCCGGTCCGCTCGGTGCCCGGCGCCGACCTCTACATCACCGACGACGGCATCCAGGAGTACGGGTTCGAGGCGCTCGGCGAGCTCGGCACCTCGCAGCTCAACCTCGGTCCGGGGTGGATGCGCTACAACTTCACCGGCTACGAGGCCCGCACCGCGACGACCGACGGTGGCGGCTATGCCGAGTACAGCCGGCTCGTGGCCACGATGGATCGCATCGGCGAGCAGTTCGGCTGTGGGCAGTCGCTGTGGGAGTACGAGGGTGACCGGCTCAGCAGCTACGGCACGCCCATGGCGCCGATGCTCCTGCCCCACTGGACGGACGGCTGCATCGGGTCGATGGAGGGCCTCTACTTCGAGGCATCGGCCAGCACGCCCTACCACTTCCTGCTCCAATCGGAGTTGTCGCTGGGGCCGTCGCGGGCGATGCGGGACATGCCCTACTCGTCGCTCGACGTCGAGAAGGGGGTCGAGGGACTGCGGACGATGGGCGTGCGCTACTACATGGCGTCCACCGAGGCCGCGATCAGCCAGGCCCGGGAGGTCGACGGACTCACGGAGATCGCGAACAGCGGGCCCTGGGTCGTGTTCCTGGTCGCCGACCAGGCGTTGGTCGAGGGGCTCGACCATCTGCCGGTCGTCGTCGAGGGTGCCGACCTGGGTGGCGAGGAGTGGCTCGTCCCGACGGTCGCGTGGTGGGAGAGCGGCCACGACACACCGCTGGTCGCCGCCGACGGGCCGGATTCCTGGCCGCGGTCGTCCTACGAGGATCTCGTCGACGAGGATCCGGCGCTCGAGGCCGCGGTGATGCTCGACGACCGGGTCGGCGAGATGCGCCGACTCGCGGAGCTGAGCGATCAGTGGTTGGGCCGCGTCGACACCACCGCGGTGGCCCAGGTGACCAACGTCGACACCGACACCGCCCGCATCTCCTTCGACGTCGACCAGATCGGCCTGCCGGTCCTCGTGCGGGCGAGCTACTTCCCCAACTGGGAGGTCAGCGGGGCCGAGGGCCCCTACCGGGTCGCGCCGAACCTCATGGTCGTCGTGCCGACCGACACCTCGGTCGAGCTCACCTATGGGCGCTCGGGGGTCGAGATCGTGTCGATGGGGTTGACCCTCCTCGGCATCGTGATCGCCTTCTCGACGCGCCGGATCGGGCGCAGTCGCGCCTTCCTCGCCGTGCGGGGTCGCATCGGTGCCGTTGCCGGCGCGGTCGCCCGCCTGATCTCACCGCTGCGGGGCCGCGACGCCCTGTGGGACGCGCCCCGTGGGGTGGCATTGCCGGACCGAGACGACGTGCTCGACGACGTGCGCGCCGGGGTGATCGGCGCGAGTGCGATCGCGGAGCTGAGCGACGACGTGGCCGAGCACCGTCGGCGGGGCATCCGCTCGCTCGGTGTCGCGCTGGTCCTCGCCGGCATCGGACTCCTCTACTGGCTGTGGTCGCTGGGCAGCGACGACCGCATCCCGGGCGGCGACAAGCCGTTGGCGTCGCTCCTCCAGTTCACCCCGCTCGCCGTCGCCGTGGTCCTCGTCCTCTTCGGCGCCCTGCCGACCCTGTTCGAGGCGCTGCGCTTCGAGGGCTCCGTCCTGCGGCCTGCCCGGCTGCTGGCCGATGTCGTGAACGCCGACGAGCGCACCCGTCCGCTCTCCGACGAAACGCGGGCGTGAACCAGCAGCCGGCGCGGTTCGCGTTCGTCGGTGCGGTGGCCACCGTGGTCGACGTCGGCTTCGCGGTCAGCCTGACCGAACTGGGACTGGCCCGGGGGCTCGCCGATGTGCTCGCCCTCGCGATCGCGGCGCCGACGTCGTACCTGCTGCACCGGCGCGTCACCCTGCGCGGCGATCTGCTCGACCGCTGGATCCGCCAGCCTCCGGTGTTCGCCTTCATCGCCGTCGTCGCTGGTCTGGTCGACCTCGTCGTCTATGTCTCCCTCGGCGGCGTCTCGCCCCTCCCGGCGAAGGTGATCGCCGTCGTCGTGGCCGCCGTGATCCGATCCGCGGGCCATCGTCTGGTGTTGTTCCGGGCCGTGCGGCGAGAGCAGGACCTGCCGACGAATCGGCCACCGGCGAGCGGCCGACATCGGCTGTCCGTCGTCGTTCCCGCCTATCAGGAGGAGGGCCGCATCGCCGCCACGATCGAGCGGATCCGCCAGGAGCTCGCCGACCTGCACCGGGCCGGCGACCTGGAGATTGTCGTCGTCGACGACGGGTCGTCGGACGGCACGGCAGCCGCGGCCCGCGCCGCCGGGGCCGACCGGGTCGTCGAGCAGCCGGAGAACCGGGGCAAGGGGGCGGCCGTGCGGGCCGGTGTCGCCGTCGCCGACGGTCGCGTGGTCGCGTTCACCGACGCCGACCTCGCCTATGCGCCCCACCAGCTCCTGGCGCTGCTCGACGCCGTCGAGGGCGGCTACGACGTGGTCGTCGGGAATCGACACGACCACGACTCCGAGACGCTCGTCGGCACGTCGGCGCTGCGGTCGTTCGGCAGCCGGGTGGTGAACATGGCCACCTCGATCATGCTGCTCGGCAACTATCGGGACACCCAGTGCGGCTGCAAGGCCTTCCGCAGCGATGTCGCCCGGCTCGTGTTGGGGGCGGGGAGGATCGACGGCTTCGCCTTCGACATCGAGATCCTGCACCTCGTCGAGCGCTACGGACTGTCGCTCAAGGAGGTGCCGGTCGAGGTCGTGAACAGCGAGACCAGCACCGTGCGGGCGCTGCACGACGGCCTGGCGGTCGGTCGCGACATCCTGCGCATCCGCCGCATCGCCCGGCGGGGCGGCTATCCCTCCCTTTCCACCGATGCCCTGCCGACAGATCCCTGAGCAAGCAGATCCCTGAGCAAGCAGATCCTGACCGAGCAGCCCCGAGTACCCGAAAGTAGATTGCTGACGTGACGACCGACTTCGACGCGATTTTCAAGGCCTACGACGTTCGGGGCACCGTTCCCGACCAGTTCGACGTCGACGGCGCCCGAGCGATCGGAGGGGCCTTCGCCCGCTTCGTCGCCTCGAAGGGCGAGACCTCGATCGTCGTCGGTCACGACATGCGGCCGGAGGGCCCGGAGTTCTCCGCCGCGTTCGGCGACGGCGCGATCGACCACGGGGTGGACGTCGTGGACGTCGGTCTGTGCGCGACCGACATGATGTACTACGCGTCCGGTGTCCTCGAGATGCCCGGTGCGGTCTTCACGGCGTCGCACAATCCCGCCGGGTACAACGGCATCAAGATGTGTCTCGCCAAGGCGGCGCCGATCGGATCGGACACCGGCCTCGACACCATCAAGCAGATGGCCGCCGCCGGACCCGACCCCACCGGCACCACGGGGAGTCGCCGCGAACAGGACATGCTCGCGGGCTATGTCGAACACGTGCACGGCTTCGTCGACACGACCGCGCTGAAGCCGCTGAAGGTCGTGGCGGACACCGCGAACGGGATGGGCGGGCTCGTGCTCCCCGCGGTGATGGCCGATCTCCCGTTCACGATCGACCACCTCTACCCCGAGCTCGACGGCACGTTCCCCAACCATCCGGCCGACCCGATCCAACCGGAGAACCAGAAGGACCTGATGGAGCGGGTGCTCGCCACCGGGGCGGACATCGGGCTGGCGTTCGACGGCGACGCCGACCGTGTGTTCCTCGTCGACGAGACGGCCCGGGCCATCTCCGGCTCCCTCACCACCGCGATGGTCGCCCGCTCGATCCTCGAACGTGAGCCTGGCGCGACCGTGATCCACAACCTCATCTGCTCGAAGGCCGTGCCCGAGGTCATCGCCGAGAACGGCGGCACCGCCGTGCGCAGCCGCGTCGGCCACAGCTACATCAAGCAGCTCATGGCGGAGACCGGTGCGGTGTTCGGGGGCGAACACTCCGGCCACTACTACTTCCGCGAGAACTATCGGGCCGACAGCGGTCTGATCGCCGCCCTCGTGGTGCTCGAGGCGCTCAGCAACCACCCCGCCGGCCTCGCCGACCTGGTGTCGTCGCTGGACCGCTACGCGGCCTCGGGCGAGATCAACACGCGCGTCGACGACGCCGCCGCTGTGATCGACCGGGTGGCGTCCCGCTACCCCGACGCCGACCAGGACCGGTTGGACGGGCTCACCGTCGACTTCGGCGACTGGTGGTTCAATCTCCGCGCGTCCAACACCGAGCCGCTGCTGCGGCTGAATCTCGAAGCACCGACCGACGCGGACGTCGAACGACGGGTCGACGAGGTCCGTGGCCATTTCGGCTGAGGCCGCCGTGACGAGCGCGATCACCGCGCGTTCGGGCCCGTAGCTGATTGACTGTCTGGCAGCCGCCCGTCCTGGAGGACCGACATGACCCTCGATTCCCGACTGCTCGAGATCCTGGCCTGCCCGGTCGACAAGGGTCCGCTCTACTACCTCGAGGACGAGGCTGCGCTCTACAACCCCCGCCTGCAGAAGCGCTACCGGATCCACGAGGGCGACATCCCGGTGATGTTGCCCGACGAGGCCGATGACGTCACCGACGACGAGCACGACCGACTGATGGCGAAGATCGAGGCCGACGGCGTCAGCCCGACGTTCGAGGCGTAGCCGCCGGTCCGATGTCCGCCGAAGAGTTGCTCGAAGCGCTGCGCCACCTGCCCGATCTGGTGCGGGACGCGGCCGTGGCGGCGGCCGACGTGGACGACCTGCCCGAACGCGACGGCATCGCCCAGGTGGCGGTCTTCGGCGTGGGTGGCAGCCGGGTCGCCGGCGACGTCATCGAGGCGCTCGGCGAGGTGCGGGGCAGCGTGCCGATCATCGCGACCGGGGCCCGCTGTCCCTCCTGGGTGGGCGAGTCCACGCTCGCGATCGTGTTGTCGCCCTCCGGCGACGACGAAGCGATGCTCGGCGCAGCCAGGGCCGCTCGCGACGCGGGGGCGCGGCTGGTGGCGGTCACCGCCGGCGGCGCGTTGGGCGACATCTGCCGCGAGCGGGGCGTCGCCGTCGTGCCCGTCGACGCCGAAGCCGGTCCGGCGGCCGGGCTCGGCGTCTCGATCGTTCCGGTGCTCGTCCTGCTCGAGCGACTCGGGCTGGCCGCGGGCATGAGCCGGGCGATCTCCGGAGCGGCCGAGCAGCTCGCGATCCGCCACGCCGCGCTGGACGAGGACCTCGGAGCCGTCGAGGCGCTCGCCGCGACGCTCCCGGGCAAGATCGCGATCGTCACCGGCGCCGGCGCCATGGGCAAGCACGCGGCCCGCCGTTGGGTGCAGGAGATCGATCGGGTCGGTGGGGTCGCCGCGGTGCGGCGTCGTCTGCCGACGGGTCCGGTCGACGTGGACACGGGTGTCCGTCTCGCCGACGCCGCTGCCCGCGGTGCCGTGTTGATCGTGCTGCGCCACGATTTCGAGCCGCCTGGTCTCGACGGCGGCGTCGCCCTGCTCGAGGGCAAGTTCGACGAGATCCACACCTTCGTCGCCGGGGGCGACGGGGCGCTCGCCCAGCTCCTGGATCTGGTGCTGGTCGCCGATGCGGTCGCCGCCGCGCTGGTCCGTCAGACCGGAGACTGACATGGAGCTCCTCGAGGGCCGGCTGCGTGACTACGACTGGGGCTCGCCGACGTCGATCCCCGAGTTGTTGGGCCGCCCGGCGTCCGGTGAGCCGGTCGCCGAACTGTGGCTCGGCGCCCATCCCCGCGCGCCGGCCCTCGTGGGTTCCGACCATCGGCCTCTCGACCGCGTCGTCGCCGACGACCCGACTGCCGCCCTCGGGAGCGGCGTGGAGGAGCGCTTCGGTTCGCTTCCGTTCCTGTTGAAGGTGCTCGCCGCCGCGGCGCCGTTGTCGCTGCAGGCCCATCCCTCGATGGAGCAGGCCGAGGCCGGCTACGCCGCCGAGGACGCGGCCGGCATCCCGCTCGACGCCCCCGAACGTGCGTTTCGGGACCGCAGCCACAAGCCGGAGCTGATCTGTGCGCTCACGGAGTTCGATGCCCTGTGCGGTTTCCGGGATCCGGCCCGCACCCTCGAGGTCCTCGCGTCCATCGACGTCGCCGCCCTGGACACCGTGTGCACGATGCTGAGCGACGATCCGTCACCGGCGGGGCTCGCCCGGCTGCTGGAATGGCTGCTGACCCTCGACGCGGCGGATGCCGCCGCCCTCACCGAACCGGTGGTCGAGGCCTGTCGGACCGATCGCGGCGAGCCGTTCTCGCGTGAACGGGCCATGGCGGTGACCCTCGGCGATCGCTATCCGGGCGATGCCGGCGTGATCACCGCCCTGCTGCTCAACTTCGTCACCCTGCAGCCCGGTGAGGCGCTCTTCCTCGGGTCGGGCAACCTCCACGCCTACCTCCGGGGCACCGGCGTGGAGATCATGGCGAGCAGCGACAACGTGTTGCGGGGTGGGCTCACGTCCAAACATGTCGATGTGGCAGCCCTCGTCGAGATCGTCGAGGCGAAACCGATCGTCCCGGACGTGCAGCGTCCCCCGGTGATCGACGGTGTCGCCGCCTACGCCGCCCCGGTACCGGAGTTCTCGCTCCAGCGCATCGAGGTGGACGGCACGATCACGGTGGACGGCGGCCCGGCGATTCTGCTCTGCACGGCCGGTCGTGTGGACGCGGGTGGCCACGTGCTCGATCGCGGCGCTGCTGCGTGGGTACCGGCGTCCGACGGACCGGTCGAACTCAGCGGCCGCGCCACGGTTTTCCGGGCAGGTGTCGGCGGGCTCTGAGGCCCCGGCCGGCAGACGAACCGGTAGGGCCGTCGGCCCATGTGCCGTGTGTCGTCCACGCCGTACACTGCAACGCTGCGGGCTGTTCCGAGATGGCGTCAGTTGACCCCGGCCCCTCCAGAAGCATCAACCAATCTCGAACACAGGAGGGCCCCCGTGGCTCTGACAACTGACGACTACAAGGTCGCGGACATCGATCTGGCCGAGTTCGGCCGCAAGGAGATCCGTCTCGCGGAACACGAGATGCCCGGACTCATGGCACTGCGCGGCAAGTACGCCGACGAGCAGCCGCTCGCCGGGGCCCGCATCGCCGGCTCGCTGCACATGACCGTGCAGACGGCCGTGCTCATCGAGACGCTCGTCGCCCTCGGCGCCGACGTCCGTTGGGTGAGCTGCAACATCTTCTCCACCCAGGACCACGCCGCCGCCGCCGTGGCGGTCGGCCCGAACGGCACGACCGAGCACCCCGACGGCACTCCCGTCTTCGCCTGGAAGGGCGAGACCCTCGAGGAGTACTGGTGGGCCACCGAGCAGCTGTTCCACTGGCCCGACGGCGGCGGCCCCAACCTGATCCTCGACGATGGTGGCGACGCCACGATGCTCGTCCACAAGGGTCTGGAGTACGAGAAGGCCGGCGCCATCCCCGAGACCGAGGAGGACGCCTCCGAGGAGTGGGGCGTGTTCCTCGACCGGGTGCGCGTCATCGCGTCGCGTGACGCGGACTTCTTCAGCCGGATCGCTCCCGGCATCCGGGGCGTCTCCGAGGAGACCACCACCGGTGTCCACCGGCTGTACCAGATGATGGAGACCGGCGAGTTGCTGTTCCCCGCCATCAACGTCAACGACGCCGTCACGAAGTCGAAGTTCGACAACCTCTACGGCTGTCGCCACTCGCTCATCGACGGCATCAACCGCGCCACCGACGTCATGATCGGCGGCAAGGTCGCGGTCGTCTGCGGCTACGGCGATGTCGGCAAGGGCTGCGCCGAATCCCTCCGGGGCCAGGGCGCCCGGGTCATCGTCACCGAGGTCGACCCGATCTGCGCGCTGCAGGCCGCGATGTCGGGCTACGAGGTCAACACGCTCGAGGCCGTCCTCGACATCGCTGACATTTTCATCACCACCACCGGCAACAAGGACATCATCCTCGCCGGCCACATGGCGAAGATGAAGCATCAGGCGATCGTCGGCAACATCGGCCACTTCGACAACGAGCTCGACATGGCCGGTCTGCACCGCATGTCCGACGTGCGCCGGATCAACATCAAGCCGCAGGTCGACGAGTACGTCTTCCCCGACGGGCACTCGATCATCGTGCTGTCCGAGGGTCGTCTGCTGAACCTCGGCAACGCCACGGGTCACCCCAGCTTCGTGATGAGCTGCTCGTTCACGAACCAGGTGCTCGCCCAGATCGAGCTCCACGCCAACGCCGACTCGATCGAGATGGGCGTCCACGTGCTGCCGAAGGAGCTCGACGAGGAAGTGGCCCGTCTGCACCTCGACTCGCTGGGCGTGAAGCTCACCCAGATGAGCCAGGAACAGGCCGACTACCTCGGCGTCCCCGTCGACGGCCCGTACAAGCCGTCGCACTACCGCTACTGAGAAAGTATGGGGGTCTGACCCCTCATACTTTCTCGTCGGAAGTGAACGACCGATAGCGTCCCCTCTGTCGAAGCTGGCAGAGGGGACGTTCGCGTCATGGCAACGGTTGATCGTGGTGTGTGGTTGGCCCCGGAGGGGCTGACGGGGGAACAGGTCGGTGCGCTCGGGCCGCGGCTCGAAGGTCTCGGCTATTCGACGCTGTGGGTCGGTGAGACGATGGGGCGCGACCCGTTCGCCCTGCTGGCCCATGTCGGTGCGCGGACGTCCACCCTTCGCCTGGCCACCGGCATCGCCAACATCTACAACCGGCACCCCGGCGTCATGCTGCAGGGCGCCAACACGGTCGCCGAGCAGACCGGCGGCCGCATGATCCTCGGGCTCGGGGTGTCGAGCCCCGTCATCGTGAACAAGGTCCGCGGCATCGAGTACGACAAGCCGCTGTCGTTCCTGCGGACGTACCTCGACGGCATGGAGGCGTCGCGCTACACCTCCGTCCCGCCGGCCGATCCCGTGCCCGTCTACCTCGCCGCGCTCGGGCCGAAGATGCTCGAACTCGCCGCCGAGCGGGCCACGGGCGCGCATCCGTACAACACGACGCCGGAGCACACGGCGTTCGCCCGCGAGGTCATGGGCCCCGACGCCGGGCTCTGCGTCGAGCAGAAGGTCATGCTCACCACCGACGCGGCCCAGGCCCGGGCCACCGGCGCCGGCGTGCTGAAGTTCTATTCGCGGGCCCCCGGCTATCGGAACGCCTGGATCCGCATGGGCTTCACCGAGGAGGACATCGACGGCATGTCCGACCGGTTCGTCGATGCGCTCGTCGCCTGGGGGGATGTGGACGCCATCGAGGCGCGGCTCGCCGAGCACGCCGAGGCCGGCGCCACCCACGTCTGCATCCAGCCGCTCCACCCCGAGCACGGGGTCGGGGCGATCGACGACGCGGCGCTCGCCGCGCTGGCCCCCGGGGGTGCCGCATGAGCGAACCACGCGTGACCGTGGAGATCGACGACGGCGTGGCCGACGTCCGTCTCAACCGCGGCGACAAGATGAACGCGATGGACGGGCGGATGTTCGCTGCCCTGGTCGAGACGGCCGACGAACTCGCCGCGAACAACGCGGTTCGGGCGGTCGTGATCTCGGGCAACGGCCCTTCGTTCTGCGCCGGCCTCGATTTCTCCGGTTTCCAGGCCATGGCCGGCGGCGTCGGCGGCGACGAGAGCACCAGCACCGGCGCGATCGGCCGCGTCGAGAAGGAACGAGCACACGTGACCCATCACGCCCAGCAGGCGGTCTGGGGATGGCACGAACTGCCGATGCCGGTCATCGCCGCGGTGCACGGCGTGGCCTTCGGAGCCGGCTGCCAACTGGCCGTCGGCGCCGACATCCGCTTCGTGACCCCGGACGTGCGGATGTCGGTCCTCGAGATCCGCTGGGGCATCAGCCCGGACATGACGATCACCTCGCTGCTCCCGAGTCTGATCGGCGCGGACCGGGCGAAGGAGATGATCTGGACCGGCCGTGAGGTCAACGGGCCCGAGGCGGTCGAGATCGGCCTCGCGACCCACATGGCGGACGATCCCCATGTCGGGGCGCTCGAACTGGCCCGGCTGATCGCCACGAAGAGCCCCCACGCCATCCGGGCCGGGAAGCGCCTGATCAACCAGGTCGCCCCGGAGGACTACGACGCCCAGTTCGCCCGCGAGCGCGAGGAGATCGGGGCGCTCATCGGCACGCCGAACCAGGTCGAGTCCGTCGGCGCCTACTTCGAGAAGCGCACGCCCGACTACGCGGATCCGGAGTAGGCCCGTGCCCGAGCACGACACGCCGGACCCCGGCACGCCCGATCCGACCCTTGGCACCGTCAACGTGGCCGTCGTCGACGAGCACATCCTCACGATGGAGATCGACCGCCCGGCGAAGCTCAACGGCTTCACCCCCGAGATGATGGACGCCCTCGTCGACGCGTTCACCCGCCTCGACGAGGACGATGATCTCTGGTGCGGGGTCGTGACCGCCGCCGGCCCCCACTTCACCGCCGGGCTCGACCTGCCCCGGTTCCAGGAACGGATGCAGTCCGGCGAGCGCTCGATGGACCGGCAGGGCCTCGTCGACCCGACCGCGCTGGGCCGGAGCTGTCGAAAGCCCGTGGTGTACGCGGTCAAGGGGATCACCTACACGGTTGGGATCGAGCTGATGCTCGGCGGCGACATCGTGGTCGCGGCGGACGACTGCCGCTTCCGTCAGCACGAGCCGCTGCGGGGCATCCACGCCACCGGTGGCGCCACGATCCGCTTCGTCGAGCGGGGCGGCTGGGGCAACGCGATGTACCACCTGCTCACGAGCGACGAGTTCTCCTCTGACGAGGCGTACCGCATCGGCCTCGTGCAGGAGGTGGTGCCCGCCGGCGAGGAGAGCGACCGTGCGCTCGCGCTCGCCCGCCTCGTCTGTGAGGGTGCGCCGAAGGCCGTCCAGGCCACCAAGGCGTCCTCGCTGCGCTACGTACTGGAGGGTCACGAGGCCGCCCGGGCCCGGTTCAGCGACGTCCAGGCCGAACTCAGCGCGGGGGAGGACTTCCAGGAGGGCCTGCGGTCGTTCATCGAGAAGCGGCCGCCGAAGTTCACCGGTCGCTAGGCGGACCCGTCTCCCCGCGTCGCCGACGCAATCTAGAGTCGGTCCGATCGAGACCGTAAGGGGGAGCCGGTGCAGGACATCACGGGGAAGGTGGCGGTCGTCACGGGCGGCGCCAGCGGCATCGGGCGGGCGACGGCGATCGCCCTCGCGGCCGAGGGCGCACGCGTGGTCGTGGCCGACATCGAGCAGCCGCCCCTCGACGACGTCGTGGCGGAGATCCGGGCCGCAGGCGGTGACGCGATCGGGGTGGTCTGCGATGTCTCCGACTGGTCGTCGGTGGACGCCCTCCGCCAGGCCTGTGTCGAGTCGTTCGGCGACGCGGACATCGTGATGAACAATGCGGGCGTCGCCGGGGGCGGCCCGCTCTCGTCGATCGAGCTGTCGGCCTGGGAATGGACGCTCGGGGTCAACCTGTGGGGTGTCATCCACGGCGTGAAGGCGTTCCTCCCGGCGATGGTCGAACGGGGGAGTGGCCACATCGTGAACACGGCGTCGATCGCCGGGCATCTCACCTCCACCGGCATGGGCGCGTACAACACGACGAAGCACGCCGTCTCGGGTCTCACGGAGACCTTGCAGCAGGAGATGCTCGAAGCCGAGACCGGCGTCGGTGTGACGTGCCTGTGTCCGGGCTTCGTGGCGACGAACATCATCACCAGCGAACGGAACCGGCCCGAGCGCTTCCGTGAGGGCGGCCCGGATCTCGACGATGATCCCGACGCCACGACGCTGAGCGACGCCGGATCGGCGATCGCCGACGCCTACGCGGCCCAACTGAAGCCGGAGGTCGTGGCGGCGCAGGTGCTCGCCGCGATCCGGGAGAACCGCTTCTGGCTGTTCACCGACGATCTCGCCGACGACATGATCCGGGCGCGGCACGCCGACATCGAGGCCCACGGCACGCCGGGGCGGCGGGCTCATCTCGCCGAGCTGATGTTCCCCGGGAGCGCGACGTGAAGATCCTCGTCACCGGGGGCACCGGTTTCGTGGGGTCGCATGCGATCCGCCGCCTGCTGTCGGACGGCCACGAGATCCGGGCTCTCGCTCGCACGCCGGCGAAGGTCGTGCCGTTGATGGAGAAGATGGGTGTCGATCCCGCCGAACTCGAGGTCGTCGAGGGCGACATCACCGACGAGGCCGCCGTCGCCGCGGCGGTGGACGGCTGCGACGCCGTGGTACACGCGGCGGCGATCGTCGCCACGAGCCCCGACATGGAACCCGAGATGGAACGGGTCAACCTCGCGGGCGCCACCAACGTGCTCGGTGCCGCCGTCGAGCGCGGCTGCGACCCGATCATCCACGTGTCGTCCGTCTCGGCGATCTTCCCCAACGAGACCGACCCGATCACCGCCGACCATCCGGTGCGGGGCAAGGGTTCGTACGGGCGCACGAAGGCGGCCTGCGACCGTCTCGCCCGCGGCCTGCAGCGCGATGGGCACCCGGTCATCATCCTCTACCCGTCGGGCATCGTCGGACCGGACGACTGGAACGAGTCCATCAACCTCGCGTCGTACAAGGTCTGGCTGACCCAGGGGATCCCGACCGCGAAGGGCTTCGCCACGAGCTATGTCGACGTCCGCGACCTCGCCGAGATCATGGCCGCGTCCATGGCGCCGGGGGGCGGTCCCCACCGGTTCCTGGCCACGGGTACCCACATCGACGCGCCCGCGCTGGCCGCGCTTCTGGAAGAACTGATCGGCAAGGTGCGCAGGATCCCGCTCCCGAGGGCCGGGTTCTGGGTCTGGGGCAAGCTGGGCGACGTCGCCAAACGCTTCGGGCGTGATCTCGTCGTCACCAGCGAAGGCTACGAGTACATGTTCTTCTCGAACGCCGGCGACGATCGTCCGACGACCGAGACCACCGGGGTGCGGTTCCGGCGGCTCGAGGAGTCGTTCCGGGACACGTTCGTCTGGATGGGCGAGGCCGGGCACATCGAAGCGAAGCACCTCGGGAAGCTGGTCGACGACTGAATGTCGCGACCTTCGGTGTCACAGGGGCGTCGTAGTTTCCGAACATGCGGCGCCGCACCGATCCCTCCCTCGACCTCGACGACCCGCTCGACCGCATCGTGGCCGCCTGGCCCCACAGCGGCCGGCCCGCCGATCTGGTGCGGGAGCTGAAATACGGGCGGGCGACGTCGGTGATCACCGAACTCGCGACTGCGATGGCGGACCTCGCGCCCGCGGCGGATGTCGTCACCTGGATTCCCGCCTCGCCGTCGCGCCGCCGTCAGCGGGGCTTCGACCAGGGCGAGCTGCTCGCCCGTGCCATCGCCCGCCGCCGGCGGCTTCCGGTCAAGCGCCTGCTGCGCCGCACGGACGACACCGCCCAGACGGCGCGTCCACTGGAAGGCCGGCTGCGGGGCCCCGAGTTCGCCCCGGTCGGTCGACGGTTGCGGTTCAAGCCCGCCCTGCTACTCGTCGACGACGTGTACACCACGGGCTCGACACTTCGGGCCGCAGCCACACTGCTGCGCGAACGAGGCGCCGAGTCGGTGCACGGTCTCGTGGCGACGCGAGCCTCGATCCACAACCGGCCTGCGGCGGCTCCGCCCGGAGTCTACGATCTGGCCACCCCCCACAACCCCGGAGGTTGAGCATGGATGTCTCCATCAGTGCACGGCATGTGACCATCACGCCGAGACTGGAGGAGGTGATCCACGAGAAGATCGGCCAACTCGACCGGTACCTCGAAGGACTCGACTATGCGGGCGTCCACTTCGAGGAGGCGCAGAACCCCCGGATCGCGGACAAGGAGTTCTGCGAGGTGCACCTGAAGGGGAACGGGCACCATCTGCGCTGCAAGGTGCACGCCCCGGACCCGTTCACCGCGATCGACCTGGCGGAGGCGAAGCTCGAGCGCCAGATCCGCAAGCTCCGCACGAAGATCCAACGGCGTCAACACGGCACGGGTGAGAGCCTCCGCAACGGGGACGTGTCGCCCGCCGCGATGGCGGACGACGCGGGCGAGCCCGAGATCGACGCCGACGAGATGATGCCGGAGATCGTGCGCACGAAGCGGTTCCATCTCGCGCCGCTGACACCCGTGGAGGCCGTCGAGAAGATGGAGGAGCTCGGTCACGGGTTCTTCTTCTTCATCAACCGAGACACCAGCCGCAGCGCCGTCGTCTACAAGCGAGACGACGGCAATGTCGGCCTCATCGACGAAGCCGACTGAGCCCCCGACCTGACGGTCATCCTTCAGGCCGTGCCCGCGGCGGCCGATTGGAACAGGTGATCGGACCGTCCGACGATCTCCGGGTACTCGTGGTCGACGACCATGCGCTGTACCGACGCGGACTGGTGATGGAGCTCGACGAGGCCGATGACCTCGAGGTGATCGCCGAGGCGTCGGACGGCCCCGAGGCGGTCGACGTCGCGATCGCACTCGCGCCCGATGTCATCCTGATGGATGTCCGGATGCCGCAGATGACCGGCGTCGAGGCGTGCCGCAGGATCATCGAGGCGACACCCACGGCGCGCATCCTCATGTTGACGGTCTCCGACGACGGTGACGATCTCATCGACGCCGTGCGGGCCGGCGCCGCCGGTTACCTGCTGAAGGAGACGTCGATCAACGACATCGCCGAGTCGGTGCGACGCGTCGCGGTCGGTCACAGTTTCGTCTCGCCCTCGTTGGCCGGTCGGCTGCTTCAGGAGTTCGCCGCGATGGCGAACCGCCAGGCACCCGTGCTCGTCGACGGACCGCCCGGGATGCTGACGGATCGCGAGGTCGCCGTGCTCGAGGCGATGGCCGCCGGGCGCGACGACGAGGCCATCGCGGTGGTGACGGGTCTGGCCGCGCCGGCCGTGCGCAACCATGTCCGCAACATCCTGGAGAAACTCCAGCTCGCGACCCGCACGGAGGCCGTGATGTTCGCGGTGCGGGGCCGCATCGTCTCGTGACGGGAGCGCCCCCTGACGCCCCGCACGGCTCGGTAGAGTTGCGTGCGACATGAGCATCTTTGATCGAGTTCTGCGCAGCGGCGAAGGAAGGAAGCTGAAGGCCGTCGAGGCCCTCGTGCCCGACATCAACGCGCTCGAACCCGACATGCAGGCGCTGAGCGACGACGCACTGAAGGCGAAGACCGGCGAGTTCCGCTCCCGCCTGGACAACGGCGAGGAGCCCGACGATCTGCTGATCGAGTCGTTCGCCGTCGTCCGCGAAGCCGCTTCGCGTGTGCTCGGCCAGCGCCACTACGACGTCCAGCTGGTCGGCGGCGCCGCCCTGCACCTCGGCTGGGTCGCCGAGATGAAGACCGGGGAGGGCAAGACCCTCACCTCGACCCTGCCGATCTATCTGAACGGTGTGACCGGCAAGGGTGTCCACGTCGTCACGGTCAACGACTATCTCGCCTCGCGTGACGCCGAATGGATGGGGCAGGTCCATCGCTGGATGGGGCTCGACGTCGGCCTCGTGATTCCCGGCAATCGCGACTCGGCCTACAAGCGGGCCCAGTACGCGTGCGACATCACCTACGGCACGAACAACGAGTTCGGCTTCGACTATCTGCGCGACAACATGGCGATGTCCCGCGAGAAGCAGGTGCAGCGGGGTCACCACTACTGCATCGTCGACGAGATCGACTCGATCCTGATCGACGAGGCCCGCACGCCGCTGATCATCTCCGGTCGAGTGGCCGACGCGGCGAAGCTCTACGTGAAGTTCGCCTCGATCGCCCGTGGCCTCCAGCGCGACGTCCACTACGAGGTGGACGAGGAGAAGCGCACCGTCGCGCCGCTCGAAGAGGGTGTCCATGCCGTGGAGCGGTCGCTCGGCGTGGAGAACCTCTACGACCAGGTGTCCGCCAACCTCGTCCATCAGCTCCAGGCGGCCCTGCGGGCCAAGGAGCTGTACAAGAAGGACAAGGACTACATCATCGAGCAGGGGCAGGTGAAGATCGTCGACGAGTTCACCGGCCGTGTTCTCGACGGTCGTCGCTGGTCCGACGGCCTCCATCAGGCGGTGGAGGCGAAGGAGGGCGTGGCGATCAAGGAGGAGAACCAGACCCTCGCCACGATCACGCTCCAGAACTACTACCGCCTCTACGAGCGCCTCGCCGGCATGACCGGTACCGCGGAGACCGAGGCCGCCGAGTTCGTCAGCACCTACGGCCTCCACGTGATCCCGGTGCCCACCCACCGGCCGCTGGCCCGCCGCGACGAGGGCGACCTCATCTACAAGACCGAGGACGCGAAGTTCACCGCGACGATCGACGATCTCGAGGAACGCCACCGCTCCGGGCAACCGGTGCTGGTCGGCACGGTGTCGGTCGAGAAGTCCGAGAAGCTCTCCCGCGAGATGGAGAAGCGGGGCATCCCCCACGAGGTGCTCAACGCCAAGCAGCACACCCGGGAGGCGGAGGTCGTCGCCCAGGCGGGTCGTCTCGGGTCGATCACGGTCGCGACCAACATGGCCGGGCGTGGCGTCGACATCCTGCTCGGCGGCAATCCCGAGGGCCTCGCCGAGCGCGACGTGCGCGCCGAAGGGCTGGACCTCGACAGCGAGGAGGGCCAGAAGCGCTACGAGGAGCGACTCGCCGCCCACACGCTGACCACGGAGGCCGAGAAGCAGAAGGTCCTGGACCTCGGTGGGCTCTACGTCCTCGGCACCGAGCGTCACGAGAGCCGGCGGATCGACAACCAGCTCCGGGGTCGATCCGGCCGCCAGGGCGATCCCGGCGAGAGCCGGTTCTACCTGTCCCTCGAGGACGATCTCATGCGCCTGTTCGCCACCGGCGCCATGAACTGGGTCATGGACCGGGCGCTGCCCGATGACGTGCCGATCGAGGCGAAGATGGTCACCAAGGCCATCGAACGGGCCCAGAACACCGTCGAGGCACGCAACGCGGAGACCCGCAAGAACGTGCTCAAGTACGACGAGGTGATGAACGAGCAGCGCAAGGTGATCTACAAGCGCCGTTCGCAGATCCTCGACGGCGCCGACCTGCGCGACGAGGCGCTCGAGTACCTGTCCGACGCCATCGAAGGGGCCGTCGGCCGCTACTGCGTCAGCGACATCATCGAGGAATGGGATCTCGAGGGACTCGCCACCGAGGTCAGCACGCTCTGGCCCGGCGAGGTCTCGCCGCTCGAGCTCGGTTCGTGTCGCACGATCGACGAGCTGGAGGACCTCCTGTGGCAGGAGGGTGCCTCGCTCTACGAGGAGCGGGAGAAGGAGCTCGGCGAGGACGTCATGCGTCAGGTCGAGCGTCAGGTGATGTTGCGCATCATCGATCAGCGTTGGCGCGAGCACCTCAAGGAGATGGATCTCCTCCGCGAGGGCATCCACCTGCGCGCCATGGGCCAGCGCGACCCCGCCACCGAATGGCAGCGCGAGGGCTTCGACATGTTCGGTCAGATGATGACCGGCATCGCCCTGGACTTCGTGAAGTACGTCATGCACGTGCAGGTCGCCGTGAAGGACGCGCCGCTCCAGGACGAGCAGGCGCTCGACGGCGTCACCGAGCAGAAGCAGGACGCCGCGGCGGGCACCAAGGCGTCGGCGATTCCCGATGCCGGGGCACCGCCGGTCGTGAAGCCGACCGAGAAGGCGAGCAACACGCCGATCGTGAAGTCGGACCTCGAGAAGGTCGGCCGCAACGAGCCCTGCCCCTGCGGCTCCGGCAAGAAGTACAAGGCCTGTCACGGCCGCCCCGGCGCCGCCGGATAGGTTCCTTCCCGAGATGAGACGCCGGGGTCAGAGCCCCGTCCCATCTCCTTCCGACCATGCAGGATTTCACCGACCAGCTCGCCGCAATCCGTGCCCGTCTCGACGAGGCGGCGGGGTATCTCCGCATCGAGGAACTCGAGATGCGCCAGCCCCAGCTGGAGACCGAGGCGTCGCGCCCGGACCTGTGGGACGACCAGGACAAGGCCCGCGCCGTCACCAGTGAGCTCGCGGCGGTCAACGAGGATCTCGAGCTCTTCGGCCGGCTGACCACCGAGGTCGAGGACGTGGAGACCCTGCACGAGATGGCCCGCGAGGAGGGCGACGAGTCCCTCGAGCCCGAGATCGCCCAGGCGGCGGCGTCGCTCGAGACCCACCTCGACGAGCTGGAGATGCGTTCGCTGTTCACCGGCGAGTTCGACGAGCGCGACGCGGTCTGTCAGATCAAGTCCGGCGAGGGCGGCACCGACGCCCAGGACTGGGCCGAGATGCTGATGCGGATGTACAACCGCTGGGCGGACCGGCGGGGTTTCGCGGTCGAGATCACCGCCGTGTCCGAGGGCACCGAAGCGGGGCTCAGCAGCGTGGAGTTCATCCTCAAGGGGCGCCACGCCTACGGATTGATGCAGGCCGAACACGGCGTGCACCGCCTCGTGCGCATCTCCCCGTTCAACAACGAGGGCAAGCGCCAGACCGCCTTCGCCGCCGTGCAGGTCGCCCCGTTCTTCGAGGAGGTCTCGGATGAGATCGACATCGACGAGAAGGAGCTGCGCATCGACACCTACCGCTCGTCGGGCGCCGGCGGTCAGCACGTCAACGTGACCGACTCCGCCGTGCGGATCACCCATCTGCCCACCGGCCTCGTCACGAGCTGCCAGAACGAGCGCAGCCAGCACCAGAACAAGGACCGCGCCATGCAGATGATGGCCGCCAAACTCCTCGATCTGGAGCGCAAGAAGCGCGAGGACGAGATCGCCGGCATCACCGGTGAACAGCAGAACGTGGGCTTCGGCAGCCAGATCCGCAGCTATGTCATGCAGCCGTACCAGATGGTGAAGGATCTGCGCACCGAACACGAGACCGCCCAGGTCGAGCAGGTGCTCGGCGGCGAGGTCGAGCCCTTCATGGAGGCATGGCTGCGGTGGACCCGCGCCCAGGCCGAAGCCGCGTCCTGACGGTGGCCGCCGTCGCGGGGGGAGTGCCGCTGCATCACCGCCTCGCGCTGCTACCGTTCTGCCTTCGGGCGGCCCGTTTGTCTCAGGATCGTGGATGATCAAACTCGAGAACGTCACGAAGGTGTACAAGGGCGACGTCGTCGCGGTTCGTGATGCCACCGTCGACATCGGCAAGGGGGAGTTCGTCTTCCTCGTCGGTCAGTCCGGCTCCGGCAAGTCGACCTTCATTCGACTGCTGAACCGGGAGGAATCGCCCGAGCACGGCACGATCTTCGTCGCCGGCAAGGACATCAGCAGCCTCGGCGCCTGGAAGGTGCCGTATCTGCGTCGGAACATCGGCTACATCTTCCAGGACTTCAAACTCCTGCCGAAGAAGACCGTCGCCGAGAACGTGGCGTTCGCCCTCGAGGTGATCGGCAAGCCCCGCCACGTCATCCGCAAGCAGGTGCCGGCGATCCTCGAGCTCGTGGGTCTCGCGGCGAAGGTCGACAACTACCCCAGCGAGCTCTCCGGCGGCGAACAGCAGCGGGTGTCGATCGCCCGGGCGTTCGTCAACCGTCCGCTGATCCTCCTGGCCGACGAGCCCACCGGCAACCTCGATCCCCAGACCTCGGTCGGGATCATGAAGTTGCTGGACCGCATCAACCGCACCGGCACGACCGTGGTCATGGCGACTCACGACCGCGGCATCGTCGACACGATGCGCCGCCGTGTCATCGAACTGGACCGGGGTGCGATCGTTCGCGATCAGGCCCGCGGCGTCTACGAGTAGGGCAGCGGCATGGCGATCAGTCCCATCTACGCGCTGCGCGAGACCGGCCAGAACCTCTGGCGCAACTTCATGCTGTCCTTCGCGACGATCATCACGATCGGTGTGTCGCTCTGGCTCTTCGGCGGCTTCTTCCTCTTCAACTACGCGGTCGACAACGCCACCGCCCGCTGGGAGGGTGGCATCGAGTTCGTCGTGTGGATGGATCCCGAAGCGTCCGCGGATCAGGACGCCAACATCCGCAACAGCCTCGACAGTCCGGCGATCGCCAGCTGGACCTACATCGATCAGGAGGAGACGTTCGAGGAGTTCAAGGAGCTCTTCGCCGACACCCCCGAGATGATCGACGTGGTCACCCCCGAGATCCTGCCGCCGTCGTACCGCGTCGTGCCGTCCAATCCCGACGCCGATGTCGTACAGGAGCTGGTCACCCAGTTCGACGACAGACCGGGCGTGCGTGACGTGGTGTCGGCGGACAAGACGATCCGTCAGATCCAGCAACAGGCGGACGAGATCGGCCAGGTGTTCCTGGTCGGCTCGATCATCCTGCTCGTCGCGGCGACGCTGCTGATCCTCACGAACGTGGTGAGCGCGATCCGCAGCCGCGGCGCGGAGATCGAGATCATGAAGGTGGTCGGCGCGACCAACTGGTTCATCCGTATCCCGTTCATGTTGGAGGGATTGGCGCAGGCGGTGTTCGGCGCGCTCGGCGCGTGGGTCGGTCTCTACTTCCTGAACAACAACGTGATCGAAGGGCTCGGCGACGGTGATGCGCTCGAGTTGATGCAGGGGTTCCGCGTGAGCGACAACGAATTCCTGTCGACCAGTCTGCTCGTCCTCGGGATCGCAGTCGTCGTGTCGGGTATCGGCTCGATGGTCGCCGTGACCCGCTACCTCGACGCCTGAGTCCACCATGGACATCTCGATGACCCTTCCGACCATGGCGTCGGGACTCGACCGCGCCCTGACCAACGAGTGGTGCGCGGCCATCGACGAGGGACCGTTCCGCTCGCTGGCGATCGGGGAGCGCATCGCGTTCGACAACCTCGAGCTGCACACGACGCTGTCGTATGCCGCCGCTCGAACCGAACGGGTCCGCCTCGCGCCGACCCTCGTGATCCTGCCGATGCATCCCGTGGCGCTGATGGCGAAGAAGCTCGCGACGCTCGACGTGCTGTCCGGCGGCCGGGTGGATGTGGTGGTCGGGGTCGGAGGTCGCGACCAGGATTATCGGGCGGCCGAACGATCGTTCGCGAAGCGCCATCAACGCCTGGACGATCAGGTCGCCGAGCTCCGGCGGCTCTGGTCCGGCGGCGAGATAGGGGAAGGCGACCCGCCGATCGGGCCGGCGTGTGTCCAGCCGGGCGGGCCCCCGATCCATGCCGGCGCGCTCGGACCGTTGTCGATGGCCCGGGCCGCGCAGTGGGCGGCCGGCAACATGGGTTTCACGCTCGGGCCCAACACCGAGGACCACGCGGCGACCTTCGGCGCCGTGCGCGACGCGTGGACCGCCGCGGGACGCACAGAACCCCCGCGTCTGAGCACGAGCTTCTTCTACAGCCTCGATCCGAACGCCGAGCAGGTGCTGCACGACTACGCCTACCGATACCTGCAGGTCTTCGGCCACGAGGCCGCCGAGATGATGGCGGCGATGACCACGGCGGCCGGCCCGCGTGCCGTGGCGGACGCACTCGACCGGCTCGAAGCAGCCGGCTGCGACGAGGTCTACCTCGTCCCCACCACCACGAATCCGGCCCACGTCGAGCAGGTCGCGAGTCTTCGGGGATGACGGAGGACCGCCCGAACCCCGTCGACCCGAGCGTTGTCGACCCCGACGTCCTCGCCGGATGGATGGACGACCGCGGCCTGGGCGACGGGCCACTGGAGGACCTCACCCCGCTCGCCGGCGGAACCCAGAACCTGCTTCTGCGGTTCGTTCGCGCGGGGCGTACGTTCGTGCTGCGTCGTCCCCCCGAACACAAGCGCAAGAACAGTGACGAGACGATGCGGCGCGAGGCGCGGGTGCTCGCCGCGCTGGCCGGGTCCGACGTGCCGCACCCGGGTCTGATCGCGGCCGAGTCGGATGTCGACGTCCTCGGTGCCGCGTTCTACCTGATGGAGCCGGTGGACGGCTTCACGCCGACGGCCGGCCTGCCCCCGTATCACGCCGGCGATCCGGCGGTCCGGCGGGCGATGGGATTCTCCTTGGCCGACGCAGCCGCCGCGTTGGGGCGCGTCGACCATGCCGCGGTCGGCCTCGACGGGTTCGGCAAGCCCGAGGGCTACCTCGAGCGGCAGGTGCCTCGTTGGCGCTCCCAGCTCGACTCCTACGCCGAGCTGGGCGGCGCCTGGGTGCCCGACATCCCCGGCCTCGACGCGGTCGGGGAGTGGCTCGATGCCAACCGACCGGCGACGTTCGAGCCCGGCGTGATCCACGGCGACTACCACCTCGGCAACGTGATGTACCGCCACGACGCACCGGACCTGGCGGCGGTGGTGGATTGGGAGCTCGCGACGATCGGCGACCCCTTGATCGACCTCGGCCTGATCGTCGCCTTCTGGCCGGAGGAAGGGCGCCCGGCCACGGCGGTGAGCGTGACGCCGTGGGATGGCTTCCCCACCGTCGACGAGATGGTTGCCCGCTACGGGGAGGGATCGTCGCGCGATCTCTCCGCGGTGAACTGGTACGGCGTGCTCGCCTGCTACAAGACGGGCATCATCCTGGAGGGCACCCATGCCCGGGCGATGGCCGGAAAGGCACCTGAGGCCGTCGGCGACATGCTGCACGCGACGACGGTCGGTCTCTTCGAGAAGGCGCAGGTCATCATCGGCCGGAGCTGATCCGCCACGCGGCGCGCCCATGTGTCGCAGCCCGACGACCGCGCGCTAGTGTCGTCAGTGGTTCAGGAGGTGCGATGAGTCCTCGGCGGGAGGTCTCTGCAGCGGACGGAAGCCGAATCTCCTATGAAGTGGCGGGAGTCGGTCCGTATCTGCTGATAGTTCCGGCATTGCTCCAGTCCGCCGCGCTCTGGCGTGAGATGGGCTACGTCGACCGCTTGGCCACCGATCATCGCGTCATCGTCATGGACCCGCTCGGGCACGGCGAGAGCGACCGGCCACACGATCCCGCGGTGTACGGCGTCGAGCAGGCGGTCGGCCACGTCATCGCCGTACTCGAGAACGAGGGCATCGAGCGGGCCACCTTGTGGGGGTTCGGGGCCGGCGCCGAGACGGTCGTCGACACCGCCCGCCGGCGCCCGGATGTCGTCGATGCGGTCGTGATCGGTGGGACGTTTCTCGGCGACTTCGCCGAGGGAATGCGCGAGATCGGCGGCGACCTCACCGAATTGACCGACAAATGTGCGTCCGCACTCGAGGCCGGCGACTGGGATGCCTACTTCGCGCTCATGCAGGATCCGGTGCCCCTCGACGTGCGACGGGACCGTGCGGACGCGAACGACCCCGCCGCGATCGCCGCCGTTCTGCGGAGCGACCTGCGCCGGGCGCGGGGGTTTCTCAAGCCGTCCGTCCCCACGTTCGCCTACTGGGCCGAGGACGCGTTCATCCACCCTCACAACCGGGAGTTGGTCGAGCGCCTGCCGATCGAGTGGATGGTCGTGCCCGGCTTGGTCTCCGACGCACCGGAACTCGTGGACGCCGTGGTCACCCGCGTGCGTCGTTTCCTCGAGTCCGCCGTCAGGTCGTGACCCGCGCGGCGTCCGCCGCGACCACCGTTCCCGCGAAGAAGTCCGGATTGCCGGCGGTGAAGAGGCGGACCGGGTCGTCGAACACGAAGGCGCGGAAGTCGTCGGCGTCGAGAAGACCGTCCTCCACCAACTCGAACGCTTCGGGGAGGACGCCGGTGAAGTCGGGCACGTCCCAATGGCCGATGTCGCTCGCGAAGATCGCCCGCAGCCGAACCCCCGCGGGCACGAGGTGGCGCTGGTAGGCGAGTGCGTTCATCGGGTCGTCCGCCTCACACCCGAAGTAGAACCGGTCGCGGAACAGTTCGATGATGTCGTCCGGTGATCGGATCCCGCTCTCCGCCCACTCGTCGAGCGTGTCCTGGTCCTCGTCCGGATCGGAGAGCATCTGGAGCGCATAGTCCAGCCGCTCGATCCGGCTCGTGACCTCGTCGGCCCCGTGGGCGGCCAGGAGGCGCTCGAGATCCGTTCGGTCGAGGGCGGCGGGGTTGTAGTGCTGGATCGCCTCGCCGTTGCGCTTCTCGTAGTGCCCGAGCGCGTCACCGAGGAAGTTCGCGCCCCAGGCGACGCCACCTTCGAGAAACGCCCACCGCAGGTCCGGAAAGCGCATCGGGGCCCCGCCCAGGAGCAGTGAGCGCAGGGCGGCCTCGCCGGCGGCGGCGAAGTTGCCGATGTGGTTGTGGACGTAGTTGGTCCGTGACATACGAGAGCCCCAGCCCTGGCCGCCGGCGTGAAACGTCGGGCAGACACCGAGCTCCGCACACCGTTTCCACACGGGGTCGTAGTCGTACGCACTGTCGTGGCCGACGCCGTTCATGTAGCGCGCCCCGCGGATGTTCTCGGCTCCCGGCAGCGGGCGCGGGATGACGCCGGCGAGCATCACCGCCTTGAGTCCGAGCTCGCCGACCGCGTGGTCGAGTTCGTCGATGGCCTCCTCCGGGGTGAACATCGGGATCGCGGCGACCGGGATCAGCCGGTCGCCGACATCGGCGTGGGCCTGCGCCATGTAGATGTTGAACGCCCGCGCCATCGCTTGGCGCAGCTCGTCGTCCGCGAACGCCGTCACCGTGAGCCCGTAGGTGGGGTAGAGCACCGCGACGTCGATCCCGAGTTCGTCGAGTCGGGAGCGGAGCAACCGCGGCAGCATCGCCGTCGCCCGATCGAGGGTGTTGCGGGCGGGCACGGCCCACCAGGCGGTCCGGGTCACGCCGGCCTGTCGCCGCAGCTCGGTGGGGACCTGGCGAACGACCGGAGCGGAGCCGACCATCTGGTCGAACCGGCCGGCCACGTCCTCGCCCGCGATGTCGACGACGAGATCGCGGACCCACGGCAGGTACTCGATCACGTGGCCGTCGGTGTCGATGACGGGATGGTCGAGCTGGTCGCGGATCGCCTGCACGGCGTCGCCCGGCGAGGCGGTCATGTGAGCTCGCTCGTGAGGAGCGTGTGAACCCGGATCGGCTCGTCGAATCCCTTGAGCATCCGGCGGCCGGCGGCCTCGCTCGCGACGACCTGGGCGACCGCGTCGTCGACGAGCACCTCGCCCGGCACGGCCGCGTCGGTGAGTCGGGCGGCGAGGTTCACCACGGGGCCGAAGTAGTCGCCATGGATGTTGATCAGCTCGCCGAAGGCCAGGCCGCCACGGGGAACGACGCCGTCGTCGTCGAGTGACGCGATCATGCCGCTCACGAACCGCGCCGCGTCGGCGGGGTCGACGGCGACGATCATGACCTCGTCGCCGATCAGTTTCACGATCCGGGCGCGATGGTCATGGGCGAGCTCATGGGCGCGGGACTCGAATGCCTTCACGAATACGACCAGCTCCTCCACGTCGAGCTCCTGGCTGAGCGAGGTGAAGCCGACGAGGTCGAGGAACCCGACGGCGAGGGTGACCTGCTCTCGGTGCGTTGAGCTCTGGGTCCGCCGTTGGACCTGGGCGGTCTGGCGGAGGTGGTGGCGGAAGGCGGCGGCGAGGAGTTGACTCAGCTCGAGGCCGAGTTCGGCGATGTAGGCGTTGAGGCGGGCGTTCTCGACATAGTTCGCGGTACGCCGCTCCGGGCCCTGCACATGACCGGCAACCGAGGCTTCCGCGATGCTGGACAGCGCGGTACCCGCGACGTGGAGGATCTCGCGGCCTTCCGCTTCGTTGAACACGTCGGCGACTGCGGTCGCCAGGAATCGTGCGAGGTCGACGTCCTCCCTACAGAACATCACGGCGTCGGGGTCGTGGACGATGATGCCGAGGTGACGGAAGCCGTCGGCGACGTCGGCGACCTCCTGGCCGAGCTCGGTGGCGAGCTGGCGGAGGGAGAACTCGTCGTCGCGGGCGATCACGACGTCCGACGCCATCGCGGAGGCATCAGCGAGGCTCTCGGGCACCTCGGCCTCGGGTACGCCCAGCTCGCCGAGTACCTCGATCATCTCCCGGCGTTGGTCGGCCTCGCTCATCGGCACGACGGTACTCGTCCGCCCGGCGCCCCCGCGTACCGACGTTCCCTCAACCTCGCGCCGGGCGCGCCGATGGAGAGGGAACAACCCCTCCAGGTTGACTGCGCCGCCGGATCCGATCTCCTTCGGGCCGGCGGCGCAACGTCGTTCCGGGGACAGGGAACGAGCGCTTGCCCAGCAACCCGGACTCGCTCGGCGGCGACGCATCGGCTGTACTCGCGCCCATGACGTGGAACATCGAAGGCAAGCGGGTGCTGGTCACGGGCGGCACCACCGGCATCGGCCGGGCGACCGTGGCGGCGCTCGCCGCGGGCGGTGCCGAGGTCGTGTTCACCGCCCGCAAGCCCGCGGCCGGCGACGAGGTGGTCGCCGAGGTCGAGGCGGGCTCGCCGGACGCGGTCGTCAGCCATCGTCGGCTCGATCTCGACGATCTGGCCGCGGTCCGTGCCTTCGCCACGCAGTTCGCCGCCGACTTCGATCGGCTGGACGTGCTCATCAACAATGCGGGTGTCGTCCTGACCGAGCGTCGCCTCACCGCCGACGGCCACGAGTTCACGTTCGGGGTGAACCACCTCGGCCACTTCCAGCTCGTGCAGTCGCTGCTCCCGTTGCTGGAGGCCTCGGCGCCGGCGCGGATCGTGATCGTGGCGTCCGACGCGCATCAGTTCACCAAGGGGCTGGACTTCGACGACCTGATGGCTTCCTCGGGCCGGTTCGGTGCCGCCCGGGGGATGGCGGTCTACTCCCGCTCCAAGCTGGCCAACATGCTGCACACCCACGAGCTCGCGAAGCGGTTGCCTGCCGATCGGGTGACCGTGAACTGCGTGCACCCCGGCGCGGTGCGGACGAGGCTGGGACGCGACACCGAGGCATCACGGCTGAGCAATGTCGTGTGGCCGCTGGTGAACCGGTTCTTCCTGACGCCGGAGAAGGGCGCCCGCACGTCCGTCTGGGCGGCGACCGATCCCGAGCTCGAGGGCGTCACCGGCGAGTACTTCGTCAAGTCCCGGATCAAGAAGCCCCGCAAGACCGCGCGAGACGACGCGGCGGCCGCCCGCCTCTGGACGATCTCCGAAGACCTCGTCCGCGCTTCAACTGGGGTCTGACCCCCGCTTCTCCCGAGGCGCTCGGGCTAGTCCGCCGACTTCTGGGTGCCGACCTTCAGGTCCTTGAAGGGCACACCCTTGTCGACGCTGATGTCGCGGGGGAGACCCAGCACGCGGTCACCGATGATGTTCTTCTGGATCTCGTTGGTGCCGCCGGCGATGCCGCCCTGGAGGCCGGTGAGCGCGGCACGTTGCCAACCGCCGCCGTGGTCGCCTTCCCAGGCGACGCCGGATGCGCCGACGATCTCCATCGAGACGTCACGCACCTCGTTCATGATGAGCGTGCTGAAGAGCTTGCCGATCGAACCGCCGGGGCCGGGCGTCTTGCCTGCCTGCATCTCGGCGCGGGTCCGCATGGAGACCATGGAGTGGCAGGTCTCCTTGATGTAGATCTTCATCAGCTTCTGGCGGAGGGTGGGGTTGTCGATGAGGCCACGCTTCTTCGCCTCCTCGATGAGCGAGTCGGCCCGCTCGTGCTTGATGCCGGCGGTCGCGCCCGAGCCGATCGCGACCCGTTCGTACATGAGCATCGCGGTGGCCATGTTCCAGCCGTTGTTGAGATCGCCGAGGAGATTCTCGGCCGGAATGCTCACGTCGGTGAAGAAGATCTCGTTGAAGTGGCTGCCGCCGTCGATCTGGTGGATCGGACGGACCTCGACGCCCTCGGCGTCCATCGGCACGATGAACATCGAGATGCCGGCGTGCTTGGGAACCTCCGGGTCGGTCCGGGCGATGACGACGCCGTAGTCGCTGACGTGCGCGAGGGTGGTCCACACCTTCTGGCCGTTGAGGACCCACGTGTCGCCGTCGCGCACCGCTCTCGTCTGCAGGGAAGCGACGTCGGAGCCCGCGCCCGGCTCGGAGAACATCTGGCACCAGATCTTGTCGCCGGAAATGTTGTCGGCGAGGTAGGCGCGCTTCTGGTCGTCGGTTCCGTACTCGGCGAGCATCGGCAAACACATGCCGTGGGAGATCGTGAACTCGAACGTCATGTTCGGGTAGTTGGCGTATTCCTCACGCCACCAGCGCTCGTGGTCCTTCGTGAGCCCGGCGCCGCCGAACTCCTTCGGGTAGGTGAGGCCGGCGAGCCCGGCCTCGTAGAGCGCGGACTGGAACGCCTTGCCGGCTGCGAGCCGCTTGAGGCCGCCCGAATCGCCGTCGCCGTCGAGCTGGATCCCGGTGGCGTGCTCGTTCAGGAACTCCCGGCATCGGGCACGGAACTCCTCTTCGGTCAGGTCGGCAATGGCGGCGTCGGACATCTCGTCTCCACGGAAGTTAGCGATCGTTCACCACGCTATCCGCAGGTGTCGGAGCGGGGCGAGTCCGCGTCACGGGTGATCCCCGAGTGAAAGACTTCGGTCAGCGACGAAAGGGGATCTCATGGAGATCGTGCTACTACTCGGAAGAATTGTGTTCTCGGTCATCTTCATCGGCAGCGGGATCGGCCAGTTGGCCGACGAGGAGAGCACCACGGCGACAGCCGCGGGGGCCGGCCTCCCCAACGCCAAGCTGATGGGTCAGATCAGTGGGGTCTGCTTCGGGCTCGGCGGCATCGCCATCGCGCTCGGCATCTTCACCGATCTCGCCTTCCTCCTGACGGGCGTGCTGGTGATGATCGCGGCCTTCACGGTCCATCCGTTCTGGAAAATGGAGGGCGAGGCGCAGATGATGCAGATGCCGAACTTCATGAAGAACCTGACGATCTTCGGTGGCTGTCTGATGGGCTTCGCGTTCTACTCGACCTTCGGCGCCTACGAAGGGTTCGCCGACGGATACCAGATCGTCGGCTCGCTCTTCGAGTTCGACTTCAACGACGTCATCAAGGCGCCGTAGCCGGCTCAGCTCTCGGCGCCGTCGCCGCACTCGGTGCAGTGGACGTCGCCGGGGGCGCCACCCTCGACGAACTCGGTGAGCCAGTCGATGAACGCGACGCCTTCCACGGTCTCGGTGTAGACGTCCGGCCGTCCCAGAATCGTGTGGGAGTCGCCCGGCGCGACATAGACCTGGAGGTCGACCCCGTCGTCCTCGACGAGCGCCTCGTTGAAGTCGAGGACCTCCAGGAGGCCCCCTTCGAGTCCCGCCATCGCGGAGAAGCTGACCTGCACGTTGTCGAACGCGTTGTCGAAGCGGGCCATGCGTAGATCCGGATCGTGGACGCCGGCGAACCGGAAGAGATCGGGGATGCCCCACTCCTCGGGCGCGATGTCGGCGACGACCGGCCAGTCTGGGATGTTGTTCGTCGAGCCCCAGAGGTTGCCGATGAACTGATTCTGCAGCGGACTCGTGGCGTAGCCGCCCGACGCATCGGCGAGCACCGCGATGTCCGTCCCCTCACTCATGCGATCCGACGCGAGTCCGCCGAACAGGGGAGCGGGCACACCGCCGGCGCTCGAGCCGGTCACGAGGAGCTGCGACGCGTCGCCGTAGTTCTCGACGACGTGGTCGAGGCCGTGCATCGCATTCTCGAACCCGTTGTGCTCGATTGTGAGCTCGCCGTAGGTGGTGGTCGCGTCGCCCAGGAACACATCGCCCGAGCAGTAGGGCACGAACACGACCGTCCAATCGGCCAGCGGATTGAGGGGGTTGTCGTAGTCGAAGATGCCGTTGCCGTCGTCGCCCGGGTGATCGTCCTCACCGGTGGTCACCTTGTAGGTGCCGTTCTCGAAGTCACACATCTGCTCGGTGAAGCAGGCGCCGCCACCCTGGAAGTAGAGCATCACCTTGTCGGGGTCCGCCGCCCGGGTGTGGATGTAGTACTCGCTGCCGTCGGCACACATGCACTCCGGCCCGGCGAGGTGCGACACCCACTCCGGGGCCGGTGCCTCGGTCGTACTGGTCGTCGCCGGTGCCTCGGTGGTGCTCGTCGTTGCCGGTGCCTCGGTGGTGGTCGTCGTCGGGTCCGCGGCTTCGTTCGCGTCGTCACCGCACGCGGCGGCGAACAGGGCGAGGACTCCGAGCAGGGCAACGATGCGGCGACGGTTCATGGCAGGTCTCCCGGTTGACGGCCTGACCGTAGCGAGCGGCCGCGCGGCGCGTCACGCCGGGAAGACGGGCTCCGGGAACTGGTTCCACCAGTTGAGGACCTGACGCCGCGTGACGTAGCCGATCGGTTCGTAGGGGTTCGGCACGAGGCCGTCGTCGACGAGCACCTCGAGTTCGCCCCGGCTCGCCGTGAGGAGGTCCTGGTCGATCGCGCAGGTGATGCCCTCGGGATCGAGGCCGAACAGTCCGGCCGCGTTGAGTCCGAAGACCTTCGCCTTGAGCTCGTCCGTGAGCGCGGGGTAGTGGTGGGTCTCCTGGAACGCCTCGGTGATCTGGAACGCCCGGAACGCCTCGATCTGACGCTGCGGCGAGCCGAGCCAGATGGCGTCGGTGCCCCACATCACACGGTCGGCGCCGACCCGGGTGAGCAGCTTGCCCAGCAGGTGGGCCGCCTCGGTGGGGTCGCCCATCACCTCTCGCCACGCCGTGCCGAGCTCGCACCACACGTTCGTGTTGGGCTCGATGCCATGGTCGTCCATCGCCTTGACCAGCGAGTTCACCCCGGTGGTGGCCCGGTTCGGGTCATAGGCACGCTCCACCGTCTGGGTTTCGTAGGCCGAGTGGTAGATCACGAAGTTCATGTCCGGATACAGGGAGGCCGCGGCGCAGAGGTCGTCCGGCCCGTTGAACCGGCGATCGAACTCCTGGAGGGGCAGCCCCTTGTGGCCGCACAGGGTGGTGACGCCGAGGTCACGCATGTGATCGATGACCGGGAGCCCGATCTCGGGGTCGACCATCGAGTAGCCCTGGTTCTGCGGACCCCACGCGGTGTACACCTTGAACGCCGCGACCCGGCCGGTGTCGGCCGTGCGGGTCATGCCGTCCAGTCGGCTCGACAGGTCCCCGAAGTTCGGTGCGATCACGTCGTGGATGAGCACGCGGGACTGGCCGGCGACGGTGATGGCTTCCATGAGTTCCGCGGTGCCGACCTTGTCGTCGAAGGGGAGCGGCGCGTCGAGCGGCCCGGAGTTGGGGACGTCGGTGAGCAGGGCGAACGTGGTGTCGCTGCCCAGGAACATGTTCGTGATGTAGCTGACGCGGTTGAGGCATTCGTGGCCGTCGCCCTCACCACAGCCGGACGGCACGAGCCGGTTGATCATCAACTCGATGCGGTCGGCGTTGTCGCGCCACACGCCCTCGGGCATCACGTGGTGGGTGTGGACGTCGAAGATGAACTCGCCGCGATCGCCGAGCTCGATGGCGCAGGCCTCCTCGTCCTCCGGTTCGGGCACGACGTACTCGCCGCCCGGGTCGCCGAGGGTGGTCGGTGGTGCGGTGGTCGAGGTGCTCGTCGTGGACGTGGAGGTGGTGGACGTGGTCGTGGTCGGTCCGGCGGACGCGTCGTCGCCGCTCGCGCAGGCGTTCAGCACGGCGAGGGAGGCCGCCATGGCCCCGGTCGAGCGCAGGAACCGCCGCCGGTCGACGCCCGTGCGGTCCGCGGCCTGCTCGATGCGGCTCAGCATCTGTCGCGCGATGGCCTGCTGGCGCGGCGTGGTGGGCTCGGGGAGGAACTCGCCGTTGGAGAGCGAACCGGGCCAGACCGGGAGGGCGGGGGGCCGATCCGGTTGTCGATCCCGGGCCCGTCGCCACTGGCTCGTCATGGTCGGAGGCTAGGGCACCGGCGCGGTCGCACACCGGCAGCGATGGTCGGGGCCTACGCTGACGCCGTGGCGACCACGGTTCGGGGGCTTCTGGAGCGACGATGGGCTCCCGCGGTCGTGTTCGCGTCCGCGATCGCGGTGCTGCGGCTCCCGAGTTTCGTCAACCAGTTGTTCGACCCGGACGAAGCGGCGATCTCCGCCCAGGCGATCGGTCTGTGGCGGGGCGGCGAGCTGTACGTCGACGGGATCGACCGCAAGCCACCGATCGCCGCGTTCGTCTACGAGTGGAGCCATCGCGTCGTCGGCAGCACCGACCTTCGCCCGCTCCATGCTCTCGCCGCGATCCTGCTCCTCGTCGCTGCCCTCGTGATCGCCCGGGAGGCCCGTCGCCACGGTGGTCGTGAGGCGATGTGGTGGGGAGGCGCGCTGATGATCGGTGGCGCGCTGGCGATGGTGCCGGTCGACGCGCAGGCCGCCAACTACAGCCACCTCGCGATGCCGTTCGGCGCGGTGGCGATCGTCGCGGCCCGACGGGGCACGGACCGCGCCGCGCTCGTCGCGGGACTCGCCCTGGCGGTCGCGACCCTCACGCGACAGACGTGGGCGATCGGCGTGCTCCCCGCGACGGTCGCGATCTGGCGCTTCGGTTCGTGGCGCCGTCACCTGCCGATCGCGTTCGTGGGCGGACTGATCCCGATCGGCCTCGTCGCTCTCGCCGTGCCCTGGGACGACTTCACCTACTGGGCGTTCGAGAGCAACGGGAGCTTCGTGCTGGCCGGCGCCGAGCCGGGCCGGGTGGTCGGTCGCGCCCTGGTGAGCCTCGGCATTTTCGTGGCGTTCCATCTCGTTGCCGTGCTCGTGGCGGGGCGGGCGCCACGGCGGGAGAACGTCGACCTCTGGCTGTGGATCGCCACCGGCCTCGTCGCTGTCGCCGCCGGGTACCGGTTCTACGGGCACTACTGGCTCCAGGTGGTGCCGCCGCTCGCGCTGCTGGCCGCGATCGAGATGCGGACGCTGGCGCCGCGTCGGCAACGACACGCGGGCGTGGTCGTGGGCGCGACCGCGGTCGTCGCGCTCCTCCTCGCCTGGACGCCGTCGACCGTGCGCGACCTGCCCGACCCGGGCCCGCTGTCCGAGTTCGTGGTCGCCCACTCGGGGGAGAACGAGACCGTCCTCGTCTGGGGCAACTTCCCGGAGGTCTACTGGGACGCGGAACGACGGCCGGCCGGTGGCTTCGTGAGCATGGACTTCGTGACCGGTCGCTCCGGGGCGCGCGACAACGGCCCCCACACGATCGTCGACGCGCCCGATCGCGGGTACCCGCATCTCCTGGCCGCACTCGACGCCGAGTTGCCCGCCGTCATCATCGACACGCAGCCGTCGGCCTTTCGGGAGTACGGCGTCTATCCGATGGCGTTGTTCCCCGAACTCGCGGCCCTCGTCGACGACCACTACGACGACCCGGTCGAGGTCGACGGGTTCACCGTCTACGTGCGGCGCCCGTGAGCGGGCCCGTTCGTCAGCAGCAGGGCGCCGGCGTCAGGCGGGGTTGACGGCGCAGTGTCGGCATGAGCCGTCGCATCCTCCACCGGAGCGGCGCACGGCAGCGGGGACTTGCGAGCGCGGCCCGCTGGACACCGCGTTCGACACGGCGACGGTGCTCGTCGAGCACGAACCCGGGATCGTGGTGCGGGAGCATGGTCCCACGATCGCTCGACCGGCTGTACAGTACAAGCGACGAGTTCTGAACATATAACGTAAGCAGGACTTTACAATACATGCCGAAACGCCGTCGCCGAAGGGGGACCCGTGGAACTGACGCTCCAACACCTGCGACTCCTGCGCGAGGTCGCCCGCCGTTCCACCATCACGGCGGCCGCCGACTCGCTCGGGTACACGCGGTCCGCGGTCTCCCAGCAGCTGATGGGGCTGGAGAAGTCGACCGGTGTCGCCGTCCTCGAGCGGGTTGGACGCGGCGTGCGGCTCACCGACGCGGGCCGCGAACTGGTCCGACACGCCGACGAGGTCCTCGACGGTATGGAAGCGGCCCAGGCCGCGTTGGAGGCCGTGGCCACCTCGGTGCGGGGAACGCTCGTCATCGGGATCTACGAATCCGTTGCCGCGACTCTGCTCGCGCCGCTCGTCGAGCGCCTCGCGATCGACCACCCGGACCTGCGCGTGCGCAGCCGCGAGCTCGACCCGGACGACGCGTTCGACGCCGTCGGCCACGGCGACGTCGACCTCGCGTTCACGCTGGACTATCCGCACGACCCGGTCCCGCGCCCCGACGACATCGCGAAGACCAGCATCGCCGAGGAGTCGTTCCTCGCGGTCCTTCCGGCCTCGGTTCGCGCGAAAGACGTGATCGACCTGGCGACGCTCGCCGAATGCCAGTTCGTCGCGCCGAACCCGTCGTCCGCCTGCGGGCGGGCCGTCATGATCGCCTGTCGTGACGCCGGATTCGAACCCGACGTCGCCCACCAGGTCGATGGCTATCCCGCCACACTCGACCTCGTCGCGGCGGGGTGCGGCGTGGCGCTGGTCCCGGAACGGTCGGTCCTGCCTCGCCCGGGCACGCATGCGGCGCGGCTCGCCCGACCGGTCACGAGGACGATCGAGGTGTCGCATCGCGTGTCGAGCGCAGACCGGCCCATGATCCGCGCCGCGATCGACACGCTGCTCGACCTCACCCGCTGACCCCACCCGAACCGACCCCAAAATCCCGAACGGGTGGGAACCGATCGGGCTTGGCCCGATCAGTTCCCACCAGTTCGTCAGTGTGAAGGACGTTCCGCGGGGCGTGGAGCTGGAGGGAATCGAACCCTCGTCCGTCAGGTGGTTACCCGACGCGATACGACCGTTCCCGTGAACGTGGGTTGTGGCTCCCACCCTGCCGGGTCAGGCGGGCCACGAGGGCCCCGCCACCGAGTCTTTCCTCGGGGTCAGCGGTCTTTGCCGGCTGTCAGTGGTCTTTCCCTACCGTCCACCACTGCTTCTGGTGACAGGCTGCAGTGGTCAGGCCCCGCGTGCCATTGCTGGTCGCGATGACTCTCTACCTACTGACTGGGTCAGGCGGCGAGAGCGAGATCGTCCGAATCGGCGTCTCTGTTGGTGCCCCGTTTAGAGAGTCTGAGCAACTCTGGTCGCACGTCGTTGCATCCTGGTCCCAACGTCGAAACCGATCAGCCCCGTGGTGCTGTTCTGATTGTCAAGCAGCACACTCAGGCTACCGTCCCCGGCGGCCGGATGTTTCCCGCCCCGCGGTCGAGGGACGCGGTAACTTCGTCGGCATGGGTACGGCTGACGACGGCGTGGACATGCACAAGAAGGAGCGGATGGAGACGTCCGCGGAGATCTGGGCCCCGGGCGGCCCCGTCGAGGACTGGATGACGGACTACGACATCCGTGACCCGGCCTACGTCGAGGATCCGGTGCCGATCTGGGCCGAGATGCGCGAGAAGTGCCCGATCGCCCACACCGACCGACTCGGGGGCTCGTGGAATCCGACTCGGTTCGACGACGTACGGGCGATGGCGAAGATGGTGCCGGAGCTGTCGTCGCGGCAGATCCTCGTGATGCCGGGTGCGCCGGGCATGCCGGAGATGTCGCGCTACGAACAGCAGATCGCGGCGGCGCCGATCACCGCCGACCCGCCGATCCACGACTGGACGCGCCGCATGCTGCTGCCGGCGTTCGCGCCGAAGGCCGTGCTGAGTTACGAGGCGTACACCGAGGAATTGTGCCACGACCTGATCGACGGGTTCATCGAGCAGGGGCAGTGCGACGGCGCGGTCGACTACTCGCAGCAGATTCCGCCCCGCGTCATCGCCCACATGATCGGGATCGATCCGGGTATGGCCGACCAGTTCGTGATCTGGGTCAACGGCGTCCTCGGTGAGGGGCTGAACGATCCGGAGCTCCGCCTGCGCACCCGCGACGAGCTGCTCGGCTTCATCGGGGAGGAGGTCGCCAAGCGCCAGTCCGACCCGCAGGAGGACCTGCTCACCGAGTTGCTGTTCATGGAGATCGACCACCCCGACGCGAACATCACGCCCGAGGTCGTCGTCGGCATCACCAACCTCCTGATCGTTGCCGGGATCGACACCACGTGGAGCTCGATCGGGTCCGCCCTGTGGCACCTGGGGACGAACCCGAGCGATCTCGAGCGGCTCCGCGACGAGCCGGATCTCCTGCCGATCGCGGTCGAGGAGTTCCTGCGTTACTACGCGCCGGTCACGATGGCGCGGGTGGCGGACGTGGACGTGGAGATCGGCGACGTGTGCATCCACGCGGGCGACAAGGTGCTGATGAACTTCCCGGCGGCGAACCACGATCCGGAGCACTTCGAGAACCCCGACGAGTTCATCATCGACCGGGCCCGCAACCGGCACGTGGCGTTCGGTTCCGGCGTGCACCGGTGTGCCGGCTCGAACCTGGCTCGGCTCGAGATGACCACCGCGCTCGAGGTCTGGATCGAGCGGATTCCGTACTTCCACGTGAGCGACCGCGAGCCCATGAAGTGGGCCGGTGGTCAGGTCCGCGGTCCGCGCGTCATGCCGATGAGCTTCCCCGCCGGGAAGCGCCGGTAGGGCTCAGTACTTGCCGCTGCGGGACCGCGAGATCGCCCGCTGCGCCTCGCGGTCGGCGTCGCGCTTCGCGATGTCGTGGCGCCGGTCGGCCTGCGAGCGGCCCCGGCCCAGCGCGATCTCGAGCTTCGCCCGCCCGTCCTTGAAGTAGAGCGCCAGGGGGACGATCGTGAGCTTCTCGCGATCGACTCGGGCGGCCCAGCGGTCGATCTCGGCTCGGTGGGCGAGCAGCTTGCGTCGACGATCGGGCTCGTGGCCGAACGCGCCGGCGGAGTGGGAGTACGCGCCGATGTGGAGGCCGACCAGCCAGAGCTCGTGCTGGTAGACGATGGCGAACGATTCCGCGAGTTGGACCTTGCTCTCGCGCAGCGACTTCACCTCGCTGCCGCGGAGCTGGATGCCGACCTCGAGCGTGTCGAGGATGTCGTAGTCGCGGCGCGCCGCGCGGTTCGTCGCCACGGCGGTGGCGCCGGCGGGAATGTCGCGCTTCTTCTGTGACTTCGCCATGGTGCTCCTCGGAGACGCAACGGTACCGGTCGGCTGTGCTCGGGCAGCACGGATTGGTACGGTCCGCGGTGGGGGAGAACGACATGACGAAGCGTTTGGCCTGGATCGGAATGGTGCTGGCGTTGGTTGCCGGTGCGTGTGGTGACGACGGCACGGCCACGGCACCGGATGACTCGACGACCACCACGACCGTGCCGTCGACCACGAGCGCGGACGGCGGCGAGCCGGATCCGGCCACGACGGAACCTCCAGCCCTCACCGCGTCGTGGAAGGGCGTCACCGAGGACACCGTGAGCATCGCCGTGTCGGTCCTGGACTTCGACGTGCTGAAGGACCTGGGACTCCAGGACTTCGGCTGGGGCGATCAGCGGCTGATCTGGGAGTTCTACCTCGACCGGCTCAACGAGCGGGGCGGCGTCGCCGGCCGCCAGGTCGACTATGTGCTGGACTTCTACAACCCGGCACTGGCCATCGATGCCGAGGCTTCGTGCCTGCGGATGACCGAGGATCGAGACGTGTTCGCTGTGCTCGGCGCATTTCTCGGCCCCGCCGAGTCGGCGACTCCGTGCCTCACGAACCAGGAGGACCTGGTCGTCTTCGAGGGCACCATGACCGTCGAGCTCCTCGAGGGGGCGAAGTCGGTGTGGGTCATCAGCGGGTCGGCCGGACGCCGGCGCATCCCGATCTTCTTCGAGCTCCTCGATCAGGCCGGCTTCGTCGACGGGCAGCGGGTGGCTGTCGTCAGCGGCAACGAGAACGAGCGAGACAGCGTCGACGTGATCGAGCCGATCCTGCGGGATCTCGGGCTCGACATCGTCGTGACCTCGGTGAACACGTCGTCCACCGACGATGTCGTCGCCGAGGACCAGTACTGGGACCGGACGGCCGAGCTCATCCGAACCGAGAACGCCGACGTCATCGTCATCAACGGTGATACCACCGGCGCGATCCGCGGGATCCATCGCAACGACCTGCAACAGGAGCTCTGGGTGGTGACGGGCGACCAGCTGGCCAACCTGGGCACGACCGTCGACCGCTCCGACGCCGACGGAGCGATCACCCTTGCGGGTGTGAGCTCCGACGAAGCGTGGGAGGAGCCCGGCCGGGTTGCGTGTGCCAAGGAGTTCACCGACGCCTACCCGGATGCCGAGGTCCGCCTCCCGTCCGAAGTAGGGGAGGGGGACGAACGCTGGGACATCGCGATCGCGCAGGCGTGCACCTGGATCGCGGTGTTCGAGACCGTGATGAACGCGGCCGGTCCGGAGCTCACGCCGGACTCGGTGCAAGCCGCCTACGAGGGACTCGGTGACGTCGAACTGCCGGGCTTCACCTACGCGTCGTGGGGTCCGGGCAAGCCGGACGCAAACGACGGGTTCAGACTCTCGGAGTGGGACTCGACTGCCGGTGAGAACGGTTCGCTCGTGCCGATCACCGAGCTTCTCGACGCGACCCCCTGACGGGTCGGGCGGAACCGGTACCCTCGGCGTCGTGCTGGAGATCCCTGCGTCGATCCACGCCGAGATGATCGGCCACGCCATCCTCGGACTTCCCGATGAGGCGTGTGGCCTCTTCGCCGGCGAGTTCGGCGGCGACCGCATCGAGCGGTTCTTCCCGATGGCGAACGCGGCGAAGTCGAGCCAGATCTACGAGCTCGACGCCCAAGAGATGATGGACGTCGAACGCACCGCCGACGACGCCGGGCTGGCCGTCATCGGCGTGATGCACTCCCACACGCACACGACGAACTATCCGTCGCCCACCGATGTGGCTGACGCGGCCCGCTTCGACCCCTTCGGAGCGTGGCGTTTCATCATCGTCTCGCTCAAACACCCCGATCCCAGCCTGCGCAGCTACCGCATCCACGACGGCACCGTCACCGAAGAACCCGTCACCCTCACCTAGCCGTACTTTCCGGGGTCAGACCCCAGTACTTTCTCTAGAACCGGACCTCGCCGGCGGTGATGCGGGCGAACAGCGGGGGGTCGAGGGGGACGTAGGCCCGGTCGTCGGGATCGAAGAACCACAGGGGGTCGTCGATCGCCGTCGGATCGAAGCCCTCTTTGACGCTGTCGATCTTGCGGTGCTTGAACGTGCCGGTGATCTCGACCTCGGTCTGGATCCGGAGGAAGAGCGGCCGAGCGTAGGCGGGCAGGTTCTCGGCGGCGTGGGCCGCGAGCGCCTCGGTGGTGAACGAGTCGTCCACGACGAGCGTGGCCATGCCGGCCCGGCCGTCGGCGCCGGGCACGGTCACGCCGTACACGTTCGCCTCCAACACGCCGGTGGCCTGCCCGAGCACGGCGGCCACCTCCGCGGTCGACACGTTCTCACCCTTCCAACGGAAGGTGTCGCCGATGCGATCGACGAAGTAGTAGTAGCCGTCCTCGTCCTGGCTGAGCAGGTCGCCGGAGCGGAAGTAGGCGTCGCCGTCGCGGAAGGCGTCGCGAAGGATCTTCTTCTCCGTCGCCTCCTCGTCGTGGTAGCCCTCGAACGGGGTGACGTTGCTGATCCGGCTGATGAACTCGCCGGGCTCGTTCGGCTCGACGTCGATCACGTGACCGTTCGCGTCGCGCACGATCTCGTCCGCGTCAACGTCGTACTTCACGATGTGCATTCCGAGTCGCCGAGCGACCGACGGGCGCATGCGGCCGATGGCCCCGACCCGATTGTCGAGATTGATCAACGAGCCGGTGCCCTCGGTCGCACCGTAGAACTCGACGATGTCCGGGATACCGAAGCGCTCCTGGAACTCGGGCCACACGTCGGGGCGCAGCCCGTTGCCGAGGGCGACGCGCAGGCCGTGGGCACGCTCGAGCGGATGGCTCGGGGAGTTGACCAGATAGCGGCACAGCTCGCCGATGTACTGGAACGTCGTGGCGCGGTGTTGCACGCAATCGTCCCAGAAGCGGGAGGCGGAGAACTTGCGGACCGTGACCGCGGTCGCCCCGTTGAGCAGGGCGCCACCGAGCGCCATCACGCCACCGGCCGTGTGATACAGCGGCAGCGTGATGTAGGTGCGGTCGCTCGGGTCGATGTTCGTCATGGCGCCGGCGGCGAGGGACACCGTGAGGTACTTGCTGTGGCTGAAGCTCGCGGCCTTCGGCAGGCCGGTGGTGCCGCTCGTGTAGATGTAGAGCAGGCGGTCGCCGCAGGTCAGGCCGTCGCGCTCGCTCGCCTTGGGGCGCGATGTCGAGTGCTCCGCCATCTCCTCCCAGCCGGGCGCGAAGCCGAGTTCGACCGGATGCTCTGGCCCGCGCGACGTCTGCCACTGATCGGCGAGCTCCTCGTCGACCACGATGTGTCGCGCCCCGGACACCTCGATCGAGTGACGCAACGGTTCACCGGTGAGGTTGGTGTTGATGAGGGCGGACGTGATGCCGAGCTTCGCCAGGCCGAGCCACGTGGCGACGTACTCCGGGCGGTTCATCATCAGCAGGGCGACCACGTCGCCGCGGGCGAGCTCGTTCGCCTTGGCCCAGTGGGCGACCCGGTTCGCCATCTGATCGAGCTGGAGATAGGTGACGGCGCGGCCGTCGTCCGACGCGTCGATCATCGCGACCTTGTGCGGGTGCTTGTCGACCACCGCCTCCCACTTGTCGGGCACGGTGGTCGTGCTCGACGCCCGATGCTTTGCCGCGCCGGCGAGCTTGGTCGACGTGCGCAGCATCCGCAGGTCACTCTCGAGGCGTTCGCGAAGGCTCAGGCGTGGGGGCGACATCACGGCGACGTTACGCGCTGGCCCGATCAGCTGCCGGTTACGCAGCCGCGTCCCGCCCCCGTCCGCCGGGGAATCTCTGGTCACGAAAGGGTCGATCCTCGCCGGGTTTCGGGACCGCCGTCGGAATCTCTGGCCACCAAAGGGTCGTTCGCTACGGCTCGAACCCGACCCTTTCGTGACCAGAGATTGCTTGGGGAGGGGCGTGGGCGTGGGTTCGGCGACCCTTTCGTGACCAGAGATTCTTCGGGACGGGAGGGGAGGGGAGCGCGGGTTGGCAATCGGGGCGGGGGCACTACAATCCCGAGTGAAATGGTCGGAATTAGGGAAGTCCCGTGGTGATCCACAACTCGGTGCTCGACATGATCGGCAACACGCCGATGGTCGACGTCAGCCGCCTGAGCCCCAACCCCAACGTGCGCATCCTCGCCAAGATGGAGGGGCAGAACCCCGGCGGATCGGTGAAGGATCGCATCGCCCGAGCCATGATCCTCGCCGCCGAAGAGGACGGCACGCTCACGCCCGGCAGGACGATCATCGAGCCGAGCTCCGGCAACACCGGCATCGCCCTCGCCATGATCGCCAAGGAGCGCGGCTATCCGATCAAGATCGTGCTCCCGGAGAACGTGTCGATCGAGCGTCGCCAGATGCTGGAGGTGTTCGGCGCCGAGATCATCGACAGCCCCGGCGCGGAGGGCAGTAACGGCGCCGTGCGTCGGGCCCAGGCGCTGGCCGACGAGCATCCGGAGTGGGTGTTCCTCTACCAGTACGCCAACGAGGCCAACCCGCAAGCCCACTACGACACGACCGGCCCGGAGATCTGGGCGGACGTGCCCGAGATCACCCACTTCGTCGCCGGGCTCGGCACGAGCGGCACGCTCATGGGCGTCGGATCGTTCCTCAAGGAACAGAACCCGGACATCAAGATCCTCGCCGTCGAACCGCCGATCGGCGAGCAGGTCGAAGGCCTCCGCAATCTCGAGGAGGGCTACATCCCGCCCGTCTACGAGAAGTGGGGCGGCCCCGACCTGCTCGACGGCAAGCGCATCGTGCGTCCCCGCGAGAGCCTCGAGTGGACCCGCAAACTCGCCGAGATCGGGATCTTCTCCGGCATCAGCGCCGGGGCCGCCCTGGCCGGAGCCATCCGCACCGCGGAGAAGCTCGACGAGGGAACGATCGTGTTCATCCTCAGCGACGGCGGCTGGAAGTACCTGAGCACGGGCGCCTGGACCGACGACATCGACGACGTCGTCGAGCGGGCCAAGAAGATCATCTACTTCTAGGCGACCGCGATCTAGCCTGAGGCCTCGAGCGAAGGGGCGGCGCGGATGCGGCGAAGGTTGATGACGACGACCGTGGCGACGGTGCTGGTGCTGGTGGCATCGGCCTGCGGCGGTGACGAAGCGCCCGACGCGGCGCCCGAGTCCACCACGACCACCACCACGGCCCCCTCCGTTCCGGAGACCACCGCGGCACCGGACATGACCAGCACGACCACGGCGGCACCCACCACCGTCGCCGAGACGACGACGACCGCCGCACCCGTGCCCGACCCGCCGGCGATCGCCAACCCCGACCGACCGTGGCTCGTGGGCCTGCGTGACGACCTGATCGATCGGACGGGCCTCAACATCGAGGCGGCGAACTGCATCGTCGAGCGCTTCGAGCTCGAGGGGTACGACATGCGGCTGCTGCTCTGGACGGAGGGCGGTACGCCCTTCGAGCTCGGGATCGCGTTGGGATTCTGCGGCCCGACGATCACCGGGGCCTTCGACCTCCCGCCGGAGACCCGTTCGGGCGCCGAGGACTATGGCGACGACGCAGGCCTGGACCGGCTCTACGACTGGTGCGAGGCGGGCGACGATGCTGCCTGCGACCAGCTCTGGTGGGACTCGAACATCGACACGGCCTACGAGGCGATGGCGGAGTCGTGTGGTGGGCGCGGCGGGGGCGACGGCGATTGCGTCACCACGGCCGGCACCGCGGCGTATGGCGACAGTCCGCTCCTCGACCTCTACTTCGACTCCTGTGTCGACGGCTACGGGCTCTCCTGTGACTCCCTCCACGAGGTCGACGAGGCCGGCGCCGGGTACCGGGACTTCGGTCGCACCTGCGGTGAGCGGATTCCCGCGGTCGATGATCCCGACTGCACGGTCGAGATCGCCGCAATCGCCTGACCGCCGACGCGTCAGGGCAGGTCGGAGCCGAGAATCGTCGCGCTGCGGGTGCGGCGCAGCGTGACGGAATCCAGGTCGCCGACGGCCGGTGCCATCACGAGGTCCACCGTGAGCTCGAGCGTGACGCTGATGACCGTCCGTCCGTCGCCGTCGACGTCGACCCTCAGGTCGATGAGCTCGGCCTCCGGCAGCGGTCCCGCCGCTATCCCGGCCTCCGCGACGTCGACCGCCCGGTCGACATCGATGCGCACGCCGTCGCCCGACCGCAGCGCCACCACGTCGAGGCCGGCGAGGGCGTCGTTCGCCGCGGAACCGGCGACCGCTTCGAGTTCGTCGCCGCGGACATGGGTGAGGCTCACGTCGATCACGACCGCGCCGAGCACGAACATGATCAGGATCGCCGCGGGAAACAGCAGCAGGACCGTTCCGTGCTCGCGGCGTGAGTACCTCAGCACCGGGCCGGACCGTCCAGCCCGCTGCGGAACGGATCGACGACCTCGCTCGCCGTCGACTCGACGGCGCCGAGCCGGCCGAACCCCCCGATCCAGGGGATGGCGAGTATCGGTACGTCGTAGCTGACGGTGATCGCCACGCGAACGCAACGACCGAACGGAGCATCGAGGACCGGCGTGGACACTGTCGCCCGGTCTCCGTCGCGTCCGTAGGCAGTGAGGGTCTCGGTGGCCCGCTCGAGTGCGGCGACCTCTGCCGCGACGGCATCGCTCGCCTCGACGTACGCCCTGGTCGCCTCGCGCGAGGCAGAGGTTACGGCGAACTTGGCATCGATGATCCCCCACACGTTGAGGATCAACAGGGTGCCGCTGACGAACACGAGGAACCCGAAGGGCAGCACCTCCATGCCGCCCACCTGGCCGTCGTCCCCCCGCAGCCGTCTGGTCATCGGTCGTCCTCGACCCGGACGGTGATCGTGCGATCCATCTGCGAGAGTCCTGCGAGGCCGGCGAGTCGGGTCGGCAGGATGGAGGGGTGCTCCGCCGTGATTCGCACCGTCACGGTGTCGGGGTCCGTGCACGTCCAGTCGAGGGTGGCGTGGCCCGCTGCGCCGTACCGGCCGAGCTGCTCCACGAATGCCGCCTCGGCATCTCGGATCGCGCCGCACCGATCGCCGGCGGCCCGAAAGCCGGCAACGTCGCGCGCCGCGTCGTAGCCGGCCGACGTGACGAGCGACGTCGCGTAGAGATTGAACAGGATCTGGACCGCGGCGAACATGAGGAGCAGGAACACCAGCAGGCCCGCCGACGTCGCGAACAGCCCGGCCCCGCGCTCCCGCGAACCCCTGGCGTCGACCCGGCCGCGGTTCACGACCCGATGTCGTTGACCTGGTTCTGGATGTTGCCCTCGGTGTCGGACCAGATGGCGTTGAACCCGACCCACATGGCCGCGCCGAGGAAGGCGATGATCAGCACGGCGATGGCGGTGCTGATCACGCCCTCGCCGCGGTCGCCGTGGAGCCGGTTCGCGGGTGAGGCCGGTACCGGAGCCTGGATGATCGGTCGATTCATGGTGCTGTTTCCTCTCGTTGGGAACGGGGGACGTCGGTCTCACGACGTCGAGAACAGGGAGAGCGCGTCGACGAAGGGCACGCCCATGAGCAGCACGCCGGGGATGAGTGCCGCGACGGTGACCGGGATCCAGACCTGCTGGTTGCGCTTCTCGATCGCCTCGATGAGGTCTCGCTGGGCCTCGCGTCGCATCGAGCGGGCTTCCTCCGCGATGAGTCCGCCCAGATCCGCCGTCTCCCGGTTGAGCGCGAGAACGGCGACGAAACGGTCGAGCGGCTCGACATCGGCGACGTCGGCCCACTCGCGCAGGGCATCGACCTCGGCGAGCCCCTGACCGATGCGTTGGGCGACGCGACGCAGATCGGCGGAACAGTTGCCGTTGCCGCGACTCGCCACCCGGTCGATCGCGGCGTGCATCGACCAGCCCGCGGACAGCAGCATGCCCATCTGCTCGGCGATCACCGGGAGTTCGAGGACGAGGCGGCGCTGCCATGCATCGGACGCCGCGATCATCTGCTGCTCGAGCAGCAGAAACGCGAGGATCGGTGCGCCGACGACGATGAGGGCGGCAACGGCGGCCGGCGGCCCCGTGGCGACGGCGCCCAGCGCGCCACCGAGGAACGCGACGCCGGTCCAGCCCATCTGACGAACGCGAAACGCCGCGACATCCAGTGGCGAGTGCACCCGCCGTAAGCGGGTGCTGAGTTCCTCGCTCACGCCGAAGAGACGCGCGAGTCGTTCGCCGGTCAGTTGGGCGAGCGGAGCCAGTACGTCTCGAAACGACGCCACCGACAGCAGACCGTTGCGCGTCGACCGGCTCGTCGCCGGGGTGTAGGCCGCGAGCCGGTCGAACAGAGGCGGCCGCCGAAACCACCTGATCTCGGACAGGACGAGCGTGGACCCGGCGAACCCGCCGAGCGCGATGAGAAGGAGCGGGGCGGACATCAGGGGCCGAACACGCGTCGCGGGGGCGGAAGTCGCATCACGCGGCCGGCCCAGAACCAGCACGCCACCACCAGGGCGATCGCGACGAGAACGGTCAGCTGCCCGGCTGACGATCGATACGCGGCCCGGCCGTTGCCGATCGACATCCCGGCGAGGGCCATACCGGCCGGCACCACGAGCACGAAGATGCGGGCGAAGCGGGCGCCGGCCTGGCGACTGCGTGCGTCCTTTCGGCCCTGGACGTCATCTCGGCGGTCGACCGCGAGCGCTTCGAGGCGCCGGTCGAGATCGGTGCCGCCCAGCTCGTGCGCGATGAGCAGGGTCTCGCACGCCATGTCCGCGGTCGGGTCGGCGAGGCCGCGCTTCAGCACGGCGAACGTGCGCTCGAGGTCGGTGGTGAGGAGCCACTGGCGATGGGCCGCGGCGAACGAGGGCCGAAGCTCCTCGGGGCCGCGGCCACCGACCGCGAACAGCGCCTGGGGAATCGACCGCCCCAGCGATGCTGTCTGCAGGCGAATCTCCTCGATCATGCGTGGCCATGCCTCGAGCGCTCGTTCCCGCTGCGTCTGCCGTCGGTGGCGGTGAGCCGCGATCGGGAACGACGCGCTGAACGCGGCGAGCGCGGCAGCCACCGAGGGGGCGCCGAACACCGCGTAGCCGCCGAGAGCGCCCAGTCCGGACAGGACGACGATGACGGCCGCGAACTCGCTGCGGGGGACGTCCTGTAGGCCGATCCGGTGCAACCACCCGTCGAGGTCGGCGCGGGGACGCGAACGGCCGGCGAGCCGCGGCCCGATCCCGAGCCCGGTCCAGCCCATGGCGACGGCCGTGAACAGCCAGAAGGTGCCGAGCCCGGCGAGCAGGGCGACGACGAGCGGGATCACACCTGTACCTCCACGGTCGGCTCGAGGATCGCCCGAAGATCGAGCCCGGCGTCCGAGAAGGCGCGACCGAGGCGGACGGGCAGCGCACCGGACCGGCGCAGCTCGCAACCCGGCTCGCGGACGAAGACGTCCGTCGCGGTGAATGCGCTCCCGTCGGGCGTGGCGGTCATGTCTTCGACGGCGACGATGCCGCCGACGCGCGGCCCGTCTGCCGTGCGCACACAATGGACGACGACGTCCACGGCCTCGCTGACGAGGCTGTTGAGCGCGGTCATCGGCAGGTCGTTGCTGGTGTCCGACAACTGGCAGATGAACCGGAGACGGGTGAGCGCCTGGCGGGCCGAACCGGCGTGGATCGTGGTGAACCCCTTCACCCCCGAGGAGAGCGTCAGCAGCAGGGGGAGCGCCTCACGGTCGCGAACCTCGCCCACGATGGCGACGTCCGGCGCCATCCGCAGGAACCCCGAGACGAGGCGGCGCAGGTCGACCTCCGGCCGGTCGGTGCGGGCAGCCCGCGTCTGCATGCTCGCGACGTTGGGGAGGGGGATGTCGGCCTCGAAGACCTCCTCGGCCACGACGACGCGCAGCGACGGGTCGATAGCGGCCGCGCAACAGTTCATCATCGTGGTCTTCCCGGCCCCGGGAGCTCCGGCGACGACGATGGTCTGGCGCGCCCGCACGCATGCGAGCAGGAACCGCGCGGCGTCGTTGGTGAGCATGCGTCGTTCGACGAGTTCGCCGAGGCTGCGGAAGGCGACGCCGGTGAACTTCCGGATGTTCACCATGACGTGGCCGCCTCGGGAGATGTCGCCATGCACGATGTGGAGGCGGGCGCCGTCGTCGAGCTGGGCATCCTGGAGGCCCTCGCTCGGGTCGAGCTTGCGATGAGCGGTGGACGATTCGTCGAGCACCTTCGTCAACGTGCGGATGACGTGGGCGTCGTCGTGGAAGACTTCGTCGTGGTAGCCGGACGGGCCGCGGTGGCGCTTCACGAAGATGGCGTCCGGCGCGTTGACCATGATCTCCCACACGTCGTCGTCACCCAGCAGGGGACCCAGGGGCCCGTAGCCGGTCAGGTTGCGTACGGCGCGCTCGGCGACGCGCGCCGGATCGCCCAGCGCGAACGTCCGCAGGCCGCGACGGTGATCGTCATTCCAGGCGGTGACCTCGTGGTCGACCATGCGAGCAAGGGCCTCCGTCGAGTCCGTCGCCGCGAGGTCGAGCGCTTCGTGCTTGGCGCGCTCCTGGACGCGGGCCTCGATCTCGGCGAGCGGGCTCGGCTCCGCGAACGCGGTCATCCGACCTGCTCGGACCAGGCGCCGAGCGCACCGGGCGTGATCGCGACCGGGGGTGACACCGCGGTGTCGGGGCTCGCCGACGTGAGCTCCTGCAGCCGGCGGGTGAGCTCTCGGTGCAGCGGGCGGCCGAGCGAGGACGGAAGACGCACTCCATCGCGGATCGCGTCTTCGATGTCGGCCCGCGCCGCGAGGAACACCGGGTTGTCGATCTCGGACGGCGCGCCCTCGCGACCCAGCAGGCCGGCCAGTGCACCGACCGCTTCGGCCCGGCGACGAGGGCTCCGCGGTGCTCGGGCCAGGACGGGAGCGATCCGTTGGGCTTCGACCCCGAAGGCGAGCAGGCCCCGAATGGTGCGGGCGAGCGCGTGGATGCCCTTCGTCGACGGCGTGCCGACGACGACGGTGATGTCGGCTCGCGCGATCGTGGTACGGGCCATCACGTTGCGATCCTCGACGTCGAGCGATCCGGTGAGTGCCTCGCCTTCGACGTCGGCGTCCACATCGGCGACCACGATGCGGTACGCCCGCAGCATCCCGTCGAGGGCGGTGGCGAACGCCCGAGGGCGCAGCGCCGTCCAGTCGCGGTGGCGCCTCAGCCCGAGGAGGAGGTGATAACCGCGTTCGGGGGCGTCGAAGGTCGACCCGCGCACGTCGACGATCGGGAGGCGACCCGCTCGGTGCGCATCGGTCAGTTCCTGGACGCTCGGCACGATGTCGCGGGTGTCGTGGAGCATGGCCTGTTCGGCATCGAGCGCCAGATCGGCGAGGAGAACCATCGCCGCGTTGCTCGGCGCGGCGGCGAACGCCTGGGCAGTCGCGATCGCCGTCACGCTGCTGCCCGTGCCACCCGGTCCTGTGACCGCGATCAGTCGGCCCCGCCAGCCGGCCTCGACCTCCACTTGTTCGTTGGGGGCGGACGCGGACAGCCGAGCAACCGGCTCGGCGTGGTCGTCGAGCACGGTGAGGAGGTGCGCACGGTCGAAGTCGGGAGGGAGCAGGGCGGCGATGCCGAGATCGGCCCAGTCGCGGTCGGTTCGTGGGTCGACCACGACGACCGACACCTCGGCTGCGGTCGCCGCCGCGACGAGATCCCGGTCGAGTCCGCTGACGTCGCCACCGACGAGGAGCGCGGAGAACGTGCGGCCGCTGCGAAGGCGGGCCCGCACCTCGTTCGCCGAGACACACTTGACGAAGTCGACGGGGATGGCCGCGGACGTGGCCCAGCGTGCCACGGCGCTGAACCACGCGGCTCGCGGGTGGGCGAGACCGAGGACCACCCAGCGCTCGTCGGTCATCCGTCCACTGCTTCCTCGGTCCGTGGCTCGAGCTGGAAGCGGTCCGGATAGGTGTCGTCGAGCGCACCGCTCGTGAGCACCACGGTCAACTGGTCAGCGTCGTAGCTGAGCAGGGCCGCCCGGGTGACGAGGCCGCTGTCGGGAAGGGCGAGGGCAAGCACGCTGTCACCGCCGCCGACACCCGACGGGGCGGTGTCGTACGACAGGACGAGAGCGTCCTCGAGGGCGGTGATCAGGACGTCGTCGTCGACGTGGGCGAGGATCGTCACCCGGTCGCCGCGTTCGAGCCGCGTCGGCGTGCGGCTCTGGCGGACGGGGAACGTCAGTTCATGGACGTCCGTGACGGGCTCCCCGTCGACGAACGCCGCGCCGCGCAGCGAACGGGTGTCCACGAGTTCGCCGGCGCGGAGCCAGCGCAGGGCGGTCGCTCCTTCGAGTCCGCTCGTGCTGCGCAGCGCGTTGGCGGCGACGGCGGGGGAGAGCTCCATCGCCTCGAGGTGGACGTCGCCGATGTCGAGGGACTCGCCAGGCTCGACGTCGCGGCCCACGACGAGATATTCGGTGGTCGGTCCTTCGTCGCCGCTCGTGGCCAGTGCGAAGGCACCGACCGTGGCGACCGTGATCAACAGGCCGCCGACGACGGCTCGGCCCGTCGGGAGTCCGCGGCGGGGTCGAAACGACTGCCGGGGGGCGGTCACGTCGTCGGGCCGCTCGGCTCCCGCCTGACCATCGAAAGAACGTGAAACATAGTGAAAAACATTCATCTAGGTCAGAAAGGTATGCAGACGCGCCCGTCAGGCGCAAGCCGAATCCATGCAAATGGCGCGAAAGCATGCGAGAATGCGCCCTATGCCCCCTGACACCGCTCCCGACGAAGCCGACGACGACGTCGTCTGGCTCTCCACTCCTGCGGCCGCCGAACGCCTCGGCGTCACCGCCCGCACCCTCTACCGCTTCATCGACGAGGGCCAGCTCCCGGCCTACAAATTCGGTCGGGTCATCCGGCTCAAGAAGGACGACGTCGACACCTACATCGAGTCATGCCGCGTCGAGCCGGGCTCGATGAGCCACCTCTACCCGGAGACCACCGGTTCCAACGACTGACGCCGTTCAGGGCGCGATCGCGGCCCATGCGGCGGCGACGTCGTCCTCACCGCTGATGGTGACATGCCCGCGGCGGCCCCAGAGCCACAGCAGCAGGTCCTCGGCGTGGCCCTGCACGGTTGCGTCGGCGGACGTGCCGGCGTCGCCGTTGCGGCCCACGAGCAGGGTGCCGTCCATGGCCCGCAGGCGCCAGCGGTCGGTGCCGTCGGTGCGCTCGAGGAGCACGTCGCCGTCGGGATAGTCGAGCGGTGCGCCGTCGCCTCGATAGCGCAGCCCCACGTCCATCAGTTCGTTGACGCCGTCGGTCGCCACCTCGGCGTCGATGGGCGACGGCGTGCCGGCCGCGTCCTGCGCATCCCAGCGGTGCACGACGGTCTCGTGGAGCATGCGCCGGTGGTAGAAGCCGCCGTTCTTGCGGTCGGTCCACGTCCAGACGGACTCTTCCGGGCCGATGTCACGCAGCACGCCGACGACGAGGTCGAGCCCGGCCCGGCACCAGTCCCACGGCGCCGTCGCGTCCGGCGGTTCGTGATCCGGCCAGCGCTCCGGCTTCTGGAGTCGGCCCGCGCACCAGTGGGCGACGCGCCGGTGCACGCCCGTGGTGTGGATCGCCAGTTCGGTCGCGTTCCAGTCGGGACAGGCCCGCACCTGGGCCGTCGGATGGGTCTGCGCGGCGGCGATCAACGCCTCGCCTTCACGCTGGATCATCTGCAGCGTGGTGTCGAGGTCGAGGCTCATCCGGGCTCCTGGAACGTCAGCGGAAATGAGCCGAAGGCCCAGTGGCCCAGACGGTAGCGGCCCCGATACGTTCTGGAGTGCACGGGAGGGAGCGTCTGGTGGCCGACACCTCGAGTGATGAGTTCGCAGCTGATGCCGATCGCTTCGTCGATGACCTCAACGCGGGCATGCCGATCGCGCAGGCGCTCGAGGCCGCCAACGACGTGGTGCATCACCCCGACGTGATCCGGGCCGGCACGACGATGCTCGCGTGCACCGGCATGATCGACATGAAGCAGCTCGCGGCCGATGCCGGAATGAGTCGGGCCACCCTCTACCGCTACTACCCGGACAAGGTGAAGGTGGAAGCCGAGATCGCCGGCGTCTGCCTCGAAGGCATGGTGCACGCGGCCAGCGCCCACAACAGCCCGGCGGGCAAGTTCCGCGCCGCCGCGGAGTACCTGATCGATCATCCCGGCGAAGCCGCCGCGGTGGTGCCGTTCGCCGCGATGGTGTCGGTGCGGGTGCTCGGCGCGGCGGTCGCCACGATCATCGGCGACGAGGGGGCGGCGCCGCTGATCGTCGGCATCGCGGTGATGGCGGCGACCCCGGGACGCCAGGACGGCGACGTCGACGCGATCCGCGAATACGTCGCCCAGAGCGCGGCGCTGCTGCGCTGATCCGGCGTCGGGCCGGTCGGCCCATGTGGCGGGGGAGTGGCCCTCGCTACGGTGGGCAGGGTGCGTTGGCGAGCGGCGATGATCGTGGTCGCGCTGGGTCTCTACGGCCTGGCGACAGATGATGTCGCACCCTCGCGCGTCGCGATGACGATCAGTGCCGACGAGGGCGGCGTTCTCGATCCGTAGTCAGCGGTAGCGGCACTCGCGGCCGGTGGTGACCGACTCCGCGAGATGGATCGCCAGCTCCGGCTGGACCTCACCGATCTTGTTGATCGCGTCGCGCACCCGGGCGGACACGGCCTTGCGGGCCCGCTCGACGTCGTCGCCCATGCGCCGGGTGCGGCCACCGAGCCCGGAGGCGGTCCGTAGCTCGTCGAGCAATGCCGTTCGTTCCGCCTCCAGCCGCTCGCTCGCCGCGCCATCGCCGGCGTCGTCGGCCCGGTCGAGTTCGTCCTCGATCTCGCCGAGTCGCCGTCGGTAGGCGGTGACCGCATCGGGGTCGAGCACCTCGTCGCCACCCGAGCGGGGCGCGGCGTCGGGTCCGTCCATGAGGACGACCGCGGGCACGTCGGTGCCCCGTTGCTCGACGAGCATCGCCAGATCGCCGACCCCCTTCGAGTGACGCACGGCGGCGTCGGTGCCCCGAAACGACACGCGCCAGTTCTGGCCCTCGCGGGTGAAGGTGGGCGCATCGCCGGTCGCGGCGAGCGGTTCCACGTCGTACGACACGACGTCGGCGTCGATGCCCTTGAGCGCGGCGGCGCCGAGGTGGGTCGTGCGGAAGCCTCGGCCGGCGGCGAGATCGACGGCGGTGGAGGAGGCCCGGATCTGGCCCGCCGCCGCGAGGTCGCACAGGCGCGAGGCGATGACGACGGCCCGCCCGGTCACGTCGTCGCCCCGCAACTCCACCTCGCCGGTGTGGAGCCCGATGCGCAACGCCAGGCCGTGTTCGTGCGCGCGCTTACGCACGGCGATGGCCCAGTCGAATGCGTTGCTGGGCAGCTCGAAGGTGACGAGCGCGCCGTCGCCCGTTTCCTTCACCAGCTCGCCACCGCGGGCCGCGGCCTCCTCGGTGAGGAGGGCCGACAGGGCGTCGAGCCGGGCTCGCCAGCGATCGTCGCCGAGCTCGCTCATGGACGAGGTCGAGTCCACGATGTCGGTGAACGCGACGGTGGCGAGCTTGCGGGTGGTCGCACCGGCTGTGGCGCCGTCGGTGAGGAATCGCCGGATCGCCGCGGTGATCTCGTCGCCCTCGACCCACGGGAGGTGGGCGCGGCCCTCGAGTAGCTGGAGCTCGGCATCCGGCAACGCGGCGGCCAGATCCGCGCCGAGCTGGGAGGGGATCGTGCGGTCGCGCTCGCGGTGCAGGACGAGTGAGGGCTGGTGCACTCGCTCGACGCGGTCGGCCACGTCCATCTCGGATGTGAGGCACAGCAACCGGGCCGCGATCTCCGCGCTGGCGGTGTGGCGTTGGGCGGCGGCGACGCGCCGGACGGTCGACGCGTCCGCGTCCGGCACGAAGAGGTTCGACAGCGTCTGGCTGCCGAGGCCCCAGCTCGCCCGCACGAGGGACTCGAGGGCGGTGAGCGTCGCCGGGTCGGAGATGCGGGGCCCTTCGGCGTAGCTCCCGAAGAAGACGATGCGCCGTACCCGCGCCGGGTCATCGGTGGCCACGACGATCGCGGGCGGTCCGCCGCAGGAGATGGCGAGCACGTCGGCGGGGCCGTCGGTGCTCGCGGCGTCCATCACCGCCCGTAGGTAGGCAGCCTCGGTGTGGAGATCGAAGGGTCGGTCGTCGCGACCGCTCATGCCCACTCCGGGCCGGTCGTAGCGCACGACCCGATGGGTCTCGGCGAGATCTAGCACGAAGTCGCGGAACTCCGGGTCCTGCCAGTCCAGCTCGAGATGGCTCGTCCACCAGGCGGACAGCACGAGCACGGGGCCCTCGCCGACGGATGCGTAGGCGATCTCCTCGCCGTTCGGCCCGTGGCAGACCGACACCCGCTGTTCCATCCGGCCAACATAGTGGTCCCCGTGCTCGCCCTCACCAGCCATCATCCGGCCATGGTCGCCGTCACGTGGACGAGTTCGTTGGTGAGGCGGTAGCTCCCGTCGTCCGCCCGGAACGCCGCGATGCTCTCGAGGACCTGCGCCCGGAGCTCGTCCTCGCCGGTGTGGCGGAGCGACGGAACGACGAGCCCGGGTGACCGCAGGACGCGCCAGGCGTGGTCGTCGTCGGTGAACTCGAGGATCGCCTCGGTGACGCCGCGCTCGATGTCGACGAAGCCCGCGTCGGTCAGTACCCGCTCGGCCTCTCCCGGCGCGTTGATCGCGGCGAGGCTGATGATCTCCTCGGTGACACCGGGGCCGGTCTGGCCGACGGTCACGAAGTAGCCGAGGAGATCCATGCGATCGCTCGCCCCCCAGAAGGTGAGGCCGACCCGGCCGCTCGGCCGACAGACGCGGCCGAGCTCTGCGACGGCTTCGTCGCAGCCGCCCCAGATGCCGTTGAAGGCGAGGACGACGTCGAACGAATCGTCGTCCCACGGCAGGTCGAACATGGTGCCGTGCACGAGGTTCGCTCCGGGCGCGCGGCGAGCCGCGATCTCGAGCAGGCCGGCGGCCGCGTCGAGCCCGCTCACGCTGGCGCCGAGCCGCTCCGCCCGAGCGAGGGCGAGCCCCGCCCCGCAGGCGACATCGAGGACGTCGGTCCCAGGCCCGACCGCGGTCTTGGCGAGGACGGTCTCGATGCCGTCGCGGGCGTAGGGCTCGAAGCCGTAGGCCCAATCGGTGGCGGCATGGCTCCAGGCCTCGCCGGCGAGCTGCCAGTCGGGGGTGGTGTCGGTGGTGGTCATGGTTCCTCCTGGAATCGTTGTTCATCCAGGAGGCGCCAGATCGCATGCCAGATCCGCCAGATCCGCGTCTCGCGGGCCTGGGGGCCGGGGACTACTTTGTGGCGATGTCCGAGGCGCCCTTGACCAACGCGGCGGTCGAATGGTTGCGGCGCGCGTACGACGCCCTGAGTAGCATCGTCGAAGTTCCACCTGAGGGAGTTGCGTCGAAGATCGACGTGGAGGCGACGATCGCCGACGACTTCACGTGGGAAGACCGCCGTCGTTTCGTCAACTACGGCCGAGGTGACGATCCGGCCGACTGGTTCCGGCGCATCGAAACCGCGTGGGAATCGGCTGACCAACGCCCCCACTGGTCGATCTCGGAGGTCATCGCCGTGCGTGGCGAACGGATCGCCGCCACCACCATCGAAGTACGCCGGGCCGACTTCGTCACCGACTTCATCACCGTCGACCTCATCTCCGAGGACGCTCGACTGCGCCGCCACGTCGCGTTCGACGTCGAGGACCGCGAGGCCGCGATAGCCGAGGCGGAACGCCTTCACGCCAACGACGGCGAGTGAGAGCGCTCGTTCCCGTCCGCGGAGCACTCGACTGGGCGACGCCCGTCTCAACGCTCGGGACAACCTCCCCGCGATGCAGAGCTAGCGTTCTTCCATGTTGCGAGTCGTGGCGATGCTCCTGACCGTGCTGGCGGTCGCCGTCGGCTGCTCCGACGACGGGCCCGAACAGTCCGAGGCCCCACCGACGACAACACGGGCCGTCACGACGACCGCCGCGCCCACCACGACCGTCTCAACCACGACAGTGCCAGCCACGACAGTGCCGGACTCGGTGGCCACGACGGCTCCACCGTCCACGACGACCGCCGCGGTGGCGGTGACGACCGCGCCGCCGTCCACGACGGTCCTCGCGCCCACCACGACCGCCGCGACCACGACGACCACGACCGCCCCGACGGCTGCCGGTCTCGCCGAGGCCGCCGACCTCGTCGGCACGCTCTCACTCGATGCGGCGACCTTCGAGCCGGGAGCTGAGTTGACCGTCTCTCTCACCGTCACGAACGTGTCCGGCCATCCGGTCGCGCTCGAGGATCGGGGCGAGCTCCGCTTCCTCGCGGTACGGGCGTCGATCGACGGATCGGCTCTCGACACCAGCTACCTGTGGCTCGGAGACACGGACCTCGGCCCGGGCGACGAGCACACGATGTCCCGATCGTGGACCCCAGCGCTGTCGGCGGAGCCCGGCGAGGAGGTCGAGTTCCACGCAGTGATCGCCGAGTCGGTCGACTCCTTCAACCGAGCGCAGAACACCGTCGGTGTCGTGACCGCGGTGCCGAGCGTCGTGCTGGCTGCGAGCGGGTGACGAGAATCGAACTCGCATCATCAGCTTGGAAGGCTGAGGTTCTAGCCGTTGAACTACACCCGCGGGTGCCCGCAGGCTAGCGCCGCCGGAATGTCCCGACTAGCGTTCGTCCATGCGGAATCGATGGGCGCGACCGGCCGCCGCCATCCTGTTGGTCGCCGCCGCGTGCAGCGCCGACGATTCGCCGAGCGACGCGCAGCCGCCAACCGAGTCCGGCGGCATCTGCGCCATCGGGGTCGTCGGGTCGCGATCGCCGACGGGCGACGCCGAGTCGACCCCGGGGCTCCTGGAACGGGCGTTCGAGGGCGGGAGCGGCCTCGTCGACGCGACGTTGACCCTCCGCGAGCGCCTCGCGTCGCCCAGTAGCGACGACGTCCATCTGATCGTGTTCGAGCTGGAGGTGCACGCCGTCCTCGCGCCGCCTCCGGGCGCCGCGCCGTCGGTCGGCGAGCGGGTGGAGACCGTGGAGGTCGTGCCGGCCGACTGGTGCCCGAGCGACCTCGACGACGGCGCGGCGCGGCGATTCGTCACGCTCGCGGAACGCGTCGTCACCCGGCCCCCGGGCGTGCCGTGGCGGACGTTCGCGATCTTCCGCGACGAGGCGGACGGATCCGCAACATTCGATTCCTACCGCGCCCTCGCCCCGACCGAGATCGCCGAGGTGCTCGACGACCGTCGGGATGACGACCCGGCCGACCTGCCGATGTCCGAGCTCCTCCGTCGCCGGATCGCAGGCCGGTCCGGCTGAGATCTGGCTCGTCGCGGCCGGTCGAACCCGCGGACGGCGCCGTTAGGCTTTGCGGCAATGAGTTCCAGCGCAACATCTCCCAGCCGTGTCTCCAGCACGATCGAGACCCTCGACGACAACAAGGTCAAGCTCTCGGTCGAGGTCGACGAGGCCGAATTCGACGCCGCGATCGACGCCGCCTTCAAGCGCATCGCCAAAGAGGTGCGCATGCCCGGCTTCCGGCCCGGCAAGGCGCCCCGCAAGCTGCTCGAGGCCCAGTTCGGCTCCGCCGTCGGCCGCGAGGAGGCGCTGCGTGAGGCGCTGCCCGACTACTACGCCCGCGCCGTCGTCGACCACGACGTCGATGTCATCGCCCCGCCCGAGATCGACATCACCGGCGGCCAGGAGACCGGCGCCGTCACCTTCGACGCCGTCGTCGAGGTCCGGCCCGTCGTCGAAGTCGGCGGCTACAACGGCCTCCGGGTCGAGATCCCGAGCCCCACGCCGAGCGACGAGGAGATCGACGAGCAGATCGATCGCATGCGTCAGCAGTACGCCGAGTTCCAGGCCGTCGAGCGTGCCGCCGAGGACGGCGACCATGTCACGATCGACATCGAGGGGACCCACGACGGCGAGGCCGTCCCGGGGCTCACCACCTCCGACTACGACTACGAGGTCGGCACCGGTGCCGTCGTCGCCGAGATCGACGAGAACCTCCGCGGCGCGTCCGCCGGCGACGAGCTCGAGTTCGACGCCGAGCACCCCGATCCGGACGAAGAGGAGCCCCTCCACTTCAAGGTCACCGTCCAGGAAGTGAAGGAAGCGGTGCTTCCCGAGCTCGACGACGAGTGGGCGGCGGAGGCCTCCGAGTTCGAGACCCTCGACGAGCTCCGCGCCGACCTCGTGTCGCGCATGAGCTCCATGAAGATCGCCCAGGCCCGCATGGCCCTCCAGCAGAACACCGCGGAGGCGCTGGCCGAGCTGGTGACCGCCGACATCCCCGAGGCGATGATCGACAACGAGATCGACGCCCGCCTCCAGGACATGGTCGGCCGGCTCCAGCAGCAGGGCATCGATCCGGGTCAGTACCTCGCCCAGGTCGGCCAGACGCCGGACCAGCTCCGCGCCGAGTTCCGCGAGCCGTCCGAGCAGGCCGTCAAGGTCGACCTCGCGCTGCGCACCGTCGCCGAGGCCGAGGGCCTCGTACCCGACGACGAGTCGCTGCGGGCGTCCGTCGCCGAGATGGCCGAGCAGTCCGGACAGGACGCCGACGAGCTGTGGGAACGGCTCGCCGAGGTCGGACAGCTCAGCGCTCTACGCGCTGACCTGGGAAAACGTGACGCCCTCGAATGGCTCACAGACAATGTCGAGCTCGTGGACGACAATGGTGACCCTGTGGACCGGGACGCCCTGGAGTTCCCGGAAGAATCTGAGGACGAGGACGAGGTCGAGGGAGAAGAGGAATGAGCATCTTCACGAACATGGACGTTGCGCCCCAGAACTATCTGGTGCCGACCGTCGTCGAGCAGACGAACCGCGGCGAGCGGGCCTTCGATCTCTACAGCCGGTTGCTGAAGGAGAACATCATCTTCATCGGCACGCCGATCGACGACACGATCGCCAACCTGATCTGCGCCCAGCTGCTGCACCTCGAGTCGGAGAACCCCGACAAGGACATCAACCTCTACATCAACTCGCCGGGGGGCGACATCAACGCCCTCTTCGCGATCTACGACACGATGTCCTACATCAAGCCGGACATCACCACGATCTGCTTCGGTCAGGCCGCCTCGGCCGCCGCCGTGCTGCTGGCGGCGGGTGCGAAGGGCAAGCGTCTCGCGCTGCCCCACGCCCGCATCCTCATCCACCAGCCCTACGCCGGGGCCCAGGGTCAGGCGAGCGACATCGAGCTGATCGCGGCCGAGATCCAGCGCATGAAAACCTCGCTCGAAGAGGTGCTCGCCTTCCACACGGGTCAGCCCGTCGAGAAGATCTCCAAGGACACCGATCGCGACTTCGTAATGACCGCGCAGGAGGCCAAGGAGTACGGCATCATCGATGAGGTCATCGATACGCGTAATGTGGTGGACAACAGCGGCCCGATCACGGCCATCAGCTGAGGTCCTGAAGCGACCGTCAAGACGCAAGCAGACATCGACACAGACTGAAGGGGAAGCGTGGCCAAGTTCGGCGAAGGGGGAGAACTTCTGAAGTGCTCCTTCTGTGGCAAGTCCCAGAAGCAGGTCAAGAAGTTGATCGCCGGCCCCGGCGTCTACATCTGTGACGAGTGCATCGATCTGTGCAACGAGATCATCGAGGAGGAGCTCGCCGAGACCTCCGAGGTGAGCCTGGGCGAGCTGCCGTCGCCGCGGGAGATCTACCAGTTCCTCAACGACTACATCGTCGGCCAGGACACCGCCAAGCGGATCCTGGCCGTCGCCGTCTACAACCACTACAAGCGGGTGCAGCTCGGCACCACGCTCGACGGTGAGGTCGAGCTCTCGAAGAGCAACATCCTGCTGATCGGCCCGACCGGCTGCGGCAAGACCCTCATGGCGCAGACGCTCGCCCGCATGCTGAACGTGCCGTTCGCGATCGCCGACGCCACCGCGCTCACCGAGGCCGGCTATGTCGGTGAGGACGTCGAGAACATCCTCCTCAAGCTGATCCAGGCTGCGGACTACGACGTCAAGAAGGCCGAGACCGGCATCATCTACATCGACGAGATCGACAAGGTCGCCCGCAAGAGCGAGAACCCGTCGATCACCCGCGACGTCTCCGGTGAGGGTGTGCAGCAGGCGCTGCTCAAGATCCTCGAGGGCACGACCGCGGCGGTGCCGCCCCAGGGCGGGCGCAAGCATCCGCACCAGGAGTTCATCCAGATCGACACCACCAACGTGCTGTTCATCTGTGGTGGTGCCTTCGCCGGCATCGAGAAGATCGTGGAGAACCGCATCGGGGCCAAGGGCGTCGGCTTCGGAGCTGACATCCGTCGTCCGGAGGACAAGGACCTCGGCGCGATCTTCGATGCGGTCCTGCCGGAGGACCTCACCAAGTTCGGTCTCATCCCGGAGTTCATCGGCCGCCTGCCGGTGGTCGGCGCCGTGAGCCATCTGGATTCGGACGCGCTGATCGAGATCCTCACCGAGCCCCGCAACGCCCTGGTCAAGCAGTACCAGAAGATCTTCGAGTTCGAGAACGTCGAGTTGGAGTTCACCGAGGATGCGCTCGTCGCGATCGCCGAAGAGGCCATCAAGCGGGCCACCGGCGCCCGTGGCCTGCGGGCGATCCTCGAGGAATCGTTGCTCGACGTGATGTACGACCTGCCGGGTCGTGACGAGGTGATCAAGGTCATCGTCGACCGCGACACCGTCATCGACAAGGCCGAGCCCACGCTCGTTACCACCGAGGACGAACGCGCCGCGAGCTAGCGGCGCCGCGGCACACTGACCGCGTGGACGAACTCGAAGCGCTCGATCATCTCGATTCGCTGATCAACTACGAGGTGGTGCCGCGGGCCGGCGCGATCGAAGGTCTCTCGCTCGAGCCGATGCAGGCGTTCATGGGCGCCGTGGGTGATCCGCAGCATGCCTATCCGGTCATCCACATCACCGGCACGAACGGCAAGGGCTCCACGAGCCGGATGATCGAACGCATCCTGACCGTCATGGGGCTGCGGGTCGGTCTCTACACGAGCCCCCACCTGCACGACGTCACCGAGCGCATCCGGGTCGGTGGCGAGGACATCAGCGCCGAGGATTTCGGGTTGGCGATCGCCGATGTCGTGCGGGTCGAAGAGGTGCAGGGTCTCGGCCCCCGAACCTGGTTCGACACGGTCACCTCGGCCGCGCTCCTGCACTTCGCCAACGAGGCGGTCGACGTCGCGATCGTCGAGGTGGGCATGCTCGGCCGGTTCGACTCGACGAACGTCGTGCATGCCGACGTTGCCGTGATCACCAACGTCAGCCGGGATCACACGGATGGCGAGGCGGGCTGGCGGGACCGCGTCGCCGCCGAGAAGGCCGGGATCGTCGAAGCGGGCCGCCCGGTCGTGATCGGCGAGGCGGATCTGCGCCCGTTCGTCGAGGCCGAGGAGCCGGGCCCGGTCGTCGCGGTCGGGGAGGAGGTCCGCCTCCGGCGCAACGAGCTGGCGGTCGGCGGACGTCTGATCGAGGTCGAGACGCCGCGGGGAACCCACGAGGACGTGTTCGTCCGACTGCACGGGGAGCACCAGGGCACGAATGCGGCGCTCGCCATCGCTGCCGTCGAGGAGTTCTTCGACGCCGCGCTCGGGGAGGACATCGTGACCGAAGCCTTCGACACGATCGAGGTGCCCGGTCGCCTCCACGTGGTCCACACGGCCCCGACCGTGCTCGTCGATGCCGCACACAATGTCGCCGGCGCGGCCGCCCTCGCCACCGCGGTGCGCGAGGAGTTCGGCAGCGGGTCGCGCCGCGTTCTCGTCCTGGGCATGCAGGACGGCCGTGACCCGGTGCAGGTGTTGACGGCCCTCGATGCCGCGTCGTTCGACGTCGTCGTGGTCTGCACGGCCCCGACCGCGCGGGGCGTCGATGCGGACGCGCTGGCGGCCGCGGCCGACACGGTCGGGGCCCGGGCGGACGTCGTCGTCGACGTCGAGGCCGCGCTCGATCACGCCATGGGACTTGCCGCCGAGGACGACCTCGTGGTCGTGGCCGGCTCGACGACGGTGGTCGCCGCGGCCCTGAGGCTCGCCGACGACTGGTGAGCGCGGCTCACCCGCGGGTGGGGCGATCGGCTCACCCGTGAGGCCCTAGGTCCTGCGCGGAAGCGCCGAAAGCGCCATCAATCGGGGACCCCCGGCGAGCCGATCGTCACCGCATGCCTTTTCTCCGCCGACGTTCTCTCCGGTTCCGCGATGATCGCGGTGCGAGTGGTGTCGAGTACGCGTTGCTGCTCACCCTGATGTTCGCCGGCTCGACGACCACGTTCGAGATGCTCGAAGACAATGTCGGCGAGCACTACGAGGAGTCGGCCCAGGACATCGGGCGTAGCGACCTGGAGCACTTCGACGTCACGACCACGACCTGCGCCGAGTGCGAGCCGACCACGACCACCACCGAGGCGCCGACCACGACGACGACGGTGCCGCCGACGACTGCGCCGCCAACGACGACCACGACGACGACAACCACAACCACGACGACGACCACGACCACGTTGCCGCCCACCACCACGACGACCACGACCACGTTGCCGCCGACCACCACGACCGTTGCGGTGGGGTCGCTGGCCGACGTCACCTACCGCGACATGTCGTTCGAGACCCGTCGCGGCTGGAAGGCGAAGATCAAGGTCGGATTCGAGGACGAGGACGGGGAGGCGCTGAAGGGCGCCCGCGTCGTGGTGACCATGACGACGGCCGACGGCGCGACGAAGGAGTGGTCGTTCACCCTCGGCCGGAGCGGCGAGAAGACACTCACCTGGGGCAACCGGCCGGCGGAGATGTTCCCGATCGAGGTCCGGGTCACATCGATCACGCTGGACGGTGAGGAGCTCACGCCCGACCGAGAGAGCTACAAGCTGCGAGCTCGCTGAGCGAGGGGCTCCGGGTGGGTCGGGGGGCCCACCCACCTGAGTCGATCGGCCCATCCCGGCTGGGCCGACAGGCAGTACGGCCTGTGACGAACCGGTCGAACGGCCCATATCGTTCCTCGGCGCCAACGCCGAACCACCGAACGTGGGACGTATCACTGAGATTCTGAAGCGGCTTGTGAGCCGTGGGGACCGAGGCGCCAGCGGCGTCGAGTACGGACTCGTGCTCGGACTCGTGCTGGTCGGATCGACGGCATCGTTCGAGATGATGGACGAGCGGGTCGAGGCCCACTACTCCGAGTCCGCCGACGACATCGGCCGTGCCGACCTCAGCTACTTCGACGTGACGACGACCGCCTGCCAGGTCGACTGCGCGACGACCACGACGACCACCGAGGCGCCGACCACGACGACGACGCAGGCGCCGACCACGACGACGACCACGACGACCACCACCACGACGACCACGACCACAACCACGACGACGACCACCACGACGACGACCACGACGCTGCCGCCGACCACGACGACGACCGTCGCGGAGAACACGTTCTCGTCGTATCTGACGGACCAGTCGTTCGAGGCGTGGAACGGTTGGAAGGCGAAGACCAAGGTCGAGTTCGACCTGCCCAACGGTGATCCGATGGCCGGCGCAGAGTTCCAGGTGACCTGGACGACGGCCGAGGACAAGACCAAGACCAAGACGTTCACCACGAACGGCAACGGCAAGAAGTACCCGACGTGGTCCAAGCGCGACGAGGACGCCTTCCCGATCGTGATGACGATCGACTGGGTCACCTACGACGACGAGACCTGGATCCCGGACAACGACAGCATCACGCTCAACGCCTGGTGAGTCCTCGCCGACGGCTGGCCCGATCCCGGTAGCCTCCCGGCCATGGATCGCACTCTCGTCATCTGCAAGCCCGACGCCGTCGAACGCGGCCTGGTCGGGGAGATTCTGGGGCGCTTCGAGCGCAAGGGTCTGACCCTCGTGGCCGGCGAGTTGCGGACGCTCGACACCGACACCCTCGCTCGCCACTACGAGGAGCACGTCGGCAAGCCGTTCTACGACGGCCTCGTCGAGTTCATGAGCCGGGGGCCGGTGTTCGTCGCCGTGATCGAGGGTCCCGAGGGCACGGTCGCGAGCGTGCGGGCGATGATGGGGGCCACGAATCCGATGGCGTCCGATCCCGGCACCATCCGCGGCGACCTCGGCACCGAGTTCACGGAGAACCTGATCCACGGCAGCGATTCCGACGAATCCGCCACGCGCGAGATCGGGATCTTCTTCCCCGGAATCTGATGCCCGGCCGACCGTTGGGTCACGGAGAGTAGTTCTCCAGGCACAGTTCGTCTGCTCTGTTGCAATTCAGTGACAGGGCGCGCCTACACTCTCCGCAGCGGAGGAGCGCACCCCACGGGTCGTGTCCATTCGCGTGCTGTCACCCACCCCGTCTCGAGGCACCTGAGCATGGCCGCAGAAGCATTCCTCAACTCGTTCGGAAGCGGATTCCGCGCCGTGATCGGCCGGGACATGGCCGTCGACCTCGGGACCGCCAACACCCTCGTCTACGTGCGCGGTGAAGGCATCGTGCTCGATGAGCCGTCCGTCGTCGCGGTGAACACGCACGACGGCAAGCCCCTCGCCGTCGGCGCCGAGGCGAAGCGGATGATCGGGCGCACGCCCTCCAACATCCAGGCCATCCGCCCGCTCAAGGACGGGGTCATCGCGGACTTCGAGATCTGCGAGAAGATGCTCCGCTACTTCATCCACAAGGTGCATCAGCGCAAGTGGGCGAAGCCTCGCATGGTCATCGCCGTCCCATCGGGCATCACCGGTGTGGAGCAGCGCGCCGTGCAGGAGGCCGCCGAATTCGCCGGCGCCCAGAAGCCGGCCTACATCATCGAAGAGCCGATGGCCGCCGCGATCGGTGCCGGCCTCCCGGTGCAGGAGCCGACCGGCAACATGATCGTCGACATCGGCGGCGGCACCACCGAAGTCGCCGTCATCTCGCTCGGCGGTGTGGTCGCGAGTCAGTCGGCCCGCGTCGGTGGCGACGAGCTCGACGACGCGATCGTGCAGTTCGTCAAGAAGGAGTACAGCCTGGCCCTCGGTGAACGCACCGCCGAAGAGGTCAAGGTGCAGCTCGGCTCGGCCGCCCCGCTCGCGAAGGAGCTGCGCGCCGAGATCCGCGGTCGTGACCTGGTGACCGGCCTTCCCCGCACGATCGTTGTCGGCACCGAGGACATCCGCGAGGCGCTCGAAGAGCCCGTCGCCGCGATCTGCGACGCCGTGAAGTCCACCCTCGACAAGACCCCGCCCGAACTCGCCGCCGACATCATGGAGCGGGGCATCACCCTCGCCGGTGGTGGCGCGCTCCTCCAGGGCATCGATCAGCGCCTGGCCGACGAGACCGGCATGCCCATCCAGCTCGCCCCCGAGCCGCTCTACGCCGTGGCGATCGGGTCCGGTCAGGTCCTCGAGGAGTTCGAGGCGCTGCGTGGCGTCGTCTTCGGCTCCGGCGAGCTCTGAGCATCACGTAGCAGGGCATGGCACAGGCCCAGCGGACTGGGCGGTCCCGGCATCGACTGATCCTTCTCGCGCTGACGGCGATCACCCTGCTGACCGTCGACCTGAACGGCTTCGGTCCGGCCGAGTCGGTCCAACGGGGTGTGCGCGACGTGCTCAATCCGATCACCTCGCTCGCCACCACGGTCCTCTCGCCGATCGGCGACGCCTGGAACTCGGTGTTCAACTATGGCGACCTCGAAGCCGAGAACGAGGCCCTGCGGGCCGAGATCGAGGCGCTGAAGGGGTCGGCGATCCGGGGCGAAGCGGACACGGAGACACTGCGCCGCCTGCTCGCGGCCACGGACCTGCCGTATGTGGGAGACCTCGACACCGTCACGGCGCAGGTGGTGCGGGGCTCGGTCGGCAACTTCGACGACCATGTCGTCACGATCGACAAGGGATCGCGCCACGGGCTCGAAGTCGACATGGCCGTCGTCACCGCGGCCGGGATGGTCGGGCGCGTCTCACAGGTGGACAATTCGACCGCCCAGGTCCAACTCCTGAGCGACGACGACCTCTTCGTCGGCGTCCGCCTGGTCTCGACCGATCAGGTCGGCCTCGGCCACGCCATCGCCGGCCAGGAGGGCATGTTCGTCATCGACCAGGGCATGAACTATCCGGACAGCGATGACCCGACGCTGCTGCCCGAGGTCGGCTCGGCGGTCGTGACGGCCGGCGTGAGCAGCTATCCGGCCGACATCCCGATCGGCGTGATCACCGAGATCGGGCGGGCGGTGGACGAGGTCACGATGCGCGTCGAGGTCGAGCTGGCCAACGACGTGGACGATCTCCAGTTCGTGTCGGTGGTCCTCCAGGTCGCACCGGAGGAGTTCCCGCTCGATCCGACCGTGACCGTGCCGACCGACGGGCTCGCTCCGGACGCCGACGATCCCGACGCGACGGGGGAGGACGGGTGACGTTCCTCAAGCTCGGCATCGTGCTGCTCGTCTCGATCGTGCTCCAACTCTCGGTGTTCGTGGACGTGCGGGTGTTCGACGTGGCCCCCGAGTTGCTCGCGCTCGTCGCGGTGCTCGCCGGGTTCTTCGCCGGCCCGGAGCGGGGCGCCACCGTTGCCTTCGGCGCGGGATTGCTCTGGGACATCTGGCTGCCCACGCCGCTCGGCGTCGCCGCGATGTCCTTCGCCACCGTCGCCTTTGCCGTCGGCTCGCTCGAGGCGGGGCTGTTCCACGACTCGCGGGCCCAGTTGGCCGGGATCGCCTTCGTCGGAACGTTCACCGCGGTGATCGGCTACGCCCTGCTCGGCGAAGTCGTCGGCGCCCGCGGTCTCGTGGACGTCGAGCTCCTCCGTATCTCGATCATCGCCGGTGCGCTCAACGGGATCCTGGCTCCGGTCATGGCCCGTCCGATCCGCTGGGCCCTGCGCGGGCCGGTGCGGTTCCGCAACCCCGCGCTCGTTCGACCATGAGGAGGCACTAGATCTCATGGACGTGGACGACGACGCCGGCCCGTTCCGCCTCCGGATCTTCGCCTTCGTCGCGCTCGTGCTCTTCGGCGCGCTGTTCACCCGTCTCTGGTACCTCCAGGGCATCGAGGCGGAGGCGTTCCAGGCGGAAGCCGAGTCGCTCGTGTTGCGGCAGGTCTTCGAGGAGGCGCCGCGGGGACGGATCCTGGACCGCAACGGCCGGGTGATCGTCGACAACAAGGTGGTCGACGTGGTCACCATCGACAAGGCCGTCCTCGAGGAGATGACCGAGGACGAGCAGCTCGAGATGTTCCGCCGACTGGCCACGGCCATCAGCCGGTCGGGTCGACTCACCAAGCTCGAGTCGATCGTCGACGAGGTCACCCGGGCGCAATACGGCCGGTTCGATGTCGTGCCGGTCGCGGTCGACGTCGATCCCAGCCTGCTCGTGTATCTCGGCGAGCGGCCCGGGGCGTTCCCCGGGGTTGCGGTCGCCAGTCGGACGGTGCGCAGCTACCCGTTCGGCCCGCTCGCCGCCCATCTACTCGGCTACGTGGGGCCGGTGACGCTGGCCGAGCTCCAGTCCGCGAACGCCCGCATCGACGCCGACGACCCGGGTGCGAAGACGTATCAACTCTCCGACGAGATCGGGAAGACCGGCGTCGAACGGGTCTTCGAGGACGTGCTCCGCGGGGTGCCGGGGGTCCGCTATCTGGAGGTCGACAACCGCGGCGAGGTGATCCGTGAACGCTACGAGTACAACTCCGCCCCGATCCCGGGAGCGGACCTCTACCTGACCATCGACGTCGACCTCCAGGCCCTGACGGAGGAACGCCTCGCGGCCCAGCTCGCCACGGTTCGCGGTCGTTCCGCCGACGCCGGCGAGCCGGATTTCGTCGGCGCTGCCGGGTGTGCGATGGCCACCGACCCGCGCAATGGCGATCTGCTCGCCATGGCGAGCTTTCCGACGTATGACCCCCGGGACTTCGTCAACGGGATCTCCTTCGCCGAGTTCGAGTTGCTCACGTCGCCGGACAACAACGCGCCGATCCTCAACCGCTGCATCCAGGGCACCTACGCGCCCGGCTCCACCTTCAAGGTGATCACCGGGCTGGCGGCCGAGGAAGCGGGCCTGCTCGGCCCGGACAGCATCATCCCGGAGGCCGTGAACGCGGCGCCCGGACGTCTGGAGGACACCGGGACCTACTTCTTCTCACGCTGTCGCGACGACTTCGAGGCCGCCGACACGTGCGAGTTCGGCAGCACCTACCGCGGTCCGCCGCGGACGGTCGGACTCGCCGAGGCGATCAGCGTCTCCTCCGACGTGTTCTTCTACAAGCTCGCCGGTGAGGGTTTCTCGCAGTTGCCCCGCGGCCCCGAGGGCGACGAGTGGATCCAGGCGAAGGCCCGCGAGTTCGGGCTGGGCACCGGCACCGGCATCCAGTTGCCCTACGAACGCTCGGGCGCGATTCCCGATCGTGCCTACTTCGACCTCCTCGCCGAGCAGGGGGTCTTCCTGCGTGACGGCTCGCAGTGGTTCCCGGGCGACACGATCAACCTGTCGATCGGACAGGGTGAGCTCCTCGTCACGCCCGCCCAGCTGACCAATGCCTACGCCACCATCGGCAACGGCGGTTTTCTCCACCAGATCAACGTCGCCCACCGCATCGTCCATCCCATGGTCGACGGCGAACGGCCGCCCGACACGACCTTCGGGCCCCGGGTGCTCCGTGACCTGGAGATTCCCGCGGATGATCTCGCCCAGATCGAAGAAGGTCTCGAGGGCGTGCTCACCCACCCCGGCGGCACGGCCCGGACGGTGTTCGCCGGCTTCCCGAACGGCTTGTGGACGGTTGCCGGCAAGACAGGCACGGCGGAGGTCAACGGCAAGGCGGACACCAGCGTCTTCGCCGCGTACGGCCCGACCAATCGTGCCGAACCCGAGATCGCCGTCACCGCCGTGCTCGAGGAGTCGGGGTTCGGCGCGTCCGCCGCGGCGCCGTTGGTGCGCAGCATCCTCGAGCCGATCGCGCTCGACGAGGTGCCCCGGGCCCGGACCTTCGACGAGATCGACCGGCTGGCGTTCGAGCAGGTCTCGGAGACCGCGGAGACCGCGGAGACCGCGGCGGACGGTGGGGGCGACGAGTGACGACCGTGCACACCTTCGACGGCCCGACCGGGGCCCGCATCCGTCAGGACGACGACGAGCGCTGGTGGTTCGTGGTCGACCCGATCCTGATCGCGTGTGCGGCCTTCATCGCCGGCCTCGGCATCCTCCTCGTGTACTCCGCGACGCGCGGACCCGTCAGCCCGGCGCAGCCGGCGGACACCTCGTTCCTCGAGCGCCAGATCTTCTTCGCCGTCGTCGGTGTCGGTTGTGCCTTCGGCGCCGCCATGATCAACGTCCGCCGGCTGCGATCGTTCACCGCGCTCGGCTACGTGGGTCTGGTCGGACTGCTCGCCGGCGTGTTGCTGATCGGCGTCGACGTCAACGGTGCACAGGCCTGGTACTCGGTCGGCGGCTTCACGTTCCAGCCGTCGGAGCCCGGCAAGATCGTCATGATCATCTCGCTCGCGGCCGTTCTCGCCGCGCCTGCGGTCTCGCTGGGCCGGCTGCTCATCACCCTCGGGCTCGCGGCCGTCCCGGTCGGTCTCATCCTCTTGCAGCCGGACATGGGAACGGTGCTCGTCTACGCCGTCGTCGTCGCTGCCATGATCATGCTCAGCGAGATCCGGGGCCGGGTGATCGTCCTGCTGGGCATCGTGGCGCTCACCGCGATCGTGGGCGCGTTCCAGTCGGACGTCCTCGCCGAGTTCCAGCAGGACCGACTGACGGTCTTCCTGCTGAGCGAGGCCGAGATCGATGCGCTCGACAACCCGAACCTCGAACGGGTCGCCTACAACGCCGAACAGTCCCAGATCGCGATCGGCAACGGCGGTCTCGGCGGGCAGGGGCTGTTCCAGGGCACGCAGACCGGCAGCGACCTCGTGCCCTTCCAGGAGACCGACTGGATCTTCTCGGTCGCGGGGGAGGAGCTCGGGTTCCGCGGCGCCGGTCTGCTCCTCGGCGTCTATGCCGTGCTGCTCTTTCGCATGTGGCGCATCGCGTTGCGGGCGACCGACCGCTACGACCGTCTGATCGTGGTCGGCGTGATGGCGATGTTCCTGTTCCAGATCTTCCAGAGCGCCGGCATGGCCATGGGGATGATGCCCGTCACCGGCATCCCCTTGCCGATGGTGTCGTACGGCGGATCGTCGATGATCACCTCGCTCGTCGCCCTCGGCCTCGTCCTCGGCGTGCACCGCCGCCGCTACGACTTCACCGAACGCACCTGACGCCCCGTCCGCCCTCCCCCAAGAGGGATCTCTGGTCAGGAAAGGGTCGTCAGGGTGCCGCCGCAGGCTGTCTCAGCGACCCTTTCCTGACCAGAGATCGCGGGTGGGGGGTTCGGGGGGTTCGGGGCGGCGGGTAGCCTGCACGCATGACGTCTCTGTGGCCGCAGCTCGAACCGCTGTTGCCGCAGGTCCAGAAGCCGGCTCGATACATCGGCTGTGAGGACGGGATGCAGACGCCCGAGCACGGCCCGGGCATCGTCAGCTGGCTGCTGACCTACCCCGACACCTACGAGATCGGCCTGCCCAACCAGGGTCTCCAGATCCTCTACGAGATCATCAACGAACGCCCCGACGGCGCGGCCGAGCGCAGCTATGCGCCGTGGACCGACATGGAGGCGGCGATCCGGGGAAGCCGGATCCCGCTGTTCTCGGTCGACACCCACAAGCCGGCCGGCGAGTTCGACATCATCGCCTTCAACCTGAGCGCCGAGCTGACCTACACGAACCTCGTGAACTGTGTGGACCTGGCCGGCGTGCCGATCCACTCGGCCGCCCGCGCCGATCACGACCCGCTCATCGGCGTCGGCGGGCACTGCACGTACAACCCGGAGCCCATCGCGGACTTCGTGGACTTCGTCGTCCTCGGCGACGGTGAGGAGGCCGTGGGCGACATCACCGAGCTCGTGCGCGAGTGGAAGGTGGCCGGCAAGAACGCGGGCACCCGCGAAGGCATGCTGCGCGAGCTGGCCAAACTCCCGGGCGTCTATGTGCCGTCGATGTACGACGTGGAATACGACGGCGCCTTCCTCGCCGCGGTCACGCCCCGCTATCCGGACGTGCCCGAGACGGTCGAGAAGCGCACGATCGCCGACCTGGGCGACTGGCCGTATCCGAAGAACCAACTCGTCCCGATGACCGAGGTCGTCCACGACCGGCTGTCGGTCGAGGTCTTCCGTGGCTGCACGCGGGGTTGCCGCTTCTGCCAGGCCGGCATGATCACGCGCCCCGTGCGGGAACGCCCGGCCGAGCAGGTCAGCCGCATGATCTCCGAGGGACTCCAGCGCACCGGCTACGACGAGGTCGCGCTCACGAGCCTGAGCACGGCGGACTTCAGCGGCATCGAGCAGGTCATCGGGCAGGCGGTCGTCGACCAGGGCGCCGATCAGGTCAGCGTCGCCCTCCCCAGTCTGCGGGTCGACGCCTTCACCGTCGGGATCGCCGCGGAGATCCAGCGAGCGCGCCGCACGGGTCTCACCTTCGCCCCCGAAGCCGGCTCGTGGCGCATGCGCCAGGTCATCAACAAGCTGATCCGCGAGGAAGACCTCTACGGCGCCGTCGAGTCCGCGTTCTCGCAGGGCTGGCGGCGGATGAAGCTCTACTTCCTCACCGGGCTCCCCACCGAGACCGACGAGGACACGCTCGGGATCGCCGAGCTCGCCCGCAACTGCGTGAAGCTCGGCAAGACCCACAAGAGCAGCGCGTCCGTCACGGTCTCCGTCGGCGGATTCGTGCCCAAGCCGTTCACGCCGTTCCAGTGGTTCGGGCAGAACACCGTTACCGAGCTGAACCGCAAGATCGGCCTGCTGCGCGACGACACCCGCCGGTCCAAGGGCGTGCAGCTCAAGTGGCACGACCCGAAGGCGACGCTCGCCGAGGGCATCACCAGCCGCGGGGATCGCCGCCTCGGACCGGTCATCGAATACGTCTGGCGTCATGGCGGCACGTTCCAGGAGTGGTCCGAGCACTTCAGCTACGACTTGTGGCTCGAGGCGATGGCCGCCAACGACTGCGACGTCGACTGGTACGTCCATCGGCACCGCACCGAGGACGAGCTGCTCCCGTGGGATCACCTCAACGCCGGCCTCCACAAGGACTTCCTGTGGCAGGACTGGCGCGACGCGCTCGACGAGCTCGGGCTCGAGGACTGCCGGTGGACGCCCTGCTACGACTGTGGCGCGTGCACCGGCTACGGCATCGAACACGTCGTGGCCTCGGCCACGCCACCTGCGGGTGGCAGCCAGGGCACCGGCGTGGACCTCGCCTCCGGCGGGGCGGTGCCCGTGGTGCTGCAGCCGCGTGAGGCGACGGTCTCGTGAGCGAGAACCTGAACCGGCGCATACGTATCGCGTTCGACAAGCACGGCAAGATCCGTTTCACCTCGCATCGCGACGTGGCCCGGATCTGGGAGCGCACCCTGCGGCGCGCCTCGCTGCCTGTCGCCTACTCCGAGGGTTTCTCCCCCCGCCCGAAGCTCAGCTTCGGGCTCGCCCTCTCCACCGGACACGAGAGCGACGCCGAATATCTCGACGTCGAGCTCGACCCCGACCGTGTGCCGGAGGATCTCGACCTGGATGCGCTCGCCACTGACCTGAGCGAGCGGCTTCCGGTCGGCATGACCGTCTCCGCGGTGACGTTCATCGAACGGTCCACACCGTCGCTGCAGCAGGCCGTGACCAGCTGTACCTGGCAGATCGACGTGGTGGACGTCGATGCCGACACCGTGGCCGGGGCCGTGGCCCGTGCCCTCGCCGCGGAGGACCTCATCGTGACCCGGGAGCGCAAGGGCAAGGAGGTCACCGACGACCTCCGACCCCTCGTTCTCAGTCTCGACGTCATCGGGCCGACAGGAGATGCCAACGACGCCGATAGCGTTATCGGCGTACGGCTGCTCGCAGAACTCGGAACCCAACCCCGCGCGGTGCGGGTTTCGGAACTGCTCGCAGCCCTCGATCCACCGCTCACCGAGCGACGAGTAGTACGGCTTCACCAATGGATCCAGAGCGACGACACCGACGAGCGCAGCGACCCGCTGAGCGCCGCGGTGTCGCCCGCGCCGGCGGGGGCGTCATGAACGCCCACCGCTGCGGGCCCCGAACGAAGGAACGAACCCATGGCCGACCCGGCCGAGAACCCCACGCCCGCCCCCAAGCCGGAAGCGGGCTCACCTCCCGCTGACCCGCCGAAGATCGGCGACAGCCGGCCAGCCCCCCGCATCGGCGACACCCGTCCCGCTCCCGCCTCCGACAACGGTCGCGACGAACGCGGTGGCAACGGCCAGCAGAACGGTGAGGGCGGTCCCAAGAAGCGTCGTCGCCGGCGTGGTGGCCGGGGTCGTGGCCGCGGAGGCGGCGGTGGTGGCCAGGGTGGCCAGCAGAACCAGGGCCAGAACAAGCAGACCCAGAACAAGCAGGGCCAGAAGGGCGGCCGGGGCAACCGGCCCGTCCCGGTGGAGGCGATCGTCGACGACGCCGCCGTCGAACTCGACGAGGAGACCCTCGAGAAGCGGCGCGGTCGCACCCGCAACGGTCAGGCCATCGGGCGCTACATGATGTGCGTGTCGGTCGGGGAGAAGGCGACCCAGATCGCCACCCTCGAGGGCCGCAAGCTCGTCGAACACCAGGTCTCGCGGCCGGCCGACGACGTCAGCCAGATCCACGGCAACATCTACATCGGCCGGGTCCAGAACGTGCTCCCCGGCATGGAAGCGGCGTTCGTCGACATCGCGACGCCGAAGAACGCCGTCCTCTACGCGGGCGACGTGGCCTACGACCCCGATGACCTCGACAACGGCGGGGGCAAGGGCGGCAAAGGCGGCAAGGGTGGCAAAGGCAAGGGACGCAAACAGCAGCCCCGCATCGAGGACGTGCTGAAGGCCAAGCAGTCGATCCTGTGCCAGGTCACCAAAAACCCGATCGCCCACAAGGGCGCCCGGCTGACCCAGGAAGTGTCGTTGCCGGGCCGCTTCGTCGTGCTCGTGCCGAACAGCACGACCTACGGCATCTCCAAGCGCCTGCCCGACAGCGAGCGCAAGCGGCTGCGCAACATCCTCGACAAGGCGAAGCCGAAGCAGCACGGCGTGATCGTGCGCACCGCCGCCGAGAACGTCACTTCCGAGGAGATCGAGCGGGACGTCAAGCGTCTGCTCGCCCAGTGGGACGAGATCGAGAAGCTCGCGAAGTCCACCAAGGCCCCCGCCCTGCTCTACCGCGAGCCCGAGGCGGCGGTGCGCATCATCCGCGAGGAGTTCACGAAGGACTTCCGGGGTGTGATCATCGACGATCGCGAGCTCTACGAGGAGATCAAGGGATATGTCGGCTCGATCACCCCGGCGCTCGCCGATCGGGTCGAGTTCTACGATCCCGAGGTCGAGAAGCTGCCGCTGTTCGAGCGGCACCATGTCGACGAGCAGCTGCGCAAGGCGCTCGACCGGAAGGTGTGGCTGCCCTCCGGCGGTTCGCTGATCATCGAGTCGACCGAGGCGCTCACCGTCATCGACGTCAACACCGGCAAGAACGTCGGCAAGTCGTCGCTCGAGGAGACGGTGTTCCGCAACAATCTCGAAGCGGCCGAGGAGGTCGCCCACCAGCTGCGCCTGCGCGACATCGGCGGCATCATCGTGATCGACTTCGTCGACATGGAGGTCGCGAAGAACAAGGCCGAGGTCATCAAGACGTTCCGCCAGGCCCTGGCAAGGGACAAGACCCGCACCCAGGTGTTCGACATCTCCGACCTCGGATTGGTGGAGATGACGCGCAAACGCATCGGTGAAGGACTGCTCGAAACGGTCACGGATCTATGCCCGACGTGCGACGGTCGCGGCCATGTTCTGATCGACGGAATGATCGACTGAACCGCTACAATTGCCGACCTATGTACGCAGTAGTGAAGACCGGCGGTAAGCAGTACCGCGTCGAGGAAGGCCAGACCCTCGAGGTCGAGCGCCTCGGCGAGCCCGGCACCGACGTGAGCCTCGACCCCGTGCTGGTCGTCGACGGCGAAACCGTCCTCGCGACCCCTGATCAGCTGAAGGGCGCCTCCGTGTCCGCCACGGTCCTCGAAGAGGTCAAGGGCCCCAAGATCAACGGGTTCGTCTACAAGAACAAGTCGAACAACCGGAAGCGCTACGGCCATCGGCAGACGCTGGCTCGTATCGAGATCACCGGTATCACGAAGGGCTGATCGACCATGTCGAAGACCAAGGGCGGCGGGTCGACCCGCAACGGCCGCGATTCCAACAGCAAGCGCCTCGGCGTGAAGGTCTATGACGGCGGCCAGGTGCTCGCCGGCGCCATCATCGTCCGTCAGCGTGGCACCCGGATCCACCCGGGCGAGAACGTCATGAAGGGCGGCGACGACACCCTGTTCGCCACCGCCGACGGCAAGGTGAAGTTCGGGCAGCGGCGCGGCCGCAAGCTCGTCGACATCATCCCCGGCTGAGCCGGCGCGTCAGTCGACGCCGCGGGGAAGCCGTTCAACCGAGAGACCGAGCCATTCGCCGGCGGCCCGTCGCGCGTAGCGGTCGGTCATGCCCGCGACCCACTCGACGGACGCCCGGCGCCGTCCCGCCTCGCTGTCGTCGACGAGCAGCCGCGCGGGAATGCGGGTGGGATCGGCGGCCAGGAACTCGACGAGGCCCTGGAGCATGTCGACCACCAGGGCGGCCTGCTCGCGTGACTCCGGCCGCAGATAGATGCGCTCGTAGTTGAACGCCCGGAACGCGGCGAGTGCCTCGGCGAGATCGGGGGTCATCCCGATGCGGCCGGTCGCCTCGGTCGCGTCGATCATGGCGCCGATGAACGCGGCGAGCTGGGTGCGCCGACTCGCCCCACAGCGCTCGAGGACCAACTCGGGTAGCTCGTCGGTGCGCACGACGCCGGCCGTGGCCGCGTCCTCGAAATCGTGACAGACGTAGGCGATGCGGTCCGCCCAGCTCACGACCTCGGCTTCGGGCGTGGACGGCGCCGGGCGTGACCAGGAGTGGTTGCGAATCCCGTCGAGGGTCTCCACACAGAGGTTGAGGGGGGTGAGGGTGACGTCGGCCCCCCACACCGCGTGGTCGAAACCGGTGTCGAGGTAGGGCGCGAGGGCGTCCTCGCTGGCATGACCGCCCGGCCCGTGGCCACAGTCGTGGCCGATGGCGATCGCCTCGGTGAGCGGCACGTTGAGCCCGAGGGCCCGGCTCACGCTGCGGGCCACCTGGGCGACCTCGAGGGCATGGGTCAGGCGGGTGCGCTGGTGATCGTCGGGGAAGACGAAGACCTGCGTCTTGCCGGCGAGGCGCCGGAAGGCGGACGCATGGAGGATGCGGTCCCGGTCGCGTTCGAAACACGTGCGGGTGCGATCCGGCGCCTCCTCGATCGCGCGATCTCCGGCGCCACCACTCCGCGTGGCACCGGCGCGCAGCGACTGGTCCTCGATGGCCTCGCGCGCTTCCCGGTCCAGGCCCGGACCGCTCGCCACGACCGCGTGCGAATCGGCGTGCGCCACCTCGACACCATCTTCGTCGTGACCGCGCATCGTGGCGCCCCAGCCGTGTTGTCGCTCGGTGAGATCGTCGGTGGCAGCCATCGGCGGGAGCCTAACCGCCCACCCGGGTGGGTCGTTCGACTCAGTGACCCGGGCCTCTTCGGCCAGAAATTGGGGCCCGTTGGCTCAACCACACGCCGTGAGCTGCCGACACTCTGAAGAGATGGCACGAGCCATCTTTTCTAGTGGTCGAGTGGGAGAGCCGATGCGTTGCCGACGCGGGCGAGGAGAACGAGGAGCGACCCTGGTCGAATCGGCGTTGATCACGCCCGTGCTCCTGCTCTTCGTGTTCGGCATCTTCGAGTTCGGATTCGCCTTCCGCGACTATCTCGCCGTGTCCAACATCGTGCGTGACGCAGCCCGCGAGGCGAGCGTGGCCGGCAACGCCACCGATGCCGACTACCGGATCCTGCGCGCCGTGGATCGAGCTGCTTCGGCGCTGCCCGATGGTTCGATCGACCGCCTGATCGTCTTCGAGGCGACGAGCGCCGAGTCCACCCCGCACGCCGACTGCATCGCCGGCACCTCCCGGGGCCCGACGGGAAGTGAGCGGTGCAACGTCTACGACGCCTCGCACCTCTCGCTTGCGGAGGGCGAGTTCCTGTGCGCACCCCTGCCGGCGCCACCGGACCCGGACTACTACTTCTGCCCGACCGACCGTGACGTCATCGTCGGCAACCTCGACTATGTCGGCATCTGGGTGCAGGTGACGCACGAGTACATCACCGGACTGTTCGGCGACACCGTGACGTTCACCGATCAGATCATCCTCAAGCTCGAGCCCCAGGACCACTCATGATGCGACGGCTGATCAACCGGGCGCGGCAGCGCCGGCTCGACGGCGACAAGGGCGTGGCGATGGTCGAGATGGCCATCGTGGCCCCGTTCCTCGCCCTCATCGTGGCCGGCATCGTCGAGTACGGAACCCTGTGGCGCGACGACCTGACCGTGACGAGCGCGACCCGTTCGGCGGCGCGTGTGATCTCCAACGCCGGTGACACGGAGGGTGCCGACTACGAGGGCATCCAGTCGCTCCGAGCGGCGCTCGAGTCGATCGACGGCGTGACCATCGAGGGAATGCTCGTCTACAACGCCTCGGCGGTCGACGGCGAGCCGAACTCGTCGTGTTTCCTCGGCGACAACCCGGTGAGCAGCACGGGATGGTGCAACTACTACAGCGCCGCCCAGATCCAGTCGTTGACCCCCGCCGACTTCTCGGCGTGCACCGGCCCGGACGCCTCGTGGTGCCCGACCGGACGTGACGACAACCAGACCGGCGGCACCGACAAGGTCGGTGTCTGGGTGCGGATCAACCGCGAGTACTTCACCGGCCTGATCCCGGGCGACGGCGTCACCATCACCGACTTCTCGGTCATGAACATCGAACCGGAGCCATCGTGAACCGTTCCACCCGCACCCCCCGCGAGTTCGCCCGCGATGCCGGCTACGCCGTCGTCATGACGGCGCTCATCCTCGTTCCGTTGCTCGGCTTCGCCGGCTTCGCGGTGGACGTGGGTGCCTGGTACAGCCGGGCCGCGTCCCTCCAGCGTGCCGCGGACGCGGCGGCGCTCGCCGGCGTCGTCTGGCAGCCCGACTTCTCGACCGCCGAGACGGAGGCCCGGGCCGCCGCGGCGCGCAACGGGTTCACCCACGGGGTGGACAACATCGAGGTGCTCGTCACCAATGCCGGTACCCACCAGCTGAAGGTCGAGATCATCGACACCGACGCGGAGATGTTCTTCGCCAGCCTGTTCCTCGACAACGTGACGATCGGGCGCCATGCGATCGCCGAGTACGCGGAGCCCGTCCCCCTCGGATCGCCGGCCAATGTGATGGGGTTCGGGACGGAGTCGATCGGAGGGGAGGCGCCCTCGTACGCCTGGACGGCGATGATGGGTCACTGCACCCACTCCGCCTACGGCGACCTGCTGAGCCTCATCGCCGACGACGACTTCAGCAACAACAACAACGACTGCGGGACCCGGGGGACGAATCCGTACCACGAGGACGCGGGCTACGAATGGATCATCGAGATCCCGACGGCATCCAATGTCGACATCAACATCTGGGATGTCGGCAACTGCAAGAACTCGGATCGTCCGGTCAACGCGGCCCAGAACGACGACTACGACACCGCGATCCAGTTCCGATTGTTCGCCCCCGACAACACACCGTTGACCTTCGCCGACAATCCGCAGTACGGCTCGACCGTCATCGGCGCGGACCAGGTCGGGTGCGGTGTGTGGACGACGCTCTGGACCACGAACGGGACGCCGGGGCAGTGGGTCCTGCGCACGGCGATCCTCGACAGCGACGACGAGCAGCTGTTCGACGACGAGGGGGGACCCGACGAGGGTGGCCAGAACTACTTCTCGATCTGGGCCGACTCGCCGGTGACGACCAACTACTGCCTGACCTTCGCCGACGCGAACTGCCCGGGCGTCTACGCCAACCAGTGGATGCCGGTGCGAACCCAACCGCCGACCGACGGCAGTGCGCCGGCCGAGTTCTACCTGGCCGAGATCGAACCGCAGCACCAGAGCAAGACCCTGATCATCTCGCTGTGGGACCCGGGCGAGGGCATGGAGTCGATGGAGGTGCTGGATCCCAACGGTGATCCCGTGGACTTCACCTACTCGACCGCCTATTCGGTCAAGGGCACGCCGGTCGGCGTGTCGACCCCATCGCTCTGCGGAAACGGCGTCGACCCGTACTGCCTGTGGGTCACCGGCGCCGTCTGGGACGGCCAACTGGTGCGGATCGAAGTGCCACTCGCCGGTCTCGACTGGGGCAGCTACCCGAACGACTGGTTCAAGGTGCGCTACACGCTCATCACCGGGCAGACGTCGGCTGACTGGACCACCTGGGGTGTCGAGGTCGTCGGCGACCCCGTCCGCCTGCTCGAGTAGGCGCCGGAATTACCACGAGACGGCGGCGACATCCCCGTAGCCTTGCGGGGTGTCGTCGTTCGTCGATGAGTGCAACATCAACGTGAAGGCCGGAGACGGGGGCGCGGGTTGCGTCGCGTTCCGGCGCGAGGCCCACGTCGCCAAGGGCGGTCCCGACGGCGGCGACGGCGGCGACGGTGGTTCGATCTGGTTCGTGGCCGACCTCAATGTCGCGTCGCTGTTGGCCTTTCGTGACCACCCGCACCGCAAGGGTGAGAACGGCAAGCACGGGAGCGGTTCGAACCGCCACGGCGCCCGGGGCAAGGACCTCGAGGTGGCGGTGCCCGTGGGCACCGTGGTCCTGGACCACGACACGCGCGAGCCGCTCGCGGACCTCGTGAACCCGGGCGACCGGTGGCTCGCGGCCCGGGCCGGCGAGGGCGGTCGGGGCAACGCCCGCTTCCTGTCGAACAACCGCCGGGCTCCCTCGTTCGCCGAGCAGGGCGAGCACGGCGAGGAACGCTGGCTCCGGCTCGAGTTGAAGCTGCTCGCCGACGTGGCGATCGTCGGCTTCCCGAACGTCGGCAAGTCCACACTGATCAGCCGTCTGTCCGCGGCGAAGCCGAAGATCGCCGACTATCCGTTCACCACGCTCGAGCCGAATCTGGGCGTCGTGCGCACCGATGACGACTTCGAGATGGTCCTCGCTGACATTCCGGGGTTGATCGAAGGGGCGAGCGACGGCAAAGGGCTCGGTCACCGATTCCTGCGCCACGTCGAGCGCGCCCGCGTGCTGCTGCTGCTGTTGGACCTCGCGCCCTACGACGGCGTGTCGCCCGAGGAGCAGGAACGGGTCCTTCTCCAGGAGCTCGGGAACTACCGACCCGATCTGCTCGAGCGACCCCGTCTGGTGGTCGGCAGCCGCGTCGACATGGCTCCCGACCATTCCTTCGACGGACCGACGGTGTCGTCGATGACCGGTGAGGGGCTCCGGGAGCTCGTCGGCCGCCTCCGCCGGCTCGTGGAGGAGGCCCGTCAGGAGGTGCCCGTCGGCGAGGCGATCACGATCCATCATCCGGTGTCGAGCGAGATCGAGTTGACCCGCCACGACGACGGCTCGTGGGAGGTGCTCGGCCGCGCCGCCCGCCGGGCGGTGGCCCTCAGCGACCTCACCGACGACGAGGCACTGGCCTACGCGCAGACCCGACTCCAGCAACTCGGCGTCAACACGGCGTTGGCCCGCGCCGGAGTCCAGACCGGCGACGAGGTTCGCATCGGCGATTTCGCGTTCGAGTACGAAGAGGACGCATGAGCGAGCACCGCACGATCGTCGTCAAGGTGGGCACGTCCTCGATCACCGACGACGACGGGGTGATCGACCGCGCCGCGATCGCGAAGCTGTGTGACGAGGTCGCTGCCGTGCGGGAGGCCGGTCACCGCGTCGTCGTGGTGACCTCCGGGGCCATCGCCGCCGGCCTGCCGGAGATCGGCCTCGGTGGCCCGAACCGGCCGACCGACACGATCACGCTCCAGGCCGTCGCCACCATCGGCCAGGTGGCGCTCATGGGTGTGTACCGGGAGGCGCTCTCGGCCCACGGGCTGATCGCCGGTCAGGTGTTGCTCGTCCCGCTCGACTTCATCGTCCGGACCCAATACGTCCACGCCGGGCAGACGCTCGTACGGCTGCTCGAGTTGGGCGTCGTCCCGGTCGTGAACGAGAACGACGCGATCGCCGACGACGAGATCCGCTGGGGGGACAACGACCGCATCGCCGCCCTCGTGGCCAATCTCGTCGACGCGGATCAGCTGATTCTCCTCACCGACACGCCGGGGGTGTTGACCGCCGATCCGCGGGTCGATTCGACGGCCTCACTCATCGAGGAGATCGTCGAGATCGATCACCAGACCGAGGCACTCGCCGGCGGCGCCGGCTCGGCCCGGGGGAGCGGAGGCATGGCGTCGAAGCTCACCGCCGCGAAGATCGCGGCGTGGTCGGGGGTGTCGTCGGTGATCGCCCACGCAGACCGGGACGGGGTCGTGCAGGACGCCGTGGCCGGTGTCGCGGGTGTCGGTACGGTCGTCCGGGCCCGCGAGAACCGTTTGCCGGCTCGCAAACTGTGGATCGCCTTCGCCGTGATCGCGCGGGGTTCGGTCGTCGTCGACGCCGGGGCGCGGTCCGCGCTCGAGCGGGGCAAGTCCCTGCTGGCCGCCGGTGTGCGGGAGATCATCGGCGACTTCGACGCGGGGGCGCCCGTCGAGGTGATCGACACCGATGGAGAGATCTTCGCCAAGGGCCTCGTCCGCCACACGGCCACCGAGCTCCGTGCTGCCGCCGGTCGACGCAGCGACGACCTCCCGGCCGGCGCGCCGCACATCGTCGTGCACGCGGACGACCTCGTCGCGCTGCCCCGCTGATCCGCCCCGGCGGCGGTACCGGCCGCGGCCTGGCTACTCGGAGGCGGGTTCTTCGGCGGCCTCGGTGGCCGTCTCGCTGATCGCCTCGACCGGGGAGGCCGCGGACTCGATACCGAGCTCTTCCTTGATGCTGGCGAGCCGGCTGTGGGCCTCGACGTTGCGGGCGGCCTTCTCGATCTCGAGCATCTGGGTCTCGACGTTGCCCTCGGTCAGCTCGGCGTGCGCCTTCGCCTTCGCGTAGCGGGCCTCGATCTTCTCGCGGACCTCGTTGAAGGTCGGCACGTCCTCGCCGACGGCCTCGGACAGCGTGTTCATCGCCTGGTTGACGCTCTCCTGCATCTTGGCCTGGTCGAGCTGGCTGAGCAGGGCCTGCTTCTCGGTGAGCTTCTTCTGGAGGAGGTCACTGTTCTGATCGACGGCGTTCTTGGCCTGTTCGGCTGCCTCGGAGGCCTGGAAGTGGAGGCTCTTGAGGCTCTCGATCTCACCCTCGAGAGTGAGGAGGCGGTTGGCGAACTGTTCGGCGGCGTGGGTGTAGTTGTCGCCCTTCTCCTCGTTGCCCGACGAGTAGGCGTCGTCGGCCATCGTGACGGCCTGGCGGGCGTTGCCGTTGACCCGCTCGAGCTCCTCGATGGCCCGGTTGAGGCGAAGCTCGGTCTGCTTCTGGTTCGCGATGACGTTGGCCGCCTGCTGACGCAGCCGCTTGTGCTGGTCCTTCGCCTCCGTGATCGCCTGCTCCAACTGCACTTTCGGGTCGGCGTTCTCCTCGAAATTGCCCGAGAGCCTCGCGACGAGGTACTTCCAACGCTTTTTCAGATACTGGAGCATGGCGTCGATCGTAGTTCGTGAAGCGTAGGACGCACGGTCGTCAGCGCCAGATGAGCCGTCGGGCCGGTCGGAGCAGCAGGTCCGCGTCACGCACGCCCATCCGGAAGCACACGATCGCGTAGGTGGCGACGGCGATCGCCCCGCAGATCACCGCCTCGACGAGCAGCGGCAGCGGGTCGACGCCGAGCTTGACGGCTGCCGTCACGACGAACGCCACCGCGGCGGCGCGCGCCGGGCCGAGGAGCGACGCGCGGGGATCGCCGAGATCGGGAACGGTCCGCCGCACGAGGGTTGCCAGGAGTGTCAGCTCGACCCAGGCCCCGATCGCGGAACCGACCGCGAGGCCGACGGCGCCGAGACGGACCGGACCGCCGAGTGACCGGATGCCCTCGTCGAGCGGCGCGAAGCCGAAGCCATCGCCGACGAGGCCGTCCGGTCCGACCACCACATGGTCGAGCGGGAACATGAACAGGACGCCGATGACCGCGGCGATCGCGACGCGGACCGCGGCGATGCGGGCCGGGCCCCTGGTGTCGCCCACCGCGTAGCAGGTGTTCTGGAGCAGCCGGCTGGCCCCGATCGCGGGGAGTCCGAGGGCGTAGACGCCGAGGATGAACCACACGAGCACGCCGTCGGTGCCGTCGAACTCGCCGCCCTGGAACAGCACCCCGACGAGAAGATCACCGGCTGCGATCATCACGAAGCTCGCCAGCAGCATCCAGAAGGCGATGCGGTCGAGACTGCGTCGGGTGCGAGCGACGAGGGCGGTCGGATCGTCGACGAGCCGCGACATCTCCGGCAGCTCCGCCGCGGCGACGCTCATCGCGAACAGCGAGACCGGCAACGTGTAGAGCATCTGGGCCTTGAACAGGGCCGAGAGGGCGCCCGCCGCGAGGAACGTCGCGAGGATCAGATCGAGATACGCCGAGATCTGCACGACACCGCGGCCGAGAACGGCGGGCGTGAACCGTCGCCGGATCTCGCGGACGTTCGGATGCCAGTTGTCCGGGCGGAACCGCATCCCCCGGGCGAGTCGTTGCACCGTCGGGAGCTGCACGAGCAGCTGGAGCGCGCCGCCGACCGTCACCGCGATCGCCAGGCCTCGGGCCGCGTCCTCCAGCGCCCAGTCCCGCCACCAGATGAAGAGCAGGGCGACCACCTGGGCGAGGTTCCAGATCACCGGCGCGGCGTAGGGGAGGAAGAAGTGACGGTGACTGTTGAGGATGCCGAGGCACCACGCCGACATGACGAGGAAGCCGACGCCGACGGCCATGATCTGGGTGAAGTCGACGGCGAGCTCGAACCGTTCGCCCTGGAGGCCCAGGGCGAGGACCCGGGTGATCGGGCGGGCGGCGAGCACGAGCACGAGGACGGCGATGCCGGTCACGATCAGCAACAGGGCACCGACCGCGCCGGCCACCCGGTTGGCGTCCGCCTCGTCGTCGGCCTCCAGCATCTGGCTGTAGACGGGCACGAAGGATGCGGAGAGGACCCCCTCGCCGAGGAGGTTCTGCAGCAGGTTCGGGATCCGGGCGGCGGCGGCGAACGCATCGGCGGCCAGCGACAGGCCGAGGACCCTGCTCGTGACCATCTCCCGCAGCAGCCCGGCGATGCGGGACAGGCCGATGCCCGACGCGACGAGAAGCGACCCGCCCCGGGCCGATGGTGACTGGGGTTTGCGGTAGCGCCAGCGGGGCTCGCCCGTCATGTGTCGTTCCCGACCTCGTCGAGCGCGATGCGGAGGCTGTCGAGCTCGTCCACCATGCCGCCGACCTGGCCCGCGAGCTGTTCGATCTCGATGGTTCCGCCGGTGCGGGTGGCCAGTTCACCGACCCGGGTGATGGTCTCCTCGAGCCGCGCCGCGATCACTTCCAGGCGTTCACGGGTGTCGTCCTCGCGCCGGCGAAGCCGCTGGTAGGAGTCCTTCTGCGCCTGGGCGGCGCTGTGGCGCGGATCGCCGGAGTCGGTCGAGGCCAGGGTGCGGTCGAGTTTCGCGACCTTGACGCGGTTGCGGGCGTCGGTGAGCTGCTGTCCTCGCTGGGCCACGTCCCAGGTGACGTCGACGGCGTGGGTGAGCTGACCCTCGACGTCGAGTAGTCGGGTGCGCAGCGGCCCGTCCTCGGCCGCAGCGAGCGCGTCCGCGAACTGGCGCTGGGCGGAGAGGGCGTCGCGGACGAAGAAGCGCCAGGGCTCGCGCAGAGCGAACGGGTCGACGCGGGGGACGAGTCCGCCGATGCGGCGAGCGACGACGCGGGCAGCGGCGACCCGGCCGACCCAGGTCGCGACACCGAGCGCCGCGGCGACGACCCAACTCCCCGACAGCAGTCGTCCGCCGGCGACGGCCGCGACGACGAGCCCCACGGTGATCGGTGAGATCGTGGTGAGGAGCACGGTGGGCTCGAGCCGGCGCGACATCGTGGCGAGGCTAGTCCTGCGGGCCGGTAGCCTGGGGTCTCGTGACTGCCACACCGACCCCCATACCCGCCCTGGCGGCCCGGGCCCGGGCCGCATCTCGAGCGCTCGCCATCGCATCGACGGCGCAGAAGGACGCGGCGCTGCACGCGGCGGCGGACCTGCTGGTCGCCAACGCCGAGCCGATCATCGAGGCGAACCGCGTCGACGTCGAGCGGGCCGAGACGGACGGAATGGCCGCGCCGCTGGTCGACCGGCTGCGGTTGGATGTCGGCCGCATCGAGAACATGGCCGGCGGCCTGCGTCAGGTCGCCTCACTGGCGGACCCGGTGGGGGCGATCACCGACGGATGGGTGCGCCCCAACGGCCTGCGCATCGAGAAGGTGCGGGTGCCGCTCGGTGTCGTCGCGATCATCTACGAGAGCCGCCCCAACGTCACCAGCGACGCGTTCGGGCTCTGCCTGAAGTCGGGCAACGCGGCCTTCCTGCGCGGCTCGTCCTCCGCGATCGACTCGAACCTCGCGATCTCCGCCGTGCTGCGCGACGCCATCGCCAAGGCCGGTCTGCCCGAAGACGGCCTGATCGTGGTCGACGACACCCGCCGCGAGGCCGCCATCGAGTTCATGCAGCAGCGAGGGTTCGTCGACTGTCTGATCCCGCGCGGTGGCCCGGCGCTGATCCAGTCGATCCTCGACAACGCGACGGTGCCCTTCGTGATCGACGGTGCCGGCAACTGCCACGTCTACGTGGACGCCGCGGCCGACCTCGACATGGCGCGCGAGATCGTGTTCAACGCCAAGACCCACCGCACCGGCGTCTGCAACGCGGCGGAGTCACTCGTCGTCCACGCCGACGTTGCCGACGCCTTCCTGCCGATGGCGGTCGCCACGCTCGAAGGCGTGGAACTGGTCGGTGACGATGAGGCCCGCGCGATCGCGCTGTCGATCGGCGCGGCGACCGAAGCCGACTTCGCGGCCGAGTTCCTCGACATGAAGATGAGCGTCAAGGTGGTGGCGGATCTCGACGAGGCGATCGCGCATGTCAACGACACGTCGACCGGTCACAGCGAGGCGATCGTCACCGGCGACATCGCAGCCGCCGACCGATTCACCCGCGAGGTCGACGCCGCCGCGGTGTTGGTCAACGCCTCGACCCGCTTCGTCGACGGCGAAGAGTTCGGCTTCGGCGCCGAGATCGGGATCTCCACCCAGAAGCTCCACGCCCGCGGTCCCATGGGCCTCGAGCAGTTGACGACCGAGAAGTTTGTCGTCCGCGGCGACGGCCACGTGCGCGGCTGACCGACTTCGACCCTCGTCGGCCTACGGATCGTCGTCGATGATGCTGCCGATCCCGAGCCCGAAGAAGGTCGGGTCGATGGACGCATTGGCCGATGCGTTCGAGAACGAGACCACGATCCACTCGCCGAACAGCGCGGGTGGCTCGTCCAGGAGGTCCCCGAAGACCTCGATGGTCACGAACTCCTGGGTGTCTCCCGGCACGAAGGTCACCGTGCCCGATGCGGCGGCATAGTCGACTCCTGCGGTCGCAATGCCGTCTCCACCGTTGTCGAATGTCGTCCAATCAACCGTGATCGTCTCGGCCGACGGATTCGACAGCGTGACGGGGATGTCGACGAAGACGGAACCGGCGTCGCCTTCGAGCACGGAGCCGTACCCCGGGGTGATCGTCGGCGGGGGGTCGTCGTCGATGATGCTGGCGATACCCACGCCGAAGAAGCTCGGATCGATCGCCGCATTGGCGGACGGGTTCGAGAATGCGACCGGGATCCATTCGCCGAAGAGTGCGGGCGGTTCGTCGACCAGATCGCCGAAGATCGTGATCTCGACCGTCTCGCTGGTCGATCCCGGCAGGAATGTCACCGTTCCCGACGTGGCGGTGTAGTCGACGCCCGGCGTTGCGATGCCGGGACCGGCGCCGAAGGTGACGAAGTCGACCGTGACCGGCGTCGCCGCCTGATTGGAGAGCGTCACCGGGAGGCTCGCGATCGTGGACCCGGCGTCGCCCTCGGCGATCGTGACGATCCCGGGGGTGATGACCGGCGTCGCGAAGACGGTGACGACGGTCGAGTCGGTGGCGGTGCCGCCGTCGCCGTCGGTGACTCGGACGTTCACGGTGTTCGCCCCGTCGTCAGGGAACGAGCAGGGGCTGGTGTTGCCGGGCTGGGGTCCGACTTCGTAGGTGGCGTCGTTGTCGCAGTCGAATTCGTAGCTGAGGGTGTCGGCGGGGACGTCGGACGCGTTGACGGTGATCGTCGCGGAGGTGCCTTCGTCGACCGGTCCGTCGTTGGTGGTGGAGGAGATGATCGGGTCGAGGTTGGTGACGCTCACGACGGTCGAGTCGGTGGCGGTGCCGCCGTCGCCGTCGGTGACTCGGACGTTGACGGTGTGGCTGCCCTGGTCGGCGAACGAGCAGGGGCTGGTGTTGCCGGGTTGGGGTCCGACTTCGTAGGTGGCGTCGTTGTCGCAGTCGAATTCGTAGCTGAGGGTGTCGGCGGGGACGTCGGACGCGTTGACGGTGATCGTCGCGGAGGTGCCTTCGTCGACCGGTCCGTCGTTCGTCGTCGAGGAGATGATCGGGTCGAGGTTGTTCACCGTGACCACCGTGGTGTCCGTGGCGGTGCCGCCGTCGCCGTCGGTGACTCGGACGTTCACGGTGTTCGCCCCGTCGTCAGGGAACGAGCAGGGGCTGGTGTTGCCGGGCTGGGGTCCGACTTCGTAGGTGGCGTCGTTGTCGCAGTCGAATTCGTAGCTGAGGGTGTCGGCGGGGACGTCGGACGCGTTGACGGTGATCGTCGCGGAGGTGCCTTCGTCGACCGGTCCGTCGTTCGTCGTCGAGGAGATGATCGGGTCGAGGTTGTTCACCGTGACCACCGTGGTGTCCGTGGCGGTGCCGCCGTCGCCGTCGGTGACTCGGACGTTCACGGTGTTCGCCCCGTCGTCAGGGAACGAGCAGGGGCTGGTGTTGCCGGGCTGGGGTCCGACTTCGTAGGTGGCGTCGTTGTCGCAGTCGAATTCGTAGCTGAGGGTGTCGGCGGGGACGTCGGACGCGTTGACGGTGATCGTCGCGGAGGTGCCTTCGTCGACCGGTCCGTCGTTGGTGGTGGAGGAGATGATCGGGTCGAGGTTGGTGACGCTCACGACGGTCGAGTCGGTGGCGGTGCCGCCGTCGCCGTCGGTGACTCGGACGTTCACGGTGTTCGCCCCGTCGTCAGGGAACGAGCAGGGGCTGGTGTTGCCGGGTTGGGGTCCGACTTCGTAGGTGGCGTCGTTGTCGCAGTCGAATTCGTAGCTGAGGGTGTCGGCGGGGACGTCGGACGCGTTGACGGTGATCGTCGCGGAGGTGCCTTCGTCGACCGGTCCGTCGTTCGTCGTCGAGGAGATGATCGGGTCGAGGTTGTTCACCGTGACCACCGTGGTGTCCGTGGCGGTGCCGCCGTCGCCGTCGGTGACTCGGACGTTCACGGTGTTCGCCCCGTCGTCAGGGAACGAGCAGGGGCTGGTGTTGCCGGGCTGGGGTCCGACTTCGTAGGTGGCGTCGTTGTCGCAGTCGAATTCGTAGCTGAGGGTGTCGGCGGGGACGTCGGACGCGTTGACGGTGATCGTCGCGGAGGTGCCTTCGTCGACGGGTCCGTCGTTGGTGGTGGAGGAGATGATCGGGTCGAGGTTGGTGACCGTCACCGTGGAGACGGCGACACCCTCCTTTCCGAAGCTGTCCGTGACCGTGTAGGTCACCGTGTACGTGCCGTTGTCCGCCGGCGTGAACGAGAACGCCTGATTGGTGCCGTTCGGCACGGTGTCGCCGTTGTCGGGGTTCACTTCCCACAGGAAGGTGTGGGTGTCGCCGAAGGCCGCGATGTCGGGGTCGGTGAACGTGCCGGCATAGGAGACCAGGGTGCCCTCGTCCTGGGTCGGATCGCCCAGCGCGTCGGGCACCGGCCAGATCGTCAAGGTGTGGAGCGTGACGTCGACGCCCGGGTTGTACTGCACCTGCCAGGTGTGCGCCGCGCTGTCGATGCTGTGGGGCGGCACCGCGGTCGCCGGGCTGTTCTCCGTGGTGCCGGCGACCGCGTCGGCGAGGGTGGCGAAGTCGCCGCCGGCGACGCCCGCGGAGCTCACGATGACGAAGTCGGTCTGACTCGGCGGGACGTAGCTCCCCGTCGGAACGACGGTCAACGTGCCGGCGAGGCTGACCGTCCCGGTCACCTGACCATGGTCCACCCCGGCCCCGCCGGTACCGACGACTTCGACGCGGAGTTCGCCGGTCGCCGACTGCGTGAAGTTCGTCGCGGTCGTCACCGCGTCGCTGCCGATCGCGAGGGTCCCCTGGTTGACGGAGATGCCTTGGAACGTGACCGTGCCGGTCGTGTCGATGTCGACGGTGCCGTTGGGGCTGATCGTGAGGGTCGGATCGGTGCCGCCGAGGTCCTGGAGGAACGCGTCGAAGGTGATGTCGAGTGTGGTGGGGGTGGTGTCGCCGACGATGAGCTGGGCGCCGGTGCCCATCTGCATGGTTCCGGCGGTCCACGTCGCCGTGCCGCCGTCGAGCGTGAGGATCGCGCTGGACTCGAGTTGGGACGCGGCGCCGTCGAAGGTAACGGCGCCGTTCGCGGTGACAGGCAGGGTGAAGATCTCGCCTTGGGTGAACGTGAACGCCCCATCGAGGGCCAGCGAGCCGCTGCCGTAGAAGCCGGCACTCGTCGTGACGGCGGCGAGGGTGGTGCCCCCGGCGATCGTGGCGTCGTCATTGACGATGATCGCCGAGCCGCTGGTCCCCGTGTGGGAGAGATCGCCGGTGGCGGTGACGGTGCCGTTGAAGGTGAGGTCGCCGGTGCTGGTGACCGTGATGTCGTCGATGGTGATGTCGGCGGCGATCGTGGCGGCGCCCCCGGCGCCGGAGTGGAGGTCGCCGTTGAAGGTGAACTGGGCGGTGGGGGTGTCGATCGTGGTCAGGCCGTAGAACTCGATCGCGCCGGTGCCGGCGATCGTCGATGCCGCGGTGAAGGTGTGGTTTCCGTCGAGTAGGAGCGTCGATGTCGCGGGAATCGTGACGGCCGAGGTGGTGGTGCCGCCGCTCGTCCAGGAGAGGGTGTCGACGTCGGTGAGGGTCAGGGTGCCGTTGTGGTCGATGTCGGCCTGGACGAGGACGTCACCGGTCGTGTCGATGTCGACGGTGCCGTTGGGGCTGATCGTGAGGGTCGGATCGGTGCCGCCGAGGTCCTGGAGGAACGCGTCGAAGGTGATGTCGAGTGTGGTGGGGGTGGTGTCGCCGACGATGAGCTGGGCGCCGGTACGCATCTCGATGTCGCCCGACGTCCAGGTGGCAGTGCCGCCGTCGAGCGTGAGGATCGCGCTGGACTCGAGTTGCGACGAGGTGCCGTCGAAGGTCACCGCGGCATTGGCGGTGACGGGCAGGGTGAAGATCTCGCCTTGGGTGAAGACGAACGGCCCGTTGAGAGCCAGCGTGCCGGCGCCGTAGAAGCCGGCACTCGTGGTGGTCGCGGCGAGGGTGGTCGTGCCGGCGACGGTCGATGCGCCATTGAAGACGATCGACGCGCCGCTCGTGCCGGTGAGGGAGAGATCGCCGGTGGCGGCGACGGTGCCGTTGAAGGTGAGGTCGCCGGTGCTGGTGACCGTGATGTCGTCGATGGTGATGTCGGCGGCGATCGTGGCGGCGCCCCCGGCGCCGGAGTGGAGGTCGCCGTTGAAGGTGAACTGGGCGGTGGGGGTGTCGATCGTGGTCAGGCCGTAGAACTCGATCGCGCCGGTGCCGGCGATCGTCGATGCCGCGGTGAACGTGTGGTTTCCGTCGAGTAGGAGCGTCGATGTCGCGGGAATCGTGACGGCCGAGGTGGTGGTGCCGCCGCTCGTCCAGGAGAGGGTGTCGACGTCGGTGAGGGTCAGGGTGCCGTTGTGGTCGATGTCGGCCTGGACGAGGACGTCACCGGTCGTGTCGATGTCGACGGTGCCGTTGGGGCTGATCGTGAGGATCGGGTCCGTGCCGCCGAGGTCCTGGAGGAACGCGTCGAAGGTGATGTCGAGTGTGGTGGGCGTGGTGTCGCCGACGACGAGCTGCGACCCGGTGCCCATCTCGATGTCGCCGGCGGTCCAGGTGGCAGTGCCGCCGTCGAGCGTGAGGATCGCTCCCTGCTCGAACTGGGACGAGTTGCCGTCGAACGTGACGGTGTCATTGGCGGTGATCGCCAGCGAATGGATCTCCCCGCGCGAGTAGATGAAGGCGCCGTTGAGCGTCAGCGGGCCCGACCCGTAGAACCCCGCACCCGTGGTGGCCGCGGCCAGCGTGGTGGTGCCCGCGATGGTGGATGCGTCGCCGAAGACGATGGCGGCGCTGCTGGTCCCCGTGAGCGACACATCGCCCGTCACGGTGACGGCGCCGTTCAAGATGAGATCACCGTTGCTTGTGACCGTGATGTCGTCGACGGTGATGTCGGCGGCGATCGTTGCCGCGCCCCCGGCGCCGGAGTGGAGGTCACCGGTGAAGGTGAACTGGCCGGTAGGGGTGTCGATGGTGGTGGTTCCGAAGAACTCGATGGTGCCGGTGCCGGCGATCGTCGATGCCGCGGTGAAGGTGTGGGTTCCGTCCAACTCGAGCGTGGAGGTCGCGGGAACGGTGACGGTCGACGTGGTGGTGCCGCCGAGTTCCAAGGAGAGGGTGTCGACGTCGGTGAGCGTGAGGGTGCCGCTCTGATTGACGAAGGCCTGCATGACGACGTCACCGGTGGTGTCGATGTCGATGGTGCCGTTGGGGCTGATCGTGAGGATCGGGTCGGTGCCGCCGATGTCCTGGAGGAAGGCGTCGAAGGTGATGTCGAGGGTGGTGGGGGTGGTGTCGCCGACGATGAGCTGGGCGCCGGTGCCCATCTCGATGTCGCCCGACGTCCAGGTTGCGGTGCCGCCGTCGAGTGTGAGGATCGCGCCCTGCTCGAACTGGGACGAGTTGCCGTCGAAGGTGACGGTGTCGTTGGCGGTGATGGCTGTCGAGAAGATCTCTCCGCGGGAGTAGGTGAAGGGGCCGTTGAGCGTGAGGGGGCCCGGTCCGTAGAAACCGGCACCGGTGGTGGTGGCGGCCAGCGTGGTGGTGCCGGCGACCGATGACGTGTCGCCGAAGACGATGGCGGCGCTGCTGGAGCCCGTGAGCGATACGTCGCCCGTCGCGGTGAGGGCGCCGTTGAAGAAGACGTCGCCGCTTCCCGTGACCGATACGTCGTCGACGGTGATGTCGGCCGCGATGGTGGTGGCGCCGCTGTTTGCGGCGGAGTGAAGGTCGCCGGTGAAGGTGAACTGGGCGGTCGGGGTGTCGATGGTGGTGGTCCCGAAGAAGTCGATGGTGCCGGTGCCGGCGATCGTCGATGCCGCCGTGAAGGTGTGGGTTCCACTCAGCGCCAGGGTCGAGCTCGACGGGATGGTGACAGTGGAGGAGGTGGTGCCGCCGCGGTCCCAGGCGAGGGTGTCGACGTCGGTGAGCGTGAGGGTGCCGTTGTGGTTGACGGCGGCTTCGATGGTGACGTTGCCGGTGGTGTCGATGTCGATCGTGCCGTTGGGGGACGTCTCGAGGATGGGGTCGGTGCCGCCGAAGTCCTGCAGGAGGGCGTCGAAGGTGATGTCGAGGGTGGTGGGGGTGGTGTCGCCGACGATGATCTGCGACCCGCCGGACATGTCGATGGTGCCCGACGTCCACGCGGCGGTGCCGCCGTCGAGGGTCAGGTTTGCACCGGACTCGAGCTGCGACGAGCCGCCGTCGAAGGTCATCGTGTCGTTGGCGGTGATGGCTGTCGAGAAGATCTCTCCGCGGGAGTAGGTGAAGGGGCCGTTGAGCGTGAGGGGGCCCGGTCCGTAGAAACCGGCACCGGTGGTGGTGGCGGCCAGCGTGGTGGTGCCGGCGACCGATGACGTGTCGCCGAAGACGATGGCGGCGCTGCTGGAGCCCGTGAGCGATACGTCGCCCGTCGCGGTGAGGGCGCCGTTGAAGAAGACGTCGCCGCTTCCCGTGACCGATACGTCGTCGACGGTGATGTCGGCCGCGATGGTGGTGGCGCCGCTGTTTGCGGCGGAGTGAAGGTCGCCGGTGAAGGTGAACTGGGCGGTCGGGGTGTCGATGGTGGTGGTCCCGAAGAAGTCGATGGTGCCGGTGCCGGCGATCGTCGATGCCGCCGTGAAGGTGTGGGTTCCACTCAGCGCCAGGGTCGAGCTCGACGGGATGGTGACAGTGGAGGAGGTGGTGCCGCCGCGGTCCCAGGACAGCGTGTCGACGTCGGTGAGCGTGAGGGTGCCGTTGTGGTTGACCGCCGCCTGGATGCTGACATTGCCGGTGGTGTCGATGTCGATCGTGCCGTTGGGGGATGTCTCGAGGATGGGGTCGGTGCCGCCGAAGTCCTGCAGGAGGGCGTCGAAGGTGATGTCGAGGGTGGTGGGGGTGGTGTCGCCGACGATGATCTGCGACCCGCCGGACATGTCGATGGTGCCCGACGTCCACGCGGCGGTGCCGCCGTTGAGCGTGAGAATCGCGCCCTGCTCGAACTGCGACGAGCCGCCGTCGAACGTCACCGTGTCGTTGGCCGTGATCGTCAGGCCGAAGATCTCGCCCTGGGAATACGTGAACGGCACGTTCATCGTCAGCGAGCCGGACCCGTAGAAGCCGGCCCCGGTGCTCGAGGACGCCAACGTCACCGTGTTCGAACCCGAACTGTTCACCGTGGCCGTGTCGCTGAAGACGATCGAGGCACCGGCATTGCCGGTGAGCGACACGTCGCCGCTTGCCTCGACGGCGCCCGCGAAGTGCACGTCGGCGCTCAGCGTGACGACGAGGTCGCCCGCGAGCGTCGACAGATCGGTGGTGCTCGTGGTGGTGAGCGACCCGCCCGAGACGGCCAGGTCGCCGTCGGCGTTGGTCTGGAGACTCAGGATGGACGTGGTGCCGCTGCTGTAGGTGACCGTGACCGGCGCGCCTGGTTCGATGCAGACGTGATCCGCGGCGCCGGGTACCACGTTCGTGTCCCAGTTGTCCGCCGTGTGCCACGAGTCGTCGACGCCGCCGCCGTCCCAGTTGATGGTGCACGCGGCCGCCGATGCCGGCGTGTTCGCGAACGCGAGAACGACGGTGATGACAGCGGTGAGGACGACCGCAACCGCTGCGAACGGCCACCGACCTACCAGTCGAGGGTGAATTCCGCGCATTTCTGCCTCCTCTCGGAGACGAGATCCGTTCGCCGCGCCCGCCCCCGACCGATTTGAGCCGCACTTCGACCGTAGCGAAGGCGTTCCGGACCGGCAATTGCACTGCACCGCCGGTACGCCTTCGGAACAGGCCGCGGAAACGGTTACGGGACTGTGGTTAACGGCCGCTAACCTGGGTCCTCATGTCGTATCGCTTCGAAGACGTCGCCACCGTCAAGGACGACCTGGCCAAGGTCGACTACCTCTCCGACGAGGGGATCGCCGGTGTCGTGTACCTCGCCGACCGGCTCCAGAAGCCGATTCTCGTCGAAGGGCCGGCCGGCACGGGCAAGACCCAGCTCGCGAAGAGCGTCAGCGAGATCCTCGGCGCCCGTCTGATCCGCCTGCAGTGCTACGAGGGGCTCGACGAGGCGAAGGCGCTCTACGAGTGGAACTACAAGAAGCAGCTCCTGCGCATCCAGACCGAGCGCAACGAGGAGAACGCCGACTGGGCCGACATCTCCGACGACATCTTCTCCGACGAGTTCCTGCTCACCCGGCCGCTGCTCGAGGCGATCTCCGCCGATGAGCCCGTCGTGTTGCTGATCGACGAGGTCGACCGAGTGGAGGTGGAGACCGAGGCGCTCCTGCTCGAGATCCTGTCGGACTACCAGGTGTCGATCCCCGAGCTGGGCACGATCGAGGCGAAGCAGATCCCGCTCGTCTTCCTCACGTCCAACAACACCCGCGAGCTCTCCGAGGCGCTCAAGCGCCGGTGCCTCTACCTGCACGTCGACTATCCCGACATGGAGCGTGAGAAGGAGATCGTCCTCACCAAGGTGCCGGACATCACCGAGAACCTCGCCGATCAGGTCGCCCGCGTCGTGCGGTCGATCCGCCAGATCGAGCTGAAGAAGCACCCCTCGGTGTCCGAGACCCTCGACTGGGCCAAGACACTCGTCCTGCTCGGCGTCGAGAAGATCGACGAGCAGACGGCCACCGACACGATCAACATCCTCCTCAAGTACCAGAGCGACATCACCAAGGCCGTGAAGGAACTCTCCACGGCCGACGGCGTCACGGTCTGAGCAGGGAAGGGCCCGCGATGACGGTCACCGACGATTCCGGGGTCTCGCCGCCGCCGGAGCTGGGTGACCCGATCCTCGAGCTGCTCAACGGCTTCATCATCGAGTTGCGCAATGCCGGCCTGCCGGTGTCGCTCACCGAGAACCTCGACGCGATGGAGGCCGTGCGCCACATCCCGATCGGGGAGCGCGAGACGTTCAAGTACGCCCTCGCTGCCACGTTGGTGAAGCACTCGAACCACTGGAAGGCCTTCGAGACGGTCTTCGAGGTCTACTTCTCGTTGCGGGGCCAGGAGTACGCGATCGGCGAGGACGGCGACGAACTCGGCGACCTCGACGACATGGACGACATGGGCGACGCCGACGGCGCCGGCGAGCAGCAGGGCGGCGGCGGTGGGGAGAACCTCACCCCCGAGGAGCTCGCCGAGATGCTGTTCCAGGCGCTCATGCGGGGCGACCAGCAGATGATGCGCGGCGTCGCCCGCCAGGCGGTGCGGCGCTATGCCGGCATGGAGCCGGGCCGTCCCGTGGGCGGCACCTACTACCTGTACCGCACGCTGCGGAACCTCGATCTCGACGGCGTCCTCGAACGCCTGCTCGAACAACAGCAGAACGAGGACGGCGAGGCCTCCGAGTTCGATCAGCGGCTCCAGCGCGACGAGTACCAGACCCGCGTCGACCAGCTCCAGAAGGAGATCGAGGCCGAGATCCGCCGCCGGCTCGTCGCCGATCGCGGTGTCGAGGCGATGGCGAAGACGCTGCGCAAGCCGCTGCCGGAGGACGTCGACTTCATGCACGCCTCCCGCGAGGAGATGGCCTCGCTGCGCAAGGCGATCTATCCGCTCACCCGCAAGCTCGCGTCACGCCTGCAGCGCAAGCGGCGCCACGGCCGCAAGGGGCCGCTGGACTTCCGTCGCACCGTGCGAGCATCCCTGTCCTACGGCGGCGTGCCGGCCGAGCCGAAGTTCCGCAACCCGAAGCCGCACAAGCCGGAGATCTTCGTGATCGCCGATATCTCCGGGTCGGTGGCGGCGTTCGCCCGCTTCACGCTGCATCTCGTCTACGCCATCTCCGGCCAGTTCTCGAAGGTCCGTTCGTTCGTCTTCATCGACGGCCTCGACGAGGTCACCCAGTACTTCGAGGGCGTCGAGGACATCAACGAAGCCGTTCATCGGGTCAACACCGAGGCCGACGTGGTCTGGGTCGACGGCCATTCCGACTATGGCCACGCGCTCGGCGTCTTCTGGGAGAAGTTCGGCAAGGACATCGGGCCGCGGACGTCGATCATGATCCTCGGCGACGCCCGGAACAACTATCACGCGTCCGAGAGCTGGATCATCAAGGAGATGAAGGAGAAGGCCCGCCAGGTCCACTGGCTGAACCCGGAGCCGCAGAGCTACTGGGACACGGGCGACTCCATCGTCGGCGAGTACGCCCAACACGCCGACGGCGTCTTCGAGGTCCGCAACCTCCGCCAGCTCGAAGCCTTCGTCGAAAACCTCGCCTGACCCCCACCCCCTCTGCGTTCTGGGTGAACGGGGGCGCGGTTTTCAGCCCTCCGTTCACCCAGAACGCATGGAGGGGGAGGTCAGAGCTCGACGAGGGGGCCGCGGACGAGCGACATGCCGCTGTGGTCGGGGTCGCCGTCGTGGGGTTCGAGGCTGATGTCGACGGCGACGGCGTCGTAGGCCGAGCGGTCGAAGTCCGCGGGGATGGTGAACGTGCCGGGGGCGGACGGATCCTCGACCAGGCCGATCGGTTGCACGACCTGGATCTCGCCGCCGATGACGCCGATGACCCAGGCCTCGAGGTCGTTGCCCTCGCCGACGGTGGGCAGGTCGGCGGCGTCGAATCTCACGAGCTCGCGGTCACCGTCCTCGACGAGCGTGACGGTCGCGGTGCGGCCGATGCCCTCGTCGATGAATCCGTCGTCGTTCGGGATGTAGCTGAGCTCGGCGGCGGCCAGTTCGACCGGACCGTCGTCGCCGGTGAAGACCACGGCGAGGCCGGCGACGAGCACCAGCGCGGCGGCGACGGCTGCGGCCAGCAGGGCCGGGCGGCGCCGGGACGCGAGCGAGATCACGGGAGCGACCGGAGCCGTCCGGGCGAACTCGGCTTCGATGCCGGCCCAGACGTCGGCCGGCGGCGCCTCGAACTCGAGGTCGTCGATGGTCATGGAGCGCAGGATCCGGTCGACGCGGCTGTCGGCTTCGTCGAGATGGAGAGTGTCGTCAGACATGCTGTTGCTCCAGGTGTTGGCGGATGCGAGCAAGGCCGCGGCGGATATCGGACTTGACGGTGCCCAGCGGGAGGTTCGTCCGCTCGGCGATCTGTGGGTGGGTCAGGTCCTCGAAGTAGTGGAGAGTGAGGATCTGGCGGGGGCGTTCGGGAAGTGAGCGGAGGGCATCGGCGACCAGCATGCGGTCGCCCAGTGATTCGGTGTCGCTCTCGGTCGGGAGTTCGTCGCTCGATTCGGGTGCTCGGCGGTCGGCGTGGCGTTTCTCGGCCCGTATGGCGTCGATGATCCGGTTCTTCGCGATCCCCGTGAGCCAGGCAGCGAGGTTGCCCTTCGACGGATCGAACCGGTCACGAGCCCGCCAGGCGCTGAGGAACACCTCCTGCGTCGCATCGTTGGCCCGTTCGGGGCCGAGCGCTCGGGAGCACAGTGTGTAGACGAGGCTGCCGTGGGCGTCGTAGGCCCGGCGCAGCGCATCATCGCCACCTCTGGCGAAGGCGGCGTCGACCTCGTCGACGACCCTGGTCTCGGCGGGGCTCACGCTGGGAGCGTATCCATCCGGCGGACGGAGTCGAGGTTGGGGGGCGAGAAGGACGGCGGTCATGGTGCACAGGGAGTGAGCGACTGTGCGAGCGGACCGCTCCCGACACCCTGGAGGGGGTGGGGTCAGAGCGGTCCGCCCGCAGGGGAGTGAGCTCGGGCGGTCGAGCTCACTCGGGACGGCGTAGCCGCAGGGACTACGCCGGGGGGAGCAGGACGGCGTCGATGACGTGGATGATGCCGTTGGAGGCGGGCACGTCGGCGGCGATGACCGTGGCGGTGTCGTTGATCACGACGCTGCCGTCGACGACGGAGATGTTGATCTCGGCACCGTTGACGGTGGCGGCGGACTGGCCGTCGAGGCTGATCGCGGTGGCGGCGTCCACTTCACCGGCCACGACGTGGTAGGTGAGGATGGCGGCGAGGTCGTCGCTGGCGAGGAGTTCTTCGGCGGTGAGGCCGAGGTCGGCCAGGGCAGCGGCGAAGGCGTCGTCGGTGGGGGCGAAGACCGTGAACGGGCCCTCGCTGTTCAGGGTGTCGACGAGGTCGGCGGCCTGCACGGCGGCGACGAGGGTGGTGAAGTCGTTGGCGACTGCCACGTCCACGATCGTGCCGGGCATGTCTTCGTCCATGTCACCGTCGTCGTCGGCCGGAGCCTCGGTCGTGGTGGTGGAGCTGGTGTCCGTGTCATCGTCGCCACACGCGGCGGCGAGCAGCGTGAAAGCGAGAAGAGCGGACAGAATGCGCATGAGGCGCTTGGTCATGGTCTGGTTCCTTCCAGGGAGTGTTTGACACCCCTGCTACGGACCAGATGCGGCGTGCGGATGCAGAAAATTCGCGAAATTCCCGGAACTGGTGACCGGTCATCCGCGATGGGTGGGCTACGGTGCGAATCGCATCGGCGGAAGCGGACGACAGGGAGAACTGATGATGAAGATCTTGACGCGCATTCTGGGCATCCTCGCCCTCCTCGCCCTCGTGGCGGCCGGCTGTGGCGACGACAGCGGCGATGACGGAACGAGTGCCGGCGCGGACGACTCGTCCGCTGCTGACGACGGATCGAGCGACGATTCGAGTGCGGACGACAGCAGTGCGGACGACAGCAGCGGTGACGACTCGGGCTCCACCGACGGCAGCGGCGGAGGCGGCACCGGGGGCACGGTCGTGCTCGGCGACGAGACGATCACGCTCGACAGCGCCCGTTGCTTCCTGCAGGAGCAGGACGCAGCGGCCGGCGGCGGGAAGATCCTCTTCAACGCCCAGGGCTACGGCACGAACGCAGCCGGCGACGAACTCGTGGTCGACCTCACCCGGTGGGACGAGGACAGCCAGTTCACCGGCGACGACATCATCGTCGACATCGGTGATCCGTTCTCCGACGACGCCGTCAGCTATTCGGCGACGGGTGAGATCGGCATGATCACCGTCGACGGGTCCAACCTGAGCACCGGCGAGATCCTGTTCACCAACTTCGACCCGTTCGAGGAACTGCCGGGTTCGGTCCAGCTCAGCTGCTGACGGCTACGCCCGTTCGCGCAGGAGCTCGGCGACCCGGAAGGCGAGATCGACCGACTGGCGGCCGTTGAGCCGGGGGTCGCACATCGTCTCGTAGGCGTGCTCGAGGTCGCCGTCGACGAGGTCGTCGCTGCCCCCGAGGCACTCGGTGACGGCGTCGCCGGTGAGTTCGACGTGGACGCCGCCGGGCCAGGTGCCCTCCTGGGCATGGGCGGCGAAGAAGCCCGAGATCTCCTTGAGCACATCGTCGAAGTGGCGGGTCTTCACGCCCACTTCGGACGTGTACGTGTTGCCGTGCATCGGATCACACGCCCAGACGACGGGATGGCCCGAGTCGCGCACGGCCGCCAGCAGCGGCGGCAGGCCTTCGGTCACCACATCGGCGCCCTGGCGCACGATGAGGGTGAGGCGACCGGGGACCCGATCCGGGTTGAGCGCCTCGCACAAGCCGAGGACCTCGTCGGGCGTCGCGGTGGGCCCGACCTTGCAGCCGAGCGGATTCTCCACGCCCCGGAGGAATTCGACGTGGGCGCCGTCGAGCTGGCGGGTGCGTTCGCCGATCCAGAGCATGTGGGCCGAGCAGTCGTACCAGTCGCCGGTCAGCGAATCCTGGCGGGTGAGGGCCTCTTCGTAGTTGAGGAGCAGCGCCTCGTGGGACGTGAAGAAGTCGACCTCGTGCAGGGCCGGCACCGTCTCGCCGGTGACGCCGCAGGCCGCCATGAACGTGAGCGCGCGGTCGATCTCGTCGGCCATCTGGGAGTAACGCTCACCGGCGGGGGAGGAGGCGACGAACTCACGGTTCCAGGTGGACACCTGGCGGAGATCGGCGTAGCCGCCGTGGGTGAAGGCACGGAGAAGGTTGAGCGTGGACGCGGCACGGTTGTAGGCGCCGAGCAGGCGCTGCGGGTCGGGACGACGTTCGGCCGCGGTGAACCCGACGTCGTTGACGCTCTGACCGAGGAAGGACGGCAGCTCTTCGCCGCCCTTGGTCTCGGTCGGGCTCGACCGCGGCTTGGCGAACTGGCCGGCGATGCGACCGATCTTCACGAGGGGGATGCCGCCGGAGTAGGTGAGCACGATGGCCATCTGCAGGATGACCCGGAGGCGGTCACGGATCGAGTCCGCGGAACTCTCGAACGACTCCGCACAGTCGCCGGCCTGGAGCAGGAACGCTTCGCCCTGGGCGACCTTGCCCAGTTTGGCGGTGAGGTCGCGGGCCTCGCCGGCGAAGACGAGCGGCGGTTGGTCACCGAGGGTCTTCAACGCCTGGTCGAGCTCGGCCTGATCCGGCCAGACAGGCTGGTGCTTCGCCTCGAGCGTTCGCCAGCTGTCGGGAGTCCACGTGGTGCTCACCCGACAAGTCTGCTGCCGGAGAGGGGCTTGTTCCAACCAGTTTCCCAAAACGGCCGAAGCCCCCGCCCGGAGGCAGAGGCTTCGGTTCAGCGTTTCTGTTTGTTCTGTGAGTCTGAATCAGCACGAGGTGCTGATTCAGACTCACAGAACCGGAGAGTCAGGCGGCGTCGACGGTGTCGGCGATGCTGGCGGCGTGCTCGCGCACGGAGTTGATGGCTCGCTTGACGAGACGGCGGGCGGCTTCGGCGGTGACGCCGAGGTCTTCGCCGACCTCACGGTAGGAACGCTTGCGCCCGTCACCGAGGCCGAACCGCTGCTCGACGGCGTACTTGGCCCGCTCGTCGAGGATGTCGAGCAGGCCGGTGACCATCTCTTCCTCGGCCCGAGCCATGACCTCGACCTCGGGGCCGGGGTTGGAGTCGGGGAGGAGGTCGACGAGCTCGTTGGAGTCGTCGTCACCGATGGTGCGATCGAGGCTGGTGGGGGTGGTGAGACGGTGGAGGCGAGCATGCTCGTCGTCCAGTTCGTCGCCGTCGCCCGACACGGCCCGCAGCGCGGCCCGCAGCGAAGCGGAACGGTCGCCGGGGAGACGGACCAGCGAGGCCTTCTGATCGAGGGCACGACCGATGGCCTGGCGGATCCAGAAGGTGGCGTACGTGGAGAACTTGAAGCCCTTGCGCCAGTCGAACTTGTCGACCGCGTGCTCGAGGCCCAGGTTGCCTTCCTGGATCAGGTCCAGGAGTTCCATGCCGGGGGGAAGGGGGTAGCGGCGAGCAACGCTCACCACGAGGCGGAGGTTGGCCCGGATGAACCGGTCCTTGGCGGCCGCGGCATCGCGGATCGCCCGGTCGAGTTCACGACCCTTCTCGCCTGCTTCTTTGCGATCTCGGGCTTCGAAGCCCTTCTCGATGACCTGGGAGAGCTCGCGCTCCTCCTGGGCGTTGAGAAGTGCAACCGCACCGATCTCGTTCAGGTACTGTCCAACTGAATCGCTCATGACAACTCGCTCAACGGAAGTCGCAGACGCGATATTCCGAGTTTCGGTTTGGCATCCTCGCTTGTTCGTGAATGCCTTGGGTGGTTTTCGGGGGGAAGCAGGTACCGTGTGCTCGCGACTCAGCGAACGCGCGCCGCACTCCGGTCCAGCGGGAGTATTTAAGCATTGTTGACGCGCCCTTGTCAGCTCTGGCGTTGGTGACTTGTGTCACGTCGGTGACGCAGCGTGGTATTTCGGCCGACATACGCAGGGTTCGGGACGAGTTCTATGCTGCGAGCCGTGCAATCTGAGCGCATCGGGGTCTTCGGCGGCACCTTCGACCCACTCCACAACGGCCACCTCATGATCGCGCTCGAAGTGCGTGAGGCGCTCGACCTCGACCGCATGCTCCTCGTGGTGGCGAACGATCCGTGGCAGAAGACGGGCTCGACCGTCACGCCCGCCGCCATCAGACTCGAGATGGCGATCCACGCGGTGGCCGCGACGAACGACCTGTGCGGCGCCACCCTGCTCGAGGTGTCCGACGTGGAGGTCGCCCGCGGCGGCGAGACCTATTCCGCCGACACGCTGGAGCAGTTGCGGGCCGCTCATCCCTCCGCCGAGCTCTTCCTGGTCGTCGGGTCCGACGCGGCGGTCGGCCTCGACACCTGGAAGCGGCCCGACGACGTCCGTGAGCTCGCGTCCACCGTGGTGGTCGACCGTGGCGGGCGCGAGGGCGGTCGTCCGCCCGAAGGCTGGCCGCACGAGGTGGTGGACGTGCCCGTGATGGAGGTCTCGTCGAGCGACCTGCGGAACCGATTCGCCACGGGTCGCCCGGTTGCCGCGCTCGTTCCGCATACCGTCATCGGCGATGTTGCGATGCTTGGCCTCTACGGGACCGCCTGAATGACCGCGGTCGACGAGGCACCCACGGACGACGACGCGCCGCCGACCCGCCGGCCCCGCCGCCGACCGGCCCCGCCGGCGAACCCGTTCTTCCGCTTCGTCTTCCCCCTCCTGGTCGTGGGGGCCGGGCTCGTCGTCTTCCTGCTGTGGCGGGAGGGGACCAAGGCGGTCCTCGACACGACCGATGGTGAGGACGTCCCCGTCGTCACCGATCCGGATGCGCGTGGGTTCCTCGCGTTCGCCGTGCCCACGCCCACACTGTTGATCGCCCACACCGACGACGCCGACCGACTCGTCGGTGTCTCCGTGCTGGCCCGCACCGCCGGCGACGACGGCGGCAGCCTCAGCATTCTGTCGCCCGACCTGCTCATCGACATCGAGGAGGACGTGATCCTCGACGTCGCCTACGCCGAGGGCGGTGTCGAGAGGCTCGAGGCGGCGGTGGCCGAGTGGATGGGCATGGGTTTCACCGACGATCCGATGGTGATGACGGCGGAGCGACTCACCGGCTTCTTCGAGCTGGTCGAGCCGATCCCGTACGTGCTCGTCGACGACCTGGTGGTGGACGACGGGGCCGGGGGCATCGAGGTGGTCATCGAGTCGGGAGGCCGAGGGTTCGACGCCGCCGAGCTCGCCGCCGTCTACGGCTGGCGCAATCCGGGCGAGCCCGATGCGACGCGCTTCAACCGGCAGCTCGCCGTGTGGGACGCCTGGCTGGGAGAGATCCGGGCCGCGGAGGACCCGATCGCGGCGACCCTGTTCTTCACCGATGGTTTGCCGCCCCACCTGCGGGCGATGGGGACCGGCACGGCCGACATCGAGCTGGCCCCGATGGCGCCGTTCTGGATCGATCCCGACGAACCGATCTACGCGCTCCGCGCCGAGGACAGCACGTGGCCGACCGATCGTCGGGTCGAGACGGTGCCCTTGCCCGTCGGTCACGAGCCGGGAGCCCTGCCGACGGTGCAGCTGCTGGACGGCACCGGCGACGCCGCCAACCGCAACGCCGCCCTTCCCAGAGTCGTCGCGGCCGGCGGTGAGGTGTTCATCATCGGCAACGCCTGGGAGTCCGACGTCGCCGAGACCTTCGTCAGCTATCACCTCGTCGAGAACGAGCCGATCGCCACGGCCTTCGCTGAGCGGATGGGCGTGCCGGTCGTGTTCGACGAGAATCCCAACGAAGTCGTCGACCTGACCGTTACCATCGGCCTCGACGCATGACTGATTCTTCCCCTGCGGCCGAGCCCCTCGCCGCCGACGACATCGAGCGCTGGGCCCGTCTCGCGGCCGACGCGGCGGACGACAAGAAGGCCACCGATCCGCTTATCATCGACGTCGGCGACGTGTTCGCCGTGTCCGACTACTTCGTGATCACCAGCGGCTCGAACCCCCGTCTCGTCCACGCGATCGTGGACGGCATCGAGGAGAAGATCGCCGACGCCGGCGGCCCCAAGCCCGTGCGGGTCGAGGGCAAGGAAGAACGCGAGTGGGTGCTGATGGACTACGGCCCGTTCGTCGTCCACGTGTTCCTCCAGGAACAGCGCGACTTCTACCAACTCGAGAAGCTGTGGGGCGACCGCCCCCGCCTCGACTGGCACCCGAGCGCCCCCGCCACCGAAGCGGGCTGAGACAACGATTTCGTCCGGCAGCCGCCGGTCATGCGATGCTGCCGTCGCAACGGCATGGTGTCGGTGGACGGGGGAGTTGTCGTGAGGAAGTGGGAACGAGCGGCGGAGTCGCTCGACGTCGCCGGCATTGCGCTGGTGTTCGTGGGAACGATCGGCCTGATCTTCGCGGTGGTGGCGGGTATGTCGGTCCTGGCCAGAGCCGGCGAGGAAGGTGGCTTCGAGGGGTTCGCCGAGCACATCGTGCTTCTCAACGGCGGCGTCGGCGCGTTCGCGATCCTTGCCCTACTCGCGATCGGCGCGGGTCTCGCCGCTCGTGGGCTGGCACTCGTGGCCGAGCTCATGATGCTCGAGATCGAGGACGAGGCGTGACGAGGGTGGAGACGAAGGTGTGGAGACGTGTGGGTGTGGTCGCGCTGGTCGCGTTGCTCGCGGCAGGATGCGGCGGAGACGGCAGCGACGCGGAGGCGGGGCCTGACATTGCGCAGGACGATGTCGTCGTGCCAACGGATGCCCAGCGTGATGACGGCGACATCCCTGAGGGATCCTGCCCGTACCTCGAGGATGCAGAGGTCGCCGCCATTGTGGGCGTGTCGAGCTTCGATCGCTCCGACGCGATTCAACTGTCGTCGACGGACGAGTGCTACTGGTATCAGGGCTCCGGATACCTGATGTACTTCGTGGTCAAGCCGATGACACCGGCGGAGCGCCGGTCGGACATCGACGCTCTCACCGGGGGAATCTCGAACGAGGGCTCGACCGGCGGGCTCCAATGGGAAGAGGGCGAGGGCAGCGGCTTCCAGGTCGTCGGCGTGGACCTCGGCGACCGCTCCATGCTCATGGTCGCGGAGGGCCAGTTCCAGCTGCACGAACTCCGTCAACTCGCGCTGACCGCATCGGCGCGGTGGGGTGGGTCAGACGAGATCGCCACGCCGCCGGAGACGAGCGCGAGCGTCATCGTCGATGACGATGACGATGACGATGACAACGACGAAGGCGACGAATACACCGTCTGTGGCGACGGTGAGGCTACGGAGGCTCAGGTCGACGGAGGGCCCGCGCCGGCGACGTATCTCTACGACGGATTGTTCTTCTGCGTGCGGATACCGTCTGCCGGCACCTACACCGCGGTGGCAGAGGCGAGTTTCCCCTTCCTCGGCAAGATTCGATACGACAAGTCCAACGACGAATACTGGCCCGAGAACGACTCGACCTCTGACGAGTTCACCTTCCAGGTCGATGGGCCCCGCATCATCGAGATCAGCCTGAATGACTTCCAGGACATCGGCACCGGCTCGGGAACACTCACGGTCACATCCGGATGACACCCGGCCTCGCGCTCGCGGCTGGGAGATCGGGGTTGTGGAGCTAAGGGGAATTGAACCCCTGACCTCTTCCATGCCATGGAAGCGCTCTACCAACTGAGCTATAGCCCCGAGTTGTTCGGGGCAGAATCGTAGCACCGCGAGGTGAGGCTCCCACCCACGTTCGCGGCCGACGCCTAGCGTCGCAGCGATGTCTCCGACCGGCCGCCTCCTCGCTGCGTTCACGGTGCTCCACGCCGCCGTCGGCGCGTGGATCGCGACCTCCGTCGCGGGGCCGATGCTCGCCATCGACGACATCGCCTTCCTCTCGATGGGCCGCACGCTGGCGGGCGACGGGGCGGCCGCGATCGGGGCCCAACCGCCGTACGGCATCCTCTATCCGTTGCTCCTCGCCCCCGGCTGGTTTGTGGGGCTCGACGAGTCACAGATGGTCGTCTACGCCCAGGTCGGCAACGCGATCCTGGGCGCCCTGCTGATCCCGGTGCTCTACGCGCTGGTTCGCCGGTTGACGAGGGCCGCCCGGTCGACGGCGATCACCGGCGCCCTCGTCGGTGCGTCGTTGCCGGCGGCCCTGCTCACCGGATCGATCGTCTGGACCGAACGCCTCCTGCCCCTGCTGGTCGCGCTGGGCCTGCTCGGCGTGACGCTCCTCCACGAACGGGTGACGGGCGGACGGGTCGCGCTGGTCGTCGTCGTGGCCATCGCCCTGTTCGCCACTCATCCCCGCACCGGAGCCGCGGCGGTCGTCCTCATCGTCGCCGCCGTGGGGTTCGCCTTCCGAGCGGGCCAGATCCCGGCGAGCGTCACGGCCGCGGCGCTGGGGATATCGGGGCTGCGGCTGGCCGAGGTGGCGCGCGCGTGGGTGGCCGACGCCGCGTTCGACAGCACCGGCACGTACGACGCCGGCGATCTGGTGTCCCGTCGCGGGATCGACGACATCCCGCACATGGCGATCCACGCCGGCGGCACGGTCGCCTATCTGGTGCTCGCGACCGCGGGGCTGGCGATCCTCGGCGCGCTGGTGATCACCGCGAAACCCCAGGTGGCGAAGGTTGTCGCGGGGATCGGCGTCGGGATCGTGGTGGTCGCCGGATGGTTCCTCACGGGCGTCGATCGCAGCGACGCGTGGCTCCACGGTCGCTACATCGAGATCCTGGCGCCGCCGCTGGTCGCCCTCGGCATCGTCGGCGCGAAACAGCTGCCGTGGCGGATCAGCGCGACGGTGATCGCCGCCGGGGGAGTGGTCGCCGGGTTCTACGGAGCCTGGGCCGGTCCGGGCAACAACTGGCAGACCCCCCGGTCGCCGGTGATGATGCTCGGCACCGAGGTCAGCGGCGCTCCGTTCGGCGGGAACTTCTTCGAGCCGGGGGCTGCGGCGAGCGCCGGCATCGTCGTCGGGCTGCTCCTGCTCGCCGCCCTCCAGTGGCGGAATCGGGCCGCGTTGGCGGTCGCCGGTACCGCGATCACGCTCGCCGTGTTCTCCGGCCTGGCCGCGCTGGACGATCTCCAGCAGAACTCCGTCGTGGGCCAGGTGCAGGCGTCGCCGGTCGCCGACGCCGACATCGACCTGCTCGTGATCGACGTCGACCGGGTGCCGCGCAACCTCGCCGCAGCCGTGGCCTACGAGGTCGGCCTCGACCGGGCGCAGGCCGACGCCGACCCGACCGCGACCCATCTGCTCCTCGAAGCCGACACCGCACCGCCGCCGGGCGCGACGCTCCTCGCCGAGTTCGAGTTCGGCTCGGTCTGGACGCTCGGCTAGATCGCCCGGATCTCCTCGCCGACCGCGGCCCACTCCTCGTTGCCGCCGTCGTCGTAGGCGAACTGCACCCGGTCCACGAGACCGGCATAGCGCTCGGCCAGCTTCGGGGCGACGTCACCCGGCTCGCCGACGATCGAGAACGCGTCGAGGATCTCGTCGTCGATCACGTCGGCCATCTCGACCCACTTGCCCTCCTTGGACATGCGGTTGAGATCGGTGTGGGCGTCGCCCCAGCCGTGGTGGTCGAGCACCGGCTTGTAGGCCGGGGTCGACCCGTAGAACGCGATCTGCTGCTTGTTGCCCTGCTTGCGGCGCTCGAAGTCCTCCTCGTTGGTGCCGCTGGTGACGAACAGGGGCATCGAGATCTCGATGTCGCTCCGGCTGCGACCCCGCTCGGCGAGCCCCTCCTCGAGCGCGGGCATCGTCACGTCGCGGAAGTAGTCCGGCGTCTGGAACGCGTGGGAGATGAAGCCGTCGGCCACCCGGCCCGCGACCTTGGTCATGAGCGGGCCGACACCGGCGAGCGACACACGCGGGTTGCCGTAGGGGTTCGGGCCCGGGTCGAACATCGGGGTCATGAGCGTGTGGGTGTAGAACTCGCCGCGGTGCTGGAGCCGCTCCCCGTTGTTCCAGCTGTCCCAGATGGCGTGCATCGCCTCGATCATGTCCTGCATGCGGGCGGCCGGCTTCGACCACGGCATCGAGAACCGCTTTGTGATGTGGGGCTTGATCTGGGATCCGAGGCCCATCGTGAACCGGCCCTGGGAGTACGCCTGGAGGTCCCAGCCGATGTTGGCGAGCAGCATCGGGTTGCGCGCGAACGCCACGGCGATCCCGGTCGCGAGCTGGACCGTCTCGGTGCGTCCGGCGGCCGCCACGAGCGGGAAGAACGGATCGTGGTTGATCTCGACCGACAGCAGGCCGTCGTAGCCCACCGCCTCCATCTCGGCGGCGCGATCGCCGATCGTGTCGAGCGAGCCGATGAGCGCGGCGTCGAGTTTCATTCGTCGTCTCCTGATGGTTCGGGGTCGTCGTCCTGGGCCCGCAGGAAGTCCTCGACCTCGGCGGCGAGCTCGTCGGAGGTCGGCAGCGTCTCGCCGTCGTGGGCGAACTGGTCGTGCTGACGTTCGAGCTCGCCGAGCATGGCCTGGTGCGACTCCTCGTCGGACACGAGCTCGTCGAGCCGGTTGCGGGTGCTGAGCGCCTGCTCCCCGAGCGACCCGACACCCACGCTGACCTGGGCGGACTCCGCGAGACCCTCCAGCAGCGCCTGGCTCGCGGCGGGGTACGGGCCGGCCGGGATGTAGTGGGGGACCTGGGCCCACATCGTGAGCGCTTCCATGCCGGCGGCGTCGAACGCCTGCTCGAGCACGGCGGCCATGCCGGCCGGCACGTCGAGCGTGGCCCGCGGCTCGTTGCTACGGGCGAGGTCGACGGTGGGGGACGTGACGGTGAGCCGCGACGGTCGGGTGTGGGGTACCGCCGCCGGGTAGGCACCCAGGGCCACGACCCGACGGACTCCGAAGCCCTCGGCGAGCTCGACCACCGCGTCGACGAAGCTGCGCCAGTTGTGATCCGGCTCGGCGCCACTCAGGACGAGGACGTCGCGGTCGTTCGCATCGCGCCCGCTCGTGATCTCGATCGTCGGCCAGTCGACGCCGGCGTTCACACCGTCGACGATGTGCATGATCGGCCGACGGGCCCGATGGTCGAGCAGGAACTCCGTGTCGAACTCGACGAGCGGCTCCGCGCCGGTGGTTTCGATCAGGTGACGTACCGCCTGACCTGCGGACATGCCCGCGTCGATCCATCCGTCGAAGTGCACGATCAGCACCGGATCGATGAGATCCGGGGTGCGCAGGACGGTGTAGAGATCGCTGGGATCGGCGGGAACAGTCATCTGTTGCGCATCACATCACGTCCGGGGTGGAGGCGTCGACACGGCGGGGACGGGAATGCGGGGTCGGTCCGCTACGTTGCAACGCACGATGGCTGATGTAACCGACGCAACATTCGAGACCGCGGTCGTGGAGCGGTCGAAGACCGTCCCCGTCGTGGTCGACCTGTGGGCCGAGTGGTGCGGGCCGTGCAAGCAGCTCGGCCCGATCCTCGAGAAGGTGATCGCCGAGACGAACGGCCAGGTCGAGCTCGCGAAGGTCGACGTGGACGCCAACCCGGCCGTCTCCCAGGCCTTCAAGGTCCAGTCGATCCCGGCGGTCTACGCCATGAAGGACGGCCAGATCGTCGACGGCTTCATGGGGGCGCAGGGCGAAGCCCAGGTCCGCGAGTTCGTCGAGCGCCTCGTGCCCACCGCCGAACAGAGCGAGGTCGAGCGGCTGTTGGAGATCGGCGACGCCGAGTCGCTCAACGCCGCCTACGCCCTCGAACCGGACAACCCCGAGGTGCTCACCGCGCTCGCCGGCGCACTCATCGACGAGGGTCAGGTCGACGAGGGTCTGGCGTTGCTCGACAAGATCCCCGAGACCGCGGAGTCGCGGCGGCTCCGTGCCATCGCCCGCACCGGCGGCGACACGGACGATGTCGACGCGAAGCTCGCCGCGTTGCTTCCCACCGTGAAGACCGACGACGACGATCGTCAGAAGTTCGTCGACCTGCTCGAGGTGCTGGGTTCGGATGACCCTCGCACCGCCGAGTGGCGCCGCAAGCTCAGCGCCGCGCTCTTCTAGGGCTCCTCGGCTCTAGGGCTCCTCGGCCACATCGATCGACACCGCCCGGCCGAGCGCGTCGGCCAGCAAGGGTGACCGCTCGCGGGCGGCGTAGAGCTCGAGCTCCGCGTCCGCCCCTGGTTCGACGTCGAGCGTGATCCGCACTTGCTCGTCGTCGATGTCGGCGCGGGCAGCCGTGACCGCCCGGCGGTAGCTCCGATCGAGTCCGATTCCCACCCGCAGCAGTCCGGCGAGGACCTTCACCGTCCGCCGGTCGGGGGCCGAGAGTCGTGCGAACTCCGCGTGCGATGATCGAGGCGCCGACTTGCGGTGGTAGCGGGCGACGAGGGCCACCATCTCGAGCTCGTGTTCGGTGAACCCGAGCAGCTGCTCGCTGTGGCGGATCAGGTAGTAGCTGTGCTTGTGGTGCGCGGCGTGGGCGATGAAGCGGCCGACATTGTGGAGCAGGCCGGCCGCCTCCAACACCTGCCGCTCCGCCTCGCCGAGGTCGTGGATGACCGCGGTTCGGTCGAACAGCTGGAGCGCGAGGTCCGTCGCGTGCTCGGCATGGGTCAGGTCCTCCTCGTAGCGCTCGGCCACGCCCATCACACTGCGGTGCCGGAGGTCGCTGAGGTGGTGCAGGGCGCGGGTGTCACCCGCCCGGCGACTGACGTGGTCGAGCACGACGCCCTCGCGGAGCGCGTTGGGTGACACGATCATCTCCGAGATCTCCAGGGACTTGAACAGCTGGCGCAGGAGCACGGCGCCGGCCACGATCACGTCGGCCCGAGCCGGGTCGAGTCCCGGCACCGGCTCCCGGTCGGCGGGACGGTGGCGGCTGACGAGGTCGTCGACCACGGCCTCGAGCCCGTCGCGGGTCAGGACGAGGTTGTCGATCGTCCTGATCTTGTGACCGCCGAGCCGAGCGGCGATCGCGGCCACGTTCTCGATGGTGCCGGAGCAGCCGATCGCGGTGTCGTGGCCGATGGCCACGAACTCGGCCGCGGTGGGCGCGAGGAACGACTTCAGGTACTTGCGGAGCTTCTTGACGGCGCCGTCCTCGATCACGCCGCCCGGCAGGAAGCGGTCCGTGAGACGGACGTGACCGAGCTTCAGGGATCGGGTGAGGATCGGCTCGGTCCCGCTCCCGAGGATCAGCTCGGTCGAACCGCCGCCGATGTCGATGATCAGGTGATTCGTCGGGCCGGCAGGTACGGCGCTGATCGCGCCGAGGTGGATGAGGCGAGCTTCCTCGGCGCCGGGGATGACGTCGACGACGACCCCGGTCGCCTCCCGCACCGCGTCGAGGAACAGGCCCGGGTTCTCCGACTCCCGAACGGCGCTCGTCGCGACGGCCACCGTGTGCGCGCCGTACGCGGCGGCGATTCCCGCGAAGTAGCCGATCGCCTCGACCGCCCGTTCGACCGCGGCGGGGTCGAGTTGCTTCATGTCCGAGCCGCCGGACCCGAGGCGCACGCTCACCTTCTCCCGGGCGAGAATGTCGAGCGGCCCGTGGGGTGTGGGGCGGGCGACGACGAGGTGGACGCTGTTCGTCCCGACGTCGATCGCCGCGATGGTCTGCTCGTTCACGGTTCGGAACCTACCCGGGGGCGGATCACGACAGTGTCACGGCGCCCACTAGGGTCGCCCGGGGCGGGAATCGGATGAAGGACACGGGTTGAGACGATCTCGGCACCTCGTATGGCTGTTCTTCGGGCTGATGCTCGGGGCGGCCGCGTGCAGCGGGGGCGACGGTCTCGACGGGGAGCGGCTGGCCACCGACCCGGCGTCCCTGATCCCGGCCGTCGCCGAGTCGATGGGCGACGTCGAGAGCGTGCGCTTCGACCTCGAGCGCCGGGGCGCGCCGATCTACATCGATCCGGCGGAGAGCATCGCCGTCGATGCGGTCACGGGCACGGTCACCGTTCCCGACCAGGCCGAGGCACTGCTCACGGTCACGATCGACGGATCGATCACCACCCAACTCGGCGCGATCGCCGAGGGCGGCGAGACGCTGCTGAGCAACCCGGTGACCGGTGTCTTCGAGCCGCTGCCCGCCGGCTACGACCTGGATCCGCGGGAGTTCTTCGATCCCGTGGGCGGCTGGATGCCGCTGATCGAGGGGCTCCGGGACGTCACGTTCGTCGACGAGGTGAACCGGGGTGGGCCCCGCTATCTGCTTCGGGCCGTCGCGCCGGCCGCGCGGATCGGGGCCGTCACCGCCGGCCTGATCGACGACGAGGACGTGGCGGTCGATCTCTGGGTCCATCCGGTGTCGGCCCGGGTGACGGCCGTGGAGTTCGACACCGGCCCCGCGTCGGCGCGCACGACGTGGATCGTGGAGTTCAGCGAGTACGACGGCGAGGTCGCGGACACGGGGCGGTCGGCGTGGTCGGTCGCCGGATGGGCGGTTGTCGTCCTTCTCGGCGTCGGCCTGCTCGTCGTGATCGTCCGGCCCCTGATCGGTGCCCGGCCGGCACCATCGGTCGCGTCCCGCGGCCCGGAACCGGACGGGCCGCGGACAGACAACCGGGTTTCGCCTCGAGCCGTGCTGATCACGGTCGCCTTCAGCGTGTTCGTCGCCGCCGACGACCTGACCGTCGTCTCCACGATGCTGCGCCCGATCATCGGGGACCTCGGGCTCGTGCTGCCCGACGGCCTCGACGACGCCGCGTGGATCGTCAACGTCTATCTGATCGCCTTCGTCGCCGTGATGCCGATCGCCGGCCGACTCAGCGACGTGATCGGCCGGCGCAACACCTTCATCGGGGCGTACGCGATCTTCCTCTTGGGCACGACCCTGATCCCGCTGATGGACTCGCTGGGTCCGTTCCTGGCGGCCCGGGTGCTCACCGCGATCGGCGGCGGGGCGATGGTGCCGGTCGCGCTGGCCGTCGTGGGCGACGCGTATCCGGAAGCCAAACGGGCGCGGGCCCTCGGCACCCTTGCCGCGATCGAGACGCTGGGGTGGGTCTGGGGACCGATGTACGGGGCGATCCTCGTGCGGTTCCTGTCGTGGGAGTGGCAGTTCTGGCTCAACATCCCCCTCGCGCTCGGCGGCATGGCGGCGGTCTGGTGGGCGCTGTCCGGCCACGATCAGGGCCGTCGGGCGACGACCGTCGATTGGCGCGGTGCCGTGCTGCTCACGTCGGCCCTCGTGTCGCTCAACCTCGCCCTGCTCGGCGACGCCGAGGTGCAGTCGGTCACCGGGTTCGACCAGCTGACGGGCGGGGACGGTTTCGACTTCCGCTGGCTCTACGCACTCGCGTTGCTGACGGGCGGTCTGTTCGTCTGGCACCAGCGGGTGGTCGCCGATCCGCTCATCGATCGGTCGGTGTTCCGGGGCCGCAGTCTCCGCGTCGCCCTCGGCGTGAACTTCATCGTGGGCGCGGCGCTCGTGATCTCGATGGTCGACGTCCCCATCTTCATCAACGCGGTCGAGATCGACCTGGAGGACTCGGCCGTGGCGGCCGGCTGGGTGCTGTCCGCCCTCACCGCGGCGATGGCCCTGACCTCGTACCTGGGCGGTCGGCTGACCACGGCCTCCGGCTACCGGCTCCCGATCGTGCTGGGGATGGGCGCCGCGGTGCTCGCCTACCTCCTCATGGGGCTGACCTGGGAGGCGGACACGCCGTATTGGGTACTGGGCGCCCAGCTCGGCCTGCTCGGCGCCGGCCTCGGCCTCGTGAGTGCGCCCACGTCGGCTGCCGTGGTCGACACCGCGGCGCCGGACAAGAGAGGCGCGGCGGCGGCGACGTTGATGGTCGTGCGGCTGATGGGCCTCAGCGTCGGCCTGTCCCTGCTCACCGCGTGGGGCCTCGCCCGGTTCAACGCCCTGCGCGACGACATCGACCTTCCCCCCATCGACGACCCGGCGTTCGAGGACGCCGTGATCACCGCCCAGGGCGACCTCACGGCCACGGCCATCGCCGAGACGTTCCTGGCCGCGGCCGTCGTCGCCGCCGTCGGCCTCGGCCTCGCCTTCGTCATGCGCAACCGGGCCGAAACGCCCGACGACGACCCGACCGATCCACCCCCACCCCCAGAGAACACAGATTCCCCGGAGAACACGGAGACAGGAGTCCCCATGCCTGGACTGCAGCGTCATCTCGTCCCCCTCGTCGGTGCCCTCGGCGCCCTCGTGCTGCTCTGTCTCGTCCTGGTCGGCGTGGCCTACGCGCGCCTCGGCGACACGGCGGACGAACTCGCCCAGACCCGCGAAGATCTCGAGCGGGTCGAGGCCGGGGCGGCGCTCTACGCCTCCCAGGTGACCGGTTTCCAGGAGCAGCTCCTCGAACTCGAGCCCACGATCACCGGTGGGCTGGACGAGGCGATCGCCGGACTCGAGGAGTTCGCCGCCTCGTCCATCGACTTCGAGGTCACCATCGACGAGGTGGTGCAGATCGACACCGAGATCGTGCTGGACGAGCAGCTCGAGGTGCCGATCAACGAGTCCCTTCCCATCCAGGAGACGTTCGACACCAGGATCGAGGTGGAGACGCCGCTGGGGTTCAGCGTGCCGCTCGACGTCACAGTGCCGGTCGACATCGAGGTGCCGGTCGAGCTCGACCTCGACATCGACGTGAACCAGACGGTCCCTATCAGCGCGACGGTGCCGGTCCAGCTCGACATCCCGATCGTCATCGACGTGAGCGAGACCCAGCTCGCCGATCTGGCCGAGTCGCTGGCCGCCGGGCTGCGTTCGCTCGAGGGCGTGCTCGCGGGGCTCGGCGGGGAGTAGGGAGCCCGGACTGTCAGCGGCGTTCGGTAGGGTGAGCGCAGCCACCTCCCCGCTGCGCTTCCCCGCGACCCACTTCCCCGTGAGCGTGAGGCGAGAGGCGCGGACGTGGACGTGCGCAGAAGAGTTGGCGAGTGGTTCGACGCGCTCGCGGATCGGCTCGGGATCACCCCGTGGGCGATCGCGGTCGGCTTCGCGGCCGTCGTCGCGGCGGGGCTCGGCGCGTGGTGGGCCTTCGCCCCGCCGGCGCCACCACCGGCCGAGGAGGTCCTGCCCTCGGTCGGTGACATCGCCGTGGTGGTGCCCACCACCGCCTCCGCCGCGCCGACCACGATGCTCGTCCATGTCGACGGCGCGGTCATGCGGCCCGGGGTCCACGAGCTGGATCTCGACAGCCGGGTGGTGGACGCGGTCGACGCCGCCGGTGGGCTTCGGGCCGATGCCGACCGGGCCCGCCTCAATCTGGCCGCGATGCTCAGCGACGGCCAGCGGGTCTGGGTCCCCGTCATCGGCGAGTCCGAACCGGATGTGGTCGGGCCCACCGGCGGCGGTCCGGCCGGGACCGCCGACGGCGCCGGCCCGGCGGGTGGCGTGGTCAACCTCAACACGGCCGATGCCGCCGAGCTCGAGACGCTGCCGGGCGTCGGCCCGAGCATCGCGGCGGCGATCATCCGCCACCGCGAGACCGAGGGCGCGTTCCAACGGGTGGAGGACCTGCTCGAGGTGGCCGGGATCGGGCCGAGCCGGCTCGCCCAGATCGAGGGACTGGTCGCGGTGTGAGAACCCACGCCGCCTTGCTCGGCGCCGCCCTCGGGGCATGGTTCGCCCCGACCGTCGCGTGGCCGGTCGTCGTCCTGGCGCTCACGGTCCTGGCGGCCGGACGACGGCGCTCGCTCCTGGTCGCGGGCGCCGTGTTCCTCGTTGCGTCCGGGGCCGCCACCCACGCCACCCGGGCGATGGACTTTCCCGAGGCGGACACCTTCGACGGTTGGGTGACCCTCGTCGACGACCCGCGGGCGAGCGGGCCGGTCGGCGTGCGGGTCACCGTGCGCAGCGGGCGGCGGCGCCTGGTCGCGTCGGCCCACGGACCGGCGGCGGGCCGGCTGGACGATCGACTGGCGGGGGAGCAGGTACGGCTGCGGGGCACCATCCGGCCGGTGTCGCGGACGGACCGCCGGTCTCTCGACCGCCATGTGGTCGGCCGCATCACGGTGGAGGAGGTCGTCGACGGCCGCGGCGCCCCGCCCCTGCTGGCCGGCACCAACGAGATCCGCCGCCGACTCGCCTCCGGCGCGGAGTCCCTGTCACGCGCCGATCAGGCGCTCTTCCTCGGCATGGTGATCGGTGACGACCGGGACCAGACCGCGGCGACGGCCGACGACTTCCGGGCCGCCGGCCTCGGCCATCTGCTCGTCGTGTCGGGACAGAACGTCGCGTTCGTTCTCGCGATCGCGATGCCCGTGGCGGGCCGACTGCGGCCGGCCGGGCGCGCCGTCGTGCTGTTCGCGGTGCTCGGCGCCTTCGCGACCCTGACGCGCTTCGAGCCCTCGGTCCTGCGGGCGGTGGCGATGGCCGGGGTCGGCATCGGGTCGACAGCGCTCGGCCGGCCCGTCGAGGGGCGCCGCGGTCTGTCGCTCGCCCTCGCCGGGCTCCTGCTGGTCGACCCGTTCCTCATCCAGGTCGTGGCCTTCCAGCTCTCGGCATCGGCGACGGCCGGCATCGTCTGGCTCTCGGCGCCGTTGGGCGACCGGTTGCCGGGCCCGGGATGGTTGACCGTGCCCGTCGCGACGACGGTGTCGGCCCAGCTCGCCGTGGCGCCGGTGCTGGTGGGCATCTTCGGCCCGATGCCGTTGGCCGCGCTGCCCGCCAACGTCCTGGCCGGGCCGGCAAGCGGCGTCGTCATGATCTGGGGATGCACGGGCGGCCTCGTGGCGGGCGTGCTCGGCGGCACCGCGGCGCGGGTGTTGCACCTGCCGACCCGAGCCCTTCTGTGGTGGATCGGCGGCGTCGCCCGCGTGTCGGCCGCGGCACCGCCGGCGATGCTCGGCGCGGCCGCGCTCGCCGTGATCGGGTTCGCGGTGCTCGTCGCGGTCGTCCGGCGGGGGTGGGGAGCGGCGGCGGCGACGGTCGTTGCCCTCGTCTGCCTGCAGTCGGTGCGCTCGGCCGCGGTGCCTGCCCCCGGCATCACCTCGCTCGGCGACGGTGTGATCGTCGCCCACCACGACGGCTCGGTGGTCCTTCTCGACGATCCCGGGTCGCCCCGACGGGTGCTCGAACAGCTGCGCCTGGCCGGCGTGCGGCGACCGGTCCTCATCGTCGCCCGTGACGGTGACCGCGCCGACGCCGACGCGGTGCTGGCGCTGCACGATCGGTTCGGCCCCGTGCCCGTGGCCGCGCCACCGCTCCATCGAGTGCCGGGTGGGCGCACCGTGCAGCCCGAGCAGGCGATCGTGGCCGGTGGGCTCACGGTCATCGTCGTCGAGGTGGAGCCGCGCCTCGAGATCGCGTTCGGGGAGGCGGATCCGTGACGGTAGGGTCGGCGCCGATGTTCCTCGAGCTCGGCGACACCCGCTTCGACATCACCACCCGGGCGCTGGTCATGGGCATTCTCAATCGCACGCCGGACTCCTTCTACGACGGCGGGCAGTACTGGGCCTTCGACGAGTTCCTCCGCAAGGCCGAGCAACTGGTCGACGAAGGGGCCGACTTTCTCGACGTCGGCGGTTCGAAGGCGGGACCCGGCCCCGAGGTCACGCCGGCCGAGGAGATGGAGCGGGTCGTTCCCGCGATCGCGGCGCTGCACGAACGCTTCGACCTCCCGATCTCCGTCGACACGTTCCGGGCGTCGGTGCTCGACGAGGCGTGCAAGGCCGGCGCCTGCATCGGCAACGACATCAGCGGGTTCGCCGATCCGCAGTTCGTCCACGTCGCCGCTGCCCACGGCGCGTCCGTGGTGGCGACCCAGGTGCGCATCGGTCCGCGCATCGCGGACCCCGAGCCGATCTACGACGACGTCCGCACCGACGTCACGGAGTTCCTGCGGGTCCGGGCGGAGATGGCGCTCGCTGCCGGCATCCCCCGCGAACGGATCATGGTCGACGCCGGACTCGACCTCGGCAAGAACCAGGTGATGTCGACCGAACTGCTGCGCCACAGCGACGATCTCGTGGCCCTCGGCTTCCCGGTGTTCCTCTCGGCCAGCAACAAGGGGTTCCTCGGGGAGATCGCGGGCACCGAGGTCGACGACCGGCGCGACGCCACGTTCGGCGCCCACGCGCTCGGCATCGCCCTCGGATGCCGGATCCTGCGGGCCCATGACGTCAAGGGCAATCGCCGTCTCGCGGACACGATGAGCGCCGTCCTCCAGCATCGGCGAAGCTGACGGCGATGGGCATCCACCTCATTCTCGGCGACGATCCCGTACTCATCAGCGAGGCCGTCACCACGACCGTCGACGAACTCGTGGGAGACGGCGACCGCGGCCTGATGCTCGAGACCCTCAGTGAGGCCGAGTACCAGACCGACGATGGTCGCTACGACCCGCTCCGGCTGGTCGATGCTGCCCGGACGCCGCCCTTCCTCACCGACAAGCGGGTGGTCGTCGGCCGCCACGTCTCCCGATTCTCCCGCAAGGACGACTACGGGCCGCTCGTCGCGATGCTCGGCGAGTCCCTCGACACCACCGACCTCGTGCTCGTGTGGGAGAAGGGGGTCGACCCGAAGGTCGACAAGATGCCGACGCTGCCCAAGGCGCTCAAGGAGGCCATCGAGGTCGCCGGCGGCGTCATCGTGAAGACCGCCGCGGGTCGGGGCAAGGACGCCGGCGTGTGGCTGCGTGATCAGATCGGCGCCGCCGACCTCGAGTTCGACCGTGGCGCGGTGCTGGCGCTCGAGGACCTGATCGGTGACGACTCCGGCCGCGTCGTCGGCATCCTGCGCACGCTGGAAGGAGCGCTCGGCGCGGGGTCGCCCGTCACCGCGGATGACATCGCCACCTATGCCGGCTCGGAGAAGGGGGGTACCGTCCCGTGGGCGCTCGACGACGCGATCGACAAGGGCGACGTCGCCGGGAGCCTCGAGGTGCTGACGCGGCTGATTCCCTACGACGGCTCGCCCAACGATCGCAACGGGGCGGCGTTCCGACTCATGGGGTCACTGTCCAAGCGCTACGGCAACATGCTCCGCCTCGACGGGGCCGGCGTCGGTTCCGACAAGCAGGCGGCTGCGCTGCTCGGCATCAAGGGGTCCCCGTACCCCGCCAAGAAGGCGATGCAGCAGAGCCGGGCCCTGGGCACGGACAAGCTGGCCCGCGCGATCGAGCTGCTCGCGGATGCGGACATGCAGCTGCGGGGCACGGTGGACTGGCCACCGGAACTCGTGATGGAGGTGCTGGTCGCGAGACTGGCGAGCCTGAGCGGCCGCCGCTGACGCCAGCGTTCAGCCGGCGTTGAGCTTGCGCTGGAGGCGGCTCTTGCGCCGGGCGGCCGTGTTCTTCTTGATGACGCCCTTCTGGGCGGCCTTGTCGATCCGCTTGATGGCGGCGTCGACGGCCTCTTCGGCACTCTGGCCATCCGCACTGCCACCCTCGTCGAGCGCGGCGAGCGCGTTCCTCGTGCGGGTGTGGAGCTCCGACCGAACCTTGCGGTTGCGGAGATTGCGCTTCTCGGTCTGGCGGTTGCGCTTGATCTGCGACTTGATGTTTGCCACGGAAAACCTTCTCGGTGGTTCGTCGCCCCAGCTGGGGACGACGGGAAAGAACAGTCCACAAGCGTATCGGGAGCGCGGACGGGAACGCACCCACGCATCGGTATCGTCGCGGGTGAGATGGAGCTCGAGCGGATTCGCAACACGTCGATCATCGCCCACATCGATCACGGCAAGTCCACGCTCGCCGATCGCATGCTGGAGCTGACCGGGGCGGTCGACGCCCGGGACATGCGCGCCCAGTATCTCGACTCGATGGACCTCGAGCGCGAGCGGGGCATCACCATCAAGCTCCAGTCGGTCCGGCTCGAGTGGGACGACCACATCATCAACCTGATCGACACCCCCGGCCACGTCGACTTCGGCTACGAGGTCAGCCGCTCGCTGGCCGCGTGCGAGAGCGTGATCCTCGTGGTCGACGCGGCGCAGGGGATCGAGGCCCAGACCCTGGCCAACTGCTATCTCGCGATGGAGAACGAGCTCGAGATCGTCGCCTGTCTGAACAAGATCGACCTCCCGGCCGCCGAGCCGGACCGGTACGCGGCCGAGATCGAGAACGTCCTCGGCATCCCGGCCCAGGACATCCTGCGCATCTCGGCGAAGACCGGGGAGGGCGTCGGCGAACTCCTCGACGCGGTCGTCGCCACGACGCCGGCCCCCGTCGGTGACCCCGACGAGCCCCTCCAGGCGCTGATCTTCGATTCGCACTTCGACCAGTACCGCGGTGTCGTCTCGTCCATCCGGGTCGTCAACGGGGTGATGCGCAGCACCGACAAGCTGCGGTTCCTCCATGCCGGCACGGCCCACGACGTCGACGAGATCGGCGTGCGGACGCCCGACAACATGCCGGTCGACCAGCTCGGACCCGGCGAGACCGGCTACCTGATCGCCGGGATCAAGGACGTGGGCGAAGCCCGTTCCGGTGAGACCGTCACGGTCGACCGCAAGGGTGCGACCGAGCCGCTCGACGGCTACAAGGAACCCAAGCCGATGGTGTTCTCGGGGCTCTACCCGATCGACGGCGACGAGTTCACCGACCTGCGCGAGGCCCTCGAGAAGCTCCGGCTCAACGACTCGTCGTTCACCTTCGAGCCCGAGACCTCCGGCGCCCTCGGCTTCGGCTTCCGCTGCGGCTTCCTCGGGCTGCTGCACATGGAGATCGTGCGCGAGCGACTCGAGCGGGAATTCGACCTCACGCTCATCTCCACCGCCCCGTCGGTGGAGTACCACATCACCAAGGGCGACGGCTCCGAGCACGTCGTGTCGAACCCGTCCGACCTGCCGCCCGCCGCCGAGATCGTCAGCATCGCCGAGCCCTACCTGAAGGCGTCGATCCTGACGCCGACCGACTACACGGGCACGATCATGGATCTCTGCCAGACCCGGCGGGGCGAGATGATCAAGATGGAGTACCTGTCGCCCGAGCGGGTCGAGCTGCACTACCGGCTCCCGCTGGCCGAGGTCGTCATCGACTTCTTCGACCAGCTGAAGAGTCGGACCCAGGGCTACGCGAGCCTCGACTACGAGCCCGCCGACTACGCGGTCGACAGTCTCGTGCGGGTCGACATCCTGCTGCACGGCGATCCGGTCGATGCGTTCAGCGCGATCGTCCACAAGGACAAGGCCTACGACTACGGCAAGAAGATGGCCGACAAGCTGAAGGAACTGATTCCCCGTCAGCAGTTCGAGGTGCCGATCCAGGCTGCGATCGGCGGCAAGATCATCGCCCGCACCACGGTGCGGGCGTTCCGCAAGGACGTCACCGAGAAGCTCTACGGCGGCGACGTCACCCGGAAGAACAAGCTGTTGAAGAAGCAGAAGGAGGGCAAGAAGCGGATGAAGTCGATCGGCCGGGTCGACATCCCGCAGGAAGCCTTCATCTCCGCCCTCCAACTCGATTAATCGCACGGGGTCGGTCCGGATAGCCTGACCCCATGCTCGACGACCGGAAAGCTGCGATCCTCTCGGCTGTCGTCCGGGAGTACATCGAGACGGCCCAACCCGTCGGTTCGGGTCGGATCGCCGACTCACCCACGGTGGCCGTCTCGTCCGCGACCGTGCGCAACGAGATGGCGGCGCTCGAGGAGCTCGGCTATCTCGTGCAGCCCCACACGAGCGCGGGTCGCATACCCACTGACCAGGGCTATCGCTTCTTCGTGGATCGCATCCGCCAGCTCGAACCCGCCCTCGTGCCCCAGGACCGGGGCCGGGTGAAGGACTTCTTCGCGACGGCGAGCGGCGAGATGGAATCAACCCTGGCCCGCACCTCCGAGCTGCTGACCTCGCTCACCGACTGCGCCGCGGTCGTCGTCGGACCGTCCGGGTCGGCGGCGACGATCCGCTCGACCCAGCTCGTCGACCTGTCCACCCACGTCGCGATGGTCGTCGCCGTCATGAGCAACGGGGTGATCGAGAAGCGCACCGTGGAGGTCGCCACCGAGCTGACGCCGGAGATCGTGGCGGACGCCGGACGGCGGCTGGCGGCCGCGGTCGACGGCCGAACGCTCGCCGAGCTCGAGGTCGACATGGTCGGCGACACCGATCCGCTGCTCACGGCCGCGTTGGCGGCGCTCAGCGCGGCGGGCCGCGAAGCCGAGGTGTTCGTCGGGGGCGCCTCGCGGGTCGCTTCGGCGTTCGAGGCCGTCGAGCAGATCCGCGACATCCTGACGATCCTCGAACAGCAGATCGTGGTGGTCTCCCTGATCAGCGATGTCCTGGAGCGGGGCCAGCGGGTCGCGATCGGCGAGGAGACCGGCGTCGAACCGCTCGCGGAGTGCTCCCTGGTCGTGGCGCCGTACACGATCGAGGGGGAGCCGGCCGGCACGATCGGCGTGCTCGGGCCCACCCGCATGAACTACAGCCAGGCCCTCGCGGCTGTCGCGGTTGTGAGTCGACGCCTGGGTAACGTGCTCAGCGAGGGCTGATGGCTGATCATTACGAAACGTTGGGGGTCGAGCGGAACGCGACCCAGGAAGAGATCAAGCGCGCGTACAAGAAGCTCGCGCGCCAGAACCATCCCGACCTGAACCCCGATGATCCGACGGCCGAGAGCCGTTTCAAGGAGGTCACGAACGCCTACGAGGTGCTGTCGGACCCCCAGCGCCGCGACCGTTTCGACCGGTTCGGCACCGATCAGCCGCAGGGCGCCGACTTCGGTGCGGGCCTCGGCGACATCTTCGAGGCGTTCTTCGGCGGCAACATGGGTTTCGGCGGTGGCGGTGGCGGCCGGAGCGGCCCGCCCCGGGGCGAGGACCTCGAAGCCCAGGTCGACCTGGATCTCGAGGACGTCGTGTTCGGCGGCGAACGCGAGGTCACCATCCGCACCGCGGTGCGGTGCGAGCCGTGTGACGGGTCCGGGGCCGCCGTCGGCACCTCGCCGGCGACCTGCGATGAATGCGGGGGCGCCGGCCAGGTCCGCCGGGTCCGCCAGTCCGTGCTCGGCCAGATGGTCACCGCCAGCGCGTGCCCGAGCTGTGGCGGAATCGGGCAGACGATCGAGACGCCGTGCGGCATGTGCGACGGTCAGGGCCGCACGATCGAGAACCGCACGTACAGCGTCGAGGTCCCCGCCGGAGTCGACGATGGCTCCACCCTGCGGCTGACCGGGCGTGGCGCGGCCGGGCCCCGGGGCGGCAGCAACGGCGATCTCTACGTCCACGTCCGGGTGCGACCCCATCCGGTCTTCAAGCGCGACGGCGGCGACCTCGTGCACGACTTCCACATCCCGTTCGTGCAGGCTGCCCTCGGCGCCCACATCGAATACGAGACGCTCGACGGGGTCGAGGATCTGGTGATCCCCCGGGCGACGATGACCGGCACGGTCTTCCGCCTGCGCGGCCGCGGCATCCCCCACGTGCGGGGGAGGGGACGCGGTGACCTGCGGGTCCGTGTCCTGATCGACGTGCCCGACGATCTCACCGACGAGCAGGAGGAGGTCCTGCGCCGCTTCGCCGAGCTCCGGGGCACCGACGTCGCGGAGCCGGGGCAGGGACTGTTCTCCCGGATCAAGTCGGCCTTCTCGTGAGGTCGCGGTCGTGACCGCGACCGACCAGGCGCCCGATGGACGCCACGGCCCGCACGTGCTGGTCACCGACGTCGACACGCCCCGGCTCGCCGACGACGACCGTCACCATCTCGAACGCGTGCTGCGGCTCCGCGCCGGGGACCCGCTCACCGTGGGCGACGGCGCCGGGGCCTGGCGGCCGTGCCGGCTCGGGACCGAGCCGGAGCCGCTCGACCGCGTGCACCACGTCCCCCGGCCGCAACCGGCGATCGGTGTCGGCTTCGCCCTGATCAAGGGCGGACGCCCGGAACTCGTCGTGCAGAAGCTCACCGAGCTCGGGGTCGACCGGATCATGCCGTTCACCGCGGCCCGCTCCGTCGTGCGCTGGGATGCGGCCAAGGCGACGAAGAACGCCGAACGTCTCCGGCGGGTCGCTCGCGAGGCCGTCATGCAGTCCCGCCGGGCGTGGCTGCCGACGGTCGAGGAGATCGTCGACTTCGCGACCATCGCGGCCGGGCCTGTCGCTCTGGCCGAACGCGACGGTGGACAGGTGTCGCTCGCGCAGCCGGTCGTCCTCGTCGGGCCCGAGGGGGGCTGGGCCGACGAGGAACGCGACCGCGGGTTGCCGACGGTCCGTCTCGGGGACGGCGTGCTCCGGGCGGAAACCGCGGCGATCGCCGCCGGGACGCTGCTCGCGGATGCCCGGCTGCGGGCCGCCGCCCCGAACTGAATCCGGTTCGGGGGATGCACGGTTTCGTGCGAACTCACCGAGGATTGCGTGGCATGAGTCGGATGACCTAGTGTCCGAGCACGGTGCGTCACCGCGCGGTCTCTAGACGTGGGATCACCGTCCTTCGGGGAAGGCCTTGCGGGGAAGGGTTGAGGCGAGATGTCGGAATCGAACATGGCGCAGGAATACAGCAAGCGCGTCGGCGACCGCCTACGGGCGATACGTCGCCAGAAGCGGCTGAGCCTCCAGGAGGTCGAGGCGGCGTCGACCCAGGAGTTCAAGGCATCGGTTCTCGGTGCCTATGAACGCGGTGAGCGGGCGATCTCGGTTCCCCGCCTGCAGCGACTGGCGCGCTTCTACAACGTGCCGGTCGACCAGCTGTTGCCCGCCGACATCGGGCCGAGCTTCGGCCTCGCGCCGGCAACCGAGTCCGTCATCGATCTCACGGACCGGCCGACCCGCCGCGAGGGCGAGTCGATCACCATCGACCTCACCCGGCTCGAGAAGCTCTCCGGGCCCGAGGCCGAGATGCTGAACCGCTATCTCACGATGATCCAGGTGCAACGCCAGGACTTCAACGGCCGGGTGCTCACCATCCGGGCGAACGATCTCCAGGCGCTGGCCGCGATCCTCGGCACGGGCATCGACGGCGCCGGTCCCCGCCTCGACGACCTCGGTCTCAGCTACTCGTCCTGACCCGCCGCCGGCTCACGCCGGCAGCACCAGAACGAGCCCGGGATGGACGAGGTCCTCGTCCGCCCCGATCGCGGTGCGGTTCTCGTCGATGAGCCGTCGCCAGTAGCGCGCCACCGCGGAGGTGTCGGTCGTGGCGCCGCGGTCCCGCAGCGTCTGCTCGGCGATCGCCCAGAGATGATCGCCCGGCGCCACCGTCCACACCTCGGCGCCTGATTCGACCCGAGCCGGTGCGGGATCCGGCGCGGTCTCGATGTCGCGGGTCTCGATGTCGCGGGTCTCGATGTCGTGGGTCTCGGTGCCGGCGGGGTCGGCGGCGCCGAGATCGACGAGCGCGGGCGCGGTGTCCGTGGCTGTCGCGGGACCGAGGTCGACGAGGGCGGGACCTGACGGCCCGGTGTCCTGGGCACCGGCGGGCAACGCAGCGGACGCGGCGAGCCCGGCCGTGACACCGACGGCCATGAGGCGTTGCGCGACCCGTGGGGTGACCACGCGCCACAGCCGTCGCACCGGCGTCGATGTGGTGGAGGACGAGAGCAGCCCGAGCGCGGCGACGAATACGAGCGACGCCCCGGCAGTGAGGCCGACGAGGCGGAGCAGCGCCATGACCGCCGCGCCGGGACCGATTGTCTCCCACCAGGGGAGCACGGCGGCGGGATCGAGGGGCGGCGCGGCGACCGGCATCGCCAGGAGCGCAACGGTCGCGCCGGCGCCGACGGTCAGCAGACCGAGCGACGGCAGGGTGCGAGGGGTCGGGGCAGGTGGATTCACGAGTCCTCCGGGAAGAACGAGGATCCGGCGGACCGGATGATACGGAGACGGTCACAGGCGTCACCGTCGACCGACGCACCCGCGACCACCTCCAGGGCGATGGCGTCGGCGTCGGAGATGAGATCGTCGGCGAAGACGGATCCGCCCGGTGCGGGCCAGGAAGCGAAGCGGGCGATCTCGCCGGTGGCGCGTACGAGCACCGCGGGCGTGGGTTCGCCGTCGCAGTCCCAGTCGCCCATCACGACCTGGTCGTCCGCCGAGCCGAGGGCGAATCGGCGGCCGTCGTGCACCAGCACGGTCGGCTCCGCGGCGGGCACCGTGGGCGGGGTTGTCAGGGCGACGGTGGACGTCGTCGCGGGCACGGTGTCGACGGTCGTCGCCGTCGCGACCGGTGGAGGGGCCGCGCCGCTCGGCCACACGGCGACCGCGAGCGCGCCGAGGGCCACCGCGGCGACGCCGAGCCCGGCAGCCACGCGGGTGGTGATACGGGGGCGGCGCGCCAGCGCCCGGACGTTGCCGCCCGGGCGGAGACGATTCAGCTCCGCCGTGAGTCGACGGGCGGAGAGTCCGTTCTGGCGGGCCGCAGCTGCCGCCGCGGTGAGCCCGGACCGCAGCTCGTCCGGCGCCCCGGCGGCGACGGTGTCGATCAGGTCGCCGAGCGCCTCGAGGTCCTCCGACTGCGTGGCCGCGTCGGCCGGTGCGGCGTCGGCGAGCCCGCAGAGCACGGGCCGGCGGTCCGGTCCGACGATCACGTGGTCGGGGACAAGGGCGCGGTGGGCGGTGCCCATCTCGTGGAGGTCGGCGATCGTCGAGGCGAGGGCGGCGAGGCCTTCGACGATCGCATCCGCGGTGGTCGGTGGGGTGCGGGCCCACGTGTCGGTGCCGGCGTAGTCGAGGCGCAGCTCGATCTCCGGATCGTCGACGAGTTCCACGAACTGCACGACGCCCGGATGGTCGAGCCGTTCGAGCAGGGCTGCCTCGTTTCGTCGCCGGTCCTCGTCGCCGGGGGAGGCGCGCTTGACCGCGAGCAGCCGTTCGCCCACGCGCGTGACGGTGATCCCGCTCATGGCGGTCCGCCGGCGCCGGGCCCGGTCGCGTGGTTGCGGAAACAGTCCACAGAGAATGAATTAGCAGGAAAAGACGCGAAACTCAACCACAGACACGGCGAACGGGGGGAGGAAGGCGGACCGGTAGCCTGTGCCGATGTCGTCCCCCCGAATCGTCGCGGTCGAGCCGGGTTCCCCGGCGGCCCGGGCCGGCCTGCTCGCGGGCGACGAGATCCGGGCCATCGACGGGGAGGTCCCGCGGGACGTCATTCGCTGGCAGATCCTGACGAGTGACGCCGAGGTCCATCTCGCGATCGACCGTGACGGCGATCGCTTCGATGCCGTGGTCCACAAGGCCGACGGCGAGCCCCTCGGCGCGGATGTGCACGCCGCGGTCTTCGACAAGGTGCAGACCTGCGACAACCATTGCGAGTTCTGCTTCATCCATCAGCTGCCCAAGGGCATGCGCCGGTCGCTCTACCTGAAGGACGACGACTACCGGCTCTCGTTCCTCTACGGGAACTTCACCACCCTCACGCGGTTCACCGAGCTCGATCTGGAGCGGGTGATCACGGAGCGTCTGTCGCCCCTGCACGTGTCGATCCACGCCACCGACCCGGAGATCCGGGCGGACATCCTGCGCAACCGGCGCGGTGCGGTTTCGCTGCGCTGGCTGCGGGAACTGCTCGATGCCGACATCGAGATCCACGGCCAGGTCGTCGTCTGCCCCGGGCTGAACGACGGTGACGTGCTGGACGACACGCTCGCCGGCGTACTCGAACGCTTCCCGGAGCTCGCCTCCGTGTGCGTCGTCCCGCTCGGGATCTCGCAGTTCAACACCCAGGAGCGGATGCGAGCCCACACGCTGGACGAGGCGCGACGCGTCGTCGACATCGTCGACTCGTGGCAGGAGACCTTCCTGGCCACCGTCGGACACCGGATGGTGTTCGCGGCCGACGAGTACTACCTGCTCGCCGATCGCCCCTTTCCGCCGGCCGAGGTCTACGGCGACTTCCCGATGCACGAGGACGGCATCGGCATGGCCCGCACGCTCGAACTCGAATTCCACGATCCCGCCAGCGAGCCGACCGGCACGCAGTCGGGGTTCTTCGCCTGGGTCGACGGCGCGCCGGCCGACGGCTATCGCGCCCCCCGCCAGGACTCGCCGGCGATGGCGGTCGCCGGGGCCGCCGCGTCGACGCCGGTCTCGCTGTCGCCCCGCCGGAACGCGCCCGTCGGCATCCTGACGGGCACCCTCGGCGCCCCGATCCTCGAACCGCTGGTGGCCGCCTCCGGCAACCCCGACGCCCGGGTGATTCCGGTGCCGAACGACTTCTTCGGCGGCAACATCGGTGTGACCGGCCTGATGGTGGGGGAGGACCTCACCCGGGTGCTCGCCGCCGAGCCGGAGGGCCACCGCTATCTCCTCCCCGACGTGTGCCTCAGCCGAGGCGTGTTCCTGGACGGCACCCGTCCCGAAGACCTGCCTCGCGCCGTCGAGGTCGTTCCCACAGACGGTGCGGCCCTCCGTCGAGCCCTGGAGCCCGCGCGATGAGCCGTCCCACCGTGGCCATCGTCGGCCGGCCCAACGTCGGCAAGTCCACCCTGGTCAACCGCATCCTCGGCCGCCGCGAGGCGATCGTCGAGGAGCGACCCGGCGTCACCCGGGACCGCAAGGAGGTCGACGCCGAATGGCTCGGCCACCACTTCCGGTTGCTCGACACCGGCGGCTGGATGGCGGGCGGCGACGCGCTCGACGGCAAGGTGTCGGCCCAGTCCGAACAGGCGATGGCGGACAGTGACGTGATCCTGCTCGTCCTCGATGCCACGGTCGGGGTGACCCCTGACGACGAACAGGTCGCCCAGCTGCTCCGCCGGGGTGACACGCCGGTCCTCGTCGTCGCCAACAAGGTCGACGACGTCAGCCACGAGGCCGCCGTCTGGGAACTGCTCGGCCTCGGCATGGGCGACCCGTTCCCGGTGAGCGCCCTGCACGGCAAGGGCACGGGTGACCTGCTCGACGCGGTGGTGGCGCTGCTGCCCGAGGGTTCGGACGACCCGATCATCGACGACGAGGAGGCGGAGGACGACGGCATGTTCGCCGTCACCCTTGTCGGCCGCCCCAACGTCGGGAAGTCGACGCTCTTCAACCGGCTCATCGGGGAGGAGCGGGCCGTCGTCCACGACCGCCCGGGTACCACCCGCGACGCGATCGACACGATCGTCGAGACCGCCGACGGTCCGATCAAGTTCATCGACACCGCGGGGATGCGCCGCAAGGCCCGCATCGACGAGGACACCGAGTACTACTCGCTGGTTCGGGCGCTCAAGGCCGTCGACAAATCCGACGTTGCCCTCCTGGTGATCGACGCGACGATCGGCATCACCCATCAGGACCAGCGGCTGGCCGAGCGCGTGGACGGGGCCGGCTGCCCGATCGTCGTCCTGCTCAACAAGTGGGAGCTCCTCGACACCGACGCGCGGGAGAAGATCGGCGAGGACGTCGAACGCAAGCTGGCGTTCCTGGCCGACCCGCCGGTCCTGCGGATCAGCGCGTTGAGCGGCAAGGGCGTCAACCGCCTCTGGCCGGCACTGCAGGCCGCGGTCGGCGCCTATCGCACCCGGATCCCGACGCGTGAGGTGAACAAGGTGATCCGGGCCGCCCAGGCGTCACAACCCGCTCCGCACGGTGCTCGCGTGCTCTACGCGACCCAGGGAGCGACGGACCCGCCGACGTTCACCTTGTTTGCGAACCGTGAAGTGCCGACGACATACCTGCGATACCTCGAACGCTCACTCCGAGAGGCATTTTCGCTCGGATCCACCCCGATCAAGCTGCGCGTCCGGAAGCGCAGTGATTGACCGCTACCATTCTGTGACCCTTCCGTCGTCCCCCGAGGAGGCCCGATGAGCACGATCGTCTTGGGCGCTCTCGCCCTCATCGCACTCGTCACCGCCGCTGCCTACGCCCATTCGGCGCGTCTGCGACTCCGACTCGTCAATCTCGTCGACAACGACCCATCGGTCGACATCGAGGCGCACTCGCTCGCCTTCGCCGCGTTCCGCAAGGAGGCGCACACCTCGATCGTCTACGGCGTCATCGCGGTGGCGGCGGCGATCGTGGCGATCGTGGACACCCCCGACATCGCGGCCGCGTTCGGCGCGCTGGCCGTGCCGGCGATCACCGCGCTCTGGTGGTCCCGTTCCGCCAGCCGTGAGGCCCGGATGGCCCGCAACCGATACGACATCGAGCGCCGCGCCGGCGAGGCACTCGAGCAGGAGCAGCTCGCGCCGAAGGCCTGGGCCGCCCGTCTCGCGCCCGAGGAGGTGCCGGACTTCAGCGGCTTCGAGATCGGGCGCGTCTACCAGGCCGGTTCCGGTCTGATGGCCGGCGACTTCTTCGACGTCCACCGCGTCGGCCCCACCCGCGTCGCCGCGGTCATCGGCGACGTCGCCGGTCACGGTATCGAGTCCTCGATCACCGCGTTCCAGGCGAAGTACCTCCTCCGGGTGTTCCTGCGCCAGTTCCGGGACCCGGCCCAGGCGTTCGAGGAGCTCAACGCCCAGCTCGCGGCGGGCGACCGTCACGAAGAGTTCATCTCCGCCGCGGTCATCGTGTTCGACACCGAGGCCGGCACCCTGCGCTACGCATCCGCGGGTCACCCCGCCGTCTTCCTGTTCCAGGAGGACGGCACGGCGCCGCTGCGTTCGACGGGCCCGTTGCTGATGCTCGACCCGAAAGCGCAGTACTTCTCGCGGGAGATCCCGATGGAGTCGGGCGACCTCGTGGTGATGTACACCGACGGCCTCGCCGAGGCCCGGGCCGGCGTCGGACTGTTCGGTGAGGAACGCATCATCAAGACCGCGGAGCGCGAGCTCAACGCGCCGCCGGACGTGCTCTGCAAGGCGTTGCTCGACGCCGCCAAGGACCATGCCGGTGGGGTCATCGACGACGACACCGCGATCATGGCGATCCGCCGCGACTGACGGCTACACCGACCCCATACCCTCGAACCGATGCCCTGGTGTGACTCGTGCGCGAAGAACTGGACGCCGACGTCGGTCACCACTGACGGCACCTGTCCGGACTGTGGCGAACCGGTCGAGGGCACGCCCGGGGTCAGCCACGAGCCGCACAAGACACCGTGGCACTTCTGGGTCGGCGTCGGCGCCGCGGCCATCTATCTCGGCTGGCGCGCCTTCCAGGGCCTGATGCTGCTCTTCTGATGAAACCGGGTCGCTCGACCCACGCCTCGCGGCCGTGGCTCGCATATCCTCGTCACTCATGAACGCGGACATGCTCCAGAAGATCACGAACGAGAACGGCTTCATCGCCGCCCTCGACCAGAGCGGTGGCAGCAGCCCCAAGGCGCTGAAGCTCTACGGCATCGAGGAGGACGCCTACGACGGCGACGACGAGATGTTCGACCTGATCCATGCGATGCGCACCCGGATCGTCACCAGCCCGAGCTTCGACGGCGACCGCGTCCTCGGCGCGATCCTCTTCGAGATGACGATGGACCGTGAGTTCGCGGGCGTCGGTGCGGCCGAGTACCTGTGGAACGAGAAGCGCGTCGTGCCCTTCCTGAAGGTCGACAAGGGCCTGGCCGACGAGGAGAACGGCGTCCAGATCATGAAGCCGATGCCGGATCTCGACGCGCTGTGTGCGCGTGCGGTTGCCAAGGGCGTGTTCGGCACCAAGATGCGGTCGGTCATCAACGAGGCGAACCCGGCTGGTGTCGACGCCGTGGTGGATCAGCAGTTCGCCGTGGGCAAGCAGATCCTCGGGCATGGCCTCATGCCGATCATCGAGCCCGAGGTGAACATCAACTCCTCGAGCAAGGCCGAGGCAGAAGTGCTGTTGCGTGACTCGATCCTGCGCAATCTCGACGGGCTCCCCGACGGTCAGCAGGTGATGCTGAAGCTCACCCTCCCCGAGGAGGATGGCTTCTACGCCGATGTCATCGTCCACCCGAAGGTGCTGAAGGTCGTGGCCCTGTCCGGCGGCTACAGCCGCGAAGAGTCCAACGCCCGCCTGAGCCGTCAGCCCGGCATGATCGCCAGCTTCTCCCGAGCGCTCACCGAGGGCCTGTCCGCCCAGCAGAGCGACGACGAGTTCAACGCGATGCTGGACGGGGCCGTCGGCTCGATCGCCGCAGCCTCCGCCACCTGAGCCGCACCGCGTCGCGCGAGGTCTCGACCGCGAGGTAGAGCGGCGGGAACGAGACCAGCACGAGCACCGTCGAGCTCACCAGCCCGCCGATCAGCACGAAGCAGAGCGCCTCCCAGAACGGGTCGCTGAGCGCGAGCGGCAGCAGGCCGGCGACCGTCGTCGCCGTCGTCACCACGAGTGGCCGGAACCGCATCTCGATGGCCTGTCCGATCGCCTCGGCTCGCGAGGCGCCGGCCCGCCGGGCCTGGTTGGCCGCGTCGACGAGCAGGATCGTGTTGTTGACCGCCACGCCGACCAGGGCGATGAAGCCGACCATCACGAAGAAGCTCAGCGGGTTGTCGGTGCGTTCGAGGAGCGTGAACACGCCGAAGAACGAGAAGGGGACGGCGAGGAACACCAGCACCGGCTGTATCGCCGAGCGGAACTGGATGACGAGGAACGCGAGCATCAGCACGATCGCGAACAGCAGCGCCACGACCAGGCTGGCGAAGTCATCCTGGTTGTCCGACTCGAACCCGAAGTCGAACGACAACGCGTCGGCGCTGAGACCACGGGCCTCGAGATCGTCCGCCGGCCAGAGCGATGCGACCAGATCCTCGGCGGCCGCGAGGTTGGCGGACGTGTCGTCGTTGTCGAAGTTGGCCCGCACCTCCAGGATTCGCTCGCCGTCGGTGCGGCGCACCTGCCCGTCCGTCGCCACGAACGCGGTGACGAAATGCGTCGTGTCGCCCGTGCTCTTGTCGAGCTCCTGGCCCGGCAGCGTCGCCGCGACGTCGGAGGCGAGCGCCTGGGCCGCGTCCAGATCCTCGGGGGCGAACAACACCTGCACCTGGAACGGGAACTCGTCGGGCGGTGGCCCGATGTCGACCGGGTTGGCCGAGATCCGCGCTCCCGCCATGTCGGCGGTCGCGGCCTCGACCCGGTCGACATAGCCGGGCGAGGTGACCGACCGCCCGTCCATCGGCACGAGATCGATGATCGCGAACGAGCTGCGCTCCGTGCCGAAGACGACCTGGTAGAGGGTGGCGTCCTCGCCGAGGGTAGCGAGAACGATGCGGTCGATCTCGGCCTGGAGCTCCTGCGCCTCGGCGACGCTGGTCCCGGTGTCGAAGTCGACACTGATCTGCATGCCGTTCGAGTCCTTGGTCGGCGGGAAGATGTTGAAACCGACCCGCGCCGCGGTGCCGAACGACATGACCACGAAAACGAGGGCGATCATCCCGACGCCGGCGCCGGCGAGCCAGCCCCGCCACCCCTTGCCCGCGGGATAGGCGGCGAGCCGACCGAGCGCGGCCGCCAGGCGTCGTTGCCCCCGCACGACCGGGCTCCGTGACTCGCCGCCGCGCAGGATGAACACGCGGCCGAGCACGGGGATCAGCGTGACGGAGAGGAGGAACGAGAGCGCGAGCGTGATGATCACCGTGATCGGGATCGGGCGGATGAACTCGCCGAGCACCCCGCCGACGAAGGCCATCGGCGCGAAGACGGTCAGCGTGCTGAGCGTGCCGGCGAACGACGCGGCGCCGACCCGGTCGACGGCGCGGCGGATGATGCCGAGTTCCGAGCCGGCCGCCTCGGGATCGTCGCGGCTCGCATCGATCGATTCGCTGATGACGATCGCGTCGTCGACCAGGAGGCCGAGCGTGAGGATGAGTCCGAACAGGGTGATCGTGTTGAGCGAGTAGCCGATGAGCCACAGGCCCACGAGGGCGGTGAGCATGACGGTGCCCATGAAGACCGCGGTGAGGACGGCGGTTCGCCATCCGATGAGCACCAGGCTGACGACCGCGACGGCGATGAGGCCGAAGAGGAGGTTGCTCGTCAGCGAGCTGAGCTGCGATCGGATGTCGTCCGCGAAGTCGGCGCCGATCAAGGCGACCCAGCCGTCGGGGAGATCGAGGCCGTCGTCGATGCGGCTCTGGATCCGGTCGCTGAACTCGAGGAGGTCGGCGTCGGCGCCGTCGGTCCGAACGACGCCCACGCCGATGGAGCGGACCGATTCGGTGTCGCCGCCCCGGGCGAAACGGGTGAAGCTCGTCTGGCGGGTCTCGGGCTCGCCGGTCGCCGGATCGATCGCCTCGCTGAACAGATTGAGCGGGGCCGCCTCCTCGACTTCGTCCACCTGGGCGAACAGGTCGGCGATGCGGTCGGCCTCGGCCTGCAGTTCCTCGGCCGGGGTGTCGGCCGGCCCGGCGATCGTGACGATCAGGTCGTAGGTGTCGGCGAACTTCGTGAAGTCGACCGGCTCGAACGTGAGGTCGACGATGGCGGGCACGTCGGGCGGGGGAGCGGCCAGCAGAGCATCGAGACCGTCGGCGGAGCTGAACGACGACTCGAACTCGACGACGCCGAAGAAGAAGTTGTTCTGGGCGAAGGTGCGAATCTCCGCGACTCCGTCGAGGTCGGCATAGGCCTCTTGGAACGGGACGGCGACATCGCGGTCGACCACCTCCGGGTCGTCGACGAAGTACGTGGCCTCGCCGATCGCGATCGGCACGTTGACCGGAGGAAACCCTTCACGGGCGAGGGCCCCGGCGTAGGCGTAGATGCCGACCGCGAGCAGCACGCCCCACAGGGCGAGCGACCATCGGGGACGACCGGCGGCGAGGAGGGCAGGGCGGGTGATGAGGCCCGGGCGCGGGCCGGAGGTCGGGGGCTCTGCGGCGGGCACGGCGACGACCGTAGCGGACCGGGAATCAGCTGCCGCTGAGCGGTCGGTCGACGACGATCCAGTGCGTGCTCGACTCGTCATCGACACCGACGAGCACGCCCGGACGCGGTTCGACGATCCGGCCCGACCAGATGCCGGTCCGGAAGACGCCGGCCTCGAGGTCGACGACCACGACCACGCCGTCGGCCGAGTCGCCGTCGATCCGGGCGACGACCGCGAGGATCTTGCCGTCGTCGATCCCGAAGCCCCGGACGGTGTCGACCGCACCATCCGGATGGCGCCCCACCTCGACGCCGTCGAGACCGCTGGTGACCGAGTCGAGATAGCCGATGTCGGTGAGGACGAAGCCCGTGGCGTCGGCGGTCGGCGCCGGCTCGGTCCCGTCGCAGTCGGGGTCGGCCCCGTCGAACCGGCCGTCGAGATCGTCGTCGCGTTCGTCGAAGCAGCGGTCGCCGGCCGCGATCTCGACGTCGGCCGTCGAGGTCGCGCCGGATGAGTCCCTCACGGTCAGGGTGAGCCGGTAGGTGCCGGTGGCGTCGACGTCGAGCACCGGGCGCCACGGATCGGAGGGGTCGAGGGACCACGACGACCCCCGGGGCGCGCTCGTCATCGTCCACTCGGCCGAGAGCGCATCGCCGTCGGGGTCGCAGGACCCGGAGGCGTCGAGCACGAGCGCCGTGCCGAGTTCGGCGCGCTGGTAGCGGTGGACGAGGAGGGCGGACGGGCCGTTGTTTCCGGTCGCGGGACGGAGGCTCACCGTGCCGTTCGTGCCCGGTTCGAGCCGCCGGGTGCCCGCGCCGTCGTCGTCGCTCGCGCAGGCGCCGTCGGCGGTCCAGGCCGGGTCGACGTCGGCGACGACGATCGAGTGGGCAGGCCGGTCGGCCGCGACGGTGCGACGGTCGTCCTGCCCGTCGACGACCAGCTGGCGGGCGCCGGGCGCGCTGACGGATCCGTCGGCCAGCGCGTCGCCCGTGGTCCACGCCACGGCATCGTTGGGGTCCGCGTCGTCGGCGTCGACGAGTCGAAGCCCGTCGTCGTCCCAGACCACGGTGCCGACCCGGCCGGCGGCGGAGTCGTCGATCGTGGCGGTCAGGCCGTCCGGCCCCCAGCTGGTGGTCACCGCGGCCGGCGTCGCCCCGGTCGCCGTCGGCACCAGCACCTGGATGGCCCGCACCGGCTCGGCGGAGTCGACGGTGGCGTGGAGTGTCTCGTGGGTGAGCTCGTTGCGCCGACGGGTCGGGTCCTCGTGCTCCTGGATCTCGGTCGTGAACGCGGGAAGCCCCTGGTCGGTCACGATCGCCGCTTCGAGCGCGGCGTCGGCGCGGCTCCAGATTCCGCCGGTGGCGGTAGGGGTGAACGTTCCGCCGCTCGTGCCGCCGCCGTTGCCCTGCACGACCCACGTCAGGTCGACGGGATCGGCCGGTGTCGTGTCGGCCGGGGTCAGCGGCGTGATCTCGTCCGCGATCACCAGGTAGCGGTCGTCGACGAACAGGAAGCGCCGGTCCAGCTCGATGTCCGTACCCGACTCGTGGGCTCCGTAGCGGGTCGTGACGACCGCGGTGTCGAGCCGCTCGGTGTCGAGGGTCGAGTGGATGGTGGCGAACCCGTCCTGGGGTGGAGTGCCGTAGGGGTCGGTCGAGCCCCACTCAAAGCTCGTGGGCAGCGGCTCCCGCGGCCCTTCGCCGTCGACGAGCACGATGCTGTGGTCGCCCGGCGTGGCCACCCGGCTCCGCTCGAGGAAGCTGAGGTAGCCGGGGTCGAGCACGAGGGTCTCGCCGTGGGCGGCGAGGATGTAGGAGCCGGGTTCGGCGTGTTCGTGGGACTGGGGTGTGCGGCCCAGCCCGCTCGCGTCGCGACCGAACAGTGACGCGGTGGGGCCTTCGCCCTGGGCGATCACGACCATGGCCTCGGGGTCCCAGTCGGACCGGAAGATCGCGTTGCCACCCTCGTACCAGAACGACGTCGGCGACCCGTCGGGCGGTGCCGGCACGATCGCGTCGTCGTAGGCGACGATCGAGTCGAGGGCGAGGTCGGTCGACGACTCGTTGACGTAGGGCGTCGGGGCGTTGGCCCACCGCCACGCGTAGGCGGCCGCGTTGGGCAGCGGCGGGAGGGCGCCGAAGAAGTACGACTCGGCGGTGTTGGCATCGTCGACCGGTGCCTGCGAGCCGTCGGGCAGCGTCATGGCCAGCATCCAGTCGGCGCTGCGGGCGAAGAGTTCGGTGTGGTGCAGCGCCGGGATCTCCCGGCCCGCCGAGTTCGTCCAGGCACCGTCGCCGAGGAGCCGTTCCCACATGCCGACGTAGACGGCGACCGACTCCGTGGTGAACCGGTAGTAGTGGGTCCCCTCCGAGTAGGCCCCGTCGCCGGCGAGGAGCACATGGCGCAACGTGTCGTCCACCAGCGTGACGCCGAGGTCCCACCACTCGACGGGGTCACGGGAGCCGTCCGGGTCGTCGGCCGGGTCCGGCGCGTATTCGGCCAGGGTCGCGGCCGCCATGGCGAAGGCGATCCCCGACTTCGTGCGGTGATTGTTCTGGTGAAGATCGGTGAAGCCGTTGGCGGTCGCCGGGTCGGTGTAGTTGCGGTACAGCTCCGCCGTCAGCTCGGTCAGCCGAGCCGCGATCGTGGCGTCGCTCCCGTCGGCGAACTCGTAGCCGGCACCGAGCATCAGGTCGAAGGCGCTGGTCCACTGGACGATCTCGCCCGCCGTGTCGATGTCGCGGTCCCATCCCCCGAGTGGTGGCGGCACGGCGATACGGGAACGCTCATAGGCACCGAGCAGCAATTCCTCGACGATTGCGCCCGTCGCCTCACGAGCCTCGTCGTCGGGGAACGGCACGATCTCCCCGTCGATCACCGTGCGGTCGAGGGCGTATTCGAAGGCGAACCATCGCGCCGACCGGGCCATGTCCTTCTGGGCGTGCCGATCCGGGTCGCCCGGCGTGCGGGACAGCCGCCTGGCCTCGTGGAGGGCGTGGGCGTCGAGGAAGATCTGCCGGTACGGCTCACGGGTGAGCCGATCCACGAGCATCGCCTCCGTGCCGGGGGTGTACGACGTGCGAGGTCGCTCCACGCCGACCCAGGGCTGCTCCTCGGACGCTTCGGACGCGTCCGCAGTCGCGCTCGCCGCCCCGGTCATCACCGACGCCACGACCGCCAGCCCAACGATGATCACCCACACCCGACGCATCGCACCGATGGTGCCAGGCCCTCTCGGCGCCGTCGAAATCGCCTGGCCGATTCCCGGTGGCGCCGACGGCCACCCGCGGTATCGTCATGCCCTCACGGGCTGTGGCGCAGCTTGGTTAGCGCGTCGGTCTGGGGGACCGAAGGTCGGAGGTTCAAATCCTCTCAGCCCGACCAGACATGGTGAACGACTCCCGCACTCTGGTGCGGGAGTTCGCCGTCCGGCCGCTGCCTACCATGCAGCCATGTCCGTCACCCATCTCCGCCAGGTGGCCCTCCACGTCGACGACATGGAGCGCGCTGTCGCCTTCTACCGGGACGTCGTGGGTCTGGGGCTCATCGCCCGGTTCGATCCGCCCGGTCTCGCCTTCTTCGACATCGGGGGCACTCGGCTGCTTCTCGAGGCCGGCGCGCCCTCGTCCCTGATCTACCTCGGCGTCGACGATGTCGCAGCGACGACGGACCGCCTCCGTGGCGCCGGAGTCACGATCGAGTCGGAACCCCACGTCATCCTCGTGGACGAGGCTGGACAGTTCGGGCCCCCGGGCGAGGCCGAGGAGATGGCCTTCTTCCGAGACTCGGAAGGCAACCTGGTGGGCTTGGCCGGACGCCGGCAACCGAGTTCTGACGCGTGATCGCCAGCCCGATTTCCGTCGCGGCGCGTCGAGCTGATTAGCCTTGCGGGGATGAAGGCGGAGATCGACGGCGTCGACGTGTATCCGATGGAGACCCGACGCGACGAACGAGGGGCGCTCACCGAGGTGTTCCGGCAGACCTGGGCACCCGAGACGACGGCGGTGCAGTGGAACCATGTCGTCTCCGAGCCGAACGTGTTGCGCGGTGTCCACGCCCACCTCGTCCACGACGACATGCTGACCGTCGTCGCCGGCACCATGATCCTCGGCCTGGTCGACCTCCGACCGCACTCGCCGACGCACGGCGTGCGCGCGTGTCTGGAGCTGCGCCAGACCGAGTCGATGGTGCGCATTCCCGTCGGTGTCGGTCACGGCTTCTACTTCCCCGACCACGCCGCCATCCTCTACGCCGTGACGGCGTACTGGGACACGAATGACGAACTCGGCTGTCGATGGGACGATCCCGACCTCGGTATCGACTTCCCCTGCACCGATCCGCTGCTGTCGGACCGCGATGTCCACGCGGGCACCCTCGCCGAACTCCAGTCGGCCGTGGCCGCGCGGTTCGTCACTTTCTGAGGCAGCACTGTCTGACTCTCCAGCCTGGAGACTCAGCGCTGGTCGAGTTCGATCTCGGCCCGATTGCCCCGTTCCCGAGCCGCCGTGAAGATGGCGCGGCGGATCGCCTCCAGTTCGGCCGGGTCGCTGACCCGCCGCCACAGATCGGCGAGTTCGTCGCGGCGGGCGTCCATGGTCACCTCGGCGCGGGCAGTGGAGGGAAGGCGCAGCACCGTCGGCCAGTCGCCGTGCCCGCAGCGGCACCATGACTGCTCGAGGAACTGGAGGATCATGTACTGATCGGTGAAGAAGCCCTCCGGGGTCGTGCGCCAGCCGTGGGGGAGGCGCCGGTACGAGTCCGTGGTGTGACTCATCCCCGACAGGCTGAAGAGCGACGTGCCTTCGAGGGCCCGATCCCGCCAGTGGCGCTGCTCGAACGAATGCAGCAGACACCGGAACCCGCCGTTGCGGGTGATGACGGCCGGAGGCGGAAAGGCGAGATCGGCGTCGGCGAGCGCGGCGAGCATCCGATCGACATGGTCGGGCAGCATCAGGTCGTCGTCGCCGAGGTAGGTGACGATCTGCGCGTCGCTCGCGGAGACGATCGGGTGCCGGTGGGGCTCGCCGGTGCGCCCTGCCTTGGGCACGTCGTGAAACCGCACCCGAGGGTCGTCGTCGATGAGTTCCCGGACCACGCGGCGGGTGTCGTCGCCGACACCGTCGCCGATGATGTGGAGTCGGATGTCGGCCACGGTCTGGGCGAGAACACTGCGGGCGCTGATGGCGAGCAGCGGCGCGTGGTCGTGGGTCGGGATCACGACGTCGGCTCGGGTCATGTCGACGGCAATCCGGCCAGATCACGGGCGGCGGCGATGCAGCCGACGATCGCCGCGCCGGTCGCGGCGCTGCTCAGCGGCGGTGGCCCCCCGGCGAGGTGGTCGACGAAGGTCCGCAGCTCGGCCAGGAGCGGCAGCTCGCCGGCGGCGGGGATCGTGCGCACGTCCGCCTCCGCCCCGCTCGTGCGGGTCAGGACGATCTCCTCGTCCCACCCGCCACCGAGGACGAGCGATCCGTCATCGCCGACCACCTCGATCCGGCGATCGTGCTCCGGTGAGGTGATGCCGACCCGGAAGTGCATCCAGACGCCGTCCGGCAGCTCGGCGGCGCCCTCGAGCCCGAGCGGCCGGTCTGCGGGCCCGAAGGCCCGCGCCCAGACGGGCTCGGGAATCGACCCGAGCACCTCGTAGGCGATCGAGATGTCGTGGGGGAGCAGGATCCAGGTGCAGTCGACGTCGTCGTGCGGCGACCCCCACTGCACTCGCCGGGTGCGGATCGCCTGAGGCGTGCCGATGTCGCCGGCCGCCACCCGGTCGCGGATCGCGAGGACGCCCGCGTGGTAGCGCCACTTGTCCATCACGAAGAGCCGATCCGGGGCGCGGGCGGCGAGATCGGCGGCGCGGGCCGCGTCGCAGGTCATCGGCTTCTCGACGAAAACCGGCACGCCGAAGTCGACCACCGTGTCGAGCACGTCGGCATGGGTCACGGTCGGTGATGCCACCACGATCCCGTCGGCGGTCTGCAGCTCGTCGAGCTTCGTGACGACCCGACTGGCACCGGCGGCGAGCAGCTCCTCGCGATTGCGATCGGACGGCACCATCACGTCGACGCGGGCGCCCAGCGACCGCAGATCCCGCAGGATGAGCGAGCCCCAGCGGCCGCAGCCGACCAGGCCGATCGAGGGGGAGTCGGAGCGGTCGGTCATGGCCCGAAGGTAGTCGGGCGCCCTGTGGCCCACGGGGTATCAGGCCGCGTCGCGGTGGGTGTCCGCCGAAGGGTCGGGCCAGTGGGTGAGGTGATCGGGGACCGGGGAGCCGTCCGGTCGGGAGATGCGCCATTCGCCGGTGGGGGTGCGCCAGGCGTGGAAGCCCTGTTGCTTGATGCGATTGTGCGTGCCGCAAGCGGGTGCCCCGTTGCCGGGGTTGGTTTTCCCCAGGCCCTCCCACGGCACCAGATGGTCGACCTGGCACGAGGAGCTCGGGACCCAACAGCCCGTCCAGTAGCAGGCGAGCTCCGAGAGCAGAGCGGCGTCGCGAGCGTTGCCGGTGAAGAGGCGGGATCGGCGCCCGAGATCGATGACCACGCCCCCCGCGTCGAACACCACGCGTCGCACATTGCTCACCAACGACCGGGCGACGATCTCCGCCGGGTTCACATACGTGCCGTCGGCGGTGCGCGAGAACCGATGCCGGTCGGTCGGCTCTAGCGGCGGCGGCTCGGCCCCGACCAGGAGCGCTGCTTGCTGCTCGTAGGTGTCGCCGTCGATGCAGTAGTCGATCGTGATGTCGAGCTTCTCGCCGTCGGGGCCGACCATCGCGCCCCGGCGGACCAGCTCGACGAACGCGTCGTAGCGGAGCTGGGGAAGGGTGCGGGGAAGGTGTTGGCGCCAGTTGTCGCCGTGCTCGGCCTTCGCGACTTCGATGTCGCCGAGCCGCAGCGCGTCCACCAGTCGATCCAGGACCTCCTTCAGGTCGGCGCCGTCGGCCGACATCAGACGCCCATCGAGCGACCAGAAGCCGTTGAAGTCCGCGCTGAGTTGGATGCGCCGGCGCCGCCAGCGACGGTTGGCCTTCTCGTGGGCGCCTTCCATGTCGACCGCATTGACCCACTGGACGCAGAAGGCATCGAAGTCGACGTATTCCAGCTCACGGGCGGCCAGGAGGAACTCGTCCTCACAGACCGACAGGTACTCGCGGACCCGCGGGTTGGCCCACACTGCGGCGATCCGCCGCACCTGGTCGCTCCCGACGAGCCCGTCGCCGTAGCAGGCGGCCACCGCCGGAAGGTCTCGCAGGGCCTTCATGACCCGATCACGTTGGGCCGCCTCCGACCCGGACAGGTGGCCGTGGAGCCGCATCATGACCCGGGCCGAGAAGTGGCCGTCGGTGCGGAACACGCCGGACCAGTCGATCCGATCGAGCAGGGCGACCGCTTCGGCATCGAGCCGCCGACGCTCTCGTTCGACCCGCGCGATCTCCGCCGCTGCCTCGTCCGCCGTCAGTTGCTCGAACCTCGGATCGCCGTTCATGATCACCCCCACACTACGAAGGGGGTATGACAGCCACGGGCCGGTCGTCGACGGCCCATCGGGGCTTCACGTTTCGCTCACATTCACGCGCCAGGATGGATTCATGCGCGTGATTGCAGGCCTCCTCGTCGGTTCTCTCCTGGTGGCCGCCTGCGCCGACGACAGCACCACGTCGGACACCGCCCCGGTCGTGGACGAGACGACGACCGCCCCGACGACCACCGCCCCGCCGACCACCGCCGCGCCGACGACCACCGCCGCCCCGGCCACGCCGCTCACCCCGGCCCAGTCGGTCGTCGAGCTCGACGGCGAGATCGTCGACGACACCCGGGGCCGCTCCATCCCGTACCGCGCCTACGCCCCGGTCGGCGTGGAGGGCGCGGTTCCCGTCGTGCTCGTGAGCCACGGCGGCTTCGGTTCCGACACCGGCTACACCCGGGGAACCCATCTGGGCGGCACGTTCGCAGCCGACGGCTTCCTGGCGATCCATGTCGGCCACCGGCGTTCGGCGGCGGGGGACCGGCAGGTGTTCGACCGCCCGGCGGACGTGACCGCGCTGCTCGACGCGCTTGGCGCCGGGGAACTGGAGCTGCCACCGGCGTTCACGGGCACGCCGGACCTCGAGCGGGTCGGTCACGTCGGCCACTCGTACGGTGCCTACACGAGCCACGCCGTCGGTGGGGCGGTCTTCGACCGCGACCTGACCGATCCGCGGATCGACGCGATCGTGCCGATCTCGCCGGCCGGTCACGACCAGTTCGGCGCCTTCGACGACGGTGCCGGCAACACGACATGGTCGACGGTGACGATCCCGGCGTTCAACCTGATCGGCGGTGAGGAGATGGACATCAACGCCGTCGGCACGATCGAGCGGCCCGGCTGGCGGCGGGTGCCGTTCGACAACTATCCCGACGAGGGCGACAAGTATCTCGTCGTGATCGACGGCCAGACCCACTCCGACATGTGGCGCACCGGCGCGAGCGAGGTCGCCGGTTTCATCGCCGCTGAGATCAGCGACTTCCTCGCGGTGTACGTCGCCGGCGACACGAGCGTCGACGCGTGTGACATCGGGATCGGGGACCTCGGGTACACGACCCTCGAGCGCTCGCCCGCCGCGGACGCCGATTGCCGCGGTGCTGAATGACGACTGCCCCCGGTATGGTCGAAGGTCGACTCCGGAAGGAACCAATGAGCAGCGATTCCCCGACCGACCTGGGTGAGTACCTGGCCGCTCGAGAGCAGAACGCCGCCGCCGAGATCGACGATTCGCTCGTCGACATCGGCCGCCGCATGGCCGAAGCGCGGGTGAACGCCGGGCTGTCGCAGGCCGAGCTCGGCGCTCAGCTCGGGGTGCTCGAGGACACCGTGGCGGGTTGGGAGGACGGCACCCTCGCCGCCCGCAGCAACATGTTGACCCGCGCCGCCGGGGTGCTCGGCGTGAGCCTGAGCTGGCTCGTGATGAGCCACGGCGTCGGTCCCGCGACCGACGAGCCGTCCCGGCTGGAGGACCTCCGCCAGACGGTGCTCGACGTGCAGGCGCAGATCTCGATCCTGTCGCGTGGCCTCCAGCGGGTGGCCGCCGAGCTCGCGGAGATTGCCAGCTGAGCGAGGCGTTCTCCTAGTCTCCTCCGATGGCTGAGATCGGGCGTCGGGAGTTCATCGTCGGAGCAACGGGGCTGGTGGCGGCCGCGTGCAGCGGAGGCGGCGGTGGCGACGCGGCGCCGACTTCGACCACGACGACTACGACCGCTCCCGGGTCGTCGACGACGACGCTCGCGCCGACCACCGCCGCGCCCGGCGCCGTGGGCGGGCTTCCCGCGCCCGGCGCAACGGGCTTGGTGGACGAGGCGTTCTTCCAGGGCCAGATCGACGCGTACCTCGCCCACGCGGCGCCGAACCTCCGCGCCGGCAGTCCGTCCGGCGTGGCCGTGCAGCTCGCCGCGGCCCGCCGCGACCCCGACTACACGTGGGACATCGACGCGGTCACGGTGGACGCGTTCGAGAGCAGGTGGACCCAGCTCGACGAGTGGCGCGACACCCGCGACTTCGTGTTCATGTACTTCAACTGGATGCTCGCCCACGGCCAGGGCGACACGCCGATGACGGCGCTCGATCCGGGTGTGATCGAGGCGATCACCCAGCGGATGCTCGACAACCGTTACCGCTGGGACGACCCGCTGCCCGAGGGTCGGATCGACCATCTCTGGTACTGGTCGGAGAACCACCGCATCATCACGCTCCACAACGAGTACCTGGCGGGACAGTTCTTTCCCGACGAGACCTTCACGATCACGGGCCTCACCGGCGCCGAGCAGCGGGAGCGGGCCCGGCCCGAGATCCTCGAGTGGATCCACGAGCGGGCGGAGTTCGGCTTCTTCGAGTGGCACAGCAACGTCTACATGGCGAAGAACATCACGCCGCTGCTGTCGCTCGTCGAGCTCACCGAGGACGACGACGAGATCGTGCGGGCCGCCGCGATGGCCCTCGATCTCTGCCTCGTCGACATGGCGACCCACTACCACCAGGGCGCCTATGTCGCCCCCATGGGCCGGACGTACAAGAAGGACAAGATGTCCGCCCTCGACGAAGACGTCTACGACGTCGCCAAGTTCCTGTTCGACGAGACCCCCACGCCGCACCAGTCGGTCGACAGCACGACGACCACGTTCTTCTGCCTGGCCGAGCGGTACCGGCCGCCGGCGGTGATGCTGGAGATCGCCAGGGACGACTCGGTCACGGTCACCCGGGAACGCCACGGCATCCACATCAACACCCAGGAGCCGATCTCCGACTCGCCCGAGGCCCCGTTCGGCTACGACTTCAAGGACAAGAACAACCTCCCGTTCTGGTGGTCCGCCGGTGCGATCGGCGTTTGGCAGATCACCGAGGTCAGCGTGGCGGCCGGCAACGAGCACAACCTCTGGGACGGCGACGTGTTCACCCAGATCAAGCTGCTGGCCGACCTGCACGGGCGCGACGTCGGAGCGATCGAACAGTGGCTCGTCGACAACTGGATGATCCTCAACCTCGGCGGACTCGACGAGGCGAACACCTACGCGTGGCGGAGCCCGGAGGTGAGCCTGGCCAGCGTGCTCGACCACCGCAAGGGCGAGATGCGCGACCAGATCCACGCCTGGCAGGCGACGATCGACCCGTACTGCCGGGTGTTCACCCAGCACCCGATGACCGGGTTGCCGGAGTCGACCGACTGGAGCGACGACGACGCCCCGGGGTACTGGACCGGCGAGGCGTCGATCCCCCGGGCCGCCCAGCACGAGAAGACCGCGATCCTCGTCTACTCGCCGCTCTACGACGAGACGACCGATCCGATCCTGGCCAGCGTGTTCGGCTACCGCGACTACACCCACGCCTTCTTCCCCCAGGAGCACTTCGACGAGGTGCGCCAGGTCGGCAACTGGACGTTCGGGGCCCGCAACGGTGGCTACATCGCCCTGTGGTCCTGGCGGGCGCCCCGCTGGCGCGAGTACGACCCGGACGTCCACGCCACCAACGGCATGACCCAGCCGTTCGATCTCCTGGCCGAGGGCGGGCCGACCAACGTGTGGATCTGCGAGGTGGGTCGCGAAGCCGACGACGGGTCGTTCGACGAGTTCGTCGCGGCAGTCACCGCGAGCGAGCCGGTGGTCGCCGAGGGGAACGAGCTGGCGGTCACGTGGGACTCCCCGTCCTCGGGCGAGGTGGGCTTCGGCTTCGACTCGCCGTTCACGGTTGCGGGCGCCGAGGTCGCGATCGGCGACTTCCCCCGCCACGACTCGCCGTGGGGCACCGTCGACCGCCTGCAGACCCATCACCGCTTCGAGACCGGCGGTGCCGTGCTCGACCTCGACTTCGACAATCTGGAACGGTCCCTCGAGGCCTGATCCCGCGGCGCGCCGCGGCAGTGTCATGCTCTGCCCATGCGATTCGGCGGTACGTGGGTGCGGGGCTCGGCCCTCGTGGTCGGTCTGCTGGCCGCAGTGCCGGCGTCCGGCGGGTGTAGTGACGACGCGTGCGCGTTGAGCTGCGGCGCGCCGGTCAACGTGCAGTGGGAGGCGGGCGCCTTCGAGGAGCCCGACGGGTATCGCCTCTGCACCCAGGACGGGTGCACCGACGTGTCGCCGTACCCCGCGGGCGACGAGGGCCAGCAGGCGGTATCGAGGGGTGGAGCCGGCGAGGTGCGGGTGCGGCTCGATCTCCTCGATGCGAACGGCGAGGTCATCGACTTCTACTGGGGCTCGGGCACCGTCGAAGGGGAGTGCTGCGGCTTCGTGCTCTTCGAGGTGCAGGGCGATGCGCTCGTCGAGGTGGAGCGCTGACCGCCGTCAGCCGAACGTGTTGATCTCCGGCGCGGTCATGATCGCGTAGGTCTCGGCGAGGCCGGCGGTGCGATGGTGCGCGCCCGACTCCCATTGCGGGTCGGACGTGAGCACCTCGAACGCGGCGTGGCTGGGGAACCAGTTGATCCGCACCTCGTCCCACGTGTCGGCCGGTCCGATGATCGTCTGCTCGACCTCGAACCAGGCGAGCGCCCGCACGCCGAGCGGCAGTGCCACCGCGCCGGCGTTGTTCGAGTAGAGATCCACGGCGTCGCGCCCGGAACGGGTGTCGTCGGCGTTCTCGTCGCCGGCCGCGTAGACCGCGGTGTCGCGATAGTCGAGGACGTGGACGAACGCGAACGGGGCGTCGTCCTCGGTCGCCGGGTACGGGTAGGTCTCGAGAACCGGGAGGTCGGGGGCGACCAGGAGGTTCGTCGCCATGACGACGGTGTCGGCGACGCCGGCCTGCTTGTGGACATTCATCTCCTGGAAGTCCGCACTCGTGATCATCGCCTGGAAGGCCGTGCGACTCGGGTAGCGCACGACGCCGACCCGATCGAACTGGGTTCCGCCGATGAGGTCCTGTTCGACGACGGCCGAGTAGACGATCTCGGCGCCGATCTCGGGCAGCTTGGTGTTGCGCATGAACTCGCCGTAGATGGCGTCGGCCTCCTCACCCGTGAGGTCGGTCTCGCGCCCGTCGACGTACTCGGCGTGCTCGCGATAGCGGATGAGGTTCACCATGTAGAACGGCTCGTCCGCCGGTCCCGAGGCGAGGAACGCCTGGAGTGCCTCGACGTCGGCGTCGCCGGCCTCGCCGCCGACGATCGGCGGGGGCGTGGTCGTGCTCGTCGTGGTCTCGGGTGCGCTGGTGGTCGTCGTGGTCTCGGGCGTTGTGGACGTCGGTGATGCCTCGGTCTCGGTGTCGTCGCTGCAGGACGTGGCGATCAGGGCGAGCACGAGGGCGAGGAAGAGGGGTGAGCGGTGGAGCATGCGAGCATCCTCTCGGCGTGGAAATATTCTGTCAAGCGACCTATTATTGCCGGATGACGAATCGACGCCCGGGTCGGCCCCGCGGGGCCGGCGTGTTCGACGAGGAGCAGCTGCTCGACCTGGCGCTGGACGCCCTCGCGAGCGGGGGCTACCGCTCGTTGTCGATGCGAGGGGTCGCCCGCGAGCTGGGGGTGTCGCTCGCCAGTGTCCAGCACCGGCATCCGACGAAGGACCATCTGTGGCGGGCTGCGGTGGACCGCATCCTGGACGGCGCGGCGGTGTCCGTGATCGACGGTCCGTTCGCGGACGTCGTCCGGCGCCGTCTGGCGACGTCGGCCGACCGTCCGAGCCTGCTGTTCGCCCTGCTCACCGATGACGCGCCGGGCGCAGCGGAGCGGCTGGCGTACCTCGCGGACCGACTCCGGCCCGCGGTGGAGGAGGCGCGGTCGACGTTCTCGGACGCGCACGACGCCGGCATCATCCGTCCGATCGACATCGAGGTCTTCGTCGCCCTGATGATGGTGGGGGTCGGCGCGCTGGCCGCGATGCCGAAGGCGGTGACGGACGTGCTCGGGCTTGGCGCGGATCCGCACGGACGCCTCGCCGAGGGATTCGCGGACATCGTGCTCCAGGGCGTCGTGGCTCGCGCCGACTGGTGACGACGAGGCTCAGTGGGCGGGCGTCAGCGGTCCGTCGAGCCCGGGCCGGTCGGGCGCGAGCTCCGCGGGGTCCAACCCCGACTCGCGGAGATCGGCCGGCAACTCGTCGTGCAGCAGCAGACCGGCCGCGGCGCGGGCGAGCCCCGGGCTCATCTGGATCCCGTACCCGCCGTGGCCGGCGACCCAGAAGAAGCCGGGCTGGTCGGGCGCGGAGCCGACGACGGGATTGCGATCGGCCGCGAACGTGCGCAACCCCGCCCACGACCCGCGGACATGGCGTCCTGTCAGCGTCGTCCACGAGGTCAGGCCGTCGAGGGCGCGGGCGATGTCCAGCTCCTCGGGGCGGGCGTCGCACGGCTCGGACGGCGTTTCGTCCGCCGGGGACACCATGAGGCCCCCCGGTTCGGGCTTGCAGTAGGCGTCCATCCCGCCGTCGCCCCGCTCGAAGCCGACGAGGGGCCACTCCCGGGCATCGACGTCGTCCGGCACGCCGACGACCGCGATCGTGCGGCGGAGGGGATGGAGCCCGACGGGACCCACGCCGGCCATGTGCGCGACGTCGTCGGCCCAGGCCCCCGCCGCGTTCACGACGATGTCGGCCTCGTGACGGGTGCCGTCGGCGAGGGTGACGCGCCACGGAGGACCGGGCGTGAGGTCGACGACCGGCGCGGACGGGACGATCGTGCCTCCCGCGGCGCGGATCATGCGGACGTAGGCCTGGTGGATCGCAGCGACGTCGAGCTCCATGGCGGTCGGCTCGTGGAGCGCCGCCACCACGTCCTCCCGCATGACCGGCACCAGATCGCGGATGGCGGGGCCGTCGAGGAACTCGGTCTCGGGCGCGAGTCGTTGCCCCTTCAGGACGTCGGCTCGCAGCGTCGCCTCGTGGTCGGCCCGCCCGACGCGCAGGAACGCACGCGGTGACCACAGGTTCTCGCCTGCTTCGAAGAACGAGTGGCTCGCGGCGGTGAGGAGCCGGACGGGCGGGTCCCCGTAGTTGATCAGGTACTGGGCGGCCGACCGCCCGGTCGTGTGATAGGCGAGCGTCGGTTCGGCCTCGACGACGGTGACGTCGACACCGGCCGCGGCGAGCTCGCCGGCGACGGAGACCCCGGCGATCCCACCCCCGATGACCAGCACGTCGAACATCGCCGGAGACTATGGCGTGCGGCCTCGCGGCCGCAGACTCGGTACTGTGGAGGGCGAGCCGCAGGAGGAACCGCCATGGCCATCACCGAACCGATCGAGACCGACGCCAGCCCCGACAGCTTCCGCCGCATGGACGAGTCCACCGCCGAGCAGTGGGCCGTGATCGGCGAGCGCACCCGCGAGAACCAGGGCCGCGTCGCCGACCGCATGATCATGTTGCTCGAGTCGCTCGCCCACATCAGTGACGGGTTCATCACCGACCAGCTCACCCACTGCCTCCAGACGGCCACGATGGCCGAGCGGGCCGGGGCCGACGACGAGATGATCTTCGGCGCCCTCTGCCACGACATCGGCAAGGCGATCTCGGTGCCGAACCATGGCGCCATCTCCGCCGAGATGATCAAGCCGTACGTGCGAGACGACGTCTACCAGGCGATCCGGAACCACCAGGACTTCCAGGGCAAGCACTACTACCACCACTTCGGTGTGCCCACGGATCTGCGGGATCAGTTCAAGGACGAGTCGTGGTACGCCCTCTGCGAGGAGTTCACCGACGACTGGGACCAGCAGGCGTTCGACCCGGACTACGACACCCTGCCGCTCGAACACTTCGAGCCGCTGATCCGCGAGATCACCGCCGCCGCCAAGTTCTGAGCCGCCCGCGTCCGCGACGTACGGCGAGAAAGTATGGGGGTCTGACCCCAGAAGGTATGGGTCAGACGTTGCGGCGGAGGCGCCACTTGACGAGGGTCTTGACGGCCTGGATGCCGTCGCGCCAGCCGATCTTCTTGCCGTCGTCGTGGGTGCGGGCCTCGTAGGAGATCGGCATCTCGTGGATCTCGACGCCGCGGCGCAGGAGCCGGGCGGTGATCTCGGGCTCGATGTCGAACCGGTTGGCCTCGAGTTCGAGGCCGTCCAGCACCGACAGGCGGATCAGCTTGTAGCACGTCTCCATGTCGGTGATGCCGGTGCCGAAGAGGATCCGGGTCATCGCGGTGAGGCCCTTGTTCGCCCAGCGGTTCTGCCAGCGCATCCCGGCCGCATCCCCGAGGAACCGACTGCCGTAGACCACGTCGGCCTCGCCGGACAGGATCGGCTTCAGGAGGTCGGCCCACTGGGCGGGGTCGTACTCGAGGTCGGCGTCCTGGATGACGACGACCTCACCCTTCGCCGCGTCCAGGCCACTGCGGATCGCGGCGCCCTTGCCCCGGTTCTGCGGGTGGGCGACGACGCGCAGCCGGGGGTCGTCGATCGAGTGGAGGATGGCGACCGAGGTGTCGGCGGACCCGTCGTCGATCGCGATGAGGTCGATCTCGACGCCGAGATCGAGCGAGAGCACGCGGTCGATCACCTCGGCCAGCGTCCCCTCCTCGTTGTACACGGGCATGATCACCGACAGCACCTGGAGCGGGTCGGCAGCGGCGGGGTTCTGGTCGTTCATCGGCTTCTTGCGTCGAGGGATCGTCAGGCGGACCGGAGACGGATCCGACCAGCGCCGGGCACGACGGTACCGATTGCCGCGGCGTGATGGCCGGATGCCACGAGGTTGGCGACGACGGCGTCGGCCTGCGCGGCGTGGACCCCGAACAACAGACCACCGCTCGTCTGCGCATCCGCCAGCACGGTGATGTCGAGCTCGCTCACGCCGTCGCCGATGTCGAGGCGGTCGTGGACCCACCCGAGGTTGCGGCCGGTGCCTCCGGGGACGACTCCGGCCTCGGCCAGGTCACGGGCGCCCGCGATGACCGGCACGGCCGAGGTGACGATGTCGAGGTCGACCGACGACTCCTCGGCCATGCGGCCGCCGTGGCCGAGGAGACCGAACCCGGTGACGTCAGTTGCCCCCGTCGCGCCGGCGTCGACCGCCACGCGGGCTGCCTCGGCGTTGGTGGCGGTCATCGACGCGATCGCCGCGTCGACGGATGCCGCCGGCGACGCGTCGCGCTTGATGCCAGTGGTGATGATGCCGATACCCAGCGGCTTGGTGAGCACGAGGGTCTGGCCCGCCTGCAACCCGGCGTTGGTCAGCATCTTCGCGGGATCGACCTCGCCGACGACCGCCATGCCGTACTTCGGCTCGGGATCGTCCACCGTGTGTCCGCCGGCAACGACGAAACCGCCCTCGGTTGCGATGTCGTGGCCGCCGGCGAGGACCTCGCCGAGCAGCTCGTTGGTCAGCTCCTCGGTGTTCCAACAGACGAGGTTGAGCGCGAGCAGGGGTCGTCCGCCCATGGCGTAGACGTCGGACACGGCGTTCGCCGCCGCGACGCGGCCCCAGGTGCGCGCGTCGTCGACCACCGGCGTGATGAAATCCGCGGTGAAGACGAGGGCCCGATCGTCGTCGAGACGCCAGACGGCGGCGTCGTCGCCCGTGAGGGCACCGACGAGGAGATCGGGGCTGTCGGTGGGTGAGAGGCGGCGCACGACCTGCGCCAGTTCGCCGGGGGCGAGCTTGCAGCCTCAACCAGCGCCGTGGCTGAACTCCGTGAGTCGACGGGTCGTCATGTCTCGCCTCCCTTCCTCGCTGTCTTGGTGTCGAACACTAGGCCGTAGGGTTGGACGATGAGCACGTCCGAGACCGTCGACCGCCGACTCCAGACCAGAGCGACCGAGCTGTTCGGCGTCCGCTATCCGATCGTGCAGACGGGCATGGGATGGGTCGCCGGTCCGTCGCTGGTGAGCGGCACCGCCAACGCCGGGGGACTCGGGATCCTCGCCGCGGCGACGATGACCTACGACGAGATGGTCGCGGCCATCGCCGAGGTCCGCTCCCGCACCGACCAGCCCTTCGGTGTGAACCTCCGCACCGACGCGCCGGACGTCGAACGACGGGTCGACCATCTCATCGCCTCCGGCGTGCGCGTCGCCTCGTTCGCCCAGGCGCCCCGACCTGACATGGTGAAGAAGCTGAAGGACAACGGTCTGGTCGTCGTGCCGACCGTGGGCGCCCGTCGCCACGCCGAGAAGGTCGCCGAATGGGGAGTCGACGCCGTCCTTTGTCAGGGCGGTGAGGGCGGCGGCCACACCGGCACGGTGCCGACATCGCTGCTGCTCCCGGAGGTGATCGACGCCGTCGACATCCCCGTCATCGCGGCCGGCGGATTCCACGACGGTCGCGGCCTCGCCGCGGCGCTGGCGTGGGGGGCCGACGGCATCGCGATGGGGACCCGCTTCCTGCTGACCGCCGACAGCAAGGTGCCCGACGAGGTGAAGGCCGTCTATCTCGACACGCCGGTGACCGGCACGGTGGTCTCCACCGCGATCGACGGCGCGCCCCAGCGGGTCATCCGCACCGAGGTGATCGACAATCTCGAACGCACGGGCATCCTGAGCCTGCCCCGAGCCGGGATCAATGCGCTGAAGTTCCGCAAGCTGACCGACACCTCGCTGCGCGACCTCCTGCGCGAGGGCGTCAACATGAAGAAGAACCAGGACCTCAGCTGGTCGCAGGTCGCGATGGCCGCCAACGCCGCCATGCTCACCCGGGCGACCATGGTCGAGGGCAAGCTCGAGGTCGGCATCCTGCCGACGGGCCAGTGCGTGGGCGTCGTGGACGACCTGCCCACGTGCGAGGAGCTCATCTCCCGCATCGTGGACGAGGCGGTTGCTCGCTTCGACGCCGTTTGCTCCTAGACTCACTCTGTTCGTCAGAGCGAAGTCCGGTGTGATTCCGGCGCTGTCCCGCAACGGTGATGTCCCTCCGCCTCGGTAGGGGGAACAAGTCCGGTCGCCTCCGCCGAACGAACACGAACCGACCCTCGAGGAAGGGGACGGCTCGTGCGACCGGATCACCCTGTCGCTCGTGCCTGACCTCGAGCCACAAGGAGGAATCCGATGAAAAGACTGTTGGCCCTACTGCTGGTGTCCGCGTTGTTCGCGGTCGCCTGCGGCGAAGACGACGCGCCCGTCGAGAACACGACGAGCGAGGCTCCCGAGCGGATCGTCTCGCTCTCACCGACCGCGACGGAGATCCTCTTCGCGATCGGGGCCGGCGATCAGGTGGTCGCCGTGGACCAGTTCTCCAACTACCCCGAGAACGCGCCGTTCTCGGACCTGGACGGGTTCCAGGTGAACGTCGAGGCGGTTGCTGCGTACGACCCGCAGGTCGTCGTGATGCAGTCGACCGGCGGCGAGGAGGGGCTGGAGGCGCTGGGCATCACCGTGCTCGTGCAGGACTCACCCGCCGATCTCGAGGGCATCTACGCCCAGATCGAGGAGATCGGCGCGGCGACCGGGAACGAGGCGGGGGCCGCCGATCTCGTGGCGGAAATGCGTGACCGGATCGACGAACTCGTCGCCGACGCGCCCGACGCGTCCGGCCTGCGCTACTACCACGAGCTCGGTGAGGACTACTACAGCCTCAACAGCGACTCGTTCGTCGCCCAAGTCTACGGCCTGTTCGGTCTCGTGAGCATCGGCGACGACGCAGCCGGCGAGGCCTTCGACGGCTATCTGCCGCTGGCCGAGGAGTTCATCCTGGAGGCCGACCCGGACCTGATCTTCCTGGCCGACACGATCTGGGCCGGCCAGACGGCCGAGACCGTCGCCGCCCGGCCGGGATGGGCCGACCTCACCGCAGTGCAGACTGGCGCCGTCGTCGAACTGAACGACGACGTTGCCTCCCGCTGGGGCCCGCGCGTCGTGGAGTTCGTCGAAGCCATCGCGGCGGTGCTCGACGAGGTTTCCGTCCCGGCCTGACCCATGACCGACGCGCGACCCGTCGAGGCAGGCGCCGAGTCCCTGCGGGGCACTCGACTCGGCTTCGGCGCGGTCGCGGCGGGTCTGTTCGCCGTCGTCGTGGCGGCCTTCGCCGGACTCGTCATCGGCCCGTTCGACATCCCGGTCGGCGACGTCGTGGCGGAGCTGCTCGACGGCATCCCCGGGATCTCCGTCGACTCGGGGCTGTCCCGCACCGAGGAAGCCGTCATCGACGACCTCCGCCTGCCCCGGGTCGCCCTGGGCCTCATGGTCGGCGCAACGCTGTCGCTCAGCGGGGCGGCGTATCAGGGAGCGTTCCGCAATCCGCTGGCCGACCCGTACCTGCTCGGCATCGCCGCGGGGGCCGGTCTCGGCGCGACGATCGCGATCACCGAGGGGCTCGGCGACGGGTCCGGGCTGCTCGACCCGATACCGCTCGCCGCGTTCGCCGGCGGCCTCGGCGCGGTGTGGATCTCGTATCTCGCCGGGCACATCGGCGGCCGCTCGACGGTCACCCTGATCCTGGCCGGCGTCGCCGTCGCGAGCTTCCTGACGGCGTGCCAGACCTACGTGCTGCAGGCCAACAGCGACGTGATCCGGGAGGTCTTCAACTGGATCCTCGGCCGCCTCTCGACGTCTGGTTGGGACGAACCGAAACTGCTGGCTCCCTACTTCGTCATCACGGTCGTCGTCGTGCTGCGCTACGCCCGCGCCCTCGACGTGCTCGCGGTCGGCGACGAGGAGGCCGCATCGCTCGGCGTCAACCCCCAGCGCGTCCGGCTGATCGTGGTGGTCGCGGCATCGCTCGGTGCCGCCGCGGCCGTCTCCGTCTCCGGCCTGATCGGGTTCGTCGGCATCATCGTCCCCCACACCGTGCGGCTGGTCTTCGGAGCGAGCAATCGAGTGGTGCTGCCCCTGTCCGTCCTCTTCGGTGGCGCCTTCATGGTCGCCGCCGACCTCGTGGCGAGGAGCGTGCTCGACGGGGCGGAGCTCCCGATCGGCGTCGTGACGGCGTTCATCGGTGCGCCGTTCTTCGCGGTCGTGCTGCGTTCGAGCCGCCGGGAGGTCTGGTGACCGGTCGCCTGCGCATCCGCGAGGTGAGCGTCGAGTTCGGGGGCGCGCCCGTGCTGCGTGACGTGGACCTCTCGCTCGATCCGGGGTCCTGGGTCAACGTGATCGGACCGAACGGGGCCGGCAAGACCACCCTGCTCCGGGCCATCCTCGGTGCCGTCGAGCACACCGGTGAGATCGAGTTGGACGACGGCACGGATCGGCGGGATGCGATGAGTCGGGCCCGGGCCCTCGCGTATCTGCCCCAGACGCCGGTGATTCCTCCCGGCGTGCCGGTGATCGACTACGTGCTGCTCGGCCGCACGCCCCATCGCGGGATCTTCGCCGCCGATTCGCGCCGCGATCTGACCCTCGCGGCAGACGTGCTCGACCGACTCGACCTGGCGGGTTTCGCCGAGCGCGAGGTCGGCAGTCTCTCCGGGGGTGAGCGTCAGCGGGTCGTCCTCGCCCGCGCCCTCGTGCAGGAGTCGGCGATCCTGCTGCTCGACGAACCGACGACGGCGCTCGATCTCGGCCACCAACAGGACGTGCTCGATCTCGTGGACGAGCTGCGACTCGAGCGCGGGCTCACCGTCCTCGCCACGTTGCACGATCTCACGCTGGCGGCCCGTTATGGCGACCGTGTCGCCGCGCTGTCCGGCGGCCGTATCGTCGCCCACGGCCCGCCCCGTGAGGTGGTGACCGAGGAGTTGATCCTCACCCACTTCAACGCGAGCGTCAGGATCATCGATGATGTGGACGGTCCGGTGATCGTCCCCGTCGCCGGCCGTACCAACCAGGAGCCGACATGACCGAGTCCCAGGAGCCGCCCACGGACGACCCCCGCCCCGACGGACTCCGGGTCGCCAAGAGTCTCGTCCTCGTCCACACGGGCGACGGAAAGGGCAAGTCCTCGGCGGCGTTCGGCGTGGCGCTGCGGGCCCGCGCCCGCGACTGGCCGGTCGCGGTGGTGCAGTTCCTGAAGTCGGACGACTGGGTGACGGGGGAGCAGCTGATGGCCGAACCGCTCGGCATCGACTTCTGGTCCCTCGGCGAGGGGTTCACCTGGGACAGCGACGATCTTTCCAAGGACCAGGCAGAGGCGCAGGAGGCGTGGCGTCACGGGAAGGCGATCGTCGAGGCGGGGGAGCACCGGCTCGTGGTGTTCGACGAGATCACCTACCCGCTGAACTGGGGCTGGATCGACGCCGCGGAGGTGGAGGCGACGTTTCGGAACCGGCCCGCGTCGGTGTCGCTCGTGCTGACCGGTCGGGATGCGCCCCAGTGGATGATCGACATGGCGGACACCGTGACCGAGATGGTCAAGACGAAGCACGCCTACGACGACGGCATCGCCGCCAAGAAGGGCATCGACTTCTAGCCGCCGCTGACGAGCTGCTCCGCGCCCTTCGGCAGCGCCACCGCTCCGTCGCGGTCGTCGAGCCAACCCTCGGGGAGGTGGACGTCCTTCGGGGAGCCGTGGTGGCCCCGCACCATGCGCATGCCGCCTTCCGGGAACGGCAACGTGCGGTCGAGACCGGCGATGACCTCGCGCATCTCGGCGAGCGAGCCGACCCGGTTGAGCACGCGGCGAACCTCGTTGCCGGTCGGGAAGCCCTTCAGGTACCAGCCCGTGTGCTTGCGGAAGTCGCGGATGCCGTGCGGTTCGCCCATCCACTCGCACAACAGTTCGGCGTGTTCGACCATGCCGTCGAGGACCTCGCCGAGGTCCGGGCGCGGGGCGACCGGACGACCGTCGAAGACGTCCGCCAAGTCGCGGAAGATCCACGGGCGACCGAGACAGCCACGACCGACGACGACGCCGTCCGCGCCCGTCTCGCGCATCATCCGGAGCGCGTCGTCGGCCTCCCAGATGTCACCGTTGCCGAGGACGGGTATCGAGGTGACGGCGGCCTTCAGCTCACCGATGCGGCTCCAGTCGGCCGACCCGCTGTAGAGCTGGTTGGCGGTGCGGGCGTGGAGGGCGACGGCGCGGCAGCCCTCGTCCTCGGCGATGCGGCCGGCGTCGAGGAACGTGATGGCGTCGTCATCGATCCCGACGCGGAACTTCACGGTGACGGGCACGTCGCCGGCGGCGGCGACCGCGGCCTGCACGATCGACCGGTAGAGCGACCGCTTCCAGGGGAGTGCCGCCCCGCCGCCGTGGCGGGTGACCTTCTTCATCGGGCAGCCGAAGTTCATGTCGATGTGATCGACCCCCTGCCCGTCGACGAGACGCCGGGTGGCCTCCCCGATCGAGTAGGGCTCGGTGCCGTAGAGCTGGATGCTGCGGGGTGACTCGCCGGGCGCGAACGCCGCCAGCTCGAGGCTCTTGCGGTGGCCCTCGACGATCGCGCGCGCGGTGATCATCTGGTTGACGTAGAGCCCGGCGCCGTATCGGCGACACAGGGTGCGGAAGGGGGCGTTCGTGACGCCGGCCATCGGCGCGAGCACCACCGGCGGCCAGACCTCGAGCGGGCCGATGTCGACGGGTGCGAACTCGCCGGGGCGCGCCGGGGGCTGCGCAGCGGGGGCGAGGGTGTCGGTCACGTCCTCCAGGCTAGGAGGTCGACACCCACCTCCCGGCACAGTCGGTCGAGCAGCGGCAGGGGAAGCCCGATCACGTTGGTCACACTGCCCCGGACGTCGTCGGCGAAGACCGCGGCGGCGCCCTGGAGGCCGTAGCTCCCGGCCTTGTCGTCGGCCTCACCGGTGGCGAGGTACGCGGCGATGCGGTCCTCGGTCAGGTCGGCGAAGCGCACCTCCGTCCGCTCCACCGCCAGAGCCCGGCGAACGTCGTCGTCCCCGCGGTCGGCCGACACCCACACCGCGGTGATGGCCTGGTGGGTCCGCCCGGACAGCCGTCGCAGCATGTCGGCGGCGTCGGCCCGATCGCGTGGCTTGCCGAGAATCTCGTCGTCGAGCACGACGATCGTGTCAGCCGCGATCGTCACGGTGTCGGCCGCGGCCGCGGCGAGTCCCTTCGCGCTGGCGATCCGCTGGACGTAGTCGAGCGGATCCTCGCCCTCGTGCGGCGTCTCGTCGACGTCCTCTGGAACCCGCACCTCGAAGGCATCGGTGAGCCGGCCGAGCAGTTCGCGCCGCCGGGGAGACGAGGAAGCGAGCACGAGCGTCGGGGTGGACATGGCCGGAGTCTGGTGTGTGCGGCGAACCGCCACCAACCAGCGTTTCGATCGGCGTACCCTCTGCGAATCGACGATGACCTCCTGGCCGATGATGGCGACGCGTTCGAAGCGGTGAGTCTGCCTTCCGAGGACACCACGCTCGAGATCCGATCGGATCCGTTCGTGGTGACCTCCGGCTTCCTGCGCGCCGGTGACCAGGCGACGGTGCCGCCGATCGCCGAGGCGGGGCCACCGTGGACGTACGACGAGGCGGACGAGGAGGCGCATCGGTTCCTCGTCCACCTCGCCGGCGAGCGGACGATGCCGGAGTTCCACGACGACCCGGTCGAACACGCCCGGGCCAACGGACTCATGCTCCTCTTCAGCGAGGAGGTGCAGGACTCGTTCCAGACCTATCTCGCCCGGATGCCCGAGCCCCGCGCCGACGCGTGGCGGGATCTGATCGCCGGCGGGGCCAGCTCCGAGGCGTTCGGTCCGCTGACGCTGCAGGAGAAGCTGACGGAGGAACAGGTGGGGGAGGCGCTCGCGGTGGGCCGCCGCCAGCGGATCGTCAATCTGCTCGTCGGCACGGTCGTGATGGTGGTGCTCGTCGTCGGCGGGGTCCTGCTCTACAACACGTTCCTGGTCGAGGACGGCCGGACCGAGGGCTCGTTCCAGTTCGACGACGACAGTGAACCGCCCGCCGTGGCCGCGCTGTCGGGCGGCGCGCCGGTCGCGGCGCCGGAGCTCACCGCCGCGCTCACGGTGACCGTCGCCGTCGAGGCCGGTAGCGGGGCCGAGGCGGACCGCGTGACCGTGGCGCCCTTCTCGGTCTACCCGCATCCCCCCGGCTCGATCCGGGCCTCGCTGTTCCAGTACGCCGGCAGCGGGCACGTCGTGATCGTCGGACCGGACGGGTTCACCGAGGACAGCTGTCTGCGGGCCAGCGTGGTCACGGACCAGTTGCGTCCGCTCGACACCGTCACGTTCGGCCCGTGCGGCCAGCCGGTCGGGCGGATCCCGACGGTCGGCTGTCTCGGCCCGTCGGCCGTGCTGCTCGATCTCGACGTGCCGACCGGCGGCGTCGACCTGCCGGAGGGTGGCACGGGCTTCGCCGATGCCGTTCGCGTCCAGCTCGTCGGCGACGATCCGGCCTACGAGGTGCTCACGATCCGGGGCACCATCGAGGTCGCGGAGGACGACGCCGTCGCAGTTCCCCGCTTCGGCGGCGCCGAGGGGGACGAGCTCACCTTCGACCTCGGCGCCGATCGCATCGGCACGTGTACGTTGACCGGAGACCTGCCGGGAGGGAGCTGAGATGTGCGGACGATTCGCCTCGACGACGCCGCCGGACCAGCTCGCCAACTACTTCGGTGCCTCGCTCGCCGAGCATCTGATCGAGGACGAGGAGGGTCCAAACTTCAACGTGGCGCCGACCCAGGGCGTCTACACGGTGTTCGAGGACGGTGGGGTCCGCCGGCTCGACACGTTCCACTGGGGGCTCGTGCCGTTCTGGGCCAAGGATCCCAAGATCGGCAACCGCATGATCAACGCCCGCGCCGAGACCATCGCGGAGAAGAACTCCTTCAAGCGGCCGTTCGCCCGCAAGCGCTGCATCATCCCCGCCGACGGCTTCTACGAGTGGATGAAGGTCGAGGGCCAGAAGCGAAAGCAGCCGATGTACATGAGCCGTGCCGACGGTGAGCCCTTCGCCTTCGCCGGTCTCTGGGAGGTGTGGAAGGACAAGAACCACACCGACGACGACGGCGATCCGCTGGAGCTCTACAGCTGCACGATCATCACCGGGGAACCGAACGACAAGGTCGCCGAGGTCCACGACCGGATGCCGGTGATGCTTCCGCCCGACGTGTGGGACCAGTGGCTCGACCGCGACAACGACGACGTCGCGTCGCTCCAGACCCTCCTGGTGCCCGCCCCGTCGCAGCTCATCCGCCTCCATCCGGTCTCCACGGACGTCAACAACGTCCGCAACAACGGCCCCGAGCTGATCGAGGAAGCCGAGCCGATCAGCGCCGAGTGAGCTCCGCCTCGAGGTCAGCCTGGAGCTGATCGAGATCGGCCTGGTCGGGGTTCGTGTCGGCCTGACTGAAGTCGAGCGCCGCCATCGAGTTCATCGGTACGACATGGATGTGGACGTGAGGTACCTCGAAGCCGGCGATCATGAGCCCCACGCGGGCCGGCTGGAGCAGCGCCTTCTGCGCTCGACCGACCCGTTGGGCCACGCCCATCAGGTGCGTCGCGGTCTCGGCGGGGAGCTCGGTCCACTGGTCGACCTCGGCGCGCGGGACGACGAGCGCGTGACCGCGGGCGAGCGGTCGGATGTCGAGGAACGACACGCACACGTCGTCCTGCCAGATGAAACGGCCCGGGATGTCGCCGTCGATGATGCGGGTGTAGATGGTTGCCACGAAGCGGATGGTAGGCCGCGCCGGTCGTGGTTCGGTCGACGCCTCGTCGGTCCTATGGTGAACCCATGACCGATGAGGCGACCGCGGGTCGAGAGCGCCAGCTCGGGATCTTCGAGGACCGGATCCTCACCGTCCCGAACGTCATCTCGCTCGTGCGGCTCGGCTGCATCCCGGTGTTCCTCTGGTTGCTGTTCAGCCAGGACGACCGCTACGGCGCGGCGTGGCTGTGGGCCGTCGTCGGCGCGACGGACTGGGTCGACGGCTGGTGGGCCCGCCGGTTCGACGTCGTCAGCGAGTTCGGGAAGGTGATCGATCCCGTCACCGACCGGGCCGTGTTGATCGTGGGTGTCGTCGCCGTGGGTATCGACGGCTCGGTGCCGTGGTGGCTCGTCGGTCTCACCGCGGTGCGCGAGGTCCTGGTGTCCGCCGTCGTGGTCACCATCACCGCGCTGGGGGCGCGGCGCATGGACGTCACCTGGTGGGGCAAGTGCGCGACGTTCGGGCTGTACTTCGCCTTCCCGCTGCTGCTGGCCGGCGCGTCGGACACCGCCGGGGCCGACTGGTACCGATGGGCGGGTTGGGCCTGTGCCATCCCGTCGCTGGTCTACAGCTATCTGTCCGCCGCCCAGTACGTGCCGATGGGGGTGCGGGCGCTGCGCGAGGGGCGCCTGGACCGTCAGGACGCCGCGGCCGACGGCGCGCCGACCCGGTCGCGACGCGGCGAGCGAGAGGACTAGGTTCGCTGCCGTGAAAGCCGTGATCATGGCGGGCGGCGAGGGCACTCGACTCCGACCGCTCACCTCCAACGTCCCGAAACCGATGATGCCGTTGGCCAACCGGCCGATGATGGAGCACATCCTCGACCTGTTGAAGCGCCACGGCTTCGACGAGATCGTGGTCACCGTCGCCTTCATGGCGAACCACATCCGAGACTGGTTCGGCGACGGCTCCGAGTTCGGGGTGCGGATGGTCTACGCGGTGGAGGAGACGCCGCTCGGCACCGCCGGTTCGGTCCGCAACGCGATGGACGAGCTCACCGAGCCGTTCCTCGTGATCTCCGGCGACGTCCTGACCGACATCGACCTGACCAAGATCGTCGAGGAGCACCGGGCCAAGCAGGCGATGGCCACGATCGGGCTCATCCGCGTCGAGAACCCGCTCGAGTTCGGCATCGTGATCACCCGCGAGGACGGATCGGTCGAGCGGTTCCTCGAGAAGCCGGGATGGGGTCAGGTGTTCAGTGACACCGTCAACTCCGGCATCTTCGTGCTCGAACCCGAGATCTTCGACTACATCGACGCCGACGGGCCGGTCGACTTCTCGTCCGAGGTGTTCCCGGCCCTGCTGGCGGACGGCAAGCCGCTCTACGGCGCGGTGGCGGAGGGCTACTGGGAGGACGTCGGCACGCTCGAGAGCTATGTCGCCGCCCACGCCGACATCCTCGACGGCAAGGTGACGGTCGACATCGACGGCTTCGAGCAGGACGAGGGGCTCTTCGTCGGCGAGAACGTGTCGGTGCATCCCGAGGCGGTCCTGTCCGGCCCCGCGGTCATCGGTGACAACTGTCGCATCGAGGCCGGCGCCCACATCGGCCCCTACTCGGTGCTCGGCGCGAACGTGCGCGTGCGGTCGGAGGTGGACATCGAACGGTCGGTGATCGCCGAGAACACCTATCTCGGCGAGGGCGTGAACCTGCGCGGCGCGGTGATCGGTCGTTCGTGCGACCTCCGCGCCGGGGTCAAGGTGGACGAGGGCGCCGTCATCGGCGACGAGTGTTTCGTGGGGGAGTGGGCGACGGTCGGCGCCGACGTGAAGGTCTATCCCTTCAAGACCATCGAGGCCGGGGCGGCGGTCAACGCCTCGATCGTCTGGGAGACCCGCGGCGCCCGCAGCCTCTTCGGACGGGGCGGGGTGAGCGGTCTGGCGAACGTCGACATCACCCCCGAGCTCGTCACGCGGCTCGCCATGGCCTACGGCTCCACGCTCAAGCCGGGCGACGTCGTGATCACGGCCCGGGACTCCTCCCGTTCGGCGCGCATGCTCAAGCGGGCGGTCCACGCGGGGCTGAACGCCACCGGCGTCTCCGTGCAGGATCTCGAGGTGGTCCCGATGCCGGTCACCCGCTTCATCACCCGCCGCCCGGCGATCGTCGGCGCGGTCGACCTGCGCCTCGACGGAACCGATCCGAACCGGATCGTCATCAAGTTCATGGACACCGACGGTGCCGATCTGTCGGAGAACGGGCATCGCAAGATCGAGCGCCTCTTCAACCGGGAGGACTACCGCCGCGTCTTCCCCAGCGAGATCGGCGACATCGACTACGCCCCCCGCGCCCTCGAGCACTACGCGACGGCGATCGAGTCAACCGTCGACCTCGCCGCCGTCCGCGAGTTCGGTCCGAAGGTCGTCACGGACTACGGCCTCGGCGCCGTGTCGTTCATCATGCCGAACCTGCTCGCGAAGCTCGGCGCCGACGTGCTCTCGGTCAACCCGTATGCGTCCACGTCGGGCGCCGCCGCGTTCGACCGGGAACGCAACGCCGCGGTCGTCGCCGACTTCGTCCGTTCGTCGGGCGCGGGTCTCGGCGTGATCTTCAGCCCCGGTGGGCAACAGTTGAGCGTCGTGGACGACAGTGGCCGCCTGCTCGACCACGATCAGTTGCTGCTCGCCCTGATCGCGTTGCGGGGGCCGGCTCTCGACGGGGCGCCGGTGGCGCTGCCGGTGTCCGCCACGAGCCGTGCCGTCGAGCTCGTCGAGTCCCAGGGCGGGTCGGTCGTCCTGACCCCGGCCAGCGGCGCCGCGATCATGGCCGCCGCCTCCGACCCGTTCGTCTGTTTCGCGGCCGACACCGACGGTCGTTTCATCATCCCGGGGTTCATGCCGGCCTTCGACGCGACGGCCACGTTCGTCACGCTCCTCGAGATGCTGGTGACCAGCGGGCGGCCGCTCAGCGCCGTGGTCGACGACCTGCCCGCGGTCCACATGGTGACCCGCGACGTGATCACACCGTGGGAGCAGAAGGGTGCCGTCATGCGGGTGCTCGTCGAGCAGTCGAAGAACCGCGAGATCGATCTCGTCGACGGTGTCCGCATCCATCACGACGACAGCTGGGCCCTCGTCCTGCCCGATCCGGACGATCCGATCACCCGGGTCACGGCCGAGGGACCGGACAAGATGACCGCCGAACGGCTCGCCGACGAGTACGTCCGTCGGATCGAGCAGATGGTTCAGTCGTAGGGTCGCGACTGGTCCGAGGTGATCGGTTAGGTTCTCGCACATGAACGTGCCCGAAGGACTTCGCTACTCGTCGGATCATGAATGGGTCGCCGTGGACGGCGACACGGCCCGCGTCGGGATCACCGACTACGCCCAGGACGCCCTGGGCGACGTCGTCTACGTGGATCTGCCGGCGACCGGATCGTCGATCGGCGCCGCCGAGTCGTTCGGCGAGGTCGAGTCCACCAAGTCGGTCTCGGAGCTCTACGCCCCCGTCTCCGGCGAGATCGCCACCGTGAACGACGCCCTGGTCGACGCGCCGGAGAAGCTCAACGAGGACCCCTACGGCGAGGGTTGGATCATCACGATCACCATGGCCGATGCGGCCGAGCTCGACGGTCTGCTCGACGCCGAGGGCTATCGGGCGCTGATCGAAGGATGACGTCGTGAGTGATCTCGTCTGCCGTGAGTGCGGCCACGACAATCTCGGCAGCGCCAACTTCTGCTCGTCGTGTGGCGCCCCGCTCCCGAAGGACGACGTCACCACCGACCTGCCGGTCGTCGACCTCGAGTCCGACGGCACGGTCGAGATCGACCGGTCGGAGTTCGGGCCCCACGAGGGCCTCTTCGTCGTGCCGCAGGGACCGAAGGCGGGCGCCCGCTACGCCCTGGATGCCGACGTGGTGACCGTCGGGCGTCATCCGGACAGTGACATCTTCCTCGACGACATCACCGTTTCGCGTCGCCATGCGGAGGTGCGCCGTGAGGGTGCCCGGTATTGGGTGCGCGACGTCGGTTCGCTGAACGGCACGTACGTGAACCGCGAGCGCGCCGACGACCGGGAGCTGGCCGACGGCGACGAGTTGCAGGTGGGCAAGTTCAAGCTGGTGTTCGTGCACGGCACCGGAGCCGGCTGAGGAAGGGCACATGGCTGAAGCGTCAAGCGACACGAGTCACCACTCGATCGGTGAGGTGTTGGCGATGCTCAAGGAGGAGCACGCCGATGTCACCATCTCGAAGATCCGCTTCTTCGAGAGTCAGGGTCTGATCGATCCCGAGCGCACGCCGTCCGGGTACCGCAAGTTCTACGACGCGGACATCGAGCGCCTGCGCTGGATCCTGGTGCAGCAGCGCGACAACTTCCTGCCTCTCAAGGTGATCAAGCGTCGGCTCGAGGAGGCGGGGTTCGACCCCGCAGCGGCCGTGAGCGCGCCCGACACCCCGCTGCCCGAACCGACCCTCTTCACGCGGGGCGAGGAGGCCGCTGAGGCGCCCGAACCCGAGCCGGCCGCGGAGCCGGAGCCCGAACCGGCCGCTGCGGACGCGGCGCCCGAGCCGGAGCCGGAGCCCGAGCCGGAGCCCGAACCGGAGCCCGAACCGGAGCCCGAACCCGGTCCGGTGGCCGCGGAGGTGCCACCGCCGCCTCCGGTGGCCGAGGGCGACCCCCTCGACGTGGGGGCCGGATCCGTCAGCCTGTCGGCGCTCGAGCTGGCGGAGTCCGCCGGCGTGGATCTCGGGCTCGTCGCCGATCTCGAGCGGCTCGGGTTGATCGAGACCATCAACGGCGACGGTGCGGCCTACGACCACGAAGCGCTCGTCGTCACCCGGGCCGCCGGGGTGTTCATGGGTCGGGGCGTGGAGCCCCGACATCTGCGGATGTTCAAGGTCGCGGCCGAGCGGGAGGCCGGCGTCCTCGAACAGCTCGTCGGACCGAAGCTCAAGAAGGGCGGCGACGTCCGCGTCGCGGCGCGGGCCGAGCTGAACGAACTCGTGCATCTCGGCGAGACCATCCAACGGTCCATCCTGCGCCGGAGTTTCGGGTCACAGCTCGACTGATCCTGATGCCCGCCGAACGCCCGCCCGGCCTCGACGTCATTCTCGACGAGGCCGGCATCGATGACGTCGTCCGCCGGCTGGCGGCCGAGGTCAGCGCGTCGTGGCACGACGGTGTCGTGCTCGCCGGGGTGCTGCGGGGGAGTGTGCCGTTCCTCTCCGATCTGGCCCGCGCGATGACGGTACGTCCGCTGATCGACTTCATCGCCATCACGCCGTATGCACCGAACACGGGCCGGGTGCGTCTGCTCAAGGACCTCGACATCGACGTGGCCGATCGGGAGGTGCTGATCGTCGAGGACATCGTCGACACCGGCCTGACCACGGCGTTCATCCACGGGGAGCTGGCCCGGCGAAACCCCGCCCGCCTCGGTGTCTGCGCCCTCGTCGACCGCCCCGCCCGCCGGGTCGTGCCGGTGGCCCTGGACCATGTCGGCGTCGAGATCCCGGATCAGTTCGTGATCGGTTACGGGCTCGACCACGAGGGTCGCTACCGCAACGCACGCGTCCTGGCGACGGCGGACCCCGCGGTACTGGCGGCAGATCCGGACGCCTACGTGGAGACCCTCTACCCGGCCTAAGGTGAGGCCATGCAGGAGATGGAGCTCATCGGGGTCCGGGTGGAGATGCCCACCAACGCGCCGATGGTGTTGTTGCGCGAGCGCGACGGCGCCGGCCGCACCGTGCCGATCTACATCGGCGCGCCGGAGGCAACGGCGATCGCCCTCGCACTCGATGGGGTCGACACGCCCCGGCCGATGACCCACGATCTGTTGCGCGACGTGCTCGAGGAGCTCGCGGTGGACGTGGAGCGCATCGTCGTGAGCGATCTCCACGACAAGACGTTCTTCGCCGAGATCCACCTCCGGCGCGACGGCGTGAGCCATGTGGTGTCGAGTCGCCCGTCGGATGCGATCGCCCTCGCGGCCCGCACCGGCACGCCGATCTTCGCGGCCGACGAGGTCGTCGACGACGTGGGCTTCACCGAAGTCGACGACGATGCCGGCGAGGGCGACGACGGGGGCGACTCCGAAGAGGTCGTCGAGGAGTTCAAGGAGTTCCTCGACAACATCAGCCCGGAGGACTTCGAGAGCTGATCGCGGCCGGGCCCGGCGCCGTCCACAGGCCCCTGTGGACAACCCTGTGGATCACTGTCCTCGGTGTCCGGATTCGCGCCCAGCGCGCGCACTTTCGCGCGGGTCGTTGACCTCGGCGCGCGGGCGTCGTATGGTCATCCACACTCACAACGACGTAATTTCGTCCGTGTCGCTCGCGACCGGGGCGTCGTGACAGAATCGTGACCGGGGAGGCTCCATGGCCGAACAAGGATTCAGCGGGAAGCGCACCGCAGAGATCGTCGACATCACCTACCGCCAGCTCGACTACTGGGCTCGCACGGATCTGGTGCGGCCGTCGCTGGCGGACGCGAGCGGCTCCGGTAGTCGACGTCAGTACTCCTACCGGGACCTCCTCGAACTCAAGGTGATCAAGAGCCTGCTCGACTCCGGCATCCGCCTCGAGCAGGTCCGCAAGGTGTTCGCCTACATGCGCAATCACCTCGGCGAGGACGTGGCGTCGGCCAACCTCGTGATCGACGGCTCCAACTCCGTGCTGGTCAACACCGGCGAGGAACTCATCGACCTGCTCCAGAACGGTCAGGGTGTGCTCAACGTCCTGCCCCTCGCCGGGGTCAAGGACGAGGTCGACGCTCGCATCGTGTCGCTGTATCCCGAGATGGTCGACGAGGACGACGGCGTCCGTCGTGCCGCGGGTGACTCCTGAATCCGTGACGGACTTCGCCCACCCGTCCGAACGCGAACTCGCCGCCCTGTTCGACAGCTACGGCATCGAGTGGGAGTACGAGCCGACCACGTTCGTCCTCGACACCGACGACGCGGGAAATCCGACGAGCGCGTTCACGCCGGACTTCTACCTCCCGGCGTTCGACACCTACGTCGAGCTGACCACACTGCGCCAGCCGCTCGTCACCCCGAAACACCGCAAGCTGCGGCGACTGGCCGAGCTGCGGCCCGACGTCACCGTCAAGATCCTGTACCGCAAGGACCTCGAACGGCTCGGCGCGAAGTACGGTCTCGCTGACGCCGCCTGAGCGGCCGAATCGCTACCGCTTCCGGGAGATCCACGTGTCGGACGATCGTCGTTCACCGCTGCACAACGCCCATGTCGAGCTCGGCGCCAAGATGGTGCCGTTCGGCGGCTGGGAGATGCCGCTGAGCTATGGCGACGGCACCCTGGCCGAGCACCTGGCCTGCCGCCGCGACGCGGTCGTGTTCGACGTGTCGCACCTCGGCACCGTCCGGGTCACCGGCGACGGTGCCCTGCCGGCGCTGCAGTGGGCGTTCACCAACGATCTCGGCCGCATCGAGCCCGGCCGGGCCCAGTACACCCATCTCCTGGATCCGTCCGACGCGTCGGTCCTCGACGACATCATCGTGTGGTGGGTCGACGAGGACCGCTTCGACGTCATGCCCAACGCCTCGAACACGATCCGGGTGGAGAAAGCGCTCGCCGACGGACCCACCACGCCCCGGATCGAGGACGTCACCGCCACCCGCGCGGTACTCGCCGTGCAGGGCCCGAACGCGAAGGAACGGCTGGCGGCGGTCGCACCGGAGGCCGCCGCCATCGGTCGCTTCCGGGTGGCCGAGGTCGAAGTGGCCGGCCATCCCGTCGTCGTCGCCGGCACGGGTTACACCGGTGAGCCCGGACTCGAGATCGCCGTGCCGGTCGATGCGGCGCACGACGTGTGGGAGCTCGTGCTCTCCGCCGGCATCGCGCCCGCCGGCCTCGGCGCCCGTGACACGCTCCGGCTTGAAGCGGGTCTGCCGCTGCACGGCCACGAGCTCGGCCCCGGTATCACGCCCCTCCAGGCCGGCCTCGGCTGGGTCGTGCGCTTCGACAAGGACGACTTCCGCGGTCGCGAGCCACTCCTCGCGGAGCAGGAACGCGGCGTCGACCGGCTCCTCACCGGCCTCGTCGTCGACGGTCGCCGTCCGCCCCGCGAGGGCCAGACCGTGCGGCTCGGAAGCGACGAGATCGGCGTGATCTCGAGCGGCAACTTCTCGCCGGTGCTCGAGCAGGGCATCGCCCTGGCCTTCCTCCGCCCCGGTATCGAACCGGGGACGGCGGTCACCATCGACGTTCGCGGCACGGATGTGCCCGCCGTGGTGACCGCCCCGCCCTTCATCTGAGGGCCGTCACGGGGTCCAGCCCCACCGCCAGATGCCGCGGATCACCGGGGCGCCGTCCTCGAAGTCGAAGACGACGGTGTAGCGGCGCCAGTCGAGCGAGACGTCCGGGTTCGGTTCCGGGATGTGGATCGTGCCGGTGACGAAGCGGTCGAAGAACTCGGGGAACTGGCCGACCTCGAAGAAGAAGTTCTGCCAGTCGAGGTCCACGTCCGGTCCGGCGGTGTACTCGGCGAGCTCCCACTTGGCGGTGTCGAAACCGAGGAACTCCTCGACGGTGGCGGTGCACTCGGAGCAGCGATCCTCCGTGCCATCCGGGCTCCAGTCCCGGGGCACGTCGAAGTCGCTCGACGAGACGGTGGTCCACGGCGTCGGCCAGTCGGCGTAGACGCCGATGCCGCCGAACTCGACGACGTCGTCGAACAGCCGGGGGTCGAGCGTGCTCACGTCGTGGAGGATCTCGACGATCCGGTGATCGGCGGCATCGTCGGGCACCGCGACCAGGTATTGGCTGTTGACCCAACCGCGGGCGTCCTCGGTCTCCACCTCGACCCAGCGGGCCGAGCCGACCATCTCCTCGTTGCCGGTGAGGATGATGCCGGTGGCGTCCGGCGGGAAGGACGTGATGATGTCGTTCGACACGCCGGCGCCGCTGCGCACGTTCAGGACGTCGTCGTCGGCCACACCGAACACGCTGTAGGTGGCTGCGGTGGTGGGGATGACTGCGGGGTTGACGGAGTAGCTGGCGATCGACGGGACCGCGCCCTCGAAGCCGGTGGTGCCCTTCAGCGTGATCACACAGGGGCAGTGCTCCCCGATCGGGGCGACCGCGGTGAAGGGGGCGAGCTCGGTGGCGCCGACCGCCACGAGCGTCTGCATGCCCTGGGCTTCGAGGACCGCCGAGCCCTCGAACGCCACACCGCGACCGGTCACGCGGATGCCGCCGGGGACACCCACGGCGCTGTCGATCGCGAACTCGTCGGACAGGACGAAGCGGATCTGGGCCGTGCCGTTCTCGGGCGTGTGGGTCACGACCTTGAAGGCGAACGAGTCGAGCGTCTCGCCGTTCTCGCCGCGGCGGTGGACGCCGAACGCCTCGACACCGGCCGTCGGGATGCCGTCGGCGATGGCGACGGACGTCGGGGTGATCTCGAGGTCGGTCAGGTCGTGGACCTCGGCGAGGAAGGCGGCGACCGCCTGGTCGGCCGGAAGCCCGTCGGCGTTCGTCCAGAGACCGAAGCCGGTCGCCGGATCGATCTGGAGCGGCTCGCCCAGCGCCGTGGACTGCGGCCCGGTCGGCTCCGGGGTCGACGTGCTCGGCGGGGTGGACGTGGTGGACGGCCCGTCCGACGTGGTCGGTGGCGCGGTGCTGTCCGGCGGCACGGTGGTGGAGCCGCCGGCCACGTCGTTGTCGAGACCGCCGTTGTCGTCTCGGGGGCTTGTCAGCAGGGCGACACCGACGAGGAACACCACCACGATGGCGGCCACGGCGGCGTAGGCCGCGGGGCGGGCCCACGGACTGGTCGGTGAAGTGGAACGGATCTTGTCGAATGCGTTGGGGGACACATCGATCTCCTGTGCTCGGGCCGAGAGTGCTCGGCGGATCTGGTCTTCGGTCTGGGGGTCTCGGGGGTCGTTCATCGGACTTCCTCGAGTCGGGAGCGGACTGCCGCGAGGCCGCGGCTGGCATGGGTCTTCACGGAGCCGGGGCTGATGCCCAGCGTGGCGGCGATCTCCGCCTCGTCGAGGTCGGCCTGGTACCGCAGCAGCAGCACTTCGGACTGGCGACGGGGGAGCTCGCGGATGGCGGCGAGGATCTCCTGGTTCTCGACCCGCTGCACCGCGGCCACCTCGGCCGCCTCGGACAGGTCCGGCACGGCATGCAGGTGGCGGCGTCGGACCCGCCGCTTGCGGAGTTGGGAGCGGGCGCCGTTGAGTGCCGCCGAACGCAGATAGGCGGCCTCGCGGCCGGGCTTGGGACGTCGCTCGATTCGAGCGAGCGCCGCGAACGCGTCCTGCACCACCTCCTCGCACGTCTCGTTGTCGTCGAGGAGGCCGGAGACGAGGCGGACCAGGCCGGCGTAGTGCGCGAGGAAGAGCGTCTCCAGCCAGTCGTCGGCGACGGTGAGCGGTGGATCCTGCATGAGTGACGGTGGGGGGATCGGACGTGGATCAGCGCGCATGGCACCTCCTCGCCCCTTACAGACGCCCGAGGTGCCCGTCGCGTTGACACGCCTGGCCCGATTCTTTCGTCTCCCGGTGTCAGAATCGGGGACGTGCACGTCCGATGGGCCCGATTCAGCGTGGTGGCGCTCCTCGTGGCGGCGTGCGGAGAGGGGACGACGAGCGTGGCCGACGGGCAGGAGCCGGTGAGCGACACCACGGCAGAGGCCACGACGACGACGCAGCCGGTGCCGTCCACGACGGACGCGCCGACGCCGACCGCCCTTCCGGCCGAGCCGGCTGCCCCGGTCGCGTTCGTCGCGGTCACCCACACCCTGGACGAGGCCGAGCTGGGCGCCTCGTGGCAACCGGGCTGCCCGGTCGCCGTCGAGGATCTGCGACGAATCGAGATGCCCCATCACGACGACGTCGGTGACGTCGTGATCGGGTCACTCGTCGTGCACCGAGACCATGTGGACGCCGTCATCGACGTGTTCGAGCGCCTGTACGAGGCGGCGTTCCCGATCCACTCGATGGTGCCGATCAGCACGTTCGCGGCCGACGACAATGCGTCGATGGCGGCGAACAACACCTCGGCGTTCAACTGTCGCGAGATCGACGGCCGGCCCGGCGTGTGGAGTCAGCATTCCTTCGGTGGCGCGATCGACATCAATCCGCTGGTCAACCCGTGGGTGCGCAGCGACCGCGTCGACCCGCCGAGTGGCATCGACTATGTGGACCGCGACCAGGACGTCCCCGGCATCATCCGCGCCGGGGATGTCGTGACGGAGGCCTTTGCGGCCATCGGCTGGCAATGGGGTGGCGACTGGACGACGAGCAAGGACTACCAGCACTTCTCCCACGACGGAAACTGATCAATTCCCCACAACAAGGAATCTCTGGTCACGAAAGGGTCGCAAATGTCGACCCTTTCGTGACCACAGATCCCGGGACATGCGATCTGTGGGCACCAAGGGGTCGCAAATGTCGACCCTTTCGTGACCACAGATCCCGGGACATGCGATCTCTGGGCACCAAGGGGTCGCAAATGTCGACCCTTTCGTGACCAGAGATTGCGCCTCTTGAGGGGTTCCTGCTTTTCGGGTCAGGGGAGGTGGGGGATGACGGTTTCGCCGAACTCGTGGAGGGTTTCCGGATCGGCGAAGTCGGTCGTCCAGACATAGGTGCGTTCGATGCCGGACTCGGCGCGGGCGCTGAAGTGTTCGATGAGTTCCTCGGCGTTGCCGATGGCGTGTCCGGTGTCGCCGAACCGGCGTTGGGCGGTCTCGATCACCGCGCCCCGATCGGCGTCCTCGCGAACGAACGTCATCCGTTCCTGGAGCGACGGCTTCGCCGAGCCGGCCTTCTCGCGGAGCGCGTCGAACTGGTCGAGCTTGTGGATCGGCAGGTTCCACCAGTCCGCGAAGCGGGCCACCAGGCCGAGCGTGCGGGGCCCGGCCCCACCGATCACGATCGGGATCGGTGCCGACGGCGGCGGATTCTGGACGGCGTCGACGAGCGAGTGGTGCTGCCCTTCGTAGGACACCGACTCGCCGGACCACAGCGCCTGGATCACCTCGAGTGTCTCGGTGAGCCGATCGACCCGCGCCTTCGGGGCGGTGTCGCCCACGCCGAACGTGGGGAACTCGTCGGGCACGCTGCCCCAGCCGATGCCGAGCTCGAACCGTCCCTCGGTGGCGTGATCGAGCGAGACCGCCTGGCGGGCCAGCACGGCGGGGTGGCGGAACGAGTCGCACAGTACGAGGTGGCCGACGGTGCCCGTGGTCTTCGCCCCGAGCCAGGTGGCCGCCACCATCGCGTCCCACATCGGCTGTGTCTCCGCCATCGGTGGCGCAAGGTGATCCATCAGGGCCACGCCGCCGAAGCCGGCGTCGACCGCCGTCTGGACGCGCTCGGCCATCGTCGGGAGGGTCATCCGCATCTGCGGGAGGAAGAGTTGGAAGTCCATGCGGCGCCGAGTGTGACGCAGGTCAGGGGCGAACGTCGAATGGGGGCAACACGTCCACGGCCTGCTGGCGGAGCCAGTGGTCGGCGAGCGTGAGGAGCACCATCGCCTCGACCATCGGCACGGCGCGGGGGAGCACGCACGGATCGTGGCGCCCCTTCGCGGCCAGCGTGGTCGCGTCGCCCTCGCGGGTGACGGTCTTCTGCTCGCTGGCGATCGTGCCCGTCGGCTTGAACGCGACCCGGCAGGTGATGTTGGCCCCGTTCGAGATGCCGCCCTGGATACCGCCGGAGTGGTTGGTCGCGGTGACGGGACCGTCGTCACCGGGCTCGAAGGCGTCGTTGTGGGTGAGGCCCGTCATGCGCGTGCCCGCGAACCCGCTGCCGATCTCCACGCCCTTCGCGGCCGGGAGGGACATGAGGCCGCCGGCAAGGTCGGCATCGAGCTTGTCGAAGACGGGCTCGCCCAGTCCGGCCGGCACCCGGCGGGCGACACAGGACACGACGCCGCCGAGCGAGTCGCCGTCGCGTCGCGCCTGCTCGATCGCCTCGGTCATGCGTGCCGCGGCGACCGGGTCCGGACAGCGCGTCGGGTCAGCCTCGACATCGTCGAGGGTCACGCCGCCGCTGTCGACCGACGCCTCGATGTCCGCAACCCGTTCGACCCAGGCGAGCACCTCGATGTCCGCGACCGTCGTGAGCAGCTTGCGGGCCACGGCGGCGGCGGCCACCCGGCCGATGGTCTCGCGGGCACTGGCCCGCCCGCCCCCGGCCCAGTTCCGGAACCCGTACTTGGCGTCGTACGTGAAGTCGGCATGCGACGGCCGGTAGACGTCCTTGAGGTGGTCGTAGGCGCCGCTGTTGTGGTCCTTGTTGCGCACCAGCACCGCCAGCGGCGTGCCGGTCGTGTGGCCTTCGAACACGCCGGACAGGATCTCGGCCTGGTCCGCTTCGTCGCGCTGGGTGACGAGCCGGCTCTGGCCCGGGCGACGACGGTCGAGGTCGAACTGGAGGTCGTCCACCGACAGGGCGAGCCGGGGCGGGCAGCCGTCGACGACCACGCCGACGCCACCCCCGTGGGATTCCCCGAAGGTGGTGACGCGAAAGAGGGTGCCGAACGTGCTGGCCATCGTGGGAAGTGTACGAGCCGGGGGCCCTCCGACCGGGACCTTTCCGCCTGCGGGGCGGCGAAGGCGTCGTCGCTCAGGTGTCCTCGTCGTCGTCGACGAGGCCGCGGGCGTCGACGACCTGGCGGCGGATCGTGTCCGCCGCGGAGTCGTCCGGTGCGTCGTTCGCGGCGAGTTCGGCGTCCACGCGGCGCTGCCAGGCGCGGATCTCCGCCGCCGTGCGCCGATCGTCCCACCCCAGCTCGCGGGCCATCAGCGCAGCCGCTTCGTGGGCGATGGCCGTGCCCCGTTCCTCGACCTCGATGGAGATCCGCAGCCGCCGGGCGAGCACGTCCTCCAGGTGCAGGGCACCCTCGTGCCGACAGGCATGGACGATCTCTGCGGCGACATAGAGGCCACTGATGACCTCCCGCAGGGCGTCGTCCTCGTCGAACAGGTCGAAGACGTCGTTGATCCGCGTCCCGTGGCGCCAGAGGAGACGCTCGACGAGGTCGACCGGAAGGCCGTGGCGCGCTGCAAGGTCCGGGGCTTCGTCACTCCACTCGTCCCAGTGCTCGCTGCCGAGCACGGTGACCTCGTCGGTGCACGACGCGGGGACGGGTCGGTCGAGGCCTTCGACGACGGTGTCGATCGTGTCGGCGGCCATGACGCGGTAGGTCGTGTACTTCCCGCCGGCGATCGAGATCAGGCCCCGGACCGGCTCGGCGACCGCGTGCTCCCGGCTCAGCTTGGCGGTGTCCTCGTCCTCGGCGCCGCTCACGAGCGGCCGGAGGCCGGCGTAGACGCCGACGATGTCGTCTTCGGTGAGGGGCCGGGCCAGCGCCGCGTTGGCGTGTTCGAGGATGTAGTCGATGTCGGCCTGCGAGGCGGCCGGGTGGGCCCGATCGTGGGACCAGTCGGTGTCGGTCGTGCCGATGAGCCAGTGCACGCCCCACGGGATGATGAACAGCACGCTGCGCGGCGTGCGCAACACGACGCCGCTGTGGCTCTCGATCCGGTCGCGGGGTACGACGATGTGGACGCCCTTAGCCGCCCGCACCGTGAGCCCTGTCGGGCCGGCCATGTCCTGTATGTCGTCGATCCAGACGCCGGTGGCGTTCACGACCTTCTTCGCCCGACAGACGATCGTGCGATCGCCTTCGAGATCGCGGACCTCGGCGCCGACCACCACACGGTCCTCTGGAGGGGCCGTGTCGTCCTCGAAGACCAGGCCGGTGACCTGGGTGCTCGTGGCGACGGCCGCACCGTGGCGGGCCGCGGTGCGGGCGACGGCGAGCGTGTGACGGGCGTCGTCGATCTGGGCGTCGGAGTAGACGATGCCGCCGATGAGCGTGGACTGTTTGAGTCCGGGGACGAGCTCGAGCGCGGATGTGCGGGAGAGATGGCGGTGGCGGGGGAGCGGGTTCTTGCCCGTCCACGCCAGCAGGTCGTAGAGGAGCACACCGGCGCCGTAGTAGAGGCGCTGCCACACCCGATGGTTGAGCGGGATCAGGAAACGCACGGGCCGGACGAGGTGGGGACACACCGTGCGGGTCAGCAGGCCGCGCTCGTGCAGCGCCTCGCGCACGAGCGCGAAGTCGCGCTGTTCGAGGTAGCGCAGGCCGCCGTGGAGCAACTTCGAGGATCGGCTGGAGGTGCCGCTCGCGATGTCGCGCTGCTCGACCAGGGCGACGGAGAGGCCGCGGGTGGCGGCGTCGAGGGCGCAGCCGACACCGGTGATCCCGCCGCCGATGACGAGGACGTCGAACTCCTCGTCGGCGAGGCGATCGAGGTCACGTCGACGTTGGCGGGGGCCGAGTGATCCGGGCACCGAGGTCGACGTGGGGGCATTCACGTCCCACAGCCTACGCTGCGTTGCCATGGCCCCGAACGAGCTGCCCGTGAGCGACGACGCCGTCAACTTCGCCACGATCTGGGAGGGCGTCGCCGATGCCCTCCCGGACGTGATCGCTGCCGCCCACGGCACCGACACCCACGACTGGGCGACGTTCGAGGATCGTTCGGCTCGTCTCGCGGGCGGGTTGCACGCGGCGGGCGTCGGTGTCGATGACAAGGTGGCGCTGTTTCTCTACAACGGCTTCGAGTACGAGGAAGCCCAGTTCGCGGCCTTCAAGCAGCGGGCCGTGCCCTGCAACGTGAACTATCGCTACCTCGCCGACGAGCTCGCCTATCTGCTCGAGAATGCGGACGCGAACGTGCTGTTCTTCGACGAGACGCTCTCCGACCGCGTCGCCGAGGTGCAGGACCGCTGCCCGCTCGTCACCCTCTACGTGCAGGTCGGGGGCGGAGACCTGCTGGACGGCGCCGTCCACTACGAGGACCTGATCGCCGGTCATGGGCCAGCGGAACGGATGCCCCGATCGGGCGAAGATCTCTGGTTCCTCTACACCGGAGGCACGACCGGCAATCCGAAGGCCGTCATGTGGCCCCACGATCAGATGATCGCCAACATGACTGCCCACTATCGGGTGCTGGACCGCGACATCCCCACGACGGCGACCGAGGCGATCGAGGCAGCCATCGAGCTGAGCAGCCGCAACCGCACGACGAAGCTGCTCGCCGCGGCGCCGCTCATGCACGGCACCTCCGGGATCAACGCCCTCCACACCCTCACCCTCGGCGGAACCGTCGCCACCCTCGCATCGCGGTCGTTCGACGCCGACGAGCTGTGGACGACGGTCGCGCTCCATCGACTCACCATGCTCACCATCGTCGGCGACGCCTTCGCCCGACCGATGCTGGAGGCGTTGGACCGGGCCGAGGCCGCCGGGCGACCCCACGATCTGTCGAGCGTGTTCCAGATCATGTCGTCCGGCGTCATGTGGTCCCAGGAGTCGAAGCAGGCGTTCCTCGACCACAAGCCGATGACGCTGCTCGACAGCCTCGGGTCCAGCGAGTCGGTCGGCCAGGCGATGCAGTTGACCCGGCGCGACCAGAAGGTGGCGAACACCGGCCGCTTCGAGCTCGGTCCGACCACGCAGGTGATCACCGACGAGGGTGAGATGGTCGAGCCCGGGTCCGGCGAGATCGGCCGGCTGGCGAACCGGGGCGCGAACCCGCTCGGCTACTACAAGGACCCGGCGAAGACCGAGGAGACGTTCCCGACGATCAACGGCATCCGGTGGTCGATCCCAGGGGACTATGCAACCGTCGAGGCGGACGGCACCATCACGCTGCTCGGACGCGGCTCGGTGTGTATCAACTCGGGCGGCGAGAAGATCTATCCCGAGGAGGTCGAGGAGGCGGTCAAGACGCACCCGGCCGTGGCGGACTGCAATGTCGTCGGCCTGCCCGACGACCGCTGGGGACAGACCGTGAACGCGGTCGTGGCGATCCACGACGACGCCACCGTCGACGACGACGAGATCATCGCCCACACCCGCACCCAGATCGCGGCGTACAAGGCGCCCCGGCGGATCCTGCGGACCGACGCGTTCGTGCGGAGCCCCAACGGCAAGTCCGACTACCAGTGGGCCAAGGCCGAAGCGGAGCGTCTCGCCAGCCTCTGAGTGCTCACAACTCGAGCAGCGCTTGTTCGATGACTTCGGGCAGCGCGGGGTGGATGTAGTACTGGCCCGTCGCCATCTCGTCGACCGTCTGGCCGGCGTTCATCCCCTGGATCAGCTGCTGGATGAGCGTGGACGCCTGCGGCCCCATGATGTGGGCACCCACCAGCGTGCGCGTCGCATTGTCCATGATGAGCTTGCAGATGCTCTCGGTGTCCTCCATCGCCCAGCCGTAGGCCGCAGAGGCGTAGTCCTGGACGTGGGACGTGACGTCGAGGCCCTGCGCTGTGCACTCCTGCTCCGTGAGACCGACCGTGCCGATCTGGGGGTGGCTGAACACGGCAGAGGGGATCAGATGGTGATTCAGCGGTCGGAGGTCGTCGGTGTGGGCGATGTTGTGCGAGACGACCTTGGCCTCGTGGTTGGCGACGTGCTTCAGCTGCGCGGGGTTGCTGATGTCGCCGAGCGCCCAGATGCCGTCGACGTTCGTCCGGCCGAACTCGTCGGTCACCACATAACCGTCGTCGTCGACTCCGACGCCGGTCTCGGTCACGCCGAGCTGGTCGGCGTTGGGGACCCGCCCGGACGCGACGAGCACTTCGTCACCGCGGACCTCGGTGCCGTCCGCCAGCGAGAGGACGAGTTCGCCGTCGTCGCGACGGATCCCGGCGAAGGACGCGTTGGTGTGCATGGTGAACCGACGGCCGTAGATCTCGGTGATCCGGCGGCTGATGTCGTGGTCCTGGTCCCGCAGCATCCGGTCGCTGCGCAGGAGGAAGGTCACCTCACTGCCGAACGATCCGAACACGCTGCCCAGCTCGGCGGCGATGAAGCCACCGCCGATCACGAGCAGCCGCTCCGGCAGCTGGTCGACCCGCATGATCGAGTCCGACGTGTGGAGGCCGACCGTGTCGATCCCGGGAATCGACGGGATGAACGGGCGGGCCCCGGCGGCGAGCACGATCGTGTCGGCCGTGATCGTCTCGTCGCCGACCCGCAGCTCCTTCGGGCCGACGAAGCGGGCGTCGTGCTGGAACACCGTCACGTTCTCGAGGCCCTTGCGGTAGTCCTCGCCGCCCGCCGCGATCGGATCGATGCGGCCGAACACGCGATCACGGATCGCAGGCCAGTCCGCGCCGTCGAACCGGGTGTGCACGCCGAGCTCGGGACCGCGGCGGGCCAGCTCGGCGACCTCGGCCGCGTAGACGAACATCTTCGACGGGATGCAGCCGACATTGAGGCACGTGCCCCCGAAGAGGCCTCGTTCCACCATCGCGACATTCCAGTCGTCGTGTTCGGGGCCGATGATCGAGTTGCCGGACCCGGCACCGATGATGATCAGGTCGAATCGCTGCACCGCCGCAGGCTAGCTTCGCGCCACCTCTCGACCCCTCGACCGTGACCGGAAGGGATGTCCTCGTGACGATCTTCGAACATCGCGCCTTCATGTTGGACGTCAGCAGGGACCGGGTGCCGACCCGCGAGACGCTCGAGTGGCTGGTCGGCGTGCTCGCAGCGGCGGGGTTCAACGAACTCCAGCTCTACGTGGAGCACACGTTCACCTATACGGGCCACGACACGGTCTGGGCGGACGCGAGCCCGCTGACGCACGACGACATGCGATGGCTCGACAGCGTGGCCGGCGCCGCCGGTGTGGCGGTGGTCGCCAACATGAACGGGTTCGGTCACATGGGTCGATGGCTGGCCCACGACGCGTACCGCGATCTGGCCGAGTGCCCCGACGGCTTCGACAGTGTCTTCGGGCGGGGCCGCAGCGAGCCGACGTGTCTCGAACCGACGCCGGAGAACGCGGCGCTCGCCGTCGAGTTGGCGCGCGACATCGGCTCGACGGTCACCGAGCGGCGGATTCACATCGGCGGCGACGAGCCCTTCGAGCTCGGCGACGGGCGGTCCGCCGACCGGGTGGCGTCCGAGGGGCGTGACAACGTCTATCTCGAGCACCTCAACCGGATCATGGAGCCGCTCGTCGCGGAGGGCCGCGCCGTCATGTTCTGGGCAGATCTCTTCCGGCGTGATCCGGATCTGATCCCGCGCCTGCCGGCCGGTTCCGTGCCGGTCGTCTGGAACTATGAGGCGCCGAGCGACATGGGGTGGAGCGGGTTCCTGCCCGAGTCGATGCTCGAACGTCTCGGGATGCCCGACGATGCGAACCTCGGCTTCGTCGCCCACGCCCGGCTGTTCATCGACGCCGGCGTGCACTTCTGGGTGGCACCGGGCGCGGGCGGCTGGAACACGATCCTCGGCCGCAACGTCAACGCGGCGGCGAACATCGCCGACGCCGCGGCGGTCGGTGCGGCCCACGGCTCGCCGGGGCTGCTGCTCACGGAATGGGGGGACAACGGGCATCATCAGCCGCTCGCCGTCGCCTTGCCGTCGATCGTGCGGGCCGGTCACGCGGCCGTCCACGGATCGCTCCCTCCCGACGAGGATGTGTGGACCCGCGTCGACGAGATCGCCGACGTGCCCGGCGGTACCGGTCGCCTGCTGGACGAGCTCGGTGGTCTCGGAGAGTCGATCGGCGTGACGATGCCCAACGGATCAGCCGTGTTCGGTGCGGTGGCGGACGCCGGCTTCCCCGTCTTCGGCGAGCCGGACGCCCCGGGCATCGAGGCGGCACTGGCGCTCCTCGATCGCGCCGCCAACTGGTTTGCGGAGGCTCCGTTCACTGGCCGCGGCGAGATCATCGCGGAGGAGATGGCTGCGGCCGTCGGGCTCGCCCGGATCGGCCTGCGGCGCCTCGCGGCGGAGCACGGCATCGAGGCCGGGGGCGGTACGCCGACCAGCGCCGACCTCGACGCCGTGATCGCGGCCTACCGAGCGGCCTGGTTGCGCTCGAGCCGACCCGGCGGCCTGGACGACTCGGTCGCCACGATCCGTCGCTGACTACGCTGCCGCGATGACCAAACGGCCCGTGACCGGCAAGTGGCTCGAGGAACTGACCCCCGGGCTCGTCGTCCAGCACGCGATCCGGCGCACGATCACCGAGGCGGACAACGTCGGGTTCTCGACGATGACCATGAACCCGGCGGCGCTCCATCTCGACTTCGCCTATGCGGCCGAGACGGAGTTCGGGAAGCCGTTGGTCAACTCGCTGCTGACCCTCGGCATGGTCGTCGGCATCTCGGTCCACGAGACGACGATGGGCACGACGGTGGCGAACCTCGGCTTCGACACGGTCGACTTCCCGGCGCCGCTCTTCCACGGCGACACGATCCGGGTGGAGACAGAAGTGGTCGCCGCCCGGGAGTCGTCATCGCGACCCAACCAGGGTGTGGTCACGTTCGAGCATCGGGCCTACAACCAGGACGACACGCTCGTCTGCCGGGCCGTGCGCAACGCCCTGATGCTGAAGGCCCCGGCCTGACTACCGGTCAGTCGGCCAGCGTGAGGAGCCGGCGCGCCTGGCGGGCGACCGGTTCGTCGACCATCTGACCCTCGAAGTCGATCGCGGCGACGCCGTCGGCGGAGGCCTCCTCGTAGGCCGTGATGAGGCGGCGAGCATGTTCGATCTGCTCGGGCGACGGGGTGAACACGTCGTTGGCGATCGCGACCTGGCTCGGGTGGATGCAGAGCTTCCCCGCGAACCCCATCGCCCGGGCCTCCTCGCCTTCGCGGCGGCTGCGGTCGTCGTCGCGGAAGTCGGCGACGACCTGGTCCAGCGCCGGAACGTCGGCGAGTCGGGCGGCGAGCGCGACCGTGCTGCGGGCCATGTGGACCTCGTGGTTCGACGCCGTTCGCACGCCGCCCATGTCGGCGATGAAGTCTTCGGCGCCGAAGTAGGCGGCGCCGACACTCGGGTGGGCGAGCGTGAGCCGGGCATCGGCAACGCCGAGTGCGGTCTCGATGCCGGCGACGACGGGAAGCGCGGCCCGTCCGTTGGCCGAAAGGGTCTCGGCGACGAGCGCGATGCCGTCCTCCGTCTCGACCTTCGGGACCACGACGGCGGCGAGGCCGTCGGGCAGAGCGGCGATGTCGTCGGCGAACCAGGGCGTGGTCGGGTCGTTCACCCGCACCGACACGGCGATCTGTCCGGCCACGCCGGCCACGAGTTCCGCCAGCGCGGCTCGGGCCTCCGCCTTCGCGTTCACCGGCGTGGCGTCCTCCAGATCGATGGCGATCAGGTCGGCCCCGGTCGCCGGCATCTTGGCGACGAGGTCGGGGCGCACCGCGGGCGCGAACAGCAGTGAACGGAGCCGGGCGGGAAGGGTCACGGGTTGCCCAGCCGCTTGGCGACTTCTTCGAGCAGGACTTCGGTGGCGCCGCCGCCGATCGGGAGGATGCGGGCGTCGCGGCTCATCCGTTCGACGGCCGTCTCGCGCATGTAGCCCATCCCGCCGTGGAACTGCACGCAGTCGTACATGACCTCGTTGATCATCTCGCAGGCCCACGCCTTCAGGCCCGAGACCTCGCGGACCGGCTCGGTTCCCTGCTCGGCGAGCCAGGCGCAGTGGTACATCGAGGTGCGGGCGGCGTCGACCTGTGCCTGACGCATGGCGAGGCGCTGCCGGATGGCGCCGAGGTCGAACAGCCGACCGCCGAACGCCTCGCGCTGGCTCGTGTAGTCGACCGTGATGTCGAGCGCCCGTTGCGCGGCGCCGATGCCCATGCCGACGAGCACGAGGCGCTCGTTCTGGAAGTTGCGCATCGTCTCGTAGAAGCCCCGGTGCACGGTGCCGAGCAGTTGGGCGTCGTCCACCCAGACATCATCGAGATGCAGCTCGGCGGTGTCGGAGCTGCGCCAGCCCGTCTTGTCGAGCGCCTTGGCCACCGAGAATCCCTCGGTGCCCTTCTCGACGAGGAAGGTCGAGATGCCGTAGCGGTCGTCGGGATTGGTGCGCGCGGCGATGATCGTCATGTCGCCGTGGACCGCGTTGGTGATGAACATCTTCGACCCGTTGATGCGCCACCCGTCGCCGTCCTTCTCGGCGCGGGTGCGGATGCCGGCCACGTCGGAGCCGGCGTCGGGTTCCGTCACCCCGATCGACAGGATGCGCTCGCCGGCGAGGACGCTCGGGAGGTAGCGCTCGAGCTGCTCCGGTGAACCGGAGTTGAGCAGGTGGGGGAGCGCCATGTCGGTGTGGACGAGCACGGTCACGTCGAAGCCGGCGTAGGTGGACGAGCCGAGCGCCTCGGAGAAGGTGAGCGACGCGAGGGGGCCGAGGCCCAGCCCGCCGTGCTCGACGGGCGTGCGCAGGCCGAACATGCCGAGGGCGCCCATCTTGCGGAGCACGTCGCGGGGGACATGGCCGTCGAGCTCCCACTGGTCACCGTGGGGCACCACCTCGTTGGCGACGAAGTCGAGCGTCTGTTGGTGGAGGGCGAGAAGGTCGTCGTCGAGTTGGGCGACCGTGGGCGGCGAGGTCATGGGCTCAGCGTACGCGTGCCGTCACGTCGAGGTGAGGTCCGCGACCCGGGCCCGGAACCGTTCGACGTTCCCGAGCTTCACGTGCTCGTACCCCCGCACCAGGTCCGCCGCTTCGGCGACGGCCAGCGCCGTCTCTGCACCGTCCGAATCCCGGGCGTCACGGACCGCCGCCAGATACTCGGCCGGGAGTGCGCGCTCGACCCGGCGCACCTCCGCTCTGCCGAACGGGTCCAGCCAGCGGCCCCGCAGCACCTTGCCCCGCGCTAGCAGCCGCAGGGCCGGCCGCCAGCGGGTGGAGACGGAGATCTTCGAGCCGAGGCCGAGGGCCCGCAGGGTCGGTGGATGGAGCTTCCACGCGACCTTGTCGCCGGGCTGGGCGACGGCGCCGACGGCCGCGTGACCGTCGGGGTCGAGCATCAGTCGGGCGACCTCGTACTCGTCCTTGTAGGCGAGCAGGGTGAACCAGCCGTGGGCGACCGCATCGAGGAGCGCCGGGTCATCGGCGAACTCGGTGAGCCCCTCGAGCCAGCGGCGGGCGAGGGCGGCGTTCTGGTACGCCGTCAACTCCGTCGCGAAGCGGGTCAGGCGGGTCCGTCGGGCGTCGTTGCCGCCGGCGAGCTTCTCGATCGTCTCGGCGAGGTCGCCGGCGACCGCGACCACCGCGGTCGGGTTCGCCTCGGCCCGGGCTTCGGTCACGACCGACTCGTCCGCCACCTGCCAGCGGCCCCAGCGGAAGGCGGCGAGGTTGAGGTCCACAGCCACGCCGTTGAGCTCGATCGCCCGCTCGATCGACTCGGGGCGCACCGGGAGCAGGCCCGACTGCACAGCCATGCCCACGATGAAGATGTTGGCGCCGACGACGTCGCCGAGCAGGTCGGTGCAGACGGCGGCCGCGTCGGCCCAGTGGCGCCGATCCGGTCGGGTGCCCGCGTCGATGCGGGCGAGCAGATCGTCGGCCGACGGCATGTCGATGTCGGGGTGCGAGGTCTTCGCGCCCGGCGGCACGAGGTCGACCGATCCGACCACGGCGGTGCGATCGGGGTCGGTCGCGTCGAGACCCGTCCACGAGGAGGCGACCAGCAGGTCGAACGCCAGCAGGAGATCGGCCTGACCGGCGCCGACCCGGCTGCTGCCGGCCCGGGCGCCGTGGGCGATGCGCACGTCGCTCACGACCGGACCGGCCTTCTGGCTGAGCCCGATCTGATCGAGACCCTGCACGTCGGCCCCTTCGAGCATCGCGGCGGTGCCCATGAGCTGCGACACCGTGACCACCCCGGTGCCGCCGATGCCGGTGATGTGCACGCTCACGTCCTCCGACGGACGAGGCGCCGGCTCGGGGATGTCCGCAGGCACCGCCGGGAAGGCGGGCGCCTTCGTGCCGGCCGTTGCCGCCCGCCGCCACCAGCGCTTCGGCCGGTGGGTGATCTCGATGAAGGCCGGGCAGTCACCCTCCAGACACGAGAAGTCGAGGTTGCAGGTGTGCTGGTCGATGGTGGTCTTGCGGCCGAACTCCGTCTCGATCGGCTGGACGGACAGGCAGTTCGACACGCGCGCGCAGTCGCCGCATCCCTCGCAGACCCGATGGTTGATGACCACCCGGGTGTTCGGGGTGTCGACCCGCCCCCGCTTGCGATCGCGGCGCAGCTCGGCCGCGCAGCGCTGATCGTGGATGAGGACCGTGACGCCCTCGATGGCGGCGAGCTCGCGCTGGGCGTCGTCGAGGCGCCGCCGGTCCCACACATCGACCTCGGGCGGGAGCCGCAGGGCCCGCGCCCGGGCGGGCTCCTCGGTGGTGACGATGACCCGGCGCACTCCCTGGGCGAGGAGCTGCTGGCAGACCCGGTCGAGCGAGATGCCGCCGGACGGGTCCTGGCCGCCGGTCATCGCAACGGTGCCGTTCCACAGCAGCTTGTAGGTGATGTTCACGCCGGCCGCGATCGCGGCGGTGATGGCGAGCTGGCCCGAGTGGAAGAACGTGCCGTCGCCGAGGTTCTGCACCATGTGGGGCGTGTCGACGAACGGGGCCATGCCGATCCACTGGGTGCCCTCGTTGCCCATGCAGGTGATCCCGGCGATGTCGCCGTGACGGGCCGGGTCGCCCAGCAGGATCATGGTGTGGCAGCCGATGCCGGCGCCGACCACCGTGCCCTCCTCCACGACGGTGCTGCGATTGTGGGGGCAGCCGGAGCAGAAGTAGGGGGTGCGGCGAACGGACAGCGGGATCTTCTCGCGCGCCGGTTGCTCGGGCGTGAGCCGTTCGCCGAGGCGTCCGGTGAGCTGGCTGCGCAGGGCGGGAATGATGTCGTCGGCGTGGAGGGCGCCCGCCGCAGCGACGAGGGGGGCGTCGAATTCGTCGGTGCGGCCGACGACCGTCGGGTGGTGCGAGGCGTTGTAGAGGGCGTCCTTCACCAGCGACTCGACGTTCGGTGTCTTCTCCTCGATCACCAGGATGCGCTCGAGCCCGGCGGCGAAATCGCGGATCGTCGACGGGTTGAACGGGATCGGCATGCCGAGCTTGAGCAGCCGGATGCCGGCGCCGGCGATGGCCGTGTCGTCCTCGAGGCCGATGCGGCGCATGGCCTCGCGCATCTCCCGGTAGGTGATCCCGGAGGCGACGATCCCGATCCAGGCGTCGGCCGGGTCGACGGTGACGTGGTTGAGCCGGTTGGCGGCGGCGTATTCGAGGGCGAGCGGGGTGCGGACCTCCGCGATCTCGCGCTCGATGTCGAGCGAGGCCGGGGTGAGCAGCATCCCGTTCGGGCGGTGCTCGTAGGGCGCACCGTCGAGGAGGGGGATGACGGGTGCGGTGCGGTCCGGATCGAGCTCCACGGTGCCCGAGCCGTCGGCCACGTCGGCCACGATCTTCAGGCTGACCCAGAGGCCCGTGCTGCGGCTGAGGGCGATGGCGTGGCGCCCGAGATCGAGCGCTTCGGCTGGGTCGCCGGGGTAGAGGAGGGGCACGCCCATGGACGCGAAGACACCGGCCGAGGTGGACGGGATCGTGGACGACTTGGCGCCGGGATCGTCACCGGCGAGGGCGACCGCGCCGCCGTGGGGGTCCGAGCCGGCGAAGGTGGCGTGGCGCAGCGCATCGCTGGCCCGGTCGACACCGGGCGCCTTGCCGTACCAGAGCCCGACCACGCCGTCGTAGCGCGGATCAGGACGCGAGGTGGCGAGCTGGCTGCCCATCACGGCCGTGGCCGCGTACTCCTCGTTCACCGAGGGCCGCAGCGTGACCGGCAGATCCGGGGCCTCCCGCGCCGCGGCGGCGAGCGCGCCGTCGAGCCCGCCCAGGGGCGAACCGGGATAGCCGGCGGCGAACGCTGCCGTGCGCAGCCCGTTGCGTCGGTCGACCCGGAGCTGTTCGATCGGGAGACGGGCGAGCGCCTGGATGCCGGTCATGAAGACCGTGCCCTCGTCGCGCGTGTAGCGGTCGCTCAGACGGTAGGTCGACGCATCTGTCATCCGTGCTCCCGGCGTTTCGGCTCACTTCGAGTATCCCACTACGTTCGTCGGTATGGCCGCGACTCCTGAAGAACTCGTCGACATCGAGGCGATTCGTCAACTGAAGGCCCGCTACTTCCGGCTCATGGACCAGAAGCAGTGGGATGCCTGGCGTGACGTGTTCGTCGAGGACGTGGAGATCCTCACTCCCGACGACACCGGCGACCCGACCCCGATCGTCGGACGCGACGCCTTCGTCGACGGGCTCGTGCCGATGATCGATGCCGTGCCCACCGTGCATCACGGTCACATGTCCGAGATCGCGGTCGACGGCGACTCGGCGACGGGCGTGTGGGCGATGGAGGACAACCTGTGGTGGCCGCCGGAGAGCGGCCTCGGCCACATGTGGGGCACCGGCTGGTACGAGGAGACGTATCGGCGCTGCCCGGACGGGGCCTGGCGCATCGCGACGATGCACCTGCGGCGGATCCGCATCGAGGCGGACGGCAGCCAGATCTTCCCGAAGGTGGTGGCGTGACGATGCGCGAGCAGGGCGTGAACCGGGTCGTGATGCTCGTGCGGGACCTCGACGCGGGTCGGGCGTTCTACGAGAAGCTCCTCGGCTGCACCTTCCATTCGGTCAACGACGAGGAGGCTGCGGCGTTCGGCGTCCGCACGGTGTTCTCCTGGGACGGCGGCATCGAGCTGGTCGCACCCCTCGAAGGGAAGGACTCGCACCTCGAGAAGATCCTCGAGTCACGCGGCGAGGGACTGATCGGTGTGGTCTGGGCGGTCCCGGACGCCGATGCGGCGAAGGTCGCAGGTGAGGAGCTCGGCGTCGGCAGCTACTACACGCTCGACTACTCGCAGGACCAGATCGACCGGGATCTCCAGGGTCGCTTCACCCGCTACTACCAGCACTTCCTGAGCGGCCCCGAGACGCCGCTCGGGCCGGCCACCGTGCTCGTCGGGGAGTTCGACCGCGATGGCGACTGACCGACCGGCGCCCGTCCGCATCACCGATCTCGTCGCCCCGGAGTACCCGGAGGAGATCGCGGCGGCATTCGACATGGTCGCGCCGCTGGCCGACGCCCTCGACTGGTCGCCGGAGGCGATCCTCGGGCAGGCCGCGGCGGAGACCGGGCTCGACGACTTCGGCGACGATCTGCACGTGGAGCCGCTCAGCGTCCTCGCCGCGGCGATGATCGGGGAAGGGGAGTTGTCCACGCTCGGGCAGCTGTCGAACCACGGGACGCTCGTGGCCCACGCCAAGCAGAAGCTGTTGGCCGTCGACCTCCTGAAGCGTCACCCGGAGATCCACGAGATCGAGATCGATCGGCCCGTGGTGATCGCGGGCCAGGGTCGTACGGGCACGACCCACCTCCACAACCTGATGTCGTCGGACGCCGGCTTTCGCACGATGCCGTACTGGGAGAGCCTCGAGCCGGTCCCGCCGCGCGCCGAGCAGGGGACCCACCACGGCACCGACTTCCGCTCGGACCCCCGCTACCAGCGCTGCGCCGAGACCCTCGCCGGCCTCAACGGTGCGTTGCCCTACTTCACGCGCATGCACGACATGTACCCCGAACACGTCCACGAGGAGATCGCCCTCCTCGCGATCGTCTACGGCGGCATGGCCCCGGAGACCATGGCGGTCATGCCCACGTGGCGGGACTGGTACCTCGCCAGCGACCAGGTGCCGTACTACGCGTTCATGAAGACGATGCTCCAGATCATGACGTTCCTCGGTCGGGGGACCGAGCGGGAGGCCGATCGCTGGCTGCTCAAGTCGCCCCAACACGTCGAACGGCTCGGCGACCTGATCACCGTGTTCCCCGATGCGACCGTCGTCTGCACCCACCGCGACCCGGTGGCTGTCGCGAAGTCGATGTCCACCATGCTGACCTACACCTCACGCATGAGCCGTGACCCGGAGAAGCTGGTGGACGTGGGCCGCTACTGGATCGACCGGATGGCGCGCATGTTCCGGTCGATGGCCGAGGACCGGCATCTCGTGCCCGCCGGTCAGTCGGTCGACATCCGCTTCCACGAGTTCATGGCCGACGACATCGCCACGGTCGAGCGCATCTACGCACTCGCGGACCAGCGCTTCGACGAGTCGACGCGAGCGGCGATGGACGCCTACATGGCGGACCACCCGCGGGGCGTGCACGGAAGCGTGACGTACCACATCGAGGAGGACTTCGGCGTCGACACGGAGGCGCTCGCCGCCGACCTCGCGTTCTACGTCGACCGCTTCGGCGTGAAGGTCGAGGCCCCACGCTGATGGCTGCGATCGCGAATCCGGACTCGCTCACGGACGACGAACTGATCCGGGCGGTGAGCGAGGTGTTGTCGGTCGACCGCACGCTCGACAACTCGTTCGTGCTCCACTCGCCGCTCGAACTGCTGGCTCGGGCCGATCTGCTCAAGCGGGTGTCGCCGGCGGCGCGCGACGGCGCCCGGGCCCGGCTGGTCAGCCTCGCCGAGATCCACCACGGGAGCGGTGACCCGATCCCGCTCCCCGAGATGCCGGGGGACGGGGACGTCGACGTGCTGCTCGGTGCGATCGGGGCGGGAGACGTCGATCGCGCCGATGCCATCGCGATGGCGCTCCTGCCGGAAGCGGACGTCGCCGACGTCTGTCGGCTTCTGGCCCCCGCCACGGTGCGGGCCGCGGCCGCGGCGGCCCACGCGCCGATCCTGCTCGGCAACTGGCCCCGCACGACGGCGCACGCCTCGCTCGACCCCCGGTTCGTGCGGGGGATCGTGCGGCGGCTCACCCGCAGTCCGGACGTGCGCTTCGATCTACCCCATCCGAACGCGAGCCGGCAGCCGGGTTCCGCCGAGGATCTCGACGCGGCCCTGCGCTCGGTGCCTCGCCTCGGCAGTCCCGGTTGGGGCATCTACGCCCTCGTCCAGCAGGCGGAGTCATCCGGCCTGATGGCGGACATGCCGGCAATCGGGCCGGCCGGTGTCGACGTCGACGACGCCTTCCGGGTGCTCTTCCGCGTGGCGGCGACATCGATGGTGCTCGGTGACGAGGAGGCGGCGCCCTACGAGTGGACCCACTGCCTCTCGCTGCCGATCGGCGTCTGGCTCTCGGCCCGCGCCCACGCCGACCCCCACGAGGCGCTCGATGTGGCGGTCACCCACGTCGTCGGCTTCCGCGCCGCGTTCGGCGACGGCGCGCTGGGCCGGTACGAACCGGCCGCGCCCGAGTCACCGCTCGGGGAGGCGCTCGACGAGGGTCCCGCCGTGGCCGCGGCAGCTGCGTTCCACGCGCCGGATCACGCCGACGCGATGGCCCTGCTGATCGACGCGGTGGCGGGCGAGCACGACGCCCATCTCGTCAAGTACGTCCATGCTGCGCTGGACGCGACCGCGGCTGACCCCGCGAACGCGGCGCTCTATCGCGCCGCGGCCGCGCACCTCGCGGCGTGGTGGCGGCAGAACCCGCCGGACGACGACCCGCTGGCCTGAGCCGAGCGGTCGCCGAGGGTCAGATCGAGACGCTGAACGGCGGCGGCTCGGCCTCGTTCACGATCGGGTCCACGTCGTTGTTGAACATCGGGAACTTGCGCTCGGCCTTCTCCCGGAACCGGGTGGTCGAGTGCACCGGGTCCTTGTCGAACTCCGGGATCACGTGCTTGCCGAAGACCTCGATCATCTCGATGGTCTGCTCGTGGGTCAGGCCCTCGTCCGGTGTGCCGAAGACCACCTGGTCGCAACCGACGTTCTGGTAGGCCTCGACCTGCTGGCAGACCTCTTCGGGGTTGCCACACAGCATGTAGCCGGCCTCGATCGCCGCGTCGAGCATCTCGTCGTCGAGCTCGAACCGCTCCCGCTTCTTGGGCCAGATGATCGCATCGGGGCTCTTCGGCATGGAGTCGTGGTAGAGGTTCACCATCGTGACGCGGTAGCCACGCACGTTGCTCTTCGCAATGGCCCGGGCCTCCTCGCGGTCCTCGAGGCAGAGCACGGCGTTGGTCATCATCACGTTGTTGTTCTGGTACTGGCCGATCTGGTCGGTGACGTTCTCCGACGCCTCCTTGTAGGCCTCGACCCGTCCCTTGAGGTTGTGGATGGGCTCGAAGTTGAAGGCGATGGCGCCGATGCCGTGGGAGCCGGCCTTCGCGAAGGTCGCGGGGTTGCCGCACGCGACCCAGATGGGCGGGTGGCCCGTGCCGTACGGCTTCGGGAGGATGTTGTGGGGCGTGGGCACCGAGAAGTGCTCGCCGTGGTGCGAGTAGTCCTTCTGTTCCCACATGCGGGGGATCTCGTGGGCGACCTCGTCCCACATGGCCTTCGTCTGGCTCAGCTCCGTGCCGTTGAAGGTGGCGACCTCGTGGCTGCCCGCCCCACGGCCGGTGCCGAACTCGAATCGACCCTCGGTGAGGTGATCCATCATCGCGGCCCGCTCCGCGATGCGAGCCGGGTGGACCTTCGTGGTCGGGAACGAGGTGATCGCCGAGCCGATGTGGATCCGCTCGGTCTTGGCGGCGACATACCCCATGAACGGGTAGGGGGCCGACATGTGGCTGTACTCGGTCAGGGCGTGGTGCTCACCGAACCAGGTGTACTTCCAGTTGAACGAGTCGGCGTGGACCGCGTACTCGGCCTCTCGCATGAGCATGAGGTGCTCGCTGGCCGGGTCGTGGGCCGCGGGACCGGGCAGGTACCCGTTGAAGAAGAGGCCGAACTCCATTGAGGTGTCTCCTAGGAACTAGAACGCGTTCTGGTTTGAGAGTAGCGCAGGATCAGGTGCCCGTGAAGTCGGGCGTGCGCTTCTCCGCGAAGGCCTTCGGGCCCTCCTTTGCATCATTGCTCGCGAAGACGGCCTGCCCGTAGTCCCACTCGTGATGTAGGGCTTCGTCGAGGCCCATGCCGTCGGTCTCGTGCAGGGTGCGGGTGATCGCCGCCGTCGACAGGGGACCGTTCGCGGCGACGACGTGGGCGATCTCGAGCGCCTTGTCGAGCGCCTCGCCGTCGGGCACGACATGGCCGATCAAGCCGATGTCCTTGGCCTCGGGTGCGAGGATGTGCTTGCCGGTCAGGAGGATCTCGGCGGCCTGGGTGTAGGGGATCTGGCGGGGGAGACGCACCGCGGAACCACCCATGGGATACAGCGACCAGCGCGCCTCGCTGACACCGAAGCGAGCGCTCTCTCCGGCGACGCGGATCTCCATCGCCTGGAGCAGTTCGGTGCCGCCGGCGATGGCGACGCCCTCGACGGCCGCGACGATCGGCTTCGTGGGGCGGTAGTGACGGAACAGCGCCTTGTAGACGATGTCGGGGTCCTCGGCCATGCGGGCCGCGGTGTCCATCGGATCGCCGTCCTCCGCGTCGCCCGCCATGGCCCGGAGGTCGGCACCGGCACAGAAGTTCCCGCCGGCACCGGTCACGACGATGCAGCGGATGTCGGGATCGTTCGACGCCTCCTCGTAGGCATCGAACATGCGGATCAGCATCGCCCCCGAGAGCGCGTTGAATCGTGCGGGTCGGTTCATCGTGAGGATCAGGACGTGACCGTCCCGCTCGACGAGGAGGTCGTGGTTCTCGGTGTCGCCAGCCATGGTCGCGGAACCTATCCCCGGCACTGGGATCGGGCCAGACGGACGGTCAGGCCTCGGCCAGGTCCTCGAGCGGGGGGCAGCTGCAGATCAGGTTGCGGTCGCCGTGCACACCGTCGATGCGGCTGACCGGCGGCCAGTACTTGTTCTCGCGGTCCCACGCCTCGGGGAAGACGGCCTCGTCGCGGGTGTACGGATGGGTCCAGTCGTCGGCCGTCGCCTCCATCGCGGGGTGCGGTGCGTTGACGAGCGGGTTGTCGTCCGCCGGCCAGTCGCCGCCCTGCACCCGTTTGGCCTCGCTGTGGATGGCGATCATCGCGTCGCAGAACCGGTCGATCTCGGCGAGGCTCTCGGATTCCGTCGGCTCCACCATCAGCGTGCCCGCGACCGGGAACGACATCGTCGGCGCGTGGAAGCCGTAGTCGATGAGGCGCTTCGCGATGTCGTCGACCTCGATGCCCGCCTCCTGCTTGATCACGCGGGTGTCGAGGATGCACTCGTGTGCCACCCGGTCGGTGGCGCCGGTGTAGAGCACCGGGTAGTGGTCCTCCAGGCGCTTGGCGATGTAGTTGGCGTTGAGGATCGCCGTCTCCGTCGCCTCGCGCAGGCCGTCGCCGCCCATCATGCGGATGTACATCCAGGGAATCGCGAGGATGCCGGCTGACCCCCAAGGGGCTGCCGCGATCGGCCCGGCGCCCGTGGGCGGGCCGGCGACCGGGTTCAGCGGATGGTTGGGGAGGAACGGCACGAGATGCTCGCCGACCCCGATGGGGCCGACACCCGGTCCACCACCCCCGTGGGGGATGCAGAAGGTCTTGTGCAGGTTGAGATGGCTCACGTCCGCGCCGAACGCACCGGGCTGGGCGAGCCCGACCATGGCGTTCAGGTTGGCGCCGTCGAGATACACCTGACCGCCCGCTTCGTGGATCATGTCGCAGATGCGGCGGATCTCGACCTCGAACACGCCGTGGGTGGACGGGTAGGTGATCATCAGAGCGGCGAGCTGGTCGCGGTGTTCGCTGACGACCTTGTCGAGATGGGCGATGTCGACGTTGCCGAGGTCGTCGCACTCGACGACGGCGACCCGCATGCCCGCCATCACGGCGCTCGCTGCGTTGGTGCCGTGGGCCGACGACGGGATCACACAGATGTCACGCTCGTGATCGCCGCGGCTCTGGTGGTAGGCGCGGATCGCGAGGAGTCCGGCGAGCTCGCCCTGGGCACCCGAGTTCGGCTGGAGGGACACTGCCGCATAGCCGGTGATCTCCACGAGCCAACGTTCGAGCTGGTCGATCATGCGCTGGTAACCGACGGTCTGGTCCACCGGGGCGAACGGATGGATGCCGGCGAGCTCGGGCCAGCTGATCGGCTCCATCTCCGTCGCCGCGTTCAGCTTCATCGTGCACGAACCGAGGGGGATCATCGATCGATCCAGGGCGATGTCGCGGTTCACGAGCTTGCGCATGTAGCGCACGAGTTCGGTCTCGCTGCGGTAGGCGGAGAAGATCGGGTGGCTCAGCGCCGGCGTGGTGCGCCGCAGGGCCGCGGGGCGGGGGTCGGCGACCGTCGCGTCGAGCGCATCGAGGTCCGCCTCGACGCCGAAGGCGTGCCACACGGTCTCGATCACGTCGCGTCCGGTGGTCTCGTCGAGCGAGGCGGCGACGGTGTCGGCGTCGACCCGGCGGAGATTGATGCCCTCCGCCAGCGCGATGGCCATGACCTTGTCGGCTCGTCCGGGGACCCGGGCGCACACGGTGTCGAAGAACGCGTCGTGAACGACCTCGACGCCGCCGTCGCGCAGCCCCTGGGCGAGCACGGCGGCCAGGCGATTGATGCGTCGGGCGATGCGGCGCAGACCGACCGGGCCGTGGTGGAGGGCGAACATCGAGGCCATGACGGCCAACAACACCTGGGACGTGCAGATGTTGGACGTGGCCTTCTCGCGCCGGATGTGCTGCTCGCGGGTCTGGAGGGCGAGACGGAGGGCGGGGCGTCCGCCGGTGTCGACGGACACGCCGACCAGCCGTCCGGGCAGGGAGCGCTGATGGTCTTCGCGCACCGCGAAGTACGCCGCATGTGGGCCACCGAAGCCCATGGGCACACCGAAGCGCTGGGTGCTGCCGACGACCACGTCGGCGCCCAACTCGCCGGGGGGAGTGAGCACGGTGAGCGCCAGCGGATCGGCAGCGACGGCGACGAGCGTGCCGGCGGCCTGGCAGCGCTCGATGATCGCGGCGAGGTCGGGGATCGCGCCGGTGGTGCCGGGATACTGGACGAGGACGGCGTAGACGCCGTCGAGGTCCGCGGTCAGCGGATCGGCGACGGCGGTCTCCAGACCGATCGGCTCCGCTCGTGTCTCCACGACCGAGATGGTCTGGGGGTGGCACTCGGGGTCGATCACGAAGCGGTCGCCCTGCTTGCCCCGGCTCACCCGGTGCAGCATGGTCATCGCCTCGGCCGCCGCGGTGCCCTCGTCGAGCAGCGAGGCGTTGGCGAGATCCATTCCGGAGAGCTCGGACACCATCGTCTGGAAGTTCAGCAACGCCTCGAGCCGGCCCTGCGAGATCTCGGGTTGGTACGGCGTGTAGGCGGTGTACCAACCGGGATTCTCCATGATGTTGCGGCGGATGACCGGCGGCGTGTGGGTGTCGTGGTAGCCCATCCCGATCAGCGAGGTGAGCGGGCGGTTCGCCGACGCGATGGCCTTGAGCTCGTCCTGCGCGGCCTGCTGGCCGATCGGTTCGGGCAGGTCGAGCGGTGCCGTCATCCGGATGTCGTCCGGCACCGTCTGGTCGATGAGGGCGTCGATGTCGGGCAGGCCGAGCGCGGCGAGCATCTTCTCGCGGTCGCGCGTCGGCGGGCCGATGTGGCGACCCACGAACGCGTCGCGGCCTTCCAGCTCGATCAGGGTGGGCCGGTCGTCATTCGATGGCATGGGAACTCCGGGCGTCGTCGCTGAGGGTTCCCCGCTCGGTCCGGAGGCCTGAGAGCTTCACGTCGACGAGTCGGCGCTTTCCCCTTCGGCGGGTGGACGAGCCACCACTCTCCCGAGACGTCCACGTGACGGCGGTCAGGGTGCCTGAGAGGTTCCCGGGGAGGTTGCTCCTTCGGCGGCCGCCCGGGTCCGAGGACCCGACCGACGCTCTCCCGCCATCACAGACGACGTGGGGTCGACGGTAACAGGATCGTCGTCAGGACAGTTCGATCAGCAGGAAGATCATGCCGATCGCGTTCACGTAGATGTGGGCGAAGATGGACGCCCCGATCCGGCCGGTGGCGATGCGGCCGAGGCCGATGACGGCACCCAGCACGAAGAGGATCGGGGTGCGCCAGGGCTCGAAGTGGGCGACGGCGAACACCAGGCTCGTGATGGCGAGGGTGGACCACTGGTTGAACCCACGCTTCTCGAGTGCACTCCACCACAGGCCGCGGAAGACGACCTCCTCGATGACCGGGATCGCGGTCGCGCCGAGGAACGCCAACAGGTAGATCCACACGGACAGGCCGCTGCTCTCGCCATCGGAGTCCTCGATGAGGTCGGCGACCGCGGCGGACGGTTCCTCGCCGAAGAGTTCGACCATCGCGGCCGCGGTGATGCCGGCGAGGATCAACGCCGAGATGCAGAGTGCGGCGCCGACGGCCGCGTCGCTGAAGGTGATCCGGGCCCGGAGGTCGGCGACCAATCCCTCGCCCTTGGCGTTGGCGGCCCAGGCGACATAGATGAACTGGCAGGCGGCCGGGACCACGACGAGCAGTGGGAGCCACGGCCCGTCGAGCGTGGCGTCGACGCCCTCGACGATGGCGAACGCGAGGCCGAGGACGAGCGACGTGGTGAAGAAGATGACGAACGCCAGCACGGCGTCGGGCAGGCCCCAGCGGGAGCGTTCGTGGTCGTAGACGTGGGCTCCGAGCCCCGCCGCGAGCGATCCCCGTGGTGGGGGAGGTGGCGGGAGGCGCGGGGGCGGCGGCGGAGGTGGTGGGAGCGGCGCCATGGCGATCTACGGGTGGACGTCGCCCCGATCGGTGAGGTCCATCTTCTCGAACGGGCCGAAGAAGCCGTGCTCGTAGAGCCCGTAGCCGGTCCTGCCGTCGTAGGTGAACTCGCCGACCGAGTCGACGACGCCGTACTGGGCGAGGGCGCGGATCTCGTCGACCTGGTAGTGGAGGCCCTGGACCACCTCCTCGTCTCCCTGCCACATGCCGTGGCGCCAGTCCTCGTCCATGCCGTAGCCCGTGCCGAGGGAGATGAAGTTCGTGAGCAGCGGCTTGCACTCGACGGTGATGGGGCCCTCGGGCGCCTCGGGGAAGGTGATGCGGCTGCCGGACAGGAGCCGGGTGCCGGAGATCATGTCGTGGTCCCACACCGGATGGCCGAGCCACTCGGGCTCGCGGGCCGGGTCCTTCCAGACCCGCATCGCCTCCTCCAGCGGCCGGTCCTCCGACGGCTCCTCGTGGCACATGTAGATGATCGAGTGATCGCCGAAGTCCATCGGCATGTAGTTCCACATCCCGGCCATCACGTTGAGGTCCTGGCGGATGCCGTCTGGCTGCTTCTCGCCGACCGGGCGCACGCCCCACGAACGGTCCCGTGACCCGCCGCAGCGGTCGGGCGTGACCTCGAACGTCTCGTCGCCGATCGTGATCGACCCCTCCCACCGTCCGCACTGGGCGAAGCGCTGGGTGTCGAACACGACGGTGCCCTTCTTGCGGAGGTACTGACGGGGTTCCTCGAACGCCGGGTGGCTGCCGGTCCAGGTGACGTCCATCGAGATGTCGGCCGGGTTCTCGGGTTCGACGACGACGCGGAGCTTGTGGAGCGGCTCGATGATCTCGATCCGCAGCGGACCGACCGAGACGTCCATCCGATCGACCAGCGGCTTGGACGCCCGCATGACGCGCTGCTCGTTGCCGCGCGTGACCGCCAGGAATGCGTCCGTGGTACCCAGATTCGGGTACTGGCCGAGCCCGAAGATCGCGAAGTACTCGTCCGAACTCGGGTGGAGGTTGAAGTAGTAGCGGTCGTAGAAGTTGCGATCGCTCGTGGCGGCGTGGCGGATGTATTCGGAGGTCTGGTGGACCGGGTAGTCGTCCCAGCCGGAGATGCTCTGGTTGTGTTCGGACGGAGGTCCGGCGCTGGCGTTCATGACCGCGGACGCTACCCGGTACTCTGACGAGCGTCAGATCCCGAAGGGGGACCCGTGAAGACCCGAGTGCCGGTTGTCGAAGGCATGTTCACCATGGACGAGGAGCCGCATCTCATCGGCGGCAAGGTCCCCGGTCGAGACACCTATTTCTTCCCCAAGCATGTCGCCGGCGGTGATCCCGCCGCCGTCGGGGCCGAGCTGGAAGAGGTCGAGTTGAGCCGCACCGGCACGGTCTGGAGTTACACCACGTCGGACTACGCACCGCCCCCGCCGTTCGTGGCGAACACCGACCCCTACGAGCCGATCACCATCGCGGCGGTCGAGCTCGAGAAGGAGCAGATGGTGGTGCTCGGCCAGTGCGTGCAGGGGATCACCCCCGACGACCTGACCGTGGGCACGCCGGTGGAGCTGGTCGTCGACACGCTCTACGAGGACGACGAGAACGAGTACGTGGTGTGGAAGTGGAAGCCGCTGGAGGCGAGCAACTGATGGAAGAGATCGCAATCCTCGGTGTCGGCATGCACCCCTGGGGCAAGTGGGGCCGCAACTTCGTCGACTACGGCTCGGTGGCGGCGCGTGAGGCGCTCGACGACGCCGGTGTGGACTGGAACGACGTCGGGTTCGTCAGCGGCGCCATCACGGTGCGTTGTGGCTATCCCGGCTATGTCTCCGGATCCACCTTCGCCCGGGCGCTCGGGTTCAACGGCGCGCAGGTCGCGTCGTCCTACGCCGCCTGTGCGTCCGGCGCGACGGCTCTCCAGGTCGCCCGCGGGCAGATCCTCTCCGGCGCCACGGATGTGGCGTTGATCGTCGGCGCCGACACGACGCCGAAGGGGTTCCTGGCCCCCAACGAGGGCGACCGTCCCGACGACATGGACTGGCTGCGGTTCAAGCTGATCGGCGCCACCAACCCCGTCTACTTCGGACTCCAGGCCCGCCGGCGCATGGACCTGTACGGGGCGACGAGTGACGACTTCGCCCGGGTCAAGGTGAAGAACTCGCGCCACTCGGTGCACAACCCCCGGGCCCGGTTCACCAAGGAGTACGACATCGATGACGTGAAGAACTCGCCCGTCGTCTCCGATCCGCTGCGCCTGCTCGACATCTGCGCCACCTCCGACGGCGGCGCCGCGATCGTCGTGTCGTCGATGGAGTACGCCAAGGCCCACGGCCACGCGAACCCGGTCAAGGTCGCCGGTATCTCCACCGTCACGCCCACCTTCCCCGACACGGTCATCGACCTGCCCTACATCGCCACGGACTCCGCAGGGGCGACCAGTCGCCCCGAGCGCGGCTTCAAGCAGTCGATCGGCGACCGGGTCTACGCCGAGGCGGGGCTCGGACCGGACGACGTCGACGTCGCCGAGGTCTACGACCTGTCGTCGGCGCTCGAGCTCGACTGGTACGAGCAGCTCGGGTTCTGCGCCGAGGGCGACGCCGAGAAGCTGCTCAACGACGGGGTCACCACCGTCGGCGGCCGGCTGCCGGTCAACCCGTCCGGCGGTCTCGGCGCGTTCGGTGAAGCTGTGCCCGCCCAGGCGATCGCCCAGGTGTGCGAGCTCACCTGGCAGCTGCGGGGCCAGGCGGAGGGACGTCAGGTCGAGGGCGCGAAGGTCGGCATCACGGCGAACCAGGGACTGTTCGGCCACGGCTCGAGCGTGCTGGTGCGCACGTGACCATCCACGAGTCGCTCAGCGAGGACGGCGTCCTCGAGCTGGTGATGGACAATCCGAAGGTGAACGCGCTCCCGATCGCGGACACGCAGCGCATCGCCGAGGTGCTCGACGGGGTGAAGGCGCGGTCCGAGGTGCGGGCGGTCATCCTCACCGCGACGGGCAAGGGCTTCTGCGCGGGCGTCGACATCAAGGAGATGCAGACGCTGCCCGGCAACGAGGGCATCATCGGCGTCAACGCGGCCTGCTACGAGGCGTTCCGGGCCGTCTACGAGTGTGCGGTGCCCGTCGTGGTCGCCGTGAACGACTTCTGTCTCGGTACGGGCATCGGTCTCGCCGGTTCGGCCGACATCGTCGTGGCCGCCGAGGGTGTGCGTTTCGGGCTCCCCGAGATCGACAACGGCGCACTCGGCGCGGCAACCCATCTGGGCCGCCTCGTGCCGGAGAAGCACCTGCGGTGGATGCTCTACAGCTGCGAGCCCGTCGAGGCCGAGAAGCTCGAGGAGTGGGGCACCGTTCTGCGGGTCGTCCCCCTGGCCGAGCTCATGGACACGGCCCGCGAGGTCGCCCGGGTGATCGCGTCGAAGCATCCGACGGTGATGCGGGCGGCGAAGAAGTCGCTCATCGGGATCGACGACGACCCGACGCGCAGCTATCGCTACGAGCAGGGTTTCACGTTCGAGCTCAACCTCCACGGTCTGGGCGACGAGGCCCGCGAGGCGTTCGTGAAGGGCGAGCGGGAGAGCAACTCCGCTGCCGACTGAGTTCACCGTCGTCCGGGGTGACATCACCCGGCTCGAGGTCGACGCCGTCGTGAACGCGGCGAACGCCGAGCTGGCCGGCGGCGGCGGCGTCGACGGCGCGATCCACCGGGCCGGCGGCCCGGCGATCATGGCCGCCTGTCGTGCGATCGGCGGGTGTGCGCCTGGCGACGCGGTGGCGACCACCGCCGGCGACCTGCCGGCCCGCTGGGTGATCCACACGGTCGGACCGATCTGGGGACCGGCGCACGCCGCCGAGCACGACGCCACGCTGGCGTCGGCCTACCGGCGCTCGATCGAGGTCGCCGACGATCTCGGGGCGCGGACGGTGGCGTTTCCGAACATCAGCACGGGGATCTACGGGTTCCCCAAGGAGCGGGCTGCTCCGATCGCGGTGAACGCCGTGGCCGCGGCGGTCGCGTCGACGGCGATCGAACGGGTGGCGTTCGTCTGCTTCGACGACGAGAACGCCCGGCTGTACGAGGCGCTCCTCCCGCCGGCGGAGCCGCCTCAGGTCTGACGGCGATCTGCCGAAGGGAACTCGGTGTACGAGTCCACGAAACGCAGACTGACCAAACGGACCGCGTTCGGTCCGGTCGGCGTCGCGATCGTGGTGGTCGTCGCCCTCTGGTTCGTGGTCTCCAACATCACGGCGTCCAACGACGCCCAGCGGGCCGCTCGCGCCGCGACGTCGATGCGGGCGGATCTCGCTTCGCTCGCCGTCCTCGAGACGGAGGCCGTCGACCCGGCAAGCCTCGAACGCTCGATTAGCGAGATGGAAACCGAGCTGTGGGCTCGCCTCGAGGTCGCCGTGGCGGACGTGGGCGAGGCCGAGGCCGCGCTGCTCCGATCCCTGGTCGCCGAGCGATTGGAGGCGGCTCGCTCGGCCGACCCCACACCGGCCGCGGTCACCGACCTGATCGACCGGAAGTTCGCCGCGCTCGCGGCCGACGCCGAGGACCGCGCCGATGCCGCCGCGGACACGACGGTGCGGGCGGCATACCTCGCCGCGGGGCTCGCGCTCGTCGCGCTCATCGCGGCCGTCTCGTTGACGGGTCGACTCCGCGCACAGCGAGCCGACGCCGTCGCCCGCAGCGCCGCAGAGGATCGATTCCGGGCTCTCCTCGAGAACGCGCCGCTGCTCGTCTACGTGATCGGCGCCGACGGCACCCTCGAGTACGCCTCGCCCCGCGCCCAGGCCGTCTACGGGCGGACGACCGCCCGCGTCGAATCTCTCGCGGCCCAGCTGGCGCCGGAGCACGCGGACTTCGCCCGGTCGCTGATCGACCAGACCGTGGAATGCGACGTCCCCCATCTGGTGAAGGGTCTCAACGGCGGGTGGTTCGAGATCGTCGTGAGCGACCATCGCGGGCACGCGTCGATCGATGGACTCGTGGTCACCGCGCGTGACGTGTCCGAGCGTGTCGAGTTGGAAGCGCTCCTGCGCCGGGAGGCGGTCGAGGACTCGCTGACCGGCACGACCAATCGCCGCGGGCTCGACCGTGCGTTGAAGAACGCCGTGCGGTCGGCCGCGTCGGCTCGTCTGTCCCTCGCCGTCCTCCTCATCGACCTCGACGGCTTCAAGCAGATCAACGACCTCCTGGGGCACGTCGCCGGCGACGACGTCCTCGCCCAGGTCGGCGACCGTCTGCGCGGGCTCGTGCGGGGGACGGAACAGGTCGCCCGCTACGGCGGCGACGAGTTCGCCGTCATCGTCGAGGGAGTGCCGAGTCGCGACGAGGTCGAGGCGGTCGCCGCCCGGTTGCTCGACGCGCTCCGGGTTCCCTATGTCGTGGACGGCGAGATCATCACGCTCGGTGCGAGCATCGGTATCGCCATCGGTGGCGGCGACGACGGGGCGGACGATCTGCTCGGATCCGCCGACCGGGCGATGTACGCGGCGAAGGCGGCGGGCGGCGGCTGTTGGGTCTGGGCCGACGAGGCGCCTAGCTCGTCGCAGCCCCGACGTTGATCGCGTCGACCGCGCCACCCGGTACCGCCTTGCGGACCGCGGCGAACGCGGCCTGAGCACAGCGGGCCCGGCCGGCCGTGTCCGTCTCCGGGACGCCCCGCACCACGACATCGAGATCGCGGCGCCGGCGGAAGACGACCGCGTGGACGTCGCCGTCGACACCGGCCTGCTCGGCCACGGCCGCGACCGCATCGGTGGCCGCGGTGGAGAGCAGTGCGTGGGGCTGGGTGACCGCGGTTTCGACCACATCGGCGAGGGTGTCGTCGATGTCGTCGAGGACGACGTCCGCGTAGGACAGCAGGCTCACGGGCGTCGGCCCGCCGACGACGAGGGGCACCCGGTGGCGCACGGCACACGACACGCCCTCCTCGGGGCGGTGTTCGCATCGGGACAGCACGACCGCCGCGTCGACGCCCTCGTCGAGCGGACAGGTCGACTCCACGGCCACGCAGGGCCAACGGGACTCCGCCGCGCCCTCGTCGTGGCACCCGACCACCTCGTGACCCCGGCGGCGTAAGGGCACCGCCGCTTCGAGGAACTGGTCATCGTTCTGGGTCATGAGAAGGATGCGCATGTTTCGACCGTGTCGGCGGGCGATGACGCCGGGAAGGGCCGAAGGTCCCGACCGGCTCCGCGCCGCTCAGTCGCCGGTCGTGAGGTCGTTGCCGAAGCGCCGGAGCCGGTCGATCACGGCCGGGTCGACCTCCGGCAGACGCGACGCCAGCGCCGTCTTGATCTGCCGATACGTCTCGACCTCGAGCCCGCAGTCGCGGCACGCCTCGAGATGGGCGCTGATCTTCGCCGCGAAGTCGTCCTCGACGTCGCCGTCGAGATAGCTCTGGAGCACTCTGCCGACCTCGTGACAGTCGACCTCGGGCTTGTTGCGGCGAAAGAAGCTGCGCCGGATCATGCGGGACGTCCATTCACATAGGCACCACTGGCCTCGAGGTGCTTGCGGATTCGGGTTCGCGCCCGGTGGAGGCGGCTCATGATCGTGCCGGTCGGCACGGCGAGGATCTGGGCGGCCTCGGCGTAGGAGAGGCCCTGGATGTCGACGAGCTCGACCACGTCGCGGAACTTCTCCGGCAGCGCATCCACGGCGTTCTGCACCGCGGCGTCGTACTGGGACTCCACGACCTGCGCCTCCGGACCGAGGTCTTCGCTGTCCTCGTCCGCCAGGCGCTCCATGGTCGCATCGGGATCGCGGAGCAGCTCCGGGCGCTTGCGGCGGACCCGATTGATCTGGGCGTTGCGCATGATGGTCAGGAGCCAGGCGCGCGGATGGCGGCCGTCGAAGCGCAGGATCGCACGGTAGGCCCGCAGCATCGTGTCCTGCACCAGATCCTCGGCATCGGTGGGGTTGCGGGTGATGGACCGGGCGACGCGGTACAGCACCTCGATCTCCGGGACGACATAGCGGTCGAACGCCTCCTTCTGGGCCTCCGCGTCGACCGCCGGTTCGGACATATGTCGCGAAGCTAGCAATCCGCCGTCCCCAATCGAGCGCCGTGCCGGAATGGGAGGGGTGCGGCGCGGGTTTCGCCGCTGATGGGACGACTGCACCGTCTCCGCTGGGCCGCCGCCCTCGAGGCCCTGATCGACGACGAGCTCGACCCTCGTCGAGCCGAGCGCGTCCTCGTGCACCTCGAGAACTGTCCGGGCTGCCTGCGCGAGCTGGAGCAGCTGGCGCACCTGCAACGGGCGTTGGCCCGCCTGATGCCTCGGGCGACGCGGGTGATCGCATAGCGTCGGCGTCGTGAGCGACCCGCAGCAGCTGAGTGTCCATGACGTGGTCGGCAGCGACTTCTTCGCGGAGTTGGTCGAGCGGTTCTACGCCGGCGTGGAGACCGACGAGCTCCTGGCGCCGATGTACCCCGCCGATCTCGCCGGTCCGAAGGCGCGACTGGCGATGTTCCTGGTGCAGTACTGGGGCGGGCCCGGCACCTACAGCGAGCATCGGGGGCACCCTCGACTGCGGATGCGGCACGCCCCGTTCGCGGTGGACTCGGCGGCGCGCGACGCCTGGCTGCGCCACATGCTCGCGGCGCTGCGCGAAACCGCGGAATCACGCGAAACGCCTGCGATCGTCGTCGACGCCGTGCAGGATTACTTCGTCCGATCGGCCGATTTCCTCCGCAACACCGAGGACGGCTGACCGCGCTGGGCGTGTGATTTGCCACGCTGTGTCGACAATTCGGCCTGGTTCGGTGAAATTTCAGTACTTTCGGGGGGCGCGAGACCCATGAAATGCTTGACTCGCGGCGCGATTTCGACTCGCGTGTCATTTACAAGCCCGCGAAAGCCGTGGATTTCAACAGGAGTACTGGAGTACCAACATGAACAAGGGTGAACTCGTCGCCGCAGTGGCCGACAGTGCCGGTGTCAGCCAGAAGGACGCCGGAGCCGTCATCGACGCCATGTTCGAGACCATCGCCGCGCAGGTCAGCGCGGGCAATGAGGTCGCGATCACTGGCTGGCTCAAGGCCGAACGCGCCAACACGTCGGCCCGTACCGGCCGCAACCCGCAGACGGGCGAGGCGATCCACGTCCCGGCCGGCACGCGGACCAAGCTGAGCGTCGGCTCGAAGCTGAAGGCTGCGGGCAAGAGCTGATCTCGCTTCGGCGACACATCTCTCTGACCGGGGGTGGCCACGGCCACCCCCGGTTCGCGCCCGGGCTAGGTTTCGGCCATGTCGCTGCCGAACCCCGTCGATGTCCTGCCGCACCGCGACCCGTTCCTCTTCGTGGACGAGGTCACCGAGATCACGCCGGGTGTGTCCGCCTCGGGAATCTGGCGCCTGACCGGTGATGAGGCGTTCTTCGCCGGCCACTTCCCGGGACGCCCCACACTGCCGGGCGTACTCCAGTGCGAGGCGATCGCCCAGGTCGGCGCGTTCGCCGTGCTGAGCGACGAACGCTACGCCGGCAAGCTGCCCCTGTTCGGCGGGCTCGACAAGGCCCGTTTCCGCCGCCAGGTCGTGCCCGGCGACACGCTGGAGATCGCCGTCACGATGAGCCGCCTCTCCGCCCGAGCCGGCAAGGGCGAGGGCCGCGCCACCGTCAACGGCGAACTCGCCACCAGCTGCGAGCTGATGTTCGTCATCGTCGACGCCCAGTAGTCGGCCATCGCCCCGCCCCCCCCCCTCCTCACGAGGAATCTCTGGTCACCAAAGGGTCGTTTTCGGGGGCTTTCCGGCCGCGACTTCGACCCTTTGGTGACCAGAGATTCCCTCGCTCAGCCCGTGTAGGGGGCGAGGACCAGGGTGCCGTTGTGGCCGCCGAAGCCGAAGCTGTTGGACAGGCTCGGGCCGGGGGTCCAGGGGCGGGGGTCGCCGCTGACGATGTCGATCTCGGGCATGTCCGGATCGAGGGTCTCGTGGCCGGCGGTCGGGGGGATCACACCGTTCTGCATCGCCAGGAGCACCGCGACGGCCTCGAGTGCTCCGGCACCGCCGAGCGCGTGGCCGGTGACGCCCTTCGTGGACGTGATCGCCGGGCCGGGGGTGCCGAACACCTTGGCGACGGCGGCGGCCTCGGCGGCGTCGTTCTTGTCGGTCGAGGTGCCGTGAGCGTTGATGTGGACGACGTCGGCCGCGGTGATCCCGGCGTCCTCCATGGCGAGCTGCATGCAGTTGATCGCGCCCGTGCCGCCGGGGGCCGGTGCGGTGATGTGGTGAGCATCGGCCGTGGAGGCCGACCCGAGGACCTCGCCGAGGATGGTGGCGCCACGGGCGACGGCCCGGTCCCACTCCTCCAGCACGAGGATGCCGGCGCCTTCGGCCATGACGAAGCCGTCGCGGCCGACGTCGAAGGGCCGGCTCACGCCGCTATTCGACAGGGCGGTCATGTTGGCGAATCCGGCGACGGCGGTCTTGGTGAACGGCGCCTCGCTGCCGCCGGCGATCACGGCATCGCACCGACCGTCGGCGATGAGCCGGGCGGCGTTGCCGATGGCGTGGGTGCCGGCCGCGCAGGCGGTCACCGTGTTCTCACACGGCCCCTGCCAGCCGTATTTCATCGAGATGGCGGCGGCGGCGGCGTTGGCCATCATCATGGGCACGAGGAACGGGGAGACCCGGCGCTCGCCCTTGTCGAGCTGGACACCGATCTGGGCTTCGAGGGTCTGGATGCCGCCGACGCCCGTGCCGACGAACGTGCCCCGGCGAGCGGGGTCCGCGTCGATCTCGCCGGCCTGCTCGAGCGCCTCCATGGCCGCCACGAGCGCGAACTGGGTGAAGCGGTCGCTGCGGCGGGCTTCCTTCGGGTTGGCGAAGGCCGGTGCCGGGTCGAAGTCCTCGAGCGTGCGCGGCCCGACGGGCGCGGGCGAACACAGGCCCTCGAAGAAGGCCTCTCTGCCCACACCGCAGGGTGCGACGACGCCGATGCCGGTGACGGCGACCCGACGTCCTCGCATCAGAGCTTCGATTCGACCAACGAGAATGCGCCCTGGATGGTGGTCACACCCTCGAGCTCTTCCTCTTCGACGTTGACGTCGAACTCCTCCTCGAGCGCCATGACGAGCTCGACGAGGTCGAGACTGTCGGCGTCGAGGCTCTCGAACGTGGCGTCCGGGACGATCTGGGACTCTTCGACGGAAAGAACGTCGACGGCGCACTTCTTGAAGCGCTCGAAGTTGTCACTCACTTGGATTCTCCATTGCTGGTTGTCGGTCGAAGGCTAGTCAGGTTGGCCTGATCAGCCCATGGAAAGGCCGCCATCGACCGGCAGAACGGTACCGGTGATGTAGGCGGCCTCGTCGGATGCGAGGAAGGCGATGGCGGCGGCGATCTCCTCGGGAGCACCGAGGCGCCCCGTCGGAACCATGGCCAACATGGCTTCGCGCTGGTCGTCGGTGAGTGCCGCGAGCATGTCGGTCTCGATCGGCCCCGGCGCGACGACGTTGGCGGTGATGTTGCGGCTCGCGAACTCCTTCGCCAGCGAGCGGGCGAGCCCGATGAGACCCGCCTTCGACGCGGCGTAGTTGGCCTGCCCGGCCTGGCCACCGAGGCCGACGACGGAGGACACGAAGATCATGCGTCCCCAGCGGCCCCGCATCATGCCCTTGGCGACACGCTTGGCGACCCGGAATCCGCCGGTGAGATTGGCGTCGAGCACGTCGGTGAAGTCGTCGTCACCCATGCGCAGGACGAGGCCGTCCTTCGTGATGCCGGCGTTGCTGACGAGGACCTCGACGGCCCCGATCGACTCCTCGAGCTCGGTGATCGCCGCATCGACGGACGCGCTGTCGGTCACGTCGCATTTCACGACGGTGATCCCCTCGGCATCGACGGGGTCGCCGGAGCGGGACGTGACGGCCACGACATGACCGGCGGCCCGGAAGTGCTTGGCGGTCGCGAGGCCGATGCCGCGGTTGCCGCCGGTGACGAGCACGACGCGGCTCGTGGGGTCAGTCATGGATCGAACTCCTGTGGGGTTGCACCGACGACTTCACCAGCGCACGACGGCGGACGCCCACGCCATGCCGGCGCCGAAGCCGGCCATGAGAACGAGTTTGCCCGGCTCCAACAGGCCGTCATCGGCCGCCTTCGCCATGGCAAGCGGGATGGAGGCACCCGAGGTGTTCCCGGTGGTCTCGAGCACGGTGACGTTGCGGTCCATCGGGATGCCGATCCGCTGGGCCACCGCCTCGATGATGCGGATGTTGGCCTGATGGGGCAGAACGACGTCGATCTCGCCCGGCTCGAGCTCGGCCTTGCGGAGCACGTTCTCGACCGACTGGGTGACGGCGCGCACCGCCTTCTTGAAGACCTCCCGGCCTTCCATCGTGATGAAGCCGTCGTGGTCGCAGTAGAGGATCGGCTGGAGGTTGCCGTCGGCGCCGAAGTCGAACGCGAGGAGCTCGCCCTGCTCGTGCTTCTCCAACACGACGGCGGCGGCGCCGTCGCCGAAGAGGATCGCGGTGCCGCGGTCCGTCCAGTCCATGATAGGGGACAGGGCGTCCGCCCCGATGAGCAGAACACGATCCGGCCCGGTCGGCGCGGTCATCAGGCCGTAGGCGGTGACGTAGCCGTAGGTGAAACCGGCGCAGACGGCGTTGACGTCGAACGCCCCGCAGGTGAGACCGAGGTTCGCCTGCACCACGGCGGACGTGGCGGGGAGCCGCTGGTCCGGCGTGGAGGTGCACAGCACGATGAGGTCGATGTCGGCGGGGGAGAGGTCCGCGTCCTTCAACGCCGCCGCACCCGCTTCCGTCGCCATCTCCGAGGTGACGCCGCCGACGTGGCGGGCGCCGATGCCGGCCCGGGCCCGGATCCACTCGTCGCTCGTGTCCATCATCTCGGCGAGGTCGTCGTTGGTGAGGATCTTCGGCGGCAGCGAGGTGCCGTAGCCGATGGCGCGGACGGTCATCAGCGCGTCCTCAGCCAGGCGATCGGCTGGCGGGAGCTGACCCGTTCGCCTTCGAGCGCGAGCACGCCCATGACCTCGCCCTCGAAGGAGGACACGACCTCGTTCGAGCCGACGGTGCCGAGCACGTGGCCGACGTCGATGCGCAGCCCGGGTTCGATTCCCGGCGCGAGCGTGAAGACGCCGGTGGACGGCGACACCACGAGGCGTTCGGTCGCGAAGAGGTGTTCGCCTTCGAGGAGCGCCGCGTCGGCTTGCGGCTTGCCGGCCAGCTGCTCCAGCAGCCCGTCGAGATCCGCGGGCGTGGCGATGTTGATGCGGTTGCCCGTCTTCACCGTGCGCTTGACGAGGCCCGTCAGCACGGTGCCGGGACCGAGCTCGACGAACGTGTTGAAGCCGTCGATCTCGAGCGTCCGCAAGGTCTGGCGCCAGCGGACGGGCGAGCAGAGCTGGGCGCCGAGCAGGTCCGGCCAGTCCGCCGCGTCGGTGTGGGAGGTGGCGTCGACGTTCGCGTAGACCGGCTGCTCCGGGTCCCGGAACTCGACCTGGTCGATCGCCTTGCGGAGTCGATCACGGGCCGGGGCCATGAGCGGCGTGTGGAACGCACCGCCGACCGGGATCCGCATCGCCCGTTTCGCGCCGAGGTCCTTCGCGATCTCGCAGGCCCTGTCGAGATCGGCGGGCACGCCGGCGATGACGACCTGCCCGGGCGCGTTGTAGTTGGCGATCCAGACATCACCGGCCGCCCGCTGGCAGGCGATGTCGACCTGGTCGTCCTCGAGACCGAGGAGGGCCGCCATGGTGCCGTCCTGCTCCTCCGCCGCGGCCTGCATCGCGTCGCCCCGCTCGGTCACGAGGCGCACGGTGTCGCTGTAGTCGAGCGCGCCGGCGGCCGTGAGCGCCGAGTACTCGCCGAGGCTGTGACCCGCGTGGGCGACGGCCTCCGCGCCGAGCCGGCTCACGGCGTCCAGCACGACCATCGAGGTGACGAACGTCGCGAGCTGCGCGTTGCGGGTCATCGTCAGCTCGTCGGCGTCGGTCTCGAGCAGCAGCGCCGCAACGTCGCGATCGGCGGCGTCCGATGCTTCCTCCACCAGCTCCCAGGACGGGTGGTCAGCCCACGCGGCCCCCATGCCGGGAGCCTGCGACCCCTGGCCGGGATAGGTGAAGACGATCATGGTTGTGGGCCCTCCGACGACGACGACAGCACGGACGAACGCACCGCTTACTGCTTCTGACCTCTGATCGTGCCAGTTGGTTTCGTTACCCGCAGGTAATCCGGGTGAAGTTCGTCACCCTGCTCAGGTCGCGCCGTTGGCGGTCGGGTCACCGGGGCGGGGCCAGTCGTGGAGGTCGGCCTCGTGGCGGCGGATCGAGACCTCCCGAATCGCCGCGATGATCGCCACGAGAACGAGGAGGCGGAACAGGCGGGATCGGGTGCGGGGAGCCATGCCCGGAAGGCTACGCTGCGCGGACACGCACCCGCCCGGGTGGTGGAATTGGCAGACACGACGGACTCAAAATCCGTTGCTTTCACGAGCGTGCGGGTTCAAGTCCCGCCCCGGGCACCGTTGTTGGCGAGATCGCCGCGGCTCGAGGCCCGCGAAACCCGGACGGTGTTTCGAGGTTCCATGTCCCTGCGGCACCGGACGGACACCGCCGGGTGGACGTCTGCTGGTTGCGGCCGGTATTGGCGGTCCCTCCACAGGGCGACCGTCGTAACGTCGGAGTCGATGGCCAATAGCGAGAGCCGGCTTGGCCGGCGGTACCTCATCGACACCCACATCATCGATGCCGCCGACGCCGCATCTGAGCGGCTGTGGGAGCTGCATGACGGGGGGTGGATTCAGCTCTGTCGGTCGGACGCAATGGACACCGAACTTCTCGACCGTGCCGATGAACGCCACCGTGAGCTACTCCTGAACCGCTCCGCGGAGATCGTGGAGGTTCTGGGTGTGGGCGTTGTCGGCCACTCGCGAGTTGGTCACATGGTGGTCGGAAGCGACGAGGAGTCGAAGGACTGGGACGAGCTGTGGGAGCTGATGTGGCCGAATGCAGATCGATCCTCAACCTCTCGCACGAACCGCACCCGAATCCGCGACGCGATGCACGTGTTGACCGCCGCCCGGTACGCCTACGACGGGTTCGTCACCAAGGACCGAGGAGTACTCGCTGCCTCCTCAGCGGTGAGAGCTCGGTTCGGGCTCTGGGTGGTCAGCCCGTTCGACCTACTGCCACATCTCGAACGGCTGATCGGACGGTGGGATCAGCGAAGGTTCGAGGACGACCGGTGACCCTGCCCAGTCCACGGCGTGCCGGCTGCGGACAGCGGCGGACGAGCGGCTGTCGCGGCCCCGGAACCAGTGGTCGTTCTGGTTCGTCGTAGATGTTGATGCGTCATCCGACTCTCGTGTTCGCGGCAGTGCTACTCGTCGCCTCGTGCTCGGGTAGTGCGCCGACGGAGCCGATCGGCAAGCCGTCACCCGCGACACCGGACGATGAGCAGCTCAGGAGCGGGCCAAGCGCGGACGAGGTGGACGTAGTCGCGTTGACCGATTTCCTCGCCGCGGGCGCCTGGCGAGTCGTCGAAGTCGACGGTGCTCCGATCCTCGACGGCCCGGGCCTGGGTGGCGGTTCAGCGGGCGAGCTGCGCATTGGCGGGTGTCTACTCGGATCGGACTTCGGCGCCGCCGTGAATCCCGACGGCACGCTCGATGTGGATCCCGGTCGCCCCCTCGTCGACTATGAGTGTGATCCGAGTCCGACGCCGGTCGACACGCAGAGGCTTGTCGGCGACATCGTGTTCGGGAGCCCGGCGATCGTGGTCGATGCCGACGCCGCCCGCGTCGGACTCGTGTCCGAGGTCGGCACGCTGCACCTGCGTCAGTACGCCGACGTGGCGGACTTGCGTGGCGAGTGGGAGGTGCAGGCACTGAATGGTGAGTCGATCCAGAGCGATCTTCGGCTGGCGTTCGGTCAAGTCGGATCTGGCGACCGGGCCGGGGCGGTGGAGCTGCGGGCGTGCGGCGCTGTGGTTGCGACGTACCACTACGATCTGTCGGCCATCTTCGACGGTGGCGACGCCGTCCGTCCGCCCTCTTGCGAAAGTGCCGACTCCGACGAGGTCGAGGCCGTCAACGCGGTCCTCCGTCGCTTGGCCGTGCTGTTGGAGCTCGATGACGACCGCGCTGACTTCTTCGACGGCGGCGATCGCCTGCACCTGACGCGGAGTCTTGCACTTGGACCGGTTGCCCCTGGCGAGAAGGCGGAATCGATCGAGGAATAGCCCGAAAACACCGAGCCTGCGGTATGGCGTGCTGACCCATGCCGCGTGCCTCTCCGCCGACGAGGTGTGGTCGGTCACCCCGAGGCCACTCGAGGCGGCCGTGCCGGCTGTCAGCGGTTCCGCCGCCACCACCGTCGTCTGGTTCGCACGATCGGGGCTCCCCATCCAACATGGCTGCCACCGTGTCGCTCGGCGGCCTCGCGTACTCTTCCGACGATCTCGGAGATGCCGCCGGGAGGTGCCACTACGGGGTCATGTCGGGTGACTTGCACGAGGACGTGGCCTGGGTTGGTCGTGGAGTCGGTGAGCATGAATCCGTCGGCTCTGACTTCGTCGATGAACGCCTCAGCAGCACGGGACTCGGAGAACGACGCCTGGTGATCGACCGGCCGGGGCTCGCGTCCGTCGTCGCCCTGCTCGAACAACGTCGCCCAAACCTTCAGGTCGCCCTCGGACTGTGCCTCGGCCTCATCGGGGCGGAGGAACTCGTCGAGGAAGGACCACTCCGGGTCGTCGAAGAAGACGAGGTCGGTCCATCCCGCCTCCCACTCGTCGGCGCGAGCGGGCCTGACCGGCACGTACGCGATCGAGAGCAGTTCCACCGAGCTTCGGAGATGTCCGGCGTACGCCCCGCCCGCTGCCTCGATCTGGCTCACCAGGGCCTCCTCCAGCGCCACGATGCGGCTTGACGGCGGGTCGCCTTCGATTGCCAGCGATGCGATGACGGCAACGGGGCAGTCCCCGAGCGGCGCACGCTCCAGGAGCTCGGCAGACACCATCACGGTCCCGGGCACGTCGTAGCGCGTAATCGGATACAGCCTCCAGCCATCCTCCACGGTCGCGAGCATATGGCGGAACGCTCACGTGGGCCCGGGGTTCACTCCGGGAGCGACCGCCTCGGATCCGCGACGTGGACGTGCGGGACGGGAGTGGTCAGACTGACGACATGACCGAACGCGCCGTTTCCCGTTCCCGTGTGATCAAGGCCTCGCCGGAGGACATCTTCGCGATCGTCGCCAGCCCGGCCGGCCACGTCCAGATCGACGGCTCGGGGACGGTGCGCGAGAACATCGACGGGCCCGATCGACTCGAGCTCGGGTCGAAGTTCCGCATGGACATGAAGATGGGCGTCCCGTACAAGATGTGGTCGACGGTCGTGGAGTACGAGGAGAACCGTCTCATCGCCTGGGCGCACTTCGGCAAGCACCGCTGGCGCTTCGAGCTCGAGCCGACCGACGAGGGCACGAACGTGACCCACACCTTCGACTGGTCGACCGCCCGTTCCCCGAAGTTCATCGAGATCATGGGCTACCCGAAGAAGCACCCGGCCAATCTGGAGGCGACCCTCGAACGTCTCGCCGGCGTGGTCGAGGCCTGACTCAGTCGTCGCCGGGGGCATCCCCCGAACGGGCGGCGGCGAAGCTGACGATCCGCTCCACGTCGAGCGAGTTGCACGTGAGCTTCCAGGTCCAGGCGGTGGCAACGATCGGTGTCGACAGCTCTTCCCCGGGAGCGACGACGATGTCGACGTCGGTGCGCTCGGCGAGTGGATCGACCATGCCGGGATCGATCGACGCGTCGTACTGCACGAGGATGGAGCCCGACTCGAGGACGTTCACCTGAGCGGCCGGCGCGAGTGGCGATTCGAGGGCGCCGACGGGCGATGGGCCCGAGAGATGGGGGCCTGACGTGGGTTGGCCGCCGTCGAACTGGACCGCCTCGGGGTCGATCACGTGCTGGATACTCAGCGGGTCCTCGGGCTCGCGGACTTCGGTGCACGACGAGGATGCGTCGTCGCCGCAGCCCGTGATGACCATCGCGAGCAGGGCAAACGCGCCGATGAACCGCATCCCGACAGCGTAAGGTGGTCCGCATGGCTTCTGGTGGGGCGAACGCCCAGGTCGAGCGCAAACTGCGGAAGGTGAGCGAACAGCTGCGGTCGCTCCGCGACGATCTGCGGGTCAGCGAGGAGCAGCTCGTGCAGCTGTCCGACGAGGCCGAGGACGCTCGTATCCGTGCACTGGTGTCGGAAACGCCCGTTGCCGAGAAGGAGCACCGCAAGGCGACTCGCCATGCGGACCGGCTCCGGGCGTCGCGTGACGCCGCCGTCGCCCGGATCGCCGACCTGGAGCGTCAGCAGGACGAGCTGCTGGACCGGCTCACCGCATCCACGTGAGCGACACCGTCACCGTCGTGGTGGCCGAGGACGAGGCGATCATCCGGCTCGACCTCGTCGAGACCCTGCGAGGCGAGGGCTACGACGTCGTGGCCGACACCGGGCGGGGCGACGAGGCCGTCGATCTCGTGACCGCCCACCAGCCCGATGTCGCCGTCCTCGACGTGAAGATGCCCGGCCTCGACGGGATCGAAGCGGCCGGCCGGATCACGGAGCTCGGTGGCACGGCGGTCGTCCTGCTCACGGCGTTCAGTCAGCGTGAGCTCGTCGAACGGGCCGCGGCGGCCGGCGCCATGGCCTATCTCGTGAAGCCGTACCAGCGGGCCGATCTCGTCCCCGCGATCGAGACGGCGCTCGCCCGCTTCCGCGAGCATCACGAGCTCCAGGGCCAGGTCGGCGATCTCGCCGAGAAGCTCGAGGTGCGCAAGCTCGTGGACCGGGCCAAGGGGCGCCTGATCGACGATCACGGACTGTCGGAAGGTGCTGCGTTCCGGTTCCTCCAGACCACGGCGATGGCCAAGCGACGGACCATGGCCGCGGTCGCCGAGGACGTGCTGCGCGGCAACCTCGTTCCCTGACCACGGCGTCGGAGCGGCCGCGTTAGGGTCGGCGGCGATGGCCAAAGTGATGTTGATCGACGGGAACTCGCTGACCTATCGCGCGTTCTTCGCCCTCCCCACCGACATGGCCACGGCCAGCGGTCAGGTGACCAACGCGGTGTTCGGGTTCACCTCGATGCTGATCAACCTGATCAAGGACCACCAGCCCGATCACATCGGCGTGGCCTTCGACCGGCCGGAGCCGACGTTCCGCCACGAGATGACGCCGACGTACAAGGCCCAGCGGGAATCGGCGCCCGACATCCTGCGTCAACAGATGGGGCTGGTACGCGAGGTGCTCGAGGCGTTGAAGATCCCGTCGATCGAGGTCGTGGGGTTCGAGGCGGACGACATCATCGCGACGCTGGCCACCCAGGGGCGGGACCGCAAGGACGACGTGATCGTCGTGACCGGCGACCGCGACAGCTATCAGCTGGTCGAGGATCCGCACGTGAAGGTGCTCTACAACAAGCGTGGCGTCTCGGACTACGCCTTCTACGACGAGGCCGGGATCCTCGAGCGGACAGGGGTGAAGCCGAGCGACTACGTCCAGTACGCGGCACTCCGGGGTGACAACTCCGACAACCTGCCGGGCGTGCCGGGCGTCGGTGAGAAGACGGCGGCCAAGCTCATCAACGAGCGGGGCGGCATCGACGGGATCTACCAGGTGCTCGACGAGCTCACGCCGAAGCTGCGCGAGAATCTCGCCGCGAACGAGGCGAACGTCCGCAACAACGTCGAGATGATGGTGCTGGTCCGTGACGTCAAGCTCGACATCGGCATCGACGACTTGAACCGGGGTGACCACGACTCCGACGAGGTGCGGAAGCTGTTCGACTTCCTGGAGTTCCGCACGCTCCACGACCGGCTGGCCGAGGCGCTCGGCGGCGAGGTCGGGCCCGGCGCCGAGGTGCTGGAGGCCGAGCCGACGACCTTCGAGACGGCCGGCGACGCCGTTGCCGCGCTGGCCGCGGCCGGCAGCGGGAGCGGGGTGCTCGCGCTCGCGGTGCCGGATGCGGGCATCGACGACGGGCTGGCGTTCGTCATCGACGGCGCCGCCGCGGAGGTCGGGTTCGTGCCCGGCTCGCTGCTGAGTGACGAGAAGGTGATCGAGGCCCTGCGGGACCTGCTCGGCCCCGACGGCCGTCCGGTCGCGATGCACGGGGCGAAGGCCACCGCCCGGCGGCTGCTCGACCTCGGCGTCGACCTGCGGGACCTGCGGGTGGACACGCGGCTCGCTGCGTACCTGCTGGACCCGGCGGACAACCGCTATGACCTGGGAGAACTCCTCCTGCGCTACGTCGGCATGGAGCTGCCGGAGTCCGGCGCGCCCGACGGGCAGCTGGATCTCGACGGCGACCACGACGACGTAGCGGCCGAGCCGTGCCGGGCTGCGCTGGCGATCGACCGCCTCGTCGAGCCGCTGATCGAGGCGATGACGGCGCAAGGCCTGGTCGACCTCCACGACGACCTCGAAGTGCCGCTCGTGCGGGTGCTGGCCCGCATGGAAGCGCTCGGTATCGGCGTCGATCCGGCCGTCCTCACCCGCATCCGGGACGAACTGACCGCGGAGACCGAGGGGCTGCGGGAGGCCGTGATCAACGAGGCGGGGCACGACTTCAACGTGAACTCCACCAAGCAGCTGCGCGAGGTCCTCTTCGACGAGCTCGGGCTCACCCCGCAGAAGAAGACGAAGACCGGCTTCAGCACGGACGCCCAGTCGCTGGAGAAGATGCGCGACGAGCACCCCATCGTCGAGCACCTGCTGGCGTACCGCGAGATCGAGAAGCTCCGGTCCACCTACGGGGAGGGTCTGCTGGCCGAGGTCGGACCGGGCGACCGGATCCGGGCGACGTTCCAGCAGACCGTCGCCCGCACCGGGCGGCTGAGCTCGGACAAGCCGAATCTCCACAACATTCCCGTGCGATCCGATCGTGGGCGGGTGTTTCGCACCGCGTTCGTCGCCAAGCCCGGCCACAAGCTGCTGATCGCGGACTACGACCAGATCGAGCTTCGCTGCATCGCCCACCTGGCCGAGGATCCGGGTCTGCTGGAGGCGTTCCGGGCGGGCGACGACATCCACACCGCGACCGCCGCCCGCGTCTTCGACATCGCACCGGAGGACGTGCACGTCGAGGAGCGCAGCAAGGCGAAGATGGTGTCCTACGGCCTCGCCTACGGCATGGAGTCCTACGGGCTCGCCCAGCGGCTCAACATCCCCGTGTCCGAGGCGGCGGAGATCCTCGAGAGCTACTTCGAGGCGTTCCCGTCGGTGAAGCAGTACATGGACGACACGGTTGAGGAGGCCCGCGAGCGGGGCTACACGGAGACGTTGTTCGGGCGCCGGCGCCAGATCCCCGAGCTGTCATCGGGGAATCGCCAGGTCCGCATGGCGGGGGAGCGGCAGGCGATGAACGCCGGCATCCAGGGTCTCGCCGCCGACATCTTCAAGGTCGCCCTGGTCCGCCTCGACCAGCGAATCGAGGACGCCGGGCTCGAGAGCCGCATCGTCCTGCAGGTCCACGACGAGATCATCGTGGAGGCGCCCGACGCGGAAGTGGAGCAGGCGAGCGACCTCATGCGCGAGACGATGGAGAACGCGTTCGAGCTCGCCGTCCCGCTCGCCGTCGATCTCCAGGTCGCCACCACCTGGGCCGACGCCAAAGGCTGACCGCAACCCCTTCCGTTCTGGGTGAACGGGGGCGCGGTTTCCAGCCGTATGTTCACCCAGAACGAGATCGGGGCCGGCGCTGTCACACCTCGGCGCAAGTCTGTGCCCATGCACGACTACGACCGAACCATCGCCCTGATCGCCCTCGACCAGCACGGCGTGATGAGTCGCCGCCAACTGCGCAACGCGGGTTAACGACCGGGGTCATTTCCCGGCGGGTGGCCGCCGGGCGCCTCACGGCCGTCTCGGCGCGGGTGCTGCGCGTCGCCGGGGCGGCGCCGAGCGAGGCGTCGCAACTCATGGCGGCCGTTCTCGACGTGGACGACCACGCGTGCGTCTCGCATGCGTCGGCCGCCGGGCTCTGGGGGTTCACCGGGTTTCGCGCATTGCCGCCGACGATCACCGGAATCCGGCGGACCGGACGATCGGCCGCGACCCTGCCCCATGAGCTGCACCGTCCGCGCCGGCTCCTCCCGCACCACGTGGTGGAGCTGGACGGACTCCGGATCACGACGCCAACCCGGACACTGTTCGATCTCGCTGCGTTGCCGACCGTATGGCCGAAGCGTGTCGAACTGCTGCTGGACAGTGCCTGGTCGCGCGGTCTGGTCAGCCACGCGTCGCTCACCCGCATGCTGGGCGAGATCGGCCGGCGGGGGCGGGCGGGCACGGTCCTGATGCGGGAACTGCTCGCCGCCCGTCCCCCGGACCACCGACCACCCGAGTCGAACCTCGAGTCCCGATTCGACGAACTGGCCCGGCGAGCGGGCTTCACCGGCTTCGAGCGGCAGGTGGATGTCGGAGGCGAGGACGGTTGGATCGGCCGCGTCGACTTCCTCGACCCGCGCCGCAGGATCGTCGTCGAGGTCGACTCGGAGCGCTTCCACTCCTCGTTGACCGATCGGCATCGCGACGACAGCCGCCACGCTGCCCTACGGGACGCCGGGTATCTCGTGGAGTCCTTCACCGACCACGACCTGTTCCACGACGCCGACGGCGTGATCGACCGGCTGCATGCGCTCCACCGAGCGGCCACCCTCCGTTCCGGGTGAGCCGAGGCGCGGTTTCCAGCCGTATGTTCACCCAGAACGAGAAGGGCGGGGTTCTGGGTGAGCGGGGGCGCGGTTTTCAGCCGTATGTTCACCCAGAACGAGAGGGGGGAGAGCGCTCGATGGGGGAGTACGACCACTGGTTCGAGGGGTTGGCGGACCACATGGGGGCGGCGTATCTGCGGTACTCGTTCACGAAGGGGACCGTGCGGGAGATCGACGCGCTCGTCGAGCGGCTGGGGTTGCGGGCTCCGGCGAGGATCCTCGACGTCGGCTGTGGGCCGGGGCGCCATGCCAACGAGTTGGGGCGCCGCGGGTTCGAGGTGCACGGCGTGGACATCAGTGAGACGTTCCTGGAGGTCGCCCGGCGAGACGCCCCCGACGGGGTCACCTACGCCCGTGAGGATGCCCGTGACCTGCCCTTTCGCGAGGAGTTCGACCTCGCGATCTCGATCTGCCAGGGCGCGTTCGGTCTCGCCGGCGGTCCGGCGGCAGGGGAGCGCCTCGACCCCGATCTCGAGATACTGGCGGCCATGGCCCGCTCCCTTCGCCCGGGCGGAACGCTCGTGTTCACGGCGTTCAGCGCCTACCTCCAGGTGGCGAACCTGCTCGACGGGAACGACTTCGACGCCGACAGCGGTGTCCACCGCGAGACGACCGAGATCCGCGACGGGGACGGCACCGTCACGACGGCAGATCTCTGGACGACCTGCTTCACCCCGCGCGAACTCCGCCTCATGTGTGGCGCCGTCGGGCTCGAGGTCCGCTCGATCGATGCGGTCGAACCCGGCCGGTGGCAGCCCCGTCCTCCCGATGTCGACTCGCCCGAATTCCTGGTGATCGCCGAGGTGTCAGCCTGATCGCGATCGGAAGTACGGGAGGACGTGCTCGCCCAGGTTGCGCAGCGTCTCGAGCTGCGGTTCCTGGGGGATCGTGCCCATCTGGACGAGGAAGAGGATCTCGTCGGCCCCCGCATCGATGAGCCGCGACACGTAGCCGATGCAGTCGTCGACGGTGCCGTACGCGTGGTTCGGGTTGAGCATCGCCATCTTCGGATCCGAGAAATCGACCCGGACCTGCTCCGAGCCGATGGACGTCTCGATGACCGCCGTGCCGTCCCGCTCGGTGCGGCTGTCGTGGGGCCAGCTGTCGGGATCGGGCAGCGGCGTCTTGCCATCGCTCGACCAGTGCCCGATGGACTCGAGGAAGAAGCGCTGGCCCCGCACGCCGAGGCGGCGGGCCTCCTCGCCGTCCTCGAGCACGACGGCCGGGCAGAGCGCCGCCAGGTGCTCGGTCGGCCGCACGCCGACCTGCTCCTCCGGATCGCGGTTCGCGAAGGCCTCCCGGTAGACGCGGTTCTTCTCCGCGACCTGTTCGGGGCCGCCGAAGCCGAGCACGAGTGCGCCGATGCCCCGCGAACCGGCATCGACCAGCGTCGCGGTCTGCGTGCAGGCCTGGTAGAGCGGCGGGTGCGGCGTCTGGAGCGGCTTCGGATGGATCGGACGCGGCGGAACATCGACGAAGCGGCCGTGGTGCTCGACGACGTCCTCCACCCAGAACCGGGGCACGAGCCGCATCGCCTCGTCGACCATCGGGCCGAGCTCGGACTTCTCGTAGCCGAACGTGCCGGCCTCCTGCTCCGTGCCCCCCTTGCCGAAGCCGACGTGGAGTCGCCCGCCGGAGAGGATGTCGAGGGTGGCGCAGCGTTCGGCCACCTTGACCGGGTGGTTCATCTTCGGCGGTAGACAGATCACGCCGTGACCGATGCCGATACGGCTCGTCGCGCCCGCCAGGTAGGCCAGGAACGTCTCGGGCGCGCTCATGTGCGCGTACATCGTCAGGGCGGTGTGTTCGACGGCCCAGATCACGTCGAAGCCGAGCTCCTCGGCCAGCAGGGCCTGCTCCAGGGTCTCGGCGAACACCTGATGATCGCCCTCTCGGGTCGGGTTGGCCGTCTGGGCCTCGTAGATCAGCGAGAACTTCATGGGCGTGGGCCGGACAGTAGCCGCCACGGGAGTTTCTGGAGGACGCCAGGGCTAGCCTTGCAAGGCTGTCTTTCTGACAGGGCTCCCGGGTCCGATACCCGAGCGTCAACTCGATTGGACGAGAAGAAGCAATGACTGACACCGCAGCCGACGAGACCCAGTTCGGCACCTTCGATTCCGAAGGCAACTACACCCCCCGCCAGATCGTCGACGCCGACCTCGGTGGCGTCGACATCGAAGAGGCCTACACGAGCACGATGGTGCTCGTCGAAGACGGCCAGCTCGTCGAGGGCACCGTCGTCCGGGTCGACCAGGACGAGGTCCTGCTCGACATCGGCTACAAGTCCGAAGGCGTGATCCCGAGCCGCGAGCTCTCGATTCGCAACGACGTCGATCCCAACGAGGTCGTCTCGATGGGCGACTCGATCGAAGCCCTCGTGATCACCAAGGAAGACAAGGAAGGGCGTCTCGTCCTCTCCAAGAAGCGCGCCCAGTACGAGCGCGCCTGGGGCAAGATCGAAGAGATCAAGGAAGCCGAGGGCATGGTCAAGGGCCCGGTGATCGAGGTCGTCAAGGGCGGTCTGATCATCGACATCGGCCTGCGGGGCTTCCTGCCGGCGTCGCTGGTCGAGCTGCGCCGTGTGCGCGACCTCCAGCCCTACGTGGGCAAGGAGCTCGAGGCCAAGATCATCGAACTCGACAAGAATCGCAACAATGTCGTTCTCTCCCGTCGGGCCTGGCTCGAGGAGACGCAGAAGGAACAGCGCGAGGCGTTCCTCGACAACCTCAAGCCGGGCGAGAAGCGCACCGGTGTGGTGTCCTCCGTCGTCAACTTCGGCGCCTTCGTCGATCTCGGCGGCATGGACGGCCTTGTGCACGTCTCGGAGCTCTCGTGGAAGCACGTCGACCATCCGTCCTCCGTCGTCACCGTCGGCGACGAGATCGAGGTCGAGGTGCTCGAGGTCGATCTCGATCGTGAGCGCATCAGCCTGTCGCTGAAGGCGACGCAGCAGGATCCGTGGCAGGAGTTCGCCGGATCGCACCGCGTGGGCGAGCTGGTCTACGGCCGGGTCACCAAGCTCGTGCCGTTCGGTTCGTTCGTCCAGGTCGGCGACGGCATCGAGGGTCTCGTCCACATCTCCGAGATGTCGGCGCACCATGTCGACCTGCCCGAGCAGGTCGTCACGCCGGGCGAGGAGCTGTGGGTCAAGATCATCGATCTCGATCTCCAGCGCCGCCGGATCAGCCTGTCGATCAAGCAGGCCGCCGAGGGTGGCGAGGTCGCCGCCGAGTACCAGGAGCACTTCGGTGCCCACGCCTACGACAACGAGGGCAACTATCTCGGTGAGGACACCGCCTCCGAGGGTCAGCAGGCCTGGGAGGAGTACTACGCCGAGGCCGGCGAGGACGCTCCGGCGCCGGGGACGACCGAGGTGGCCGAGGACGGCACCGAGTACGAGTACGAGTACGTCGAGGAAGAGGTCGAGGTCGAGGTCGCCGAGGGCGAGGAGCCCGCGGCGGCAGTCGCCGACGAGCCTGCTGCGGCCGAGGCGCCCGCTGCCGACGAACCGGCGGCCGAAGCAGCCGACGAACCGGCGGCCGAAGCAGCCGACGAAGAGGCCTGATCCGGGCGGCCCACGGCCGCTCTGCAACCGAGTCCACGGACGGGCGCCCCACGGGGCGTCCGTTCCGCGTTTGCGTCAAGAACACACGGGAAAGCGCCGTTGAAGAGCACGTCCTCCGGACGTCTCACGCGTGTCGGGACCCAAGTCCCGAGCCAAAGCCTCAACAACGAGGCGGCGCTTCCGACAGGGGGACCGCAGAAGGTCACTCTCCCCAACGAGGTTCCCGTGAGTTCCCGTAAGACACTCATCTTGATCGCAGCGATTGCGGCCGGCGTCTTCGCCGGCGTGGCGTTGCTCAACTACGTCCGAGGCATCGAAAGCGATGTCTACGCAGACGCTCAGCCCGTCGACGTGCTGATCGCCACCGCGGACATCCCCGAGGGGACCCCGGTTGCGCAGGCGCTCGACTCGATCGAGCGTCAGCAGATCCCGTTGAACATCCGGCCGGCGACGTTCGTCTCTCCGGACAACCTGGACCCGATCACCGGCCTCGTCTCGCAGGGCGAGATCGTGCGCAACCAGATCATCGTCAAGGGCCTGTTCGTCGACCCATCGGTGGTGACGCTCTCGCTCAAGGACCAGATCCCGACCGGCAACGTGGCCTTCTCGATGGAACTCGACACGGTCCGGGCGGTTGGTGGCTACCTCCAGCCCGGTGACGAGGTCAACATGATGATCACGCACGGGTCGAACTGTGCCACCGAGGAGGATCCGACCGACGAGACGCTCGACTTCGACGAGCTCGGTTCGGTCGACAACGGTCAGGGGAACTCGTTCGGGGCGAACATCTCCGCCGAGAGTGAGTCCTACTGCACCTACACGCAGCCGGCCCGGTATCTCTACCAGCGGGTCGAGATCCTCGCGATCGGCGCCCGCCAGCAGATCCAGACCGGCGAGGTCGACAACCGGGCGCTGACCCCGCAGGGCGGCACCATCACCTTCCTGGTGCCGAACGAGGCCGCCCAGCTGCTCGCCTCGGTCGCTCCCGGCGACGTCTACCTCACGCTGCTTCCCGAGGACTACGAGGTCGAGGCGCTGCCGGCGCTCACGGCCGCCCTCATGTCGAACGCCACCCCCGCCGAGCTCTCGGACTGTGCGACCCCGTACGGCCCCGACGGCTTCATCGAGGGTGACGCCACCACCGTCAGCGAAGGCGTGGATCTGACCAGCAACTACGTGCTCGGTCACTGCGTCCCGATCTGGCTCGAAGAGGGAGAGTGAACCAGATGTCGAGCTTCTTCACCGACGACACCAGCGCCGAGGACATGGACCTCGGTGGTGAGGGCGAATCGTTGGTCCCTGACTCCGCTGCTCCGGCAGACGGCTTCTCGGGCTCGACTTCCGCTCCTTCCGTCAACCTGGTCGTCATCGACCCGGACGACGTCGCCCGCAACCGGCTGGTCGAACAGCTGGGGAACGACGTCAGCAGCTTCCCCGTCGTCGAGGATCTCGTTCCGTACCTGAACGGTGAGCCCATCGTGATCGTGCTCGGTCCGAGCTGTGCCGTCGACGGCACGCTCAACTCGGTCGAGCGCGTCATCCAGGCCCATCGTGAGCTCGGTGCGATCCTCGTCGCCGAGGAGCTGACCACCAACCTCCTCCAGCAGGCCCTGCGCTCCGGCGTCAAGGACGTGTTGGCATCGCCCGCCGACGTCACCCAGTTGCACGAGGCCATCGGCCGAGTCAGCTCCTCGATGTCGTCGTCGCCCTCGGCCCCCACCGCCGGTGAGGAACTCTTCGAGGACGACGGAGAACAGGGTCAGGTCATCACGGTCTTCTCGACCAAGGGTGGCGCCGGCAAGTCGATGATCGCGACGAACCTCGGCGTGACGCTCGCCCAGCGCAGCGACAAGCCGGTCTGCCTGGTCGACGCGGACCTCCAGTTCGGTGACATCGCCGTCATGCTGAAGCTCTCGCCCCAGCACACCATCGTGGACGCGGTCAGTTCGCTCGATCGCCTCGATGCGAGCCTGCTGCAGAACCTGCTCGTGACCCACGAGTCGTCCGGCCTGCTCATCCTCCCGGCCCCGCTCGAGCCCGCCTTCGCGGACCAGATCGGCGCCACCGAGATGATGCAGATCGTGGAGGTGCTCCGGCGCTTCTGCAGCCACGTCATCGTGGACACGCCGGCCTACTTCAACGACGTGGTGCTCGGCATGATCGAGATCAGCGACGAGGTCATGCTCGTCGCCGGCATGGACATCCCGAACATCAAGAACGTGAAGATCGGTCTGCAGACGCTGCGGCTGCTCAACACGCCGATGGAGAAGCTCCATCTGATCCTGAACCGGGCCAACTCGAAGGTGAAGCTCGACGTCACCGAGGTCGAACGGACGCTCCAGGTGAGTGCCGACATCCTCATCCCGAGCGACATCGTCGTGCCCCAGTCGGTCAACCGTGGTGTGCCCGTCGTCCAGAGCTCGCCCCGTTCCGGCGTGGCGAAGTCCCTCGAGGAGCTCGCCAGCATGTTCCTTCCCGCCAACGCGGGCAAGGGACGCAAGAAGTAGCCCGCCCGCCCTTTCCGAAGTCCAGAGCCAACCACCGAATGCCGGGACCTGATCCCGGGAGGAATCGACGAACATGAGTCTCTACAAGCGTCTCCATGAGGTCCAGCAGGGGGCCGAAGAAGACAACGCCGCTTCCGGCGGTTCGGGTGGCGGCATCGCCGCTGCGGCCAAGGCCGCGCAGGCCGGCGGCACCGCCGCTCGGCGAGACCCCGTGCTCGACGAACTCCGGCAGCGGATCCACCACAGCCTCATCGAAGAGCTGGGCCCGATCCTCTACGACAGTCGGCTCTCGGAAGAGGACCTCCGCAAGAAGGTCCACGAGCAGCTCCACCATGCCCTCGCCCTTGAGCGGGCGCCCCTGTCGGCGTCCGACAAGGCGCAGCTGATCCAGGACGTCTCGGACGACATCCTCGGCTACGGCCCGATCGACCCGCTCCTGCGGGACGACGACGTGTCGGAAATCATGGTGAACGGCCCCGACTCGGTCTACGTCGAGCGCAGCGGCAAGCTGTCGAAGGATCCGGTGACCTTCGTCGACGAGGCGCATCTGCGTCGCATCATCGACAAGATCGTGGGTCAGGTCGGCCGTCGCATCGACGAGTCCACCCCGATGTGTGACGCCCGTCTGCCCGACGGTTCCCGTGTGAACGCGATCATCTCGCCGCTCACCATCGGCGGACCGTTCCTCACCATCCGTAAGTTCAAGGCCGATCCGCTTCAGGTCGACGACCTGATCCGCTTCGGCACGATGGACGCCAACGCCGCCCGCTTCCTGCAGGCCTGCGTGGTCGGTCGACTGAACATGATCGTCTCCGGTGGTACCGGTACCGGTAAGACGACGACCCTCAACGTCATGTCGTCGTTCATTCCGGAGGGCGAGCGCATCGTCACGGTGGAGGACGCCAAGGAGCTCCAGCTCCACCAGGATCACGTGCTCTGCCTCGAGACCCGCCCGCCGAACATCGAAGGCCGGGGCGCCGTCTCCATCCGCGATCTCGTGAAGAACTCCCTGCGTATGCGGCCCGACCGCATCGTCGTCGGTGAGTGTCGTGCCGGTGAGGCGTTGGACATGCTCCAGGCCATGAACACGGGCCACGACGGCTCGCTGACCACGGTCCACGCCAACACCCCGCGAGACACGCTCAGCCGTCTCGAGACCCTGACCCTCATGGCCGGCTTCGACCTGCCGGTGCGGGCGATCCGTGAACAGATGGCCTCGGCCATCGACGTGATCGTGCAGATCGCCCGTCTGCGTGACGGCTCGCGTCGCATCACCCACATCACCGAGGTCCAGGGCATGGAGGGTGACGTGATCACGCTCCAGGACATCTTCCTGTTCGACTTCAGCGCCGGTGTCGACGACAACGGCCGCTACCGCGGTGTGCTCAAGCCCACCGGTATCCGCCCCAAGTTCGCGGAGAAGCTCACCGCCGAAGGCATCCGCCTCGGTCCGGAGACCTTCCAGCCGAACGGCGGGGGCATGGGGGCACAGTGACCTTCCGTTCCGCCTTCCGACTCCGCGGGAGCCGCGTCGCCGGGGTGTTCGCCGCGATCTTGATGATCATGGGCGGACTCCAGGTGTCGATCGCCGCGGCCCAGGACGACACCGAGGCCGAGGAAGCGGTCGCGCCGCCCGTCCTCATGCTCGTCGACACGGTCGACGACCCCTACGTGCTCGTCCGCTACGCCGTCGAGCCGACGACCGCGACCGTCACCATCTCGGGGACGGACGCCGAGACCGGTTCGCCCGTGGCCATCGCCGACTCCGATCTGGCGGTCCAGACCGCCATCGTGATCGACAACAGTGCGGCCTCGGCCGAGCACCTCGACGCGTTCATCGACGCGGCCGAGGCCTACATCGCCGGCGCCGGGGAGAACGAGGAGATCTCGATCTGGACCACGGGCGGCGTCGCTCGGGTCCGTGTCGGCCTCAACGACGACCACGCCCGGACGGACGCGATCGTCGAGGGCATCGTGTCCGCCGCCGGCGGCAACATGCTCTTCGACGGCATCCGCAGCGCGGCTCTCGAACTCGGTTCGACCGGTGCCGGAGCGACCAACCTCCTGGTCCTCGCCGGTTCGATCGACGGCGGCTCGGTCGCCGACGCATCCGCCGCCCGTGGCGCGGCCCAGGCGGCCGACGCGTCGGGCTTCGCGGTCGCGGCCGACGAGTCCGTCGTCGGCTCCATGCGGGGCTTCGTGTCCTCCACCTACGGCGGCGCCTTCGCCGCCACCGAGGTCGCCGAGGAGATCGCCGGCTACGGCGGATCCGTTTCCCAGGTCGTCAACAACACCTGGCAGATTCCCTTCGAATCCGAGCAGATGGCCGATGCCAACCAGCTCACCGTCACCGTCGACGACACGTCGATCCGCGCCTCCTTCACGGCCGGTTCCACGACGTCGGGTGTGGCCCTCGCCCCGTTCGCGGAGCAGGGTGACAGCAATCTGCCCGGGCTCGGCTTCCTGCAGAGCGACACCGGCCGGATGCTCGGCGTGCTCTTCGGTGCCATCGCGGCGGGACTGGGTGCCTACGCGGTCGTCATGCTCACGCAGAAGGACGAGTCCGGACTCAAGAACGTGCTGCGGGCCTACGACGATCCGTACGGCCAGACCGTGGTCGAGGACGACGGCGAGTCGGCCATGGCCCGGAGCGCGCTGCTCAAGCGTGCCGTCGAGATCACCGAGGGCCTGGCCGAGCGTCGAGGCATGCTCGCCCGCCTCGAGCAGACACTCGAGCAGGCGGACCTTCCCCTTCGCGCCGGTGAGGCACTCACCGCCGGCGCCGGTATCGCCGCCGCCTTCTTCGTGGTCGGCCTCCTGCTGACCGGCTCGTGGCCGGGCATGCTCGTCCTGGGCATCCTCGGCATCCTGGTGCCGGGTTTCCTGGTTCGCTTCAAGGCATCCAAGCGCCAGAAGGCGTTCATGTCGCAGCTCCCGGACACCCTCCAGCTGCTGTCGTCGACCCTCAAGGCCGGCTACTCGTTCATGCAGGGTGTGGAAGCCGTCTCCCAGGAGGTCGAGGACCCGATGGGTGGCGAACTCCGCCGCATCGTGACCGAGGCCCAGCTGGGCCGCCCGCTCGAAGAGGCCATGGACGCCTCCGCCGAGCGCATGGACTCGCCGGACTTCGCCTGGGCCGTCATGGCCGTGAAGATCCAGCGGGAGGTCGGCGGCAACCTGTCGGAGCTCCTCCTCACCGTCGCCGAGACGATGACGGAACGCGAGCGCCTCCGTCGAGACGTCGCCACGCTGACCGCCGAAGGAAAGATGAGCGCCATCGTTCTCGGCGCCCTCCCGATCCTGCTCGGTCTCGCCATGTGGGGCATCAACCCCACCTACATCAACACCCTCTTCACCGACGGCTTCGGCAAGGTGCTGCTGGGCATGTCCATCGTTGCGGCTCTCGCCGGCTTCGCATGGATGAAGAAGATCATCAACATCGACATCTGAGGCATCGTGTTCGATCTGTCACCCCAAATCGCAACGGCCCTGTTCGGCGGCGGCATCGCCCTCGCCATCTGGGCAATCGCCTCGCAGGCGCACGAGAAGTCGGTCGTTCGCGACTCGCTTCGGGCGCTCGAGGACTATGAGGTCGAGTCGGTCCGCGATCAGGAGCTCCTGAACCCGCTCGCCCAGCGGGCGCTGCTCCCGATCCTCGGTGCGCTCACGTCACTCGGTCGGCGCCTGACGCCGGTCGGCTACATCGACGGTGTCCGTCACAAGTTCGTCCTCTCGGGGCGTCCGCAGACGGAGGTCATCGATCGCTTCCTCGCGATGCGCGTGGTCACCGTCGTGATGGTGCCCGTCGCGTTCTACGTCTTCTACATCTGGAACCCGATCGGCCTCGGCGGCACGACCCAGCTCGGCGTGACCGCGCTGGCGTGTCTGCTCCTGATCGTCGGCCCCGATGCCCAGCTCAACCGGGCGGTCGAGGATCGCCAGAAGCAGATCCTTCGAGGACTGCCGGACATCATCGACCTCCTGGTGATCTCCGTGGAGGCCGGACTCGGTTTCGAGCAGGCCCTCCAGCGCACGATCGTCAGTGTCCCGGGCTCGCTCAGCGACGAGTTCGCCCGCATGCTCGGTGAGGTCCGCGCCGGTTCGACCCGGGCCGAGGCGATGCGGGCCATGGACGCCCGCATCGAGGTCTCCGAGGTCCGCAGCTTCGTGCTGGCGATCCTCCAGGCCGACACGTTCGGTGTCTCCATCGGTCGTGTGCTTCGCGGCCAGGCCGAGGAGATGCGTATCAAGCGTCGTCAGATCGCGCAGGAAAAGGCGCAGAAGGCGCCCGTCAAGATGCTGATCCCGATGGTGTTCTGCATCTTCCCGGCGCTCTTCACGATCGTGCTGGGTCCGGCCGTGATCCGGATCATGAACAACTTCTGACGTTTCCGTCGAGTCGATCATGACCTCCACCGAGCCGACGCAGGAGTCGCCGGCTCCCCGGTTCCCGTTGAACCTGGGCGTGCTCTTCGGCTTCGCCATGGCCCTCGTGGGCATGGGCTTCGGGGCGACCCGCATCTCGGACAACAGCTTCCTGACGCACCTGGCCACCGGCCGGGAGATGTTCGACGGCGGCTCGTTGCGCATCGTGCGCGAGGACGTCTTCACCTGGACGTCCGGCGGCGACAGCGTCGTCGTCCAGTCCTGGCTCGCGTCGCTCGTCTACGGGCTGGTCGACGAGATCGCCGGCTTCCACGGGCTCCGCCTGCTCACCGCGGTGCTCGCGGCCGCGCTCGCGGCGATCGCCTGGCGCCTCACGGCCGCCCAGCCCAGCATCGTCACCCGGCTCGCGATCATGGTGCCGCTGCTCGCCATCGGTTTCGTCAACTGGTCCGAGCGGCCGTTGCTCATCGCCTTCGTGCTCTTCGGGGCCACGATGCTCGTGGCCGAGGGCGACGGTCGCCCGCGATGGCTCGCGGTCATCGGTGCGTTGTGGATCAACGTCCACGGCAGCTGGCCGCTGGGCATCGTCTATCTCGTCGCCCGCGGCTTCGGCGCGTTCGCCGACCGCGAGGACTGGCGCCGCGAGCGCGACGGCGTGGTCGCGCTCGGGGCCGGAATGCTCGTCGGCGGGGTGGTCAATCCCTACGGCCCGGCACTGCTGTTCTTCCCGCTCGAGCTCCTCGGCCGCCAGGAGGTCCTGGCCCACGTCGTCGAATGGCAGTCGCCCGAGTTCGATCGACTCTGGACCCGGGCGTTCCTGGTGATGGTGGCAGCCGTCGTCGTGGCGCTCATGCGGCGGCCGCGCTGGCGTGACGCCGTGCCCGCGCTCGTCTTTCTCGCCGCGGCGCTCGTGGGGCGACGCAACATCGCCCTCGCGTCGCTGGTCATGCTGCCCGTCCTGGCCCGGGGTCTCCCCGCGATCGGTCGCCTGGGCGCGGCGTACACCACCGATGCCGTGCGTCGTGCCGTGCCGCTCCTGGCGGTGCTGCTCGTCGCGGTTCCCCTGCTCGCGATGGACCGGCCCCATGTCGACGTCTCCCGCTTCCCCGAGGATGCCGTCACCGCCATGGAGGACGAGCTCGACCTCGTCCCGGGCGAGACCCGGATCATCCACCAGGACTTCGTCGGGAACTATCTGGGGGCGCGCTACGGCGATGCCCGCGCCGCGTGGATCGACGACCGCTTCGAGCTCCACGACCCCTCCTTGGTGGAGGACTACATCACGCTGCTCGACGGCGACCCCGCCTGGTCGACGGTCCTCGACCGCTACGAGGCCGAGGCGATCCTCTGGCCGTCCGACGGGGTCCTCGTGGAGCTCGCCACCGGCATCGGCGGATGGACGCCGGTGTGGTCCGACGACGACTGGACGGTGCTCTGCAACCCGGCCCGGAGGCTCTGTTGACTTGCGGGGCGCAACTCCTTTCTCCGGCCCTTCCGCTGCCGATGGGAACAGCCCCACAGGCGTGGACCGACTTCCCGGGGTGAGACGTGGACATCATGAGTGATCTCAAGACGCCGAACGAGGCGTCTCCGGCCGACGCAGAGCGCCTGCGTAAGCCGTCGAGTCACCGGGCCAACTCCTGGCTGCGTCCTCTTGCCCGCATCGGCCGGGCCAGCGACGGCTACGAGGGCCCGACGCCGGGACCGGCCATGGTCGACCGCGTCGACCGGCTGGCCAGCTTCGCGCCGGCGATCCTCGCGATCCGTTGGGGTATGACGGCGGTCTCGCTCGCCCTCTCGGGGACCGCCTTCGTCAACTCGGACTGGGAGGTCGTGCTGTGGTGCATGGGCCTCGTGAGCTACACGGTGATCCGCACGATCACCCCGCTGCGCTACAACGGCGACGTCCGCTCGCTCATCCAGGTCTTCTTCGAGATCGCCCTCCACGTCGCGGCGGTCGCCTCCACCGACTACTGGGAGTCGCCGTTCGTCTTCTCGCTGATGACGGCGATCATCGTCGCCGGCTTCGCCCGCGGCTTCGGCTTCGGCCTGCGGATCGCGATCGGTGCCGCGCTCGCGCTGGCGCTGGGTGACGCCGCCCGGGCGGGCTACGAGCTCCAGGACCTCCGCGTCTCGCTCCAGTGGTCGGCCGTCCTCCTCCTCGTGGGCGTGGTCGCCGGCTACGCCCGGCGGATCAGCGGCGAAGCCGATCTCCAGCACTCGCTCGCCCTCGATCGCCTCGACCGGCTCTCCGATGCGAATGCGCTGCTCTTCTCGCTGCACCGCGTCGCCCAGACGCTGCCGGCGTCGCTCGACCTCGGTGACGTGCTCGACACCACCGTCGCCCGCCTTCGCGGCCTCGTCGACTTCGACGCCGTCGCCGTGCTCGTCTTCGACGACACCGATGCCAGCTGGCAGGTCATCCGCCGGGAGGGGGCGGCCTTGCCGAGTCGTCTCGGCCCGACCGAGCTGCCGCGACCACTCATGGACGCGATGTCGTCCAACCGCATGGTCGAGGAGCCCGACCTGAGCCAGCCCCGCGGCCCGGGCATCTCGCCGATGTCGTCCTCGGGCATCTACACGGTACTCCCGGCTCGCGGCTCGATCATCGGGCTGCTGGCCGTCGAGTCCCGGCAGCCCAACGCCTTCGGTCGACGTGACATCGAACTCCTGAACGGCTTCGTCGAGCCGGTCGCGCTCGCGATCGACAACGCCCGCTGGTTCGCCCGTCTGCGGACGGTCGGCGCCGACGAGGAGCGCACCCGCATCGCCCGCGATCTCCACGACAACATCGGTCAGTCGCTCGCCTATCTGGCGTTCGAACTCGATCGTCTGGTCAGCAAGAACGCGAAGGAAGAGGACCTGGGCGGCTCGCTCGAGCAGCTGCGCAGCGATCTCCGCGGTGTCATCGGCGAGGTCCGCGACACGCTCTACGACCTGCGCACCGATGTGTCCGACCAGCTCGAGATCGGCGAGGTGCTCGAACAGTTCGGGGCCCGGGTCATGGAACGCACGGACCTCGACATCCGCGTCTACGCCGATCGGAGCGGGCCCCGTCTGCCGCTGCTCCAGGAGCGGGAGATGTGGCGGATCGCCCAGGAGGCGATCGTCAACGTCGAACGCCACGCCGAAGCCAACGGCGTCGCCATCCGCTGGCGCTGCGACGGCGAAGCCGCCGCCCTCGAGATCGCCGACGACGGCAAGGGATTCCCGGTCGGGAAGGCCGGCCGGATCGACTCCTACGGGATCATGGGGATGCGCGAACGAGCGTCCTCCATCGGCGCCACGCTCGAGCTGCACACCGAGGAAGGACGCGGCACCGTCGTGCGCTGCTTCCTCGCCGCCGACCGCAACGCAGGACGGCGTTCGTGACGCGGCGCGACCACGCCGTGCCCGGATTGCCTAATGAAGTGGTCCGGACGACCGATGGATTCTCGGGCCGGAGAGGGCCCACTGACACATGGCGGCCACCCTGGTCGCCGACGTATCGAGGAAATCAGGCACGATGACCATTCGATTGATGCTCGCTGATGACCACCGGATGCTCCGGGAGGGACTCAGCCGTTCGATGTCCGAACATGGTTTCGACGTCGTCGGGGAGGCCCGCGACGGTGTGGAAGCCGTCAACATGGCGTACTCCCTCACGCCGGACGTCGTGCTGATGGATGTCTCGATGCCGGAGATGGACGGCGTGGAGGCATGCCGCCAGGTCCGCATGGCCGTCCCCGGCACCAAGGTCGTGATGCTGACGATGCACGCCGATCAGGACGTGCTGGCCAACGCCATTCGTGCCGGCGCCTGCGGCTATCTCGTCAAGGACTGCTCGACCGAGGAGATCGCCGACGCCGTCCGCATGGCTTCCAACGGCGACACCGCCCTCTCACCCCAACTCGCCGCCTCGATGCTCGACGAAGTCCGCAAGCTCGACCAGGCCCCCACCCGCGAGGACCGTGTGGTCACGAAGCGCGAAGAGGAAGTGCTCCAGCTCATCGCCGACGGCTGCTCCACGTCCGAGGTCGCCGAACAGATGTACATCAGCCAGAAGACGGTGAAGAACCACCTCGCCTCGATCTACCAGAAGCTGGATGCCCGGGACCGCACGCAGGCCGTGCTCCAGGCGGTGCGGATGGGCATCGTCTCCCTCGAGTAGTCGACCTCGGCCGGAGACTCTCCTCTCCACGAACGTGATGCGGGACCGCCCTCCGGGGCGGTTTCGCCGTTTTCGGCCCACCTGGGCCGTTCGGCCGGGGTCATGGGCCGTGGGTCCCATGCGATGGGTCGAACGGGCCATCTAGGCCGTTTGCCCCAGTGACGAAAACAACGGTGACAGAGACCGACCAGTTTCGAGCGGGAGTCCGACCCTCATGAACCGTCACAGCCACCAGGATCCCGGGACCGAGCGCGGTGCCTCGCTGGTCGAATACGTGCTGATGATCTCCCTGATCCTGCTCGTGGCGCTCGCCGGTGTCTCCGCATTCGGCGAGACGCTCACCGGCAACGTCAACGACTCGGCGAGCCGCGTCGTGTCCGCCCAGGGCGGCAACTTCGGCCCCTGACCGGCTACCGTCCCCGCCGTGATCGAGATCGGATTGACGGGCGGGATCGGAAGCGGCAAGTCGACGGTGGCCGATGCACTCGTCGAGCGGGGAGCGGTCCTCATCGACGCCGATCGCATCGTCCGGGAGCTCCAGGAACCCGGCCGACCGGTGTTCGACGCCATGGTCGAGCGGTGGGGGAAGAAGATCGTCGCGAAGGACGGCACGCTCGACCGGGCAAAGGTCGCCGAGATCGCGTTCAGTGACGAGGACGAACTGAAGGCGCTCAACGACATCGTGCATCCCGCCGTCGGCCGGGAGATGGTGGCGCGGCGCAAGGCGGTGGAAGGCACCGACGCCGTCGTCATCCTCGACATTCCGCTGCTGGTGCGGGCGGACGGCACGTCCATCGCCGACCAGTACAGCAACCTCGCCGGCATCATCGTGGTGGACATCGATCCGGACCTCGCCGTCAAGCGACTGGTGAAGCACCGGGGGTTCACCCGGGCGGACGCCCGGGCCCGGATCGCCAATCAGGCCAGCCGCGAGGCCCGTCGGGCGGTGGCGGACCGTGTGATCGACAACTCGGGAACGCTCGAGGAGCTCGAGCCGCAGATCCGCTTCGTCTGGTCCTGGATCAAGACGCTCCCGCACCCCGCCTGACCGGCGCCCCGCCGGCAGGTGAAGCGGGGGTCAGACCCCTGCTTCATTCGCAGATGTCGAAGGCCCGGTAGCCGACATAGTCCATCGGGGCGTCGACGTTGTCGGCTCCCGCTCGATAGTCGCCCTCGCCGTCGTGGCTGACGAACACCAGGGGGAACTCGGGTGCGATCTGAGTCGTTCCGTCGACCGCGGCGGCGACGACACCGATCGTCTGGTTCCAGGCGACACCGTCGTCCATCACGATGTCGTCCGGCGTCGGCCCCTCGGGATCGAAGAATCCCGCAGCGCCGCGCTGGTAGGCCCACCCGGCCAGGACGTCGCCGTCGGCGTCACGGAAGAAGCGGATCCGGAGATTGCCCCACGAGATACGGCGTTCGTCGTCCTCGGTGCCCCCGTCGAGCGGGCAGCCGACGTTCCAGCCGGTGTCGGCGTCGGGCGCGCCATAGATGGCCGTCATGGCGTCGATCACGGTGTCGGCGGTCGTGCCGAGCGGGAGACCGAGGATCTCGCCGTTCACCGCGTTGGCCACCGGCGCCGGGGGAGGGGGCTCCGTGGTCGTGGTGGTCGTGGTCGTCGTGGAGGTGGTGGTGGTCGAGGTGGTGGTGGACGACGTCGTGGTCGTCGACTCCGATGTCGTCGGGGCTTCGGTCGTGGTGGTCGATGTGGTCGAGGTCGTGCCGTCGCCGGTCTCGGTGTCGTCGCCGTCGTCACCGCCGAAGGAGGCGAACAGGAGACCGAGGAGGATGCCGATCAACAGGACCACGATCGCCGCGAGGATCTGTTCACGTCGTGACATCTACGCAGCCTGTCACACCCCCTCGGTAGGTTGTCGGGATGGCACCGGTGACCGTCCCCTCCGACCGCATCCCGCTCAAGGTGGTCTCCGACTTCACCCCGGCGGGTGATCAGCCGGCCGCGATCGAGGCGCTCGCGGCGGGAATCGAGGACGGTGAGCGCTTCCAGACCCTGCTCGGCATCACCGGCTCCGGCAAGAGCGCCACGATCGCGTGGACGATCGAGAAGGTGCAGCGGCCCACCCTGGTGCTCGCGCCCAACAAGTCGCTCGCGGCCCAGCTCGCCAACGAACTGAAGGAGTTCTTCCCCGACAACCGGGTCGAGTACTTCGTGTCGTACTACGACTACTACCAGCCCGAGGCCTACATGCCTTCGAGCGACACCTACATCGAGAAGGACTCGTCGGTGAACGACGAGATCGACCGCCTGCGTCACTCGGCCACCTCGTCGCTGCTCACCCGCCGCGACACCATCGTCGTGGCGTCGGTGTCCTGCATCTACGGCCTCGGTTCGCCGGAGGAGTACGAGACCCAGCTCCTCGTGGTCCACAAGGGCGAGGAGCACGACCAGCGGTCGATCCTGCGCCGTTTGGTGGACCTCCAGTACGAGCGCAACGACATGAACCTCGTCCGGGGCAAGTTCCGGGTACGGGGCGACACGATCGAGATCCACCCCGCCTACGACGAGACCGCCGTGCGTATCGAGCTGTTCGGCGACGAGGTGGAGCAGATCACGGTCGTCGATCCGCTCACCGGCGAACGCATCGAGACGTTGGACGACCTGGTGATCTTCCCGGCAACCCACTACGCCACCAGTGAGGAGCGGATGCAGGCCGCGGTGAAGCGGATCGAGGCCGAGCTGGCGGATCAGCTCCAGCACTTCGAGAAGGAGGGCAAGCTCCTCGAGGCCCAACGTCTGCGCATGCGCACCGAATACGACCTCGAGATGATGCAGGAGCTCGGCTACTGCAACGGCATCGAGAACTACTCGGGCCCGATCGACGGTCGCAGCCCGGGCGAGGCGCCCTACACCCTGCTCGACTACTTCCCCGACGACTGGCTGATGGTGATCGACGAGAGCCATGTCGCCGTTCCCCAGCTCCACGGCCAGTACGAGGGCGACCGGAGTCGCAAGCAGACCCTCATCGAACACGGGTTCCGGCTGCCCTCGGCGGCGGACAACCGGCCCCTGCGGTTCGAGGAGGTCATGGAGCGGCTCAATCAGGTCGTGTTCCTGTCGGCCACCCCGGGCGCCTACGAGCTGGAGCGGTCGAGTCAGGTCGTCGAGCAGATCGTCCGCCCCACGGGTCTCATCGACCCGGAGGTGATCGTGAAGCCCACCAAGGGCCAGATCGACGACCTCCAGGAGCTGATCCAGGGGCGGGTCGACAAGAACGAGCGGGTGCTGGTCACCACCCTCACCAAGAAGATGGCGGAGGACCTCACCGACTACCTGCTCGAGCTCGGCGTGCGGGTCCGCTACCTCCACAGCGAGGTCGACACGATCCAACGGATCGAGATCCTGCGGGATCTGCGACTCGGCGAGTTCGACGTGCTCGTGGGCATCAACCTGCTCCGTGAGGGCCTCGACCTCCCCGAGGTGTCGCTCGTCGCGATCCTCGACGCCGACAAGGAGGGGTTCCTCCGCAGCGAGACCTCGCTCATCCAGATGATCGGTCGTGCCGCCCGAAACGTGGCGGGCCAGGTCGTGATGTACGCCGACCAGATGACCGATTCGATGCAGCGGGCCATCTCCGAGACGATGCGGCGCCGGGGGGTGCAGGAGCGCTACAACGAGGAGCACGGGATCGACCCCACGTCGATCCGCAAGGAGATCACCGACATCCTGTCGATGATCCGCCCCGCGGAGGACCGCGCCCCCGTGCCCGAAGCGCTCAGCGAGCTCGGCGCGAAACGGCGGGCCACCGAGGATCTCAGCGACCTCCCCGAGGACGAGCTGGAGCGGCTCATCCGCACCCTCGAACAGGAGATGCGCGACGCCGCGGTCGATCTGCGTTTCGAGTACGCGGCCCGCCTGCGCGACGAGATCAAGGACCTGAAGCGCGAACTGCGCGAGATGCGCTGACCGTCCTCCACTGGGGTCGATCGCGGCCGATAGGGGTTCGTGGCGACCACGACGAGACTCGCGCCTGCCCCCGCGCTCGAACCGACCCATTGGTACGAGCGCCCCCATCTCGCGGTGCCCGGGCTCGCCGCCCTGTTGATAGCCCTGCTCCTGCTGACCGACCCGATGGGATTCCTGTCGACCGATGTGGGCGGCAAGCTCGCCACCCTCGAAGCCATGGACCGCAACGGCGGCGTCTCACCGGATCTCGGTTACTGGGCGGCCGACGTCGATCCGGACGGATCGCTGTACCCCATGTTCCGCACGTCGCGGGTCGGCGACGCCTGGGTCAACGTCACCACGGTGCCGATGCTCCTGTTGGCCCTTCCCCTCTATCTGATGGGCGGCGCCCTCGCGGCCGGGCTCATCCCGGTGGCCGGCACGGTTCTCGCCGCGCTCGGCGCCCGGGCGCTCGCCCGTCGACTGGGCGCGGACGGCACGGCCGCCTTCTGGATCGTCGGCGCGGCATCGCCGCTGACCATCTACGCGCTCGACTTTTGGGAACACTCCCTCGGCGTCGCCTTGATGGTGTGGGCGGTCGCGCTCGCGCTCGACGCCTCGCAGCCCGACGGGCGAGCCCGCGGTGCGGTCGTCGTCGGCGTCCTCTTCGGGCTCGCTGCGGCGATGCGCCAGGAGGCGCTCGTCTACGGCTTCGTGACCGGGGCCGCGCTGGGCATCCGTCTCCTCGCGGGTGGCCGCCTCCTCCACGCCCTCGCGCGGGGCGGGGCGCTCCTGGCCGGTTTCGCCGCTGCGTTCGCCGCCAACTCCGTGGTCGAGGATCTCGTGATCGGCGACAGCCGGCGGGCCGGACGTTCGGCCGGCACCGCCTCGCGCGTCGGTGGCGACCTCGCCCTGCGGGCGGAGGAGGCCGTCATGACGCTGGCCTCGCCGTTCGCCCGCAGCCAGACCGTCTACCTCGTACTCGCGCTCGTGCTGCTGGGCGGTCTCGTCGAACTCGGACGTCGGGCCGATCTCGACACCGACGCCGTGCGGCCGATCGCGCTTTTGGTCGGCGCCATCGGCGCCCTCCTGGTCGTCGACATCGCGGCGAGCGGCATGGCCTTCGTGCCGGGACTCGCCGCGACCACGCCCGTCGCCGCGCTCGCGATCGGTCGCGGTTGGGGCAACGGCGACCAGCGCCTCGTGGCCGCGATCGCCCTCGTCTCGCTCCCGCTCGTCTGGGCCGTGCAGTACACCGGCGGCGCCGGCCCCCAGTGGGGCGGTCGCTACATCCTGTTGACCGGCACCCTCCTGACCGTGCTCGCGACCGTGGTGCTGCGAAGCGACCGGGCGCGTGTCGTGCTCCGTCGCGTCGCCCTGGCCGGTGCCGCGGTCACCCTCATCGGTGTGGCGTGGACGGTGCAGCGCACCCATGGCTTCGCCGACGCGGTGCAGAGCCTGGCCGACCGCGACGAACCGGTGCTCGTCTTCCACGATCCGCACCTGGCCCGCGAGGGCGGGGTGCTGGTGCTCGACGAGCAGTGGCTCGCGGCGACCGGCGACGAGGCGCGGGCCGAAGCGGCCGGCGTGCTCGCTGCGCTCGGCGTCGAGGAGATCGGGTTCGTCCAGCACGATCGGGGCGACGAACCGATCGTCCTTCCCGGCTGGGAGGTCGTCGCCGAGGAGCAGATCCCGCTCGTGAGCGGGCTGTACCTCCTCGTCTCCACCCAGGTACCCGCGAGCACCTGAAAACGAACACGTGTTCGGCGTGTGTATCCCGCTAGAGTGCCGCCGTGGCCGATCGACTCGTCATTCAAGGCGCCCGTGAACACAATCTTCGAGACGTCGATCTCGAGCTCCCGCGCGACCGGCTCATCGTGTTCACCGGCCTGTCGGGGAGCGGCAAGTCATCCCTCGCGTTCGACACGATCTACGCCGAGGGCCAACGGCGTTATGTGGAGTCGCTGAGCGCCTACGCCCGTCAGTTCCTCGGTCAGATGGACAAGCCCGATGTCGACTTCATCGAAGGCCTGTCGCCCGCGATCTCGATCGACCAGAAGAGCGCGTCGCGCAACCCGCGGTCCACGGTCGGCACCGTCACCGAGGTCTACGACTACCTGCGGCTGCTGTTCGCCCGGATCGGCGTTCCCCACGACCCGGAGACGGGTGAGGAACTCGTCCGCCAGACCCCCCAGCAGATCGTCGACAAGATCCTCGCGATGGACGAGGGCACCCGCTTCCAGGTGCTCGCACCGGTCGTCCGGGGCCGGAAGGGCACCTACGACACCCTCCTGCAGGATCTCGCCGGGCAGGGGTTCGCCCGGGCGATCGTGGACGGCGAGCCGCTCGAGCTCGCGGAAGAGCTCGAGCTGGAGTTGGAACGCTACGAGACCCACGACGTCTCGGTCGTGGTCGACCGTCTCGTCCTGCGTGAGGGCATCGAGCGGCGCCTCACCGACTCGATCGAGACCGCGCTCACCCTCACGGGCGGCGTCGCCGAGATGCAGATCGTGCCGAAGGAGGGCGACGGTGACCCGGAGACGATCGTCTTCAGCCAGCACCTCTCACGGCCCTCCGACGGCAAGTCGTTCGAGGAGCTCGCGCCCCGCAACTTCTCGTTCAACTCGCCCTACGGCGCATGCACCCACTGTGACGGGCTCGGCACCGTCTTCGAGGTCGACCCCCAGCTCGTGGTGCCCGATCCCGACGCCACGGTCGAAGGCGGCGCGATCAGTCCGTGGGCGGGCGGCCGGAGTCGCTACTTCTCGCGTCTCGTCGAGTCGATCTGCGACGAATACGACATCCCGATGGACAAGCCGTGGGAGAAGCTGACCAAGAAGCAGCGTGACCTGCTGCTCTACGCCAAGGGCGTGAAGGGCCGGCTCCAGGTCCGCTACAAGAACCGCTACGGCCGCACCCGCACCTATCAGGCCAAGTACGAGGGCGTCGTTCCCTATCTGATGCGCCGCCACACCGAGTCGGAGAGCGACGCGGCCCGAGAGGCCATCGAGGGCTACATGCGCCTGGTGCACTGCACCGAATGCGGGGGCTCGAGGCTGAACCCGCTGTCCATGGCGGTCACGATCGACGGCCACACGATCCACGACCTGTGCTCGATGTCGATCGCCGAGGCCGCGAAGACCCTCGGCGAGATGCAGCTCAACGACCGCGACACGATCATCGCCGAGCAGGTGTTGAAGGAGATCAACGCCCGTCTCGGCTTCCTGCTCGACGTGGGCCTCGACTATCTGAGCATGTCGCGCAACGCGGCAACGCTCGCCGGCGGCGAGGCGCAGCGCATCCGCCTGGCCTCGCAGGTGGGCTCCGGGCTGGTCGGCGTGCTCTACGTGCTCGACGAACCGTCGATCGGGCTGCACCAGCGGGACAACCAGCGGCTGATCGAGACCCTGCTGCGCATGCGCGATCTCGGCAACACGGTCCTCGTCGTCGAGCACGACGAGGACACGATGAAGGTCGCCGACCATGTGGTCGACATCGGGCCGGGCGCGGGGGAGCACGGCGGTCGGATCGTCCACTCCGGTACCTACAAACAGCTCCTGAAGAACAAGGACTCCATCACCGGGCAGTACCTGACCGGCAAGCGGGAGATCGCGGTTCCCGCCGTACGGCGGATCGGCGACGGCAGCAAGGTGGTCGTGCGCGGCGCCCGGGAGAACAACCTCAAGAACATCGACGTCGAGTTCCCGCTCGGCATGTTCGTCTGTGTGTCCGGGGTCTCCGGCTCGGGCAAGAGCTCCCTCGTGAACGAGATCCTCCATCGGGCCCTGATGCAACGGATCTACTCGTCGAAGGTGCCTCCCGGTCTCCACACCCGAGTCGAAGGCATCGACAACCTGGACAAGGTGATCGGCATCGACCAGTCGCCGATCGGGCGGACCCCCCGGTCCAACCCGGCCACCTACACCGGCGTGTTCGACCACGTCCGCAAGCTCTTCGCCCAGACCCAGGAGGCGAAGGTCCGCGGCTACCTCCCCGGCCGCTTCTCGTTCAACGTGAAGGGCGGCCGCTGCGAGGCATGCCAGGGTGACGGCACGATCAAGATCGAGATGCACTTCCTGCCGGACGTCTACGTCCCTTGTGAGGTGTGCAAGGGCGAGCGCTACAACCGCGACACGCTCGAGATCACCTTCAAGGGCAAGAACATCTCCGAGGTCCTGCAGATGCCGTGTGAGGAGGCGCTCGAGTTCTTCCAGAACCAGCCGGTGATCGCCCGGCACATGCAGACGCTCGTCGATGTCGGACTCGGGTATGTGCGCCTCGGACAGCCTGCGCCCACCCTCTCGGGTGGCGAAGCGCAGCGGGTCAAGCTCGCCAGCGAACTCGCGAAGCGATCCACCGGCCACACCTGCTACATCCTCGACGAGCCCACCACGGGCCTCCACTTCGAGGACATCCGCAAGCTGCTCGGCGTGCTCGGTCGTCTCGTCGATCAGGGCAACTCGGTGCTGGTGATCGAGCACAACCTCGACGTGCTGAAGACGGCGGACTGGCTGATCGATCTCGGTCCGGAGGGTGGCTCGGGCGGCGGCCAGCTGGTCGGCTGCGGCACCCCGGAGGAGATCGCCGAACTCCCCGAGAGCCACACCGGCCGTTTCCTCGCCCCATTGTTGGGCTGAGCAGGGGGTTCGCCGGCCGTCGGGCCCGTTCGACCGGGACGGTCACCGACTGATTTGGCCCCGTCTGGGCCTTGAGAACCATGGGCCTGTGCCGATGGGACTGCATGGAGAGGTTCCGAACGGCCCATGAGGCCGCGGCGACGGGCGCAGGCACATGCTGACCCGCCGGTTCCCCTTCGTTCTCGCGTACGGCGGCATCGCCGCGGTGATCCTCGGCTCGTCCAAGGCGCACGCCGCCTGGATCGCCGAGCACCCCTACGACTTCACCTCCAGTTTCCGGCTGCCGTGGGCGATCGCCTTCATCGCCCTCGTCGCCATGGCCACCTACTCGGTCGGGCTGCCCGACGTGCCCCGCCGGCCCCGCCAGATCGCCGCGGCGGCGATCGCCGCGGTGGTGGGTGGCGTCGTTGCCGTGTCGGCCCTGCAGCTGATGGTCGGCGCCGTGTCGATGCCCCGGTTCGTCATCGTCGCGTCGGCCCTCACGCTGATGCCGTGGCTGGCGCTCACCGCGGTGGTTGCGGCCCGCAGTCACACGCGGGCCCGCGGGCAGGACCGGGCGGTCGTCATCGGCGCCCAGGAGGACAGCCGAACGCTCATCCACGAGCTCGACGAGCGGTCCGAGCGGCCCGGCCATGTCGTCGCGGTGCTTCATCCCGACGAGGCTCGACCGACGGCGCAAGACCGCATGCCGATCCGTTCGTTGGTCGACGCGGAGGACGCGACCGTGGTGGTGCTCGACCGCGACGCCCAGTCCTGCCAACCGATCGTGGACCAGGTCGCCCTGCTCCACGAGCAGGGCACCCGCGTGCGGACGCTCTCGCTCTTCTACGAGCAGTGGCTCGGCAAGTTCCCGATCGGGGAACTCGAGCGGGTGTCGCTCATGTTCGACATCGGCGAGATCCACCGGTTGCGGTACGGCCGCCTCAAGCGGTTGATGGACCTGTCCGTGGCCGTGTTGCTCCTCCCGGCCCTCGCGCTCGCCATCCCCCTCGTCGCGCTCGGGAACCTCCTCGGCAACCGGGGACCGCTGTTCTTCCACCAGGACCGGGTCGGCAAGGGGGGCCGGGTCTTTCGCATCCACAAGTTCCGCACGATGGTGCCGGAGCTCGATCCGCCGGACGACTGGTCGCCGTGGACCGACGTCGAGGACAGTCGGGTGACACCGTTCGGGGCGTTCCTGCGGTCGACCCACGTCGACGAGCTCCCCCAGCTGTTGAACATCCTCAAGGGCGAGCTGTCGCTGGTCGGGCCCCGTCCGGAGCAGCCCCACTATGTCGATCAGCTTGCGGCGAAGCTGCCCTACTACCAGCTCCGCCACCTCGTGCAGCCGGGCCTGACCGGCTGGGCGCAGGTGAAGTTCCGCTACGCCCGCTCCGAGGCCGATGCCCTCGAGAAGCTCCAGTACGAGTTCTACTACCTGAGGCGCCAGTCGCTGGCCGTCGACCTCAGGATCCTCGCCCGCACCGCGCGGACGATCGTCCCGATGGGAGACCGCTGATGGCCGTGACCGCGCTCGCACTCGACGCATCCTCCGACCCCCGCCCGGCCCAGCCGGTGGTGTCGATCGCGGTCCCGATGCTGAACGAGGCCCGCTACATCCTGGCGTGCCTCGACAGCTTCGCCGCCCAGGACTACCCGCTCGACCACCTCGACATGATGGTGATCGACGGCGGCTCCGACGACGGGAGTCGCATCGTCGTCGAGGCCTATGCCAAGGAGCATCCGTGGGTGCGGGTGGTCGACAACCCGGTCGGCACCGCGGCCGCGGCGTTCAACGTCGGCATGTACGAAGCCCACGGTCAGGTGGTCTGCCTCTTCTCCTCGCACGGGGTCGCCGATCCGACATTCGTTTCGGCCAGCGTCGACGCCCTGCACCGCTCCGGCGCGGCCGGCGTGGGCGGCGAGTACCGCCACGAAGGGACCGACCCCCGCTCGGCGTCGATCGGCGCGGCGATGGTCTCACCCGTCGGCATGGCGTCCCCCCACCGCTTCGCCTCCGAAGCGCGGGACGTGGACACGATCTCGCATCCCGTCTACTGGCGCGACGCGATGCTCGCGACGGGGCCGTTCGACGAAGCGCTGAAGCGCAACTCCGACTACGAGTTCAACTATCGCGTCCGGGCCGGCGGGGAGCGCCTGCACTTCGACCCGGCGATCGGTTCGGTCTACCGCCCCCGTCCGACGCTCAACGCGTTGTTCCGCCAGTTCTGGTTCTACGGCAAGTGGAAGGCCCGGGTCGCGGAGCGCTACCCGGCCACACTGCGGCCTCGCCACCTCGTCGCTCCGGCCGCGGTGGTCGGTGCGGTCGCGGCGCCGTTCGCGCTGCTGGTTCGCCCGCTGCGGGTCCCGGTGGCCGTGGTCGCGGGGCTCTACGCGTCCCTGGTCGCCCTGGGTACCGCGAAGGCGTCGCGGGGCCGCGACGACCTCCACGTTCCGACCCTGGCGGCCGCGTTCCCGGTGATGCACAGCGCGTGGGGTGCGGGCTTCCTCGCATCGACCCTTCGCCGCCTCTTCGGCGGCCCTCGACTCTCCTCCGAGCAGGTGTCCGTCTCCGGACCCACTTCGGACTCTGAAAGGAACCCGACATGAGCATCGGAGTGGCCGTCATCGGCTACGGATACTGGGGGGTCAACCTGGCCCGCAACGTCGCTGCGGTTGCGGCGACCGACGTCATCGGCGTGGCCGATCCGAGCGCCGACCGCCGCGCGTTGGCCGCCGCCAACCTTCCCGGGATCGAGACCTGGGACACGCTCGAGGACGCGTTGGACGACCCGCGGGTCGACGCCGTCGTGCTCGCCACTCCTGCGTCGACTCACACGTCCATGGCGCTCGCCTCGCTCGAGGCGGGGCGCGATGTGCTGGTCGAGAAGCCGCTCGCCGAGACCTCGGCCGACGCCGAGAAGCTCCTCGACGTCGCCCGGGACCGCGGCCGCATGCTCATGGTCGGGCACACGTTCCTGTACTCGCCGACCGTGCTGGCCCTCGGTGACATGATCGACGCCGGTGAACTCGGCGCGATCCAGTACCTGTACTCGCAGCGCCTGAGCCTCGGCCGCATCCGCCGCGACTGCAACGCTCTGTGGAACTTCGCGCCCCACGACATCTCGATCATGCTCCACCTCCTGGACGACACGGTCACCGAGGTCACGGCCAAGGGCTTCTCGTTCATCGAGCCCGGGATCGACGACGTCTGCTTCGCCAGCCTCACGTTCGCGTCGGGGATCGGCGCCAACCTCCATGTGAGCTGGATCGATCCCCGCAAGACCCGCCTCATGACGGTGGTCGGCGACGAGAAGATGGCGATCTACAACGACGTCTCGGTGGACCAGCCCCTGTGGGTCGTGGACTCGGGTGTGGCCAAGGACCAGGACCTCGGCGAGTACGAGAGCATGGGCGACTTCCAGTGGCGGACCCGCTCGGGTGACATCGTCATCCCCCGCATCGAGATGTCCGAGCCGCTCCGCAACGAGATCTCGGCGTTCGCCGACGCCTGCGAGACCCGCGTGCCTCCCCGCACCGACGGACAGCACGGCCTGGAGGTCGTCCGGGTGCTGGAGGCGATCGACCGATCCGCCGGTGCGGCCGGCCGACCCGTGGAGCTCGACCGATGACCTCGACGCAACCGACCACGACGCCGGTTCCGTTCCAGGATCTCACCCGGCTCCACCGCAGCATCGCCGCCGAGATCGACGCCGCGATCGCCGATGTGATCGCTCGCTCCGCCTTCGTCGGGGCGGCATCGTCTGCACGTTTCGAGCAGGCCTTCGCCGCGGCCCACGGCGTGGACCACGCCCTCGGCGTCGGCTCCGGCACGGACGCGCTCGCGCTCGCGCTGCGGGCCCTCGGTGTCGGCCCCGGCGACGAGGTGATCGTGCCGGCCATGACGTTCGTCGCCACCGCCGAGGCGGTCGTCCACGCCGGCGCCGTCCCGGTGATCGCCGACGTCGACCCGACAACGCTCCTGCTCGACGAGCCGAGCGTCGCCGCCGTCCGCACCGATCGGACCGCGGCCGTCATGCCCGTCGACCTCTTCGGACACGTCGTGCCGTTCGCCACGATCGACAGCTGGCAGGCGGACGGACTCGCCGTCGTCGAGGATGCCGCCCAGGCGCATCTCGCCACATGGGAAGGCCGATCCGTCGGCGCGGTCGCCGACGCCGCGTGTTTCAGCTTCTACCCGGGAAAGAACCTGGGAGGCTTCGGTGACGGCGGCGCCGTCATCACGAACCGGGCCGACGTCGCCACGGGAGTCGCGAAGTTGCGGGACCACGGCCGCGAATCGAAGTACCTCCACGACGAGATCGGGTTCTGCAGCCGGCTCGACGGCCTCCAGGCCGCGGTCCTCGAGGTCAAACTCCGTCATCTGCCGACATGGACCGAGCAGCGGCGGACACTGGCCGATCGCTACCAGGAGCGCCTCGGCAGCCGTCTGGTGCCCTGGGAGGCGGGGGCGGTGCACCACCTGCTGGTGATGCGGGCCGACCCGGCCGGACGGGACCGCCTGCTCGACGCGCTGCGGGCCGAGGGGCTCGGCGTCGGTGTGCACTATCCGGTCGCGCTGACCCAGCAACCCTCGCTCGCTCCCTACCTGACCGCCCCGTGCCCGCACGCCGAGGCGGCGGCTGCGTCGGTGCTCTCGCTTCCGATGGACCCGCTCATGACGCTGACGCAGGTCGAGTACGTCTGTGACCTCGTGGAGGAGCTCAGCTGATGCCGACGGCCGACACGCTCCAGCGGGGCGAGGCCCCGCTCGCCGACGACGCGCGGGGGTTCGTGCACGAGACGTCGCGGGTCGATGCCGGCGCGACGGTCGGCGACCGGACGCGGATCTGGCACTTCAGCCATGTCCTGCGCGACGCTCGCATCGGCGCCGGCTGCAACATCGGCCAGAACGTCATGATCGGTGCGGCCGTGGTGGTCGGTGATCACTGCAAGATCCAGAACAACGTGAGCGTGTACGAGGGCGTCACCCTGGAGGACGGTGTGTTCTGTGGCCCCAGCTGCGTCTTCACCAATGTGGTGAATCCGCGCGCGGAGATCGAGCGCAAGGACGAGTTGCGGGAGACCCGGGTCGGCCGGGGCGCGACGATCGGCGCCAACGCGACCATCGTCTGCGGGCACGACGTCGGCGCCTACGCCTTCATCGCCGCCGGTGCTGTCGTGACGGCCCCGGTGCCGGCGCACGCACTCGTGGTCGGTGTTCCGGGCCGACAGATCGGGTGGGTGAGCCGCGGTGGCCACCGGCTCGCCGACGACCTCGTCTGTCCCGAGACGGGTGAGCGCTACGTCGAGACGGCCGACGGCCTTCAGCTCGTCAGCTGAGCGGCGCTCGGCGAGAACCGCTCCGGCACCAGGTGCCCGGGTCGACGCCGATCGACTCCCGTCGCCCGCTCCACAGCCGCGGCGACGCTCTCGAGCACGGACTGCGGAGCCGTCACCAGCGTCTCGTAGTCGGTGTCGACCCATGTGACCTGGGGAAACGCCTCGTGGGCAGCGTCGAGGGCCAAACGCACGCCGTGGATCTGCCCGCGGACCTGCTCCTCGGGTGAGCGGGCTCGGAGCGCCTCGACGTCGCGGGGTTCGACGGACCACCAGTTGTCGACGGAACCGGTCTCGCTCGCTCGAGCGCGGAGGATGCTCGCCGCCGTGTCGCCGGCATCGCGCCGGACGTCGATGACGATCGCCTCGGGGACGGCCGCCAGGATCGGCTCGAGCCGGACGCTGTTGACGACGTTCTTCCACACGACCGGCCGGTCGGCGCGCTGGATGAGCGCGCTCATGGAGCGGCGGAGGGCGAGGCGCGACCGCGGGGCGACGTCGTCGGCGGCGACCGCCTGCGGGGAGCGGGGAAAGAATCGATACCACCAGGTCGCCCCTTCGTGGGGTTCGCGGAGTGATCGGCCTCGTCCGTGGTCCGACCGGAAGTGTGTCGCGATCCCGGACTGCAGCCGGGTCGACACGAGGGCCGCCGGCGCGCCGGCGGCCACGTTGTGCCAGCCGGAGAACCACCCGATGTCGAGGCCGGCGATCAGCACCTGCTGGAGCAGCGACGTGCCCGAACGGGGCGCGCCGACGACGAGCAGGGGCGGGTGGAGGAGGGGGTCCGGCGCACGGTGGGCACGCTCGAGAACCGAGACGAGCGCCACCGTGCCGTGATGGGCGCGGCGAGCCGGAGCACGAAGGGGTCGCACCCCCTCCCATCGGCGGGCCCGGCCCGACAATTAGCGGGGATTGGCTCATCGCCGTGCGGCGAATTGCCGATGGAAGAACGTGGAAAACGTGAGGGATGCGGGCCGCCGCGGTTGGATTCGTGATGTCGGCGTCCTGATGGGGGGCAGCGCCGGTGGCCAGGTCCTCGCCGTCGCCGTCCTTCCGGTGACGAGCCGGCTCTTCGATCCGTCCGAGCTCGGCACCTTTGCGGTGTTCCTCGCGGCGGTGACGATCCTCTACGCGATGGCCGCACTGCGCTTCGACGCGGCAATCCCGGTTCCCGAGCGGGAGGACGTCGCGTCGTCGCTGACGACGATCGCCCTTCGCACCGCAGCCGCGATCGGCCTGGTCGTGGCGCTGGTCGGCGCCGTGTTCGGCCCGGTCCTCGGCGACGCGATGGGTATCGGCGGCGTGGCGTCCTGGGTCTGGCTGATCGGGCCCACGGTCTTCGTGGCCAGTGCCTTCCAGACCCTCGTCACCTGGAACACCCGCATCGGTTCGTTCGGTGTCATCTCGGTCGCCCGGCTCCTCCAGGGCGTCGGACTCGCCGGTGGCCAGATCGTGGCCGGCCTCATGGGGGCCGGCGCCGTCGGTCTGCTCTTCGTCCCGATCATCGCCTGGAGCGTCGCGAGCGCCTTTCTGCTCTTCCGCCTGATCCGAACCGGTGGCCTCCCGCCCGGGACGCCGTCGCTGGGCGAGGTCGTGTCCCGCTACCGCCGCTTCCCGCTGATCATGTCGTGGTCGGTCGTCGCGAACCGGATCTCGACGGAGATCGCGCCGGCGGCGATCGCGGCGATCCACGACCCGAAGATCGCCGGCCTCTTCCTCCTCGCCTCGCGGATCACGTATCGCCCGGTCAGCGTCATCACCCAGAGCATGAGCCAGGTCTACGTGCACCGGGCGGCCCGGGTGTGGGCCACCGAACCCGCCGCGCTGCGGCGCATCATCGCGGGGCTGTCCCGCAATCTGCTGCTCGTGGCCGCGCTGCCGGCCCTGATCGGCGTCCTGTTCGCGCCGCAGATCTTCGCCGTCGCCCTCGGCGAGTCCTGGCGTGAGGCCGGCCGCTACGCGACCTACCTCGTGCCGATGGCGATCGCCGGCCTCGTGTCGACGTCGTTCACCCCCACCTTCGCCGTCACCGAGCGTCAGGACCTCCAGCTCTACCGCGAGCTCATGCGCCTGGTCGTCGTGCTCGGTTCCTTCGGCTTTGCGCTGGTCGTGGACGCGTCACCGGGCGCGACGGTGGCGCTCTACAGCGGCGCCGCGACCGTCGGCTACCTGCTCCTGCTCGCGATGGTCTGGCGAGCGGCCGACCCGGACGAGGCGCGGACGCCGGGGCATGTGCGGGAGGCCCCCACCGCCCCGGATGCGGCACAGGGGGCGCTCGCATGAACGCGCCCTTCGTCTTCATCGTCGGGTGCGGTCGGTCCGGCACGACCATGCTGCGGTCGATGCTGGACAGCCATCCGGAGGTCGCGATCCCTCGCGAGTCCTACTTCATCGACACCATGCGGCGCCGCCGGGACGGCTACGTCGGCGCGACGGGCTTCGACGTCGAGCGATTCCTCGACGATCTGCTCCCCGATGTGCGTTTCCGCCGCTGGGAGCTCGATCCCGAGATGGTCGCGGACGCGGTGCGGGCGGCGGAACCGGCCGACCTGGGCGCCGCCTGTCGCGCCGTCTACGACGTCTTTGCCCGGGAGCAGGGGGCGACGCGGCCGTTCGACAAGACGCCGATGTACGCCCTGTGCGTGCCCGAGCTGCATCAGCTCTTCCCGGACGCCCGCTTCGTGCACCTCGTGCGCGACGGTCGCGACGTCGCCGCGAGCTACGCAGAGACGGACTTCGGTCCCCGCGGCCTCGCCGCGGCGGCGTCCTACTGGCGGCGGGTGATCCGTGCGGTCGACGCCGCGAGTGCCGTCGTCGGGCCGGAGCAGCTCCGGACATTCCGCTACGAGGACCTCGCCGCCGACCCGGCCGGGACCCTCCAGGCGATCAGCGCGTTCGTCGAGCTGGACTACGACGAGCGCATGCTCGACTTCGCCACCCACATGAAGACGCGACCCCGCCGTCAGCCGGCCGCGACGAAGCAGAAGCTCGCCGGCCCTGCGGCGGCCGGAGTGCGCAACTGGACCCAGATGGCGCCCGCGGACGTGCGTCTCGTCGAGTCCGTCGCCGGCGCCGAACTCCGGGGCGCCGGCTATGCCCTGTCCGACTACCCGGTGTCCGCGGTTCAGCGGCGCGCGGCGCGGGCTCGGGCGGTGTCGGCCGGGGCCGTCCACCGGGCCGAGCTCGGCCTCCGGCGCACCCGGATGTTCAACCGGCTGCGACCGGCGAAGGGTGTGTGGGCGGGGGCGTGACCCGTTCCGTGTCGGCCGCGAGGCCGCACGCGGCGAGTCGGCCGCGAACCGCGGTCTCGATCTCGGCCAGGGTCACCCAGTCGTGGCGGTCGGGATCGTGGAGTTCCCAGTAGAGGTCTGCGAAGCGGCGGGGGAGTTGGAAGCCCTGCAACACGGGGTCGTGCCAGAGCACGGACACGCCGCCGAGCCCGTGCTCGTCGACGGCGTCCAGCACCGCCTCGCACTCCTCGCGCCACGCCGGGCAGGTCGTGCTGCGGTCGGCGACGGCCACGTCCATGATCGGAGTGGGGATCTCGATCACCGGGCTCACGGTGTCGCGGTCGAGGTCGTAGAGCGGATGCGGGTGGGCGATGCCCGTGCGGAAGCCGATGCGGTCCGAGAAGCCGGCCGAGGCGTCGTAACGAGCGCCGGCATCCTCGAGGGCCCCGATGAGCTCGGTGGTGGACCCATAACGCAGCCAGTGCTGACGGCTGCCGCAGAGGTCGGGGACGGTCGAGCGCAGCCGGTCGTATTCCTCGGCCAAACGCCCGCGGGCCTCCAGGGAGGTGTAGCTGCCGTGCACGGCGTGTTCGTGACCGAAGGCGGCGATGCGGTTCAGCCGCCCGGTGAACGCCGGGCCGGCCGCGACGTAGCGGGCATCGCGGGGGTGCTCGTCGCGGACCAGCCAGGTGTAGGTGGCCCGGATCCCGCGGTCGTGTTCGCGGCGGGCGACCCGTTCGATCCCGCGATCGAGTCGGCCGCTCGCGGCGCGTGCGGCGCCGGCGGTGAGGAGCCGGGCCGCATGGCCCGGCGCGCGAAAGCGCGTCGTGGCCGCAGCCGCCCACACCGCGAGGCGGCGCGCCGTGTCGCGTCGCGATGTCGGGAGGAAGTCGACGTCGTGCGACGCACCGATGAGCCGGCGGCCGCCGCCGAGGGTGGACGGGGCGGAGACGATCCCGAGCGCATCGGCGAGCTGCCGTTGCAGCGCGTCGACGAGGCGAGACCCCCAGGGGACGACCGGGGAGAGGGCCGCACGAACCGCGAGAGTGTCCGCGGACGGGACGCGGCCGACGTCGTCGCCTCGCTCGGTCGCCGCCTCGTGGGCCGACGATGCCCACTCGAAGATCTCGGCGAGCAGATCGGGACCGTGCGCCGTCTGCGGGTGGTGGAGGGGGAGTCCGTCCCACATCGTCGGCTGGGGGGCGGGCACGGCGAGGGGGCGCCAGCGCGGCGTCGCCGGCAGGAGCGGCGAGCCGTAGGTCAGGACGTGGTCGGCCCCAGTCGGCGCGACGATCTCGTGCCCGTGGGCGAGCGCCCAGATCCCGGCCGCGAACCGCACGCGCGGCGCGACGGTCGCGTACTCGTCGGGGACGACGAGCGCGACGCGGCTCACCGGCCCGCCAGGTGTCGGGCGGCCTCGACGGCGCGGTAGCCGGCGCCGGCCACTCGGCCGAAGTGGAGGTACTGGAACCAGATCTGCTGGTGGGCGCCGAATCCGCGGAAGAACCGCTCGATGCCGGGAACCATGGATCCTTCGAAGTCGAAGACCCGGCTCGTCGTGGCCGCGTGCTTGATCGCCTCCCACAGCAGGAGGCTCTGGGCGCCGGAGGAGCGCAGGTCCGGGTCGGCGCCGCCGCCGAGGTAGTAGGTCCGGTCGTCGTCCCAGGCGAGGAGGACGGAGGCATGCAGCCGCCCGTCGTCGTCGAGCGCGCTGAGCGTCATGCCCTGGCCCCGCTCGGTGCTTTCGCGCACGACGCGGTGGAGCAGGGCTTCGTCGACCGGGGCGCGGCGGTCCTGGCGCTCGAACGTCGCGCTCATCATCCGATGCAGTTCACCGGCATCGCCGCGGCTCACGACGGTGAGGCGCTTCTCGGCCTTGCGGATGGCCCGGCGGGTGGACTCGCTGCAGTCCTTCCAGCGGGCCTCCTGGTCGTGCAGCTCCCGGAGCTCGTAGGTCACGCGGGGCCGGACGTCGAAGCCGGCCCAGCCGAAGGGAAGATGGTTGAGATCGTCGGGCGGTGACCCGAAGAGCAGCATGTCGTGGCGGGGGAGTGCGGCGATCAGCTCCTGCTTGAGGTCGTGATCCCGGCTCAGCAGCTTGGTGCGCTTCCCCTCGCCGGGCGCGATCTCGGGACCGAGGTAGGGCGTGAGCGGCGGGGCGCCGAGTTGGGTGAGACCGAAGCGTCGCCGCCGGGCGAAGCGCCAACGGCCGACGGGCCCCTGGTCGCCGTCGACGGTGACCTCGTCCCAGGAGTCGGGGGCGACGGCGTCGAGCCACCACGATTCGTGGAACACGGTGCGAGGCGTCAGGTCGGCCATCTCAGACCCCTGCGGACGCGCCGGCCCGCTTCGTGATGCGCCGCATCGCCGCCCGGCGATCGTCGCGGGCGGCATCGTCGGAGCGCAGCATGACTCGGACCCGTTCTCGGGCATAGGTCGTCGTGTCGACGACGCGTTCGAGGGGCCGCAGCGGACGGCGCACGCCGTCCGCGAAGGCGGGTCGGTAGCCGAGCCGGAGCAGCATGTCGCCGGCCCGGCGCTCGAATCGTTCGACATCGGCCTCGGCCGCTTCGTGGCGCCACTTCTCGCTGTTGTCGGCGTTCACGGGCTTGTCGAGGTTGCGCCACATCTCGAGCCGGGTGGCGTCCTCGCGCGCCCGGGCACTCTGCTCGGGCGCGGTCATCGCGTCCTGGAAGGGAAGGTCGATCGCCGCGCAGGCGGCCCGCAGCGTGCCCTCCGGATCCGCGGTGAGTGCCTCGTAGGCGATCGTCGTCGTGGGCACGGCGCCCGTGAGCCGCTCCATGGTGTCGAGGCACGCCTCCTGCTCGGCCCGCCACTTGTCGGCGAGACGGGGCCAGGTGTGGGCGACGCGACCGCTCTTGCGGTAGCTGAGGGCGGCGTCGCGTCCGTCACGATGGAGATGGATGACCCGAGCGCCGGGAATCTCGGCGAGCTCGTCGGCGAAGCGCCAGAGTTCGTTCTCCTTGCAGAACCAGTCGTGGGCGCCATCGGCTGCCGCTTCGGCCGCGTACGTCGCTGCGACCAGGCCGGGGATGGTGCGCCCGTGGGCCGAGGCCACGATCCGGGCCTCGTCGTGGGGTCGGGTCCACGGTCCGGTGTTCGTCCGGCACAGTTCGAGCACGTCGCGCACGACGGCCCGGGCCCGCTCGTCGTCGGTCAGGTCGCCGTAGGCCGCGGCGAGCGGGGTGAGCGTCCGCAGCAGGTGCGGCGCGGGCGGTCCGGACACGTCCGAGTGGCGGTCGAACATCACCCGCAGGAGGTTCGTGCCCGACCGTTCGGACGCGAGAAGGAGGATCGGAGCCATGATGGCGTTCCCATCGGCCTCGGCGGCAGGCGACTGAGGCTTTTGGCCCAGTCCGGGCCGATACACCCGCGCCCCTAGAGTGGCCGCATGGTGCAGCGCCCGCCGGCCGGGTCGATCCCCGACACGCCCGGCTCGTATCAGTTCAAGGACGCCGAAGGCCGCGTGATCTACGTCGGCAAGGCGAAGAGCCTGCGGTCGCGCCTGTCCAACTACTTCCAGAACCCGCGGAACCTCCCCACCCGCACCCGGCAGATGGTGGAGACCGCCGAGTCGGTCGAGTGGATCCAGGTGGCCAACGAGGTCGAGGCGCTGATGCTCGAGTTCTCCTTGATCCAGCGCCACAAGCCGCGTTTCAACGTGCGCTACACCGACGACAAGTCCTACCCGTTCCTGTGCCTGACGACGGTCGACGAGTGGCCGCGGGCGATGGTGATGCGGGGCAAGCGCAAGAAGGGGAACCGCTACTTCGGGCCCTACGGGCAGGCGTACGCGATCCGCGACACGCTCGATCTGCTGCTGCGGACCTTCCCGATCCGCACGTGCACGGACAACAAGTTCCGGCACCACGAGAAGCTCGGCAAGCCGTGCCTGCTGTTCCACATCGAGAAGTGCGCCGGGCCCTGCGTGGGGGAGATCGAGAAGCCGGCCTACGACGAGATGGTCGAGGAGCTGATCTCGTTCCTCGAGGGTGACACCGACGAGATCGTCGCCAAGCTCGAAGCGCAGATGCAGACGGCCTCGGAGGATCTCGAGTTCGAACTCGCGGCGCATCTGCGGGATCGGCTCACGGCGGTGCGCAAGGCGATCGAGAAGCAGCAGATGGTCTTCGCCCGCAACGAGGACGTCGACGTGATCGGGCTCCACGGCGACGAGCTGGAGACGGCCGTCCAGGTGTTCTACGTGCGCAAGGGCCGGGTGATGGGACGGCGCGGCTTCGTGGTCGACAAGGCCGAGGAGCTCGACGGGCCGGAGCTGGTGAGCCGGGTGCTCGAGCGCCTCTACTTCGAGGACAATCCGGTCGGGTCGCCGAAGGAGGTGCTCGTCCCGGAGCTTCCGAGCGATCCGGCGTTGTACGAGGAGTGGCTGACCGAGGCGCGCGAGTCGAAGGTGCAGATCCGGGTGCCCCAGCGGGGCGACAAGCGCAAGCTCCAGGAGACGGTCACCCAGAACGCCCAGGAGTCCTTCAATCGGCACCGCCTCAAGCGGACCAACGACCACAACAGCCGGGCGCGGGCGCTCAACGAACTCCAGGAGCACCTGGATCTGCCGCTCGCGCCCCTGCGGATCGAGTGCTACGACATGAGCCACATCCAGGGGTCGGACTATGTCGGCTCGATGGTGGTGATGGAGGACGGCCTGCCGAAGAAGTCCGACTACCGCCGCTTCAAGATCCAGACGGTGCCGGGCAACGACGACTTCGCGGCCATGGAGGAGGTGCTCACCCGCCGGTTCACCGCCTACCTGCGGGAGCGCAAGGTGCCGGTGGAGGAGCGCGAGGGTCGGTTCTCGTATCCGCCGCAGCTGCTCGTCGTGGACGGCGGCAAGGGGCAGCTGAGCGTCGCCACCCGCGTGCTGGACGAGCTCGGGCTGCGCGACGAGATCCCCGTCGTCTCGCTCGCGAAGCAGTTCGAGGAGGTGTTCGTGCCCGGGCGCAGCGAGTCGATCCGCCTTCCCCGACAGTCCGAGGCGCTCTACCTCCTCCAGCGCATCCGCGACGAGAGCCACCGCTTCGCCATCACGTTCCACCGCCAGCTGCGGGACAAACGGATGACGAAATCCGCACTCGACGGCATCGAAGGGCTGGGCCCGGCCCGCAAGAAGCGGCTCGCCAAGGAGCTGGGCGGCGTCAACGCGGTCAAGCGTGCCGAACTCGAGGACCTCAAGAAGCTGTCCTGGTTGCCCGACGAGGTAGCAGAGAACGTTTTTCGCGCACTGCACCGGGTGGGTTCATCCGGGACGGACACGCGACGTCGGCTCCCACCGCCCGTGGAGGGTGCCGAGTAGGTTGAGATCTCGCGGGTCGAGGAGTCTGGCATGAGCGACACACCGAACACCGGCGACACGAACGAGGCCAACGAGGGCGTTCTGCGCCCGTTCGAGGCACCGGCGTCGGAGCCACTTCCGCCGGTCGAGCCGTCACGCGTCGTTCCCGAAGCGCCCACCATCACCGAAGAGCTCGAGCCGATCGACGCACTCGCCGACGAGCCGTTCAGTGTGGACGCGAGTGACGTGGACGACGTCTGGTCGCCGAGCGCGATCGACGCACCGGTGGTGCCTGCGCCACCCCAGAACGAGATCAACGCGGACGACCTCAGCGACCCGTTGATCGCCCCCGAGATCGACGAACCGGCCGACGACGGCGCGGCGCCCGCCACCGTCGAGGCCCACCCCGTGGCCACAGGCGGTTCGAACACCGTCACGTTGCCCCGCAAAGTCTTCCTGGCCGGGCTCGGCGCGGCCGGCCTCGTCATCCTCCTTCTCCTCGTGCTCTGGCAGTCCGCCGGCGGTGACGACGCCCCGCTGGCGGTGACCGCTGACGACGGCGGCGGCGACGGAACGGTCGATCCCGACCCCGTCGACGGCACGGAGACGCCGGTCGACGGCGCGGCCGCCGGACTCGAGGCGGAGCTCGCCGACGCCAACGCGACGGTCGCCAGTCTCGAGGCGGTCGTGGAAGATCTCGAGACGCGTCCGCCGCCGGCCCTGCCCGGCGACGCCATGCGGCGGATCGTGGTCGGTGCCGATGCGAACTTCATCAGCGCCCGCAACGACAGCATCGCCGTGGTCGGTGGCTTCGGCGGCCTGTCGCTGATCGACCCGGACCGCAACCAGGTCACCGCCAACGGCAACATCGCCGATTCGGCGAACCGGGTGATGCGCACCCAGTCCTCGGTGTGGATCACGAACTACCAGGACAACCAGATCATCCAGGTCGACCCGGGCACGAACACCGTGCAGGCGACCTTCCCGTTCCCCGGCCCCGACGGCATCGCCAAGGTCGGCGACTTCATCGTGGTCGCCTCGTTCGACGAGGGCTTCGTGGCGAAGATCGACCCGGTCACCGGCGAGATCGTCACGCAGGTCGACGTCGGTGGCAGCCCCACCGCGGTCTACAACGGCCCGCACGGGCTGTGGGTCACCATCTTCGACACCGGCGAGCTGGTTCGCCTGACCCGCAGCAGCCTCGACACCAACGAGCGCATCGTGGTCGGGGCCGGCCCGGTGGGTATCGGCGGCGACGCCACGCATCTGTGGGTCACCAACAACGACGAGGGCACCGTGGCCAAGGTCGACCCCGAGACCGCTGAGGTCGTCATGACCGTCGCGGTCGGCGAGGGACCCGCCGAGGTCGTCTCCGTCCAGGGCTCGGCCTGGGTGACGGTGAGCGACGACGGCACGCTCGTGCAGATCGACGCGGCCAGCGGGCGGATCCAGTCCGTGACGCCGCTCGGCGGCGCCATCGCCGGCGGCGGCCCGACCGGCATCGACTTCGCCGCCGGCGCGCTCTGGATCGCCATGCAAGGCGAACAGTCCGTCGTCCGCATCGACCTCTGACCTGACGCCTTCCGTCACGGATCGGTGAGACATCCGGGCATGCTGGGCGGGTGACGGAGCCGCGCTGGGACGAGCACGCCGACTGGTGGCAACGGGAGTTCACCGACGGCGTGGACCCCGAATACGTCGAGCAGATCATCCCGCTCGCTCGCGAGCACCTGCACGCCCGGGCCCGGGTCCTCGACATCGGCACCGGGGAAGGCCAGATCGCCCGCGCCCTGGCCGCCGACGGGGCCGAGGTGGTCGGACTGGACCCCACGCCTTCACAGATCGACGTCGCGGTCGGCCGTGGCGGTGGGCCGGTCTACGGGCTGGCCGGGTCGGACGCGCTCCCGATCGCAGACGCTTCCATGGACGCCGTCGTCGTCTGCCTCGTCTTCGAGCACGTCGACGCGATCGACGAATCCCTGGCCGAGGTCGCCCGGGTGCTGCGGCCCGGCGGTCGCTTCGTCCTCTTCCTGAACCATCCGCTCCTCCAGACCCCCGACAGCGGGATGATCATCGATCACATGATCGATCCGCCCGAGACGTATTGGCGGATCGGGCCGTACCTGCGTGAGGCCGTGACGGTCGAGGAGGTGCAGAAGGGCGTGTTCGTGCGCTTCGTGCACCGACCGCTGAGCCGCTATGTGAACGGCATGATCGACGCCGGGATCGACATCGTGCGGCTGCTCGAACCGGCGCCGCCACCGGGCTTTCTCGCCAAGGCGCCGGAGTACGAGGAGGACGTGGTCGTCACGACCCCTCGATTGCTGTGCGTGGTGGGTGACCGCCGTTCCTCAGACGGCTGACCGAGCGGCCGACTGGCGAGAAGTACGATCGGAGACGCGTGAGTGAACTGGTGGTGATCGCAGGGATGTCGGGAGCGGGGCGAACCGTCGCGGCCGACAATCTCGAGGACCTCGGCTGGTTCGTCATGGACAATCTCCCGCCGGCGCTGATCCCCAAGGTCGCGGAGCTGGCCGACGGCTCGTCCAGCGCGGGGGACCGGATGGCTCTGGTGGTCGGCTCCGGCCGGTACCACGAGGAGATGGCGCCGCTCGTCGCCGTGCTGCGCTCCAAGTTCAGCCGCGTGCAGCTCGTGTTCCTCGACTGTTCCACCGAGGTGTTGGTGCGTCGCTACGAGTCGAGCCGACGGGTGCATCCCTTCGGCGCCCACGAGAGCGGCACCCTGGTCGAGATGATCGAAGCCGAGCGGATCGCGCTCGAACCCCTCCGGGCCGGGGCCGACCTCGTGCTGGACACGACCGACCTCAACGTCCACCAGCTGCGTGACCGGATGGTCGACGCGTTCAGCGACGGCGGGACGGGGCACGCGATGCAGACCACCGTCACGTCGTTCGGCTACAAGCACGGCCTGCCCCTCGATGTCGACATGGTGTTCGACTGCCGCTTCCTGCCGAACCCGCACTGGGTCGAGGAGCTGCGCCCGCTCACCGGCATGGACGAGCCGGTGGCGGCCTACGTGCTCGAGCAGCCGGTGACGGGCGCGTTCCTGGCCCGGCTCGAACGCCTCCTGGCCCTCGTGATGCCGTTCTACGTGCAGGAGGGCAAGTCCTACCTGACTATCGCCTTCGGGTGCACCGGCGGCCGTCACCGTTCGGTCGCGATCGCCGAGCGGATGGCGAAGGTCCTCGAGGGTCTGGGCCACGCCCCGGCGGTCGTGCATCGGGATGTGGGCAAATGAGTGCGCCCCGGATCGTCGCGATCGGTGGCGGGCACGGTCTCGCGATGTCGCTCGAAGCCATGCGGGACCTCGCCGGCGAGCTCACCGCCGTGGTGTCCGTGGCCGACGACGGCGGGTCCAGCGGCCGGCTCCGTCGCGAACTCGGCATCATGGCGCCCGGCGACATGCGCCGGTGTCTCGCCGCGCTGACACCGCCCGGCCTCGTCCGAGACGCACTGGACCATCGGTTCGACGAGGGTGCGCTCACCGGGCACCCCGCCGGCAACCTGCTCCTCGCCGCACTGCTGGAGAACTGTGACGATCCCGTCGTGGCGATGGACGCCGCGGTGGAGATGGTCGGCGCCCGGGGCCGGATCCTGCCGGCGTCGCGCTCGCGAGTGGATCTGCTCGCCGACACCGGGCGAGGTGTCGTGCGGGGCCAGGTGGCCGTGTCGCGCAGCCGGGACATCCAACGGCTCCACGTGTCGCCGGCGGACCCGCCGGTCCCCCTCGAGGTCCAAGCCGCGATCGGTGCCGCCGACGTCATCCTCCTCGGCCCTGGATCGCTCTACACGTCGGTGCTCGCCGCCGCGCTCCCCGGCGTCCGCCACGCCATCGACGCCTCGGACGCACTGGTCATCTATGTCGCCAACCTCGGCCCCGAGCCCGGGGAGACGGACGGCTACACGCTGGCGGACCACATCGAGGCGGTGCGGGCCCATGGCGTGCAGCCGGACGTCGTGCTGGCGGACGCCGGCCTGGACGTGGATCCGGCGCACCGCGACCTCGTCGTCCAGCGGGGGCTGCGCCTTCCCGACACGCTGGCCCACGAGCCGTCATTGCTGGCCGCGGGTGTCTCCGAGTTGGTAACCGGCGTCCGTTCCTGATCGTCTGGTGTCGGCTTCGTTCCCGGACCCGTGATTCGTCGCGGCCGATCGTCGCTTTCTGCAGCCCGATGTGATTCCATCTGGCATGGCCGACAGGCCGAGTACTCAACCCTGGGAGATCCCAACATGACCGTACGCGTCGGTATCAACGGCTTCGGCCGGATCGGCCGCAACTTCTTCCGCGCTGCCAAGGCGTCGGGCGCCGACATCGACTTCGTCGCCGTCAACGATCTCGGCTCACGGGAGACGATGGCCCATCTGCTGGCCAACGACTCCGTGCACGGCAGCTTCGGCGGCAAGATCAAGGCGACCCGCCAGGGCATCAACGTGGACGGCGACGTCCTCCAGGTGCTCTCCGAGCGGAACCCGGAGGACCTTCCGTGGGGGGACCTCGGCGTCGACGTGGTCATCGAGTCCACCGGCTTCTTCACGAAGAAGGAAGCCGCCTCGGGCCATCGCAAGGCCGGCGCGCCGAAGGTGATCATCTCCGCCCCGTCGGGCGACTGTGACGCGACGTTCGTGGTGGGTGTGAACGAGCACATCTACAACCCGGCCCGTCACCACATCATCTCCAACGCCTCGTGCACCACCAACTGCTTCGTGCCGATGATCAAGGTCCTCGACGACGCGTTCGGCGTGAAGCAGGGCCTGATGACCACGGTCCACGCCTACACGGGCGACCAGGCCCTCGTCGACGGTCCCCACAGCGATCTCCGCCGGGCTCGCGCCGCGGCCGTCAACATCGTGCCCACGTCCACCGGTGCCGCTCGTGCGACCGGGCTCGTGATGAAGAAGATGCAGGGCAAGCTGGACGGCACCTCGATGCGCGTCCCGATCCCGGACGGTTCGATCACGGACTTCACCGGCATCCTCAAGAAGGACGTCACCGTCGAGCAGATCAACGCCGCGTTCAAGAAGGCCGCGTCGTCCGGCCCGCTGCGCAACGTCCTCGTCTACTCGGAGGACCCGCTGGTTTCGTCCGACATCGTCGGCTCGCCGGCGAGCTGCACGTTCGACTCCGGTCTGACCATGGCCCAGGGGAGCCTCGTCAAGATCTTCGGCTGGTACGACAACGAGATGGGCTACTCGAACCGCCTCGTCGACCTCGCCGTGCTCGTCGGCAAGAAGAAGGCCCCCGCGAAGAAGCGGGCCCCGAAGAAGGCCGCCCCGGCCAAGAAGCCGGCCGCCAAGAAGAAGGCTGCGGCGAAGAAGAAGTGAGCTCCGTCCCCCGGCTCGAGGACCTGGGTGATCTGAACGGGAAGTCTGTCCTGCTTCGGGCCGACTTCAACGTGCCGATCGCCGACGGTGTGATCACCGATGACCTGCGCATTCGCGCCGCGCTGCCGACCATCCGGTGGCTGCTCGACCAGGGGGCGTCGGTCACCGCGTGCACTCATCTCGGGCGTCCGAAGGGCGTTCCGGACCCGGCCTTCTCGGTCGAACCGGTACGGGCCCGTCTGGCCGAGCTCGTGCCGGAGGTCGAGCTGCTCGACAACCTCCGGTTCGACCCGGGGGAGACCGCCAACGACGAGGCGTTCGTCGCCCGGCTCATCGGAGGCCACGACGCCTACGTGAACGACGCCTTCGGCGCGTCGCACCGGGCCCATGCGTCCATCGTCGGCCCGCCGAAGCATCTGCCGTCGGCCGCCGGCCGGCTGCTGCAGCGCGAGGTGGAGGTGCTCGGTGGACTGCGGGAGGGGCCCCGCAAGCCGTTCGTGGCGGTCATGGGCGGCTCGAAGGTGAGCGACAAGCTCGCCGTGATCGAGGCGCTGCTGGAGTCGGTCGACTCGCTGATCGTCGGCGGCGGCATGTGCTTCACGTTCCTCAAGGCACAGGGCCACTCCATCGGGGCGTCGCTGTGTGAGGACGACATGGTCGACACCTGTGCCCGGCTGCTCGAAGGACCCAAGACGATCCATCTGCCCTACGACATCACGGCGATGGGACCGGGCGGCAAGCTGTTCGAGCCCGAGGCCGGCGGCGAGGTGCGCCAGATGGGGGCGAACCTGCCCGACGGCTGGATGGGCGTCGACATCGGCCCCGGCTCCGCGGCCCAGTTCGGCGACGTCATCCACGAGGCCGGCACCGTGCTGTGGAACGGACCGATGGGCGTTTTCGAGGATCCCCGCTTCGGCGGTGGCACCGGCGCGGTCGCCCACGCGATGGCGCAGACCCGAGCGTTCACCGTGGTGGGTGGCGGCGACAGTGCCGCGGCGGCCAAGGTGTTCGGAGTCGAGAAGGACATGGACCACGTCTCCACCGGTGGGGGAGCCTCGCTCGAGTTGATCGAGAAGGGTGACCTGCCGGGGCTGGAGGCCCTACGAGGAGCTCCGAACAATGGCTGAGACGAACAATGGCTGATCGCAAGCCGCTCATCAGCGGCAACTGGAAGATGCACCACAACCACTTCGAGGCGATCCAGACCGTCCAGAAGCTGGCCTACGCGTTGTCGTCCGAGGACTACGAGCACGTCGACGTGTCGGTGCATCCGCCGTTCACCGATCTGCGCTCCGTGCAGACGGTGCTCCAGTCCGACGACGTCCCCATCGCGCTCGGGGCTCAGAACGTGCACCAGGAGGAGAAGGGTGCCTTCACCGGCGAGGTGTCGCCGGGGATGCTCCAGAAGCTCGACGTCACCTACGTGATCGTCGGCCACTCCGAGCGGCGGGAGCTGTTCGGCGAGACCGACGAGATCGTCAACGCGAAGGCGATCGCCGTCCTGAAGGAAGGCATGACGCCGATCGTGTGCTGCGGCGAGACGCTCGACGAACGCCAGGCCGGTCAGGCCGAGTCCAGGGTCGCGTCACAGATCGCCGGCTCGCTCGCGAACCTGACCGCGGAGGTCGTCGGGGAGCTCGTGATCGCGTACGAGCCGATCTGGGCGATCGGCACCGGGGAGACGGCATCGTCCGATGACGCCCAGCAGATGTGCGCCCACATCCGTTCGCTCGTGAAGGACCAGTGGGGCGCCGACGCGGCGTCGACGGTGCGGATCCAGTACGGCGGCTCCGTCAAGCCCGGCAATGCGCCCGAGCTGATGGCCCAGCCCGATATCGACGGCGCGCTCGTCGGCGGCGCCTCCCTCGACCCCGACGACTTCTCCCGCATCGTCAACTTCCGCCTCTACCAGACCTGACCCGCGAGGAGCCCTCCCCCGAGAGCAAGCCCGCCCCCGAGAGCAATCTCTGGTCAGGAAAGGGTCGTGCGCTGGGGGTGACGGCGCCCCACCCGCGCAATCTCTGGTCAGGAAAGGGTCGTTCGACGTGGGGTGGACGCGAACCTTTCCTGACCAGAGATTGCTCGTAGTGGGGGTTTTCGGGGGGTTTTCCGACCCTTTCGTGACCAGAAAAGCCGGTGGGGGGCGCTAGCCTTCGCGGCGTGATTTGGATCGTCGGCTCTCTGCACGTCATCTCGGCCCTGACGTTGGTCTTCCTCGTGCTGCTCCACAGCGGCAAGGGCGGCGGCCTCTCCGACATGTTCGGCGGCGGCGCCGGCGCGGCGGCTGCGGGCTCGACGGTCGTCGAGCGCAACCTGGACCGCATCACGGTGATCGCGGCGTTGGTCTTCGGCTTCGCCTCGGTCTCGTACGCCCTGATCTTCTGACCCAAGGCTGAATCGGCCGTCGGGCCGGCCGATGGAGGCAGATGCGCCGTGCCTGGCTCTCCCTCCTCGCGATCCTGCTGTTCGCCGCTGCATGCGCAGGGGAGCGGCCGTCCTTCGAAGACGGCGCCGCCCGGGAGGTACCCAGCGACGCCGACGGTGAGGTAGCTGCCGCCGATCCGATCCGCGTCCGTCTCGCCGTGCCCGACGGCTGGTCGCTGGATCCTGCGGAGGCGAGTCCCGCCTCGGTGACGAACCGTGTCCTTGCGGACCTGCTCTACGAGGGTCTGCCGATCCTCGCCGACAACTGGTTCGTGAGCGACGACCGGACGGTGTGGACGTTCGTGCTGCCCGCGGGCCTCGTCGACGGCGAGGGCGTCGTGGTCACCGCCCGCGACGTCAAGCACTCCCTCGAACGCGTCGCCGCCCGTGGGCCGGCCGACCAGTCGGCGCTGTCGCTCATGGCGATCACCGGGTGGCACGAACGCATGACGGGCGCCGCCGGCGGCGTCGCCGGCATCTCGGCACCGGATGCGTCGACCCTGGTCATCCGGCTGGACGCGCCCTTCGAGCCGCTCATCGACGTGCTCGCGTCGCCCGCGTTCGGGGTGACCGGGACGGGCGACAACGGTCTGCTGCGCACCACCGGCGCCTACCGCCGTACCGACGATCCGGCGCTCCTGGTGGCTCGGGATGACGGCGCCGCCGTCGCCGAGATCGAACTCGTGACCCATCCGGACGGGCCCGGCGGTGCGCTCGGCGCCGGCGACGCCGACTGGGCAGTGCTGGCCGACGGGACGTCCAGCGTCGGGCTCGACGCCGACATCGTCCGTCAGCCGCTCTGGCTCCAACTGGCGCTCGTGGCACGCCACGCCGACCGTGCGGAGCGGCTCGGGGTCCTCGGCGCACTCGAACCCCTCCTTCTCGCCGGTGAGGTCCCGGGCCTCACCGCCCGGCTCGCACCGGCTGCCTCCGAGTCCGGCACGGAGTCGACCTCGGTGGCGATCGATGTGCCGAGGGGCGAGCTGCAAGCCCTGGCCCGCTTGGCTGCGGACCAGTTCGAGGCCGCAGGGGCGACGGTCGAGATCGTGGCGTCGGATCCGACGGTGTTCGCCGCCCGCGTGTCGACGGGCGAGGCGACGCTGTTCCCCATCGTGCTCGCCAGCGGAGCCGACGGCTCACTCGGTGTCCTCCAGTTGGCGACACCGGGGGGAGCGGACGATGCGTTCGGACCGGAGTCTGAGGCTCGGGCCGCGCTCGCGGCGGCCATCGCGGCCGAGTCCGACCCGGCGCAGCGAGCCCTGTTCATCGAAGCACTCGAGCAGGCCCTGATCGAGGACGGACTACTGCTCCCGATCGGCCGCTACGAGGTGCGGGTGGCGATCGGACGACGATTGGACGGACTCCGGCACCGCGCCGACGGGACGCTCGACCTCAGCCGGGTCGCGCTGACAGCGGAAGGCTGATACCGGGGTGTGGCGGCTGGGCCACGCCGCTACGATTGCGCTTCGCATCCACCTCGGTGGGTGGCCACGTCGGAGTGGCGGAATTGGCAGACGCGCTAGCTTGAGGGGCTAGTGCCCGATAAGGGCGTGGGGGTTCAAGTCCCCCCTCCGACACGTTTGGCATAAGCCCTGGTCAGAGCGTTTTCAACGCTGTGACTGGGGCATTGTTGTGTCGGAGCAGATGCAGTTGCAGGCCTGTGACCTGCGGTTTTGTGGGGTGTCGGAGGGGTGGACCGTCAGGATTCCGCCCATTGCTCGACCACCATGAAATCCCTGGTCAGGGAGGGTTCTCGGCGGTAGGGGTGTCGTTTGCAAATGGATTTGCAAATGACAGGGTCCGAGATCCTCGTCGATCCAGCCGGTCCTGCTCGGCTCACGCGGGGGTCGTCGGACAACCCGCGATCGCTGCGAGGGTTTCGCGGAACCGGCTTTCGGTGGTCGGGTCGGCCGTTAGGTGCTGTGCGGTGGTGTGGAGGAGGTAGCCGTCGACGATGACGTCGAGGCGTTGCGCCAGCTCGATCGGATCGGACACGGAGGGGAGCTCCTCGGCGTTGATTGCTTGGGTGAGGAGTGCGGCGATGCCATGGATCGACTCGGACACGATGCGCCGCTGGATCGGTCCGACGATGGGATCTCGGGCGGCGGCTGCGGCGAGTGCAACCCACGCGATCGCTTCTTGTCGGCTGTCTTCGTCGTGTGGCAGCAGCGTCAAGAGTCGTTCGGTCAGTGTGTCGAACAGGGTCGTCGAGCGCGGAACGCCCATCGCTCGGGCTTGTTGACGTCGTGCTGTGCGTTCGAGTGTGGCGACGACGAGGTCGGCGCGGGTCGGATAGTGGTGTTGCACGGTTCCGATCGCGACGCCGGCCTCGGAGGCGACGCGGCGGATGCTGAGCGCATCGAGGCCGTCGCGGGCGATGACCGTGATCGCAGCGTCTGCGATGCGCCGTCTGGCGTTGTCTTGGGCGTCGTCGGCCATACGATCGTATGGTAGCGTTCGGTGCCGGACCGGGTTCGGCAGCCTGAGATTGAGAGGTGACTGAGGTGGATGAGATCAAGGGGATTGCTCGGGTGGTGTTCAAGGCCGGCAAGCTCGATGAGTGGAAGCGTTTGACGGAGCAGGCGATGGAGATCGTGCGCTCCCGGGATCCGGGGACGTTGCAGTACGAGGTGTTCTTCAACGCCGATGAGTCCGAAGCGATCGTTTTCGAGCGCTATCGAGATGCCGAGTCGGCGTTGGCGCACTTCGAGAACATCGGACACTTGATGGAGCCGTTGATGGACACCGCGACGGTGACCGGAGAGCTGCTCGGCACACCGAACGAGGAGATGCGCGGAAATCTCGACCCGAACGGTCAGCCGAAGCTGTTCACCCCGTGGATGGCGGCGGGCCCGCCACGCGAGCGGTGATCGCGTCGGGTGAGCTGGCTCGACGGATGTTTGAGCTGACTGAGCCGATTGCGGTCGTCACCTACATGGAAGACGAGCCGACTGCGGCGGTGATGGCGCTCGGCTTGGACGATTCGTGGGACGCATACTTCGCCGGTCGAGCAGCATCGGCGGAGTTGGTGGATGCGTTGTTCTACAACTTCGCCGATGGCGAGGTCGCCCGCCACATTCCTGGCGTCTGGGACAAGGTGCTACCTGAGGCAGCGAACCTCGCTCGACAGGACGGCTCGGTGGCGGCGCTTCGGCGCCTCCTCGGCGACACGTACGACTCGCCGTCCATCGAACGAGCCGGCGACACCCTGATCGAAGCAGCCCGCATGGCGTCACACGCCGGGCGGGCACTCTTCGCTGCGGTGCGGACGTTGCCGGTCCCGGTCGAGCCGGTCGCACGGTTGTGGTTCGGCGCGAACCTGCTTCGTGAGCATCGCGGCGATGGCCACGTCGCAGCCCTCGTCACCCTCGGAAAATCCGGGACCGAGTCCCACGTATTGCACACACTGGCCGACGGTGTCCCGGCCGAGCAGTTCGGTCGGCTCTGGCACTTGGACTCCGGATATCTCGATCGGGTGATCGGCAGAATGCGCGAGCGTGGTCTCGTCGGCGGCGATGGGTGGCTCACCGCCGATGGTGCCCAACTCAAGGAGCGCCTCGAGGCGCTGACCGACGAGTTGGCAGCACCCGCCTATACGTCGCTCAGCGAGGAGCAACTCGTCCCGCTGATGGCTGACCTGCGACCGCTCGCCGACCGACTCACCCTGAATGGGTCGTCGACGTAGCGGCTGCTTCGGCGCCGTCGAGGTAGAGGTCGAGTTGGCGGTGCGCCAGCTTCGACTCGGTGTCCGAGTCGAGTCCGATCGCTAACGGTCGGGCGAACCGGATCGACGTGTAGGTGATGTCCGCTTCGGTGAAGGCCGGGCCGACGGTCGACGCCTCGCGTGCGTGGTGGAGGAGTCGTCGGGTCATCTTGGCGGCACGTTCGGTCAGGTCGGGCCAGTCGGTGTCGTCGAGCAACGGGTGGATGATGTTGACGACCCCGACCCCGTTGTCGATCGCCGCATGCAGATAGCGACGCAACGCTGTGCCGTCACCCGCCGCCTCGGCGAGGGCGACCTCGCCGGCCGTGATGGTGCGGTCGAGCACGTCGACCACGACCGCGCGCAACAGGGCCTGTTGATCGGGGAAGTGACGATAGAGGGTGCCGATCCCGACCCCAGCCCGCTGCGCGATCGCATCACGCGACGGCTCGCCACCGATCTCCAAGGCCAACTCGACGGCCGCCGCCAGCAGCCGTTCGCGGTTTCGACGCGCATCAGCCCGCATGACGATGGCCCCTTCGTTGTGGGTATGGTTCTCGCATTAAACGGAGTATATTCCTCCGCTATGAACGAGGGTGTCAGTCAGCCAGACTCCGCCGATGAGTGGGTGCCGGTGACGTTCGATCACTACGAGCACGTCAAGGGTCCGTTCTTCCACGGCACCAAGCACCACTTCGCGCCCGGTGACCTCCTCGTTGCCGGTCGCCAGTCGAACTATCAGCACGGGCGGATCTCGAACAACGTCTACTTCGCTGCTCTCATCGAGCCGGCGATCTGGGGAGCCGAACTCGCTGTCGCCCAGGCCGCCGATGATGAAGACGCCCGCGCGCACATCTATGTGGTTGAGCCGACCGGACCGTACGAGGACGACCCGAACCTGACGAACAAGAAGTTCCCGGGCAACGTCACCCAGTCCTACCGGACCCGTCACCCGCTGCGCGTCGTGCGCGAAGTCACCGACTGGGAACCACACCCACCCGACGTACTGCAACAGATGCTCGACGGGCTCGCCGACCTGCGAGCCCGAGGCCTCGACGTGATCGAAGACTGACCACCACCCAACGACAGGAGGACTCACCGATGAGCAATCAACCCGAACCGATACGCATCGACAACCTGCCCCTGCCGCCCGTCGTCGAACGCGACACCTGGCTCGCCGAGATCGAACAACTCCGCATCCGAGAGAAGGCCCACACCCGAGAAGGCGACGCCATCGCCGCAGCCCGCCGTCGGCTCCCCGTCGTCGAGGTCGATGCTTCGATCGAAGTGATCGGTGCTGACGGAGCGGTCACGCTCCTCGACGCATTCGACGGCCGAACCCAGCTGATCGTCTACTTCCACGCCTGGTGGCCCGGACGCCCCGCCGCCGAGCAGTGCGAGGGCTGCACCCTCTTCAACAGCCAGATCCCCGAACCCAGCTACCTCAACTCCCGCGACATCACCTACGCCGTGTTCTGCAAAGGCCCCTACGACCAGAGCATCCGCTACCGCAACTTCCTTGGCCTCACCATGCCCTGGTACTCCGCCGAACACACCGCACCACAACTCCTCGAAGGACGCGACTGGCAACGTCACTACCTCGTCGTCTACCTCCGCCAGCACAACCGCGTCTTCGAGACCTACTTCACCGGCGGACGCGGCGTCGAGCTCATGTCACCCACCCACAGCCTGTGGGACATCACCCCCTACGGGCGCCAAGAAGCCTGGGAAGACTCACCCGACCGATGGCCCAAACCATGGGCCCACGCCGAACGCGACTGGAGCACGAACGGCCGCCCCCTCAACCACTGGCCCCGACTCGCCGCCGGCCACGACGACACACTCGACCACCCCTGACCGACGACAGGGACACGGTCTGGCCACACATCAGGCACCGACGCGCCCGGTGCGGCGCTCGAGAATGCTCGAACCGATCGGGAGATCCGAACCCGATGTCGGAGATGGGTATTGTGAGCCAGTGGCTCGCTACGTGACCGATGCACCAACGCTTTTGCGTCTCGTTGCTGACGACTTCGACGTCCATCGCGCACATCAACTCGTCGCTCCGAACCGCATTCGGTCTGAGGCGCTGTCACTGCTATTGACGGCAGTGAATCAAGGCGACATCACCGAGGACGTAGCGCTCCAGCGACACGAGCGCCTGACCGAGATCAAGATGCGACTACTCGGCGACCGCGTGTCGCGTCGTACCGCGTGGAGGATTGCTCGTGATCACGGCTGGGCGACGATCCTCGACGCCGAGTACCTCGCCGTCTGTCAGCTGCAGGCCGACGCTCTGATCACGATCGATCCGGAACTCGCCGTGAAGGCCGACGGGATCGTTCCGCTCGCACCGCTCGACGCCCTGTCCGTCGAGTGATCTCGTCCTGCTCCCGCCGTCCGCAAGGGACCATCTCGACGCACCTCAACAGCATCCGCTTCTGAAATCGCCGCCGCCGTCGGCGGAGCCTGGGCTAGGCGTTTCACGTCATGCGGCGGCGTAGGAGCCGGTCCAAGGAATGTATGTACTTGGGGTTTGTGTCGCCCCTCCGACACGTACGGAACTTCGCACCTCTGGATTCGGCCAGGCACGTCGTTCGTAGCCTGCCCGAACGGTCCACACGAGCGCGAGGTGCCCGGTCCAGTCCGATGAGATCGAGCCGGCCGACGCCTCAGGTCGGTAGTGGGACCCAGGGGTCGTGGTCGCCGGGAACGGTCGGGAAGGCCTGGCGTGTCCAGTCGTGTTTCGCCTGTTCGATCCGCTCGGCATCGGAATGGACGAAGTTCCACCAGATGTTTCTCGGGCCGACGGGTTCGCCGGCGATGACCATCGCTCGGCCCCGGCCCCCGACCACGGCGGGGGCGCCTGGCTCGAGGACCGCGAGCGTGGCCTCGGGAAGGGGAGTGTCGTTGAGGGTGATGCCGTCGTCGATGGCGAGGAGGCCACGTTCGGCGAAGGTGGCGTCGACCGGCACGGAGGAACCGTCCGCGACATCGAGCTCGGCGAGGAGTAGCGGCGAGGAGGGCGACACCGGTGACTCGTGCCCGAAGCCGTTTCCCACGGCGACGCGGACGGTCGATGCACCATGGCGCTCGGTCGGGATCTCTTCGGCGGCGGTGTGCTCGAAGCGGGCCGGGCCGTCCTCCGCCTCGTCGGGCAGCGCCACCCAGGTCTGCAGTCCGTGCAGGAGACGATCGGTGGCCCGGTCGTCGGGGTGGCTCCGTTCGGTGTGGGTGGCTCCGGCCCCGGCGGTCATCCAGTTGACCGCCCCGGGTTCGATGGCCGCGACGGCGCCCGTCGAATCTCGATGGACCAGGCGTCCTGCGAAGAGGTAGGTGACCGCGGCCAGTCCGATGTGCGGGTGGGCGTCGACATCGGTGCCGGTGCCCGCGGCGAGCTGCACAGGACCCATCAGATCGACGAAGATGAACGGGCCGATCATGCGCCGTTTCCGGTAGGGGAGGAGGCGCCGGACCTGCCCGGTTCCCACCGGCCGTATCCGGGGTTCGATCAACATGGTGGCCGTCGCGTCGGAATCAGTCGCCATACCGTCGATTGTCTCAGACGGTCGAGGCGCTGCGATAGGCGGCCGGGGCCCCGGCGTCAGTTGAGATCGAGCTCGGAGCGCTGGTCAAGCGTCAGATCAGCGGTCAGTCGGCCGAGCGAAAGCTGCGACCCGACCGGTGCCAGGCGACGGCGCCCGCAGTCGCTCCGAGAAGAAGGTTGACCGGCACGAAGCCGATGTCGCCGTTGACGACGTTGGTCAGGATGGCGCCCGCCATGACGGCGGCGATCACCAGTCCGCCGATCGGGCGGGTACGGCGCCACAGCAGCGCCAAGCCGCCGCCGACCTCGGCGAATCCCACGGCGAAGTAGGTCCAGCGGGGCCAGCCGAACTCGGCGAAGGGCTCGTAGAGGCGGGCGTTGTCGGCCAACTTCGGGGCGCCGGCCAGGATCATGATCCCGCCGACGAGAAGGCTCGGAACGAGCTATCGAAGGGAGCTGCGCTGGGTGGTCGTGGGCGTATCGAGTGCGGTCATCGGACGTGGTCCTGTGGTGAGTTCGAGTGTTGCTTCTGCTTCCCATCTTCTGACGGCGGCGAGCACTCGGGAAGGTAGGACTGCGACACCTACCGGTCAGTTCGGGACACGTCGCGGGTTTCAGGCAACGCCCGCAGCGGTGCGGACCTTGTCGGCGATGAACTCGGCGTCGAGACCGCTGCCGTAGATCAGCCCCGATGACTGCTGCCGCAACCACGAGAACCCGACGAAGTACAGGCCGTCGACCGCGGAGACGCCGTCGTCGTGGATCGGTACGCCGGCCTCGTCGAACTCGAGGTCGAGATCGAGGTAGGAGAAGTCGCCACCGAAGCCGGTCGCCCAGATCACCGTGGAGATGCCCTGCTCGACGACGTCGATCTCGCGGATCGCGGCCGTCTCCGCGAGTTGCGCATCCGGCTCGAGCGCGCCGTCGGCGGTCGCCGACGGGGCCTCGATGCCGTGCTCGGCGATGTAGGTGTCGATGTTCTCCCGCACCTGGGCGAGCGAGGCGAGACCCATCTCAGCCGCTTCGCCGAGGTTGTCGCCGATCTGGAGGCGAGTGCCCTCGGCGCCGACCAGACGGCCGACCACGGTGACGCCCCGGCGGGCGAGGCTGTGGAGCGAGATGGAGTGCCCGCCATCGTTGCCCGAGAGCATCGGTTGGGCCGCATAGCGGGCGCGGGGGTCCTCGAGCGCCCCGACCGGTGTGTGCGCCACTCCCATGTCCATCATCCAGGCCACGACGTCGCGCCCGCGATGGCGGCGGGGAACGCTGGCCACGTTGCTGGCGCACAGGATCGTGGTGCGCCCGACGTCGGCCAGTTCCTCCGCGATCTGACACCCGCTCTGCGCGCTCCCGACCACGAGCACCGCCCCGTCTTCGAGTTGGTGGGGGTTGCGATACTCGGCGGCGTGAAGTTGTGCGACCCCTGACAGGTCATGGGCGAGATCGGGCAGCTTCGGCACGTTCTGCGAGCCCGAACACACGATGACGTTCTCGGCCACCCACTCCTCGCCGTCGGCCGCCTCGACCACGAAGTCGGCGCCCGACCGCGTGACGCGGTGGACGTCGGTGTTCTCCCGGATCGGCAGGCCGAAGTGCTCCACGAAGCTCTGCATCATCTCGCACAGCTGACGCACGTCCATGAAACCGTCGGGATCGCCCGGCACCTGGTCGAAGTCGACGAGCGCGCTGGACCACGACGGCGTGTTGAGCCGGAACGACTCCCACCGCTGGGTCCGCCAGGTCTCACCGACCCGGCCGCGCTCGAGGACGACATGGTCGATCCCGGCCCGCTGCAGGGCCCGACTCGTGTTGAGACCGGCGTGGCCTCCACCGATCACGACCGTGTGGATCCTCGTCCCCATCTGTCCTCTCCTTCGTCACGCTCCGGCGGGAGCTCCTGGGGCCAAGTGTGACGATGCCGTCGGGGCGTGGCTTGGACAAACGTGCTGCATGTCATGGCGCCGGCATGCTGAGGCACACCTCGATCGTGATGTCGGGGTGCGCCGCGAAATCAGTCGGCCGGAGCCCCAGGTACTGCTGGACGGAACGGTTGAGGTGCGGAGCATCGAAGAACCCGGCTGCTGCCGCCGCGTCGGTGACGCTCTCGCCGTCCGCGACGCGCCGCAGGGCGTCGGTGAGCCGCAGCCACTGAAGATGAGGGCGCAAGGGGGTGCCCATCTGCTCGGTGAAGAGATGCAGGAAGCGACTCGTCGACAACGCCACGCGCGAGGCGAGCTCCTTGGCCGAGATCGCGAACTGGGGCTGCGCATCGATGATCTCCATCGCGTCGCGGATCGCGGGATGAAGATCGGCCGAGTTCGACCACGGCTCGTCCACCATCGCGCCCAGGAATCGATCGCAGACGGGCGAGATCTCGCGCCCGGTCCAGCCTTCTTCGATCGCCGGCCCCAACTCGGCCACGGGCAGGCCGGCCACGACATCGTCGGGGATCACGCCGAAGCCCTCGTCGTCGAGGTACGTCGAGCCGAGGTGATGTCCCAGCGTGCTCTCGGGCGCGATCCAGATCAGCACCTGCTTCCCGGAACAGCTGTTCAGCGTGTGAGGCTTGTTGGGGCCGGTGAGATGTCCCAGGGCACGACGACGTGCGTCCTTGTGAGGCCCGACCTCGTGGGCGCAACCGTCGACGGAGACCGACAGCTGATAGGCGCCGTGCTTGTGCACATCGGCGTCGAGTCCGTCGACCAGCTGGGCGATGTAGTTGTCGAAGACGTACACGTTGGTCTTGCTCGCGTCCACGCCGCCTCCCGTCGGCACCCCTCGGCAGCCGAACCTAACGCACGCGCGGGCCACCGGGTCGGGCTCGGTCGACTCGGCGAGCCACGGTCGGACCCTTGGCGCGATCGATCAAGTCCGCTCGGGAGAAGCACCGTACGGTGTTGGGATGTCACGTCGGCCCGAGGGCCTCCTGTCGGTGCTCTCCGGGATGGTCGAGAGCGAGCAGCCCGTCCCGTTGGCCGCTGCCGCCCGCCGAGCGGCCCTGTCCCCATCTCATTTCCGGCGGGAGTTCGAGGCGTTCGCCGGGGAGAGTCCCGCGCGCTTTCAACGGCGTCTTCGGCTCGAACGGGGCGCGGCCCTGTTGGCGGCGGGCGAGCAGCGGATCATCGACGTCGCCATCGACACCGGCTTCGGGAGCCACGAGGCGTTCACGCGGGCGTTCCGGTCCCACTTCGGGTCGACCCCGAGCGAGTACCGGCGTCGGGCCGTCGCGGGGACTCCCGACGCCTTGCGGTGGGTGACCTCGATCGGGCCGTGTACCGGCCTCTACCAGATCCCTCTGACCCCGAGCATCAAGGAGCCATTCGTGGCCTACACAATCCAGGTCGAGACGCTCGACGAGATGCCGGTGGTGTTCGGCCGACGCCGCGTCGACCGCGACGACATGACCGAGGCACTGGCGGAGCTCATCCCGGCGGCCTACGGCTACGCGGTCGAATCCGGACTCACGCTGGCCGGCCCGCCGTACGTCCGCTACGTCGACCAGTCGGCGGCCTTCTTCCACATCGAGGCGGGCGTGCCGGTTCTCGAATCGGCCGTCGTGCCGGAGTCCCGTCCGGACATCCTGGCGGGGGCGCTCCCCGCCGGTGCGGCGGCGACCACCGTCCACGTGGGCCCCTACGACACGCTCGGCGACGCGCACGTCGCGCTGGACCGGTGGATCCACGAGTCCGGCGCCACCCCCACCGGGGGAGCGTGGGAGGTCTACCTCACCGATCCCGGTGAGGTCCCGAACCCGGCCGATTGGCGCACGAAGGTCATCTGGCCCATCCGCGAACCGTAGGTCCCGCGCCGGCGGATGCTCAGAGCGAATAGAGATTGGCGACGTTGGTGCGGGTGATCTTGTCGCGCGTCTCGGCCGAATAGTCCTCGAACATCTCGTCGAGCACCTCGGTCGAACACGGCCACGTCGAGTCCGTGTGCGGATAGTCCGAGCCCCACAGCAGTGTCTCCTCGCCGATCAGGTCGCGCGTGCGGAGCGCGGCCGTGTCGTCCTCGATCGTGGCGAAGAACTGGCGCTTCCAGATCTCGAGCACGTCGGAGGGTGGCGTGCTCGTGGTGTCACGCGCGTGCTCCCGGGCCCAGCCCTGTTGCACCTTGTCGAGCCAGTGGGCGACCCAGCCGGCGTTGAACTCGGCGAGCACGAACTTGAGCCCGGGGAAGTCGGCGCACACACCGCGCACCATCAACTCGACCAGCGTGTCGTGGATGAGCGCCGGTGAGCCGGCGTACTGGACGATCGGATCGCGGCCGTTCATCGCCTTCAGCCAGTCGGGCACGTGGGACATGCACGCCACGTGGAACGCCACCGGCAGGCCGGCCTCCTCGGCCCGGGCCCACATCGGGGCGTAGTCCGCGTCGCTGTAGCGCCGGCCCCGAGGCGCATTGCTGGGCAGCACGATCCCCTTGAACCCGAGATCGATGACCCGCTCGAGTTCCGCCGTGGCGACCTCAGGCAACTGGACCGGCAGGGCGGCGAGTCCGATCAGGCGGCCCCTCGACGCCACGAACTGCTCGTGCATCCAGTCGTTGTAGTTGCGCTGCAAGGCGACCATGAGGTCGAGGTCGGCGAGGCTGAACATGGGGAACCAGCCCGGGTAGAGGATCTCGGCCGCCACGCCGTCGAGGTCCTGGTCGTCGGGCCGCCGGGCACCGTCGGTCAGACCGGGCCGCATCGCGGCGTAGCCGCCCGTGAAGTACGCCTGGATCTCCGGATCGTCGATCGAGCCGGTGCCGGGCTTCGACGCGTGCTCGCGGGGGAGCGGCGTCTCGTAGTCGAGCCGGGTGCCGGCCAGGGCCATCACGGCGACGTTGCGGGACCGCCCGGGACTGTTGGGGATGGTGATGAAGTCGCCCTCGCCGTCCTTGTGGACGACGCGCGGCGCATCGTCGCCGAACCGCTCGGCCAGGCCCTCGAACACCTCGGGGCCCTCGAGTGCGTGCGAGTCGGCCGAGATCGGGCGGGGATCGTCGAGCAGTGTCACGGGGAGTCTCCTGTGGTGATGGATCGGATCAGGGCATCGATCATCTCGGTGGAGATGGTCCTGCCGTCGGTGAGTTCGTAGGTGTCGATGTTGATCGGGAGGGCAAGGGCGCCGTGCACGCCGGACCACAACACCTGGGCCAGCGTGCGGGCGTCGCCGTCGCGAATCGTTCCGGCGGCTTGGCCGGCCTCGACCGCGCGGCGAAGGGAGGCGAAGAGGGCCAGCCCGTCGGGGTCGTCGTGGCGGTCGGTGGTCGAGTCGGGAGCGCGGACGAAGAGGAGGAGCCCGCGGTGCGTCTCGACGTCCGTCTCCGCGAAGTCGACATACGCCAGCAGCAGGCGACGGATGCGCTCGATCGGGTCGGCTTCCGCCTCCTCGATGGCGGTGAGGACGCGACCCAGTTTGGCGATGGGAGCCATCCAGAGCGAGCGCATCAGGTCCGAGAGGTTGGCGAAGTAGCTGTAGAGCAGGCCGGTCGACACGCCCGCTCGCTTGGCGACGGCGCGGACGGTCACCGCTGCCGCGCCGCCCTCCTTATGGAGCTCAGAAGCGGCGCGCCGGAGCCGGCGACGCTGTTCGTCCCGTTCTTCCTCGCTGGCGGCGGCGCGGGGCATGCCGGCGACGGTAGCAGGGAACGCTGAACACGTTCAATAAATTGCGACACGGCACCCGCGTCGACTCCCGCGGGTCTCGGTGGGCGGCGGCGGGTCGTTCGTGCCAATCTCGTGCGGCAACGGATGGACGAGTTGCCATCACGCCCGAGCACCGAGGGAGCTTCATGACCGCCAATCGAATCGAGGTGTCGCGAAACATCGCCGCGGAGCCCGCCGTGATCTTCGAGATCCTCCGGAGCCCGGACGGACATGTGCAGATCGACGCGTCGGGGATGCTGATGTGGGCCGAGGGCGAGCCGGCCACGGCCGCGGGAGACCGCTTCCGGATGCACATGGACCGCGACGCGCTGCGCGACTTCGACATCGGGGAGTACGAACTCGATGTCGTGTTCACCCGCGTCGAGTCGGATCGGGCCATCGAGTGGGGTGTCGAGAGTCCGCTCTTCGATCCGCCGATCGGGCACGTCTACGGCTACGAACTCGAGCCGATCGATGGCGGCACTCGGGTGACGCAGTACTACGACTGGTCGAACCTCCACCCCAACTACCAGGACACACTCGGCGCCTCGTTCCCGATCGTGCCCGAGCGCGCGTTGCTGGGGACCCTGGGCATCCTCGCCCGCACCGTGGCGCCGGGGAAGTCGCGCCCCGGGGCCTGAGGCGCCGCGGCAAGTTCTGACCCCGCGCCACAGTTCTCCGAGCTGCGCGAAACTGGGACGAGCCACTTGGGGGATTCGATGACCGATCGAGTGCACGACTATCACGAGGGGAACCGGTACTTCCACGACCGGTTCGACACGCGGCGGCTTGCCGATCGAGCGGTCGAGGTGCGCAACTCGGACCGGTTCGAGGACTGGGCGGTCGAGGTGATCGCGGATGCGAACATGTTCTTCCTGGCCACGTGTGATCATCGAGGGCTGCCGACGTGTTCGTACAAGGGCGGTGAGCGGGGTTTCGTGCGCATCCTCGACGATCGAGAGCTGGCGTTCCCGAACTATGACGGCAACGGCCGGTATCTCTCGATGGGAAACCTCCGGGTGAACCCGAACGTCGGGATGCTGTTCATCGACTTCGAGGACCGACGGCGGGTCCGGGTGCAGGGCACGGCGTCGATCGACGAGTCCGACGACCTGCTGGACGGCTATCCGGGTGCACAGTTCATCGTTCGGGTGCAGGCGACCGAGGTGTTCCGCAACTGCCCCCGGTACATCCATCACTACCGCTTCGAGGAGACGTCGGAGTACGTGCCGGCCGTCGACCACGAGCCGCCGATCCCGGAGTGGAAGTTCCTCCCGGAGCTGAACGCTTACCTGCCGGCCGACGACCCGGCCCGGGGCAAGCCTCGGTGAACGCGGGCGTCGAGCGGCAGCCGGGAGGGCAGCGTGCCTAATCGTAGGTGCGGAGCTCGATTCGGTTCCCGGATGGGTCGTCGAGGTAGACGCCGCGGCCGCGACCGCGTGCTCCGCCCAATTCGGCGGGGCCCATTCTGATGTCGTCGGTGTGGGTCCTGATGAAGGCTTCGAAGCTGTCCGGGTCGGTGGTGAAAGCAACGTGGTCGATGTTCCTGCCGTCGAGGGAGCTGGCGAACAGATCCAGGATCAGGGTCTCCGAGACCCGGATCCAGGGGAATGGGGCGTTGCCGGCGCGCCAGTCATCGAGTCGCTCCGCCTCGAGGCCGAACCGGTCGCGCCACCACTCGACGGTGAGTTCGATGTCGTCGACGTTGAACACGATGTGATCGACGTGGGTGAGCGGGACGACGGTGGGGGAGGAGAAGGCATTCGTTCGGGAAGTGGACTGGGGCATGGGTTTCCTTCGTAGCTGGGGTTCTGGTGGTCGTGTGAGATCGCGGGATCGACAGCCGAGCGGGCCAGGCCGAGGAATCGCGGGTGGGTGGCGCCGGACGGGGGTCGACGGTGCTGTCTCGTCATCATCACCACGCTTCTCGTCCCGTGGTGATGATGACCTTGCCGCGGGCTGGCGCCGACTCGATGTCGGTAATGGCGTCGACGGCACGGGCGAGGTCGAAGGTGCGGTCGACGACGGGCCGGATCGTGCCGGCGTCGACCATCTCGACCAGGAGTGCGAGGTCGTCGGGGTCCGGTTTGGAGAAGAGCGGAACCAGACGCTGAGACACGAACGGTGACCGCAGTGCGGCAGCGACGAAACGACTCATGCCGGTGAGCGACCGGGGGTTGTTTCCGCCGACGATGACCAGGGTGCCATCGGGCGAAAGGGCCCGGCGGACGTCGCTGAGCGGCTGATTGCCGACGAGGTCGATGATGACCTCGTAGCGGCCGGCGTGCCGGGTGAAATCCTCCTGTGTGTAATCGATCGCCGCCTCGGCGCCGAGGCCGCGGACGAGTCCGGTGTTGCGACCGCTGGCGACCCCGGTGACCCGGGCGCCCAGGTGGGCGGCGGCGATCTGGACGGCGAAACTCCCGACCCCGCCCGAAGCGCCGACGACGAGCACCTCCATGCCCGAGGCGACCCGCCCGGCATCGCGTACGGCTTGCAACGCCGCCACACCCGCCGTCGGTATCGCTGACGCCATGTCGAACGCGAGCGAGTCGGGCTTGGGGACCACCAACGTCGCATCGGCGGTCGCGTACTGGGCGAACGCACCGCTCGCAGCCCATCCGACGACGTGGTCGCCGACTCCGAGGCCGTCGACGCCTGGGCCGATGGCGATGACACGGCCGGCCACATCGGTGCCGGGTACGGCGCGGCGGGGATGGGTGGGCCCGTAGCTGAGCCGGGCGACGTAGGGCCAGCCACGCATGGCCAGCGCATCGCCCCGGTTGACGCCGGCAGCGCCGACCTCGATCAGGACTTCGCCGTATGCGGCCGCCGGCATCGCCGCGGTCTCGAGCGCCAACGCGTCGGGTGCGCCGTAGCGCCGCTGGATGACCGCGTCCATTGTCGAGGGCAGGCCGGATGTTGCCAGGTTCAGGGGAGCAGGTGTGGTCGGGCTCATGCCGGAACGCTGATCCGACGGGCTGTGGACGGGACAGCAGCGGGGGAGTCCGGGGTTGCTCCGGAGTCGGCGAGGCGGTGGGCCCGGGTTAGCAGCCACAGTGCGAACCAGGCCTCTGAGATGACGGCGGGCGCGAGCACGATGGGCGAGGCCGATCCGTCATAGCCGGGAATCATGAAGAACATGGCCGAGTCGATGACGTAGCCGGCACCGGCGAGCCCCAGGACCAGCCCGAGTGCGGTGGGCATACGCCGGGACGTAGTCGCCACGTAGCCGATGATCATGGTTGCCACGCCGAAGAAGGTCAGGCCGAGGATGTAGCCGTACTTGTGGGTGTCGAGGGTCAGCAGGGCGAGAGCCTCGACGCCTTCGGCTCCAAAGGAGTCGAGGTACTCGGCGTCGTCGAGGATGCGCACGGCGTTGAACATGTTCAACAGGTTCATGCCGATGATGGCGGTCTGGGTCAGGCGGAACGCGGCGGCCGCCATCGACAGGATGCGGCTCAGCGGTTTGAGGAGCTCGTAGAGCACCACCGCGAGGGCCACATCAGCCAGGAACACCACCAGGTCCGCGGCGAAACCGGCCCGGAACAGCCACGCCGACTCCATGATGTTCGAGGCGGTCGTGGCGGGATCGCCGGCCTCGACGAGCCGCGCTCGGACACCGACTTCGGCGAACAGCCCGAAGACGACGATGATCACGTACAACAGCCCGGCAACGCGGGCGGTGGCATAGGGGTGGCGCGAGGCGCCCGGGTCGACCGTGATGGTCGTGGGTGGTTGGTGCTTGGTGTTCACGGTGATTCTCCTTCTCCGTTTGGGGGTTGGTGGGGTCAGCGGCTGCCGGTGCGAGCGGCCGGTTCGTCAGGCGCGGGTCGCTGGCCGATCCAGATGGCGGTCAACACCAGCGCTCCTCCGACGAGCTGAGCGGGCGTGAGGGTCTGGCCCAACACGGCGAACCCGGCGAATGTCGCGACGGTCGGGCTGGCCAGTCCCAACAGTGAGACCTGGGCGACCGGTAGGCGGGCGATACCGCGGAACCACACCAGATAGGCGACGGCGGTCCCGCCGGTGGCGAGCCAGGCATAGCCGATTGCGTTGGCCGCCGTGAGTGCCGGTGGGCCGCCCTCGGTCGCCAGGGCGACGGGGGCCAGCAGGAGTCCGCCGGCGATGAGCTGCCAGGCCGTGAAGGCGGGCAGCGAGACCGGTCGCCCCCAGCGCTTGGTCAACACAACGCCGGTGGCCATCGACACCGCTCCGGTGAGACCGGCCAGAACGCCGACCGGGTCCAGCGCGGCGTTCGACCGCAGGACCAACAGGGCCACTCCGACGATCCCGAGTATCCCGGCGACGGCGGTGGCGGTCCGGAATCGCTCGCGCAAGAGGACGGCCGCCAGTCCGGCGGCGACCAGGGGTTGGATGCTGCCCAAGGTGGCCGCGACGCCGCCGGGGAGCCGGTAGGCGGCGACGAACAACAGGGCGAAGAACGCTCCGATGTTCAACGCGCCGAGAACGGCGGCCTTCCACCACCAGGGTCCGGTCGGTCGCTGCCGCGTAATCGCGGCGAGTGCCATCCCGGCCGGCAGAGCGCGTAGCACGGCGGTCAACATCGGGCGGTCGGGCGGCAACAGCTCGGTGGTGACGATGTAGGTCGTGCCCCACGCCGCCGGCGCGAAGGCGGTGATCAACAGATCAGCCCGGCTCGCGGAGGCGAGTGAACGCACGGAGGCGCCCGAGGCTTTGACCTCCACAGCCAGCGACGTAGCTGCCCTCATCTCCGAACCTCCTGGCGTAGTTGATCGCCAGAAAGTGTCTCGCTGGCGTGATACTTCCGAGTATCACCATGAGGAGACTTGCTGTCAAGAGTCTCGCTGGTAAGATTCTCTCGTGGAGCCAGACAAGACGACTGACGCGATCGACGAGATCATCGACGACCTGCACGAGCACTACCCCGAGCTCGACGCGGTCGGCCTGCCGGTCGCCGGGCGGATCCTCCGCCTTGCTCGGTACCTGGAAGCACGCCGCGAGGACCAGCTCGACGACTACGACCTCACCCCGGCTGACTTCGACGTGCTGGCGACCCTGCGACGCAAGGCAAGCCAATCCGCCATCAATGTCCGAGAGCTCCAGCACTCCTTGATGCTGTCCTCCGGTGGGATGACGAAGCGGTTGGACCGGCTCGAGGTCGCCGACTTGTTGGAACGACGACGCGATCCCGATGACCGACGCGGTGTGCTCATCGCCATCACCGACGCGGGCCGCGACCTGATCGACCGGGTCCTGCCAGCGGTCACGAACGCTGAGAGCGACCTCATCGCCGCCGCGATCCCCACCGCCGAGCGACGAGCCCAGGTCGCCGCTGAGCTACGCCACCTCTTGATCGCCCAAGAGGCGGACTGAACGGCCGCCAGCGCAGTCCCGCGGGGAGTGGCGCCTGGGAGCGGCTCCGCTGCCTGGGCGACTGCCCGCACATTCGCTTGAACTCCCGCCTGGAGTGCGAGGGGCGTGCGTATCCCACCCCCACCGCTGCTTCGGTGCCGATCGTCTAGAAGGGCAATTCGGTCTCGAGCAGCGGATGGGTGGCGGCGGCGCGCCGCGACACGATTCGGCAGAACTCGACGGCGTCGAGTTCGAGCGTCAACCCGCGGCGGGCGGTTCAGTCGGCGGTGAGCTCGGCGGCAATCTGCTCGATGTCGTCCTCGTGGTTGTAGAAGTGGATCGCGAGACGCAGGTTGCCGTCGCGGGCCGAGCACACGATCCCTCGTCGCTTCAGCGACTCCAGGAATCCGGCCGGGTCGATGTCACCGAGCGGCACCGACACGATCGTGCTGCGGTTCGTTGCCGGAAGGTCCACGGGTGCTCGGCCGATGTCGGCCAGCGTCGAGCGGAGCAGGTCGGCCAGTTCTCCGTTGCGGCCGAAGATCGCGTCGGCACCGAAGGTGTCGAAGACCGACAGCGCGGCCTCGTCACCGATCGCCGCGAGCCAGCTGATCGAGTTGTCGAACCGCGACGCGGTGGGGGAGAGGTCCATGGCCGGCCCGAAGAAGCTGGCGAACGGTGTGCGTCCGGCCTTCCAGCCGGCGCTGACCGGGACGAAGCGGTCCTGCATGTCCGGCGAGAGGTAGCAGTACCCGACGCCGCGACCGGCGTTCATCAGGAACTTGTGATCGGACGTGGCGAGCTCTTCGATGTGGGGGAGGAGACCGGCCACGGGAACCGCGCCGACCATCTGTGAGCCGTCGACGAACACCACGGCACCCACGTTGCGAGCGGCCGCGCTGATCCTGGCGATGTCGGAGCGGTGCCCGGACGCGGTCTGAACGCCGCTGAAGGCGACCAGTTGTGTGCCGCCATCGAGGTGGCGTGCGACGTCATCGGGCTCGAGGCCGCCGTTGCGAAACGGCACCTGGCGCACCTCGTAGCCCTTGCCGGCGAGCAAGCGCCAGGGGAAGTGGTTCGAGCTGTACTCGCGTTCGCCGATCACGACGTTGTGCCCGCTGCGGGCGGGTCCGAACTGCGCGGCAACGAGACCCGCGGCCGCAGACACGGACGCGATCAACGCGACGTTGGCCGGGTCGGTACCGATGAGCGACGCGACCGCCGTCCGTGCCGCTTCTGCCGCGGCTTCACGCGGACGTAGTCGAGCCCGGAACGGGACCATTCGTCGATGTAGCGGTGATACGCCGAGGTCGTAGCAAGGCTCGACAGTCCCACGGCTGCGGTGTTGAAGTACGCGCAGTCCCCCGTGGCCGGGAAGAGATGCCGGGCATTGCGCACGTCGACAATCGAATCGGGCGCGGTGTCGTTGCTCACCGGCGAACCGTAGCCGTCGACATCACTCCGCGGGCGAACGAATGCCGCGGTCGCGGGCGTCAAACGCTGCGTCAAACGGAACCAGGGTTCGATGCGGTTCCACGACAGACAGGATCCGACATGCCGCTCTTCATGGACGTACACAACATCGAAGGAGGGGTCTCGGCGAGCGACGTCGCCGGCGCCCACGAGGCCGACCTCGCCCACCAAGGCGCCCACGGTGTCAACTACCTCCGGTACTGGGTCGACGAGGAGGCCGGCAAGATCTTCTGCCTGGTCGAGGCACCTGACGCCGAAGCGGCGCACGCGGTACACCGTGAGGCGCACGGTCTCGTCGCCGACGAGATCTACCCGGTGAGCGAGCACACGTGAGCACCGCCCCGACGAACGTGCTCGACGCACTGATCGTGCAGGCGGAGGCCGAGTGGCTCCAACGCTTCGCCGAAGGCCCGACCGAGCCGGAGGGCACGGGGCTGCGGGGCGGGACACCGGCTCCGGATCTCGTACTTGCCGACCACACGGGAGCGAGCCGGTCGCTGTCGGAGTTCTGGGCCGTCGGTCCGGCGCTGCTCATGTTCTGGCGTCACTTCGGCTGCGGGTGTGGTGTCGATCGGGCCGCGCTCCTCCTCGAGGAATACGCCGCGTACGAAGAGGCGGGCCTCACGCCGGTGATCGTCGCCCAGGGCGAGCCGGCACGCGCTTCCGCCTACCGCGATCAGCTCGGCTTGCCGTGCCCTGTGCTGTGTGACCCGGATCAGGAGGCGTACCGCGCCTACGGCGTCGGCCATTGGTCGGTCGAACGCATCCTGTTCGACGCACCCGCCGAATACTGGGCGCATCCCCACGACCTCGGAGCAAGCTTTCAGGACGAGCGCCGGAAGGGTGGCCGCCCGCTCGTCGACGATCCCTGGCGGGCGACCGCAGAGTTCGTGATCGGCACCGACGGCGCGGTGCGGCTGGCGCACCTCTACCAGCATTGCGAGGATTTCCCGGAACCCCGGGTGCTGACGGCCGCCGCCCATCTCGCGGAAGGCGGAAGTTCGACCGGCGCGTGAGAGTATTCGATCGCCCATGACCCTGACCCTTCACTTCCTCGGTCGTCCGCGGATCGAGAACTCGTCGAAGGACGCCTACCAGTTCCGGAGCCGCAAGAGCTGGGCTCTCCTCGCGTTCCTCGTTCTCGGGGAACGCCCGCCGTCGAGACGACAGCTCGCGGAGCTGTTGTTCTCCGAGGCGAACGACCCGCTGCGGGCGTTGCGGTGGAGTCTGTCGGAAGTGCGTCGGGGCCTCGGCGACGGAGGATCGCTCGAGGGTGACCCGGTCGTGCTCGAACTCCCACCTGACTCGGTCGTCGACATCGTCCTGCTGGCGAAGGGAGCGTGGATCGACGCCATCGGTCTCCCTGGGTTGGGATCGGACCTCCTCGACGGGATCACGCTGCACGGAGCGCCGGCCTTCGAATCCTGGTTGTTGTCCGAACAGCGGCACGTGGCGGCTGCATCAGAGGCGATTCTGCACGAGGCGGCGCTCGGTTCGATGTCCCGTGGTGATGTGCACGCAGCCCTGGCGTACGCGATGCGGGCGGCGATGATGAGTCCGCTCGACGAGAACCATCAAGCCTTGCTGATCCGGCTGTATCGGCTCACCGGGGACGACGACGCGGCCGAGCGTCAGTTCGAGGCGTGTCGGGTGTTGCTCGAGAGCGAGCTCGGCGTTGCGCCGGGACCCGTCGTGCACGCCGCACTGCACGCAACCCGCGGTGATGAGGGGACCGCGGCCGACCAGGCGTCGATCGACGCGATCGTCGAGGCCGGCGCGGCGGCCGTGGCGGCCGGGGCGGTCGACGCAGGTGTGCAGTCGCTGCGGGTCGCCGCCACGTTGGCGGACGCCGCTGGTCGGGACGACCTTCGCGTCAGTGCGCGGCTGGTGCTGGCCGAAGCGCTCGTGCACTCACTTCGGGGCTTCGACGAAGAAGGGGTCGCCGCGCTCTACGAGGCCGACGAGATCGCCCTGATGCGCGATGACCGTGCGTCCGTCGCCCAGGCGAGGGCGGAGGTCGGCTACGTCGACTTCTTGCGTGGCCGATACGACCGAGCCGAGGTCTGGCTGAGCGATGCGCTCGCGTTCGCCGATGACTCGGCGGCGATGCTGGCCAAGGCGACGACGTACCTCGGCGCGGTCGAGAGCGACCGGGCGAACTACCCAAAGGCGGTCGAACTGCTCGACCAGGCTCTCCGACTGTCGCGCGACGCCGGCGAACCACGTCGGGAGGCGTTCGGCCTCTCCATGCTCGGCCGCATCGACCTGCTCCGCGGCGATGTGGACTCGGCGGCCGAGCACCTCGATGCCTCCATCGAGCTGGCGCAGCGTGAACACTGGTTGGCCCTGCTTCCGTGGCCGCAGGCGCTGCGCGGTGAGGTGCAGTTGGCACGCGGTGACGTCGCGGGAGCGGAGCGGCTCCTGCATCAGGCCTTTGCCCGAGCCTGTCAGCTCGGGGATCCGTGCTGGGAGGGGATGTCGGCACGCGGGCTCGCGATGCTCGCGGCGGCGAAGGGCGAGGCGACGCAAGCCTTCGCACAACTCGCCGACGCGCGTCGTCGATGCAACCGACTTGCTGATCCCTACGTGTGGCTCGACGCCCACATCCTCGATGCTCAGTGCGGTCTCGGCGTGCACCACGGCCACCCCGACACCGAGCGATGGGTCGAGACACTGCGAGACCTTGCGTCGCGGACGGGTATGAGGGAACTCACTGTCCGGTCGCTCCTCCACGGGGCGGCGAGGGAGGACGCCGGTGGCGCAGGTGCCGCCGGCCTGCTCGGCGCCGAGATCGACAACCCCGTCGTCGGCGACCTGCTCAAACGCTGCCGATCCTCAGTCGGTCGGCTCGCCCTGCTCGACCAGACGCTCGATGGCAAAGACCGGGTCGAGTGACGCGGCAACCCACACGCAGGTGATGAAGACCTGTCCCTGGGCCGTGTCGCCCGTCCGGTTCTCGATGGATTCCCCGGCCCAGTGAGCGGTGAGAATCGCACCGGACATGATCGCGGTCTCCGGTGTACTCCCCGTGAAAATGCCCGCAGCCTCGAAGTCGAGCGGCGTCTCGCTGAACAGGTCCCACTCCTCGCCGGTGTTTCGGCTGGACGTGGCTCCGCCAGACCGTGACAGTCCGCCGAACGCGTTCTCTCCGTTGTCGGCCAGGGTCAGGAAGTCCGTCTGGGTCAAGCGGAACGACGCGTTGAAAACAGGCTCCCCGACCGGAGCGGCACGGAGTCCGTACCCGTTGACAGTCAGGACGATCGGTTGGTTCACGAGGCAGCCTCCGTCGTCGACCGCGACCGCGTCGTCCAATGCGTCCTCGACACTAGGGGCGGCCCGAACGACGCAGTCGTCGTCGACGCGGACGACATCGAAGCGTGAGTCTTCCCACAACCGCCGTACGGACTCGTCCGGGAAGTGGACGAAATGGGCGCCTCCGCCGATGCCCGTCACCCGTCCCTCAGCAAAGAGCAAGACGAGTTGGTCCGGATGGACGCCGCGCTCCTCGGTGCTGCTGTCCGGTGGTTCGTTGCACGTGTCGTCGACGACGAGCGCCTCCGGCTCGCGGGCCTCCTCGTCGTCGACGTCGACCGACTCTGCCGGGAGGGCCTCGCCGTTCCCCTCGGTAGCCCCGTTGTCGCCGGCATCCGAGCCGCTGTCGCCCTCCGGCGGCGCGGCGAGTTCGGGAAGGGCCGGCGGCGGGCCGTCGTCTCGCAGTAGAACGCCGCCGACGATCAGTCCGGCAGCGATCGCCCCGCCGATCCCCAGTGCCAAGGCCCCGATCTTCCACATCGCGACTCCTTCCTGAGTCCTCTGAGTCTTCCATGCCGGTGGGATCCTGGCGCCGTTCGTGCTTTAGCGTGCTGGAATACTCGGCCTACGGCAGCGGTTGTCGAATTGTCCGTACATTTACACCCGCCGGCGAGGTCGGCGTGACGAGAGGAATCAGACATGAGCCTGCACCTGGGCGACACCGCCCCCGACTTCACCGCCGACACGACCGACGGCGAGATCTCGTTCCACGACTGGAAGAAGGGGTCGTGGGCCGTCTTCTTCAGCCACCCGGCCGATTTCACGCCGGTGTGCACCACCGAGCTCGGCCGCACCGCGGCGCTGGAGAGCGAGTTCGCCAAGCGCAACACGAAGGCGATGGCGTTGTCGGTCGATCCGATCGAGGACCACAACAAGTGGGCGCCGGACATCGGCGAGGTGGGCGGCACGGCACTCAACTTCCCGATCGTCGCCGACCCCGACCGCACGGTCGCCGAGCTGTACGACATGATCCACCCCGGCGAAGGCGACACGTCGACGGTGCGGTCGGTGTTCATCATCGATCCCGACGACAAGCTGCGCCTGAGCTTGACCTACCCGAAGTCGGTGGGCCGCAACTTCGACGAGATCGTGCGCGTGATCGACGCCCTCCAGGCCACTGATCGCGCGGCCATCGCGACGCCGGCCGACTGGACCCCCGGCGACCGGGTGATCGTGTCTCCCGGCATGTCGACGGAGGACGCCAAGGCCACCTTCCAGAACGTGGAAGAGGTCAAGCCCTACCTCCGCTACGCCGACGCGCCGGCGTCCTGAGGGCGTCGCGGTCAGAACCCGATGTCGTTGTCGCCGGGGCTCGTGAGGCCGCTCTCGTAGGCGAAGACGACGGCCTGGGCGCGATCTCGAAGTCCCAGTTTGGTGAGGATGCTCGAGACGTGGCTCTTGACGGTGGCACCGCCGATGTAGAGCGCCTCGGAGATCTCCGCGTTGGTAGATCCCTTCGCGAGCTCGCCGAGCACTTCGCGTTCGCGGTCGGTCAGGGTTTCGAGCCGGCCGGCGGTGGCGGTGTCGGACGCGAGCGTCCGTGCGAAACGGCTGATAAGGCGTCGGGTGATCGTGGGATCGAGGAGGGCGCCTCCGTCGGCGACGGTTCGTATGGCGGGAGCGAGATTCTCCGGAGGGATGTCCTTGAGGACGAATCCGGAGGCGCCGGCCTGAAGCGCCTGAAACACGTACTCGTCGGGGTCGAAGGTGGTCAGGATGATCACCTTCAGCGGCCAGTCGGCTTCACCGAGAATCGTGGCGGTGGCGGCGAGACCGTCCATCTCAGGCATGCGAATGTCCATCAGGACGACGTCGGGGCGGTGCCGGCGGGTTTCGTCGATCGCCTCGATTCCGTTTCCGGCCTCGACGACGACTTCGATGTCGGGCTGGCGGTCGAGGACCATGGCAAAGCCGCGACGTACGAGCGCCTGGTCGTCGACGACGGCGACGCGGATCGTCATGCCCGCTCCGGTTCGAGGGGCAGGCGGGCGCGGACCCGGTAGAGGTCGGGTGGTTGCCGCTCTGCGGTGAGCGTCCCCCCGAGCAGCGTCGCTCGTTCACGCATCCCGACGATTCCGAACCCGGATGCGGGCAGGCGCGATGTGCGCGATCACCATCTGATTCTCGCGCCGCCCGGAAACGGTCCCGAGTAGCGATCCCCGAAGCGGCGGCAGCTTCGGTCAGAATGGGGGAGTGGAGCACCGGACACCGCCGCCGTCCCCGGCGGTCGCCGATTGGCTGGCCGACGTCCCCGACGACGTGCGCGAATGTGTCGACCGACTGCGCTCGGTCGTCCACCGGGTGGCGTGGGAGGAAGGCGCCTGGCCGCTCGTCGAGGAGATCAAGTGGGGGCAGCCGAGCTATCGGTCGCCCCACGCGAGGGAGTCGACCCCGCTACGGCTCGGCTGGACAGACACGGGGGACGCCGCACTTCTCGCGCACTGTCAGTCTCGCGTCATCCCCGACTTCCGCGACGCGTTCGGCGACCGCTTCCGATTCGAGGGCAATCGAGCGGTGCTCTTCGGCTCGGTCGCGGACGTGCATGAGGCCGAGCTCGCCGAACTGATCCGGCACGCCCTCACGTACCGCCGTCGACGCACGCGATGATCTCCGTCGGCCGGGCGATCTGCGAGGATGTCGCACATGGCTGACTTTCTGACCGACGTCGAGACGCTCCGGCAACGGGCGAGAGCAAACATCGAACAGGGACCGATCACCTCTGCGTACGGGGCCGACCGGGACCGAGTCATCGCGGTGTTGAACGAGGCTCTCGCGACCGAGCTGGTGTGCATCCTGCGCTACAAGCGCCACTACTACACGGCCACGGGCCTCAACGCGGCCCCGGTCGCGGCCGAGTTCCTCCAACACGCCAACGAAGAGCAGTTGCATGCCGACCAGATCGCGCTGCGGATCACCCAGCTCCAGGGCGAACCGAACTTCGATCCCGAGGGCCTCGCCACCCGTTCACACGCCGAGTACGACGCCAGCCTCAACCTCCTCGACATGGTGAAGGAGGATCTGATCGCCGAACGGGTCGCCATCGAGAGCTACAGCGAGATCATCGCCTGGCTCGGCGCCAACGACCCCACGACGCGCCGCATGCTCGAAGACATCCTCGCGATGGAGGAAGAACATGCCGACGACCTCCTCAGCATCCTTCAGACCATGGCCACGTAGCGCCTAGCGCCGGTCGCGGGCGCGCCACTCGTCGAGACGAGTGTCGAAGTCCGCAGGCGGCTCGTCGAGACGGAGGGTCTTCGTGCGGCCCTTGTGGCCGGCGGTGATCGACAGTTGGCGCTTTCGGACCCGCAACGCTGCCGCGAGCACCTGAATCGTGGCCTTGTTGGCGGCGCCGTCGACGGCGGGCTTCGACACCCAGACGTTGAGTGGGCCATCGGCACCCTCGCCCCAGGTGCCCCCGACGTGGTCGCGTTTGGCGCCGGGCCGAACCCGCACCCGGAAGGTGACCGACCGATCAGCCATGTCGTGATCGTACCCATCGGCTCGCCACCGCTGGATAGGGTCGGCGCATGAAGGGACTGGAGGGACGCCGCGTCGTGGTCACCGGGGGAGCTTCGGGCATCGGCCTGGCGACAGTGCGCCTCCTCGAAGAGGAAGGCGCGTCGGTTGCGATCATCGATCGCGATGCCGAGGGCGCCGAGGCAACAGGCGTCCCCTGGGTGCGGGCCGACCTGGCGGACCACGATGCCTGGCGGGCTGCGGTGGTGGATGCGGCAGGGAAGCTCGGTGGCATCGACGGGCTGGTGAACAACGCGGTCTCGGTCGTCGGAGGACCTGCGCCGCTGGCCGAACAGAGCCTCGATGACTTCTCGGCGACCCTCGCCAGGAACGGCACCAGCGTGCTCGCCGGCACCCAGGCTGCGGCCGACCTGATGGGCGGCCCCGGAGCCGTCGTCAACGTTGCGTCGCTCCAAGGAACGAATGCCTCGCCCGGCCTCTATCAGTACGGCACCGCCAAGGCGGCCGTGATCCATCTCACCAAGTCCCTCGCCCTCGAGCTCGCCCCCCGCCACATCCGGGTGAACGCCGTCGCCCCCGCAATGACCCTGACCCCGGCGGTCGTGCGCGGCGTGAGCAGCGAGCGTCGGGCAGCCAGTATCGAGGCCATCCCGCTCGGCTACGCCGGCGAACCCGAGGACATCGCCGGCACGATCGGCTTCCTCCTCAGTGATCTCGCCCGTTTCATCACCGGACAGCTGATCATCGCCGACGGCGGCCTCAGCCTCACGACGGCCCGCCCGCATCGAGGCCAGCTGCCGTAACATCCCCGCTCGTCATACCCGAAGGAGGACCTCCATGTTGACCGACGGCATCGACCATGTCGCCACCATCACCAACGACGGTGACCGCTTCATCGACTTCTACACCGAGGTGTTCGAAGCGACCGTGGAAGCCGACGGCCCCGAGTATCCCGGCGGCCCGCGGATGATCATCCTCAACCTCGGACCCAACACCGAGCTCAACGTCTTCGAGGTCGAGGGGAACACGCAGGCCGACCACCAGCGCCCCATGTTCGGGCGCGGTCGGCTCGACCACATCGGGTTCCACGCCGCCGACCTCGAAGGATTCGGAGAGATCCGCCGCCGCCTGATGGCCAAGGGAGCCACCGACGGGGTGGTGACCGAGTTCGGCAGGAAGATCAGCCTCTTCTTCCGCGACCCGGACCTGCTCGAGTGCGAGGTCCTGTACGCCAATCCCGACGCCGACCCCGCGGCGCTGCAGTTCGGTGAGGCGTCCGACCGGTTCCCCGACCGCACCGAGATCGGGCCGGAGTTCGTCCCGCTCGACGAACGCTGACCTCCCTCGCGCGATCGGCCGGCACCGGCTTCGGTGCCGTAGGCTCGGACGATGCCGCCTGAGACGGACGACGCGTCAGCTGAGCCTGCTGTGACGGCCCGGATCGAAGCGATCCTGGCCGAGCTCGAGGATGCCGACTTCGAACGGCTCGACCCGCCACCGGTCGTCTGGGAGGGAATCGAAGCGGCGATCGGCTCCGGCGCGGAGCGTTCGCCCAAGATCCCGCCGTCCCGCGACCTCTCGTCCCGCACGGTGGTCGAGTACTCGATCGACGCCGACGATGTCGTGATCGACGTGGGGGCGACCTGGACGCAGTTCGCCGAGGACAACGATGCCCCTGAGCTGGGAGTTCTATCCCCGGATCGCACCCTCTGGAGCTACTTCGAGGGCGACGACGTGACGGAATTGTGGCGCCTTCTGGTGGCGCGGGTCAGAACCCTGCAGCAGCCGGCCCAGGTGCCACTGCGATGCGACGCTCCGCATGCCCGACGGTGGTTCGACATGGCGGTCACGCCGGCGCCCGACGGCGCGGTGCGCTTCCGATGCGACATGGTCTTCGAGGAAGCGCGGCCGGCGGTGTCGCTTCTCGACACCCACGCGGAACGCGACAGCGAGATGGCGGCCGTTGCGCTCTGCAGCTGGTGTGCACGAGCCCAGGACGGCGTTCGCTGGCTCGACATCGAGACGTTGGTCCGGGAGTTGCGCCTGTTGGAGCGCACGGCCGTGCCCTCGATCGCCCACGGGATCTGCGCGTCCTGTCGGGAGGAGATGGCGGCAGAGCTACTCGTTCCCGCCAACCACCGCGACGCTTCGAACTGACCCGGGGCTCCGGCAACCGTGTCGTCCGCTGTCGAACCCGTCACCGCGGAGCCGTTGTCGTACGACCGTCGCAGTGTGCTGCAACAGCAGTGGAGCGAGCTCGCGTTCTTCCACTGGGCGTACGACCCCGAGGTCGTTCAGCGGCAGCTTCCGGCCGGGCTCACGATCGACACGTTCGACGGGAGCGCGTGGATCGGCTTGATCCCGTTCGAGATGCGCGACGTCCGGTTGGGATGGACACCCCCCGTGCCGTGGCTCGGCACGTTCGTCGAGATCAACGTCCGGACCTATGTCGTGGATCCGTCGGGGCGCCGAGCGGTCTGGTTCTTCTCCCTCGATGTACCCCGCTCGGCGATCGTCGCGGTCGCCCGGTCGGTCTTCGCCCTTCCGTACTGCTGGGCCGAGGCCTCCCACCTGCACGACGCAGGCAACCATCGATACGAAATGAGGCGACGGTGGCCCCGACCATCGGGCGCGTCGGCCGCGATGAGCTTCGCCGTCGGAGACGCGATTCTCGACGAGGACGTCAGCGACCTCGATCACTTCCTGACGGCCCGGTGGGCCCTGCTCACGCAACGCCGCGGCCGGCTCCTGTACGGCCAGGTGCACCATCCGCGGTGGCCGCTGCATCGAGTCGAGGACGTTCACATCGATCAGTCGGTGATCGAGGCCGCGGGGCTTCCGCGCCCGGTCGGCGCGCCCCGGGCGCTCTATTCACCCGGCGTCGAGGTCGAGGTCGCCTGGCTCGAGGGCGTATCCACCGCCGTCACCGGGAGCAGAGGTCGATCCACGCGATCTCGAGTCGGAACGCACCGTCGACCGCGTCGCTGACGAGCACACCGGTGCGGGTTGCCAACTCCTTACGGAACGGCAGGTCGTCGATGGGTCGACCGAAGATCACCGGCACCAGGTCGTCGAACGAGATCGAGACGGTTTGCCACTCCCCGGGAGTGCCGAACTCGATCGGCGCGCGGTGTGACACCCGGCGATCGCCGGATGCGCTCCCGTCGTCGAAGGTCAGCAGGTAGGCCCGGTCGTCGGGTCGCGCTCGCAGCTCGATCCGGTCGAAGGGGCTGAGCGTGCCCGGCTCCATCGGGAGACGCACCGAGGAGAATCCGCCGCCGTCGGTGTCGGTCACCCCCGCGAAGGTCAGGACCCCGGCAGCGAAGGACAGCTCACCGCGTGACCGGCCACCCATCACGTCGTCGTCCACCACGGACCACCGTCGGTCGCCCGCGTCGGACTCGAAGTCGGCCAGGCGCTGACGGGGGGCTTGGTCCTCGATGGGCATCGGGATCACCAGCCCGCCGTGTCGGGCTCGCCCTTGAACGGGCCGACGACGTCGTCGGTGATCCATCCGCCGTAGAAGCCTCCGGCCTGGGGTCGTGCCTTTTCGCCGTCCACGGTGCAGCGGACCCGGCCCGGGTAGAACGAGATCCAACCGGCGTAGTCGCCGAACTCCGGGTAGGGATCGGGATAGCGCCAGCCCACGGGATGGGTGGTACCGGCGAGCGCCAGATACTCGGCCGCACCTTTCCACTCGCAGTGCGATGTGCCGGCCACGGGTACCAATCGCCCCGCGACCACGGACTCCGGTGGGAGGTAGAACGCCGGCGGGTGCGATGTCTCGAGGACGCGCACGGAGCGGTCGGTGGAGGCCACGAGATCTCCATCCGCGCCCACCTCCACGACTCGCCCGTCCGGTACGACCACGGGAGGCCGTGGATAGTCCCACACCGACTCCTGGCCAGGACCGGGAACGTCGGCGAACGGCGGCCGTTGGTCGCCCCGGTGCTTCCAGCCGTCGCGGGCGTGCTGGAGCCACGTCGGAGGGTCGTTGCGCACGCGCGCCACGCTACCCATGGCGCCCCGCCTTCGTTGGTCGCTCAGGCGGTCGCGATCAGGGCCGGCGCGGCGAAGCTGACCTGTCCGTCGCCATCGGTGAAGGCCGCGAGCTCGCTTCGGGCGGCGGCGAGGAGTTCGGCGTACTGGTCGTCGTCGATCATGTCGGCGAGCGTCCACCCGCGGATATCGGTGTGGACCCAAGCGCCGAGCGAGGCGAACCGGGCGACGCCTTCGTGGCGGGTGATGGTGGCGTGCGGGAAGACGCCTCGCAGCACGCCCATCAAGCGCTCCTCGGTACCGAGGGTGAAGGGCGCCTCCAGTGCAGCGGCGGCCTCGGGGCCGAAGAGTCGCCGGAGGAGCGCGATCATGGCCGCGTAGCCGGGGGACTGGTCGATGCCCGCCCAGGTGGCGATCGTCACGGTGCCCTCGGGTCGCGCCACCCGCGCCATCTCGGCGAGCGCACCCGCCTGGTCGGTGAAGAACATGAGGGCGAACTGGCTGACCACGCGGTCGAAGGAGTCGTCGGGGAACGGGATCTGTTCGGCCGGGGCGTGGCGCCAGACGACCGGCTCGGGCGACCGGTGGGCCACGGCCAGCATGCCCTCGTTCACGTCGACGCCGGTGACCGAACCGGACCCCTCGAGACGCCGGGCGGCGGCGCGGGCGACGATGCCCGTTCCACAGCCCACGTCGAGCACGTCATCTCCTGCAGAGAGACCCGCGACGTCCAACACCTGATCGGGCCACTGACCGAACAGGGCCGGGACGAAGAACGTGTCGTAGGTCTCGGCCGCCGTCGCCGTGACCTGTCCGGTTGTCGTTGCATCGGTGTCGCTCATGGCCCGACGGTGACGGTCCTTCGAGGACGGATCCAGCGCGAAAAAAGAACTCGACCATCGTCGACCGACCGGTCAGGCTGGGGGCCATGGCGACGTATCGGCAGTACTGCCCCATTGCCCGAGCGACGGAGATCCTGGCGGAGCGGTGGAGTCTGCTCATCGTCCGCAACCTGATGTTCGGCGCGACGACGTTTTCGGCGATCGCCCAGGGCGTACCCACGATGTCGCGCTCGATGCTCACGAAACGTTTGCGGGAGCTCGAACGGGCCGGGGTGATCACCGCCACCGCGAAGCCGAACGGGCAGGGTTCGCTCTACGCGCTCACCGACGCCGGTGCGGACCTGGCCGATGTGATCGGGAGCCTGGGTCGCTGGGCCGAAACCTGGGTCGACGTGCTCCCCGAACACGCCGATCCGGGGTTCGCGCTCTGGGCGTGGTGCATGGTGCAGCTCGACAGCGACGCGGTACCGGAGACGCGAGTGGTCGTGGCCTTCGAGTTCCCCGAGGAGCGAGCCGGCAACCGGTTCTTCTGGTTGCTCATCCAGGACGGCCGAGCGGAGGTCTGTACGACCGATCCCGGCGGGGAGGCGGACGTGCATGTCGTGGCCCGCTCGGCGGCGTTCGTCGATTGGCATCGGGGGGCCCGGTCCTGGGCGCAGGCGGTGCGCAGCGGCGACATCGCCATCACCGGTGAGCGCTCACTCGTGCGGGCGTTCCCTGACTGGAACACCCGGGTCCCTGTCGTGGCCTGACGCTCAGTGACTGCGTCGAGCCATGTTTCGCGCATCACGATAGCGTCGGCCGGGACGGCGAACCCGAGAAGCGCACCCCGGTCCCCGCCGACGCTCTTGGTGCGCGGGGCCACGGCAGGAGGCTTTGAATGAGTTTCGTCCACGGCTCCGGCACATGACACCGACTGGCACGGCCGTCGTCCCGCTCGACGACCTGTCGGCTGCCTACATGGTGACGGATCTGCGCGGGCGGATCCGCGCGGCGAACGCACGGCTCCGCGAATGGGTCGGCGGGGGGGAGCAACGTCGAGTCGATGACGATCCAGGGGCTGCTCACCGCGTCGAGCGTGGCCTCCTACGAGTCCGTGGTCGTCCCGTCGTTGACTGCGAATGGCGAGCTCTCCGACGTGGCATTCGAGCTCGATCTCGAACAGGGCGTGCGGCACACGGTCTGGGCCGCGACGGTCGCGCGGGAAGACGAGGTCCACTGGATCGGTATCGACATCACGGACCGGCGGCGCCAGGACCTCGAGCTCATCGCGGTCGAGCGACGTCTGGCGCGGCTGGAGCGACTGTCGTCGCACCTCCTTTCCGCCGGATCGGTCGAGTCGATCGGCGAAGTGCTCCTCAGCCACGTCGTCGACGGTGTCAAGGCCGATCGCGGGATCGTGGCGATCGGCGACGGGACCGGCGAATTGGAGGTCGTCGCCGGGCAGTCGCTCAGCGTCACGCTGCCTCTGCCACCGTCGCCCGGGGACGACGCGCTCGTCGCCGCGTCGATGGCACGCGGTGTCCCGCTGTTCGACACCCTCCCGACCACCGGGGCCGACGATGGGGATCTACAGGCGGCGGCCATCCCGCTCATGAGCGAGGACGGTGTGGTGGGCGTCGTGTCGCTCCGACTCGCTCGCGCCACGCCGCACTCGGCCGAAGAGCAGGATCTCCTGGTTGCGGCCGCTGACATCACGAGCGCTTCGATCGCTCGTGCTCGCCTCCATGCTCGGCTTCAGCTGGCCGCACAGCGCGACGCGAGCCTCTCCGCCCTCCTGCACGCGATGGAAGCGGAGACGACCGTTCGGGATCGTGCCCAGTGCATGGCCGACCGACTCGTACCCGAATACGGGTGTATGGCGGCGGTCGATCTGAGCGAGCTGGCGCCCGACCTGGCCGGGTTGCGTCATGTCGACCGGTCCCTGGAGCCCACGGTTCGACGAGCCCATGATCATCTCCGCGCAAGCAGCGCGACTCCCGTTCGCCCGGGCCTCGACGCCGATGACCGATTGCGGGTGGCGTACGCCGAGGTGGTCGTCGCTGAACTCGCCCCCGACGTGGCCAAGGCGGTCGACGAGCTGGGCCTTCAGTCTCTGATCCGGGTCCCTCTCGTCGCCCGGGCGCGCCGGATCGGCACGCTCACCCTCGGTTCGGCGACGCTCGAGGGTGTCTCGCAGGACGTGCGTGAGTTCTACGGTCGACTGGCTGACGCCTGCGCGTTGTCACTCGACAACGCGCGGCTCTACGAAGAGGAGCGGGGGATCGCTCGCCAGCTGCAGGAGGTTCTGCTCCCTGACCGCCTGCCTGCGGATCCCCGTTTCCGGTTGCACCACTTCTACGAGTCGGGTCGAGATGCGTTTCAGGTGGGCGGGGACTGGTACGACGCGTTCCTGATCGGCCGCGACCGCTTGGGGGTGACCGTCGGCGATGTGGTCGGCGGGGGGATCACCGCGGCCCGCACCATGGGAAAACTCCGCACCGTGGCCCGAGCGTTCGCAGTCGACGGACGCGGTGTTGCGGAGACGCTCGCCGGCGTGCATCGTTTCGCGAGCACCGAGGACGACGCCGTCGCGTCGAGCATGATCTACGCCGAGGTCGATCTGACGCAGCGAACGATCGAGTATGCGAGCGCCGGGCATCTCCCTCCTGTCCTCGTGGCGCCGGGAGCGGACCCGGAGCTGCTGTCGGGTGGGCGGGGAATACTGCTCGGGTTGAACCGGGAGCGGACGCTGCAGGTCGCCACGGCCGCGATCCCCGAGGGCTCGACCATCGTGATGTACACCGACGGCCTGGTCGAGCGACCGAGCCGTGTGATCGACGACAGCATCCGCGACCTCCAGCGCATCCTTCGAGACGACCCGACCCTGGCGACCAGGCCGGATGCGCTGGCTTGCGCGACCGCGAGCGTCGAACGTACCGACGACACCTGCGTGCTCTCGCTCACGCTGACCTGATCGCAGGAGCGTGAGCGAGAGCGAACGCGGGCGCAGAACGGTGATCAGCTGACGGCTTCGCGGAGGCTGCGGACGTCGTCGTGGGCCGCCCTGATCTCGGTGAGCTGGCGCTGAACGACCTCTCGGAGCTCGGGCGAGATGTCCTGCTCCAACGCGTGCACGTACTCCTTGACCGCATGGTCCTCGCCCTGCTCGGCAACGTCGAACACGGCGGAGGGGTCGGAGCCGGTCAGGGCGTCCTTCATGCTCATCCAGACGCGGTGCGCCCCGGCTACCAGCGAGCCGTTCTCGTCGATGTCGTCGCCGTAGTGGGCGGCGAGGGCTTCGAGCTGCTGCGAGAATCGGGCCCGCTGCTGGGCGTAGTCACGCATCTTGGCGGCGAGGTCCGAGTGACCGGAGTCGGACAGCTGCGCAGCTGCGTGCGTGAATCCGTCCTTGCCGTCCTCGAGTGTCTCGATGAGGTCCTTCGTGACCGACTTGTCCTGGGACATGGGGGCTCTCCTTGGGTTGGGGGAGCGGCGCGGGCGCCGCAACCCCGGCATGCCCGACTCGATCCGACGTCAAACGTGATCGAGTCGGCGGGTCCGGGGAGCCCCCGGCCTAGCGGTCGCGCAGTCCCCGACCCTCGAGGATGCGCGGCACCACCTTGTCGATGCGTCGATCGCGGGTAGCGGACTGTTTCGCGTCGGAGATGTGGAGGTTGTACTCCCGCTGGCGCCCGGGGGTGAGGCTGTGAAAGGCGTCGGCGAGCTCCGGGTCGATCGCCAGGCGCTCCTGGAGCTCGACCGCCAGCTCCTCGTCGGGCCGCGGCGGCAGCTCCGTGCCGGCCCGGGCGTGCTGGATCGCCTCGTTCACGTACGCCGTGATCACCTCGGCGAGGGATTCGATCTCGCCGACCGACGTGAACTCCATGCGTCTGGGCCCGTGGGTGTTCGGCCCCTGGGCCCGCAGGACCCGCTCGGGGTCCTCGAGCAGCACGCCCTGGAAGAACAGCAGGGCGAGATGCTTCGTGAACTCCTGGAGCAGGACGACGTTCGTGTCGCCGCCGTCGATGCCGTAGCAGGGCTTGCCCCACTTGATCGACTCGTCCAGACCGCAGGAGAGCAGGATCGGGCGAATCGCGGCGAGCTCCTCGGGCCACTGGTCGCTGTCGGCGACATAGCTGTCGACATCCGGATAGTCCTTCATGCGCTCCTCCTCCGGCGGGCGTGCGGGTCCAGAATACTCCCCGAAGTTGCATGCCTCGCAAGGCATATGTAGGGTACGGGCGATGACCGCCGTCGACCGAGTCCTGGATGCCGTGGGGGAGCCGAACCGACGGCGGCTGCTCGAGCTGTTGCACCAGCACGAGGAGTCCACGGTGTCCGAGCTCGTGCGGGCCTCCGGCATGAATCAGCCGCAGGTGTCCAAGCACCTCAAGGTGCTCGCCACTGCGACGCTGGTCTCGGTTCGCGCCGACGGTCGCCATCGCCACTACCGACTCGACGGCACCGGCCTGCGGGTGGCCCACGACTGGTTCGCGTCCTTCGACGACGTCTGGCAGTCGCGGTTCGACGCGCTCGACGAGCTCGTCTCGACCGATCCGAATCCCACCCCACCACCGGAGCCCCAGACGTGAACGAATCCACCCCTCGAATCGACGCCTCGACCCTGGATGGGAGGCGAGGGTCGACTCGCATCGAGCTGAGCGACGACGGTCTGTCGTACCAGTGCGTGCGGACCTTCGGCGCCCCGCCGAGCCGGGTCTTTCGCGCCTTCACCGACCCGGCGGACCTGCGGATCTGGTTCCCCTCGGGCGCGCCGGCCGGGTCCGACCTCACCGTGTGCGAATCCGACCCTGTCGAGGGCGGTCGCTACCACTACGAAATGGTCATCCCCGAGTACGGCCGGATGGCCTGGCACGGTGTCTACACCGGCGTCGACCGGCCGAGTCGACTGGCGGCCGACGAATGGTTCGTCATGGGCGACGGGGAGCCCACCGGCCCGCCGACCGCCCAGACGCTGACGTTCGAGCCCATCGGCGACGGGTTCACGGTGATGACGATGCAGGTGAACCTGCCCGAACCCGAGGATCCCGACACGTTCATGGAGCAGTCCGCCGCGGGCCTCACGAACTCGCTGAACACCATGGACGAACTGGTGTCGGGATGACCTCGTCCTCGACCTGACGATCGTCGAATCGTCGCCTCCGGCCCGGTCGGACGAGAATGAGACGATGAACGACGACGTGATCGAGGAGCAACTCGAGCTCGAGGCCATGGGACGCCGCGTGCCGGGGATCCTGTGGCGACCGGCACAGCCGGCCGAGCGCACCCCGCTCGTGCTGGCCGGGCACGGTGGCGGCTTCGGCACCGCCGGCCACAAACGCATGGATTCGATCGTGGACCTCGCGACGCACCTCGCCGTGACCCACGGCATCGCCACCGCCGCGATCGACCAGCCGGGGTGCGGGGACCGCGACGGCGCGGAGGAGGAGCAGGCCCGACGCCGACAGATGTCGGTCGAGGAAGCCGTCGCCTCGCTGTGGACGCGCGAACTGGTCGAAGAGTTGATCGGAGACTGGCAGACGACGCTCGACCATCTCGCGTCGACTTACGAGCTCGGCCGGGACGGGATCGGCTACTGGGGCCTCTCCGGCGGCACGACGTTCGGGCTCCCGCTCGTCGCGTCGGAGAATCGGATCACCGCGGCGGTGCTCGGTCTCAACGGTGATGTGCCGCTGATGCGCGCCTTCGCACCGGACGTGACGTGCCCGGTGCTCTACATGATGAACCTCGACGATCGATTCATGACTCGCGACTCGTGTCTGGCGCTCTTCGACGCGCTCGCGTCGGACGACAAACACGTCCTCGCCTTTCCCGGCGACCATGGCGCGAACCTGCACCGGGCGCTCCCCGAGTGGGGCCGGTTCTTCGCCGACCGACTGGGTTCGTGACACCGGACCGGCTCACCCTGATCGAGGCGATCGTCGAACGGGCGACGCGCTACCTCACTGATCCGCCCGGGAGCGATGATCCGGTGATCTCGCTCGCGTCGCCGGCCCGCCTCGAAGCGCTCTTCGCGGACAGTGTCGGGTTGGCACTCGCCGACACCACGGCCGCGGCGACCGACGCCGATCTGCTCGCCGCGGTCGAACAGGTCATCGAGTACTCGATGCACACGAGCCATCCCCGGTTCGTGAACCAGAACTTCGCCGGCGCCGATCCGATCGCGGTCGTGGGGGACTGGCTCGGCGCCGCGCTCAACACGACGGGTGCGACGTTCGAGGTCGCGCCCGTGTTCACGATGATGGAGAGCGCGGTGCTGACGAAGCTCGGGCGCCTCGCGGGGTATCTGGCGGCCGGAGCCGAATCGCTCCCGTCGATCCCCCCGGGTCTGTTCTGCGCGGGCGGTTCCATGGGGACCCTGTTCGCGCTCCAGCTCGCGCGGCATCGCCATCAGCCCGACATGACGACCGCCGGCGCGAACGGTGACCGGCTCGCGATCTTCGTCTCCGAGGCCGGCCACTACGCGGCCGCCAAGTCCGCGTCGCTGATGGGCATCGGCACCGACGCCGTGATCGAAGTCGACAGCGATGGCGACGGAGCGATCATCCCCGCGGAGCTGGACGTGGCCATCGCACGGGCCGAAGCCGACGGCCGGATGCCCCTCGCGGTCATCGGAACGGCCGGAACCACGGTGACCGCGGCATTCGACGATCTCGAGGCCCTCGCCGACATCTGTGAGCGGCGGGGGCTGTGGTTCCACGTCGATGGTTGCTACGGCGGTTCCGCGCTCTTCGCGCCGGAGCAGGCGTGGCGGCTGCGAGGCGTCGAGCGGTCCGACTCGATGGTGTGGAACCTCCACAAGATGATGGGCATGACCCAGCAGTGCAGCGCCCTGCTGGTCAAGGAGCCGGCTCGGCTCGCGGCCTGCTTCTCAGCCGGGGCCGACTACCTCTTCCAGTCCGACAAGCTGCACGCCGAGTGGGACTCGGGCGACCGGACGTTCCAGTGCGCTCGTCGCATCGACGTGCTCAAGCTGTGGCTCACCTGGAAGGCTCGCGGGGACGACGGGTTCGCCCAGCGTGTCCACCACGCCGTCGAGATGGCCGACCACACCCGGCGCCGGATTGCCGGAAGCGACGGCGCCTTCGTGCCGGTCGTGAGCGGCGACTTCACGAACGTGGTGTTCGCGTGGGTACCCGGCCATCTGCGGCCGTTAGGCCTCGATGATCCTCGGGCCCTGCCGGCGGCTGTCCACGCCGAACTCCATGCCCTCGCGCCCCGGATCAAGGCCCGGATGCAAGCCGAGGGGTCCGGCATGATCGGGTATCAACCGGTACACGGGCTCAACACGTTCCGCATGATCTGCATGAGCCCGACCCTGCTGGCCGCGGATGTCGACGCTCTCCTCGCGGCGATCGACGCAGGCGGCCGAGCCCTCACCAACTCCTGAGGGACGATTCGCCGCGCGGTCGGCGCAGGTGCGTATCGTCATCGGCGATGGCGAACGAAGCGGGTATCCGGACGCGGGACGAAGCGTGGAGCGGCAGCGACAGCCGCCTCGCGCAGTCGGTGGCCCGCCCGCTCATCCGGTTCCTCGCCCAGTCCACGTCCTCGGGCGTGATCCTCATCATCGCGACGGCCGTCGCCCTGATCTGGGCGAACAGCCCGTGGGACGCGTCCTACACCTCGTTCTGGGACACCGAGATCGAACTGCGCCTCGGGGACTGGCAACCGTTCGTGAGCCACGACCACCCGCTGACGCTTCGCGACTGGGTCAACGACGGCCTGATGGTGCTCTTCTTCTTCGTGGTCGGCATGGAGATCACCGCGGAGCTCGTCGTCGGCGAGCTGCGCAACCCGAGAGCGGCCGCCCTCCCCGCCATCGCCGCGTTCGGCGGCATGGTGGCGCCGGCGCTGATCTATCTGGCGATCAACGCGGGGGAGGCCTCGGCGAACGGCTGGGGCGTGCCGATGGCGACCGACATCGCCTTCGCGGTCGGTGTGCTCGCCCTCCTCGGCGACCGCGTGCCGTCGTCGTTGAAGGTCTTTCTCCTGATGCTCGCCATCGTGGACGACATCGGCGCCATCCTGGTGATCGCCGTCTTCTACACCGACGAACTCGCCATGGACTGGCTCCTCCTCTCGTTTGCCGGGCTCGCCCTCATCGGCCTCCTGCGCAGCTCACGCGTCTGGTACACGCCCGTGTACCTGGTCGTCGGTGTCGTCGTCTGGTTCGCCATGTTGCGCTCCGGCGTGCACGCCACCATCGCGGGCGTCGCGATCGGGCTGCTCACGCCGGTGCGTCCCCTCCTCGGGGCGCGCCGCCTCGAGGCGGTCGAGGACGTCCTCAGCGGCGACCGTGTCGAGCCGACCGCGATGCGCGACGTCTCGTGGAAGCTCCGAGAGTCCGTCAGCGTGGCCGGCCGACTGACGGCATTGCTCAGCCCGTGGACCGTGTTCGTCGTGGTACCCCTGTTCGCGATGGCGAACGCCGGGATTCCGCTCTCGGGATCCGTGCTCGGTGATGCGGCGTCGTCGCCGGCAACGCTCGGGGTCGTGGCGGGCCTGGTCGTCGGCAAGCCGCTCGGTATCGCCGTCGCCACCTGGATCGCCCGATCGACGGGTGTGGCCACACTGCCCGAGGGCGTCACCATGCGCCACATCGTCGGGACGGGCTTCGTGGCCGGCGTCGGCTTCACCGTGGCGCTCTTCATCGCCCGGCTGGCCTTCGAGGATCCGTTGATCGCCGACGAGGCCGTCATCGGTGTGCTGACCGCCTCGCTCATCTCCGCCGTCGTCGGCGCCGTGGTCCTCGCGAGAACACCCCGCACCGCGGACCGGCCCTGATCGGGCCCGTGTGCGACACTCCACCCGATGAGCTTCGATGTGGCGGGCGAGGCGTACGACCGATTCATGGGTCGGTACTCCCAGCCACTCGCGTGCCTCTTCGTGGACTTCGCCGCGCCCGGCTCTGCCGGGCCGGTACTCGACGTCGGGTGTGGGACCGGGGCGCTGACGGCGGAGCTGGTCCATCGGCTGGGGGCTGACGAGGTCCGGGCGGTCGATCCGTCGCCGTCGTTCGTCGGTGTCATGGGGGAGCGGTTCCCGGCGGTCGAGGTCGTCGAGGCGAACGCAGCCGCGCTGCCATTCGAGTCGGGGACGTTCGCCGCAGCCCTTTCACAGCTCGTCGTGCACTTCATGGACGATCCCGTCGCCGGGATCAGCGAGATGGCCCGAGTCACCCGATCCGGCGGCGTCGTCGGCGCATGTGTGTGGGATCACGCGGAGGGCGGCGGGCCACTCGAGGCCTTCTGGCAGGCGACCCGCGCCCTCGACCCCGGCGCGACCACCGAGGATCTCCTGCCGGGCACCCGCCACGGTGACCTCACGGAGATCTTCCGGCAGGCGGGACTCGCCCAGATCGAGGAGCGCGCCTTGACCGTACGCGTGTCACACCCGACGTTCGACGAGTGGTGGCAGCCGTTCACGCTGGGGGTCGGGCCCGCCGGGGCCCATGTCGCCGCCCTCGGGGGCGAGGCCGCCGACGCCCTTCGGCGGGAGTGTCTGGAACGCCTCGGAGGGGGCCCGTTCGATGTCGACGCCCGGGTGTGGGCGGCCCGGGCCACGAGCTAGCGAGCGACCATGGAATCGACGCTCCGAGACGCCACGTTCCGGTTCGTGGAGACGAACGGCATTCGCATGCGACTCGCCGAGATGGGCGACGGTCCCCTCGTGATCCTCGCCCACGGCTGGCCGGACAGCTGGCTCTCCTGGCGACACCAGATGCGGGCGCTCGCCGACGCGGGATATCGGGCCGTCGCCCCCCAGATGCGCGGCTACGGCGAAACCGACGCTCCGGACGGCGTGGATGCCTACGACAGCGAGCACCTGGCGGGTGATCTCGTGGGCCTCGTGCAGGCGCTCGGTGCGTCGTCGTGTCATCTCGTGGGTCACGACTGGGGCTCGATGGTCGCCGCCGCCACCGCCCAGTTCCATCCCGAGGCGCTCACCAGCCTGACGCTCATGAGTGTGCCCCACACCCCGCGCTCGCCGGCGCCGCCGCTGGCGATCTTCCGTGAGGTGTTCGGCGACGACTTCTTCTACGTCACCTACCACACCGAGCCCGGCGGGATCGCCGAGGCCGAGTACGACGCCGACCCGGCCGGTCTGCTGCGCCGCCTCTTCGCTTCACCCGATCAGCCGCGGGCCGAGCCGGCGGTCACCGACCCGAAGCGCCGCGCCGGGGGCTGGATCCCGCGGCTCGGTCTGCCTCACGAGCTTCCGCCCTGGCTCACCCCGGCGGAGTTCGACGAGATGGTCGCGGCGTTCGAGCACAGCGGGTTCCGGGGCGGCGTCAACTACTACCGGAACTTCGATCGGAACTGGGAGCTGTCGGAGCCGTTCGCCGAAGCGAGACTCCCGATGCCGGCGATGTTCGTCGCCGGCGCCGAGGACATGGTGATCGGCGGCCAGACGGAAGCCGACCTCCGGGCGACGATGACCCAGACGTGCGCTGACCTGCGCGGTGTCCACCTGATCCCGGGTTCCGGTCACTGGGTCCAGCAGGAGGCGCCGGACGCGGTCAGTCGACTCCTGCTCGACTTCCTGCGCGACCTCTAGCCCGCGGCGTTGGCCCGGGCGGTCTCGAGGTCCTCCCGCAGCGCCGCGACGCTGGCCTCCCAGACCGCAACGGGCACTGCGTCGTCATGGGTGGCCGCAGCCTCAGCGGTCGCGTCGGCGATCTGAGCACTCCAGCGATCGAGCACCTCGTCGGTCCGTTCGACCGAGAACGGTCCGGCCAGGAACTCGTCGAGCACGGCGCGATATTCGTCGGTGTAGCTCGCGAGGGCCCCGATGATGGGGTCGCACGCCGCGGAACGTTGGGGTGAGCCGAGGTAGTCGAACGGCGCGCAGTCACCGGAGATCTCGCCGAAATCGTCGGCGACCTCCAGGATGCCGTTGAAGCCGGACGTGCGGAGCACCTGGAAAGCGTTGTCGAGGTCCCACGCGATCACGTGGAACCGTTCGTTCGTCGGGTCTTCGTAGAGGAAGAAGTTGTGGGTGACGCACGGACCGAAGCAGCGCCAGTGGGAGAGCCCGTCGTCGTGGCGAATGGTGCGTTCGACCGCGAAGTACGCCAGCGACTCCTCCACGTCCATCCACTCGGCGACGACCGCCGCGGTGTCCGCGCCGGGGGCGGTGATCGCGGCGGCGAACTCCTCGACGAGCGCAAAGGACGGATTCTCGTTCTCGTTGGTCTTGAGACCCGCCTCGTACGCACCGACCGGGACCGGACGACCGCTCCCGTCGAGGGGCCACACCTCCTTGTAGAGGTTGCCGGTGCCGTCGTCGAAGTTGTGCCGGGTGAAGCGACCGTCGATCTGCTCGACCAATGAGAACAGCCCGAGGAACGCCCCGTTGAGAACGATCCGCGCGTGGGTGGCCCGAGGCGCGGGCACGCCCATCTCCCGGAAGAGCCAATAGCCCAGACGGTCGTGCATCTGGGTCGGGTCCAGGTTCATCGAGTGGAACTGGAACTTGCGCTGGCCGTGCCACTCGTCGTTCGAGTTCTGCCAGTTGATCTTGACCTTGATGGAGAGCTTCGTGCAGGCCTTCGCGCCGGACGGATTGAAGATCCCCTGGAAGCCGTCGCTGATGCGGGTCCCCTCGAGACAGTTCACCCACGCGCCGATGCTGCCCTTGTAGCGGATGCCCACCGTGCGGGTCTCGCCGCCGAACGTCACTTCCCCCTCGACGTACTCCTCGGCCGACGGGTCGGCATCGATCAGCGCCAGGTTCTCCTCGGACAGGTTGATCTCGAACGTGTGCAGCTCGCCGTCGTCGAACAGGAAGGAGCCGTCGGGCACGCCGGACTCGACACCGACGTTTCGGCTGTCCTCACTGGTCTCGGGTTCGTCGGCCGGTGGTTCGTCACCCTCGAACGGATGCGTCGTCGAGGGGGTGTCCGTTGGATCGGACGCCGCGGGATCGCCGTCGTCGCCGGACGAGCAGGCCACCGCGGACAGGGCAAACGCGAGGAGCAGGGCGAGGCATCGTCGGGTGTTCATGCGGGAGAGACCCTAGAGGGCACGCCTTGCCCCGGTCGCTCACGGCCACCAAGATTCGCCCATGACCGACACCCCGAACGGCGCCCAGGCCCTCATTCGCACACTCGTGGATTCGGGCGTGGACGTCTGCTTCACCAACCCGGGCACCTCCGAGATGCACTTCGTGGCCGCCCTCGACGACGTACCCGAGATGCGGGGAATCCTCGGGCTCTTCGAGGGAGTGGTGACCGGCGCGGCCGACGGCTACGCCCGCATGGCCGGCCGTCCCGCCGCGACGCTCCTGCACCTCGGCCCGGGGCTCGGGAACGGTCTCGCCAACCTCCACAACGCCTCGCGGGCACGCACCCCGATGGTGAACATCGTCGGTGACCACGCGACCTACCACAAGCAGTACGACGCCCCGCTCGAGAGCGACATCGACTCGATCGCCGCCGGCGCACCCGGGTGGTTTCGGCGCTCGATGTCACCCGACGCGGTGGCGACCGACACGGCCGAAGCCGTCGCCGCGGCCATGTCGCCGCCCGGCCAGGTCGCGACGCTCGTGCTCCCGGCCGACACGTGCTGGCTCCCCGCTCCGGGCGGTGCCGTCGCCCCGATCCCGCCGGCCCCCGCGGTGGAGGTCGATCAGGCCGACATCGAGGCCACCGCGAAGCTCCTCCGCTCGGGCGCCAACTGCACGCTCATGCTCGGGGGGCGGGTCATGGGGGAACGCGGGCTCCGGGCGGCGGCCCGGATCGCGGAGGCGACGGGCGCCAAGATCCTCGCCGAGACGTTCCCGGCCCGGCACCGTCGGGGGGCCGGCCTCCCCGTGGTCGAACGGACGATCTATCTCGCCGAGTTCGCCCAGATGCAATACGCCGGTACCGAGCACCTGATCCTGGTGGACACGGTGGCGCCCGTTTCGTTCTTCGCCTATCCCGGACAGGCGTCGGTGCTGTCACCCGAGGGCTGCGACATCGTCACCCTGGCGGACGGACCGCACGACCCCAACGCAGCCCTGGAGGCCCTCGCCGAGGCGCTCGGCACGCCGACCGACGTCACGGTGGCGGACCATGCCGTGCCCGACCGGCCGACCGGGCCGCTCGACGCGATGTCGATGGCGGCCGCAGTCGCGGCGACGCTTCCGGAGGACGCAGTCGTCGTCGACGAGGGCAACACCGCGGGCATCGGGCTCGGGGGAGCGACGCAGGGCTGTGCGCCCCACGACTGGCTGTGCCTGACCGGTGGCGCGATCGGGATCGGCCTCCCACTCGCGACCGGTGCCGCGATCGGTGCGCCCGGTCGGCGGGTCGTGAACATCCAGGCGGACGGCTCCGCGATGTACACCCTCCAGGCGCTCTGGACGATGGCCCGCGAGAACCTCGACGTGACGGTCGTCATCGCCGACAACGGCCGCTACGCGGTGCTGGACATGGAGCTCGACCGCGTCGGGGCGGAGGCCGGTGGGCCGATCGCGCGGGCGATGTTCGACCTGTCGGGTCCCGACATCGACTTCGTCAAGCTCGCCGCGGGCATGGGCGTCGAGGGGGTGCGGGTGGACACCGCCGAGGACCTCACGACCCACCTCGAACGGGCGAACCGCACCCCGGGTCCCCAGCTCATCGACGCGGTGATTCCGCCGCTGCAGGCCTGACACGACCGCCGCTCAGCGGGCGAAGACCTGCCCGTCGTCGGCGAAGGACTTGAACTCGAGCGCGTTCCCGGCCGGATCGAGGAAGAACATCGTGGCCTGTTCGCCGGGCTCACCGGCGAAGCGCACCCGCGGTTCGATGATGAACGCCGTTCCCGCGGCGCGGAGCCGATCGGCGAGGGCATCCCAGTCGGCCCGCTCCAGCAGCACGCCGAAGTGCGGCACCGGCACGTCGTCGCCGTCCACCGCATTCGTCGGCAACGCGTCGCCGCGCCGGGTGACCCGATGGATCACCAACTGGTGGCCGTAGCAGTCGAAGTCGACCCAGTCGTCGTCCGACCGTCCTTCGGCCAGCCCGAGTACCTCGCCGTAGAACGAACGACAGGCGGCGAGGTCGTCGACCGGAATGGCGAGATGGAAACGGGGACGACGGGAGTCGGACATCGGGCCCAGCGTACGCAGGACCGGCCCGTCTCGGTTTGTGGCGACGCGGCCGCAGGTGTGATCGTTTCGGGGTGACGACCCCGCTGACCGACGCCGAACGAGCCGCCATCCACGCCCGCTACGCGGCCGAGCGCGACAAGCGCCTGCGGGCGGACGGCAACGACCAGTACGTCGAGGTCACCGGCGAGTTCGCCCGCCATGTCGAGGACCCCTACACCGAGGTGGCGGAGCGCGCGCCGCTCACCGACGAGGTGACGTTCGCCTTCGTCGGCGGCGGCTTCGCCGGTCTCTGCACGGCCGCGGCGCTCAAGAAGGCGGGTGTCGGCGATGTCCGCGTCATCGAGAAGGGCGGCGACTTCGGCGGCACCTGGTACTGGAACCGCTATCCCGGTGCTCAGTGCGACACGGCCGCGATGATCTATCTCCCGCTGCTCGAGGAGACCGGCCACGTCCCGAGCGAGAAGTACACCCACGCGCCGGAGATCCTGGCCCACTGTCAGGGCATCGGGCGCCACTTCGACCTGTACGACGACGCCGTCTTCTCGACCGAGGTGACCGACCTGTCGTGGGACGAGGACACCTCGCGCTGGATCATCTGCACCAACCGGGGCGACGAGATGCGGGCGAAGTACGTCGCGGTCGGCACCGGCCCGCTCCATCGCCCCAAGCTGCCCGGCATTCCCGGCATCGGCACGTTCGCCGGGCACACGTTCCACACCACCCGTTGGGACTACGACTACACCGGTGGTGATCCGGCGGGGGCGCCGATGACGAAGCTGGCGGACAAGCGCGTCGGGATCATCGGTACCGGGGCGACGGCCGTGCAGTGCGTTCCCCACCTGGCCCGCGACGCGGGCGAGCTCTACGTGTTCCAGCGGACGCCGTCGTCGATCGACGTGCGCAACAACCACGAGATCGACCCGGACTGGTTCGCCGATCTCGAGCCCGGCTGGCAGAAGCGGTGGCGCGAGAACTTCACGATCCTGCAGACCGGGGGGTTCGCCGACGAGGACCTCGTGAAGGACGGCTGGACCGACATCTCCCAGCGCATCCGCGACCGGGTCCTCGCCAATCTGGAGGACTTCAGCCCGGAGACGATGCTGAAGGCGTACCACGACAGCGACGACGAGAAGATGGAGGAGATCCGGGCCCGCGTCGACGCCCTGATCGAGGATCGCGCCACCGCGGAGGCCCTGAAGCCGTGGTACCGCCAGCTCTGCAAGCGGCCCTGTTTCCACGATGAATACCTGGATGCGTACAACCGTCCGACCGCCCACCTGATCGACACGGACGGACAGGGCGTCGAGGCGATCACCGAGCGGGGCGTTGTCGTCGCCGGGACCGAGTACGAGCTGGACTGCATCATCTACGCCTCCGGGTTCGAGGTCGGCACCGAACAGACCCGACGATCCGGCTTCGACGTGCACGGCCGCGACGGTGTCGCCCTGTTCAGCGAGTACTGGAGTGAGGGCATGCGGAGCCTGCACGGACTGCACTCGGTCGGGTTCCCCAACTTCTTCGTCGTGAGCCCGTCGCAGGCCGCGAACCTCATCTCCAACGTGCCCCACAATCTCGTCGAGGCCGGGGAGACGATCGCGGCCATCGTCGCCCACGCCGAGCGGATCGGAGCCGAGCAGGTCGAGGTGACGGTCGACGCGGAGCAGGCCTGGGTCGACCACCTGCTGGCCGGCATGCGCACCTTCGGTGGTGCGGCGGACTGCACGCCCGGCTACTACAACAACGAGGGCCGACCGGACGAGGGACGCATCCTCGACCGCCTCGGCTACCCCGAGGGCCCCGTCGCCTACTTCGAGTTCATCGAGGGCTGGCGCACGTCGGGGGACTTCGAGGGACTCGAGTTCCGCGGCGCAGAGAGTACGGTTGACCCATGACCGACGTGCAGAGCCGCAAGAACCCGGGCGGATTCGAGCCCGAGTACAACGATGTGTCGTTCCCGTTCCCGGAGATCCCCGAGACGATCGAGGCCGAACGACTCCACCGCAAACAGCGGCTCGCCGCCGGGCTCCGGGTGCTCGGACGCCTCCGGCTCGCCGAGGGCGTCGCCGGCCACGTGACCGTGCGCGACCCCGAGCACGAGGATCACTTCTGGGTGAACCCGTTCGGCAAGAACTTCAAGTACATGACCGTGTCGGACCTGATCTGTGTGGACCACGAGGGCCGGGTCGTGATCGGCGATCGACCGGTCAACACCGCCGCGTTCGCCATCCATTCCGGGCTCCACAAGGCCCGCCCCGACGTGATCGCCGCCGCCCACTGCCATTCCATGTACGGCCGCACGTTCTCGACCCTCGGTCAGCCGCTCAAGATGCTGACCCAGGACGACACGATGTTCTACAACGACATCGCGCTGCACCGGGACGGCGGTGGCGCCGTGGTGCTCGATCCGGCGGACGGCGAGAAGATGGCGGCGTCGCTGGGCGACAAGAAGGCGCTCATCCACCAGAACCACGGACTCATCACCGTCGGCGGTTCGGTGGATGCGGCGATCTGGTGGTTCGTCGCGCTCGAGCGGGCGTGCCAGACCCAACTCGTCGCGCTTGCGGCGGGTGACCCCATCGAGGTACCCGACGATCTCGCCGCGGCGGGACACGCGCAGCAGGGGAGCGACCTCTCCGGCTGGTTCCAGTTCCAGCCGTGGATGGAAGAACTCATGCGCGACGAGCCCGACTTCCTGGACTGACGCTCCGTGGAGTGGGCGACCCTCGAGGTACGGCGCGAGGGTTCCGTCGGCTGGATCATCTTCGATCGCCCGGACGCCGGCAACGCCATCGACGCGTCGATGTTCACCGAACTCGAACGGGCCTGGTCGACGATGGAGGCCGACGACGAGGTCAAGGTGATCGTCAACACCGGCAACGGGCGGGCGTTCCAGACCGGTCTGGACGTCGTCCAGCTGGCGCAGGACCGGGAGGCGTTGCGGGAGAGCAGTCGCCGAACCCGGAATTTCACGCTGCGGATGACCGGCTGGCACTGCGGCGTCACCAAGCCCGTCATCGCGGCCGTCAACGGCACCTGCGCCGGGGGAGGACTGCACTTCGTCGCCGATGCCGACCTCGTCATCGCGGCGGAGGGTGCCACATTCCTCGATCCCCACGTCAGCGTCGGGCAGGTGTCCGCGTTCGAGACGACCGGTCTCCTGAAGAAGGCGCCGGCCGAGGCGGTGCTGCGGATGGCAGTGCTGGGACGGGAGGAGCGCATGAGCGCCCCGCGCGCCCACCAGCTCGGCATCGTCGGCGAGGTCGTCCCCGACGCCGAACTCCGGGCCCGAGCCGGATCGATGGCCGAGGCACTCGCGGCGGAGCCGGCCGACGCTCTCGCCGCGGTCAAGGCGGCGGCGTGGGCACGGCTCGAGTCCCCCTGACGGTCAGGTGGGGATGTCCTTCCACGCGACGTCCTTGTCGACGCGTGGCTCGCCGGGTAGCCCCAGCACCCGTTCGCCGAGGATGTTGCGCATGATGTCGGAGGTGCCGCCTTCGATGGTGTTCGCCTGCGACCGCAGGAACGACTTCGAGAGCGTCGACGCGGAGCTGCCCTCGTTGCGGCTCAGCGGGTAGCCAGGTTCGTGGATCATCGCCTCGCTGCCGAGAAGGTCCATCGCCGTGTTCCAGATCCGCTGGTTGAGCTCGGCGGAGGCCAGCTTGCCGACGGAGCCCTCGGGGCCGGGATTGCCGATGGTGGCGTTCGAGCGGGCTCGCAGCGTGGTCAACCTGCCGACCTCCGCCTCGATCCACAGCTGCGTGATGCGGTCACGCATGATCGTCGCGTCCGTCCCGGGGAGGGACTCGGCCCGCTCGCCCCAGAGATTCACGAGCATGCCGATGTTGCCCGAGCCCCGCGGCTGGGTGGACCCGCCGAGCGCCACCCGTTCGTTCATCAGCGTCGTGGTGGCGACCCGCCAGCCGTCGCCGACCTCACCGAGGAGGTTCTCGTGCGGGATGCGCACGTCGTTGAAGAAGACCTCGTTGAACTCGGCGTCGCCGGTGATCTGGTAGAGCGGCCGGATCTCGACGCCGGGTGACTCCATGTCGAGGATGAAGTAGCTGAGGCCCTTGTGCTTGGGCGCGTCCGGGTCGGTACGGGCCAGCAGCATGCCGTAGCGCGAGATGTGGGCGACGCTGGTCCACACCTTCTGCCCGTTCACGATCCACTCGTCGCCATCACGAACGGCGCGGGTCGACAGGCCGGCGACGTCGGAGCCGTGACTCGGCTCGCTGAACATCTGGCACCACCAGTCCTCACCCGTGAAGATTCGTCTGAGGTGCTTCTCGTGGTGTTCCTCGGACCCGTAGGTGAGGACCGTCGGCAGCCCCATGCCGATCCCGATGGTGTTGGTGGCCAACGGATGGAAGAACCGGCCCGCGTCGCGGATGGTCTCCTCGACGACACCCTGGAGGCTGGGAGAGACGGCGAGTCCGCCCTTGCCCTCGGGGTACTGCACGAACGCGAGGCCGGCGTCCCACAGAGCGGATCGGAACGCGGTCTCGTCGGCATCGATCCCGACGTCGTCGATCACGGCCCGGGTGCGGTCGCGGATGTCCTGCTCGGTCAACGTCATGCGCGGACGATACCCGCCTCCGCCACGGCGGCCCTGGTCGCGTCGTCGATGTCGGGCGTCGTGAACGTGAAGCCTTCGTCGAGGAGGCGGGTCGGCACGCCGGCGCGGCCGGTGAGGATCAGGTTCGGGTCGGATCCGAGGAGACGGGCACCGATTCGGGTCACCCACGCGGGGCTGGGCAGGCCGAAGCGGCGGCCGAGAGCCCGCCGGTAGGCGGCCATCAGCTCGCGGTTCGTCACGGGGGTGGGCGCGGTCACGTTGTAGATCCCGCCCATCGAGTCGTGATCGAGGGCTCGCAGCAAGACGGCGAAGAGATCCTCGGCCGCGATCCACGACACCCATTGGCTGCCGGAGCCCACCGTGCCGCCGAGTCCGAGGCGCACGAGGCGGATGAGTTGGGCGGTCGCCGGGTCGTCCGGTCCACCGATCGCGATGCCGGGCCGGAGCAGCACCCGCCGGTGAACCTCGGCCGTGACGTCGCGATAGGCCGCCTCCCAGCGCCGACACACCTCGACGTGTTGGGGGATGCCGTCGAGGGGAAGCCGGGTCGACTCGTCCACCGTGCCCTCGGGGACGTCGCCGTAGCGGGCGAGCGACGAGAGCTGCACCCAGACGTCCGGCACCACGCCGATCTCGGCGAACCCGGCACCGGCGAGGCGGACGGTGTCCTCGCGTGAGCGGATGAGCTCGGCCAGGTTCGACGCGGTCGGTCGACAGTCGACCCGCTTGCCGGCCAGGTGGACGACGTGGGTCACGTCGCCGAGCGCCTCCGTCCACGGGCCCAGCGTGCGCCCGTCCCACGCCGCGAAGTCGACCGACGGCATCCCTGGGTCGGTTCGGCTGACCACGAGGGGCCGGTGCCCGCGGGCCACCAACCGGGTCGCGATGCCGCGGCCGAGGAACCCGGACCCGCCGAAAAGGGCAACTCGCATGGCGCGCACCTCCAGGGTCAGCGGGGCATCGGGGGATTACCGGAGCACGAGGGCCTGCGCTAGGTTGACCCGCGGCTCGTGGTCACCACGGTGCCACGACCGAGGGGGAGAATCGAATGCGTCGTTCGCTGCTGTTGTGGTTGTCGATCCTGTTGTGCTTCACGCTCGTGGCGGCCGCGTGCGGCGATGACGGCGACAGCGCCGGCGGCGACGACTCGGGCGACGACGGAGACAACGGCTCCGGCGATGACGGGGACGACGACTCGACCGACGGTGCCGGCGACGATCTCGAGACCGGCGAGGGCACGTTCGACGGCGAACAGATCACCTCCGAGGGCGAGGGCAGCGGCAGTGCGGACCTCGATCCGGTCTACGGCGGCGACCTGCGATGGGGCCTCAACCGCGACGGCACCGGCTTCGACCTGACCGGCGCGGTCGCCCCCGGCACGCTCCGGATTCTCAGCGCGATCGCGGACCCGCTCGTGCGGCTCGACGCCGACGGCAACTGGGCGCCGTTCCTCGCCGAGAGCTTCGTCCCCAACGACGACTACACGGTCTGGACCGTCACGATGCGTGACGGTGTGGTCTTCCACGACGGATCGCCCCTCGACGCCGAAACCGTGGTGGCCAACCTCCAGGCGTTCAAGGACTCCGCCCTCGTCGGTTTCGTGGTCGGGCAGGTCGAGTCCTATGTGGTGACCGGCGATCTCACCTTCGAAGCGCGCATGACCGACCCATGGGCCACCTTCCCCTTCGTGCTCACCGGCCAGGCCGGCTTCGTCGTGCCGACCGACCAGATCGGCGTGAACGACTGGTACACGGGCACCGGCCCGTTCAAGCTCGACTCGTGGACGCTCGGCGAGGGCGCCCGCCTCGTGCGCAACGACGACTACTGGCAGGAAGGGCTGCCCTACCTCGATTCGATCGAGTTCACCTTCGCCCCCGAGCAGGACACCCGCCGGCTGGCGTTCGAGCAGGGCCAGTTCGACGGCTACCTGTCACCGGGCGACGCCGACATCCTCGACTTCCTCGAGGACGACAGCATCGACGTGTGGATCGGCACCGGCAGCGCCAACGAGATGGCCTACCTCCTCAACGTCACCGTGCCGCCACTCGACGACGTGCGCGTGCGCCGGGCGCTCGCCCACGCGACGCCTCGTCAGGACGTCATCGACCTCTACCGGTCGGGACTCTCGACGCCCGCGAACGGCCCGATCCACCCGGGGTCACAGTGGTACGTGGAGACGGACTATCCGGACTATGACCTCGACGAGGCCCGGCGCCTCATCGAGGAGTACGAGGCCGAGGTCGGTCCCGTCGAGTTCACGATGTCGAGCGAGCAGGGGGCCTCGTTCCGCGAGGTCACCGATCTCGTGCTCGATGACTGGCGTTCCGTCGGCGTGGACGTCGAGTACGTCGACATCGCGCTCGGCCAGTCCGCCATCACCGGCATCACCGACAACTTCGAGGCGATCGCCTGGATCCAGTTCAGCGACAGCGACCCGGACGGGTTCTACATCTGGTTCCACTCGAGCCAGGTCACGACGAACTGGTCGAACCACAACTTCCCCGAGATCGACGAGCCCCTCGCCCGTGGTCGGGCCACGGCCGATCTCGAGGAACGCAAGGCCGCCTACGCCGACTTCCAGCACGCGCTCGCCGACCTCGTGCCCGTCGTGTGGCTCGACCACTTCAACGGGCTCGAGGGCGAAGTCGCCTGGCCCTACGTCCACGGCGTGATGGAGTCCTACCTGCCCGACGGCACGGATGCGCTCCCCATGACCGGGGGCAGCTTCCATCGCTGGGAGCAGATCTGGATGGAGCCGCAGGGCTGATCTGAGGCGCTCCCGTGGTCTACCTGAGGCGTCTCGGCCGGCTGATCCTGGTCGTCTTCGTCGTCACCTTCGTCACCTTCCTCCTCCTCGACCTCACGCCGGGTGACCCGGCCGAGCTCAAGGCCGGCTTCGGGGCGACGCCGGAGGCCATCGAGGAGACCCGCGAGGAGCTCGGCCTGAACGGGCCGCTGGTGGTTCGCTACGGACGCTGGGCCGGCAACTTCGTGCAGGGTGACCTCGGCGACTCGCTGATCAGCCCCGGCGTGTCGGCGTGGGAGCAGATCCGGCGGGCCCTGCCGAAGACGCTCGAGACGATGGTGCTCGCCGAGCTGATGGCCTTCGCCATCGCCATCCCGCTGGCGATCCGCTCGGCCCAGCGACCCGGCGGTTGGGTCGACCGCTGGGCGTCGACGGTGTCGTTCGGGCTGTTGGCGCTGCCGTCGTTCGTGCTCGGCATCTATCTCATCTTCATCTTCGCGGTCTGGCTCGACTGGTTCGACGTCCTGTCGAACGATCTCCCCGGCTTTCAGGACGACCCGATCGGGAATCTCAAGGGCTACTTCCTTCCGTCGTTGACCCTGGCCCTCAACCTCGTCGCGGTCTACGTGCGCCTCCTGCGCACGGACCTGATCGAGACGCTCCAGCAGGACTATGTGATGCTCGCCCAGGCCCGCGGCCTGAGCACCCGCCGCGTCATGTGGCGTCATGTGCTGCGCCCGTCGTCGCTCAACACCCTCACCGCGGCGGGCCTGAACGTCGGCGGACTCATCGGTGGCGCCTTCATCGTCGAGGCGCTCTTCGCGTACCAGGCCATGGGGCGACTGCTGATCCAGTCGATCTTCGGTCAGGACTACTTCATCGTCGCGGCGATCGTCGCGATCCTGTCCATCGGCTATGTCGTGGTGAACTTCCTCGTCGACATCCTCTACACCGTGCTCGACCCCCGGATTCGGAGCGTCGATGCGTAGGCGGCTGGGTGTGGTCTTCTGGCTCTCGGTGGTGTGGATCGCCATCGTGGTGTTCTTCGCGGTGTTCCGCGACGTCCTGCCCATCGCCGACCCGGAGGAGCGGCTGGCCCGCACGGGGGAGTGCGAGCGGTTCGAGGATCCGGGCTGGAACGCCTGGTTCGGATGCGACGGTGCCGGCCGTGACGTCTTCGCCCGAGTCGTGGAGGGCGCCCGGCCCGCGCTGCTCCTCGGCTTCGTGGTGACCCTGGTCGCGGGAACGATCGGCACGCTCATCGGCGTCGTCTCGGGCTACGTCCGGGGCTGGTTCGACAGCCTGTCAACGACACTGATCGACATCAGCTTGGCGTTTCCCGCCCTCGTCCTGTTGATCGCCGTGCGGTCCGCGTTCGAGCCGAGCGTGCAGGTCTTCATCGTGGTCTTCAGCATCCTGGGCATCCCCGGCTACGCCCGCATCGTGCGGGGCGCGTCGCTCGCCCTGTCGGAGCGGGAGTTCGTCGACGCCGCCTCGTCGATGGGGGCGACGCGGACCCGCATCATCCGGCGCGAACTGCTGCCCAACGTCGCCCTGCCCGTGCTGTCGTTCGCCTTCATCGGGTTCGCCCTGGTCATCATCGCGGAGGGCGGCCTGGCCTTCCTCGGTCTCTCCCTCGACGGGATCACCTGGGGCGAGGAGATCAACGAGGGTCGGCGCCAGATCCGCGACCACCCCCACCTGGCCCTCCTCCCATCGACGGTGATGTTCGCCACCATCCTCGCCTTCAACCTCATCGGCGACGGCCTCCGCTCGCTCGTCGCACCGAGGGAGGTGGCGACGGCGCGGCGGCTCCACGCTGCGGGCGAGCCGACACCGGCCGCATCGGACGACTCCGCCGTGCTGCGCATCGTCGATCTGTCGACTGCGCTTCAGACCGCGGGCGGCGTCGTCGAACCCGTCGACCGGGTGTCCCTGTCCGTCGATCCGGGTGAATCCCTCGGCATCGTCGGGGAATCCGGTTCGGGCAAGACGATGATCCTGCGCTCGATCGTCGGCGCGTTTCCGCTCGCCGACGTGACCCGGACCGGCACCGTGGAGGTCGCCGGGGTCGACATGCTGCGGGCCGACGAGGCGACGATCCGTCGCACGCTCGGCACCCGCATCGGCATGGTCTCGCAGAACCCGCTGACCGCACTCAACCCGGTGCGCCGCATCGGCGACCAGATCGTCGAGCCGATGCTCGTCCACGGGGAGCGGACCAAGCGCGAGGCCCGGGCCCGGGCGGTCGAGCTCCTCCGGCAGGTCGGCGTGCCGGCCGCCGAACAACGGGTGCGGGAGTATCCCCACCAGCTGTCGGGAGGCATGCGCCAGCGGGCGACCATCGCCATCGCCCTGGCCAACGAGCCGGATCTGCTGCTGGCCGACGAGCCGACCACCGCGCTCGATGTGACGGTCCAGGACCAGATCCTGCGCCTGCTCGACTCACTCCGCCGCGAACGGGGGATGGGGATGGTGTTGGTCACCCACGACCTGGCGGTCGTGAAGGGCTTCACCGATCGGGTGGCCATCGTCTACGCCGGCCAGGTGGTCGAGACCGGTCCGACCGCCGAGATCTTCGCCAACCCCCAGCACCGCTACACCGTGGCGTTGATGCAGTCGATGCCGGATCTCAGCCTGCCGAGCCACAGCGAGCTGACCACCATCGAAGGTGCTCCTCCGTCGCTCATCGATCCGCCGTCGGGGTGCCGGTTCGCGGCGCGGTGCCCCGCCGCCGAGGACAGGTGCCGATCGGAGGCACCACCGACCGGCGGCACGGACGAACACGCCTACCGCTGCTGGTTCCCGATGAGTGAACAGACCGTGGAGATGCGCTGATGGCCGGGACCGGTGACGCCCACCTGCGAGACGACGCGCATCTGAGCGTGCGCGACCTCGTCGTCGAATTTCCCGGCCCGAGGAAGTCGGTCGTCCACGCCGTCTCGGGCGTGAGCTTCGACCTCGTCATCGGCGAGACCCTCGGCGTGGTGGGGGAGTCGGGTTGCGGCAAGACGACCAGCGGTCGGGCCGTGATGCAGCTCGAGGAAGTGACGGCAGGAGAGGTCGTTCTTCGTGGTGAGCGGCTGACCGACCTCCGGGGCGCCGAGCTGCGCCGGGCGCGGCGGGCGATGCAGATGATCTTCCAGGACCCGATCTCCTCGCTGAACCCGAGTCGCCGGGTGCACGACATCGTCCGGGAGGGTCTCGAGATCTGGGGCGACGCGGACGGGACGTTCACCTCGGGTCGCATCGACGAGATCATGGAGGCGGTCGGGCTCGCGGGGGCGGACGTGGGTGAGCGGCGGCCGCACGAGTTCTCCGGCGGCCAGTGTCAGCGGATCTGTATCGCCCGGGCCCTCGTGATGGATCCCGAGGTCCTCATCCTCGACGAGCCGGTCTCCGCCCTCGACGTGTCCGTCCAGGCCCAGATCCTGAACCTCCTCGACAAGCTCAAGGACCAGTTCCAGCTCACGATGATGTTCATCAGCCACGACCTGGCCGTCGTGAAGAACGTCAGCGACCGCGTGATGGTCATGTATCTGGGGAAGGTCTGCGAGGTCGCAGGCACGGACGCCCTGTACGACAAGCCGACCCATCCCTACAGCCGCGCCCTCCTCGCGTCGATCCCGGGCCACGAACTCGATCTCCCGCCCGCCTCCGAGCTGATCTCGGGCGAGCTGCCCTCACCGATCGACCCGCCGAGCGGCTGCCGGTTCCGGACCCGGTGCCCGCTGGCCACCGAACGGTGTGCGGCGGAGGAACCCGTGCTGCGGGCCGTCGCCGAGGACCACTTCGTGGCCTGCCACCACCCCGTCGGCGTCTGAACCCGCCACCGGTTCTCGGCCTACGCGTCGTCGAGGTCCGTCGCCCACGACGGTGGCCGCTTCTCGCGGAACGCGGCCATGCCCTCGGCGGCCTCAGGTTCCCGGAAGAGGCCTGCGGAGAGCTCGGCCGTCCAGGCGAACGCCTCGTCGACGGACATGCCCGGCACGGTCGTGAGAAGCGACTTGGTCGCGGCCAGCGCGTTGGGACCGGCGAGTCGCAGGTCGTCCACGATCGCGCCGACGGCGTCGTCGAGCGCCTCGGGGGGCACCGCTTCGTTGATGAGGCCGAGCCGGACGGCCTCGGGCGCCAGGAAGCGGTTGCCGCGCAGGAAGGCCGCCGCGGCGTCGGCGGGCCGCATCTTGGGCAGGCAGAGCACGGAGATCATCGCCGGCGCAACGCCGATCCGGACCTCGGTGAAGCCGAACTTCGCGGTGTCGATCGCCACCGCGATGTCCATGGCTGCGGCGAGACCCATACCGCCGGCCACGCAGTGACCGTCGATACGGCCGACGAACGGCTTCGGGGAGCGGCGGAACCGACTGAAGAGGTCCAGGCCCGTCGGGGCGCCGGCGCGGCCGGCGTTGGCGGTCTTCAGGTTCGCGCCGGCACAGAAGACCGAGCCGTTGTTGGTGAGGACCACGGCGCGTACGCCCGGGTCGGCGTCCGCCCGGTCGATCGCGTCCATCAGCCCCTCGATGAGGTCGGGGCCGAGCGCATTGCGGTTGGCGTCGTCGTTCAGGGTGATCGTGGTGATGCCCCGTTCGGTCGAGGTCAGGACGAGGTCGGTCATGAGGATCTCCCGGCAGCGGGGCCATCGGTGGGTGGACCGGCGAAGGCCTGCGCCTTGCGCAACCAGTCGACGGCGATGTCGCCGCGAACGTCGAGCGACACATCGGCGAGGTTGCGCCGTTGCGTCACGACGAGACAGAAGTCCTCGGCCGGGCCCGCCACCGAAGCGGCTGCGTCGTCGGGCCCCCACGTCCACACCGCACCCGACGGGGCCTCGAGGGCGAGACGGACCTCGCCGGCGGGCATCTCGAGTCCCCGGTTCGCGTAGGTCCAGCCGCGAGTGATGAAGCCGAGCTGGGCGATATGGCGCAGTCGATCGGTCGGGGCGCGATCGGCGCCCACCGCATCGACGATGTCCTGACCGTGTGCCCAGCACTCCATGAGACGGGCGGTGAGGAACGACTTGGCTCCCATCGACGGCCCGTACCAGGGGACTCGGGTGTCGTCGCCGAGGGTGGACGCCGCCGTTGCGAGCGCGGCGCGCCCCTCGACCCAGGCGCCGTGACGCTCTGCCGGCGGGAGACCGCGCACCGGGTCGAGGGTCAACGCATCCGCACCGTCTTCGCCCTCGCCGACCGCCCCGAACAGCCGCGCCGTCTCCTCGTCCCACCGATCGGGATGCTCGATGGCGAACGCGGCCGCATGGTCGAAGTAGGTGAGGTGGGCGACCTGTTCGGTGACCGTCCAGCGAGGACTCGCGGTGGGGGTGGACCAGTCGGCGGGGGCCAGGACCCGCACGATTTGATCGAGCGCCTCCTGCTCGGCGAGCAGGTCGGCGAGGAGGTCGGTGACGTTCATGAGGGCTCCTGATCTGGCGTGGGTGACGTTTCGGGTGGCGCGGTCAGTCCCCGCAGGATCAGCGACGCGATGTGGTCGGAGGCTTGCTTCGGCGTACCCGCGAGGGTGTCGATCACATCCGGGTGGGTGAAGACGTTGGAGATACCCGCCAGCGCATGGGCCACGACCAGCGTGTCGACATCGGCTATCTGTCCCGCCTCGACGGCCGCATCGAGCAGCTCCTTCGTGATGGCGACGAGATAGCGAGAATGGGCCGACCGCAGGTCGGCGCCACCCGGAACGTCGACCAGATCGGCCATGAATGCCGGCGTCGTCGCGCTGACCGCACGCGTCGCGGCCCGGAGGTAGGCACCGATCGCCGCCAGGGGATCGAGCTCTCCCGACGTCGCGGCGGCACTGCGGGCGGTCCGGCCGGTGCGCCACAGGGCGGTGTCACAGGCGACGAGCACGAGCTGGTCCCGGCTCGAGGCGATGCCGTAGAGCGTGCGCAGCGAGCACCCGAGCCGCGCCGCGAGGTCGGCCATCGTGAGGTGGCTGAAACCGTCGACGATCAGATCGGTGAGCTCGTCGAGGATCTCCCGCTGGCGGCGGGTGAGCGTCGCGTGGTCGTCGCGGCTCATCAGCGGCACCGGACGGGGCACGGAGCGAAGCCGCTCCTCCAACGCCGTCAGGGTGGCGGTCTCGCTCATCGGGTGCGGGTCTCCTTCCAGGTCAGCCCCTTCTCGACGTTCGGTTCGCGGGGGAGGCCGAGCACCATCTCCGCGACGATGTTGCGCTGCACCGCGAACGTCCCACCCCCCAGGGTCAGCGCGGGCGAGAAGAGGAACCCGTAGTGCCAGATACGGTCCACGTCCGGCATCTCGTCCGTGGCGTTCACCTCGGTCGCGCCGCTGCGCATCGAGTCGGGCACCGTTCCGGTCGGGCCCGACCCGGACAGCATCCCGGCGGTGCCGGCCACGTCCTTCGCCAACTCCATCACGTGCTGGCCGTGCTCATCCGCCATGATCTTCTGGATCGACGCCTCTGGCCCCGGCGTCTTCCCGTTGAGCCGCGCACTCAGCGTGCGAAGACGGTTCAACCGGAGCACCTCGGCCTCGATGTGGAGACCGGCGACACGGTCGCGCAGGATCGGATCGGTCGTGGCGCCGCCGTCGCGGATCAGATCCACGAGCAGCTCCGCGGACGGACCCGCACCCCACAGCGACCCGGCCGAACTCAACGAGACCCGCTCGTTGGCCAGGGTCACCTTGGCCAGCCGCCAGCCGTCGTTCTCGTCGCCGATCAGGTACTCCGCCGGGAGCCGCACGTCATCGAAGAACGTCTGGTTGAACGAGTGGGCGGTGGTCATGTCGACGATCGGCGACATGGTGAGACCGGGCAGGTCGGTCGGGCAGATGAAGTAGCTGATGCCCTTGTGTTTGGGGACGTCCGGGTCGGTGCGGGCGATCAGGATCCCGTATTTCGAGTAGTGCCCGCCGCTCGTCCAGATCTTCGAGCCGTTGATCACGTACTCGTCGCCGTCGCGCTCGGCCCGGGTCGCGAGGGCGGCCAAGTCCGAGCCGGCGTCCGGCTCGCTGAACATCTGACAATAGATGTCCTCGCCCTTCAGCAACCCGGGGAGGAATCGGGCCTTCTGCTCCTCGGTGCCGGCCTGGAGAATGGTGGGACCGGCCCACCCGATGCCGATCGGGTTGGGCGGTCGGCGCACGCCGGCGCGGCCGAGCTCCTCGTCGATGATGATCTGGTGCATCGGGTCGGCGCTGAGTCCGTAGGGGGCCGGCCAGTGGGGCACGATCAGTCCCCGCTCGAGGAGGTCGTTCGGCGTCGGCTGGGGGTGGTCGGCGAGCCACGTCCGGATCTCCAGGCGGCGGGGATCGTCATCGGGCGGGAAGTCGAAGTCCATGTCAGCTCGGGGTGGGATCGCGATCGGGGAGCAGGGCGGTCGGGATGTCGACGTGACGGGCCCGCAGCCACTCGCCGAGACCCTTGGCCTGCCCGTCCTGGCGGGTCGAGGATGCGACGCCGTCCTGGAGGATGCCGTGGATGAGAAAGTTGATCGACAAGATGTTGGGGAGGGGGAAGCGCTCGATCTCCAGCGTCGTCGCCTCCGGCAGGAGTGACCGCAACATGTCGGTGCTGAGCATCGCGTCGAGCCAGGCGTAGGCCTCGGCGGACCGCACGAAGACGCCGAGGTTGGCGTTGCCGCCCTTGTCGCCGGACCGGGCCCCGGCCACGAGCCCGAGTGGGGCACGAACCGTCGGGCCGGCCGGCGCGGCGGCGGAGGCCGGCAGGAGGGGAGTGGGCGGCTCACGATCGGCCGGGGCATCACTGTCGATCACCGTGCGGTCGCCGCCCAGGAGCACCACGTGCTGGGGAACCAGATCGCGGGGCACGAGGCCGGCGGTGTGGACGCCGAAGGGCTTCGCGACGCCGCCTCCGGGCAGGCCGAAGAAGCCGGGGATGCTGGCCAGGGCGAGATCGTTCATCCCGGTGGCGACCGCCCGGGTCTTGCGCTCGTCGCGGTCCTTGACCGTGATGCGCCAGGCGGCGACGGCCTCCTCGTTGGTGGCCGGATCCGGCTTGTCCGTCCGCACGACGGCGGTCGTCACACTCTCGAAGTCGTCGCGGGGGACGGGGCAGGCCCGCCAGAACGCCTGCTCGATCAGTGCCGCCTTCGCCTCGATGTCGATGCCGGTGAGGGCGATGGCCATGTCGCTGCGATAGCCGCCCCAGCTGTTCATGCTGACCTTGAGGGTGTCGGGCGGTACCTCGCCCCTGGTGCCGCTGATCCGCACCCGATCCCGCGCGACCGGTTCCAGCTGGATCGTGTCGAAGCGGGCCGTCACGTCGGGACCGAGATAGCCCGGCCCGCCGATCTCGTAGAGGAGCTGGGAGGTCACCGTGCCGACCGTGACACCCCCGCCGGTGCCGTCGTGCTTGCCGATCACCGCACTGCCGTCGGCCGCGATCTCGGCCCAGGGGAATCCGGGCCGGTCGAGACCGTCGATCTCGGTGAAGAACGAGTAGTTGCCGCCGGTGGCCTGGGTGCCGCACTCGATCACATGGCCGGCCACCACTGCGCCGGCCATCTCGTCGAGCTGATCGCGGGTCCAGCCGTGGTGCCACGCGGCGGGTCCGCAGACGATGGCCGCGTCGGTGGTGCGCCCGGTCACGACGATGTCGGCGCCGCGCGCCAGCGCGTCGACGATGCCCCATGCCCCGAGATAGGCATTCGCCGAGATGTACTCCACGTCGGCCACCGGGGCGCCGGTCTCGAAGTCGATGAGGTCCACGCCCGCGTTGCGCAGCTCGTCGAGCCGGGGGAGGAGGTTGTCGCCGCCGACGTAGGCGATCGTGGGGCTCAGGCCGAGCTTGTCGGCGACCTCCTGCACCGCCTCCGCGCAATGATCGGGATCGAGGCCACCGGCGTTCGAAACGACCTTGATGCCCCGATCGAGGCACGTACCCATGACCTCCTCCATCTGCTGGACGAAGGTCCGGGCGTACCCGCCCCCGGGGCGCTTGGCCTGGGTGCGGGCGAGGATGAGCATCGTCAACTCGGCGAGCCAGTCGCCGGTGAGGGCGTCGATCGGGCCGTCCTCGACCATCTCCCGTGCGGCACTGCGGCGGTCGCCGTAGAAGCCCGAGCAGTTGGCGATGCGGATCGGCTCAGTCATCGTCGGCCCCGGTCCCGTCGTCGATCACCATGAGCAGCGCATCCTTCTCGACCTGGTCACCGACACCGGCGAGGATCTCGGTGACCGTGCCCGCCTCCGCGGCCCGCAGATGGTTCTCCATCTTCATCGCCTCGAGGACCACCACGACCTGCCCGGCCTCCACCGTGTCGCCGGCCGCGACCCGCAGCTCGATGACGCGACCGGGCATGGGTGCAGCGACGGCCCCGCCCGGGATCTCCGGTTCGGGCACCGAGAAGCGGGGGACGACCGTCAGACTCGCTCCGCCGCCGCCCCCGGTGAGGTGGATGGCGGCGCCGTCCCGGGTCACCCGCAGGGTGCGGCGACGACCCTGGTACTCGAGATCGACGGCCTCGGCCGACCAGCGGTGCACGATCGCGACCCCGCGCGTCTCGACGTCACCGATGCGGAACGAGTTGTCGCGGTTCGCCCGGTAGTGCACCACGTGCTCGTCGTCGCCGAGCGCGAGTTGGACGCGCTCCGGCGCCAGGCGGCCGACGCGGAACGCGCCGGGCAGGGCCGCGAGCGTCGTCGCCTCCGCTCGGTTGCACCCCTGGAGCCACATCGCCGCGGCGACGAGCAGCCAGTCCTGCTCCTCGTCGGACAGCGGCCGACGGCGGGGCGGGTCGATCCGCTCGATGAAGTCGGTCGTGGTGTCACCGGCGAGGAACGCCGGCTCCCGCAGGACGGCGGCCAGGAAGTCCCGATTCGTCGTCGTCCCTCCCATGTGCAGACGTTCGAGGGCGAGGGCGAGCCTCCCAGCGGCCTCTCCTCGCGTCGGAGCGACGGCGATCGCCTTGGCGATCATCGGGTCGAAGTCGACCGTGATCTCGCTGCCGGGGCCGACGCCGGCATCCCAGCGGACCGCCGGTTCCGGCGCAGGCTCGAAGGCTTCCACCGTGCCGGTCGCCGGCAGGAAGTCGTTCGAAGGATCCTCCGCGTAGAGCCGCGCCTCGATCGCATGGCCGTGCCACGCGACGTCGTCCTGGGTGTAGCCGAGCGGTTCGAGCTGAGCGATGCGAAGTTGCTCGCGCACCAGATCGATGCCGGTGACCTCCTCGGTGACCGGGTGCTCGACCTGGAGGCGGGTGTTCACCTCGAGGAAGAAGAACTCGCCTGTCTCGTCGTCCACCAGGAACTCGACCGTGGCGGCCGACTCGTAGTCGAGGGCGCCGGCGAGCCGCAGGGCGGCCTCGCCCATGGCGGTCCGCATCGCCTCCGAGACGAAGGGCGACGGTGACTCCTCGATGATCTTCTGGTGGCGACGCTGGATCGAGCACTCCCGCTCACCGAGATGGATGAGGTTCCCGTGGGCATCGCCGAGAATCTGGATCTCGATGTGGCGGGCCCGGGGGACATAGCGCTCCGCGAACACTCGGTCGTCGCCGAAGCTGCTGCCCGCCTCCCGTCGCGCCGCGGCAACGGCATCATCGAGGTCGGACGCCTCGTCGACCACCCGCATCCCCTTGCCGCCACCGCCCGCCGCTGCCTTGACGAGCAGGGGGAAGCCGACGGAGGCGAAGTCGTCGGGATCCTCACTCGACGGCAGCACCGGCACGTCGGCCGCGACGGCGCGGCGCTTCGCCTCGATCTTGTCGCCCATCGCGGCGATCGCGTCGGCCGCGGGCCCGACCCACACGAGTTCGGCGTCGATCACCGCCTGCGCGAAGCCGGCGTTCTCGGCGAGGAAGCCATAGCCCGGGTGGACGGCGCTCCCGCCGGTCGAGGCCGCAGCACGGATGATCGCGTCACCGTCGAGATAGGAGTCCACCCGGACCGCCTCGTCCGCCTCGCCGACGAAGGGGGCGTCGGCGTCCGCATCGACGAAGACGGCGACCGTCCGCAGTCCCATGGCACGCGCGGACCGAAAGATCCGGCGCGCGATCTCGCCCCGGTTGGCGACGAGCAGTGAGTGGAACCGGGGAGCGTTCACAGGCGGAACACCCCGTAGCCGTCGGCGCCCTCGATGGGCGCGGTCCGCACGACCGACAGGCACATCCCGAGCACGTCGCGGGTGTCGCGCGGGTCGATGATCCCGTCGTCGGAGATCGCCCCGGTGGCGCGCAGGGCGAGCGATCCACTCTCCTGTATGGCCTCGACGGCGGCGACCGTGGCCGCGTCCTCTTCCTCGTCGAAGGGGACCCCGGCCCGCTCGGCCTGGCCGCGGCGCACCTGGCTCATCACGCCGGCGATCTGCTTGGGGCCCATGACGGCGATCTTGGCCGTCGGCCAGAGGAAGGTGAAGCGGTTGCCGAAGGCTCGGCCCGACATGCCGTACGTGCCGGCGCCGTAGGACGAGCCGAGGATCACGGTGAGGTGGGGCACGGTCGAATTGGTGACCGCGTTCAGCATCTGCGAGCCCTTCTTGATGATGCCGTCGGCCTCGAAGTCCTTGCCCACCATGTAGCCGGTGATGTTCTGGAGGAACACCAACGGCACGTCGATCTGGTTGTTGAGCTGGATGAAGTGGGCCGCTTTCTGGGCGGAGTCCGGATGCAACGGCCCGTTGTTGCTCAGGATCCCGATGGGGTACCCGTGGATCGAGGCCCACCCGGCCACGAGTGTCGGCCCCCAGCGCGGCTTGAACTCCTCGAAGCGCGAACCGTCGACCACCCGGGCGATCACGTCCCGGGAGTCGACCGGCTTGACGAGGTCCCGGCTGACGATGCCGAGCAGCTCCTCCGGGTCGTACACCGGCGGCTCCGGGGCGAAGCGGGGTTCGGGACCGGCCTTGCGCCAGTTGAGATGGGAGACGACCTCCCGGCACATCCGCAGGGCGTCCATCTCGTCCTCGGCGAAGTAGTCGCCGCCGCCGGAGACGGTGGTGTGCATCTCTGCGCCGCCCATCGTCTCGTCGTCGGTCTCCTCGCCGGTCGCCATCTTCACGAGGGGAGGCCCGCCGAGGAACATCTTCGACTGCTCCTTCACCATGATCGTGTAGTCGCTCAAGCCCGGCTGGTACGCCCCGCCGGCGGTCGAGGACCCGAAGACCACACACACGGTCGGGATGCGCAGCTTCGACAGCTCGATCATCTCGTAGAAGAAGCGTCCGGATTCGGCGAAATGGTCGGTCTGGACGCGGCGACGGCCGTCGTCCCCGCCCGTCTCGACCCGCAGGTCGCCGCCGGCGGACTCCACGAAGCTGACGTAGGGGATCTGGTTGTCGCGGGCGATCTCGAGCGCCCGCATCCACTTCTTGCCGGCGTAGGGCGTCAACGCGCCGGCGAGCACCGTGGGGTCGTTGCCCATGATCACGCACTCCACCCCGGCGATGACCCCGATGCCGACGACCATGCCGCCACCCATCACGTAGTCGCTCTTGTACGCCGCCAGCGGGCTGATCTCCAGAAAGGGCGAGTCGGGGTCGAGCACGTTGGCGATGCGCTCGCGGATCGGCAGCTTGCCCCGGCCCCGGAGGCGGGCCATCCGTTCCGGGCCGCCGCCGGCCTCCGCCTCGTCGAGGAGGTCCTCGATCACCGCGAGTTGCTCGAGCATGTCGTCGCGGTTCTGGAAGTACTGGGCGTCGGTCGTGTCGAGCATCGACCGGATGACGGGAGCGAGGAGAGTGGTGACCATCGGCCCCGACCGTACGCCGGTAACGACATACCGGCAATTGTTACCGGCCGCGAACGCGAAGATGGGACGGGGCTCAGAGCCCCGTCCCATCTCTGCCGGTCTCAGATCCGGGTCAGATCAGAATTCGAATTCGCTGGCGAAGTCGGACTCGTAGCCGGTGACGATCGCCTCGACACCGTTCGGGACGGCCGGGTTCACCTTGAAGATGGTGTTCTCCGTCGGCGGCACCCGGTCGGCGGGCGGGCCGTAGAAGTAGTCACCGCTCAGCCCATCGAACGACGTTTCGCCGAGTCCGTTGAGCGCCTCGATGATTCCCTCGCGGCTGAGGTCACCGTTGGCGACCGCCTGCTCGAGCACCTTCACCACGGCGATCGCCTGGAGATAGCCGAAGACGAAGTAGTAGTCGGGCGCCTGCTCGGGGGCGAAGGCCTCGAGGTTCGCGACCATCTCGGCCATGCCGGGAATGCTGTCGTCGCCCCAGGTGGCTCCCTCGCCCACGATGACGAGATACGCCTCGAGGTACGGAGCCAGCGGGCTCTCGGCCAGGGCGTTGATCCAGGCCGGGGACTGGGCGATCCACTGGGGGGTGAACTCCGCGCTGGCCGCGGCGCCCAGCGCCTCACCGGTGGTGGAGGGCAGCGCCGTCAGGAACACGACCTCGCATCCGCTTGCGGCCAGCTGCTGGATCTGCGCGCTGTAGTCGGGGGCGCCGGAGACATAGGTGGCTGTGTCCGCGATCGTGATGCCGAGACGTTCCGCTGCGAACTCCGCGCCGGCCTGTCCGGCCTCGCCGTAGGGGTCGTCCTGCACGAAGGTGCAGTAGACCTGATCGGTGGAACCGCCACCCTCGTTGATCCACCAGTCGAGGCCGTTGATGACCTGGATCTGGTAGGGAGCGCCGAGTGGCAACAGGTTCTGCTCGGGCACCCAGAACGCGTCGAGCGACGCCGGCGAGGCCACGACGTTGTCGGCCTTCAACGACTCGAGCACGGCGTTGGTGATCGGCGTGCCCAGGAGTTGGCCCACGATGGCGACATCGTCCTTCATGTCGTTGTAGACCTGCACCGCGGTGGTCGGGTTGTACGCATGGTCGGCTTCGGCCGTCTCGATCATGTATTGGCCGGCAACGCCTCCCTGGCTGTTGATGTAGTCGTAGTAGACCTGACCTCCAGCCGTGAGCGGCGCGCCGATCAGCGCGGCGGGGCCCGACAGATCCGAGATCACGCCGACACGAATGGTCGACCCGTCGAAGCCCGGCGCGGGCTCGGGAGCCGTGGCCGCGCCACCGTCGTCGGCCATGTCGTCGTCCGACGTGCCATCATCCGATGTGCCGTCCCCTGACGCCCCGTCATCGCCGTCGTCGTCACCGCATGCCACGGCGACGAGCGAGAACGACAACAGCACGGCGAGCAGCCGAAGCAGTGTCCTCGATTGACGTTTGCTTGTTTTCATGGATCCCCTCCAAGGGTGTTTCATGACCGACTCAGTAGGAGAACGGCCAGGACGAGAAGTAGTTGCGAATGCGGTGCCAGATGCCGGCCAGTCCGCGTTGCTCGACCAGGAGGAAGAGCGCGATGAGGAAACCGTAGACGATCACGTTCAACGACGACGTGGTGACGAGTCCTGGGTCCGAGTTCTTGACCGCGACCCCGGGCAGCCCGTCGGGGAAGATCGTGTCGACCACAGGGATGCCGCCTTCGATGAAGCGAGGCATCGCGGTGAGGATGAGGGCGCCGATGATGGACCCGTAGATCGTGCCCATGCCGCCGAGGATGATCATGGCGATGAACTGGATCGACACGAGCAACCCGAAGTCGCCGGGACTGATGAAGAGCTGGAGCGGGGCGAACAGCGCGCCGGCCAACGCGGCGATCGCGGCCGACCACGCGAAGGCCTGGGTCTTGTACCCGGTGATGCCGACGTCGATGCCGATGATCTCGGCCGCGATGTCGCGGTCACGCACCGCTTGGAGCGCCCGCCCGGGCCGGGTGCGCACGACGTTCTTCACGAGCCACGCGACGAGGGCAACCATCAGCCAGATCAGCCAGAAGAAGGCCCATTCCTCGTCGAACTCCTTGCCGAACAGCTCGAGGTCGCGCACGTCCAGAGGACCGAGCTCGAGCGGCACCGCCGCGGCCGAGGTGCCGGTATTGCCCCCGGTCACGCTCTCCCAGTTGCGGAACACGTGCTCACCGATGAACACGAGCCCGAGGGTGACGACGACCAGATAGTTTCCCCGCAACCGGAGGGCGAAGGGACCGACGGCGGCGCCGAGGATCCATCCGACGGCCGGAGCGAGCACGACCCACTGCCAGAACGGCATGTCCCAGGTGTTGCCGGCGTAGGCGGCGAAGTAGGCGCCGGCGGCCAGGAACACCGAGTGGCCGAGGGACACCTGGCCGGTGTAGCCGGTGAGCAGGTTGAGCCCGATGGCCGCGATCGCGAAGACGCCCGCGTAGGCCAGCGTGTTGAGACTGACGCCTCGGCTGCTGAGGATCGAGAAGGGCCACGTGTCCCACAACGTCGGGATGAACACCCACACCAACACGAGCGCGAGCAGCCACGCCTTTCGGGCCCGAGTGGGAAACAGACGGAGGTCCTCGTCGTAGGAGACGATCATCCGCTCGTTGGCCCGGCCGAAAAGACGCCGGCGAAGGGAAAGGCGATCGCTCATACCCGACGGACCTCCTCCGTGCCGAACAGGCCGTAGGGCCGCACCATCAAGATGACGATCATCAGGATGAAGATCGCAACCCGGTCGAAGCCTGCGCCCAACCAGGTCAGGTCGTCGGCCGGGAACCACGACGGAGGGCTCGCCACATAGGTCTTGACGATGTTCTGGAACCACCCGAGCAACACGCCACCGGCGACGGCACCGCCCGGCGAATCGAAGCCACCGAGGATCATCGCCGGGAACGCGAGGAAGACGATCAGGTCGAGGTTGGGGGTGATCAGGTTGGCCCCCGACGCTTCGGCGGTGCCCGCGAACGCGGCGGCGACTCCGGCCAGTCCGAACGCCGTGGCGAACACCCACTTGGTGGGGATCCCCTGGGCGATCGCAGCCTCGTGGTCGAAGTGGGTGGCCCGCATCGCGACCCCGATCCGCGTGTAACGGTCGACCAGGAAGAACAGACCGAGACCGATCATCGCCAGCACGATGGTGGCGACCCGAGCGTGCTGGATGATCACGTCGCCGACCTTCCAGGTGCTGGTCTCCCACGGGTCGTTCACGCTGAGCTCGCCGAACCCCCAGATAGAGGCGACGACCTGCCGGACCACGAACAGGACGCCGATCGTGACCATGATGGCGCCGAAGAGGGGCAGCTCCGATGGCCCTCCGGTCCCGAGCCGGCGTTCGAGCAGACCGACGACCTGCCACGTGAGCAGCCCGGCCGCGATGCCGACGAGCACGCCGACGGTGTGGGACCCACCGTTGTACACGACCGATGCCCACACGATGAGACCGAGACAGACGCCGGCGACTTCGCGGAAGACCCGCTGGAGCATCGCCCGCTGGAGCAGGACCGAGAAGACCACGACGACCGCCGCCGAGATGACGACCGCCACGTAGAAGTTCCAGCCCCATGTGTTGGCCACGTTGTAGGTCATGTAGGCCCCGAGGAGCAGGGCCCCTCCCTGGGCGAAGTTGATGATGCCGGTGGCGCGGTAGATCACCACGAAGCCGAGCACGATCAGCGCGTACTGCGCACCGAGCGACACCCCGTCGAACGAGGCCTGGAGGAACTGCGTCACGCGTACATCTCCCCGATGACCGCGGCGAACTGGTCGGCGATGGCGCTGCGCTTCACCTTCTGGGTCGCGGTGAGCTGGCCGTCCTCGTGGTCGAGCTCCACCGGGATGAGCGCGAAGCGCTTCACCGTCTCGACCTGGGCGAACTCGACATTCGTTTCGTCGACCACGCGCTGTATGAGCTCCCGTACCTCCGGCTTGGCGGAGAGGTCCTCGTAGGTGGTGTAGGGGATGCCCTCGCGCGTCGCCCAGTCACCCACGGTGTCCGATTCGATGCCGATCAGTGCGGTGAGATACTTCCGGCGGTCGCCGATGACCACGGCTTCACGCACGTAGGGCGAGACTTTCAGCCGGTTCTCGATCTCTGACGGGGAGATGTTCTTTCCACCGGCGGTGATGATGATGTCCTTCTTGCGATCCGTGATCGTGAGGAATCCGTCGTCGCCGAGCTCCCCGATATCGCCGGTGTGGAGCCACCCGTCGTCGGTGATCGTCTCCGCGGTGGCCTCTGGATTCTTGAGGTAGCCCACGAAGGTGCCACCGCCGCGCGTCAGGATCTCGCCGTCGTCGGCGATGCGGACCTCGGCCCCGGCGGTGGCCACCCCGACGGTGCCGATCCGAACGTCGCCATCGGGGTTCACCGTCGCCTGGCCGGTGTTCTCGGTCTGGCCGTAGCCCTCCCGCACGGGCACCCCGATGCTCCAGAAGAACTCCAGGACCTGGGGCGCGATCGGCGCCGCGCCGGACAGCGCCTTGTCGCAGCGGGCCAGCCCGAGGCGTTCCTTGAGCGCCCGGTAGAGCATCAACCATCCGAGGGCGTACACGATCCGCGCGCCGAACCCCAGTCCGCCCCTCATCCGGGAACGAGCGAGCCGCCGGCCGCGCGCGATCCAGAACTCGTAGTTGCGGCGCTTCATCCAGCTCGCATCGGCCATCCGGACCTGGATTCCCGCCAGCATCTTCTCCCAGACCCTCGGCACGCCGAGGAAGAAGGTCGGTTGGACCTCGCGCATGTCGTTGGTGAAGGTCTCACCGCCTTCACCGAAGTTGGCCACATAGCCGTGGCTCACTCCGTTGACGACGGTCACGAGACGTTCGGCGATGTGACACAACGGCAGGTAGGACAGCACCTCGTCGCCCTCGCTCGTACCGAACACCTCGCGATACGACTCGCTCGAGGTGTGGAGGTTGCGGTGGCTGATCATCGCGCCCTTCGGCGGCCCGGTCGTGCCGGACGTGTAGACGATCACCGCGACGTGGTCGAGCGACAGAGAAGCGACAGAATGGTCGAACGCGTCGCTCCCCGCGTGTCGTCCCCGGGAGAGGAGTTCGTCGAAGGTCAGCACCCGGGGATCGTCCAGCACCCGCACGCCGCGGGGGTCGATCACGACCGCGTAATCGAGGTCGGGGAGCTGATCCCACACGGCGAATGTCTTGTCGAGCTGCTCCTCGTCCTCGGCGATGACCACCTTCGATTCGCTGTGGGCGAGCAGGTACTCGACTTCGGCCGCCGGGCTCGTCGGGTAGACGCCGACCGCCACCGCGCCGAGCCCCTGCGTGCCGAGATCGGCGAACACCCACTCGGGACGGTTCTCCGAGTGGATCGCCACCGTGTCGCCGGCACCGACACCCAGCGACGCGAGCCCCGCGCCCACCGCTGCGGCCCGATCGGCATAGTCGGCCCAGGTGTACTCCTGCCAGCGACCCATCTGCTTGTGGCGCAGCGCCACCGTGTCGGGAGTCGTCGCGGCCCGGGCCAGGAGCTTGGCGGGCAGTGTGTGCTCGTTGCCCGCTCCCGCCGTCGGCGGGACGGTGCGGTCGATGGTCGCGGTCACGAGACCTCCCCGAGGTAGGCAGCGATCACATGTGGGTCGTCTTGGACCTCCTGCGGCGATCCGGTGGCGAGCGGCTCGCCGAAGTTCAACGCCATGACCCGATCGGCGAGGTCCATGACCATGTGCATGTCGTGTTCGACGAGGATCATCGCGATGCCGAGGTCGTTGCGGATCTCCAGGATGTACCGCGCCATGTCCTCGGTCTCTTCGAGGTTCATGCCGGCCACCGGCTCGTCGAGGAGCAGCAACTTCGGCTCCATCGACAGGGCTCGGCCGAGCTCGATCCGCTTCTGGATGCCATAGGGCAACATCCCGACCGGCTGGTACCGGTAGGCCTGCAACTCGAGGAAGTCGATGATCTCCTCGACCGCGGCGCGATGGTGGATCTCTTCGCGGCGGGCCCGACCGAACCAGAGCGCACCGCTGATGAAGCCGCTCTTCATCAGCAGGTGGCGGCCGAGCATCAGGTTGTCGATGACGTTCAGGTTCGCGAACAAGCCGAGGTTCTGGAACGTGCGGGCCACGCCCATACGGGCGACCTCCGTCGGCTTCGCTCCGATGACCGGCCTCCCGTCGAACGTGATCGTGCCGTGACTCGGGCGGTACACCGCATTGAGGCAGTTGAAGATCGATGTCTTGCCGGCTCCGTTCGGACCGATGACCGCGAACAGCTCGCCCGGCTCGACCTCGAAGCTGACCTCGTGGAGCGCGGTCACGCCGCCGAAGCGCAACGTCACGTCCTGGAACTGCAGCAGAGCGTCCGTGCTCATGCCGACCACCGCTTCCGACGCCGGTAGGACTTGACGTCTCGGAACGACTTGCGGCCGGCGTCGCCCACCCCGAGATAGAACTCACGGATGTCGTCGTCGGCGAGAAGCTCCTCGCCCGTGCCGTCCTTCACGACACGCCCGTTCTCGAGCACATAGGCCCGGTCGGCGATCGACAGCGCCATGTGGGCGTTCTGCTCCACCAACAGCACGCTGGTGCCCTGCTCGTTGACCGTCGTGATGATCTGGCTGATCTGCTCGACGATGAGCGGGGCCAGGCCGAGGCTGGGCTCGTCGAGCAGGAGGAGCTGTGGGGACGCCATCAGCGCCCGGCCGATCGCGAGCATCTGCTGTTCGCCGCCCGACATGTATCCGGCCGTGTCACCCCGCCGGGGCCGAAGGGCCGGGAACAGCTCCATCACGCGCTCGTAGCCGGCGGCGACCTTCGCCTTGTCCCGCACGGTGTAGGCCCCGGCCTTGAGGTTCTCGTCCACCGTGAGTTCGGCGAAGATGCGGCGGCCCTCCATCACCTGGGACACCCCGGCCCGCACGAGCTTCGACGGGTCCTCGTGGTCGACGGCCTCGCCCTCGAAGTTGACGGTGCCCTTCGTGATCTGGCCGCGGTGGACCTCCAGCAGGCCGGTGATCGCCCGCAGCAGGGTCGTCTTGCCCGCTCCGTTCGCCCCGAGCAGGGCCACGATCTCGCCGCGGTCGACGCGCAGGCTCACGCCTCGGAGGACGAGGATCACGTCGTTGTAGACGACCTCGACGTTGCGCACGTCGAGCAAGGCATCAGCCCGTTCCCCCATCAGGGGGGACCCTAGGCTGAGGGCGCGGTCGGGGCAATGGATGCCCAGCCGCTCACCCCAGCTCGAGGCCGGCGAGATCGCCGGCGTCACGCCACTCGTCGAGCAGGGCGAAGAACTTCAGGTTCCCCTTGCCGTAGGCCCCGTTCTGGGCCGCCGCCGGGCCGAGCGGCTGGCCCTCGTTGTTGTAGTAGCCGGGGGTGCAGCTCGCCTGGAACTCCGCGGTATCGCGGGCGCTCGCGATGACCGTCTCGACCCACGCCTGCTCCGCCTCCTCGGAGACCTCGACCCGGGTGGCATCGCGTTCGCGCGACTCCCGCAGGACGTACGCGATGTGGGTGCTCACCTCGTCGAGCATGTGCGGGTAGTTGGCGGTGAATCCACCCTGGATGTGGCTGACGATGAACAGATTCGGGAAGCTGCGGCTGAACATGCCGTGCATCGTGCGCACGCCGTCGGACCACCGATCGCCGAGGCTGACGCCGTCCACCCCGACGGGGTCCATGCCGGTACGGCGCGTATAGCTCGTCCCCACCTCGAAGCCGGTCGCGAAGATCAGGCAGTCCAGCTCGTACTCCGTGCCGTCGACGACGATGCCCCGTTCGGTGATCCGGTCGACGCCGCGACCGTCGGTGTCGACCAGATGCACATTCGGTCGGTTGAACGCGTCGAGGTACTCGTCGTGGAAGCAGGGCCGCTTGCAGAACTGGCGGTACCAGGGTTTGAGCGCCTCGGCCGTGTCCGCGTCGCGTACCACCGCATCGACGCGGGCCCGGATCTCGTTCATCTTCGTGAAGTCCGCGAGCTCCATCGTGTCGGCCAGGTTGTCCATGCTGAAGCGGTCGCCCTGGCGCTTGGCGATCTCGATGAACTTGCCGATGATCGACGTCCAACCGTCCATCACCAGGTCCTGGTCGGTGAACCCGCCGCTCACGAGCGTGTTGAAGTTCTCCATGCGCTCGCGGTGCCAACCCGGTTGCAACGACGAGACCCACTGGGGATCCGTCGGCGCGTTGGCGCGCACGTCGATCGAGGACGGGGTGCGCTGGAAGACGTGCAGCGATGCCGCGGCGGCGCCGACGTGGGGGACGCACTGCACCGCGGTCGCCCCGGTGCCGATGATGCCGACCCGCTTGCCCTCGAGCCCGGTCAGGTTCCCGTCTGGATCGCCGCCCGTGTAGCCGTAGTCCCAGCGGCTGGTGTGGAACGAGTGGCCGGCGTACGTGTCGATGCCCTCGATGCCGGGAAGCTTCGGTCGGTGCAGGGGGCCACTCGACATGATGACGAACCGGGCCCGGATCGCATCGTCGTGGTTCGTGCGGACGATCCACCGGCGGTCCTGCTCGGCCCACTCGGCCCCGGTGACCTCGGTCTGGAACAGGGCGTCGTCGTAGAGCCCATAGTGCTCACCGATGGTGCGGCTGTGGGCGAGGATCTCCTTCGCCTTGGTGTACTTCTCCGCGGGCATGAAGCCCGTCTCCTCGAGGAGGGGCAGGTAAATGTAGGACTCGATGTCGCACATGGCGCCCGGGTAGCGGTTCCAGTACCAGGTGCCGCCGAAATCCCCGCCCTTCTCGATGATGCGCACGTCCGTGATGCCCGCCTCGACCAGTCGGGCTCCCGCGAGGAGGCCGCCGAAACCGCCCCCGATGACAACCACCTCCACCTCGTCCGTCAGCGCCGCCCGTTCGATCGGCTCGTCGACGTAGGGGTCGTCCACGAAGTAGGCGAAGTCGCCGGCGACCTCCACGTATTGGTCGTTGCCGTCCGGGCGCAGCCGCTTGTCCCGTTCGATGCGGTACTTCTCGCGTAGGGCGTCGGGGTCGAAGCCGAGGTCGTCGGCCGGAGACTCGATCGTCGTCATCGGGGCAAGACAACCAAGTCAGGCCCGGGAGTTCAATTCGAGCCGTGGGCGCGGGCGGCCTTCGCGAGCGCCCGGAGCTCGGCCCGTTCGTCGTCGGAGAGGAACGCGAGGTCGCGGGCGTGGAGCTGATCGGTGTGGGCTTCGATCTCCTCGCGGACGTCGCCGAGATGGCCGACGTCGGGGTACGGCTCGGGGTGGCCGAACATCGTCGCCGAGAACGCCGCCGGGCCGGCGAGGATCGCTTCGAGCGGCGTGATGCCCGCGGCCTGCACCGCGACACAGTGCCGGGAGAAGCGCAGCTCCCGCATCGCCTGGGCGAGTTGGAACGTGCGGCCCGGGCCGGGAGGGGCGGTCACGAGATCGCGCCACCCGACGAAGAGGGGGGCGTTGAACGGATCGGCGTCGGTGACGACCCGATCGAGCAGCTCGCCGAGCCGCGCCGCGCCGTCGAAGTCCGCGAGGTGATCCTCACCCCACTGGGCGCAGATGTCGGACCAGATCCGGGCGCCCTCGATCGGCGCGATGACCGAGCGGCCCTCCGCGACGAGGGTGCGCACCAGGTCCGGCTCCCAGAAGAACGCGGCACCGACGACCGTGTCGACCGGACAATCGCCGAGCGCACCCCAGCGCCCGACCGCATAGCTCGCCAGCCCGTCCGGCATGCCCCGCTCGACGCCGGCGGCGATCGTGGACGGAGCCATCAGCCAGTCCATGGCGAGCATGCCCAGCGAGCCGCGGAAACTTCGGGCGAGGGCGAGCGCATCCATGGTGTCGCTCAGTCGAAGTCCAGGTCGAGGAGCTTGATGGCGTTGCCGCGGGCGATCTTGTGCACCGTCTCGGCGTCCAGGTGCCCGAACAGTTCGTGGGCCACCTCCCGGGAGCGGGGGAACGTGCCGTCGCTGTGGGGGTAGTCGGTCTCGAACAGCACGTTGTCCACGCCGACCTCGTCGAGCAGCTTCATACCGGCCGTGTCCTTGAAGAAGCAGCTGAAGATCTGGCGGTGGTAGTAGAACGACGGCGGCTCCGGGAGCCGTTCCTCGCCCTGGGCCCAGCGGTGGGTTGCGTAGTTGTCGTCCGCTCGTTCGAGATAGTACGGGATCCAGCCGATCTGGCTCTCCGCGTACATCAGCTTCAGGTTCGGATGGCGCACGAGGACGCCGCTGAACAGGAAGTCAATCATCGAGGCCGCGCTGTTGGCCGAGATGAGCGCGGCGGTGACGAGGGTCGGGGCGTCGTCCGCGGGCTTCACGGTGCGGGTGCCCGAGCCGATGTGCATCGCGATCACCGTCCCCGTCTCCTCGCAGGCCCGGAAGAACGGATCCCAGTAGCCGGAGTGGATCGACGGCAGGCCGAGCCAGGCGGGCAGTTCGGACCAGGCGACGACCTTGACGCCGCGCGCCGCGTTGCGACGGATCTCGGCCGCGGCGAGGTCTGCGTCCCAGAGCGGAACCAGGCACAGGGGGAGGAGGCGGCCGCCGGAGTCGCCACACCACTCGTCCACCATCCAGTCGTTGTAGGCCTCGACGCAGAGCTGGGCGAGTTCACGGTCCTGCCTCTCGGCGAAGAGCTGGCCGCAGAAGCGGGGATAGTTCGGGAAACACAGCGACGCTTCGACATGGTTCGCGTCCATGTCGGCGAGGCGGGCCTTCGGGTCGAAGCAACCGGGACGGATGTCGTCGTAGGTCACGCCCTGCATCGTGACTTCCTCCGGCGGCGTGCCCGCGCAGGCGATCATCTCCTTGATCTGGTAGCGGTGGTCCTCGTAGTGCCACCAGGCGGCCATCTTGTCGCCGTCACCCGGCGTCTCGACCCACGCGCCGTCCACGAGCGCCATCTCGCCCTGGGGCGCGATCACGATTCGGGGACCGACGTCCCTGTACCGCTCGGGAAGGCGGTCCTGCCAGAGATGCGCCGGCTCGACGACATGGTCGTCGACGGAGATGATCTTCGGGAAATCGGCGAGATCGACCATGGGGCGACAGTATCTGACGGTGCATCAGATCTCGGCACCGGCACCGGCTGACATCGCCTAGGGCAACTCGTACTTGAGGTGGTGGGAGAGGTCGCCGACCTGGTCGACGAACATGATCCGGGTGTCGAACCACCACTTTCCGTCGATCTTGTGGAACGTGTCGTGGTAGTGGCCGGTGATGATCGGCTGCAGCGGGAGGTCGTCGGTCGCCTGGGTGACGCAGTAGTAGGCCCGCCCGCTCGCGCGGAGGCCGTCGTCGGCGATCTCGAGCTGCACATTGCTCGTGGTGTGGTGGGTCTTCGGGGTGCCGTCGTCGTAGATCCGGGTCGACATGTCGTACAACCGGCGCACACCGTCTCGCCCCTCGAACACGGCCTCGGGAGGGGGATCGTCCATCCCCCAGATCCGTCCGTGGGTGAACATCTCGGCCACGCCGTCGAGGTCGCCCGCGTCGATGCGATCGGCATAGGTGTAGAGGAGCTTCTCGATCAGACGGGCGTCATCCATGGCGAAACGATAGACAGCCGCCCGACGTGGTAGCCAAAGGCCCCATGACCGGCCGCTTCGATCTGGACGCCATCCGGCGCGACGCCCGAGCGGTCGACGGCCTGGACGACTTCGGCCCGGGACCGTTCGAGGAGCCGCTCGGGGTGCTCCTGGAGAGCTACGCGGCGGCACCGCTGAACGAGCTCGGCGTGCACATCCTGCGATCGGGGGTCGTCCACAGCCTCGCCATGCGACTACGGACGACGGAATGGTTCCGGCGGCATCCGGAGATCGCCGAGGAGCGGATCACCGACCCGATCGTGGTGGTCGGCATGATGCGCTCGGGGACAACGCTGATGCAGCGCATCCTGGCCGCCGATCCCCGCATCACCTGCGCCTACGGATGGGAGGTCGGGGAGGTCGCTGCGCCGTTGGACGTCGACTGGACCACCACCGACCCGCGCATCGCCGCGGCGCGCGCCCGCGAGGCGCAGAGCCGCGAGTTCGTCCCGGAGCTCTTCGCCATCCATCCCATGTACGCCGAGGAGGCCGAGGAGGAGATCATGTTCCTCGCCGACGCGTTCCTGTCCCATGTGCCCGAGGCATCGGCCGACGTCCCGGCGTACCGGCGCTGGCTCGACGACCAGGACTTCACGCCGGCCTACGACCATCTCCATCGGCTGCTCCAGCTCCTCCAGTGGCAGAAGCGGCAGCGGGGGGCGCTCGGCGAGCGGTGGGTCCTGAAGACGCCGGCGCACCTCGGCTATCTGGATGCGCTGGTGGCCCGCTTTCCCGAGGCCCATCTCGTCCACCTCCATCGGGATCCGGTCGAGACGATCCCGTCGGGGGCCAGCCTCAACACCACGCTGTGGCGCATGCACAGCGACACGGTCGACCCCGCTCGAGTGGGCGCGCAATGGATCGAGCGGATGGGGTTCACCAACGATCGCGCCATGGCGACTCGTGACCGGTGGGGGACCGAGCGGGGCGTCACCGACCTCCTGTTCGAGGAAGTGGTGGCCGATCCCGTGGGCGCGGTGGCTCGCGTCTACGAGGACACGGGGCTCGAACTGACGCTCGACGCCGAGGGAGCGATGCGCTCCTGGTTCGACGACCGCCCCCGCGAAACGGCGGGCCGGCCCGCGTACGCCGCCGAGGATTTCGGGCTCTCGGCGGCCGCCATCCGCGACCGCTTCCGGGCCTACACCGCCCGCTACCGCCCGATCTGACGACCGGACCGGCCGGGAATAGGGTCGCCCCCGTCGTCCAACCGGAGAAGCGATGTCCGACCACCCCGTGGCCACCCCGATACAGCACGAGCACGAGCTCGCGGCCCTCGAACTGATCGACCACCCGCTCGTCATGGCGGCCTACCGCGAGGTCGGCAACGCCTGGCTCGAGCGGGCGAACCCCTCGGACACGCAACGGGCGTGGTTCGACCGTGCGTTCGAGGAGGTCATGTTCTCCGCCGCGATCTGGTCCTCCAACCAGGATCCGCTGCGGCCGAAGGTCACCTGCATCACGCGGCTCGAACACGAGCTCGACGGGCAGCGGGTCCCGGGCTCGCGATGGGGGATCGACAATCCGGACTCGATCTATCGCGTCATCCCGATCAGCGGCGACGAACGCTACGAGATCCGCGGCCGGGTCGGCACCAATCGCATGACGGAGAACTACTTCACCCTCTGGGACGAGAACATGGGCACCGTCGACGTGCTCAACGGACGCACGATGGAGGTTGACAGCGACGGCTCCTTCGTCATCACCGTCGACGCGGAACCGGCCGGGGACCGGCCGAACCACGTCCGATCCGGACCGTCCGCCCACGAGTTCTACATCCGCGACGTGATGCTCGACTGGGGAGTCGACGATCCGAACCATCTCGAGATCGTCCGTCTGGGCGACGACCCGCCCGCCACGGCCGCCCGCACGATCGATGAGCAGGCCCAGCTGACGGTGCAGTTCATGGAGCACTACGCCGACTTCACGGGGCGGATGTCCCACGGCACGATGAAGCGGCCACCCAATGAGTTCGCGCTCGCCTGGTCGGCGGATCACACCGGCGGACTGCGCCACCAGGTCTATGTGGGTGGGCGCTACGAGATCACCGACGACGAGGCGTTCGTCGTCGACGTGAGCGACGGGGGCGCCGAGTACTTCACGGTCCCGATCGCCACCATGTGGGGCACGACGCTGGACATCGTCGACCGCACGGCGAGCCTCAACAAGTCGCAGGCGGCCCCGAATCCGGATGGCACCTACACGTTCGTGATCGCGGGGCGCGACCCCGGCGTGCACAACTGGATCGACACGTGCGGCCTCTCCGACGGGCACCTCACGCTGCGCATGGCGGAGTTCCCCGAAGGGGGAGCACGCGAGGACCTGTCGGCGCGCGGCCGCGTCGTGAAGCTCGACGATCTCGACCACGAGCTGCCCGACGCACCGCGCGTTGATGCCGCCGGCCGGGCCGCCCAGCTGGCCGAGCGTCGAGCCGGCTACCTGCGGCGTCTGCCCGAGGTGGCGGTCTGATGGCCCGCTGGCTTATCACCGGCTGCTCGACCGGGATCGGGCGCGAGATCGCACGGGCCGCCCTCGAGGCCGGCCACTCGGTCATGGCGACGGCCCGGCGACCCGAGACCCTCGACGCACTCCTGACCGAGCATCCCGACCATGCCCGTGCGACGGCGCTCGACGTCACCGACGAACGCCAGATCGCCGCCGCGGTGCAGGCGACCGTGGACGCGTTCGGCAGCATCGACGTGCTCGTCAACAACGCCGGATACGGCTACATGGCGGCGGTGGAGGAGGGCGAGGACGAGGAGATCCGGCGACTGTTCGACACCAACTTCTTCGGTGTCGTCGACACCCTCCGTTTCGTCCTCCCGATCATGCGCGAACAGGGCCACGGACGGATCATCAACATCTCGTCGATGACCGGTCTCGTCGCCAACCCACCCAACGTGTTCTACAGCTGCACCAAGTTCGCCATGGAAGCGCTCGGCGAGGGGCTCGCCAAGGAGGTCGAACCGTTCGGGATCCGGGTGACGAACATCGAGCCCGGGGCGTTCCGCACGGACTGGGCGTCGCGGTCGATGGCCGAGAGCGAGTCTGCGATCAGCGACTACGCCGACGTCCAGGGCCGCAAGGACCTGATCAAGCAGTTCGCCGATCACCTGCCGGGCGATCCCCGCAAGGTCGGCGACGCCGCTGTGATGATCGCCGAACTCGATGACCCGCCGTTGCGTCTGCTGTTGGGCAAGGACGTGCTCGCGGCGACGCGGGAGAAGCTCGCCGCCATGTCGACGTCGATCGACGAATGGGAGCACGTCACGGTCGACGTGGACTTCCCCGCCTGAGGTGACTCAGGCGTCCATCAGGGTCGCCGCCAGGGTGGCGGCCAGCTCCCAGGTCTGATCGGACAGGGCCTCGTCCACGGGACCGATCAGGCCCAGCGGCGGCTGGACGGCACGCCACTGGAGTCCGGTCGTGATCTTCTCGATGGCCGCAACGGCGCCGGTGGTGTCGGACTCTCCGTGGACCCAACAGCCGTAGGGTCGCCGGGCGGTGCGATCGACGGACGGGTTGTAGACGACGTCGAACCAGTGCTTGAGCGCCCCACTCATGTACCCGAGGTTGGCCGGCGTACCGAGCAGATACCCGTCCGACGCGGCGACCAGTTCGGGGTCCGGATCGAGGGCCTCGGCGACGACCACCTCGACGCCCTCGATACCGGGAGCGGCGGTACCCGCGACGGCGGCGTCGAGCAGGGCGCGCAGGCCGGGGGTCGGGGAGTGGTGCACGATCAGCAGGCGGGCCACCAGCCGAGCCTGCCAGACGGGCGCGCTGCGTCGCCTCATGCTCGTCGCCCGCTCGACATGGCATCATCGGCTGATGCTGACGCTGTACTACAACGCCAATTGAAGCAAGGCCCGCGGAGCGGTCGCTCTGCTGGACGAACGTGGGGTCGACTACACGATCCACAACTATCTCGAGGATCCGCTCGACGCCGCCCAGCTCACCGAGCTCGTGGCCATGGTCGGTGGTGATCCGGCGGACATGGTCCGCACGTCGCTCGACGACACGAGCGCGGCCGCCGTCGTCGCCCATCTCGTCGACCACCCGGCCGACATGCAGCGCCCGATCGCCGTCCTCGACGGCCGCGCCGTGATCGGCCGCCCCTCCGAACGCGTCCTCGAGATCCTCCCCTGACCCCGACACCCGTCCGGACCCTCGTCCCCCGAGTCCTCGCCCCCGGACCCTCGTCCCCCGAGCCGGACCCTCGTCCCCCGAGTGGAATCTCTGGTCAGGAAAGGGTCGAAATCGGCCGCGCTCGGCGACCCTTTCCTGACCAGAGATTCCAGGGGTTGCGTGGGGGCTCGGGCGGCTAGACGAGGGTGTCGAGGGCGGTGTCGAGGCGGGCGACGGCGCCGTCGACGTCGGTGAGCTTGTCGAGACCGAACAGGCCGAGCCGGAAGGTGGAGAAGTCGTCGCCCTCATCGCACATGAGCGGCACGCCGCCCGCGATCTGGAGGCCGGCCGCGGCGAAGGCGGCGCCGCTCTTCACCGCCGGGTCGTCCGTGTAGGACACGACGACGCCGGGGGCCCCGAACCCGTCGGCCGCGACGCTGCGGATGCCGCGATCGGCGAGGAGGGCGCGTACCCGGTCGCCCAGTTCCTGTTGCGCGGCGCGGACCGTGTCGAACCCGATCGCGGCGGTCTCGGCCATGACGTCGCGAAACGCCGTGATCGCGTCCGTCGGCATCGTCGCGTGATAGGCGTGGCCGCCCGCTTCGTAGGCCGCCATGATCGAGCGCCACTTGCCGAGGTCGCAGGCGAAACTGGTGCTCTGCGTCTCGGCCAACCGTGCGTCGGCCCGTTCGTTCAACATGACGAGGGCGCCGAACGGTGACCCGGACCACCCCTTCTGCGGCGCGCTGATGAGCACGTCGACGCCGATGTCCGCCATGCCGACCCAGATCGTGCCGGACGCGATGCAGTCGAGCACGAAGAGCCCGCCGGCCGCGTGCGTCGCGTCGGCCACGGCTCGCAGGTAGTCGTCCGGCAGGATCATGCCCGAGGCGGTCTCGACGTGGGGCGCGCACACCACCGCCGGCTTCTCGGACTCGATCGCGGCGACCACCTCGTCGATCGGCGCGGGGGCGAACGGCTCGGTGGGCCCCTCCGCCGCGCGCCGCGCCGCGAGCACGGTGTGCGAACTCGGGATCGAACCCGTGTCGAAGATCTGGGTCCAGCGGTACGAGAAGAAGCCGTTGCGGATCACCAGGCAGTGCTGGTCCGTCGCGAACTGGCGGGCGACCGCCTCCATCCCGTACGTGCCGCTTCCCGGAACGATGGTGACGGAGTGGGCGTTGTAGACCGACGCCAGGGTGGTGCTGATGTCGTTCATCACGTCCTGGAAGGTCCGGCTCATGTGGTTGAGCGCCCGGTCGGTGTAGACGACCGAGTACTCGAGGAGACCATCGGGATCGACATCGGGGCGCAGGCCGGGCATCGGAGCTCGCTTCGTTCGGGAACGGACGGCCACACGCTCGCAGATCGCGCCGGGCCGTGCCATCACGTGTGGACGCCGCATCGCGCCTACACTCGATTTGTCCGTACATTTCCGCGAAGGATCGTCGTGACCAGACTCGGGTTCCTCCTCGACAGCGATTCGTGCATCGGGTGCCACGCCTGCACGGTGGCCTGCAAGAGCGAGCACGACGTCCCCCTCGGCGTCAACCGCACCTGGGTCAAGTACATCGAGACCGGCTCGTTCCCCAACGTCAGCCGTCATTTCTCGGTGATGCGCTGCAACCACTGCGACGACGCGCCCTGCATGACGATCTGCCCGACGAACGCGCTCTACCGCGCTCCGAACGGTGTCGTCGACTTCGACGACGACAACTGCATCGGGTGCAAGGGCTGCATGAACGCGTGCCCCTACGACGCGATCTACATCAACCCCGAGACCAACACCGCCAACAAGTGCAACTTCTGCAATCACCGCATCGAGCTGGACCTCGAACCGTCGTGCGTCGTCGTCTGCCCGACGCACGCGATCAAGGTCGCCGATCTGGACGATCCGCTGAACGCGGCGACGAAGATCATCGCCCGGGAGGACGTCGCGGTGCGCTCGCCCGAGCAGGGCACGAACCCGAAGGTGTACTACCGCGGCGCCGACCAGGCCTCGCTGAATCCGCTCCGCACCGCGATCGCCGACGATGGTCTGATCTGGGCGGACACCACGCCGGCCCATCCGACCGTGCCACCGGCCACGCACGGGGTGGTCGCCCGGACCACCTACACCACCCCGCACCAGATGACCTGGAAGGGCAAGGTCTCGGGGTATCTGGTGACGAAGGCGATCGCGGCGGGTGTGATGCTCGTCGCCGCGCTGCTCGTCCTGCTCGGTCACCGCGCCGAGCAGGCGGCCGTCGGGGTCGTCCCGCCGATGGTCGCGGGCGCGTTCCTGGCGCTCACCGGCGTGTTGCTGGTGGCGGACCTCAAGCAGCCGGGCCGGTTCCACTACCTCATCACCCGGGGCAGCTGGGACTCCTGGCTCGTGCGCGGCGCCTACGTCCTCGCCGGGTTCGCCGTCTGCCTCGCCGCCTGGTGGGCCGCGGGGCTCGCCGACACGCCGACGGCCATCGCCGTGCTGGCGATCCCGACGGCGGTGTTCGCCGCGGGCACGGCCGGCTACACGGCGTTCCTCTTCGCCCAGTGCGAAGGCCGCGACCTGTGGCAGACGCCGCTGCTGCTCCCGACGCTGTTGGCCCAGGCGATCACCGCCGGGGGAGCCACCTACGCGATCCTCGACCTCGGCATGGACCTGCCCTCGGTCGATGCCGTGCACTGGGCGTTCCTCGGCGGCGCCGTCGCCACGCTCGCGCTGCTCTGGATCGAGACGGCATCTCGCAGCACACCGCACGTCGAGGCGGCGATGCACGTGCTCACCAGAGGTGGACAGGCGCGGAAGTACCGGCTCGGGGTGGGCGGACTCGTCCTGGCCGCCGTCCTCGTCGTCGTGAACCTGGCTGCCGCCGAGCCCGAGCCGGCCCTGGGTGCGGCCGCCGGCATCGTCGCCCTCGCCGCGCTGTGGGCCTACGAAGACGCCTTTGTCCGTGCCGGCCAGTCCGTCCCGCTGTCGTAGGAGACCCTGATGACCGATCTGCGCCAGTACCCACCGCACGAGGACTGGCACGACGTCACCTCACTGAACGCCAAGGCGTGGCCCGACCGGGTCGAGGAGCACCACTCGCTCGTGCCCACGACCTGCTTCAACTGCGAGGCCGCGTGCGGCTTGCTCGCCCACGTCAACCACGAGACCGGCGAGATCGACAAGATCGAGGGCAACCCGCTGCACCCGGCGTCGCGGGGCAGGAACTGCGCGAAGGGTCCGGCGACGCTGAACCAGGTGCACGACACCGAGCGGATCCTCCATCCGATGCGCCGCGTCGGCGAACGGGGCTCGGGCCGGTGGGAGCGGGTCACCTGGGACGAGGCGCTCGCGGACATCGGTGCCCGGATCGCGACGGCGATGGACGAGGACCGACGCGACGGGATCATGTACCACGTCGGCCGACCCGGGGAGGACGGCTACGCCGACCGCGTGCTGAAGGCCTGGGGCGTCGACGGCCACAACAGCCACACCAACATCTGCTCGTCCAACGCCCGGATCGGGTACCAGAGTTGGATGGGCCACGACCGGCCCTCGTCGGACTTCGCCAACGCCGAGGTGATCTTCCTCATCTCGAGCCATCTCGAGGCCGGCCACTACTTCAACCCCCACGCCCAGCGCATCATCGAGGCCCAGCAGAAGGGGGCGACGATCATCTGTGTGGACCCGCGCCTGTCCAACACGGGGTCGAAGGCCGATCACTGGCTGCCGGCGTGGCCCGGCACCGAGCCCTTCCTGCTGCTGACGATCGCCCGGCTGCTGCTCGAGAACGGCACCTGGGAGCGCGACTTCGTCCGCCGCTGGACGAACTGGGAGACCTACCTCCGCGAGACCAGGCCGGACCTGCCGGTGGAGTTCGCCTCCGTGGAGTCGGCCCTGCTCGATGCCTACGCCGAGTACACGCCGGAGGCCGCCGAGGAGATGTGTGGCGTCGACGGCGACGAGCTCCGGGAGATCGCTGCGATCATCGGCGCCCACCCCACGAAGTTCGCGTCGCACAACTGGCGCGCCGCCGGCGCGGGCAATCTCGGCGGCTGGCAGACCGCTCGCTGCCTGTTCTTCCTCAACGTGCTGACCGGGTCGGTGGCCACCGTCGGCGGCACGAGCGGCAACGGCTGGAACAAGTTCAAGCCGGCCCAGCCGAAGGGCGCGCCCGCGCTGCACCAGTGGAACGAACTCTCGTGGCCCCGCGAGTACCCGCTCTCGTACCACGAGATGTCCATCCTGCTCCCGCACTTCCTCAACGAGGGCCGAGGCACGCTCGACGTCTACTTCAGCCGGGTCTACAACCCGATCTGGACCAACCCCGACGGCTTCTCCTGGATGGAGGCGCTCACCGACGAGTCGAAGGTCAAGTGCCACGTCGCCCTCACCCCGACCTGGTCGGAGACGTCGTGGTTCGCCGACTACGTCCTCCCGATGGGGGTCGGCACCGAGCGCCACGACGTCGCCAGCTTCGAGACGCACAACGGTCGCTGGATCGGCTTCCGCCAGCCCGTGTACCGGCGCTACGCCGAGATCCGGGGCGAGGAGCTCGACCACGAGACGCGCACCCACGAGTTCAACCCCGGGGAGGTCTGGGAGGAGAACGAGTTCTGGATCGACCTCTCGTGGCGCATCGATCCCGACGGATCCCGGGGAATCCGGAAGTGGTTCGAATCGGACGAGCGCCCGGGTACGCCGATCACGGTCGACGAGTACTACGGCACGATGTTCGCCGAGTCCGTGCCGGGTCTCGCCGACGATGCCGCCGCGGCGGGGAAGACACCGCTCGAGTACATGCGCGACGTCGGGTCGTACGCGGTGCCCGGCGACATGATCACGCCCTACGCGCGGCTCGTCGGCGACGCCGAGGTCGCCGACTGCGACAAGGGTGACGACGGGGTGTTCCGCAAGCCCGGCACGATCAGCAACTGGGACGGAACGCCCGCCGGGCTCGAGGAGATCAGCCTCGCCGATCTCGGGGAGGGATCGCCGGCCGTCGAGGTCGACGGCGAGGTGAAGGCGGGGTTCCCGACGCCCTCGAAGAAGCTGGAGCTGTTCTCCACCACGCTGAAGGACTGGGGGTGGCCCGAGTACGCGGCGCCGACGTGGATCCCGTCCCATGTCCACCACCAGGACCTCGACATGGACGCAGGGGAGCGGATCCTGCTGCCCACGTTCCGGATCCCGACCCTCATCCACACGCGCTCCGCGAACTCGAAGTGGCTCAACGAGATCAGCCATCGCCATCCGCTCTGGATCCACCCGAGCGACGCCGAAAAGCTGGGGATCGAGGAGAACGGACTCGTCCGGATCACCACCCGCATCGGCCACTTCGTCATCCAGGCCTGGCGGACCGAGGGAATCCGACCCGGCGTCGTCGCCGCCTCGCACCACATGGGCCGCTGGCGCATCGAAGAGGACCAGGCCCGCTCGTGGGGAGCCGGGAAGGCCACGATCGACAAGCAGCCCGACGGCACATGGAAGCTGTCGCGCACCGACGGCATCCGCCGTTGGGACAGCGACGACCCCGACACGAACCGGATCTGGTGGAACGACACCGGCGTCCATCAGAACCTCACCTTCTCCGTGCAGCCCGACCCGGTCTCCGGCATGCAGTGCTGGCACCAGCGGGTCACCGTGGGGCCGGCTGAGTCCGGCGACCAGTACGGCGACGCGGTCGTCGACACCGCCAAGTCCCGCGAGGCCTACCTCGACTGGCTCGCCAAGACCCGCCCCGCCCCAGGCCCCGGCGGGTTGCGCCGACCCCTGTGGTACGCCCGCCCCCTCAAGCCCGCCGCCCCCATGTACCACCTCGGCGAACCCACGCGTTCTTAACCGAGTTGTGGTCGTGAGACGACCACAACTCAACGCGGATCGGGAAAGATCGGGGAGAATGGGGCCCATGACCGATCCCGTCCTCGACGCACTCGCAGATCTGGAGCACGAGGTCGTGCCGTGTGATCCGGACCTCGCGGACACCGCCGCATTCTGCGAGGCCTACGGCTACGCACCGGACGACTCGGCCAACGCCATCCTCGTCGTCGGCAAGTCCGACGAACGGCCGATGGCCTGCTGCGTCGTGCTCGCGACGACCCGCCTCGACGTGAACGGCGCAGTCCGCAAGAGACTCGGCACCCGCAAGGCGTCGTTCGCGGCAGCGGAGGAGACGATCGAGCGGTCCGGCGGTATGCAGATCGGCGGCGTCACACCGTTCGGCCTCCCCGCGGACATTCCGGTCTGGATCGACGCCGCCGTGATGGCACGCGATCGCGTGATCGTCGGAGGCGGGACGCGGGACCGAAAGATCCTCTGTCCTCCGACGACGCTCGCGGCCCTGGCGGACGCCGAGGTCGTCGACGGCCTCGCGAAGCCCGTCGACTGACGATCAGCCTCCCACGACCGTCGTATCTCTCGTACCGTGGGCGGATGCGCATCGGATGCCCCACGGAAATCAAGACCGCAGAGCGCCGTGTCGGCCTGACCCCGACCAGCGTCCGCGAGCTCGTGACCCACGGTCACGAGGTCGTGGTGCAGAAGGGCGCCGGGGAAGGCATCGGCGCGACCGATCTCGACTACACCACCGCGGGCGCCTCGATCGAGCCGGACGTGGCCAGGGTCTGGGCGGGCACCGACATGGTCGTGAAGGTCAAGGAACCTCAGGCCGAGGAGCGGGCGATGCTGCGCGACGGGCAGACCCTGTTCACCTATCTCCATCTCGCCCCCGATCCGGCCCAGACGGCGGATCTCCTCGCTAGCGGCGGCACGGCGATCGCCTACGAGACCGTCACCGACCCCCACGGGGGACTCCCACTGCTCGCCCCGATGTCGCAGGTCGCAGGGCGGATGTCTATCCAGGCCGGCGCGTCCTCGCTCGAAGCGCCCCACGGCGGTGCCGGTCTGCTGCTCGGTGGGGTGCCCGGGGTCCCGTCGGCCCGCGTCGTGGTGATCGGGGGCGGCGTCGTCGGCGAGAACGCGATCGAGATGGCGATCGGCCTCGGCGCGCAGGTCACCGTGCTCGACCGCGATCTGGACGTCCTCGGCCGACTGTCCCGCCGGTTCGGCGCCGAGCTCGAGACCGTCTACTCGACCACCGCCGCGCTCGAACACCTCGTCGTCAACGCCGACCTCGTGATCGGCGCGGTCCTGGTGCGTGGCGCCCGGGCGCCCAAGCTGGTCACCGCCGAGATGATCCGGGCGATGCGCGACGGTTCCGTCGTCGTCGACGTGGCGATCGACCAGGGCGGGTCCATCGAGACGGCTCGCCCCACCACCCACGCGGAACCGACTTATGTCGTCGACGGGGTCGTGCACTATTGCGTCGCCAACATGCCCGGTGCGGTGCCGAAAACGTCGACCTACGCGCTCAACAACGCCACGTTGCCGTTCACGCTCGCCCTCGCCGACAAGGGCGTCGCCCGCGCGCTGCGCGACGACGAACATCTCCGCAACGGTCTCAACGTGTGCGCCGGGATGCTCACCGAGCAACACGTCGCCGAGGCCCAGAGCCTCGAATTCGTGGAGCCCAGCGACGCGATCGACCGCGCCCTCGGCTGACCCCGGTACGAGGCTTCTCTGGTCACGAAAGGCGCGAAAACGGCGCTATTGCGCGTCCGGAGTCGACACTTTCCTGACCAGAGATCGCCTGCGGAGGGGGACCTACTCGGTGATGCCGAAGCGCTGGAGGCCGTAGGCCTCGATGGCGTTGCCGCGGAGCACCTTGTAGCACTCCTCGGCGTTCATGCCGACGGCGGCGAACATCGAGTGGGCGACCTTGCGCGAGTGGGGGAACGTGCCGTCGGAGTGCGGGTAGTCGGTCTCGAACAGGATCTGTTCGATGCCCACGTCCTCGCGCTGCTTGAGGCCGACGAGGTCGTCGAAGATACAGCCGAAGATCCGCCCCTTGGCGATCTCGCTCGGCAGGGGACCGGAGCCACCGACGCCGCCCCGCCCCTCGCGGAAGACGGAATCCATGCGTTCCATCTGGAACGGCATCCATCCGACCTGACTCTCGGCGTAGGCGATCTTGATCTCGGGGAACCGCTCGAGCGTGCCGGAGAAGACCCAGTCGACGAACGAACCCTCGGCGTTCTGCGCATAGAGGGACATCGACGTGGCAAGCGGCGCGTCAGGCGAGGTCGACGGCATCGACGACGAGGAGCCGATGTGCATCGACACCGTGACGTCGGCTTCCTCGCAGGCCTGCCACAGGACGTCCCACTCGCCGCTGTACATCGTTGCGCAGCCGAGCTTGGAGGGGTTCTCCGAGAACGCGATGGCGTACGAGCCCTTCGCCGCGCACCGGCGAACCTCCTCGGCCGCGAGCGCCGGGTCCCACAGCGGGACGAGGGTGAGCGGGATCAGGCGACCCTTGCCGGCGCCGCCGCCCCAGTCATCGATGATCCAGTCGTTGTAGATCTTCAGGCACTCGAGCGCGAACTCCTTGTCCTCGCGCTCGAGGAACCCCTGCCCGCAGAAGCGGGGAAAGATGTTCGGGTAGTTGATGGCGGCCTCGACATGGTTCATGTCCATGTCGGCGAGACGAGCGGCCTGGTCGTAGGTGCCGGGCCGGAGATCCTCGTAGACGGCGGCGACGTTGCGCTGCTCCTCACGGGGCACGCCGGCCGGGCCGTGCAGGAAGCCGGTCGGCACGACGAGGTCGTCGTAGAGCCACACATCGCAGAGCTGACCGTCGGGGTCGTTGCGCTCGAAGCCGTAGTGGCCACCCTCGAACTTCAGCCGGATCTTCTCCTGGACGACACGCGGACCGCGGTCACGCTTGCTCGCCGGCAGTTGCTGCTGCCAGAGATCCTTCGGCTCCATGACGTGATCGTCGACGGAGATCATCAGCGGGAGATCTTCCTCCGCCGGGGTGACATCGCTCGCGGTGCTCATGCGCCCAATCTACCGAGACGCGAGCGATGAGGAAGAATGCGGGCATGAACGATTCGACCGCACCCATCCGCCGGGCCGGCGACCCCGACACGATCACCGTGTCCGGCCTCGTCGCCAACCAGATCACCGTCGCCCGCCGGTCCGGGCCGCTGGCGACGCTGCTCGGCGACGCCCGGCCGACGGGCGATCACGGCACCGTGCACTCGGGCGACGGCCTGTTCCTCGCCTCGATACCGCTCGACGTGCTGCGCCATGCGCTCATCTCGGACGAAGGACGCCTGGTTCTCGACGACGCGCCCACCAAGTGCTGGCTGGTCAAGGACGTGCGCCGGGTCGACGTGACCGCCGGCCGCCAACCCGACAGCCTCCCGGACGAGGAGCGGGCGAAGACGTGAGCCGCGGTCTCGTCTACGTGGCCGGTCCGCTCTTCGACGAGGGCGAACGCTGGTGGATCACCGAGGTGGACCGAGTGGTGGCGGCGGCGGGCTACGCCACCTTCCTGCCCCATCGCGACAACCCGGACAAGACAGCGGACAACGTGCGGGACATCTACGAGAACAACGTCAGCGCCATCGACCGGTGCGACCTCGTGGTCGCGAGCCTCAACGGCCTGTCCACGGACGACGGCACCGCGTGGGAGGTCGGCTACGCCGCCGCGAAGGGTGTCCGCGTCGTCGGCATCCACACCGACTGGCGCCGTCGCTTCGACGACGAGATCGTCAACCTGATGATCGAGTGCTCGCTGGAGCGCATCGTCCACTCGCTCGAGGACCTCGCCGAAGCGCTCGACGCCCGGTGAGCGCTCGAAGGTGAAGCGGGGGTCAGACCCCAGTTGAAGCGGGTCAGGCGGTGGCGCGGGTGCGGCGCAGGATGGGGTCGGCGAGGGCGAGCGTGCGGTCGGCGACGCGGAGCACGCGGCCGGCCGCCCCCGGGGTGTCGGTGTCCACGAGGTTGCCCATGACCTGGAGGGTCATGTTGGCGATCGACTGGGTGCCGACCGCGAACCGGAGCCCGGTGCGGAGAATCCACGGATGGCCGATCAGGAAACTGAAGCGCCGGCCGGTGCGCAGGAACGAATCGAAGCGTTCGCCGACCTGCTGGTCGTAGGCCGCGGCGGCGGACCCGGGGTCGGCGAGGAACAGGTCGGCGGCGAGCATCCCGGATTCGAGGCCGTAGTCGATGCCCTCACCGTTCATCGGGTTGATGAGGCCGGCTGCGTCCCCGATCGCGACCCAACCCGGGCCGTGGCGACGTTGCACGCTCATCGGGAGGCGCCATGCCCGCGGTCGCTCCAGATACTCACCGAGCTCCCACTCGTCGTTCACGAGATCGCGATACGAGTCGAGCAGGGTGTTGAGGTTCAGCTTCTTGAACCCCTTCATCGTCGAGAGCGCGCCGACGCCGATGTTCACGGTGCCGTCGCCGGCGGGGAACATCCAGCCGTAGCCCGGCACCGGCGTGCCCTTGTCGTCGCGCAGGGTCAGACACGCCTCGAGGTGGCGGTCGGCGTGGCGAGGGGTCTCGGCGTAGGTGCGGATCGCGAGACCGAACGGCTCGTCCTCCACGCGCTGGGCACCGAGCATCCGGGCGACACTGCCGGGGGCGCCGGTGGCGACGATGGTGAGCCCCGCTTCCCAGCGGTGGCCGCCGGCCTCCACTCCGATGACGCGGTCACCGTCGAGGATCGGCAGGGCCTCGGTGTTCCACTCGATCTCCGCGCCGGCCTCGATCGCCGCCTTGACGAGATGGGCGTCGAGGTGGCGACGGGGCCACACGGCGCCGTGGGCGGCGAACCGTCCGGTCGCCGGCCACGGCAGTTCCCGTCGGGTCGCGTTGGCGATCATGCGCAGCCCGTCGATGCGATGGGACCCGGCCATGTCGATGTCGAGCTCGTTGAGCGCATGGACCGCCCGGGGAGTGAGCCCGTCGCCGCACACCTTGTCGCGGCCCTGACCGGCTTTCTCGAACACCCGGACGGTGGCGCCACCCCGTGCGGCGCGGATCGCCGCGGCCGCGCCCGCCGGGCCGGCTCCGATCACGACGACGTCACGGCGCTCCATGGGCGACAGTCTCGCCGATCCCGGATGGGTTTCCCTCTACGGGAGCTGACAAACGTGGGCGAGTGCGAGCCGCAGCAGCCGGTCGTGTCCGCCGGTCATCTCGTTGCGGACCTCGGGACTGTTCGCCTCCTCCGGTGTGACCCACGTCAGGTCGAGCGCGTCCTCGGACGGCTGGGGTTCACCGGCGATCGGCACGACGTAGGCGAGGCTCACGGCGTGCTGGCGCGGGTCGTGGTAGCCGGACACGCCGGGATCCGGGAAGTATTCGGCGATCGTGAACGGCGTCGGATTCGCCGGGATCCGGGGGAGCGCCATCGGTCCGAGATCCTTCTCGAGATGGCGGAGCAGCGCCGCCCGGATCCGTTCGCCGAAGAGGATGCGACCGGTGACGAGGGCGCGGCTGACGGTGCCATCTGCCATCGCCCGCAGCAGCAGCCCGATGTGGGTCACCTCGCCGAGCGCATCGACCCGCACGGGCACGGCATCGACATAGACCATGGGGACGCGGCCCCGCACGGTCTCGAGATCCTCGTCGCTCAGCCAGGTGTTCGCGGTCTCGGTGATGTCGGTCACGCCGCCGATTCTCGCGCCCCGGCCGCCTCGATTCGGGGACTACGCGAAGAACTCCTTGGTCTCGTCGGCGCGGAAGCGGATCGAGGCGAGCGCACTCGCCACCAGCGCGATCGCGAGCAGGATGGCACACGGCCCGAGCACGTCGTCGACGCCGCCGCGTTCGAGGAACACCGAGCGGAAGGCGTCCATGGCCCAGTACTGCGGCGAGACGGGCGCGATCGTCTCGGCCCAGCCGGGGAGCTGCTCGACGGGGACCAGTGCGCCACCGAGCCCGCCGAAGACGAGAGCACCGAGATTCACGAGCGCCTGGAGCTGGTTCACGGTGCGAAACGTCGCCGCGGCGAGGATCACGATGGCCACGACACACGCGGCGAACGCGACGACCGTGAGCACCAGGGCGACCGGCGACCCACCGTTGAGCCGGAGATCGAAGAAGAGCGCACCGGACCCGAGCATCACCAGTTGGAACAGGACGTGGATGAGCACCCACGGCGCACCGAAACCCGCCAGGATCTGACGCGGCGACGCCGGCGACGCCCGCAACCGATCCCATGTCCGCCACCCGTGCTCGCGGAACAACGCGAACGCGGCCGAACCCGCGACCATGAACCCGAAGAGCACCGTCTGACCGGGGACCAGCTGCTCGGCGCCGTTCGCATCCGGGAATCCGGACGCCACGAGCGAGAGGGCGATGGTCTCCTTCATCAGCGGCATGATCGCCAGCGGCATGCCGAACATGACCACGAGGAACGCCGGGTCACGGCGCAGCACCCGCAGTTGCAGCCGGCTGACGGCGACGAATCCGGTCATCGGTCGACCTCGTCCTCCAACCCGCGCCCGGTGATCTCGAGGAACACCCGTTCGAGGTCCGGCCGTGACGCCTCGATCGCCACGATGTCGGGGGCGTGGTCGTCGAGGCGCCGGACGATGTCAGCCACGTCCGTCTGCCCGCGAAGGTGCCAGCGGCGCGGGCCGACCACCGTCGGTTCGAGGCCATCGAGGCGGGGGAGTGCCGCGAGGTCCAACCCGGTCGCCATCTCCAACTCGACACCGGCGGCGAAGTACGTCGCGACGAGCTCGGCTCTCGTGCCCCGGGCGAGGAGCGCGCCCTCGTCGATCACCACGATGTCGGCGTCGAGCGCCTCGACCTCGGGCAGGTAGTGGGTGGTGTAGACGACCGCGGCGCCATCGGCCGCGAGAGCCCGAACGGAGGCGATCAGCTGGTTGCGGGTTGCGACATCGGCGCCGACCGTCGGTTCGTCGAGGAGCAGCAGGGGAGGAGCATGGACGAGCGCGCACGCGGTGTGGAGCCGCCGCGCCTCACCGCCCGACAGGGTCGTGGCCGTGCGGTCGAGGAGGGCGGACAACCCGAGCGCCTCGCCGACCTCCTCGGCGCGCGCCCGACGCGTGGCACGGTCCAGGCCGGCGATCTCTCCGAAGAACTCGAGGTTCTCGCGCACGGTGAGCACGCGATAGATGCCGGTCTCCTGGGGCGCGATGCCGATGCGGGTGGCCGCGGCCGAGCGGTGCCGACGCACATCCACGCCGTCGACCAGGATCTCGCCGGCGTCGGGTTCGAGCAACCCGGCGATGATCGAGAGCATGGTGGTCTTCCCCGCGCCGTTGCGCCCGAGGAGGGCGACGACCGAACCGGCGTCGACCGCGAAGTCGACGCCCCGCAGGGCCACGACGTCGCCGTACCTCTTCGTGAGCCCCGTCGCCCGCAGCATGGAGTCAGACTCGCCGTGAAGCGAGGGAGGGGCAAGCGAATACGGTCCCGGCCGGGATCCGTCGTTGACCGCCGGTCGATATACAGCGTATATTCACACCGATGACCACCGCGACACGGGACACCGGACTGACCCCCGAACACGTCGTCGACGTTGCCCGCCGGCTGATCTCCGAACACGGCCTCGAGTGGTTCTCCATGCGCAAACTCGCGGCGGAGCTCGACGTCAACCCGATGACCGTCTACCTCCGTTTCGAGAACAAGGACGACCTCCTCGACGCCGTCGCCCGGCACGCGCTGAGCGACGTGCGGCTTCCCGACCTTCCCGACGGTCCCTGGGAGGAACGCGCTGCTGCGCTGTGCATCGCCCTGCGCAGCCACCTCCTCGCCGACCGCAACCTGCTCGAGCTGTTCGCCACCGCGGATCGGCTCTCGGGCGCCGTGGCCCAGGCGGTCGAACACGGACTGACCCTGATGGAGGAGCTCGGCCTCGCGGACGACGACGCCGTGCAGGGGTTCCGCACGCTTTTCTGGCACACGGTCGGTTTCACGCTCGTCGATCACCGCTTCGATTCGTTCCCGGCCGACTCTCCGGGTGGCCTGCAAGCCAGCATCGGCGCTATCGACGCCGAAACCCATCCGACCTTCGCTCGCCATCTGCCGTCGTTCACGTCCGTCGACGGCGACGCGCTCTTCGCCCACACCACCCGACTGCTCGTCGCCGGCATGCACGCCGCGGCAACGTCTCTCCAAGGAGCACCATGACCACCACCGAATCCACCGAACGGGCCGGCACGAGCGACCCCGCGGGCGCCGTCGCCCCCGGGCGGGTGTACATCGACCGCTTCGACATGTCGATCGGCCCGTGGCTGCACCTCGCCGACGAACGCCAACGACTCGCCAATCCGCGATTCGACCACATCACCGTGACCCCGCGCGGCGTCACCCTCGGCGCGGAGATCAGCGGCGTCGACCTCGCCACCGAGCTGGGCGACGAGGTGATCGACGAGATCGCCCGGGCGCTCGCCGACTACAAGGTCGTCTTCTTCCGCGATCAGCCGGTCACCTCGGCGCAGCACGTGGCGTTCGCCCGGCGTTTCGGCGCCCTGGAGATCCATCCGTTCATCACCGGCAACGAGGAACACCCCGAGCTCGTCCGTTTCGAGAAGGGGGCGGACACCGGCGGTTTCGAGAACGGCTGGCACCACGACGTGACCTGGCGGGAGGTGCCGTCGATGGGGGCGATCCTCCACGCGATCCAGGTGCCGCCGACCGGCGGCGACACGCTGTTCGCCGACATGGCCGCGGCCTACGACGGGCTCACCGACGAGTGGAAGGAGCGCATCGACGGACTGCACGCGATCCACGACTACACGCTCGCCTTCGCCCACCAGGTGCCCGAGGACCGGAAGGCCGAGATGCGCGAGAAGTACCCGCTGGTGCGCCATCCGGTCGTGCGCACCCACCCGGTCACCGGCCGCATGCTCCTCTACGTCAACGGCTACTTCACGTCACACATCGACGGCATGGACGCCGACGAGAGCCGCGAGATCATCATGCACCTCATCGCCCAGGCGGCGGTCGTCGAGTACCAGTACCGCCTGACCTGGGAGAACGACACGATCGTGTTCTGGGACAACGCGTCCGTGCAGCACTACGCCGCCAGTGACTATTACCCGGACATCCGCATCATGGAACGGGCCAGCATCGTCGGGACGCGCCCCGCCTAATGTCGCGAGGGTGACGCCGACCACCGACTGGAATCCCGTCCTCCGCGGCGAGTTCGAGAAGCCGTACTGGGCCTCCCTCATGGCGTTCGTCCGCGAGGAGCGGGCCATCTACGAGGTGTTCCCGCCCCACGACGAAGTGTTCGCCGCCCTGCACCTGACCCCCCTCGCGGCCGTCAAGGTGCTGATCCTCGGCCAGGACCCGTACCACGGCCCGGGGCAGGCCCACGGGCTCTGCTTCTCGGTGCGACACGGCGTGCGGGTGCCACCGTCTCTTCAGAACATCCACAAGGAGCTGCACGACGACCTGGGCGTCGCCATCCCGGACCACGGGAACCTCGAGGCCTGGGCCCGCCAGGGCGTCCTGTTGTTGAACACCACGCTCACGGTGCGGGCCCACGAGGCGGCGAGCCATCAGCGCCAGGGGTGGGAGGACTTCACCGACGCGGTCATCGATGTGGTCAACGCCAAGGACGAACGGGTGGTCTTCGTCCTGTGGGGCGCGGCGGCTCGCAAGAAGCGGTCGATCATCGACCGCCACCGCCACGCGGTGATCGAGTCGCCCCACCCGTCGCCGCTGTCCGCCCACAAGGGATTCTTCGGTACGAAACCGTTCAGCCGCGCGAACGCCGCCCTCGTCGACGCGGGCCGGACGCCCGTGGACTGGAGCCTTCCGCCTCGTTGAGCGAGGCCCGCAGCGCGTCGACCTCCTCCGGGGCGAGCACGTCCCACGCGCCCGGCACGAGGCCGACGAGATCGATCGGACCGATGCGCTCGCGCACGAGTCGCAGCGTCGGGAAGCCGACCGCCGCGGTCATGCGCCGGACCTGCCGGTTGCGGCCCTCGGTCAACGTGAGGCGGATCCACGAGTCCGGGACGGACTTCCGCACGCGGATCGGGACCCGGCGCTCCGGCAGGTCGGGCGGGCTCGGAAGCGGTTCGACGGTCGCCGGCCGGGTGCGCCCGTCCTTGAGGTCGACGCCCTGCTCCAGCGCCCGGCACGCCGCCGCGTCCGGCACGCCCTCGACCTGGACGAGGTAGGTGCGCGGGTGCCCGATGTCCGGGCGCATCAGCTGGGTCCGCAGGCTCTTCCCCCTGGTGAGGAGCAACAGTCCCTCGGAGTCGCGGTCCAGCCGGCCTGCGGCGTAGACGCGGGGAACGTCGATGTGGTCGGCGAGCGTCTCACGGCCCTCGCGGTCGGTGAACGCGGTCATGACACCGTGCGGTTTCCAGAACCGCAGCACGAGGTCCGGGTCGTCCACGGACGTCAGAAGTACCAGGGGAACGCGGACCAGTCCGGGGTCCGCTTCTCGAGGAACGCGTCACGGCCCTCGGTGGCCTCGTCGGTCATGTAGGCCAGCCGGGTGGCCTCGCCGGCGAACACCTGCTGGCCCACCAGCCCGTCGTCGATCAGGTTCATCGCGAACTTCGCCATGCGCTGACCGGTGGGACTCTTGGCGTTGATCTCGGCGCCCCACTCGAGCGCCGTCGCCTCCAGTTCGTCGTGGGGGATCGCGGCGTTGCACATGCCCATGGCGACTGCTTCGTCGGCGGAGTACTCGCGCCCGAGGAAGAAGATCTCCCGGGCTCGTTTCTGGCCGATCTGACGGGCGAGGTAGGCCGAGCCGAAGCCCCCGTCGAAGCTGGCGACGTCGGTGTCGGTCTGCTTGAAGATCGCGTGCTCGCTGCTCGCGAGCGTGAGGTCGGCCGTGACGTGCAGGCTGTGGCCGCCGCCGACCGCCCAACCGGGCACGACGGCGATCACGATCTTGGGCATCGTGCGGATCAGCCGCTGCACCTCGAGGATGTGGAGGCGGGCGGCCTTCGCGGGGTCGACCGTGTCGGCGGTCTCGCCCTCGGCGTACTGGTAGCCGGCCTTGCCGCGGATCCGTTGATCGCCGCCCGAGCAGAACGCCCAACCGCCGTCGCGCGGGGACGGGCCGTTGCCGGTGACGAGCACGCAGCCGACGTCGCTGGTCATCCGGGCGTGGTCGAGACACCGGTAGAGCTCGTCCACGGTGTGGGGCCGGAACGCGTTGCGCACCTCGGGCCGGTCGAAGGCGATGCGAACGGTGCCCTGGTCGACGGCCCGGTGGTACGTGATGTCGGTCAGGTCATCGAACCCGGCGATGTCGCGCCACCTGCTCGCATCGAAGATGTCCGAAACCATGCCGTACCTCCTCAGGCGGGCGCAGGTTATCCCGTCAGGCCGGGACCCTCGTGAGGCGGGCGTCGAGACGCGTCACCATCGACTCGACCAGGGCCAGACCCCGATCGTCGCCCATGTCGAGCTGTTCGACCGCGGTGAGTCCGCCCAACACGCTCAGGAGGCCGTCCTCGTAGTCGGCGAACAGCCGCTCGAGCGGATAGTCCGTCACCCCGTGTTCGACGAGGCCGGCGTGGTAGCGGGTCAGGAGGCCGGTGATGACGTCCTCGTCGACCTCGGATCCGAGCGAACCGGCGATGAAGTAGGCCACGTCGACCACCCCCGGACCGGTGCGGGTGAGCTGCCAGTCGATGAGCGCCCGCACGTCGTCACCCGCGAAGAAGATGTTGTCGAGGCGGAGGTCGCCGTGGACGAGGCACTGGGGCAGGTCGGTGTGGATGCGACGACCGCGCTCGAGGCCGTCACGACGCAAGCGGTCGAGCATCGCCCGCATGTGGGCACTCACGCGCCGGCCCGCGCCCTTGAGGAAGGCCTTGCGCATCCCGAGGTAACTCGCCTGGAAGAGCTTGGGGGCGAGACCGCCCGATTGCAGCCACGGTCCCGCCTCGGGGACCCGTTCCCCCCAGGTGCGGGCGTGCATCCGCGCCGCCACGTCGAGGACGGCACCGACGCGCTCGAGCGAGGCTCCCGACACCTGGTCACCGATCTCCGCCCCGTCCAGATCCTCGAGGATCAACACACTGGCGCGGGGCTCCGGCTTCACGAAGCGGCGCAGGACCCAGGCGAGGAAGCGCAGGAGCCAGATCGGAAGCTTCTCCGCCCGCCGGATCGCCTCCATCTGCTTCTCCCAGTCCGGATTCGGGTCGACGTCGGCGTAGTAGAGCTGGGGCACCGGCAGATCCAGTTCCGGCAGGAGCTCCTGGTACATGCGGATCTCGCGCTCGTAGACACCGAGCATCTCCGAACCTCGGCGGTTGTCGTCGATCGACGTGGGGATCTTCGCGACCATGGTCGCCGGACCGGTGCCGTGACCGTAGGTCACCGTCAATCGGGCGAGGTCGCCGGCGAACCCCTCACCGGTACCCAGCACGACGGCGGACACCGTGTCGATCTCGGCGTCCTCCCCGATCACACCGGAGGCGCGTAGGGCCCCGGTCAGCCAATCGGGAGTGATGTCGTCGAGCGACGACGGAATCGTGGCAGCCATGGCGAGACCGTAGCGCCCACCCGTTCCACGGGAAGCAACGGTGCGAGGGCGATGCCGAGCAGGTGGTACGGGAACAGGATCGCCATGAAGGCGAGGATCGCCACGTGGAAGCCGAAGGCGAGCGCGCACCACCCCCGGGCGATGCGGGCCCGGAGCAACGCCAGCGGGGCGGCGATCTCCACCACCATTGCGAGCATCGCCGCGGGCGCGAGCAGCCAGTCCCGACGGAGCAGCCATCCGGCGAACGGGGACGACACGTCCCCGAGGAGTTCCTTGCGGGCGTTGTCGAAGGCGACCTGATGACGGAGCACGTCGCCGTCGAGCCAGGCCGTGCCGCTGATGCGCAGCTTCGCGATGCCGGCGACGAGGTACGTGCCCACGGTGAGGACGGCGAGCGCGTCGATCGCCCAGCGCCGATCTCCCCGCGCCCGGACCACGACCGCCAGCACGACGAGGTGGAGGGCGGCCAGGTTCTCGGTGTGGAACAACTGACCCCACGAGTTCCGGTAGGTCGTGACGAAAAGGAACCCGAGCGCGGCCAGCGGCCCGGTCCAGCTCGAACCACGGTCGAACGCGAACGCGATCGCCGCGACCGGGGTGGCCACGATCACCGCGACCAGGACCAGCGCGGGGACGGGCGCGCCCAGGAAGGCGAGCGGCCCGACGGGATCGAACCGTCGCTCCGCGAAGTCGAGCGCGTCGAGCAGGTGCGGGGTACGCACGATCGTCCACACCGCGGCATACAGGGCGACGAGGATCCGCAACACCCGCAGGCGCGCGTCCACGGTCGCCGGGTCGTCGAGCGCCGGATCACCCCACACAGGTCGCCTCGACCTCCACGTGGAGTGGGGAGGCGTCGTCCGCGACGACCGCCACCACATCGACCGTCTCCCGCCGGACCTCGACGGCGCGACCCGCACCGAGCCGCGCCGCGATCTCCGCGCACAGGTCGTCGGCCTCACCGCGGGCCAGCGCCCGCTGCACCGTCGCGGCCGCGAGGATCACCTCGTCGGTGCCGGCGATCAGATCGGGCGACAGCCGGGCCACGTCGCCGCCCGGCAATCGCTCGACCGCCGTCGCGATCTGGTGCACCGCGCCACGGTCACCGGCGAACATCGGGTACGTCGACAGTGGGTAGGTGTCGCTCGTCGGCTCGCGCAACAACGGCGACAACACCACGACGGCCGCGATGGCCGACGCGAGGAGTCGGGTCCGAGGTCGCACGAGCGCATCGTAGGACTGGCGCTATCTTTCCGCGGTGCGTGCGGTCGCTCCCCGTGTCATGCGGGCTCTCGTGGGATGGATCCTGGTCGTCGGCCTGACCGCCATCGCGGTCCATCCGGAGCGATGCGGTCGGCCGACCGACGCCGCCGTACGGACCGCCGCCGAGCAGGCCGTGGCCTGGTTCGCGGCGAACATCGACGACGAGGGCGACTTCCTCTACCGCTGGGACCGTGGCCGCGAGACCGAGGAGGGCGGCTACAACGACACCCGCCATGCCGGCGTGTTGTGGTCGCTCTGGCAGGCCGAACGCCTCGGCGTGGACGGCGCCGGAGCGGTCGCCGAGGCCGGGTTCGCGCGGGTGGAACGGCTCCTCGTCGACACCGTCGTCGGGCCGGCGGTCGGCGTCGGTTCACGGCTGGGCTCCGGCACCGTCGGTCTGCTCGTCGCCGCGCTCGACGAACGACGTCTCGCCACCGGCCGGACCGATCTCGACGGGCTGCTGATCGATTTCGGCCACACCCTGACGGCAGTCGTCAACGAGGACGGCAGCGTCAGCGCCAACATCCATGTGGACGACGGGCCCGACGACAGCCGCTCGCCGTTCTTCACCGGCGAGGTCATGTGGGCGCTGGCCCGTCTGCACCTGACCTTCCCCGACGAGGGCTTCGACGCGCCGGCCCTGCGCATCCGTCGCTACCTCGTCCACGATCGCGACGACGTCGAGCGTCCCTGGCCGCCCGTGTCCGATCACTGGGGCGCCTACGCGTTCGAGACGATGAGTCGGTGGCCCGACCCGCCGGCGATGACCGAGGCCGACCGCACGTGGCGTCGGCGCCAGCTCGGGCTGTTCAGTCTCCAGGTGCGCTACGAGTCCCAGCGGGTGGGTGGCCTGACGACACTGACCCGCGGCGAGACCGCCCTCGCCGCCGGTGTCGGCACGCTCGGGGAGGGGCTCGGCAACCACCTCCTCCACGCCCTCGCGACCGGCGACCTCGAGTCCGATCTCGGCACGCTCGTGACCCGCGCCGACTGCGCGGCCCACCTCCTCGTGTCCCGACAGATCACGACCGACGACGCGGCGCACGAGGCCGAGCCCGAGCGCTCGGTGGGCGCCTGGTTCCGACTCGGCGACACCCAGATGGACGATCAACAGCACGCCCTCAGCGCGCTCCTCCTCGTCGAGGAAGTGCGGCGCGAGCTGCGGGCGAGAGAGGCTGCACCATGACCGTGACCCTGTTGATGCTCGCGTTCGTGGCGGCCGCGATGCCGCCGCGCGCCGCGTCCGCATCGCCGGCCACCGACCGTCGAGCCGTCGCCGTCGTGGCCGTCACCGTCACCTTCGTCGCCATCGCAGCGTTCGCCGTGCTCAGCGGACCGTTGCTCGAGCTGCTCGGTGTCACCGGCGCCACGAGTCGGATCGCGGCGGGCATCGCGGTGCTCGCCGTCGCGATCAAGGACATCGTCGTGCAACCGCCGTCGGCCGAGCCGTCGCTGCCCGGTCGCCGGGCCGGGGTGATCCCGCTGGCGTTCCCGGTGTTGTTCACGCCCGCGGTGGCGATGCTGGCCGTGGCGGGAGCCTCCGACCGAGGCGTCGTCGTCGCCACCGGGGCGGCGGTGCCCGCCCTCGTGCTCGTCACCGGCGCCATCGTGGCGGGTCCGGCTCTGGGCCGGCGGTCCTTGGTCGTGCTCGGTGGCTGCGCTGCGGCCGCCGTCGCCGCGCTGGTGACCCTCGACGGCGTGTACGCGATCTGAGTTCGGTCCGTCGTCAGGCGAACTCGGCGATGAGCGGCGCGGCTGCCGCCTCGTCGAGCAGGAGCACATCGGCGCCCGCGTCGGTGATGAAGCGGGTCGTCGGCAGGGTCGCGGTGGTGGGCTCCGCACCGCGGAGCGTCAGACCGAGGGACAGGACCGTTCGGAACCCGAGACCGTCGTCGACGCGCACGTTGGCCGCCACCCCGCGCAGAGCGGCGAGGAGCGTCGTCGGGTTGCGGGTCGCGCCGAGCTCGGCGAACACCGCGCTCAGGAACCGCTGCTGCCGTTCGACACGACCGAGATCGCTACGCGGGTCGCGGACCTCCCGGCCGTCGATCGTCTCGACATAGTTCCGTGACCGCACGTAGGCGAGAGCGCCGGCCGAATCGAGTTCGGTGGGTCCTGCGGTCGGGATCGAGAGCCCGGAGTTGGTGTCGTGGGCCGGGTGCGGGAAGTCGATCGTGACACCGCCGAGCGCGTCGACGAGGGACAGGAAACCGGCGAAGTCGACCTCCAGATAGTGGTCGATCCCGATTCCCACCTGCTCCTGCACGGTGCGCACGAGCAGCTCCGGCCCCCCGAACGCGAACGCCGCATTGATCCGGTTGTTCGAACCGTTGACCGGGACGTAGAGGTCACGAGGGATCGCCAGGAGCCGGACGTCTTCACCGTCGACGCGAAGGATCGCAATGGTGTCGGTGCGTTCGCCGTCCGCACCGAAGATCACGCCCGCGTTCTCGACGTCCTCGTCGACGCCGGCTCGGGAGTCCGTGCCCACGACGAGATAGTTGGTCGCACCCGTCGCCCCCGCGAGCACGTGATCCAGCTCGATCCGCTCGACGTCGGACCAGGATCGCCAGGCGGAGACGGCGAGGTACAGCGGGAACAGCGACACGACGACGAGGACGGCAAGCACCCATCGCCACCAGCGACGACGCGGCCGATCGGGCCGGGGTAGGGGCGGTTCGACCGTCGGCGTGGGTTCGGGCGACGGGGTCGTCGCGGGTACGTGAAACGACCGGGGATCGGTCTCGGGAGGGCACACGCCCACAGTCCACCACCGAACGCGCCCAGTTCCGCCGCGATCGAGTGCCACGTCTGTCACACCGGCGACCGGTACCCTGCAACGACGCGGTCCCGTGGGCGGGGGCCGCCCACCTGTCATGCCGTTTCCGCGCACCCACCGAATCGCTCCCCGCCTGCTCCTGGCGCTCGCCGTCGCCGCGGCCCTGCTCGCCGGCCCCGTGGCGGCGCAGGACGACGACTCGATCGGCGACATCCGGCAGAAACGCGAGGATGCCCGCGACGCGGAGGCCGAAGCCCTCGAGGCGCTCGAACTGCTCGAACTCGAGGACGAGCGCATCGCCGAGGTGCTCGCCCAGATCCAGGCCGCCGTGGACAACCAGACGGTCCAGGTGGCCGCCGCCCGCCAGCAGCTCGAGGCGGCCGAGGCCGAAGTCGAATCCCGCGAACGGGCCGCGGACGCCGCGGCGGGCGCCATCCTCCGCACCGAAGCGGAGATCCAGCAGCGAGCAGTCGACGCTTTCGTCGGAACGAACCGGGAGTTCGAGCCGTGGTTGACGTCGGAGGATCTCAACCAGACCGCGATCCGCCTGTCGCTACTCGACTTCGCAGCCGGGTCGGACCGAGACCTCCTCGACGAGCTGCGCGTCGTGCAGGTCGAGCGGGACCTCCATCTCCTCGCCGGCGAGGAGGCGCGAGCCGAGGCCGATGCGCTCCAGCACCAACTCGCGGACGAGCTGGCGGAGCTGGAGGAGCGGCGCAAGACCCAAGCCCGCATCCAGGCCGAGCTCCAGGACCGGATCGAGGAGTGGGAACGCGAGGCGGACCAACGAGCCCGCGAGGCCCAGGAGTTCACCGATCTCATCAAGGAGAAGCAGGCCGAGGAGCTGGGGTTCGCTCCCGGCGACCCCGGTGCGGCGTCGGTCGAGGGGTTCATCCTCCCGACCCAGGGTCAGGTCGGATCGCGATTCGGACCGCGCATCCACCCGATCTTCGGTTCGACCCGCGTCCACTCCGGTGTCGACATCGGCGCCCCGCAGGGTCAGGCGATCTGGGCCGCGAAGGAGGGCCGAGTCATCTTCGCCGGATGGAAGGGCGGCTACGGCAACGCCGTCATCATCCAGCACGAGGGCAACGTCGCGACCCTCTACGCGCACATGAGCGAGATCCGCACGAGCGACGGCGAGTGGGTCGATCAGGCCGAGGTGATCGGGCTGATCGGATCGACCGGATGGAGCACGGGCCCCCACCTCCACTTCGAGACCCGCGTCGACGGCGAACCGAAGGACCCGGAACTTTTCCTTCCGGGGTGATATCCGGTTAGGTTCTCACGCTGCGTCACGAAGTCGACGCACCGTGGCGAGATGGCATGTCATCGCCACGCACGGAGGGGTATGGGTATGGGCGCTGGAGACCGACGGTTCGCGCTGGACGTGTCGAGCTTCGTGCGGGAGTTCGATCGGGTGCGACGGGGCTACGACCCCGCCGCCGTGGATCATCATCTCGCCCTGATCAAGTCGCAGGTGGGGACCTATCTCGAGCGCGAGACGCACGATCCCGATGAGTCGCTGGACCTCGTGCTCCGGGCGACGAAACGGTCGGTCGACGAAGCGCTGCAGGACGCGCGGGAACGAGCCGACGCGATCCTGGCCGAGGCCCACGCCGAGGCGGCCGAGATCCGTCAGGAGGCGCGCACCGAGGCAACCCGCCTCACGGCCGACGCCGAGGAGCGCGTCCGCGCCCTCGACGGCGAAGGACGGGAGCGCTACGCGGAGATGGGCCGACTCACCGAAGCCCGGGGTCGGGAGATGCGGCGCATCGACGCGGAGCTGCGGGCCCGCACCGACTCGCTGCGGTCCGCGGCCGAGGATCTCGCCCGCATCGCCGCGTCCATCGAAGTCGCCGACACCGGCCCGGCCCCGTCGGTTCCGTCGCCCATCGCCGCGATGACCGAACGCCAGGGGGAGATCGTCCTGCCGGCCGATCCTGGGAGCGACGCCTGAGCCCGCACTAGGTTGCCCCCGTGCTCGTGTGCGTGGGAGACCTGGTGGAAGAGGTACTGGTACAGCTGCGCACCGACCCCCGACGCGGCGGGGACATCCCGGTGCGGGCGGCGAGGGTGCGCGGCGGTTCGGCCGCCAACGTGGCCGCGATCACGGCGGAGCAGGGGAGTGACGTGCGCTTCGTGGGACAGGTGGGCGACGACCACGTCGGCCGCACGCTGACGGAGGATCTGGAGCGCCGCGGGGTCGACCTCCGGGTCGCGTTCGCCGGGGGCACGGGCGTGATCATCACCATGATCGGACGCGGGGGGCGGAGCCGCATGATCGACCGCGGCGCATCGCGGCGGCTGAGCCGGCTGGACCCCGCATGTCTCGACGGCGCGGAACAGCTCTACCTCGCGGCCTCCGCCGTCACCGACGACCCCCTCGCCACCGCGGTCGACCGACTGCTCGGCGAGGCGACGGAGCGCCGGGTACCGGTGACGCTCAGTGGACCGACGCTCGCCGAGCTCGAGAGTTTCGGGACCGATCCCTTCCTGGAGCTGTGTCGCACGCTCGAGCCCGCCCATGTGATCCTCAACCGCGCCGAACACCATGCGCTCGACCTCCGGGCCCGCAGTGGCATCGACGGTGCGGCCACCACGGTCGTGACCAACGGTCGTCGACCGACGTTGGTGATCGACCGCAGCGGCACCACCTCCGTCGAGGTGCCCCCACTCGACGACGTGCTCGACCGCACCGGCGTGGGCGACGGGTTCATCGCCGGCTTCCTCCGGTCGCGCCGATCGGGCGCCGATCCAGCGTCCGCCGCCCACGCGGGTCATCGCGTGGCCGCGAGCGTGCTGCGGAACTTCGGCCCGACCGCAACGGCGCCATGAGCACCGCCCCGACTCCCCGCGAAGCCATCAGCGACGTGCTGGCCACGTACTGCCGCGGCATCGACCGGCGGGACCGTCACCTCGTCACGGCGTGCTTCCACCCCGACGCGACGGATGACCACGGCACCGGACCGCGCGGCATGGACGACTTCCTGACCTGGTGTTTCGAACTCCTGGCCGGCTACGACTCGACGTTTCACTTCCTCGGTCAGTCGACGTTCGAGTTCGAGTCGGACGACGTGGCCCGGGTCGAGACATACGGAATCGCCGCTCACCGGACGCCGGGCGGCCCCGACCACCGCAACCTGACGACGGGGTTTCGCTATCTCGACCGGTTCGAGGAGCGCGGCGACGGGTGGCGGATCGCGACGCGCCTGGCGATCACCGACTGGTCGCGCGTGGACCGCGAAGGCGATTGGTGGTCCGTCCCCGACACGCTCGCCCGGGGGAGCGCCGGACCTGACGACCCGAGTCACCGGCACTAGCTTGCGCGCATGCGCGCCGCCCTGCTGACCGAAGCCAACGCCCCGCTCGAGATCGTCGACGATCTCGAGATCGAGGAACCCCGCACCGGCGAGGTGCTGGTCGACGTGCGATTCTGCGGCATCTGTCACTCCGACGTGACGGTGCAGGAGAGCGGCCACGCCATGCCCGCAGTTCTCGGTCACGAGGCGGCCGGCGTCGTCGAGGCCGTGGGTCCCGGCGTGACCCACCTCGCCGTCGGCGATCACGTCATGCTCACCCCGTTGGCACCCTGCGGTCATTGCCCGGCCTGTGCCCGTCACGAGGCGACGGCGTGCCCCGATGCCCTCTCCTTCGCGATGAACGCCCGACCGGACGGGAGCACGCCGTTCTCCCGCGCCGGCGCGCCGGTCTACCGGGGCCTGGGCGTGGGTGGCTGGGCGGAGAAGACCGTCGTGTCCGCCACCGGCGCCGTGAAGCTCGCCGAGGACATCCCCCTGGAGATCGCGTGCGTGATCGGCTGCGCGATGCAGACGGGCGTCGGCGCGGTGTTCAACAGTGCCGACGTGCAGCGGGGCTCGAGCGTCCTGGTGATGGGTCTGGGCGGCATCGGCCAGGCGATCGTCCAGGGGGCCGTCGTGGCCGGCGCGACCGAGATCATCGTGTCGGACCCGGTCGAGGCGCGCCGTGAGGTCGCGTCGTCGTTCGGGGCAACGGTGCTGGTGGACCCGACGAGCGACGACCTGAACGCTGCGGTCGCGGACGCCACCGGGGGCATGGGTGTCGACTACGCGTTCGACGCAGCCGGCCGCGTCGCCCTGGTCGAACAGGGCATCGAGAACACCCGCGTCGGCGGCACCACGGTCATGGTCGGTGCCTCACCGTTCGAGGAGAACGTGACGATCAACGCGGCCGTCCTCTTCATGACCATGCAGAAGCGCCTCATCGGCAGCCTGCTCGGTCACTGCTGGCCGGACCGCGACATCCCGCTGCTTCTCGATCTGTGGCGCAACGGCCGGCTCGACCTCGAGGGCATGGTGAGCCACCGCCTCGGCCTGAGCGACGTCAACGAGGGCATCGCCCGTCTCCACGCGGCCGACGGGATCCGAACGGTCCTCGACCTCAGCGCCTGAGCGCATCCATGAGCGCGGCGACGACGTCGCCGATCGGCGGGGCGGGCGTGACGCCGAGCGGTTCGAGCGTGAACGAGACGGGCGTCCCGTCGAGACCGGGCGCGCCCACCATCACGGCGAGCTGGCCGACCGCGGGTGCCTGACCGACCACGATCTCGAGCAGGCCGACATGGGGATCGACGAACACGACCTCGCCAACGCCGTGGCCCGCCTCGGCGAGGCGCGCCAGGAGATCATCGGCCGGGTCATCGACGACGAAGACCCGGTCGGCGTCCTCGAGATCCGTCGGGATGGGGGCAGGGGTCGCGGTCGCGCGCGCAGGCTCGGCCGGGGGAGCGGCGGCCGGGGGATCGAGGAGGAGGGCGAGCGCCTCATTGAGTTCGGCCGCGGCCCCGTCGCTGCCCCCGGCGTCGGGGTGGGCGCGACGAATGCGGGAGCGATGGGCCGCGCGCAGGACGACCTCGTCCGCGGCTGCCGTCACGCCCAACAAGGCGCGGGCTCGTCCGATGTCCACCGGGCCAGTGTGGCCCAGCAAGGGGTCGGGGTCAGCCTCGGCTCTTGGCTCGACGGGCCAGCGCGGTGTCGAGGGCGGCGTCGGCGCGAGCGGCCGCAGCCGGAAGGCCGCCGCTGCGCCGGCGGACGCTGTACGCCACGTCGATGTCCAGACCGCATTCCCGCAGGTCACGATGGAGCTCGCGAGCTCGGCGGGACAACGTCAGGGCACCGTCGATCGGCACGGTGACGACACCGAGGCGACCGGGGGCGATCAACTCGGCGCGATCCGTCCAGCCGAGGTGTCGGTCGATGATCGCAAGCACGGCTGCCTCGGTCACGGCTCGCGTGTCCTCGTCGGCGTGGCGAAGGAGTTCGCCGCCGTAGTGGATCACGAGCACGCCCGCGCCGAAGCCCTGCTTCGCGACATGGCGCTCCTCGGCGTCGAGGAGCTCTGCCCACCCGCCGCTCGCGACGGGAGTGGTCTGCGCTGATCGTCCGATCGAAAGCATCTGCAATCTCCCTACGTGTGTCTCCGTCCCTCCCATCGACCGTCTGGTTCCCGGCGATCAGGGCTGTCGACCCTTCGTTACGGAACCGTCACCGGAGTTCGACGGCGGGTAGCCAAAGTCACCACCCTCCGTGGGTTTGCGCGATCGCAGGGCATGCCTGACCTAGTGTCGCCCGTCGTGCCGGAGACCATTCGTTTCGTCGGAAGTGGGGGCCACGAGCTCGCCGCAGTGGTTCGCCGCCCCGAGGGGGCTGCGCGGGGCAGCGTCCTGATGGCGCACTGCTTCACCTGTTCGAAGGACCTCCACACGATGACCCGGCTCGCTGACGCCCTCGCGGCCGCAGGTTGGGTGAGCTTCGCCTTCGACTTCACCGGCCTCGGCGAGAGCGGAGGAGACTTCGCAGGCACGACCGTGAGCACCAATGTCGGTGACCTCCGCCGGGCGGCGCTCACCATGCTCGCGCAGCGAATCGGTCCGTGTCTGCTGCTCGGCCACAGCCTCGGCGGCGCCGCCGCCGTGCTCGCAGCCGCGTCCCTCAAGACGGTCGACCGGGTGATCTGCGTCGCCTCGCCGTCCGATGTCGGGCACATACGCGCCCTGCTCCCGTCCGACGCCGACGAGCGTGACGACCGTTTCACCATCACGGTTGGCGGCCGACCGTTCGCCCTCGATCCGGGCTTCCTCGACGACCTGGACGATCACTCGGTGCTGGACGCCGCGGCCGGCCTCGGGCGGCCCATGCTCGTGGTCGAGGCCGGAGCCGACGCCATCGTCGACCGGAGCCAGACCCGGGCGCTCGCCGCCGCCGGCGGAGCCGACATCGCGGTCGTCGAGGGTGCCGACCATCTTTTCTCCGGAATCGACCACGCGCGCCAACTCGCGGACATCGTCGTCGAGTGGGCGTCGCGGGACACGAGTCGGTAGCGTGTCCCGGTCTTTGACGCGGTTGTTCACACCCGGATGACCGCACCACGAGGCGACGAACAGGAGTATTCGTGAGCGCCGTTCCCTATCTGGCCCTGATCTCGGCGATAGCCGGGCTCGCCTTGGCCGGCTTCTATTACAAGGCCGTCGAGGCCGCCCCGCCGGGCAACGACCGCATGGTCTTCCTCATGACCGAGATCCAGAAGGGGGCCAAGGCATTCCTCAAGCAGGAATACACCTGGGTCTCCGCCTTCGTCGTCGTGATGCTGGTCCTGATCGCGATCGTGATCACCCCGTTCGCCTCTGTCGCCTACGTGATCGGCGCGGTGCTGTCCGCGGGCGCCGGCTACGCCGGCATGACCGTCGCCACCATGGCCAATGCCCGCACGACCGAGGCGGCCAAGGACGGGCCGGGCAAGGCCCTTCCCATCGCGTTCCGCGGCGGTGCGGTCATGGGCTTCGCCGTGGCCGGACTGGCCCTGGCGGGCCTGATGGCTGTCTACATCGTGTTCGTCGAGATCATCGAGCACGGTGAGGCGTTCGAGATCGTCACGGCCTACGGCCTCGGCGCCAGCTCGATCGCCCTGTTCTCCCGTGTCGGCGGCGGCATCTACACCAAGGCCGCCGACGTCGGTGCCGACCTCGTCGGCAAGGTCGAGGCCGGCATTCCCGAGGACGACCCCCGCAACCCGGCGACCATCGCCGACAATGTGGGCGACAACGTCGGTGACGTCGCCGGTATGGGCGCCGACCTCTTCGAGTCCTACGCCGGTTCGATCATCGCGCCGATCTCGGTGACCGCCTTCTCCCTGGCCCTGGTGGCGAAGGAGACCGAGGCGCTCGAGCCCACCAACTGGGCCGGTGGCGACTTCGCCCTTCCGCTCCTCGTGTTCCCGATGGCGATCGCCTTCGTCGGCATGATCGCGTCGATCATCGGTTCCTTCCTCGTCAAGGGCGGCGACAGCACCGATTCCAAGTCGCTCAGCCGGGCGCTGCACATGGGCACCAACGTCGCCATGGGAATCACCCTCGTGGCGACCCTGGGCGTGGCCTACTGGCTGTTCGGCGACACCGATGTCGTCAACCCCGGCGGGGGGCAGGCGTTCGACAAGCCGTACGGCATCGCCATCTCCGTCATCGGCGGCCTGCTCGTCGGTTGGGCGCTCGGCAAGACCGCCGAGTACTACACCTCCGACCACTTCGGCCCGGTCAAGAAGATCGCGGCCCAGTCCGAGACCGGCCCGGCGACCACCGTGCTGTCCGGCATCTCGGCCGGCATGATCTCCGTCGCGGCGTCGGTTCTCCTCATTCTCGTCGGCGTGTTCATCGCGGAGTGGGGCGGGGAGCAGACGTTCGGCGAGCAGGGATTCGGCGGCATCTACGGCATCGCCGTGGCCGCCATCGGCATGCTCGCCACCACGGGCGTGGTCGTCTCGGTCGACGCCTACGGCCCGATCGCCGACAACGCCGGCGGCATCGCCGAGATGGCCGAGCTCGACCCGGAGGTCCGCGAGGTCACGGACGCGCTCGACTCGCTCGGCAACACCACGGCGGCCATCGCCAAGGGCTTCGCCGTCGGCTCGGCGGCGCTCACCGCGCTGGCCCTGTTCAAGAGCTTCGAGTTCGCGATCGCCGACGCGGTGACCGAGAAGGTCCTCGCCGGCGAGCTCGCCGTCGAAGACGCGGCCGGCAAGCTGCTCAGCCTCAACGTGGGCGAGGTCGACGTGTTCATCGGCCTCTTCATCGGTGCGGGTCTTCCGTTCCTCTTCGCCGCGCTCACCATCGACGCCGTCGGCCGTGCGGCCAACGCGATGATCGAGGAAGTGCGTCGCCAGTTCCGCGACATCCCGGGCCTGCGTGAAGGCAAGGAGGGCGTCGTGCCCGACTCCGCTCGTTGCGTGGCGATCTCCACCGAGGCCAGCCTCAAGGAGATGATCATCCCCGGCGCCCTCGCCGTGGTGGTGCCCCTCGTGGTCGGCTTCATCAGCATCAACGCTCTCGGCGGCCTGCTCGCCGGTGCGCTCGTGACCGGCTTCGCCCTCGCCATCTTCATGGCGAACGCGGGCGGTGCATGGGACAACGCCAAGAAGTACATCGAGGCCGGTGCGCACGGCGGCAAGGGCGGCGACCCGCACAAGGCCGCGGTCGTCGGTGACACGGTCGGTGACCCCTTCAAGGACACCTCGGGTCCGGCGATGAACATCCTGCTCAAGGTGATGACGATCGTCTCGCTCGTCTTCGCCAGCGCCTTCGTCTGAGCAAAGCGCTCGCCGAGAGAATGGACAGGGGTCTGACCCCTGTCCATTCTCCGTTTTCGGGGCGATCGGCTCATTCGACGAACCCGCCCGGCCCGATACCGTTTCCGCGATGAGCGATGCGGACGCGTCAGAGCGGCGGAGAGCACTGCGCGCCACCATGCGCGGGCGACGCGCCGCGCTGGACCCCGATGACCAGGCTGCCGCGTCGATGGCCGTCATGGCCCGCCTGGCCCGCATCCCGGTGCTGCGCCACGCGTTCACGATCTCGGGCTACCGCGCCGTGCGCGGCGAACTCGACATCGACGCCGCACTCATCCTGCTCGCCGAACGCGGTGCCGTGGTGACCGTGCCGCGGGTTGTGGGGGAGCATCTGGAGTTCGTCCGCTGGTCAGAGGGACAGGCAACGGCACCGGGCTCGTTCGGTATCGCCGAACCGACGGACGGCGAGGTGGTCGCGCTCCGTCTCCACGACGTCATCCTGGCGCCCCTGGTCGCCTTCGACGCGGCCGGCAACCGCCTCGGCCAGGGTGCCGGCTTCTACGACCGTGCCCTCGCCGGCTGCGGCGCCGACCGCCCGGTGGTCATCGGGATCGCCCACGGTTTCCAGCAGGTGGACGCCATCCCGAGCGAAGCGTGGGACCAGCCGCTGGACGCCGTCGTCACGGAGGACGAGGTCGTCGAGTTCCGGCCCGGGGTGCTCGACCCCGCCATCTGACCCGTTCGCGGTTTCAGCGGGTAGAAAAGGGCGGTGCACGTGATCGTGGTCGGAGCCGGCGAGGTCGGTTCCTATGTCGCCGACCGGTTGAGTCGCGAAGGACATGACGTGGCCATCGTCGACATGGACGTGTCGCGGCTGCGCCAACTCGCCGACGACCTCGACGTCCTCACCGTGGCCGGCAGCGGAACCCACCCGCAGACGCTCGAACGCGCGGGCGTGGCCAACGCAGCGTTGCTGGTGGCCGTCACGAGCGACGACGAGGTCAACCTCATCTCCTCGCTGCTCGCCAAGTCGATCGGCGTCGAGCGCACGATCGTTCGCATCGAGGCCGCCGAACTCCGGGGTCCGGAGGCCGAGAGCCTCCGGAAGGCGTCGGGCGCCGACCTGGTCATCGATCCCGATGCGGAGACGGCCGAGGAGGTCCTCGAACTCCTGGACTATCCGGGTGCCGACGAAGTGGCCCACATGGCCAACGGCGAGGTCATCGTGATCGGGGCCCGACTCCCCGAGCACGCGCCTCTCGTCGGCCGCACCCTCAAGGAGATCGGCGAGGAGTTCGAACCGGACTGGGACTTCGTCGTCGGATCGATCGGTCGGGGCGACGAAACCATCATTCCCCGCCGCGATCATCGACTCGAGGCCGGCGACCACCTCCGCGTCGCGGTGAAGAAGCGGGCCCGACGACTCGTCATCGAACTCCTGGGACTGGACCGCGGGAGTCTCAACCGCCTCATGCTCCTCGGCGGTGGGCGCACCGCGGAGATTCTCGCCGACCGGCTCACCAACCGCGGCGTGCACGTCGTCATCGTCGAGCGCAACCCCGAACGGGCCCGCCAACTCGCCGAACGACTGGACGACACGCTGGTCCTCCACGGCGACATCGCCGATGCCGACCTCCTCATGGAGGCCGATGTCGGCCGCTACGACATGGTCGTCGCGCTGACCGGCGAGGACGACGCGAACATCCTCGCCTGTCTCTACGCGAAGTCGGCCGGGGCGGGCGAGACCGTCGCCACCGTGCACCGTCTCGCCCTGCTGTCGCTGCTCGGCGAGGCGGGCATCGACGTCGCCCTCTCGCCCCGCACCGCCACCGCGAACGGCGTCCTGCGCTTCGTGCGCGGTGACGTCGCCGCCGTCGCCACATTCCTCCAGGGCAACGCCGAGGTCCTCCAGCTCGAAGTGGCGCCGAACAGCCCTGCGGACGGTGCGCTCGTGAAGGACCTCGGGCTACCCAAGGACGTGCTCATCGGCGCCCTCGTGCGGGACGGGAAGGCGCAGATCGCCCGGGGTCGCAGCCGACTCCGAGGTCGAGACCACATCGTGGCGTTCGCGATGCCCGAAGCGGTCGACGAGGTCCACCGAGTCCTGGGGTGACCACGCTGCGCCGGCCGCGGATGCGCGACCCCCTGGAGCTGCAGGGCGGCCGAGCGAGCAGCTACTCGCGGCTCGCGGCGGCCGACGCCGGTCTCGCCCTCGGCACCGTGAGCGTGGCGTGCGGCGCGGCCGGATTGTTCGACGACGGGGGCGACGGCCTCCTGCTGATCGGTGTCGGCCTCGCCGCGATGAGCGTCGGGATCCTCGCCCGTCGGTCGCTCGTACGTCGGCACCGATCCTCACCCAGCCGGCTCCTCACCGGCCTCGCGATCTCGTGGGTCCTCCTCGTGCTGATCGGGGCGACGATCTATCTGGTGACCGGGACAATCGACCGGGTCGACGATGCCCTCGTCGAGTCGGCCGCGGGCTTCAGCACCACCTCGCTCACGACCCTCGACCCGAGCACGCTGTCGGTCCCGATGCAGCTCTGGCGGGCCTCGACCCAGTGGGTCGGCGGGCTGCTCGGCATCATCGTCGGCGTCGTCACCCTGCCCCTGATCCTGCGCGGCGCGATGCCGGGGAGCCAGGGGGCACGTCATGTCGCCGAGCAGATCGCGCCGACCCCGCTGATCGGACGCCGGCGCATCATCCTCATCTATCTCACCGTGACCACGCTGATCGCCGTGGGCTACGCGGCCACCGGCCTCGGCGCGACCGACAGCATCGCCCACGCCTTCAGCACCGCGTCCACCGGCGGTTTCTCGACGCGGGCCGACTCCTTCGTCGGTTTCGGCTCCGGTCCGCGGACCGTGGCCGTGTTGGGGATGCTCGTCGGCGGGGCGAGCTACGCCCTCATGTGGTGGGCGGTCCGGGGGCGCCGGACGACGGTGTGGCGCAGCACCGAGCTGCGTCTCTACCTCGGCCTCCTGGCCGGGGCGAGCGTCGTCGTCGCCCTCGGCAGCGAGGCGTCGGCGGGCGAGGCGGTGTTCACCACCGTGTCCGCCTTGTCGACGACCGGCTTCGCGGTCGGGGAGTGGACCCTGCTGCCCGACTCGGTACTCATGGTGCTGCTGGTCCTGATCGGGACGGGCGCGATGTCCGGCAGTGCCGGCGGCGGACTCCGCCTCATCCGGGCGTGGACCCTCGTCGGGTTCGCGCGACGGGAGATGCGGCGCCAACTGGACCCGAACTCGGTCGTCGTGGTCAAGCAGGCCGGCGAGCCGATCCAGGAACGCACCCTCGATCGCACCACCGGTTACCAGATCGGCCACCTGGGCGTCTGTGGTGCCGCGGCAACCCTGCTCGCGTTCACCGGCCAGGACGTGTTGCCGGCCGTCTACACCGGCATCTCCGTGGTCTCGACCCACGGTCCGGGGATCGGCCCGGGCGCCTTCGGCGACCTGTCGAGTTTCTCGCCGGCCGCGCGGATCGTGCTGCTGCCGTTCATGCTCGCCGGCCGTCTCACCATCCTGCCGCTCCTGCTCGCCGTCTCGTATGCCTTCCGGATCGAGAACGATGCGGTGCGCCGATTGCGCCGAGGCTTTCGACGAATGGTGCGGCGATGATCTCCCGGGCGCGCCTACGCGATCCCGTCGAGCTCGCGGCTCCCGCCCGAGGCCGGCCGAACACCGCGCTGCACGTCACGGGCATCGCGCTCACGTTCGTCTCCGTCGGCATGGCGATCGCGACCGTGATCGAGCTCGCGTCGACCAACGTCGACACCGGCGCGCTTCTCGTCTCCACCCTGATCTGCGGTGGCCTCGGCATCGGGCTCTGGTCGGGCACCCGCGCGGGACCCGTGCGCACCCGCGACGTGTTCGCCGCCGTCGGCTGGACGTGGTTGAGCATGACGCTGGTCGGCGCCCTGCCGTTCCTGTTCGCCGGCACGTTCGCGCCCGGTGGCGCCGACTTCTGGGAGCAGGTCGTCAACTCGGTCTTCGAGGCCGCGTCCGGGTTCAGCTGCACCGGTTCCACGGCACTGACGGACTTCGACAGCCCCGGCCGCGGCCTGATGATGTACCGCCAGGCGACCCAGTGGTACGGCGGCATGGGGATCGTCGTGCTCGCCGTCACCGTCCTGCCCTTCCTCGGCGTCGGCGGACTGGATCTGATCGCCGCCGAGGCCCCCGGACCCTCGTCCGACCGGCTCGCGCCGCGGGTTTCGGAGACGGCGCGCCAGCTGTGGGTCATCTACGTGCTGTTCACCCTGACCGTCGGACTGGTGCTCTTCATCATTCCCGGCCCGGGCCTCTACGACAGCGTCGCCCACGCCCTCACCACCACCTCGACGGGCGGGTTCTCCCCGAACGCCGCGTCGATCGGCCACTACGACTCGCTCGCCGTCGAGATCGCGATCATGGCCGGCATGCTCTACGGCGGCATCAACTTCGCCCTGCACTGGCGAGCGGCCCGCGGCGGCCTGTCCTTCTACGCGCGCGACTCCGAACTGCGCGCGTATCTGTCGATCCTTTTCGTCGCCTGCGCCGTGATCGTCGCGGTCCTGTGGCTGGACGAGGCCGACAATGTCGTCGGCGTCGCCGACTCGCTGCGCTACGGCGTCTTCAACGCCCTCTCGCTCGGCACCAGCACCGGGTTCGGCAACGCCACGGAAGCCGGCTCGCCGGGCGATTTCGTGCATTGGGCAGCGGGGGCGCAGATCGTCATCCTCTTCCTGTTCGTGATGGGCGGTTCGACAGGGTCCACCTCCGGCGGCATCAAGGTCATGCGGGTACAGGTCCTGTTCAGTCACACGATCCGTTCGATCCGGCGCACCCAACTCCCGCGGGCGGTGTTGCCGGTCAAGCACGGCAAGATCGCGGTGGCGGAGGACATCGTGAGCCGCATGGCCGGGTTCTTCCTGCTGTACATACTCCTGATCTCGGTCGGCGTCGCACTCCTGACCGGGCTCGGTGGAGGATTCGAGGAGTCGATCGGCGCGATCATCGGCGCCCTCGGCAACATGGGCCCGGCCCTCGGCGAGGCGGGGCCCACCGCCAGCTTCTCCGACGCGTTCCCGCAACCCGCGCGGCTGGTGCTGTCCGCGTTCATGCTGATCGGTCGGCTCGAGATCTTCCCGATGCTGTTGATGTTCGCGGCGCCCTACCGGGCGATCAGCGACTCCCTCACGCGCTGAGGAGTTCGGTCAGGGCCGCGAGGAACCAGCCCGGATCGTGGCTGCCGGACATCTCCCGGGCCGCGTGCATGGCGAGTTGGGCGCAGCCCGCGTCCACCACCGCTATGCCGAGTTGCCCGGCCGAGACGGGTCCGATGGTCGAACCACACGCCAGGTCGGTCCGCGTGACGAAGCGTTGCAGCGGCACCTCGGCCCGTTCGCAGGCGAGGGTGAACGCCGCGGCGGACTCCGCGTCCGTCGCGTAGCGCTGGTTCGCGTTGATCTTCAGCACCGGCCCGGCGTTGACCGCGACTCGGTGGTCCGGCTCGTGGCGGTCCGCGAAGTTCGGATGCGTGGCATGGGCGCCGTCGGCCGACACGACGAGACTCGCGGCGCGGCTCGTGGCGCGACTCTCGAGGTCACCACCGAGGGCCGCCCCGATGCGGTCCAGAACGTCGCTGAGCAGGGGCGATGCCGCGCCCGAGCTCGACACACTGCCCACCTCCTCGTGGTCGAAGAGGCAGAGCATGGGGATGCTCTCTCCGGCATCGGCGGCCGCGGCGACGAGAGCATCCAGTCCGACGAAACACGAGAGCAGGTTGTCGATGCGCGCCGATGCGAGGAACTGCTCGTCGAGTCCGGTCAGCGCCGCCGGAGTGACGTCGTGGGCCATCATGTCCCACGCGACGACATCGGCTTCGTCGACATCGGCGAGCGTGGCCAGATAGGCGGCGAACGTCGGTGCGTCGCCGGTTGCCCACACGGGCGCCATGTGGTGCTGCGGGTTGAGCAGCAGGCCCTTTTCCCGGATGTCGCGGTCGAGATGGATCGCAAGCTGTGGCACCCGCAGCAGGGGGCGGTCGTCGCGGACCAGCCGCGTGGTGGTCCCGTTACCGTCGCGCACCGCGATCCGGCCGGCGAGGCCCAGGTCACGGTCGAGCCAGGAGTTGAGCAGGACGCCGCCGTAGATCTCGACACCGAGCTGACGCCAACCGGCGGTTCCCGTGTCGGGTTGGGGCTTGATCCGCAGGTTGGGACTGTCCGTGTGGGCCCCGACGATGCGCACCGGCGACGCCGCAGCGTGGTGTTCGCCGACGCTCCAGGCCACCAGCGCGCCGCCGCGACGGGTGTAGTGCGACCCCCGTGCGGGCAGGGCATCGCCCGGCGCGATCTCCCGGAATCCCGCCGCGTCCAGCGCCGCGGCGGCTGTGGCCACCGCGTGGTACGGCGTGGGTGACGCGTCGATCAGGGAGGCGACTCGACGGGAAACGGACAGGTCAGGGGCGCGCATGGGCCTATGATGACCCAGTGACGACCCGAGTTGGTCGTCCACAGGCGAGAATCGGTAGCGTTTCTCGTTCTGGCAGCCGGGCCAATGTCGTCCCAGCTCCGCACCGTGCAGGCCGCTCCCTGCACATCTGGAGACCCCGAGGAGACACCATGGCCGGCGATCTGCCGCCCCAACAGGGCCTGTACGACCCCCGTAACGAACACGACAGCTGCGGCGTCAGCTTCGTGTGCGACATCCACGGCCGCGCCACGCACGACACGGTCATGAAGGGCATCAACGCCCTGTGCAACATGGAACACCGCGGCGCCCAGGGCGCCGACATCAACACCGGAGACGGTGCCGGCATCCTCATCCAGGTCCCGGATCGCTTCTACCGCGACGTCCTGCCGTTCGAACTTCCGCCGAAGGGGGAGTACGCCACCGGTATCGCGTTCCTCCCGCAGGACGACGACGTGGCCATGGTCGCGGCCGAGGCCGTCGAGCGGATCATGGACGAAGAGGGCCTCGAGGTCATCGGTTGGCGCGACGTCGGGATCGACGAGTCGATGCTCGGGTCGGCATCGCTCATGACGATGCCCACGTTCCGCCAGATCTTCCTGAAGGGAACCGACGCCGACGGACATCCGCTGTCCGGCATCGCCCTCGACCGGCGCGCCTTCATCGCCCGCAAGCGGATCGAGCACGAGATCTCCGTCCCCGCCGGACCGGACGAGACCAACGAGGCCATGGGCGGTGCCTCCGAAGCCCACGACGGCGTGTACTTCCCGTCCCTCGGCGCATCGACCATCGTGTACAAGGGGATGCTCACCACCCCCCAGTTGGCTGCGTTCTACCCCGAACTCACCGACGAGCGGGTCGAGAGCGCCCTGGCACTGGTGCACTCCCGCTTCTCCACGAACACCTTCCCCTCGTGGCCGCTCGCTCACCCGTACCGCTACGTCGCCCACAACGGCGAGATCAACACCATCCAGGGCAACCGCAACTGGATGCGGGCCCGCGAGGCGCTGCTCGACTCACCCCACCTCCCCGGGCTCGAACGGGCCTTCCCGATCTGCACCCCCGGGGCCTCCGACACCGCCGGTTTCGACGAGGCACTCGAACTGCTGGTCCTCGGCGGCTATCCGCTCGAGGAAGCCGTGCTCATGATGATCCCCGAGCCGTGGGAGCACCACGAGGAGATGGCCCCGGACACGACCGCGTTCTATCGCTACAACGCCGCCCGCATGGAGCCCTGGGACGGCCCGGCCTCGATCGCGTTCACCGATGGCACCGTCATCGGGGCGGTCCTCGACCGCAACGGCCTGCGCCCGTCGCGCTACTGGGTGACCGACGACGGATTCGTCGTGATGGCCTCCGAGGTCGGCGTGGTCGAGATCCCGCAGGACTCGATCGTGGAGAAGGGCCGCCTCCAGCCGGGCCGCATGTTCCTCATCGACACCGCCGAGGGGCGGATCGTGCGCGACACCGAGATCAAGGAGCGCCTCGCCGCCGCCCGGCCCTACGGCGAATGGCTCGACGAGCATCTCGTCACCCTGGCCGACCTTCCGGAGGGGGCACCGCGCGACGGTGAGGAAGGCACGCTCGTGCAGCGTCAGCAGACCTTCGGCTACACGATCGAGGAGAAGAAGCTCCTCATCTCGCCGATGGCACGAAGCGGCAAGGAGGCCATCGGCTCGATGGGCACCGACACGCCGATCGCGGTGCTGTCGAGTCGGTCCCGCCAGCTGAGCGACTACTTCCAACAGCTCTTCGCCCAGGTCACGAACCCGCCGCTCGACGCCATGCGCGAGCAACTCATCACCTCGACGTTCGCCCGCGTCGGGCCCGAGAGCAATCTCTTCGACCCGACGCCCGATGCCTGTCGGACGATCCATCTCGACAACCCGGTGATCGTCGACCGCGATCTCGCCCGGCTCGTCGCCCTGGACGGCGTCGACGGTCCCGACGGCTTCCGCACCGAGGTGATCTCCACGCTCTACCCCGTCGCGGACGGCGCGGAGGGACTCGCGGCCGGACTCGAACGGATCCGCACCGAGGCGAGCCAGGCCATCGAGGGTGGCGCCACGGTGCTCGTCCTCTCGGACCGCGGCACCAACGAGGTGGAGGCGGCCATCCCGTCCCTCCTCGCCACCAGCGCCGTCCATCACCATCTGGTACGCGAGAAGTCGCGCACGCGGGCCGGTCTCGTCGTCGAGAGCGGCGACGTGCGTGAGTGCCACCACATCTGCCTCCTCCTCGGCTTCGGCGCCAACGCCATCAACCCGTATCTCGTGTTCGAGACGATCGACGACATGATCGCCAACGGCGACCACGATCTGGCCCGCACAATGGATCCGGAGCAGGCCCACGCCAACTACGTGAAGGCGGCGGGTCTCGGCATCCTCAAGGTGATGTCCAAGATGGGCATCTCCACCGTGGCGTCCTACACCGGCGCCCAGATCTTCGAGGCGATCGGCCTCGATGCCGGTCTGGTCGACGAGTACTTCACCGGCACCGTCAGCCGACTCGGCGGCGTCGGACTCGACGTGCTGGCCGAGGAGGTCGCGGCGCGACACCGGCTCGCGTTCCCGGCGAACCCCACCCAGCGGGCCCACCGCACCCTCGAGGTCGGCGGCGAGTACCAGTGGCGCCGGGAAGGGGAGTACCACCTCTTCAACCCCGAGACCGTCTTCAAGCTCCAGCACGCCACCCGTGACCGCCGCTACGACATCTTCAAGGAGTACACCGGCCGCGTGGACGACCAGGCGAAGCAGCTGGGGACCCTGCGCGGCCTGTTCCGGTTCCGCTCGGCCGAGCGGCCCTCCGTGCCGCTCGAGGAGGTCGAGTCCGTCGCCTCGATCGTCCGCCGCTTCTCCACCGGGGCCATGAGCTACGGGTCCATCTCGGCCGAGGCCCACGAGACCCTCGCGATCGCGATGAACCGGCTCGGCGCGAAGTCGAACACGGGTGAGGGGGGTGAGGACGCCGACCGGTTCACGCCGGACGCGAACGGCGACCTCCGGCGCTCTGCGATCAAGCAGGCCGCGAGCGGTCGCTTCGGGGTCACCAGCGAGTACCTCGTGAACGCCGACGACATCCAGATCAAGATGGCCCAGGGCGCGAAGCCCGGCGAGGGCGGTCAACTCCCGGGGCACAAGGTGTACCCGTGGATCGCCAAGACCCGACATTCCACGCCGGGCGTCGGCCTGATCTCGCCGCCTCCGCACCACGACATCTACTCGATCGAGGATCTCGCCCAGCTGATCCACGACCTGAAGAACGCCAACCCCAAGGCGCGCGTCCACGTGAAGCTCGTGGCCGAGGTGGGCGTGGGCACTGTCGCCGCCGGCGTGTCGAAGGCGCACGCCGACGTCGTCCTGATCTCCGGTCACGACGGCGGAACGGGTGCTTCGCCCCAGACGTCGATCAAGCACGCCGGTGCGCCCTGGGAGCTCGGCCTGGCCGAGACCCAGCAGACGCTGTTGCTCAACGATCTACGCGACCGGATCGTCGTGCAATGCGACGGACAGTTGAAGACCGGCCGTGACGTGATGATCGCCGCCCTGCTGGGTGCCGAGGAGTTCGGCTTCGCGACGGCGCCCCTCGTGGTCATGGGTTGCGTGATGATGCGGGTCTGTCACCTCGACACCTGCCCGGTCGGGGTCGCGACCCAGAACCCCGAGTTGCGAGAGAAGTTCAGCGGCGAGCCGGAGTTCGTCGTCAACTTCTTCGAGTACATCGCCGAGGAGGTCCGCGAGCTGCTCGCCGAGCTCGGCTTCCGGAACCTCGACGAGGCCATCGGCCAGGTCGAGGCGCTCGATGTCAGCGATGCCGTCGACCACTGGAAGGCCGAGGGGCTCGACCTCTCGCCGATTCTGCACCTGCCGGAGATCGCCCGCGAATCACGTCGCCATCAGTGGAAGGAACAGGACCACGGCCTCGAACGGGCCCTCGACCAGACGTTGATCCAGCTGGCGGAAGGGGCCTTGGAGGACGGCCGGCCCGTCACCATCGACATCCCGATCCGCAACGTCAACCGAACCGTCGGCACGCTCCTCGGGTTCGAGGTCACCCGCAAGTACGGCGGCGAGGGGTTGCCCGACGACACGATCGTCGTGAATTTCACGGGCTCCGCCGGCAACAGCTTCGGCGCCTTCGTCTCGAAGGGCATCACGCTGCGGTTGTCCGGTGACGCCAACGACTATGTCGGCAAGGGCCTCTCGGGCGGCCGCATCGTCGTCCGTCCACCGGACGACGCCACGTTCGTCGCCGAGGAGAACGTCATCGCCGGCAACGTCATCCTGTACGGAGCCACCGGCGGCGAGGTCTTCCTGCGCGGCGCAGTGGGGGAGCGCTTCTGCGTCCGCAACTCGGGCGCGACGGCGGTCGTCGAAGCCATCGGCGACCACGGCTGCGAGTACATGACCGGCGGCCGGGCCGTGATCCTCGGACCGACGGGTCGCAACTTCGCGGCCGGCATGAGCGGCGGGATCGCCTACGTGCACGATCCTGACGGCGTGTTCCCGAAGCGGGTGAACACCGAGATGGTCGAGCTCGAGCCGCTCGACGACGACGACCTCGAGTGGTTGCGCGACCGCGTCGAGAAGCACCGCCACGAGACGGGCAGCGAGGTCGCCGCCCGGATCCTCGCCGACTGGGGCACCACCGCCGGCGAGTTCGTCAAGGTCATGCCCACCGACTACCGCCGGGTGCTCGAAGCAGCAGCCGCCGCCCGCGACGCGGGCGAGGACGAGACCGAGGCGATCATGGCCGCCTCGCGAGGCTGAGGAGCGACGATGGCTGATCCCCGCGGATTCATGAAGCACGACCGGGAGCTGCCCACGCGGCGCCCGGTGCCGGTCCGGCTCAAGGACTGGAAGGAGGTCTACGACGACTTTCCCGAGGACGCGCTGCGCACGCAGGCGAGCCGGTGCATGGACTGCGGCATCCCGTTCTGCAACTACGGGTGTCCCCTCGGCAACATCATCCCGGACTGGAACGACCTGACGTACCGGGGTCACTGGCACGACGCCATCGATCGACTGCACGCCACGAACAACTTCCCGGAGTTCACCGGCCGCCTCTGCCCCGCCCCCTGCGAGACGGCGTGCGTGCTCGGCATCCACGAGCCCCCCGTCACGATCAAGCGGATCGAGGTGGAGATCGTCGACCGGGCGTGGGCCGAGGGCTGGATCACCCCGGAGATCCCCGTCGTCTCCACCGGGAAGTCCGTCGCCGTCGTCGGCTCCGGGCCCGCCGGGCTTGCCGCGGCTCAGCAGCTCACCCGAGCCGGCCATCGGGTCGTCGTGTACGAACGGGCGGACCGTCCCGGCGGCCTCCTGCGCTACGGCATCCCGGAATTCAAGATGGAGAAGCGCCACCTCGATCAGCGCCTCACCCAGATGGAAGCCGAGGGCACCGAGTTCCGCTGCAACGTCGCGGTCGGCACCGATGTCACCGCGGACGAGCTGCGAGCCGGGTACGACGCGGTGGTGCTCGCCTGCGGGGCCACCCAGGCGCGGGACCTTCCCATTCCGGGGCGCGAGTGCAAGGGCATCCACCAGGCGATGGAGTTCCTGCCGATCGCCAACCGCGTGCAGGAGGGCGATCTCGACGAACCGACGCTCACCGCCGAGGGCAAGAACGTCATCATCATCGGTGGCGGCGACACCGGTGCCGACTGTCTGGGCACGTCGCTGCGCCAGAGTGCCGCCTCGATCCACCAGTTCGAGATCATGCCCCGCCCACCCGACGAGCGTCCGGCGGAGAACCCCTGGCCGACCTGGCCGATGATCTATCGGGTGAGCTCCGCCCACGAGGAGGGTGGCGAGCGCGAGTACGCCATCAACACCGTGGAATTCGTCGGTGACGACGAGGGCAACCTCACGCTCCTGCGCACGGTCCGCGTCGAGCAGGTCGTCGAGGACGGCCGCATGAGTTTCGAGCCGATCGCCGGGAGCGAAGAGGACTTCCCGGCCGAGTTGGTCCTCCTCGCGATGGGATTCACGGGCCCCGAACAGGGCGCGTTGACCGAACAGTTCGGTGTCGAGCTCGACGGCCGGGGCAACGTCGTTCGCGACGACCGCTGGTCCACGAACGTCGACGGCGTCTTCGTGTGCGGTGACATGGGCCGGGGCCAGAGTCTCATCGTCTGGGCGATCGCGGAGGGTCGCTCGGCCGCGGCATCCGTCGACGAGTGGCTGATGGCGACGGCCACCCAGCTCCCGTCACCGATCACCCCGACCGCAGCACCGCTTCGGTGAACGCCGTCGCGATCCGGCCCGGATCTGGGCCGAACGGGTCATTCTGGGCAGGAAGGATTGCCCGGAGCCCTTAATTCCTCTGGGCAACGGCCGAATTGAGCGGGGGGCACCCGCCGTGGGTGCCGTGACGCTCAGAGGCCCGCATGCTCAAGAGGATCAAGGTACGAGGAAAGCTCCTCCTCCTACTCGCCACCCCGCTCGTCGCCGTCATGGTGTTCGCGTACGCCGGGATCATCGACCGGACCGAAGCCACGACGCATCAGGAACGAGAAGCTCGGATCGCCGAGTTCGCCAATGCGGGTGCGGATCTCTCTCTGTCCATCCAGGTCGAGCGCATCCGGTTGCTCGAGGTCGAGCGCCTCTCGCTCGTGGGTGCGGACCTCCTGAGCGAGGAGCGCCTCAACACCGATGCCCAGCTCGAGCGCTGGGTCGAGTCCTACACCCGTGTCCGCGGTGAACTCGAGAACCCCGACCTGGTGGCCTCCCTGGACGACATCACCAGTCGGCTCCCCGAGACGATCGGTCCGGACCGCGGGACCGACTCGGTCACCGGGACGCTTCTGGCCGGCGCCAGCCGCTCGATCGACGACAACACGATGCTGCTCGCCGGTGAGGCTGCGGATCTCGAGCTGTTCCGAGCCCTCACGAACCTCAACGAGCTGCTGACGATCCAGTCGTCGTACGCGTCGATCACCTCGGTCGGCGCCGACGCCATCTTCCAGGGCGAGTGGGATGCCGTCGGTCTGACCCGCGTCAGCGAGGCCGAGCAGGACGCAGAGCGTGCCATCGCATCCTTCAACGCGACCGCCGACGCCGAGTACGTGACCCAGTTCGTCGCGCTCCAGGAGTCGGGTCAGATTCCGAGCCCGGTGCCCGGCCGTGTCGACGTGTTGGCCGACATCCAGTCGTACATGGATGACCCCGGCGTCGGTGGCGTGCTCACCTGGCTCGAGCAGGGCAAGGAGCAGCTCACCGCCCTCAACGGCCTCATCGACCAGTCGGTGACCGCCACCGTGGCCGACGCCCAGCTCGCGGCCACCACTGCCAACGAGGAGGCGCAGTCGTTCCTCATCCTGGCCGGCTCGGTCGCCCTCCTCACCCTCGTCATGGCCGTGGCGGTCGGCCGTTCGATCAGCCGCCCGCTCATCCGTCTGACCCGCAACGCCGAACAGCTGTCCACCGAGGAGCTTCCGGCTCTCGTGGAGTCGCTGCGTTCGGCCGGTCGCGCCGAGGCGCCAGTCCTCACGCCGATCGAGGCCAAGGGCCGCGACGAGGTCGCCCAGCTCGCCCACGCGATCTCGGAGATCCAGCAGGTGACGATGGACGTCGCCGAGGAGCAGAGCGATCTGCTCCGGCGCGGCATCTCCGACATCTTCGTGAACCTGGCCCGCCGCAACCAGAGCCTCCTCGATCGACAGATCGACTTCATCGACCAGCTCGAGTCCCGCGAGGAGAACCCGGACCAGCTGGAGAACCTCTTCCGCCTCGATCACCTCGCCACCCGCATGCGGCGCAACGCAGAGTCGCTCCTCGTGCTGGCCGGTGCCGAGCCGACCCGCCGCCGCGGCCGCCCCGTCGAAGTCGTCGACGTGCTCCGTGTCGCCATGGGTGAGATCGAGGACTTCGGTCGGATCCAGCTCATGTCCGTCGATCCGTCGACGGTCGCCGGCTCCGTCGCGGTCGACCTCGCCCACCTGATGTCGGAGCTGATGGAGAACGCGACCCAGTTCTCCCCGCCGGACGTCGACGTCGAGGTCATCGGCTACCGCATCGCCGACGGCAGCTACCAGCTGACCCTCGCCGACAAGGGCATCGGCATGAGCGCCGAGCAGATCGCCGCGGCGAACAAGACCCTGGCCGAGCCGCCGCTCGTCGGCCTGGACCTCAGCCGCTCGTTGGGCTTCACCGTGGTCTCGCGCCTGTCGCATCGCCTCGGCGTGGGCGTGCAGCTCACCGCCGGCGCAGAAGGTGGCGTCACCGCGGTCATCACGATCCCCGCCGAGATGGTCGGTTCCACCGAACTCGACCAGACGCCGGCGATCACCGAGACCGAGGCCGTCGAAGAGGAGCCGGTCGACGAGACCCCGGCACCCCCGATGCTCGACCCGTTGGCCCCGGCCGACCTGTCCGAAAACCCCTTCGGCGACAGCACGCCGCAGTATGTGGAGCCCACCCCGGAGCCGGAGCCTTCGCCGGAACCCACGATCGAGCCCTCGCCGGAACCGACGTCCGAGCCGGCACCGGTCGCCGAGGCGCCGACTCCGCCCCTGGGGGCCGACGAGCTCGGAAAGCTGCCGATGCGGCGTCCGACCACCCCCGAACCGACCTCGGCGTCGGCCGAGCCGATCGCCGGCGTCGAACCGGAGCCGGAGGCGCCCGCCGCCGCACTCCCGACCCGTGTGCCCGCGTCGGCCCCGGAGCCCGCCCCCGAGCCCGCCGCCGACCAGGGGGCCGACCTCTTCGCCGCCTTCGGGTCACCGAGCAGCCCGCCGGCCGACACCGACGCCGACCTCTTCGCGCCGATCGACGGTGGTGCCCCGGCCGAACCGGTCGCACCGACCCCGCCCGCGGCCGATCCGGCGCCGACGCAGCAGCTGCCCGTCACCCCGGCGCCGGACGCACCGGCACCCCTCCCGACGCGCGACCCGGCCGCCGTCGGCGCCGTGCCCCAGGCCGTCACGAGTGCGGGCCTCATCCGCCGCACGCCGAAGCAGATCGACGTCCCCGAGGAGTCCCGCTACGCGCCGGGCGCCACGCCGACCCCGACGGGACCGGCCGCTCCGGAGGCGGTCGCACCCACGGCCAACCGTTCCCCCGAAGAGGTCCGGCAGATGCTTTCGCGATATCGAGCCGGCCTCCGCAAGGGACGCGGACCCGAATCCGATCCTGACCAGTCGAACCGACGGAGCTGAGGAGCCCCGATATGACCATGAGCAGTGCAGCAACGAACGTCAACTGGCTCGTTGCGAACTTCGTCGAGCGGGTACCCGGCGTGAGCGAGGCGGTTGTCGTCTCCTCCGACGGTCTCCCGATGGCGCTCTCGGGCGGCCTCGACCGTGACGCCGCCGACCGCTTCGCCGCCGTCGCCTCCGGCCTGATCGGACTCGCCTACGGCGCCGCCGGTCGATTCGGTGGCGGTCGGGTGAACGAGATCATCATCGAGATGGAGCATGCGTTCCTCTTCGTGACGGGCGTGAGCGATGGCTCGTGCCTCGCCGTCGTCGCCGACTCCGACTGTGATGTCGGGCTGGTCGGCTACGAAATGGCCGTCCTCGTCGAGAAGACCGGCCCCTTCCTCACGCCCGAGCTCCGAGCTGAACTGCAGAGCGCTCTCCCGCGATGACCGATCAGCCCCGTGACAACCGGCTGCGTGTGCGTCCGTACGCGTTGACCGGCGGACGAGTTCGATCGTCGACCGAGCTCGCGCTCGAGACGATCGTGCGCGTCACCCCGCGGGGCGAAGAGGGCGCGAAGGATCTCCCGACCGAACGGCGGGCGATCCTCGAGCTCTGTGCCACCCCGACGTCCATTGCCGAGGTGTCCGCACACCTCAGCCTTCCCCTTGGTGTCGCCCGCGTTCTCGTGGGTGACCTGGTCACCGACGGCCACCTCGACTCCCATGCCAACCCGGCAGGGGACGAAGAGGGGTCTCGCCCCGACCTCCGACTCCTCGAAAGGGTCCTCGATGGTCTTCAAGCGCTCTGAGAAGAACGAAGCTGCCAGCAGCAGCAGCGTTCCCATCCCGGTCAAGATCGTCGTGGCCGGCGGCTATGCCGTCGGCAAGACGACCTTCGTCGGGTCGATCTCCGAGATCGAACCGCTCACAACCGAGGCCTCCCTGACCTCCCACAGCCAGGGCGTGGACATCGCCGGTGAGGCGGCCAAGACGTCGACGACCGTGGCGATGGACTTCGGTCGCATCAGTCTCGGTGACGATCTGATCCTCTACCTGTTCGGCACGCCGGGCCAGGACCGCTTCCACTTCATGTGGGACGATCTCGTGCGCGGCGCCATCGGTGCGGTCGTCGTGGTCGACACGTCCCGTCTCGAGGACTGCTTCGCGGCGGTCGACTACTTCGAGTCCGCCGGCATCCCGTTCGTCGTGGCCGTGAACGCCTTCTTCGGACGCATCCACCACTCGCTCGAGGACGTGCGGGAGGCCTTGGCGATCTCGCCGGACGTGCCGATGATGATCACGGACGCCCGTGATCGCGCCGCGACGAAGGGCACGCTGCTCGAACTCGTCCAGCACGCGCTCGCCCGCGCGACCACCCCCGCCTAGTCGTCGTCGCGACGAACGGCCGCGACCAGATAGTCGGCCGCGAGGAACAGGAACGCGAGCACGCCCCACACGTGGAGGTGGGCGAACTGCTGGGGCCATCCGAAGTCCGGGCCGTAGCGTTCGGCCCGCTGTTCGAGCATCAGCGCGACCACGGTCACGCCAAGTGTGCCGGCCGCGAACAACGCCGGCCGTACGCGACGGTTGCCCCACGCAAGGAGGGCGGCGACCGCGACGCCGACCAGCACCGCCAAGCCCGGCAGCCGCGGCAGGTTCAACCAGGCGAAGACCGCCGCACCGGTTCCCGCGGCCGTCGCGACGGCGACCGTCACCGGCCCCCGCGGACCCGGAGGGTCGAGCCACGGCAGGGCGAGCACAGCCGGCGGTGGCGCGGTGGCGCGCGCCGCCGGCATGGTCCTGCGGCGGCGCAGCGCGAGGGCCAGGACGATCACGAGCGCGACGATCGACACCGCCATGGCGCGGCCGACGAGGCGCTGCGGCGTCCACTCGAGATCGACGGTCACCGCGTCCCCGGCGGGGAGCAGCCAACCGTTGGCAAAACCGTCGATGAGTACGGGCTCACCCAGCGACGCGCCGTCGACCGTGGCCTCCCACCCGAGGTTGTGACTCTGCCCGAGCACGAGCCACCGATCCTCCTCCGAGGCGGGCACGCGCACCCGATACGACGTGTCGTCGTGTGATTCCACGGCCACGACGGGCCCGGCGACGGGCGGCTCGACCGGTCGGGGGCTCGAGAGCACCAGTTGATCGATGTCGAACCCGTGCGGACGTCCGCTGGTCTCGATCTCGATCCGGCTGTCGGCCGAAACCGGTTCGCAGCCGACGAGCGTGAGTTCGTCGCGGTCGAGCGCTTCGTCGACCGACGCCTCGATACGGGCGTGGGCGGTCACCCCGTCGAGCGTCGCGAGAGGCAGGCAGGGGGTGGCGATCGGCTGGAGGGGACCGAAGGCGCGGCCCACGCCGAGGTCGACTTCGGCGAAGGAGGTGGGGAGCCCAATGAAGTCGTTGGAGTACCAGTCCCGCGTGGTGTTCTCGTCCACCGCGGTCGACTGGAGCCGCACGACTCGTCCCGTACCGACGGCCGGGAGCGAGACCCGCGTGACGGTCCCGCGTTCGGCATCGCCGGCGCGGAGCCCGGTCGGGTAGGCCCCGATGACCGTCCCGTCGACCGACACCTCGATCTCGGTGGGCACCGAGTGCAGGGCATCGTTCACCACAAGGACCTCGATGCCGTCGAAGGAAACCGGCGCGTCGTGCTCGACCTCCACCCAGCGCCACAGCTGACCGCCGAACTCGCCGGTCCACGCCGTGGTCGGATCACCGTCGAACGCCATCGACGCGATGCTGCGGAGGTCACCCTGGAGCGATTCCTCGGCCCGGGCCCACATGGCGTCGCCGAGGGTGTCGGTCGTGCGGCCGAGAAGGGCGTCGACCACGGAGTCGTCGACCGCGGCGGAGACCCGCGCCGACCCCCCGAGCACGAACTCGCGGTCGTGGGCGGTGACGACGATGCGACGGATCTCCCGCTCGGGGTCCTCCCGCACGGGTTCCTGGGGATTCGAGCGCTCCCGGGTGACTACGACGGCGAGGTCGTGCTCGGCCAGGTCGTCACCCAGCTGCTCGACGAGCGCCACGGGCGTGCGGAGGAACTCGGTGACCGGCTCGGCCCCGGCCATCACGATCTCGGCGAACCCCACCGGAGAGACGCCGGCATAGTTCGCCTGCGGAGCCACGTCGAGGTCGGTCAGGTGCACGGTGAACGTCGAGGCTGCCTCGTGGGTCGGAAGGTCGATCGTCTGGCCGGGGGACGTGTGTGAGGCATCGGTGAGGGCGACCCGGCGCAGAAGCTCACCATCGGCGCGGATCTCGATCTCGGTGATGCGACGGTTGACGTCGCCACCGGGCTGCACGACCCGGATCGACGGCACGACGGTGGGCGTCGTGTAGGCGAACTCGAGCCATTCGCCTCGGGCCTCGGCGAAGGCTCCCACAACCCAGGCGGTGGTGGCGTCACCGTCGATCGCGAGCACCGGGCGGTCGTCGTTCGTGTAGGTCACCGGGTTGCCGTAGTCAGAGGCCCGCAACCGGAACGGCGCCTCCTGCACACTGACCGTGCGGGTGTCGTCCGGGTCCAACCCGGCGTCGGCCACGCCCGCGAAGAGCTCGAGCCGGTTGTCGGTCGGATCGTCGACGAGCGGTTCCTGACCCGGCCACTCGGTGTAGCCCTGGTTCTCGCGCAGTGTCCCCCAACGGTTGGCCTCGCGGCGGTTGCTGTCGGTGATGACGATCGTCGCCGGCTCGGCGAGAACGGTGTCGGCGAGTGTGGGGTCGGCGACCAGGTCCGCGGCGAACCACAACGGACGCTCGACGTCGAGCAGCCCGGCGGCCGCGGTGTCGACCAGGCCCTCCGCGTCGCCGACCACGACGATTCCGCCCGTGACGGGACGCGTCCGCACGATGTCGAGTGCGCCGTCGACGGGGTAGGCGGTGACGGGGGCGGGGTCGGGCAGCGCGGGGTCGATCGCGAGATGGACCTCGTCGATCATCGTCTGCTCCGGCCCGGCGATGTTCGGCGCGGGCGGACCGAATCCGATCCCGTCGCCGAGCCCGTCGACCTCGTCGAGGAGGGCGGCCGTCGGCACCGGCCGGGGCGTACGGAACCGCTCGAAGGTGAGATCGGCGCGATGGACGATGTCGTCGATCGAGAGCAGGCGGGCGATCGGCGCGATGGCGTCCGCGTCGACCGTGTCCTCCTGGAATCGCTGGTCGAACGCGATCAACAGGTCGGCCGACGGGGCGGACCCGAAGGGCACCAACTCCCGCGCCACATAGCCCCGGTCGAGAAATCCCGGCGTGATCGGATCCACGGTGTTTCCCCAGCGGTACGACGCGAAGTCACTGCCGGGGAGCTCCATCACCCGACCGTCCCGGCCGGACGCGTCGAGATGGTCGATCGCCTCGAGCCAGTACTCCGGGACGTCCTCGTCCCGATGGAGGTGTTCCTCGATCATCCGCACCCGCCAGATCGCCGGATTGTTGAGCACGACGGCGAGGACGACGAGAGCGGCGAACCCGCGGGCGAACCCCGGCCATCGCTCGTGCAGGGCCCGGACCACGACCGCGAGCAGGACCGAGGTCGCCAGCACGAGCATCGGGAGCGCCCGTGGCGTCGACCGCAGGGCGAGCCCGGCATCGGTGCCCGTGAAGTCCTTGAAAAGCGCCCCCAACGGTGAGGGCGCGTCGAACGGATGGCTGCCGACGGCGATGAGTCCGCCCATCACGATCAGCAGCACGAAGTAGCTGCGGTGCCGCCACCGCACGAGGGCCGCGCCGAGCAGGCTGAGGACGACCAAGCCGAACGAGAGGAAGAGCAGCCAGACCCCCTGCGTGTACTCGATGCTCGGCTGGATCCACGGGCCGAACTTGTCGTTGCCGTAGAAGAACCAGTAGCCGAGCCCACGGAACACCTCCGGGGCGGTCGACGCGGACGCGACCGTCTGGTACGTCTCCGTGTAGCGGGTGACGGGCAGGCTGTAGCCGCCCTGGAGCACGAGGCCGGCGATCCACCAGATGGACACACCGAGGCTCAGCACACCGATCCGCAGGGCGGCGCCGACCGCCGCCCGGGTGCTCACCGTCCGCTCCACCAGGCGGGCGTGAACGAGCCAGGCGACCGGAGCGAGACCGACGAGGAGCAGCGACGTCGCGTTGACCGAGCCAACGGTGAGCACGACCAGCGCGAACCGGGCCGGGTCGCGCCAACCTCCGTTGCGGGCGGCCCGGATCGTGAGGGCGATCATCCAGGGGAGTCCGGCCCAGGGGAGCAGCACCGCCGAGATGCGAGCCGAGTAGTCGAGCACGTACGGGCTGATCTCGTAGGCGAGCACCGCGATCAGCAGACCCGGACCCTGCCAGTCGAGCGTCTTGAGCAGGTAGCGGACGCCGGCGCCGGCCGCGAAGAGGAGGGTGCCGAGCCAGAGTCGTTGGGCGAGCCAGTCGGGGCTCCCGATCGTCTCGAAGAACCAGTACCAGGGACCCATCGGCCAGAGGTAGCCGATGTTCTGATGGGTGACGGTGCCCAGGGCGACGTCGCTGTCCCAGAGGCTCGACGCGTTGGCGAGGACGCGGCCCGGATCGAGATAGAGGTAGGTCTTGGTGTCGGCCCCGACCGTGCCGGGGCGGGAGAGCACGATCGGCACATAGGCAACGAACGCAGCCGTGAGCAGCACCGCGTGGCGTCGCACGCGATCCACCAGGCCGCGGATCGTCATCGCGTGCCGATCAGCGGCCGCTGGCGGTCGCGGCGAGGACGGCCAGCGTGTCGTACGCCGTGCGATCCCAGGTGAGCTCGGCAGCCGACCGACGGGCGCCATCCGACAGACGGGCCCGGAGATCGTGATCCGTGAGCACGGCCCGTAGCGCCCCGACGAACTCGTCGTCGGTGTCGACCAACAGTCCGCCGACACCGTCGCGTACGGCATCGAGGTGGCCCGGAATCCGCGTCGCCACGGCGGGCGTTGCGCAGGCGGCCGCCTCGGTGAGCGTCATGCCCCAGCCCTCGCTGCTCGACGTGCTGGCCACCACCCACGCCTCCTGGTAGCGGCGCACGAGCTCGTCGTCGTCGACGTAGCCGGCCAGGTCGCACCACTCCTCGGCGTCGAGGGAGGACACAAGCCGCTCGAGCTGGTCGCGCTCGTAGCCCTCGCCGATGATCGTGAGCCGGGCGGGCACGTGCTCGCGCACGGCGTGGACCGCTCGAATGAGTCGATCGAACGACTTCGCCGGCATGAGGCGGCCGACCGCGAGCACGGTCGGCTCGGGCGCCTTGTCCGCGCCGGGCCGGTAGCGGGCGTCGATGCCGGGGGGCACGACGTGCACGTTCTGGGCGGGCAGGCGCAGACGGTCGAGGAGATGCTGACGGCTGCTGTCGCTCAGCGTGATCACCTGCGTGCGGCGGTAGAACGGCGGCGCCACTCGGCGCTCGAGCAACTGACCCATCCGGGCCAGGCCGGGCGGGAGCACCATCGGCCACATGTCCTCGTGCACGTGATGGAGCCACGTGACACGCGGCCCACGGGCCCAGAGGGGGGAGAAGAACGGGACGCCGTTCCAGATCTCGACGAGACCGTCACGACGACCGTGGCGACCGGCGAGCTCGGCGGCCACCGCTCGGGGGAAGACGAGATAGCGCCCGGCACGGCGCACGACCTTGTAGCCGTCGCGGATCGTTTCCGGCGGTGCACCCTGGGCGTAGGACGTGCGCATCGTGACATCGATGCCGGCGTGGGCCCACCGCGAGGCCACCATCGACGCGTGCAACTCCGAGCCGCCGGCCTCGACGTCGGCGAGGTCCCGCCACGCGAGCATGTGGATGCGCTTGAGGCCGGACTCGGCGGCGAGGTCACCGATCTTCAACGCGGATTGCACCGGTGCATGTTAGCGGCCGGGTTGTCGACTGATCACGACGGTGTGCACACTGCGGCTCCCATGACCGCTGCGCCGGTGACGGCCGTCATCATCCATCGTGACCGACCCGACGCGGTGGGCCGAACGGTCGCCGCGTTCCGCGAGCAGACCGTGCCGACCCGGGTGATCGTCGTCGACAACGGGTCACGGTCCGACACGCAGGATGCCCTGGCCGGTCTCGTCGGCGACGCCGAGGTCATCCTCACCGGCGAGAACCTCGGGTTCGGCCCCGGCGGCAACGTCGGGCTGCGCACCTTCCTCGCCGGGGCGGGGGAGTGGGTCGCCGTCGCCCCCCACGATGCCCTCCCGGATCCGGACACGATCGAGAAGATGCTGGCGGCGGTCGAGGACCGTCCCCGGGTCGGCCTGATGAGCGCCGACGTCGGCGACGGCATGCGGCCGATCATCCAGCCCTACCTCGGCACCATCGACGCGCCACCGACGGTCGAGGAGGGGTTCGACCCGGCGGACTATCCCCACGGCACCCTGATGATGTGCCGACGGGCCTGCCTGGACGAGGTCGGCCTGTTCGACGAGCGCTACTTCGCGTACTGCGAGGAGAGTGAGCTCGCGATCCGGGCGGCCGACCGGGGGTGGGACTGCGGCGTGATCCGCGGCGCAATGGTCCGCAACCCGGGCATGAGCGCATCGATCGAGCGGGTCGCCTACCTCCAGCTGCGCAACACGCTGCTGATGCTGCGCGAGCACTACGGCCGCAGGAACGCGTGGTTTCGCATCGCCGTCGCGCTCGTCCAGATCCCGGTCGGCATGGTGCACGTCCCGTCCCGCGGTCTGCACTGGTCGCCGCGGGGCCGCCTTCTCGGCATCCGCGACTATCTCCGGGGCCGTTTCGGCCCACCTCCGGCCGACGTCGGCGGCGGTTGAGTCTCAGTCGGCCCGCACGGGCGTCGTCTGGCGGAGCTTCGGCAACACGATCGCGGCGCTCTGCTCGGGCGTCGGGTCCGCGATCATGCTCGGCGCGGGAAGCACCGGATCCTCGGCGGTCGGCTCGGTGACCGGCTGGACGCCGTTGATCTGCCGCTGGAGCAGACTCTCGATGATCGTCGGCGGTTGCGGTTCCGAGAAGAAGTACCCCTGCCCGAGCTCACAACCGATGTCCAACAGGCGTTCGACCTGGTCCGCGCTCTGGACCCCCTCGGCGAGCGTTGCGATGCCGAGCGCCCGGGCGAGGGACACGACGTGGCGCACGATCGCCTCGTCCGACTCCCGCTCACCGAGCCCGGAGATGTAGGAACCGTCGAGCTTCAGGAGTTCGAGATCGAAGTTGCGCAGATGGCTGAGCGACGAGTAGCCCGTGCCGAAGTCATCGAGGGCGAGACCCACACCGAGTTCGCGCGCCGCGGACAGGGCGGTCCACGCCGCCCGCGGATCGGCGATGAGTCCGGACTCCGTCAGTTCGAGATAGAGCAACGACGGATCGATGCCGGAGGCGAGCAGTGCCCCGCGGAGGTCGTCCACGAAATCCGACTGACCGATCTGACGGGGCGACACGTTGGTGGTGACCCGCAACGGCGGTTGGCCCTCGGGCACGAGAGACGCCCAGCGAGCGGCCTGACGACAGGCCTCCTCGATGACCCAGCGACCGACCGGCACGATGAGTCCGGTGTCCTCGAGCGAGCCGAGGAAGTCGCCGGGCGGGATGAGGCCCCGGTCGGGATCGTCCCAGCGCAGCAGGGCCTCGCACCCGACGATGCGGTTGGCCCGTAGGGCGAGGATCGGCTGAAAAAGGAGGCGGAACTCCCCGTCGGCGAGCGCTCTTTGGAGGCGACGCTCCGCGGTGGCCGGCGTGAGACGGGCGCGCATCGACTCGGAGAACACGGCGGCGCGGTTCTCGCTGTGCTTGGCGTCGTACATCGCGGTGTCCGCGTCGTGCAGGACCTCCTCCGGCTCATCGGTGACGTCGCCGAACGCGACGCCGATGCTCGCCGAGATGCCGATCTGGTCGGCCCCGAGCTCGAACGGTGTCTCGATGACACCTACGAGATCCTTGGAGAAGCGAACCGCGTGCTCGGCCGTCTGCGGCGCCGGATCGATGATGACGAACTCGTCGCCCGCATAACGGGCGACCCAGCGATCGTCGCCGGCGGTACGACGGAGACGCTCGCCGACGGCCGCCATCAGGCGGTCGCCGACCTCGTGACCGTAGGTGTCGTTGACCGCCTTGAACCCGTCGAGGTCGATGAAGATCACCGCGGCCTTGGTGTGGTGGCGGCGGGCGACGCGGAATGCCTCCGGGAGGACCTCGCGCAGGTGCCGGCGGTTCGGGAGGCCGGTCAGCGCGTCGTGCAGGGAGAGGTGGGTGAGCTCACGCTGGGCACCGACGGCATCGCGATAGCGACGGAAGGCGAACACGGACGCGCCGAGCGGCACGACCGTCGTGAGGGCGATGATCCCGTTGGCGTTGATGCCACTGCGATCCGCGACGCGGTCGAGCACGGCGTCCGGCACTGCGAACGCGATCGCCAGGACGCACAGGATGGTGCCGAACACCACGATCCAGGCGAGGTCGGTGCCGGCCTTGTGTTCCGTCTCGACGAGATGGTCGACGCGTAGGGCGTTCGGCGACGAGTCACGTTGTCGACCCACGTCCTACCTCCTCGGTCGGCTCGCGCCCGGATGGCGAGGGCTCCTCCTTCCCGTCGGCCGTAGGCACGCGGGTCTTGAGCCTCCTGGTCTTGCGGGATGATGACCTCGCCACGCCCGGTTCGGCGCCGGCCGTACCAAAATCAGCGGTGTGAGGGGCTGGCCCGTCGGGGTGAACCGAGCAGGGCCACGAGCAGACGGGCGTAGTGGTAGGCCAGCCGGAACGGTCGCTGCGAGGGAACCCCGCCGGCCCGCTCCCGCATCGCCGTCGGTACCTCGACCACACGATGACCGGCGCGGCAGGCGTTCACCAGGGTCTCCACGCTGTCCATGTACTCCACCGGGTACTCCGTCGCGAAGACGGTGAGGAGCGGGCCCTGCACGGCACGAAAGCCCGACGACGTGTCCGTGAAGCGCTGGCCCGTGAGGGCGCGCACGCCGAGCCGGAGCAGCCCCATCGCCGCCCCGCGGCTCCGGCCGACGTCATAGCCGCCGGCCGCGAAGCGACTGCCCACCGCCATGTCGGCGCCGTTGTCGAGGGCGGCGAGGAGGACCGAGATCTGGTCCGCCCGGTGTTGACCGTCGGCGTCGAACTGGACCGCCCGCTTGAACCCGTTGTCCGCCGCGTACCGATAGCCGGCCCGCAGCGCGCCACCGATGCCGAGGTTGAAGGGGAGCGCGACGCAGGGAACGCCGGCGCCACGGGCGACCGAGGCGGTCCGATCGTCGCTGCCGTCGTCGACGACGACCACCGCGAGGTCCGGCACGACGTCGGCCAGCTCGGCGAGGACTGCCGGCAGCGTTTCCTCCTCGTTGAACGCGGGGATGACGACGATCGCGTCGGCGCCGGCCCCGTGGCTCATCCCGCGGACTCGCTGATCTCCTCGTGGTACTCCGCTTCGACGTTGACCTCCCACACGTCGTGGGTCGTACCCGACACGATGTTCTCCACGGTCAGCATCGCGGTGTACATCGAGTGGTCCTGGTTGTTGTACCGATGCATGCCGTTGCGTCCCACCGGATGGACATTCGTGGCGTGTTCCTCCAACCAGCGGCGAAGGATCTCCACGTTCTCCTTGTAGGTGGCGTCGTACATCGGATACGCCTTGGGCATCCGGACCACGTAGCCCTTCTCGACCCGGTCCTCGGCCAGCAACCCGAGCTCGATCATCTCGCGGGTGCCCCGTTCGACGAGCGCGGCGTCGTCGCTCACCCACAGGTCGTCGCCCTCGTTCACGAAGTACTCGAGGCCGAGGCAGGTCTTGCCCGGTTCGGGGATCATCTCGGGCGACCAGGAACCGAAGTTCTGGATTCGGCCGACGGACACCTCGGGGGCGTGGATGTAGATCCAGTTGTCGGGGAAGCCGTCCTCCTCCGGGACCACGAGCGCGACCGTGAGGAAGTCCCGGAAGTCGAGGGACTTCGCCGCGAGCTGGATGTCCTCCGGCGCGGGCGGATCCATCGCCTGCACGAGCCGAGGGATCGGCATCGACGAGACGACCTCGGTGCAGGCGTGCTCGACCGGTCCGTCTGGGCCCTCGGTGACCACGTGGGTCGCGCGGCCGTCGCGATGGCGGATCCTGGTGACCGGCTGACGGAAGTGAACGTCGCTGCCCTGGGCGACCACGAGCTCGTGACAGCGCTCCCACATCATGCCGGGACCGTGGCGGGGGTACTCGAACTCCTCGATCAGGCTCGTGATGTCCTTCTGGTTGCGGCTCGGCGTGATCGCGTTCCAGATGGCGCCGAAGAGGCTGAGGTTCTTGATCCGCTGGGCGGCCCAATCGGCCTCCAGTTCGTCGGCCGGCACGCCCCACACCTTCTCGGTGTAGGTCTTGAAGAAGGTGCGGTACAACCGCCAGCCGAAGCGGGCCGCCACGTAGCCCTCGAACGTCGACTGGTCCTCCGGCGGCCGGAAGCGGACCCACACGTAGGACAGCACGCAGCGCAGCGCTTCGATGATGCCGAGGTTTCCCAGCGCATTGAACGCCTTCAGCGGATAGTCGTAGAACTTCCCCTGGTAGTAGATGCGGCTCATCCGGGGCCGGAGCAGGAAGTCCTCGTCCGGCAGGATCTCGTGCCAGAGGTTCTGGACGGGCTTCACCTTCGTGAAGAAGCGGTGGCCGCCGATGTCGAAACGCCAACCGTCTCGCTCCGCGGTCTGCGAGATGCCCCCCACGACGTCGGTGGCTTCGAGAACCGTCGCGGTGCGACCGGCCTTGCCCAGTTGGTAGGCCGCGGTGAGTCCGGCCGGACCCGCGCCGATGACCACGGTCCGAGCCGCCGTGTCGTTCCTCGTGTCGTCGCCCATGCGCAGCGCCCCCTCCCCGGGGCCGCCGGATCTTACCCGTATTCGCGGTTCGGCCCATTCCCCGCGCGACACTCGGCCGATGCAGATCACGTGCCCCCGCTGTGCCACGCCGACCGACGTCGACTTCTACGGTCCGTGCAACTCCTGTCGGGACGAACTGCGGGCGACGATGGGGGCCGACGGCAGCGCGGCCGCGGCGGTGGAGTACGAGCCGAAGATGAACGTCACGCCCAACGCCGTCGCCCTGAAGGACGACTGAGCCTCGAGACCGGGACGAGAAAAGGAGAGAAAAGGAAGAGACCCCGAGTAGCCTCCCGGCTTTCACCGGTCAACTCCTCGGGGCCTCGTGTCGGCTCCTTCACCTGGCGTGTGGCCACTCCCGTCGGTGTGTCCTGCCATATGGGGCCCTCCCTTGCGGGGATTGCCCTGAATCCCGGGTCCGAACGTCTCGGTCCCGTGAACCTGAATCAACCGTCGTACCTGGCGGTACCGGTCCGCTCCGACCCGCTGCCACCCCCGTCGGAGTGACCTCGTCTCGATGCGACCCTGACACGTACCTGCCTTCGGGTGTGTTCCCCCTCCCGGCCTCGCACCCCACGGTGCGCTCCTGACGGTGGCGGACCCTCCGGCCGGCGCTGCCTCCCCGTCGCTCCCGGTGCCCCCGTCAGGACGCTCCGTTCGCTCCGGCTCGACACCTCCGTGCCTCCGGTCGACCCGCCGGCTCCCTCTCGGGCTCCGGCCTGATCTTGCCGTGTCTCTGCGCTCGCTCCGCCCCCGAGGAACCCGACCCGACCCTCCGGGCTTGCGCCCTTCCTGTCGTCTCGGCGTCCCGGAGACCTTGCTCCTGCGTCGACAAGAGGCATCCTGGGGCGGCCGGGGGCGGCGGTCAAGGGGTCCGGGCGAAATCCCCAGGGATCGGTGGGTAACCCACCGGATATCCCCAAGTCAGTCGGCGTTCTCCACAGTTCCGACCACAGCCGAGCTCGGGGCAGGGGGGTCCGGGAGGGTGAAATCGGCGTATCGATCGGCGTGCCCGATGACGTCGTCGACGTACGCGCTCGAGTTGTTGTAGCCGAAGTAGGCGCGGCGCAGGTTGGCCCGACTCGACAGGTCCCCACCGATCGCACAGAGGTATCGGCCGGCGCTGTACGCGGCGTCGTACATGTTCTGCGGGTCCGCCCAGCCGTCGCCGCTACCGTCGCGGCCCCGGAGCAGCCACGTCTCGGGGATGAACTGGAGGGGGCCGACGGCGCGGTCCCAGACGTCGTCGCCGTCGAACTCGCCGTCGTCGGTGTCGTGGATCGCCCGCACCCCGGGGCCACCGTCGAGGGGGATGCCGATGATCGGGCGGTCGACGCGGCCGTCCGCGCGCAGCGTCCGCCCGCCGTAGCGGCCGTGACGACTCTCGATCCGGGCCACCCCGGCGATCATCCACCAGCGCGCGTTGCAGCTCGGCCAGACGTCGGCCAGCAGGTCCTCGGCGTTGAGGTAGGCGTCGAGGGCGACGACGGAGAGGTCGAGTCCGGGGATCCCGGCGGTCCAGCGCGCGCTGCGCACCGCCACTGCGGCGGCATCGACCTCGGCGAGCAGGGCGGGGACGGCGGTCTCGCGATCGCCGATCACCTGCGACGTCGACTCGATCTCGGCGGCGAGCTCGACCTGGCGGGCCAGGAGGTCGAGCTGCTCGCGCTCCGTCGAGCTCTGCCGGGCGAGGAGCTCGTCGCGGGTGGAGAACTGCACCTCGTCGACCCGTTGGCTCAACTCGGTCGACCGAGCCGCATCGGTGGCGAGGCTCGGGTCGTCCAGCCCGACCAGATCGTCGGTGCCGAAATTGAGGAAGCGGTCGAGGGCGCGGGCCCGCAGGATCACCTCGACGTCGGCGATGCGATCGTCGAGGGCGGCGACCTCGGCCGAGATGGCGGTGTAGTCCGTCTCGACACCGTCACGTTCCTCGGTCAGGGCGACGAGACGCTCCTGGGCCGACCGCAGGCGGCGGGTGTTGTCGTTGACGGCGAACAGGGCGGCGTCGAAGCGGTCCACCGCCGCCTGCCAGGTCAGACCCGTGAGTTCGAGCGCGATGATGCGGGGATCCAGGCGGTCGTCGGGGATGAGCAGGGCGACCGACGCCACCGCGTCCTCGGACGCCGCGGCAGCCGGTGCGGGGCCGTCATCGCGCAACGAGATCGCGGCCGCGACGATGGCGACCACCAGACCGATCGCGCACGCGAGCATGGCGGTGGACGCATAGTCGCCCCGCCGCCTCGGGCCATCGCTTCGGTTCGGAATCACGGGATCGCCACCTCATGGACCCGTTGGTCCAGGATCGCCCGCGTGACCCGGAGGACACTCTACCCAGTCGGCGTGGCGTCCGGCGGACCCCACCACTCGCCCCGTTCGACCAGTACGGCACGCAGATCCTCGGGCCGATCGGTCATGATGCCGTCGACGCCGAGATCCAGCAGTCGGTGCATTTCCGTGGGGTCGTTGATCGTCCACACGTGCACATGCGTGCCCAGCTTGTGGGCGTGGCGCACGAGTCGCTCGGTGACGACCGGGACACCCCGCACGGACACCGGCACCTGGAGGGCGTCGAACCAGCGGGCCGGCGTCGGCACCCCGCGACTGCGCAGCACGATCGCCGCGGTCTGGCGGGGCCCGGCGCTCACCGCGAGTCGCTCGCCCACGAGGGCGCGCACCGCGTCGATGCGACGGTCGCTGAACGACCCGACCATCACCCGGTCGACGGCGTCGGCCCGCAGGATGGTGTCGGCGAGCGGTTGCACCGCGGCGCCCGCCTTCGGGTCGAGATTCAACCGGGCCTCCGGAAACGCCTCGAACAACTCCTCGAGCCGCATGATCGGTTCGCTACCGTCCACCCGCGCCCGCCGCACGTCGGCCCAGTCCATCTCGGCGATCACCCCGGTTCGATCGGTGACGCGGTCCAGGCGGTCGTCGTGGAACGCGATGGCGACGCCGTCGCGGGTGACATGGACGTCCGATTCCAGATGGGTGAAGCCGAGATCGAGCGCATGCCGGAACGCCCGCTCGGTGTTCTCCGGATGCCGCTCCGCACCGCCGCGGTGGGCGAAGGCGATCGGATGGCCGACATCGAGATACGGATGGATCCTCGGCACGGGGTCACCGTAGTTGGCTACGGTCGCCTCGTGAGCCCCGCTGACCGACTGGCCGATCTGTTGTCGAGCGGCGCGGACGTCCCCCTGGCCGAGGCCCTGTTCCTGCTGGCCGAGGCCCGGCCCAGCGGCGGGCCGCCCGCCGCGGTCGGCATGGATGCGCTCGACGCGATCGCGCTCGCGTGCCCCGATGCCACGGTCGAGGGCCTGATCCGGCATGTCTTCGTGGATCAGGGATTCGCGGGGGATCGCACGGACTACCACGACCCGCGCAACAGCTATCTCGACGAGGTCGTCCGCCGGCGGGTCGGCATGCCCATCACGCTCGCGGTCGTGCTCGTGGAAGTCGGCCGGCGTCTCGGGATCGAGCTCGTCGGCGTCGGCCTGCCCGGCCACTTCCTGGTGCGCGAGCGCGACGACCCGGAGGGGTTCATCGACCCGTACCACTCAGGCGCGCGGATCGGGAGCGACGCCTGCATCGCCCGCTTCCGTTCGATCCACGGCGACGGCGTCCGGTTCCACGAGAGCTATCTCGACCCGGTGCCGAGTCGGTCGATCGTGCACCGCGTGCTCAACAACCTCACGGTCACGTTCCGCAGTCGGAGTCCCCGCGATCTCGACTGGCTCCTCGACCTGCGGCTGCGGATTCCCGCCGATCCACCGGACCTGCGGGCCCTCGCCGACCTCTGCGAACTCCGGGGGCGCTACGACGACGCCGCCCTGCTCCTGGACCGCGTCGGCGCGACCGTGGCCGAAGAGGCGGCGCGAGACCGGATCAGCGATCGGGCGCTGCGCCTCAGAGCCCGGCTCAACTGAACCGGTCGCCCGCCCGAAGTGGTCGGGCCGGCACCCTGCGAGGGGGTAGATTCGGGCCCATGCACCGACGGACGAAGATCGTCGCGACGATCGGCCCAGCCTCCGAGGACGAAACGACGCTGCGCGAGATGATGCGAGCCGGCATGGACGTCGCCCGTATCGGGCTCGCGCACGGCACCATCGACGACGGCCTCGAACGCTTCCATCGGATTCGCTCCGTCGCCCGGGACGAGGGTCACCGGGTCGGCATCCTCGTCGATCTGCCCGGCCCCAAGGTCCGCGCCGCGAGCTTCGGCGAGGACGGCGTCGATGTGCCCACCGGCCACACCGTCGAACTGCGCACCGGCACCGACGCGTCGACGGCCGAGGTGATCGAGGTCGACTACGAGGGCCTCCACGCGGACATGCAGATCGGCGACCGGTTGACGGTCGGCGACGGTGGCGCGGTGCTCGAGATCGCCGAGAAGTCCGTCGACAAGCTGCTCGCCACGGTGGCGTTCGGCGGCCGCCTGCGGGGCCGCCCCGGCATCCATGTGCCCTCGGACCGGTTGCAGATGGCCACGCCCACGGCCGACGACTTCGTCGCGCTCGACGCCTTCGTCGACGCCGGTGTCGACATGATCGCCATCAGTTTCGTCCGCTCGGCGCACGACATCCGCCGCGTCGGCACCGAACCGCACCCGCGCGGCCCCTTGCTGATCGCGAAGATCGAGACCCGCGCCGCGGTCGACAACCTACGCGGCATCATCGAGGCGGCAGGGGCGATCATGGTTGCTCGCGGCGACCTCGGCAACGAGTGCAGCCTCGAGGATCTCCCGCATCTCCAGAAGCAGATCATCCGGGACTGCATCGCCGGGGGTCGACCGGTCATCACCGCCACCCAGATGCTCGAGTCGATGGTGTCCAGCCCGGCGCCCACCCGCGCCGAGGCGTCCGACGTCGCCAATGCCGTCTTCGACGGCTCCTCTGCGGTCATGCTCTCCGGCGAGACCGCGATCGGCACGGACCCCGTGAACGTCGTGCGCACGATGAGTCGGATCGCCCGTCGGGCCGACGAGGAGATGGACCACGACTCATGGGCCAAGAACCTGGCCGACCTGCGCATGACCGACGAGACCGCCGGTGCCGCGTCGGTCACCGATGCCATGACCATGGCGACCTGGCGGGCCACCCAGGAGCTCGGCATCGAGCACGTGTTGTGCATCTCCGGTTCGGGCTTCACCGTCCGGTCGATCGCCCGCTTCCGACCCGAGGCCCAGATCCTCGGCTTCTCGGTCAACGAAGCCACGGTGCAGCAACTGACGCTCAGTTGGGGCACCACACCCATGCTGATCGCCGAGCGCGAGAGCAACGAGGACATGGTGCGCGAGGCCATCCGCCACGCGAAGGCCGAAGGACACATCCGGTCGGGCGAGTCGGTCGCCGTGCTCGCCGGCTCGGACAGCCGCAGCCGGTCGACCAACGTCCTGCGTATCGAGCGAGTCCCGTAGACGCGGCGGGCTACGCCTCGACCTCGAGCGAATCCCGACAGCCGACATCCCCGTCGGCCAGCCGGACGCGTACGTCCTCCGGGAGTTGCTCCCACGGAACCTCGACGTCCTGGCCGTAGAGCGAGCACGCACAGGTGCGGGCGCAGTCGTCGAGATCAGCGCGCTGCACCCACAGCGACAGCCCGATTCCCGCGAGCAGCAGGAACAGGGCGACCTTCAGCACCACCCGCTGGACGAAGCGGACGACGACGTACATCAGGTAGAGCAGCACCGCCAGCACGACCAGGATGATCCACTGGAGCAGTTCCGGATCGAGCCAGTCGGGGAGCGCGGCGAGAAGCACCCAGCGATGGTAGAGCGCCGTGCTCATCGCCTGGTGGCGCCTCGGTAGGCTCGGGCCATGACCGACGTGAACCTCTACCGCTCCGGCCCGCCCGACACCGTGCTGTCGCCCGAACCCGCGGAGGCGGAGGCGGCCCTGGAGGCCGCCTTGGTCGCCGAGGATCGGATCGCCGCGATCGGCGCCGTCTGTGCCCAGTGGCCGACCTTCCTCGCCGCCTGGGCGTCGCTGGGCGACGCCGTCGACGAGCCCGCCCTCGCCTACGCCGCGTACCGCACCGGCTACCACCGCGGTCTGGATCGTCTCCGGGCCAGCGGCTGGCGGGGGAGTGGCTTCGTCCGTTGGGGCCACGAGACCAACCGGGGATTCCTCCGGGCCCTCAGCGGCCTCCAGCAGACCGCCGCGGCCATCGGCGAGACCGACGAGGACGAGCGCTGCGCCCTGTTCCTCAAGCAACTCGATCCCGACTGGCCGCCCGCCGCGTGACCCGACCGTCGCTCGGGGGCGCCGTTCTGGCCGGTGGCACGTCGTCGCGGATGGGCACCGACAAGGCGCTCATCGAGATCGACGGACGCGCCCTCGTCACCACGGCGGTCGCCGCGCTGACCGCGGCCGGTGCATCCCCCGTCGTCGTGGTGGGCGGCGACCGACCCGCGCTCGAAGCGCTCGGCGTGACCTATGTGGGCGATCGCTGGCCGGGCGAGGGACCCCTGGGTGGGATCATCACCGCGCTCACCGCGATGAGCACGGACCTCGTGGCCGTGCTCTCGTGCGACCTCACCGACGCCTCCAGCATCGCCGTGCGGTCCGTCGTGGGCGCCCTGGGCGACGCGGACGTGGCCGTGCCGGTGGTGGACGGCCACGCCGAATGGCTCCATGCGGTGTGGCGCCGATCCGCGCGGCCAGCGCTCGAGTCGATGTTCGCGTCCGGCGTGCGGGCCCCCCGCCATGCGGTCGACGGCCTGCGGGTGGCCCAGCTGCTCGACGGTGATCCCTGCTGGTTCCACGACGCCGACCGGCCCGAGGATCTCCCGTCCGGCTCCCGGTGAGCGTCCCCGGGGGCGCGGATGGGTACCATCGCCCGATGGAGATCCCGGAGATCAACGTGGACGAACTCGAGCGACATCTGGCCGGTGGCGCGTCCGTCGTCGATGTCCGCGAGGACGACGAATGGGCGACGGCGCACATCCAGGGCGCGACGCTCGTGCCCCTCGGGACCGTGCCCGACGAGCTCGAGGCGTTCCCGACGGACGCCACCGTCTACGTCATCTGCGCGAAGGGCGGTCGCAGTGCCCGGGCCGTGGAGTTCCTCCGGTCCCACGCGGTCGACGCCGTGAACGTGGCCGGCGGCATGGGGGCGTGGTTGGACGCCGGGAAGCCCGCCATCAGCGGCGCCGGCGGCTGATCGCCGGTGGCCGACTATCGCATCGTCGACACCGACGCCGGTCTGGCGGAGGTCGTCGATGCCCTGCTCGCCGAGCCTCGGTATGCCCTCGACACCGAGTTCCATCGCGAACGCACGTACTGGCCGAAGGTCGCACTGGTGCAGATCGCCTGGCCCGGCGATCTCGTCCTGATCGACCCGCTGGAGGTCGATCTGGCGCCGCTGCGAGCGGTGATGGAGTCGGACGCGGTCGCCGTGCTCCACGCGGCGTCCCAGGATCTCGAAGTGCTCGAACTGGAGTGCGGCGCGGTGCCGAGGATCCTTTTCGACACGCAGATCGCCGCCGGTTTCCTCGGCATGTCCACGCCGTCGCTCGCGTCGCTGCACGAACGGGAGTTGGGCTTCTCGCTTCCGAAGGGCAGTCGGCTGACGGATTGGCTCGAACGACCGCTCGCCACGAGCCAGCTCGACTACGCAGCCGCCGACGTCGAACGGCTGCTCGACATCCACGATCAGCTCATGGCCCAGCTCGAGGAGCGGGGCCGGGTCGGCTGGGCGGCCGACGAGTGCGAGATCATGCGGACGCGGTGGCGGGGCCCGCGGGACCCCGACGAGGCCTGGCGCAAGATCAAGGAGGCACGGCACCTCAAAGGCAGGCCGCTCACCGTGGCCCGCTCCATCGCGGCCTGGCGTGAGCGCCGCGCCGCGGAGATCGATCAACCCGTGCGGTTCGTGCTCAGCGACATCGCCGTCGTCGGGATCGCCCAGGCCGCGCCGAGCGATCTCGATGCACTCGCCAAGATCCGTGGCGTCGACAAGGGACTCGCCAAGGGCTCGCTGGGGCCGGCGATCCTCGAAGCGGTGGCGCACGGCCTCGCGTCGGACTGGCGTCCGCCCCGGGCGCCGAAGCGTTCCTCCGACACCCGGGACCTGCGGCCCGCCGTGGCCCTGGTCGCTGCGTGGGTGAACCAGCTGGCCCGTGACCGTGAGCTGGATCCCACCCTCCTCGCGACGCGAGCCGATGTCGAAGCCCTGGTCAGAGGGGATGACGACGCTCGACTCGCCACCGGGTGGCGGGCGGAGCTGGCCGGCGGCCCGATCCGCCGCCTCGTGGCGGGCGATGCGGCCCTCGCGTTCGAGGACGGTGCGGTCGTTCTCGAAGAACGATCCGGACGACCCGTCTCCTGACGTGGGTCCCCGGCGGGATCGGGGCTACAATCGAGGGTCTTGACGTTGTCGAACGGGAGCTCATCAGGTGAAAAAGGGGCGGCACCGGCGTTATGAAGAGGCCCGTGAGCTGAAGCGCTCACACGACGGCGACTTCGACGCCCTCCTGGAGAGCCTGTCGGACGACGACGACGAAGAGGTCAAGCCCGAGCACTTGGCGTGGGCCGACGAGTTCGACGAGCCGGCCGGGGACGATCCCGCCGACCGCGACTGATCCGCTGATCAGCCCCCCGTCTCGTCGAGGATCTCGTCGAGCTTGAGGATCTCGTCCTCGGTGACGACACCGATGAAGTTGCCGTCGCCGTCGGTGACGGCGAGCACGTCCATCTGGACCGAGTCCATCGCGGCCACGGCGTCGCGCAGCGTCCACGAAGGCAGCGCCGTCGGCAGGTCCGAGGCCATGGCGTCGCCGACGGTGGTCGTTTCCCATTCGTCGCGTTCCAGCTCCGAGATGTCCTCCAGGCGCGCCATCCCCATGAACTGTCCGCCGTCCACGACGGGCACGATGCGTTCGCGTCGACCGAGCACGTGCACGTACACGAACTCCGAGACCGACGCGTCGCTGGGCACCGTGAACACATCGGTCGACAGGATCGAGGTCAGGGGCAGTTCGAACCGCCGCTCGAGATGACCGAGGCGCTTGGCCCGTTGGTAGTCGGCCACCGATGTCGGGCCGGCGACGACCTGACTCACCGCCGCGGCGACGAGCGCGGGCACGACGAACGCGCCCACTCCACCCGTGGACTCGGCGACGAACATCACCGCGGCGATCGGCGCCCGATAGCCCGCACCGAGGAAGGCGGCGAGGCCGAGGATCGGGTAGAGCGCGGTGTCGTCCTCGCCGATGGCGGACCCGACGAATTCACCGAGGATGACGCCGAGAACCGCGAGCGGGATGAACATGCCGCCGACGCCACCCGCGTAGACGGTGGCCATCGTGGCCGCGATGCGGAGCCCGAAGAGGAGCGCGATCAAGCCGAGTCCCTGGTCGTCGACGACCCACCCCATCGCCTCGGTACCGGGGCCGAGGGTGAGGGGCTCGTCGAACGCCTGGAAGCCGACGAACGCCAGCACGGCGATGGCCCCGCCGCCGATGGCGAGCCGACGCCCGACCGGCGTGGTCTTGGCCCCGGACTTGGCGAGGCGGATGAGGTAGGCGAAGCCGCGACCACCGAGACCGGCGGCGATGCCGAGCAGCAGGGCGCCGGCGAGATCCGCGAGATCGACACCCAGGACGGAGACACCACCTTCCTCCTCGAGCAGGACCGACCCCTCCGCGAAGAACGGGATGACGGGCTCCGTGCCGACGAGCGACACGAACGTGGCGTAGCTGGCGGCCGACGCCAGCAACGACGGCAACAGGGCCTGAGGGGTGACATCGTCGCGGTAAGGCGCCTCCATCGCGAAAATCACGCCGGTCGCCGGCGCCTTGAACACCGCCGCAACCCCCGCCGCCGCTCCCGCGGTCAGCAGCAGCCTGGCCTCGTCCCGGCGGAGCAGGCCACCGGTCTTCTCGTGGATCCAGAGGCCCAGCGACGAGCCGGCGTAGATCGACGGGCCCTCCAATCCGGCCGCACCGCCCAGACCGATCGTCGAGACACCGGCGAGCAGCTTGCCCGGGAGTTCCACGATGGGCAGGCGCGGATGGCGGTCGTGGAACACCCGGATGTACTCGTCCGACGTGGATCCGCTGGTTCCCCGCCCGATGAAACGGAGGATGAGTTGGGCCAGGGTGATACCGACGAGGGGCGCGGCCATCAACACCCACAGGTCCTGCTCCAGCAACCACTCGAGCAGGACCGGCTGCGTGACCGCCTCGAACATCGCGACCACGACCGCGACGACGACACCCGTCGCCACGGAGGCCGCCAGCAGTCTGAGGTCGTATCCGCCGGTGACGGCGGCGAGGTACTTCTTCACGTGCCCCCTTTCCTACACGCCGGAGCGGGGCGTGACACCCATCCCGACCAGGGGCGATGCCGGTGCTACCCGCGAGCGGCGCGCACGGCGGTGTCGACCGCGGGGATGATGTCGTCGACCGAGGTGATCGGCACGACCTCCCGACCGTTGGCCCGGGTCTCGAGATCGAGCCGCAACTCGGCCGGATCACTGCGCTTCAGTCGCTGGGGCACGTCGACGAGCACATGGCCGAGCACGATGCCGTGGAGCCGACTGTTGTCACCGCGTCGGCGCGGATGGATGTATTCCACCGGGCCGGCGAACAGCGACCCGCTCTCGGCCCGCACCGCGGGCACCCGCATCCCGCGCGCCTCCAGTTCCTCGATGATGGCGAGGAGGACGCCGTGCTGGACCCGGGTGCGCCGGTCGCAGTAGGGCGACAGTTCGTCCAACGACAGCGGCTCGTTGACCCGATCGAGCATCTCGAGAGCGGGACGGTAGGCCGCGGACGTCTTCCCCGAGCGGGTGCGCTTGATGGCACGGGCGGTCGGGCGACCGCTCACCCGGATCGCTTCGAGCGAACGATGGTCGAGATAGCGGCGCGCGACCTTGGCGTTGGCGCGGGCCCGGCGCAGGCCCTCGTCCTCGTAGCTGTCGTCTCCCACCATGTCGACGCTCGCGCCCGCCGCAGCGATCGACTGGAGGGCGCCGACGAGCACCTGGTTCTCGTCGATGTCGTAGGCCCGCCGCGTGGAGGAGCACACGTACACGTCGCGATTGCCCAGGCTCGACGCCTGAGCGGCGAACGTCTCGCTCCACTGCACCGGGCCGCGCAGTTCACCCACACAGCGTTCGTTGTGCGTGCCGACGGAGGTCTTCAGCGTGCGCAGCGTCTTCGGCATGCGGTACAGCAGGGTCTCCGCCTCGTCACACGTGGCGACAAGGACGCCCACCAGCTGCTCGACGACGTCGGTCGACAGGCCGAGCAGCGCATCCACGGTCTCGGCCGTGTCGAACGGCCGCGCCAGCCGGTTCCAGAGCTCCGCCGTGGCCTCCTGGGTGGCCGCGAAGGGGTCGATGCGCGGCGTCGTCACACAACCAGCTCGACGCCGAGGATGTCGCTGATCGTGCGCTGGGCCTCGAGCTGCTCGGGGGCATCGAGGTGCTCGGCGACCGTGCGGTACAGCGTCATGGCCCGGCGCTCCTCCATGCCCTCGAACTGGGGGAGGAAGTAGGCGTAGAAGACCTCGTAGAGCAGCCGCGACTCGGTGATCCCGTCGCGGGACCGCCGGGCGGCGTACTTGGCGGCGTCGAGGTAGACGGCCGGTCCGAGATCGGTGAACTCGCGTAGCGGGAGCAGGCGTTGCACGACCTCGCCCTTGCCCTGGAGGAGCTGGCGGTACGCACCCTCCGGCGGCGTGCCGACCTCGATGAAGGCGAACCGGCGCATCAGGGCGTAGGACATCTCGAAGAGCAGGTTCTTGTCGAACACGTTCATCGTGGCGAGGATCCGCCAGTTGGCCGAGACGCGGATGACCTCGGTGTCCTCGGGGGCCTCCACGCCGCTCGGAACCAGCGACAGCGGGTGGGGCTGACCCTTGCGCTTGAAGGGCAGAACGACGGCGGAGCCCGACAGCACCGTGAAGAGCTGGCCGAACGCGCGGTCGAAGTTGGATCGGTTGAGTTCGTCGATGACGAGCCAGCGGCCGGACTCGATCGCCTCGACGAAGAGACCGGGTCGGAAGATGAGTCCCTCGGCGGTCGGCTGCAGACCACCGATCGTCTCGAAGGTCGTCCATTCCGTCGTCGCCGTCGTCGGCAGGTAGCCGGTGCAGAACATCGACTTCCGGGCGACCTCCGAGGCGATGTAGGCGAGGGTGGTCTTCCCGGTTCCCGGAGGTCCCGTCAGGATGACGTGTTTGCCGGAGTCGATCGCCGCGACGAGCTGGTCGATCACATAGGCGGGGAACAGCATTCCCGCCTCTTCGGCGGCGGCGTTCAGGTCATCGCTGGTGAAGGCAGTCACGACGCTCCTTTCGGCCGGAACGCCGTGGATCTGAGCGGTCAGGCGTCCGGATCTGCTCGTCGTCGCACCTGCGGGTGGGGGAGGAACACCGACGCGGTCGGGTGGGTGGCCTCTCGGTGGACCAGATAGTCGACGAGCCGTTCGTACGCGTCGTCGCCGACCAGCTCCACGATCTCGTCGCGCAGACTCCGCCACACCGGTCGGTCCTCGCCGAACGCCAGGGGGTCGTCGGTGCACCACCAGGCGAACTCGGCCCCACCCTCGCCCCAGTCACGGCGTTTCCACTCCCGAAGCAGGTGGGTTGTGTGGCCGTTGTCGTCGGTCCATTCGTCGTAGCGCAGGGGGAGCTGCCAGCAGACCTGCGGCTTCCAGTCGAGCGGTCGTTCGCCCCGCCGCGTCGCCGCCTGGTGGAACGCACAGCCGGCCCCCGCCGGAAAGCCCGGGCGGTTCAGGAAGATGCACGCATCGTCGACCGTCCGGGTCACCCAGTCGCCGTCCTCGTTCGTCGTGAGTGCGCCGCCCATCTCGTCGGCACGGTCGCGCAGCTCCCACTCGTCGTCGTCGAGCTCGGCGGCGCGGGCGAGGGTGCTCTCACGGTCGGCGTCGTCGACGAAGTGGGCGCCGTAGGTACAACAGCCGTGCTCGTACTCCGGGGCGGGCTCGGTGAAGACCCCGGGACAACCGCGGCCGTAGATGCAGCCGTAGTTGCTGGTGAGGAACGTCACGTCGAACTGCCACGCGTTCCCCGCGTCGTCCGTGAAGGCGACCCATTCGTGGAGCTCGTCGGCGTGGAGATCCTCATCGTGCATTGCGGCGACGGTAGCCGGGCGACGAACGGATACCGTCTCCGTCGTGGCAGGAGAGTTCGACGAGATCCGAGGGCGACTGGAAGTCATCGCCGAAGAACTGGCGGACCTCGCGATTCTCCAGCTCCGCGAGTCGATCGACGCCGGCGGTCAGGAGCTCCCGGTCGACGAGAAGCGCCTCACCCGAGCGCGTCGCGCGGTCGAGAAGGCCATCCACCTGCTCGACGAGCCGGACGACCCCTTCGCCTGACCGGTCTCGGCGGACCGACCCCTCAGCTGACGGGCGTCGCGTCGTTCAGGGCGTCGATCATGCGGCGCACGCCGGCCCAGCTGCGACGATCGAAGCGGAATGCGATGCGATGCAGCTCGAGATGGTCGTCGTCTCGCTGCTCGGCCTCGGTCGCCTCGATCCGTTCGATCTCACCCCGGGCGAGGACGTAACCGAAATCGGCGTTGAGCCGGGCCAACTCGTCGTCGCCGACGGGCCGATTCAGCCGCAGCACGAGACGGTTCCCGACGAAGCGGATCGAGTGATAGGTGCGATAGAAGCGGCACACCTCCTCGACGGCCTCGTCGATGGAGTCCGTGACCATCACGAGGGCCAGGTCGTCGGGGGAGATCAGTCCCGGCTCGCGCAACTCGATCTCGACGAACCGCCGCCACAGGGCCCAGTAGGTGCCTCCGGGCGGATCGAGCAGGACGATCGGAGCCGGATCGGACTTGCCGGTCTGGATGAGGGTCAGCAGCTCGAACGCCTCGTCCATGGTGCCGAACCCGCCAGGCAGCATGACGAAGGCGTGTGACTCCTTCATGAACATGACCTTGCGGGTGAAGAAGTACTTGAAGTTGATGAGCTTCGGATCGTCGGCGATCACGGGGTTCGCATCGGATTCGAACGGCAGCACGATGTTCACGCCGAAGCTGTTCTCGGCACCGGCTCCCTCGTGGCCGGCCTCCATGATCCCGGGACCCGCACCGGTGATGATCATCCAGTCCCGCGCCGCGATCGCGGCGGCGAAATCGTGGGCGCACGTGTAGGCCGGATCGCCGACCTTCGTGCGCGCACTCCCGAAGACGGTGCACTTGCGAATTCCCTCGTAGGGAGCGAAGACGCCGAACGAGTACCGGAACTCCTTGACGGCGGCCGCGACCATCTTCAGTTCACCGCGGTCGACGTCCTCTCGGGAGAGGCGGACGGCGGACACCATGAGCTCGAAGACGAACTCGCGGTCACGCTCGTCGAGGTCGGCGATCAGGGCGACGATGGCATCATCGAGCGCAGGATCGCCGGTGCGATAGGTGGAGGGATAGTCGGGCACGGGCGAGAACGATACCGCTCAGCGGTCGCGCAGCTCGCGGCGCACCATCAGCTTGAGCCCGGACCAGTCGTCGTCGACCGCGCACACCTTGATGTCGACCAGCCCTCCGGGCAGGACGACCTCCCTGACCTGGTCTTCGGTCAGGTCCGCGAACATGGGGCTCGACTTCTTCGGCCAGCAGATCCAGATCGAGCGATCCGGGAAGGCGAGCTTCCAGAGCTGCCCGGCACGGCGGTCGAGATCGCGACGGGTCCGACAGAACACGAGGCTCACGTCGGGCTTTCCCCGGGCACCCCTGCGGATCTCGACATCGGCCGGCATCGGGTCGAGCAGGTCGTCGATGTGTTCCGGCGCATCGACGAGCGCCACGATGTGGCCGTCCTTGATCCCGAGCTTCTTCGGGAGCGGCGTACCGCTGTAGCCGGCGGGCATCAGATCGTCATCTCCGGCACCGGGTGCTTCCCGTCGAGTGAGCCCGATGCGGCGAGCGGCCGGAACCGGACGAAGGCCGACTCGTGGTGGAAGTCCTTCTCGGCCTGACGGGCCATGGCATCGGCATGGCCACCGGGGCCTCGCACGGTCATCGCCATCGCCGCGAAGTCGTGCCACCACGACAGCGTCATCAGGGTGCGGCGCTCCGGCGCGGCCGCCCCGAACCCCCATGACAGCCCGGGAGAGGCGATCACGTGCTTCTCGGCCATTGCACCGGCGACGAAGAAGCGCCGGGCCTGGAGGAGCCGGAGACGGGCGATGGTGAGCACGAACGACGGACCGTCGTGCACAGGGTCGGCGGCGGTCGGAAGGTCGGCGGGAAGGCCGGGCCAGCTCCCGATCGCCCGCACCGGCGCCGCGTCGATGCGCACCCCGGTGAACGTGTCCGGGCCCCACGGCGTGTCGGCGAAGGCCGCCTCGGCGTCGTCGGCGTCGTCCCAGAAACCGAGATGGACCACGTGGCCGAGCATGGGGCGGGTGCCGCCCGAGCCCAGCGGCGCCGGCACCGCAGCCGCCGCGTAGCGCAGGCCGGGCGTGTCCTTCGCCGGTCGGGAGCGACGCAGCGCGGGAACGCCGCGGAGACCGGGCTCGGCGAGATGGACGGTCAGGTGCATGCGTTCATGCTCCCGCGACCGGGATGACCGTGCGCACGCGGCGGGTCGTCGTGAGGGGCAGCGCGTCGAGGTCCGGGCGTCCGTAGAGCGTGGTGCGCTGCACCAGCCGGCGCCCGAGGGGCTCGACGACGGCGCGGAAGTCCTCAGGGGTGACGCCCGTGCCGTGGTCCGCGCCGGCGGCGCGGGAGATGTTCTCGTCGATGAGCGTGCCCCCGAGGTCGTTCGCGCCCGACTGCAGGAGTTGGGCGATCGAGCCGAAGCCGAGCTTCACCCAGGATCCCTGGATGTTGTCGATCCGGCCGCGGTAGGCGATCCGGGCGACGGCGTGCATGAGGAGCACCTCGCGCCAGGTGGGCCCGCGGCGAGCCATCTTGCGCAGGTAGATCGGCGAGGCCATGTGCACGAAGGGCAGGCCGACGAATTCGGTGAATCCGCCGGTCTCCTCCTGCAACGCCCGCGTGCGCAGGATGTGGTGGACCCAGTGCTCCGGTCGCTCCATGGACCCGAACATGATCGTGACGTTCGAGCCGAGGCCGACGGAGTGGGCGACACGATGTGCCTCGAGCCACTCCTCGGTGTCGATCTTGTCGGGACAGAGCGTTTCGCGCACCTCGTCGTGGAGGATCTCGGCGGCCGTTCCGGGCAGCGACCGCTGGCCCGCGTCCTTCAACCGCGTGAGGTAGTCGGCGAGCGGCTCGTCGTTGCGCTTCGCGCCCTCCGTCACCTCCAGCGCCGTGAACCCGTGGATGTGGATGTCCGGCACGGCAGCGTGCACCGCCTTGGCGACGTCGATGTAGTACTCGCCGTCGAAGTCGGGGTGGATGCCGCCCTGGAGGCAGACCTCCGTGGCACCGAGCGCCGCTGCCTCGATCGTGCGGTCGGCGATGTCGTCGAGCGTGAGGAGGTACGGCGTGCCCCGCAGGTTCAACGAGAGCGGCCCCTTGGAGAAGCCACAGAACCGGCACTTGAAGGTGCAGACGTTCGTGTAGTTGATGTTGCGGTTGGCGACCCAGGTGACGTCATCGCCGACGATGTCGCGGCGCAGGTCGTCCGCCACCTCGGCGACCGCCGCGACCTCGGGGCCCCGCGCCCGGAACAGGGCGAGGATCTCGTCGAAGCCGACGTCCTGGCCGTCGCGCACGCCCTGGAGCACCTCACCGACCGCGCCGCCGGCTCCGGCCCGGCCGGGCACGAGCACCTGGGGATCGCCGCCGGCACCCACGTACCACTGGGTCGACAGGTCGCCGACGAGGTCGAACTCGGCGCCGTCGTCGACCTTGCTGCGTTCCATGGTGCGCTCCGGCCACACCGAGCCCGGATCGTCACGGGCGAAGCCGTCGCTGTCGGAGCGGTCCATGACCGGGAAGTGGAGCGCCTCGTCGATCCAGGTGTCCGGGTCGCACGCGTAGCGGGGATGGACCGTGAGCCGGGGTGCGAGGGTGAGCCCCTTGGCCTCGGTCACCTCCCGCAGGCGGTCGAGGTCGGGCCACGGGCGCTCGGGGTTCACATGATCGGCGGTGACGGGGCTCACGCCGCCCCAGTCGCTGACGCCGGCGTCGAGGAGGTCACCGAAGTCGTCCGACAGGTTGGGCGGCGCCTGGACCGCGACCTCCGGGGGAAGGATGATCCGGGCGAGGGCGATCGCCTCGAGGTGGTCCGGACGGGGGCAGGGCGGCGCGTTGTGCATCGCGGTGCCGTCCTTGGGCAGGAAGTTCTGGACGATCACCTCCTGCACATGCCCGTGGCGTTCGTGGGCCGCCGCGATCGCTTCGAGCGCGGCGACACGGTCCTCGCGGTCCTCGCCGATGCCGACGAGGATCCCGGTCGTGTAGGGGATCTTCTGCTCGCCGGCCCATTCGAGCGTGTCGAGGCGGCGCTGGGGCACCTTGTCGGGGGCGCCGCGATGGCAATCGAGGTCGTCACGCAGCGTCTCCACCATCATCCCCTGGCTGGGGGACACGGCGCGAAGCCTCGCGAGCTCGTCGGCATACATCGCGCCGGTGTTGGCGTGGGGAAGCAGGCCCGTCTCGTCGAGCACGAGCCTCGCCATTGCGATCACATAGTCGACGGTGGACGAGTAGCCGTGGCGCTGGAGCCAGTCCGTCGCGACGGGATAGCGCTTCTCCGGGCGTTCGCCCAGCGTGAAGAGCGCCTCGTGGCATCCCATCTCCGCCCCCCGGCGGGCGATCGCGAGGACCTCGTCGGGCGACAGGTACGGCGAGTCGAGTCGGGCCGGCGGCTGGGCGAAGGTGCAATAGCCGCACTTGTCCCGGCACAACATCGTCAACGGGATGAACACCTTGGGGGAATAGGTGACGACGGAGCCCGTCGCGTCGTCGCGGATCGCCCGCGCCCGGGCGGCGAGTTCGTCGAGCCCGAGGGCCAACAGGTCAGGTCGCGGCATGCGCGGTCTCCTGGTCGGGAAGGCGACCGGGACCCGGTCGCGACGAGATGGATGTGGGGGCGACGGGTTCGTTGCAGACGACGCACCACGGCTGGAGTTCGAGGCGGGTGTCACACGGTGTGTGCACGAGTTCGGTAGGGGCATCGCCGTCGCCGCACCATTCGTCGCCCCAGCGCATGAGGGCGACGAGGGCGGGGGAGAGGGCCCGCCCCTTGTCCGTGAGCCGGTACTCGTGGCGGACCGGTCGATCCTGGTACGGGACCTTCTCGACGACGCCCGCCTCGACGAGGGCGGCCAGGCGGTCGGTCAGGAGGTTCTTCGCAATACCGAGGTCCGACTGGATCTGCGAGAACCGGCGGACGCCACGGAACACATCACGCAGGATCAGCAGCGTCCAGCGGTCACCGATCACGTCCAGGGTGCGCTGGATCGAACAGTCGTCCTGCCCCGGGTCTCGCGTCGCCGTCATCGGGTTGGCACTCTAGGAGGAGTCGGTTGCGATTCGCAACCGACTCCGGGGCTCAGAAACTGAAGACGTGCGTGGCGTGCCAACCGCCGTCGTCGGACTGCCAGAAACCCACGCCGATCAGCTCGTAGTCGGCGCGCGTCATGTTCGCGTAGTGCCCGGGGCTGTTCGTCCACAGCTCGTGCATCTTCTCCGCGGCAGCCTCGGGCGTGGCGTAGCCGGCGCTCCACCAGGCGATGTTCTCGCCGTAGGGCAGGTTGCTGTGCTGGAAGTTGCCGGTGTCGTCCATGGTGAAGGACCACTCGCGGGCCGCCGCGTCCATGGCCCCGTTGCGGGTCAGGGGGTCGAGGCCCAGACCGGTCCGCAACTGGTTCAGGAGCTGGAACGAGCGCGCTTCCGCTGCGGCCAGCTGACCGTCCGCGGAGTCGCAGTACCCGTCGCCCGTCAGCGCGACCGACGGCTCGCCGGCAACGCGGTAGAGGAACGTGGCGACCTCACCGCGGGTGACGTTGCGATGCGGCGAGAAGGTCGACGACGATGTGCCCGTCGTGATGCCGTTGGCGACCATCCAACCGACGGCCGCCGCGAAGAAGTCGTCCGGATCGACGTCGACGAAGTTCTCCTCGCCGCCGGGCGGTTCGCCGGCGACGCGGTGCAGGAACGTCGCGACCTCACCCCGGGTCACCGGCCGATCGGGGGAGAAGGTGTTCGGCGTGGTGCCGGTCGTGATGTCGTTCTGGGCCATCCAGCCGACCGCGTCCGCGTAGAACGCGTTGGAGGCGACGTCGGCGAAGTCGGCTTCGCCCCCCGCCGGCTCGCCCTCGGCGCGGTGGATGAACGTGGCGAGCTGGGCCCGGGTCGTGTCGGCATCCGGCGAGAAGCACCCCTCGGAGGTGCCGGACGTGATGTCGTTGTCGACCATCCACTGCACGGCGTCGGAGTAGAAGCGGTCGTCGGGAACTCCACCGAACCCCGCGATCGCGCCGGCGGGGCCGACGGCGGCCACGAAGACCGCGAGCGCGACGACGGCCCGTACTGCGGTTCGCTGACTCCGTCGCATGGCTCACCCCTCTGGACGCGCGTCGTTCCATGAGTGTTCGGCCCGTGCAACACCAAGCTTTATCAGATTCGGGAGGCCGACCCGCGGCGCCCGGTCAGTCCGCCGGCTCGTCGTCCGCGTCGAGATCGCCCGCCGCGGCCAGGGCACCGGCGAGGAAGGCGGCACGCTCGTAGACCATGCTGAACCAGTGTTCGGCCGCGGTCTCGTTGCCCGTCAGCGGTGGCCGGCCGAGCGAGGTGAGCACGGCCCGCACGTCCGGACTGTGACGCAGCCCGTCGATGCGTTCGGGAAGGGCATCGCTGTCCCCCCAGAACTCCACCGGATCGACCTTCGGCTGCGCCTTCTTCGCCTGGTTGCGATTGGTGTTCTTCGCGCCACCCGAGTTGGAGGCGTTGCCGCCCCGCTTGCGGGACCGGCTGCGCTTGCGACGAGGTGCGGGCTGGTTCATGCGTCGACCTCCTCGACATCCGCGTCGAGGGACTCGCCCTCGACGTCGAGCAGGGCGCCCGCATCGATCCCGAGCGCCTGCTGGAGTTGCGCCGCGTCGAGATCACCGATCGAGCTCGACTTGGGCAGCGTGATGTCGGCGATCTGACGCTTGCCGGCGACGACCTCCTCGACCCGCTCGTCGATCGTGCCGGGGCAGACGAGGCGATGACAGATGACCGTGCTCTCCTGACCGATCCGCCACACGCGGTCGCGGGCCTGATCCTCGACCGCCGGATTCCACCAGCGGTCGTAGAGCACGACATGGTTCGCGGCCGTGAGGTTGAGGCCCGTGCCGCCGGCCTTCAGCGAGAGCACCATCGCACCCGCTCCGGGCGACTTCTGGAACTCGTCGACCATGCGGTCACGCGCGCCTCGTCCGAGACCACCGTGGTAGCAGTCGATCTTCTTGCCGGTCCGCTCGGTGAGATACCCCGCCAGTGTCTCGCCCCAGGTGGCGAAGTGGGTGAACACGAGGACCTTCTCGTCCGCCGCGAACACATTGTCGATGATCTCGTTGAGCCTGACCAGCTTGCCGGATCGCCCCTCGATGCCGTTGTCGTCCGCCCGGTAGTTCACCGGATGGTTGCAGATCTGCTTGAGGGCGGTGATCGCCGCCAGCACGGCACCCTTGCGCTCGGGCGTGCCGGGCTCCTTCTGCTCGGACTCGGCGATGAGGGAGTCGACGACCGCCTGGTAGAGGCCGATCTGTTCGGGCGTCATCGCACAATGATCGAGCTCGTCGATGCGGTCGGGGAGTTCGGCCGCGATCGCCGGTTCGGCCTTGGTCCGTCGGTAGACGAGGATGCCGTTCAGCGCCCGCAGCGCCTGCTCGCCGTCGTTCGACGCCAGCGAGTTCTGCTTCTCCGGGGTGAGCTGGGAGATGAACGCGGCGCGGGGCCCGAGCAGGCCCGGGTTCGCCCAGTCGAGGATCGCCCACAGATCGCCGAGACCGTTCTCGATCGGCGTGCCGGTGAGCGCCACCCGGGTCTTTGCGTCCAGCCGCCGGAGCTCCTTGCTGGTCTCGGCCGCCGGGTTCTTGATCGCCTGCGCCTCGTCGATCACGACCTTGCCCCAGGCGTACTCGGACAACTGGTCCATGTCGCGCACCGCCGTGCCGTAGGTGGTGATCACGAGATCCGCGCCGCGGACCGCCCGGCCCAGCGCAGGCCCCTTGGCCCGGGAGGCCCCATGGTGGACGACGACCTTCAGGTCGGGCACGAAGTTCTTCGCCTCGGATGCCCAGTTGCCGACGACCGCCGGGGGAGCGATGACGAGGCTGGTGCCCTGGTCACGACCGGCGTAGAGACTCGCCAGCGCGGTGGGGGTCTTGCCGAGGCCCATGTCGAGCGCCAGACATCCGCCCAGGCCGGCGCTGTCGAGGAAGTCGAGCCAGGCGAGGGCGTCGGCCTGGTAGCTCCGCAGCTCGCCCGAGAACCCCTCAGGGGTGGTGGTCGGCGCCTCGGGGAGCGACTCGACGCTGCGGAGCAGGTCGGCGGCCCAACCGGCGCCCATGATGCTGACGCCGCCGGCGAGCGGCGAGCCCTCGAGCCCGAGCGCATGCCGCAGCATCTCCGCGCCGGTGAGGCGGGTCTGATCGGCCCGTTCGGCGAGCGCGGCGGCGGCCTCCGCGAGGTCGGCCTTGTCCAGCTCCACCCACTGTCCGCGGGACTTCACGAGCGGGCGGGCCTCCGCCGCGAGCTTGGCGATCTCGGCCGCGGTCAACTCGACCTCGTCGAACACCGCCGACCAGCGCACGTCGGCCAGCTGTTGGGCGCCCACGGCACTGTCGTCCGCCTCCGAGGTGAGACGCAGCGATGCGACGGCCTTCTGGCGACGAAGATCCGGCACCCGCACGTCGAATCCGGCGGCGGTCAACACGTCGCCCGAATCGGTCATGAGGTTCCAGGCTTCGTCCTGGCTCAGCATCACCTCGCCGCGGCGGCGGCCGCCGAGCCGCAGGAGCTCGGGGAACAGGCGTTCGAGACGAGCCAGCTGGGCCGCCATCTGCTTCGCCCGGGTCTTGCTTCCCGTCGTGACGGCGACCTCGACGGGTTCGAGTCCACCGTCCTCCGCCGGCGCCAGCACCGAGACGTGCCATGCACCCATCTCGTCGGGCGGGTCGAGCTGCACGACGAGCCGCTGTCCGGTTGCGCCGACGACCGGCTGGGCCCACTGGGTCATCCGCCGGACGAGCTCGCCGCCCGCCTTGGCCGGTGCGACGAACGCCTCGCCGGCGAGCAGGCAGAGGGCCGTCTCCGCGACATCCTGCTTGGTGCGGATCTCGGGTGGCGCGGCCGGACTCTCGATCTGGCCGGCCGCGAACCCGACGATCGCGTCCACCAGGTCGGTCAGTGCCGCCATGGCGAACTTGGCCTTGTCCTGCTCCCGACTGCCGAGCATCGCCGCGCCCGGCACGCTCGAGGCGAGGCCGTCGAGGACGTCGTCGTCCACCAGGGCAGGCAACCAACGCATGCGGAACGTGCCCTGATCCGGCGCGGCCGGGTCCTTCCGCCGTCGCTTCTGCTGGATCAGCTGGGGGGCGTAGCGGCCCTGCATGACCAGCTCGATCGCCACGGCCGTGGCGAGACCCATCCAGGTGACGCTCGCGCCGACCCGGTCGTCATCGGCCGTACCACCCAGCGGGGCCAGCCAGCCCAGCACCTTCTCGATCGGCGCCGACACCGTCGCGACCCGCCCGTTGCCGGGGATCTTCACGGTGGCGCGCTCGTCCCAGTCGTCCACGACGCCGCCGAGATCCCGGATCCGTTGGAGCACCTGATCGTCGGTCTCCGGCCGCTGTCCCGCGCCGCTCGCCCACGCGACGATGCGCCCGTCCGAACGGGACAGATGCAACTGCACGTCGCCCACGAACGCCGGCGCCGGGCCGCCGCCCCGACCCTCCTGGACCGGCTGGAGCTCTGCCTCCGCCGCGGCCCCCACGACCTCGGTGAGGACCTCGTCGATGCGCCAGCAGTCGGCGTCGAGGTCGGCCAGCACGACCGCCCGCTCGGCGCCACGGAGGTCGCGACGCGCGGACGCGAGCCGGGCCTCCGCCTCGTCGAGGAGGCGGTACAGGCTCGCGGCCCACGCGCTGTCGCGTTGTTTCAGATAGTCGATTTGTTCGTCGGTCGCCTGACCGTCGAGATGGATCTGCACCAGTCGGTCGAGCTCACTCGACGTCAGGACGACCCCGTCGTTGTTGGTAACGGTTCTCTCCTACGGGAAACGGGGAGCAGGACTGCCCCCTGGCGGAAAGCATCGCCGTCGGTCATCCGCGCGGGATGGCGCCTGACGGTGCCGCCGATGCCGGACCCGTCGTCCCCATCGGCTCCCGTGATGCCAATCGGCGTCACCGGGTTCGACATCAAGTGTAGGAGGAGTCGGGCGGACTCCCTCCTACGCCTGCTCTCCGCTACTGGGGAGCCTTCGGCTCTCCGCTACTGGGGAGCCTTCGGCTCCTTGGGCAGGCCGAGCACCATCTCGCCGAGGATGTTGCGCTGGATCTGCGACGTCCCCGCGTAGATCGTGCCCGCCCGGGCGTTGTAGAACGCGCCGACCCAGCTCGCGGAGTTGTTGCCCGAGCCGGCCTGGTCGCCCCAGAACGCCGTCGACGGCCGCTTCCCCTCGGGCGTCATCGCCGCCGCGCCGAGGATGTCCACCGCCAGTTCGGTGATCCGCTGGTGGTACTCGCTCCAGTAGATCTTGAACATCGACTCCGTCGGCCCCGGCACGCCTCCGGCCAGGAAGTTCGTCAGGGACCGCTTGCCGAGATAACCCATGATCTCGACCTCGACATGGATCCGGGCGAGTCGGTCACGCAGGACGGGATCCGCGGAGGCCCCCGTCTCCTTCGCGAACGCCAGGAGCTTCTCCGCCTCGGCCTTGAACATGATCGGCATCGTGGCCGCGGCCTCGCCGCGTTCGTAGCCGAGCAGGGTCATCGCCACGGCCCATCCGCCGTTGACCTCACCGACGACATTGTCCTTGTGGGTGCGGGCATCGTCGAAGAACGTCTCGTTGAAGTCCGAGTCGCCCGAGAGCATCTCGATCGGCCGCACCTCCACACCCTCCTGCTCCATCGGGCACAGCACGAAGCTGATGCCGCGATGCTTCGGCGCGTCGGGATCGGTCCGGCAGAGCACGAAGATCCAGTTCGCGGTCATGCCGGCGGACGTCCAGATCTTCTGGCCGTTGATCACCCATTCGTCGCCGTCGAGCTGCGCCCGACAGCCGAGCCCGCCGAGATCGGAACCGGCGTCCGGCTCGGAGTAGCCCTGACACCACACGTCCTCGCCGCTGATGATCCGGGGGAGGAAGTGCGTCTTCTGCTCGGGCGTTCCCCACTGGAGGATCGTGTTGCCCACCATCTGGATGCTGAACGAGTCGTTCAGACCACCCGTCGGCACGCCGGCGCGCTGGAACTCCTCGGCCAGCACGACCTGTTCGAGCTCGCTGAGTCCACCGCCGCCGTACTCCGTGGGCCAGGCGGGCGCGAGATACCGGTTGTCGGCCAGTGTGCGCCGCCACTCCTGGGTGAACGCCTCGGCCTCCTCGGCCTCGAGGGCGCCGATACCGGCCCAGCTCGACGGAAGCTTCTCCGCCAGGAACGCCTGGATCTTCTCGCGGAAGGTCTCGGCATCGGCGCTGTACGACGGGTCCATCAGCTCTCTCCCGACGTCATCGCCTCGGCCTTCGTGCCGAGCGCACTGAGCAGCTCGTCGAAGCTCTTCTCGAAGGCGGCGACCCCCTCGTCCTCGAGCTGCTGCGTGACGTCGTCGATGTCGATGCCCACCGCCGCCAGGTCCGCCATCACCGCGCGAGAGGCGTCCACGTCCGCGTCGATCGTGCGGGCGATCGTGCCGTGGTCCTCGAACGCCTCGATGGTGCTGTCGGGCAGGGTGTTCACCGTGTCCGGACCGATCAGCTCGTCGACATAGAGCGTGTCGGGATAGTCGGGGTTCTTCGTGGACGTCGATGCCCACAACGGGCGCTGCACCCGCGCTCCTCGCGCGACCAGCGCGTCCCAACGGTCACCGGTGAAGGTCTCGAGGAACAGGGCGTAGGCGAGCTTGCCGTTCGCCACCGCCGCCTTGCCCTGCAACGCCAACGCCTCGGGCGTGCCGATCTCCTCCAGGCGACGGTCCACCTCGACGTCGAGACGACTGATGAAGAAGGAGGCGACGCTCGAGATGTCGGCGAGGTCACCCTCGGCCTGCTCGAGCCCTGCGATGTACGCCTCCATGACCTCGGCGTAGCGGGCGAGCGAGAAGATGAGCGTCACGTTGATCGACCGCTTCTCGGCGATCATCTGCTGGATCGGCGCCAGGCCCTCGGCCGTGCCGGGGATCTTCACGTAGAGGTTCGGCGCCGACAGCTGCTCGTGGAGCGCCCGCGCCGCGGCCTCGGTTCCGGGGGTGTCGCGGGCGAGTCCCGGGTCCACCTCGACGGACACATAGCCGTCGAGCCCGTCGGACTCGTCGTAGACGGGTCGAAGGATGTCGAGGGCGGCGCGGATGTCGCTGGTCACGAGGCGCCAATACGACGCCTCGACGTCGAGGCCGTTCGAGATCGCCGTCGAGAACTCCTCGTCGTACTCGGCCGAACCCTGGATCGCCTTCTGGAAGATCGAGGGGTTGCTGGTGAGGCCGCGCACACCGCGCCCGACCCACGCCTCGAGTTCGCCGCTGGTGATCCAGCCGCGTCGGATGTTGTCGAGCCAGGGACTCTGACCCTGCTCGGCGTAGAGATCGTGCAAGCGGGTCATGGATTCTCCAGCGTCAGGAATCGATCAGGGCTCGGGCCCGGGCGACGACGTTGTCGGCGTTGATCCCGAGCTTCTCCAGCACGGTATCGCCCGGAGCGGACGCACCGAAGCGCTCGATGCCGACGACGTCGTCGACCCATCGATGCCAGCCCATGGTGGCACCGGCCTCGACGGCGAGCGACGGCGTCGCGGCGGGGATGACGGCGTCACGGGTGTCGGCGTCGGCCGCGGCGAAGAGTTCCCAACACGGCATCGACACGACGCGGGCGGCGACGCCCGACGCGGCCAACGCGTCGGCCGCGTCCACGCAGACCGCCACCTCGCTGCCGGTGCCGACGAGGGTGATCGCCGCATCCGGCGCGTCCCGCAGGACGTAGGCGCCCTGCGCCACGCCGTCGGCCGAGGTGCCCTCGAGCACCGGCACGTTCTGGCGGGTCAGGATCAGGGCGGTCGGACCGCCGGACTCGATGGCGATCCGCCACGCCGCGACGGTCTCGTTCGCGTCGGCCGGTCGGATCACCCGCAGGTCGGGAATCGCCCGCAGCGACGCGATCTGCTCGACCGGCTGGTGGGTGGGGCCGTCCTCCCCGACACCGACGGAGTCATGACTCCAGACGAAGATCGCCCGGGCTTCGGACAGCGCCGCGAGCCTGACTGCGGCGCGCATGTAGTCGGCGAAGACCAGGAACGTGCCGACGACGGGGATCGCCCCGCCGTGCAGAGCCATGCCATTCGCGATCGCGCCCATGGCGTGCTCGCGCACACCGAAGTAGATCTGGCGCCCACCCGGGTTCGCGGCCGAGAACACGCCTTCGTCCTTGATGACCGTGCCGGTGTTGCCGGTGAGGTCCGCGCCACCGCCGGTCAGGCCCGGCACGACCGGCACCAGCGCCTGCAGCACACCGTTGGACGCCTTGCGGGTGGCGACGGACTCGCCGACCGCGAACGAGGGGAGCGCGTCCTCCCAACCGGGGAGGCCGTTGCCGCTGAGCTGGGCCTCGAGCATCGTGCGGTCGCCGCTGAAGGCGGCCACGCGCCCCTCCCACGCCGAACGGGCCTCCGCGCCGCGCAGACCGAGTTTGCGGTACTCGTCGAGGACATCGTCGGGCACGTGGAAGGTCTCGTCCGCGGGCATGCCCATGATCGACTTGGTGGCCGCGATCTCCTCATCGAAGATCGCGTAGCCGTGAGCGTCGGCGGTGTTCGCCGACTCGGGCGCGGGGGTGCCGATGATCGTGCGCACGACCACGAGGCTCGGCCGGTCGGTGACGGCCATGGCCCGACGGACGCCCGCCTCGAGCGCGTCCAGATCGTCGCCGACCTCGCCCAACTCCTCCACGTGCCAGCCGTAGGCGCGAAAGCGGGTCGCCGCATCGTCGGTGAGCGCGAGCTCCGTCTCGCCGTCGATGGTGATGTGGTTGTCGTCGTAGCAGAGTACGATCTTGCCGAGGCCGAGATGGCCGGCGAGCGACGCGGCCTCGTGGCTGATGCCCTCGGACAGGTCGCCGTCGCCGCAGATGCCGAAGACGTGGTGATCGAAGATCTCCGCGCCGTAGCGGGCCCGGAGCTGGGCTTCGGCGATCGCCATGCCGACGATGTTCGCCACGCCCTGCCCCAGCGGGCCGGTGGTGACCTCGACGCCGGCGGTGTGGCCCACCTCCGGATGACCCGGCGTGGCCGAACCCCACTGGCGGAAGTCCTTCAGGTCGTCGAGCGACAACCCGAACCCGGCGAGGTGGAGCAGGGAGTACTGGAGAATCGACGCGTGGCCGGCGGAGAGCACGAAACGGTCGCGGTCGATCCAGTCCGGCCGGGCCGCGTCATAGGTCATGACCCGGCTGTAGAGCACGTGGGCGAGGGGAGCGAGGGCCATCGCCGTCCCCTGATGGCCGGAACGGGCGGCGTGGGGCGCGTCCATGGCGAGGCCGCGGATCGTGCTCACGGCACGCGCGTCGAAATCGGTCATCGGTCCTCCCGGTCCTGCCAACGGGTCGGACCCTATCCGCGTGGCGCCGCGACGGTTCGGATGTTCGGCACCTCGAAACCGCCCTTTCGTCCTCATTGGCAGGGTTTCGCTCGCGAGCGACGCTCGTCAGTTTTGCTTGACAAGGCGTCGCCGTTGTCAACCAATACTGACGACCGACGCATCTCCTCGTCCGAGAGTCGCCGGTTGCGTCAAGCCTCGACAGCGGGATTTCACCCGTAGAAGAGGAGGACGGACGCCGTGAATCCGTGGACGTGGTTCTCGCCGCGGATCGGGCCGATCTCCCCGGCGCAGAACATGCCGGCGAGCGCACCGCGGTTGACCGCCTCGCTCACCAGTTCGGCGTCGTGATCCGGCTCGCCGAACATCGCCGTGCCCCGTCCGTTGCAGGTGAAGACCAGCGCAGCATCGGCGTCGACGCCGCCCAGCAATCCGACCAGATCCGCGTCCGCACTGCCCGCGTCGCGCACGTGGAACTGGAGCGTCGTGCCGACCGGCGCGTGATCGCCGATGCGCACACCCTGGCGATCGGCGTCGCTGCCGAGCACCGCCCGGATGAGGAAGTCCCCGGGCCCGAAGTCCGCCGCGGACTCGTCGACGACGAGCCCGACGTGGAGACCCCGTGACAACAGCATCCGGTCGTGGTCGTCGGCGTCGTCGATCAGCTCCCGCAGCCGATCGAGCGCAGGCCGGAAGCCGAGCCCGGTGACCAGATTGCCGTCGGACGCGGTGACGATGAGCGGTTCGCCGACCGGCCGACAGCCCTGCGAGACGACGGTCGGGGTGTCGAAGCCCTCGGGGAGCAGCAGCCCGACGGCACCGTCGTCGTGGATCTCGCCCTGGACCAGGAGGCGGTTCATGCCGGGGCCACCAGAACTCGCCATTCCGCCGACGACCGTGAGATTCGGGTACTGGTCGTTGCTCGCCCGCACGAAGGCCTCGGTGGGGAAGGAATGGGGATCCGTGAGCAGCACGAGCGTGCGCTGTCCGACCGCCGCCTCGTCGGGCATCCCGACCACCGCCGTGCCGTCCGGGGATCGAACGGTCTCCAGCCGTACAGCCTCCGCATCCCCGACGTGGCCGGCCCACACCGAGACGGCCCCGACCTCCTCCACCTCCGTCGCTCCGCCGATGACACCACCCGCCGACGTGCCGCAGAAGGCGACCGGACGCAGGATCGCGTGCACGGCCGCGGCGATGTCGTCGATCGCGGCGACATGCGGACCGGTGACGAACAGGAACGCCACATCGACACCGGGCCCGACGGCGTCCAGCACCGCGCCGGCGGCCTCGGCGACCGCGTGGGCGGGATCCGGATGCTCGGACACCGCGGCGCCGAAGGTGGCGGTGCCCGCCGGGGTCACACTCAGTCCTCGGTGGGCGGCAGGAGGGTGTACGGGACCGTCGTGTGCGGCCCCTGCCCGATCCGACAGCGAGCCTCGATCGACCCGTACTCGGTGAACTCGAGCTCGGCCCGCACCAGGCGGTAGGTGAACTTGCCGGGCTCCACGTCGAAGGGTTGCACGTTGCGGGCGATCTGCTCCTCGCCGCGGTGGAAGGTCACCTCGAGCACACCCTGGCCCGCGGCCTCCTCCGGACACCGGACGATCACACACAGGTGTGGCGCCCACGTGAGCGGGACCGGGGTGGGCGCGGCGGCACTGAACTGGATGCCCTTCAGGTCGATACGGGTCGAGGGCCCGGCGACGGGGCGGAGATCGATCTCGTCGATGAACAACGCCGAGACGATCTCCATGTCGGTGGACGGCGCGGGGGTCATGCGCGCACGCTATCGGGGCCCGCCCCGTGCATCCCACTACGCTGCGGCCCGTGAGCAGCGCGGCCGAGTCGACCTCGGACCTCTCGACCCGGGACACCATCGTGGTCGAAGCGCGCCGTCTCTTCGCCGAACGCGGCTTCGACGGCACCTCTCTCAACGACATCGCCGCGGCGGTCGGGGTGCGTCGGCAGAGTCTGCTGCACCACTTCCCGTCGAAGGAGGCGATGTACCGCGAGGTCTTCGAGCGGGCCCTCGGCGAGTGGTACGAGCGGGTGGAGTCGGCCGTGAGCCTGTCGACCGCCAGCGGATGGGAACAGGTCGACTTCGTGCTCACCGCCGGCTTCGACTTCTTCATGAGCAATCCGGACTTCGTGCGCATCGTACGCCGCGAGGCACTCGCCGAAGAGGGGACCGGCCACATCGAGTTGGGGGTCGCCCTCCAGCCGCTTTTCGCCCGCGCCGTCGAGTACTTCGAACGGGAGATGGCGGGCGGCCGCTTCCGCCGCCACGATCCCGAACAGCTCCTCCTCACCGGCTACGGCGCCCTGCTGTCCTACTTCTCCGACGTTCCCTTCATCGCCGATCTGCTCCTGCGCGACCCGCTGAGTCCCGATGCGCTCGACGCCCGGCTGACCCATGTTCGTGACCTGTTCCGTGCCGCGCTGGAGCCCACGGCGCGCTGATCCCGGCCCGCGGCGCAACCCGCGGGCATTCGCCGCCTAACCTGCCCCCAACATGCGTCGGCTCTTCCTTCCCGCCTTGGTGCTCGCCGTGGTCATCGCCGCATCGATCCTCGCGGGTCGGGCGAACAACGCGGCCGACCCGGGCAACGGCAGCGGTGCCGCCACCGAGCCCGCGCTCAACACCCCACTGTTCAGCGCGCGGCGGGCACCGGAGTGGCTCCGCCAGCCGACGACCGACGGCCTGCTGGAGCGGGGAGTCAGCAACGCGCTCTCGTCACTCGCCGCCGACTCGGTCCACTGTCTGTCCGTGCATCGCGACGGCGAGCCGATCGCGGAGATCAACTCGACGGACGCGCTGATCCCCGGGGATCTGCTGCGGCTCGTCACGGTCGCAGCCCTCGACACGATCTCGCCGAACGGCGGTGGCTTCACCACGGAGATCGTCCGCGACGCCGACGCCGCGGTCGTGGACGGCGTGCTCGACGGCGACCTCTATCTGATCGGCGGCGCGGACCCGGTCCTGTCCACGGCTGCCTTCGTCGACCGGTTCGACGACGACCGGGCATCGACGTCGGTGGCCGAACTGGCGGTCGCGGCCGTGGAGGCCCTCGGCCGGGACGGGATCACGGCCGTCGACGGCGCGATCGTCGGCGTCGATCAGAAGTACGACAGCGACCGGGCGTCGAACACGCTCTCCACCGGCGAGAACGTGTGGACCGCGGCCGAGATCGCGTCGAACACCGTGGGCCGGACGGACGGCCTCCTGCTCGACAACGGATTCGAGAGCTTCGATCCCGAGACCCCCGACCCGGGCGCCCGGGTCCGCACGTCCGACCCCGAGGCGCACGCCGCCGACGCGCTCACGGCCTGGATCGAGTTCGGCGGAATCGACGTGACCGGATCAGCGCGCAGCGGCGGGGCGCCCGACATCGCCCAGCGCGCCGCGGTCGCATCGATCGAGTCACCCCCGCTCGTGGACATCGCGCGACGCGCCCTCGTCGACGCGACCACGGCCGAGATGCTCTACCGCGAGCTCGCGGTACGCGCCGGTTGGCCGGGCGACCTTCCGCTCGGTGCCGCGATCAACGTCAGCGGCGCGCTCGTCGAGGCCGGGCTGATCCCGGAGGACGAGGTCGGCAATTTCCCCACGTGGGACGGCTCGGGTCTGTCGCTGCGCAGCGCCTCCCAGTGCCGGGCGCTGGCCGACATCCTCGATGGTGACGCCGGGCCGCTCTCCACCGGGGCCCTCACCGGCGTCGTCAGTGACGGCATCTCGGCCTGCGTCCCCAGCACGATCGCGTCCCTCGACGTCATGGCGTCCGCCCGACCCGAGGTCACCGCGGTGGCCGGTCGAGCCACCGCCTCCAACGGCGACGAGCTCACGTTCTCGCTGCTGGTGAACTGGTCACCGGGCGAGGACGGGTCGCTCGCCGAGCGCACGGTGTGCGACGACGTCGTGGCGGCGCTGCTCGACGCGATCGGCGAACACCCGGGCGGCCCGGACCTCGCCGAGATCGCGCCGCTCCCGGTCACCGACGAGGAGTAGCCGTGTACGAGCTGCCGATGTTCCCGCTGGAACAGACGGTGCTGCCGACCGCGGTCGTCCCCCTGCACCTCTTCGAACCGCGGTACCGCCAGTTCGCCCGCGACGTCACCGCTCGTGACGAGCCGGACTTCGGCACGGCCCCGATCGAACGGGGACGCGAGGTCGGCGGCGACGACGTGCGCGCCGATGTGGGCGTCGTCGCCCGGATCATCCAGCACGAGGAGTTCGACGACGGCCGATGGGGTCTCGTCGCTTCGGCGACCCGCCGCATCCGGGTGGTCGAATGGTTGCCGGACGATCCGTATCCGCGGGCCCTGGTCGAGGACTGGCCCGACGCCGACGCCGACGCCTACCGCGACGCGATCGACGTCGCGGACCGGGCCGGGCTCGAGGCCGGCGTCGAACGGATCCGGGCCGCCGCCGGCCGTCTCCAACCAGGTCGGGCCATTCCGGAGATCGTCCTGGCGGAGGACCACGCCCAGGCGATCTGGCAGGCGGCGGTCGTTGCCCAGCTCGGCCCACTCGACGGCAGCGACCTGCTCGCGGTGCCGGGCGTGGCCGCTCGACTCGAGCGGGCGGTCGCGCTGATCGGCGAACGGGCCGAGATGCTGGAGGCTCTGGCCGACGAGCGCGGATAGGGTGGCGCCCCGATGGCTGAACGAACGAACGAACGCCAGGGACTCGCCGACGTCCTCGATCTGGTCAAGGCCTACGCGCGCCAGGAGACGGTCGAACCGCTCCAGGGCATGGGCCGATGGGTCGGCATGGGGATCGCCGGCAGCGTGCTGCTGATGCTGGGCGGGATCTCGCTCACGCTGGCCATGCTCCGGGTGCTCCAGGAGGAGACCGGTTCCAACTTCACGGGCAACCTCTCGTGGGCGCCCTACCTTCTCACCCTCGTCGCCGCGCTGTTCATCGTCGGATTGCTGGTGTGGCGGATCACGAAGCGGAGTCTCTGATGGCCCAGCAGACCACCCCCATCACCCGGGACGAGATCCACGAGAGCGTCCGCTCCGTCGTGGGCGAGGTCCAGGACCAGGCCGAGGCGACGGCGCGCAAGCTGCTCCCCGTCGCCATCGGAGGCGCAGTGATCGTGCTCTATCTGGCGTACCGGATCGGACGCCGCGTGGGCACGACCAAGTCCACGGTCGTGGAGATCCGGAGAATCTGATGGCCGGCCGCGGTTTCGGCCCCACCTACGTGAAGCGGACCATCCGCATGAACGGGATCCGCAAGGGGCTGCTCGGCGGATCGCCGCTCTGGTTGACGATCTTCGGGCTCGGTTATCTCGCCCGCTGGTCCGGGAAGGTCACCAAGCGGGGCGAGATGCCCGTCCGCTACAGCGAGCCGCTGAAGCCCGGCGAGGAGCTGGTGATCCGCCACACGACCGACCAGCGGGGGTCGAGCTGAGTGCGGGTGCTGCTGCGCAACCCGTCGCGCGAGGTCGAGATCGAGGGACCGGTCCAGGTCTCCGTGCTGCTGCGTGATCTCGACCTGAACCGCGAGTCGCACCTGGTGATCGAGGACGGCGAGCTCGTGCCCGGCGACAAGATGCTCGGCACGCACGCCACGGTCGAAGTCCGTTCCGTCATCTCCGGCGGCGCGTGATGAAGTGCCAGGTGTGCCGCGGGCCCGCCGTCATCGACGTGCGGCGCCACAACGCCAACTTCTGTGCCGAACACTTCGTGCGCCTGTGTCGCGATCAGACCCGCAAGAGCATCGACCAGTTCGCCATGCTCGACCCGGGCGACCGGGTGCTCGTGGCCGTGAGCGGCGGCAAGGACTCATTGGCTGTGTGGGACATCCTGACCGAGCTCGGCTTCGAGGCCGACGGCTTCTACATCGGGCTCGGGATCGGCGAGTACAGCGACGAGTCGCGGCGCTACGCCGAGCGGTTCGCCGAGTCGCGGGGCCTCTCGCTGGAGGTCGACGACCTCCTGCGTGACCACGGATTCGACGTGCCGAACGGCAGCCGGGCGGCCAAGCGGGCGCCCTGCTCCGCCTGCGGCCTCTCCAAGCGACACCTCTTCGACGACGCGGCGCGCCGGGGCGGCTACGACGCCATCGTCACCGGCCACAATCTCGACGACGAGGCGGCCGTCCTGATGGGCAACACGCTGCACTGGCAGGTCGACTATCTCGGACGCCAGATGCCCCACCTCCCGGCAGCCAACGGCTTTCCGAAGAAGGTCAAGCCGCTGGTGCGCCTGACCGAACGCGACACCGCGGCCTACTGCCTGCTCCGCGGCATCGACTATCTGGTCGACGAGTGCCCGATGGCCGCCGGCAACAAGCACCTGTCCTACAAGGCCGCGCTCAACGACATCGAGGTCGACTCACCGGGCGCCAAACACGCCTTCTACTTCGGGTTCCTCGATCGTGCCGCCGAGCGCTTCGCCGTACCCACGACCGACGAGTCGGGCCCACCCGTCACCCCGTGCGAACGGTGCCAGGCACCCTCGTCCAACGGCGTGTGCGCGTTCTGCCGACTCACGGAACGGGCGACCGCGGCCGTGCCGATCGAGATGGGACGCACCCGCCGCCGGGCGAAGGTGGCCTCATGAGCGCCCGCGGACCCCTGACGGCCGGCGAGCCCGTCCTGCTGATCGACCGCAAGCGCCGGCGCTACCTCATCGACCTGGCGGTCGGCGGCGAGTTCCACTCCCACTCCGGGGTGCTCCCGCACGACGACCTCATCGGCGCCGAGGAGGGAACCCTCTTCCGTTCGACCCGCGGCATGGTCTTCACCGTCCTGCGGCCCACCATCACCGACTTCGTCCTGAAGATGCCCCGGGGCGCCCAGGTCATCTACCCGAAGGACATCGGCCCGATCCTCGTCATGGCCGACATCTTCCCCGGGGCCCGCGTGCTCGAGTCCGGGCTCGGGAGCGGCGCCCTGTCGACGGGGATGTTGCGCGCCGGCGCGGAGATCATCGGCTACGAGATCCGCGACGACTTCGAAGCGAAGGCCCGCGAGAACGTCGAACGCTTCCTGGGAACGGGCGTCCGCGACCGCTACGCCACGCAGGTGCGGGACGTCTACCAGGGCATCGACGAGCAGGATCTCGACCGAGTCGTGCTCGACTTGCCCGAGCCGTGGCAGGTGGTGCCCCACGCCGAGAAGGCGTTGCGCAAGGGCGGCATCCTCCTCGCCTACACGCCGAGCATCATCCAGGCCTCCCAACTTCACGACGCGCTCGAGGAATCCCACTTCGGCTTCGCGGAGACGACCGAGGTCCTGCAACGGAGCTGGCACGTCCAGGGCAATGCCGTGCGCCCCGACCATCGCATGGTCGCCCACACCGGCTTCCTGACCCACGCGCGGCTCCTCGAGGAATGACCGGGCGTCGAGGCGATCGGCGCGCGAGCCGGCGTCTCGTCGCGACGATCGTCGGGGCGGCGCTGGTCCTGGCCGCCTGCGGAGACGCGGCATCCAGCACGGACTCGACCCTGTCGACCCCGGTCGACGCGGTCGGCGTACCGACCGACCACGGCCTGTCCGAGACCCGCCTGGCCGAGGTGATCGCGTCGACCGTCGGCATCGAGGGTGTCGCGTGTGGGCGACTGGCCCATGGGAGCGGCTTTGCCCTCACCGCCGAGCTGATCGTGACGAACGCGCACGTCATCCTCGGGATGGACGAGATCCGGGTGTTCGTCTTCGACGGCCGCGAGCTGCGGGGCGTGCCGGTGTCGTTCGATCCGGATGCGGACCTGGCGATCCTCGAAGTCGCCGACGCCGATCTCGTCCCGCTACCGCTGGCCGCGGACGCCGAGTCCGGGAGCATCGGTGCGGTGTTCGGGTGGGAGGACGGCCCCTTCCCCGACCCCACGCCCTACCGGATCGAGCGACCCGTGACCGTGCGGATCGAACGCGTGGGCGGCACCGAACGGATCGAGCGCAGGAGCTGGCTCCTCGCGGCCGAGATCGACCTGGGCGACTCCGGCGCCGCGATGGTCGATCCATCCGGCGAGGTCGTCGGCGTGACGTTCGCGACGTCCACGGCGACCCGCAGCGTGGGCTATGCGGTCCGGTCGTCGGAGATCGAGGCACTCATGGCCCGCGGCATGGACGCCAACCTGACCGTGCCGGACTGCTGACGCGCAGAAGGCGGCCCGAAGGCCGCCTTCTCACACACGAACGGGGTGGGTCAGACCTCGATGAAGATGCATTCGCCGGGGCATTCCTCGGCGGACTCGATCGTGGCTTCTTCCTGGCCTTCCTTGACCACGGCGAGGCCCTCGGGGCCGCCCGGGTCGGAGAACACCTTGTCGCCTTCCTTGACGTAGGCGAGACCATCGTCGAGAAGGGTGAACACGTCGGGAGCGATTTCCTCACAGAGACCGTCGCCGGTGCAGAGATCCTGGTCGATCCAAACCTTCATGCTTGGTGTGTTCCTTACGTCGATCGGGCGGGCGAATGGATGCCGCGCGTTCTTCAATCGTCCCGGGCACGGGACACCTTCTAGGTCGGCAGCTTAACGCCCGGCTTGAACGACCGTGGTACCCGGCCGGTGTGAAATCACTCACGCCGTCGACGGCACCGTGGGAGGCTTGCCACGGAGCGTGAGAACGCTTGGGGACGGCCCGGGGCGTCCGACGAGAGAGACACACCCGGGTCTAGGGTGGCCCCCGACCCGGACCCAACCGCCGAGCACGGGAGGACCAGTGGAGGACCAGGACGCCAAGGCCGAGATCAATCGGCTTCGCATGGTCGCTGCCGAGCTGGAGGACGAGGTCACCGCGCTGCGCCGTCGTCTCCAGGACTCCCCGAAGCGGGTGCGCACGCTCGAGGAACGGCTGCTCGAGACGAAAGGCCAGCTCAGCAAGGCCGTCTCCCAGAACGAGAAGCTCACCTACACCCTGCGCGAGGCGCGCGAACACATCTCGACCCTGCGCGACGAGGTGGACAAGCTCACCCAGCCGCCCTCCGGCTACGGCACGGTCCTCGGGGCCAACGAGGACGGCACCGTGGACGTCCACGCCGGCGGCCGCAAGATGCGCGTCGCCGTCCAGCCCGAGCTCGCCGGCGAGCTGTCCCTCGGCCAGGAAGTGGTGTTGAACGAGTCGTTCAACGTCGTCCTGGCCCGCACCCCGGACCGCACCGGCGAGGTCGCGACCCTCAAGGAGGTGCTCGCCGACGGTGAACGCGCCCTGATCGTCGGTCGCGCCGACGAGGAGCGGGTCGTCGAGATCGGCGAGGAGGTCAGGAGCGGTCCGATGCGCAGCGGCGACACCCTGCTGATCGATCCCCGGGCCGGGGTCGTCCTCGAGCGGTTGCCGCGCCCCGAGGTCGAGGATCTCGTGCTCGAGGAGGTCCCCGACGTCAGCTACGCCGACGTGGGCGGACTCGACACCCAGATCGAGGAGATCACCGACGCGGTCGAGCTCCCGTTCGTCCACAGCGCCCTCTTCCAGGACTACGACCTGCCCGCGCCGAAGGGGGTCCTGCTCTACGGTCCGCCCGGTTGCGGGAAGACCCTGATCGCCAAGGCCGTGGCGAACTCCCTGGCCAAGAAGGTCGCCGAGGTCTCCGGCGACAAGCAGGCCCGCAGCTTCTTCCTGAACATCAAGGGCCCCGAGCTGCTCAACAAGTATGTCGGCGAGACCGAACGTCAGATCCGGCTCGTGTTCCAGCGGGCCCGGGAGAAGAGCGAGGAGGGATGGCCGGTCATCGTCTTCTTCGACGAGATGGAGTCCCTGTTCCGCACGCGGGGGAGTGGCATCAGCTCCGACATCGAGTCGACCATCGTGCCCCAGCTGCTCGCCGAGATCGACGGCGTCGAGACCCTCCGCAACGTCATCGTGATCGGTGCCTCGAACCGCGAGGACCTGATCGATCCCGCCATCCTGCGTCCGGGCCGCCTCGACGTGAAGATCAAGATCGAGCGGCCCGACGAGGACGCTGCGGCCTCCATCTTCGGCCGTTATCTCACGCCCGACCTCCCGATCGACGAGGACCTCGTCGAGACCGCGGGCGGCGGCGATCCCGGCAAGGCCGTGCAGGCCATGATCGAGGACACCGTCCGCGAGATGTACCGGTCCGACGAGGCCAACCGGTTCCTCGAGGTGACCTATCAGAACGGCGACAAGGAGGTCATGTACTTCAAGGACTTCTCGTCCGGCGCCATGATCGAGAACATCGTGCGCCGCTCCAAGAAGCTCGCGATCAAGCGGGAGATCGCCGGGGGACCCCGCGGCATCCGCACCGACGACCTCCTGGCCTCGATCCGTCAGGAGTTCAAGGAGCAGGAGGATCTCCCGAACACCACGAACCCGGACGACTGGGCGAAGGTGTCGGGCAAGAAGGGCGAGCGGATCGTCTACGTCCGAACGCTCATCCACACCGACGACGACGAGTCGGGCGGCAAGTCCATCGACTCCGTGGCCACCGGGCAGTACCTCTAGGTCCGGCGACCGCGGCCGATCGGACTCAGCATGAGTGACGCCACCTCGACCGCACGCCTCTACGAGGAGGCCGCGGCCAATGTCGAACAGGCCGCCGCGGCGATCGACATGGACCCGAAGGTGCGTCAGATCCTGTCGCGCCCGATGAACGAGCTCATCATCAACTTCCCCGTCCAGCGCGACAGTGGCGACTACGACATGATCCAGGGCTACCGCATCCAGCACAACAACGTGCTCGGGCCCTACAAGGGCGGCGTGCGCTTCCACCCCGGCGTGGATCTGGACGAGGTGCGCGCCCTCGCCACCTGGATGACCTTCAAGTGCGCCCTGCTCCAGATCCCGTTCGGCGGCGCGAAGGGCGGCGTGGCGGTCGATCCCCGGGACTTCACCGATGCCGAGATGGAGCGGGTCGTGCGCCGGTTCACCCACGCCCTCGGCGAGAACATCGGCCCCGAGTTCGACATCCCCGCCCCGGACATGGGCACGGATGCCCGGACCATGGGTTGGATGATGGACACCTATCTCAACAGTCGCGGACCGGGCGAACGCCAGAACGCCCGTCGGGTGGTCACCGGCAAGCCCGTGGAGCTCGGCGGGAGTCTGGGGCGCGACTCCGCCACCGGCCGGGGCGCGTGCTACGCCCTGCGCCACCTCTACGGCGAGCTCGACAAGACCCTGGCGGGGGAGACCGCGGCGATCCAGGGCTACGGCAACGTCGGTTCCCACGCGGCGTTCGCCCTCGACGAACTCGGGGTGTGCGTCGTGGCGGTCGCCGATCGCAGCGGCGCCGTCTACGACCCGACCGGGCTGGACGTCGAGAAGCTGAAACGTCACGAGATCGACCATCAGGGCGTGGCCGGTTTCCCGAGCGCGGACATGCTCACCAACGAGGAGTTCTTCGCCCTCGACGTCGATGTGCTCGTGCCGGCCGCCCTCGAAGCCCAGATCACCGCCGGCAACGTCGACCGTGTCCGGGCCCGCACCGTGCTCGAGGCGGCCAACGGCCCCGTCACCGCCGAGGCCGCGGCGGTGCTCGAACACGGAGGCGTCAACGTCGTCCCGGACATCCTCGCCAACGCCGGCGGTGTCGTCGTGTCGTACTACGAGTGGGTGCAGAACAAGACGAGCGACAAGTGGACGGCCGCCGATGTGGACGCCCGCCTGCGCGACGCGATGTGGAACGCGGCCGACCGCGTCGCACTCACCCGCGCCCAGCGGGGGTGTTCGCGCCGCCAGGCCGCCTACATCGAAGCGGCAACGCTCCTGCAGACCGTCTATGGCCTGCGGGGCATCTTTCCCTGACCTGACCGGGACGAACACCGTTCAGTGCGCGGCCGTCCTCCGCCGGCCCACGTTTCCAGGTCCTTGCCTCCTGCTGACGGATCGGTCGGGACCACTGACAAGCACGGCGGCGGTGTGTAGTGTCGTCGCGACCCAATCAGGGACCCAATGGAGGGAATCAAATGCGCAAGCACTGGCTGCTGCGGCTCACCGCCGTACTTCTCGGCCTCACACTCATCGCCACCGCATGCGGCGATGACGGCGACACCGTCGAACTCACCCAGGACGGCGGTGTCCTCGCGAAGGTCGTCGATGCCGGCACGCTCGAATGCGGCGGCAACGACACCCTGCCCGGCTTCGGCATCGTCGACGCCGACAGTGGCGCCTTCAGCGGATTCGACATCGACTTCTGCCGCGTGGTCGCGGCGGCCGTCCTCGGCGACGCCGACGCCATCAACGTCACCCCGCTCGTCGCCGCCCAGCGGTTCCCGACACTGCAGTCCGGCGAGATCGACGTCCTGATCCGCAACACCACCTGGACCGCCAGCCGTGACGGCAACGAGCAGGCCACCTTCCTGCACACGACCTTCTACGACGGTCAGGGCTTCATGGCCCGCGCCGACGGTGGCATCGCCACCCTCGACGACGTCGCCGATGCGTCGATCTGCGTGCTCCAGGGCACGACGACCCTGCTCAACCTCAACGCCGTGATGGGCGACCTCGGTATCCCGTTCACCGCCGTCGAGTTCGAGTCGAACGACGAGCTGAACCCGGCCTTCCAGGCCGGCCAGTGCGAGGTCTGGACCTCGGACGCCAGCCAGCTCGCGTCGTTCGCCGCCAACATGGACATCGACACGGTCATCCTCCCCGAGATCATCTCGAAGGAGCCGCTGGGCCCGGTCGTCGCCGACGGCGACACCGAGTGGGCACAGGTCGTGAACTGGGCGACGATGGCCACCGTGCAGGCCTGGGAGTTCGGCATCACGTCGGACAACCTGGACACCTTCACCGACAGCGAGGACTCCGGCATCCGCCGCTTCCTCGGTCTGCCCATCGAGGATGACGACGGCAACGAGGCAGTCGCCGAGGTCGGTCTCGGCCTCCCGACGGACTTCGCCTGGAACATCATCGAGCAGGTGGGCAACTACGAGGAGATCTTCAACCGCAACCTCGGACCGATCGGCCTGACCCTCGACGGCAGCCCGAACGATCTGTGGACCAACGGTGGTCTCCAGTACGTCCCGCCGTTCCGCTAGGCACGGTCGAAGCAATCTGATGGCGTGACCGGTGCGGGCCGGGGATTCCCCGGCCCGCACCGCCCGCCGTCTCCGTATTCGAACACCAGGGGGAGATCGGCTCGTGAGCCGACGCAGTGATCACGCCGGGGGAACGGCGTGAATCGACGCACCGTCAACACATGGGGCCAGACGCTGGGCCTCGCCGCGGTCGTCATGACCGTGATCATCCTCATGGGCACGTTCAACGTGGTCACCATGGCGCTCGCGCTGCTGGTCGCCGCGGTCGTGTTCTTCGTCCTACGCGCCGCCCTCGACCTGACCGGACGGGACCGGTCCGACCGGCCACCGGCCTATCGCGACGTCAAGGTCATCGCGCTCGGCGCGCAGATCTTCGCCGTCGCCGCGCTCCACACGTTCCTCGCCTACCTGTGGCAGAACTTCAAGGACCGCACGGACGACATCGGGCTGAACCTCAGCTTCGACTTCCTCGACCAGCCGGGCGGCATCACGATCGCCGACAACCCGCTCTCGGCGAACGACCAGGTCAACGAGGCCATCCGGGCCGGCTTCGAGAACACGATCCGGATCATCATCCTGGGCATTCCGCTCGCCCTCGTGGTGGGCACCCTCGTCGGCATCGCCCGCCTGTCGAGCAACTGGCTGCTGCAGAAGATCGCCACGCTCTACGTCGAGGCCTTCCGCAACATCCCGGTGCTCGTCGTCATCCTGATCGCGTGGTCCGTCTACCTCAACGCCCTGCCCCCGGCGAACGAGGGCAGCCGCAAACCACTGGGCGGGTGGTTCATCTTCAACAATTCGCGGTTCTCGTTCCCCTCAATCAAGGGGCTGGACAACTGGGAGGCCTACCGGGGCCTGATGCTGGTGGCCCTGCTGATCGCGATCGGCGTGTGGATCTGGCGCACCTACGTCTTCAACGAGACCGGCACACCCCATCGACGCACGCTCTGGTCGATCGGGACGTTCGTGGGGATCGGCGCCGTTCTCTTCGTCGCCTTCGGGGGCCCGTTCGAGGTGTCGAAGCCGTTCGTGGACGAGTCGGGCCGCATCTACACGGACGGCCTCCGCATGCAGATGCCCTTCGCGGCGATCTTCACGGGCCTCGTGGTCTACACCGCGACCCACATCTCCGAGATCGTCCGCGGCAGCATCCTCGCGGTCCACAAGGGGCAGGACGAGGCCGCCAACGCGCTGGCGTTGTCGGGGATCCAGCGCTACCGCTTCGTGATCCTGCCCCAGGCGCTGCGGATCGCGTTCCCGCCGCTGATCAACCAGTTCCTGAACTTCACGAAGAACAGCTCGCTGGCGATCGCCATCGGGTTCGCCGAGGTCACCGCGGTGATCAACAACCTCTTCGGGCAGAGCCAACCCGCACCGCAGCTCATCCTCATCCTGATGCTCAGCTATCTGGTGCTCTCGCTGATCCTCTCGGTGATCGGCAACCTCATCAACCGTCGACTCCAGCTGGTGGGGAGGTGATCTGAGATGAACCGCATCGATCACTCTGCCGACGCCGTTTCCGCGATGATCACGGCCGGCGTGGACAAGGGCGCACCTTCGACGAAGCTGCCGCCCGGCCAGTGGATGAAGAAGAACCTCTTCAACAACTGGTACAACTCGGCGATCACCGTCGTGATGGGCGCGCTCATCGTCGCGCTCCTCGTCGGGGTGGTGCAGTGGATCGCCAACACCGACTTCGCCATCATCCGCAAGTCACTGCGGCTGTTCATGATCGGCCAGTACCCACGTGACGAGCTGACTCGACTCTGGGTGTCGTTCCTGCTCATGGCGGCCACGCTCGGCTTCACGTCCGGGGCGACGGCGCACAACGCCTACGAGGACGCGCTCGAGAAGGAACTGCCGGCGGAGCGGCCGACCTGGCTGGGTCTGCTCCGACGCTTCTGGGCGATCGTGGCGATCCTGGTGTTCTTCGTGTCGTTCGCCCGCACCCTTCCCCCGTACCTGGGACTCGCCGCGGTGTTCGTCACCCTGGTGGTCACCCGTGAACTCGGCTGGCGCCTCCCACGCGCCGTGCGGGACCGCGCCCCGTTCATCGGCACGGGGCTCGGCATCACGTCGTTCCTCGCGATCGCCGGTACCGGGGGCCTCGGCCGCTGGGCCATCGGCATCCTGTTCGCGGCCTGGACCGTCTTCGAGATCGGGCGCCGCGACGTGCCGTCCGACCATCGCGGCACCGCGATCCGGGCCGGCGCCGCGCTGGTCGTGGGCGGCATCGCCTTCTTCATCGTCCACGCCCTCGGGATCGAGGGCTACGGCTGGGACGACTGGGGTGGCCTGCACCTCAACATCTTCGTCACCGTCGTGGGCCTCGGTCTGGGTCTCCCGTTCGGCATCCTGCTGGCCCTGGGTCGCCGGTCCGAACTGCCGATCATCAAGGCGGCGTCGGTGCTGTTCATCGAGTTCGTGCGGGGCGTCCCGCTGATCTCGCTGCTGCTCTTCTCCAACCTGATGCTCGGCCTCTTCTTCCCGCTGGGCAGCGAACTGCCGAGCGAGCTGACCCTGGCGATGATCGTCATCATGGGGTTCTCGGCGGCCTACATCGCCGAGATCGTCCGCGGCGGCCTTCAGTCGGTCCCCAAGGGCCAGATCGAGGCGGCCCAGGCGTCCGGTCTCTCGCCCGGCGCCGTCCAGCGCCTCGTGGTGCTGCCCCAGGCCCTGCGCAACGTGATCCCGGCGATGGTCGGGCAGTTCATCTCGCTGTTCAAGGACACCTCGCTGTTGAGCATCATCGGTGTCATCGAGATCCTCAATGTCTCTGCGATCGCCAACGCCCAGACCGAGTTCATCGGCAAGGGCCTGGCCGTCGTAACGTATCCGTTCGTGGCCTTGGCCTTCTGGGCCTTCGCGTACACGATGTCGAAAGAGTCTCGTCGCCTCGAGACCAAGCTGGGAGTTGGCACCCGATGAGTGACACAACCATCAACACCGATGCCACCGCGATCGCGGGCGACCGCGAGACGATCATCGAGCTGGAGGGCGTCGACAAGTTCTTCGGCGACTTCCAGGCGCTGACCAACATCAACATGCGCGTCGGTCTCCAGGAGGTCGTCGTCGTGATCGGACCCTCGGGTTCGGGCAAGTCCACGCTGATCCGGTGCATCAACCGCCTGGAAGAGCACAATCGGGGACGCATCGTCGTGGACGGTGTGGAGCTGACGGACGACATCCGCAACATCCAGGAGATCCGCCGCGAGACCGGCATGGTCTTCCAGAGCTTCAACCTCTTTCCCCACCTGACCGTGCTGGACAACATCACGCTGGCGCCCCGCAACGTGCGCAACATCCCGAAGTCCGAGGCCGAAGCCGACGCGATGGAACTCCTCGAGCGGGTGAAGATCCCCGAGCAGGCCCGCAAGTACCCGGGCCAGCTGTCCGGCGGCCAGCAGCAGCGGGTGGCCATCGCCCGTTCGCTCGCCATGAAGCCGAAGGTGATCCTCTTCGACGAGCCGACGTCGGCCCTCGACCCCGAGATGATCAAGGAGGTCCTCGACACGATGAAGGACCTCGCCGACGAGGGCATGACGATGATCTGCGTCACCCACGAGATGGGCTTCGCCCGCGAGGTCGCCGACCGCGTCGTGTTCATGGCCGACGGCGAGATCGTGGAGGTCGGCACCCCCGAGCACTTCTTCACGAATCCCCAGGAGGAGCGGACCAAGCTCTTCCTGAGCCAGATCCTCTGAGTTGAGACACGGGGTCAGAGTCCCGTCCCTTCTCCGTGACCGGGACTGGCTAGGGTCGCGCTGATGGCCATCCCCAAGACGCTCGGCATCGAGACCGAGTACGCGATCGTCCACAAGGGCACGGAGGAACCGAACCCGATCGCGGCCTCGTCCGTGCTGATCAACGCCTATCTCTTCGCGGCCGGCTACCGCGCCGATCCCAACGCCGACACCGTGCACTGGGACTTCATCGACGAGTCGCCGAGCGCCGACGTGCGCGGCTTCGCACCGATCGGGGCGATGCCGCCCGACGTCGAGACCCATCTCGTCAACGCCGTGCTCACGAACGGCGCCCGCTACTACGTCGACCACGCCCACCCGGAGCTCTCCACCCCGGAGTGCGCGGACGCGCTGTCGGTCGTTCTCTACGACCGCGCGGCCGAGCTGATCGCGGCGGAGTCGATGGTCGCCGCGGTCGACCTGCTCCCGCAGGGCGAGGAGATCGTCCTCTACAAGAACAACAGCGACGGCAAGGGCAACAGCTACGGCTGCCACGAGAACTATCTGGTCGACCGGTCGACGCCGTTCGGCCGCATCGTCAACTACGGCACCGCCCACTTCATCACCCGGCAGATCTTCACCGGCGCGGGCAAGGTGGGCGCCGAGGCCCCGGGCATGCGGGTGGACGACGTCGACTTCCAGCTCACCCAGCGAGCCGACTTCTTCGAAGAGGAAGTGGGCCTCGAGACGACACTCAAGCGCCCGATCATCAACACGCGTGACGAACCCCACGCCGATGCCCGCAAGTACCGCCGGCTCCACGTGATCGTCGGCGACGCCAACCCGTCGCAGATCTCGACCTACCTGAAGGTCGGCACGACAGCGCTGGTGCTCGCCCTGTGCGAGGACGATGCCCTCACCCGCGAGTTCACCTTCGCCAAGCCCGTCCCGACGCTGCGTCAGGTGTCCCACGACATGACACTGCGGGCCCCGCTCGAGCTCGACGACGGAACGACGATCACCGCCCTCGAGGTGCAGTGGGAGCTGTTGGACCACTCGAAGAAGTTCGTGGAGGCGAACGGCACGGAGAACGTCGGCGGCGACGTGGCGCTCGACGTGCTCCAACGTTGGGAACACGTGCTCACCGCGCTGGAGGACGACCCGATGCAGCTGGCCGACCAGCTCGACTGGGTGGCGAAGTACCGCCTGATCGACGGCTACCGCGAACGTCATGACCTCTCGTGGAGCGACGCCCGCCTCCGGGCCCTCGACATCCAGTACAGCGACATGCGGCCCGAACGCTCGCTGTCGGCGAAAGTCGGGCTGCAGACCATCGTGAGCGACGAGGACGCCCGCCGGGCGGCCACCGAGCCGCCGGACGACACCCGGGCCTACTTCCGGGGACGTTGCCTGCAGAAGTTCCCCGACGCGGTGGTGGCGGCGAACTGGGATTCGCTGGTCTTCGACATCGGCACCGATGCGCTCCGGCGTGTCCCGATGATGGAACCATTGCGCGGTACGAAGGCCCACGTGGGTACCTTGATGGACGAGTGCGACTCAGCGGCGGAGCTCCTCCGCCGACTGGGTACCTGAGCGACAACGGAGAGACGCCATGGCCGAGCGTGAACAGATCCGAAAGCCCGCCCCCGAAGAGCGGGAGAGCGACACCGCAGAGGCGCCCGCCGCGTCCGAGCGGGGCGACGAACTCAAAGCCGAACTCGACGACCTCCTCGACGAGATCGACGAGGTCCTCGAGACCAACGCCGAGGACTTCGTGAAGAGCTACATCCAGAAGGGCGGCCAGTAACTCCGTGAACCTTCCGCTCTTCCGGCCCCATGACGATCCCGGGCCAAGCTTCGCGGAGCTGCTGCGACGCAGCGGCTTCGAGGAAGCCGTCACCGTCAACGGGTCGGTTCCCGTCGGCGACTACCGCCACGGGACCACCTGCGTCGCGGTGCGCTACGCCGACGGCGTCCTGCTCGCCGGCGACCGGCGCGCCACCTCGGGCAACCTGATCAGCCACCGCACCCTGGAGAAGGTGTTCCCGGCCGATCGCCACAGTGGTGTCGCGATCGCGGGTGCCGCCGGCCCGGCGATCGAGATGGTCCGCCTGTTCCAACTCCAACTCGAGCACTACGAGAAGGTCGAGGGCGGCCCGCTCAGTCTCGAGGGCAAGGCGAACCAGCTCAGCCAGATGATCCGCAGCAATCTCCCCGCCGCGATGCAGGGCATGGCCGTCGTGCCGATCTTCGCCGGTTTCGACCTCGGACGGGGCGACGGACGATTGTTCGAGTACGACGTCACCGGCGGCCGCTACGAGGAGACCCAGCACGCATCGACCGGCTCCGGCAGCCTCCACGCCGGCACCGTCGTCAAGCTCGGCTACCGCGACGGCATGGATGCGGGCAGCGTCACCGACCTGGCGCTCGACGCCCTGTTCGAGGCGGCCGACGAGGACTCCGCCACCGGCGGTCCCGACCCGATCCGCGGGATCTATCCGGTCGTCGCCGTCATCACGGCCGACGGCTACACCCGACTCGACGACGACGAACTCGCCGACCGCACCCAGGCGCTGCTCGAGCGGCGCCGGGCCCAGTAAGGAGATCGACGCATGAACATGCCGTTCTACGTCGCACCCGAGCAGGTGATGAAGGACCGGGCCGACTACGCGCGCAAGGGCATCGCCCGGGGCCGCAGCCTGATCGCCTTCCGCTTCGACGAGGGGATCGCGATCTGTGCGGAGAACACGTCGTCCACTCTGCGCAAGGTCAGCGAGATCTACGACCGCATCGCCTTCGCCGGCGTCGGCAAGTACAACGAGTTCGACCAACTCCGCATCGCCGGCGTGCGTCACGCGGACCTGAAGGGCTACTCGTTCAGCCGTGAGGACGTGGACGCCCGCAGCCTCGCCAACCAGTACGCCCAGAGCCTCGGCCAGGTCTTCACCCACGAGATGAAGCCGATGGAGGTCGAGATCCTCGTCGCGGAGATCGGCGAGGACGAGAGCGGCGCCGGCGACCAGCTGTTCCACATCCTCTACGACGGCACCGTGATGGACGAGGACATGTCGGTCGTGCTCGGCGGCGAGACCGACACGATCTCCGGACGCCTCGGCGCGTTCGACACCCCACCCGCGCTGGCCGACGGGATCCGCCAGGCCGTGTCCGCCCTCGCCGGCGAGGACCGCACCCTCACCGCGGCTGACCTCGAAGTTGCCGTCCTCCAGCGCGGCATCGGCCGTCGGGCGTTCCGCCGCCTCGGCGACGACGAACTCGCCGCCGCCCTCACCCCCTGACCCGCCCGCCCGCTACCCGCAATCTCTGGTCACGAAAGGGTCGCAATTCGGCCCGGTTTTGCGACCATTTCGTGACCATAGATCCCTCGGTGGGGGAGTGCCGTTAGGTTGTCGGCGTGCAGCGTCGGATCTTCGGGATCGAGAACGAGTACGGGGTCACCTGCACGTTGCGCGGCCAGCGGCGCCTCAGCCCCGACGAGGTGGCCCGCTATCTGTTCCGCCGGGTCGTGTCCTGGGGGCGCAGCAGCAACGTCTTCCTGGGCAACGGCGCCCGTCTGTACCTCGACGTCGGCAGCCATCCCGAATACGCCACGCCGGAGTGTGATTCGGTCCACGACCTCGTCGTGCACGACAAGGCGGGGGAGCGGATCCTCGAGCAGTTGCTGACCTCGGCGGAGGAGCGCCTCGGCGACGAGGGCATCCACGGCGACATCTACCTGTTCAAGAACAACACGGACTCGGCCGGCAACAGCTACGGCTGCCATGAGAACTACTGCACCAGCCGCCGCGACGACTTCAGCTCCTACAGCGAGGTGCTCATCCCGTTCCTCGTGAGCCGCCAGATCTACGCCGGTGCCGGGAAGGTGCTCCAGACGGCGCGGGGCGCGATGTACTGCGTGTCGCAGCGGGCCGAGCACATCTGGGAGGGCGTCTCCTCCGCCACCACGCGGTCGCGCCCGATCATCAACACGCGTGACGAACCCCATGCCGACGCCGAGCGCTACCGCCGCCTCCACGTCATCGTGGGCGACTCCAACATGAGCGAGTACACCAACTTCCTCAAGGTCGGGGCCTGCGCACTGATGCTGCGGATGCTCGAGGAGCCGCAGGTCGTCCTGCGCGACATGACCCTCGAGAACCCGATCCGGGCGATCCGCGAGATCAGCCACGACATGACCTGCACCCGCCGGGTCCGGCTCGCCAACGGACGCGAGGTGTCCGCCCTCGACATCCAGAGCGAGTACCTCACCCGGGCACTGCGGTTCGCGGAGCACCACGAGCTCTCCGAACAGGAGCAGCTCGCGCTGGAGATGTGGGAGTACTGCCTCACGAACCTCGCCAACGACCCGATGAAGCTCGACCGCGAGATCGACTGGGTCATCAAGTACAAGCTCATCGAGAGCTATCGCGAGCGCCACGGCATCGAGCTCAACGATGCGAAGGTCGCCCTGGTCGACCTCCAGTACCACGACGTCAACCGTGACCGCGGGCTGTTCTACCGGATGCAGAAGCGCGGCATGGTCGAGCGCATGGTGACCGACGAAGAGATCTCCCACGCCGTCGAGCACCCACCGGAGACCACCCGGGCGCGCCTTCGCGGCGAGTTCATCCGGCGCGCCAAGGAGCAGAAGCGCGACTACACGGTCGACTGGGTACACCTGAAGCTCAACGACCAGGCGCAGCGCACCGTCCTGTGCAAGGACCCGTTCAAGGCGCACGACGAACGGGTCGAGAAGCTCATCGCCAGCCTCTGATGGACAAGCTCGAACGCCTGTTGAACCTGGCGGCCGCGCTCCTCGACGCCGACCGTCCGCTCACCGCCGACGAGCTGCGCGACCGCATCGGTGGCTACCCGGACGGGAAGGCGACGTTTCGGCGGGCCTTCGAGCGGGACAAGGACGATCTCCGGGCGATGGGGCTGCCGATCGCCGTCGAGCCGGTCCCGGGCTCGGATCCGCCGATCGACGGCTACCGGATGCGGCGGGCGGACTATTCCGGCGCGGAGATCCGGCTCGAGCCCGACGAGCTCGCGGCGCTGCACCTCGCCACCAACCTCGTGCGCCTCGACGGCACCGAGTCGGGACTGATCAAGCTGGGGGCGGGTGGCGAATCGGACGCGGATCAGGTGGGGTACGTCCCGTTCGACGACTCCCTGGCCGTCCTCATCGCCGCCGCGGCCGATCGCAAGGCCGTGACGTTCACGTACAACGACACCGTCCGCACCGTCGAGCCCTGGCAGCTGTCGTTCAGTCGGGGCCACTGGTACCTCGCCGGGTGGGATCGGATCCGTGAGGACGAGCGGCTCTACCGTGTCGACCGCATCGACGGTGAGGTCGAACCCGGCGACGACGCTACCCACGAGGTCGGCAGCGTCGACGATCCCCGGGACCTGCGGGGCTGGGAGCTCGGCGACGGCGACGCCATCCGGGCGCGGGTGCAGATCGACGCCGTGCAGGCCGCCCACGCCCGCCACCTCCTCGGCACCGTCGAGGAGCAGGCCGACGGGAGCGTCATCGCGGAGATGGACGTGCGCAATCCCGAGGCGTTCCGCTCGTTCGTCCTGAGCTTCCTCGACCGCGCGGAGGTGCTCGAGCCGCCGGAGCTGCGCCGGGGCATGATCGACTGGCTGGAGTCGTTCGCATGAGCGCGAAGCTGACCGCGCGGGACCGCATGACGCGGTTGCTCGCGGTGATTCCCTGGGTCGTCGAGCAGGACGGCGCCCTCCTCGACGACATCGCCACACGCTTCGACTACCCGCGTGACCGGCTCGTCGCGGATCTCACCGAGGTCGTGCTCTTCGTCGGCGTCCACCCGTTCACCCCGGACTCGCTCATCGAGGTCGACATCACCGATGACCGGGTCCAGATCCGTTACGCGGACTGGTTCTCCCAGCCCTTGCGGCTGACCCCGGAGGAGGGCGCCCGTCTCCTCACCGCCGGCCGCAGTGTCCTGTCGCTCGACACGGACGCCAACGACGACGGCGGTGACCCCGAACGGGCCAGCCCGCTGTTGCGGGCGCTCACCAAGCTCGGCATGGCGCTCGGCGAGTCCGCCGAACGGGCGGTGGACGTGCGCCTCGGCGACGCCCCGGAGGCGACCCTCGACACGCTGCGCCAGGCCGTGGCCGCCGGCACGCAGGTGGAGCTCGACTACTACACCTACGGACGCGACGAACTCACGACCCGTGTCGTGGACCCCGCCCGGGTCTTCAGCGACCACGGCAACTGGTATCTCCACGGCTACTGCCACCGCGCCGCCGACGAGCGCGTCTTCAGGGTCGACCGTGTGCGAGACGTCCGTCGGCTCGACACCCCGGTCGCGCACGAACTCGAGGGCGGCGGGGGATCGTTCACGCCGGACGGCGACGACCCCCGGGTGCAGCTGCACCTCCCGGCCGATGCCGGCTGGGTCGTCGAGCAGTACCCAACGGAGGCAGTGGAGACGAGACCGGACGGCTCGATCGACGTGGTCATGGCGGTCACGGCGACCCCCTGGCTCGAACGTCTGCTCCTGCGCCTCGGCCCGGGAGCCCGGATCGTCGAGGCCACCGGGACGATCCCCGAGGACCTCGTCCCGCAGGCGGCCGCTCGGGTCCTGGCGCGCTACCGGAGCTGACATCGGCCGCACCGGGAAGGGTGACCGGCGTCGGTCGCACAGGCGGGTACCCTCGTCACTCGTGACCGACAGTGGCTCCCCGGGTTCGGGTTCCGACGAACCTCTCTTCACATCCGTCGGCCCGCGGCCCCGGGGCGGCGCCCCCACCCCGTCGGGGCCGACAGCCGCCGGCGACGGAGACGGCGGCGGATCCGACGATGCGTTCTGGCTCGACGAGACCGCCGAGCCGGAGCCGGAGTCGTCCGGGAAGCTCAACGGCCAGATCCGCACGCTCACCGAGTGGGTCGTCGTGGCCATCGGCGCCCTCGCCGTGGCGCTGTTGATCAAGGCGTTCCTGCTCCAGGCGTTCTACATCCCGTCCCCCTCGATGGATCCGACGCTGCGCAACGACGACCGTGTGCTCGTCAACAAGTTGAGCTACCGCCTCGGCGACGTCGAGCGGGGCGACATCATCGTGTTCGAGCGCCCCGAGGACGTGCCGAGCGACACCGACGACTTCATCAAACGGGCCATCGGGCTCCCCGGCGAGGTGGTCACGTTCAGCGACGGGGCGGTCTTCATCGACGGCCGCGCGCTCAGCGAGGACTATGTGGGCGAACACCTCACCACCAACGATCGGCTGATCCCGGGGTGCGACAACGCGCCGGCCGTGGCCGACAGCTGTCTGGTTCCCGAGGGACACGTTTTCGTCATGGGCGACAATCGCGACGCGAGCCTCGACAGTCGCAGCTTCGGCCCCATCGACGAGGACACGATCGTCGGCCGCGCCTTCCTCAAGGTCTGGCCACTCGGCGACATCGGCTTCCTGTAGCCGGTTCTCAGGCGAAGGTGGCGGCGACCGCCACGAGCCGTTCGACATGGTCGCCGGAGACCGCATCGATGCCCATGTCGATCACGCGGGCGATCTGACGCTCGTAGTGCGCGCCATCCGCGAACGCCAGCACCTCGAAACGGTGGAAGAGCGTCACGTGGCCGCCGGTCCACTCCGCCTCCGGCAGCGCGACCGCGTCCACGCGGCCGGCCGCGAGCTCGGCCGCGCGTCGCTCGGGGCCGAAGGGAAGCGACTTCACACTCGTTGCGTTGACGAGATGGATCACCGGTGAGAGGTCCCGCCATTCGGCGAGCGTCTCGAGCTCGGGATGCGCCAGCCACAGTCGCTCGGCTGCGTCGGCGCGCCGGGCGCGTTCGAGAATCACCCGTGCTGCGTCCGTGTCCGCCACGCGCAGCCGGATGGGCGAGTCCGTCGGGAGTGCGAGCAGTTCGTCGAGGGTGAGCCATCCCGCGACGTCGGATCGGTTCACGTCCGCCGCCCGCCGCCGGGGCAGCCGGCGCACGAGGCCCGTACGGTCCAACACGACCTCCCCGTCGGCGGTGAGCCAGGCATCGGCCTGGAGTCCCGTGGCGCCGAGCTGGAGCGCTCGCTCGAAGGCCTCCCGGGCCTGCTCCACGCCGGTGGTCCGGGCCCCGCGGTGCGCGAACAGGATCGCGTCGTCGAGCAGCGATGGCAGGCGGGTCGGCACCGTCCCATCGTCGCACCTCGATCGCGCGCGGGCACAGGTGGCCGGAGCCGGTGGCGAACTGATCCGAACGGACCACCGAAACCGGGCCCGGGGGCCCTTTACCGGGTCACGCGGCATGCCGATGGAATTCGGCACAGGGGCATCACGAACGGGACTGACAGCGCGACCATGGCAACGATTCGAGCGAGTTGTGAAGAATGCGGCGACGTGGAACTGACCACGGCTGACGTTCGCGTCAGGGTCTGCATCAACGACAACCGCGGTGAGTACAGCTTCCGGTGCCCGACGTGCACCATGACCGTCGTGAAGGCCGCCGAGCCCCGCACGATCGATCTGCTCGTCGCATCCGGCGTCGCGATGGACACCTGGTCCCTCCCCGCCGAGCTCGACGAGACGAAGAACGGCAAGCCCATCACCCACGACGATCTGCTGGAGTTCCACGACAAGCTCCACGACACGTCGTCGTGGAACGAGGCGCTCTCCCACCTCCTCGACGGGTAGGACCCCGCCATCACCGAACGCTCCCGAAGCGGTCGGTAGGTTCGTCCTGTGCCTCTCGCATTGCTCGCCCCCGCGGCGGCGACGGTTCTCTGTCTCGTGGTGCTGGCCTGGTCCATGGCCCGGCTGGACATCGAGCTGCGCGCCCTGCGCTCGTCACTACGGCGCAGCCGGGCGGCCGCGGTGGCCACCGATGACCTCCAGCGGGCGACGCGCACGGTCGTCGAGGAGGCGCACCGCATCGACCATGGTGCCCGCAGCCGCGCCCACGCGCGGCGCAGCCGTCGCTCCTCGACCGCTCGGTAGGATCACGCCATGTTCTCGAACATCGGAGGAATGGAAGTTCTCTTCGTGATGGTGGTCGCGCTCATCGTGCTCGGACCCAGCAAGCTGCCCGATGCGGCGCGCCATGCCGGCAAGTGGGTCACCGAGATCCGCCGCATCTCCGCCGGGTTCCAGCGTGAGTTCCGCGAGGCGATCCAGGAGCCGATCATCGAGGCCGACGCCCGCGCCCGCGGCGCGATCGAGAGCACCAAGAAGGCCGTCGCCGACCCGTTCGTGAACCCCGACCTGGGCGCCGCCACCGGCACCGACGCCACCACGCCGTCCGACGAGACCGACTCACCCGCCGACGATGAGTGACACGGAGACCCGCAACGACGCTCGGATGAGCCTGCTCGAGCACCTCACAGAGCTCCGACGGCGACTCATCATCAGCTTCCTCGCGGTCGCCGCCGGTGCCGTCATCGGCTGGATCTTCTACCAGAACATCATCGACGTGCTGGTCGAGCCCTACTGCCAGGCCGTCGAGGACCGCGAGTCCATCGTTCCCGTCGAGGAGCAGTGCCAGCTCTACGCCCGGAACCCGCTCGAGTTCTTCAACATCAAGCTCGCCGTGGCCGGCTACACGGGTCTCATCCTCGCCATGCCGGTGATCCTCTGGCAGGCGTGGCGCTTCGTCGCCCCGGGCCTGTACAGCCACGAGAAGAAGTACGCCTACCCCTTCATCGCGTCGGCGGTCACCCTGTTCGGGCTCGGCGCCGGCCTGGCCTACTGGAGTGTGCCGAAGGCGCTGGCGTGGCTCATCGATCAGGGCGGCGACAACTTCGAGGAGTTGTTCGCCCCGAGCGAGTACTTCGGGTTCATCATCAAGATGATGATCGCGTTCGGCATCGGCTTCGAGTTCCCGATCGCGCTCATCTTCCTCCAGATCCTCGGCCTGGTGGACAACAAGACGCTGCGCTCCGGGCGCCAGTACGCGATCGTCGGCATCGTCGCGCTCGTGGCGATCATCACGCCGAGCGGTGATCCCTTCACCCTGGCGGTCCTCTCGGTGCCGATGTACCTCTTCTACGAGATCGCGATCCTCTTCGGCCGCCTGCGGATCCGCCGAGCCAAGAAGACGGCCCCGGCCGCGTGAGCGACGCCGACGGTCGCGGCTTTCGTCTCGACCCGTTCCAGGTCGAAGCGATCGGTCATGTCGACGACGGGCGTTCCGTGCTGGTCTGCGCGCCCACGGGAAGCGGCAAGACCGTAGTGGCCGAGCACGCCATCGATCGTGCGCTGGGCGAACGCAAGCGGGCGTTCTACACCACACCGATCAAGGCGCTCTCCAACCAGAAGTACCGCGATCTGGCCGATCGGATCGGGGCGAGCCGGGTCGGGCTCCTCACCGGCGACAACGCGATCAACCCCGATGCCGACGTGATCGTGATGACCACCGAGGTGCTGCGCAACATGCTCTACGAGGGGCGGGACCTGGCCGACCTCGCCACCGTGGTGCTCGACGAGGTCCACTATCTCGAGGACAGCTTCCGCGGCCCGGTGTGGGAGGAGGTCATCCTCCACCTCCCGCTGCACGTCTCACTCGTCTGCCTGTCCGCGACCGTGTCCAACAGTGACGAGGTCGGCGGCTGGCTCGAGTCGGTGCGGGGGCCGACCGCCGTGATCGTCGAGACGACGCGCCCGGTGGAGCTGACGAACCTCTACGCGGTGGGGGACCGGCGGGGAGAGCGGCTGCACGTCGTGCCGACCCTGGTCGACGGTCGGCCGAACCCGGAGGGCGATCGCTTCGACCCCGATCTGCGCCGCTCGCGCGCCGAGCGTCGCAAACACAAGCGACCGCCGTGGCGAACGCCGAACCGGCTGGAGCTCCTCGACTTCCTCGAGGACGGTGACCTCCTTCCCGTCATCTGGTTCATCTTCAGCCGAAAGGGTTGCGACGAGGCGGCCACGGGCCTCGTCCGCAGCGGCGCCCGTTTCACCGACCGGGAGCAGGGCGCGCGCATCCGAGCCATCGCCGAGGAACGACTCGCCGGACTGGACGCAGGGGATCTCGCCCTGCTCGACACCACCGCGTGGCTCGAACGGCTCGAGCGCGGCGTCGCCAGCCATCACGCCGGCCTGGTTCCGGCGTTCAAGGAGGCCGTCGAGGTCTGTTTCGCGGAAGGGCTCGTGAAGGTCGTGTTCGCCACCGAGACCCTGGCGTTGGGGGTCAATCTCCCCGCCCGCAGTGTGGTGATCGACCGGCTGACCAAGTTCACCGGCGAGCATCACGAACTGTTGACCCCCGCCCAGTTCACCCAGCTCACCGGGCGGGCCGGTCGGCGCGGGATCGACGAACGAGGCCATGCGATCGTGCCCTGGTCGCCGTTCACCCAGTTCGACCAGGTCTCGTCCCTCGCCGGAAGCCGGGCGTTCCGCCTGCGCTCCGCCTTCCGACCGACCTACAACATGGCCGTGAACCTGCTCCAGCGACAGTCGCCGGACGACGCGCGGGCCCTGCTGGCCCGGAGCTTCGCGCAGTACCAGGCCGACGCCGGCGTCGCCCGCCTCGAGAACCGCCTCGCCCGCGAGCGGGCCCGGTTGGCCGAACTCCGGGCCGAGGTCGACGACCTGCCCGACGAAGCGGAAACCGAGGTCGCGGCGCCACCGGATGCCGAGGCGATCGCCGACGCCGTCTCCCGCCTCCGACCCGGCGACGTCGTACTGGACGAGGACGGGGAGCGCCTCGCGGTCCTCGGCGTGAGTTGGCGCAAGGGGGGACGAGCCCGGATGCGGCTCGTCAGCCAGCGCAGCCAGGAGCTCCGTTGGGACCTGAGCGAGCTCACCGAAGCTCCCGTCACCGTCGGGCGCATCGACCTGCCGCAGCCGATGGCACCCGAGCGCATCGACTATCGCCACGACGTCGCCGCCCGCCTCCGCCGGGCACGCGGCGGAGGCACCACCCGGGCGCGCAAACGATCGAAGGCCCGCAACGACCCGCGAGCGACGCTCGAACGCCTCGAGCAGGAGGTGAAACATCTCGAACGCAAGGCCCGGCGGGACAAGGGGAGTGTCGCCCGCCGGTTCGACGCGATCTGCGAGGTCCTGCGCGACCGTGGGCATCTCGACGGCTGGGAGGTCTCCGCCTCCGGCCGGATGCTCGGGCGGATCTACCACGAGTCGGATCTGCTCATCGCGGAGGCGCTCGACGCCGGCCTGCTCGACGATCTCGACCCGCCGGCGCTCGCCTCGTTGGTCTCCTGCTTCACCTACGAGCATCGACGCCCGGGGCCGCCTCCCGAACCCTGGTTCCCGGCGAAGGTCGCCAAGCAGCGCTACCGGGACCTCGTCCACCTCGCCGGCGGCCTCGCGGGTGTCGAACGACAGCACGGTGTGCCCGAGACCCGACCGCCCGAGGCCGGGTTCGCGCCCGCCGCCCACGCCTGGGCCGCGGGGGAGGAGTTGGGCGTCCTGCTCGACGACGACGAGGACATGACGGCGGGCGATTTCGTCCGCAACGTCAAGCAGCTGATCGATCTGTTGCGTCAGCTGGGCGAGGTCGCTCCCACGCCCGCCACCGCCCGCGCCGCCCGCCAGGCGGCAGAGGCGATCCATCGTGGCGTCGTGGCGATCTCCGGGTCGGTGGAGGCCGTGTGAGCATCGAGAAGGGCCAGGACTGGGGGAGCCCCGGGGTGATCCCCGATGACGCCGTGGTCGCGGCAACGGACCACGAGGCATCGGAGATCGTCGCCGCGGCGCGGCGGCGCAACGATCCGCTGCCACCGGTGGTCCTGACCGGCGGAGACCTCGCCCGCACCCTCGGCGGCGCGTCGCCCCGCCGAGCCGGCGACGAGGCGACGCTCGTGCCGGTCGATCTCGGCGCCGCGCTGATCGACGGGAAGCTCCACTGGTTCCTGGCCCACCTGGTCGCCCGCCACGGGTGGTGGCGGGGTCGCATCGTGGTCGCGGCCAATGCGGCGTTCCTCGGTTCGTGGAACGTCGCACCCCGTGCCCACCCCGGTGACGGGCTGCTGGACGTCCTCGACGGTGAGCTGTCGTTGCGTGACCGCCTCCGGGCCCGCCGCCGACTGCCGACGGGCACCCACGTCCCTCACCCCGCCATCTCGGTCCGGCGCCGCGACGCATTCCAGCTCGAGTTCCGCCGTCCGACGCCGATCCGCCTGGACGGCGAGCTGGTCGGCAACGCCACCAAGCTGAGCCTGCGGATCGAACCGGCCGCGGTCGAGGTGTGGATCTGAGCCCCACTCGGCCCCCCGCGGGCCGCGTCGGTAGCATGGCCCCATGGACGTGATCGAAGCCAAGCAGCAGGTACGCGCGGAGATCGAACGTCTGACCCCGACACTGTTGGAGATCAGCCACGAAGTCCACGCCAACCCCGAGCTGAACTTCGAGGAACACTTCGCCCACGAGATGCTCAGCGGCGTGCTCGAGGACGAGGGGCTGGACGTGGAGCGGGGCGCCTACGACCTCTCGACCGCCTTCGATGCCCGCGTCGGCACCTCCGGTCCCACGATCGCCGTCTGCTGCGAGTACGACGCACTGCCGGGCATCGGCCACGCCTGCGGCCACAACATCATCGCGGCCGCCGGCATCGGCGCCGGCCTCGCCGCGGCCACGGTCGCGGAGGCGCTCGGTGGCCGCCTGGCGATTCTCGGCACGCCGGCCGAAGAGGGGGGCGGTGGCAAGGAGTTCATGATCCGCGGTGGCGCCTTCGACGACGTGGACGCCGCGATGATGGTGCATCCGGCCGACCACGACCTGCGATCGATGCACACGATCGCGTTCCACACGATGGACGTGGAGTACGAGGGCCAGGCCGCGCATGCCGCGGCCGCGCCCCACAAGGGCCGCAACGCGCTCGACGCAGCCGTACTCGGCTACACCAACGTCGCCGCGCTCCGCCAACACATCCGGCCCGAGGAGCGGATCCACGGGGTGTTCACCGAGGCCGGCGACAAGCCGAACATCGTGCCGGCCCGAGCGGCGGCCGAGTGGTACGTCCGCAGCGCCACCATGGAGTCGCTCGAGCCGCTCAAACAACGCGTCCTCGCGTGTCTCGAAGCCGGCGCGTCCGCCACCGGCTGCACGATGACGCACCGGTGGAACGACCCGCCCTTCTACGACATGATCGACAACACCCCGCTGCTCGATCTGTACTGCGCGAACGCCGAGCAGGTCGGCCGGGTGGTCCATGCGCCGGACCCCATGTCGGTCGTGTCCGGCAGCACCGACATGGGCAATGTCAGCTACGCCGTGCCCGCCATCCACCCCATGATCAAGGTCGCACCGGCGGGATGCGCGATCCACACGCCGGAGTTCGCCACGCACGCCCGCTCCGAGGAGGGCGACCGCGCCGTGATCGACGGTGCGCTGTCGATGGCGCTCACGATCGTGGACCTCTGGGCCGACGCCGAAACCCTCGGGTCGGTCCGCGGCGCGTTCGAAGAGACCCAATAGGCTCACGGTCCGATGACGGTCTACATCGCCGAGGATTTCACCGCCGAAGAGGCCGACATCCTGCGCCGCTACTTCACGAACCTCGACCAACCCGTGTTCGCGCTGGTCAACCTCCCCGAGGTCGTCAAGGGCGCACTGTTCGCCCGCTACTCCCGGTCCCCGCTGAGTCTGCGGCGGCTGTTCCTCCAGGAGTTCGTCGGCGACCTCGACATCGAGGGCGACCAGACCATCGACGCCACGGTCGGCCTGCGGCGGGCCGAGGAACTCTACGACCGGGTGTTCTTCGAGTACGGCGACGATTCCGTGGCCCAGCTGGGCGGCGTGCACCTCGCGTGTGAGCAGGCCAGCAACCTGCTCACCAAGGTGCTCGAGTGGGGGCGGCTCATGGCCTACCTCGAGCAGTCCACCCGCTACATCGCCTACGACCAGCGTCTCGGTGGCCGCTATCGCTACTACCGGGACCCCGAGATCCTCAGCAGCTCGCTCGGCACCCGCTACATCGCCGACATGGACCGGATCTTCGACAGCTACTCGGGTCTCGTGCCGCAGATGCAGGAGTTCTTCCGGGCGACGACGCCGAAGGACGCGTCGGACAGCGACTTCGCGTACCGCACCGCCATCAAGGCCCGGGCCCTCGATGCCATCCGCGGCATGCTCCCCGCGTCCTCACTGTCCAACCTGGGCATCTACGGCACCGGGCAGGCCTACGAGGCGCTCCTGCTGCGCATGCGCTCGCACCCGCTGCCGGAGAGCCGGGCCTACGCCGACCTGATGCTCACCGAGCTGCGCAAGGTCGTGCCGTCGTTCCTCAAGCGGGTGGACCTGCCCGACCGCGGCGAACGCACCAGCGCCTACCTGGCGGACACCCGCGACTCCATGGAGGCCATGGTCGACAGCCTGTTCGGCGACGAGACCGGCGGGGTCGTGGACGACGATGTGGTCGACCTCGTCGATTTCGATCCGGACGGCGAGGTCAAGGCCGTCGCCGCGATGCTCTACCCGCACACCTCCCTGTCGGAGACGACGATCGAGGCGCGGGTGCGGGCCATGTCGGTGCAGGACCGCCTCGACGTGATCACCGCCTACGTCGGCCACCGCGAGAACCGGCGCCAGCGCCCGGGGCGGGCGTTCGAACGCACCGACTATCGCTTCGACATCCTCTCCGACTATGGCGCGTTCCGCGATCTGCAACGCCACCGGATGCTCACGATCGACTGGCAGCCGCTCTCGCCCCGCCACGGCTACGTGATGCCCGACGCGGTTCGGGCCGCGGGCGTGGAGGAGGAGTTCCGCGGGGCCATGGAGCGCTCCTCGGCGTTGCACGGCGCGCTGATGGGGGAGCTGCCGGAGCAGGCGCCCTACGCCGTGGCGTTGGCGTATCGGGTGCGCTACTCGATGCAGTTCAACGCCCGCGAGGCGATGCACATGCTCGAGCTGCGCACCACGCCGCAGGGCCACGAGGCGTACCGCCGCGTGTGTCAGCGGATGCACACGGCGATCGCCGAGCAGGCCGGCCATCACGCGATCGCCGAAGCCATGCGATTCGTGGATCATTCCGGGGAACCGGCACTCGGACGCCTGGACGCGGAGCGCCGGGCCGAGGAGCGTCGCCGCAGCCGCGATCTCGGCTGATATATTGCTGCCTCGGAAGCGGGTGGAGCCGTCCGGAGGCTCCCCGTGCACCCCCATCAGATCTGGCGACCGATCGGCGCAATGATCGTTCTCGTCGCCGCCACGATGCTCGCGACCACCACGGTGGTCATCGAACCGGGCGACACCCTGTCGGCGATCGCCCGCCGCCATGACGTGACCGTGGCCGAGCTGGTCGCCTGGAACGACCTCGAGGACCCGGACCGCATCGTCGCCGGAGCGACGCTCATCGTGTCCGCCCCCGACGCGTCGTCGCCGTCGGCCGTCGGTGACGGCGCCGGCGTGCATGTCGTGACCGCCGGCGACACGCTGTCGGCGATCGCCCGGCGGTTCGGCGTGTCGATCGCCCGCCTCGTGGAGGCCAACGACCTCGACGACCCGGACCGCATCGTCGAAGGCCAGACCATCCGGGTCAACGCGCCCGTGGCGACGACCACGACGACCACACCGGCTCGCACCTACACCGTGGTGGCGGGGGACACGCTCTGGACCATCGCGTCCCGACTCGGTGTCACGATCGCCGACCTCGCGGCCGCGAACGACATCGCGGACATCGACCGGATCCGCGAGGGCGTCGAGCTGACGATCGACGGTGACGCGCCGGCCCCCTCGACCCCGACCACCACGACGACCGTGCCGCCCACCACCGTGCCGCCCACCACCGTGCCGCCCACCACCGTGCCGACCACCACCGTGCCGGCGGGAACCGCGGACCGCGACGCGGACGAGGTCCTGCTCGTCCCCATGTTCGCCCACTGGGCCGACACCTACGACGTCCCCCAGGATCTCCTGGAGGCGATCGCGTGGAAGGAGTCGAGCTGGCAACCCGACGCCGTCGGCCCCACGGGCAACCTCGGCGTCATGCAGCTGAGCCCGGCGACCGTCGAGCTGATCGAGGGCGGACTCCTGGGTCGCGATCTCGACCCGCTCGACGCCGACGAGGCCATCCAGATGGGTGCTCGGTTCCTGCGCTACCTCCTCGATCGCACCCACACCGAGGACGAGGCCGTCGCGGCCTGGGCCCAGGGTCTCGCCAGCGTGCAGGAGGAGGGCATCGGCACCCGCGGCGCGACATATGTCGCCGCGGTGACCGAAATCCGCCAACAACGGGCCTGAACAGGGCACAATCCCGTGTGATCGAGCATCAGAAAAGCGAGTCGTTCGGCGTTGCGCTTCCCGTCGCAGTGTCTATGATCCGCCGCAACCTCTGAGACGCAGGAACCATGGCTGACGTAGATCCACCCGAAGACGAGAGCGACGACGACGAACTCGACGACGACGAGATCGACGCCGACGACGAGTTCGACGGCGAGGAGGACGACTTCGAGGACGCCGACGATGTCGTTGCCGAGGGTGACGACGACGACGACGAAGACGAAGACGATGTCGCGACACCAGCGCGCCCGGGGACCGATGACGACGACGAAGACGATGACGACGACGTCGAGGCGGATCTCGACGCGATCCTGAAGGACCGCATCGCGGCCGGCGACGACGAGGACGAGGACGACGACGAGGACGAAGGCAAGCCGCCCCGCCCCGCGCCGACCCCACCGGGCGAGGCTGAGCCGGTCGTCGCCCGCCAGGAGCACGAGTTCTCCTGCCCGAACTGCTTCCTGCTGGTCAACAGCGCGGCCGTGATCGACGGTGAATGCCCTCACTGCGGAGGGCCGGTCGACGTCCCATGAGCGACGACGATCCGATCGCTGAGCAACTGCTCGATCTGTTCGTCTACGCCCCCATCGGTCTCGCGCTCGAAGCCAAGGAGCTCATCCCGAAGCTCGCCGACCGCGGTCGCGGCCAGGTGGCGCTCACGCGGCTCGCCGGCAAGGTGGCATCGGATCGCGGCGAGAACGAGATGCGGCGCATCATCGAACAGATCGCGTCGGTCGTCGGCGTCGTCCTGACCGGCGATCCCGGCTCCACGGCTCGTCCCGACGAGGCCGGATCCCGGCTCCCGATCGACGACTACGACGACCTGACCGCGCCGGAGCTGCTGCCGTATCTCCCGCCGCTCGACGAGTCCCAACTCGCGGACGTGTTGGCGTACGAGGAGTCCCACCGGGGCCGCGCGACCGTCATCAACCGCATTCGTCAGCTCCAGGGCTGACGATGGAGGTCGACGCGGCGACCGCGGGTCCCGGCGACGTCGCGGACATCGGCGCCCTCGCGGAGGCTGCTGCCGAGGAGCTCACACCCCACCGCGGGGGTGAGATGTGGCGACGCCGGGAAGCCCGTCCCGGTCCCCACGCCGAAGCGATCGCGTCGATGTTGGACGATCCGGCCCGCCACGCCGTCATCGCCGGCCGCATCGACGGCGTGGTGGTCGGCTACGCGATCGCCTCCGTGGAACCTCTGCACGACGGGGAGACCGTCGCGGATCTCACCGATCTCTACGTGCTGCCCGAGGGCAGGGGAGTGGGCGTGGGTGAGGCGATGATGATCGCGGTGACCGAATGGGCCGGGTCGGTCGGCTGCATCGGGATCGATTCGATCGCGCTCCCGGGTGATCGCGAGACGAAGAACTTCTTCGAATCGTTCGGTCTGGTGGCGCGTGCGCTACGCGTCCACCGATCGATCTCCTAACGGCCCTTCCAGACCGGGTCCCGCTTCTCGATGAAGGCCCGCGGCCCCTCGGCGAAGTCCTCGGTGGTGCCGAGTTCGGCCATCGCCGCCGCCGCGGCCTTCATGCCTTCGCGGTCGGTCTGACCCGGCGCATCGAGGATCAGCTGCCGACTGGCCCGCACGGCGAGCGGCGCGTTCGCGCAGATCTGCGCGGCGAGCTCCTTCGCCGCGGTCACGGCTTCCCCCGGCTCGCACAGTCTGTTGATCAGCCCGAAGTGAAAGGCGCGCTCGGCGTCGAGTTCGTCGCCGGTGACGGCCAGCTCCATCGCGATGGCCGGTGGGAGCACCCGCGGCAGCCGGACGAGGCCGCCGGCCGCGGCGACGAGTGACCGCTTGACCTCCGGAATGCCGAACCGGGAGGCGTCGGAGGCCACCCGCAGGTCGCACGCGAGGGCGATCTCGGTGCCGCCGGCGACGGCATGGCCGTCGACCGCGGCGATCAGCGGCTTGGTCCGTTCCCGTAGGACGATGCCACCGAACCCGCCCCGCTTCGTCCCCAGCGAGCCGCCCCGCCCGGCGGCGATCTCCTTGAGATCCGCGCCGGCACAGAACACCGGGCCGTTGTGGGTCAGGATGCCGACCCAGAGATCGTCATCCGCCTCGAGGCGGTCGATGGCGCCCTCGATCGCCTCGGCCATCTCCCCGTTGATCGCATTGCGCGCCTCGACCCGGTCGAGCGAGATGATCGCGACGTTGCCTTCGACGTCGAAGGTGATCACTCGGCGACCTCGGGCGCGGCCTCCGGAGCGGGCGCGACCTCTGGAGCGGGCGCCGGCGGGGGCGGCACCTGCGCCTTCGGAGGAGGAGGCGGCGTGCGACGCCCGCCGCGCTTGCGGGGGGCCGGCGCCTCGACACCGAACGAAGCGGCGATCGCCGGCACCTTCGACGCGTGCTTGCGCACGGCGGCCAGGAGCTGGTCGTTCGGCTTCTCGGGCTGACCCTCGGGCACGACCTGGCCCCGCACGGGCGAGAACGCCACGGCATCCAGCACCGTGGCCCAGCGATCCTGCGTGACCTCGCTCGTCAGCGACGCCGAGGCGGCCGCCGCGAGGCGCTCGGCCATGTCGGGCGGCAGGGGAGCGCCGGCCTTCGGCGGCCGCGAGCTGTCCCGCAGCGCCCGAACGGTGCGGCCCTGGGCGATGTTCTCCGCGAGTTCGTCCAGCCACTTGCGATGCTCGGCGTCCACGCGAGCCGTCAGTCCCTCGCGGAGTTGGTCGGCGAGGGCCCGGGACTCGTCGTCACGGGCGCCGGAGTCGGCAGCCACGACGACGCTGCGGATGTCCTTCACGTCGATCTCGGTGATGCCGGCGAGCGCGGCCTCGGCCCGGTCGCGCCACTCGGCGGCCTTGAGCGACGGCGCGAGCTTCTCGGCGAGCGCGACGAGCGGCTCGGTCTTGATCTTCGGCATGCCTTCGGCGGCCGCCTTCTCGTTCATACGGTCCACGGCCTGTCGCACACCCGGCACGCCGCCTCGCAGCACCTCGTCGGCCAGCTTGTGCTGAAGCGGCGGCAGGGCCTTGAGGGCGGCCTGACGGTGGGTACGACCCGGCCGCAGGCGGGGCGCCTTCGGTCGCGCCGGGGCCTTCGGCCGCTCCCGCCGTTCGCCACGCTCGCCCCGATTGTCGCGGCCGTCACGCCCACCGCGTCCCTTGCGGTCGCCATCGCGTCCGCCCCGGCCGCGTCCACGCTCACCGTCGCGGCCCCGACCGCGTCCCTTGCCCTTCGGGGCGAGGACCTGCGTGACCAGGGGTTCGTCGCGTCCCGAGCCGAGCAGCTCGAGCGTCTCGGGCTGCTTGCGGGCGGTCTTGGGCGGGAAGACCGTCGTGATCTCGAGGCCTTCCATGTAGGCCTCGGCCTCGACCTTCACCACATCGCCGATGCCGACGCCGTCCGGGATCAGCGATCCGTCGAGAACCCCCTTGGGCTTCTTCGCTCCCGCGGCGCGCCACGTCCAGGTGCCGTCGTCGCGTGAAGAGGTGAGTTCGATGTCCAGCCTGCGTGCCACGGGGAGCAACGGTATCGGCCACCGCGCGCCGCGGCGACTCGTTGCGGGGACATGATCGGCGACTCACGAAACCGACGGGCCGGGACCTAGGTCCCTTCTCCTGTCGACCGGCAGGCCGCAAGGTGCAGCGGATGGGCGCGACGGGCGCGCCCGTGATCGGAGAAACGACGTGTCTGTCGCACGAAGAGGAGCGCTCCTCGCCCTCGTCCTGGTTGTCGTCCTGGCCGGATGCGCACCCGACGACGAACTGCTCGGCGAGGTCCAACTCGATGACGTCCCCACGGACGCCGTGGTGCCCCTCGTGGATCTGTCCGAGTTCGCCATCCGGGGCGACCTCACCGTTCCGGCCGGCCATGTCGTGTTGGACGTGCTCAACACCGGCGCGGCGCCCCACAACGTGCAGCTCGCGAACGGCCCTCAGACGGCTGACCTCCAGTCCGGCGAGCACACGCTCCTCGATCTCGGCAACCTCGCACCGGGGACCTATGAGCTCTTCTGCGACATTCCCGGCCACCGCGAGTCGGGCATGACGACGACCTTCACCGTGGTTCCCGAAGCCGACGCGGCGCCGACTCTCATCTCGACCGAGCGCAGCGACGAGCCCGACTGGGCCCATCTCGATGCGGCCATGCTGGACTCGATCCGGGCGTTCCCTGCCGAGACCGAAGGCCTCGGCAACGTGCCGCTCGCGCCCACCATCCTTCCGGACGGGACCAAGGAGTTCGATCTCACGGTCGCCATCACGCCGTGGGAGGTCGAACCGGGCCGAATCGTCGACGCCTGGACCTACAACGGGATCGTGCCCGGCCCCGAGATCCGGGTCGATGTCGGGGACAAGGTGCGGGTGAACGTCCAGAACGACCTGCCCCTCGGCACCGACATCCACTGGCACGGCATCCCGACGCCCAACGACCAGGACGGCGTGGCCCCGATCACCCAGGATCTGATCGAGTCCGGGTCGGACTACACCTACGAGTTCGTGGCCGAGCGAGCCTTGATCGGCATGTACCACGCCCATCACCACGGCCAGATGGCCATCCCCAACGGTCTCTTCGGGGTCTTCACGGTCGGCGAGATCCCGGTGCCCCGCGGCCAGACGGTCAGCGGCATCGAGATTCCCGAGGACCTCGTCATCGACCACGAGATCCCCATGGTGCTCAACGACGCCGGCGTGATCGGCTACTCGTTGAACGGCAAGTCCTTCCCCGCGACCGAGCCCTACGTCATCGAGTCCGGCGAGTGGGCCGCGGTCACCTATTACAACGAGGGACTCCAGATCCACCCGATGCACCTGCACCAGTTCCCCCAGATCGTCGTGGCCAAGGACGGCTTCCCGCTCGACAATCCGTATGTCGCCGACACCGTCAATGTCGCACCGGGGGAGCGTTACACCGTGCTGATCAACCCGAACCTCGAAGGCACGTGGGTGTGGCACTGCCACATCCTCACCCACGTCGAGCGGGACGAGGGGATGTTCGGCATGGTCACCGCCATCGTGGTGACCTAGCGGCGCCGTCCGCCCCTAGCTCGCCGCGCTGACCAGTTGGATCACGAGCACCGCCGCCATGGCCCCGAACGCGACATGGTGGTCGGTGCGGATCGTGCGGATCGCACGGGATGCGGCGTCGGGCTCGGGGAACTCTCCCGCGCCGAGGCGAACCGCGGTGGGCACGGTGCGAGCGATTGCCGTCACGATGCCGATCAGCGCGAGCGGCAACGAGGCGATCGCCACCCATGGCGGGTCGTGTCCGGCCACGATCTGGGTGACGAGTGCGGCCAGCAAGCCCACCATGGCCAGGCCCACGAGGCGGCTCATCGGCGACGCCCCTCGCGTGACCTGGGCGTAGTAGCGGGTCACGCCCTCGATGACGGGATCGGGGAGGGCATCGCCGTCGTGGCCCCGTGCCATCTCGTCGTGCATCAGGTCGAACCACAACACCGCGAGCAGAAAACCTGCGCCCGCGGCGGCGAAGGCCTCCATCAGTGGGCGAGGCGGCGCGGCGAGAAGGCCATGCTGTGGGTGTCCGTCGGCTTCTCGCCCAGTGGCCGGGCCACCTCTTCGACCGACGGGCCGACCGGGATCTCTTCGAGCGGGCCCAGGTCGAAGCCGTAGACGTCCGCCGCGTTGCCGGCCAGCAACGTCCGCAGATCGTCCTCCGACCAGTCGTGGAACGAGTACTGGAGCGACTCGAGCGTGTACGGGTACGTGCCTTCGCGGTGGGGGTAGTCGCTGCCCCACATGACCTTGTCGACCCCGAGGCGTTTGATCGCGTCCGCCTCGTCCGGCGAGGGCATGCTCGCGCCCATCCAACAGTTGCGCTGGAAGTAGGTGGAGGGTGCCTCGGGGATGAGATCGGCGTCCGCGGGCATCTCCCCGACTCGACCCGCACTGGTCATCAGACCCCAGTAGGTGTCCATCCGGGCGAGGACGTCGGGAACCCAGCCGACGGCCTGTTCCGTCATGACGAAGCGAAGGTCCGGAAAGCGTTCGAAGACCCCGCCGATGATGAGATGCCACAGACTCCGGTTGGCGAAGAACGGCACCTCCATCAGCATCAGGAAGTTGCGGCCCGTGGCGCCCTCGATGTCGGGGATCCCTGCGCCGCCGTGCTGGTTGACCGGCAGGCCCGTCTCCGCGGCCGCGGCCCAGACCGGGTCGTAGATCGGATCCCAGAGTGCGGGCACGCCGGCGTCCGGCGGGATGGCCGAGAACAGGATTCCCCTGAGGCCGTTCTCCTTCGCCCAGTGGATGTCCGCCACTGCCGTGTCGACGTCGTTCGGGAAGATCTGGGCGAGCCCGGCCCGACGATGAGGGAGTTCGGCGCACCAGTCCGCGAGCCAACGATTGTGGGCGTGGAGCCCGGCCTGACGGAGTTCGTGTTCGCGTCCACTCGCCGGTGGCCGGACGACGAGCTGGCCGGTGGGGAAGAAGGGCGGCACGGTGTTCGGGAAGATCACCTCGGCGACCTGATGATCGGCCTCGAGCTCGCGCTGGCGGTACTCGGTGTCCCAGTTGCGCACCCGGGTCGGATCGCTCAGGTCACTGAACGGGTTGACGTAGCTCGCGGCCCACTCCTCGAACTCCTCGTGGTGCGAGGACTCGAGATAGTCCTTGTACGCCGCGATGTCGGCACCGGCGTGGCAGTCGGCCGAGATGATCGTGTAGCGGTCCTGCGCCATGACGCGGTTCTAGTGGGAGCAGACGGTGGCCGCACATCGCCGGAAGGCGCGTCGGGTCACGTCGTGGTGACCTCGGCGACGAACATGAACCCACGACCGTGGACGGTCTTGATGACCTCCTGGCGTTTGCCGTCGTCGCCGACGGCCCTGCGGGCGTGGGCGATCCGCGAGGACAACGCCGCCTCGGACACGAACCGGTCGCCCCACACCTCGTCCATCAGCTCGTGCTTGGTCACGACGCGCCCGGCGTTCTCGACCAGATGGAGCAGCACGTCGTGGACCTGCGGTTCGATGTGCACGGCAACGCCTCCCACCCGTAGCTCGACCCGTCCCACGTCCAGTTCGTTGTCGCCGAAGCGATACACGACGCCGGACGCCGGGGAGGTGCCCGCCGGCGACGGGGAGTCACCCTCCAGAAGGGCACGGGCTCGACCGGAGAGCGACACCAGATCCGTACCCGCCGGTCGGCCGAGTTCGTCCTGGAGCGCCATCTCCAGATCATGGGTGGGGGAGCGCAGCACCGGAATTCCCTGGGTGAGGGGGATGGTCGACCAGAGCGACCGCGCCACTTCGGTGTTGCCGGTGAACGCCGCGGAGCCCGCGGCGGATCGCAACGTCATCGCCATGCCCTCCATGTCGCCGCCCGCAACGGTCACGTCGAGCGACTGACGGAAGAAGGGGAGTGCGCGGTCCCACCCGTGAGCAACGGCGGCGACCGACCCGGCGATCCGCGCCGCCGTGCTCGCCGCCCACGGAACGCCCGAGCGGTCCGCCGCCGCTCGGGCCTCGTCCGCCGCCCGCTCGGCCGCGGCGAGATCGCCAGCGGCGATCCGGTGGACCGCCATCGTGCTCGCCGCCCACACGATCGTGATCGCCTCGTCGGAGGCGCGCGCCTCGGACAGCAACCCCTCGAGCTGGGCGATCACCCCGGCGCGGTCCTCGGCGTCGAGGGCGACCGCGGCCCAGGAGATCCTGAGTTCCCGGGCGAATGCCACGATGTCGGCGCCGATGGCGAGGCCTTCCTCGAAGAGACGCTTCGCCTCCGCGAGGTCCTGCTCCGTCGCGGCGATCATCCCGAGCGTCCGGTAGCCGATGAGCCGGGCGAGGTCGGACGCGTCGGGATGCTCGATCGCGGCGGTCGCGAAGCGGGAGCCGTTCTCGTAGTCCGCCGCCACGAAGTTCACCGTGCCCATCACGGCCATCGCCTCGGCCTTCAGCGGTGCGTCGCCGTCCCATCTTGCGGCGACGCGCCGAGCAAGGCCGGCCACCTCGGAGCGGGCGCCGGTGGGACCGTAGAACGGGAGGATCAAGCGGTAGGCCCGGCCGGCGGTCTCGTCGTGGTCGAGCGTCCAGTTGAGCGCGGCGACCAGCAGCGAGAAGCGGTCACGGATGCGGGCGAGGACCTCGGTGGAGAACTCGCGCATGCCGGCCGCGAGAATGGCGTCGGCCACCTCCACCATGGAGTCCACGAACGCCTCGTTGACGCCGGCCAGATCGCCGGACGCCTCCAGTTGCTCGTGGGCGTAGGCCCGGATGCTGTCGAGCAGGCGATATCGCGTGACGCCGTTCGCACCGGGGCGAGCGTCGACCAGAGAACTGTCGACGAGCGCCGTGAGACCGTCGAGGGTGTCGAGTTCGGTCTCGCCGGCCGGGGCCACCCGATGGGCGAGGGCGAGGTCGAACGGACCGGGGACCGCGGCCAGGCGGCGCAACTGTTCCTGGCGAGCCTCGTCCATGGGCGCGTAGCTCGACTCGATCGCGCGGCGCAGCGACGAGTGGCGTCCGTCGTCGCCGGGCCGGGCGAGAACGTCGAGCTGTCGATCGAGATGCGTCACCAGCTCGGGTGGCGTGAGCACACGACTGCGCGCTGCCGCGAGCTCGATGGCGAGCGGGAGTCCGTCCAGGCGATGCACGACGCGGCCGACCGCGGCCAGGTTCGCCTCGTCCTCCTCCCACGTCGCACCGTGCTCGCGTGAGCGCTCGATGAACAGCCGGGCCGCGGGGGCTTGCGGGACCTCGCGGGGCGGACCGACGCCGGGGAGGGGGAGCGGGTCGAGCACGTACACCCGTTCGCCATCGAGGCGGAGGGGGCGCCGACTGGTGGCCAGCACCCGGATGTCGCCGCTGCTCGTGAGCGCGGCGGCCGAAGCCGCCGCGCCGGCGATGGCGGACTCACAGTTGTCCAACACGATCAGCGTGCGCCGCCCGGCGACGCGCAGGTGCAGCGACTCCATGGTGTCGATGTCGAGCTGCCGGGCGACGGCGTGGGCCACGTCGTCGCCGGCGGCGAGCCCGGCGAGCTCGACGACATGGGACCCGCCCGGGTGGTCGTCCGCGAGGTCTGCGGCGAGCGCGATCGCCAACGAAGTCTTGCCGAGGCCACCGGGCCCGACGATCGTGACGAGCGCATGCTCGGCGAGGAGTTCCGCGACGGCGTTCGCGTCCTCGTCGCGCCCGATGAGTCGTTCGATACCCCGCACGGGTCCAGTCTCGCCCATGGGGCGGGGCGGCGGGAAAACCCTGGAGCGCAGCCCACTCAGTGCGCCACGCAACGCCGGAAATCATCGTTATGTAAAGTCCTGGAGGTCCGAGGCGTCAAGCCCCGGCGCGCGATGGCCGATGAGGTGGCGTGGGGTGTACGTTCGTGTCGCTGCGGGCGGGAGGACTCATGTCGCTTCCGCACTCTGTTCGATCTGTTCGATCGTCCGGCCTTCGCCGACTCCGGCTCCGCTGGATGCTCGGCCTGGCCGCCCTCGCCTCGGTCTTCGGCTTCGCCGACCTCGCCGCGGCCGACAACTCGTTCGACTTCGCGCCGATCCACGCACCCTTCGAGTGCGGCTCCGAATGGCACGGCGGCACCCGACCGGGCCACGGGCTGAACGACTGGAACCTCGATCTCAACCGCACCTCGCGGACCTACAGCGACCCGCAACACGATCTCGGACAGCCGCTGATCGCCCAGGCCGACGGCACGATCGTCTGGATCGGCTGGCACGTCTCCGCCGGCACCTATGTCGAGATCGACTATGGCGAGATCACCGTGCGCTACATCCATCTCGTCGACGGTTCGGTGCCGGACGGACTCGCCATCGACTCCCCCGTGGTCGAGGGGCAGCTCTTCGGCCTGCTGGGCGACACGGGCAACGCCACCCACGCGCACCTGCACCTCGAGTACTTCGACAGCCGGGACTACGACGACGCCCGCGCCTGGATCCTTCCCGATGCCAACCAGATCCAGATCCGGATGGCCGGCGAGATCATCGACCCGTGGGAGGTCTTCGTCTCGACCAACTGTGGCGGCGATCCCCTCCCGACCACGACCACCACGACGACGACCACCACCGAACCGCCCCATCCGTTCGGGGACGTCCCCGTGGAGTCCTACGCCTACCTCGACGTGGCGCTCCTCTGGGAGCTCGGCATCACCACCGGTACGTCCGAAACCACCTTCTCCCCAGACGACCTCGTCACCCGCGAACAGATGGCGGCGTTCCTGGCCCGGACGTGGACCGACCTCGCCCCCGCCGACCCGGAGCCCGAACCGGACCCGGCCATCCCCGCCGAGCCGTACCCGTTCGACGACATCGACCCGACGTCCTACGCCTACGAGCCGGCGGCCCTCCTCTTCGACCTCGGCGTCACGACGGGCACCGGTGCGCGCTCCTACGACCCGTTCGCCACCGTGGACCGGGAACAGATGGCGGCGTTCCTCGCCCGCGTCCACCGCCTCTTCGCCGATCCACCGGTGCCCAGCGAGGACGATCCCCCGTTCCCGCTCCTCGACGTCGACCCGGCCTCGTATGCCGCGGCCGACATCGAGCTCCTCTGGCGGCTGGGCATCACCACCGGCACGTCGCCGACCACCTACTCCCCCGCCGACCCGGTGGATCGGAAGCAGATGGCGGCGTTCCTGGCCCGTCTGTGGCGCCTGCTCGACGACGCGCAAGATGACGGAGGCGACGGGAGCTGACAGGCTCGGGGCATGCCCCTGCGCCGATTCGTCAGCCGTCTCGCCCTCCTGCTCGCCCTCGCGATGGCGGCCGGCGCATGCACGCACGTCCACGTCCTGGTCCTGGCCGGTGAGTCCTTCGGCGGCCGGGTTCCGGGAACCGCCGGACACGACAATGCGGCGAACTACATCATCCAGTACCTACGAGCCCATGGCGTCGAGGCGATGGACGGCACCACGAACGTGGCGTCCTACGAGGACGCCTTCGCCTCCGGCACGAACATCATCGGCCGCGTGCCCGGCGCGACGACGCCCGACGAGTACGTGATCGTCGGCGCCCACTACGACCATCTCGCGAGCTGCGACAACACCGGCGGCACGGCGACCTGCAACGGCGCCACGGACAACGCCGCCGGCGTCGCGATTGTGTTGGAGATCGCGGCGGCGATCTTCGACGACGGCCCGGCGCCCGAGCGCACCGTGATCTTCGCCCTGTGGGACCGCGAGGAGGCCGGGCTGCTCGGCAGCAACGCCTGGGTCGCCACCAACGCGACGCTCCTCGAGGACGCCGTCGCCTACGTCAACTACGACATCCAGGGCGCCAACCTGCTCCGGAGTCTGCGCAACGACACGCTCGCGGTCGGCGCGGAGACAGGCGGCGCGGCACTGACCGGCGCGGTGACCGCGGCCGGCGCCGGGTCGACGCTCGATCTCTTCCAGTTGAGCCTCATCTTCGGTCTCGGCCGCTCCGACCACGCGAACTTCGCCGCCGCGGACGTGCCGACGGTCTTCTTCACGGACGCGACCGGCTCCTGCTACCACACGACCGAGGACACCTACGATGTCCTCGACCAGGGGAAACTCCAGGAGCAGCGCGACATCGGCGTCGCCCTGGTCAACGAGCTCGCCGCCGGTGTCACCACGCCGACGTTCACCGCCGCACCCGCCGGCACCTTCGCCGACGCCGTCGTCATCAAGACCCTCGTCGATGCCGGACTCGCCGACCTCGGCCTCTTCTCGGCGTCCGACCAGGCGACGCTGACGTCGATCTCCGCCGACATCGATGCCATCGTCGCGGCCGGCGCCGGGGCGTTCGACGCGGCCGCACTCAACTCGCTCTTCACCAACTCGCTCTCGCTCGTGAACCTGCTCGAGGACGGCACGGACTGCGACGGCTTTCTCACGCCCTGAGAGCAATTCCCTCACGCTCCGTGGCGCTTGCGAACCCGGGACATGCATGTGATGATGGTCACATGCATGTTACTAGACGGTCACTTACCCTCCCCCTGGTCCTGCTCCTGGCGCTCGTCGCCGCCGCCTGCACCGTGCAGGTCGGCGCCACCGAGCTGACGGTCGTCCAGGCCCAGGAGGACGGATTCCTCCAGAACGGCGACGAGCCCTACGTCGCCGTCATCAAGTGGCGGGTCATCCCCGGCACTGCGGGCTCCGCGTCGGCGCAGTTCATCGGCAACCTCCAGGAGCTCGGCAGCGGCATGGACGACGGCGACAGCGCCTCGATCCCCGCCGCGATGGGCACCGTCGACTTCCCGGGCATCCAGCACTCCACATTCCAGCAGTTGCTGGCCGAGGGCCGGGTTCCCGAGCTCGTCGGCACGGTGATGGTCGTCATGGAGAGCGATCTCACGCCGTGGGGCACGATCAACAACCTCATGAACGATGTCGAGGCAGCCCTCGAGACCGAGCTCGTCAACCAGGTGGAGCCGCTCACCATCGCCCAGCTGACCGACCCGCAGGCGGTGGCCGACGCCCTCGCGACAGCCGCGGCCAACGTCGAAGCGGCGGTGACCCCCGGCGTGTGGGACTCGATCCTTCTGTTCCTCGGTTCGCTCGGCAACCCGGACGATCCGATCGCGGTCGGCTTCACGGTGTGGGTCGCGTCCTACGGCGCTCTCGGCGACCTGGTCGAGTCGAGCCTGGTCGGCGCCCTCCCCGCCAACGCCACCGGCGGCGTGTGGTGGAAGGACGTCGCCGCCAAGACCGAGACGATGACGTTCAGCGGTGACGGTGCCATCTACGAGGTCGACATCACGGCCACGATCTCATAGCGCCTCGTTGCCGCGGAAGCCGGCTCGCCGCCATGCTCTAGCCTCGGATCCATGGCGGTCGACGACCTCACCCGGTTCCCGGACATCAGCCCCACCGCGTGGGAGCACCCGACCGATCGGGCCGCGCTCAACGCGCTACGGCGGATCCCGGGGTTCGACCTCGTGCTGCGCAAGCTCGTCGGGATGTTCGGCGAGAAGGCGGTCCGGCTGACCTTCAAGGCGAACGCGGTGAAGGTGGGCCCGCAGCAGTACCCGTGGATCCACGAGCGGGTGCTGCGGGTGTGTGACACCTTCGACCTCGCCGAAGTGCCGGAGGTCTACGTCTCGCAGACACCGCTCGTGAACGCGGGCGCGGTGGGCTTCGACAAGCCGTTCATCGTGCTCAACTCGTCGACGATCGAGATCCTCGACCGCGACCAGGTCGAGGCGGTGATCGGCCACGAGGTCGCCCACATCATGAGTGGTCACGCCGTGTACCGCACGATGCTGTTCCTCCTCATGCGGTTCGCCCTCACCCGCTATCCCCTCGCCGGCGTGGCCGTGCGCCCGGTGCTCTACGGGCTGCTCGAATGGCATCGCCGCTCGGAGCTGTCGTGTGATCGGGCGGCGCTGCTCGCGGTGCAGGATCCCGACGTCGTCATGACCGTGCTCATGCGGATGGCCGGCGGCTCGCGAGGTGAGGAACTCGACCTCGAATCGTTCATCGCCCAGAGCGACGAGTACCGCGAGGACAAGGACACCATCGCCGGGATCTACAAGGTCCTCGCCGCGCTCGGCACGACCCACCCGTTCGCCGTCGTCCGGGTCGCCGAGTTGCGCGACTGGATCGACAGCGGCGAGTACCAGGCGATCCTCGACGGCGACTATCGGACACCGACGGACGACGAGGCCACGCCCTACACCGACGACGTCGGCGACGCCGCCGCGGGCTATGCGGCGAGCGCCCGCAAGCTGGCCGACGAGGTGGGGTCGAGGGTCAGCAGCGTCGCCGGCAAGGTGTCCGCCGCCTGGGCCAACGAGCGCGACGGCACTGGATCGGACAGCACGCGGTCGGACAGCACGGAGTAGACGCCGCTAGACGCCGTCCTCGAACGAACGCCACGGGCCGTCCGGCCGCTGGGTCGACAGGTCGACCGCGTAGAGGTGCCCACCGAAGGGTTGATCGTGCTCGCGGGCGATCGGTCGACCGGCGAGACGGCACCACAGCAGGGTGCCGACGCCGCCGTGGCCGACCACGACGACGGTCTCGTCGCCGGCGAAGATGTCCCCGAGACCCGCAACCACGCGGGCTTGGGCGTCGACGGCCCGTTCCCAGCCGTTGGCGCTCGCCTCCGGTTGGGCGAAGAGACGGTTCGCCTGGGCCTCGTGTTCGTCGTGCGGGAGGTAGCCGGTGGCCGAGCGGTCGATCTCGTCGGTCGACGGACGCCGTTCGACCTCGAGCCCGAGCCGGGCGGCGAGGATCTCACCGGTCTCGATCGCCTTGCGTTCGCCGCTCGTCACGATCCGCTCCACGGCCGGGAGCCAGGTCGCCCGATCGGCGAGGTCCGCGGTGCGCCGGCGACCGACATCGCTGAGCCCCCACTCGGGCACCGGCACCGCCGGATCGATCACCACCTCCGGGTGGCTGAGGTAGCGCAGCGTCGCCACAGGACTCAGGCCGGAGGGACGAACGAGCCGCTCTCCAGCACCGACTCGACCACCCGCCGGCCGTAGGCGACCTGGGCGCCGAAGAGCGAACCCCCGAGGCTGATCCGACGAGCGCCCGCTGCCGCGACCTCCGGCAGGGTGAGCTCGGATCCGATCGCGACCAGGACGTTCGTCGGGCCGGGAGCGTTCGCGGTCACGGTCCGGATGCTGTCGAGGTCCCAGGTGCCGGGCGCGTAGAGACAGTGGGCACCGACGCCGGCAAAGCCTTCGAGCCGGGCCAGGGCCTCGTCCAGGCCGCCGTCGAGGCCGTAGAGAAGCACCTCGGTGCGGCCGGTGATCACGAAGGGTCGGTCGAGGGCGTTCGCGGCCTCGACCGCGGCTTCGATCCGTGCGACCGCGAGCGCCCGGTCGTACAACCCGCGCTCGCCGTCGCCGGACCAGTCCTCGATCCCCATGCCCGCCGCACCGGTTGCCGCGAAGGCCTGCACCGCCGCGGCCATGTCCTCCGGTTCGTGGCCGTAGCCGTTCTCCGCATCGACGTTGCACGGCACCTCCGCCGCGGCGACGAGATACGCCGTGTGTTCGGCGTGCTCGGCCATCGTCACGTCGCCCGCCGCGTCATCTCGCCCGATCTGGTTGGCGTGGGCGGAACTGGAGGTGGCGATGGCGTCGACCCCCGCCCCGCTCAGCGCTCGGGCGGTCGCCGCGTCGCCCACGTTGGCGAGCAGGAAGCAACCCTCCCGGTGGAGTTCGGCGAAACGGGCGCCGAGGCGGGCGTGGCGCTCATCGGTGGTGCTCATCACCACGGTCTACACCCTCTCCCCGGCGCCGGTCAGCGGGAACGGGACCGGAAGGTGGGTTCGTGCTCTAGCGTCACGGCGTGACCGTCGATCTCGCCGCACTCCCCTCCCCCGGCGAGAAACGGCTGGCGGTGCGGATCACCAAGGACGCGCTGCGTCATCTGCGGCGTGGCCACCCCTGGGTGTTCGACGGCTCGATCACCTCCGTCTCCCACGACGGCGAGCCGGGCGATCTGGCCGTGGTCTTCGACGACACGCGGGCCTTTGCCGGCATCGGCTTGTGGGACCCGGCGTCGCCCATGCGGATCAAGGTGCTGCACGCGGGCTCCCCACGGACGATCGACGGGGCGTTCTGGTCGGAGCGGGTCGAGACGGCACGGGCGATCCGCCAGCCGCTCATCGACGACGACCGGACCGACGCCTACCGCCTGATCCACGGCGAGAACGACGGCCTGCCCGGTGTCGTCCTCGACTGGTACGCCGGCACGGCCGTGCTGAAGGTCTACACCGCCGCCTGGCTCCCCCACCTCCGCCCACTGATCGAGGCGATCGTCGACTCGGCCGAGCCGACGACGCTCATCGTGCGCTTCGCCCGTTCGGTGGCCGAACGGGCCGACCTCGGGCTCGTCGAGGGTGCGGTCGTGCACGGCCCGCCCGTCGAGGAGCCGGTCATGTTCCTCGAGAACGGTCTGCGGTTCGAGGCGCATCCGACGACCGGGCAGAAGACCGGCCACTTCCTCGACCAGCGGGTCAACCGGGCACGGGTCCGCGAGCTCGCCGCCGGTCGGCGGGTGCTCGACGTGTTCAGCTGCACCGGCGGCTTCTCGGTCCACGCCGCTGCGGGCGGCGCCACCGAGGTGCACAGCGTCGACCTGTCCGGCCCGGCGATCGAGGCCGCGATCCGCAACATGGGCCACAACGCCGAGCTGCCCGCCGTCGCCGCCTGTCGCCACGAAGGCCACCACGGTGATGCGTTCGAGGTGATGCGGGCAATGGCCGAACGGGGCGAGCAGTTCGACCTGGTCGTGATCGACCCACCGTCGTTCGCTCAACGTCAGGCCAGCGTCGACCGGGCGCTCGCCGCCTACGCCCGGCTGACCCGCCTGGGCCTGGCGCTGACCGAGACCGGCGGCACCTACGTCCAGGCGTCCTGCTCGAGCCGCGTCGATGCGGACACCTTCTTCTCGACCGTGCGGGCCACCGCCGCCGACGAGGGCGTGGTTCTCGACGAGTTCGAGCGCACCACGCATCCCCTCGACCACCCGATCGGCTTCGCCGAGGGCGGCTACCTGAAGGCGCTCTACGCCACCATCCGCCGCTGAGAGGGCCCGCGAGTACCGTGGAGGGGTGGACGAGTCCGCCCGCATCGAGCTCACGCTGCGTCTCTGGGGCACCGGCGCGCCGGAATCCTTCGACGACTATGTCGAGCGGCTCATCGGCCTGCTCCCCCGCAACCGGGGTCGACTCGAGCGTCGCGCCGCCGAAGTCGACGCCGGCCCCGGCGCGCCCGACGCCCTCCTCGTGATGTCCTTCCCGGACTCCGCCTCGGTCGACGGGTTCCTGCGGGACCCACTGCGGGTCGACATGGAGGACCTCGCCTCGGCCGCCGTCAGCCGATCGCTGATCACCGACAGCCGGCACCGCGACGGTCCCGATGACGACACCGACGCCGAGGTCGTGCCGCTGCGCGCCGACGAGGCCGATGACTGATCGCGTCGAGTCCCGACCGTCATCGATCCACGGGCGGGGCGTCTTCGCGACCGCGCCGATCGCAGAGGGCGACCTGGTCGGCAGCTACGAGGGCGACCCGGCGGACGACGATGGCACCTACGTGCTGTGGGTCGAGGCCGATGACGGCGAGTGGGACGGCATCGAGGGCACCGGCGTCCTGCGCTTCCTGAACCACAGCCGCACGCCCAACGTCGAGTTCGACGGCCCGGACCTCTACGCCCTTCGCGACATCGCCGCCGGCGAGGAGCTGCTCTTCGACTACGGCGACGCGTGGGCTGACGTGCCCTAGCCCTGCCCACCGAGGTGACGATGGGCGACCGGACCCACCGAACCCGGCGGACCGAGCTGCCACGCGGCGCTGTCGCGGAGTCGATCGGTGACGAAGTCCTTCGCCTCGATGACGGCATCACGAACGTCCCGGCCGAGGGCGAGCCCCGCGGTCACCGCGGCAGCGAAGGTGCAACCGCTCCCCCGCACGTTGCGGGTGTCGATCCACTCACCGGGAAGCGTCGTAGAGGAGCCGGAGGGGTCGATCAGCAGGTCGGTGGCGTCGCGGCGGCCGCCGGTCACGACCACGAGCGGGGCGCCGAGGGCCGCCAATGCGGCGGCGTCCGGGCCGAGCAAGGCCGCCTCGGCCTGATTCGGGGTGAGCACCGCGGCCCGGGGATACAGCAGGGCGCGGGCGGCCGTCTCGACGTCATCCGCCACGAAGCGCTCACCCGTGCCGGTCACCATCACCGGGTCGACCACCGGGGCCGGCAGCAGGCCCGGGCCGATCCGGTCGGCGATGATCTCCACATGCGCGGCCGATGACAGCAGGCCGACCTTCAGGGCACTGACGGTCACGTCGGCGAGGATCTGGTCCAACTGGGCGGCGAGGAGCTCCGGGTCCGTGGGGCTGACCCGCTCGACCGAGCCGAACCGCTGGGCCGTCACCGCGGTGACGGCCACCATCCCGTGTACCCCGAAGGCGGCGAACGTCGTCAGATCGGCCGCGACGCCGGCTCCACCGAGCGGATCGTGCGCAGCGATGGCGAGGGCGATCGGTGGTTGCACACCGCCGATCGTGCCACACCGCGGTCGGAGCCTCCGCACACGCGAGACTGCGGATGATGCACGAATCGACCCGTGGCCGGCTGCTGGTGGCGACACCATCGCTTCTCGACCCCAATTTCGTGCGCACGGTCATCTTCATGCTCGAACACAACGAGGAGGGCGCCATCGGTGTCGTCCTCAACCGGCCGAGCGAGTTGCCGGTCGCGACCACCATCGAGCCCTGGGCCGGTCGCACGGTTCCGCCCAGCGTGATCTTCCTCGGCGGACCGGTCTCCCCGTCCTCCGTGATCGCGCTGGCCTCCGTCTCGCTCGACGACGCGGGCGCCAACTGGAACCAGATCCTCGGCCGCATCGGCACGGTGGATCTCGACGTCGACCCGACCGAGGTGCCCGGTCTCGACGAGGTCCGCATGTTCGCCGGTTACGCCGGCTGGTCGGGGGGCCAGCTCGAGGCGGAGCTGCACGACGACGGATGGTTCGTGGTCGACGCCGAGCTCACCGACGTGCACACCGATGACCCGTTCGAACTCTGGTGGGAGGTCGTCGGCCGCCAGCCCGGGCCCATCGGGCGCCTCGCCCACTACCCGCGGGATCCGAGGGACAACTGACTAGCGGAAGTCCCAGAGCTCGATCATCGCGTCGAACACCAGGTCGGCCACCCACGACGCCGCGCTGCGGGTGAGGTGCACCCCGTCGTCGATCCGGGCGCGGATCTGGTCACCATCGGGGCCGACGATGCGTTGGGCGTAGCCGCCGTCACCGCCGAACAGCGGCCAGATGTCGATGGCGCTCACGAAATCACGCTCGGCGATGACCACGGCCGCGAGGGCGTTGATCTGCTCGATGCCGTCATCGAGACCGCCGTCGCGCATCGGCGGCTGGGTCACCCAGAAGACGTGACGGCCGTCCTTCTCGAGCAGGTCGAAGGTGATCCCCAGGCGGCGACTCCACTCGGCCTGCCACTCCGGTGAGCCCTCCACGAGTCGGTTGCCGTCGGCGTCGGTCATGTCCTGGTGGTCGTTGGCGCCGATGAACAGCACGACGGCTTCGGGATTCGAGTCGGCGTCCACCTCGCGCAGCCGCGCCGGCCAGTTGAAGTAGTCGGGACGGGCGAGGCTCGTCGAGATCTCGTGTTGGACCTCGACGTCGAGGGCCAGGTCCGACTCGGTCGTGATCGCATCCGCGAGGTACTCCGCCTGGCTGTCACCGCCGACGAAGACCGTGAGTGGCGCCGAGTCGTCGACCACCCGGATCGGGCCGTCCGGAACGGTCGTCGTCGTGGTCGAGGACGTCGACGACGTGACCGGGTCGTCGCCGGGTTCGACCATCGGATCGTCGTCGGTCGGGTCGTCGTCGAGTCCGGCGTCGGCTGCGACCTCGTCGATCGAGTCGATGCGCTCGGCCGCGTCCTCCCCCGCGCCGCGCACGTCGCGAATCCAGTCGTAGGGGCGGTTGAGGGAGAGGAAGTTGGCCACCCGGTCGATGCCTTCGGCCACTGCGACCTGCCGGTCCCGGGTCGGGCCGAACTCCTGGCGCTCGGCGATCTCGACGATCTTGCCCGAGGTCAGCAGGGTGGCGAGGAGTAGGCAGGAGACGGCGGCGATCACGGCCGACCGCACGTCGGAGGTGTGCTGAGAGAGATCCTTCTCGCGGGCGTCCTGGAACTGCTCGTCGTCCCACGTGTGGCCCCGCTCACGCGGCGTCGTCGCTCGCTGCAGGGGGTCCGAATGCTTCATGTGCTCACACCCCTCTCCTCAGAACTGGAAGTAGATGAACTCGGAAATGCCCTCGGGACCGAGAGCGACGACGACCATGATCCATGCCGCGAACGCCACAGAGACCGCGACCGGCGGCACGTGGGAGAACAGGGCGGACCACTGACGGGCCAACAGTGGCGGGACGTACTGGGCGGCGATCGAACCGACGATCACCAGGACGACCAACGGATTGACGAGCTCGGGCGTGACGGTCCACCCGGAGAAGAGGGCACCGAGCACGTCGCCGGCGCGCCCGAGCGAGTCGCTGTTGAAGATCACCCAGCCGATGCACACGAAGTGGAAGGTGACCAACCGGCCGAGCCAGAGAGACCGCACCTCGAGCGGCGTGAACGGCACCGGCGACGACGGATCCTCTCGCCAGGCATCGACGGCCGCGCCGGAGTGGAGCCGCGCGATCTCCTTGATCCGGACGTCGCGGGAGTCGAGTGGCGTGTCCAGTTCGCCGCGGAGATCGGACAGCAGCCGCTCCCCCGCCATGCCGAACCCCTGGTAGAGCCCCCACACGACGAACGTCCCCGCGGCGCCGTGCCACAGCCCGCCGAGACCCATCGTGATCAGCAGGTTCCGATAGGTGGTCAACCGGCCCTTCCGGTTGCCGCCGAGCGGGAAGTAGAGATAGTCCCGCAGCCACCGCGACAGCGTCATGTGCCAACGCCGCCAGAAGTCCTGGACCGACACGGCCGCGTAGGGCCGATCGAAGTTCTGCGGGAACCGGAACCCGAGGAGCAGGGCGATCCCGATCGCCATGTCGGTGTAGCCGCTGAAGTCGGCGTACAGCTGGATCGCGTAGCCGTAGATCCCGAACAGGATGTCGACGGCGCCGTACTCGCCGGGCGTCCCGAACGCGTCGTCGACGATCGCCCGGCCCAGGAAGTCGGCGATCACGACCTTCTTCAGCAGGCCGCGCCCGATCAGCACCACCGCACGACCGGCCTCGACCTGGTCCGGCACCCGTTCGGACCGGAGCTCCGGCAGGAACTCGGTGGCCCGAACGATCGGGCCGGCGACGAGCTGCGGGAAGAACGACAGGTACACGGCGAAGTCGAGCAGCGGGGCCGGCGGCGTGTCCTTGCGGTACACGTCCACGACATAGCTGATGCCCTGGAACGTGAAGAACGAGATCCCGATCGGCAACACGATGTCGAGCGCCGGGCTGGACAGGCCGAGGTTGCGATCCAGCGAGTCGGTGAAGAAGTCGTAGTACTTGAAGAAGGCGAGCACGCCGAGATCGAGCACCACCGCGACGCTGAGCGCGAGCTTGCGGGCCGCGTCGTTCGGGCCGCGGTGGATGGCGATCGCCGCGATCTCGTTGCCCACCGTCATCAGCGCGAGGAGGGCCAGGAAGCGGACGTCCCAATAGCCGTAGAAGTAGTACGACGCGGCGAGCACGAAGAGCTTCCAGGCGGTCACGTGCCGGCGCAACATCCAGCTCACGGGGAGCACCACGGCGAAAAACGCCGCGAAGGTGAATGTCGGGAACAGCACGGAAAGCTCGACCTCCTGTCCGCCCCGGCCGAAGAGTATCCCCGCGATGTCGACCGCCGATGGAGGGTAGGTTCGCGCCCCTATGTCTGACGGAGCGGACCCCGCCGGGACCCACCCCGACCATGCCACCGAGCAGGCCTACCTCCGCCGCGCCCGCGCCGCACTGGAGGCGATGGCGGTCCGTTCGGCGCGGGCGCTCGAGTTCAGCGAGCAACGCGTCCGCGACGAGGACTCGGTCGACGCCAAGATCGCCCGGGCCCACATGGCGGACCGCCGCGCCGCGGTCGATGTCGGTGCGGTCACCCTGTGCTTCGGCCGAATCGACGAAGACCCGGTGACGACCGACGGCGACCGGTGGTACGTCGGCCGGCGCCACATCGAGGACGAGGCGGGCACGCCGGTGATCGTCGACTGGCGGGCTCCGGTGGCGATCCCGTTCTACCGGGCGACCGCGGTCGACGCCTTCGGCCTCGCCCGTCGCCGGCGGTTCTCGTGCGACGTCGACGAGCTCGTGGCCATCTTCGACGAGCAACTGGACGACCCGGACTCCATCACCGCCGCCGGGATCCCCGATCCGGTCCTCGCCGAGATCGAACGGGGCCGCAGCGGCGAGATGTCCGACATCGTGGCCACCATCGCCGCCGAGCAGGACGAGATCATCCGGGCTCCGCTCGACGAGTGCCTGCTGGTGCAGGGTGGGCCGGGCACCGGCAAGACGGCGGTCGGGCTGCACCGGGCCGCGTACCTGCTGTTCGAACACCGCGAGGCGCTCTCCCAGAGCCATGTCCTCGTCATCGGACCGAACCCGGTGTTCCTGCGCTATGTGGCGAACGTGCTGCCGTCGCTCGGTGAGACGGCGGTGAGTCAGGCGACGGTCACCTCCCTGCTCAGCTCACGCGTGCGGGTGCGAGCCGACGAGCCACCGGACGTCGTCGAGGTGAAGGGCCGGGCGGTGATGGCCGACGTGCTCCGCCGGCTCGCGACCGCTCGGATCAAGGCGCCGACGGAGGAGCAGTCGGTGCCGATCGGGCTTCGGTCACTGCGCTTCCCGCCCGATGTCGTCGCCGCCGCGATCACGACCGCCCGCGACAACGATCTCCCGCTCAACGACGCGAAGGGCGTCTTCACCGAGGTGTTGCTGCGCGACGCCCGTCGCCAGCTCATCGATCGCGACGTAGCTCAGGAGGACCTCGCTCGCATCCTTCCCGAGCTGCGCAAGAGCGACGGATTCAGGAAGCTGGTGGACAGGGTCTGGCCGAGCCTGAGCGGCGCCCAGGTCGTCCGCTCCCTGCTCGGCAGCCCGACCAACCGACGTCGGGCGGTCGACGGTCTGCTCTCCGCCGAGGACGCGGACCTGCTCCAGCGTGCGAACGCCAAGAAGATCGCCGACGAGCCCTGGACGGCTGCCGACCTGGCGCTGCTGGACGAGGCGAACGCGCTCACCGCGGGCGGCGGCCGCCGGTACGGCCACGTCGTGGTCGACGAAGCCCAGGACCTCTCGGCCATGGCGCTGCGGGCGGCCGGGCGCCGCGCCGCCGGCGGCTCGATGACGATCCTCGGCGACATCGCCCAGGCGACCGGCGTCGGCGCCCAGACGTCCTGGGACGCCGTGACGACCGGGCTCGGAGTCGACGCGGACATCGTGCGGCGACGCGAGCTGACGATCGGCTACCGCGTGCCCGGCCCCATCCTCGACTACGCGAACCAGCTCCTCACCGTCACGGCGCCCGACATCACCCCGAGCTCCTCGATCCGCGACCGTGGCGCCGGCGCTGAGCACCACGAGGTCGCCGACGCCGCACTGGCCGGCACCGTGGCCGAACTGGCAGCCGCCGTCGGCGAGGACTGGGCGACGATCGGCGTGGTGGCGATGCCGGACCGCATGGACGAGATCCTGGTGGCGCTCGACGCAGCCGGTCTCGCCGCCGGCGACACCCGCCGGGCCCTCGCGCTGGATCAGCCGATCTCGGTCGTCGACCCGCCGACGGCGAAGGGGCTCGAGTTCGATGTCACGATCGTCGTCGAACCGGACGCGTTCACGTCGCTGCCGAACGGACTGCGGCTGCTCTACGTCGCGCTGACCCGCTCGGTCCAGCGACTGCTGGTCGTGCGCAGCCGGCCGATGCCCGCCCCGCTCTGAGTCACGCCCGGTCGCCGTGGCGGCCCGCCCCTTCGGCGAACCGGGTGGCCCCCTCCAACGACTCGCCACTGAAGAGGGTGCCGCGTCCGATCTCGGTCTCGTTCAGCAGGGCGTCGTCGAGCGACATGCCCCATTGCTGCTTGGACGACAGGAGGTCGCCCCGCATGCAGATCGGCGGCAGTTCGGCCAGCTCGTGGGCGAGCGCGAGCGCCGTCGCCCGCGCCTCGCCGGGGGCACACGAGCGGTTGACGAGCCCCATGCGCACGGCCTCGTCGCCGCTGACCCCCCGTCCGGTGAGGATCAGGTCGTTGGCGTGGGACGCCCCGATCAGGCGGGGCAGGCGGATCGTGCCGCCGTCGACCAGGGGCACGCCCCAGCGCCGGCAGTAGACGCCGAACACCGCATCGGACGCCGCCACCCGCAGGTCGCACCACGCGGCGAGCTCGATCCCACCGGCGACCGCGAACCCCTCGACCGCCGCGATCACCGGCTTGTCCAACGTGAGGCGGGTGGGTCCCATCGGGCCCGGGCCGTCGAGTTCGACCCGATTGCCGCCGCCCTCCGCGACCGCTTTCAGGTCCGCCCCCGCGCAGAACGTGCCGTTGGCCCCGGTGAGCACCGCCGCCCGTTGCTCGTCGTTCGCCGCGAACGCCTCGAACGCCGCGAGCAGCTCCCCGGCCGTCTCCCGATCCACGGCGTTGCGGCGTTCGGGTCGATCGATCGTGACGATCAGGACGGGGCCATCGGTTTCGACGTGGACTGCCATGCCTGCACGGTAGGCCGCGTCGATGCGCAGGGCGCAAGGTTGTGCACGAACACCTGTTCGGATAGCGTGTCTCGCCATGGCGGTGCTCGGCACGTACCAGACCACCCTGTTCGCCCAAGGCGATCCGGCCGTGGTCGCCGACACCGCCGTCCAACGCATCACCCTCGACGAGTGCAGTTGGGTCGACCTCAGCCGCAACTGGCTGACGGGCGCCGACGCCCTCCTCGATCGCCTCGCCCACGAGATCCCGTGGCGAGGCGGCCGCCGGCCCATGTACGGGCGCCTCGTCGAGGAACCCCGGCTCCACGGGCGCATCGACACCGAGATCCCCGAACACCGGGATCTGCTCGAGACGATGCAGGACTGGCTCGAGTCCCGCTACGGCGGGGAGATCAGCCCCAACTTCGTGAACTACTACCGCGACGGTTCCGACTCCGTCGCCTGGCACGCGGACCGGATCGGCACCCACCAGATCGACCCGATCGTCGCCATCGTCTCGCTCGGCGGACCGCGCCGGTTCGGGTTGCGGCCCATGGGCGGCGGCGAGTCCGTCCGTCTCACCCTCGGCTCCGGCGACCTCCTCGTGATGGGCGGCGCCTGCCAGCACAGTTGGGAGCACTGTGTGCCGAAGATGGCGGACGCGGCGCCCCGGATGAGCATCACGATGCGCCATGTCGCCGACGGGCCCGGCACCGGCTCCGGGGACGACTGGTGGTACCGGGAGAGCTCAGGCCGTGACCACGACCCGCACGCGGGCCAGATTGACGATGCGGCGCTGCGGTGATCCGACGTCGCCGTCACGGTGCGCCGTGACCCGCACACACGGGAAGTACACGCCTGGCGTGTCGTAGCTCGTGGCGCGGGTCACTCGCACCTCGGCACGCGATCCGTCGATGCCGTCCTCCCGGACCGGGAAGGCGCCCGTACCGTCGAAGTCCCAGTCGACGTCCACGATCGTTCCGCAGCCGGGAGGCGTCGCCGCCTCGGCCTCGATCTCCACGGTCTCCCCCACCCGCACATCGGCTCGCGCGCCGCCGTCGACCGCGGCGGAGACGACGGGCTGGATCCCATGACGGTGCGCCGCCTCGGCCGGGAGCCGCACGGCGCCGTCGGGCGAACGGCTGACCGCGGTGTCGCGCGGCGGCTCGACGCCGTGCTCCACCCACGAGATCGTGTCCCGCATGGCCTGGTGCACGTGCCCCCGGTAGTCGACGAACCGGGTGCTGCGGACGGGCACCGGCCCCTCGACGACCTGCGGCCCGGTCACGTGCATGGCGTTCTCGTTGAACCACACCCGCAGGCCCGCGTCGGTGCCGCGCTGTTCGATCATCAACCGACGCAGATGATCCGGCGCACAGGGCCAGCACTGGGCGTCGTGGGTGTTCTGGACCACGATCACCTTCTGGTCGACCGCTCCGGTGTAGGGCGCGACGAAGTACAACTCCTCGGACCCGGTCACCCGCGGTCGCTGCGGGTAGATGGGTTCGCCGTCGATCCGGAACACGGAGAACTCCGGGATGTCCTCGTTCTGGTGCCGGGTCAGGTTGGCGTAGGCGAGGAAGTCGCTGTTGTCGACGAGCACCTCGTCGCCCGCCACGACCTGCTCGAACCCGATGCTCATGTTCCGCCGTCCACCGCCGGCGACGATCACCCCAGCGCCGCCACCGAGGCTGAGCAGCACCCGATCGGCCGCCGCGCCGGTGCGGATCGTGAGTTCGGCGCCGACCGCCTCGCTCGGCGACAGTCCGTCGAGCTCCACGCCGATCACGGCATCCGGCCGGTCCCGGGCGATCTTGACCACCGCCAGGTACTGGTAGACGTCCATCGCGACGGTGATCTCGGGGCTCGCGGCGATCTCGCCCGCCGTGAGGGTGCGCACGACGGGGAAGGTGCGCTGGACCCGGCCGGCGCGAACGCTGCCGTCGGCCCCCGCATATCCCGGTTCGGTCCAGAAGTCCTCGAAGTACGTCGGGTCGAAGTCACGCAGGCCCGGGATGACACCGTTGGACGCAGTGGTCACCGGATGGATCTGATCCTCGGCCCCGCGGGGGAAGCCGAGTCGGTAGAGCGTGGCCAGCGTTTCGCGCTGCTCCGCGTCGAGACCGGCGAAGGGCTCGCCGGACCCGCCGGGCGCGGTGGCATCGACGACGCCGGCGAGATCGTCACCGAGCGCCCTGGTGGTCTCGGCGACATGGGCACAGAGCACCTGCTGGGCGACGTGCGGGAGGATGAAGACCACCGCGCCGTCGTAGAGGCCCTCCGGCGCGTTCTCGAGACACACGAGGGTCCGCGCCGCTCCGCCGCTGCCGCCGTAGATGTAGCCGTGTTCGGGTGGCTCGCCGTAGACCGATGCCGCGACGACCCGGGAATGGTCCGCCACCGCCACGTTGGCGCCGTAGTGATGGATCCAGCGGTCGATGTGGCTCGCGTCGGGGCCGTCGTGCCCCTGGTTCGAAACAACGAAGTACGCCCCCGCCGCCAGGGCGTTCGCCAGATCGCTGGTCAGCGGCGCGGCCGGCGGCCACTGGGCCTCGCTCGTCCCGCCGCCTCCCCCTTCGATGTGGTGGATCATGCGCCCGCCGTACTGCTCCTCCGGCGGGAAGTAGTAGGAGAAGCGGGTCTCGGTCCCCTCGAACCCTCCCTGCACGAGACGGTGGCGAACCGGTTCGTCGCGCCACTCGTCGACCTCGGTGAAGGGCCGGGCGAAGGGATCCTCGTTCATCACGATGACCCTACGATCACCGCGACGCGGGCGTAGTGTTCGCCCATGAAGATCGGATTCATCGGCCTCGGCAACGTCGGCGGCAAGCTCGCCGGTTCACTTCTGCGCAACGGCGCCGAGCTGTACGTACGCGATCTCGACGAGGCCCTCATGGCCTCGTTCGTCGCCCTCGGCGCCACGGCCACGGCATCACCGAAGGACCTCGCCGAGCACGCCGACATCGTGGTCACGTGTCTCCCCTCCCCGACGATCTGTGCGGAGGTGATGGAGGCGGATGACGGCGTCATCGCCGGGCTCGGGCCCGGCAAGATCTGGATGGAGATGTCCACGACCGACGAAGCGGAGATCCGCCGGCTCGCTCCCCTGGTCGAGGCGACCGGCGCGACCCCGGTCGAGTGCCCGGTCTCCGGCGGCTGTCACCGCGCCGCCACCGGCAACATCGCGATCTTCTGCGGCGGCCCTCGTGAGGCCTTCGAGAAGGCGTTGCCGATCCTCACGATGATGGGCCGTCGCATCCTCCACACCGGGCCACTCGGCTCGGCATCGGTGCTCAAGGTCGTCACCAACTATCTGGCGTCGATCAACCTCGTCGGCCTCGGTGAGGCCTTCGCCGTGGCCGGCGCGGCGGGGATGGACATGACCACGACCTACGAGGCGATCCGCATCTCGTCGGGCAACTCGTTCGTCCACGAGACCGAGAGCCAGGTCATCCTCAACGGCAGCTACGACATCAACTTCACGATGGACCTCGTCCAGAAGGACATGGGCCTCTTCCTCGAGGTCGCCGAGCGGTCCGGACTCGGGCTCGAGGTCGGGCCCGTCCTGCTCGACATCTTCGACGATGCGGCCGAACGCTACGGGAGCCGCGCCCTCAGCCCGATGGTCGTGCGGCGCCACGAAGAGCAACTCGGCACGGAGTTCCGCGCCCCCGGGTTCCCCCCGGAGATGCTCGACGACGAGGCCGAAGCGCCCGGCTACGAGATCGTCGTCGGCCACGGCCCCGGGCGCGACTAGGCCCGCGGACTCCCCGGACCGCGACCGTCACCGGGCAGCTGATCCGTGCGGATGAAGATCCCCTCGGCCTCGGCGCAGAGCGTCTCGCCCACGTGGATCGTGCCCCTCGCGAAGATCTTGCGACCCTCGGTGCGGTCGTGCCAGGCCCGCAGGGTCAGCGGGGTGTCGAGCGGTGTGGGCGTGCGGTAGACGACGGTGAGGGTCCCGGTGAATCCGCCGAGGCCCTTGGTGACGCACATGCAGCCGAGCATCTCGTCGAACACCTCGGCGATCACGCCGCCGTGGACACAGTCCGGTGGGCCGTTGTATGCCGCGCCGAGCGTGACCTCGCCGTGGAGCTCGCCGCCGGTCTCGCCCAACGCCCGCCAGAGCCGCACCGGCGGGGCCAGCGGATGCAGCCGGCCGACCACCGGGCTGTAGGGGAAGATCTCATCGGGTTGGGGCCGCTCCGCGGCGACGTACTCCTCGCCGGTGAGGTCCTGCACGTCCACCATCCGCGCCCCCGAGTCGTCCGCCAACTGCTCGAAGCGCAGCGCCGCCTGCATGCGCACGTCGTCGACGATGTGGGGGCGCAGGGCATCCGTCGCCGCCCGCACGGCGCTCGTCTGCGCCTCGACGAGCGATGCCCCGGCTCGCGCCAGGTCGGCGGTGCGCACGACCTCGATCAGATCTCGCAGCGCGGCGTTGAGGGCTTCAGGCGGGGACGACATCCGGCGACCGTAGGCGCGGGTTCGGTGCGTCATGCAAACCACCGGTACGCTCCGCGCCGTGCAACGCTTCGAAGGAAAGATCGCGCTTCTCACCGGGGTGGCCTCCGGTGTCGGTCGCGCCACGGCCATCCGTCTCGCGTCGGAGGGCGCGAGCGTCTACGGACTCGACGTCAACGCCGACGGCATGGCCGAGACGCAGGCCACCGTCGAGGCCGACGGGGGCACCCTCACGACCCGGGTCACCGACGTGCGCAGCGTCGACGAGTGCCACGCTGCGGTCGCCGACTGTGTCGCCGCGTTCGGCGGTCTGGACGTGCTCGGCAACATCGCCGGCATCGCCGCCCAGCGCCACGTACACCAGGTCACGGAGTCCGAGTGGGACACCATGAACGACGTCAACCAGAAGGCCGTCTTCTTCCTCTGCCAGGCCGCCATCCCCCACCTGCTCGAGCGCAACGGCAACATCGTCAACATCGCATCCAACGCCGGGCTGATGGGCCAGGCCTACACGGTGCCGTACTGCGCGACCAAGGGCGCGGTGGTCAACATGACCAAGGCCCTCGCGATGGAGTTCGTGAAGCAGCCGATCCGCATCAACGCGATCGCCCCGGGCGGCATCGACACCGCCCTCGTGCACAACTTCGAGCTGCAGGACGACATCGACTTCGCGCTGATGCAGCCCTACACCGGGCACCGCCAGATGAGCACCGCCGAACAGATCGCCGGGCTCTTCGCGTTCGTGGCGTCCGACGAGGCGGCGAACATCCACGGCTCGATCATCAGCGCCGACGGCGGACTCACCGCCGGGTGACAGCCGGGTCTCGGCGAGCCACGTGAACGAGTCGTTCGTCCTCGGTGTCGACCTCGACGGCGTGTGCGCCGAGCACACGCTGGCGTTCCGCCGCATCGTGGCCGAACGCCTCGGGGTCGCCGAGGAATCGCTTCCCCTCGAGCGGGGCTGGGACTTCGCCGAGTGGGGGTTCGAGGCCGGCGACTTCGAGGACCATCACCGGTATGCCGCGGTGGAGAAGCGGATGTTCCGCCACCTGGAACCGATCGAGGGCGCCGCGGAGACGCTGTGGCGCCTGTCCGATGCCGGTGTGTGGATCCGGATCCTCACCCATCGGCTGTACGTGAACTGGGGCCATCAGGCCGCCGTCGCCGACACGGTCGGGTGGCTCGACGACGCCCGGATCCCCTACCGCGATCTCTGCTTCCTGGGCGCGAAACCCCAGGTCGAGGCGGACCTGTACATCGACGACTCGCCCCACAACATCTCTGCGCTGCGCAAGGCCGGCAACGAGGTGATCGTCTTCGATCAGCCGTACAACCGCGACCAACGCGACCCGCGCGCCACCACCTGGGCGGAGGTCGAGGAGATCGTGATGGAACGGTTCGCCGAACGGCAGGGGGTCCACGGCGTCCAGCCGCAGCTTCCCGGCGTCGACGGCACCCTGGGTCGCCGCCTCGGCAGCGAGTAGCTACTTGCGCTGGAAGTTCGGCGTGCGCTTCTCGGCGAACGCCTTCGGGCCTTCCTTCGAGTCCTCCGAGGCCATGACGACCCCGGTGTAGGTGTCCTCGTGGGCGAAGGCCTCGGCCTCGGTCATCCCCGGCGTGTCGTGCAGCGTCTTGAGCACGGCCTCCACGGCGAGCGGACCGTTGGCCGCCACCGTCGCGGCGACCTCCATCGCGTGCTCGAGCGCGGTGCCGTCCGGCACGACCCGGCTGATCAGCCCCATCGCCTTCGCCTCCGCGGCCGTGATGTGCTTGCCGGTGAGGAGGATGTCGGCCGCCTCGGCGTAGCCGATCTGGCGAGCGAGGCGGACGGCCGAGCCACCCATCGGGTACAGCGACCACTTCACCTCGCTGACGCCGAAGGTCGCGCCTTCTGCCGCGATGCGGATGTCGGTGCCCTGGAGGATCTCGGTACCCCCGGCGATGGCAACGCCTTCGACGGCCGCGATGATCGGCTTGGTCGGCCGCGAGGTCTTCAGCAGGCCCTCCCAGATGAAGTTGGCGCCCTCGCTGGCCATGGCCCCTTCGACGTCCCAGTCGTCGGACTCGGCCTTGTCCCCGGAGAGACCCCGCAGATCCATGCCGGCACAGAAGTCGCCGCCCGTGCCGGTGAGCACGATGCAGCGGATGTCGTCGTCCTCTGACGCCTCCTTCCAGGCGTCACGCATCCGACCGAACATCTGCAGCGTCATCGCGTTCTTGCGCTCGGGACGGTTCATCGTGGCGACCATCACGGCGCCCTGGCGTTCGACGAGAAGATCAGGCATGGCCGCAGACCGTATGACGAAGGTCCGGGCGTCGGCCAGTTCGCCGCCGGATCACTTCATGTACCGCCCGTTGCCGCCGATGGATGGGTGTGCGCAGCAAGGTCGAGATCGTCCAGATCCGGGTGAGCGACATCGAGAGTGGCGATGTCGTCAACAAGCGCGGTCCCGAGAAGTCCGGGTGGATCGAGGTCGAACGCCTCGAGGTGCTCGAGTCCGGTGACTTCGTCGTGCACGACTCGAGCGACACCGACAGCTTCACCGCGACCGGATACGACCTCGTGTGGCTCCAGACCGTGCTCTCGCTGGGCGCGAACTCACACTTCGCCCTGCCCCACTAGCGCGACTCGTCCGACGCCGCGGGGCGAGCGGTTCGGCCCTCCACCTCGCCGAAGAACTGGGCGGCGGCCTTCTGGATGCCGTACGACCAGGTGGGATACGCGTGCACGGTCTGGGCGAGCCGGCCGGTGAACGCGTTCGTCCGCATCGCCAGGGCGATCTCGTGGATCATCTCGCCGGCCCGGGGCGCGACGATCGTGGCGCCGATCATGCGCCCGCCGGCGACCCGGCGGGTGAGCCGCTTCGGACCGGCGATCAGCTTGATGTAGCCCTCGGTGTGTCCGTCGGTCAGGGCGCGGTCCATCTCCGCGAGCGGGAGCTCGGCCACCCGACCCCCGTGCCGCGACGCCTCGGCTTCGGTCATGCCGATGCGGGCGACCTCCGGCTGGGTGAACGTGACCCAGGGGATCCACGACGTGCGGAATCGGCCCCGCACGCCCCTGCGCAGGGCGTTTCCGGCCGCCAGGCGACCCATCTCGTCGGCCGCGTGCGTGAAGGAGAGCTTGCCGGTGACGTCGCCGACCGCGTAGACGCCCCGGACATCGGTGGCGAGCCGATCGTCGGTGACGACGTGCCCTTGCGGATCGAGCTCGACGCCGAGCTCCTCGAGCCCCAGCCCGCCGGAGTTCGGCGCGCGGCCGACCGCGAGCAGGAGCCGCTCGACCACCACCTCTGCTCCGCCACTGACGACCGCCACCCCGTCGGGGCGGGTCTCCACCGCGTCGATCATCGTGCCTGAGCGGACGTCGACCCCCGCTGCGGCGAGAGCGCGGGCGACCGCGGCGCCGGCTTCGGGTTCCTCGCGCGACAGCAGCCGCGGGAGGCCCTCGAACAACGTGACCTCGACACCCAGCCAGGCGAACGCCTGGGCGAGCTCACACCCGATCGGTCCACCGCCGACGATGCCGAGGGTCGCCGGCGCGTCGGCGAGCGAGAACACGCTCTCGTTGGTGAGGACGCGGTCGGGGTCGACCTCGTCGAGACCGGGAATGGCGGGCACCACGGGCCGCGAACCCGTCGCCACGATGATGCGCGGGGCGGTGATCCGATCCGCGTCGACGACCACGGTGTCGTGGGTCGCGAGGCGACCGCGACCCTCCCGGACGCCGATCCCTTCGGCCCGCAGGACGTCGGCCGTCTCGGTCGCCGCGATCCGTTCGACGGTCGAGCCGACACGCGCCATCGCCGCGCCGAACTCGAGGTCCTGGGCCGCCGCGGCGAGCAGGGTCTTCGACGGCACGCACCCGGTGAACGTGCAGTCGCCACCGATGGGGCCCTCGTTCACGAGGAGGACGTCGGCGCCGGCCCAACGAGCGGCTCGCGCCGCACCAAGTCCCCCGGCCCCACCGCCGACGATGATGAGGTCGTGGTTCACGAGGCGGGAAACCGCATCGGTGGGCGTGCCATTCCCCCATCGTCGCTCGGGGCGGCCGTCGATGCACGGTCAGTGCCGAGCCGTGGCCGGCTGCGGACGTAGCGCGCCGAACCAGACCAGCAGGACGAGACCGGAACCGATGACCACAGTCGGGGCCGACCCGAGACCCCAGATCTTCACGCCGATGCTCACCAGAGCGGCGACGCCGAGCATCGACCCCTCACTCCCCCGCCACGGCTGTCGCGGCGCCAGCAGAGCCCGCCGCTCCACGCCGCTCACGAGGGCGACGATGAGCGTCAACACGACGGCCGCCGCGAACATCATGGGGAGTTTCTGGAGCCACCAGGCAGCCGAGGCAACCGATGCCGTCGGCAGCCAGCCGAGGGCGTAGAAGCCGGCCGCGGCCACGACGAAGGCCGTGAAGTGCCACAGGTAGACCGTCAGCGACACGGCGTTGCCGGCCACGACCGCGGCCCAGGCCTTCGGCGACCGGGCGAGGCGGCCGGAGAGCCACGGGGCGAGTGCCACGGCGGTCGTCGAGTAGGCGCCGCCGAAGAGCAGCAACGCGATCGACGGCGGGTGGGTCGGCGAGTGGGTGAGGCCCTCGTGGTGGACCATGGCGACCGGCCAGGGCCCGAAGGCCACCGCGGCGACGGCACCCGTCCACAGGGCCGCCGCCACCGTGACGAGGCGGCGGCCGGTCGGCAGCAGACCGTCGCGCCACGCGAACCCGGCGACCTGGAAGAGCAACCACCCGAGGACCCAGTTGACATGGCCGATGAGCGGGACGCCGCTCACGTGCAGTGCCTCGACCGCGGCAAAGACCGCCAGCGCGCCGACCACGAAGCGGCCGGGGCGGCGACGGAAGGCAGGCAGGACCATCGGGGCGATCGCCGTGTCGATGGTGTAGTTGGCGAGGAACCACAGGGGAATGGCGGCCGCGATCGCACCGGCGACGACGATGCCCCCGGCCCCGAGCAGCGAACCGACGACGAGCAGCGCGAGCCAGGTCCCGCCGAGCACCACGGCTGGCGCGAGCATGCGGCGTAGGCGGGCGACAACCCAGTCGGCCCCCCGTCCGCCGCCGCGGGCGTGGGCGTCGAGCGACATCGCCGACGAGAACCCGCCGACCACGAAGAAGAGGGGCATCACCTGGAAGATCCAGGTGATCCAGGCCAGCTGGGGCGCTTCGGCGAGTGCGTTTCCGGCCCGCAGCGCGCCGTCGTCGTCGAGGGCCACCGAGATGGCGGCCCAGTGACCGATCGCCACCGCCAACATGGCGAGGGCGCGATAGGCGTCGATCGCGCGATTGCGGTCGGGCCGCGCTTCGGCGGCGAGATCGGCGAGCTTCGGAGCGGTCTGCGTGGGCATGACCTCCACGAAACCGGATGTACGGGCCTGCTGGCCCCGGGGGAATCCCCCAAAACCCCCTAGGGGGTGTCCAACGCGGCCCGGAACTCGGCCACGAGCGCAGCGACGCCCTCCGGGCCACCGCCGTCGAGCATGCGCTGTACGACCGCGGATCCCACCACGACGCCGTCGGCGACCTCACAGGCCTGTACCGCCTGCTCCGGTGTGCCGATACCCACGCCGACGAGCACGGGCTTGTCGGTCACCGCCTTGACCCGGCGGGCGATCACCTTGGCGCTGTCGGCCAGCTCGGCCCGCACGCCGGTGATGCCGAGGAGCCCGACCGCGTAGACGAAACCGTGGGATCGTTCACAGATGCGCGGGAGCCGCTCGTCGGGGGCCGTGGGGGCCGCGAGCATGACGGTCTCGACACCGGCCGCATCGGCCGCCGCCGCCCACTCGCCCGCCTCCTCCAAAGGGATGTCCGGCAGGATGCAGCCGCTGACGCCGCCGTCGGCCAGCGTGTTGGCGAAGCGTTCCCAGCCCATCCGGTAGGCGATGTTGCCGTAGGTCATGACGGCGGTGGGCACACCGATGTCGGCCCCCCGCAACCGATCGAGGATCGACTGGGGCGTCGCCCCGGCGGCGAGGGCCTTGTCGTTGGCGAGCTGGATGGTTGGACCGTCCATGACGGGGTCGGAGAACGGCACGCCGATCTCGATGGCGTCCGCGCCGGCGTCGGCGACCGCCTGGATCGTCTCGAGCCAGTCGTCGCCGAGGCCACCGGTGAGATACGGGACGAGGCACTTGCCGCCACCCTCGCGGCGAGCGCGCAGGGCGGCTTCGAGGGCGCCGGTCACCCGAGGATGTCCATCATCTGGGCGACGTCCTTGTCACCGCGGCCGCTGAGGTTGAGCAGGACGGTCTTGCCCGCCAACTCCTCGCGGGCCCGGCTCATCCAGGCGAGGCCGTGGGCCGACTCGAGCGCGGGGATGATCCCTTCGGTGCGTGACAGCAGCTGGAAGGCCTCGATGACCTCGGCATCGCTCACCGGCTCGTAGCGGGCCCGGCCGATGGCCGCGAGATGGGCGTGTTCGGGCCCGATCCCGGGATAGTCGAGCCCCGCGGAGATCGACTCGGCCTCGAGCACCTGGCCCCACTCGTCCTGCATGAGATACGAGAACGAGCCGTGCACGATGCCGGGCACGGCACGACCGACGGCGGCGCCCCCGGCCGGTTCGGCACCGACCAGCATCGCGTCCGTGTCGGCGAAGCCCGCAAAGATCCCGGCGGCGTTGGACCCACCACCCACACAGGCGACGACGACGTCCGGCGCACCGCCGATGAGCCGCTGGCACTGCTCGCGGGCCTCGTCGCCGATGACGCGATGGAACTCGCGGACCATCCAGGGATACGGGTGCGGGCCCATGACGGAACCGAGGCAGTAGTGGGTGGACTCCACGACGGCGACCCAGTGGCGCATGGCCTCGTTCACCGCGTCCTTCAGGGTGCGGCTGCCGGATTCGGCCGCCCGCACCTCGGTGCCGAGCAGCTTCATGCGAAAGACGTTGAGCTCCTGGCGCTCGATGTCGACCGAGCCCATGTAGACGACACAGTCCATGTCGAACAGCGCCGCCGCGGTCGCGGTCGCCACACCGTGCTGGCCGGCACCGGTCTCCGCCACGAGGCTGGTCTTGCCCATCCGCTTGGCGAGCAGCGCCTGACCGAGCACGTTGTTGATCTTGTGGCTGCCGGTGTGGTTCAGGTCCTCACGCTTGAGAAGCACCTGACAGCCGAGCTCCTCGCTGAGGTTCGCGCAGACCGTGACCGGCGAAGGACGCCCGGCGTAGTCGGTGAGCAGGCGGTGGAGTTCGTCGCGAAACCCCTGGTCAGCCCATGCCTCGCGGAACGCGGCGTCGAGCTCCTGGCACGCGGGAACGAGCGTCTCGGGCACGTACATGCCGCCGAACTCGCCGAAGCGGCCGCCGTCGGTCGGGTCGGTCATCGCCATGTCAGAAGTCCAACTGCCAGTCGTAGAGCCCGCTGTCGTCGGGATCGGCGGGATCAGCCGGGCGGATCTCCTCGAAGGCGGCCCGGGCGTTGTCGATGAACTCGCGCATCTTGACGGGGTCCTTGCGCCCCGGCTCGCGCTCGACGCCACTCGAGACGTCGACGCCCCAGGGCTTCACCTGGCGGATGCCGTCGGCGACGTTGCCGGGATGCAGACCGCCCGCGAGCATCACGCGGTGTCCGGCCCGAGGGGCGTCCTCGGCGAGCCGCCAGTCGAACAGCTCGCCGCTGCCCGGCTTGTCACCCTCGATGTGGATGACATCGGCGCCGTAGTCCGGGATGCGTGAGAGACCCGGATGGCCTGCGGGAAACGCCTTGATGACGATGCCCGTGCGTTGACGAACGTCCCGGGTCTGCTCGGCCGACTCGTTGCCGTGCAACTGCGCGGCCCGCAGCCCGGCCCGCTGCACGATCTCCACGACGCGATCGGGAAGCTCGTCGCGGAACACGCCGACGGTCATCACCTCGGCGGGGATCCGGCGGGCGATGTCGCGCGCCCGATCGACCGCGATCTGGCGCGGCGACGGTGCGAACATGAAGCCCAGCGCGTCCGCACCCAGCGCAACGGCGAGAAGCGCGTCCTCCTCGCTGGTGATGCCGCAGATCTTGACGAACACGACGTGGACGCTACCCGGCGTTTGCCGTCGACAAGACGTGTTTCCGCCACATCAGGCGCTGAAGCCGGCCCGCAGTTCGCGCACGCCGTCCGCCGGATCACCGTGCTTCACGAGCGTCTCCCCCACGAGCACGGCGTGGTAGCCGGCCGCGCCGAGGACCTGTACGTCCTGCGGGCCCCGGATCCCCGACTCGGCCACCCGCACGACACCGGCCGGCATCTGCTCGGCCATTCGCACGGCCCGCTCCGTGTCGACCTCGAACGTCACCAGATCCCGCTGGTTGACGCCGATGAGCGTCGCGTCGACGGCGAGCGCCCGTTCCAGTTCCGCCTCGTCGTGGATCTCCACCAGCGCGTCCAACCCCACGTCGCGGGCGAGGCCGTGGAAGTCGGCCAGCTCCCCATCGTCGAGCGCGGCGGCGATCAGGAGCACACAGTCGGCGCCCATGATGCGGGCGTCGAGCACGTCGTGTCGGTGCACCGTGAAGTCCTTGCGCAGCACGGGCAGGTCCACGGCGTCCCGCGCGGCGCGGAGGTCGTCCACGGACCCGCCGAACCAGTCCTCGTCGGTGAGCACGGACAGACACGCCGCGCCACCGGCGGCGTACTGAGCAGCCAGAACAGCGGGATCGAGGTCCGGGAACAGGTCGCCCTTGGACGGCGAACGCCGCTTCACCTCGCTGATCACGGCCATCCCTGCGGCCGCATCCAGTGTGGCGCGAAACCCGCGGGCCGGGGCGGCCGCGAGGGCGTGCGCGGTCAGCGTGTCGGTGTCGCGTTCATCCTTCGCCGCGGCGTCGCGATGGGCCGCGAGGATCCGGTCCAGATAGGTGACGGGCAGCGTGCCGCCCCGTCCTAGAGGCCCTTGCCCGCGACCGGGGTGGCCATGATCAGCTCCGGCGCCCCGTCGAGCAGGTCACCGATCGAGGCGAACAGCGCCGCCATCGCGTCGGATCCGCCGTGGAGACCCATCGCGTCCGCGTCGGTGTACAGCTCGTAGACCCAGGCGACGTTCTCGTCGCCATTGTCGAGGTTGAGGATGTAGATCTCGGTCCCCGCCTCTTCGTTGACGGCCGCCATCATCGGACCGAACGCGGCGACGAGTTCATCGCGCTTGCCGGGCTTCGTGGGGAGCTTTGCGATCAGGGAAACTTTTGCCATCCCGGGACTCTAGGGGGGCGAGGGCCCACGCCGGAAACCGGAATCAGGGCCGGCGGTCCTGCGATCGACTCATCGACAACGCGACGAGCGGCGCGGCGAGGAAGATGCCGATCGAGAGCAGGACGAGGTACAACCCGATGAGTGCCAGTCCCCGGAACCCCACGAGGGCTCCCGAGATCAGCGCGGCGAGGCCGAAGAGGATCCCCAGCGCCGGAATGGTCTTCATCCAGGAGGGCAGCGTGCTGTCGGTGATCGGCCGGTCGTCGCGATCGTCGAACCCGAGGGGGTCGCCTTCGTCGAAGGGCCGCCACGGGTCCGCCCCGTCGACCGTGCCGTGCGACGCCGCGTGGAAGGTCGGGCGGGGCGTGCCCCGCAACCGGGCCCGGTCGTAGTCGGCCCGGGCATCGACGTCGCCGAGCACCGCCCACGCCTCGTTGATGCGCCGCATGCGTTCTTCCGCCCGCCGCCGGCCGCTCTCGGTGCCCGTGTGGAAGTCCGGATGCGCCTCCCGGGCGAGGCGCAGGTACGCCCGCCGGATCTCGGCCGCGGGGGCGGACGGGTCCACCCCCAACTCCCGATAGTGCGCGTCCCCGGCCACGCCCGGATCCTACGCCCGCTCCCCCACCCCACCCCCTTCGTTCTGGGTGAACGGGGGCGCGGATTCCAGCTCTATGTTCACCCAGAACGAGGGGGTGGGGTGGGTTTTCACACTTTCCTCACAGTTGTGATCCACAGTCCGGAGGAGCCGAGCGGGAAGACTGCCGGTGGGTCCGTCGACGACGAGAGGAGCGAACGTGAGCGAGGAGACCGTCGTGGTCATCGTCGAGGACGACCCGAACATCGCCGATCTCGTGGAGCTCTACCTCCGCCGCGACGGGTTCCGGCCGTACCAGGCGAGCACCGGCGAGCGGGCGCTGGAGGTCATCGCCGAACGCCGGCCCAAGCTCGTCCTGCTCGACATCGGGCTGCCGGGCGAACTCGACGGCATCGACGTGTGTCGTCTGGTGCGCGGCGAATCCGACGTCCCCATCATCTTCCTCACCGCTCGCGACGACGAGGTCGACCGGGTGCTCGGGCTCGAGCTCGGCGCGGACGACTACGTGACGAAGCCCTTCTCGCCCCGCGAGGTCGTCGCCCGGGTCAAGGCGATCCTGCGGCGGGCCGAGGCCCGTGACACCGCGGACCGTCCGCCCGTCATCGACGTCGGCGAGCACATCGTGATCGACGCCGGACGACGCGAGGTGACCGTGCGGGGTGAACCGGTCGCCCTCGCCACCCGCGAGTTCGATCTCGTCCACCATCTCGCCGAGCGGCGCGGGCTCGCCCTCTCCCGTCGCCAGCTGCTCGACGGCGTCTGGGGCGCCGACTGGGTCGGCGACGACCGCACGGTGGATGTCCACGTGCGCCAGCTCCGCAAGAAGCTCGGTGACGACCTCGCGCTCGAAACGGTGTGGGGCGTGGGATACCGGCTCGACTGATGCGGCGCCGCATCGGCATCTCCCTGATCGGCATGGTGGTCGCCTCGCTCGTGCTCGCCGGGCTGGGGACGATCGTCCTGGCGTCGGTCACCGACCGGGCGAACGACGAGGAGGACCTGCGCGAACAGACCGATGCGATGCGCGACCTCTTCGCGGAGATCACGCTCGCGACCTCGCCGAACGCCGAGGAGAGCCGCACCCAGCAACTCATCCGCCTGAGCCGGACCATGAGCCTCGAGGGCATCGGCGTCCTCGTCTTCCCGCAGAACGCCGCGGAGCCGCTCGGATCGTTCCCGCCGGGGGTCGAGGCCGCCGATCTCGACAGCGACCTGCTCCGCTCCGGCGCGATCGACAGCGGCCAGAAGGACGGGCTCATCTGGGCAGCCGGCGGCACGAACAACCGCTCCGGCGGACAGACGCTGGTCGTGCTGACCCGTGAGCCCGATCCGATCGTCCAGCCGGCGTTTCGCTGGTTCCTCCTCGCCGGTGCAGCGACGGTCATCGTGGCGGTCGGGGTCACCGTGCGGCTCAGCCGCCGCCTCGTCGATCCTGTGCGGGGGGCGAGCGCCGCCGCGAAGCAGATCGCCGGAGGCGACATGTCCGCCCGCATCGACGAACGCCATGCCGCCGCCGGCGCCGAGCTGGCAGACCTCGTCGGGTCGGTGAACAGCATGGCCGGCAGCCTCGAGCGCAGCCGCGCCCTCGAACGCCAGTTCCTCCTGTCCGTCAGCCACGACCTGCGCACACCGCTGACCAACATCCGCGGCTACGCGGAGGCCCTCACCGACGGCGCCGCCGACGATCCGGTAGCGGTCGGCGGGATCATCGAGAGCGAGTCCCGCCGCCTCGAGCGCCTGGTGGGCGACCTGCTCCTGCTGGCCCGCCTGGAAGGCACCGGGTTCGCCTACAACATCGCGACGCACGACCTCACCCGCATCGTCGAACACACGGTGGACGGGCTTCGCCAGGAAGCCGCCGAGCGCGAGATCGACGTGACCATCCGTATGCCCGACCCGCCGGTCCAGGCCGACGTCGACCACGACCGTTACAGCCAGGTCGTCGCCAACCTGGTCGGCAACGCCCTGAAGTTCGCGGACGCCCATGTGGACATCACGCTCTGGTTCGCCGAGGAGATGATCCATCTCGCCGTGAGCGACGACGGCCCCGGGATCAGCGAGGCGGATCTGCCCCACGTCTTCGAACGGCTCTACGTCGCCCAGCAGAATCCGAAGGTCAAGGAGTCCGGCAGCGGACTCGGGCTCGCCATCGTGCGGGAGCTGGTCGAAGGCATGGGCGGCTCGGTGGCGGCCCGCACCGCGACCGGCGGCGGTGCCGAGTTCGTGGTCAGCGTGAAGCCGTCGGCGCGATGACCCGGGCGGCGACACCGCCGACCGTCACCTCGCTGTCGATCCCGGCCTTGCGGAGGATGCGCCCGAGCCCCACGGGTCCGGACGCAGACGTGAGCAGGCCCACGTCCTGCCCGTCGAAGGCCACGCCCGCGCCGACCGCCAACTCGGCCTCGGCCTCGATCACGCGGAGGGGCCGGGGCACGTTGCCCCCGCGACTGTCAATGCGGGCCACCAACTCCTGGCCCGTGTAGCAGCCCTTGGTGAAGCTGACCGAGAGGTCGATCAGCGGCTGGCCGCCCTCGCCGGGGATCGTCTCGTCATCGATGTCGACGCCCAGGCGGGGGCACGCGGCACGGATGCGAGCCTCCTCATAGGCCGGATCGAGCTCGGGTGTGAGGTCGTCGGTGGTGAGGCGTTCGTGGCAACCGAAGCCGGGCCAGTCGAACCACGCAGTCAGCGGGGTGTCGGGCACCCCGGTCGCGCCGCGCGTCTCGAGGGTCGATTCGAGCATCCATCCCCCCTCGACGACGAAGGAGGCGTCGGTGCGCAGCTTGAAGCGTTCGAGACGAGCCACCAGCGCGTCGACGGCCGCCGGTTCGGTATCGAGGAGGAAGCCGTCCTCTTGCGCCCACAGTCGGAACCACGCCACGAGCTTGCCCGCCGGGTCCAGCACCAGCGACCACGCCGAATCGCCCGGGGCGAGCCGGTCGACGTCCTGGGAGATCTGCCCCTGGAGGTAGGACGCGGCCTCGTCGCCGGTGACCCGGACCACGCCCCGCGCCGCTCGCCGTACGCTCATGAGCTGGCTCCGGTCTGCATCGCCCGCCGGGCCGCGGTCATGCGGCGCGCCGCCGGAACCGCCGCAAGCAGGGCTTTTGCCTTGTTCTCGCATTCGAGATGCTCGTCCTCGGCCACCGAATCGGCGACGACGCCGGCCCCGGCCTGGATCGAGGCCCGGTTGCCGCTCACGAGCATCGTGCGGATCGCGATCGCGGTGTCGATGTTGCCGGAGAAGTCCAGATATCCGACGACGCCGCCGTACGGCCCCCGTTTGACCGGCTCGAGCTCGTCGATGATCTCCATGGCCCGCACCTTCGGGGCGCCGGACAGCGTCCCTGCCGGGAGGGTGGCCCGCAGCACGTCGATCGGCGTCTTGTCGGACCGGAGGTCACCCGACACCTGCGAGGTGAGATGCATGACGTGGCTGTAGCGCTCGAGGGTCATCATCTCGTCGATCCGCAGTGAGCCGAACTCGACGACGCGGCCGACGTCGTTGCGGGCGAGGTCGACGAGCATCACGTGTTCGGCGAGCTCCTTCGGATGCTCCTGCAGCTCCGCCGCGAGCCGCTTGTCGTGCTCCTCGGTCGTCCCCCGCTTGCGGGTGCCGGCGATCGGGCGGGAGATCACACGATCCTCGAGCAGCTGCACCATCGGCTCGGGCGAGCCACCGACGATCTCCAGATCACCGTGACGCAGGAAGTACATGTAGGGACTCGGGTTGACCTGCCGCAGCACGCGATAGAGGTCGAACGCGTCCGCGTCGAGATCGAGATCGAAGCGCTGGGCGAGCACCACCTGGAAGATGTCGCCGGCGAAGATGTACTCCCGGGCCGCCTCGACGGCTCGGCAGTAGTCGGCCTTCCCCATGGTGGATGTGACCGCGGGGATGTCGTCGCCGTCGCGTTCGGCCGGGTCCATGAGGGGCTCGTCGATCGACCGCGCACCGTCGACCGCAAGTGTCTCGAGCCGGGTCAGTGCGTCGTCGTAGGCGGCCTCGATCTCGGCCGGGCCCGCCCCGTCGGGGATCAGGGCGTTGGCGATGAGGACGACGCGCTGGCGCCAGTGGTCGTAGACGGCCAGCTCGCCGATCATCGAGATGACCGCGTCCGGATATCCGAGATCGTCCTCGGGCACGTCGGGAAGGCGCTCGACCTCACGCACCACGTCGTAGCCGAGATAGCCGATCAGGCCGCCGTGCAGGGGCGGTAGGCCCTCGATCTCGGGCGCCTGATAGTGATCGAGCAGCAACTCCAGTGCCGCGAGTATTCCCTGGTCAGTGGGTATGTCGACGCCGAGATCACCGATGACCGACAACGCGCCGCCCGTGGAGACGAGGGTGCCGTGGGGCCGGCGTCCGATGAAGGACCAGCGACTCCAACGCTCGCCGCCCTCGACCGACTCGAGCAGGAACCCGTCGCCGTCGCCGACCACCCGGGCGAACGCGCTCACCGGGGTCGTCAGATCCGCGAGGATCTCCCGCCAGACGGGAACCACCCGGTGACCGGCGGCGAGCCGGCGGAACTCCTCGAGTGCGGGTTGGGCGGTCATCAGCCGGCGTCCTCAGCCGAAGGTGAGCGAGTCGGGATCGGTGACCGTGCGGTAGTAGCACGTCTGGCGGGTGGCACCGTGCTCGTCCTTCGTGTGACAGACGCCCTGGCCGGCCTTGCGGACCCGGTAGAGAAGGCTGTTCTGCTCACAGTTGACCCGCACGTCGACCAGCTCGAGCGTGTCGCCGCTGGTGGCGCCCTTGTGCCAGATCTCCTCACGCGATGTCGAGTAGAGGACGGCGGACCGCCGCTCGAGCGTGAGCCGGTACGCCTCCTCGTTGGCGTAGCCGATGAACAGCACGTCACCGGAGTCCGCATCCTGGAGCACGACCGGCACGACCTGATGACCGGCCCGCCCGATCGTGGCGACCTTGTCGAAGTCGAGCTGTTGGACGAGGCCCTCTTCGAGAGCGGCGTGATCGGTCGACGAACCCATGGCCGCCGATTCTACGGTGAGGCCGGCTCGTCCCATCTCCGGTTTCGCCGACGTCGCCGGCGAACGTGTCCGAACCTGTCCGAACGGAGCAGGCAGAGTCGAGACATGACGACCAACACCTTCACCCTCGAACCCATCTCCGCCGACGAGGCTGACCGTCATCGGGCCGCGGGCGGCGCGGTGCACGTCGCCGACGAGCACCCGGGCTTTCCCTGTCGCCGCTGCCTCGAGGACGCCCGGGTGGGCGACGAGCTGATCCTCGTGTCACACGACCCGTTCGACGGCACGACGCCGTACCGCTCGGCCAGCCCGATCTTCCTGCACCGCGCCCCGTGTGCCCCTCCCGCAGACCTCGGCGCGATTCCGAAACAGCTGAGGCGGCGCCGGCTCTCCGTACGGGCCTTCGACGAGACGGAACAGATGATCGACGCGGTCCTCGTGGACGGCGAGGACCTGGATGGCATCGTCGAGCGCTTCCTGGGCGACGACCGGACCGAACGGATCCATGTCCACAACGCCGAGCGAGGCTGCTGGGCGGTGACGATCTCCCGCCCCGGGGACTGCTGATCTACATTCGCCTGATGGCCTCCGAACTCGCCCGCCATGATGCGGTCGCTCTCGCCGAGTTGATCCGCACGGGCGATCTCTCCCCCGTCGAACTGATCGACGACACCATCGCCCGGATCGAGGCCTTGAATCCGCAGGTCAACGCCATCATCCACCCGGCATTCGAGAAAGCCCGGGCCGCGGCCGCAGGAGACCTCCCCGACGGTCCGTTCCGGGGCGTGCCGATGCTGATGAAGGACCTCTGGCCGGCCGAGAAGGGCGAGCCGTTGCACCAGGGCGTGCAGGGTTTGAAGAACGCGGGCTATGTCGCCGACGTCGACGCCAACATCGTCACGGCGTACAAGCGGGCCGGCTTCGTGATGGCGGGACGGACCAACACGCCCGAGATGGGACTCGCCGCCACGACGGAGCCCGTGGCCTACGGCCCCACCCGCAATCCGTGGGACCTCGAACGGGGCGCCGGTGGCTCCTCGGGTGGCGCGGCCGCGGCAGTGGCCGCAGGCATGCTCCCGGCCGCGAACGCGAGCGACGGTGGGGGCTCGATCCGCATCCCCGCAGCCATGTGTGGACTCGTGGGGCTCAAGCCGAGTCGGGGTCGGATCTCGATGGGCCCTCAGCGTGACGAGTGGGGCAACTCGGTCCAGCACGTCGTGTGCCACACCGTGCGCGACAGCGCGGCCATCCTCGATGCCACGGCGACCCCGTTCCCGGGTGATGGCGTGATCGCGCCGTTCCCGGACCGGCCATTCCTCGACGTCGTCGCCGACGATCCCCGTCCGCTGCGCATCGGCGTGCTCGACCGGTCGATCCGTGACGGCATCCCCATCGATCCGGAGGTCGCCGCCGCCGTTCGCGATGTCGCTGACCAGCTCGAACGCCTCGGGCACGAGGTCGTGCACGACTCACCGTCCGCCCTCGACGATCAGGAGCTGATCGCCTCCTACGGGGCCCAGTGGTCGGCGGCGGTGGCCGCATCGCTCGACACCTTCGGCGAGTGGATCGGACGGGAGCTGACCGCCGACGATGTCGAGCCCATGACCTGGGCCTTGGCCGAACGGGGCCGTCGATTGGGCGCCGTCGAGGCCACGCGGGCCGGTGACGCGGCCATGGTGTTCCGCCACCGGATGGCCGACTGGTGGGCGAACGGGGCCGACCTGCTGCTGGCCCCGACCTGCCTACGTCCGGCGCCGCTGATCGGCGAGTCGTCGGGCACCGACGAGAACCCGTTCGCCAACATCCACGTCACCCTCGCCTACGCGACCCTGACGGCGCCGTTCAACACCACCGGCCAACCGGCGATCTCGTTGCCGCTGGCGCGGTCGTCGGCCGGACTCCCCATCGGAATCCAGTTCGTCGGCGCCTACGGCCGTGAGGACCTGCTGCTCCAGCTGGCCGGTCAGCTGGAACGGGCGACGCCGTGGGCCGACGACCGGGCACCCATCCACCCGTAGCCGTCAGAGGTAGAGCCCGGTACTGCCCTCGTCGAGCCGCTCGGCCGCGACGGCGTGGATGTCGCGCTCGCGCAGGATGATGTAGTCCCGGCCCCGCACTTCGACCTCGTAGCGGTCCTCGGGATTGAAGAGCACCTGGTCGCCCTCCTCCATGCTGCGCACGTTGGGCCCCACGGCCACGACCTCGGCCCAGGTGAGCCGCTTGCCCATCTGCGCGGTGGCCGGAATCAGGATGCCGCCGGACGAGCGGCGCTCGCCTTCCGCATCACCCAGGTGCACGAGGATGCGATCGTTGAGCATCTTGACGGGGACACCGTCATCGGCGGAGAGCGTCTCTTTGGTCGGCACGATTGGTCACGCTACCGGTAGCGTCGCCACATGGAACCCGTCGACGTCTCGGTCGTGCACTTCGAGGCGGAGGACGGAACCCGACTCGAGGGCGACCTGCTCGCCCCGGCCGAGGCGAGCGGGACGGCCGTGGTCTGCCATCCCCATCCGCTCTACGGCGGTTCCCGGCAGGACGCCGTCGTCGCCGCCCTGACCCGGGCGTTCGTCGGGTGCGGCCGGCGGGTGCTGCGCTTCGACTTCCGGGGCACGGGAGGCTCGCAGGGCACCCACGACGGAGGCGGTGCCGAACGGTCGGACCTCCTCGCCGCCATCGAGGCCGTCGACCCGGGAACCGGCCCGCTGACCATCGCCGGCTACAGCTTCGGCGCCGACATCGCCCTGTCGGTCGTGCACCCGGCGGCGGCGGGCTGGATCGTGGTCGCTCCGCCGCTGGCGATCATCACGCCCGAAGACATGCCCGCCTCGACCGACGGTCGCCCCGTCACCGTCATCACCGGCGAACACGATCAGTTCAATTCGCCGCCGCAACTCCGCTCCCGGCTCGACGGATGGGCCAATGCGGAACTGCACGTGATCGACACCGCCGATCACTTCTTCGCCGGGAGCCACCAGGCGCTGAGCGAGATCGCGACAGCGGCGATCGGCGCCTGACCTTTCGACGGTGTTCAGCCCGCGTCGCGCTCGGGCGGTCGCACGGTGACACCGGCGTCCATGAGCACCCGCTTCGCCTCGGCCACGGTGTGCTCGCCGAAGTGGAAGATGCTCGCCGCCAGCACGGCATCGGCGCCCCCGTCGACCACGCCGTCCACCATGTGCGCCAACGTGCCGACGCCGCCGGAGGCGATGACCGGGATGTCGACCGCCGCGGAGATGGCGCGGGTGAGGGGGATGTCGTAGCCGTCCTTCGTGCCGTCGCGGTTCATGGAGGTCAGGAGGATCTCCCCCGCGCCGAGGCGTTGCGCCTCCCGGGCCCATACGACGGCGTCGATACCCGTGCGGGTGCGACCGCCGTGGGTGTAGACCTCGAAACCACTGTCCGTGTCGTCACTGGATCGGGCGTCGATGGCGACCACGCAGCACTGGGCGCCGAACTCCCGGCTGATCTCGGCCACGAGCTCGGGCCGCTTCACCGCGGCGGTGTTGACGCTCACCTTGTCGGCGCCGGCCCGCAGCAGCCGACGGGCGTCGTCGACCGTGCGGATGCCGCCGCCGATCGTGAAGGGGATGAAGACCTGCTCGGCCACGGCACGGGCCATCTCCGCCGTCGTGTCGCGCTGATCGGACGACGCCGTGATGTCGAGGAACACGAGCTCGTCGGCTCCCTGCTCGTCGTAGCGCGCCGCCAGTTCGACCGGATCGCCGGCGTCGCGGATGTCCACGAAGTTCACGCCCTTCACGACGCGGCCGGCGTCGACGTCGAGGCACGGGATGATGCGGATCGCCCGGACGGTCATCGGGCGCCTCCGAGCAGCCGCACCGCGGCCGCCACGTCCACATGGCCCTCGTAGACGGCCTTGCCGGTGATGACGCCGGACAGTCGGCGTCCGTCGACCTCCACGGCGTCCAGCGCCTCGAGATCGGCCATCGAGCCGACCCCGCCACTCGCGATCACGTCGACGGGGGTCGCCCCGAGGACCTCGGTCAGTCCGGCGATGTCCGGTCCTTCCAGCGTGCCGTCCCGGGAGATGTCCGTGACCACGAAGGCGTCGACGCCGACATCGGCGAACGAGCGGGCGACGTCGAGCACAGACCGACCCGATCCCACGAGCCAACCGTCCGTTGCGACCTCCCCGGCCTTCGCGTCGAGCCCGACTGCGACGCGATGGTCACGGGCGAGCGTGCGGACGAGGTCCGGATCGGTCAGCGCCGCGGTGCCGATCACGACGCGTTCGACACCGGCCGAGAACAGCGCATCGGCCGCCTCGACACTGCGAACGCCGCCGCCCGTCTGGACGGGCACCGAGACCGCCTCGGCGATGGCCGCGACCACATCTCGGTTCTCGGGCACACCGGAACGGGCGGCGTCGAGGTCCACCACATGGATCCACCCGGCGCCGGCATCGGCGAACGCGACCGCCTGGGCGACCGGGTCGTCGCCGTAGACGGTCTCCCGGCCGTAGTCGCCCTGGTGCAGGCGCACACACTTGCCGTCTCGGAGGTCGATGGCGGGATAGACGTCCATGGTCACGCCGCCTCGCTCGCGGCGACGAAGTTCCGGAGGATACGGATCCCCAGGTCACCGGACTTCTCGGGGTGGAACTGGCAGGCCCACACATTGTCGCGGGCGACCGCGGCGACGAGGTCGGCGCCGTAGTCGCAGGTGGCGATGACGTCGTCACCGTCCTCGGCGGCGTACGAGTGGACGAAGTACATCCAGCTCTCGTCGGGCAGGTCGACGAACATCGGATGGTCACCGCGTCGGTTCAGCACGTTCCACTGCATCTGCGGCCGCTTGACGGAGTCGGGGATCCCCACCACGGGGCGATCGAAGACCCCCAGACCGTTCACGCCGGGAGCCTCCTCCGACGAGGTGAACAGCAGCTGCATGCCGATGCAGATGCCGAAGAACGGCACGCCGGCATCGATGCGTTCGACGGCCACCTCGGCGAGCCCGACCCGTTCGAGCGCGGCCATGCACGGCCCGTAGGCCCCGACGCCGGGAAGGACCACACCGTCGGCGTCGCGGATCTCGGCGACGTCGGCGGTGAGGCGCGCATCCGCGCCCGCGTGCTCGAATCCCTTGTGGGCCGAGTGCAGGTTGCCGATGCCGTAGTCCAGCACCGCGATGACCGGTCGCCGCGTCGCGGCCGTCACGTCAGAGCGTCCCCTTGGTCGACGGCACCGCGTCGCCCTCCACCCGCACGGCGTCGCGCAGCGAGCGGGCAACACCCTTGAACGTGGCCTCGATGATGTGGTGCGTGTTGCGGCCGCGGCGCCCGACGATGTGCAGCGTGATGCCCGACGCCATCACGAACGCACGCCAGAACTCCTCCACCAGCTGGGGGTCGAACGGTGGATCGCCGAGGATCTTCTCGCCGGGGAAGTCGACCTCGTAGTGCAGGTACGGGCGGCCCGACAGGTCGAGCACGACCTCCACCGCGGCCTCGTCGAGCGGCACCACGATCGACGCGAAGCGCCGCACGCCCCGCTTGTCGCCGAGGGCCGAGCGGAACGTCTCACCGAGGGCGATGCCGACGTCCTCGACGGTGTGGTGCGCGTCGATCTCCAGATCGCCCTTCGCCTGCACGCTCAGATCGAAGGAGCCATGCCGACCCAGCTGGTCGAGCATGTGGTCGAAGAACGGCAGACCCGTGCCGACGCTCGTGGTGCCGGATCCGTCGAGCTCGATCGTGATGTCGATCGAGGTCTCCTTCGTGGCACGGGATGTGGTTGCGGTACGGCTCACGTGAGGATCTCCCTGAGAGCGTTGAGGAATCGGTCGTCCTCGTCGGGGGTGCCGACGGTGACACGGAGGCAGCCGTCGAGGCGGGGCCACGAGGAACAGTCTCGTACGAGGACGGAGGCATCGGTGAGCCGGCGCCACACGTCGGCGCCGTCGAGCTCCCGGGGCCGGAAGAGCACGAAGTTGGCGCCGGAGGGCCAGACGTCGACGGGCAGGTCGACGAGCGCGTCACACAGGCGGCCCCGCTCCTCCACGAGCGTCGCCACCCGGGCGTTCATCGCGTCGAGGTGGTCGAGCGCGACCCGCCCGGCGATCTGGGTCATCGCATCGAGGTGGTACGGCAGCACGACCTTCTCGAGCTCGTCCACGACCCACGACGGGCCGACGAGATAGCCGAGACGGGCCGCGGCCATCGCCCAGGTCTTGGAGTAGGTGCGGCTCACGACCAGGGGCACCTCGGGGCCGAGGAGATCGAGCGCCGAGTGGGCCGCGAACTGTCCGTAGGCCTCGTCGACACAGAGCAGTCCGCCGACCTCGCGGACGAGGTCGAGCACCGCCGCGATCTCCTCGAGCGGGTCGACCACGCCGGTGGGGTTGTTCGGCGAGCACAGGAACGTGATCGCGGGGGTCGACGCCCGTAGCACCCGCTCGACCTCGGCGAGGTCGAGCCCGAAGTCCGGCCGGCGCTCGCCCTGGGCGACCCCGGTGCCGGTGATGCGGCTGAGATGCGAGTGCAGGGCGTAGGTCGGCTCGAACATCGCGGCCGTCCGCCCCGGGCCGCCATAGGTGAGCAGCAGGGTCTGGAGGACCTCGTTCGATCCGTTGGCGGCGAAGACCTGTCCGGGCCCCACCCCGTGCAGTTCGCCGATCCGCGTCCGCAACGCCGTCGCGCTCCGATCCGGATAGCGATGCCAGTCGACGCGCTCGATCTCGGCCGCGACCGCAGCCGAGAACGCCGCGGGCGGCGACTCCGGACTCTCGTTGGTGTTGAGTCGCACGTCGACGTCGATCTGGGGCGAGTGGTACCCGTCCATCAACGCGATCGAGTCGCGTGGCGTGGGCCGGGTCACGACGGCGCTCCCCGTCGGATGCGGATCGAGGCCGCATGGGCATCGAGCCCCTCGGCGCCGGCGAGCGCTTCGACATGGTCGGCCATCGACGCGAACCCGCGCTCGTCGACCGTGACCACGTGGACGTCCTTCATGAAGTCGCGCACCGTCAGAGCGCTCGCGAACCGGGCGGTGCCGTTGGTCGGGAGCACATGGCTCGGGCCGGCGACATAGTCCCCCAACGACGCCGGCGACCACGGCCCGCAGAAGACCGCACCGGCATGGCGAACCAGCGGGAGCAACGCGGCGGGGTCCTCGGTCTGCAGTTCGAGGTGTTCGGGCGCGATGTGGTTGCTCACCGCGATGGCCTGCTCGGGCGAATCACACACCACCGCATAGCCGGACGATGCAAGGGTGGCCGAGATGTCAGCCTGGCGGGGCGCGTCGGCGACCAGACGGGAGATCGCCTCGGTGACCGCATCGGCGAACGACTCGTTCCACGTGACGAGCCACGCGAGGCCGTCCGGGCCGTGTTCGGCCTGCAGGATCACATCGATGGCCGCGAACTCGGCCGGGGCGCTGCCGTCGGCGACGACCACGACCTCGGACGGGCCCGCGAACGACGAGGGAACGCCGACCGTGCCCGCAACCTCCTGTTTCGCGACCGCGACGTAGACGTTGCCGGGGCCGACGATCACATCGACCGCCCGCACGCTCTGCGTGCCGTAGGCGAGTGCGCCGATGGCCTGGGCGCCGCCGACCGCGACGACCTCGTCGACGCCGGCGATCGCCGCCGCGGCGAGGGTGACGTCCGGAACCCGGCCGTCCGGCCCGGGCGGGACGGCCAGCACGACCTCGGCCACACCGGCCACGCGGGCGGGCACGGCGGTCATCAGGACGGTCGAGGGATACACGGCCCGGCCCCCCGGGACGTAGCACCCGGCCCGTTCGACCGCCCGGTGGAGCCCGACGATCGAGACGCCGGGGCGCTCGTGGTCGACGTCCGCGGGCATCTGCGCTTCGTGGTACGCCGCGATGGAGGCGGCGGCCGCCACCAGCGCGTCGCGGACATCGGCCGGGATCCGGTCCAGCGCCGCGGCGATCTCCGCCGGCGGCACCACGATCGACGAAAGCTCCACCCCGTCGAACCGGCGGGTGTACTCGACCAACGCTGCGTCGCCTTCGGCCCGCACCGTGCGCAGGATCTCCCGCACCGCGTCGACCGGTCCGTCCTCCGGCGCGGCGGGGCGCGGGAGCAGGTCGGCCAGGGCGCCGGTGGAGCCCCGGAGATCGATGCGGGTGAGCACCCGACCACGCTACCGGCGCAGACGGATCCCTCCCGCGCCTTTACCCGAGCCGCCCGGATGCTCCAGACTGCCGCCCATGGACTCCGACGCCGCCGAGATCTCATCGCTCACGACCGTCGTCGCGGACGTGGCGTCGCGGGTCGGGCTGATCGCCGAACGGCGAGGTGCCGATCCGGACGATCCCCTCGTCAGCCGCCTCCACGAGATCGAGCGGGCGCTCATCACCGCCGAGCGGCGGCTGCGGTCGACCGCCCGCGAACTCGACTAGGTGCCGCCGATCTCCGGGCCCGCCGACCGTCGTCGCCGGTGGACGCCACGCGAGCAGATCCTCGCCATCGGGCCACTGCTGTTCTTCTGGACCCTCACCGCGACCCTGCTCTGGGTGAGCGCCGAGCAGGACGTGGTCCCCACCGAACGTCTCTTCCTCGACGCGGCCTCCGTCGCCGACGAGCCCTGGTACACCGGGCTTCTCCACGAAATCGGCGTGCTCGGCTGGACCGTGGCCGCGACCGCCGCGCTGGCTGGCGCGTTCGTGGCCTCGCTCGCCTCCCGTCGACGAGCGGCGTGGTTCCTCGGCTCGGGCGCCCTGCTGACGATCGTCCTGCTCACCGATGACCTGACGGGGTTCCACTCCGAGGTCGGGCCCCGCATCGGGCTCCCCAAGTTCACCACGATCGGCGCCATCCTCGGTGGCAGTGTCGTGTGGGTCCTCCTCAACTGGCGGGAGATCAGCCGGACGAGATGGCTCATCCTGCTCTCGTCGCTCGGCGCACTTGCCCTCTCGGTGCTCGTCGACGTCGAACGACGGACGAGCGACGTCCACATCTTCTTCGAGGACGCGCCGAAGCTGTTCGGGATCGTCGGCTGGGCGACCTATTTCGTCTTCACGAGCATCGACCTCACGCGATCGGCTGTGGGGCGGCGCGTCGGCGGCGAAGCCGCCTGATCACCCCGAACCCGACGAGCGCGATGATCGCGACCCAGCGCACCCGGCGGTCGGCCAGCAGATCCACGCCGGCGCTGCCGATCGTCGTCGCGAGGATGATGCCGGGGATGATCCCGAGGCCGGTGCCGATGAGGAACGTCCGGAACCGCACGGTGCTGACGCCGAGGAGCCAGTCGGCGGGTGTCAGCTGGCCGGTCACGATGCGCAGGAGGAAGACCTGGACGAATCCCCCGTTCGCCAGCCGCTCGTCCCAGCCGCGGAGACGGGTCGGCATGTGGTTCTGGGCCCAGTCGCGGGCGAGGTAGCGAGCCATCGCGAACGCGATCGTCGATGCGCCCATGTTCCCCACCCACGACAGCGCGATCGCCGTCGGCAAGGGCCAGACGACCGCGGCGGGGACCATGAAGACCAGCCCGGGAACCCCCGCGGGTTGCAGCGCCCACATGATGAGGAGGAACACGACCGGGCCGAGCGCGCCACGCTCCGTGAAGAACGCCTCGACTCGGTCGCCGTCGCTGACGAAGTCCCACCCGCCGAGGAGCACGAACGCGAGCAACGCCGCGCCCACTCCCGCGACGACGAGGATCCGAGTTCGCACGGCGACGAGTGTGGCCGCTGCGATGGCGGAACGAAAGACGGCGGCGGGACTACCAGCGGGAAAAGAACGGCGGCCGCTCTCGTGCACGAGAGCGGCCGCCAGACGACACAGGGCGGCGGATCCCTCATGTCGTCGATTGTGGCCGAGCGGCGGGTGCTCAGCCAGTACGGAAATATACCCCGCGACCGGACGCCATTGTGTCATTCAGTGGTCAGATTCTCCGGCGAGTCGATCTCAGACGGCGCTCGAGGGGCAGAAGTCGTTGAGGACGCAGTCCTCGCACCGGGGTCGGCGGGCGATGCACACGCGCCGACCGTGGAGGATCATCCGCAGGCTGAACAGCCCGCGCTCCATGGCTGGCACCATCGGGTTGAGTTCGAGTTCCACCTTCACCGGATCGGTCTCCGTGGTGATGCCGAGGAGGCCGGACAACCGCAGTACATGCGTGTCCACGGGGAGCCCCGGTTGTCCGAGGGCGACGCTGCGGACGACGTTCGCCGTTTTGCGACCGACGCCGGGCAGTCGCACGAGGTCCTTCATCGCGCTCGGCACTTCCCCGTCGTAGTCCTCGACGAGCATCCGGGCCATCCCGACGAGGCTCTTCGACTTCTGGCGGAATAGGCCGATCGTGTCGACGTAGGGCTCCACCTGCTCGGGCTCGACCTCCGCCAGTGTCCACGGATCCGGGAAGCGGGCGAACAGCCCCGGCGTCGCCTTGTTCACCCCGACATCGGTCGCCTGGGCGGAGAGGATCGTCGCCGCCAACAGCTCGAAGGCGTTGCGATGATCGAGCTCGCACTCGGCGTCGGGATACTCGTCCGCGAGTCGCTCGTGGGTGCGTCGAGCGCGTCCCTTGGGAGTCCGTGGCTTGGCCATCCGGTGACACTAGCTACGCTGACAGGCGTGGACGTGCGTGTGGACGGACCTCTCGACGGCACGACCCGTTGGGTGCTCGAGGTGGATGCGCCGCGCGCCGACGGCGGCGCCGACGACCAGCTCGAGTCCGCCCTGCGGTCCGCCCTCGACACGCACGTCGACGGTGCGGTCGAACTCTGGATCCGCGAAGTCGACGACGCGTCCGACGCCGCGGCGCGCCGGCTCGGATTCGTGCAGTACCGCGACCTCTGGCAACTCCGCTGCCGCCTGCCCAACGCCCCGAGTGGTCTCCTCACCCGTGCGTTCACCCTCGCCGACCTCGACGACTTCATCGGCGTGAACAACCGAGCGTTTCACTGGCACCCCGAACAGGGCGGCCTCACCCGCGAGCAGGTGCTCGCGACGATGCAGGAACCGTGGTTCGACGCCGACGGCTTCCGCCTGCTCCACGACCACGACGGCGCCGGCGAACTGATCGGCTTCTGCTGGACGAAGATCCACCCGGACGAGACGCCTCCACTCGGGGAGATCTACGTCATCGCGATCGACCCGAGCGCCCACGGACGCGGCCTGGGCAAGCCGATGACCCTCGCCGGGCTGGAGTGGCTCACCGCCGCCGGGCTCGAGCACGGGATGCTCTACGTCGAGTCGGACAACGATCCGGCCAACGCCACCTATGCGGGTATCGGGTTCACCCGTCACCACACGAACCGCGCCTATCGGCTCGACCGATGACCGACACCCTCGATGCCGCCGGCCGGGCTCGGCGGGATGGTCCCACCCTGCGCTACGACGTCAGCCGCGACGAACTCGCCACCGTGCTCGACGGCGAGCCCGCCTACCGACTGGACCAGATCTGGGACGGCATCCACCGACGGGGCGGCGAGCTCGACGACCTCAGCAACGTCCCCAAGGCCCTGCGGGCCCGCCTGGGCGAACTCCTGCCCATGGGGCTCACCCCCGAGACCGAATCCGTCAGCGACGACGGCGAGACCGTCAAGTGGCTCTGGAAACTCCACGACGGGCACCACATCGAGACGGTCCTGATGCACTACGAGGATCGCACGACGGTGTGCGTGTCCTCCCAGGCCGGGTGCGCGATGGCGTGCGGGTTCTGCGCCACCGGGCAGAGCGGGTTCGACCGCCACCTGTCGGTCGGCGAGATCGTCGAGCAGGTCATCCGGGCCCGGCGCACGTCCGCCCCGCGCCGCGTCTCCAACATCGTGTTCATGGGCATGGGCGAGCCCTTCGCCAACTACGACCGCACCTGGGCCGCCGTCGAGCGGATCCACGGCGACCTCGGGATCGGGGCCCGCCACATCACCCTGTCGACCGTTGGCGTCGTGCCGGGGATCGAGCGCCTCGCGACCGAGGCGCTGCCGGTGAACCTCGCGGTGTCGCTCCACGCGGCGAACGACGACCTCCGCGACGAGCTGGTCCCGATCAACCGGCAGTACCCGTTGAACCATCTCGCCGACGCCTGCGAGCGCTATCTGGCCGCCAAGAACCGACGGTTGTCGTTCGAGTGGGCCCTGATCGACGGTGTCAACGACCAGCCGATCGACGCCCGCGAGCTCGCGGCGCTGTGCCACCGGCTCCATGCCCACGTGAACCTGATCCCGCTGAACCCGACGCCCGGCTACCTCACCCGCGGCACCCCGACCGCCCGGGTGCGGGCGTTCCGGGACGAGCTGGTCGATCTCGGCGTGAACACCACGATCCGCCGCACCCGCGGCACCGAGATCGACGCCGCGTGCGGGCAGCTCCGGGCCTCACGCCAGCTCGTCGACCCGCCTCGGCGCCGCTGACCGGTCCGGGACCTCCATAATGGTCCCGTGAGCCAAAAGGTCTGGATCAACAACCGGGTTCCCCAAACCCTCTACATCGCCCAGGTGATGCTCTACATCCGCGGCGCGTTCGGGGTGCTGAGCCTCGGGTCGATCGGGCGCTACGAGCTGTTCGGGTCCGAAGCCATCTTCAACATCGTCATCCTGCTGGCCTCCTTCGGTGCGCTCGCGGGCGCCTTCGGCATCGCCAACTCCTACAAGTGGGGCTGGCGGCTCGGTGTGGCGGCCGCGCTCACGCCCTTCGTACTGCGGCTCAACGTCGCCGTCATCCTCGGTCTGGGCGACGCGCTGCGCTACGACCTCCTCGGCCTGGTGTTCGACGTCGGTGTGCTCGCCGCCCTCCTGCACCAGCAGAGCGCGCAGCACCAGCGGCTCTACTTCCGGTGACCGAACCGGCCGACGCCACGATCCGAACGGACGGCGTCACCCTCGATCCCGATGTGCTCCCGGAGGGCGAGGACAAGCGCGAGGCCGTGCGGTCGCTGTTCGACACCATCGCGCCCCGCTACGACCTCGTGAACCGGATCATGACCTTCGGGCTCGACGTCCGCTGGCGCAAGAAGGCCCTCACGAAGCTGGCGTTGCCCCCGGGATCCCGGATCCTCGACCTCGCCTGCGGCACCGGCGACTTCTGCCGCGAGGCCGCCAAGGCCGGGCTCGAGCCGATCGGCATCGACCTGTCGATGGGCATGCTCGTGGCCGCCCGCACCGATGCGCCGCTGGTGCACGGCGACATCCTCGCCCTCCCCCTCGCCGACGAATCGGCCGACGGCGCCACCTGCGGCTTCTCCCTGCGCAATCTCGTGGAACTGCCCGGCTTCTTCGACGAACTCGCCCGGGTGATCCGCCCCGGTGGCCGGATCTCGCTGCTCGACGCGGCGGAGCCGGAGAACCGGCTGCTCCGCTGGGGACACGGGATCTACTTCGGCCGGATCGTTCCCCGGATCGGCGCGCTGTTCTCCGACCGCACCGCCTACGAGTACCTTCCCAAGTCGCTCGCCTACATGCCGCCCTGGCCCGAGCTGCACGAACGGATCGCGGCCGCCGGCTTCGTCGACGTCGAACGCAAGGTCTTCGTCGGCGCCCACCTGATCACGGCAACCCGCGCCCGGTAACCTCCGCCCATGGCCCCATCCGCACTGTTCACCCAGGGCGTCCACCACGTTTCCGTCAATGTGGACGACGTCGCCGCCTGCCGCGACTTCTACGTCGACACCCTCGGCTTCGAGCAGATCGATCGACCCGACCTCGGGATCGGCGGCGTGTGGCTCCAGATGGGCCCCCAGGAGCTCCACCTCGTGGAGCTGCCGCTCGTCGAAGGCTTCGGTCCCCACTTCGCCATCGCGGTGGACGACATCGATGAGGCGCGGGCCGTGCTGATCGAGCGGGGCGTCGATGTCAGCGAGCCGAGCCCGATCGAGGGCGTGTGCCTCCAGGCGTTCTTCCACGATCCGGCGGGCAACCAGATCGAGCTGAACCAGCGCCTCTAGGCGGTCAGCGCCAGCGACAGGGTCAGGCCGAGGCCGCCGAGCATCTGGGCCCGAGCCGTCATCCCGAGCACGGGTATCAGCGCGGGCCCTCGGGCCCCGCGCCGTACCGCCACAATCGCCATGAGGGCGAAGGGAAGCGCCGCCAGCGCGCCGAGAGTGATGCGTCCGGTGACCGGCGTGGCCGCCACCGCGACCGCCAGCGCCACCACGTGGGTCCCGAGATACACGAGCCGGGTGCGGGCGTCTCCGAGCCGCACGGCGATGGTCTGCTTGCCGGCTTCGGTGTCACCCGGGATGTCACGCAGGTTGTTGGTGAGCATGAGGGCGACGGCCCACAGTCCGACCGTCACACTGCACCAGACCGCGGTGGCGTCCACCCGTTCGAGCAGGACGTAGGTGGTGCCGACCGTGGCGACGAGCCCGAAGAACACGAACACGAACACCTCGCCGAGCCCGAGGTAGCCGTAGGGCCGCGGGCCGCCGGTGTAGGTCCATCCGGCGGCGAGGCAGAGCAGTCCGACGACGAACAGCTCCGGGCCGACCGCCACGGCGAGGGTCGCGCCGGCCAGACCGGCCACGGCGAAGGCGAGGGTCGCGGCCCGCTTCACCGTCGCGGCCGGCACGAGACCGGACCCGACGAGGCGCAGCGGACCGACGCGGGCCTCGCCGTCCGTGCCCCGCACGCCGTCGGAGTAGTCGTTGGCGTAGTTCACGCCGACCTGGAGCGCGAGAGCCACGAGCAGCGCGACCGCGGCGCGCCACCAGGCGGTGTCGCTCCCCTGCCCCACGACGACCGCGGTGCCGACCGCCACGGGCACGATCGCGGCCGGCAGCGTGCGCAGACGCGCCCCGGCGAGCCAGAGCTGTGGGCCCGACGGTGGCGCGTTCACGATGCCCCGATGAGCGACGCCACGGCCTCGACGAGCAGGCGGTGCTCCACCTCGTGGATCCGCTCCTCGAGCGTCTCGCGGGTGTCATCGTCGCGGATCGGCACCACCTCCGAGAGCAGAACCGGCCCGTCGTCCACGCCCTCGTCGGGGACGAGATGGATCATCACGCCGGTGTGGTCGAGGCCGGCGCGCACCTTCGCCTCCCACGCGTCGTCGATCGCGTGGGCGCCCGGAAAGGTGCCGGGCAGCGCCGGATGGAGGTTGACCACCCGGCCGGGGAACCGCCCGAGAAAGGTGTCGGTGAACAGGTGCATCCAGCCGGCGAGCACGATCGCGTCGGGCGCGTGGGCGGCGACCCGTTCGGCCAGGTCGGCGTCGTACGCCTCGCGGGCGGCGCGTGGGTCCTCGTGGCGGTCGCGGTACGGACCGAGCGGGACGAAGTCCTGGGCGATCCCGTGCTGGTCGGCGCGCTCGCGCGCGAAGGCCGTCCGTCGGTTGACGTAGACGGCCTCGATGGTCGCGTCGAGCCGTCCGTCGATGGTGGCGTCGATCAACGCCTGCAGATTGGAACCCGAGCCGGAGGCGAGGACGACGAGGCGCCCTGTCACCGCCAGTCCCCGACCAGGGCGACGCGCTCGTCACCCGACGCCGCGACGAGCTCGCCCACGACGGCGAGCCCGGCGTCGTGCACGAGCGCTCGCTGGGCCGCCGGGACGACGATGACGAGACCGAGCCCCATGTTCCAGACCCGAAACGCCTCCTCGTCCGCGATGGCGCCCCACTCGACCAGGGTGCGGAAGTGCTCGGGCACGTCCCAGCTCCCGAGCTCGAACCGGGCGGAGAGATGGGCGGGCAGCACCCGGGGAACGTTCTCGAAGAGCCCCCCACCCGTGATGTGGGCCAGCGCCAGCGGTTCGACGCCGGCGGCCCGGATCTCGTCCACGGCGCCGAGATACGGCTGGTGGGGCGTCAGGAGCCAGTCGAGCATCTCCGCGGTGGGTTCGTGGTCCTCCAGCAGCAGCCGGATCAACGAGTAGCCGTTCGTGTGCGGACTGCGGCTCGCCAACCCGACGAGCAGGTCGCCCTCGGCGAGGTCGTCGGTGCGGGGCCACAACGTCGCCCGGTCGGCGACGCCGACGATGGTGCCGGCGATGTCGACCGCCCCCGGCATGTAGACGCCGGGCATCTCCGCCGTCTCGCCGCCGAGCAGTGCGCACCCGACAGCCTGGCAGGCCTCGGCCATGCCGGTGACGATCTCGGCGACGATCTCCGGCACGAGCGACGCCGTCGCGATGTAGTCGAGGAAGAAGAGCGGCCGAGCCCCCTGCACGAGAATGTCGTCGACACAATGGTTCACGAGGTCGGCGCCCACGCCCCGCCACGCGCCGTGCCGAGCCGCGAGCTCGACCTTCGTGCCGACACCGTCGGTTGACGCGACGAGCACCTTGCCCGGGCCGAGGTCGTCCGCCGCGAAGAGCCCGCCGAAGGCCCCGAGCTCGGACAGCACCGCCGGCGTGTTCGTCGCCTTGACGACCTCACCGAGCATCTGGACGGTGCGGTTGCCGGCATCGATGTCGACGCCCGCTTCGCGATAGGTGGTCATCGGGGTACCTCTGCCGTCGCCCGGGCGATGTCGGCGCGGTGTTGGGCGCCGTCGAAGTCGATCGCGGCCACCCCCGCGTGGGCGGCGTCGGCGGCGTCGCCGAGATCGTCGCGCACGGCCGTGACCGTCAGCACCCGGCCGCCGGCCGTGTGCACGACGCCGTCGATCAGGCGGGTGCCGGCGTGGAAGACGACCCGATCGTCGCCCCCCGCGGCATCGAGGCCGGCGATGGGGACCGGGTCACTGCTCCGCACCGGGTAGCCGGCGCTCGCCATCACCACGGTGACCGCAGCCCGGTCGGCCCAGGTGATGTCGAGATCGGCGAGTGTGCCGGCGATGCAGGCGTCCATCACGTCGACGAGGTCGCTGGTGAGCAGGGGCAGGACGACCTGGGTCTCCGGGTCACCGAAGCGGCAGTTGAACTCGATCACCTTCGGGCCGTCGACCGTGAGCATCATCCCGGCGTAGAGCACGCCACGGTACGGACGCCCCTCGTCGATCATCGCCTGAAGGGTGGGCGCGATGACCTCCTTGCCGATCCGTTCGAGCAGGGCCTCGTCGGCGATCGGCGACGGATGGAATGCCCCCATGCCACCGGTGTTGGGACCGACATCGCCCTCGCCGACACGCTTGTGGTCCTGGGCGGCCGGCATCACGCGGAAGTCGGCGCCGTCGCAGAACGCGAGGATCGACACCTCCGGGCCGTGGAGTCGCTCTTCGAGGAGGACCTCGTCGCCGGCCGACCCGAACCGCCCCGCCACGAGGATGTCACGGACCGCGGCGGCCGCCTCGTCGCGGCTCTCGGCGACGATGACGCCCTTGCCGGCGGCCAGGCCGCTCGCCTTGACGACGGGCACGTCGTCGAGCGACGCGAGATGGGCGAGCGCGTCATCCACGTCGGTGAATGTGGCGGCCGCGCCGGTCGGAATGCCGTGGCGCACGAGGAAGTCCTTGCAATGGGCCTTCGACCCCTCGAGCTGGGCCGCCGCCGCGCTCGGACCGAACGCCGCGATCTCGCGCTCGGCCAGCCGGTCGACCAGACCCGCGACCAGCGGATCCTCCGGGCCGACGACCACGAGGTCGATCGCTTCGTCGACGGCGAGGGCCACGAGCCCGTCGAGATCGGTCGCCGATGTCGCCACGTTGCGGCACTTCGCCTCGACCGCGGTGCCGGCGTTGCCGGGGGCGACGAGGATCTCCGCGACCTGCGGCGACCGGGCGAGCGTCCACGCGAGCGCGTGCTCGCGGCCGCCACCGCCGACGACCAGGATCCGGCGCCCCATGTCAGTCGCCCCAGACCTTCGCGAACTGCTCCTTGGTCTTCAGCTGGAGCTGGACGAACTGCTCCGCCTCGAACGGGTACGAGCCCGTGAAGCAGGCGTTGCAGTAGCCGTCCTCCGCGTCGAGCCCGCGCATCAGCGCGTCGATCGAGAGGAAGGCGAGCGAGTCGGCGCCGATGTGGGCGCAGATCTCCTCGACGCTCTTCTGGGCGGCGATCAGCTCGTCGCGCGACGCCATGTCCACACCCATGTAGCACGGGTCGGTGATCGCCGGGCAGGCCACCCGCACGTGCACCTCCGCGGCGCCGGCGTCGCGCAGCATCTGCACGAGGGGACCCGACGTCGTACCCCGCACGATCGAGTCGTCCACCATCACGACCCGCTTGCCGAAGAGGTTGTCGCCCAGCGGGTTGAACTTCATCGCCACGCCGGCCGACCGGAGCTGCTGCGTGGGCTCGATGAAGGTGCGGCCGACATAGCGGTTCTTGATCAGACCCTCGGTGTAGGGAATGCCCGACTCCTGGGCGAACCCGACGGCGTGGGGTGTGCCGGAGTCGGGCACGGGACACACGAGATCGGCTTCGACCGGCGCCTCGCGGGCGAGCTCGCGCCCGAGCCGCTGACGGGTGGAGTGCACCAACCGACCGCCGTGCATGGAGTCGGGGCGGGAGAAGTAGATCTGCTCGAACGTGCAGAACGCCTTCTGCTTCGGCACCGCGCCCTGCTCGATGTGCAGACCGTTGTCGTCGATGCGGACGATCTCGCCCGGCTCGACCTCGCGCACCAGCTCCGCGCCGATGGCCGAGAAAGCGCAGGTCTCGGAGGCCAGGACGTAGCCGTTCTCGATCTTGCCGATCACCAGCGGGCGGAACCCCCAGGGATCGCGCACGCCGTAGATCGCGTCGCGGGTGAGGATCGTGAGGGCGAAGGCGCCCTCGGCCCGGCTCATCAGCACCTTGATGCGGCTCATCCAGTCGCCGCCCGCACCGGTCAGGAGGTGGACCATCACCTCGGTATCGCTCGACGTCTGGAGCCCGACGCCGCGTTCGAGCAGCTCCCGCCGCAGGACGTGGGCGTTGACGAGGTTGCCGTTGTGGGCCACCCCCAGCGGACCGTCGATCGTCTCGATCACCTGCGGCTGGGCATTGCGGATGCCGCTGCCACCGGTCGTGGAGTAGCGATTGTGGCCGATGGCGAGTCCGCCCGGCAGGGTGGACAGGTTCTCCTCGTTGAACACGCTGGCGACGAGGCCCTGACCCTTGTGGACGTGGGCCACCCCCTCGTTGGCGGTGACGATGCCCGCGGCCTCCTGGCCGCGGTGCTGGAGGGTGTAGAGGGCGAAGAACGTGAGCCGCGCCGCGTCCTGGCCGGGCGCATGCACCCCGACCACGCCGCACTCCTCGTGGAGATCGTCACCTGCTGGGAACACGGGAATCACCGTCCGGAGAGCGCATGGCGCGCGTCGAGGGCCTTTTGTAGTGCGTCGGTGGGCGTGTCGCCCACACAGGTCAGATGCCCCATTTTCCGGCCCGGCCGCGCGTCGGCCTTGCCGTACAGATGGAGGTGCACGCCGGGATCGGCGAGCGCGGCCGGCCAGGCGGGCGGGCCGTCCGACCACAGATCGCCGAGAAGCTGCACCATTGCGGCGGGGCGACAGGCGCCGTCGCCGAGCGGGAGCGCGCAGGCGGCGCGGAGCTGCTGTTCGAACTGGGAGGCGGGCGCGGCCTCGATCGTGCAATGGCCCGAGTTGTGGGGCCGCGGCGCGACCTCGTTGACCAGCAGGGCCGTGTCGGTGTCGAAGATCTCGACGCACAGCACGCCCACGAGGTCCCAAGCCTCCGCTATCCGATGCGCCAGCCCGCGGGCTTCGTCAGCGCGCGACGACGGGATCGAGGCGGGCACCATCGTGGTGTCGAGGATGTGGTCGACGTGGTCGTTCTCCATCACGCCGTGGTCCACGATCTGGCCGTCGACGCCGCGGGCGACAATGACCGAGAGCTCGCGTACGAAGGGCACGACGGTCTCGACGACCAGGCGGGCACCCTCGAGCTGCTCCCACGCAGCTGCGACGGTGTCGAGCGAGTCGATACGCACCTGGCCCTTGCCGTCGTATCCGAACCGGGCCGCCTTGGCGATCACGGGCCCGTCGAGCGCCTCGACGGCCTCGCGCAGCTCGCCGAGCGTGCGGGCCGGGCGCCAGGGTGCCACGACGACGCCGGCGGCTTCGAGCGCCCGCTTCTCCTTCTCACGGTCCTGAGCCGCGGCGATGACCGAACCGGACGGCCGCACGGGCAGACCTGCGTCGAGCGCCGCGTCGGCCAACCCGGGGTCGACGTTCTCGAACTCCCAGGTGACGACATCGGCTTCGGTAAGGAAGCGGGCGCGGGCCGTCTCGTCGTCGAACGGCGCGGCGATCTCGATCTCGGCGACGCTCCCGGCCGGGCTGTCCTTCTCCCCGCCGGTGAAGACGACGACGCGATAGCCGTGCTGGTGCGCGACCTGCGTCAACATCCGGCCGAGCTGCCCGCCGCCGACGATGCCGATCGTGGAACCGGGGAGCAGCGGGTCGGCCATCGTCAGCGGTCCAGCTCGATGGCCCGGACCTGCGCATTGCGCTGGGCCCGGTAGGCGTGCAGGGCGTCGGCCAGCGCGTCGTCGTGGCGGGCCAGCATCGCGACCGCGAGCAACGCCGCGTTCGTGGCGCCGGCCGGGCCGATGGCCATCGTCGCGACGGGCACGCCCCCGGGCATCTGCACGATGGACAACAGCGAGTCGAGGCCGTTGAGAGCGCGGCTCTTGATGGGGACGCCGATCACCGGGACGATCGTGTGCCCCGCGACCATCCCGGGCAGATGGGCGGCACCGCCGGCACCGGCGATGACGACCTGGAGGCCGCGGGTCTCGGCCGATTCCGCGTAGTCGACCATCAGGTCGGGGGTGCGATGGGCCGACACGACGCGGGCCTCGTGGGCGACGCCGAATTCTCCGAGGGTGTCGGCGGCGAGGCGCATCGTCTCCCAGTCGGAGTCGCTGCCCATGATCACGCCGACGAGCGGATCGTCACTCACGCGGTCGTCCCTCCCGAGTCCCCGACCAGTCTGCATCCTCGCGCGGGCGACGCCACGCGCGTGGGATGAGTTTCGGTCATGTCGCCGCGCCTCGGATCGCGTCGACGACGCGTGGTGCGGCCGGGTAGCTCGCCGGCACCAACGGCGCACCGGTCAGCGCCGCGAAGGCTTCCTGATAGACCCCGGCGGCGAGTTCGGCGAGCGGCCGGTCGAGGGCCGGTGGGTCGCCGTCGCCCCGATAGCCCCGCTCCGCGTAGACGAGACGCACGGCCTCCTTGTCGAGGTTCTCCGGCTCGAGCCCGGCGGCCAGACGGGCGTCGACGGTGGAGGCCCGCCAGTAGCGGGAACTGTCGGGCGTGTGGACCTCGTCGATGATCGTCAGGCGATCGTCGTCGTCGAGCCCGAATTCGTACTTCGTGTCCACGAGCACCAGCCCGGCCGCAGCCGCGAGTTCCTGCCCCCGGGCGAACACGTCGAGGGCGACCGTGCGCACCTCGTCCCAGCGCGCCGCGTCGACCAGGCCGGTCGCCACGATCTCGCGTTCGGTGATCGGCTCGTCGTGGGCGCCCTGCTCGGCCTTGGTCGTCGGCGTGATGACCGGCTGCGGCAGCGCGTCGTTCTTCTGCATGCCGTCCGGGAAGGCCAGGCCGTAGATCTCCCGCTCCCCCGCCGCGTACTTCGTCCACAGGGCGGTGGAGGTCGACCCGGAGAGCCGGCCGCGGACCACGACCTCCACCGGCAGGGTGCGACACCGGCGGCCGATGGTGACGTTGGCGTCGGGGACGGAGACCACGTGGGAGGGCACGATGTCGGCGATCCGTTCGAACCACCACGCGGCGAGCTCGTTCAGGACCTGGCCTCGGTACGGGACGGTGCCGAGGACATGGTCGAACGCACTGATCCGGTCGGTCGCGATCAGCGCGAGGGTGTCGCCCAGGTCCACGATGTCGCGCACCTTGCCCCGGATGACCGGGCCGAGATCCGCGACGGCGGCCGCGTCGATACCGTCGAACGGATCGGCCCACGCGGGGCCGAGATCAATGCTCATCGGGCGGCCCCGACGAACGCCTCGAACACGGGAAGGCCCGAGCCCTCGTCCGGGCCCGACGGCCGCTGCCAGGCGAACACGTGGTCCTCCGGGTGGGGCATGAGGCCGACCACGGCTCCCGACGGATCGCACAGCCCGGCGATGTCGCCGACGCTGCCGTTGGGGTTGGCCGGGTAGGCGCCGTCGGCGGGCTTCAGCGGCTCCTCGATGGGAGCGGCACCCGTGTGCATGTAGCGGAAGGCGATCTGCCCGCCGTCCTCGAGTCCCTGTGTGACACCGGGGTCGGTGACCGCGATCCGTCCCTCACCGTGGGCGATCGGGCAGCGGATCACCGCGCCCTCGGCGGCGGAGAGCCAACTCGTGGTGCGGACGTCCACCCGCAACGTGACCCACCGGCACTCGAACCGGCCCCGGGCGTTCTCGGTGAGCGTGACCGCCCGCGGCGACGACATCGGCCCGGGCAGGAGGCCGGCCTTCACCAGTACCTGGAATCCGTTGCAGATGCCGAGAACGGGCCGGCCCGCGGCCACCAGGGCCGCGAGCTCCTCGGCGAACCAGGTGCGCAGCTCGAGCGCGAGCCGGCCACCCGCGCCCAGCGCGTCGCCGTAGCTGAACCCGCCGGGCAGGAGCACCCCGGCGTGGTCGGCGAACGCGACCCGGCCGTCGCGCAGTTCGTTCACGTGGACGATGCGGGGATCACCGCCGGCGAGCTCGACCGCCTGGGCCGCCTCGCCGTCGCGGTTCGTGCCGGACGCGTGGGGAATGAGGATCGGCGGCTCGCTCATCGCCCAGCTCCCGTGAAGGCCGCGACGGCATCGTCGATGCTCACCTCGACGATGGTGTGGCTCGCCTGCTCCAGGCCTTCGGCGTCGTCGGGTGCGTCCGACACGCGGATCACGATGCGGTCGTCGGCCATCACCTCGCCGATGCGGCGGGCGTGCCCGCCGAGCGTCTCCGCGACCGCGTCACGGTGTTCCGGCGAGGCGGCCAGGACGAGCCGGCCCGGCGCTTCGTTGGTGAGCGCGGCGAGCGGATCGAGCCCGTCGGTCGGCACCGTGACGTGGACGCCCGCACGGGCCCCGAGCGCCATCTCGGCGATGGCGACCAGCAGCCCGCCGTCGCTCGCATCGTGGGCGGCGGCGATCAGTCCGCCGGCAATGGCGGCGTGGACGGCCCGGTAGCGGGGCAACGGATCGTCGAGCGGCTGCGGCACCTCGGTGGCGCCGAGTTCGAGGACGGCGTCCACCAGCGAGCCCCCGAGACGGGCGGTGCCCTCCCCCACCAGCCAGAGATCGTGGCCGGGCTGCATCGCCGCACTGTTGATCGCGTGCGCGATGTCGGGCACGAGGCCGACGGCGGAGATGAGCAGCGTGCCCGGGATCGCCTGTCCGTCGAACTCGTTGAAGAGGCTGTCCTTCCCCGAGATGAACGGCATCCGATAGCGGCGGGCACCGTCGGTGCAGCCCTGTACGGCGCGAACGAGTCCGCCGAGGCGATCCGGCTTGGTCGGGTCACCCCAACAGAAGTTGTCGAGCACGGCGACGCGGTCCGGGTCGCCGCCGACGGCGACCAGGTTGCGCACCGCCTCGTCCATCGCGAGCAACGCCATCGCCCACGGGTCGTGCAGGCCGACGCGGGGACAGATCCCGTTGCTGAGCACCGCGGCGATCGGGTGGTGGCCGGTGCCGAGCGGCTTGAGCACGGCGGCATCGGCGGGGCCGTCGGCGTGCGGGCCCATGAACGGGCGCACGACGGTGCCGCCCCGCACCTCGTGATCGTAGCGGCGGACGATGTCCTCCTTCGAGGCCACGTCGGGGTGCGCGAGCAGGGCGAGCAACAGCTTTGCGTCAGGTGTCGCCGCGAGCGGTGGGGCGGGCGCGGGGTCGGTCCAGGCGCCGACCATCTCGCGGCGAGGAAGCCCGTCGTGCAGGAACGCCATCGGCATGTCGACGACACCGAGGTCACCCTGACGCACGACGAGCCGTCGGTCACCGGTGAAGTGGCCGAGATCGGTGAGTTCGACGTCCCAGTCGTCGCAGAGCGCCCGCAGGGCATCGAGCCTGCCCGGTGGGACCGCCATCACGATGCGCTCCTGGGCCTCGGACAGCCAGATCTCCCACGGCTGCAGCCCGGGGTACTTCAGCGGCACTCCGGCGAGATCGACCTCGACGCCGAGGTCCTCGCCCATCTCGCCCACCGCGCTCGAGAAGCCACCGGCGCCACAGTCGGTGATCGCCGTGTAGAGCTGAGCGTCGCGCGCCCGTTCGACGACCTCGATGCACCCCTTCTCGGTGATCGGGTCGCCGATCTGCACCGCCGACCCGACGGAGTCCACGGTGGAAGCATCCATCCCGGCCGACGAGAAGGTCGCCCCGTGGATGCCGTCGCGCCCGACCCGACCGCCGATGGAGATGATGCGATCGCCCCGCTGGGCTTCGGTCGGGTGCGAGCCGTGGGGCAGGAGCCCGAGGGCGCCGCAGTACACGAGCGGGTTGCCCACGTACCCCTCGTGGTAGAGGACCGCCCCGTTGACGGTGGGCAGGCCGAGCTTGTTGCCGTAGTCGCCGATCCCGGCCACGACGCCGTCACGGATGCGACGGGGATGGAGCACGCCGGTGGGCAACCGGTCGTCGGGCAGGTCGCTGGGCCCGAAGCAGAGCACGTCGGTGCACGCGATCGGCCGGGCGGACACGCCGAGGATGTCGCGCACCACACCGCCGACGCCGGTGTTCGCGCCACCGAACGGCTCCAACGCGGACGGATGGTTGTGGGTCTCCACCTTGAACGCGAGGTCCAGATCGTCGTCGAAGGCGATGATGCCGGCGTCGTCCACGAAGGCGCTGCGGAGCCACCACGGATCGAGCTCCTCGGTGACCTCGCGCAACGCGGGCAGGAGGCCGTCGAGCTCGGTCACGGTGACCGTGCCGTCGGCGGCGGTGTGGGTGAGTTCGATCCGCGCCCGGAAGGTCTTGTGCACACAGTGCTCGGACCAGGTCTGGGCGAGCGTCTCGAGTTCCGCGTCGGTCGGGGCGCGCCCCTCGGCCTCGAAGTGGGCCTGGATGACGCGCATCTCGTTGACGTCGAGCGAGAGCACCCGCTCGCGGCTGAGCGCGGCGAGCGCGTCGTCGGAGAGCCCGGCCAGCGGCACGTCGTCGACCCGGGCGTCGACGCTCGCCTCCCCCGCGAAGACGGGCTCGAGCGCGCCGGTGGTCGACCGCTCGATCGTGTCGTTCGCGAGGAGGCGACGGGTGATCGTGGCGACCGCCGTCGCATCGAGATCGCCGACCAGGTCGTAGCGACGCGCCGTCGACACCTGGATCGCCGGGAGTCCCAACTGAGCCGCGGCCCGCTCCAGCTCACGGGCGTCCGCATCCGTCACGCCGGCCATCGGGGCGACTTCCACCGCCTGACCCACCGGGGCTGGCGGCTCGCCGATCGTGTGGCGGTCGACGACCGGGTCGACCAGCACCTCGGTGCACAGCCGGTCCAGATCGCCGGACTCGATCGCGCCGGCGACGTGGTACACCCGGCTGACCCGGCAGTCGTCGAGTCCGTCGACGCCGATGAGCGGCGCCGAGCTCACGATCTGGGCGCCCTCCGGGTCGTCGGTGGCGATCACGTCGATGCGTAGCGTCACCGCGCCGAACCTAGACGCGCCACCCCGGACCCGCGCGCATCGCGCGGTGCCCGTTTTCCCGGGGTGGGACCAGCGCCTACGGAAGCCGGATCGCGTCGAGTGTCACGGTCTCGAGCGCATCGAGCCGAACCGCCATGATGTCCACGACGGTGCGCCACTTCCCCCAGGGCGATCGCAGCTCGATCCGACCCTCGAGCGCATGCACGAGCGCCGTTGCCGCGCCCCTCGGGAGCGCGACGCGGCTGGTCCGTCGTTCGCCCACGATCAGCTCGTTGCGCGGCCAACACCCGACACCCAGCTGGGTGTCGACGACGTCTCGGATCTCCCGCAGATCGTCGGGACCAGCCACCACGGCACCCGCCGGTACGGGCAGGGACCCGTCCGCGAACGGTCGCAGGTCAGCGGCGCCGGCGGCGAGCCATGCCACCGCCGGATCGTCGTCGACCAGCAGCCGCTCGTACGCGCGGCGGTGCCGGTCGCTCAGAGGCCGGACTTCTCCATGACGTGCACGCCGCAGGCCGACCCGAGGCCGATCACGTGCGCGAGACCGACCTTGGCGCCCTTGATCTGACGATCACCAGCTTCGCCCCGCAGGTGGGTGGCGACCTCGAACACGTTGGCGACGCCGGTCGCCCCGATCGGGTGACCCTTCGAGATCAGGCCACCGGACACGTTGACCGGCGTGGTGCCGTCACGGAACGGCGCGCCCGAGTCGATGAAGTCGCCCGCACCGCCCTTCTCGCAGAGCCCGAGGTTGTCGTAGTGGATGAGCTCGGCCGTCGCGAAGCAGTCGTGGAGCTCGACGAGGTCGAGATCCTTCGGGTCGACACCGGCCGTTTCGTAGGCCTGTACCGACGCGTTGCGGGTCAGCGTGTTGACGTCGGGCTGGACCTGGGCCGACTCCGTGTACGGGTCGGAGGTCAGCACCGAGGCGGAGATCTTCACGGCCCGCTTCTGCACCTTCTTGGGCATGCTCTTGAGCCGCGAGCCGGAGACCAGGACCGCAGCCGCGGCACCGTCGCCCGTGGGGCAGCACATGAGGAGCGTGTTGGGGTAGCTCATCGTGGGCGCCCCCATGATCTCCTCCATGGAGAACTCCTTGCGGTACTGCGCCAGCGGGTTGAGCGTGGAGTGCAGGTGGTTCTTGTACGCCACCTTGGCGAACTGCTCGAAGCCGACGCCGTCGTAGTCGTTCGCGTACTCCATGCCCGCTTGGGCGAAAACGCCCGGCATGCCCTCGGTGCCGATGTAGCCGTCGACCCCGGTGACCGCGCCATAGCGACCATCGGGTTCGTAGACGTGCTTCTCCTTCTTGGAGCCCGCCCCGCCGAGGAGCCCCATCTTGCCCATCTGCTCGGCACCGACGGCGAGTCCCATGTCGGCCTCGCCGGCCTTGATCGACAGGTAGACGGTGCGCAACGCGGTGGCGCCGGTGGCGCACGCGTTGGCCACGTTGAACACCGGAACGCCGGTCTGCCCGATCTGCTTCTGGAGACGCTGGCCGTAGCCCGTGCTCGCCTGGAACAGCGTGCCCGCGCCGATGACGTCCATGTCCTGGATCGTGACGCCACCGTCGGCCATCGCGTTCATCGCCACCTCCGCGCCGAGGTCCACGAGATCCTTGTCGGGATAGCGCCCGAACGCGGTCATGTCGGTGCCGATCAGCCAGACGCTGTCGTCCTCGATCTTCGCGGCGGCGGTCTTCTTCTTCGCCGCCGGCTTCTTCTTGGCGGGGGACTTCTTGGTGCTCTTCGTAGCCATGTTCACGGTGCCTTTCGTGCGTTCAGACGGGTTCGTAGCCGAACGCGACGGCCTCGGTGCCCTCGTCGTCCTTGCCGATCGGATAGGTGGTCAGCTTCAACTTCATGCCGAGCTCGACCGTCTCGGGGGTCGGGTCACAGTTCACCACGTTGGAGCGAACCGTGGTGCCATCGTCGGTCTCGACGATCGCCGAGACGTAGGGCGCCGGAATGCCGGGCGCTGCACGGTGCACGATGGTGAACGCCTTCAGCTTGGCGCCGTTGCGCACCCGCGCCTTCTTGAACTCCTGCTTGCCACAGTTGGCGCACGCATTGCGACGGTCGAAGAAGCGGGCCCCGCAGTTCTTGCACTCGTTGGCCGAGAGATAGGGCCGTTCACCGAGCCGGAGGTAGTCGACGAGCGGAACCTGCTTCTTGGATCGCTTCGTCGCGCGCTTCTTCGCGGGCTTTTTCGCTGCCTTTTTGGCGGCCATCGGTCCTCCGGGTCGGACGAGTCGGAACGCTGCCGAGCGTAACGGCACCACCCCCCAACCCACCAACCCCACCCGAACTGGCGTGTGCATGACCACAGAATCGGGCGGGGTGCACGCCAGTTCGGGAAAGGGAACCGGGCGGGAGCGCTACCAGTGGGTGCGGTGGATGACCTCGTCGAGGGGTGGGCGGGGTCGGGTGGCGGATGCGGACGGACGATCGGGGGCGCGATGGCCGATGGCGACCGTACCGACGGCGCGGCGGCCGGCGGGGACGCCGAAGCGGGCGCGGACGGCGTCCTCGTGGTCGAAGAGTCCGAAGAAGAGTGCGCCCAGGTCACGAGCCTCGGCCTCGAGCAGGAGCGCCATCACGACCGCTCCCCCGTCGACGAACCAGTACGGCACCGGCCAGTCCGCCGGATCTGCGCCGAGTCCGGTGTGGGCCTTGTCGTCCTCGGCGTAGCGGGCCGCGTACGCGTCGGGGTCCACCCACGGGACGATCAACACCGGCGCGGCGAGCAGGCTCGGCCACGGGAACGTCGCCCGGCTGCCGGCCGGAAGCGTCGTGTCCCAGTAGGCGGCGGTCGCCGCGGCACCCTCCAGGACCAGGAACTCGGTCCCGCCGGTGTTGCCCGCCGACGGCGCCCGCCGAGCGCGGTCGACCATCGCGTCCACGACGTCGGCGGCGATTGCGGTGTCGACGAACGCCCGCGTCATGCGCCGCCGCCGAACGACCTCGGCGAACGACGGCGGGGTGTCGCTCAGAGCAGCTTCTCGAGATCCTCGGCCATGGCCCAGCCGAACGCGATCAGCGTGTCGCCGGCCTCCACGTCGAGACCGTCGAGCTGGGCGGCCACATCGGCCGGGATCTTCTCGGGCTTGGCACTCGAGTGATCGAGGACGACGGGCTGGCTTCCGCCACCCCGCACGGTGAACTCGCGGTCCTCGTAGCTGCCGGCGTCGATACCGAAGCGCTTCACGAGGCGACGACCCCACGCTCGCTCCTCACCGGACGCCTTGTGGCCCGGGCGGGGAACGATGTCGTCGAGCGCCTTGTAGGCCTCGAAGGCACCGGCGTCGTTGATCTGGGTGCCCACGAGCACGTCCTCGTCGGGGAACGCCAACACGCTGCGCCGCAGCTGGTCGGTCATGATGGCCCGCAGGACGGTGTCGCGCTTGGTGGTGCGGCAGATGTGGCCGGCACCGATGAGCAGGCTGGGCGTGCCGCCGATGCGCTCGAGCGTGCAGAAGGAGTAGCCGCGGATCTTGCCGCCCTCGCTGGCGACGGTGACGAGCACCCACTCCTCACATTGCTTGGACAGCAGGCCGACCTCGAATGCGTTGGGGGACTCGGCGCACAGATCCGCCATCTCCGCCAGCTCCGCATCGCTGACCGCCGTGCAGTCCTTCGTCTCGACTTCGATCGCCATCGGCTGCCGGCCCCCACTCACGTGAATCGCTTCCCCGACCGCTCGACCGGGCTCATACAGTTTTCAGGGTCCGGGGCCGAATCGCAACCTCACGCCGCGTGAACGCGGCGCGACGGCGCGTGGATCAGACGAGGATGGAGTCCGGCCCGAGCAGCACGCGGAGCTCCGCGACCACGCCGTTCGCGTTGTTGACGGCATAGTCGTCGGGCAGCCGGATCACCCGTCGATCGCTGAGGTGCAGCTCCACCGGCGAGTCGCCGGGGTGGGCGGCGAGAATGCCCTTGAGGTCGATGATCTTCGATTCGTCCTCGCTGATGGAGTCGAGCCTCACCCGCACCGGTTGGTTGTCGGACAGGTCCTCGACGACCTCGATGTCCTGGGCGAACAGCTTCGGCAGGTCGTCGCCGTTCTCGGTGCGGCCGCGGACGAGCACGATCGTGTCGTCCTCCAGCTTGGGCCCGTGTTCCTGCATCGTGCGGGGGAACACCATCACCTCCACCGACCCTTCGAGGTCCTCGAGCTCGAACACGGCCATGAGGTCGCCCTTGCGCGTCCACTTGCGTTGGAGGTTGGTGATCACGCCACCCACCTTCTTGATCGCGCCGTCCTCCGCGTCGGCCAGCTCGCCGACCGAGCAATCCGCCTTGCGTCGCACCTGTTGCTCGAAACCGAGCAGCGGGTGATCCGAGATGTAGAGCCCGAGCATCTCCTTCTCGTGGCTCAACTTCGGCATCTTCTCGAACTCGATGTCGGGGATCGGCGGCCGCTCGTCGAACGTCGGGCCGTCGTCGAGTTCGCCGAACAACGACATGACCCCCATGTCGTGTTCCTTCCGCCGCTGCACGGTGAGATCGATGATCTGCTCGTGGACCTGGAGCAGGCCCTTGCGGGGGTGTCCGAGGGAGTCGAACGCGCCACCCTTGATCAGCGACTCGATCGTGCGCTTGTTGAGCGCCTCCAGATCGACCCGTTCGACGAAGTCGACGAACGACGCGAACGGACCGTTGGCGTTGCGTTCCTCGAGCACCTTCTCCACGAACCCCACGCCGACGTTGCGGATGGCCGAGAGCCCGAACACGATGTGGCCCGGCGCGACGGAGGCGTCGGCTCCGGTCGACCAGTCCAGGTTCGGCACGGGTGTGAAGTCGGACTCGGACCGATTGATGTCGGGAACCTCGACCTCGATGCCCATCAGGCGGCACTCGTTCAGGTAGACGGCCGCCGATTCGAGCTTCGTCTTGACGCTCGTGAGCAGGGCCGACAGGTACTCGACCGGATAGTTCGCCTTGAGATAGGCGATCTGGTAGGCGACATAGCCATAGCCGTACGAGTGCGACTTGTTGAACGCGTAATCGGCGAACTGGGCGATGATGTCGAACATCTCCGTCGCCAGGCTCTGCTCGTAGCCGTTGGCCACGACGCCGGAGACGAACTTCTCCCGCTCCTTCTCCATCGCCTCACGGATCTTCTTGCCCATCGCCTTGCGCAGGGAGTCCGCTTCGGCCAGCGAGTAGCCCGCGAACTTCTGCGCCATCCGCATGACGCTCTCCTGATAGATCATCAGGCCGTAGGTGTCACCCAGGATCTCGCGGGCGTCGTCGTGGATGAAGGTGATGTCCTGCCGACCGTTCTTGCGGTCGGCGTAGTCGTTGTGCATGTTCGCCGCCATCGGACCGGGCCGATAGAGGGCGACGAGCGCGGCGACGTCGTCGAAAGAGTCGGGCGCGAGCGAGCGGATGAGGGCCCGCATCGGACCGGACTCGAGCTGGAACACGCCGATCGTGTTGCCCTGCTTGAGCAGATCGAACGTCGGCCCGTCGTCGAGGTCCACGGCGTCGATGTCGAGCTCGACGCCCTGCGTCTCCTGGATGAGCTCGAGGCAGTCGGAGATCACATCGAGGTTGCGCAGACCGAGGAAGTCCATCTTGAGCAGCCCGAGATCCTCGACCCCGTGCATCTCGTACTGGGTGACGACGGGCGCTTCCTCGATGGTCTTCCCCGCCTCCGGCTTGCGCTGGATCGGCAGGTATTCCGTCAGCCGCTCGTTGGTGATCACCACCGCCGCGGCGTGGATGCCGTCCTGGCGACGAAGCCCCTCGAGCCCCTTCGCGACCTCGACCACGCGGGCGATGTCGGCGTCGGAGCTCACCATGTCGCGCAGCTCACCGGCGGCCTTGTAGCCGTCGTTGTACTTCGGGTGCTCCTCGAAGCAGTACTTCAGCGGCGTGTCGCGGCCCATGATCAACGGCGGCATCGCCTTGGCGACCTTGTCGCCGACGGCGTAGGGGTAGCCGAGCACGCGGGCGGCGTCGCGCACCGCGGCACGGGCCTTGATCTGGGAGAAGGTGACGATCTGGGCGACATTGTCGCGGCCGTACTTGTCGGCCGCGTAGCGGATCATGTTGTCCCGGTAGCGGGTGTCGAAGTCCATGTCGATGTCCGGCATCGACACCCGCGACGGGTTGAGGAAGCGCTCGAACAGCAGGTCGTACTTGATCGGGTCGAGATCCGTGATCCAGAGCGTGTAGGCCACCGCACAACCCGCCGCCGAACCACGGCCCGGGCCCACCCGGATGTCGTTGTCCCGGGCGAACCGGATCAGGTCCCAGGTGATCAAGAAGTAGGCGGAGAACCCCATGCTGTCGATGACGCCGAGCTCGTAGTCGAGCCGCTCGGTGACCTCGGGCGACAGGGTCTGCCCCCACCGCTTGCGGGCCCCCTCGTAGGTGAGGTGGCGGAGATAGTCCGTGTCGGTCGCGAAGCCCTCCGGCAGGGGGAACTCCGGCAGCTGGGGCTGACCGAACTCGATGGTGACGTCGGCTCGCTCCGCGATCCACAGCGAGTTGTCGCACGCCGACGGCACCTCCTCGAACAGACGTCGCATCTCGCCCGCGGTCTTCAGATAGTGCTGGTCGCCGTGGAACTTGAACCGGTCGGTGTCGGCCAGCAGCGAGCCGGTCTGCACGCACAACAGCGCGTCGTGGGCCTCCGCGTCGTGCTGGTGGGTGTAGTGGCTGTCGTTGGTCGCGAGGAGCGGCGCACCGATCTTCTTCGCGATCTCGAGCAGCATCGGATTGGTCCGACGCTGCTCGGGGATGCCGTGGTCCTGCATCTCGATGAAGAAGTTGTCGCGTCCGAAGATGTCCTGGAAGCGCGCCGCCTGCTCGAGCGCGACCTGCTCCTGGCCCTGCATGAGCGACTGGAGGACGTGACCACCGAGACATCCCGACGTGATGATGAGGCCCTCGTGGTACTGCTCCAGGAGGTCCCAGTCCGCCCGTGGCTTGTAGTGGTAGCCCTCCAGGAACGCCTTCGACGAGAGCTGGATGAGGTTCTTGTAGCCCACGTCGCTCTCGGCAAGGAGGATCGCGTGGTAGTAGAGCTTCCTCCCTCCACCGGTGTCGCCGCCGGAATCGTCGGCCTTGCCCCGGCGACTCGGGCGCTCGTCACGTGATTCGTGGGCGAGGTACACCTCGGTGCCGATGATCGGCTTGATCCCCTGATCACGACAGCCGCGATAGAAGTCGAGAACGCCGTACATGTTGCCGTGGTCGGTGATCCCCAGGGCCGGTTGACCGTCGACGGCCGCGGCGTGGATCACGTCGTCGAGACGCGACGCCCCGTCCAACATCGAGTACTCGGTGTGGACGTGGAGGTGGGTGAACGAATCGCCCATGGGCTCCCCTGGAATCGATGCTGTGGACCGGCCTGTGGACGCGGTGTGGACAAATCACAACCGTGTCATTCGACCATACCGGGGTCGTCCCCCGACCGCCAGCGCGGCGAGAACGCGATGTTCAGAGGAACGCGATGTTCAGAGGTAGGTGCCCGGACGTTCCTCGCCCGGGTCCACACCATCGGCTCGGCCCGAGGGCAGCTGTCCCCGCATCGTCTGGAGTTGCTGCTGCGCCGCCATCTGCTGGGCGAAAAGCATCGCCTGCATCCCCTGCACGAGCCCCTCCAGCCAGCCGACGAGCTGCGCCTTGGCGATCTGCAGTTCGGCGCTGCTCGGCGTCGCGTCGCGGTCGAACGGCAGGGCGAGCCGGCTCAACTCGCTCTGGAGATCGGGGGAAAGGGCCCCACCCAGCTCCTCGACGGAGGTGGCGTAGATCTCGCGCAACCGATCCCGGCTGGCCTCGTCGAGGGTCGCCGAGCGGACCTCCTCGAGGAGCTGTTTCATCATCGTTCCGATCCGCATCACCTTGGCCGGGTGATCGACGGTCTCGTCGACGCCGTCCTTCTCCGCGTCGGTGTCGTCGGTTGCGTCGAGCACCTCGGGATTGTCGAGGAGTTCGGGGGGCGTCGAGTCGGACACGGCAGATTCCTTTCGGGTCAGCTGGCGAACGTGAGCAGCGGAACGTACATCTCGTCGGCCGTCAGTGAACCATGACGGCCGGCCAATTCGTGACGTGGGGCATCGGCGGAGTCCAGGAAGTACCACTGCTCCTTCGCCACGACGGCGACATCGCCCAGCCTCCCCCGCGCCGCATCGGTGACCTCGGGGCCGAACCAGCCGTCGTCGACGACCTGGTCCACGGTGCGAACCCAGGCGGTGTCTCCGTGGCAGTCCTCGGCGGCCGTGGCCAGGTCCCGCGCGTGACCGGGCACCGCATGCAACCAGCGGAACCGCGCCTCACCGGACTGGCGGTCGATGTGGCGGGCGAGCGTGTCGTCGAGCGCGACGCCGCGACCCGTGCAGTCGACGATGCCGTGATCGGCGGTGATCACGAGGGCGGTGCCGCGGGGCAGCGACATCATCAGGTCCGCGACCATCCGGTCACAGGCCGCGAGCTCGGCGTCGTAGTGCTCGCCGAACCCGTACACGTGCGCGGTCTTGTCGATGCCGTCGTAGTACGCATAGACGAACGGCTCACCGGCGGCGACGGCCTGGCGCACGTTCACCGCGATTCCCGGGAGGGTGTGCCATCCGTCGTGGCGGACGTCGGCGAGATGCGCCATCGTGAAGCCGGTGCCCTCGAAGCCCGCCATGGTCACCACCAGCGGCCGCTGGCCGAGGAACGCCGGTTCGGGCTGGAACCGGCCCGGAACGATCCGCTCCCGGGCGTCGCCGCGCGGGGTGGTCCACCGCAGGGCGTTGAGCACCTCGCCCTCCACGTCGATCCGGTAGCCGACCACGCCGTGGACGCCCGGCGGGGCGCCGGTACAGATCGAGGTGAGCGCCGTGGCGGTCGTGGAGGGCGCCACCGTCGTGATCGGACCGCCGGCCATCGCCGCGAGCGTGGGCGCCACCGCAGGCCGTTCCCGGAGCTGATTCCACCCGAGACCGTCGAGCACGAGGACGACGACCGCCGCCGCGTCTGCGATCTCCGGGCCGACGATGGCATCCTCGCCCGGCTCGTCCGCCCCGAGAATCGTCGGTACGAGCTCGGTGACGCAGCCCCGGCCGTAGGCCGGGAGCACGAGTTCGTCGGTGGTCATGAGGGACATCCTGCTCCAGTGCCGCACCGTGCGTGCGTCGCAAACGTGATGGACGATCTAGGCTCGCACCGATGCGCGTATCGACCCGAGGAGATTATGCAGCCCGAGCGCTGCTCTCCCTCGCACTCCACACCGAAGAGGCTCCCACCTCCGTGCGGGAGATCGCCGAGCGCACGGGCCTCCCCCAGCCCTACCTGGAGCAGATCCTGCTCGCGCTGAAGGGGGCCGGCCTCGTCCGGTCCAAGCGCGGGGTCGGCGGTGGCTATGTGCTCGCCCGCGAGCCGGCCACCATCAAGCTGTCCGAGATCGTCCGGGCCGTCGACGGTCCGATCACCGCCGGCGACTTCGGCGAACCCCACACCGATGGCGCCTGCGATCACGAGGGACAGTGCGTGCTGCTCACGATCTGGGGCGCGGCCGGCACCCACATGCGCGCCTTCCTCGACTCCTTCACCCTGGCCGACATCGCCGAGATGGCGGGCGGTCGACTCGCCTGGCCGTCGCTCGACGAGGACTGAACGCACCCTACGAGCACGTCGCGAGACAGGCCTCGAGCTCGGCCGGGAGCGACGCGACCACACTGATCTGCTCGCCGGTCACCGGATGGGCGAAGCGCAGCTCGCGGGCGTGCAGGAACGGTCGTCCGGGATCGAGCCCGGGTCGACCACCGTCATAGTCGCGGTCGCCGACGACCGGGTGGCCGATGGCGCGCAGGTGCACGCGGATCTGGTGGGTTCGTCCGGTCTCGAGTCGGCAGGTCAGCAAGGCGGTCGGGCGGGGAAGATCGAACCGACGGTCGACGGCATAGTGGGTGACGGCCGGGCGCCCCTGCTGGCTCACGGCCATACGCGTCGGGTGGCGGGGCGAGCGCCCGATCGGTGCGTCGATCACGCCGGCATCGTTGTCCGGGTGACCCCACACGAGCGCGACATAGATGCGTTCGGGCTCATGGGCCGACATCTGGCGCACGAGCTCCGTGTAGGCCGCCTCGGTCCGGGCGACGACGAGGAGGCCGGACGTACCCCGGTCCAGGCGGTGCACGATGCCGGGCCGATGGGGCTCGCCGACCCCCGCGATCTCGGGAAACCGAGCGACGAGGCCGTTCACCAGGGTGCCGTCCTCGTTGCCGGCCCCGGGGTGGACGACGAGTCCGGCCGGCTTCTCCACGACGAGCACGTGCTCGTCCTCGTGGCGGACGGCGAACGCCACGTCGGCATCGGGCGTCGGACGCGGATCGACCGGCTCCGGGAGCTCGACGGCCAGGTGTTGCCCCGCAGCGACGCGCGTCGCCGCCGCGGTCACCCTCCGCTGGTCCAGCCGGACGGCGCCCTCGTCGATGAGTTTCGCCGCCACGGACCGGCTGAGGTCGCAGATGATGGCGACCACGCGGTCGATCCGCTCGTCGGCCAACGCCTCGGGAATCGTCTCGTCGAGTCGCGGACGCATGGGTGCGAGACCGCGCGCTCGGGCTAGAGGCGCCCGAGCCCTCCGACCTTGTACTCGACGCGTTCGGCCGCCCAGGGAATCGCCCGCAACCGTTCCTGGGGAATCGACAGACCGGACTTGACGCAGACGCCGTAGGTGCCGGCCTGGATGCGGTCGAGGGCCGCGTCGATCTGCTCGACGGCGGCCCGGGCCTGCGCGGACAGCGCCAGACCCCGTTCGCGTTCGACCGCGAGCGTGTCGCCCTCGCCCGATTCCTCGTCGAACTGGACGTCGCCCGGCTCGCGCGCCTCGATGAGCGCGTCCGCTTCCGCTCGGTACTCCTCGGCGGAATGGAGGTACTTCGCCCGTTCGGCGAGGAGCCGTTCCTTCATCTCGCCGATGAACTTCGCGCCGAACGGTGATTTCGCGGCCTTCTTGGTCACCTTTTTCTTCGCCGCTTTCGTCGTGGTCTTCTTCGTGGACTTCGTCGTGGTCTTCTTGGCGGCCTTGGCCGGCGCCTTCGTGGTGGCTTTGCTGGCCGAGGCCTTCTTCGCGGCCTTGGCCGGCGATTTCCGGGCCGCGGCCTTCTTCGCCGGCGCCTTGCCCGCCGTCTTCTTGGTGGATTTCTTGGCGGCGCGCTTCTTGGCGGCCTTCTTGGTTGCTTTCTTCGCCGTCGCCATGATCTCGGCTCCTTGCCCACGAGCCGACGCCGTCGCCCCGGTTCGAAGCGATGAGTTTAGGTGGCGGCGCAACAAATCCGACGGATGGTATTTCCCACCACCCCGCGGGGCCGTGGGATCAGCGGCGGCGTCCGAACCAGGAACGCCCGCCGTCGTCGTCTTCCTGGTCGAAGAACGCCGTCAGCGCATCGTCGTCGGTGACCGCAACGACCTCACCCTCCATGGCATCGCGCAACTGGGCGAGGAAGGGATCCTCCTCGGTCGATTCAGGGGTCTCGGCGAACAGCGACGCCTCCTCGGCGATCGGCGCCGCGTCGATCAGATCACCCACCGAGGGCACGGGAGCCGTTGCCGGGCCTCCGTCGTCGAATGCGAGGGTGGAACCGGTGTTCACCGAGTCCAGGTCGGCCGCCGTGACGAAACGGGGCGGGCTCGCCTCCGGCGCCTCGAGGCGGGACTCGAGTCGGCCCGCATAGGCGACCGGCTCGTCGGCCCATGCCGGTTCGTCGTCCCAGCTTCCCGCCCCACCGTCGTCATCGGGCGCGTCCAGGTCGATCGACTCCAGGAGCGGTTCTTCGACGAGCGCCGGCTCGTCGGGCTCGGGGTCGACGAGGTCGATCGTGGCCGGCTCGTCCTCGGTGTCCGCGGCCGCGGTCACATCGGTGAACACGACCTCGTCCTCCTCCTCGATCGGCTCGACGATCTCGGCCTCGACCGGCGCTTCGGCGACCGGCTCCGCGACCTCGGCCTCGACGGGCTCGTCCGGCTCTTCGGTGACCGGCTCCGGTTCCTCGACCGGGACTGCAGCCGCCTCGACCGGGACGGCGGCCACCTCGGAGTCGGCGATCTCGGGGTCGGCGATCTCGGGGAAGGTGGCGCCGATGGCCTCGAGCCGGTCGGCGTCGACCTCGACGCCACTCGTTTCGGGCGGGCGCGACGAGCGGAAGGCGTCGGGCGACTCCAGCAGGTCGGTCAGGGCGGACAACGACGCCGTGAGCTGATGGCGTTCGTCGGCCAGATGGCGTTCGAGGATCTCGATGTCGTCGGCGAGGAAGGCGCGGTAGTCCTGCAGCTCGGCGACCTCGGCGGCGAGACGGTCGCGCTCCCCGGATGCGGCCTCGAGGGCGGTGACCTCGGCCTCGGCCAGGATGGTTCGGCGATCCGTCTCGGCTTCGGCGAGGGTCAGGCTGGCTCGGTCCTCGGCGTCGCGGATCGTCGCCGCGGCTTCGGCTTGCGCCTCGCGCAGGGTGACCTGGGCGTCCGCTTCGGCTGCGCTGACGATCGCCTGGGCGCTGGTGGCGGCGTCCGCGGTCATGCGGTCGGCTTCCTCACGAGCCTCCGCGATCGCCGCGTCGGCGGTGCGTTGGGCGAGCACGAGCGTGCGGGTCAGGGTCTCCTCGGCCTCGGTGCCCCCGATCGACGGGCCGCCGTGGGAGCGCGACTCCGCCGCGTCCACGCGCTCCTGCAGTTCGATGAGTCGTCCGCGCAGCACCGCCGCCGCGCGGGCGACCCGGTCGACGTAGGCGTCGACCTCATCGGGGTCGTATCCGCGAAGTCGCTCGTGGAACTCGATCTCCTGGAACAAGGGTGAGAGTTCGTCCATGCGGCGATCGTAGACCCCGGACCGGACCGGATCGGGGAGCCTCGTCGCAGCCGATCAGCAGATGATGCTGAGCAGGATCTGGAGCCCGATGATCACGACGATGAACGACAGGTCGAGCGCCACCGAACCGATCCGCAACGGCGGCAACGTGCGTCGCAGCGGGGCCAGAACCGGGTCGGTCACCATGAACAGGAAACCGGCGACCGCCGCCATCCCGCCGTCGGGATCGATGGGGAACCAGGTGAGCACCGCACGCGCGACGAGCACGACCATGTAGAGGATGATCAGGGTGCAGACGATGCCCATGGCGCGCTCCGGTCAGTCGAGGACGCGCCGGGCCTCGTCAGAGGACACCTCGACGTCGGCCGGGCTGAGCAGGTACACCTGATCCGCCACACGGTCCATCTTGCCGCCGAGCGCATAACAGAGGCCGCTGGCGAAATCGACGAGGCGCCGCCGCAGGTCGCGCTCGACCCCCTGGAGGTTGACGATCACGGGTTGGCCCGACTTGAACCGGTCGCCGATCCCCTGCGCCTCGTTGAACGACGTGGGCGTCACGGCGTGGGGCTTGCTCGGCGCGGTGTCGACGATGCGGATGGCGGACGGGGTCTCGTTGGCCGAGGCCCGTGCGGGTGTCGCCGGCGCGGGCTTCGGGGTGACCGCGGGCGCCGCGTCCGCACCGCTGCCGCCGTCGGCGGGGACGACCCGCACGGTGTTGACCGAGGGGGTCGCGGGGATGGCGCGCACCGTCGAACTCCCCGGCCGGGCCGGGGGCTCGCTCACCGCGCGCACGACCGGACGTTGCTCCTCCGCCGCCGGGCCGCCGGCGGGCGCGAATTCGTCGTACTGCTCGTATTCCTCGTCGGGGCCGAGCCCGAGATAGATCAGCGCCTTCTTGAACATGCTCATCTCTCCTGTCTCCCGAAGGCTAGCTCCCCGACCACCGCGAATTCCGGCATCCCCCCAGGTCATCACCGGCGCAGCGGCCGTGGACCGAACAGGCCCGTGCCGACCCGGACCATCGTCGTCCCCTCCTCGACGGCCACGTCGATGTCCGCACTCATCCCCATCGAACACTCGGCGAGTCCGAGCGAGTCGACGAGCGACCGCAGGCGCGCGAATCCGGGCCGCGCGTCCTCCGGCGGGCCGATCGGGCCGACGCCCATCAGCCCCACCACGTCGAGGCCGTTGTCGACGGCCCGGGCGACGAGCTCGCCGGTCGTCTCCGGTGCGCAACCGCCCTTCTGCGGCTCGCCGGAGATGTCGACCTGCACCATGACGCGCGCCCCCGGGGCCCGCTTCGCCAGCTCGTCGACGAGGCTGGGCCGATCGATGCTCTGCCAGACGTCGACCACCGGCGCGAGCCGCCGCACCTTGTTGCGCTGGAGGTTGCCGATGAAGTGCACGTTGGCGCCGGTGTCGGGCCCGTCGAGTTTCGCCACGCACTCCTGGGCGTAGCTCTCCCCGACGTCGGCCACACCGGCGGCGACCGCCGCTTCCACCGCGTCGCGTCCGAACGCCTTGGTGACGGCGACGACGGTGATGGCGTCGGCGCGCGGACCGAATCGCTCGCGCAGCTCGGCGAGTCGGGCGGCGACCGCGGCGGGCTCGATCACGGGATCTGCTCCAGGGTCACGGTGGTGACCTGTCGTCCGGCGTCACCGCGGACGCGATGGGAGAACCAGTCATCGTCCGCGGTGTCGAGACCGAGATCGAGCAGATCCTCCACACCGGCGGCGCCCAATGATGCGGCGACCGCGGCGGCGACATCGAGCGCGGGACGGCCGGTTGCGGTACGGGCCCGGACCTCCGGCCCGACGAGGGCGGCGACCGTTGCGAGGTCGTCCTCGCCGAACTCGTAGGCGTGGGGCCGCACCACCGGCCCCAGCACGGCCCGGACTGGACCGTGGGAGCGGGCTCGGAGCGCATCCACGGTGTTCGGGATCACGCCCGCGACGATTCCCCGCCAGCCGGCGTGGGCCACCGCCACCGCACCCTCGGCGACGAGAACCACCGGCGCACAGTCGGCGGTCTGCACGGCGAGCACTGCGCCCGGTTGGTCGGTCACGCTCGCGTCGGCGGCAGAGCCGGCGCCCGCACCGGCGACATCGACCGCGACCACGTCGCAGCCGTGCACCTGGCGGAGCCACGTCCACGGTCCGGCCATGAAGCCCTGGCGGCGGGCCGCGAGCTCGGCCGCGTCGAGATCGACGTGGAAGTCGCCCTCGGCGCGCGTCGAGACCCGCACCCGCGCGTGATGGGCCGGCCCCGCAGGGAGGAGCCGCTCGAACACGGGGCTACTTCAGGAAGGACGGGACGTCGAAGTCGTCGTCGCCGAGGTCGAGGTCGTCGTCGTCACCGTCGTCGTGGGCGAACACGTCCGCGATCGGGACCTCACCGGTGGGCTCGCCGCCGTCCGACGCCGTGCCCATGGCCGGGGCCGCCGAGCGGGGACTGTCGTCCCACCGATCGAAGCCGGCCGCGATCACGGTGACGCGGACGTCATCGCCCATCTCGTCGTCGATCACGGCACCGAAGATGATGTTGGCGTCCTGGTGGGCGACGGCGTGGATGATCTCCGCCGCCTCGTTGACCTCCAGCAGGCCGAGGTCGGGCCCGCCGCTGATGTTGAGCAGGATGCCGCGGGCGTTCTCGATGGAGGCTTCGAGCAACGGGCTCGAGATCGCGGCACGGGCGGCCGCGACCGAACGCCCCTCACCGGTGCCCTGGCCGATGCCCATGAGGGCACTGCCTGCATCGGTCATCACGGTGCGCACGTCCGCGAAGTCGGTGTTGATGAGTCCGGGCGTGGTGATGAGGGTGGTGATGCCCTGCACGCCCTGGAGCAGCACCTCGTCGGCCATCTTGAAGGCGTTGAGGACGGAGGTGTTGTTGTCGGCCACGGTCAGCAGGCGATCGTTGGGGATGACGATCAGCGTGTCGACCTTCTCCTTCAACTTCTGGATGCCCTGTTCGGCCTGGACCGAACGACGGCGGCCCTCGAACGCGAACGGCCGCGTGACGACACCGATCGTGAGTGCACCTTCGGACTTGGCGATCTCGGCGATCACGGGCGCCGCGCCGGTGCCGGTGCCGCCCCCCTTGCCGGCGGTGATGAACACCATGTCGGCGCCCCGCAGGGCTTCGCGGATCTCGTCGAGGTGCTCCTCGGCGGCCTGACGTCCGACTTCGGGGTCGCTGCCGGCACCGAGCCCGCGGGTGAGATCGCGACCGATGTCGAGCTTCTCGTCGGCGTCGCTCATCAGCAGCGCCTGCGCGTCGGTGTTGGCGGCGATGAACTCGACGCCCTTCAACCCGGCGTCGATCATGCGGTTGACGGCGTTCACGCCACCACCGCCGACGCCGACGACCTTGATGACGGCCAGATAGTTCTGCGGATCAGACATCGGTGGAGAGACCTCGGGGTGAGAGAGACCGCCGCACGAGTCCTGCATCAACCACAGAACACATGCGAATCAACGGTCGACGGTATCCGAGGCTACGCCTCGTTTGGCGGACGGTGGGTGCGTCAGGGCGTGTCATCGGTGGGCTCCCCGCCGTTGTCGGCGTTGCAGACCTCGTCGCGCAGCGCGGTGGTCAGATCGGCGGCGGTCACGTCGATGAAGTCGAGACAGTCGAGCTCGACGTTCTGGAGGACCGATCGCACGGCGCTGAGCTTGTCCTCCATCAGACCACCGTCGCCGAGCCGGACGGTGGCGCTGCCGATGAGATCCAGGCCCAGGCCGCCCTCGTCCACGGTCACGGCCTCGACCCAGGGGTGCAGATCGTCCGGAATGGCGCGGGCGACGGCGATGGCGGGCAACGCCTCCCGCTCGGCCTCGCCCGGTGCCGCGACGGTCGTCCAGCGCACGACGGGAAGGTCGGATTCGGGACCGGCCGGGCCGATGACCACGCTGTCCTCGTCGACGATGAACGCGCTCGTGGCGTCCGCGAGCACGGCCACGCCGGTCCGGGCGACAACCGTGAGGCGGACGGATCCCGGCCACTCACGCTGCGCCCGCACGGACTTGATCCAGGCCAGTTCGGCGACCGCCGCCTCGGCCGCGCCGAGGTCGAGATCGAACATCGCCGTCCCGGTGACGAGCGCGGCGCGATCGAGCACGACCTCGGCGTCCGCGCCCTCGGCGCCGTCCACGCGGACATGGTCGAGATCGAGCAGTGGCGTGCGGGTGAGCCCCCACGCGCCGACCGCCACGGCGACCAGGCCGAGCGCCACCGCGAGAAAGCGCAGCCGGCGCCGTCCCTCGGCGCGGTGGACCTGCACCCGCCGGGCGCGGATCCGGGGATCGATGGCCATGGCTCAGTCGGCTCCCCGGTCGAAGCCGACGAGATGCGTCTCGGCGACGAGCTCGACGCCGTGCGCGTCGGCGACCCGGCGGCGGACCTCGGCCATCACCGCGAGCACGTCTGCGGCGCGGCCATCGGCATCGGCCTGGATGAAGTTCGCGTGCTTGTCCGACACCGCGGCGGTGCCGACGCGGAACCCCTTGAGCCCCGCCGCGTCGATGAGGCGACCGGCACTGTCGCCGGGCGGGTTGGTGAAGACCGACCCGGCGTTCTGGCCGCCCGGCTGGTTGTCGCGGCGCCACTGGATGATCTCCTGGATCACGGCCCGGCCCGCCTCGACGGGGCCGGGAGTGAGCCCCAGGCGGGCCGCGAGCACGAGCTCGGACGCGGTGAGGGCCGACGACCGGTACGCCAGCGCCAGGTCGGCCGCGGCGACCTCGCGCCGTACGCCCGCCTGCAGGTCGAGGATGGTCGCGCCGCGCAGGCTGTCGGCCATGTCCGCCCCGTGGCCACCGGCGTTCATCCGTACGGCACCGCCGACCGACCCGGGCACGCCGACCGCCCACTCGAAGCCGGTCAGCCCGGCACCGACCGTCGCGCGGGCGACCACGGGGAGCTTCGCGGAGGCGCCCGCGACGACATCGTGGGCGTCCACGTCGATCGTCGCGAAGCCGTCGCCCAGCATCACCGCCAGCCCGTCGAAGCCCGCGTCGCTGACGAGCATGTTGCTCCCCCGCCCGACCACCACGATGTCGAGTCCGAGCCCACCGGTGGCCGCGGCGAGCAGGTCGGCCTCGGCATCGCCGTCGATCCGCACGAACGCCGCCGCGGGGCCGCCGACGCGGTAGGTCGTGCGCGCGCCGAGGGGCGCGTCACGTTCGACCTTCGGGCCGAGGGGGGTCGACGCGAGCCGATCCAGCGCGGCTGCGAGCGCGTCGTTCATGTCACGCCGCGGCCCGGAGCCGGGCGATGACGGGATCGGCGATGCCGGTGAGGTCGCCGGCGCCGAGCGTGAGGCACAGGTCCCCCGGACGGAGGCGGTTCACCAGCCAGGACTGCACGTCCACGAGACGGGGCATGTAGGCGACTTGGGCCCACGGATGCCGGTCGAGCACCGCATCGACGATCAGCTTGCCGCTCACCCCCGGCCGCGGGGTCTCCCCGGCCGAGTAGACGTCGGTCAGCACCAGGTCGTCGACGCCGACGAACGCATCCCCGAAGTCCTGCCACAACGCCGCCGTGCGGGAGTAGCGGTGGGGTTGGAAGACACACACCACGCGACCCCAGCCGCCCTCGCGGACGGCGTGGACCATCGCCGCGACCTCCGATGGCAGGTGGGCGTAGTCGTCGATGAACGTGATGCCGTTCGCCTCGCCCCGGAACTCGAAGCGCCGGGCCACGCCGCCGAAGCGGGCGAGGGCGCGCACCGCCGCATCGAAGGGCGCGCCGATCTCGATGGCGGTGACCGCAGCGGCGGCCGCGTTGCGGGCGTTGTGTTCGCCGGGCGTCGGCAGAGAGATGCGTCCGAGCTCGGCCCCGTCGTGGACGATCGTGAACGCGATCGAGCTGCGGCCGGGCTCGACGTCGGTCATGCGGTAGTCGGCGCGATCGTCGGTCCCGTAGGTGGTGGCGCCGGTCCGCTCGGCGAGCAGGGCCGCCCCGGGATCGTCGATGCACATGACGCGGGTGGCGGCGGCCGACGCGAACTCGACGAACGCCGCCTCCAGCACCGCGGGATCGTTGTCGTAGGTCTCGAGATGGTCGGGTTCGACGTTCGTCACCACGGCGACCTCGGCCCCGAGGGACAGGAACGTCTTGTCGCTCTCGTCCGCCTCGATCACGAGCCAGTCGCCGTCGTCCCAGACCGCGCCGGATCCGATCTCGTTGACGTCCCCGCCGATGATGAAGGACGGCGCCATGCCTGCTTCGACCAGGACGAGCGCGAGCATCGAGCTGGTCGTCGTCTTGCCGTGGGTGCCGGCGACCGCGATCGTGCGGCGGGCCGCGCAGATCGCGGGGAGCAGGTCCGATCGCCGCAGGATCTCGAGTCCCTGCTCGCGGGCGAGCTTCACCTCCGGATTGTGCGCCGGGATCGCGGTACTGATCGCGACGAGCTCGGCGTCGCCGACGTTCGCGGCGTCGTGGCCGATCGCGATGGTCATGCCGTCGGCCCGGAGCCGCTCGGCGACCGGCCCGTCCTTGAGGTCGGACCCGGTGACGCGATGACCCATCCGGTGCAGCACGGTGGCGATCGCGCCCATGCCCGCGCCACCGGCGCCCACGACATGGATCCGGCGGGGACGGCTGAGATCAGGTGTCATCGGGACCTCCGGGCTGGGGTCGAGCAGCGTGCGTCTCGAGGAGTGCGGCGATCGCGGCGGGGGCGTCGGACCGCCCGACCGACGCGGCCGCGGCGGCCATCGCCGCCCGACGTTCGGGGACGGCCACGAGCGCGTCGATCTCCGACCGGAGTCGGGCGCCGTCCAGATCCGCGTCGGCGACGACGATCGCACCGCCCGGCGCCGCGAGCGCGGCGGCGTTGTGGGTCTGGTGGTCGGCCGGCGCACCGGGCAGCGGCACGAGCACCGAGGGCAACCCGACGACGGCGATCTCGGCGACCGAGTTGCCACCGGCGCGACAGAGGACGAGATCGGTGGCGGCATAGACCGAGGCCATGTCGTCTTCGTAGCGGATCAGTCGATGGTCGAGGGGGTCACCCGCGTCGAGCGGCCGGCGCGTCACCAGATCGGCGTGGTCGCGGGCGCCGGCGATGTGGTGGACGACGAGATCGGTGCGGCCCGCCCACGCCGGCAACGCGTCGTACAGGGCGTCGTTGATGCGCCGGGCGCCGAGCGAGCCCCCCATGACGAGCACCATGGTCTGCTCCGGTCCGACGCCGAGTCGACGGCGGGCGTCGTCGCGATCGCGTGTCCGGTCCACGGCGACGATCGCCGGCCGCACCGGGTTGCCGGTCCAGACGGCGTTCGGCATCGGACCGTCGGGAAAGGGCATCGCGCAGGCTTTCGCGAAGCGTGCGGCGAGACGGTTCGCGGCGGAGGGCACCGCGTTCTGCTCCGTGATCACGATCGGCACACGCCACACGATCGCCGCCACGACGCCGGGCACGGAGGCATAGCCGCCGAGCGCGAGGACGACGGCAGGGCGGCGCCGGGCGAAGGCCACGACCGTCCGCGCGATCGCGTACAGCAGTCCGCCGACGGCGGCGATGTTCGCCGGGGCGAGGCGGCGCTGGATGCCCCGACCGGGCAGGGCGATCAGCTCGATTCCGGCGTCGGGCACGAGGGTGGTCTCGAGACCACGGCGACTACCGATCCAGAGGATCGCGTCGCGAGGCACGCCGCGATCGACGAGCGCGTCCGCCACGGCGAGTCCCGGCGAGACATGGCCGGCCGTACCACCTCCGGCGATGACGGCCCACGGTCGTGCCATCGTCTACCGCCCCTGTCGGGCGACGTTGAGCAGCACGCCGACGGCAGCCATCGTCACGACGAGGGACGTGCCACCGAAGGACAGGAAGGGCAGCGTGACGCCCACGACCGGCACGATGTTGATCACGGAGCCGATGTTGAGGAACGCCTGCGCCACGATCCACGTCGTGATGCCGAGCGCGAGCAGCAGACCGAACCGGTCCGGCGCCCGCAGGGCGGCGACGAACCCGGCGCCGGCGAAGATCACGAAGGCCAGCACCACGAACGCGGCCCCGAGCAGTCCGAGCTCCTCGGCGATGATCGCGAAGATGAAATCGGAGTGGGCGAACGGCAGGAAGCCCCACTTCGCCTTGCTCGCGCCCAGCCCGACGCCGGTGAGCCCCCCGACCGTGATGGCGTGCAGCGCCTGGAGCGGCTGGTAGCCGAGTCCCTCGGGATCGACCCACGGGTCCAGGAAGACCCGGAAGCGCTGTCGTCGCCAGCTCGTGCCGATCACGGTCATCGCCGTGCCGAGGGCACCCACGAGCCCGACGGCGGCGAGGTTCACCAGCGGCGCGCCGGCGATGAACAGCATCGTGCACACGGCGACCGCCATGATCAGCGCATTGCCGAGGTGGGGCTGGAGCATCAGCAGACCGATGAAGAAGGCGGTGACCGCGACGACGGGACGGAAGGTGACCGCGGTGTTCTTCATATCCCGCGACGGTCGACTCAGGATGTCCGCGGCGAAGAGCACGAGGCCGAGCTTGGCGATCTCGGACGGCTGGAACGAGAGGGGGCCGACCCGGATCCAGCGGGTGGCGCCGTTGACGTCGACGCCGACGCCGGGAATCAGGACCACCACGAGCAGCACCGCGGAGCCGACCGCCGCAGGCAGGGCGAGCACGCGCAGCCGTCGATAGTCGAAACGCATCGCGGCGAACAGCGCCACCGTGCCGAATCCCGTCCACATCAACTGGCGCCGGAACAGGCTCCACGCCGAGTCGGAGGTGTTGATGCTCACGACCGCACTGGCCGAGAGCGTCATGACCACGCCGAGCAGGACGAGGGCCGCGGTCGCGAGGAAGATGATGAGGAACGGACCGGTGCGGCGACCGACGGGACGGCGCGGACCCCGGCCGTCCGGTGCGACCCGCGAGGCCGGGTGTCGGCCTCTCGATGCGGCTTTGCGCTCCTTGCGCGGCCCCCGCTCGACGGCGGTCATGCGTCCATCTCCGTGACCGCGCGGATGAAGTCGTCACCGCGTTCGGCGTAGTTGCGATACCAGTCGAAGGAGGCGCACGCCGGGCTCAGGAGCACGGGGTGGCCCCCCGCAGCCAGGAGCCGGGCCGTCGCCACCGCACGGTCCATGTCGGTCGCGATCTCGACGGGCCGGACCCCCGAGAACGCGGCGGCCACCTCGGCGGCGGCGTCACCGATCGCGACGACGGCATGGATGTGGTCCCGTCCGTCGGCCAGTTCGGCCAGATCGATGCCCTTGTTGCGGCCTCCGGCGATGAGCACGACCGAGTCGAAGCCACGCAACGCCGCGAGCGTGGCGTGCGGGGTGGTGGACTTGGAGTCGTCGTAGTAGGTCGAGCCGTCGATCTCGCCGACCGGCGCGACGCGGTGGGGCAGCCCAGGGAACGATGCCGCGGCGGCTGCGACCGCCTCCGGCGCCACGCCGAGGGGCGCGAGGGTGGCGGCGACAGCGAGGACGTCCTCGATGTCGTGGGGCAGGGCGCGCCACAGCCGATCGACCGTGGTGAAGGCGCCATCGGGTCCGGTGAGCTTCTCGCCGTCCAGATGCCAGTCCGCCCCCGGCGACCCGAAGGTGACGACGGTGCGGTTCGCCGGCACGTGCCGCATCACCACGGGATCGAGGGCGTTCGCGACGGCGGTGCCCCCGGGGCGGATCGACGAGAACACACGCGCCTTCGCCTGCTCGTAGGTCTCGAGATCGAGATGCACGTCGAGATGGTCGGGGGCGAAGTTCAACCAGGTGGCCACGTCGGGCGCGAACTCGATCACACGGGCGAGTCGAAACGACGATGCCTCCACGACGAAGGCGTCGATGCCGGGCTGGTCGATCGCGCTGACGAGAGGGACGTCGGTGTTGCCGGCCGCGATCGCCCGGCGGCCCGCTCGCTGGAGAGCGGCGACGCACAGCTCGACCACCGTGGTCTTGCCGTTGGTGCCGGTGATGGCCACCACCGGCCGGTCGTCCCACACCGCGGCGAGGTCGAGCTCCGAGACCGCCGGCGGCCCGAGCGAGAAGGCGGGATGTGTCTCGGGGAGTCCGGGCGCGGGCACGACGAAGTCGACACCGACGGCGAGGGCGGCCAGGTCGGCGTCCGTCGGCGACTCGACCAGGTCGACACCGAGATCGCGCGCCGCTTCCCGCAGGGCGTCGTCGGGACGATCGTCGACGGCGGTGACGGCGTGGCCCCGGCGCAGGAGGGCACCGACCACGGCGCGGTTGGTCACCCCCATCCCGACGACGAGCGCACGGACGGGCGCCGCGAGCCTCGCCCGCAGGTCGATGGTCATGCCGTGAACCCCGCGCTGATCGCGTCGGCGTAGAAGAGACCGAGGCCGACCGCGGTGCACAGCCCGGACACGATCCACAGACGGATGATGACCGTCGTCTCGGGCCATCCCCGCAGCTCGAAGTGGTGGTGCACGGGCGCCATCCGGAAGAGGCGCCGACCGGCCATCGTCCGGAAGACGAAGACCTGCAGGATCACCGACACGGTCTCGATGACGAACAGGCCGCCGATGATCGGCAGGAGGAGATGGGTGTTCGTCGCGAGGGCGAGCGCGGCGAGGCCGCTGCCGATCGCGAGGGAGCCGGTGTCACCCATGAAGATCTGTGCGGGCGCGGCGTTCCACCACAGGAACCCCACGATGCCGCCGACCATCGCGGCGGCGACCACCGCGAGGTCCAGCGCCGCGGTGAGGCCGTAGAGGTTCACCGGCTCGCCGTCGATGATCTCGATCTGGCGGAACTGCCAGAACCCGATGAACGTGAACGCGGCGAAGGCGAGCGCCCCCGCGCCTGCCGCGAGCCCGTCCAGACCGTCGGTCAGGTTCACCGCGTTGGTGGTGCCGACGATCAGCAGCACGGCCCACGCCATCCAACCGATGCGCCCGATCTCCCAACCCGGGTTGTCGAACCGGGTGAACGCGATCGTGTGGTGTACCTCGGTGAACTGGGTCATCACGAAGGCGAATCCCACCGCGACCGTGAGGAGTCCGATCATCTTGGCCCGCTTGTTCAGACCGAGGTTGCGGGCCGCCTTGACCTTGATCCAGTCGTCCATCAGACCGACGACGCCACCGCCGATGATCGCGAGCATGACGAAGATGCCGCGTCGCGTATAGGTCGCGCCGGCGAGCTCGGACACGATGTAGCCGCTGGTGACCCCGGCGACGATCGCGAGTCCGCCCATCGTCGGCGTGCCGGCCTTGATGTGGTGTCCCTCGGGGCCGTCGTCACGGATCGGCTGGCCGATCCGGTGGCGCGTGAGCAGGTTGATGAGCGCCTTCGTGCCGAACAGCGACACCACCATGGAGATCGCCGCGGCGACGAGGAGGCGGGTCACGAGGCGCGCCCCTCGAGTCGTCGGAGTTCGGCGCGGGCGACGTCGCGGTCGTCGAAGTCCACGACTTCGTCACCGATGGTCTGGGTGGCCTCGTGGCCCTTTCCGGCGATCAGCACGACATCACCCTTGCGTGCGCCGGCCAGTGCGTGGCGGATCGCGGCGCGACGATCGGGTTCGACGAGGTCCGGTGCGCGGTCCATGCCGGACACGATTCCGGCGATGATCGCCTCCGGTCGCTCCCCTCGCGGGTTGTCGCTGGTGACCACGACATGGTCGGCGAGACGGCGGGCGACCGCCCCCATCTGCGGTCGCTTGGACCGATCGCGATCGCCACCGGCGCCGAACACGACCGTCAGCCGCCGTTCGGTGACCTCGCGAGCGGCCGTCAGGACCGCCTCGAGTCCATCCGGCGTGTGCGCGTAGTCCACCACGACCGAGAACGCCTGGCCCTCGTCGATCAGCTCGAACCGGCCGGGCACCGTCGGCGCCCATGCCAGGGCGTCGGCGATCGCGGCCGGGGCGTACCCGAGGGCCCGGACCAGCTCGGCCGCCAGGAGCGCGTTGGCCACGTTGAACATGCCCCCCAGGGGCAACTCGATGCGATGGCCGGCCCACGTGAAGCGGCTGACCCGGGGCCCGGTCTCGACATCGGCGAGTGCGCCGGCGTCGATGCGCACGACCGGAATGGTCGTCGCCGCCGCGAGATCCTCGCCCCACGACTGACGGGTGTCGACGACCGCCCGGGCGGCGTGCTCCTCGGTGAACAGCCGGCGCTTCGCCGCGAAGTAGTCCCCCATCGTGCCGTGGTGGTCGAGATGGTCCACACCGAGGTTGGTGAACCCGACCACGGAGAAGTGGGTGCCGTCGACGCGATGCTGGTCCAGCGCGTGCGACGAGACCTCCATGGCCACCACGCGGGCGCCCTCGGCGCGGGCGCCGGACAGGAGCCGCTGGAGCTCGGGGGCTTCGGGCGTCGTCCGCACGCCGGTCAACGTCCCGACCTCGCGCGCCGCCACGCCGAGTTCGGCGAGGATCCCCGCGACCAGGCGGACCGTCGTCGTCTTCCCGTTCGTGCCGGTGACGCCGACGACGGAGATGGTGCGGCTCGGATCACCGTGGACCACTGCCGCGGCCGGCCCCATGGCCCGACGCACGGACGCGACCAGGAGCTCCGGCACGCCGAGGTCGAGCGGGCGCTCCACGAGCAGGGCGGAGGCGCCGGCCGCGACGGCGGCGGCGGCGAAGTCGTGGCCGTCGGCGTTGGCACCGGGCACACAGCAGAAGAGCGTGCCCTTCTGCACACGCCGCGAATCGTGCTCGACGTCGGTGACCGAGACGGACGCGGCGTGGGGAGGGAGCGTGAGTCCGAGCCGCTCCCCGACTGCGTCGAGGCGCGCGCTCATCGGTCCTCGGTCTCGAGCGACGCGTCGGTGGGCGGCGGCACCGCCGCCGCGGCCCGCACCCGGTCCGTGGTCGGGGCGACGTCGGTGTGCGGCGGGATGCGCAACTGATGGACCGCGGTGCGCATGATCTCCGCGAAGACGGGGGCGGCGAGTCCACCACCGGTCGCGTGCTGGCTCTCGGGGTTGTCCAGCACGACGATCGCCGACAGCTGGGCGCCCTCGTCGTTGCCCACGACGCCGGCGAAGCTGGTGGTGAGGTGACGGGTTCCCTCGCCGTCGCAGTCGTAGCCGACGCCACACGGCTGCCACGCGGTGCCGGTCTTCCCGCTGACGGTGTAGCCGTTGAGCGCCGCCCGGGTGCCGGTGCCTCCCTCGAGCACGACGTGACGCAGCATGCCCATGACGGTGTCGGCGGCTTCCTCGCTCACGACCCGCGTGGCGGTGCCGGTGCCGACCTCGTCCTTCACGACGACGGGATCCACCCGCAACCCGCCGGCGGCCAGGGTGTTGTAGGCCTGCAGCATCTGCACCGCGGTGACCGCGACCGATTGGCCGATCGCGACCGACGGCAGTTCGAGTCGGTTCGCATCCAACGAGCCGAGGATGCCGCTCGCCTCGCCCTTCAGGTCGAGCGCCGTGGGCTCGCCGAGACCGAAGTCGCGCAGTGTCTGCTCGAACCGTTCGGCGCCGAGTTCCTCCGCCATGATGATCGTGCCGTTGTTGGACGACTTGCGCAGGATCCACAGCGGAGGATGGTTCTCCTCCTCCGACTGGATCGACCGATCCTCGTAGACCTTTCCTTCGACGTCGGCCCCGAGAGCGATCGTGCGGGACCGGGGAATGTCGACGCCGTAGAACTCGGGCCAGGCGTCGTGCTCGAACACGGCCGCGAACGTGAGCGCCTTGTTGATCGAGCCGGGCTCGAACGCCCACGTGACCGCGAGGTTCGTGCTGGTGCAGAACGCCTCACCGGTCTCCGGATCGCGGATGACGTTCGCCATCGCGAGGATCTCGCCGGTGTGGGGATCGGAGACGATCGCCGTGCCGTGGTCGCTTCCCGACTCCTCCACGGCGTCGATCAGGAGCTGCTCGGTGTCGAACTGGATGTTGCGGTCGAGCGTGAGCACGAGGTCCTCGCCCGGCGTCATGGGCTCGACGACCTGGAATCCGCCGGGAATACGCACCGCGCCGCCACCCTGCGTCTGGCGGACGACCCGGCCGGGTTCGCCGGTCAGGTGTTCGTCGTAGTCGCGTTCGAGGCCGCTGATGCCGATCTGGTCGACATCGACCCGGCCGACCACCGCCAGCCCGGAACAGTCGCCGTTCGGGTGCTCGCGTCGCTGTTCCTCCTCGAGATACACGCCGGGAATACCGAGGGCCAGCACGGCCTCGCCGACCGCCGGGTCGACCTGGCGTTCGAGGTTGACGAAGAACTTCTCGCGGCTGAGACGGTCGCGGAGGGTGTCGGCGTCGGTGGACAGCACCCCGGAAAGTTCGCGCACGGCGTCGCCCAGGAGGTCGCGGTCCGTGTCCTTCGCGTCCTCCGCCTGCAGCAGACGGGGATTCGCGACCACGGACGGCCGGGGCAGCGACATCGCGATCGTGCGCCCGTAGCGGTCGACGATGTCACCCCGCGGGGCCGACACCGTCTCGTAGCGGACCTGGCTCCCGATGTCCTCGGCGAGGGCGGCGTCGGGGGTCAGTTGGAGATCGGCGAGGCGCCAACCGAACGTGGTGGCGAGCAGGGCGAGGACGAGGAAAAGCGTCACGACCCGCCCTCGACTGACGGCGGGTCGGGCGGGTACGACACGGCGGGGTCGGCTCCGGCGGCGGGGCAGCGGCATCGAGCCGCCGAGGTTTCGAATCGAGAGTCCTCGCCGCCGGGCCCGACTCACTTCGTCGCGGTCCCATCGGGCTCGGGCGCGCCGGGGAGCGGCGCCGTGGTGAACGGCGCACTCCCGGGGCGGAAGGGGTCGATGGTCGCCGGCGGGGTGAGTTGTCCCGGCGGCACGAGGGTGATGTTCACCGGATCCGCGGCGGGCACGTAGCCGGCCGCGGCCGCCGCCTCGGCGAGACCGGCGGCGGACTCGGCCCAGGCGAGCTGGGCGAGCGAGTCCACGCGGGCGTCCTCGAGTTCGGCGATCTCGGCGTTGACGGCATCGAGGTCGGCCTGGGTCTGCACGACGACGGCGTGCAGGCCGGCGAGCGCGAACAGCACCGCGAAGAAGAAGCCCGCGACCATCGTGGAGATCGTGCCGACGGTGCGGGCCCGCTCGTCGGGGCGGACGACGCGCAGGCGCGCCCGGTTCGGCGTGGCGGCCGGGCGCGGCTGCGCCTTTCGGGCGCGGACGGGGCGTGACGTCGCAGCCATCAGGCAGCCTGCGCGATCGGCAGCTTCTCGACGGCCCGGAAGCGTGCGGCCTCGGCCCGCGGGTTGCGGGCGATCTCATCGGTCGACGGCTTGCGGGCGCCGCGCCACAGCAGGCGCACCGTGGCCTCGTAGCCGGGGGGAGGCGGCAGATCGGGCCGGGGCGGCGGCGCCTCACCGGCGGCATCGCGGAAGTGCCGCTTGACGATCCGGTCCTCACCGGAGTGGTAGGCGAGCACCGCACAGCGCCCGGCGGGGGCGAGCATGTCCAACGCCTGACCGAGCGCATCGTCGAGGATCTCGAGCTCCTGGTTCACCTCGATGCGCAACGCCTGGAAGGTGCGCCGCGCCGGATGGCCACCCGAGCGGCGGGCGGCGGCGGGAACTGCGTCGCGCACGATGTCGGCGAGGCGAGCGGTCGAGTCGATGGGGCGGGCCGCCACGATCGCCCGCGCGATGCGGCGGGCGTGGGTCTCGTCGCCGTTGCGCCGGAGCAGGACGAAGAGGTCACGTTCGTCGAGCTCGTTCACCAGGTCGGCGGCCGTGCGCCCGCGGCGGCGGTCCATGCGCATGTCGAGCGGCCCGTCGAAGCGGTAGCTGAAGCCCCGATCGGCCCGGTCGAGCTGGGGGGAGCTCACACCCAGGTCGAAGAGGACGCCGGACAGCTGGGTGATGCCGAGCGAGTGGAGCTCGTCGGCGAGACCGTCGAAACGACGGTGGCGGAGGGTGACCCGGTCGCCATGGGGAGCGAGCCGGGCACCGGCGGCGTCGAGCGCCATCTCGTCCTGGTCGAGACCGACAAGCGAGATGCGGTCGTTGGCCGCGAGAAGGGCATCGGCGTGGCCGGCCCCGCCGAGCGTGGCGTCGACGACACAGCCGTCGGGCACGGCCGCCAGGACCTCGGTGACCTCGTCCAACATGACCGAGTCGTGTGCGAAGTCCGCCTCACGGCCGTCATCGGTGTCCAGGTCCCCCATGTCGTCTCGCCGGACCGTTGACGGTCGGATCGAAGCGTTTCCGCATCGGTCATCTGCAGTCTCCCGACCAACGGCGTCCGCCGGGATTTCTCCCCGGTCGGACTAATGGCAAGCGGGCGGAGTACGGGTCTTCCATTTGTCGGTCGGAAGACTGCAGATGATCGAGTCGTTCACTTCGGACCGTCAGGTCCGGCGGGCTCCCTTCTCGTGCTCGGTGTGCTGATCAGGTGTCGGGACGCTCACGATCGAGCTCCCAGTCCGTGCCCACGCTCGATGGCGTCGGCCAACTTCTCGGTGCCGGCCGGGGACACGGTCGCCCAACGGGCGGGGTCCCAGACCTCGATGCGGCGCAGCGCGCCCGTCACGACGACGGCGCGTTCCAGGCCGACGATCTCGCGCAGGTGCGGCAGGAGCCGCACCCGTCCCTGGGAGTCCGGCACGACCTCGTCGGCCTGGCTCGCAAAGGCACGCAGGGCGTTCACGTCGACGTCGCCGGCCGCCACCTGCTCCTCGAGCGCATCGGCCATCCGGTCGAACTCCGCAGCCGGAAGGATCGCGAGGCAGTGATCGAGCGGCGTCACGAACGCCCCCTCGGCCAGTTTGGCGCGAAACGACGCCGGGAGGATGAGGCGCCCCTTGTCGTCGATTGTGTGTTCGTAGTTGCCAACGAAGCGTGCGTTGCCGCTGATCGCCATGGTGCACCCCCTCTCTCCTGAGCTCTCCCCAACCCTCCATATCGAGCCACTCTACTCCCCTTCTCCCCACCAAGGCAAGGCTTCGCCCCCCGTTTCTCCCAATTTCTTCGACGGAGCGCGCGAACGAACGCGCGTTCGGTGAACACGCGTTCGGTGGAGACGCGTTCGATGGAGACGTGTTCGACCGGGCTCTGTTCAGCCGGCGGTGAGCACGTCCAAGAACGCGGATTCCACGTCCGCGTCCGCGGCCACGGCGACGCGGTCGCGCCATGCCAATCCGGCCTCGGCCGCGCCCTCGTGGGCCAGCAGCCCGAAGGTCAGCGCGGCATCCCAGCGTCGATGCACGACCGACTGCAGACGGGTCCAGCGACGCGTGCGGCGCTGGCTCACGCCGACCAGCTTGCGCGCCCCGGCGAAGACCTCGCCCGGCCCCGCCCCGGCGAAGCAGACCGACTCGGCCCAGCCGTCGCGGGTCGCGTTGGTGCGGTGCACCGCCAGGTCGGTCGCCCCCCACCGGGCGGCCGCCGAACACCAGACATCGCCGAACCAGTCCGCGGCGCGGATGACGTCGTCGTCCCACCGACGGTCACCGGCCGGTACCCAGACATCGATCCAGACATGGTCATCGGGGACGAGCAGCACCGCCCCTCCCCCGCTGCGCCGGCGAGCGACGACCACCCCGGCGGCCTTCGCCCGCTCGTGGTCGACGGCCGCAGTCGACTGGCTGCTGCCGAGCACGAAGCTGGGCTGGTCGACGGTCAGGACGTCCACCGTCGGCACGGCGCGGTCCGGCTCGGTGGGGTCGTGGAGACTCGCCGCCAAGCCCTCACGCCGCCGGAGCACCCAGCCGCCGTCGAGGTTCACGCCGACCGGCGGCCGGGCGTGAGGTACGGCGTCCACGCCGTCGGCACGGTGCCGGCGGCGACCTCGATCCACGTGCTGGGAGGTGGTGGGCCCGGAGGACGCGCCAGCCGCATCGTCGTCTCGCCGAGCAGGCGGTCGCGCTTGCCGCCGTTGCACCGCCGACACGCCGCGACGACATTGTCCCAGGTGTGGCGGCCGCCCCGGCTGCGGGGCACGACATGGTCCACGGTCTCCGCGCCCGCGCCGCAGTACTGACACCGATGGCCGTCCCGGGTGAGCACGCCTCGGCGGTTCGGTGAACGGTGCTTCGGGTAGGGCACGTTGACGTAGCGGTTCAGGCGCACGACCGACGGCTCGTCGAGCGCGAGACGTTCACTCCGTACCCGACGCCCCGATGCGTGGAGCAGTTCGACCTTCTCGGCGAGCATGAGACAGATCGCCCGACGGGTCGGCACCACAGCGAGGGGCTCGAAGGTCGCGTTGAGAACGAGCACCCCGGCCATGGCACGAAAACCTATACAACCCGTCGGCGCCGGTTCTCGGCTTTGCACCATCGCAGCCACGCGAGGAGGTCGTCCCGCTCGAGTGCGTGCGCCGGGTCGCCGTACTGTGTCGTCGCCCGGAAGGCCAGCATCGCGGGGTCCGGCACCGGCAGCCGGGGCGCCGTCGCCCACCACCGGTCCGGGACCAGGCGGACGTACTGGCGCAGCGCCGTGGCCCACAGCCCCGGCCGGACCGCCACCGCCAGCGCGGCCCGGGCGACCTCACCGGAAGCGCTCACGACGCCGCCCCCAGCAACTCGTGACCCAGACCGGCGAACCCCACGGCGGCCGCGCCCACGATCGGCCCGTCCGATCCGAGACCGGCGGGAATGATCCGCGTGCCGACGGAATGTTGCAGCACGGCGACCCGGTCGATCTCCGCCTGGGCCGCAGCGAAGAACTCGTCGCCGAAGCCGAGCGCCACCGAGCCGGCGACGACGGCCAGTTGGAGATCGAGGAGGTTCGCCACCGAACCGACGGCCCGTCCGACCATCGTGCCGGCACGACGCCGTTCCTCGCGGTCCGCGTGGCGGGCGTCGGCGCCGGTCCGGAAGGCGATGGCGGTGCCGCTCGCCTCGGCCTCGAGCACGCCCCGAAGGTGGCCCGGGAGCTCGGTGCCCCCGGGTTCGACCACGACATGGCCGATGTGGCCGGCGTTGCCGTCGTCGCCGTCGAGCAGACGACCGTCGAGCACGATGCCGCCGCCGACGCCGGTCGAGACCACCATGCCGATGTAGTTGGCCACCCCGCGGGCCGCGCCGAGCCAACCCTCGGCGAGGGCGAGCGCCTTGGCGTCGTTGTCCACGAACGTGGTGAGGCCCGTGGCCGCAGCCACCCGCTCACGCAGCGCAAAGTCGCGCCACACGCCGATGTTGAGCGGCGAGACAGCCACGCCGCCGCGGCGCATCGGGCCGCCCGAACCGACGCCGCAGACGTCGAGCGCGGCGAGATCCACACCGTCGATCAGACCGACCAGCCGGTCGAACAGCTCCTCGCCGTCGGCAGCACCCTTCGAGGAGACGCGGGCCCGCTCGGTGACGCTCCCCGCGCCGTCCACGACCGCGACCTCGAACTTGGTGCCGCCGATGTCGATGGCGAGGGCGCGGGTGCCGAACATGGCGGACAACCTATGCGCCGGGGCCCCGGTCGTGTGACCCGCTGTCCACAGGCCGCCGACGTGTCGTACCATTCACGGCCGTACCGATGGCGTCGGAGGATCCGTGACCACAACTGATGACCAGTCGGCCTCGGTGGACCAGCACGGGGCCTGCGCCGGCTTCGCCGAACGGTTCACGTCGATCCGACACAATGTCGAACGGGTGATCCGGGGAAAGACCGACGTCATCCACCTCCTGGTGCTCGCCCTCGTCTGCGACGGACACGTGCTCGTCGAGGACGTGCCCGGCGTCGGCAAGACGAGCCTCGGCAAGGCGCTCGCCCGCAGTGTGGACGGACGGTTCGGCCGGGTGCAGTTCACGCCGGACCTCCTGCCGACCGATGTCACCGGCATGTCCGTGTGGAATCGAAGGGACGAGAGCTTCGAGTTCCGACCCGGACCGATCTTCTCCGACGTCCTGCTCGCCGACGAGATCAACCGCGCCTCACCGAAGACCCAGTCGGCCCTGCTCGAAGCCATGGCCGAGCGACAGGTCACCTCCGACGGCGTCACCCATCAGCTCGGCTCGCCGTTCATGGTGATCGCCACCCAGAACCCGATCGAGCACGAAGGCACCTACGCCCTCCCGGAGGCCCAACTCGACCGGTTCCTCATGCGCCTCAGCATCGGCTACCCGGCCCGGGAGGCCGAGCAGATCATCCTCGAGCGCCAGGGCGGCAACTCCCAGGCGGTCGACGCGCTTCCCCCGGTGGTCAGCGCGGCCGAGGTCCGGGAGATGTCCGACTCCATCGAGAACGTCTATGTCGCCCCGGCCCTGCGCTCCTACCTGCTCGACCTCGCCGAGGCGACGCGGCGCCACGGGTCGCTCAGCCTCGGCCTCTCGCCCCGCGGCATCCTCGCCCTCCAGCGGGTCGCTCGGGCCCAGGCCGCCTCGCAGGGCCGTACCTACGCCACACCCGATGACGTGAAAGCACTCGGTCGGGTCGTGATGCCGCACCGTCTGCTCGTCACCCCCGAGGTTCGGATGCGCGGCGTCACGCCCATCGACGTGGTCACCGAGATCCTGGACGGCGTACCGGTCCCCAGGCCGGAACGAGACTGACATGCCCACCCGCGCCGGCTGGGGAGTTCTGGTCGGCGGCGTACTCCTCGTCGCGGCCGGGCGCCTCGTGGGGGGCGTGGAGTTCCTCGTGCCCGGCGCCGCCGCCATCGCCGCGGTGGTGGGCGCGGTGCTCGTGCGGCGGTTCCGGCCGTCACGCATCGCCATCGCCAAGCAACTGACCCCGCCGCGCGTTCCGGCCGGCGATCCGGCCCGGGTGGACCTCGAGGTCGCCAACCGGGGCCGGGCCCGCTCCCCCCTGCTGCGCCTGCACGATCAGGTCACCGGCACCCGGGGCGTGCACCTGTCCATCGCCGCCCTCGAACCCAACGGATCCACCCGCGGCGCGTACCGAATACCCACGACGCGGCGGGGCATCCTCCAACTCGGCCCGACCACGATCGAGGACGTCGATCCGCTCGGGCTGGCGCGGCGCAGCCACCGTCTCGACTCCACCGTGCGCCTGATCGTCCACCCGCCGATCGAGGCGATCCCCGTCCGGCGGGTGCCGTCGGGGGACGACCCCCTGCTCGGCGAGGAGCTCCGTCGGTCGCTCGGCCTCTCCGACGAGGAGTTCGACGGCCTCCGGCCCTACGCCCCCGGCGACGACCTGCGCCGGATCCACTGGCCCTCGTCGGCCCGCCAGGGCGACCTCCAGGTTCGCCAGTTCCGGCCGCCCCGCCACGGCCGACTGACCGTCGCGATCGACACCCGCCCGCCCGGCGACACCAGCGAGGCGCTGGACATCACCACCTCGATCACCGCGTCGATCGCGGCGTCCGTCCTCGATGCCGGGGATGCAACCCGCATCGAGACCACCGACGGACGCAGCACGCCGCTCGTCCACGGCAACGCGCAGCTGGACCCGCTACTCGAGTTCCTCGCCCTGCTCGAGGGAGGCAGCCCGGTGATCCACCCGGCGGTCCCGACCGAGGCGGGCACCGTGGTGGTCGTCACCACCGACCCGCAGATCGCGGCTGATCGGACCGCCCGCGGCACGCTCGCCCAGCGGCTCCGGGCCCGCATCGTCATCACCTGCGACGCCCGCCAGTGGGGCGCGGCCGGCGGCCACCACTCGACGGGCGAGTGGATCCACCTCACCGGTCCGGGCCAACTCGCCGACCTGTGGACGCTCGACAGCCATCGCGGCGCCGTGGTCGTCTGATGATCGAACGCCAGAAGGTCCTGCTCGGCGCCGAGATCGCCCTCGCCGCCCTCACGGTCGTCGTCACGATCTCGCTGGAGCGGCTCTTCACCGATCTCGGTTTCCTGCGCGAACTCGTGATCCTCGCCCTCGGTTCCCACCTGGTCGCGGCACTGTGTCGCCGCGCCGACCTCTCGATGGCGCTCAGCACCCCGATCAGCGGTCTCGCCCTGATCGTCCTCGGCACCGCGGTGTTCTATCCCGACGCCGCGGCGCTGATCGTTCCGACGGGCGAGACGGTGTCCGTCCTCGGCGACGACCTGCGGGAGGCATGGCGGATCTTCGGCGAGGACGCCGCACCCGTGATCCCCCACCGTGGCTTTCTCGTCACCACGGCCGTCCTCCTCTGGTACGGCGTGTTCCTCGCGGACTGGGCGGCGTTCCGTCTGCGCTCCCCGCTCGAGGCGGTCGCCCCCGCCACGGCGGTCTTCGTCTTCGCCTCCCTCCTCGGCGTCGACCGGAACTCGATCGCCCACGGCCTGCTGTACGCCGTCGGACTGCTCGGCGTCCTGCTCACCATGCGCGCCGAACGCCAGGTGCGCGAGGAGGTGTGGGTCGCCGGAGGCGCCCGCGACGGCATCACCACCACCCTGCGCGTCGGCGCCGTCGCCGGCGCGTGTGCCGTGCTCGTCGGCGCCCTCGTCGCCCCGCGGCTCCCGGGCGCCAGTGCCGAACCGATCGTCGACATCGCCGAGATCGGAAATCCCTCCCAGGTCCGTTCGGTGGTGAGTCCGTTGGTCGAGATCTCGACATCGTTGGTCGAACAGACGAACACCGAGCTCTTCTCGGTACGGGTCGATCCGGACGAAGCCGACTACTGGCGGCTGATGGCGCTGACCACCTTCGAGAAGGAGATCTGGCGGCGAAGCTCCAACTTCGACGACGCCCGCGGCCCGGTCGGCAGCGACATCGACGCCCGCGTGGCCACCACCACCGTGCGTCAGGAGATCACCATCGCCGGGCTCGGCAACATCTACCTCCCGGCCGCCTACGAGGTCTCGAACATCATCGACGACGACGGCGTCGACCTCGAATACGAAGTCGCGACCGGCGCCCTCGTCGTCGAACGGGGGCTCGAAGAGATCCCCGCCGGGATGACCTACACCATCGAGTCGCAGGTCCCCGACTATGACCCGGCCGACCTCCCCACCGACGCCGCCCAGGGCCTCGACGACGAGTTCGTGCGCCACCACACCCAGCTTCCCGACGACTGCGCCATCGACGAGGCCCCGGCCGAAACCAATTGCTGGCCCACCGAGGTCACCGACCTCGCCCAACGGATCATCGCCGATGCCGGCGCCACCACCGACCACCAGCGCGTCATCGCCCTGCAGAACTTCTTCCTCGACCCCGACCGGTTCACCTACGACATCGATGTCGCCCTCGAACACGACATCGGCGACATGACCACGTTCCTCGACGTCGGCCGCGGCTATTGCGAGCAGTTCGCCTCCACGTTCGCGGCGATGGCCCGCAGCCTCGGCATCCCCGCCCGCGTCGCGGTCGGATTCACCTGGGGTGACTGGGACGAGGCCCGCGGCGAATTCGTCGTCTCCGGACGCCACGCCCATGCCTGGCCCGAGGTCTACTTCGCCGATGTCGGCTGGATCATCTTCGACCCGACCCCCGGCCGCAGCCGCGGCCACGACGGCGACATCACGCAGCTCCCGACCCCACAACAGTTCCCCGCCAACGAGCAGGGCGACGAGATCCTTCCGCCGCCGACGGACCTCCCGCCCGAGCCCTCGGTCGCGCCGGGGCCGGGCGACCCGACGCCCCAGAACCCGTCGCCGAACTCACAGGACGACATCCCCGCCGAGGACGAGGAGGTCGTCGTCGGTGCGCCGACGGACGATGGCGGCGGCCCCTGGTCGCAGGTGCTCATCGGCCTCGTGGTCGTCGCGGCCGTCCTCGCCTTCGTGCCCGCCGCCCAGGCGCTGCGCCGCCGCCGCCGTCTCGCCGCCGTCGCCGCCGACCCGGTCGGTCGCGGCGAGATGGCCTGGGACGACGCCGTGGTCGCCCTTCGGCTCATCGGGCTCGAGCCGAGGCCCCATCAGACGCCGCACGAGTTCGCCTCGACCGTCGCCCGTAGCACGCGTGACGTCGGGCCGCTACGCGACCTCGCAGACCAGGTGACGACGCTGCGCTACGCCGACGGCGACGACGCGGTCCCCCACGCCCTCGCCGCCCAGGATGCCGCGGCCGTCATCGTGCAGCGGTGCCGCACCATCGTCGGCACGCCCCGCGTGGTGCGTGAAGCCCTGGATCCGCGCAGCCTGCTGGGCCCGCCACCACCGAGCGCCCTCGCCCGCTAGGTCCGCCCGAAGCGAGAGGCCTCAGACGTCGGGTTCGTCAGGCCGTTGGAAGCGCTCGCGCATCTTGTTGCCGGCGCCACCCATCGCGTCGCGCAGCCCCGCGCCGCGGAAGTTCTCGGTCATCTGCTCGAGCCCGGCCCGGCCGAGCTTGCGGGCGTTGTTCTCGAACCACAGCAGGCTGGCGAGCATCAGCAGGAACCCGCCGAACGCGAGCACGAACGATGTGGAGAGCAGGACGACCATCAGCACGGCACCGGCCACGAAGCCGACCGTCGCCCACTTCAGGTTGCGGAACGCGTGCGTGTAGATGGTGGTCTGCGCCACTTCGCGCGCGAGCGCGGGGTCGGATTCGTAGAGATGGTCCTCGATCTCGCTGAGGATTCTCTGTTCGTCCTCGGAAAGCGGCACCGATCTCCTCCAGCCCGGGTGTCGTGCCCTCCAGTCTCGCACAGCGCCCATCACTCGACAACGCGCCCGGCGTCGAATCGCGCGCCGGTTTCAGCCCTCGTCCGGACCCCACTGCTGTTGGCCGACCTCGAACCGGCGGATGCCGTCGCCCGGGCGGGAGAGCGCGGCCGGTCCGATGGCGCTCGAGCCGAAACGATCACGGATGTCGTCGATCACGGCATCGGCGTCGCTCCAGGCGGGTCCACTCACCTCGTCGAGGGTGAGCTGACGCACGGAGCCATCGACGAGCTGCGACACGGACACGCCGAACAAGCGCACGCCCGGCGTCGGATCCAACTTCGCCAGCATCGCCTCGGCCTCCGCGGCGATGGCTCGGGCGCCGTCGACCGGCTCGGGGACCGTGATCGATCGGGTGATGGTGGTGAAATCGGCGAAGCGCACCTTGATCGTCACGGTCCGACCGAGGAACGAACGCTTGCGGAGCCGCGCCGCGACGGCGTCCGCCATGCGCACGAGGTGGGGCCGCAGATCCTCGAAGGTCACCAGGTCCCGGGCGAAGGTCTCCTCGTGGCCGATGGACTTGAGTTCCTGATCGATCTCGACCGGCCGGTCATCGCGTCCGTTGGACAGCGAATGGAGATGCAGCCCGACCGCTTTTCCGAGTGCGGACTCGAGCCGGGTGAGCGGCTGGGCCGCGAGGTCGCCGATCGTCTCGATGCCCATTCCCGAGAGCTTGCGGGCCGTGGCCGGCCCCACGCCCCAGAGCTCCCGCACGGGCTTCGGATGCAGGAACGCGAGCTCGCGGCCCGCGGCGACGACATGGACCCCCGACCCGAAGACCGGACCCCGCTCGGACGGCGACGGCTTCGCCTCCTCGGTCGCGAGCTTGGCGAGGAACTTGTTCGTCGCCACGCCGACGGAACACGTGAGCCGCTGGTCGCGCAGGATCCGCGCCCGGACGTCGGCGGCGATCTCGGGAGCGCGGTCGGTGCCGTGGAGCGCCCCGCGCACGTCGAGGAACGCCTCGTCGAACGAGAGCGGCTCCACCCAGGGCGTGACGTCCTTCAGGATCGCCATGATCTCCGCACTGACTTCGCCGTAATGGGCGTGGTCGCCGGGCAGGAACACCGCATGGGGACAGAGCCGACGGGCGCGGGTGGACGGCATGGCCGATCGGATTCCGTACAGCCGGGCCTCGTAGCTGGCCGCGGCGACGACACCGCGATCACCGGTGCCACCGACGACCACGGGCTGACCCCGCAGCTCGGGACGACGTCGCAGCTCCACGGACGCGAAGAACGCGTCCATGTCGACGTGCAGGAACCCGAGGGTGCCGTCCGGGGGACGACCCGAGGTGCTCATTCGAGGATGCGGTGAGCGGCCATCTCCGCCGGGTTACGCCCCGTCGCCCGATAGCCGTAGTGGCGGACATCCGGCCAGGGCCCCGCGAGCCAGTCCCGCATCGGTTCCGCCACCCACACCGGCGCCGTGTGGAGCCGTTCGTCGATCGCGGCCGAGTCGAGGAAGTGGGCCTCCACCACGATGCCGTCGGGGTCATCGACGGCAAGCGTGCCCTCGAATCCCTCGGCGAGGTGGACCTCCACCTCGAGATGCATCTCCAGGTCGACGAACGCGACGGTGGTTGTCCAGCACAGTCGCTGCCAGGTCGCGACGTCGAGTCCCGTCTCCTCCTGCACCTCCCGGGTCAGCGCGTAGAGGCAGGTCTCGCCATCGTCGACGACGCCGCCCGGCGTGCTCCAGTCGACTCGTCCGTCGCGTCGACGGTTCGCCACCAGCAGGGTGTCGTGCCCGTGCGTGATCAGCCCTCCGGCGACCTTCCAATGACGCATGCGGCCAGCATGCCAGCCGGGTCGGGCGTCGTCAGCTACTCGGGTTCTCCAGCACGGCGCCACCGTTGCCGATGTCCGGAGTCACCCCCGTCGATTCCTCGATCGCGGCAGTCCCGATGTCGGTCCCCTGCTGGGTCGGGTCGGCCGGCGGCTCGCCCTCCGCGACGAGCACGAGGGTGCCGACGGCTGTGGCGGCGATGACGACGCCGACGAGGGGCAGGAGCAGTTGCCGGCGGATCCGGCGCTGATCCTGTTCGATCGTGGCCTCGTCACCGATGAGGCGATGCAGGCGCGTCTCGACGTCCTCCGCCTCGAGTTCGAGCGCGGTCGCCAGGACCTCGAGATCGACGTCGCGCAGGGGCAACGATGCCCCGATCCGGAGCCCTCGAAGCCGATAGACGAGCGCGAGATAGCGGGCGAGGACGGCATCGGGCCCCGATAGCGGATCGACATCGAGATCCGTGTGGTTGACCCCGATGCGACCTTCGTCGAGATCGATCACCAGTTGGGAGCGGGCGGGCACCAGGTCGGCGTCCTGCACTCCATAGATGTGCACCAGCGTGTGCAGCATGCCCTCGTCGAGGTCACGGCGGCCGTGTTCGATGTCGTCCAGCTCCACGACCGACAGCGCGGTGCCCTCGATCAGGTCGTCCAGTTCGAGGCCGGCGGCGACGCGGGCCTCACGCAGGAGGCCGCCGAGACGGCGCGGCGGAACGAGCGATGTGGTCGAGGACATACCCCGACCCATCGGCATTCAGCGACGGAACCTGAGCACCCGGTCGCGCAGCCCCCACCACGTCACCAGCACCAACGCTTCGGCGACGATACGGCTCGACATCTTCGACTCGCCCCGCTCCCGATCACCGAACTTGATGGGTACCTCGGCGATCGAACCCCCGCTCAGCAGGACGCGATGTGCCATCTCGATCTGGAAGCCGTAGCCGTCGGCCCGCACGGTCTGGAAGTCGATCTCCGCGAGGGCGGGCGCGGCGTAGGCGCGATAGCCGCTCGTGGCGTCGCGGACCTCGAAGCCCAGGACGCGAGCCGCATACCGGTTGCCCCACTTCGACAGCGCCCGGCGATGCCACGTCCAGTCGGGGATCGATCCACCCGGCACGTAGCGGCTGCCGATGACGAGATCGGCGCCGGCATCGACCCCGGCGAGCAACGACGGCAACGCAGCGGGATCGTGTTGCAGGTCGCTGTCCATCTCGACGAGCACGTCGAAACCGTTGATCAGGCCGTGGCGGAAGCCGTCGCGGTAGGCGGACCCGAGCCCGGACTTGGCCGGGCGCCGCATCACCTCGACATCACCGAGCTCCGCCCCGACCGACTCCGCGAGATCGGCGGTGCCGTCGGGCGACCCGTCGTCGACGACCAGCACGTTCGCCTTCGGGCACGCGTCGCGGAGGCGACGAAGCACCTCTTCGATGTTCGTCGCCTCGTTGTAGGTCGGAATCACCACGAGAGCACGCACTGGCGGGCCACTCTAGGGGCAAGCCCGGCACGCCCACGTCCTTCCCCGATCGGTAGAGTCGCGTCCGTGATGTCCGACGCCCCCGGCTCCCCGACGGGCGGTCCGCCGAACGCGGCACCGCCCCTGCTCGCCCGCATCCTCGCCGTGCTGGCGATCGTCGTCGGCGGCCTGTGCGGCGGCCTGATCGGCTTCGCCGTCACAGACATCTCATGCACCGACGGATGCACCGGTGCGGCGAGCGTCGTGGGTCTCGCCAGCGCGATCGGGTGTGCGGTCGGCGTCGCCATCGTGGCGGTCCTCGCCCTGCGGGCCATGGCCGAGTGGAACGCGAAAGAGGCCATCGAACGCGCTCACCACGACCCCGGCGACGCATGAGTCCGGCGCTGCCGAAGCTGCTCGCGATCGCGGATGCTGCGATCGACGCCGTCCTGCCCCGCCTGCGTGCCGCCCGACGCGAGCTCGATCTCGGCGTGGAGACGAAGTCGACGGCCACGGACCTCGTGACGGCGTTCGATCGCTGGAGCGAGGAGACCATCGTCGCCCGCATCACCGCGGCGCGCCCCGACGACGGGTTCGTCGGCGAGGAAGGAGCCACGGTCGAGGGGCGCACAGGCGTGGTCTGGCTCATCGACCCGATCGACGGCACGACGAACTTCGTCTACGACCTGCCCGGCAGCTCGGTGTCGATCGGAGCCTCGGTCGACGGCACGCCCGCGGTCGGCGTGGTCCACGACCTGGTGCGCGACGAACGCTTCCGGGCGACGCGGGGCGCAGGGGCGACGCTCGACGGCGAGCCCATCAGCGTGAGCGCCAAGCGCGACCTCCCGACCGCGCTCCTGGCCACCGGCTTCGCCTACGACGCCGACCGGCGGCGGGCCCAGGCGACGGCGCTGGTCGACGTGCTCCCGGCCGTTCGCGACATCCGCCGCCTGGGCGGCGCCGCGGTTGACCTCTGCTCGCTCGCCTGCGGACGCGTCGACGGCTACTACGAACGGGGTCTGAGCCCGTGGGACTCTGCGGCCGGGGCCCTCATCGCGGCCGAGGCAGGGGCGGTGTTCGACGACCGCACCTCGGCGGGAGGGGCGCTGGCGGGCGCCACGCCGGGCATCGCGGCCGAGCTTTTCACCCTCCTGGCGGACGCCGGCGTACACGACGCCTGAGCCGGATTGTCCGGGTGGTCCCCGCGACCGGCCGGAATCTGGCAGCATCCCTCCGTGGGAAGTCGCATTCTGACCGTTGAGGACGACGAACGGATCCGGACCTCGGTTCGTCTCGCCCTGGAGGATGAGGGCTACGACGTCGTCGAGGCCGAGTCCGGCGAGGACGCGCTGCTCGCGTTCGGACAGGATCCGGCCGATGTCGTGCTCATCGACATCATGCTCCCGGGCATGGACGGCTTCGAGGTCTGCCGGGCCATCCGCAAGATCAGCGACGTGCCGATCGTGATGGTCACCGCCCGCGCCGACACCCACGACGTGGTCGCCGGGCTCGAGGCCGGCGCGGACGACTATCTCACCAAGCCCCACGCGCCCAAGGAACTGTCGGCCCGCATCCGGGCCCTGCTGCGCCGGGTCCGCTCCTCTGACCCGGGCAGCCGGCAGATGGTGTTCGGCGAACTGGAGATCATCCCCGACGAGGGCGTGGTCCGCGTCGGCGACGACGAGGTCCACCTCACCAAGACCGAGTTCCGTCTCCTGGTCGAGCTCGCCTCCAACGCCGGCCGCGTGTTCAGTCGCGAGGTCCTCCTCGAGCGGGTCTGGGGCTACGGCTACTTCGGCGACGGCCGTCTCGTCGACGTCCACATCCGGCGCCTGCGCACGAAGATCGAGCCCGACCCGGCGAACCCCCGTCACGTCGTCACGGTTCGGGGCCTGGGCTACAAGCTCCAGGCCTGACCGCCGTGCGGTCGAGATGGGAACGCCTCGGCCTGCGGGCCCGAGTCACCTTCATCTTCGCGTTGGGCGGGCTGCTGTTGTCGATCGTCCTGAGCCTCGTGACCCTCACCTTCACCCGCCAGAACCTCATCGACCAGCGCGAGAGCAGCGCGTTCGCCTCGTTCTCGCGCAACAGCCTCGCCGTGCAGAACCAGCTCACCGAGGAGACCGACCAGGCCGCGATCGACACCATCCTGAGCTCCCTCGCGACGTCGCGCGGCGTGTTCCCCCTGCTGCGCGTGGACGACGCCTGGACCGGACGCAACAGCACGAGGTTCAGCACCGACGGCATCCCGTCGAGCCTTCTCTCCGTCATCGAGGCGAACAACGCGGCGACGATGCGGACCACCATCGCGGGCACCCCCGCGATCGTCTCCGGTATCCGACTGACCAACGCCAGCCGCGATGCCGACTACTACGAGGCGCTCTTCCTCGACGACGTCGAGGACACGCTCTCGTCCATCGGCGTGGTGTTGGTGGCGGCGAGCGTCGCCACCACGGTCCTGGCCGCCGCCCTCGGCGCGTGGGCCGCCGGCCGGGCGCTCTCCCCGGTCGGCCACGTACGCCGGGCGGCCGAATCGCTCGCCGCGGGCGAACTCGACACCCGCCTGGACAAACCCGCGGACGCCGACCTCGCGTCACTCGCCTCGTCGTTCAACGGCATGGCGCAGTCGCTCGAGGACCGCATCGAACGTGATGCACGCTTCGCCAGCGAGGTGAGCCACGAGTTGCGCTCGCCGCTGATGACCCTGAGCGCGTCGATCGAGGTCCTGAACAACAGCCGCGACTCGCTTCCCGAGCGGAGCCAGCAGGCGCTCGGCCTCCTCAACGACGACGTGCGCCGGTTCACCCAACTCGTGGAGGACCTCCTCGAGATGAGCCGCTTCGACGTGGGCACGGCATCGTTGCAGCGCGACGAGCTCCTCGTCGTCGAGTTCGTCCGCCAGGCCGTGAGCCATTCCACCCGACCCGACGCGCTGGTCGTCGCCACGCCCGACGTCGAGGACCTGATCGTCTCGGCCGACAAGCGCCGGCTCGCCCAGGTGATCTCCAACCTGCTCGAGAACGCCGACAAGTACGGCGCCGGTGGCGTGGAGATCCAGATCAGCCGCTACGAGGACGCCCTCGTGCTGGCCGTCGAGGACGAGGGTCCGGGTGTCCCCGAGGCCGAACGCGCCGTCATCTTCGACCGCTTCAGTCGCGGCTCGGCCGGTGGCCGCCGGGGCTACGACACCGGAAGTGGACTCGGCCTCTCCCTCGTCGCCGAACACGTCGGACTCCACGGTGGCCGGGTCTGGGTCGAGGACCGCCTCGACGGCCGGCCGGGGGCCCGCTTCGTGGTCGCCCTCCCGATGGGCGAACACGACGAGGAGGAGCACGAATGAGCCCGACCGTCCGCCGCCTCCTCGCCGTCTCCCTCGCCGTGGCGCTGCTCGTCGTCGGGTGTTCGCTCCCGACCGACGAGAGCGCCCAGGTCATCGCGCAGGACCGCCTCGACGAGTCACTCCGACGGGTCACCACGACCACGACGACGACCGTGCCGCCGGTGCGCACCCGCGACTTCGCCTACTTCCTGCTCACCACCCCCGAGGACAACGACGTCATCCGCAAGGTGCGCCAGGTGCCGGTGCCGGTGGCGCTCGGCACGCCGCTGTTCGACCTGATCGACCCGATGGGGGCGGAGGACTTCGCCGCGAGCCTGAACACCGATGAGGGTCTGATCAACCAGGTCCGCGAGTACGACGTGATCGACATCACGATCGACGACAGCCGCGGCGGCGGGGTCGGCGTCGCCACCGTCTTCCTCGAGACGATCGGCGAGGATCCGCCGAACGCCGTCGTCCTACGCGACGTCGCCGCCCAGCTCGTGTGGACGCTCACTGGCGAACCCGACATCGGCCAGATCCTGATCAGCATCGACGGGGAACTCCAGGAGCTCCCCACGACCAACGACGACCAGAATCTCACCAGCGAGCCCGTCGACACCGACGACTACGCCGACTACAACCCGGAGCTCGTCGACGATCCGCCGGACGACACGACCACCACCACGACCTCGACGACGGTCCCGCCCGACGAATAGGCCTCGCCGGTCAGGAGAAGCCGTTCAGGAGAAGAACGTCCGCATCGCGTCGAGGAGATCCGGGTGGGTGTACTTCAGCTCGGCGATGCACTCGGCGAGCGGTGCCCGCACGACCTCACCGTTGCGCAGGGCCACCATCGTGCCGAAGTCACGGTCGTGCGCCGCCTCCATGGCGGTCACCCCGTACCAGGTGGACAGCACCCGATCGAACGCGGTGGGCGTGCCCCCGCGTTGGACGTGACCGAGCACGGTGACGCGGGTCTCGAAGCCCGTCCGCGCCTCGATCTCGGATGCGACCACGTTGACGATCCCCCCGAGGCGTTGATGGCCGTACTCGTCGAGGGTCGGTTCGGGTACGACGATCGTCCCCTCCGCCGGCACGGCGCCCTCGGCGACGACGACGATGGAGGCGAACCGGCCCCGCTCGTGGCGACGCACCAACGAGTCGCACACGGCCTGGATGTCGAACGGTTCCTCGGGCACGAGGGTGACGGTCGCCCCGCCGGCGATCCCCGCCCAGGTGGCGATGTGTCCGACATGGCGGCCCATGACCTCGACGACCATGACGCGATTGTGCGACTCCGCCGTCGTGTGGAGACGGTCGATCGCGTCGGTCGCGATCTGCACGGCGGTGTCGAAGCCGAACGTCATCTCCGTGCCGCCGATGTCGTTGTCGATCGTCTTCGGGATGCCGATGATCGGGACGCCGTCCTCGTGCAGGCGATTCGCACATGACAGCGTGCCCTCGCCGCCGATCACGACCAGCGCCTCGATGTCGTGGCGGGCCAGCGTCTCCTTCACGATCTCGACGCCGCCCTCGACCATGTACGGCGTGTGGCGCGTCGTGCCGATGATGGTGCCGCCCCGGGGCAGGATGCCCCGGCACGCCTCGACGTCGAGGGCCATCCAGCGATCCTCGAGCAGTCCGAGGTAGCCGTCGAGAAAGCCGATCACATCGTCGCCGTACTCCCGTTCGGCCTTGCGCACGAGCCCGCGGATCACCGCGTTGAGGCCCGGGCAATCGCCCCCACCGGTCAGCACTCCGACACGCATCGACTCTCCCTGGTTGTTCGCGCCGGATCGTAGCGCCGGTAAGGTCGCCGCCCATGGGAGTCGTCATCGCCATCGACGCCGGCACCACGGGTGTGCGGTCGTTCGCCATCGACGAGCGGGGCGCTCCCCTCGGCTTCACCTACCGCGAGTTCGAGCAGCACTTCCCCCGTCCGGGTTGGGTCGAGCACGACGCGGAGGAGATCTGGGATGCGGTCGTGTCCACCCTCGCCGAACTGGTCGACACGCTCGACCAGCCGATCGCCGCGATCGGCATCACCGATCAACGCGAGACCGTGGTGCTCTGGGACCGGCGCACCGGCACCCCCCGGCATCGCGCCATCGTCTGGCAGGACCGGCGGACGGCGACGCGCTGCGAGCAGCTGGAGGCCGATGGCGCCCGGGACCTGGTCCGCTCGACCACCGGCCTCGTGCTCGATCCGTACTTCTCCGGCACCAAGGTCGAGTGGCTCCTCACCGAGGGCGGGGTCGAGGCCGACGACGATCTGCTCTTCGGGACGATCGACTCCTGGCTGGTGTGGAAGCTGACCGGGGGCACCCACGTGACCGACGGCTCGAACGCGAGCCGCACCATGCTCTTCGACATCCGGACCGGCGACTGGTCGCCCGAGATGTGCGACCTGCTCGGCGTGCCGATGGGCATCCTCCCCGAGGTCCGGCCGTCATCGGGCCGCTTCGGGGTGACCACCGCCGACATCCCGACCGGCGCGGGCATCCCGATCAGCGGCATTGCCGGCGACCAGCAGGCCGCCCTGTTCGGCCAGGCGTGCTTCTCGCCCGGACAGGCGAAGAACACCTACGGCACGGGCTCGTTCGTGCTGATGAACGTCGGCACCGCCTGTCCCGAGCCGGTCGAAGGCCTGCTCACCACCGTCGCCTGGACGCTCGACGGCCCGAACGGAGCGGAGACCACCTACGCCTACGAGGGCGCGATCTTCGCGACCGGCGCGGCGATCCAGTGGCTGCGCGACGGTCTCGGCATCATCGACGACGCCGCCGAGACCGGCCCGCTCGCCGAGTCGGTCGACGACACCGGGGGCGTCGTCTTCGTCCCCGCCCTCGCCGGACTCGGCTCGCCCCACTGGGATCCCCGGGCCCGGGGCACGATCGTCGGACTCACGCGCGGCACCGGCCGCGCCGAGCTCGTCCGGGCGACGATGGAGTCGATGGCGTACCAGTCCCGCGACGTCGTCGACGCCATGAGCGCCGCATCGGGCACGCCGGTCACCGAACTGCGCGTCGACGGTGGCGCCTCGGTGATGGACGTGCTCCTCCAGTTCCAGGCCGATCAGCTCGGGGTGCCCGTGGTGCGGGCGTCCGTGCCCGAGACCACGGCGCTCGGCGCCGCCTATCTCGCCGGGATCGCCGAGGGCGTGTGGTCCGGCACCGGCGACGTCGCCGCCAACTGGACCGCGGATCGCACGTTCACGCCGAACGATGACCGCACGGCCGCCGACGCCGCGTACGCCCGGTGGACCCGGGCCGTGGAACGCAGCCGCGGGTGGGACCTGGACTAGCCGAGCTTCGTGAGCGCCCGGCCGAGGTTGCGGGTGGCCTGGTTGATCCGCTGCTCGTTCTCGATCAGCGCGAAGCGCACGTGGCCCTCGCCGCCCGGGCCGAATCCGACACCCGGCGACAGCGCCACGTCGGCTTCCCGCACGAGCATCGAAGCGAACTCGACGCTCCCCATCTCCTCGTAGGGCTCGGGGATCTTCGCCCAGGTGAACATGGTGCCGCGCGGGGCGGGGACGTCCCAGCCGATCCGGGCGAGCCCGTCGATCAACGTGTTGCGCCGGCTCTCGTAGACCGCCCGGGCCTGATCGGGGTACTCCGGCGCCTCGTTCATCGTGACCGTGGCCGCGATCTGCACCGGCTGGAAGGTGCCGTAGTCGAGATAGCTCTTGAGCTTCTGGAGGGCGGCGACGATCTTCGGGTTGCCCACCATGAACGCCACGCGCCAGCCCGCCATCGAGTAGCTCTTGGTCATCGAATACAGCTCGACGGCGACGTCCTTCGCTCCCTCGGCCTCGAGGATCGACGGCGGCATGTACCCGTCGTAGCCGAGGTCGGCGTAGGCGAAGTCGTGGACGAGGATGACGTCCTTCTCGCGGGCGAAGTCCACGACCCGCTGCATGAAGTCGAGGTCGACGCAGGTGGTGGTGGGGTTGTGCGGGAACGAGAGCACGATCACCCGCGGCCTCGGCCACGAGTACTCGAAGCGATCCTGCAGCGTCTCCAGGAAGGTCTCCTGGTCGTTGCTGAGCGGCATCTCCCGCACATTGGCCCCGGCGAACAGCGGGGCGAACAGGTGGATCGGATACGACGGGGCCGGCACGAGCACCGAATCGCCCGCTTGCAGCAGCACCCACATCAGGTGGCTGAACCCCTCCTTCGCGCCGATCGTGTTGATGACCTCGGACTCGGGGTCGAGGGTGACGCCGAAGCGGCGCTCGTAGAGCGTGGCGACCGCCTCGCGCAGCTTCGGGATGCCCCGGCTCGACGAATAGCGGTGGTTGCGGGAGTTCCGCGCGGCCTCCACGAGCTTCTCGACGGCGATGTCGGGCGACGGCAGGTCCGGATTGCCGAAGCCGAGGTCGATGACGTCTTCGCCGGCTCGACGTGCTTCGATCTTGAGCGAATCGATGATCGTGAACACGTAGGGCGGTAGGCCGTTGATGCGACGGAACTCCATCGCCTCAGGCTAGCGAGCCGACCCCGGGCCTAGACGAGAGTTCCGACCTCGACCACCGAGGCGACGTCCGAGCCGACCTCGGCGATCCACTCGTCGGCCCCGTGCCCGTCGCCGATGACGAGGATCTGCACGTCGTCGGGCAGGACGGCGAGCCGGTCGAGCGTGCTGGCCGGCGCATCGCCCATGACCACCACGACGGGGATCGGACCGGCGACACCGCGGGGAACCCGATCGGCAAGGGCGGCGACGGCGTCGGCCGACGCGCGGCCCTGGAGCCGGCGGCGGGCGAGGTCGACCAGCACCTGGGCGCTCTCCCGCTGGACGAGCCGGTCGTCGTGCTCTTCGGCGAGGTTGAGTTCGGTCGCGGCGAGCACGTGCAGCTGCAGTCGGGCCTGCACGACCTCGCCGAGGGCGGCGCGGCTGGCGGCCACGTCCTTCTCGGCTTCGCGCACGGCGGCCCGTTCGCCGTCGAGGCGATCGACCCTGCTGCCGTCGCCGAGCGATTCGAGTGCATCCAGTTCCTCGGCGGCCCGCTCCCGATCGCGGAGGATGCGCACGGCCAGATCGTCGGCCGCGACGAGCACGCCGAGCCACGATTCGGCCAGGGCGACCACGGCCTGGTCGCTGGTGAGCGCCTCGTGGCCGACCACACCCGCTTCCGCCATGGCGACCTGGAGGTGCCGCATCCCGGCGTCACGATCGACGCCGACCGAATCGGCATCGACGACGAAGGCCTGGAGCGCTTCGGTGAGGAGGTCCGGCGAGGCGTCGTCTCCGCCGGCGAGGGGATCCTCGCCCAGCAGCGAGACGGCGTGCTCCTGCGCCTTCTCGATCGCGGTGAGGACGTCCTGCAGCTCGGTGTCGCGCTCGAGGCGGGCCATCAGCTCGGCCCATTCGAGTTCGGCCGCCTCCAGCTCGTGCTGGGCGACCTCGTACTCGATGAGGGCTTCGGGCGGAACGGCGGCCATGCCGTTGCCCATGCGGAACGCCGCCCAGGTCGGATAGCCGAGGGGCTCGAGTGCGTCCTGGAGCGCTTTCTCCGCTGCATCGAACGCCGCTCGGGTGGTGGCGCGTCGCACGCCCCTCCCGACGCGACCCTCGGCGTCGATCATGGTTTCGTGCAGGACCTCGAGTTCGGCGACCTCGGCCTCGGTGACCTTGCGGGGAACGGCGGCGTCCTCCGCGGCGCGGGCCGCCCGCCGGGCATCGTCGAGGCGGGCGGCGACGAGCTCGGTGCCGCCGCCGGCGGCCTCCATGCGGGACTCGAGCCCGAGCAGCCGTTGATGGAGGCTGATCCATGCCTGGGCCAACGCCGCGGCTTCGGGGCTCGGTGCGGTCGCACCGGAACCTCTCGCGATGGCCGACCGTGCCGTGGCCGCCGCAGCGGCGAGCGCGGGACGGTCACCGGTCGGTAGGCCGGCCAGCGTCTCGTCGAGTTCGGTGATCGTCGCGGTGAGTTCCTCGATCCGGGCGGGGATGTCCTTCATCCCCGTCCACGGATCCGGCCGGTCGGCGCGGCGAGAGGAGCGCACGAGCTGCCCGTCCGCCTGGTCGAGTCGCGTGCTCGCCTCCGGATCGACCTGCCCCTTCGACGAGCGCAGGTGCGCGACCATCTGCGAGCGGACGTTGCCGCTGGCGGCGAGTTCCTCGGCGATCTCGGTGATCCGGCTGTCGAGTTCGTCGAGCTTCTGTTGTGCCTCGTCGAGGCCCGTCCGCTGTTCGGACGGCGCGGTCGGGCCCTCGCCGGGCTCGGGCAGGCTCGCCGCGTCGATGATCAGGGCGCTGTCGGCCGTCTCACCGAGGCGGGGAATCGCTTCGGTGAGCGAGACGTTCCCGCCGTCCATCTCGACGATGCCCGTCCAATCGGGCATCTCGCCGAGGGCGACGTCGTGGACCAGGCCGACGATGGCGACGCGCGCCGCGGGATCCAATCCCCGCAACCACGTGATCCGCGGATGGAGGCGAAAGGACCCACGGTCGGGAGCAGGCCGTAGTTCGACGAAGCGCATCGGATCCCCATCGGCACGCAGCGTGGCGGATCAAGCCGGATGACTCAGGATTCTGTGGGACCCTGGTCACCTTCGGCGGTCGCCCCGTCCGGGTCGGCCTGGGACGCGAACCCGCCGAGAAACGCCTCAACCACGGATCGTCCGCTCTCCACCGCGCCGGCGAACGCACCGGGTTGCTCGATCACCCGCTCCGTCGCTTCGATCAGGCGTTTGAGGGAGTCGACGACCGCCCCGGCGGCCTCCCGCAGCTCGTCGAACTGGTCGTCGCCGGGCTCGCCGTGCGGATCGTCGTTCACGACCCTCGGGACTCGACGTAGGCCGTGAACGACTCCAGGGCCGACCGAACGATGCGAGCCTCGGCCCGGCGCTTCACGAAGCCGGGAAGCGGCACCGAGAGGTCCACGGCCAGGTGGTACACGACCTCGGTGGCGTTGGGGTCCGACGCGACCGGCAGGAACTCGTATTCGCCGTCGAGCCGGCGGGTGACGTCGCCCCGCTGGAGCCGCCACGCCAACCGTCGGGGGTTGGAGCCGTAGAAGTAGCGCAGCGTGTAGGTGGTGCTGCGACCCATGGCCGCGGCCCGGAATTCCACGTCCACCGCGCGGCCGTCGTCGTCGCGCGACAGGATCCGTGCCATCTTGATGTCGGTTGCCCAGTCCGGGTAGCTCTCGAAGTCGATCGCCGCCTCGTAACAGGCATCCGGCGACGCCATGATCGTGGTGCGTTCCGTTGTCTGATCGACCACACGGCCTCCCTCGTCGGTGCGGACGCGACCCTACCGGCCTCAGCCGCCGCGGGGCGCGAAGGTGCCGTGCCGCGCACACCACAGCCCCGCCATTCCCAATCCCCAGACCGGCACGAGGATGCCGAACGCGAGAGCGGTGAAGATCCGGATCGACGCCGTGGTGAACGCGATCACGAGCTGGAGCGCCAGCGAGCCCATGAGATGCGCCTGGACCCGCCGGGGCGCCGACCCGGCACCGAAGTACAAGCCACCGATCCCGATCGCCTCCTCGGTGCTGCGGGCCACGGCGATGAGGAACGCCCAGAACATCGCGATCGCCCCGGCCCCGAAGAGCACCAGTGAGACGATCACCACCGGCGCCCCGAGCGAGTCCGGATCGATCGTCGAGACGCCGGCCGCGATCGCGAACACGGCCGTGCCCGTCCACGAGGCGGCGATGATGCGGCCCCCGGGCTCGATCATGGATCCATCATCGCCGCGATCGCCTCGTGCAAGCGATCGGCGAGCCGGTCGTAGTCGAACTCGGTCTCCACCCGCGCCCGGCTCGCCACGGCCATCGCCGCCCGCCGCGCCGGATCGTCGAGGAGGGTGCTGATCGCGTCCGCGACCGCCCGCTCGTCGGTCGGGTCGTCGACGATGAGGCCCGTCTCCCCGTGGGCGACGGCTTCGTGCGCTCCCCCACTTCGTCCGGCTACCTGGGGGACCCCCGCCGCGGCCGCCTCCACGAAGATGATGCCGAAGCCCTCCTGCTCGAGCCCGCCCCAGCGGGTGCGGCACAGCACGGAGAAGACATCGCCACAGGCGTAGAGGTCCGGCATCGAGGCGTCGGGGAGGCGCCCGAGCATCGTGACCGGCGCATCGAGTTCGTCGACGATGCCCTGGAGTCGCTTGGTGTCGCGCCCGCTGCCGGAGATGGCGACGTGGACGTCCGGGTGGCGCTCGCGGACGTGAACGCTCGCCCGGATCAGCACGTCCATGCCCTTGCGGGGCACGAGGCGACTGGCCGACGTGACGAGGGGCCCCTCGGTCGGCAGGCCCAACCGGGCGCGCGCCGCGGTGCGTCCGGCCGCATCGAGCGGCGTGATCCGGGAGGTGTCGACGCCGGGCGGGACGATCGCGATCGGCAGGTCGCGGCCGACGGCTCGTTCGGCCTCCGCCGCGGCGTAGCCACCGGCGGAAATCACGCCCACGGCGCCCTTGAGCACGCGATTCATGAGCTGCTGGGTGACCGGCAGACGGCCGGGGATGGTGACCTCGGCACCGTGGAGCACGACCCCGTAGGGCACGTCCAGATGGGGTCCGATCAGGCCGACCGGCACGGCCGGGTCGAGTATGACGAGGTCGATGTCGTGCTCCGCGATGAGCTGGTTGACGCGCCGCACGAGCACGGGCTGGGGCAGCAACCACGGCTCCGGGCTGCGGATCACCGTGAACGGTTGGGCGGCGTCGAACTCGTCGGTGCCCTCGTAGGGCGTGGTGTGGACGACGAACTCGTCGGGCGGCAGCCGGCGCCAGAGCTCCCACAGGTAGCTCTGGATCCCACCCACCTTCGGCGGGAAGTCGTTGGTCACGAGGAGGTGACGCGGCACAGCGGCGGACCCTACGCCCGATCGAGCTCGAGACGCACCGCGGGATCGCGATCGTCGGCCACATCGTCGAGGAGGGCGTCGAGCCCGAGCCGCCGCGCCGCCCAGACCGCGTGGGACCGCACGAGCGGCCGGTCGTCGGCCAGCGCGTCCGCCAACCGCTCGGCAGTGCGGGAATCGGCGGCGTCGCCGGTGTTGCCCAGCACGACGAGCAGGTTGCGCCGCAGGTAGGCGGGGTCACGGTCGGGGATGTACCACCGGCCGAGTCGCGCCAGCAGGGTGTCGTCGTCGCTCGCGAGGGCATCGAGCACGGGGACCCAGGCACCGTCGTCGCCGGCATCGGAGGGGCGGCGGCGACGGATCTGGTTGGGCGGACAGACATCCTGACAGTCGTCGCAGCCGTAGAGACGGTCGCCGAGCGCCTCGCGGAACTCCACGGGGAACGGGCCCTCCGCCTGCAGCAGCCAGGCGAGACACTTCCGCGCGTCGATCACCCCGGGGGCGACGATCGCACCCGTCGGGCAGCCGTCGAGACACTGCCGGCAGGTGCGACAGCCGTCCTCGACCGGCGCGGCCGGCTCGAAGGCGATCGGGGCATCGGTGAGGACCGAACCGAGCACCACGAGGCTGCCGACGCCGGGCACCAGGACGTTGCTGCTCTTGCCCCACCAGCCGATGCCAGCCCGGTGGGCGGCGGCCCGATCGACGAGATGGTTCTGGTCGGCGAGCACGATCGCCCGGTGACCGGCGTCGCGCAGCGGCTCGGCGACCGCCTCCAGCGCGGCCCGCAGCACCGCGTAGTGGTCCTCCCACGAGTAAGCGGCCACCCGCCCGTTGGGCTGGGACGGATCCGGCGCCGGTGCTTCCCGCTGGTAGTCGTAGGCGCCGACCAGCAGGGTCCCGGCGCCGGGCAGGCTGCGGGCCGGATCCGTCGAACGGGCCGGATTGCGGTAGGTGAACTGCATCCCCCCGTGGAGACCGTCCGCCTTGCGCGCCGTCAGCGACTCGAGGACGTCGTCGAAGGGGTCCGCCGTCGCCGCCCCGAACGCGCAGAGGCCGTGCTGTCGGCCGATCGCCTCGAGCTCGGGGAGCGTGATCACCGCGCCATGGTGACACGCCCTGCGTGCGCTCAGGCGACGCCGGGCCGCGGGCTGAACCGGCTCGCCGGCACCAGGCCCGCCTCGGCGAGCAGATCCACGGCCCGCCGCTCCTCGGGGTCGAGCACGACCGGCGTGCCGACCTCGTGACCGACCAGACAGGTCACGACACAGTCGTCGCACGCAGCGGTGTCGAGCGCGACACACACCGCACAGTCGATCGTGAGCGTGTCGTCGGGAGCGATCTGCCCCGAGAACGCAGGACCGGGATGGTCCGGCACGAGGCGGAGGTGGGGATGTGCTGACATGGAACGCACCCTACGAAGGGGGTATGACACCGCTAGGTTGCGAAGCCGTGTCCGACGCCACCAGCCGCCGTGCGGTCCTGAAGATCGGAGGCGGCGGTGCGCTCGCTCTCCTCATCGGCGGCGCGGCCGGTTGGCTCGATCGACGCGACGACGACGCGACGGCGCCGGGGCCCGCCGGTTCGACCACGACCACACCGGACGACTGCGACGGGCCGGAGCTCATCGAGGGCATCGGCGCCGTCGGCTCCGGGATCCTCACCCTGGGCGCCGCGGCAATCGCGACCCACGGCTGGGACGACCTGGACGAGCTGCTCGCCGACGTCCCGGACCCCACGGCCGACCCGCTGGCCCAGGCCGCGGCGATCACCGCGGCGGAGTTCCGCGCCGGCGACACGGTCCAGGTGGACGGGTGGGTCCTCGGCCGATCCGAGGCCCGAGCGGCGGCGGCGCTGGCGCTGATGGACGGTGGCGCGCCGTGCTGATCGATGCCCGGACGACCCCGGGTGGCGAGTCCTTCGCGGCCGACGTCTGCATCATCGGCGCGGGAGCCGCCGGCATCGTCTTGTCGCTCGAACTCGCGGCCGCCGGCCACGAGGTGCTGCTCGTCGAGTCCGGCGGTCACGACGAGGACCCGGCGACCCAGGACCTCGCCGCCGGAGAGAGCATCGGGCAACCCGCGACGACGCTCGACAGCCCCGTCCGGTTGGACCAGATGCGGCTTCGTTACATCGGCGGGACCACGAACCACTGGGCCGGCTTCTGCCGCCCCTTCTCCCCCGTGGACTTCGAGGTCCGGGACCATCTCGCCGTGTCGGGCTGGCCGTTCGGCCGCGAGGAAATCGATCCCTTCATGGACCGCGCTGCGGAGTGGGTTCGGATCACGGACGCGGACTTCGCCGTCGACCGGTGGGAGTCGAAGCTCGGTCTCCCCGCCCCGCCCATCCGGTCCGATCGGGTCGAGCCGCTCGTCTACCAGCTCACGTTCCCCACCAAGTTCGGCCGCGTCTACGCAGCCGAACTCGCCGACACCGCGAACCTGCGGGTGCTCTTCAACGCCAACGTCGTGAACCTCGCGACGCTCGATGGCGGCGCCGTGCAGCGGCTCGACCTCCGCACCCTCGACGGCACCGCGCTGACGGCAACGGCACGGGCGTACGTGCTCGCCGCCGGCGGCATCGAGAACCCGCGCCTCCTCCTCGCTTCGCAGGACGCGGACCCGGCCGGCCTCGGGAACGCCGACGACCTCGTCGGCCGCCACTTCACCGAGCATCTCCAGGTCTACGCAGGGTTCGGCCTGCTCGACGCCGATCCGACCGACATGGTCGGCCTCAACGGAGCCGACGTCACGATCGAGACGGGTCGCCACGCCGGCGCGACGCACGGGGCCAAGTTCGCGATCGGGCTCACGGACCAGCACCTCCGCGACGCCGAGACCACCGGTCTCGAGATCCAGCTGCTGCCGGGCACGTTCCCGATCGGCCAGCCCCTGCAGGAATCGGGCGTCGACATGGACGACGTCGCCGAGCTGCTCGGCCACACCGGCCCGGTACCGCCGACGGCCGTCTACCTCCAGGGACTCGCGGAACAGGAACTCGATCCCGAGAGCCGGGTGGTGCTCGGGTCCGCCACAGATGCCCTCGGCATGGCACGGGTGCAGCTCGACTGGCAGTACAGCGCAGCCGATCGCCGGCGCGCCCTCGACGGCTATCGGGTCGTCGCCGAAGCGTTCGGGGCGTTGGGGATCGGCCGGGTGCAACTCGTACCCGGTGGTGTTCACGCCGACGCGCTCGACAACCTCGTGCCGGGCGAGTTCCTGACGGTGTACCGCTCGATCCCCGACGAGATCGACGAGGACGACTTCCCCGTGGGCATGGGCTTCCACCACATGTGCACGACCCGCATGGCCGCGTCGGCCTCGGACGGAGTGGTCGACGAGAACTGCCGGATGCACGGCGTCGACAATCTCTGGGTTGCCGGGAGCAGCGTCTTCGCCACCGGCGGCACCGCGACACCGACCTACACGATCGTCGCCCTCGCCGTGCGCCTCGCCGAGCATCTCGACGACGTGCTGCGCTGACCGGCGGACGACGCCCTTGACGACGAACAGACGTTCGTCCAAGATGATCAGCCCATGTCCGAACAGATGTTCGACACCGGAGTCGCCGACCAGCGCTCGCTGGACGACCTCGGCACCGCCCTCCACGACGTCACCTTCGTCGTGATCGACCTCGAGACCACCGGCGGCTCGGCCAAAAACTGTGCGATCACCGAGGTCGGCGCGGTGAAGCTCAAGGGCGGCGAGTGCCTCGGCACCTACCAGACCCTGGTCGACCCGGGCTGTGCGATCCCGCCCGAGATCACCATGATCACGGGCATCACCGAGGCGATGGTGATGCGGGCGCCGCGCATCGAGGCGGTGATGCCGTCACTGCTGGAGTTCGTCGGCACCGGCACCGTCATCGTCGGCCACAACATCCGCTTCGACATCGGCTTCCTCAACGAGGCCCTTCGCCAGCAGGGCCGCGACCGTCTCCCCCATCGTTCGATCGACACGCTCGCCCTGGCCCGGCGCCTGCTGCGCGACGAGGTGCCGAACTGCAAGCTCGGCACCCTGGCCGACCGGCTGCGCCTCTCCCACACGCCGAGCCATCGGGCCCTCGACGACGCGCTCGCCACCGGCGACCTCCTGCATCTCCTGCTCGAGCGGGCGGGCTCGCTCGGCGTCACCGGGCTCGACGACCTGCTCATCCTCCCGAAGCTGGCCGGCAGCGCCCAGGCGAAGAAGCTCCCGCTCACCGACGGCCTGCCGCGCGAGCCGGGCGTCTACCTCTTCCGCGACGCACGCGACGAGGTGCTCTACGTGGGCAAGGCCGCGAACCTGCGCTCGCGGGTGCGCAGCTACTTCTCCACCGACGAGCGCCGCAAGATCGGCAACCTGCTCCGGGAGACGAAGAAGATCGACCACCACGTCTGTCGCAACGGGCTCGAGGCCGCGGTCCTCGAGGTGCGGCTGATCCATCGCCACCTCCCCCGCTACAACCGACAACACACCCGCTCGTCGAAGTACCCCTACGTGAAGCTCACGCTGGACGAGCGCTTCCCCCGCCTCTCCGTCGCCCGGGCCGTCAAGGACGACGGGGCGTTCTATCTCGGTCCGATCTCGTCGGCGAAGCGGGCGAAGCGGATCATCGAGGCCATCGAGACCGCGGCACCGATCCGACGATGCACGGCCCGTTCCACCGGCACCATGTCGAAGCCGGTGTGCGCGGCCGCCCAGATCGGCGTGGCCGCGTGCCCCTGCTCGGGGGCCACCAGCGAGGCCGACTACCGGCGGCTGATCGACGATCTCGTCGACACGCTCTCGCGCGAACCCGATCGCCTCCTGCGCCCCCTCGAAGAACGGATCGAATCACTGGCCCGCGACGAACGCTTCGAGGAAGCGGCCGACGTGCGCGATCGGGCCGACGCGTTGAGCGGTGCCCTGCGGCGGGGCCGGCGCTTCGACCTCCTCCGGCGAGCCGGACGGGTGCGGGTGTCGATCGGGGCCGCGTGGGTCGAGTTCGACCGCGGCCTGCTCGTGGCGTGTGGCGCGACGGACGACGATGCCCTCTGGCACGAGGGCCTTCCCGTCGAAGCGCCGACCCTCCCCGCCCCGGGCGAGCCGCTGGGCGTCCCCCGTCGCGACGAGGCCGACGAGTTGCTCACGATCGTCGCGTGGCTCGAGAAGAACGCGGCAAAGGTGCGCGTCGAGTCGCTCTCCGGCGTTCTCGTCGAGCCGCTCCCCCGAATCCCCACGTTCGCACCGCAGGGGAAGAGCCCCGCGAGCCGTTCCGCCGAACGCACCGGCGTCGGTGCCGAGCGGCTCGCCCGGCGCACCCGTATCCCGATACCGCGCGTGTTGTGACCGGCGATCAGACGCCGGCGAACAGCGGATCGTGTCGATCCGCCGCGGCGGCCGTCTGCGCGGCGTCGTAGAACACCTTCGTCAGCCGCTCCGCCTCGACGCCGTGGCAGTAGAGGAAGCCCTGATGGTGGTTGATGCCGAGCGCGAGGAGATAGTCGGCCTGTTCCACGGTCTCCACACCCTCCGCCACCACGGTCAGGTTGGCTGCACCGGCGATGCGGGACACCGCCTCCACCACCGCCTGGTCGATGGCGTCGTGGGGAAGCTCGGTCACGAAGGCTCGATCGATCTTCAACTGGTGTACGACATCGTTCAGCCGCTTGAGGTGCGACATCGTGGTCCGGCCGGTGCCGAAATCGTCGAGCGACAACCGCACGCCCTGTCCGGCGATGCCCTCGAGCACGGGCAACGAGCCGCTGAGGTGCTCGGTCACGAGGTCCTCACTGATCTCGAGACACAGCTGGTCGGCCGGCAGGCCCGACCATTCGAGGGTCTCGGCGACCCGCATCGGGAACGCCGCGTCGAGAAGCTGGTGTTCCGAGACGTTGACGTTGATCCGCAGATCCCGGCACCTCGGATTGATCATGTTCCACTGGGCGGCCTGGGCGCAGGCTTCACGCAGGACGACCTCGCCGATACGACCCATGAGTCCCGCTTCCTCCGCGACCGGGAGGAACTCGCTCGGGAAGAGAAGGCCGTGGTCGGGGTGGTTCCAGCGCACGAGCGCCTCGGTGGAGTACATCGCCCGGCGACGGGCGTCGACCACCGGCTGGTAGTGCACGACCAGTTCGGAGTCGAACGACACGGAGAGCGACTGTTCGATCTTCAGTCGGGCGAGCAGGTTGTGCCGCACCCCCGTGTCGAAGACCGAGATCCGGCACTTGGTGCGCTTGGCTTCGTACATGGCGGCGTCGGCATCGCGCACGAGGTCCTCGGCGGTCACCACGGCCTCACTCGACGGATCCCAGATCGCGACGCCGATGCTCGGCTGGATGACGAGCTCGCCCCCGTCGACCGCGAACGGCTCGGCGAACGCCTGGAAGACGACCTCGGCAACGCGCGAGATCGAGCCGGGTTGCACCAGCCCGTGGCAGATGACCACGAACTCGTCGCCGCCGAATCGGGCGACGACGTCGGCGGTACGAACCGCGTCGCTGAGGCGGTTCGCCACCCCGACGAGCAGTTCGTCACCGGCGCCGTGGCCCAGGCTGTCGTTCACCAGCTTGAAGCGATCCAGATCCGAGAACAGCAGGCCGACGCAGGTGCCGGAGGCGTCCCCGCGGGCAATGGCCGCCGACAGTGCCTCCATCAGGCCCGACCGATTGAGGAGTCCGGTCAGCGGGTCGTGGTTCGCCCGACGCTCCGACTCCTCCAGGTGCGTGACCGTGCTGCGGCCGAGTGTGCGCTGCATGAGCGAGACACCCCCGGCGAGGATCGCGGCGACGCCGGCCCCGATCACGACGCCGGCGGCGTGCGACTCGAACACGTACAGCGCGGCGAGCAGGCCACCCAGCATGGCCGTCAGCGAAACGACCGTCGGAGAGAGCAGAAGCCACCGAGTCACTTCTACCCATCGGCTGAACGGGCTTCAGGGTGAGGAGGCTGCCAGAGCGGCGACCTTCGCCGCTGCCCGGCCGTCGTCGATCGCCGCCGCCGCCTGTTCGATTCCGGCGGCGAGATCCGCCGCGATCCCGGCCGCGACGAGGCCGGCCGCCGCGTTGAGCACGACGATGTCGCGCTTCGGACCGGGCTCGCCGGCGAACATCGCGGTCGCGATCTCGGCGTTCGCCGCGGCGTCACCTCCCGCGAGGTCGGCAGCCGTCGCCGGCGCGAGACCGAGGGCCGCGGCGTCGACGGCGATCTCGCGGATCTCGCCGTTCTCCAACGAGAGCATCTGCGACGGACCGGTGGTCGACAGCTCGTCGAGGCCGCCGTCGCCGTGCACGACGAGGGCGCGGGTCGAGCCGGTCGCCTCGAGGACCCGGATCATCCGCTCCGCGATCGTCCAGTCCGCCACGCCGATCACCTGCCGGGTGAGCCGGCCGGGGTGGCTCAGCGGGCCGAGGATGTTGAACACGGTCGGGATGCCGAGCTCGGCTCGCACCGGGCCGACGTGACGCATCGCCGGGTGGAACGTGCGGGCGAACGCGAAGCCGACACCGTGGTCACGCACCTGTGCCTCCAGGGCGTCGGGTGAGATCTCCACGTCGATCCCCATCGCCTCGAGCAGGTCGAAGCTGCCGGACGTGGACGAGGCCTTGCGGTTGCCGTGCTTGCAGACCGTGGCTCCCGCGGCCGCGGCGACGAACGCCGCCATCGTCGACACGTTGAGCGCCGCGTCACGCCGGCTCGGGGCCCCGCCCACGCCCACGATGTCGATCGTGGCGTCCGGCACCGACAGCGGCGTCGCCGCGTCGAGCATCGCCCCCTGGAGGCCCGCCAGCTCCTCGACGGACTCCCCCTTGATGCGCAGGCCGACGATGAAGGCGGCGATCTGCGCATCCGTGGCGTCGCCCGAGAGGATCGTGCCGAGCACCGCCCGGGTCGTGTCGGCGTCGAGATCGGTGCCGTCGGCCAGGGCACCGAGGATGCCGGGCCAGCCGCCGTGTGCGTCGAGCGTGCTCATATGGGGCGGCACCGTAGCGCGCTGGTAGCGTCCGCCGAGTGCTGCATTCGCTGAACCGCTCCGCGGTCCTCGTCGGCGCCGCGTGGTGCCTGGCCATCGCGGTCCCCGCCGCCATCGTCACCGCGGTGCTGGCCGACGACGACGCCGGCACGAACCAGTCGAACTGGGTCCTCGTCGCCCTCCTCGCCATCGTCGTCGCCTACCTGCTCGGCGGCGCCCAGGCCGGCCGGCGTGTCCCCGACGTCGCCTTCCTCAACGGCGCCGCCGCCACCCTGCTGGCCTTCGCCGTGGTGCAGACCATCGGCATCGTGCGTCGCCTGATCGCCGACGAGGGCATCAGCTGGAGCGGCCTCGTGTTCAACGCGCTCCTCGCCCCGTCCATCGGCATCGTCGGCGCCTGGTTCGGCGCCCGCCGCGCGCTGCGCGACTCCGCCGAATCCTGATCAGGGAATCACTGCCTCGATTTCGACGAACCGCTCATCGGCCGCGATCGCCATGGATTCGAGCCCGGCCGCGAACACGGCACCGGCAACCGCGACACGGTTCGCCTCGTCGGCCGTCAGCGACGCCCGGAACTCGTCGAGATCGGCGGGCGACACACCCCAGAGCGCCTGCGACATGCACAGAGGGGACGCACCCGCGTCGACCCACCGCCTCCCGACGCCGCTCGTGAGCCGGTCGACCTCGGCCTCGGGCAGCTCGTGGACTTCGTCCAACTCGAGCGCGATCAGCCACGTGAACGCCGGCTCCAGCCGGAAGAGGCAGTCGATCGAGATCGCCACCGCGTCGGGACCGGCGACCGCGACGTCGCACTCGTCGCGGGGCACCGGCGGATGACCGGGACCGAACAGCGTGTTCCCGAGGAAGCCCTCGACCCAGCGGGACACCACGGCATCGTCGACAGCCTCGAAGTCCCAGTTCGCGGCGGTCAGCGACTCGACCGCCGCCTGATAGTCGACCAGGGGCATCCCGACGGCGAGCGAATCGGCGCTGATGTGAACCGACTCGAGCCAGCGCTCGACGGCCACGGATTGCACGGCGAGCGACGCACCGGCCGCGAGTGAGCGGAGCGCCGCGTCCCAGTGCTCGCAGGGCGACAGGTCGTCCTCCACGATCCGGGCCGCGCTCGTCGACGGCGCGGTCGTCACCGACGGCGTCGGGAGCGTGTCGGCGACCGGAGTGTCCTCGGGGGCCGAGGTGCCACAGGCCGCGGCGAGGAGTGAGAACACCACGATCGAGCAGATGGTTGCGATGCGAGCCATGGCGCAGCCATCGGCCGCGGACATCAACTCGTGAAGGGTGACGTCCAGCGCGTCGTACACTCAGTCACGGTGGCGGGGAGCCGGCTGGATGACCGCGGTCCACTTCGGTGGGCTGAGGAAAGTCGGGGCTCCGCAGGGAAGGGTGCTGGCTTGCGCCAGTCGAGGCGACTCGCAGGAAAGTGCCACAGAGAACAGACCGCCGGTTCGGCCTCGTGTCGAGCCGGTAAGGGTGAAACGGTGCGGTAAGAGCGCACCAGCACCCCGGGCGACCGGGGTGGCTAGGCAAACCCCACCCGGAGCAAGGCCAGACAGGGAGAGGGCGTCCCGCCCGCAGACACTCCCGGGTAGGCCGCACAGATGGATGGTCATCCACGGAGGTATTCCCACCTCCAGGACAGAACCCCGCTTACAGGCCGACTCCCCGCCACCACCACATCAAGACGTCAGGTTCCGGATCTCACACCCGGCTTCGATCCCCCGCCCGCTGCCTGGCGCTTCCGTGCCGCGTCGCGTTTGATGCCGGCGACTCGGACCACGGGCGCGACTCGGCGCGAGAAGATGTCCGCCGTCTGTCCGAAGGACAGGTCAGTCGATGACGCGGCCGGTCCAGTCCTCGCCGTCCCAGTAGCGACTCTCGTGTTGTCCCGTCGGGTCCGGAAACCAACCTGGAGTCGGAGACACCGGTCCCACGGCAAGCAGTTCGATGTCCGAGCGAGTTCGCCGCCGTATCACCGCCAAGTACGCGATGGCAGCCAGCGTGCCGATCGGGAATGCGATGAATCCGACGCAGATGCTGGTCGCCCATCCACCTCGTCGGTCGAGCATCGCCGTGACGAATCCCCAGATCGGGATGACAGCCACCACGACGAACATCCCAACGATGAATAGTCCGAGCGGGAACGTCACACTCAGGAGGCTAGATCGCTGCACTTGCGCGCAGCGACACGACAGTGAAGTGCCGAACCTTGCCGACACCCGAGGCGCGTCAGAGTCGCCGCCCCACTGATCTGGCAAGTACCTCGCTGAGCACGTCGCGGGCGTTGTCCGCCTCGGACGGCCACCATCCCGCATAGGTGTCCATCGTTTCGGTGAGGTTCGAGTGTCCGGCGAACTGGCGCACGTAGTCGGGGTTGACTCCGGCACCGATCAGGCGGGTGATCGCGTAGTGCCGGAGACAGTGCCAGCCTCGCAGCTCGTCGGGTAGCCCGATCTTCTCGGCGGCGGTCGTCCAGATCCAGCCGAGTCCGTTGCGTCGGATCGGTCGGCCGTCGTTGTTGCTGAAGATCAGGTGCGCGGGTCCGCCGTGCGGGTCCGTGTCGGGTGCTTCGATAGCGGGGTGGGCCTCGAGGTGGGCGGCGAGTCGTTCGGTGAGCTCGCGGGGCACCGGTACTTCACGAGACGGCATGCGGCGGGTCTTGAGCGGCGCGAGGCGCGGGCCTCCCTTCACGGTGACCATCTGTCGGTCGATCCTGGCGGAGCCGCGGAGGAAGTCGACGCGTTCGACGGTGAGCCCGATGGCTTCGGCGGGGCGGAGTCCGAGCGTGGCGATCGTCCACACGATCGGCCGGTACCGGTCCGACATCGCGGCGGCGAGCTGGCCGACCTGCTCCGCGGTCGGGACGTGGACGCGGCCGGCCCTTGGCCGTTCGGGTAGCACGATGGTCGAGAGGGGTTGTCGTGCGATCACTCCGTCAGCGTGTGCGGCCCGCATGATGGTCACGAGCCGGCGGTACAGCGCTTCCACGGTGGAGGGTGCGAGGTCCTGGGCGAGTTTGTTGACCCAACCCTGCGCGTCGGTCGGGCGGACAGCGACGAGCGGAACGTCGCCCCATCGCGGTTCGAGGTGGGCGCGCCAGTGGGAGTCGAACGCTTCACGAGTCGAGGGTCGCCACGGACGGGACTCGAGCCAGCCACCATCGCGGGTGACGTAGCGGCCGATGGTGAGTTTCCGATCAGCAGCGGTGACCGACACCCCGGCGCGAGGTCGGATTCGATCCGGCGGCGTTCCGCGTTGGCGTCGGCTTTCGCGGCGAATGTCTGCGATGACTGCCACTTGCCGTCGATGCCGCGCCACTTCACCCGGTAGCGGCCGCTGGGGAGCTTCTCGATCGAGGCCATCTATCGCTCCCCCTGTCGGACGAGCAAGACAGCTCCTACGACGGCGCCGGCCGTGACCGCGACGAGATAGACGTTCGCAGCGGCCTCGCTGTCGTGGAGTCCCCAGAGTCCGTAGTACCCCGTGATCAGGAGAGGAAAGGCGACCACGGTGAGCCCGGCGAGCGCGCCGAGCACTGCGAGGACGATTCGTCTAGCGGCCATCCCGACCTCCGCGTCGACGCGCCGACACGAGTCTGGGTAGCCCGACTCCGCCGACGATCGCGCCAACGATGTCGCCGATGGTGTCGGCTGTGCTGTCTCTCACTCTGTCGAGGTCGTCCGTGCCCATATCACCGCGGACTATCTCGGGCACGAGCATGACGCCCCACACCACGTAGTTGGCGATGAGCATGCCGAGGAAGGCGCCCACAAGGACGAGCCCGGCGATCTTCAGCGTTCGGGTTATCTGCATACAGAGGCTCCCACGTGGAACAAACGTGGAACACCACTAGCGCAGTATGGGGTAGTTGTGGGTCCACTGTAGGTGGAGTGACCTGCGGTTTTCTGCGGTTCTTGCTCAGGTACAGGTCAGTCGACCTATCTCCTGCTTACAGGTCGACTCCACCGTCACCACCACTGAAACCAAAGGGAATCAGCCCACGAAACGGCCACCGTGTGCGCCAGATGTGCACGGAGGTGCCACTGCCATGACTGCCCCGACTCCCGCCGACGTGATCGCGGACCTCTCAGGCCGAGCACACCCATCTCGTCCAGTTCGCCCGCAAGTGGGGAGCCGCCGACAGAGCCGAGGAGCTCGTCCAGGAGTCCCTCGCACGCTCCCTTTCAATGTGGAGATCGAGAGGAGTCCGCGATAAGCCGGACACGTACGTCTTCGCCGGGGTTCGCAGCGCGTGTCCAAACCGGGCGCGCCAGAGGTCCGTCCGCCACCGTGCGATGCAGAGGCTCATCAATGAGTGGATCGTGGGCCAGTCTGAGTCTGATGTCGATCTGGGACCCATTGCGGACGCGCTCAAAGATCTACCCGCGCAACAGAGAGCGTGTATCGATGCGCGGTTCGCCAAGATCTTGGGTGTCCGGAGATTGCCACGGAACTCGGCATCGCCGAATCGACTGTGCGATCTCACGTCGGCTTGGCGCTGACCCGCTTGCGGTCGGCGACCGGGGGAGAGATCGGAGATGATCGTCAGGGCGCTCGGAGATCCCCGCCGTACGACGGTCGCTAGGGTTCGTGCATGGCGGAAAGTTCGGGCGGTCCAGGCAGGGCCAGCGAAGAGAGGTACAGCGGGACAAGCTGGTGGGCAGGAACGATGATGGGCTGGCTTGGCGGCGAGCCACCCGATTTCAGCATCGCGACCATTCCACTGGCCGGAATGACGGTTCCACCGAGCTGGCGAGAGTCGATCGTTGACCGGGACCTCTCCGCCGGCGTCCGCATCGTGATGGAGCGATCGGGATTCGTCCGATACTTCTTTCGGGGCTGGGCACCCGGTGAACGCCGAGAGGAGCCTGAGGACGAATACTCGTTCGAAGACGATGCAGCGGCAGTGAACGCTCAGCTGGCGCTCATGAACGCACATCGTCTCCTCGTTCACTCCTCGGTTGTACGGCTCCAAGCCAAGTCCCTGGGTCCAGGTCGTGTCGGTCATGCTGACCTCGTCCACGGACGCGGGCACGACTTTCAGGCAGGCGGCCCGGGTCTCTTTGACTCACCGTTCCTAGTCAGCAACCGCGACTCTGCGAGGTTCCTCTCGACGTCGACCGCTGCGCTTGATGCCGCCGCTGGGGAACTCGAGCGCGTCTTGAACCACGCCGACGGCGAGCGTGTTGTCGGGCGCCTGGACATACTCAACCGAGCGATGGCGGCATTCTCGAATCACGAGTCCGCGCATGCACTCATCGATGCGTGGACCATCTGCGAGCAGCTGATCCAGCAGTACTGGACCGACTATGTCGAGCGCGCCGGTGGGACTCTGACGATGTCGGACGGTCTGGTTGTGGAACGAATGAACGCCAGGCGTCGTCAGCTGCTGGAGGGCACCGCGTATCCGGTCTCCGTAGTCCTTCAGGTTCTGGAGCTGGCCGGCGAGATCAGTCACGAGAGGTTCAGGACGCTGAATGCCATTCGCTCAGGACGGAACGGATGGATGCACGACATGCGCGCCGTGGACGCAGATCTCGCGCGCCGAGCACTTCTCGAGGCGGCCGGAATGCTCGATGACCGATATGGCTTCCAGATTCGCCTCGCCCCGACTCGAGGGCTCTCGGGGTAGCAACGGCGAGGACTGACAGCGCTGTGACAGCACGGCGCCCACTCCAGCGGGGCTCATGTCGGGTCCTTGCTGCCTTGTCCGAGTGTCCAAGTTGGATGTTTCTGTCTCCGATTCAGACTCGGACACTCCCGATGTCCCTGGACAGGACTCTCTCGACTCTGCGAACGATCCACCAGACACGGAGTCGGGGGAGTCCGGCGGCGCGAGCGATGTCTCGAAGCTCGAGGTCGCGGTGGCGGTAGATCCCGCGGATCACGAAGTCGCGTCTTTCGACCGCAGCCGCCACGCGTTGGCGGTGATGGTCGAGCAGTCGACGCGGTCCCCGAAGGCGGCTCTCGGGAATTGGCATGGCACTTCCTCTCGATGACGATCGGGGAAGTGGGTTCACGCCGAGGTTAGCCCCTTGCCGGCGATCTCTACTGCGGAACCCGGGCGGGAGTGCGAGTCGTCGGCGGGTCACGATGCTCGACGCCGTCGGTCATGGTCCGCATCGTCCAGGCCTCACCGTCCCAGTAGCGGCCCTTGAACCGGCCGGACGGGTCCGGCTTCCAGTCCTCACTGGTGTCGTCGGGATCCGGGAGCGGCTCCACCTCACGCCGCAGGATCGCGACGATCGAGTTCATCCCGAGCGTCTGGTCGTTGTTGGTGATCGACACCAGTTCCCAGCCGCGAGCCCCGGCGTCGTTGAGGTTCCCGACCAGTCCACGCAGACCGTTCGAGTGACCCTGCAGCCCGATGTACTCCCATTGTGTGCGCGCCATGTTCAGATCCTCTCACGCCGTCGGACCGTCGCCCCGATCACGAACGTGAACCCATTCCCGCCTCCACGTCATCGGCCGAGGGAACGGCGCAGCGTCGCCGCACCAACGCGTAGGAGGAGCCCGATCGAGGCGAGAACGATTGCCGCGAATGCGCCGTTGAGCAGGACGGCGAGCCGGGGGATCTCGTCGTCGAAGAGGACCACGAGAACGGTGATGACCGCCACGACGATCGCGAGGGTCGTCCACAGATGCCCGAAGACCTCGGCCGTGGAGGCGAGCCGCGAGTCCTCGCGGTGCGTCCGCGCCGGTCTCGGCCGGGGCGGCGCGGCCACGGTCTCGCTCGCTGCCGTCGGCACGCGGGCGTCCGAGAACCGTGCCCGTGCCTCGTCGAACGACAGGCCGCTGATCGACCGGTCGGGGAAGGTCGGCGACGTACCGACGACGGTCAGTTCGTTGGTGTCCACCGCGAAGATGGGCTCCTCAGCCTCCGTGAGGAGGCGGTCGACGGCAGTACGGCGCATCACCGAGCGGAACGGGCGCAGCTGCCCGTCGAGATCCACGCGGAACAGTTCGAACGGCATCCGCCGAGTGTCGATCATGGATGCCGAGCTGTCGAGAAGGCCTCGCCGGTGAGTGTCACACCCCCTTCGTAGTGTGGGGTCATGTTCGGTGATGGTGTTGCGGAGCTCGATGATCTGGGTGAGGCGGTCGATCTGGCGTTGAAGGTCGATTTCCATGCGCTGTACGCGGATGAGCGTGATGCGGCGGTGGTCGAGATCGCCCGGCTCGAAGCGAAGCTGGCGGCGTTGCGTTCGAATGCGGTGCAGGCCTATGACGCCCATCTCGACTGGGGCCGCGAAGGCCACCGATCCGCCGCCGCGGGGATACGCCACCGGTGCCGGATGTACGGCGGCGAAGCCGCCGGCAAAGTCAAACTCGCCCGGGCGCTGGTGCGGATGCCGGCCACCGCGGCGGCGCTGGAGCGGGGCGACATCACCGAAGCGCATGCCCGCCGGCTGATGCGGTCGGCCACGCGGCCCGAGTTCGCCGGTGCGGAAGCGATGCTGATCGACAAGGCCATGGACCGCTCCTACGCCAGCTGGCACCGACGCGTCACCTATTGGGAACAACAGGTCGACGAGGCCCGCCGCGACGAACGCGACCCCGAACCACCCGACGACCGCGAAACACGCCGCGAAGCCCACGCCTCCAAGACCGTGTTCGACCTGACCCGTATCGACGCGTGGCTCGACCCCATCGGCGGCGAAGCCTTCCGCGAAGCCCTGCGCCGAATCGAACAAGAACTCTTCGACGCCGACTGGCAACTGGCCAAAGCCGACCACGGCGATTCGGTCACCGTCGACAAGCTCTGGCGCACCCCCGCCCAACGCCGCGCCGACGCCCTCGTCGAAATGGCCCAACGGGCCATGACCGCACCCGCCAACGGCAAACGACCACTCCCCCTCGTCATCATCCACACCGACCTCGACACCTTCGAACACGCCCTCGCCCGCGTCATCGGCACCCAAGCCCCCGCCCCGCTCGGCACCGACAGGCTCTGCGAAACCGACGACGGCACCGTCATCGGTCCCACCCAGATGATCGAACAAGCACTCCTCGGCCACGTTCGCCGTCTCGTCTACGAGGCCCCGGGCGTCATCCTCGACTACGGCCGCAAACAACGCCTCTTCAAAGGCGAACTCCGCCAAGCCATCCAAGCCCGCGACCGCCACTGCGACCACCCCGGCTGCGACATCCCCGCCCGCCACTGCGACATCGACCACCTCACCGACTGGGACCACGGCGGCCACACCGCCCACACCAACGGCAAAGCCCGCTGCAGCTACCACCACCGCAACCACAAACCCCGACCCGGCTAGGCCGGCGAGTGGTCGCCTCGGCACCGTGCGTGAGATCACTGAACACGGTTTCGCCAGGTTGGCTAGCGTCGCGAGACGAGGAGGGGGGCGCGCATGAGCGAGATCACCGACGCCGGCGGAAGCAGCGGGCGAGGGCCGGCTCCCCTGTCGCACGACGCGTTGCGTTGGCTCGAGCATGTGGCCGTCCTCGAGCTCTACACGGATCGCCTTCCCCGTCGTACCGGTCAGGTCGCCACCGCGCTCGCCTTCCTCGATCGTGACCTGCCGATGAGCTCGCGCGACATCGCCGGGTTCGCTCGCACGGGACACGAGACCGTTCGCCGGTCAGCGGACGCGCTGGAGGCCGAGCGCCTGATCGATCGCCATCGGCGGCCGATCTATCACGCCCGCGCTCCCCTCGGCTGACGGCCACCCCCGCGCGGCGGGTCAGTCGTCGGCGGACGGTCTGCGGCGCCCCTTCTTGACGTCGCCGCGGCGCCGTTTCGAGTCGAGCCGGCGGCGCTGACTGCCCTTCGTCGGCTTCGTCTTGCGCCGGGGGCGGTCGACCGTCGCCGCCCGGTCGACCCGGTCCTGGATGCGCTCCAGGGCGATCTGACGGTTGCGGTACTGCGAGCGTTCGTCGTCGACCGTGACCCGGATCGTGTCGCCGAGCTTCCCGGTGACCCGCTCCTTCAGCCACGCCGGCATGGAGACGCTCCCCTGCACGTCGAAGGTCGCCTCGACCTTCGTGTTCGACCGGTTGGCGTGCTGCCCACCCGGCCCACCGGAAGCGACGAAGCGGAATGTCACCTCGTCCTCGGACACCGTCCACCGTGACGCCATGTCAGACCCGCCCACCCGACCTGGGCCGACCGGCCCGGTTGGTCCCGGGGCCGGGGCCGGGACCTGTGACCCGAGCGACTGGTTCATCGGAAGCCATTGGGTTCAGCATCGCACTCCCGGCCCCGTTGACACGGATACCGCTCCGAGCACACGGAGCACCAAGGCACCAGGGGTACGGACACCATGAACGAAGAAGCACGGACTTTCCGGATCGCGCCGGCGTACAACCTCGACCTGTTCACCCAGACACACCGGGTGCGGGGCACGGCGGCGGTGCTGCGGGACGAACGTCTCCAGCTGACCGCCTCGCCGTCCGGCGAGCTCCAGGCCCGCCCGGTACGCGGCGACTGAATCTCCACCCAGAGAACCCCACCCACCGGAACCGGCCACCACTGCGGTGGCCGGTTTCGCGTGCGGACACGGATCTCAGCCGACCTCCATCTCAGAGGTGGGCCACCTCGTTGAAGCTGTGGAGCGCCGGCGTCGATCCTCGTGACGCGATGCGCGAGATCGAGGCCTGCTGCACGAAACACCGCCATTGCGTCTCGATGCCCACGCCGAGGCTCCAGGCGACGGCCGCCTTGATGGGCGACACGTGGCTCACCACCACGATGTCGCGGTCGGCGGATTCGGCGAGGAGGCCGTCGAGCGCCGCGAAGACCCGAGCGGCGAGCTCGTCGAGGCTCTCACCGCCGGGCGGACGCCAGCCGGTGTCCGCCCGCCACGAACGCCAGGTCTCCGCCGACACGTCGGCCACCGGCGTGCCTTCGAGGTCGCCGTAGTCGAGCTCGATGACGCGTTCGTCGATCTCGACCGGCGGACCGATCGCCGCCGCCGTCTCCCGGCAGCGGGCCAGCGGGCTGGAGATCACCCGGTCCGCGCCGGCGAGCGCCCGACCGATCGCGGCGGCCTGGCGGCGCCCGACCTCGTCGAGGGACGGGTCGCGCCGACCGAGGAGCTCGCCGGAGGCGTTGGCGGCGGTCCGGCCGTGACGGGCGATGATCAGCACACTGTCTCCAAACGAATCGGCTCCCTAGGCGAGATGGGTACGGGGCAGGCGGCCCGTGCGCACGAGCTGGGTGCGATGGTCGGGCCGGGTGAGCTCGAAGCGTCGCACGAGCCAGACGAGCGCGCCGATGCCGAGGAGTTCGAGCACCACCAGCACCGCCGGGGCGCGGTCGAACTCGGGCAGCGGCGCCTCGGCGAGACCGTCGAGTCCTTGCGCCGGCCACCAGAACAGCTGCGAGCGCGTCCAGGTGCCGGCGGCGACGAGGAAGACGAAGGTGCCGATCGGGATACCGAGCAGTCGTCGGCGCAGCACCCGACGTCCGACGGTGGCCGCCATCACGAGCGTCATCAGCGCGACCGACCCGAGCAGCGTGTGCAGGATCAGCGGTCGTCCGGTCAGCGCTTCGACCAGCGGGAGCACACCGCCGAGGGCGACGAACCGATAGTCGATCGCGGGGCTGTCGAACACGAACAGGACCGCCAGGACCGCAGCGGCGACGAAGAAGAAGAACACGGCGCGGCTCCGGCCCCGTCAGGTGAGGACGATCCGACCGCACTCGTTGCAGTTCAGGGTGCTCCCGGCCGGCTCGTGCTTCATGCGGTCCAGTTCCATCGCCGGCATGGTCGACGGACAGCCGACGCAGTTCCCGCCGTCGAAGCGCACGACCGTGGCGACACCCATGCCGGGGCGAAGCCGTTCGTACTGCGCCAGATCCTCGGGGGACACGACCGCCTCCGCCGCCGCCCGCTCGGAGGCGACCCGCGCCAGCTCACCGTCGATCTCGGCCTCGGCTGCCGCGATCTCGGCCTCGGTGGTCGTGATCCGGGCCCGGATCTCCTCGAGTTCCGCCTCGCGGTCGGCCAGGCGCGTCGCCAGGGCCTCGCCCTCCTCCATCGCCTCGAGTGCCCGGTCCTCGATGTCGGCCTGGCGGGCCCGGAGCCCCTTGATCTCCTCCTGGAGGGCCTCCAGGTCCTTGACGCCCACGTCGCCGCCGTAGAGCCGGGCGTCGTCCTCGTCCGCCTTGTCGGAGAAGACCTGCGCTTCGTCCTCCAGCCGCTTCTGCCGCGTACTCACCTCGACACGACTCACCCCGATCGCCTCGATCTCGACCTGCACCTTCGCCTGCGCCTCCTGCGCCTCGACGAGGGCGGTCCGGGCCGGGAGGGTTTCACGGCGGTGGCGAAGCTGCTCGGCCTCCGTGTCGAGGTGCTGGATGTCGAGAAGGGCGTGGTCGGTCATCGGTTGGTGTGCGCTCGCTCAGGGTTCGGTGGTGGTCGTCGTCGGCGGATCCGTGGTGGTGGTCGTCGGCGGCTCGGTCGTGGTCGTGGTGGTGGTCGTCGTCGGCGGATCCGAAGTGGTGGTGTCGGGAACGGTGGTGGTCGTCGTGGTCGTCGTCGTCGTGGTGGTCGGCGGGATGCAGGCGTCGATCTTGCCGTCTTCGTCGGTGTCGACCGGTTCGAGCAGGCCCGGACACAAACCGATCGCCGGGTCGTACTCGAAGTCTGGATCCTCGCAGAAATCGACGATGCCGTCCTCGTCCTCGTCCACCTCGGCGTCTTCGTCGCCACACAGACTGTCGAGGAGATCGTTGTAGCGGTCCTCCTCCTGGTCGGTACGGATCCGCCGGCCCGATCGCGTCGGTGCCGGATCGTCGAAGTCGATCCGATCGAGATCGGCGTGCATGAACTCCATGTACGCCTGCCAGATCGCGGCGGGAGCGAAACCGCCGGTGACGTTACGCCGACCCAGCTCGGGGATCGACACGCCCCGCATCTCCTCGATCGGGTCGGTCGGGTCGCCCATCCACACCGCGGTGGACAGGTACGGCGTGTAGCCGACGAACCAGGCGTTGAGGAACTCCTGGCCGGTGCCCGTCTTGCCGGCTGCCGGTTGGTCGGTGAGCCGGGCCCGGGTGCCGGTGCCACCCACGACATTGGCCTCGAGCACCGACGTCACGAGACGGGCGGACTGGGTCGAGATCGCCCGCTGGGGCGCCGGTTCGTTGCTGAAGATCACGTTGCCGGAGCGGTCCTCGACCCGTTCGATGAAGATCGGGTCCACCTGGAGTCCGTCGTTGGCGAACGACGCGTAGGCGACGGCCATGTCGAGTGGCGTGACGTCGAGCGGGCCGAGGGGCATCGACAGGGGAAGTGACGAGAGGTCAGACGTGATGCCGAGCGCCCGAGCGACGTCGGCGACGTTGGAGAGCCCCACGATCTGACCCAACCGGAGATAGGCGCAGTTCGACGACGACGTCGTCTGGCTCCGGATCGATCGCACGGATCCGGTGTTCGGTCCGTTGAAGTTGTTCGCCGAGTACGGGTCCGGGAAACCGCCGGGGTTGTCGAAATAGCAGGTCGCCGAGCCGTTGATCTGGTCGGCCGGGACCAGGCCCTTCTCCATGGCGGCGGCCAGCACGAAGGACTTGAACGAGCTGCCGGTGGGTCGCCCCTTCTGGGTCGCGATGTTGAACTCGCCGAATCCCTCGACCTCGAATCCGGGGCCGCCGATCAACGCGCGGACCCGACCGGTGCCGGGCTCCACCGACGCCAGCGCACCGACGAAGCCGCGTGGGTCGTCGGTGGGAGTGAAGCGATCGACGGCGGCGCGGGCCGCGGCCTGCGCCGCCGGGTCGTACGTCGTGTAGATGCGCAGCCCGCCGCCGAACAACGCCTCGGCCCGTTCCTCCTCGGTCACCCCGAGTCGAGGGTCGTCGAGAAGCTGGCGCCGCACCTCCTCGATGAAGTAATTCGTCGGCTCCCAACCGGCCGGCACGACACGGGTCGTCGGCACGGGGACGGCGCGGTACTCGGTGGCCTCCTCCTCGGTGATGAAGCCGGCCGCGACCATCCGGCCGAGGGCGACATCACGACGGTCCTGGGCATCGAGCGGGTTGAGCGTGGGGTCATACGTCGACGGGTTGGCGATGAGTCCGGCCAACATTGCCGATTGGGGCACATCGAGCTTGTCGGGGGTCGTGCCGAAGTAGATCTCGGCCGCGGCGCGGATCCCGTAGGCACCACCGCCGAAGTAGACGGTGTTGAGGTAGGCCTCGAGGATCTCGTCCTTGTCGAGCTGGCGCTCGAGGCGCCACGCCAACGCCGCCTCCGGGATCTTCCGATCGATGTCGATCGCGTTGCCCACGACGCCGTTCTTGATCAGCTGCTGGGTGATCGTCGAGCCACCCTCCTCGATACGTCCGGCACTGACGTTGCGGACCAGGGCCCGCAGGATGGCGGCCGCATCGATGCCGTTGTGCTCGTAGAACCCCTCGTCCTCCACGGCGATGATCGCGTCGATCACGGCCTGGCTCACGTCTTCGAGCTCCACGAGCTCGCGGTTCTCGACGTCGTAGAGCTTGTCGAACTCGTCACCGTTGGCGTCGTAGACGATCGAACGGAGCGCCAACTCGTTGAGGTTGATCTCGGCGACGGTCGATTCGTTGGCCGCGTAGATCTCCCCGATCCGGGGTCCGAGCGCGGCAAGGGTGAAGGCCACCACGATTCCGCCGCCGACGAGTACCGTCGCCAGCCGGACCAGTCCGACGATCCCACGCACGGTGCAACGCTAACGGCTCCCCGTCGGCGACCGCGGTCGCCTCGCCTGCGCCCCACCAACCTGGGACACTGCACCGGTGACACGGATCGGCATCATCGGCGGCGGGCGCGGCGCCACGCTGCACGCCGAGGCCGTGCGAGCCACGCGAGGGGCCACGCTGAGCGGCGTCGGCGGGCGGCCGAGCTCCGAACACGGCGGCACCGCAGCGATGTTGGCCGACGCGGTGGGCGTGGCGGAGATGACGCTCGACGAGCTGGTCGCCGCGAGCGACGGGCTCGTGGTCGCGGTGCCGCCGGCCGCGGTGGGCGACGTCGTCGCGCGGGTACCGACCGAGATGGCCCTGGTCGTCGAGTGCCCCGCTGCCGACCTCGGCGATCGGCCGCAGGCGATGACGGCCGCCAACCTGCTGCACGCCCCGGCCGTGACACGCGGTCTGCGGGCGATCGAGGACCTCGGACACGTGCACCATCTCGTCCTGCGGGGTCGGGGCCCGCGGCCCACGTGGGGGGCCCACGGCACGGCGGCGTGGGGCGGCGGCGTCATGCTCGACCCACACGCGACCACGCTCCCCGTCCTCCTCGCCGCCGCCGGATCCGGGGTCTCGGCGATGACGGGAACCGTCGACGGACCGGCCGGGCTCGAGTCCGCCGTGCGCCTCCGCTTCTCGCTCGCGGACGGCCGGGAGGCCGCAGCCGAGCTGGCATGGAGCGACGACGACCTCCTCGTCGAGTTGGAGGCCGCGAGTGATCGGGGCGTCGTGACCATTCGCCTCATGCCCTCGCCCGCGGTCGAGCTCGACGGGCGGCCGGTCGCCGCCGATCCGGACCCGCCCTTGGTGGCCCTCGGGTTCGTCGCGCAGATGGACCGCTTCGCCGGAGTCGTGCGCGGCGAACGCACAGCATGGCCACCGTTGGGGGTCGGCGCCGCGCTGCGTGGTCTCGCCGCGTCACTGCCCGACGTGCGGTCCGGCTGAGCACCGGATTTTGTCACTCCGAGCGCCACCACTACGGTTTGGCGCTGATCTTGGGGGAGAGCATGGTCGTGCGTGCCGGAGTTCGAATCAGTACCGCGCTCGTCGCCATTGCCCTGTTCGCCACGGCCTGCGGTGGGGGCGATTCCGACGCCGAAGCCGGCGGGCAGGGCGTGCTCGACGACTTCGTGATCCAGGGCGACGAATCGCTCGACCCCGATGCGATCACGACGACGACCGAGCCGCCGGCCGAAGGCGGCGGTGGCGCGTCGGAGACCGACGACAGCGGAGACGAGGGCGACCAGCAGTTCGACGAGACGGAGGACACCATCCCGGACGGCGAGGAGGAGACGCCCGAGGGCGAGTTCTTCGATTCGGTCGGCGTGTTCATGTCCTGCCTCGACTCCGAGGGCTACGGCTTCATCGGCATACCCAATGGCGGCGACGTCAGCGAGCCCGTCAACGATCCCGGCTACACGTCCGCCCTGAGCACCTGTGCGGCCCAGTCCCAGATCGTGTCGAAGATGGAGGCGGCGCAGGACACCAGCCGGTTCAGCGCCGAGGAGATCGAGGAGCGCAATCGGGGCTTCGTTGCATTCGTCGACTGCCTTCGCGGTCGCGGGTGGATCATCCCCGAGCTGACCCCGGACGAGAACGGCTCCCTGCAGCCGCCCTACATCGACATGGCGAGGCTGTGGGAAGGACCGGACGGCAGCGGTCTCATCGACGGAGAAGTGAACGACGACTTCGCGAACTGCGGAGCGACCCCCGAGCAGATTCGTGGGGACGAAGAGGGAGAGAACGACGAATGAATGTAGGGCTCACGAGAATCGCAACGATCGTCGTGTCGATCGCCCTCCTCGGGGCCGCCTGCGGTGGCGGATCCGACGACGCGGCCGGCGACGAGGATCCGCTCGACGACTTCGTCATCCAGGGCGACGAGACACTCGACGCCGACGCCATCACGACGACGACGACAGCACCGGCCGAAGGCGGCGGTGGCGCGTCGGAGACCGACGACGGCGGCGGCGACACCACCTTCGACACCACGACCGACACCGTCCCGACCGACGGCGACGAGGACGAGTTCGGCGTCGGCGGCCTCTTCGCGGCACTCGGATCGTTCACCTCGTGCCTCGAGGTCGAGGGCTACGCGTTCATCGGCCGGCCGAATCCGGACCTCGAGCCGACCGACCCGGTCAACGATCCGGGCTACGGCGAGGCACTCGGCACCTGCGCGGCGACGAGCAACATCGGTCAGGCGTTCTCCGATTTCCAGAACGCGTCGGAGAACCTGTCCACCGACCAGATCGAGACCCGCAACCGCACCCTTGTCTTCTGGGTCGACTGCATGGAGGGCCGCGGCTGGGAGATCGGCGAGCCGGCCACCGATGCCAACGGGCTCCAGCAGCCCAACGACCTCACCCCACCGGAGGGCGAGAGCATCTTCGGCAGCGATGACCTCGCCGAGTGCAGTGTGATCGCCCAGCGGGAGTACGAGGCCGCGGGCGAGGCGGATTCGTGACCCTGAGCCGCAAGCAGATCCTCGGCGTCGCCGCAGTCTTCATCCTGTTCGCCGGCATCTTCGTGGCCTGGCAGGTCACGGGTGACGATGCGAGTGAGGAGACGCAGGATCCGCCGTTGGTCAACCGGGTCACCCGCCGCACGCTGCGCGACGAGCTGACCATCAGCGGCGAGCTCCGCCGCGACGAGCTCTCCACCATCAACTCCCCCTTCGACGGCCGCGTGAGCCAGCTCTCGGTGGAGGACGGCGACACCATCACCGCCGGCGACGTGCTGCTCGCTCTCGACGGTCGACCCGCGGTGGCCGTCAACGGCGACTTCTCGTTCTACCGTCAGCTCGACGTCGGCACCGACGGCCCCGACGTGCTCCAGCTCGAACGCATCCTCTTCGAGTCCGGCTACGACCCGGGCGCCGTCGACACCCTGTTCACCGAGGCGACCCGGTCGGCGCTGCGCCAGTGGCAGATCGCCTACGGCTACGGCGGCGCGACCCCGGAGCCGGAGGAGACCATCGTCGTGACGCTCGCCGACGGCAACGGCTACACGATCGCCGACAAGGACACGACCGCCGTCATCATCGGTCCCTCCGTGCCGGGCCAGACGACCGCCGACCAGCCCACCCTCGTGCCGACGCTCGGCGCCGGTCTGGTCCCCTTCCAGGAGCCCGTCGTTCCCCGCATCGGCATGGACGTCGCCACCGCGACCGTCACCGAGGGCGACACCCTTCTCATCGTGTTGAACGCGGATCCCGCGCCGACGGCCGACACCGAGATCGAAGTCGAGTTCGCGAGCACGGCCACCGGCGGCAACCAGGAGGACATCGACGATCCGGACACCGACGTCGACTATGTCGACGAGCCGCTGGAGGATCTGCCGTTCATCTGGCCGGCCGGCGAGACGACGGTGACGCTCGAGCTCGAGACGCTGGCGGATGATCTCGACGAGGACGACGAGGAGTGGTCCATCACGCTGATCGCCGAGCAGGTCGTCGTCGGTGCGAACTACGGCATCGGCCCGATCAAGTCCACGACGGTCGACATCCTCGACGCCAACACGCCGAAGATCCCCACGCTCGAACTGTCGGTCGACGAGGACGACACCGAGGTCGACGAGGGTGGCGCGGCGACGTTCACCATCGAGTCCGACATCGAGCTCGACAACGCCCTGGAGGTCCGGTACGAGGTCATCGGCGGCACCGCGGTGGAGGACGACGACTACGACGAGCAGGACGAGCGCGCCACGTTCGACTTCGGCGCCAACGACACCATCGACACCTTCGGCATCGGTACGACCCAGGACGACGACATCGAGCCGGACGAGACGATCACGGTGCGCCTTCTACCCGCCGACGATCCCGACGAGCAGTACCTCCTCGGCCCCAACATCACGGGCACCGTGACCATCGAGGACGACGACGAGCCCGAGCTGACGATGGTCACCCGGGAGCAGACCATCCCCGAGGGGTCGCTGATCGAGCTGATCGTGGAGGCCGACCAGGCCCCGAACGAGGACATCTCCGTCGACTACGACATCCAGGGTTCCGCCACCATGGGCGTGGACTACGAGGTGATGACCGGCCAGTTCACGTTCCCCCGGGGACGAACCCGGGTCGCGCTCACGATCCAGACGATCGACGACGACGTGATCTTCGTGCCGTCCGACATGATCGTCGCCGACTGGCCGGCCCGTATCGGCACCGTCTTCGTCGACGAGGGCGAGACCGTCCAGCTCGGCCGCGAGCTGCTCACCCTCACCGAGCCGGACTTCACGATCCGTCTCTTCGCCAATCCGACGGACCGCTCCGAGCTCGCCGTCGGACAGGTCGTGCAGGTCGAGATCGAGGCCGGCGACCAGGACTCGAGCGGCATCATCACGCAGCTCGACGACGCCGCGACCATCTCCGACAGCGGCGGCGAATCCTACGAGGGCGTGGTGGAGGTGGACGACGACCTCGCCGCGGTCGACGGCGCCAACGTGCGCATCGAGGTGATCCTGGAGGAACGGGTCGACGCCATCACGGTACCGATCGCCGCCATCAGCCTGGACGGCACCGGCAACGAGGTCGTGTCGGTCGTCGACGAGGAGACCCGGGCGATCACGCTCACCCAGATCGTGACCGGTCTCCAGGAGGGAAGCTTCACGGAAGTCGTGTCGGGTCTCGAGGGTGACGAGCTCGTCATCGTCAACGTCGACAACTGACTCGAGACATGCCCGACGGCTCGCTGCTCCAGCTCGAGGAGGTCTCCCGGATCTACGGCGACGAGGTGAAGGTGCACGCGCTCGACCGCGTGTCCATGACCATCGAAGCCGGGGAGTTCGTCTCGATCGTCGGACCATCGGGTTCGGGCAAGTCCACCATGCTCGGCCTCCTCGGGCTGCTCGACCTCCCCACGCTCGGCACGATGTGGGTGACCGGCACCTCGGTGCGTGACCTGAGCGACTACGAGCGATCCCGCCTCCGCGGCGACGTCGTCGGCTTCATCTTCCAGCAGTTCCACCTCATCCCCCATCTCGACGCCCGTCGCAATGTCGAGACGGCGCTGCTCTACCGCAACCTCTCCCCCACCGAACGGCGTCGCCGGGCGATGGAGGCACTCGACATCGTCGGGCTCGCCCCCCGGTCCGATCACCGGCCCGTCCAGCTGTCCGGCGGCGAGCAGCAGCGGGTCGCGATCGCCCGGGCCATCGTCACCGAACCGAAGCTCCTGCTGGCGGACGAACCGACGGGCGCGCTCGACTCGACCAATGCCGCGAACGTGATGGAGATCTTCCAGGAGCTGCACTCCCCGCTCCGGGCGATCGCGATCGTCACCCACGACCCCGCCGTCGCGGCAACGGCTCAGCGCCGCATCTCCATGCGGGACGGACAGATCGTCGCGGACGAGATGCTCCGCGCCGACAGCCGACCCACGAGCTACGGCGGGACGATGGGCTGATGCGCAGCGTGCTCGACCTCATCGGCGTGGCCATGAGCGGCCTCACCGCGCGCTTCAGCCGCACGCTGCTGATCATGCTCGGACCGATCATCGGGGTGAGCGCGATCGTGGCCGCGGTCGGGCTCACCGAGTCCGCCAAGGGCGACCTCCAGGCCGACCTGGCCGAGCTGGGCACCAACCTGATCACGGCGGATGCCGCCGGATCCTTCGGCGCCCAGAACCCCACGTTCCCCGAGGACGTCATCGAACGGGTCGAGGCCCTCGACGGGGTGCAGAGCGTCACCGGCACGCTGGCGATCGAGGGGGTCATCACCGCGCCCTACGACGCGGCGGCGACCTACTACACGGCGTTCCCGACGCCGGTGTTGACGGCCGACGAGGACTTCCTCGACGTGATGCAGATCGAGCTGCGCAGCGGGCGCTGGCTCAACTCCCGCGACTACGAGGTCGGCGCCCGCGTGGCCGTCATCGGCATCGACATCGCCAACGAGTTCAACTATCGGTCCCGCGAGAACCGCACCCTCCTGCTGAACGGGCTCGAGTACGCCATCATCGGCGTCTACGACAACGTGCGCCTCGCCGACTCGTTCAACACGTCGGTGCTGATCCCACCGCTCACCGCCGACAACGACTTCGACACCGGGCTCGAGACCAACACCCTGTACGTACGGGCCGATCCCGCGCGCGTGGTGGAGGTCGAAGAGAATCTGCCGATCGCGATCAACCTCGGCGGTTCGGAGGAGGTCAACACCTCCATCCCGTCCGACGCGCTGGAGGCCTCGGCCAAGGCGGACTCGACCCTGCAGGTGATCGTCGCGTCGATGGGGATCCTCGCCCTGGTGGTCGGCGGCGTCGGCATCGCCAACGTCATGTCGATCTCGGTCATCCAGCGCTCGGCGGAGATCGGCATCCGTCGCGCCCTCGGGCACGGGCGCGGGCTGATCGCCTGGCAGTTCCTGCTCGAAGCGGTGGCCGTCGGCTTCTTCGGCGGGCTCGCCGGTGTCGGCTTCGGCATCTTCATCGTGGTGTTCGCCTCACGGATCTTCGATTGGACGCACGTCCTCGATCCGATCCTCGTCATCGGCAGCACCGAGTTCCCGAGCCACACGATGGGGCTCCCGACCGTCTACTTGCTCGGCATGGGCGCCGCGCTGATCACCTCGATCATCGCCGGGCTGTATCCGTCGGTGAAGGCCGCTCGGCTCGAGCCACTCGAGACCCTCCGCCTCGGTTGACCCCTAAGGAGCGAGACGCTCCCGGCGGCCCAACCGGTCGCCCATGATCTGCGCGGTCCCGCCGAGTCCGATCAACAGGGCGGCGAGACCGAAGAGGCCGTACATCGTGCGACCGGTGATGGCCAGCTGGGTCGCCGTGTTCACCTCCGGCGACGACAGAACCACGGTGGGGATGACGAAGCCGACGTCCGCGGTCAGGTCGCGCTCGCCGGAGCGGAGAACCAACGGCGCCGTCCGGCCGGACGACACCTGCATGCCGGTCGGGGTCACGGGCTCGACGCGGTACCGGCCGGGCGCGAGACCGTCGAAGACGTACGCACCGCCCTGATCCGTCGTCGCCGAGGCGATCACTTCGCCGTCGGCGTCGACGAGCCGGACCACGACCCCGTCGATGTCCGATTCGTCGTCGGTGCGAATGCCGTCGGCGTCGGCATCGAGCCACACCCGACCGCCGAGCGATGCCGGCTGGAGGAGGCCGGCCGCCCAGCTGGTGTCGTCCTCACCGGGATCGAGCGTCGTGAGCGGCGTCTGCCCCTCCCCGGAGACATCGGAGTCCACGGTGTCGTCCGCGCCACGATCGGCCGGCGACACGTCCCACCCGTCAGGCACGTGGACCGCCAGCTGATAGCGCCCGGGCCCGAGCCCGTCGAAGATGAACGCGCCGGCGTCGTCGGTCGTCGCACGTGTCACGACGACTTCGTCGGCGTCGAGCAGGTCGACCTCGACCTCGCCCACGCCCGGCTCGTCGGCGTCCTGCACGCCGTCGCCGTCGATGTCGTGCCAGACGCGATCACCGATCGACGCGGGTTCGGTCGGTGGCGTCGGGGCCGGCTCGGCCGATTCCGAGATCCGCGCGGTGGTCGAGTCCTGCTTGGACACGTCGGACAGCCCGATCCCGGACCCATCCGGCTCCACGGGCGTGGCCAACACGGTCACGGTGTTCGTCAGGGGGCCGAGCGGGTCCACCACGGCGACGCACCGGAACTGCCACACCTCTCGGGCGAGCGAGTCGTCGAAGTCCACGGCGTCGGCTTCGACGTCGAGGATGCCGTCGGCGTCGAGGTCGCCGACGTTGTACGGCGAGCCCGCCGTCGGATGGAACGCCGCGTCGACGATCGTGTCGCACGTGTCGTCGGCGAGCCGCGCCTGGTCCCCGAGGTCGAGGTCGACGTCACCCGTGTTGACGACCTCGTACGTGTAGGTGACCTCCACCCCGTCGCCGCGCCGCGGGCTCGCGACCACCGACGCGTCGACACCGACACCCGGAGAAACGATGCGCACGCCGGCGTCGTAGCTGTCCTCGATCGTCACGGCCCGGCCGAACGCCGGTCCGTACGGGGGCTCCCACCGACCCGACGCCCGGACCACATTGTCCTGGCCGGCGACCCCGTGGGGCGGATCCGACCGACACGACCATCGTTGGGTCTCGCCGGCGGCGAGGTCGAAGGGGCCCCCGGCGCACGCCGGCGTGGCCGGGTCGTCGACGATCACGTCCGTCAGGGCGCCCGGACCTTCGTTCGTGACGGTCACGGTGTACTCGATCGGTGACGTCGCGTCGTACCAGGCGACCGCGGTGCCGTCCGTCCCGGTGACCAGCTTCTCGACCTCGAGCACGGGGGCGTCCGGCACGGCCACGAAGCCGGCGTCGAGCGAGTGGTCGGACTCCCCGGCGCGGCGTGACGACACCGCGATGTCCGCCGCGGGGTCGAGGTCGCTGTCGAGGCGGTCGTCGCCCACGGTCGGGGTGGTCACCTCCAGTTCGGCGGGGGCGATGTCGTGCGGCAGGCCGGTGGCCGTCGCGGTGTCGAAGCGCACCGTGTACGCCGTCTCGGCGTCGATCGCGAACTGCCATCCGCCGGCCGAGGTGCCCTCGCCCGCGGTTTCGGTCGTCTCGACGACGGCGCCGTCCGCGTCGAGCAGCTGGACGGTGACACCGTTGATGCCGGGCTCGTCCGCGTCCTGGACGCCGTTGCCGTTCCGATCGAGCCAGACCCGGTTGCCGATGAAGACGGGAGCCCCGGGGTCCGGCTCGGAGAGCCGCAGCGACACGTCGGTGGCGTTCGCGTCGACGAACTGGACGGATGACCCGTTGCCCGGTCCCAGTGGCGTTTCGTGCAGGGCGTCCGGCCATCCGGCGAACTCCACCCGGTAGGGGCCGGCACCGAGCGGCTCACCGACGGCGGCGCCCAGGTCGATGGCGTACGTGCCGTCGGACCCCGTGGCCACGGGCGCGGTGCGGTTTCCCGCCGCATCGACCGCCACGACCTCGACCCCGCTCAGCCCCGGTTCGTCGGCATCGACGAAGACGGCACCCGTCACGGTCCCGCTCGCCGCGCCGGCGAGTTGGAGTCCGGCGGCGAGCCCGAGGCCCGAGGCGAGGAGCGCCACGGCGGTGATGCCGCTGGCCGCGCGCCGCTGGATCGGCGTGTGGTAGGGCGCGGCGGCGGCCCGCTTCACGGCCATCCGAGCACTCAGAGGTTCGCCGTCTCGTGGCGCCCGAGGGCGACGAGACGGCGATCGATGGTCAGGAACTCGACGACGGGGTCGAGCGGCGCATCCGTGGGATCGTCGAACGTGAGTCCGAGCCGGGTCCCACCGTCGGGATCCGGTGTCCGGTGGGCGACGTGGACGAGCGCGGAGACGTTCTTCCAGGCGCCATCGGCGTCCGGGATCCGGAAGGAAACGGTGGTCACCTCACCGACCTCGAGGGTCTCCTCGATCGGAGCGGCGACCACGACACCGGCGCCGCCGGTCGAGAGGTCGACCAGCTGCCCGTCGTGTTCCTCGACCCGGCAGGTCACGAGCCCGAGGCGGACCCGGTGGCCGGCGCGCCGCTGGCGACGGGCCAAGGCGTCGAGGAGCACCTCCATCGCAACGCCCAGGAAGCCGGCCGTCAACACGAACGCGAGAGCGGCAACCGAACCCGGGAGCCGGTTCGGCCAATCCCGCCACATCGAGAGCGCCGCGACCACGACCGCGACATCGAGCGCGACGACCGCGACCACGATGGCGGTGAGTCCGTTCCGGTTCGCCTCGGCCCGAACCCGCCCGAACGGCAACAGGTCGACCCCGAGCGAACGGAGCTCGCTGCGCAGGATGGAGAACGGCCCGAGTCGACCGCGGCCGATGAGCAGGTGGCTGTTCCAGCGCAGGAGGTAGCTCGGAGCGGCGAGCAGCACGACGTCGAACAGGGCCGCATCCATCGGCACCTGGGCGAAGCCCAGGACACAGACGGCCGCGGCGACGAGCAGCACCCGCTGGATCGCGGCGAGGGGCGAGACGAGGGCCAGCAGGTGGGCATTGCGGGTCTTGCGGTCGACCCCTCGCAGGTTCCCCGGTGTCAACGCCCGGATGGCCTGGCGCGCTCGCTGATGGCGGCGCACGAGGCTCTCGCCGAGGCCGTGGGGGCCCCGCACGCGGGCGAGGGTCAGCGGCAGGTGGGTCACCGTCATGCCGGCCCGGACGATGTCGAGACCGACCCGCCGGCTGTCGTCGAGCATGTGGTCGCCGCGAGCGGGCCGCTCAGGGGAGGGCCCGACGGCGGAGCGACGGACGAGCGCGGGCCCGTCGCCGTACCAGGGGATGCTGCCGCGACGGGCCAGCGACGGGCGCACCACCTGCTGGTCGAACGGCTCCAGCGACCAGTGGCCGTCGGGGTCGTGTTCGAACGACGTCGGGTCGGCCTCCTCCACCCCGACCTGCACAACGGCGACATCGGGCGACGAACAACGCGATGCGCTGACCGAGACGAGGTCCGGCATCGGCAGATCGCCGGATCGCAGCAGGAGGACCCAGCTCGTCCCAGCCGCCTGGACCGCCTCGTCGAACGTGACGGACTGCTCCATGACCACGGCATCGAAGCGTTCGGCGATCGTGCGCAACCACCGCGACCCTTCCCGGTCGACGACGATCACCCGCTCGACACCGCTCACCCGGCGAAGCGACACGAGGGTCGTCCGGAGTTCGTCGATCGAGGTCCCCGTGGCGTCGACGACCGCTGCGGTGTCGGGATGCGGGGCGTCGGGCGTGGCCACGACGGCGATCGGCTCGGTTCGCGCCGAGCGAACCCGGGCGGCGAAGACGACGACCGCGAGGATCTCGGCGGCCAGGAGCAGCGCGCCGGCCGGATGATCGGCGCCCACCGTCGTGAAGACCGCGCGCCAGGCGAGATAGATCAGCGAGGCGGCCAACGCAGCACGCGTCGAGAGCGTGATGACCCGCTCACTGGTGCGCTGCGTTCGGGCAAAGGGATCGACCCCCGGCGAGTCCGCCGACATCTGAGCCTCCTGAAGGATCGCGATGGGTGTTCCCGTCGTCCACAGTCCTCAGAAGTGAAGTCCTCAGAAGTGAAGTGCTCGGAAGTGAAGGATCTGCCGACACGCCAAAACGGACAACGGCGCCCCGTGCGGGGGCGCCGTGTTCCGAATTACGTGAATTGTGGAGCGTTCGCTCAGACGACCTTCACGCCGAGGGCTTCGTCACCCTTGCGGCCGGGACCGATCTCGAACTCGACCCGCTGGCCTTCTTCGAGGGTCCGGAAACCGGAGCCGTCGATGTTGGAGAAGTGGACGAAGACGTCGTCGCCGTCTTCGCGGGAGATGAATCCGTACCCCTTCTCGTTGTTGAAGAACTTCACTGTGCCCGTCGGCATTTGGGCATTCCTTTCGATTACGCGGGTCCCAATGTGGTACCCGCACCGACAAGCCTAAACATGTCCGAGACCAAATCGTTGTCGCGTCGGGTTGGAGCCGCCGCGCCGGCTCCGCGAAACTCCGCCGATGGCCCCCGCGAAGCTCGTCGTTCCTTCGAATTGCACGGTTGTCGCCGTTCCCGTGGCCACGGGGCAGGAAGTCGCGGCGGGCACCGTCGTCGCGATCGTCGAGGTGATGAAGATCGAACAGCTGATCACCGCGCCCGAGGACGGCGTGGTCACGAGCCTCGACGCGGCGGTCGGCGACGTGCTCGAAAAAGGAGCGGTCATCGCCGAGGTCACACCCGCGACGATCACCGCCGCGGCCCCGGTGGAGGATGCCGGGGCGAGGGGCGGGATCCGACCCGACCTCGCCGAGGTGCTGGAGCGCCGCCGCTTGCTCGAGGACGGGGCCCGGCCCGATGCGGTCGCCAAGGTGCACGGACGCGGTCGCCGTACCGCGCGCGAGAACCTCGCCGACCTGGTCGACGACGGGAGTTTCGAGGAGTACGGCTCGTTCATGTACGCCGCACAGACCCTGCGTCGCTCGCGTGAGGACCTCATCGCCAACACGCCCGGCGACGGCATCGTCGGCGGCATCGGCCGGATCAACGGTGACCGCTTCGACGACGACCACAGTCGCTGCGCCGTCATGTCCTACGACTACACGGTGCTGGCCGGCACGCAGGGTCTACGGGGCCATCAGAAGAAGGACCGCCTGTTCGACGTGTGCGAACGGCTCGAACTCCCCCTCGTCCTGTTCGCCGAAGGGGGCGGCGGGCGTCCCGGCGACACCGACGGCTCCTCGCTCGCCGGGCTGAACGTGCCATCGTTCGCGGCGATCAGCCGCCTCAGCGGCCTGGTCCCGACCGTCGCCGTGGTCTCGGGGCGTTGCTTCGCGGGCAACGCCGCCCTCGCCGGCGTCTGCGACGTCATCATCGCCACGCCCGATGCGAACCTCGGCATGGCGGGACCCGCGATGATCGAGGGCGGCGGGCTCGGCGTCTTCGCCCCGGAGGACATCGGCCCGGTCGACGTCCAGACCGCCAACGGCGTCATCGACATCCTCGTCGAGGACGACGCCGCCGCGGTGGCGGCCGTGAAGCGCTACCTGGCGTACTTCCAGGGCCCGGTCGACGAATGGGATGCCGCCGACCAGACCGCCCTGCGCGATGTCGTGCCGGAGAATCGCAAGCGGGCCTACAACGTGCGCGACGCGATCTCCCTGCTGGCCGACACGGGCTCGGTCCAGGAACTTCGGCCCACCTATGCCGAGGGCATGATCACGAGCCTCGTCCGCCTCGAGGGGCGCCCCGTCGGCATCATCGCGAACAATCCGCTCCACCTCGGCGGCGCCATCGACGCCCCCGGCTCGGACAAGGCCGCCCGGTTCATGCAGCTGTGCGACGGCCACGGCATCCCCATCCTGTTCCTCTGCGACACCCCCGGGTTCATGGTCGGTCCCGAGGCGGAGAAGGACGCCCAGGTCCGTCGCTTCGGCCGGATGTTCGTCGTGGGCGCGAGCCTCACCGTGCCCTTCGCCACCGTGGTCCTGCGCAAGGCCGTCGGCCTCGGCGCCCAGGCGATGGCCGGCGGCAGCTTCCACGCCCCGCTGCTGACGATCTCGTGGCCCACCGGCGAGGTCAGCGGCATGGGCATCGAGGGCGCGGTGACGCTCGGGGCCCGGCGGGAGTTGGAGGCGATCGAGGACCCCGACGAGCGGGCCGAGGCCTACGAGGCCCGGGTTGCCACCATGTACGAACGGTCGAAGGCCCTGAACGCGGCCGCCCACCACGAGTTCGACGACGTCATCGACCCGGCCGAGACGCGGCGGCGCATCGTCAACCTCCTGCGCGCCGCGCCGACCGGCCGGCCCCACCGGCGGCGGCCCCACATCGATACCTGGTGAGCTGATACCTGGTGAGCTGGGCCGCTACTGATCGCGACCGACGGCGTCTCGGAAGACGCCGACCATCTCGGCGATGCGCTCCTGTGCGTCGGGCGCGTCGTTCGCGAGGCGCAGCATCGCCCGGAAGTCGGACGCCCCGGCCTCGACGAGTGGCGGCACCGTCGCCATGGTGGCCTCGAGGTCGACGGCGCCGTCGGCGTCCATCGCCATGGGGAGGTTCGCGACGACCTCGATGTCGGCTGGATCCCGATCGTGGGCCTCGACCGCGGCTCGCATCCTGGGAATGGCGTCGGCGAGATCAGCCGCGTCCGGACCCCACGGGATCCAACCCGAGCCGAACCGGGCGAGGCGGCGCATCGACCGCTTGTTGACTGTGCCGCTCACCCAGATCGGGATGCCGCCGGGCTGCACCGGCTTCGGCATCTGGTGGATCCCGTCGAAGGACAATCGGTCGCTCTCGTAGGTCGCCCGTTCGTCGCGCCAGAGGGTCTGGAGCACCTCGAGGGTGTGGTCGAGCTGGGCGCCCCGGTCGTCGTAGTCGAGGCCACACGCCTCGTACTCCTCACGCTGCCAACCGACGCCGACACCGAGGTCGATCCGGCCGCCGCTCAGCACGTCGATCGTGGAAAGGGTCTTGGCGAGAACGGCCGGCCGCCGGAGCGCCGCGATCAGGATGTTCGTCGCGAACCGGAGATTGGTCGTGACCGCGGTGAGGTGGGCAATGGTCGCGAGCGGGTCGAGCCAGTGCCCGTCGGGTCCGGTCGGCTGACGCCCGCCGGCCGTACCGCCCGCTTTCGGGTCACCGTAGGCCTCCAGGTTCTCGCCGAACGCGACATGGTCCGACAGCGCCACCCGGTCGAGTCCGGCGAGATCCGCGGCCTGCACGCGTTCGACGAGATGCTCCCAGCTGCCGGGGTCCTCGGCGGCGAAGGTGATCAGCGTGAGCGAGAGCCGGGGGGTCATGACGCCGACCCTACGCGGCGAACATGGCGCCACACGAGAGCAGCGAAGAGGAGTTGGAACGGGAGGCGGACGAGGTTCCGGGTGCGGACGCCGTCGGCCTGTTCGACCCGCACCATCCGACCGTCCTCTCCGGGTCGGACGTCGACGTCGTGCAGGTACATGTCGACGTTCGCGGGGAACACACCGGCGAGGATGGCCAGCAGCCCGATCGCCGCCGGCCGGCGCGTCCGCCGCGAGAACATGCCGAGACCGCACACGATCTCGGCGGCACCGGACGCCTGGTTGGCGAACCGGGCGTTCGGGAACCAGCGGGGCACGATGGCCTCGAAGAAGTCCGGCCGGGCGAAGTGCATCACCCCGGCTCCGGCGAACATCGCGCCCACGACGCGCCGATGCGTCACTCGGTGTCGGCTTCTCGTCGCTCATCGACCGCGCCCCATCGCCGCGAAGGCACCGCCTTCGAGCAGGCCATCGCGCACGGGCTTGAGGAGGTCGATCAGGCGACGCGTGTCGTCGGCGCCGACCGCGTCGACCATCGCCACGCAGGCCTCGTTGGTTCGCCGCTCGATGTCCTCGCGAAAGGCCCGCCCGGCATCGGTGAACTGCTCGTCGGGTTGCAGCAGGCCTCGGCTCACGAGCCGGTCCACGCCGGCCTGCCACGCGTCCTCCGGCCACTGACGGGTGGCGACCAACGCCGACTTCGGCACCTGATCGGTCGCGGCGTGCAGGATCAGCGCCTCGACCGCGTCCACCGGTGCGGCGACGAGGGCGGCGACGTGGGCATCGCCGCGCCACTCGCGCAGCACGGTGATCCGTTGCCAGAGCAACTCCCAGGCATCGTCGGGTTCGGGCACCGCCCGGTTGGCCGCCGCGAGGGCGCGGCCTTCGTCGCCGAGACCGTCCATCATCGCCTTGGCGATCGCCGACGCCGCCGCGATGTCTTCGTCGCTCACAGCTCCACAGCTGGCGGCGAGAACCCGGCCGGCGGCCCGCATCCGTGCCGTCTGGATGGCCGCGGGATCAGCAAGCGTCCACGCGTCCGGGATGACCGCGTGGACGAGCGCGGGGTTGAAGTTGAAGAACGTCGCCACGATGACGCCGGCCGGCACCGGGCCGAAGCAGGCGCCCCGACTCGCGAAGTACTGGTGCTCGGCGGGCAGGCCGACCGCGGCGTACTCCTCCGCGGCCTCGGGCGCGAAATAGATGAACCCGTGGGTCAGGTTGGTGATGCCGCCGAGCTTGGCGGCGAGCGTCACGGCGTCGTCCATGCGGGCACCGTAGGACGAAATGGACGGCGAGCCCGATCTCACACCTGTCACCATGGTGACCATGCCCGATGCCCCGCCCCCGGATTCCCCACCTCCGGATGACAAGGACTGGACGTGGGTCCTCGAGCGGCCCTGCCCCGAATGCGGGTTCGACCCGGCCGACGTCGACGCCACCGGCGTGGCCGACCTGCTCCGGCGCAACACCACCGAATGGGAACGCATTCTCGCCGGACCGCCCGACGAGGTGCGCCGCCGCCCCGCCCCGACCATCTGGTCGCCGCTGGAGTACGCGTGCCATGTGCGCGACGTGCACGTGCTCTACCTCGAACGGCTGGAGCTGATGCTGAACGAGGACGGGCCCCACTACCCGAACTGGGATCAGGACGAGACCGCGATCGCCGAGCGCTACCACGAGGCCGACCCCGCCACGGTGGCGGTCGAGCTACGCGCTGCGGCCGACGCCCTCGCCGCCCGATTCGATGGCGTGGCCGACGACGAGTGGGATCGCACCGGCTATCGAAGCGACGGGGCGGCGTTCACCGTCACGACGTTCGCCACCTACTTCATCCACGATCCCATCCACCACGTGCACGACAGCACGCGCTGAGTCGTCCGGTCAGCTACGGCGGCGGCGGCCGCGGCGCGGCGCACCGTCGGTGGCCCCCCGGTCGGGCGCCTCGTGAACCTCGACGTCGGGCACCGGCAGGGTGCCGTCGAGCACTCCTCGGATCGCGGCGACATGGGCCGGCGAGTTGCCACAGCAGCCGCCGACGATCTGCACGCCGGCCGCCCGCATGCGATGCGCGTGGGCACCCATGATGTCGGGCGACCCGCTGTAGGAGAGCTCCGCGCCGTGCCATTCGGGGATGCCGGCGTTCGCCTTCGAGATGACCGGCAGGTGCGTGTTGGCCCGGATCTCTGCGAGCGCCGCCTCGGTCTCCGGGAGGTTGTTGCCGCAGTTGGCGCCGATCGCGGCGACGCCGAGCGCCGTGAGCCGTTCGGCGGCCTGGGCGCCCGTGACGCCCATCATCGTGCGTCCGGCGGTGTCGAAGCTCAGCGTGACGGTGATGGGCAGGTCGCTGGCCCGCCGTGCGCCCTCGATCGCGGCTTCGATCTCTTCGAGCGAGCTCATCGTCTCGATCCACAGGAGGTCGGCACCACCCTCGGTGAGGCCCTGCGCCTGCTCGGCGAACGAGTCGGCCGCGACCGCGGGCTCGAGGTCACCGAGCGGCACGATCAGCTCACCGGTGGGGCCCATCGAGCCGGCGACGAGCACGCCGCGGTCGGACGCGTCGGCCACGGCTCGGGCGTTGCGGGCCGCGGCGGCGTTGATCTCGACGACCCGGTCGTCCAGCTTGTGGAGGGCGAGCCGGTGGCGGGTGCCACCGAAGCTGTTGGTCAGGATGATGTCGGAACCGGCGTCCACGTAGGCCCGGTGCATGTCCTGCACGGCATCGGCCATGTCGATGTTCATGCGCTCGGGGGCATCGCCGGCGGGCAGACCGCGGGCGAACAGCTCGGTGCCGGTGGCCCCGTCGACCACGAGATGACCGCGTTCCGCGATCAATCGGTCGAGCACGGTGGCGCGGAAGTCGGTCTCGGTCGTCACGCTAGGTGAGGATAGTCCGTCGGCGTGGGGAACGGCATTGGCTATTCGACCCATGGCTATTCGGCCCATGGGCCCACGGATCTGACCTACGCCCGGCGAGCGTGCAAAAGTGTCCGCCGTGCACGCCCACCCCTGGAACACCGCGTTTTCGTGGCGGCGACCCTCCGTGTCGCCTCGGCGACTCTGCGAGGCCGAACTCGACCAGTTCCACGACCAGGGCTGGCTGGTGGTGGAGGACCTCATCGATGCGGCCACGGTCGCCGCGGTGCGCGCCGAGCTGGACGAGATCGAGGCGGACGTCGATGCCCTGCTGAAGGGTCTCCCCGACGAGCGGATGTTCATCGCCGAGGCCGGCGCGATCACGTTCGCCCCCCACGCCGTGAACCAGTCCGCCGCCGCTCGGGCCGTCAGCCGGCATCCGGCCATCGCCGACCTCTGCCACGACCTCGTCGGCCCCGACGTGCGGCTCTACTGGGACCAGGTCGTCTACAAGAAGCCCGAGAAACCGCGGGCGTTCCCCTGGCACCAGGACAACGGCTACACCTACGTCGAGCCCCAGCAGTACCTGACCGTGTGGTTGTCGCTCACCGACGCGCCCGTGGAAGCCGGCTGTCCGTGGGTCGTCCCCGGAGTCCACCTCGGTGGCACCCTGGCCCACGAGTACGTCGACCCCCTCGGGTACCGATGCTTCGCCGAGCACCCGGACGCGGTCGCCGCGCCGGTCCGGGCCGGCGGCGCCGTGGTGTTCTCGTCGCTCACGCCCCACATGACGGGACCGAACACCACCGGCGACATCCGCAAGACCTACATCCTCCAGTACGCCCCGGACGGCGCCGAGGTGCTCCAGGGCGAGGCCCCCGGGCCGCCGACCGGACGCACACCGCAGAACGACGCCGATCGCCAGTACCTCGTGGTCTCGGGCGGCGAGCGAGTCGAGAACGCATGACCGACCGGATGAACGTCACGCCGCCGGCCTGGACGGACCGGCTGAACTGGCTCGCGTGGCCGGTGGTGATCCTGCTCGTGCAGTTGATCCTGTTCCCGGCTCCCGTCGGGGTGATCCTCGACGGCCTCATCCTCGGCCTGATCACGTCGCTCGTCGCGCTCGGTATGTGGCTCATCTACCGGGCGAACCGCGTGATCAACTTCGCCACCGCGGAGTTCGGCTTCCTCCCCGGCGTGGTCGCCATGCTGCTCATCGTCGAGACCGGCTGGGCGTGGTGGCAGGGCTTCACGGTGGGCATCCTCCTGGCGGCCTGCCTCGGACTCTTCACGGAGTTCGTCATCATCCGACGGTTCTTCGATGCGCCCCGGTTGGTCCTCACGGTCGCAACGATCGGCGTCGCGAACCTCTTCGGCGTGATCGCCATCTTCATCCCGGCATGGTGGGACACGCGGCTGGAGAACCAGCGTCTCGAACCACCGGTCGACTGGGTGCTGGACGTCGGCGCCGTGCGCTTCAACGGCAACGACCTGATGGTCGTCATCATCGCCCCGATCGCGATCATCGCGGTGGGGGTCCTGCTGCGGTTCACCCGCCTCGGCGTCGCGATCCGCGCCGCGTCCGAGCTCCCCCGCCGCGCCATGCTGCTCGGCATTCCCGTGAAGGGCCTCCAGTCGGTCGTGTGGACGATCTTCGGCGTCCTCGCGTTCCTTGCCCTGTTCCTGCGGATCGGCGTGTTCGGCACGCCGGTCGCCGGTGACCTCGGCCTGATCTTCCTGCTCCGGGGGCTCGCCGCGCTCACGATCGGCCGCTTCGTGCACCTGCCGACGATCATGGCGTCGTCGATGGCGATCGGCATCCTCCAACAGGGTGTGGCCTGGAACACCGACGGCCAGGAGGCCCAGCAGGTCATCGGCGCGGTGATCGGCATCATCGTCGTGCTGTCACTCCTGCTGCGGCGGGACCGCGGCCTGCGTTCGGACCGGGACGGCGCGTCGTGGCAGAACGTCGGCGAATCACGCCCGGTCCACGCCGCGTTCCGTCGACTCCCGCTCGTTCGGGTCACCCGGGTCGTCGCCGTCCTCGGTGCGGCGTACTTCCTGCTGTGGTGGGTCCCCTACGGAAACGTCATCAAGATCCAGGACGTGCACCGCATCGCGATCATCTTCATCTTCACGATGCTCTTTCTCTCGCTCGGAGTGCTCACCGGCTGGGCCGGCCAGCTCTCGCTCGGGCAACTGGGCTTCTTCGCCGTCGGCGGCGTCGTCGCCGGGAAACTCTCGATCGACTACAACGTCGACTACACGCTCGCCCTCCTCGCCGGGGGCATCGCCGGCGCCGCATCGTCGCTGATCGTCGGTGTGCCGGCGATCCGGTTGCGGGGCGCCTATCTCGCGGTGGCGACGCTCGTGTTCTCCATCGCGATCTCGGGCTACTTCCTGAACCCGCAGTTCTTCGACTGGGTCCTGCGTCCGACCGACCGCATCCCCCGCAACCCGGTCCTCGGCATCGTGGACTGGAACAGCACCCGGGCGTCCTACTTCGTCGCCCTCATCGTCACCGCCGTCGTGATCATCGGCGTCGAGGCGATCCGCCGTTCCCGGACCGGGCGCATCCTCGTCGCCCTGCGCGACAACGAGGACGGCACCGAGGCCTACGGCATCAGCGCGGTACGCGCCCGACTGACGGCGTTCGCCATCTCCGGCTTCATCGCCGCCGTCGCCGGTGGCGTCTCGGTGCACCACAACCAGTTCTTCGAGCCGGACAACCCGGGCTTCAACCTCGGCATCTTCATCGGCGCCGTACTCGGCGGCCTCGGCACCGCCGCCGGCGCCGCGCTCGGCGCCCTCTACTTCAACGGCACGTTCTTCTGGTTCCGCGAGGACTGGGTGCTGTGGACGAGTGCGGCTGGGATCCTCATCATCCTGTGGCTTGCTCCGGCCGGGCTGCACGGCCTCTGGCAGACGATGCGCGACATGTTCCTGCGCTGGTACGGGGCCCGGCGGGGGCTGAGTGACGCCGACCTGGCCGAGGATCTGCTCGAGCCGGCCGAGGAGGTCGCACCATGACCGCGGTTGACGAAACCGTCGGCGAGAAGCCCCACTTCATGCGGCGCATCGTCGGCACCGGGCCGATCCTGCCGATCGGCGTGCTGTTCGGACTCAACGCGGTGGACGAACTCGACCGCTCGGCGGCGGCGATCCTGGCGCCGGAGATCCGCGACGAGTTCGGAATCTCCACCGGCTCGTACTTCCTCATCATCGCGATCGTTCTCTTCTTCGTGCTGATCGCCCAGCCGCTGGTCGCCGGGTTCGCGGACCGGACGAACCGGGTCCGCCTCGCCCTCATCGGCGCGACGATGTGGGCCGTCTTCAGCTTCTCCACCGGCCTCGCTGTGGGTCTCGTGATGTTTATCGTCGTGCGGATCGGATCCGGGGTCGGCAAGGCCGTCAACGATCCGACCCACGGCTCGCTCATCGCCGACTGGTACGAGCCGAACGATCGGCCGAAGGTCTACAGCTTCCACGGCGCGGCGAACGCCGTCGGTCTCGGCATCGGGCCACTGATCGCCGGCATGCTCGCCTACTCGTTCGGCTGGCGGGCCCCGTTCCTGCTCTACGCCTTCCCGACCCTGATCGTCGTCCTGATCGGGCTGCGCCTCCGGGAACCGATCCGCGGCGCCCTCGAACGAGCGGCGGCCGGCGGCGACGAGGAGGCGATCAACACGGCGGAGGAGCCGCCGACCTTCGCCGAGGCGTGGCGCATGTGCTGGAAGATCGAAGCGCTACGCCGTATCTGGTTCGCGACGCCGTTCCTGTCGGCCTCGATCCTCGGGTTCGGCCTCCTCACGACCTTCCTCTACGAGGAGGTCTACGGGCTGGACGAGCGGGCGCGCGGGGTCATCGCCGCGGCGGGTCAACCGGCGCGGATCCTCGGCCTCGTCATCGGCGGCATCGTCGGCGCCCGGCTCATCAAGCGGGACCCGGGCCTGATCCTGCGCTTCCTCGCCCTCGCCTCGTTCATCACCGCGGGACTCTCGCTCGTGTTCGCCCTCGTCCCGAACCTGGCCGTCGCCGTGATCGCCGACATGGGAATCGGCCTCTGTCTCGCCATCGTCGGGCCGGGCATCATCGCCTCGCTGTCGCTCGCGATCCCGCCGCGGGCGCGCGCCATGGGCTTCTCGATCGGCAACCTGTTCGTCATTCCGGGTCTCGTCAATCTGTGGCTCATCGGCGAGGTGGCGGACGCCTGGGGCATCCGCGCCGGCATGGCGATGATGACGCCCATCTTCCTCATCGGCGGTCTCGTCATCTCCAGTGGCGGCAACGTCATCGGGCGCGACATCGAGGACGTGCGCCACGCCGCGCTCACCCGGTCGCAGGTCTTGTCGGCTCGTCGCCGCGGCGAGGTCAAGATGCTCTACATCCGGGGGCTCAACGCGGGCTACAACGGGGTGCGCGTGCTCCACGACGTCGACTTCGAGGTCGACGCGGGAGAGGTCGTCGCCCTGCTCGGCACGAACGGCGCCGGGAAGTCGACCCTGCTCAAGACCATCTCCGGCGTCGTACAGGCCGACTCGGGCGCCATCATGCTCGACGGGAGGGACACCACCCATCCCCCGCCGAACGAGATCACCGCGCTCGGGATCGTCCAGATCCCGGGTGGCGCCGGCGTGTTCCCCGGACTGACCGTTCGCGAGAACCTCGAAGCGGCCGGCTGGCTCCAACGCAACGACCCGGCCGCGCTCGCGGCGGCCCATCAGGAAGTCCTCGACGCCTTCCCGGAGCTGGAGTCCCGGCTCGAGGATCCGGCCGGCGACCTCTCCGGTGGCCAGCAGCAGATGCTCGCCCTCGGGATGACGTTCCTGCTGCGGCCCAAGCTCCTGATGATCGACGAGCTGTCCCTCGGGCTCGCACCGATCGTCGTCGAGCGCCTCCTGGAGATGGTCCGGCGGATCGCGGCGACCGGGGTGACGATCATCCTCGTCGAGCAGTCGGTCAACGTCGCGCTGGAGCTCGCCGACTTCGCCTACTTCATGGAACGGGGCCGGATCCGGTTCCACGGGCGGACCGAGGAGTTGCTCGAGCGCCGTGACCTGCTGCGCTCCGTGTTCCTCGGCGAGAACGACTTCACGTCGACCGCGCGGATCGCGAAGCCGGCCGCTCCCGTCGGCGATCTCGCCCTGCGGGTCGAAGGCGTGACCCGCAGTTTCGGTGGCATCCAGGCCGTCTCGGACGTGTCCTTCGAGGTGTACGACAACGAGATCGTCGGGTTCATCGGTCCGAACGGCGCCGGCAAGACCACCCTCTTCGACGTGATCGGCGGATCGACCCCGGCCGACGCCGGCACCATCGACCTCCGCGGCGTCGCCCTGCATCGTCGCTCGCCGAGCGCGCGCGCCCGCGCCGGCCTCGGGCGGTCGTTCCAGGACGCACGGCTCTTCCCCGCGCTCACCGTCGAGGAGACGATCGCCGTCTCGCTCGAGCGGTGGATCCGGTGGGGCGGTCCCGTCACCGCCGCACTTCATCTCCCGATGGCCTTCGACAGCGAGGCATCGGTCGCGAAGCGGGTCGACGAACTCATCGAGCTGATGAGTCTCGAGCGCTACCGCCACAAGCGCATCCGGGAGTTGTCGACGGGCACGAGACGGATCGTCGACATCGCGTGTGTGATCGCCCATCGGCCCACGGTCATCCTCCTCGACGAACCGTCGAGCGGGATCGCCCAGCGCGAGGTCGAGGCCCTGGCGCCAGTCCTCGAGCGCCTGCGATCCGAGATGGGCGCCTCGCTGCTCGTCATCGAACACGACATGAACCTGCTCGCATCGATCGCCGACCGGGTGATCGCGCTGGACCAGGGGGCTGTGATCGCGACGGGCGTGCCCGACGACGTACTCAACGACCCGCGGGTGATCGCCGCCTACCTTGGCACGGACGAGGCCGCGATCAGCCGTTCGGGACTGAAACCGGACAACTGAGTCGATGATCGGGGCGCTCGCCCCGTGACCGAACCAAGGGGGACAACATGCAACCAGCATCGGCAGAAGGGGGCGGGGGCGACCTCGGCCGTCAACTGAAACGCTACGGACCGCTCGCACTGATCGCGATCGTCGTGATCGTCGTGATCGTCGTCGTGGCGTCGAGCGGCGGGGACGACGACCCCACCGCGGACGACAACGGCGACGCCGAGATCAGCGATCCGAACGATCCGGCCGACCCCGACGACCCGAGCGACCCCGGCGACCCGGCGGATCCGGCCGATCCCGCCGGACCCCGGCTCGACGTGAACGGTCGCGAACTCAACGACGGCGTGGTCCCGCTCAGCTGGGCCCGCGAGCAGGGCGTGGAGGACGACTACGAATGGGGCGACCGTTGCGACCTCGAGCGGGGCAGCATCGCCGTCCCCGACGTGTTCGCGGTCGAGTGCGTCGCCGTGTTCGACGGTGACAACGGCGGGGCCACCGCCCAGGGCGTCACCGAGGACACGATCGTCATCGCGTGGTACCAGGCCCAGGAGCAGGACCCGATCCTCAACTACATCACGTCCGCGATCATCAACGACGACACGAACGCCCAGGAGGAGGCCACCGTCCGGGGCCTGATGGAGTACTTCGAGACGTACTACGAGACGTACGGTCGCTCCGTGGAGCTGGTCGTCGTTCCGGCCAGTGGCAACGTCGCGGACGTGGGTGCCGCGGTGGCGGACGCCAAGTTCATCGTCGAACAGGTCAAGCCCTTCATGGTGTGGGGTGGACCGAACCTCACGAACGCGTTCGCCCAGGAGCTCCATGCCAACGGCATTCCGTGCTTCGGCTGCACCGTCGGCGTGAACTTCGACTACTACGAGGAGCGCCCGGGCCTGGCCTATGTGGTCGGCAAGGGCGGCGAGCAGCTCGACCTGCTCGTCGCGGAGTATGTCGCCAAGCGACTCGCCGGTGACCCGGCGATCCACGCGGGCGATGAGTCGATGCACGACACCGAGCGGGTCTTCGGGCGGGTGTGGACCACCACGGGCGAGGGCTCCGAGCTCGCCAACGAGCGCTTCGAGGCGAACCTGCGCGATCTCGGCGTGGAGATCACCGAGTCGCAGAGCTATGTGCTCGACCCAGCGTCGCTGCAGGAATCGGTGACCACCATCATCACCAAGCTCAAGGAGGCCGGCGTCACCTCGGTGATCGTGAGCACGGACCCGATCGGTCCGCGCGATCTCACCTTCGAGGCGACGGCGCAGAACTACTTCCCGGAGTGGATCGTGACGGGTTCGGTGCTCGTGGACACCACCGCGTTCGCCCGCTCGTACGACCAGACCCAGTGGCAGAACGCGTTCGGCATCTCGAACCTGTCGGCCCGGGTCGCCCAGAGCGCCGGAGGGATCTTCTCGATCTACGAGTGGTTCCACGGCGAGCGGCCGCCGGCCGACGACACGATCGGTGTCCTCTCGCCCAACCCGCAGACGTTCTACTCGTTCCTCCAGTCCACCGGTCCCGAGCTCACCGTGGAGAACTTCAACCACGCGGTGTTCGCGGGGGTCCCCACGGCGCGGGCGGTGACGTCGCCGTCGTTGTCCTGGGGAACCGAGAACATCTGGCCGGCCGACCTCGAGCCCGACTATCGGGGCGTCGACGACATCAGCGAGATCTGGTGGGACCTCGACCAGGAGGGCGTCAACGAGATCGAGGACGAGGGCGTCGGCATGTGGCGGTGGGTCGACGGTGGCCTGCGGTTCCAGCCCGGCGAGATCCTCGAGGGGCCACCGAAGGCCTTCGTGATGGAGGGCTCGGTGGACATCTACGAGCAGCGCCCCGCCGATGAGCAGTTTCCGGGCACCTACGAGCCGCTGCCCGCCGGCTGACCCCCGACCCAGGTCCGATCGACGGTCAGGCCCGGGGACAACGCAACGAGATCGGCGCGACGGCCGGGGGTGATCGACCCCCGGTCGTCGAGGCCGACGACGGCCGCGGGGTTGGCGGACGCCGCCCGGAGCGCATGTTCGAGGTCGATCCCCGCCTCGTGCACGCAGAACCGGACCGCCCCGTCCATCGTGAGCGCGCTGCCCGCCAGCGTGCCGTCGGGCAGCCGCGGCGCGCCGTCCACGAGAGCGATGTCGGCTTCGCCGAGGCGACCGCTGCGCCACCCGACCGCGTCGGAGACGAGGACCACCTTCCCGGCCGGCTTCGCGCGGAAGACGAGGTCGACGATCCGGGCGTCGAGATGGTGACCGTCGGCGATGAGCGAGACGGCCAGCCGGTCGTCGGTGAGGGCGGCCCCGATGGCGCCGGGTTCACGTTGATGAAGGGCGCCGCTGGCGTTGAAGACGTGGGTGAAGAGCGTCGCCCCGGCGTCGACCGCGGCCTCCACCTGCTCGGCGGTGGCCGCGGTGTGGCCGAGCGCGGCCACGACGCCCCGGCTGCCGAGCAGCGCGATCGCCGCGCCGGCACCCTCGCACTCGGGCCCGAGGGTGACGATCGCCACGGTCTCCGGCAGGCCGGCCAGCCACCCGAGGTCGACCGGACCGGCGGCGACATTCGTGTGGGCACCGTGCTGCGTTCCCAGAAACGGCCCTTCGAGATGCACGCCGACGACGTCGGCGCCGGACGCGGCGTGGTCCGCGACGCGGGCGAGCCGCCGATCGAGCACATCCAGGGGTGCGGAGACCAACGTCGGGCACCAGGAGGTCACGCCCTGGGCGGTGAGGAGTTCTCCGAGCCGGCGCCAGCCCGCCGCGTCCGCCGTGGCCACGTCGACGTCGTCGTGCCCGTTGACCTGGAGGTCGACGAACCCGGGGGCCACGATCTCGAACTCGGGGTCGGCGCAGGGCCGAACGTCGGTGATCACGCCGCGCTCGACGACGACCTCGTGGTCGACGAGGAAGCCGTCCGGCGTCAGGACGCGACGGCCGGCGATGGCGCCGATCGCTACTCCCGGTCGCGCAGCTCGCGGCGCAGGATCTTGCCGGACGCCGACTTGGGAATGGCGTCGATCTCCTCGAGCAGACGGATCTGCTTGTAGCTGACCAGGTGTTCGCCCACGAACTCCTGCACTTCTTCGAGGGTCACGGAGGCACCGGGAGCGACCTGGATGAACGCCTTCGGCAGTTCCCCGGCGGCTTCGTCGGGCACGCCGATGACGGCCACGTCGACGATCGCGGGATGGGTGATCAGCAGCGCTTCGAGCTCTGCGGGCGGCACCTGGAAGCCGTTGTACTTGATGAGTTCCTTGATGCGATCGACGATCGAATAGTGGCCGGCCTCGTCGATGACGGCGACGTCACCGGTGTGGAGCCAGCCGTCGGCGTCGATGGTGTCGGCGGTCGCCTGCTCGTTGTTGAGATACCCCTTCATCACCATCGGACCGCGGACCCAGAGCTCGCCGCGCTCCCCGACCGGCTGATCCTCGCCGGTCTCGGGATCGACGACGCGGCATTCGACATTCGAGATCGCGACACCGCTCGTGCCGGGGCGGCCGTGACCCTCGACGGTGGAATGCGAGACGGGGCTCAACTCGGTCATGCCGTAGCCCTGCACGACCTCCACGCCGATGCGGGCGCCCGCCTCGTTCGCGAGCTCGGCACCGAGCGGCGCGGCGCCGGAGAACACCTGCTTCAGCGACGACAGGTCGTAGGAATCGACCTGGGGCGACTTGGCGAGACCGAGCACCATCGGCGGGACCGCGAAGAAGCGCGTGATCTTCTCGCTCTGCACGAGCGCCAGCGCGGCGTCGAGATCGAAGCGGGGCATCGTGACGACCTTCACCCCGTTGGCGATCAGCCCGTTCATCAGCACCTGCATGCCGTAGATGTGGAAGAACGGCAGCGCGGCCAGCGCCGCCTCGTCGCCCTCGTAGGTGAGGACGTGTTCCATCTGGCAGATGTTGGCCACGAGGTTGGTGTGGGTGAGCATGACCCCCTTCGGCAGCCCGGTCGTGCCGGAGGAGTACGGCAGGACGACGACGTGATCGTGCACATCGACGGCCACCTGCTCGATCGGATCGCCGAACAGCGACGCCATCGGCGTCGCGCCGTCGGCCTCGCCCATGACGAACAGCTCCGTGACGTCGGTGCCCTCCATCGCCTCCGCCGCGACCGGTAGGAACATCGGCACCGTCAGGAGCAGGGTCGCTCCCGCGTCCTGGAGCTGGAAGCGAACCTCGCCGGCACCGTAGGTGGGGTTGATCGTGGTGATGGTGCCCCCGGCGACCGCGACCGCGTGGAACACGATCGCGTACTCCGGCACGTTGGGCGCCATGATCCCGAGCGTGGAGCCCGGGCCGAAGCCGCGGGCCTGAAGGCCGCCCGCCATGCGATGCACGGCGTCGCTGAGCTCGGCGTAGGTGTAGCTCGACGACGCGCCATCGGTGATCGCCACTGCGTCGGGCGTCTCGGCCGCCTTCTGCAGTACGAACGAACTGACGGCGACCTCGGGGATGTCGACCTCGGGGAGCGGACTCTTGTGGATGATCACGTCCATACCTCTCTTCCAGCGCCGCGCAGCGTAGCAAACCGGCTGGAGAGGGCTGATCGGACCTTTCTCATGGGTCGAACGACTCATCCGACTTCCCCAACCATGCCGAGGCGCCGTACCGTGAGAACATGCCTACTGGAGCGAGATACATCGACCGGCTGCTCCCCCGCCACGAGCCGCCGGGCGACCTGGAATTGGACTGGCACGTCCACGTCGAACGGGTCGGATTCCTCAAGAAGGAAGAGCTGCATCACCGCGGCGTCGTGTGCGACCTCTCGCTGGAGGGCGCGCTCGTCCGCGTCGACGATGCCGACAAGCACCAGGTCGGCGACGAGATCGCGGTCCGCTTCCGCGGACTCGACGGCACCGCGACGATCCGCCACATCCAGCGCACCGAGGACGACGAAGTGCACTTCGGCGTGCGCTTCGAGCCGGCACCGGCCTTTCGCGACGCGATCGATCTCGCGGTCGGGGAACTACGCGGTCACTCGTCCGAACTCTCCACAGCCTGGAACCGCGCGAACTGACGGCCGGCGCAGCTCAGGCTGCGGCTTCGAACTCCGCGAGCACCCGTGCGGGCTCGGCGTGTTCGGCGATGCGGTCGTGCAGGACCTTCCGCTGTTCCACGGCGGCGAGCTTCGGCTGCTGGACCGTGGCCCATTCCACGAGCCCCGACCAGAACCGGTCGATGAGTTCGGCGCCGCTGACCGTGCCGCCGTCGAGCGTGCGGAACGACACCGAGCGCATCTCGCCGAGATAGATGTTCAGCGAACGCACGTGGATCGCCTCGTCGATGCGGATCCGCTCGACGATCTCCGCCGCGAGCTCGGCGTCCGCCCGGCGATCGGTGAAGACGTCGGGCGTCCGGAGGATCTGCTGGGTGTCGGCGAAGCCCAGTTCGGCGCGAAATTCGATGATCAGCAGGTTGGCGAGGAACGACACCATGCCCTCGATCTCGGGCGGCACCTCGGGCACGTGGCGGGTGCCGGCGTCCTCGCGACCGATGTTCTCCGGCGGCTCCACGTCGGGGAACGCGTCCGGCCCGAAGGCGAGGTCACGGGCCGCGAACCACATGGCGTCGTGACCGCCGATCCCCTCGGCCGGAAGGCCGCCCTCGTCGAGCCCGTGGGCGAGCAGCAACCCCGTGTTCAGATGACCGATCGCCATCTCGGAGATGTCGTCGACGATCACGGATTGGAGATCCGGGAAGGTCATCTCCGCCAGCAGCCGACCGCGGGCCTCGATCTTGCCGATGATGGTGAGCGAGTTCCAGAACGACTGGCCCAGACCGTTGCGCAGCAACACGAGTTGCTGTTCGGCCGTGGGCAGGCGCAACCCGTCGAGCAGCTCGGCCGTCGCGCCGAAGGGCGCGCCGCCGCGCTCGCGCAACGCGGCTTCCCAGGCGTCGAGGGCCACTTCGCGAACGAGGGCCCGGGGCGGCTGATACGAGCCGTCGGCGAGGAACCCGCCGTGGAGCCGTTCGCCGAGGACCACGTGCTCCGCCGCGTAGTCGTGGTCGGCAAGCAGCTCGGCTTCGGTGTAGGTCAGTCGCGCCATGCCGATCACTGTACGCGGACGGTGAACTCGTCGAGACCCCGCAGATTGATCCGACCGTTCCACACGGGGTCGCCACTGGGCTCGGCGTTCGGGAAGCGACGCAGGAAGCGACCGATCGCCACCTGCCCCTCCAGCTTCGCGAGCGACGCGCCCAGGCAGTAGTGGATGCCGCTGCCGAACGACACGTGTTGGCCGGCGTCGGGCCGGGTGATGTCCAGCTGCTCGGCCGTGGGGCCGAACTTCGCGGGGTCGTGGTTGGCCGAGCCGAGCGACGTCTGCACGAACGACTTCGCCGGGATCGTCACGCCGTCGATCTCGGTGTCGTGCAGCGTGATCCGCCGGGAGAACTGCACCGGGGACACCCAGCGCAGCATCTCGTCGACCGCGTTCGCGTCGAGTGATGGGTCCTTGCGCCAGCGGTCGGCCTGCTCCGGATGGGCGAGCAGCTCCTTGATACCCGTGCCGATCAGGTTGACGGTGGTCTCGTGGCCGGCCACGAACAGCAGGTTCACCTGATCCCGCAGCTCCTTCGGGGTCATGCGGTCGCCGGCCTCCTCGACCTCGATCATCGCGGTCAGGATGTCGTCGGCCGGGTTCGCCCGTTTCCATTCGATCACTGTGTCGAGATAGCCCTCGAGGTTGCGGTTGGCCTCGACCGCCTCGCGCATCTCGTCCTCCGTGATGATCGGATCGAGGGTCTTGACGATCGCGCCGGACCAGTCCCGGATCTGCACCTTGTCGGCATCGGGAAGGCCGAGCATCTCGGAGATCACGTCGAACGGGAGCGGGAACGCGAGCTCGCCGACGACATCGGCCGTACCGGCCTCCTCCATCGTGTCGAGCATGGCGTCGACCATCTGCTCGATGCGGGGGCGGAGTGCCTCGATGGTGCGGGGCGTGAACGCCTTGCTCACGAGACGTCGCAGCCGCGTGTGGTCCGGCGGGTCCATGCCGAGGATCGATTCGAACTCGTCGAAGTCCGAGTACTGGTCGACCAGCGCCGCCCTCTCCATGTCGTCGATGTTCGCGTTGCGGTCGTCGACGCTCATCTCCGGATCACGCAGGATCGCGAAGACATCGTCGTAGCGGAACAGCGCATACCCGCCGGTGAGCAGCGCGTGGACCGGATCGGCCTCGCGCATCTCGGCGAAGTGGGACCACGGATCGTCCGTGTATCCGTCCTGGAGCGGGTTGAAGAAGACGGCCGTCATGGCGCGACCGTAGCGCTAGCGTCCATCGCGGTGAACAGGATCCGAGCGACTGAGACAGATGACACACCGGAGGTGATCGCGCCCTGGGACGGTCGCCGGGTGCCCGTCACGCTGCTCGGCGGCTATCTCGGGGCCGGGAAGACGACGGTCGTCAACGCGGTGCTCGCCCACACCGATCGACCGATCGCGGTGCTCGTCAACGACGTCGGCGCGGTCAACGTCGACGCCTCACTCGTGCGCCGGCGCAACGGCGACACGATCGAACTCACCGACGGCTGCGTCTGTTGCAGCCTCGCCGGTGGCCTGGCTGCCGCCTTCGACGGGCTCCGGGCGCGGCCCGAGCCGCCCGACCACATCATCCTCGAGCTCAGCGGCGTGGCCGACCCCGCCCGTGTCGCGCCATGGGCGGACAGCGACGGGTTCCGGCTCGACGGGATCGCCGTCCTCGTCGACGCCGAACAGTTCCTCGACCGGCTCGACGACCCGGCCACCGGACCCCCGGTCGCCACCCAGGCCGCCGCCGCCGACCTCTTCGTGCTGAGCAAGCTCGATCTCGCCGATGCCGACCAAGCGGCGCAGACGCGTGCCCGCTTGGCGGCCGATCATCCGGGTGTGCCGGTCCTCGCGGCCGAGGACGCGATCGCGACGGCGTCGTTTCTCGACCTCGGGACGCGACGCCCCGGTGGCGTCGCCGACACACCGATGCCGGCCCTGTTCGACGCCCACGACGTCGACGTCCGTCCGGTGCCGCGGCCGATCGAGCGGGCGGACTACGAGGCGATGATCGCCGCACTTCCCGATGACGTCTTGCGAGCGAAGGGCATCGCCGAGACGCCGGACGGCACCCGTCTCCTCGCCCAGGTCGTCGGGCGGCGCCGGGTGGTCACCGAACTGCCGCAGGCCGAGTCGCAGGAACCGACCGGCCTGGTCGTGATCACCGCTCGGCGGTGAGATCCTCCCGCCACGGCTCGCCGGGCGGGCCGTCGGCGAGGATCGCGGCGAGCAGATCCGCCAGCGTGGTCGGGTAGACGGGTTCGTCGAGGGCCCGGAGCTCGTCGACGCCGAGCCAGCGCATCTCGTCGATCACGGACAGCTCCAGCTCCTCCAGCAACCGAGGCGCCGGCTCGAACTCGGCGTCGACCTCCACCAGGAAGACGGTCTCGGTCTGGCGGTACCGCTCCCCGGCCAGCGGGAACTCGTTGACCCGCTCCATGACGACCGGGCCCAGATGCGCCACGTCGATGCCGAGCTCCTCGGCGAGCTCCCGCTTGGTGCCGGCGTCGAGCGACTCGCCGGGGTCGAGGCCACCACCGGGTGTGAACCAGAACCCGCCCCGTTCGGTGTCGGCCGGGTCGGTGCCGCGGATGAGCAGGATCCGCCCCGTCGGTGCGAGCACGAGGGCCCGACCGGCGCGCCGTTCGATCACGCGAGCGGCTCGATCACGCGAGCGCCTCGCGGAGCCGGTCGAGGAAGACGAGCTGTCCCTTCACCAGCTTGACCGCAGCGGTGTCGAGATCGAACCATTCGGCCCGGTCGATCTCGGCCACGGTGACTATTCGGCCCGTCCCACGGGGCCACTCCATCTCGAAGGTGTTGCTCGAGATCGACGAGGCGTCGAAGTCGCCGGCCCGAGCGAAGATGTGGTTGGTCTTGCGTCCTGCCTTCGCGGCGCCGAGGTCGAGCGTCTCCCCGGCGGGCGGCGGCGAGCCCATCTCCTCGGTGAACTCGCGTTCGGCGACGGCGAGGAGATCGTGGTCGCCCGGCTCTCGCAACCCCTTCGGGATCGACCAGCCGTGTTCGTCCTTCTTCGCCCAGAACGGCCCGCCCATGTGCCCGATGAGGACTTCCGGCCCTGCCGGGCCGGCGCGGTGCAGCAGGAGGCCTGCGCTCAGCTGTTGAGCGGTTTCATGAACGACCACAGGTGCCCCTCACCGTCATGGGCACCGTACTCGCGGTACCCGTACGGCTGATCGACGGGCCCCATGGAGGCGGTGACGCCGGAGGTGTCGGCCAGTTCGCCGATCTTGTGCATCGGCTCGGCGGTGGGGCTCATGGGAGCGACGGTAGGGCCTCACGTCGCGTGAGGTGCAAGCACTTCTTTCACGCGGGCGCGGATCGCGGGCACCGTCTCCGCCTCGAACCACGGATTCGCCCCCAGCCAGCGCACGTTGCGCGGCGATGGATGGGGCATCACCACCCGGTCCGGCAGGAACGCCTCCCACCGGCGCACGGTCTCGGTCAACGACGCCGATCGATCCGGCAGGTAGCGGGCCTGGGCGTACTGCCCGATGATCACCTGCAGTCGGTCCTCGGGGAGATGGGCCAGCAGTCGCTCGTGCCACAGCGGCGCACATTCCGGGCGGGGTGGCAGGTCGCCGGACCGGCCCTTTCCCGGGTAGCAGAACCCCATCGGGATCAGCGCCACGCGGTCCGGATCGTAGAACTCGTCCTCGCTCAGCCCGAGCCAGCCCCGCAGCCGGACGCCGCTGGGGTCGTCCCACGGCACCCCCGACTCGTGGACGCGGCGGCCCGGCGCCTGTCCGATGATCACGACCGACGCGTGCGACCCCACCTGCACGATCGGGCGGGGGCCCGCTTCGAGCGATGCCTCGCAGACGCGACACGCCCGCACCTCCTCGAGGAGGTGGGAGAGGCTCGTCACCCGTCCGTGGCGTCGATGTCCTCGCGACGACCGTCGGCGTGGATCGCGAAGCGCCCGGCATCGGCACCATGGTTCGGCGCCGGCGACGGCCAGGGCCAGCCGCCGAACTGGGTTGCCTGGTAGTCGCGGTAGGCGTCCTGGATCTCGTCGTCCGTGGTCATCACGAACGGCCCGTAGCGGGCCACGGGCTCGTCGAGTGGCCGCCCCTGCAACAACATCATGTCGATCCCGCCCTCACCGGCGACGATCTCGAGTTCGACGGACGCGTCGACGTGAGCGCCCGTGCCGGCGTCGAGCCGCGTGCCGGCGATCGTGACCGTCGATCCCTCGAACGCGTAGAGCACCCGTTGGGTGCGCGAGCCCGGTGCCGCCGGCAGCGTCCACCGGGCATCCGGCTCCATGTGGAGGTGCCAGATCGCCACGTCCGCTTCGGCCTTCGCCGCCCACGAGTCGGGAGGCGGGGCCGGCGGCTCGGCGTCCGACCGGCGGCCGGCGATCACCGTGATCTCCGTGCGCCTCCTGGCAACGTCCTTCTCGATCACCCGGGGCGTGCGATCGCTCCACAGCATCGTGAAATACGGATCGACCATCTTGTCGGCCGCGGGGAGGTTCAGCCAGATCTGGAAGAGCTCGAGTGGGTTGGGCTCGTCGGTGCGCACGAGGGGGAACATCTCGGCGTGTTGCACGCCGGCGCCCGCGGTCATCCACTGGGTGTCGCCCTCACCGAAGCGGGCGGTCGCCCCGAGCGAGTCCGCATGGTCGACGTAGCCCTGACGCACGTAGGTGATCGTCTCGAAGCCACGGTGAGGATGTTGCGGGAAGCCCGGCACGTCGGACCCGTGGTACATGCTCCATCCGTCCGTGCCGGAGAAGTCGTGACCGATCGAACGACCGGCCAGCGAGGCCTCCGGGCCGAGCGAGCCGTCGCCCCGAGGATACATGTCGTGATGATGGGCGACGAACAGGAACGGATCGATCGTCGGCCACTGGGGACCCAGCGGAAAGGTCTGCCGGATCGGTGAAGTCATGGGACAAGCGTAGAGGGAGTAGACAGGAGCCGATGACGAGCGAGACCATCATCGTCCGCGAGCCGTTGACCGGCCCGGCCGCTTGGCGCGGCGCCGAGCTGTCGCGCGACGACTACGTCTACGAACTGACCGACGCCGAACTCGCCGGGATCGACCGGCTGCGCACCATGCTCGGCCCGACGGTCGACAGCCTGGGCGCGATCGCACCGGAGTCCACTCCCACGCCCGAGTTCGCGGATGCCATCGCCGTGTGGCTCGATCGCTTGGAGAACGGCGTGGGGTTCGTCGTCATCCGCGGACTCGACCTCGAAGGCTGGACCCCACGCGAGGCCGGTCTCGTCTACTACGCGCTCGGACGTCAGCTGGGCGTGCCGGTGAAGCAGAACGACCGCGGTCATCTCCTCGGCCATGTCCGCGACACCGGAAAGGACATCTTCACCGACCCGAGCGCTCGGGGCTACCAGGTCCGCATCGCGCTGCCGTTCCACACCGACACATCGACCGACCTCCTCGCCCTGCTCTGCTACCGGACGGCGAAGGAAGGCGGCGACAGCGCACTCGCGCCACTGCAGACGATCTACAACGAGGTCCTCCATCGGCGACCGGACCTGATCGACACCTTCTATGAGCCCTTCCGCTTCGACTGCCGTGACGACGAGCACCCGGACGGCGGGCCGTTCTACACCCGCGTCCTGGCCTCGGTCGGCCGCGACGGCCGCCTGTCGCTGCGTCACAACTCGGGCTACGCCCGTAGCGCCGCCCACCGATTCGAGGACTGTCCCGAGCTCACACCGCGACAGGACGAACTGCTGAGCCTCGTCGATCAACTCGCGTCCGACCCCGAGATCCACGTCCGCTTCCGCCTGACGGAAGGCGACATCGTGCTCGTCAACAACTATGTCGTCGCCCATTCCCGCACCGCGTTCGAGGACCACGACGACGAGGATCGAAAGCGGCACCTCATGCGACTGTGGTTGGTGCTCCACGAGGGACGGCCACTGGCGCCCGAGTTCGACAACCGGGCCGGATTGATGACGACGGCCGACATCCACGAGGACGGACTCGCTCCCGCCTGACGGTCGTCCGGAAGGTCAACCGAGCACGGCCTCCTCGACCGGGCCGTAGAGCAGCCCGGCCAGCTGGTTGCCGACCACCGAGGAGTCCTCGATCACCATGTAGGCGCCGAACCCGTCGTCGAGCTGTAGCCAGCTCACGGCGCCGTACGCGCCCGGGTCGGTGATCCGGCCCGCCGCCGCGTCGGTCCACCAACCCATCCCGTAGCCGACGGGCGAGTCGTAGACGCGTCCGGTGCGGTTCTCGTGCATCTGCGCGAGCGCGTCCGGCGAGAGCACCTGGGTGTCGCCGCACATGCCGTCGCGCAGGTGCATCAACAGCAGCTCGGCGTAGTCGCGGGCGGTCGTGTAGACGCCGCCCTCCATGTTCGGATTGTCCGTCGGCGGGAGCAGCGAGAGGTCGCCGTCCCAGTCGGGGTACTCGAACGACGCCCCCAGGGGCACCCACGGGCTCGTGTAGCCGAAGTTCTCGAGGCCACAGGGCTCGACATAGATCTCGTCGACCAGCTCGTTCCACGACTTGCCGGACGCGAGCTCGGCGACCGCGCCGGCCACCTGCCATTGTCCGCCGCCGTAGCGGAACTCCGTGTCGGGCGGGACGGTGTCCTCATCGTCGATGGTGGTGGTCAGCAGCGTCTCCGCGCACGCCTGGAGTGTGGTGGCGAAGTTGTACTGACAGAGGAAGTCCGCACCTCCGTCCAACGCACCGGCGAGTCCGACGAGCCCCGAGCTGTTCGACACGAGCTGGGCGGCCGTGATGTCGGGGTGATCGGCGGCCCACGGGGCCAGGTCCGCGATCGGGGCGTCCACGTCGAGGGCGCCCTCGTCGTCGAGGTGCATGAGGACGCCGGCGCTCACCATCTTCGACGTCGACATGATCAGCGACACGCGGTCCTCGCTGAACTCGCCCCAGTAGTCCTCGTGGATGATGCCCTCGTCACGCTCGACGACGATGAGGCCGGCCCCGTTCAGATCGTTCTCGGCAAGGAACGACTCGACGATCGGCGAGATCGCCGAGAAGTCCCGCGCCGACGGTTCCGGCTCCGGTTCGGGTTCCGGTTCGGGGTCGGCGTCGGGGTCGGGGTCCGGCTCGGGTTCGGGTTCCGGTTCGGCTTCCGTGCCGTCGTCGGCGGCGGCACCGTCGTCGGCCGGTGATGCGTCGTTGCCATCCCCGCCGTCGTCGCCGCAGGCGGCAGCGATCAGGGTGAGGACGGCGAGAAGGGCGAGCAGACGACGCATCCGGTCAACGGTAGCGGTGGGCGCCTCGCTGATCGAAGTGAGATCCGGTCGGGGGTCTCAGACCTTGCGCCACACCGAGACGTGTCGCTCGCTCGCCTCGGTGAAAGGCTCGCGTCGCCAGCCCTCCCATCGGTCCACGAGCTCCAGACCCGCCAACCTCGCCATCAGGTCGAGTTCGGACGGGAAGACGTAGCGGAAGGGCGCGTGCTGGACGAGGACACCGTCGTCGGTCTCGACATGGTGGTGGGACTCGAGGATCTGGTTGGGGATGTCCACATAGACGTCGAACCCGGTGTGGCCGCCGCCGTGGTCGAACACCGCGCCCGTTCCCCCGGCGGCAGTCGGCGCAGGTCGGGCACGCCGACCTCGATCACGAAGTGGCCGCCGGATTCGAGATGGGCGGCCGCATTGCGGAAGCACGCGACCTGAGCGTCCTGCGTCGTCAGGTTGCTGATCGTGCTGAACACCAGGAACACCAACCCGAACGGACCGTCGACGGTGGTCGTGGCGAAGTCACCGATCTCGACGTCGATCTCGGCGCCGCCCGGCTTCTCCCGCAGCTTGTCGACCATGGCCGGCGACAGGTCGATGCCGGCGACACGGACGCCGCGCCCGGCGAGCGGCAGCGCGACGCGTCCCGTGCCGATGCCGAGCTCGAGTGCCGGCCGGCCCGCGGCGAGGTCGGCGAGGAAGTCGACGGTCGGACCCAGATCGTCCTCGTGGAACCGACGCGCGATCGCGGCGTCGTATCCGGCGGCGATGTCCGCGCCGAAGTGGTCCGTCGGCGTCTCGTCCATCGACGGAGCCTAAGCCAGCACGAGCGCGGCCCAGTCACCGTTTTCGCGCCGATCGACCTCGCGGAGCGGACGCAGGAAGTCGGCCACCGGGTCGCACTGGGCCGGCGAGATCCCGCTGACGGCGAGCCACCCACCGGCCGCGGTGTGGCCGACGAGTCGGTCGGCGAGCGCCACGATGCCCTCGCGGGCGATGTTGGCGAGGACGACGTCGAACCCGGCGGACGGCACCGGCATGTCGACCATCGCGGTGACCCGCTCGGCGAGTCCGTTGGCCGCGGCGTTGCGCGCCGTCGCGTCGACGGCCTCGGGCTTCAGATCGACACCGACGACGCGATCGGCGCCGAGGCAGGCGGCCGCCAGGGCGAGGATCCCGCTCCCGCATCCGACATCGAGGACGCGCTCGCCGCCGTCGATGCGGTCCACCAGCAGCTCGAGCAGCATCCTCGTCGTCGGATGATGGCCGCTGCCGAAGCCACCCGGTCCGAGTTCGATCGTGGCGGCCGTGTCGGGCGTCGGGTGCTCGGTCCAGGCCAAGCGCACCGCGAGTCGATCACCGATGGTCACGGGCTCGGTTGCCGCGTGCCATGCCCGCAGCGCCGCGCCCCCGTCCGGTCGAGCGACGGCGCTCAGTCCCTCGGCCCGCAACGCGGCTGCCGCAGCCTCGTCACTGCCCGAGTCGAGCCGGGCGAACAGCAGGCAGCGACCGGGATCCGGTTCGAGCACGCGCTCGACGGCGACGCCGAGCGACGAGGCCGCCGCGGTCGCAGCGTCCAACCCCGTCGGCGTCGTGGCGATGACGATCAGCGGCGCTTCACCGTGACCGGCAGCTTGGTGTAGCCGTGGACGAACGAGGAGAACGTGCGCTCCGGCTCCTCCTGCACCTCGATCCGCTCGAAGCGCTGAAGCGCTTCCTCCCAGAGGATGCGGAGTTGGAGCTCCGCGAGGCGGCTCCCCATGCAGAAGTGGATGCCGTAGCCGAACGACAGGTGCCGGTCGGCGTTGGGCCGCTCGAGGTCGATCGCCTCGGCGTTGTCGAAGACGTCCTCGTCACGATTGGCGCTGATGTACCACATCAGGACCTGGTCGTTCTCCAGGATCTGCTTGCCGCCCAGCTCGGTGTCGCGGGTGGCCGTGCGCCGCATGTAGGGCAGCGGGGTCTGCCAGCGGATGATCTCCGGCACCATCCGGGGCACGAGGCCCGGGTCGGCGATCAGCTTGTCGTACTGGTCGGGGTACTGGTTCAGGCCGTAGACGCTGCCCGACATCGTGTTGCGGGTGGTGTCGTTGCCGCCGACGATCAGCAGGAGGAGGTTGCCGAGGTGCGCCATCGTGGGCATGTCCTTGGTGGCCTCGCCGTTCGCGAGCATCGACACGAGGTCGAACCCGGGGTTCTTGCGCCGCTCGGCCCACAATCCTTCGAAGTAGGCGACACATTCCATCAGCTCGGTGATCTTCTGCTGCTGGGTCTCGACCACGCCGCCGGGCTCGGGCACGGCGAAGACGATGTCCGACCAACGGGTGAGCTTGCGGCGATCCTCCAGCGGAAAGTCGAAGAGCGTCGCGAGCATGAGGGTCGTCAGCTCGATCGACACGGTGTCGACCCAGTCGAAGGTCTCCCCCTCGGGCAGCGAGTCGAGCACCTTGATCGTGCGCTCGCGGATCTCGGGCTCGACGTTCTTCAGGTTGCTGGGCGCCGACACGCTGCGCACCGTCTTGCGCTGATCGGTGTGCGTGGGCGGATCCATCGCGATGAACGAGGTCACCCGCTGCAACATCGCGTCGACTTCGGGGCTCGGCTTGAGGCCGAGGTTGATTCCCCGCGCCGACGAGTAGGTCTGCCAGTCGCCGTCGACGGCGCGCACGTCGTCGTATTTGGTGATCGACCAGTAGCGGCCGGCCGTGGAGATCTCGTTCAGGTGAACGGGATCCTCGGCCCGGAGACGGGCGAAGTGGTCGCTCCAGCGGTCCTCCTTGTAGAGGTGCGGGTTCGCCGGGTTGATGTCCGCGATGTCGAGCTCCGCGGCCGCGGGCACGTCTCGGCCGAGGTCGGCCATCTCCATCTCGGGTGTGTAGATGTTCGGGTTGAAGTCGGCCGTGTCCGGCGCCCCGGCGGTCTCGGTCGTTTCCGTCATGTCGCTCCTCGATCGGTGGCCAGTCTGCCTGATCGCTAGGCTGAGCGACACCCGCCCACGGAGGCACCCATGACCTGGACCAAGGCGATCGTCACCGGAGCATCGAGCGGGATCGGTGAGGCAATCGCCCGCCGGCTCGCCGACGACGGCACCCACGTCGTGCTCGTGGCTCGCACCAAGGACCGGCTCGACTCGCTCGCCGGCGAACTCGGCGGGACCGAGCGCGCGACGGTCCACGTCGCCGACCTCGGTGAGCCCCGCGATGTCGCGGAGGTGGCGCAGCTGATCGACACGGATCCCGAGATCGACCTGGTGGTGAACAACGCGGGCTTCGGCACCACGGGGCCCGTCGCCGAATCGGAACTCGACGGACAGCTCGGCCAGATCGACGTCAACGTCCGCTGCCTGACCCAGCTCAGCCACGCGGCCGCGCAGGCGATGGCCCCGAGAGGCCGCGGCGCGATCCTCAACGTGTCATCGGTGGCCGGCTACTCGGCGACGCCGAACTCGGCGGTCTACGCCGCGACGAAGGCGTTCGTCACCTCGTTCAGCCAGTCGCTGCACTCCGAGCTCAAGCGCAGCGGCGTCCACGTCGCGTGCATCGCGCCGGGGTTCACCCGCACGGAGTTCCAGGACCGGGCCGACTACGACGCGTCGAAGCTCCCGGACTTCCTGTGGCAGACCGCCGACGAGGTCGCGGAGATCGCGCTCGATGCCGCCGCGAAGAACAAGGCCCTCGTGGTGCCCGGCGCACTCAACAAGATGATGGTGGGCAGCGTGAAGCCGCTGCCGTCCTCCGTGCAGCGCCGCATCGCCGCCGCATTCGGCAGCTGACCCGGACGACTCGAATTCCGCCCGGGGCGGCGCACCCGGTACGGTCGGCCGCATGAGCGCAAGCAACCGCCAGATCGTCGAGCGATACTGGGATGCCCACTTCCGTCGCGACTGGGACGCAATGGCGACCTTCTACGCCGCCGACTGCCACTACACCGACGTCGGCCTCGACCCCACCGGGGCCACCGGACCCGAGGAGATCGTGCTGCGGCTTCGGCTCGGCATCGAACCCCTGTCGGGCTACTACCACTACCCGAAGCACATGGTCGCCGAGGGCGACGTGGTGATCACCGAACACATGGAGCAGTGGCAGTTCGAGAGCGGCGAGGTGATCGACCACCCGTTCACGTCCGTCATGGAGGTCCGCAACGGCCTGATCGTGCGCTGGCACGACTACTCCCACCTCGGCAACCTGCTCGATCAGGCGCCCCAGTGGTGGCTCGAACACATCGCCGCCGGGTGGCGCTGAGCGCACTCAGCGCTCGAACACGTACTCGCTCGTGATGGTCACATCGGTCTGATCCATCTCCAGCATCCTGGCCACGGTGTCGACCATGCGGCCGATGTTCGCCTGGAACCGCTCCTCGTCACCCACCGCGTCGAAGAACACATACGGGTCACTCATCGCCTCGATGGGGAACGCCTCCTCGACGATCGCGGCCCACGGCTGGGGCGGGCCCGACAGTTGGCGCACGATCTCGTTGCGCACGTACTGAAACGTCGACTGCGTCTCGATCGCGCAGGGGCGCTGCTCCTCGTGCCAGATGCGGAGGAACTCGTCGGCGTCGAGGCCGGCCTTGCGGACGATGCCCGTGACCTGGACCATTCCCGGCGTCCGCTCCCCCAGCGGTGCCAGCCGATCGGTGTTGACGATCGGACGAGATTCCACCACGAGGAACGCCGCCAGGTCCGCGGCCACGCCGCTCAGGACCGCCTCGATCGGTCCGCGGTCCTCGCTGCACTCGACCCAGTAGGACACCATGGCCGACTTCGGAGGCGGCGCCGGATTCATCCGCAACGAATCACCGTCGACATCATCGTCCTCGACACAGATGGTGAGCTTTCGCGCCCCGAGTTCGATGAGCCGGGCGGAGCGGCCCAACAACGCGTCGGCATGCTCCTGTTTGCCCTGTCCGTCCGATTTCCACAACACGGTCACGATCTTCTCCATGCGCCGCATCGGAGCACAGATCACGGCGCCGTGCCCGACCGGCGAAATTGACGACGGATCCGCCGGACGGCGAGGCTCGTCGCCGCGCACGAGACCCGCGGGAGGCCGCACCCATGAACATCCGACGCTCCCGACTCCGCGTGACCCTCCTCGCCGTCGTCCTCTTCGCAGCGGCGTGCAATCAGCCGATCGAGATCGTCGGCGAGGGCGACGTGATCTCGACCAGCGGCACCCGCGACTGCACGCTGGCCGACCACACCGCCGGCTCGACCAACTGCACGGAGAACGCGATCGTCGGCGCCTACGACGAGACCTACACCGGCGTGGCGGCGTCCGGATGGCACTTCCATCGCTGGGCCAACTACTGCCCGGACGCGACGGACAACACCTGCAGTTTCGATGTGGAGGCGGACATCATCACCGCCGCGCAGGGGATGACGGTGCCGCCCCTGGTCGCCATCTTCCGGCCGGATGTCATCACGGGATTCGACTCCCTGTTCATCGGACACAGCTTCTTCGTCCCCTTCGCCTACGGCATGTCGTCGCACGCCCCGGACGCCGGCTTCACGGATCACACCCAGGACGTCGTCTTCTCCGGCGGCTCGAGCGGCGCACCCGAAGCGCTCTGGAACAACACGACGAAGCGCAACGAGATCCAGGCGATCCTCGACACCGGCGACGTCGAGCTGTTCGGGATGACGTATCACCCGAGCTATCCGTCGCTGGACGGCTATCGCCTGTGGGTCGACTACGCCCTCGACCAGAACCCGGACACCCGATTCTTCGTCGCGCTCCCCTGGCTGACGAACCCGGGCTCGTTCACCGCCAGCGAGTTCGGCATCATCTGGCACGCGGCCGAAGTGGCGATCAACCACGACATCATCGACAACCTCCGGGCCGAGAACCCCGGCGTCGACTTCTACGGCATTCCCTACGGTCAGGCGGCCGTGGAGCTCTACGAGCTCTACGACGCGGGGGAGCTGCCGGATGTCGACAGTCTCGTCAGCGGATCCGGCGACGCCATCTTCCGCGATTCCTTCGGCCACGCCGATGACATCCTCGAGGAGCTGGGTCGACTCGTCTGGCTCCGGGCCATCTACGACGTCGACCTCTCGACCTACGACTACGACCCCGGCTACACCGTCGACCTCCTCGCCCTCGCCGATGCGATCATGGACGAGCACGACCCGGCGTACGACGCGCCCTAGTCAGGCGTCGCCGAGGAGGGGGTACAGTCGCCGAAATGAGCGGCCTCCCTCTCGAGCCGAGCGCAGCCGATCGCGACGAACTCAGCCGCGGGGTCCTCGAGTTCCTCCACCGGTGGATCGACGAACGGGACGGGGCACCGGCGTCGTGGCCCGAGCCCGACGGCGCGCTCCTCGACTCGCTGCTGCAGGCGCCGACCGACGACGGGGTTCCGCTCGACCAGCTGCTCGACGCAATCGGGCGGGCGGCCGACACCGGGTTCGACACCGCCGGCGGGGCGATGCTGTCGTACATCCCGAGCGGTGGCATCTACACCGCCGCCCTCGGTGGCCTCCTCGGTGCCGTCACGAACCAGTACACCGGCGGTGCCCATGCCAGCCCGGGGATGACCGCGATCGAGGAGTCCGTGGTCCGCTGGATGGTCGAGCTCTTCGGCCTTCCGACGACGGGCGGTGGCGTGTTGCTGTCCGGTGGCTCGATCGCGAACCAGGTCGCGGTCGTGACCGCCCGCTCCCGGCTCGGCGACGACTTCCGCGACGGCGTCGTCTACTGCTCGACGCGCACGCACCACTCGGTCGAGAAGGCCGCCCGCATCGCCGGCATCAACACGGACCGGATCCGCCTGATCGCGTCCGACGAGAACCGCCGGCTCGAGATGGACGCCCTCGCACGGCAGGTGGCCCAGGACAGAGCCGACGGACTCCGTCCGATGCTGATCGTCGCGAACGCAGGGACGACGGACACCGGCGCCATCGACCCCCTCGACGCGTGCGCGGACATCGCGGCGGAGTCCGGCGCGTGGTTCCACGCCGACGCGGCCTACGGCGGCTTCTTCCAGTTGACCGAGCGCGGCCGAACCCGCATGCGCGGCATCGAACGGGCCGATTCGATCACCGTCGACGCCCACAAGTCGCTCTTCCTGCCGTTCGGCGTCGGGGGTCTGCTGGTGCGCGAGCGCGCCACCGTGGTCGAGGCACACCAGGGACGGGGGGCCTACATGCAGGACGTCCCGTCGACCGACCTGCCGCACTACATGGAGATGGGCCCGGAGCTCACCCGACCGAACCGTGGCCTCCAGGTCTGGCTCGCGCTCAACCTGCACGGCATCCAACGCTTCCGCGACGAGCTCGATCGGATGCTCGATCTCGCCGAGCATGCCGCCATCCGCCTGGCGTCGATCCCCGGGGTCGACGTGCTCGACGACCCGGAGCTCTCCGTGGTCGCATTCCGAGCGTCGTCCGGCGACGACGCCACCCGGCGGCTGCTCGATGTGCTCGTCACGTCCCGGGAGGTGCACGTGTCGAGCACGACGATCGACGGTCGGGTCTACGTCCGCCTCGCCTTCCTGAGCCAGCGCACGACCACGGCGATCGTCGATCGCGCCATCGACATCATCGCCTCGGCGTCGGCTGATTGAGGTTCGGCTCGACTCCCAGCCAGTCCAGCGCGCCCCGGGCCGCCGCGACGCCGGTGCTGAAGGAGCCCTGGAGCAGGTAGCCGCCGGTCACGGCCTCCCAGTCGAGCATCTCGCCGGCGACGAAGCAGCCGGGAAGCCGGGTGAGCATCAGGCGATCGTCGATCTCGTCGAACGACACGCCTCCGGCCGTGGAGATCGCCCGGTCGATGGGCATGAGGGCCGAGACGGTCAAGAGAACATGCTTCGCCAACCTGGCCACGCGATTCGGTTCGGTCGGCAACTCGTTGCCGGTGGCTTCGCGCATGAGTCCGACCGCGACCGGAGCGAAGCCGGCGCGACGCAGCCATGTCGAGCGGGAGTCCTTGGCCCGTTTCCGCTCGACGAGTCGTCGGGTCAGCGCCTCGACGGTGAGGTCGGGTTGGAGGTCGATCACGAGCGTCGCTCCGGCAGCGTCGCCGGCCAGCGCCGCACGAAGGGCCGTCGACTGGGCATAGATCGGCCCGCCCTCCAGCCCCGTGGTGGTGACGACCGGATCACCGCGTACCGGGTCGACGCCGATGGAGTCGGCGCCCGTCGAGACCGCCACGTTCTTCACCGGCGTGCCTGCGAAGCGCGCCGCGAACTCGGCGGTCCACGGCACATCGACACCACAGTTGGCCGCCGCCAGGGGCACGACATCCACGCCGCGGCGCGCGAACTCGTCCACCCAGCCACCATCGGATCCCACCCGCGGCCAGCTCGCGCCGCCGAGCGCGATCACGACCACGTCGGCGGCGACCTCGACGGTGGAACCATCAGCCCGGATGAACCGGGCGGTGGTCGGCGACGGATTCCCGTCCCCGTCGTCGGCCCACCCCGACCATCGGTGGTCGCCTCGGATCTCCACACCAAACTCGGCGAGTCGCCCCAGCCACGCGCGCAGCAGCGGTGCCGCCCGGAACGACTCGGGAAACACCCGCCCGCTCGAACCGACGAAGGTGGGCTCGCCCAGCCCGACACACCAGGCGCGCAGATCATCGGGCGTGAAGCCCCGGATCAACGGCTCGAGCCGGCCCCTACGAGCTCCGAACCGATCGAGGAGGGAATCGATCGGCTCGCTGTGGGTGATGTTCAGTCCGCTCCGTCCGGCGAGGAGGAACTTCCGCCCGACCGACCGTTTGTGGTCGTAGACGGTGACCGCCAGCCCCGCCCCGGCGAGCACCTCCGCGGCAATCAGCCCGGCGGGACCGCCACCGACGACGACAGCCCGGCGGCGGGGCGTCGACACGCTCACCCGGGCGTGCCTCGAGCCCATCGGCGGGCCCACTCATCGAGTGGCGCGAGTGCGTCGCCGAGGCCCTCGCCCACACCCGTCAGGGCGTAGTCCCCTCGATCGTCCTTCTCGATCAGTCCCGCCTCGGAGAGCTCTCGCAGCCGGTCGTAGAGGACGCTCGACGACATCTCATCGCATCGTTCCTTCAGCGCTCGCGCCCCCAGCGGGCCCGATCGCAGCTCCCACAGGACGCGCAGCGCCCATCGCCGGCCGAGCAGGTCCATCGCCGCCATGACCGGCCGGCCGGAAGACGAGCCGCGGACCGGCTCGCCCGGCCTCGGCACGCTGCTCTCACCCATCAGGAACTCGCTTTCGTTTCGTTATTCGAAACGCTATCGTCCGGACGACGGAGTTTCGAATAACGAAACATAGCCGAACTGGAGACACCCCGACATGACAGCCCCGCGAGTCGACCCCCTCACCCCGCCCTTCGATCCCGAGGTCGGCGCACAGCTCGAGCAGATGATGCCGCCCGGTGTGGCACCCATCGCCCTGTTCCGCACGTTCGCCCACAACCTGCCGATGACCCAGGCCATGAGTAGCTGGGGCAGCTACGAGTTGTCCCGACACCTCTCGCTCACGATGCGCCAGCGAGAGCTCGTGATCGACCGCGTCACCGCCCGATGTGGCTGCGAATACGAATGGGGCGTGCATGTCGCCTTTTTCGCCGACCGGGTCGGACTGACGCCGGTGCAGCTGCGGTCGATCACCCATGGCTCACCCGACGACGCGTGTTGGGAACCCGAGGAGGCGGTCCTCCTCCGTGCCGTCGACGAACTCCACGATCTCGCGAGCATCAGCGATGCGACCTGGGCGGACCTCTCGGCGTCGCTCACCGTCGAGCAGATCCTCGATTGCCTGCTGCTCGCGGGCTGGTACCACGCCATCAGCTTCGCCGCGAACGGGGCCCGTGTCCCGCTCGAAGAAGGCGCGCCCCGATTCGACGACTGTCGATGAGCTCAGGAGCCCTCGGCGGGATCTTCTGCGTCGGCGGCGCGGGCGGTCGGGCCGTCGGCGTCGCCGAGGGCGTCGGCCAGACGATCGACCGTGCCGTCGTCCAGGTTGGCGTAGACGAGATCCGAACCGGTGAAGCGCCGCGCCTCACCGACGAGCGCCTCCTCGTCGAGGTCGGTCGCGAGCAGGGCGACGATCGCGGAGCCGGGGAGCACGGTTTCCTTGAACCAGGCCACCCACTCGTCGGAGATGCCGAGATCGACGACCTTCGCGACGAGCGCCCCGGCTCCGGCGCCGGCCGCGATCCCGGTGACCCAGCCGATCGGGCCGCCGACGAGGAGACCGATCAGGCCCGCCCACACCGCGCCGGACAGCGCAGTACGACCGCCCTGGGGGTCGGTGGTTTCCACGACACGCGTCGTGCCGTCCTCGTTCTTGGTGATGAGCACCCGGTCCACCAACACCAGGTCACCGCGCGCGGCGAGGCCGAGCGCGGCAGTCATGAACTCCTGCGCTCGGTAGATGTCGGGGAACGCGATCCCGACCAGGGTCTGCGGGGTCGCGTCAGTCTCTTCGTCAGCCATCGCGTGCACGATAGGCGACGACCGTCCGGTTCCGGCCGAGGCCGGTGGGGACCTCCGCAACGGGGCGCATGCGAACGCGCCCGGTTGCGGATGGGTCCAGCCGTTGTTCAGATGGCGCGGACGTTCAGGGCTTCGTCGCCCTTGCGGCCGGGTCCGACCTCGAACTCGACCCGCTGGCCTTCCTCGAGGGACTTGAAGCCGTCACCGGCGATGTTGGAGAAGTGGACGAACACGTCGGCGTCTCCCTCGCGTTCGATGAAGCCGAAGCCCTTGTCGTTGTTGAAGAACTTGACGGTTCCTTGCATATTTCTTCCTTTGTTTGCGAGCCCGACATCGTGTCGGGCCCGTCTGGAGATGTTGCCCCGCTCCGGCGCGGCGGTGAGCCGCTCGGTGTCGGGGTCGATGATCTGGTGGTCGAGGCCGACGTCGCGCTGCATGCGGCGCACGTCCTTCGCCTGGTCGGGCTGGACCAGCGACACGACCACACCGCCTCGGCCGCCGCGGGCGGTTCGGCCGGAGCGGTGGATGTAGGCCTTGTGGTCGGCGGGCGGGTCGTAGTGGATGACCGATGCGACCTCGTCGATGTGGATGCCACGAGCCGCGACATCGGTGGCGACCAGCGCCTGCGTCCGACCTTCGCCGAACTCCGCGAGGGCGCGGTTGCGCTGGCTCTGGTTGCGTCCGCCATGGATGGCGGCGGCGCCGACGCCGGCGCGTCCGAGCTGCTTCTTGAGCCGATCGGCGCCGTGACGGGTGCGACAGAACACGATCGCCGGCCAGGCCGCGTTGATCGCGTCGGCCGTGACCCGGGAACGGTCGCTCTGCTCGACCTTCCAGAAATGGTGGTCCGCGGCGGTGATGTCGGGAGTCTCCTCACCGACCTCGTGGCGGATCGGGTCGACCTGGTACCGGCGGGTCAGCTCGGCGACGTCGCCGTCGAGCGTCGCCGAGAACAGCAGTGTCTGCCGGTCCGACGCGGTCTGGTCGAGGATCCGACGCACGGCCGGCATGAATCCCATGTCGGCCATCCGATCGGCCTCGTCGAGCACGACCCGTTCGACGGCGTCGAGACGCACGTCGCCCTGTTGGATCAGGTCCTCGAGACGACCGGGGCAGGCGACGAGGATGTCGACGCCGGAGCGCAGCGCGCTGCGTTGCTTGCCGTAGCCGACGCCGCCGTAGACCACCGCGACGCGGGTGCGACCGGCGAACACCTCCAGCTCGGAGGCGATCTGATCGGCGAGCTCGCGGGTCGGGGCGAGCACCAGACTCCGCGGGCGACGCGGTTCTGCTCGTTCAGCGAGAGCCACGAGGGGCACACCGAACGCCAGGGTCTTGCCCGACCCGGTCGGGGCACGGCCGCAGACGTCGCGGCCGGCGAGCGTGTCCTCGATCGTTGCCGCCTGGATCTCGAACGGTTCGGTGATGCCGTTGCGCGCGAGTGCGGCGCAGATCGGCTCGGGCACGCCCAGTCGGGCGAAGGTCTTCGTCATGGGGGTCTCCTCGCCCGCGAAGCAATGGCGGACGAAATCAGGGTTCGGGCGCCTCGGCGTTTTCGACGAGGTCGGGATCAACTCGGGGTGGCTCACTTGACTGGAAGAACCACGCCGGTCTGCGAACCCACGGGTGGACATCCCACCCGGGCAGCCCCCACCCTACCCCCGATGGAGCCGAGACCCTCGCCGGTCGCCGCTCGGGCGCGCCACCGCCATCGCCTCGCGCTCGGCCCCCGACCTCACGGAGCGGTCAGCGGCGGGAGGATCTCCTCCCAGAGATCGGCACGGACCCGAAGCGTCCCTGTGCTCACCGAGGTGAATTCGTCGCCGGGCCAGGGCATGACGGACATGATGCCGTACGCGTCCTCGAACCGCCCCGTTCCGCCGTCGATCACCCAGTTGGCGACGAGCGGCGTCGCAACGGAGCACAGCGGATTGCGGAGGCGGAAGAAGGCCTCGTCGCCGGAGAGCGTGGTCATGCTCCCCGACGCCTCGTACACGACCGGATTGCCGATGCTGCCGTCGCTGCCCGTGCAGGACTCATCGAGGTAGGTGGTCCGAGTCCCCGATTCCGCGTCGAGAGCCTGCCCGAGATGCGTGCCGTAGAGGGTTCCCGTCTGTTCGAACGAACAGACCTCACGATCCGGGTCGGAGGTGTCACAGTCCGCCTCCGTGTCCCCGAAGGACTCCCAGACGAACCCGGAGAAGAACGGCAGCTCGATGAAGTCCGCGCCCTCCGCCGTCGCAGGAGCTTGCGTCGTCGTCGGGGCTTCCGTTGTCGTCGGGACGTGCGTCTTCCTCGGGGCTTCCGTCGTCGTCGGCGCTTCGGTCGGCTCCGCTGATGGCGCGTCGTCTCCACAGCCGACCGCGAGCAACGCCAGAACGAGGAGTGCGAGCACGAGCAGTGCCGGGCCGCTGCGTGCCGCCTCCCGTCCACGTCGAAGCAGCAACCTCGGTTGATGATCCGTACGGTGCTTCATGCTTTCGACTCCTTGGTTGACGGCAGAGAAGTTCTCAGTCCTCGAGCACCGCGGCGACGGGAACCCTCGCGACGTCACGAACGCCGCTGAACTGGTCGGAGACGTCGCGGGGGCCGATCCAGAGGTCTTCGCCCACCAGGGCGAGCTCGCCCGAGACACCGAGTCCGTATCCGGCGTCGACCGTGTTGGTGTTGGTGTCGACCCGGAAGATCGTGGCGTCGAGAGCGACCAGCAATGAATCATCGACAAGCACGGCGGATCCTCCGCCGGCGGCGGTCTGGAGCGGAAGCGTTGCGACGACGCGATCCGTCGCGGGGTCGATGCGGGTCAGCGAGGCTCGAGCGACCACCCACACAGCGTCGTCGGTGACCACGACGTCGTAGATCTCCCGGGACATGTTCAGCCCCGACCCCTCGGTGCCCGAGAGGTCGAAGCTGACGACCACCCGGCCGGTCGCGGGGTCGACTCGATCGAGACGCTCACCGACCGCCACCCAACCGGGCGCCTGGCCGGCCAAGGCGGGGCTCGGCACCTCACCGGCCGCGATGATCGTGTTCGTCGCAGGGTCCACTCGCCACGGCATTCCTTCGCCCGGCCAGATCCAGAACGAGTCCGGCCCGGCAGTGACCCGGAATCGAGGGAGGCCGCCGACCCACGGTCCGGCACTGAGCACGGGACGGAAGTCGATGGAGGCCACGACCGCATCGGTCGCGGGATCGATCCGGTGGAGAAACCCGTCGCCCGTCGATGCCCAAACCGACCCGAAGGCGTCGATCACCTCCGACCACGGAGAATCGGACATGTTCAGCTCGCCGCCTCCCGGCGTGGGGATCGTGCCTCCCGGTACGTAGGGTAGCTCGATCGTCGCGACGGCCTCTTGCGTGGCGGCATCGAGCCGCAGGACGCGCGGTCCGACACCCTCGAGCGACGTCGGCTGAACCCACAGCGAATCGCCGACGGCAACGAAGCTCGCAACCGTGCCTACCTCCGGCGCGAGGGCGGCGGTCAGCGATTCAACGAGGTCCGGGCGACTCTCGACGCTCGTCAGCGAGAATGGCTCCTGGACCAGGCCCAGCGCAGCGGCACCATCGACAACCGCCGGTTCGACGAGCGGGACGGTCGTCGGCGACGAATCCGGCACGGTCGTCGACGTTGAAGTCGAGACGGTGGTGGTGGTGGTGACGGTGACGGTCGCGTCGGGGCCATCGATCGTGCGCGTGCTTCCGTCTTCATCGCCGGCGATCAGCCCGATCGCGACGCCCAAACCCACGATCGCCACAGCTGCGCCGAGCCCGGACGCCGCGAGACGGTTCTGTCGGCGACGACGGGCGCGCCGCGCGGGTGCCGTTCGATCGAGCGGGGGACCCGTGAGGCCGGTGGCCGTGAGCTCGAAGTGATCGCGGAGGCGTTGATCGAGGTTCGTCATCTGGCCGACCCCCCTTCCGGCCGTCCTTCGAGCTGGCGATTGAGCTCGTCGAGCGCGCGGCTGAGTCGGCTCTTCACTGTCCCCGGCGCGATCTCCAATGCTTCGGCCGTTTGCTCGACCGACCAGTCGTTGAAGTAGCGCAGAACCACGACCGCCCGGTGATCGTCGCTCAGCGTCTTCAGCGCTTCGGCGAGATCCGTGTCGACCGGTCGCTCATCGACGGCATCGGCCCGGGCCAACAACGGCGCCTTGTCCTTGGAGCGACGCCGCCGCCGCAACCACGACCTCGCCCAGTTCAGCCCGGTCCGGTACACCCAACCGGAAGGGTTCGAGCCATCACGGATCATGTCCCACCGCTCGTAGGCCCTCGCCATTGCCTCATCGGCAGCCTCGAACCCCAACGCCGCGTCGTCCAACATCAACGCGAGACCCCGGCCGATCGCGTCACGATTGGCCTCGTAGAACGGTTCGAACCCGGAACCGACCGAAACCGACACATCCTCAGCCGAGTCCGGAACGATCGTTCCCGATTCGCTCCCTCCCGGCTGACGCATCCAGATTCCTCACTCCCGCTTCCCCCGACATACGCCCAACGACCACCAAAGGTTCCGAAACTTCTCAGAGACGGCGCACCGAGCAACCGCCGATCAGGAGACCTCCGTTCCGTCTTTCAGGCTCTGCTGCTGACCAGCGGTTCTTCACGCGACCGTTGTCGCGTCGGGATCGGACCCGACTCGCTCCTGCATGCGCCAAGTCAGCCGCCGTGAGCGATGTCGATCAGCAACTGCGCGGTCTCGTCGGGCCTCGAGACGAACGGTGAGTGGTCCGTGTCGAGTACGACCGTCCGAGTCGCGTTCGACGCCATGGAACGCTGAGCCTCGATCGGGATCGCCTGGTCCTGCTCGCAGAGGACGTACGTCGAGGAAACCGATCGCCACGGCGCCCCGAGGCACGTTGCGCTGGTGCTCGACCCGTGCATCGGGCGCAGCCTCTCGATCGCCCGGTCCGCCAACCCCGCGGGGCACCGTTCGTAGAACGCCGCCACACCGTGAGCGGGATCGATGCTCGATGTGCCGTCCTCGTGGGTCCGGATGGCGTCCAACACCTTGGCGTGGGGAAGGTCCTCCACCCGACTCAACGAGTCGAAGATCGTCTCACCCCGATCGGGCATGAACGCACACAGGTAGACCAGATGGGCGAGATCAGACCGGCCCTCTCCGGCGCCGGAGATGACCAGCCCGCCGTAGCTGTGGCCGACGAGCACCTTCGGTCCGGCAACGCCGTCGAGGACGCTGCGGGTCACCGCGACGTCGTGCTCATGGCCGGTGAACGGAAGATCGACCTCGACGTGTGCCACGCCGCCGGCATCGAGAAGTGGCGTGACGTGTTCCCAACACCAGGAACCGTGCCATGCGCCGTGCACGAGCACGACCGTCACGTCGCCTGACTCGCGATTCAGGTCGTCCATCCGGTGATCCTAGACCGGCCGTCTCGGCCGATCTCTGCCATCATCGCCTCGGCCAATGACTGTTGGGAGCCTGTGTGAGCGAAGCTGTCGATTCCGCCGTCGCCTACAACCCCTACGACGTGGAGATCAACGCCGATCCGTATCCGGTGTTCCGCCGGCTGCGGACGGAGGCGCCGCTCTACTACGACGAGGAGTACGACTTCTTCGCCGTCAGCCGCTTCGAGGACGTCGAACGCGGCCTTCGGGACAACGTCAACCTGATCTCGGGCCGCGGCGCGATCCTCGAGTTGATCAAGGCCGACATCGACCTGCCTGCGGGCACGGTCATCTTCGAGGACCCCCCTGCGCACACGATCCACCGCAAGCTGATGTCGCGGATGTTCACTCCCAAGAAGGTGGCGGCACTCGAGCCGCAGATCCGCGAGTACTGCGCTCGCGCGCTCGACCCGCTCGTGGGCGGTGACCGGTTCGACTTCGTCAAGGACCTCGGCGATCAGATGCCCATGCGCTTCGCCGAGTACCTCGACTGGCGCGTCGAGCATCCCTCCGACGACATCATGACCAAAATGCTCACCGTCGAGTTCGAGGACGAGACCGGCACTGTTCGTCGTCTCCACCGTGACGAGCTGTTGACCTACATCACCGTCATCGCGGCGCCGGCAGTGAGACCACCACCCGGCTGATCAGCTGGATCGGCAAGGTCCTCGCCGATCATCCCGACCAGCGGGCCCAGATCGCCGGGGACCGCTCGCTCATCCCGACCACCGTCGAGGAGATCCTGCGCTTCGAGCCTCCCGCACCACATGCGGGCCGCTATGTCGCCCACGACATCGAGTTCCAGGGCCGAACCGTGCCGGCCGGCAGCGCCATGCTGTTGTGCTGCCCGGCGCCGCCAACCGCGACGAGCGGCGATGGGTCGACAGCGAACGCTTCGACATCCACCGCGAGTCGATCCCCCACATCGCGTTCGGCTACGGACCCCACTTCTGCCTCGGCGCGTCACTGGCCCGGATCGAAGGCCAGATAGCCCTCGACGAGGTCTTGCAGCGGTGGCCCGAATGGGACATCGACCTCGACAATGCCCACCTCTCTCCGACCTCCACCGTGCGAGGGTGGGAGAGCCTCCCGGCCGTCGTGCGCTGACGCGCCCGCGGTCAGATTGAGATCGCGGCTCGGGGTTCGGCGACGACGCGCTAGGGTCCGCCACGTGACGCGGCGGACCCTCGCTGCTCGTGAGGTTCGACGTCTCAACCGAACTCCGCACGCAAGGCGCCCAGGCCGGCCGAGTACACACCCTTCAGCAACTCGGCGACGTCCTCGATCGGGGCGCCGACCGGTTCGAAGCTGGCGGTCCACTCAACGACCGAACCGCTGCCCTCGGCATCGACCTGAATGGTCGACCGGTAGTCGCTGAGCGGCAGCGGGCTCTCGGTGATCGTGTACGTGAAGGCCCGGGAGGCTTCGTCGACCTGCTCGATGCGCTCATGGATCTCCGCGCCGTCCGCGAGGGTGCACTTGCGCATGTCGCCGTCGACGGGGCTCTCCGCAATGGCCGGGTGCCAGCTACTGATGCTGGCTGGGTCGCCGATCATCGACCAGACCGTGTCAGGGCTGGCGGGGACGTGGCTGGAGACAGTGACGGTATGCATGTCGGATTCCTCGTTGGTCAGGCTGCACTCGTGTGCGGCGGCTACCAACGTATGAATTCCCTCGTCCCCGCCACATCAGGGAAATCCCCCATTCCGGGATCATGCACAAAGCCCGTGCCGAACCGCGAAGGTCGCGGCGGCCCTGGATCGATCGCCGAGCTTGTCGTAGATCCGGCCCACGTGGCTTTCGACGGTCTTGACCGAGATGAACAGCTCGGCCGCGATCTCCTTGTTGGAGCACCCTCGCGCCAGGCAGCAGAGCACCTCCGCTTCACGGGCGGAGAGGTCGTGGGGCAGCTCCGCCCGAGCGACGCGACCGGTCGCCGCTTCGATCACGGCGCTCACGGCCCGTCCGTCGAGACGGCCCTCCTGCGCGTCGCGCTGGAGTTCGGCGATCGCGGTTGCCTCGTCCAGAGCCCGTCGCCATGGGCGCACCTCGCGCATCGCGTGATACGCGTCGCTGGCCGCGAGCAGCTGGCCACGAATGTCAGGAGCATCCAGACCGCGATGGTAGCCAGTGCCACCCGATCGTTCGTGGGCCGAGCTCGCGAGCGCCGCGTACGGGGCGAGCGCGGGCGAGCGGCGCAGAATCGAGTCCGTGAGGTAGGTGTGGGTCTCCACCCGCGATCGCTCTGCCCGGGTCAGCGGACCGGGCTTGTCCCAGATGGCGCTCGAGATTCCGACCTTGCCGACGTCGTGGAGGTAGCCCGCGACGCGAAGGCGTTGCTGGTCATCGGCCGTGAGCCCGGCGACTGCGGCGGCACTGGCGGCGAGGTTCGCGACGCCCTCGCTGTGGCCGAGGGTGTACGTCGATCGATGATCGACGTTGTGCGCACAGGCCCGGGCGACGTCGACAACGAGCCCGGCGTCGATGGTCAGGCCGCCCGGGGCCTCGTCGACGAAGATGTCGACGAGGGTGGTGCAGTCCATGCCGGCGACCAATTCTTCGGGGTCGGACATCACGACATCGCACAGCTCGGGATCGAATTGACGTCCGCACCGGGCGAGCACCTGGCCGAATGCGGAATCGAGGCCTGCGACCCGGCGGTGGAACTCGAACGCGGTCGTGAGGTGCAGCACCCTGGCTGCGAGGGTGAGGTCCTCCCCGCCGATGCCGAGCGGGAGTCCCTGGTCGTCGTATCTCTCGTACACCTGAGCAAGCGCGGCGATGACGCCGTCGGACATGCCGACGTCCTGCGCGAGCCGGGCGGCAAGGTCGCAATGACTCTTGCCGACGGCCCCCATCATTTCCGGCTGGGCGAGCATGTCGCCGATGGCTGACAGCGACGCCCGGCGGGCTTCGTCGGGTTGATCGAGCGCCATGTCGGCATCGAGATGGGCCAGAATGTCGTCCCGGTCGCCGAGATCGGCGAGCGACAGCGCCCGCTGATACCCGTGAACGTCGCCGAGACTCACGTCGACCGTTTCGTGGACGGCGACGGAACAGCCGATGAACCGCAGCAGGCTGGCGTAGAAGAGGTCGGCGCACTCGTGATCGGGCAACCCCAGGCGGCGACCGATCCGGCCCGCCAGCACGGCCGCCCGGATACCCGTCTCCTCCGGTGCACCCACACCCACGTCGGCTACCACCGACAGCGCGCCGAGTACCTCGGACATGTGAATCCGCTCGATCGCCATCGCCAGAACCATATGGACAACGACGGCGCCCGAGTCGCTGCAGTCCTCGAGCCGCGGACAGCAGCCGAGCCCGTCGTGATGATGCCTGGTCGCAAGGGTTGACCACCGGCCAATTGTCGCCAGCCGGGCGGCATCCTCACCTGCTCGCCAAGTCCCGGTTCTGGGTCGGGTACGGTTCGCCTGCTGTGCGCACCGGAGGCACCCATGGACTCGATCACCGCTGAATCGCTTCTCTTCGCCGCCGAGCAACGGACTGGCCTCGACGACTGGGGTGACGACTGGTTCCGGCAACCGCTCGCCGCGTGGGTCGAGGACCTCAATGGTGACGTCATCAACGAGGCGGGCCGTGACTTCTTCACGGAGCTGGCGGTCCGTGATCTCATGCGACGGCTCCGGGTGACCGACACCCTGGCCCGGCACCCCGAGATCGACCAGGTCACGATGCCGCCCATCGTGTACGTCGCCGGTGCCGTTCGCAGCGGCACAACCTTGTTCCACAACGCTCTCGCCCTTCACCGGCAGGCGAAGCCGTTGTTGCGCTGGGAGCTCATGGAGCCGGTTCCCCCGCCCGAGGCCGCCACCGCAGCCACCGATCCGCGGATCGCGAAGGTGCAGGCGTCGATCGACAAGCGTCGGGGCACGCCGCTCGAGGCGATGCACTGGGTCAACGCCGACGATCCCGAGGAGTGCCAGTGGGGCTTCATCGACTTCGTGTCGCTGTTGGCCGGGGCAGCCGGCGGATGCATGCGCTCCTGGCGGCACTTCGGCGACGAGGCATCGCACCTGCCGGTCTACGAGAACTACCGGCGCCTTGTGAAGCTGCTGCTGTGGAAGAACCCGCCTCCACCCGGCGGATTCCTCGTGCTCAAGGCCCCACAAGTCACCGCACACATCGACGAGTTCGCTCAGGTGTTCCCAGAAGCGAGATTCGTGGCGCCCGCCCGCGACCCATATCGGGTGGTCTCCTCGGCGCGGGCCATGGTGGGCGGCATCCTCGACGCCTTCCTCGCCGACGGCCAGAATCCGCCGAACCCCTTTGATCTCGACGATCTCCGCCCCACCCTCGAGGCGATGCTCGCATTCGACAAGACGGCAGACCTCCGCGTCGTCCCCTACCCCGAACTCGTCGCCGACCCTGGCAGCGCCGCAGTCGCCATCTTCGATGAGCTCGGCTTCCCCACCGATCCCGAACTCGGCACCCGCGTGAACGACTTCATCCTCGCTCAGCGACAAGGTGCCCGGGTCCGTCCACCTGACGACCTTCCCGAACCCAACATGTCCCACGAAGAGCTACACCTCGACCCCATGGTGATCGAGTTCTGCGAGCGCTTCGGCATTACGCCCGAGCACGACCGGCTCACCGGCGCCCACCCCTGAGGCGAAGGCGCGGCCGCGTGGCGAGAGGACGAGATAAGTCAGACGGTCGAACAGCCTCGGCCGCGTCGCCAAAACGTTGGCAGCCATCGCCGGACCGAGGACACTGGCCGAAACGGCGTCTCGCCGTGGATCGAGTGGCGTCCTTCAAACCCCGCCGCTCACCAGGGCTTCCTCATCGAACTGTTGTCATTTCGACAACGACGAGTGGGCCTTATAGGACAGCTTTCAAACCCCGATGGCGTTCCCCCGCTACGTGAGACAGGGGTGGTTGTCAGTTCATGCTGCTCGTGAGGCAGCGTAGGTCTCAGCGGGGGTGCGGTGCTCGAGCCCGGCCTGGTGCCGGGCTCGGTTGTAGAAGGTCTCGATGTAGTCGAACAGGATCGTGCGCAGTTCGGAGCGGGTGATCTGGCGCCAGTCGCCGTGAAGGTGTCGGATCTCGCGCTTGAGTGCGGCCCAGACCGACTCCATCGCTGCGTTGTCGAAGCAATCGCCGGTCGAGGAGTACGAGGCGCGCAGGCCCCAGTCGGCGAGACGGTTGGAGAACTCCACCGCGGTGTATTGGGCGCCTCGGTCGGCGTGGTGGATCAGCTCGGCGTCGGGGTCTCTGCGGGCGAGCGCCATGACGAGTGCGTTGACGACGAGGTCGGTGGTTTGGCGTTCGCCCATCGACCAGCCGGCGATCCCTCGATCGTGCAGATCGACGATCCCCGCGAGGAACAGCTTGCCATCGAGGCAGCCGAACTCGGTGATGTCGGCGACCCAGCGCAGGTCTGACGCCTCGGCGGTGAAGTCCCGCTCGAGGAGATCTCCGGCCGGTGCCGTGTTCGCGCCGCGCCGCCACTTCTTGCGGCTGTGCGCGCCGACGAGGCCGAGCTCGGCCATGATCCGCGCGACCCGCTTCTCGCCGACGCGAATGCCGGCTCGGCGGAGCTGACCCCAGACTCTCGGTGAGCCGTAGGTGCCGCGGGACTGCCGGTAGATGTCGACGATCTCGTTGGCCAGGTAGGCGTCGTCAACGAGCCGATCCGACACGGCGCCGCCGGTCCAGCGATAGTAGGTCGCCCTCGGCAGCTCGACGAGCTCGCAGAGCTTGTTCACGTGATGGTCCGCTCGATGGTCGTCAACGAACCAGCAGCGGGTCACCGGTTCGTCTCTCTCGCGAAATACTGCGCCGCCTTGCGAAGGATCTCCTTCTCCTCCTCGACCTCGACGACGCGTTTGCGGAGCCGGATCAGCTCCGCGCGTTCGTCCTCATCGAGGCCGCCCGCGTCACGAGCTTCGAACTCGTTGACCCAGGCGGCCAACGACCCATCGGCGATGCCGAGCGATCGCGCGATCTCGACTCGTGGCCGATCCGAGCGGCGATACAGCTGCACCGCCTCGCGACGGAACTCCTCAGGATATCGATGTGTGCCCATCGTGGACTCCTTCCCGGGAACAGTCTCCCAGGCTCAGATGCCTCACGAAACGGGGGAACTCCACGAACGGCTCGGCTAGGCCACCAGAGGGTTCAGCGATTCATCTCGGCGATGAAGTTTCCGAAGGTCGTGAGTCGTTCGGGACGCGCCTACATGACCACAGCGACGCTGTGTCGAGCCCGAGTCACTGCCACATAGAGGGAAGATCGAGCGGCGGGCTTGAGCTTGGTCAGGTCACCCGTCTCAACGAACTCCTTCATCGGATTCGTCGGGAAGATCAGAACGCGATCGAACGTGCTGCCCTTTGAGACTCCGATGTTGATCGCTGGCAGGCCGAGAGTGTCTCGGTCACGACGGGGCCGGAGCACGACTGGTCGGTGCTCCTCGAAGTACGAATGGACCTCAGACTCCGGAACGGTGACCACCCCATCATGGCCGGTGTCGTCGATGCCGACGGAGGTCGTCTGTGGCATGTCGGGGTAGAGCGAGTCTGCGTAGTCGCAGATTGACTGATGGCAACGAAAGCTCTCGGTTCGGTCAAGCCTGTGACAGACGTCGTCTCTCTCGTCGAGCCACGTGACCATGCCCATGCCGCGATACTTCTTGTTCTTGTTCGCCGGGTAGGTGGCGTAGGTGTGCTGGCGAGGGTCCCCTACGAGAAGCACGTTCGTGTCCGCCCCGAGCAGCATGTCCAGCACCTCCAGGTCCCAACCGGCTAGGTCCTGCAATTCGTCCACAAAAACCGCGCTGTAGATCCCCGACAGGCGCCTAGCGACGGCGCCCTGGGTAGCTACATCCGCCGTGACAACGAAGTCTGCAAGGTACTTCCGGTAGAGGTTGCCCTCCCCGTCGACGAAGTACTGCTCACCTGTGTCCTTCTTCGTAAACGGCAGGTGGTCGCCGTCGAAGTTGAGTCCGCTGAGAGCGTTGACTCGCCCGGTGACAGCCGACTGATACGGCTTCGCGCCGTGCGCAATCAGGAACGAGAACCATCCCATGAGATCGATGTTCGGGGGAACCGTCCCGCAGACCTCTTCAATCCTTCGCCTGATCTGATTGAGGTTCTCGTTGGTGTAGGTCGTGATCAGCACTCGCCCATCGAGTTCGAGCGCGGTATCGATGATCTGCTGCGTCTTTCGTGAGCCAGCGGCAGCGAGAATCCCGACGTTGGGTCCGTCAGCAAACATCCCTGATGTATCCCGGCATCTCGATAGTCGTAGCTGACTCATAGATCCGCAGCGCGCTCTCGGTCTTCGAGCCAGTCATCCCCTTGACGGCATCCTCCTTCGTGGCGTACTCCTCCCCGAGTGCGGTGTTAAGGACCTGAAGATCGTTCGAGTTGACGATGGCTGGTTCGAGGGTCCGCTCGTCTTCCGGGTTCGCGCCGTGATGCAAGGTGATCAGACCCTCGACGAGGTAGCCGTCGAACTTCGCTTGCATCTCTTCAGCGTTCTTGCCGTCGTTGTCTCTGACGGCCCAAGTGCGACGACGAAGACCGGCGGCAAGTTCCATGAATCGCTTGTGCGAGGTGCCGACTGAGATGACGTCGACCCCGTCGTCAAGGGGCTCTCTACCGTTCTTGTCGCGGTAGGCGCGCTGGACGACGAGTTCGTCCGAAGATCCTTCGACGAGGATCGCCCCGTCTGCCAGTACAAGCCGGAGCGTGTCGTGCCCTGGGAGCCGCTTGAAGAATGAGACAGTCTCTACGGAGAGATCGGTGACCCGGGTCGCTGCACCCGTTGGACCGAGCAAGATCGCACCATCGAGCCCGAGCTTGTTCAAGACGTATGCGCTGTGAGTTGCGATGATCACCTGCTTGCCTTCGCACTGGGCTGCAATGCGCGGCAGGAGCGCTCGAAGCTTGGCGAAGGACAGATGCGTCTCTGGCTCCTCGATCATGACGATCTGCTTGTCTTCGGCATGGCGTCCGATCGCAAGGAGTGTCTTGACGGCGTTCTGATCACCCTTGCCGATGTACTGGAAGGGAAGGCTGTCGAGGTGAGCAACCAGGCTGCTCTCCCAGGTGTACCGCTGCGAAATATCAATGCTGAGACTCAGCTCGCGGTCGGTGAGTTCACCGTTGTCCTCGCGAAGCCGCTCGTTGATCGTCTTGACGGATTCCTTGTCGTCGAACTCTTCGCGAAGGCTGCGGTACTCGCGAGACAGCTCGACCCGTTCCTTCGGCTCCAGCTGGGTCCGGATGATGTGTTGAAGATGATAGTCGACACCTGACTGCAGGCGGATCGACGCAGGGTCGATGACCGCAACCGCAGCCGGCAAGCTGCGCCGCGTGACCGCGGAGCCGGAGAACCCAAGCCAGTCGATGCGGTAGTACTCGGTGGGTACGAGGCGTACTTTGTCCGGCTCCTCGACGAAGCTGTCGTACTCCTCCTGGTAGTCGGGATTGAAGGTCGCCTGGAGTCGGACCCCGCATGCGTCCTCACCGTCGAGGTTGTTCGAACCGCGAAGAACCTCTGCCTCTTCGGCTCCGTCGCCGAGATAGACCTCGATAATCATCTTCGGCGGCGTCGCTGGGTCTCCCGCTTGGAGCGCCTCGACGAACTCCTTGGTCGCGTCCTGGTTGAACAGGTATGGCGAGAGTCCTTCGTGGAGCCCTCGACCATTCAGACGGCCGGTCAGCGCAAGGTTGATTGCCTCGATGACAGTCGACTTTCCCGTGTCGTTGTTCCCGACCAGGATGTTCAGTCCATCATTCAGCTCTAGCTCGAACTCCTTGAAGCGCCGGTAGTTCTGGATCTTGACCTTGGTGATCACTGGCTCCCTCCCCAGTCCTCAGCTGCAAGGGGTGCCCTGTTCAGCGCGTCGCGTCGTGCCCGCCAATCAGGCAGCAGCTGGTCCATGAGCTTCGTGAAGCGGTCGCCGTGATTGCGTTCGATGAGGTGAGCCATCTCGTGAACGACGATGTACTCCAGGCAGTCGGGGTGTTTGGTGGCGAGTTCGAGGTTGAACCAGATGTGGCCCGACTCCCGGTTGCACGAGCCCCACTTGGTCTTCATGCGCCGGATACTCCAACGGGATACCTGGCGTCCGACCTTGGGCTCCCACTCCGAGATGAGCGAAGGCAGACGTTCACGGAGCTGCTCTCGGTGCCAGCGGCCAAGAAGGTCACGCCGTGCCTCGGCATCGAGTTCGGGCGGCACGTAGAGGACCAAGCGGTCGCCATCGATCTCGACGTGGGCTCGGCCGGATCGCTCGACAATCTTGAGTCGGTGGCGGACGCCCCACACGTAGTGGGACTCTCCGGTGACCATCTCGCGCTCCGACTGGCGCAAGGCTGCTTCGAGTTGCTCACGCTGTCGCCTGATCCAGGGGAGCTTCTGGATGACGGCGAGGCGGACGTTGTCGTCGTCCAGCTGTCGCGGGGCGGAGACTCGGACTCGTCCGAGGGGTGGGTAGACACCGATGTGGAGGTTCTTGATGTCCTTGTAGGTGACGTCAATGTCGATCCCTCGGATGGTGAGGTAGGCGCTAGCTGTACTCATGTCGCGCCTTCACGAGTTCGAACAGATCGTTCAATTCGTCGAAGTCATCGGGGATGGCGGCAACGATCGCTCGCTTCACGACCCGTTCCTTCATTGGGTGACCGACCCATGAGTCGGGCTTGCTTGTCATCACGGCGTGATCTACCTGGTGAGCGAGGTCGGAATCCGTTCCCAAGAAGTCGACGAGTGCTCGCTGAGCACCATTCTTGGCCCAGTCGGGGTACTCGGTGTCCGACTCTCCTTTGCCGACCTTGGCTGCGTGTTCGAGGAGCTGGGCGAGGTATGCCTGATAATCGAGAGAGCCTTGGCGCCGCTGTTCAAGGATGGCGTCGAGCAGCTCTGACATGCGGTCGTAGTACTTCGGGTTCAGCGGTCGTTCGTCGATGATGACCTTGCGGACATTGTTGGCGATGGTCTCAGCTACAGCCTCGGGGTCCTTCTTGATCCGCTTGGGAAGCTTGTCAACGGCACCGGCACCCATGTCCACGATGAGCTGGATAAGGCCTGCGTCGCCGAAGTCGGAGATGATCTCGGAGGGATCAGCGCTGATGTACGTGTCGAGCAAACGCCGCATGCCAGCCTCGTACTGCTTGAAGTCGACGTTCTCGCCGGCACCGAGCTTCACTTCGTCGCGAACGCTGGCGTAGTGCACCACCTCGTCCTTGATGGCCGAAGCTTCGGTTCCGGTGTATCCAGCGTCCTCCATCTCGTTGGCGAGGTTGGCGTAGGTCCGGGTCAGGGCAGCGACCGATTTGTACAGCTCGACCCGCTTCGGTTCGTTGGCCTTGAGCTGTTCGGCGTTGCCCTGCTCGGCTGCGCAGAAGTACTGCTGATACTGCAGCGTGTTCTTGGGCGGCTCGACCGGTTCGCAAAGTGCGCGGATCCGTTCGAGGGCTTCGTCGAGGTCTTCACGGGCCTTGTCGAATCGGTCGGTGAGTAGTCCGTCGATGTCGTCTCGTTCGTAGCCGTCGAGGGCACCGCTGGTGTAGTCGGTGATTGCTGATTCGAGTGAGTTGAACAGGTCGCGGTAGTCGACGATGTAGCCGTAGTCCTTGTCGTCGCCGTCGAGGCGGTTGACTCGGCAGATGGCCTGGAACAGTCCATGGTCCTGCATCTTCTTGTCGATGTAGAGATACGTGGCGCTGGGAGCGTCGAAGCCAGTGAGGAGTTTGTCGACCACGATCAGCAGGCGCATCTGGCCTGGGTGCTCGATGAACCTCTCCTTGACTTCCTTCTCGAAGCGCTCGACCTTGTTCACTGCGTCGTCGGCAGATTCATTGAAGTGGTCGGCGAGCATCTGACGGTAGATCTCGTATTGGCGGAGCCGTTCGGTGGCGCCCTCGCCAGAGTCCTCTTTGGAGATGTCACCGGCCTGCGGGTTGTACGAGGTGACGATGGCGCACTTGCCTTTGAAGCCAGCCTGGCAGAACAGGTCGTAGAACTTGCACGCCTGGTAGATGCTCGATCCGACGAGGATCGCGTTGCCTCTGCCGTCCATCAGGCGTGGCTTGGTTTCCATGTCGAAGAGGATGTCGTCGACGATCTGGCGAGCACGTGGCTCGGAGCTGACCACCTTCTGCATCGTGCCCCAGCGTTTCTTTAGCTCGGCCTTCGACAGGTCGGTCATGCCCTTGGTCTTGGCCTCGAACCAGGCGTCGACCTTCGCTGGCGACGTGAGATCCTGGTCGACGGTCCGTGCTTCGTAGCGCAGGTCGAGGACGACGCCGTCTTCGACTGCCTCGTCGAATTTGTAGGTGTGGATGAACGACCCGAAGGTCTCGATGCTCGTTTCCTTGTCCCGCTTCAGCAGGGGCGTGCCTGTGAAGCCGATGAACATGGCCTCAGGGAGAAGCTCCTTCATGGCAGCGTGCATCTTCCCGGACTGCGTGCGGTGAGCCTCGTCGACGAAGACGAAGACGTTGCCCTTGGCACGGAAGTCTGCAGGGAGCCTGGCCTTCAACTCAGCGATGAAACCCTGTTCGGCCTCGTCTCGGTCCGCCTCCTCCTCGGATCCACGGAACTTGTGGATCAACGAGCCGATCAGCCATGGCTCGCTCTGATTCAGAGTTGCGAGGAGGTCTGAGCCGGAGGTGGTCCGGTAGATCTCCTCGTTGACCCCGTTGAAGACTCCCTCGATCTGCTCATCAAGTTCCGTGCGATCCGTGATTAACAGAACCCTCGAATCGCTCTGGTTCTCACGGATCCACTTCGCTAGCCACACCATCGTCAGGGACTTACCCGAGCCCTGAGTGTGCCAGATGATGCCGCCCTCACGACTGGCCACGCGATCCTGCGCCGCCTTAACGCCGAAGTACTGGTTGTGGCGGCAGATCTTCTTTGTTCCTGAGTCGAAGACGAGGAAGTCGTGCACTAGTTCGAGTAGGCGCTCCTTCGAGCACAACTGCAGCAGCGAGCGATCGAGTGGTTCGCCAACGTCGCTGTCCTCCTTCCACTCCAGCCAGTACTTCTCCGGAGTGTCGATCACGCCGTAGCGGAGACCCTCGACGTCGTTGCCGGCCATCACAAGCTGAACGGTGGTGAAGAATTGGCGAATGAACTCTGGTCGCTGGTTGCCGATGGTCTGCCGGATGCCCTCCGACACGGCTACCTTCGACCTCTTCAGCTCGATCGTGCCGAAGGCGATGCCGTTCACGTAGAGCACTAGGTCCGGGCGCTTCGTGTGCTCGCCCAGGACGGTGACCTCCTCAGCGATACCGAAGTGGTTCGCCTCGGGATTCGCCCAGTCAATCAGCCACAGTGTCTCCGTCTGCTCACCGACACCCGGCCTGACCTTCACCCCGTAGCGAAGTAGCCGGTAGACGTCGTGGCTTGCCTCATAGAGGTCTCGACCCCCGCCGAGCGAGGCATCGCTCCTCAGACGGTCCAGTGCCCGGGTGATCAGTTTGTCGTCGTACCCACGAGCCTTCAGGTTCGCCGTGAGCAGCCCTACCTCGACGTTCGCGTTGTCCGCTCGGTGCTCCCAGTTGCCGAGGTATTCGTAACCGAGGCCATCGCGAAACAGCTCGACTACCCGGTCTTGTGCCTTCTTCTCAAGTTGACCGACGTCGCTCACGCTGTGACCTCCTCAACGGGGAGGCGGGTGCGACCGCTGAGCAGTTCCTGCACCATTCCGTGCCTGACACTCTTCGCCTTCGCGATTCTCTTTCGGAGAAGATCTACCTCTGCCTCAGCGTCGCTGAGTGTTGTTCCAATCGCCTCCTGCTCACGCTCACCGGGGACTCGTACCTCGATAGCAGCCACCTGGGCGGGGTGAATTCGAGCATGGCTGCCGGTTGTGCCTGTGGCCAGCAACTTCATGCGCGAGACAACTGCATTCGACTTCATGAGCCACTTCAGATACAAGCGGCTATTCCCAGGCTGCGGCGTCAGCACTACGAACTCCGTCGAAGCGATTGAGTCAATACCAATCCGCTCGGGCGCCCAGATTCGTGGAATACGCGGATTCAACTTAGACACCAAGACAGCACCGGTTGGCACTACGAACTTGATGCTGTCGATCTCCGAGCCGGGTTGAATGACTGGGGTCTCCGCCTCGTCGAAAGCCGGAAGGCTGAAGTGGTGAAACCACTTCCCTCGATCTAGTCGGGGATCGACTATTCGGCGGTGCTGATCTGTGAGGTCACCCACGGTCGCGGTGCGCCAACGTTCAGTGAAGCCAGGGAGACGAGTCTCACCGGTGAGAAGTTGCTGCATCATGCCTTGCTTGATCGCCTGATTTTTGGTGATGAGGCGGTCGATGGCTGCGATGAGCTGATCCAGATCCTGGAGGCGCGAGGCGATCTCCCGCTGCTCGGTCGGGGACGGCAAAGCGACAACGAAGCTGTTCAGACTTCCATTGGTGATCTGGTTGATCGTTGCACCTAGATGCTCGTCGATTTGGCGCTTGAAGTCATCGGACTTAAAGAAGTACTGTAGGAACGGATTCGAGTCCGCGCGGTACACGGCCATGAAGGCACCGAAAGTCTGCCCGACAACCCGCCGATCGAGAATGACGCTCTTCCCGATCAGTCGGCGACTGCCGTTCCGGACGCAGATGAGGATGTCGTTCTCCCGTACTCTGATCCTTTCTGGGATTGCGCAGTCGACGTAGACGTTGTCGTCGAACGCAAGCGAGCCGTCTTGGATGTTGGAAGAGCGTAGGACAAGTGTGCCGGAAGATTTGACGTCGTCAGGACGGTACGTGAGACCGATTAGGCTCTGTCCGATCTCGCCGAGCTGCACTCTTGGCCAGTCAGCGGCAGCAGTCATCGAGACACCCCCATATCGGCGAGATGCGCAATAACCTTGGCTTCTAGCTTCTCCAGTTCGGTGTCGAGGTCTCCAACCGTTTCGGCATAGCGCTCTCCAAGTTGCTGGATGCGGGCGACGAGGTTGAGGGTCAGGGCGTTGACTTCGCCGGCGACACGGTTTCGGATAGTGGCTGCCCACTTGTCGTCGAGCACGAGGGCCTGGACGTCGGCCTCGCTGAGGTCGCCGTACTTCTTGAGAGTGGCGGTGCCGAGTTCGGCCTGGGCTTCTTTGGCGGTCCTCCTAGCGGCTGTCTCAGCGTCGTAGAGCTCGATGACGTGCTGCAGCGCTTTGATCTCGTCAGGATCGGGGTCGGCCTCGCGCTTGGCTTCGCGTAGGCGGGCCACGGCGAGCGCCTTGCTGATCTTGTCGTCATCCATCGCTTCGGCGAGAAGCCCTTCCTCAACGGCGTGCTCCTCGACGTACCCCTCAACCGCCTGGCTAGTGGCTTCGACCTTTCCGTTCAGCTCGTCCACGCGGGCCTGGTCATCGGAGAAGTAGCGGGCAACGACGAGGCCCGGCGGGACGAGGTCCATCTTGTACTTGGTCTTGCTGCGGCCGGTACCGATCTCGAGGTCAGGGGTCTCAGAGAGCTTGCGGTCCTTGTCCTCGATGGTCGGTCGCGGGCGAGATGCGTTGACCCATCCTTCGTGCATGACGAGGAAGACATCGTCGTGCATGACGGTGTGCCAGTAGGTCATGAGCTGCTCGTAAACGTTGTACTCGTCAAGCAGCGGCAAGGGCTTGAACCGGGCGAGCAGGTCGTCGCTGATGGTGGCGATGAGGTCGTTGGGACGGGTGTCGGGGTTGATGGCCCGCAGACTCGGCCGGTGAGCGACGTAGCAGTCGTCGGTCAGAGCGCGGGCTTCGTCAGTGAACTTGCCGAACTCGGTCGAGTCGAGCACGCCCTGTTGCACTTCGCTCACGTCGACGGCGAGGTCGACGTAGCCGGGCCGGTTGGGCTTGAAGATCTGCGAGCGGAGCTGTGGGAAGGCGTCCCAGTAGTCGCTGAGGGCATCGATGTCGCGCTCGGGGATGCCGCCATGGAGGTGGGCGTGGAGGTCCTGGATGTCCTCAGGCTCGGACGCGTCGATGTAGCGCGGGATGTTGAGGCTGAAGTCGTTCTTGGGATCGGCAATCTCGCTCATCGGAACCATGCGCGAGTAGCGGTCGAGTTCGGCTTGCTTGGTGAAGACGTCGACGATCTTGTGGATGTCCTGGCTGCGCAGTCGGTTCTTGGCGCCATCCTTCCTAAACCCCTTGGACGCGTCGATCATGAACACGCCGGAGCGGGCCTGGGCGTTCTCCTTGTCGAGCACAACGATGCAGGCGGGGATGCCGGTGCCATAGAACAGGTTCGGTGGCAGGCCGATGACGCCCTTGATGTAGCCGCGCTGGAGTAGCGCCTTGCGAATATCGGCTTCCTTGTTGCCGCGGAAGAGCACCCCATGGGGCAGGATCACGGCGGCCTTGCCGGTGCTCTTGAGCGACTTGAGCGCATGCAGGAGAAAGGCATAGTCGCCGTTCTTGGCTGGCGGCATGCCGAACTCGAAGCGTCCGAAGTCGTTCTCCAGGCCGTTGCCCCACGACTTGATGGAGAACGGCGGGTTCATGACGAGGTAGTCGAAGGTCTTGAGCTGCGCCCCGCTGGTGAACTGCGGGCTAGTGATGGTGTCGCCCTTGCGCAGGTCGGCGATCTCGTTGCCGTGGAGGATCATGTTCATCTTGGCCAGCGCCCAGGTGGCGTTGTCCTTCTCCTGGCCGTAGATCGTCATGCCGCGCGGGGCTTCGGCGGCGGCCTTGAGGAGCAGTGAGCCTGACCCGCATGTGGGGTCGTAGACGGTCTGGTCCTGACGCGTGTCCTTGCCGATACCAACGACCTTGGCAAGGATTCGGGAAACCTCTGCAGGCGTGTAGAACTGCCCCTTGCTCTTGCCGGACTCCGTGGCGAAGTGCCGCATCAGGTACTCGTAAGCGTCGCCGAGTAGGTCGTCACCCTCGGCACGGCTACCCCTGAAGTCGAGATCGCTGAAGATCGCTACAAGCTTGGAGAGGCGGTCTTGCATCTCCTTTCCACGGCCGAGCTTCTCCTCGTCGTTGAAGTCGGCTTGGTCGATGACCTTCTCCAGGCCGTTCGCTTCAGCGAGTTTGGCGATGATCTTGTTGATCTTGTCGCCGATCTCCTTGTCGCCTCTGAGAGCAAGCATGTCATCGAACGATCCGCCTGCTGGAACGTCGATCAGGCTTTGGGGATCCGCCTTGGCCTTGTCCGAGACATATTTAACAAAGAGAAGCGTGAGGATGTAGTCCTTGTACTGGGACGCATCCATACCTCCTCTGAGTTCGTCGCAGCTCTTCCATAAAGAGCTATATAGATCTGATTTCCTTATAACCATTTATCTTCCATTCTACGACATTTGCTGCATTTAGTCAGCAGTTCAATTCTCACCGATTCGGCCTCTCAAGCTTTCCTTGCGCATAGAGCAGCCGAAGCCGATTCGCCGTCTCGGAAGACAACCCGCCGCTCCATCCTGCCAGCTTGATCAGCCCCTCGACCTTGAACTCGACATCTCCCTGCTCGATGTCCTCTCCGTACTCGTCGAGCCAACCGTGCACGAGAGTGAGGAGGCGTGCCAGTTCCCACTGAGCGGCCTGCACGAACTCCTGAACCTCAGCTTCGTCTTCGCCAGCATCGAGGTGGCGCTGCACAGCGATGATCTCGGCTCGATAGCCGTAGACCGCTGACCAGATTCGCGAGAGGGCCTCCTCCCGCTCGGTGAATGAACTTTCGGTGAGCACCGGTGTGTCTTCGTGGGCAGCAATCTCAGGTCGCCGGCCCTCTGTCCGGGGCGTGTAGCGGAGGTTCTGCTGCTCGATTGCGAACGCCATCTCGTCCAGGATCGTGGGCTCGATGTGTTTGCGGATGTGGTCGGGGTGTCTTTCCACGACCTCGCCGGCCGTCTCGCGCCGAAACGTGAGCGTCGTGCCCCGAAGTCCTCGATCGGCGCCGAAAATGATGCGCGCGATTCGTCCCCGGTCGCTGTCGCCGTAGTCCCGTAGTAGCTGTCGCAGAAGTCGGTCGAGGGCAGTCACCCGGCTCGCTATCTGATCAGGATGCTGTGCGTGGGCGATCACGACACGCTGATGAGGGAGGAGTTCGCCGACGGTCTCTGGAGTCACCGGAAGGCCGTGCCGGAGAACCGCCCGTAGGGCCTTCCTGATCTCGTCGGGCTCCGTAGTCAGAGCCGGCAGTTCTCCCATACCCAGAAATTACCCAGTTCTGACCCTTTCGGCCGTGACACCAGTTCGTGGCCTCCTCAGATCACCGAGCAGGAGACACCTGCCGGAAGATGAGAGGAGACCCGAAATGGGTGACTTGATGAGGTGGGCAGATGGGCAAGGCGTGGAGCCTCTGCCCGCTGCCCGACTGACCCGGTTCGAGCAGCGGCAGCACGGACGGTCGCTGACTCGGCTGGAACACAAGGCCGACCTGCAGACGCGTGCGGTCGAGTTGGAGGCCGATATCGGCCAGGCCAAGGTGCACGCCGTCGCCAACGTCGGCAATGCCGCCATGACGGCGCAGGCGTTGATCAGCGGGCGTGAGCGCCTGCTGGTGGAGGCTGAGCCGGCTGCGATCCACGGTGTGGCCTACGTGAGCCAGAAGCTCACCCTGGCCTTGGGCGCCGTGGTCGACGACACGCTACGGGAGGTCACGAAGTGATCGAGCTGGTCCTCCTGCTGGGGCTCGTTCTCCTTGTGGTCGGCCTGCTGGTTGTGGCCTCCAACTCCGCAGTCGACGACGCACGCTCGTCGATGGAGGAGGCCGCTCGTCGTGAGCGTCACCGAATCGTCCGGGCGCAGACCCAGGCGGAGAACGAGATCAACCGACTCACCCACGCCGCCTTCGAGGAGATGGTCGAGGAAGTCGATCGGGCTCGACGGGAGGCGGACTCATGAACGCCTTCACGATCGAGAACCTGCAGACCATCTTGCTCCTTACGCTCGTATTGCACACCTACGGTCCGAAGCTGCGACGTCTGGTCCGACGAGCGCGGGCTCGTCGAGCCCATCGTCAGCTGGTGGCCCAGGATGCCCACGCACGCTGTGTCGACGTCCGCGATCGAGCCGACGTCGCAGCGCACGTTGTATCCGATGAGGTGAAGCGTCGCCTCTGGCTGATCCGCTCTGGTCCGAACGATGTGGCGTGACCCGAATCCTCGGCAGAGTTGGGCGGAGTGGGTGGTCGGCTGGATCTTCACGCTCTTGCTGCTGGCGTTTGCCGCCGAGGCGCTCGTCCAGATGGTCAAGCCGCTGTTGCCGTGGATCGGCCTTGGCGTCTTGGTCTTCGTGAGCTTGTCGTTGTGGCTGCGGCGACGTGAGCGCTGGTGACCTCGGCCTTCGTGGCACCTGTTCCGGTCGGTGTTGTGGAATGCGCAATCTCGTTGACCGCTGCGTAAACGCAGTGTTTCAATATGAGGGCTGCGCAAACGCAGCACCGGCCGGAATCAACACAGAAAGGAGGGAGCAATGAACGAACCACAGCGGAAGGTCCGCATTCGGCCCATCAAACGAAGCGAGCCCGATCTGCGCCGACTCGCACGGGCGCTCATCGAGCTGGCCACGACACAGAACGAGAAGAAGAGGTCGAACGAGAGGAAGGCCGCATGACCGCCCTCTTCAGATCCTCCACACCACCACTCAGCTGGTACCGGATCGACTTCGGCCGTGAACTCGATGTCGACGACGTCCACCGACTCATCATCTCTGTGCTCGGCGATCGTCAGCTCGGCCTCGTGATCATCGAGGTCGAGAACCGCAAGGGCAGCCTCAGCTATCGGATCGGTGCCCACAGCTCACGCATCGTGCAGCTGATCGAGTCCGCGGTTGCCGGCAGCATCGTGACGGAGATAACCAGGTCGGTGCCAGCCGACGGCCTGGCCGCCTGCCTGCGCATCAGCACGAAGCGTAGACCGATCCGGGTCGATGACCCCGAGGCATCCACCATGAGGATCCTCGGAGCGCTCGCCACCACCAATGCAGCCGTCGTCCACCAGATCGTGATCGACCGCCGACTCCGACCAAACGCGATCCCGAATCGGCTGGAGACGCTCCAAGCGGAGACCTGGCCACGAGCACTGCTCGAAGCGGCCACCACCGGCACCTCACGAGTCGACACCGAAGCTCGCCGAGCGCTCACCGACAAGGAGAGCCTGCCGGGGGGCTCGACAACAGTCAGGGTCATCGCAACTGGCCGATCGGCCCGCCAGGCACTCTCCAGCTACGAGGCAGCGCTCCGATCGCTCGAATCACCTGGTGTACGGATCCGCCTCGCCCGAGACGACTGGAATGCAGCTCGCGCGGCTCGTCCATCACGTCGACCGACGCCGCTCAACAGCGACGAGATCGTGAACCTGCTCGCCTGGCCGTATGGCGACAGGGACTACATCGGCCTCGACCGGGGAGGGTCACGCCTCACCGCAGTGACTCAGCCTGAGCGATTCGATCGGGTACTGGCCGTGGCATCCCACCCGGGCCGGCCAATCTCGATCGGACAGTCGGCGGCCGATGGTCTCCGCCATACCCACGTCCTCGGACCGACCGGGGTCGGCAAGTCCACCCTGCTGCTGAACATGATCCTCCAGGACATCGAAGCCGGCCGAGGTGCCGTCGTCCTTGACCCCAAAGGCGACCTAATCGACGATGTCCTCGCTCGACTCCAGGATCGCCATCTCGACCGAATGGTCGTGCTCGACGCCGCTCGCAGCGACCACGTCGTGGGGTTCAACCCGCTCAAGTCCCGGCACGCCGAACTCGCTGTCGACGGCATCCTCCACGTCTTTCATCAGCTCTACGCAGACTCGTGGGGACCACGAACCCAGGACATCCTCCACTCGTCGCTCCTCACCGTCGTCGACTCCGAGGCGGCCTCGATCTGCCACATCCCGCAACTCCTCGTGGATGACCGGTTCCGCCGCAGGCTCCTCGCCGAGAAGTCGCAACCGACCGCCGTTCGTTTCTTTTGGAACTGGTACGAGAACCTGTCCGACGCCGAGCGCGGCGCCGTGATCGCCCCGGTCATGAACAAGCTCCGGCCGTTCCTGTTGCGCAGCTCGCTCCGTGCGCTGCTTGGTCAGGTCGAGCCAGCCTTCGACCCCAAGACGATCTTCACCGAGCGACGAGTGCTCCTGGTGCCGCTGCGCAAGGGGCTCGTGGGAGCCGAGGCGGCGAATCTTCTGGGTTCGCTGATCGTCGCCCGCATTTGGCAACTCGCCCAGGAGCGCAGCGAGATCGACTCGTCCCGACGGCACCCGGTGTTCGTCTACCTCGACGAGTTCCAGGATTACCTGCATCTGCCGACCGACCTCGCCGACGTTCTCGCCCAGGCCCGAGGTCTCGGCCTCGGACTCGTGCTCGCTCACCAGCATCTCGGGCAGCTGACCACATCGGTGCGAGACGCTGTGCTTGCCAACGCCCAGAGCCGGATCTGCTTCCGGCTCAGCCCGGACGACGCCACTCGTATCGCCCGAAGCGCTGGCGTGCTCGACGCCGATGACTTCACCCGCTTGGGCAAGTACGAGGTCTACGCCAGCATCCTCACCGACGGCTCACCGACACCATTCGCTTCGGCGAGGACTGCAGCTCCCCGGCGACCATTGCGTGATCCGTCCGCAATAGGGCGTGATCTCGCTCGGCGGTGGGGCCGAGCACCAGGGGATGTCGACGAGCAGCTGAACCGTCTGACCAACTCACCATCCGATGAAGACGAGCAACTCGGCCGGAGAAGGCGAGGTCAGCCATGAGCGCTGTACCGATCGCTCTACCGACCGTGTCGAGTGGCGGCCGACGCATCGCCCGAATCGGCAAGGCCAACCCACCAATAGCGGAGCCGACACTTATCACTCAGGGGGCTCCCTCATGAGTCGTCGTGTCGGCCGCCGCCAGCTCGAACAACTCGGGGACCAGCTCAGCCCCCGGGACCTCGCGGTTCTCGGAAGCACCCGTCGATTCCGCCTTGTGACAGGTGATCAGCTTCGCCGGCTCCACTTCCGGGATCACGCAACACCGGAGACCGGCGCCCGAGTCGCACGGCGTGTCCTCAGTCGGCTCGCCGGTCACGGACTGCTCGTCCGCCTCGAACGACGGATCGGCGGCATCCGGGCCGGATCGGCGGGTCACATCTACGCCCTCAGCTCGCTCGGACACCGAGCACTCGGGACCGAGATCCGCAAACGGACAACCGAACCGAGCTTCACGTTCGTCAAGCACACGCTCGCCATCACCGAGCTTTCGACGACCCTGATTGAACTCGACGCCGCCGATCAGATCGACCTGCTCGAACTCCAGCCCGAACCGGCTGCCTGGCGCACTCATCGAGCTGGACTCGTCGAGAACATCTTGAAGCCCGACCTCTTCGTCCAGGTCGCCGACGACGAGTACGAGCTGAGCTGGTTCATCGAGATCGACTGCGGCACCGAATCCCGACCGACAATCCAGCGCAAGTGCCACGCCTACGCCGACTACCGGCGAACTGGCGCCGAGCAAGAACGCCACGGCGTCTTCCCGCTGGTCCTGTGGATCGCTCCCGACGAACGTCGACGCGCACAGCTGGAGCAGGCCATCACAGGTGATCGCCGGATCGACCCTGACCTCTTCGTCGTCACGACGTCGAACAAGGCGACCGAGGTCATCACCGACACAGGCCGCCAGCCATGACCGTCACAGCCCCCGAGCAAGATGGTCGCCAGATCTCTCGCCGCCCGAGACGCCAACAGGAAGGAGGGCAGCCACCAACACCAAACCTAAACAGGAGACCCCAACCCATGGAAGGAACCCATGAACAACACGAACACCTGAACCACGAGCCCGAGCCCCGCATCTATGCCGCCTCGCTCGCCGACTACAACAACGGCAACCTGCACGGCCGCTGGATCGACGCCAACCAAGGCCCCGACGACCTCCACGCGGAGATCGCCGACATGCTCAGCACCTCGAAGCTCCCCGGCGCCGAAGAGTGGGCGATCCACGACTACGAGGGCTTCGGCAGCTTCCGCCTCTCGGAGTACGAAAGTATCGACACCGTCGCCCGCATTGCCCAGGGCATCGCCGAGCACGGCACCGTCTTCGCCCACTGGGTCGACCACGTCGGCACCACCGACACCGACTCCCTCGACCACTTCGACGAGCACTACCTCGGCGCCTGGGACAGCCTCAGCGACTACGCCGAACAACTCCTCGACGACCTCGGCGTCGACCCCGACCACCTCGTCCCCGGCTGGCTGAGCCCGTACCTCACCATCGACTACGAGCAGCTCGGCTACGACATGGCCACCGACCTCTACGTGTCCGAGGACGGTTCTGAGACCCACCTCTTTCAACCGTGATCAACCGTCGACGTTGTGAATTCCACACTGCGCAAACGCAGCAGATCGTGTTACGATAGAAGCACTGTAAGCAGGAGACCCCGCATGGAGCCTGAGCAAGCCAAACGGCTCGGCACGTACCTGAGGGAAGCTCGCCAGGCGAAGGGCCTTTCCGCCCGCCAGCTCGGCGACCTCACCGACATCAACGACGCCACCATCGTCCGCTTCGAGAACGGCAGCTTCACCGCACCCGCACCCGACAAGCTGGCCCGCATTGCCGAAGCACTCGACCTCTCGATCGCCGACGTGTTCGCCCTCGCCGAGTACTCCTCGCCGAGCGAACTGCCCAACTTCACGCCCTACCTGCGCACCAAGTATCGGGACCTACCCGAAGACGCCGTCGTGCAGATCGAGAAGTACGTCGCCCGTCTCGCTAAGAAGCACGGCGTCGCCCTCGACGGTCCCGCTCCCGGCGAAGACGAAAGCCCATGAACTAACCAATCGAAAGGAGGAGCCCTATGCCAACGTCGAACATCAACATCAACTACCGAGGCACGCTGGCCCTCCTGCGCGGGCTGGTTCCACACCGAAGAGTGAACCAGCGGGAAGCCTTTCAGGTAGCCGAGCTACAGGCCGCCCGCCTGCGTCAGCACCTCGGCATCGACGACGCTCGCTTCCCGACCGAAGCACTCGACCTGCCTCGCATCCGTGTCGAGTACGACGCCGACCTCCCCAGCAGTGGCATGACCTTCTGGAACGGGTCGACCTGGGTGATCGTCATCAACTCCACCGAGGCTCCGACCCGGCAACGGTTCAGCCTGGTGCACGAGTTCAAGCACATCGTCGACCACACAACCAAGCATCGCCTGTACGGGCCTGACGCCCGACGCCACGACCCGCCTGCGGAACGAGCTGCTGACTACTTCGCAGCCTGCGTCCTCATGCCGAAGCTCTACGTGAAGCGCCACTGGGGCCAAGGCCCTCGGACGCTGACTCCGATGGCCAAGACCTTCGATGTCTCACCAGCAGCGATGAAGTACCGACTCGACCAGCTCGGCCTGCTTGGTGAAGCGCAGCGCTGCCGCTGGAGCCGACACGCCTACCGGCGAGTCCTCCCACGAACCCTGGAGCTGGCCGCATGAACGAGCAACCGACCGCCGTCATCTACTTGCGGGTTTCCACAAAGGAACAGGCCGAGCGAGGTGGCGACGGCGAAGGCTTCTCCATCCCTGCTCAACGTGAGGCTTGCCGCCGCAAGGCAGAGGCCCTCGGAGCAGTCGTCATTGAAGAGTTTGTCGATCGAGGCGAGAGCGCACGCTCCAGTGCCCGACCCGAACTCCAGAGGATGCTTGGCCACCTCATCGAGGAACCGGCCACCTACGTGATCGTCCACAAGATCGACCGACTCGCTCGTAATCGAGCCGACGATGTCGAGATCAACCTCGTGATCCAGAAGGCCGGCGCCACTCTCGTCAGCTGCACCGAGAGCATCGACGAAACTCCGAGCGGCATCCTGCTGCACGGCATCATGAGTTCGATCGCCGAGTTCTACTCGGCCAACCTCGCCAACGAGGTCAAGAAGGGATCGCTCCAGAAGGCCAAGACCGGCGGCACCGTCGGCAAGGCCCCGACCGGCTACCTCAACGTCCGCAAGATCGAGAACGGCCGAGAGGTCCGCACCGTCGAGATAGACCCTGTTCGAGGCCCGCTTATGAAGTACGCCTTCGAGCGCTACGCCAAGGACGACATCAACCTACGAGACCTCCTGGCCGACCTGACCGAGCGGGGGCTCGACACCACGCCCGGCCCGAAGACGCCGAGCAAGCCACTGCGCCTATCGCACTTCCACCGCCTGCTCACGCACCCGTATTACAAGGGGCTCGTCCGGTACAAGGGCATCACCTATCCGGGCAACCACGAAGCGCTCGTCTCTGAGGCGACCTGGGAGAAGGTCCAGGAGACACTCCAGGCCAAGGGTCGAGCCGGCGAGAAGCAGCGCAAGCACCCGCACTACCTCAAGGGCACCGTCTACTGCGGCAACTGCGGATCCCGATTGCTCGTGTCCAACAACCGAGGCCGGCGAGGCAAGGTCTATCCGTACTTCATCTGCCTCGGCCGCCAGCAGAAGCGCACCGAGTGCTCACAGCGTGCCGTTCTGATCGAGACCATCGAGCAGCAGGTAGAGAACCACTACGAGACAGTTCAGCCGTCGACCGATCTGCTCGACGAGCTTCGTGACCTCATCCTCGACGAGATGCTCCTGCAGCAGACCGCAGCCGAACAGGAGCAACACGTCCAGGAACGCAGGAAAACCCAGCTGCTCGACGAGCAGGCCAAGCTGCTCCAAGCCCACTACGCCGAAGCCGTGCCACTCGAACTCATGAAGAAGGAACAGAAGCGCATCGAGGCCGAGCTGGCCGCCATCGACGAGCGACTTCGGGCGACCTCTCTGCACTTCGAGGAGGTCGAGGCCAACCTGAACCAGGCCCTCGCCCTCGCCGAGAACTGGGCAGCCGCATACCGAGATGCCGGCCCGACGATCCGACGACAGATGAACCAGGCCATCTTCAAGAAGATCTACGTCGACGACGAGGGTGGAGTCACCAGCGAGTTCAGCGAACCCTTCGAACTGCTACTCAGCTCGGAGGTCATCGAAGCCGCTCGTGACCACGCCCAGGTGCTCGACGCCGATCCTGACTTCATCGAGCGAGAGCTGGAAGCTCTCTACCAGGAGTGGAGCGAGGAGCGAGAACTGGTTGGCGTAGGGGTCGGAAACGAACAAACCCCGACGCTTCCGCGACGGGGTTTGAAATACGACATTTTGGTGGGCGCAGAGGGACTCGAACCCCCGACATCTTCCTTGTAAGGGAAGCGCTCTAGCCAACTGAGCTATGCGCCCGGAGATGACGAGCGTACCGGTGACGCTGTCAGCGCGGGTCGGGGTTCCTGGGCTCGAGCCAGCGGCTCACGACCCGGCGGGCGCGGGTGCGACGGCGTTCGAGGGCGGGCGCGACGGACTCGGTGACCGGTTCGCTCAGGAGGGCCGGCGGGTCGTTGCGCGGGGCCGCGGGTGGGCGACGGCGACCGGCGGTCTGCTTGAGATCGCGCACCTGCTCGCGCAGGAACTCGTTCTCCGTCTCGGCCTTGGCGGCCCGCTCGCGGGCGTCGGCCAGTTGCTGGCCCGCGTCGTGGAGGTTGCCGAGCTGATCGAGGATGCGGGTCCACGTGTCGAGGGGGACGACCATGGTCCCCGCCTCGTCGTCGGGGCCGAGCGTCGGCGCCTTCGGCTCCGGGGCCGGCGCTTCCCGTGGCTTGCGCCCGGAGGGGTCCACGGCGTCGGCGATCCCCTTCCACACGCCGGACGACGTCCGCGCCATGTCGCCTGCCATCTCACGTAGTCCCATGGCAGGCAACGTATCCGCTGCGCAGCGGCGCCACTCGTGGACCAGACTTCACGGATGCGCACGGCAGAACAGATGAACGAGTTCTTCGGCCCACTTGCACCGGGCCTGCACGGCGTGGTGTTCGACGAGAACGAGCCGGACCGGGTGATCGGCCACATCGACGTGGTCGACAACCTCATCGCGGGCACCGGATTCCTCTTCGCCCCGGCCATCATCTCGCTCGCCGACACCCTGTGCGCGGCCGGGTGTGGGAACAACATCCCCGAGGGCCACAGCTTCACGACGATCGAGCTGAAGACGAACTTCCTGTCGAGCGCCCGGGTCGGCGAGCGCGTCGTCGCCGTCGCGACGCCGGCCCACCTCGGGCGCCAGACCCACGTGTGGGACGTCGAGGTCACGAACGAGGCCACAGGTCGCACGATGGCGCTGTTCCGCTGCACCCAGATGGTGCTCGCACCGAGAGGCTGACGTGCTCGACGACGGGCAACTCGCCGCGCTCGAGCAGCGCGGACATGTCCTGCTAGCCGGCTTCGTGGATCCCGAGGGCGTCGCCGCGATGCAGGACGCCGTCTGGTCCTTCCTGCACGGCCGGGGCATCGAGCCCGACCGCCCCGCCGACTGGCCCCCGAAGATCGACAAGCTGCAACCGCTCCGCAAGGCAGGCGCCTTCGACCCGTTCCTGCGCCCCGAACTGGACCGTCTGGCCGACCAGCTCATCGGTGCCGGACAGTGGAGCGATCTCGGCACCCGTCCGCAGGCGCTCGTGAGCCTTCCCGAGCCGGGACCGTGGACCCTCCCCCACCAGACCTGGCACTTCGATCTGCCGCCCCGGGGACCGACGGCCACCTGGGGTGCGGTGCGGTTCCTCGGGTTCGTCGACCGGGTGGCGCCACGGGGCGGCGGCACGCTGGTGGTCGAGGGTTCCCACCGGCTGGTTCGCCGGCTCGTCGAGGCATCGCCCGATGCCGACGCCGGCCACGGCGCGGACGCCCGCAAGGTGCTGCGACGCCATCCGTGGTTCGCCGCGCTCAACGACTCGACTGCGTCGCCCGAGCACCTGTTGGAGGGGGCAGAGGTCGACGGTGTCGACGTCCGGGTCGTCGAACTCACCGGCGACGCGGGCGACCTCGTCGTGATGCACCCGTGGCTGATGCACAACATCGCGATGAACTGCTCGGAGCGCCCCCGGATGATGATGAGCTACACGCGCTACGGGAAGTACGCCTCGATGTCGGACCGGTAGAGCTCGGCGACGCGGGATCGCATCGTCGGTGTCAGAAGTTCCTCCGACGCCGGCCACTCGCCGCCGGCGCGGGCCTGTGCGGCGCCGTGCCGCTGATCGGGGCCGGAGCCCGGCGCCACCGACCCGGGGGAACGGCGGCCCTCGACGAGCGCGACCCACTCGTCGTCACGCAGGCCGATCGGACCGAAGCCCCGAGATGCGTCGACGGCGGCGAGCGCGTCGAACAGATCGTCGTCGCCGAGCCGGATCAGGTGCGTCGGTCGGAGATGACGCTCGACGGGGTGGCGCTGGAGCCGGTCGTGCGGGTTGACGTCGCGAGGTTTCAGGTCGGCGAGCAGGTCGAGGTACTCGGCGAAGCTGTATCCGGCGTGCTCGTCGACGGCCCGACCGAGTCGGCGGGCCATCGTCGCGTCGTAGTAGCCCTGGCGCAGGGCATGGCGATACGAGCTGACGGCCCGCCGGTGGGGATCACGCACGACCTTCACCACCGTGTAGCTGCGGAGATCATCGGCCAGGGCGCGACCGAACGCGGCCGACGGATAGTGGACCCGCTGGCGGTAACGGTGAGGATCCGGCGAGAACGCTCGAGCCTCGGCCCGCACGCCGGTCACCGTCCAGAACCAGATCGCGAGCGTCGACGACGCGACCTTGGGCGTCCACAGCACCATCAGCCGACGGTCCCGGTCGAGCAACGGCGTCGGATCCCGTTGGGCCGCGTAGCGCAGCGCCCGCGCTGGCGAACGCCGGGCCTGGACCCGAGCGAGTTGCCGACGCCCGTGCCGACGCACGATCCGCTCCATGTCGGCTCTGCTGCGCACGTCGGGATGCTAGGTCGGGGTGCTAAGCGGGCACGACCTTCGAGATCGAGCCGCCGCGGGAGATGGCGTAGACCTCGCCGTGGAGATCCTGGACGAACGACGTGACGGACCCACCCGGCACGTCGACGTCGAACCAGATCGCGCCGCCGCTGAACTCATCGTTGAACCCGCGCAGTTCCGGCTCCTTGAAATCGGCCCAGAGGTAGGTGCCGTTCAGCCCGACGATGTCGTCGCCCCGGTAGACGAAGCCGCCGGTGATCGAGCCACCTTCGTCGCCGTTGGTCGTGTACTCGTAGGTGGGGCCGACATGATCGGCGATCGGGGGGTCGGACGGTTCGTGGTGATACGTGCCCTCCCAGGTGTCCCAGCCGAGATTCGCGCCCAGCCCGCCACCGAGATGGGCTTCGAGGCGGGTGAACTCCTCGCGGCGGTCCTGGCCGACGTCGGCCACCCACAGGTCACCGGTCTCGGTGTCGAACGAGAACTTCCACGGGTTGCGCACGCCGACCGCGAAGATCTGGTCGTAGCCGGGCGTGCCGCCGTGGAACGGGTTGGACTCCGGGTTCGTGTAGCCGGGCCCGCCGGACGGGTCGACGCGCAGGATCTTCCCGAGGAGCGTGTTGAGGTCCTGGCCGTTCTCCTCGGGGTCGCCGCCCGATCCGCCGTCGCCGAACGACAGGTAGAGCAGGTCGTCCGGCCCGAAGGCGAGATGTCCGCCGTTGTGGTTCGTGTACGGCTGCTCGACGTCGAACAACTCGTCGGCCGCGCCCGTGGGCACACCGCCGACGAGCGCGTACTCGAGCACGATCGAACGATGCGCCTGGCTCCCGCCGGACGCCGTGAACGACAGGTAGATGTGGCCGCCGTCGGGCGACACGGCCACGCCGAGCAGCCCGCACTCACCGCATCCCGGGAGGCTGTAGCCGGCCGGGATCGACCACACCTCGGTCGCCCCGGCGCCCCAGTCGGGATCACCGGCGCCGGTCGCAGGGACCCGTAGCAGGCGTCCGCCCTGCTCGGCGATGAAGATCGACCCGTCGACGGGGTGCACCGCCGCGGCAACCGGCGATGAGAGGCCGGACAGCACCGTGTCGAACCCGAGGTCGAGATCAGCCGGATCGATGATCCCGTCGGCCTTCAGGTTGAGGCGGTACAGGAAGGTGACCGCCTCGGCCCGGGTGATCGATCGGTTCGGCTCGAACGTCGTCGGGCTCGTGCCCGTCGTGAGCGCCCGCCACTTCAACCAGTCGACCGCGTCCTCGTAGAACGAGTCGGCGACCACGTCGACGAAGCCGCTCGGCGGGGCGCCGCCGGGCTCGCCGGCCAGCCGGAAGAGGAACGTCGCGAACTCGGCGCGGGTGAGATCGCCGTCGGGCACATAGGTCGTCGTGGTGCGTCCCGTCGTGTGGCCCGCATCCCACAGCCAATCCACCGCGGCGGCGTAGAAGGACGGGCGCAGGATGTCGACGAAGGGCGCGAGCCCGGCGGCGCCCGGTTCGCAGACCATGCGCCACAGGAAGGTCGCGAACTGGGCCCGGCTCACCACCGCCGCCGGTGAGAAGTGCGTCGGGTCCGTGCCCTCGGTGATGTCGTTGAGCGCCGCCCACCCGACGGCGTTCGAGTAGAACTCGCCCGGCGCGACGTCGACGAAGCTGTGCGGACCGACCGCGTTCACGATGCACGGTCCGGGCTCGTAGCCGTCGACGGATCCGGCGCTCGCGGGTGGTGCCAGGGCCAGGCCCGCGGCGAGAAGGGCGAACGCGACGAGCCAGTGCCTCATGGGCGGTGACGGTACCGCCCGGGCTTCACCTGTTGCGGTCGCGCCAGACCCTCACCCGCGAGTCACCCTCATCCGCTCGGTGCACCAGGTCGAGGAGAAAGCTCGTCTCCGGTTCGAGATCCGGCAGATCGTCCGCGCCGTGCCAGGCGATCCCGTCGAGCTCCGGCGTGGTGACGACCAACGAGTCGGGGTCGACGGCCCCGTCGAGCTCGACGCGGTACGCGGTCTCCAGCCGCCGGTAGGTCGAATCGATGATGACCATCGGCTCGCCGACGAGGCGGACGGTGGCGCCGACCTCCTCCCCCATCTCCCGGATGACGGCCGTGCCGGGATCCTCGCCGCGGTCGACCAGACCGCCCGGCAGCGTCCACCCCTCGCGATAGACGGGCTTCACGAAGAGGAACCGGCCGTCGTCGCGCTGGAGGACCGCCACCGCACCGGCGGTCCACGAGGGTCGTAGCGCCCGGATCAGCGTGCGGCGAAACGGGCGGGGCAGAAGTCCGAACGCCCGAAAGAGCGATCGTCGCACGGGGGTCGATCCGGTCATGGGCGGACCCTAACCCGGGTGCCTACGCGTGACAGGTGGGTCCGACACACGCCGCGAGTTCTTCCAGTCTCGCCTGGAGGACCGCGGTCGTGGCGGCGTGGTCGATGACCCCCTGCGGCGTCGCGAGGAGATTGTCGAGCTGGAACGGATCCAAGGCCATGTCGTAGAGCTCGTACTCGTGGACCTCGCCGCCGTACCACTCGACGTACAGCCAGTCGGCGGTGCGCAGCGCCCGGTAGGTGGGCACCCGGATCGTGATCTCCTGCTCGATCGCGTTCTGTACGTCGGCGAGCGTGTGCAGATCAGTCCCCGGCCCGTGGGTCCCACGGAACTCGAGCAGCTGATCGGTCCGCCAAGTCGGTGATCCGGTGAACAGCGGCACGAGGGACTCGCCGTCGAGGTCGTCGTACGGCGCAAGCGCGAGGTCGAGCAGCGTCGGGGCGATGTCGACGTGGCTCACGAAACGGTCGTCGACCGCGACCGGCACGCCCGGGCCGGCGATCGCGAGAGGAATCCGGATCGACTCCTCGTACGGCGCCTGCTTCTGGGGTATGCGGTGGGAGCCGAGGTTGTATCCGTTGTCGCTGAGGAAGATCAGAACCGTGTTGTCGAGTTCGTCGTTCGCCTGGAGCTTCGCGACCACCGCGGCGACCGCTTCGTCGACGGCGAGCAGCGAACCCATCCGGTTCTGGTACTCGGTGTCGAACGCGGCCAGTTCGACCGCGTCGTATTGGTCGAGACCGTCGCGGATCCACGTCGGCTTGTCGGAGACGTCCGCTTCGTCGAAGTTCGGCCGCAGCGGAAGCGGATCGCTCGCCCACTGGTGGGCGGCGTGGCGCGGCGCGGGTTCGAGCGGCGCGTGCGGGGCGGTGACCGCCAGGAACATCATGAACCGCTGGTTGTCCCGCTCCTCCGTCTCGTCCAGATAGTCGAGCGCATGACCCAACAGCACATCGGTCACGTAGTGCTGGGGCTGGGTACCGTGGGCGACGAGCGTGCCGTTGTCGTTCGCCAGGTAGTAGTAGCCGCTGAGGGCGTTGAGGCCGAGTCCGAACCAGTCGTCCCATCCGGGGGGCAGGTCGGTCAGGTTGAGCTCGTAGCCGTTCAGGTACTTGCCGATCAGGGACGTCGAATAGCCCTGCGCCTGGAGCCTCGTGGCGAAGGTGTCGAGCTCGGCCGCGTCACGAAACGCCATGTAGCTGCCGTCCGGAGGCGAGTTGTCCCACACGCCCGTGTTGTGCGGATAGTTCCCCGTCAGGATCGACGCGCGGGCAGGGCAACAGACGGGGTCGGGTGCGAACGCGTTCGTGAAGTTCATGCCGGCGTCGGCGATCAGCGCCTTCGTCTGGGGTAGCGCGTCCCAGAACGGCATCGTCGTCTCGTCGAGATCGTCGACCATCACGATCACGAAGTTCGGTCGATTCTGGGTCAGGACGAACTCGCGGCGTTCGACCGTGGTGCCGTCCACGGACGCCCGCGCGCTGACCATGTGAACGCCGTCGATCAGCGCCGTCGTGTCGAAGATGTGCTCGAAGGGTGCGGTCGCGTCGGTGACCCACGCCCCCAGATTGATCCGGAAGTCGATCGCCGTCGGGGCGATCTCGACACCGGTCGCCGTCACCGTCAGGTCGCCGCTGACCGGATCGACCTGGTCGTAGGACAGCGAGATGTCGGGGACCGGCTCGCCCACGGGAGGCTCCGGGTCCACCAGCGTGCAACCCGCCCTCATCAACCCCATCGACACGAGCAACGCACCGACTTTGAGAGCGACCATCTGCGCCCCTTCCGAGTGCTGCGAAAGGTACCGCAGCCCCCCGTCCTTGTCGATGGGTCGATGCCGGGAATCAGGGCGATATTCGCACCCTCACTCCACGTTGACGACGCCCGTCATCTCGGGATGGAGTACACAGAAAAGCTCGTACTGACCCGGGGCATCGAACGCGACCTCGAACGCCTGTCCGGTGCCGAGCACGCCCGAGTCGAATGCGCCGCTCGGCTCGATGAACGAGCCGGCAGTGACCGTGTGCGGGACGGAGTCCGAGTTGGCGAATCGGACGGTCTCGCCGACGCCGACCGTGACGTCACCGAAGCTGAAGTTCAGGATCTGGGCGGACTCGATCCCCGGGCCGATCTGCGACGTGCGTTCGTCGAGCAGCGTGTCCGGGTCCGACAGCGGCCACACCGACGGGTTGAACATCGAGAACACGCCGGATTCGGCCTCGAAGCCGTCGGCCACGTAGGCGTGCATCATCCAGCTGGAGATGATCGGGAGGAACTGACCACCCTGCTCCCGACAAACCGATGCTGTCGTCGCGGCTCGGCCTCCCTCTCCGACGGCGTCGTTGTCGACGCCGAGCTGCCCCGCCTCCTCGGCGCGGGAAATGCAGGTGTTGTAGTGGATGTGCCAGTTGTCGATCGGGCCCGCAAAACCGTCGGGGTGATCGGGCGTGAGCGACACGTTGAAGACCGCGCCGACCGGCACGTAGCCGTCCTCACCGGTCCACTCTCCGTTGCGACAGTCGCCGATCTCACCGGCGCCGAGGCCGAGCCCGTCCTCGCTCGCGAAGAGCACCATCTGCGGCCGACTCGGATCGAAGGTCCGCGACTCGAGACCGTCGATCATGTGGATGCCCATGTTGGCGATCTGGTTGGTGCTCTTCCAGAGTCCGGCGGCGCAGGCGTCGTCGAGGTCCTCGTACTTGTGGATGGCTTCGTTCACCGCATCGAGCTGCTCGACGAGCGTGCCCAGCGTCTCCCGGTCCATGCCGAGATAGGCCGGAACCTCGTCACCGCTCTCGTAGAGCGCCTTCAGCTCCTGGTACGAGCAGTCCTTCGCCTCTTCCTGACAGCGGGTCTGGTAGCCGAGGGGCCCCTCGATCAGCGACGGCACGACCTCGCCGCCGGCCTGCGTGTACACATAGCGCGAGTAGCCGTAGGCCCCGATCGGGGACTCCGGGGGTTGGGGCGGCAGGTCACGATCGAAGTCCGGCTGTTCCAGGGTCGCGGCGACCGCTTCGTAGTCCTCGAGGCCGGGCAGACCGGACGGCTGACCGTCGTCGCCACCGGTGCCATCGTCGCTGTTCGCGGTCGTGGTGGTCGTCGTGGCGTCGTCGGGCGTCGCGTCCCCGGCCCCGTCGTCACCACAGGCTCCGGCGATGACGGCAAGAACGACGAGCACGATGGCGATGCGGCGCATGGGACCTCCTCAGGTCGCGGGTGCCAACGCTACTGCGCCGACCCCGCCGATTTCCGCAGCCCCAGGAGCTCGTCCAACAGCGAGGGCGGCGCAGCGACCGGCGCGCGTCGCGCCGCGTGGTCGAGCACGACCAGCTCGCGTCCCTCCGCGTCGACCACCTCGATGCCCGCCTCGCGGCAGATCAGGAGCGCGCCGGCGTAGTCCCACACGCCGAGCCCACCGTGGAAGTCGACATAGCCGCGGAACCGGCCGTCCGCGACCGCACAGAGATCCAGCGCCGCCGCCCCCATGCAGCGGAACCATCCGATGCCGTGGGGCGGGACGCCGTTGACGACGGTCGTCCCGTGGCCGGCCGCGTCGGCGGATCGATCAGCGAGCGCGACGCCATCGCGGCGCGCCCCGCCGCTGCGGATCGCGTCGTAGCGCTCGCCGTTGCCGTGGTTGTGCACGACGGCGACCCACGGGCCCTCGTCGTCCACCACACACAGACTCGTGGCGAACCACGGCAGTCCGAGCGACGCGTTCGTCGAGCCGTCGAGCGGGTCCACGACGGCCACCGGGCCGTCACCCGGGCCGAGACCGCTCTCCTCGCTCAGCACGCGCAGCCCGGCCGCGCCGAGCACCGCGAGGACGGCGGCGTCGGCCACGAGGTCCGACGCGTACTGGCCCGCCTTCAGGCCGGACGGTCCCCAGTCGATCGATCCGGCGAATGCGTCGACGACCGCATCGGCCGTTTCGTGGAGGACGGCGAGCACGTCATCGGCTGTCACGACACGCAGTGAACCACGCCCGACGCGACCCGGCACGGTTCGAGGTGCCGATTCGGGGTCGAATCGTGGCAACCTTGGCGCAATGGCCGTGATCGACCTCCAGGGTTTCGTCGCCGACCTCAAGGACCATGTTGCCGAGCACGGCTTCCACGTCCACGACGAACGTCACTTCATCGAGACCTACACGAACCGACAGACCTGGGAGATCGACCTCCACCCCGACCGGGCGTGCGACGGCCCGCTCGACATGCATGTCGCCCTCGAGGTCGATCCGCGCTCGCTGATCCACTTCGAGGACGAGGTGATGCAGATCGGCGACACCGGTGAGCCTTCGGACGACATCACCCTGCCGTTCACGATCGGCTTCGCGCTGCCGCCGCTGCCGGCCGGCCCGGATCTGCTGGTGTTGGCCACGGACCTCGCCGGGATCGGCGGCACCGAACTGCCGCTCGAGGTCAGCGCGGTCGACTCCTTCGCCGCCGTGACCGACGCGGCGGAACGAGCCGTCAGCATCGTGGCGCGCGTGACGGTCCCCCTGGCCCGGATCTACCTCGGCCAGGAGGTGCTGTGCGACGTGCTGGACCGTTGCCAGCAGGTCGGCGAGTTCCTGCTCGACCGGGCTCCCGCCTGGCTCGACGAGCTCTGATTCTCGACGAGCCCTAGAGCGAGCGGAGGGCGTCCAACGCCTCGTCGGCGTGCTTGATCATGTCCGTCTCGCTGCGGATCGACTTCACGAGCCGCCGGTCCGTGTCGATCACGAACGTTGCCCGCTTCGAGGGCAACGGACCGAGCCGCTTCACGCCGAACGCCTTGGCGACCTCCCGGTCGGCATCGGACAGGAGCGGAAAACCCAGGCTGTTCTTGTCGTCGAATTCCTTCTGCCGATCCACCGGATCGGCGCTGATTCCCACTCGCTGGGCGCCGAGTTCACCGAACTCCGACGCCAGGTCGCGGAAATGGCAGCTTTCCTTCGTTCAACCGGGGGTCATGGCCTTCGGGTAGAAGAACAACACGAGCGGCCCGTCGGCGACGAGGCTGCTGAGCCGAACCGACGCTCCGTGCTGGTCGGGGAGCTCGAAGTCGTCGATGATGTCGCCTTCGTCCATGGACCGCACCCTACCCGTGGCGGCCGTGCTGCGGGTACCGTCGCGACATGGCCGATCCGTTCGACACTGATCCGTTCGACACCGATCCGTTCCACAGCGTGCGCGCCCTGGCGCTCGCCCTTCCCGAGACCAACGAGCGGATCAGCCACGGCATGCCGACGTTCTTCATCCGCGACAAGAAGGTCTTCGTCAGTTGCGTCGACGATCACCACGGTGACGGCATCGTCGGGATCTGGGTCGGCGCCGCGCCCGGCGTGCAGGAGGAGTTGATCGAGCAGGAGCCCGATCGCTTCTTCCGGCCGCCCTACGTGGGCCATCGCGGCTGGGTCGGGGTGCGCCTCGACGTCGGCCGGGTCGACCTCGACGAGCTGCGCGAGATCATCACCGAGTCGTTCCGGCTCGTCGCGCCGAAGACCCTCGTCAAGCAGCTCGACGCCGCCGGCCGCGCGTGAGACGCCGCGCCCTCCTGACGGTGGTCGCGCTGGTCGCGACCGGCTGCGTCTGGCCCGTGCCGCTCCCCGGCGATCCGGTGCCGACGATCGAGTCCAGCGCCGATTGGGTGGCCGCCGATGCGACCGTCACGTTCACCATCACCACCACGGATCTCGTCGCTGACCGGGTGTGGGTGTTCCCCGCCGGGCTCGGCGCGCCGGCGATCCACGACGCCGCGGCACCTTTCGTGATCGAGGTCCCCGCGGACAGCATTCCCGCCGGGGCCGAGTCGGTCCTCGTGCTCGCCGAAGGCGGCGGCACGTGGGTCACCGAACACGAGCCGGTGCCGGACGTGCGCTGCAACGGCCATGTCGCCCTGTGCACCCGCCCGTACGACACGGTTCGCACGGTCACGACCCACAACGCCATGTCGAACTCGACGGACGGCTGGATCGGGCCCAACCACCACCTCGACGTGCCCGCCCAGCTCGCGGCCGGTGTGCGCGGCCTCATGCTCGACACCTACCGCGCCGGTGATCTCAACGGCATCGGACAGGTGCAGGTGCCCGGGGTCGACCCCGACACGCCCTATCTCTGTCACTCCTTCTGCTCGCTGGGATCCCAGCCGCTCGTCGACGGGCTCGCCGAGATCCGGACCTTCCTCGACGCCGAGCCGGGGGCCGTCGTGACCCTCATCCTCGAGTCGTATCTGAGCGGGCCGCTCACCGAGTCGGCCTTCGATGCCGCGGGCCTGACGGACGAGGCATACGTCCATGCGGGCGGTGCCTGGCCCACCCTCGGTGAGCTGATCGACGCGGACACCCGGTTGATCGTGCTGACCGACGACAGCGCCGACCCGGCCCGCCCGTGGTTGATGAACGTGTGGACGCACGCGTTCGAGACGCACTTCTCCAACAGCGTCCCCGGCGACTTCTCGTGCACGGACAACCGCGGCTCGCCGACAAACGATCTGTTCATCCTCAACCACTTCCTCACGAACGTCTTCGGTGCACCGGAACTCGCCGAGCAGGTCAACCACAATCCGTTCCTGCTCGACCGGATCGAGGAGTGCGAGACGTTCCACTCCACCGCGGCGACGTTCGTGACCGTCGACTTCTCGTCGATCGGCGACGTGCACGCCGCGGCCGCGACGCTCAACGGAATCTGACGGCTCCCCGCTTGAGTTCACGTCGCCCGTTGTGGGACTGTGCGGGCCTTCGCAGACGAGGAGCATCGGCATCATGACTGACCAATGGGGATTCGAGACCCGCCAGATCCACGCCGGGCAGGAGCCGGATCCGACGACGGGCGCCCGGGCGGTGCCGATCTATCAGACGACCGCGTACACCTTCCGCGACTCGGAGCACGCCGCCAACCTCTTCGCCCTCGCGGAGATCGGCAACATCTACACCCGGATCATGAACCCGACCCAAGCCGTGGTCGAGGCCCGGCTCCAGAGCCTCGAGGGCGGCACCGACACCGCCGTCGGCATCCCCGGGGCACTGCTCACCGCATCGGGTCAGGCCGCGGAGACGCTCGCCATCCTGAACCTGGCCGAGAACGGCGACCACATCGTCGCTGCCGCGGCGCTCTACGGCGGCACCTACAACCTCCTCCACTACACGCTTCCGAAGATGGGCATCACCTGCACCTTCGTCGAGGATCCCGACGACGAAGCCGAGTGGAACGCGGCCGTGCAGGAGAACACCAAGGCGTTCTACTGCGAGTCGATCGGCAACCCGCTGAACAACGTGGTCGACATCCGCAAGGTGGCCGACCTGGCCCATGCGCACTCCGTCCCGCTCATCGTCGACAACACCGTGGCGACGCCGTTCCTCATCCGCCCGATCGAGCACGGTGCGGACATCGTGGTGCACTCCGCCACCAAGTTCATCGGCGGCCACGGCACCGCGATCGCCGGGGCCATCGTGGACGGCGGCACGTTCGACTTCGGCGCCTCGGGCAAGCACCCGATGTTCACCGAACCCGACCCGAGCTACCACGGCCTCGCCTACTGGCCCGGCCTCGGCGCCGGGTCCTACATCATCAAGGCCCGCGTGCAGCTCCTGCGCGACATCGGGGCGGCGATCTCGCCGTTCAACGCGTTCCTGCTGCTCCAGGGGCTCGAGACGTTGAGCCTGCGGATGGAGCGCCACTTCGCCAACGCCCAGAAGGTGGCCGAGTATCTCGACGGTCACGATCAGGTGGAGTCGGTCGCCTACGCCGGGCTCCCCTCGTCGAAGTGGTACGACACCGCCCAGGCCCTCACCGGCGGCGCCGGCTATGGCTCGGTGCCCGCGTTCGAGATCAAGGGCGGTCTCGAAGCCGGCAAGGCATTCGTCGAAGCGCTCGAGCTCCACAGCCATCTCGCCAACATCGGTGACGTGCGCTCACTGGTGATCCAGCCGGCAGCCACGACGCACTCGCAGCTGACACCCCAGGAGCAGGAGACCACGGGCGTGACCCCGGGCCTCGTGCGGCTCTCGGTGGGCCTGGAGAGCATCGACGACATCATCGCCGACCTCGACAGGGGCTTCGCCGCGGCCGCGGGCTGAGCCGGCGCTCAGTCCATGTTCTCCGGGTCGGCGCCCGGCGACGCGATCCATTCGCGCGCCTCGTCGACGGAGTCGACATAGGTGATCTCCGGTAGGTCCTTCACATCGCGGCCGGTGAGCAGATCACGGACGCGGATCGTCGAGACCAGCCTGGCCCGCACGGGTCCGGGCGGGGCGACGAGCGCAACGCGGAACTCGCGGCCCTTGTTGAACAGCACGCGCACATGGACGAGCACTCGGTGCTGTTCCTCGACGTCGAGTTCCAGGCTCGCCACTTCGGCGAAGTCGAGAATGACCCACGGCGTGGCCGCGTCCAGTCCTTCGGCCCGAAGACCGTCGAAGCCGCCGATCACGTCGTCGAGGTGGACGACGCCGGCGAAGGAGAGCCGGTATCCGGCGCCCTCGGAAGCAATCTGGAAACGCGTCACTGTGGGCTCGGTGGGGATCGAACCCACGACCGAAGGATCATAAGTTCCTTCCGTCCTGATTCACATAGGTTCGGTCGATCCCACGTAGCGCCGTTTCACGGAGGTTTCAAGAGCGGAGAGGGCAGGGCGACCCTCTCGGAGCCAGTGCGTCTCACCAGAGTTGAGCAACGAGTGAGCAACCGGGAGGGATTCCAGTTGTCCAACGTTTGTCCAACCGGGCGCATGCCGGCGGTGGGGGCTCCTAGGGAGGAGGACACCCCTGACATCTTTTTCGCAAGAATCGCGCAGGTTCCTTCGCTAGCAGGGGTTCGGCTCCCGACCTAGGTTCAACCTGTGAGGCCACACGAACGGTCGCCGTTTTTCCCCGCCGCTGCTGGCGGAGCGGCGGGTTGTAGAATTGATCCCACGAGCGCCAGCCGGCTGTCTTCCACGTGCGAGGCTCAAGCGGAGCGACAGCTGAGCGAAGCTGAGCCCGACTTCGAAACTGACGAGCCCCCTCGGGAGGACTACTTCCTTACCGGCGTTTTGGGCGAGCTCCATGTCGACCAACGGACTACCTTGCGTTCCCTCCGGATTCGACGCCGAGCTCCGCGAACTCAGCCTGCGCTACCAGCGAGGAAGTGGACAGTCTCTCTTCCACCGAGTTGGAGACGCTCGAGCGGTACAGCGCTGGCGTCGATGCTCAGGTAATTGATGCGATCGTCGACGACTCACAGGCGTGGCCACCAGTTCCAGACGTCTATATCGGTGCTAGCGAGGCCGAGCTACTCAGTCCGTTCGCCAACTCGGACTAGCGGGCCGTTGGCATTGGCATGGCGGCGCCCCGCTGAGCGGAACTTCGATCGCTACTCGAAGGTGCTATGCCCGGCGCTCTCAGCAGGGATGGTGCCGCGCGGAACGCGACAAGGGGTGATGCCGACTCTGGAACACCCGCCATCTCGTCGGTGCGTTGGGAGGTTCCCCCGGGCTCCCTGGAGCTCGCCGTCGAACGGGACTGGACCAGTTCCACACGCCGCGCAACCTGCCGCTTGCTCCTGTGGGAGAGGTCGGGGAACTCGCGGCCGAGCTGCAGTGGAAGACCGACGCGGAGATTCGAGACGCGGACCTCGGACCGGAGAGTCCCGTGGCTCAAGAGCTCGCCGATGTCACGATCTACCTGGCTGGGTTGGCAGACCAGTTGGGTGTCGACTTGAACACCGCCGTCGTCGCGAAGATGGTGTCTAACTCCACCCGCTACGCCGCGGACGAAGTGAGGGGTTCCGCCGAGAAGCGTTGAACCGCGAGTCCCACGGCGTCCTGTGCCGGCCGCTTCGACTCTGCTGCGCCTAGCTGCGGGTCCTCATCCCCGGCCGAAGATCAGACCAAAGACACCGACGAGGACGAGGCCGGAGACGACAGCCCAGGCGATCGTCAAGAAGATCGCGACCATGATGATCGAGACAACGACCAGAGCGATCATCGCGATGCCCACCAGCGAGGACCCTGCGGCGGCGACAGTTGAGCCTGTCGATCCCGAGTGGAACCAGTCATCGAGTACCTCGTAGGCCGTCGCTGAGATACCCCAGGCGGGCACGAGTCCACCGAAGAGGCCGACAAGCAGGATCAGGAATCCCCACGGCCTTGATTCACCGTCGGCGGGACTGGCGGATTCTGCGAGGGCGATCGCTCCCGCCGCGATGCCCATCCACAAGGCAAAGAAGATGACAGCGGCGATGCCGAAGGCGCCGAGCGCTCGCATGTCGGCGACGGTAGTAGTTCACGGTCGATCGGGCCAGGGGGCAACGCCTGACCCAGGTCGAACGGCAGAGCGCAGCGGCGCGACGCTACTGTTCTTCTATGCCTTGTCCAATCTGCGGAACAGCCTCCGATAGGGCAACTCGGATCTCGAACGGCTACTTCCAGTGCGTCGCCCCGACCCGGGAGGTGCAGTGGAACGAGATGGTTCCAGATCCACGTATCCGCGGAGGAATGATGCCGGTGACACACAGCCGGATGGAGCCTTGCATGACGAGATTCCAGGAAGGAGGTCATGGTGGTTTGACCCCGCCCTGCCACATCTGCGGCACCGACTCCATCGCGACCTGCGCGAAGTGTGGCGAACGGGTCTGCGGTGAGCCGTCGCACTCAAGGTTGTATCCGACGAAGCGGCATTGCGGCGTTTGCGTCGAAGAGATGGAGTACGCGAAGCGCAACAGAGGGGGGGCAAAGAAGGCTGAGGCTGCGATCGCGAAGGCAAAGGCGAAGCGGGAGAGGGAGGCGCGTGACAGGAAGGAGGGACAGCGTCAGGCGGATGCGAAGGCGGACGCTAAGAAGCTGCTCAGCCAACTCGCTGATGCCGGCTGGCCGGGAGCTGAGAAGCTCCTCATCCCCAAAGCCGACGTGGATCTGGGGTTGACGCCGACCGGCGACAAGCGCCTCGACTACAGGCGTCGATCCAAGGCAGAGCGAAGGGTCGGGAAGGCCTACAGTCATGGCGCCTTCGGCCGCCCCTGGCGGCACGTGCTTCTCGGAGTTGATCGCCGGCGGAAGGTGCGGGGATATCCCATCGACAGGTACACCTCGAAGCGTGTCGAGACGAGCGGGATCACCTACCAGGAGCAGACCTATGCGGACCGGATGTCGGCATTTATTCTTGAGGACGGGACAATCGGCTATTCCGACAAGCCTGGTTGGCTGATGCGCAAGATGAGTCGACCCGAGAAGCGCGAGCCGGACTGGACCACCGTTCGGGATGCGCTCACCCAGCATCTCCCATCCTGAAAGGCACCGAACACGGACGGCGAGCGTTGTGCCGCCCCTCGGTACAAGTGCGGCGCCGCCCGTTCAGGCCGCTCCTCGGTGGTGCCTTCGGCGAGCGAGCCGACCTGGCGGGGGTTCAACCCGTCGGTCTATGGGCACTCGGATGCCGGCCGCGACGAGGCGGCAGCGAAGACCGTGGGCGGGGCCCTCGCGACCGAGGCGACCGCTGCCCTGCCCGTCTCCAGATCAGAAGGGTGTCAGCGTGTGGACCTCCTCGTAGGTCCGCCCTTCCTCGTCGGAGAACGTCACGCGCAGCTTCCACTGGCTGGCCGTTCCCATCGTCACGGCGATGAGGACACTCACCGACTCCCCCGGCGGGATGACTTCCAACGGTTCGTCGAGTAGCACCTGCGGCGCCCGTCCATCGCCCACCGGCTCGACGGCGACGTCGACGCCTACAGCCGCAAGAGCGCCGATGTTTTCAAGCGTGAGGACGTCGCCGCCCCGGCCGCTTCGTTGGCGATAGCGGCCGCGTACCAGAGGGCGCCCGTGCTCGGGAGGAGACGCCACCGAAGATGAGACGCCTCCGACTGCACCCTCGCTTGGCGGCGTGACCTTGGCCAGCTCCGCGATGTCCGCCTCAAGCGCGGTCCGCACCTTCGCCCTCAGGTCATCGAGCGACGCATAGCTGCCGAGGAGGCCGCCGGCTTGGAGTTGCTCCTTGTAGGCGACCAGACGGGCGATCTCATCGGGCTCGAGATCCTCCCGGGAGATAGGCATCTCTGAGAAGTAGACGTGGACTGGGATACCGCGATCTCGCGCCCTCTCGATCTCCTCCGCTGTTCCCGAATCCGCTCGGCCCGTCGGTGACCCGAGCCGAGCGTGGAACAGAGCGACAACGACATCGCAGCCATCGACCAGCTGCCGGTTGATGACTGCCTGCGCTCCGCCATCGTCGAGCGTAGGAACGCTGTCCTGCTCCCACCGCAACGGGAGAAGCACCACCCGTTCGTTAACGGCACGGTCCCGGTTCCATGACCCGATAGTTGCCTCGACCGCGTCGCGCCCGGACTTCGTATCCCCAGGGGAAGCGACCAGGACCTGGATCACCCGCGCGTCGAATCCCATCGCTCCGGTCTACCCGAGCGACGCACCATTCACATCTCCCTTGAGCAATCCCTGAGCAACCGTGAGGCTGACCGGTCGAGCGGTACCGACGTTTCGCCGACGTTTTCCCTGGCCACCGTGGTGGGCTCGGTGGGGATCGAACCCACGACCGAAGGATTATGAGTCCTCTGCTCTGACCACTGAGCTACGAGCCCGCCAGAACCCTACGACCTCGCCCGGCCCCGGACGCGAAACAGGCCGCCCGTGACGCGGTGCGGCCTGCCTCTGGAGCTCCGGGGGTGGGGATCGAACCCACGACAAGATCGTTAACAGCGACCTGCTCTGCCAGCTGAGCTACCCCGGACTGACAGGGGAGGAGGGTAGCAGCATGAGGCCATCCATCATCCCCAGAATCCGGCGCAACGTATGGGTACACGCGTACCGCACATGACAGCAGCCGAACACGTGGCGGTTGTGGCGCCTCGTCTCGTCGACCACTGCCCGATAGGGCTTGTGGAACTGCTCGAGCGGGATGCCAGTCACCCTCGACCAATGCCCGTTGGCGGAGTCGAGATCGAGGTCTGCATGGAGATAGAGCTGCACCCGTAGCCGCGCCTCCTCGACGTCGAAGAACTGTCTGAACCAAGCGCAGTAGAAGCGGATGTAGTCCGGATTCGAGTTCGCGAAGTTCACCGAGCCGCCCTTCTTCGATCCATCGCCGGCGTAGAGGCCGAGACCCGCGGCGAAGAACTCGTCGTCCGTGAGCTGAGCGAAGCGCTCCAGGCCGGCCACCCGGCACGCCTCGATCTCCTCTGACTTTGCCCGTTGGAGCTTGTTCGGGCCGCGCTTGCGGGCCGTGCGGCGTGGGTTCGGCACGAAATCGACATCGCGGACCCAGACGGAGACCGAGCTCTTCGACACGCCGAGCTCCGCGGCGATGTCCGCGAGCGTCCAGGCTCGTGCCCGCAGCGCACGAGCCAGTTCCTGTTCTCGGAGCTTGCCGCCGTATCCCATGCCCCGAAGTTAGGGAGGGGGTGTGACACGCAGCCCTGGGGATCAGCTGCTCTCGAGATAGTCGCGGAGGCGGTCGCTGCGGTGGGGATGACGCAGCTTCGCCAGCGTCTTGGCCTCGATCTGGCGGATGCGTTCGCGGGTGACACCGAACTGGCGGCCGACCTCCTCCAGCGTGCGGGGGCGGCCGTCGTCCAGGCCGAACCGGAGGCGCACGACCTCCTGCTCGCGCTCGCTCAGCTCGTGGAGCACCTCACCCACCGCCGCCGTGAGCAGCTTGCGGGCCGCCGCGTCGATCGGAGCGATCGCGTTCTGGTCCTCGATGAAGTCGCCGAGGTTGGACTCGTCCTCCTCACCGACCGGCGAGTCGAGCGACAGCGGGTCGAGAGCGATGCGAAGGATCTCGCGGATCTTCTCGACCGGCTCGTCGACTTCGGCGGCGAGCTCCTCGACCGTGGGTTCACGTTCGAGGTCCTGGTGCATCTGGCGCTGGATCCGCTTCACCCGGTTCATCGCTTCGACCATGTGGACCGGGATGCGGATGGTGCGGGCCTGATCGGCGATCGCCCGGGTGATGGCCTGGCGGATCCACCACGTGGCATAGGTCGAGAACTTGAACCCCTTGGTGTGGTCGAACTTCTCGACCGCCCGCATCAGGCCGAGGTTGCCCTCCTGCACGAGGTCGAGGAGCACCATCCCGCGCCCCACGTAGCGCTTCGCGATCGAGACGACGAGGCGCAGGTTCGCTCTCGTGAGCTCGTCCCGGGCCCGTTCGCCGTCGCGCACGACCCGGTTGAGGCGGGCCCGCTCGCCGGGCTCGAGCGAGTCGAGTTTGCCCGCGGCGCTGAGCTCGGCGAGCTCCTCCTCGCCCTCGCTCCCCCGTCGGATCCGGGCGGCGATCCGCACCTCCTGGCGGGCGTCGAGGAGCGGGACCTGGCCGATCTCCTTGAGATACATCCGCACCGGGTCGCTGCTGCTGCCCCCGTCGCCGCGTTGACGCGGGGTGCGGCGGCGTCGCTCCGGCTCCTCCACATCGTCACCGATCGACGCCGCGAACTCCGCAGCGCGCGCCACGCGGGCCTCGTCCACGGGCGCCGCATCCAACTCCTCCTGGGTGGGTTCGGGGGCGGCGCCGGGGACCGTGATCTCGGGCGGAACGGGTGAGGACTCGTCCTCGTCGATGACGATCCCGTCGGCTTCGCACGCCGCCCGGATCTTCTCGAACAGCTCCATGTCGAACTCGACATCCTTGAGCGTGTGGACGAGCTGATCGAGCGAGAGATGGCCGGAGACCTTGCCGGTCTCGAGCAGCGCGGCGAACAGGACGGCCGCATCATCCGGGAGGGGCAATTGCGGTGCGGTGTCGGTCATGCGCTCCTCCCCTCTTCGTAGTTGATGAGCCACGGTAGCAACTGCTCGATCGCCTCTTCTCGCGTATCGCTCTCGTCGAGGCGCTCGATCAGCAGCTTGATGGGGCCGATCGACGACACGGCGTGCCGTTTCTGTTCATCGGTCGAATCGAGCGCGCGCTGGACCCGCCGCAGGTCATCGAGGGTGCGACGGCCGGCGCTGCGGGCGAGTCCGGCCACCACATCGGACGGATCGGCGTCGGACGGATCGACGGCGAGACGCCGCAACAACGCGGCCGCCCGCTCACCGGCGCGGTCACCGGCCCCGAGCAGTCCGCCGCTGCGCAGCGCCGTCAGCGCCTCCTGACGGGTGGCGTCGCCGAACAGCTTCGGGTGGAGTCGGGCGGCGTCGTCGGGCCGGTGGATCGCGAGCCGCAGCGCCTCGTCCTCCGCGGCGACGGCATGGTTCTCGGCGTCGATCAGGACGTCGGCGGCGACCATCCCCTCGTCGAAGTAGTGATCGTCGGGTTGGTTGGCGACCTCCCGCGGTCCATCGGTCGGAGCCGGCGGCTCGTCGCGACGACGGGGCGGCACGGTCTCGCGTTCCGGCGTGCGGGCGCGCGGTGCCGCAGCCAGCTCGCGGAGCCGGGCGAGGTCGACGCGGCAGCGGTCGGCGACGTCGAGCAGATAGGCGTCGCGCACGAGCGGATCCGGATGCTCGGCGATCACGTCGAGGGCGGCCTCGGCCGTGCGGGCCCGGCCCTCGACGGTGGACAGATCACCGGCCGCCAGCACCCGCTCGAGCCGGAAACTCAGGAACGGTGTGGCCTCGTCGATCGCCCGCTGGAGCTCGACCGGGTCCTCACGGGCGAGGTCGGCCGGGTCGACGCCCGCCGGCAGGTCCGCCACCCGCACCTCCAGACCGTGCTCGCGCTCCCATTCGTACACCCGATCGGCGGCGGCGAGCCCCGCCGCGTCGGCATCGAACGCGAGCACGAGCCGGTCGGCCGAGAACCGCTTGAGCAGCTTCACGTGTTCCTCGGTCATGGCGGTGCCGCAGGTGGCGACCGCGCGCGGGATACCGGCATCGGCGAAACCGATCACGTCCGTGTAGCCCTCGCAGATGATCGCCTCGCCCGCCTTCACGATGCCCTCGCGGTGGGCGTGGAGTCCGTAGAGCACCCGGCTCTTGTCGTAGACGACGGCATCGGTGGTCGTGTTCTTGTACTTCGAACCCTCGTGGCCCGGCAGGATCCGCCCCCCGAAGCCGACCGGGTCACCCCGCTCGTCGGAGATCGGGAACATCACGCGGCCGCGGAAGAAGTCCTGCTGACGGTCGGCCTTGTTGACGAACCCGAGCCCGGCATCGCGGAGATCGTCGGCCGAGAGCCGGAGGTGTTTGGCGAGCTGGTCCCAGTCGTCGGGCGCCCAGCCGATCCGGTACGTGCGCACGACCTCCCCGTCGTAGCCCCGCGAGCGCAGATAGCTGCGCGCCTCCCCCGCGTCGGCTCCGGTGAGCAGGCGCTGGTGGTAGAACTCGACGGCCTTCTCCACCGCGTCGAGCAACGTCCGCTTGCGGGCCCGCCGGGAGCCCTCGTCCTTCGACGTGTAGCGGAGCTGGATGCCGTAGCGCCCGGCCAGCGACTCGACCGCGCCGGCGAAGTCGAGATTGTCCATCTCCTGCACGAAGGTGATCGCGTCGCCGCTGCGCTGACAACCGAAGCAGTAGTAGACCCCTTTCTCCGGGCTCACCGACAGCGACGGCGTGCGCTCGCCGTGCATCGGACAGCGAGCCATCCACTGGCGACCGGACCGCTTGATCTCGGTGTGTTCGCCGATGAGCGCCACGAGGTCAGCAGAGGACCTGACCTTCGCGATGTCATCGTCGTGGATACCCATTGATCCGCAAGCTAGCAGTGCCCTCCGACAGCCACCCATGGCGCCCGGGCGGGGCCTCCGATCGTCCGGATGCCATGATGCCCGGGTCATGGCCCGCACTCCGAAGACGCTCCTTCTCGGCCTCGGTGGCCTCGTCGCGATCGCCCTCGTCATCTCCCTCACCGGCTCGGGCGGCGACGCCGACAGCGGCGCGCCCGTGACCACCTCGTCGACCTCCACCTCGAGCACGTCGACCACCACCTCGACCACGACCACCACGACGACCACAACCACGACGACGCTCGATCCACGGGTCGCCTTCATCGACGCCATCGATCGGCAGGCGGCGGCCGAGACGGATCGCGGACTCGCCTACCGGCTCGTCGTCACCGGTCTCACCGGGTCGCAGCTCGCCACCCGGCTCCAGGACACCGTCGGCTCCGTTTGCGTCGGCGGCGTGTTCCTGACCGAGACGAACCGCAACTGGGCCCCGGAGGACGACGTCGATGCCTTCACCGCCGCAGTCGCCGACCTCGACGCCGCGTGGCACCGCCAGGAATGCGCGGCGGCCAGCTTCATCGCGACGGACGCGGAGCTCGGCGCCATCGTGCGCGTCCCCGTGACCTCACCACCGGCGCCGCCCCGCTGGACGGAGCGCTACATCACCGGCGAGCCCTACAACGTGCTGCTCGACCTCCAGGAGCAGACGGCGACCTACGCACAGCAGCTCCTCGACCTCGGCATCACGGTCAACTTCGGGGCTGTCGGCGACGTGGTGACCGACCCGGCGCACTTCATGGCCGGCAGCGGCCGGACGTTCGGCGACGACCCCGGCGTCGTCGCCGCGCTCGCCAACGCGGTGATCCAGGCCCATTGCGAGGTCGGCGTGGCCGCGACGCTCAAGCACTTCCCGAACCAGGGCGCCACGGTCGAGGATCCCCATCGCCGCACCAGCACGGCCGTCGGCGGGCGGGAGCTGTGGGAGGCCACGGGGCGTCTCCCCTACGAGGGCACCGGCGCGCCGATGGTGATGACCGGCCACATCTTCGTGGACGACGTGGACCCGGACCTCCCGGCGTCGATGTCGTTCGCGATCACGACCGGCCTCCTGCGTGAGGAACTCGGATTCGACGGCGTCGTGATCACCGACGACCTCTCCACGATGCGGGGCGCCATCGACGTCATCGCCGAGCCGGGCGCACGCGCCGTCGCGGCGCTACGCGCCGGAGCCGACCTCGTGCTCTTCGTGGACGATCGCGACATCGCCGAGGTCGTCGACGCTCTGGCTGCGGAGATGGACGCCGATCCCGCGTTTCGCGACCGGGCCGAGGAGGCCTTCGGACGGGCACTGCGGCTCGATCTCGCCCGACGCCAACCCGACCTCTTCCCGCTGTGCGGCGAGGCCGCCTTCTAGGGGAGGCGGTCGGCGAGGTAGGACTCGAGCTGGTCGAGGCTGACGCGGTCCTGTTCGCGGGTGTCGCGTTCGCGGACGGTGACGGCTCGGTCGTCGAGCGTGTCGAAGTCGACCGTCACGCAGTAGGGCGTGCCGATCTCGTCCTGACGGGCGTAGCGCTTGCCGATCGACTGGGTCTCGTCGTAGTCCGCCATCCAGCGGCCCTTCACGGCGTCGAACACCTCGTGGGCGGTCGGCGTGAGGGTGTCCTTCTTCGACAGGGGCAGCACCGCGACCTTGTAGGGCGCGAGGCGGGGGTCGAGGCGCAGGACGGTGCGGGTGTCGTCGTTCACCGTCTCCTCGTCGTAGGCGGCCATGAGGAACGCCATCGCCGTGCGGGTCGCACCGGCGGCCGGCTCGATCACGTGGGGCGTGTAGCGCTCGCCCGAGGCCTGGTCGAAGTAGTCGAGCTTCTCGCCGGAGTGCTCGGCATGTTGGGTGAGATCGAAGTCGCCCCGGTTGGCGATGCCCTCGAGTTCGTCCCAACCCCACGGGAACAGGTATTCCACGTCGGACGTGCCCGACGAGTAGTGGCTCAGCTCGTCGGCGTCGTGGGCCCGCAGCCGGATCGCGTCGCTCGGCATCCCGAGGTCGAGATACCAGTTCATCCGCTCCTGGCACCAGTACTCGTACCACTCGGTCGACTCGTCGGGCGGGACGAAGAACTCCATCTCCATCTGCTCGAACTCGCGGGTGCGGAACACGAAGTTGCCCGGCGTGATCTCGTTACGGAACGACTTGCCGATCTGGGCGATGCCGAACGGCGGCTTCTTGCGACTCGTGTTCAGCACGTTCGCGAAGTTTATGAACATGCCCTGGGCGGTCTCGGGGCGCAGGTAGACGTCGGCTGCGGTCTCCGCGACCGGGCCGGCCTGGGTCTTGAACATCAGGTTGAAATCACGCGCCTCGGTGAACGTGCCCCGATTGCCGCACGTCGGGCACTGGTCCGGATCGTCGAGCTTGTCGAGTCGGTGCCGGGCGTTGCACTCCGTGCAGTCGACCAGCGGATCGGAGAAGTTGGCCAGGTGACCCGACGCCTGCCAGACCTGGGGTGGCGACAGAATCGACGCGTCGAGCCCGACGACGTCGTGGCGCAGCTGGACCATCGAACGCCACCAGGCGTCCTTCACGTTGCGCAGCAGGAGCACGCCCAGCGGGCCGTAGTCGTAGGTCGAACGGAAGCCGCCGTAGATCTCGGCCGACTGGAAGACGAAACCCCGTCGCTTGGACAGGTTCACGATCTTGTCGAACAGCTGCGGATCCGGCTCAGGCATGGCCCAGAGGCTAGCGGCGGCGTGCGAGCATGGATTCCGTGATTTCTCCCACGTCGAGTCCTCCGCCGCCCCTGCCCCCGACCGCCGCCACCGGCGCATCGCCGCCCGCGGATCCGACCGCGGTGGTGGGTCGGCGCATCGTCGCGTACCTGATCGACTTCGTCCTCTATGCCGCGGTCGCCATCGGCACCACAGCGGCCGTTGCGTCGTCCGAGACGATGCGGTCGAGCTTCGAGGCGGAGAGCGTCTGTTCGATCCTCAACAACGCGCCGGACGTCGATGCGCTGTGCATCACCTCCGGCTCCGACATCATCCTGCTCGAGTTCGGCGACTTCTCGACGATCTTCCTCGTCTCGGCCGTCTTCGCCCTGGTCACCCAGCTGATCCTTCCGACCATCACCGGCTTCACACCGGGCAAGGCCATGGTCGGGCTCCGGATCGTGAACCAGGAGACCTTCGCCAAGGCGGGGTTCGGCGCCCAACTCGGCCGCCTCCTGCTCTGGGCGGCCGACGGCTTCCCCTACTGCTTCCCGCTGGTTGCGCTCGTCACCGGTCTCTCCAGCACCGGACACCGCCGGGTGGGCGACATGGCGACCAACACCGTGGTGATCGACAAGATGTGGGTGGACCATCCGTTGCCGATCCCGGGCCTCACCGGCGACGCAGCCACGGCGCCGACCGCCGTCGCCGCGCCCTTCGGGGCCAGCACACCGCCGCCGCCGGCACCGACCACCACGCCACCCACCGCGCCGCCCGTCATTGCGCCACCCACCGCACCGCCGGCTCCCTCCCCGGCCGCGCCGCCTCCGCCCGCCGCCGGCCCGCCCGTCGCCCCGCCGGCGAGCGCGCCGCCCGCACCGCGTCCGCCGGTCGATCCCCCGCCGCCCCGGTCCTTCGCGGACGAAACGGTCATCCGCGAGCCGGAGCCCCCCGCCCCGAGGCCGCCGGTCGATCCGCCCGCACCCGAGGCCTTCGCTGACGAAACGGTCGTCTTGGAGCCGGAGCCCGCCCCTCCGGAGCCCGCCCCACCGGCGCCTCCGGCCCCCACGCCCCCACCGGCTCCCACACCCCCGCCGGCCCCCGATCCGGCCCCGCCCGCACCGGCGCAGCCGGGCATCGACGCACCCCAATGGGACGCCGCGCGCGACACCTACATTCAATGGGACCCCGAATTGGCCGAATGGATGGAGTGGTCCGAGGCCGCCGGCGCCTGGATCCCGATCTCGCAGTAGCCGGAACCCGCGACCGGAACAGACCATGACCAGACACCTTCGCCTCCCGCTCATCCTTCTCGCCTCCCTCGCGCTGCTCGCCGCGGCGTGCGGTGACGACAGTGATGAGGCCGCGCCCACAACGACGACCACCACCACGACCACCGAGGCACCGACGACGACGGCCGAGCCGACGACGACGACCACAACCACGACCACCGAGGCGCCGACGACGACCGCCGAGCCGACCACCACGACCACCGCGGCGCCGACGACCACGACGGTGGCCAGCCAGTGCCCGGGCAGTGGTGCGCTCCCCGGCGACGCGCAGTACAGCACGCTCGCGGGGGCCGACGTGGACGGCGACGGCGACATCGACACGCTCCATGCCTACGCAACCGGTGACCCGGACACCCCGAACCAGTGGTGGCTCCAGGTCTCCTTCACCGGCGGTGGGGGCGCGACCTACGCCGTCGACCACCCGGGCGCCCTGCTCAGCGGCGTGCAGGCCAACGACGGCGTCGACCTGAACGGCGACGGCACCGAGGAGTTCTTCGCCAAGATCGGGGCCGGCGCGGCCGCGACGATCATCGGTGTGTTCGACGTCATCGACTGCGAGATCGTGCACGTGACGGTCGACGGCAGCCCGACCGAGCTCACGGTGGGCGCGTCCATCGGCAACTTCAGCGGCTTCGAGTGCCTCGACATCGACACCAACGGTGCGAACGACTTCCTCCTCGTCTACACCGGTCAGCGGCTCGGCGACTCGGACGACTTCGAGGTCACCGCGATCCAGTACGCCCTCCAGAACGGCACGCTCGAACTCATCCTGGCCGACGGCCTCGGGATGACCGAGGGCGAGCCCGGGTTCATGGAGTTCGGCGGCGTGGAGTGCCCCAACTCGGCGTTCTGATCGTCGCCCGGGATCAGGTCGCCGTCTGATCGAGGACGGCGACCGATCGCAGCCGCCGCTCCAGGTGATGCTCGAGGAGCGCGGTCGACAGCATGTCGACCTCACCCGTGGCCGCGCCGACCTGCTCGTCGAGGACCCCGGCGAGACCGCCGCCGAGGATCCGCTGCATCAACGCCACGGCACCGGGGGTGATCGGCCGGCCGCGGCGGTGCTCGTGGCAGCGCACGCCGCCGTCGTCGAAGTCGAACGACTCCAACCCATCGGTCGATCCGCAGTCGACGCAGAGGTGGAGTTCGGGCTGGAGCCCCTCGTGGGCCAGCAGCTTCAGGAAGAACGCGGCCACGACGAGCGGCGAGTCCTTCTCGTTCAGCGTGCGCAGGGCCCGCACCAGCATGACGTGGAGCACCCGGTCAGGTTCACGGTCCTGGGAGACCTGGTCGACGGCCTCGAGCACGGCCTCGGCGCGGGCGAAACGGTCCGGATCGTCACGCAGCGACCCGAACCGGTCGACGGTCTCGACCTGGGTGATCGTGTCGAGGTCGCCCCGCCCGCGATAGAGCTGCACGGACACGTGGCTGAGCGGCTCGAGCCGGGCGCCGAACTTCGACTTGGTGCGGCGCACGCCCTTCGCGACGCCGCGGACCTTGCCGTGGTCGTGGGTGTGGAGGCTGATGATCCGGTCGGCCTCGCCGAGCTTCCACGATCGCAGCACGACGGCGTGATCGCGGTAGAGGGCCATCGTCTCAGGCCCCGTTGACGCCGCCGTAGCGACGCTCGCGTTCCTGGAAGTCGGCGATCGCCTCGAACAGCGCCTCGCGCCCGAACTCCGGCCAGGGCGTGTCGGTGAAGATCAGCTCGCTGTACGCCAGCTCCCACAGGAGGAAGTTGCTGATCCGGAACTCGCCGGAGGTGCGGATCATGAGATCCGGGTCCGGCATCTCGTTGTCGTAGAGATGCTTCGCGATCGTCTTCTCGGTGATCTTCCCGGGTGAGATCCCGGACGCCGCGATCTCGCGTACCGCGTCGACGATCTCGGCTCGGCCGCCATAGTTGAACGCGATCGTGAACGTCAGCTTGCGGTTGCCCCGGGTCAGCTCGATGGACTCGTCCATGCGCTTGATGAGCCGCTTCGGCACTCGCCAGTCGCGCCGGCCGACGAAGCGGATGCGCACGCCCCGCTCGTGCAGCTCGTCGCGACGGCGTAGGAGGATCTCCTCGTTGAAGTTGATGAGGAAGCGGACCTCGTCCTTGGGCCGGCGCCAGTTCTCGGTGCTGAACGCGTAGACCGTCAACCATTCGACGCCGGCATCGAGGCACGCGTCGACGACCTCGAACAGCGAGTGTTCGCCGGCCTTGTGACCCTCGGTGCGGGGCAGACCCCGGGCCTGCGCCCATCGTCCGTTGCCGTCCATGACGCACGCGATGTGGCGGGGGATCCGCGTCGGATCGAGATCGTCGGGAGACACCCCGCGAACCTATCGGGAGAGAACCGAGAACGAAGGGACGCACGGATAGGCTCCGCAGCCACGTGACGGAAGAACCGGTGGACCTGGCCGAGCAGACGCTCGCGACGCTCGACGAGGTGACCGTGGCGCTCCCGGGCGGAGGCGAGCGCCGCGACGGACAGCGGGACATGGCCGCCGCGGTGGCCGCCGCGATCGCCGACAACGGCCATGTCGTCGTGCAGGCCGGAACGGGCACAGGCAAGTCCCTCGCCTACCTCGTGCCGCTGGCGTTGTCGGGGAAGACGGCGATCGTGGCCACGGCCACCAAGGCGTTGCAGGACCAGCTCGCCGGGAAGGACCTTCCGTTCCTCGCCGACCACATCCCGGGCGGCATCGACTACGCCGTCCTCAAGGGCCGCTCCAACTATCTCTGCCTGCAGCGCCTGGACGAAGCGGAAGCGGACGACCGTCTCGGGCTCGAACTCGACGACGAGAAGACGTCGCCATCGCTCGACAGCGACCTCCTCGATCGCCTCCGCGTGTTCGCCGCATCGACCGAGACCGGCGACCGCACCGAACTTCCCGACATCGACGACCGCACCTGGCGCCTCGTCAGCGTCGGCCGCGACGAGTGCCCCGGCGCGAACCGCTGTCCGGCCGGCGACGACTGTCTCGCCGAACGGGCCCGCCGCAAGGCCGCCGCCGCGGACGTGATCGTCGTGAACCTCCACCTCTACGCGATCGAGGTGATGGTCGAGGGCATCCTCCCCGAGCACGACCTCGTCGTCATCGACGAGGCCCACCAGCTCGAGGACATCGTGTCGGAGGCCGCGGGCCGCACGATCAGCCCGGCCCGTCTGCAGGCCGCGGCACGCGCCGCGAGCACCGTGCTGGCCGATCGCGACGCGCCGGTCGGCGTGGAGGAGGCGGCCACGCTGCTCCACGCGCTGCTCGAGCCGCGGGTCGGCGATCGGCTCACCGAGGGGCTCGACGACGAGTCCGGCGCGACGCTCGATGTCGTCCGCGGGCGCGTGGATGCGCTCCTCAACGCCCTGCGGGCCGTGCCGAAGGACGCGCCGGCGGACACCGCGGCGAAGGCCCTCCGGGCGCGCCAGACGATCACCTCGCTGCTCGACGACATCGACTACGTCCGCTGGCCGATCGACACCGAGGTGCTCTGGGTCGACGGACCGCCGAACAACCCGGCGCTGCGGTCGACCCCGGTCGCGGTCGACGCCCTCCTGGCCGAGAACCTGTGGGCGAAGCGCAGCGGGGTGCTCACCTCGGCCACCCTGCCGGGCAAGACGGCCGCACAGCTCGGCCTCCCGGGTTCGACGCCGACGCTCGATGTCGGCAGCCCGTTCGACTACGAGAAGAACGCCCTGCTCTACTGCCCCACCGATCTGCCCGACCCGCGCGCCGAAGGCCATCGCGAGGCCCGGCAGGCCGAGTTGGAAGCCCTCATCGTCGCCGCCGGCGGCCGCACCCTCGCCCTGTTCACCAGCTGGGCGGCGATGCGCGACGCCGCCGAACATCTCGACGGGCGCCTGCCCTGGAAGGTCCTGGTCCAGGGCGAAGGGTCGAAGATGGCCCTGCTGGATTCGTTCGTCGAGGATCCCGAGGCGTGCCTGTTCGCGACGATGTCGTTCTGGCAGGGCGTGGACGTGCCCGGCTCGACCTGCAACCTCGTCGTGATCGACAAGCTGCCGTTCCCCCGCCCCGACGACCCGGTGCTACAGGCCCGTCGTGAACGGGCGGGATCCGCCGCCTTCCGGGTGATCGACCTGCCCCGGGCGGCCACGCTGCTCGCGCAGGGGGCCGGCCGGCTGATCCGCTCCGCCACCGACCGCGGGGTGGTCGCGGTGCTCGATCCACGGCTGGCAACGTCACGTTCGTATCGCTGGGATCTCATCAACGCGCTTCCCCCCATGCGGCGCACCAAGGACCGGGCCGAGGCCGAGGCCCTGCTGCGCGAGCTCCGCGACGCGGACTGATCCCGCTCAACCCCTCGGACCGGCGTGCCGATCCAACCCAGGTGACCCGACGTACGCGTCCCCACCCCGCGCGCCGCGCCCGCCGTGTCGTCGGCGCGTCCGCGATCGGGGCGTACGCGGGACTGCTGGTCGTCGTCGGCTGGGCGCAGCGCGGCACCGAGGACCAGGCCACCCCGCCTCCTCCTCCGCCGGACGGGCCGACGACGACGATCGCCGGTGTCCAGCGGGTCGACATGCGGGCCACGGCGACCTTCTCGCCGACCGGGTCGGTCGCCACGACGACCTCGCTGGCCCCGGTCCGGCTGACCCCACCGCCACCGCCCCCGAGTGTCGTCGTCACTACCACCGTGGCACCGCCGCCGACCGCCCCACCCACGACCGCGCCTCCCAGCACCACGGCCGCACCGACCACGACCGTCGCGCCGACGACCACCGCGCCGCCGGCCACGACTGCGCCGCCGACGACGGTGCCGCCGACCACGTCCATTCCGACCAATGCCAGCTGACCTGATCGTCTCCGGACGCGAGCGTCGGGCCGTCGGTCGAGCGATGGGCTCCGACTATCTGGTGGTCGTGCACGAGCGCGACGCCGGACTCGTCGCCGACGTGCGGGTCGAGCTCGCCGGTCTCGAGCAACGGTGGAGCCGCTTCCTCGCGGACTCCGAGATCTCGATGCTGAACCGGGCCGAGGGGCGCCCCGTGATCGTGTCGCCGGAGACGTTCGCCGTCGTGGCCGACGCCGTCGAGGGTTCCCGGGCGACCCAGGGCCGCTTCGACCCCACCGTGCACGACGCGCTCGTGGGGCTCGGTTACGACCGCACGTTCGAGCAGATCGCGGACATCGACGGGATCGAGGCAGCCGCCGGTACCCCGACCGCCGCGCCCGGCGTCGCCGCGATCCGACTCGACGAGCAGCTACACGCCATCACCCTGCCACGCGGTGTGCGGCTCGATCTCGGGGGGATCGGCAAGGGCGCGGCCGCCGACCTTCTCTGTGACCGCCTGATCGAGCGCGGGGCGCGCGGTGCGGCCGTGTCGATCGGTGGCGACACCCGGGTCCGGGGCGAGAGCCCCTCCGGTGGAACCTGGCGAGCCACCCACGAGGGCGAACCGCTGGACCTGCCGCCGCTCGTCGACGGGGGCGTCTGCACGAGCGCCATCACCAAGCGGCGCTGGCAGGTCGGCGGAGCCACCCACCACCATCTCGTCGACCCCCGCTCGGGCGAATCGCTCGACCCGACGATCGACTCCGTCACCGTCGTCGGCGCCACGGCCGCGCAGGCCGAGGTCCTCGCCAAGGCGGCGATGGTCGCCGGGCGGGCGGCGCCGGCCCTGCTCGCGGGATTCGGTGTCGCCGCCGTGATCCGCTGGGCCACGAACCACTGACCCGGCTTCCTCGGGCAATTCCTCGCATTCCCACGGTTCGTGCCGACGGGAGACGCCGTGAGTGAACAAGTGTGGTGGTACGCCACCCGCGCTGCCGGGATGATGACCTGGACGACAGCGACCGCGTCGGTCGTTTTCGGCCTCCTGCTGTCGACGAAGAAGATCCGCGCCCGCACGGGCCCGTGGTTCCTCGACCTCCATCGTTTCCTCGGCGGGGTCTCGGTCGTCTTCCTGATCGCCCACATCCTCACGCTCTGGGCCGACGGCTATGTCGACTTCGGCCCCCGTGAGCTCTTCGTCCCGGGCGCGAGCGAATGGAAGCCCGAGGCGATCGCCTGGGGCATCATCGCCGCGTATCTCATCATCGCGGTCGAGGTGACGTCCCTGCTGCGGGCGCGCGTCAACACCACGGTCTGGCGGGTGATCCACTTCTCGTCGTTCGCCGCGATGATCGGCGGCAGCTATCACGCCTTCCTGGCCGGCAGCGATGTCGACAACCCGGTCACGTGGGCCATCGCCGGCATCGGTTCCCTCCTCGTCATGGGGCTGGTCTCGATGCGGCTCCAACGCCAGGATCCGGACGAGGCCGGCTCGGCTCGCCTCGCCGACAATCGCGCCATCCTCGAGGAGATGCGCCAGCGGCTCCAGGACCTTCCCGTCCCCGAGACGACCCCGCAGCCTCAGATCAGCAGCCCCGGTCCATCGGGCGCGCTGCCCCGCCGGGCGCCGGTTTCCGAAGCCCTGCCCGGCATCGAACACTCGACGCCGGGCACCCCGGGCGAGCCCGTCGGCTTCTCCGAGGATCCGTTCGCCGCGGTGCCGCTCAGCGGCGCCGACCCGCAGCTCGGCACCTGGGCCAGCCCCTCGACCGCCGACCCGTTCCTCGCTCGAGAAGCGGGGTGGGACGACGGCGCCGATCTCTTCGACGACGGGCCGCAGGACACGCCGACCCCGGACCTCTTCGCCACGGTCATGCCCGACGATCCGTTCGGCGACATGTCCGGCAATCCGTTCGACCCCGTCGAACCCACGCCGACGGCGATCCACGCCCCCACGCCGGCCCCTGCGCCGGCGCCCGCGCCGCAGCCGGTCGCCAGCGCCGGTGGCCCTCCGCCGTTGCCGACCGCGATCGACCCGGTCACCGGCGAACCGGACGAGGCCGCCTACACCGCCTGGCTCAAGGACTGGCTGGCGTACGCGGAGCGGTACGGCGACGAAGCGCCGGACGACCCGTCGCGTCAGTAGCCGAGGCGCTCCACCGAGTGCGCCTGGTGCTGCCAGTTCTTCTCGACCTTCACGAAGAGCTCCAGATAGACCTCCTCGGGGAGCTGGGCTCGCACCGCGATGCCGACCTGCTTGAGGTTCTCCCCCTTCTTCCCGATCACGATGCCCTTCTGTGAGTCGCGCTCGACGATGATCTCGCAGCGCACGCGGGGCCATTCCCACTCGGTCACCCGTGTGGCGATCGAGTGCGGGAGCTCCTCACGGGTCACGGCGAGGAGCTGCTCACGCACGAGCTCGGCCACCCAGAAGGCGTCGGGGACGTCGGTGATCACGTCGTCCGGGTAGAACTGCGGCCCTTCGGGCATCCGCTCGCGGAGATGGTCGACGAGTGCATCGACTCCCTCGCCGGTGGTGCCCGAGACCGGGAACCACGCCTCGGCGTCGAGATGCGAGGTCGCCTGGAGTTGGGCGAGCACCTGATCGGGTGATGCCAAGTCCGCCTTGGTGACGACGACGACCGTATCGGCCGGCAGTCGCTCGGCGATGTACGCATCGCCCCGCCCGTAGGGTGCGGTCGCGTCGAGGACGAAGCAGACCACATCGACCTCCGCGGTCGCCTGGTTCGCCGTCGCGTTGAGGCTCGTGCCCAACGCGGTCCGCGGCTTGTGGATCCCGGGGGTGTCCACGAAGACGAGCTGGGTGTCCGGCGTGGTCAGCACCCCGCGGACCTGGGTGCGCGTCGTCTGCGGCTTGTCCGAGACGATGGACACCTTGTGGCCGAGGATCCGGTTCAGCAGTGTCGACTTTCCGGCGTTGGGTCGGCCGACGAGGGTGACGAAACCCGACCGGTGCTCAGCCATCGGCCGGCACCTCCTGCTCCACCGGGGTGAGGCGCACGCGGGTGATCCGGCGGCCCTCCATGCGCTCGACCCGGAGGCGCACGCCACCCTCCTCGATCGACTCGCCCACCGCCGGCACGTGTCCCAGCGTGTTGAAGATGAGGCCACCCACCGTGTCCCAGTCGCCCTCTTCGATCTGTGACGCCACGAGGGCGTTGAGCTGGTCGACGGGCATGCGCCCGTGGACGAGCGCCTCCCCTCCGGCCAGCGGTTCGAGCAGCGGCTCTTCCACGTCGTACTCGTCGACGATCTCCCCCACGAGCTCCTCGACGACGTCCTCGAGCGTCACGAGCCCGGCGGTCCCCCCGTATTCGTCCACGACGACCGCCAAGTGGTGGCGGCCGGACTGCATCTCCCGGAGCAGCACGTCGGCATGCTTGGTCTCGGGCACGAAACGGGCGCGGCGCATCAGCGAGCGGGCAGGACGATCCCCCTTGCCGGCCCGTTCGGAGCGGGTGAGGTCCTTCACCAGGCAGACCCCGACGATGTCGTCGACCCCGGTGCCACAGACCGGGAGGCGGCTCAACCCCTTCTCGATGGCGAGGTCGAGCACTTCGGTGATCGTGCTCGACGCGTCGGCGGTGATCATGTCGGGGCGGGGCACCATGACCTCGCGCACGATCGTGTCCCCGAGGGCGAACACCGACTCGATCAGCTCGCGTTCCTCGTCCTCGATCGCCGCGCCGGCCGCCGCCGCGCCGGTCAGCGCGATCAGCTCGTCCTCGGTGATCACCGGCGGGCGGGCCGGGCCGGGCAGCAGCACGTTCGAGACGCCGTTGAGGAGTCGGCTGGCCCAGCGCAGCGGCGCGATGACCAGCACGACGCGCACGATCGGTGCCGCCCGCCGCGCCGCGACGTCGGGATTCTGGAGCGCCCAGGTGCGCGGCATCGCTTCCGCGAACACGTAGAGCACGATCACTTCCGCGGCGACCGCGAGCGCGACCCACGCGGGACCGACTCGATCGAGGACGATGACCGTGACCACCGCGGCGGCGATCAGGTGGAACACCACCCGCAGCAACAGCAGCGGCGCCAGGGTGGCCTCGCGATCGGCCAGGAGGTCAGCCAGCGCGCTCCTGCCCTCCGGATGTTCGGCTGCGAGCGATTCGGCGCGGGCCCGGCTGATCCGCGTGAGCGCGGTCTCCGCCGCCGCGACCAGCGCCGCGAAGACGGTGACCAGGGCGACTGTCACGAGACCGAGCAGGAGGCCGCCGGTCATGCCCGTCGTCCGGTCCGGTGGTGGCGGTCGAGCAGGCGCTGCTCCTCGGCCTGCATGGCGACCGTCTCGTCGGGCGCCGCGTGGTCGTGCCCGAGGACGTGGAGCACGCCGTGCACGATCAGCAGCGCCAGTTCGTCCTCCGTCGTGCCGCGATGACCGCGCTCGCCGGCGTGGTCCCCGGCCTGACGGGCGGCGTACGCGGGACAGACGACAATGTCGCCCAGCAGGATCTCGCCGGGCAGGACCTCGCCTGCCGGGGCTTCGCCGGCGCCCGCGTCGAGCGGGAACGACAGCACGTCCGTCGGCCGGTCCTCGCCCATGTGGTCGCGGTTGAGCGCCGTCATCTCGGTCTCGTCGACGAAGAGCAGGTTCAGCTCGCCGGTGTCGACGCCGCAGGAGACGAGCGCGTCGCGGCTCAGGGACTGCCAGCGGGGGAGGTCGATCGCGATGTCGGACTGTTCGTCCACGGCCACGACCACCGGCCCCTCGTCAGTCATCCACGGCGGCCTTCTCGTAGGCGTCGACGATGTCCTGCACGATCCGGTGGCGCACGACGTCGCGTCCCGTCAGCCGCACGAACCCGATCCCGTCGATGCGACCGAGGATGGGTTCGAGGCCGTCGAGACCGCTGCGACCGGTCTGCACGTCGACCTGGGTGATGTCGCCCGTGACCACCGCCTTCGAACCGAAGCCGATGCGGGTGAGGAACATCTTCATCTGCTCGGGCGTGGTGTTCTGCGCCTCGTCCAGGATGATGAACGACGAGTTCAACGTGCGTCCCCGCATGAAGGCGAGCGGGGCGACCTCGACCACGCCGCGTTCCATGAGGCGCTCGACGCCGTCGGTGCCGACCATGTCGTGCAGGGCGTCGTAGAGCGGACGCAGGTAGGGGTCGACCTTCGCCATCAGGTCCCCGGGCAGGAAGCCGAGCCGTTCACCGGCCTCGACCGCGGGGCGGGTGAGGATGATGCGCTCCACCGAGCCCGACTGGAGCGCAGCGCACGCCATGGCGACGGCGAGCCACGACTTGCCGGTGCCGGCCGGGCCGATGCCGAAGGTCACGACATTGCTGTCGATGGCCTCCACATAGGTCTTCTGGCCGCTCGACTTCGGCCGGATGATCTTGCCCCGGTCGGCACGGAGGATCTCGTGGGTGAGTACCGAGGACGGCTTCTCGTCACGGCGGACCATGTCGATCGTGCGGTCGAGCGAGCGCTCGTCCAGCCGCTGTCCCTTCTCGGCGAGCACGACCAGTTCCTCGAAGAGCGTCTGCACCACGGAGGCGGACGGCCCGGACAGGTGCACCTCGTTGCCCCGCACCGTCATCTCGGTGTCGGGGAAGGCTTCCTCGACGCGACGCAGGTGGCGGTCGTGTTCACCCAGCAGCGCGCCCATCAGATGGTTGCCCGGGATTCGGATGGTGATCGGCGTGTCGCTCATGGGTTCACCCGAAAGGGTACCGGTACCCTCGACGGTCGTGGATGCCGATTCCCCACTCGAGCCGGTCGCGCTGACGCCGAACGATCCGCTGGCCGGCCTCGCGGACTGGATCGCCGAGGGCCGGGTGGACGCCGCCGCGGCCGATCGGGCCCGCGGCCGCTGGCTCGAGCGCCAGGCCCAGGAGGACGCGACCCTCGCCGGCGTGCTGCTCGATCTCGCCGAACGAGGCCGTCCGGTCGCCGCCCGCACCGTCGGTGGGCGACTCGTGCGGGGTCCGGTCACGGCGTTGGGCGCCGACTTCCTCGTGATCCGCGAGCAGCGACTGGGCGACGTGATGGTGCCGCTCGGAACCCTCGCGACGGTGCGGGCCGCGCCAGGCGACCCGCCGCCCGTCGGCGCCCGGCCGGTGTCGTTCGCGATCGTGCTGGCCGAGGCGTTGGTCGAACTCGCGGCCGACCGGCCGACGGTCGTGGTGGCGGTGGCCGGCGAGGAACTGCGGGGCGAGCTCTGCCGAGCCGGCCGTGACGTGGTCGCCGTCGCGTTGACGGATCAGCATCGCGAGGTCGTCAGCATCGCCACGGCCGCGATCGACCATGTGATCGTCCTGCGTCACTGACGGCCGCGACGCTGCCGTTCGAGGAACCGGTACACGTCGAGCAGGTCGATACCCGGGAAGGGACTGAACTGCCGATCGCTCGGCGGGAGCGCGGACAGCACGTGGCTGCGCTCCGCCGCCGACGGCCAGGCGACGTCCTCCCACGCCTCCACGAGCTGGGGGTCCGGCTCGATCTCGCGGCCCCGGGCGAACTCGCGGCGGAGCGTGTCCGCGCCGCGGAAGGCGGAGGCGTGGGCCGCCGTCGTGCCGAGGGAGATCGCGTGCGGGGTCCGGTCCGTCTCCGTCTCGATGTAGGTCGTGCAGAAGTAGTCGCCTTCGTCGCACACGGTGAACTGGCTGTGCAGCAGGAAGCTGCCGTGGGCGTTCCACGCCTGCCGACTCCCCCACTGCCGGGGCACACGCTGGCCCTCGAGGCCACCGTCGGTCGCAGCCGGGAAGCGGATGCCGTCGTTCTCGTACGCCTTGCTGATGACGCCCTCGCTGTCGGTGCGCAGGAAGTGACAGGGGATGTCGAGGTGCCTCGTGGCGAGGTTCGTGAACCGGTGCGCCGCCATCTCGTAGGAGATGTAGAAGACCTCCTTGAGGTCCTCCACCGAGATGTCGTTCTGGCTCTTGGCCTCCCGCAGGAAATCGACGGCGGGCGCTTCGGGGGCGAGCACCGCGGCGGCGAAGTAGTTCGATTCGATGCGCTGCCGGAGGTACTCGCCGAAGTCCGTGGTGTCGCGGTGTTCGAGCGCGAAGTGGCCGAGCGTCTGGAGCACCACCGAGCGGGCCTGGCGGATCCGCAGGCCGCCGCGATCGGGGATGAAGATGATCCGGTCCCGCGTGTCGGTGATGCTGCGAGCGGTGCGGGGCATCGCGCTGACCCGTTCGATCGTGAACCCCTGCCCGGCCGCGATCTCGGTCAGCACCCGCTCGCTGATCGGGCCCGATCCGCCGTAGCCGGCCTTGTCGAGGGCCAGCCGGGCCACGTCCTCGATCTCGACGAAGTAGTTGTCCCGCCGCCGCATCTCCTCCCGTAGCGCCATGTTGGCGGCGCGGGCATGGTCGGCGAACCGGCTGCGGTCGTCGGTGCGGGCCTCCTGGTCCCGGTCGGCAAGCCGTTGCCACAGGGTCAGGATGTGTTCGAGCACGTCGTCGCCGAGCTTGGCCGAGGGCTTGAGGTAGGGCAGGCCGAGGGCGGCGTAGCGGGGATCCTCCTGGGCGCGGGCAACGCCGATCTCCAACTCGGCACGACGATCCGGCGGGTTGGGGTCGAGCAGATCCGCCGTCGTCGTGCCGATCGCCGCCGCCAGATCGCCCAGCAGGCTGAGCTTCGGTTCGACCTTCCCGTTCTCGAGCTGGCTGAGGTACGGGGCGGGTCGTCCGACCCGCTCGCTGACGTCGGCGAGGGTCGCCCCGGCCCGCCGCCGGGCGTGGCGGATACGGGCGCCGAGCACCAGACCGTCGAAATCATCAGCCATGAGGTGCGAAGAATGACAGATCTTTCGACCTTTGGGAAGTCATGCCCCGATATTTGTTCCCTACCTGTCTTGTTTTGTGCGCAAATCACCCCCAAACTTGGGAGCAGCGATCAGAGAGGAACATCGATGCCCGTCGGTTCGCCCGCTGAACCCACCGCCGACGCCGCCACGCATCCTCTGACCGCGTCCGTGCTCACCCCGGCCGCCCTGGCGTTCCTCGGCGAATTGCACGCCCGGTTCGGCGAACGCCGCCGCGCCCTGCTCGACGCCCGCACCACCCGCCAGCAGTGCATCGACCGCGGCCTGCGCCCTGAGTTCCGCGCCGACACCGCCCACATCCGCTCCGGCGGCTGGACCGTGGCCAGTGCCCCGGCCGATCTCACGAACCGCCGCACGGAGATCACGGGTCCGGTCACGCTCGAGTTCATGTCCGCCGCGCTCCAGTCGGGCGCCGATGTCTTCATGGCCGACTTCGAGGACGCGACCGCTCCGACCTGGGACAACATCGTGACCGGCCAGCACAATGTGGCGTCGGCCTACCGCGGCGAGGTCACCCCGCCGCCCTACACGACCACGCTGATGGTCCGCACCCGGGCCTGGCATCTCGACGAGAAGCACGTCACCGTCGACGGGGAGCCGATGGCCGCCGCCCTCGTGGACTTCGGTCTGTGCGTGTTCCACAACGCGAAGGTGGCCGTGGGCCGGGGCACGGGCCCCTACTTCTACCTCCCCAAGGTCGAGGGCCAGGACGACGCCCGCCTGTGGAACGACGTGTTCGACCACGCCGAGGCCCGCCTGGAGCTCGGCCCCGGCACGATCCGGGCGACCGTGCTGGTCGAGACGATCCTCGCCGCGTTCGAGATGGAGGAGATCCTCTACGAGCTGCGCGACCACATCACCGGCCTCCACACCGGCAACTGGGACTACCTCTTCAGCGTCGCCAAGACCTTCCGGGCCGACCGGTCGTTCGTGTTGCCCGACCGTGATCGCATCTCGGTCACGACCCCGTTCATGCGGGCGTTCACCGAGCTGCTGGTGGCCACCTGCCACCGCCGCGGCGCCCACGCCATCGGCGGCATGTCGGGCGTGAACCCCGAGGGCGAGGACGAGGAGCGTGTGGCGAGCGCCCTGCGGAAGGTGTCGGTCGACAAGCGGCGCGAGGCCGGCGACGGCTTCGACGGCACCCGGATCGCCCACCCCGGCCTCGTCCCGGTGGCGCGGACCGAGTTCGACAAGGTGCTGGGGAGCCGACCCAACCAGATCGCCCGCCAGCGCGACGACGTGTTCGTCATGCCGGAGGACCTGCTCACGCTGCCTGGATCGGACGGCGCGGTGACCATCAGCGGCGTCCGCACCAACATCGCCATCGTCATCCGCTATCTCGGCGAGTGGCTGTCCGGCAATGCGGCCGTGGTGATCGACGATCATCTCGAGGACACCGCGATGGCCGAGGTCTGCCGGGCCCAGCTGTGGAGCTGGCGCCACCACGGTGTCGAGGTGTCGGACGGACAGATCCTCGACGACGAACTCCTCGATCGGCTGATCGACGAAGAGTTCGAGGCGCTGCGCAGCTCGCTCGACGCCGCCCACTGGGCCCACGGCCGCTTCGACGAGGCCCGCACGCTGCTGCGCGACCTCGTCACCACGGACGACTACCCCGACTTTCTCACCATTCCGGCCTACGAGCTCCTCTGAGCCCGAGGCCAGGACCAACCCATCTCAACCGAGAGAAACCCACAGGAGACACGAATGAACCCGAGCTTCGCCGAACAGGTGGCCGCGCTGAAGAAGGACTGGGACGAGAACCCCCGGTGGAACGGCGTCACCCGCGACTACACCGCCGAGGACGTCGTCCGTCTACGCGGCAGCGTCACACCCGAGAACACACTGGCCCGCCAGGGCGCGGAGAAGCTGTGGGACCGGATCAACACCATGGACTACGTCCATGCGCTCGGCGCCATGACCGGTGGCCAGGCGATCCAGTACGCCAAGGGCGGTCTCCCCGCGATCTACCTGTCCGGTTGGCAGGTCGCCGGTGACGCGAACCTCGCCGGTCAGGTGTACCCGGACCAGTCGCTCTACCCGGCCAACTCCGTCCCGTCGGTGGTGAGCCGGATCAACAACGCCCTGCGCCGCGCCGACCAGATCGAGTGGAGCGAGACCGACGGCAACCCGTCGATCGACTACATGCTCCCGATCGTCGCCGACGCCGAGGCCGGCTTCGGTGGTCCCCTCAACGCCTACGAACTGATGAAGGGCATGATCGAGGCGGGCGCCGCCGGCGTTCACTGGGAAGACCAGCTCAGCTCGGCCAAGAAGTGCGGCCACATGGGCGGCAAGGTCCTCATCCCGACCCAGCAGCACGTCACGACGCTCAACGCGGCCCGACTCGCGGCCGACGTCGCCGACGTGCCGACGATCGTCCTCGCCCGCACCGACGCCCTCGCCGCGAACCTTCTCACGACCGACGTGGACGAGCGCGACCAGGAGTTCCTCACCGGCGAGCGTTCCGCCGAGGGCTTCTACTACACCGAGCCCGGCATCAAGACGCCGATCAAGCGGGCCCTGGCCTATGCCCCCTACGCCGACCTGATCTGGTGCGAGACCGGCACACCGGACCTCGCCCAGGCCCGCGAGTTCGCCGAGGCCGTCAAGGCCGAGTACCCGGACCAGCTGCTCAGCTACAACTGCTCGCCCTCCTTCAACTGGAAGGCACACCTCGACGATTCCGACATCGCCAAGTTCCAAAAGGAGCTCGGCGCGATGGGCTACGCGTTCCAGTTCATCACGCTCGCCGGCTGGCACGCGCTCAACTACTCCGCCTTCGAACTCGCCAAGGGCTACACCGAGTCGGACATGACGGCCTACGTCGACCTCCAGGAGCGCGAGTTCGCCTCCGAGGGCGACGGCTACACCGCCGTCAAGCACCAGCGTGAGGTGGGTGCGGGCTACTTCGACCAGATCGCGACCGTGGTCTCCGGCGGCAACGCCTCGACCCTCGCCCTGGCCGGCTCCACCGAAGAGGAGCAGTTCCACTAGAGCCGCGAACAGCCCGGATCAGCCTGCGGGTGGGGGCGGCGGCGGTGGCGGCGGTGGCGGCGGCAGCGATGCCGTCGGCGCGCCGTCGCCCCGTAGCCCCGGGTTGGACGTGAAGAGGCCGTCCATGTCGAACGAGCCGTCCTCGGTCAGCAGGTCATTCTCGACAGAGGCCCGTTTCGCCGCTTCGTTCTCGGCGAGGATGGCCTTCGCCGCCGCGAGTTCGTCGGCGGACAGCGCCCGCCGCTCGGCCGGCGCGCCCCACCGGTTGACGACGTCGTAGCTCCCGAAGAACTGGAGATACACCCAGACAGCGATGTTGAGGATCGGGAAGAAGAACAGGCACACGAGCCAGCCCGTGTGGTTGCGATCGTGGGCCCGGCGCACCGACTGGGCGTAGAGGATCCAGATCAGCGGCACGCTGAAGAGGAAGATGTTGCCGGCCTCGTTGACGTTGGTGACCATGCCGTCGCTGCCGGCGAAGACGATGTTCACGACGATGTAGGCCGCGAAGATCCCGGCCTGCCACATGAAGTACTCGAGGCGACCGATGCGGCCGGCTCCGAAGAGCACCTGGTTCATGCATTGATCGTCGGCGGATCCCGGACCGGATTGAGAAGCTCACGCCGCTCGCCTGTCGGCCGAAAGGGACTCGTGCTCCCGTTCGACCGCCACGACCGCCGCGTCGCGCTCGTCGCCGCCCTCGTTGGTGTCGGCATCGTGCTCGTCTCTCTGCTCAGCCACGGCGGCGACATCGCGGGCCTCATCAAGTTCGGGTCGGGTGGCCACGTGGTCGAACGGACCGCGCATGTCGAGGAGCTGCTCGGGCGCGAGGTCGCCACCGTCGACGAGCTCGGCCACGACGGGTCCATGTACTTCCTCCAGGCCGTCGATCCCTTCTTCCTGGACCCTGACGAGCACGCGGTGCACCTCGACCGACCGGTGTATCGCGCCCAGCGGATGCTGTTCCCGACGATCGCCGGACTCGGTGGTCTGGTGCCGCCGGAGCCGCTGCTGTGGACGATGGCGCTCACGAACATCGCCGCGATCGTCCTCGGATCGGTCGGCACGAGTCGCCTCGCCCGCCGGCTCGGCGGCTCACCGTGGTTCGGCCTCGCCTTCGCGCTCAATCCCGGGATCCTGTTCGAGTTCGACATCTCCGGCGCCGGCATCCTGGCGTTCGCCGCCGCGATCTGGGGCACCCTCGCCCTCGACGACGGCCGCGACCGTTCGGCCGCGGCCTGGTTCGCCGCCGCCGTCCTCGCCCGCGAGGTGATGTTCCTCTATCTCGCCGGGGTGCTGCTGTTGCGGCTCTGGCGGACCCGGCGCATCCCCTGGCTGGCCGGCGCCGTGCCCGCCGCCGCCGCGGGCGCATGGGCGCTCTACATCCGCACCCGTCTCGAGTCCCACCCCGGGGTCGAGGAGGTGCAGGAGTTCGGACTTCCCTTCAAGGGGATGATCGGCGCCAGCGAGAACTGGTTCGCGAATCCGGACGAGATGGCCGTGATCGCAGGCGTGTTGATCGTGATCCCCGTCTTCGTCGTAAAGGTCATCCGCAACCCGAGTTCGCTGGACGCCGGCGCCCTCGGGTTCGTCGTGCTCGCGCTGCTGCTGAGCCGTCAGGTGTGGTGGCAGTTCGTCGACATCACCCGGGCGCTGGCGCCGATCTTCACCGCCTACGTCCTCACCGCCTTCGCCCGACCCTCGACACCCCCGACCGCTGGGCCGGGCGTCAGCGAATCGCCGGATACACACCCCGTCGCTGCCGCGACGGCGTGAACACGATCTGGAAGAGCTGAGCGGACCGACTCCGGAAGCCGGACGCCGACCCGAGCAGGTAGTAGTCCCAGGTGCGCCGGAACCGTTCGTCGTAGTGCGGGATCTCGTGCCAACGTCCCGAGATGTTGCGGTGCCACTCCATCAGGGTCGTGTCGTAGTCGGGTCCGAAGTTGTGGACGTCCTCGATCGACCAGTGCTCACCGGCGGCGCGGGCAATCTGGCCGAGCGAGGGCAACACGCCACCGGGGAAGATGTACCTGTCGAACCACGGGTCGCCGACGGTCTTCCACTCGTTGGACCCGATCGTGTGGTGCAGCATCATCCCCTCGGGGTCGAGCAGCTCCCGGCACTTGGCGAAGAGGGTGCCGAGGTTCTTGGGGCCGACGTGTTCCATCATCCCGATCGAGGTGATGCGATCGAACGTGCCCTCCAGGTCCCGGTAGTCGAGCTGTTGGATGCGCACCGGCAGCGACGCCGTGCGCTCGCGCGCGACCGCCACCTGCTCCCGTGCCGGACTGATGCCGGTGACGTGCACGTCGTAGCGCTCGGCCGCGAACTGGGCGAAACCACCCCATCCGCACCCGATGTCGAGCAGGCGCATCCCCCGCTCGAGTCCGAGCTTGCGACAGATCAGGTCCAGCTTGGCTTCCTGCGCCGTGTCGAGATCCGTTGCGTCACGCCAGTAGCCGCACGAGTAGATCATGCGCTTGTCGAGCATCCGCTCGTAGAGGTCGTTGCCGATGTCGTAGTGAGCCCGGGCGTTGGCGACGGCCCGACGCTTCGACTGCTGGTTGCGCATCCGGGCGGCGAGCGCCGCTCGCACCATCCGGGCGCTCGGCTTCACCAGCGACCGGAGATCGGCGGTCTGGACGACCGTGAGGAACTCGTCGAGTCGATGCGCGTCCCACCAGCCGTCCTGATAGCTCTCGCCGAGCCCGAGTTCACGCTCGCTGAGGACCCGATCGTAGAACCGCTCGTCGTGCACGACGATGTCATGCGGGGCGTCTCCCCCGACCGTGACTCCGGCCCGGGCGAGAAGTTCTCGTCCTATGGTTTCGGCGTCGGCCATGCGCTGCTCCCCACGGAACCGGTGTGACCTGACGCCATTTTGACATCCCGGGACCACCCGACGCCACGGAACAGCCCGTGTAGTAGCAATGGGCCTCGTGACGATGAAGGTCCAGATCCACGACACGCTCCCCCACACGCTGCCGCCGGACGACTCGCATCCGTACCGCTCCGGTGCTTGGCGACCGCAACACGTGGAGTACGACGCCTGGGATCTGGACGTCGAGGGCGAGATCCCGGCCGACCTCAGCGGCGTGTACCTGCGCAACACGGAGAACCCCCTGCACCCGCCGATCGAGCGCTACCACCCGTTCGACGGCGACGGCATGGTGCACTCCATCTCCTTCGAGAACGGCGAGGCCCGCTACGCGAACCGGTTCGTCCGCACCGACGGCCTGCTCGAGGAGCTGGACGCGCAGGAGTCGCTGTGGGCCGGCCTGGCCGAGCTTCCCGCATCGGCCAAGGCCCCGCATCGGATCGGGGCCCGCCCGCAGATGAAGGACGCGGCGAGCACCGACATCGTCGTCCACCGCGGGCAGGCGCTCGCCAGCTTCTACATGTGCGGCGACCTCTATCGCCTCGACCCGCGCACCCTCGCGGCCGACGGCAAGGAGGACTGGAACGGCCAGTTCCCGGCGCACGGCGTGTCGGCGCACCCCAAGGTCGACGAGCACACCGGCGAGCTGCTGTTCTTCAACTACGGCACCGAGTGGCCCTACATGCACTACGGCGAGGTCTCCGCCGACGGCGAGCTCACCACGTATCAGGACGTCGAGCTCCCCGGCGCCCGTCTCCCCCACGACATGGCGTTCACGGAGAACTACGCCATCGTCAACGACTGCCCGATGTTCTGGGACCCTGCTGCGATCGACGCGGGCCTCTACGTCCCGCGGCTGTTCCCGGACCTCCCCACCCGGTTCGGGGTTATCCCGCGGGGTGGTGGCGACGTGCAATGGTTCGAGGCCGACCCGACCTATGTCCTGCACTGGATGAACGCCTACGAGGCGCCGACGGCGACCGGCACCGAGATCGTGCTCGACGGCTTCTTTCAGAAGAACCCGTCGCCCCGGCGCCGGCCGGAGGCGACCTTCGAGGAGAACCTCTACCGCTACCTGGACCTCCACTCGATGCTCTCGGTCCCCTACCGCTGGCGGTTCGACCTCGAGACCGGCGAGACCACCGAAGGCCCGTTGCACGACGAGATCCTCGAGTTCGGCATGATCAACGGCCGCTACGGCGGGCGGCCGTACCGCTACAGCTACGACGCCCTGCCCGCGGCCGGCTGGTTCGGATTCCACGGCGTCGTGAAGCACGACGTCGAGACCGGTGATCTCACGACCTACCGCCTTCCGGAGGGCGTCTACGCGAGCGAGACCGTCATGGCGCCGCGCGACGGTTCGACGGCCGAGGACGACGGCTATCTGGTCACGTTCACGATCGACCTCGCGAACGACCGCTCGCAGTGTGTCGTGCTCGACGCGGCCGATCCGGCCGCTGGGCCTGTGGCGACGATCTCGCTCCCGGAGCGGATGTCGTCCGGCACCCACGCATTCTGGGCACCTGCGTCGTCGCTCTGATGGGCGACCTCTTCGGCCTGGTCGAGGAGTACGCCGACTTCGGTGAGCACCGCACCGGGACGGCGAGCCAGGCCCGCACGGCCGACTGGCTCGCCGATCAGCTCGGGTCGCGCGGCGGCGCGGTGCGGTTGGAACCACTCGCCTTCGAGCGCTACACGGCGGACTGGAGCGTCACCATCGACGGTGACGAGGTCGAGGCGCTCCCGCTGTTCTACGAGGCCGTCGGGTCGGCGGCATCGGACGACCCCGTGCGCTGGCCGGCGTTCGATCCGCCGGGCGCCGGGCCGCTGGGCACGACCGGCGCGCTGGAGGACGCCCAGCCTGGGGTGCTCGCGGTGGCGGCCACCCGCAACCTCCTCGGGCTCCTCGCCGTGTCGAACCGCACGCCGGTGCTCGGCTCCGGCCAGCCCGTCCTGCAGGTCGCCGGGCACCACGGCGAGGCCCTCGCCGGCGGCGCGACGGTGCGAGCCCGGCTCGACGCCCGCATCGAGCCGGCGACCTGTCCCAACGTGATCGCCGAGTTCGGCGATGTCGCCGGGGCCCAGCGACTCGTCATCGTCACCACGCCGATCTCCGGCTGGTTCCGCTGTGCCGGTGAGCGGGGAACGGGCATCGCGGTCGCCCTCGAGGTCGCCGAGCGCCTCGCGGCCGAGACGCCGGTGCTCTTCCTGGGCGCCACCGGCCACGAGCTCGGCGGGCTCGGCGGCGTGGCCTTCCAACGCGCCCACGCCGGGCGCGTCCACACCCTGCTCCACGTGGGCGCGAACGTCGGATGTGACTGGCCCGCGACCGACACCCTCGCGGCGCCGAACCATGCGTTCATGCGCGCCCGGGTGATCAGCACCACGCGACGGACCCGCGATGTCGCTGCGCCCTTCGAGCGGCTCGGGTCGGGCATCGACGAACCGGGGCGCGACCGGTCGAAGTGGTTCGGCGAGGCGGCCGAGTGGCTCGACGCGCCACAACTGCTGTCGTTCCTCGGTCAGAACCCTTGGTTCCACGCGCCACAGGACACGCCGGACGTGTCGTGCACGGCCGAACGCACCGCCGCAGTCGCCGGCGCGTTCACCGAATCTGCCCTCGCCCTCGTCCGCCGGTAGCGTTCTGCCCATGGCAGTCACCGAGTCCACCGGCACCGACGCGATCCTCGACGAACTCCGAGCATGGCTCGAGGACAACTGGGATCCCGACCTCACGCTCGCCGAGTGGTGGGAACGCCTCGGCCTCGCCGGGTGGGCCGCGCCCACGCTGCCGACCAACGCCTACGGCAAGGGTCTGAGCCGTAGCGACGCGAACCAGGTCGGCCGGGTCATCGCCGAACACGGCGCCGTCGGTGCGATGGGCGGCCTCGGCCTGCTCCTCGCCGCCCCGACGATCGCGACCCACGGCACCCAGGAGCAGATCGATCTCTATGTGCGCGAGATCGTCACCGGGCAGAAGGCGTGGTGCCAGCTGTTCTCCGAGCCGGGCGCCGGTTCCGACCTCGCCGGGTTGACCGCCAAGGCCGAGCTCGACGGCGACGAGTGGATCGTCAACGGCCAGAAGGTGTGGACCTCGCTCGGCCAGACCGCCGACATGGGCATGCTCATCGCCCGCACCAACCCGGACGCGCCCAAGCACCAGGGCATCACCTGGTTCGCGTGTGACATGCACCAGGAGGGCGTGGAGATCCGGCCCCTCATCGAGATGACCGGCCACGCCATGTTCAACGAGGTGTTCCTGAGCGACGCCCGCGTGCCGAACGACGCCGTGATCGGCGACGTGAACAACGGCTGGGCCGCCACCAACACCACGCTCGCCCACGAACGGGCCGGTCTCGGCTCCGGCGGTGGCGCCGGCGGCTCCGGGCTCACGCCCGGCACGGTCGCGGGGATGCTCGACAAGCGCGCTGGCGACTACGCCCCCGATCCGGCCAAGCGGTCCCAGGCAGGCGGCGCGGCGGCCGCGGTGCGGCGGGGCGGCGCCGACATGATGATCGACCTGGCCCGCGCCGAGGGGAAGAACACCGATCCGGTGATCCGCCAGGACCTCGTGCGCCTCCACATCCTCCACCGGCTCGGCCAGATGAACACCGACCGGGTCAAGGCCGCCAAGGCCGCCGGCAAGGACATCCCGGGCATGGCCAACATCGGCAAGCTCTCGATGAGCGACGTCATGCGGCTCACCCGTGACCTCGGGCTCCAGCTCGTCGGCCCGATGGGCACGCTCCACGGCTACACGCCCGAGCAGACCGCGGCGCTCAACGAAGCGACCGGCAACCCGTTGCTGCCGATGATCACCGGCCAGGCGCTCTACGCCCAGGCGCCGCCGATCTACGGCGGCACGGATCAGATCCAGCGCAACATCATCGGCGAGCGGGTCCTCGGCCTCCCCAAGGAGCCCGGCGACTTCAAGACGACCCCGTTCAGCGAGCTGCCGAAGAACGCCTGACCGCGTCCGCCGGGCCGAGCTGCGAGATCGCGGCGACACCAGCGGCCAGGAAGATCCACTGGATGGTGCCCAGGCGGGCGTTCGCCGGGTCGAGCAGCATCCACGCACCCGTGACAACGGCGACGATGGCGAACGGCGCGACGCGTCGTCGGGCACGGATCCCGGCCCAGATCGAGCCGCCCATGACGGTGACCACGCCGATGGCGGCGAGGCCGGCGTGGCCGAGGTGTTGCCACCCGACCATGTCGTGGCGCATCAGCGTGCGACAGAAGCCGATGCGCGGCGAACACTCGAGCGGGACCGCGCCCAGCGCGACGACCAGCACCGCGAGGAACCCGACCAGCGCCGCAGGGCCGGGAGTGGCGCGCCGCCAGCGCCACGCGACGAGCGCCATGACCAACCCCACCACGGCGATCGCCGCCCGGGTGGCCGCCGGATACGGCGCCTCCGACGCGGCGAACCAGCTGATCGGATGCTGAGCTGGGAGGACTGCTGGGTGAACTCGATCGGCTTCGACCTGGCGATCGCCTACGCCAACCAGTGGCCTACGCTCGGCGACGCCGAGGCCGACGGCTGGCATCGCGCCGTCAACTATGTGGAGGGCATGGGCACCCATCACGTGCGGCTCGAGGGCTTCGATCCGACCGGTCCCGGATTCGATCCCGACGATCCCTCCTTCCCGGGCACCGCGATCGACGGCACCTTCAACGCGGCACAACCCGAGTTCCTGATGTACGACGGCAACGGGGCCGACGCCGAGCTGACCAGGTTCGCCTGGTTCTTCGAGTCGGACTCCACCACACCGCCCGAGGGCTTCCGGGGCGACAACGACTGGTGGCACCGCCACGAGAGCCTCTGCTTCACCAACAACTCGTGGCTGGTGGTCGGCGAGAACATCACGGACACCACGTGCGCCAACCGCGGCGGCACCAACGTCGACCTGTCCAACTTCTGGATGCTCCACGCGTGGATCATCGATCCGTGGACGGTCCAGTTCGACGTGTTCGCCAACCACCACCCGTGCCTGCACCAGTCCGGTCCTGCCGTCCCCGGCGACCATGACCCGTGCTGGGAGGAAGCGCACAGCGGCGGCGGTCACGGGCACTGACGTCACCGCCGGGCAGCGGGGTTCGATGACGCCGAGATCTTCGGGATCACGGCGTTCGTCGGACTGCGCATCGCGTTCTCGACGATCAACGCCGCGCTGGGGGTGAGGCCGGACGCGGAGCTGCGGAGTTTCTCGCCGCCGGAGGTCGTCGACGCGGTGGACTTCGGCCGACCGATCGCCGACGACTGAGCCGGCGGTCGGCGACACGTGGTTCGGGGCACCCTGGGTTCCGATCTCCATCCGGTACCATCACTACCGACGTTTGTTGCCGCCTCGTTGCGGGCGACTGTCGACTTCCTGCACCCTGCGCGCCGTTTTGATTCGGGCCTGTTACGGCTCGGCGAACACCGCCGCGATCGGGAGACAGATGAAATCGGGTCTGCGTATGTTCGCCTCGAGCGGTGGTCGACCACCGGGAACCGACGAGAGAACCGAGTACCGAACATGAGCGGCAACGAGATCAGATTGCAGGCGATCAACGAGGTGACGAACCGCAGCGTCGTCCCCGCCGGCAGCCCCGGCGGGCCGTTGAGCGAGATCTGGGCGTGCGACGTGTTCAACCTCGCCACGATGGAGGAATCGCTGTCGAAGAACGCCTTCAAGGCGATGAAGGCGGCGATGCAGACCGGCACACCGCTCGACCCCGCCACCGCTGACGTGGTCGCCGCCGCCATGAAGGACTGGGCGATCGGCAAGGGCGTCAAGTTCTTCTCGCACATCTTCTACCCGCTGACCAACATCACCGCGGAGAAGCACGACGGCTTCATCGTCACCAACGCCGACGGCAACGCGATCACCGAGTTCACCGGCAGCCTGCTGATCAAGGGCGAGCCCGACGGGTCGTCGTTCCCCAACGGCAGCCTCCGCACGACCAACGCCGCCCGGGGCTACACCGCCTGGGATCCGACGAGCCCGGCGTTCGTCATGCAGACCGCCAACGGTGCCACGCTCATGATCCCGTCGGTGTTCATGGCGTGGACCGGCGAGTCACTCGACAAGAAGATCCCCCTCCTGCGGTCCAACGCGGCGATGAGCAAGGCCGCCACACGGGTGCTGTCGCTGATGGGCGAGACCGACATCGAGACGCTCAACTCGAGTTGCGGCGCCGAGCAGGAGTACTTCCTCATCGACGCCCACTTCGCCCACAGTCGCCCCGATCTGCTGCTCGCCGGGCGCACCCTGTTCGGCGCGCCGTCGCCGAAGGGCCAGGAGTTCGACGACCACTACTTCGGCGCCATCCCCGAGCGGGTCCAGGTCTTCATGCAGGACTTCGAGGACAAGCTGTTCCGCCTCGGCATCCCGGCCAAGACCCACCACAACGAGGTCGCCCCCGGCCAGTTCGAGATCGCGCCCTACTTCGAGGCGGCCAACGTCGCGGCCGACCATCAGCAGCTGATGATGACGATCATGCAGTCGACGGCGAAGGCCCACGGCTTCGTGTGTCTCCTCCACGAGAAGCCGTTCGCCGGACTCAACGGCTCGGGCAAACACGTCAACTGGTCGGTGGGCAACTCCACCCAGGGCAACCTCCTCGACCCGGGACAGACGCCCGCGGAGAACCTCAACTTCCTGCTGTTCTGCGGTGCCGTCATCCGCGGCGTCCACCTCTTCGGTCCCCTCCTGCGCGCCGTCATCGCGTCGGCCAGCAACGACCACCGACTGGGTGCCAACGAGGCGCCGCCGGCGATCCTGTCGGTGTATCTCGGCGAGCAGCTCGAAGCCGTGTTCAACGACATCAAGGACGGCTCCGCGTCCGAGCTCGCCGAGGGCGGCACGATGGACCTCGGGCTCGCCGAGATCCTGCCGTTCACCCGCGATCCCGGCGACCGCAACCGAACCTCGCCGTTCGCGTTCACCGGCAACCGCTTCGAGTTCCGCGCCGTCGGGTCGTCGCACTCCGTCGCCGGCCCGCTGGTGGCGATGAACACGATGCTGGCCGACTCGCTCGAGTGGATCGGCGACAAGCTCGAGCCGGTGCTCGAGTCCGGCGCCTCACCCGTGGAAGCCGTGGCCACCGTGCTCAAGGAGCTGATGGAGCTCCACGGCGACGTGGTGTTCGGCGGCGACGGCTACTCCGAGGAGTGGCACCGTGCCGCGGTCGAGGAGCGCGGCCTGCGCAACCTGCCGACGACGGCCGACGCCCTGCCGGTGCTGATGGAGGACGAGACGATCGCCCTCTTCGAGCGGACCGAGGTGCTTTCCCCCGTCGAGCTCGAATCCCGCTACGAGGTCTACGCCGAGCAGTACATCCTGTCGATCGGCGTCGAGGCGAGGATGGCGGTCGAACTGGCCAAGACCTGGATCTACCCGGCGACGATGTCGTACCTGTCCGAGCTGACCACCACCATCGGCAACGCGGGGACGCTGGGCGTCGACATGGACACGTCGATCGTCAAGGCCCTCGGCAACGAGGCCGACGCCATGCTCGCCGCCGCCAACGAACTCGACGAGGCGATCAGCTTCCACGATTTCGATTCGACCGCAGGCCACATGCGCTACTGCGCCGACACGATCCGGGGCCTGATGGACAAGGTGCGCAGCCACGCCGACCGTCTCGAGACCGACGTGGCCGACGACCACTGGCCGCTCCCCAAGTACCGGGAGATGCTCTTCATCAAGTAGCGGCCCGCCGCAGGGCCCGCCTCGCACCCCCGACAGGACTCGAACCTGCAACCTGCGAGGTAGAAGCTCGCTGCTCTATCCAGTTGAGCTACGGGGGCGAGATAAGGGTAGGCCGGGCGGGTACACCCCCGGTACACTCTGTCGCTGCCGGGCCCTCCGGGTTCGGCACATCGTTCGGCTCCGGCCGGCATGGTGGGCGTAGCTCAGTTGGTTAGAGCGCCTGGTTGTGGTCCAGGAGGTCGGGGGTTCGAATCCCCTCGTTCACCCGTAGAGTTTCTCCTCGGAGCAATTCCTGCACCTCTAGCTCAATTGGTAGAGCATCGGACTCTTAATCCGCAGGTTCTGGGTTCAAGTCCCAGGGGGTGTACCACCGCAAACCCCAGGTCAGGCCCGTTGTCCGGGCGGCCTGGGGTTTCGTCGTAGGCTCGGCTGCCATGCACCCAAGCCGGCGCGTCGGATGACCAAGGTCGTCTTCGTCGTCATCGACGCCCTGCCGCTCGATCTCGTCGGTCCGGCGTGGACGCCGAACCTGCACCGGCTCGCCGAACAGGGCGGCACTCATCCCGAGGGCGGACGGGCCGTCCTCAGCACGGCGACCTACCCGAACCATGCAACGTTCGCGACCGGCACCTCGCCGGCGGAGCACGGGATCATGGTCAACCGGATGTGGAACGGCGAGGCGTTCGTGTCGTCGTCCAGCCACGGTCCCCGCGGGGAGACCATCTTCACCGCGGCTCGTCGCGCCGGACGGTCGAGCGGCATCGTCGTGGGCGACCACCACCTCGTCGGCGTGATGGGCGGCTTCGAGGCCGACCTCCACTGGCCGCCCGACGGCCGCCGCGCCGATGTGGCGCTCGACCCGTTCCGCTACGCCGCGGACTCATCGGTGATCGACGCGGTGGACGAGACGTCGGTCCTCGACTGCGATCTCGCGGTCGTCCACTTCAACGAGCCGGACACCGCCGCGCACCGGTTCGGGCCGGACTCGAGCGAACTCGCCGAGTGCGCCCGCTCGACGGATGCCGCGCTCGGCCAGCTGCTCGAACGCATCGGCCCGGCGTGGGACGACACCGTCGTCATGGTGGTCAGCGACCACGATCAGGAGCGGGTGACCGACCACGGGCTCGACGTCCAGGCTTCGCTGGACCAACGGGGCCTGCCGGGCATCGTGGAGACCGAGGGCACGGCCGCGCTCGTCATGGGCGGGCCGCCGGTCGAGCAGCTCCTCACCCTTCCCGAGGTCGCCGGCGCGCTGCCACTCGACGCCGACAACACCCTCGTGTGGGGCGAACCCGGCCAGGTCTTCGGTCCGTGGCTCGACGAACTCCACGGGTCCCACGGCAGCCCCCGCTGCGACACCCAGGTGGCCGTCGTCGGCGGTGGACACTCGTCCGTCGCTCCCCTCGCCGCCCGCATCCGTGCCGAGCGGCCGGCGGCGACCTCGTGGGCGCCGACGATCGCCGGTCTTCTCGGGCTCGATCTCGCAAGCCCGGCGAGCTGACGGGGCCTAGGCCCCGCACCCGGCGACCAGGACCTCCGCCGGCTCCGCCCCGAGCTCGAAGAGACTCACGCCCCCACCCTCGTAGTACGACCAGCGCGAGGCGAGTTCGTAGGCGCCGTCACCGTTGACGTCGATCGGCCCGGCCAGATCGACCCGCAGGACGTACTGACCGGCCTGCTCGAGATCGGCGATCCCCGCGTGGAGCGTGATGTTCTCGACCGAGTCGTCGGCCACCACCCGGCGCAACACGATGATCGAGTAGTGGCCCTCGTCGATCAACCCGAACAGCGGGCCGTCCGGGAACCGTTGGGCCTCGATGACCACCTCGTCCACCCCGTCGCCCTCGATGTCGAGCCGGGTGACCTGCGCGATCTCGACCGGCACTGACGGATCCACGCCCTCGGCGTCGAGCACGGCCCGGATCGCCTCGACATGGGCGTCGGCGGCGCCGATCACCTCGAAGGGGCGGGGCTGGAGGTCATGGCTGCCGCTCGCCCGCACTCCCTCGAGACCGTCGAGCCACCAGTTCACGACGCCGGCCTCCGGCATGCAGCTCGCGAGCGGCTCGCCCGCGGTGACATCCGGGAGCCCGTCGACCGATCGCAGCGTCTCGCCCGCGATCGGGGGCACGTCCGCCTCCACGTCGGCGGTCTCGACCCAGGTCGATCCGTCCCACCAGCCGAGCACCATCTCGTCGACCGTGACGAACACGGTGTCATCGACCGGGCCGGGCACCGTGGTGGTGGTCGTGGTCGGGGCCGCCGTCGTCGTCGACGCCGCGGTGGTGGTGGGGACCGTGGTGGTCGAACCCGTCGCGACCGCGCCCGACGCCGATGTGGTGGTGTCGGCGGTGTCCGCGGCATCGTCGTCGCCACAGGACGCGGCGATCAGGGCCGCGACCAGCACGACAGCCACGGTCCACGAACGAGGACGAGCGCAAGTCATGTCCACGACGGTAGTGGCCGACGCATCGACCGCCGGGCACCGTCCGGCCCCTGGGTGTACCTCAGCCCCCGAGCAACGCCCGCCAGGCCTTCCCGGCGGATCGGCCGCCCGAGATGCCGGCGACACCGGCGACCGCGCTGTAGGCGTCCGCCGCGAGCACCCGGGTGTTCTGGGGGCGCAGGAACGAGATCCGGTACTTCTCCCCGCCCACGACGAACGAACACCCGGCGCTCATCTGCAGCTTCGGCCAGCGGACGTCGTGGACCTTGTCGATCGGCACCGCGAAGACCTGTCGGAGTTCGTCGTCATCGTCGAGGAGCTCGAGGCGCACGCGGCCGCCCTCGTGGTGGAGCAACCCGGGCGTCGATCCGGTCAGTCCTTGCAACGTCCAGATCTCGGTGCTGAGTGCGTCAGCCATCGACGTCGCCCCTTCGGCGTCAGGTGCCCGTCCAGTTCGGCTCGCGCTTCTCGGCGAACGCCGCGGGGCCCTCCTTCGCGTCGTTGGACGTGAAGACGGGGATGTACATGTCGGCCTGGATGGCCATCATCTCGTCCTCGGTGTTGCCCTGGGTCGCCCGGATGATCTTCTTGGACGCGGCCACACCCAGCGGCGCGTTCTTCGCGATCCGCTCGGCCAGCTCGATCGCCACGTCGACCGCGGTGCCCGGCTCGGCGAGGCGGCTGATGAGCCCGAACGCGTGGCCTTCCTCGGCGGTGATCGGATCGCCGGTCACGGCCATCTCCATCGCCTTGCCGTAGCCCACACGGGCGGGCAGGCGCATGAGGCCCATCCCCGCGGCGAACAGCCCCACCTTCACCTCGGGAATACCGAGCTTCGCCCCCTCGGCGGCGACGAGCAGATCGCACGACAGCGCGATCTCGAGGCCACCGGCGAGCGCGAACCCCTCGATGGCCCCGATGAGCGGCTTCTCCGCGCCGGCCGCGAAGAACTGCTGGATCGGCCCGATGTCCTCACCCTTGGCGAACGCCTTGAGGTCCATGCCGCTGCAGAAGGCGCCGCCCGCGCCCGTCAGCACACCGGCCGTGAGCCCGGAGTCCTCGTTGAGCTCGCCGACCGCGGCGAAGAGGCCGTTGGCGAGATCGCCGTTGATGGCGTTCTTCGCCTCGGGCCGGTTCATGGTGATGACGAGGACGCGGCCGCGCCGCTCGGTCAGGATTGCATCGCTCATGGCAGGTTCTCCTTCAGGATCCGGCGATCACTTCGGTGGCATCCGGATGCCGCCGTCGACCCGGATGGTCTCGCCGTTCATGTACGGGTTGGTGATGCACTCCATCACCATGAACGCCAGCTCCTCGCCCGAGCCGAGCCGCTTGGGGAACAGCACCGACTGGCCGAGATGGTTCTTGAACGCTTCGGAGCCCTCACCCTCGCCGTAGATCGGGGTGTCGATCAGGCCGGGGGCAACAGTGTTGACCCGCACGCCGATGGCGGCGAGATCACGGGCGATCGGGAGGGTCATGCCGACCACGCCGCCCTTCGAGGCGGAGTAGGCGCACTGGCCGATCTGGCCGTCGAACGCGGCGGCGGAGGCCATGTTGACGATCGCGCCGCGGGAGCCGTCGTCGTCGACGGGGTCGGTCTTCGACATCGCCGCCGCGGACCGGCTCAGCATGTTGAACGAACCGATCAGGTTGACGTTGATCACGAAGGTGAAGTTGTCGAGCGGGAAGGGGTTGCCCTCACGGTCGACGGTGCGCCCGGCCGAGCCGAGGCCCGCCGAGTTCACCAGCGCCCGCAGCGGGCCCATCTCCGAGGCCGCGGCGACGGCGGTGTCGGCGTCCTCGGTGCTGGTCACGTCGCACTTCACGAAGAGTCCGCCCAGCTCCGATGCGACGGCCTGGCCCTTCTCCTCGTTGAGGTCGGCGATGACGACCCGGGATCCGGCCGCCGCGAGCTGGCGGGCACTGGCCTCGCCGATGCCCGACGCGCCGCCGGTGATGATTGACGAGCTTCCTTCGAGGTTCATGCGTGGCATCCCGCCAGCTTCCCACGGGAAGCCCGCGAGGGCCTAAGCCTGCATGCCCCGCAGCCGCAGGCTGTTGCCGACCACGAACAACGACGACAGCCCCATCGCCCCGGCCGCGATCATCGGGTTGAGCACACCGAACGCGGCGAGGGGAATCGCCGCCGCGTTGTAGGCGAACGCCCAGAAGAGGTTGGCCTTGATGGTGGCGAACGTGTGGCGGGACACCTCGATGGCGGTGACGACCGCCGGGAGCTCTCCCCGCACCAGCGTGAGGTCCGAAGCCTGCATGGCGATGTCGGTACCGGTGCCGATGGCGATGCCGAGGTCGGCCGCGGCGAGCGCGGGTGCGTCGTTGATGCCGTCGCCGACCATGGCGACCGTGCGGCCCTCGTCGCGCAGCCCCGTGATGGTGGCCGCCTTCTGGTCGGGCAGCACGCCGGCGATGACGGAGGAGATGCCCACCCGATCCGCCACGACCTGCGCGCTGGACGGGTTGTCGCCGGTGAGCATCACGACGTCGAGGTCGCGTTCACGCAGCGCCGCGATGGCGTCGACCGAGGTCGGCTTGATCTCGTCGGCCACCGCGATGACGCCTTCGGCCACGCCGCCGCGGCCGACGAACACCACGGTGCGGCCGAGGGCTTCGTCCGCGCCGGCGAGCGATTCGACCTCGGCGGGCACTTCGTCGAAGAACTCCCGTCGGCCGACCCGCACCCGCACGCCGTCGACCGCACCGGCGACCCCGCGCCCGGCGTCGTTGTAGAAGCCGGTCACCGTCGCGTCGTGGGACACATGGGCGGCGATGGCGCGGCCGATGGGGTGCTCGGAGGAGCCTTCGAGAGCCGCCGCGAGCCGCACCAGCTCGGCGGTGTCGTCGCCGGTGCTTCCCGCGCCCACGACGGTCATGCGTCCCTCGGTGATCGTGCCGGTCTTGTCGAGCACGACCGTGTCGATGCGACGGCTGTCCTCCAACACCTGGGCGCCGCGGACGAGCACGCCGAGCTGGGCCGCCCGCCCGGTGCCGACCATGATCGCGAGCGGCGTCGCCAGCCCGAGCGCACACGGGCAGGCGATGATCAGCACGGCGACGGCGGCGGTGAACGCGTCGGCCGCCGGCTGGCCGAGGGCGAGCCAGGTCAGCAGCGTGAGGACCGCGATCCCGATGGCGGTCGGCACGAACACCGAGGCCACCCGGTCGGCGAGCCGTTGGATCGGCGCCCGACTGCCCTGCGCCTCCTGGACGAGGCGGACGATCTGGGCGAGGGCGGTGTCCGCGCCCACCCGGCTGGCCTCGACCACCAAGGAGCCGTCGGTGTTCACGGTGGCCCCGATGACCTCGTCACCGACCCCGACCTCGACGGGCAGCGGCTCCCCGGTGAGCATCGACGCATCGACTGCGGCCCGACCGTCGACGACCACACCATCGGTCGCGATGCGCTCTCCGGGCCGGACGACGAAGCGCATGCCCACGGCGAGATCGTCGATCGCGATCTGGCTGCCGTCCTCGAGTTCGACCACGCGGGCGCCGAGATCGGCGAGGGCGCGGATGGCGTCGCCGCTGCGCCGCGTCGCTCGCACCTCGAACCACTTCCCGAGGAGGATCAGCGTGACGATGACGGCACCGGTCTCGAAGTAGACGGGCTCGTCGAGGTCGGCGAGGAGCACCGTCGCCGACCATCCCCACGCGGCGAGCGTGCCGACCGACACGAGGGTGTCCATCGTGACGAGGCGATGCCGGAGGTTGCCGGCGGCGACGCGGTGGAACCTCCAGCCGGCGCCGAAGATGACCGGGGTGGCGAGCGCGCCCGCGACCCACTCCCATCCGCTGAAGCGCAGCGGGCGGACCATGGAGACGACCATCAAGGGGACGGTCAGCGCGACGGCGACCCGGAAGCGGAGCCAGAGATCCGCCTCGCGGGCGGCCTCGGCCGCGTCGTGGTCTCCCTCGACGGGGGCGCCGTAGCCGAGTGACTCGACGACCCGGCGGAGATCCTCCGCCGCGACGGCCGCGTCGTGGTCGACCGTGGCGCGACCGGTGGCGAAGTTGACGTGGGCATCGGCGACGCCGCTCAGCTTGCCGAGCCCGTCCTCGATGGAGCGGGCGCAGGCCGAACAGGTCATGCCCTCGATGGCGAGTTCACTGTGGACGACGGTGGTCATGCCCCCAGGATAAACCTTCCAGTCGAAAAGAAGGTCAAGCCCGATCGATGACCTGACACCGGTTCGGGTCGGTGCAGGCCGACGGATCCAGCCCTCCGGCCCGTGACGCCAACTCGACGAGCTCGGTCCGGGCGGCCACCAGCCGTTCGATCTGGTCGTCCAGGTCCGCGAGGTGGCGTTCGAGCAGCGATCGCGTGTGCGAGCAGCTGTTGGCACCGGTGTCCTTCAGCTCGAGCACCGACTGGATCTCCGCCAGCGACAGGCCCGTCGCCTGGGCGTCACGGATGAACCGGAGCCGCTCGGCAGCGGTGGCGTCGTAGTCGCGATAGCCGGACGGCGTGCGCCCCGGTTCGGCCAGCAGACCGATCGACTCGTAGTAGCGGATCGTCTTGGTCGTGACGTCCGCCTGTTCGGCCAGCTCTCCGATCTTCATGTCCGCCAGCGTAGGACTCCCTAGGCTGGACGGCAGGAGGTCTCGCCATGCGGCTCGACCAGCTCACGTTCGACAACTCGTTCACCCGCGAGCTCCCGGCGGATCCGTCCACCGAGATCCGGCCGCGGCAGGTCACCGATGCGGCCTACTCCCGGGTGGCGCCGACCCCGACCGAGGCCCCGACGCTGCTGAGCCACTCCCCCGAGGTCCTGGCGATGCTCGACCTCGGCCCCGAAGCGTTGGACGACACGTTCACGCGGGTGTTGTCCGGCAACGAGGTCCTCGACGGGATGGACCCGCACGCCATGGCCTACGCCGGCCATCAGTTCGGCAACTTCGCCGGCCAGCTCGGCGACGGCCGGGCGATCACCCTCGGCGAAGTCGTCACCAGTCACCACGGCCGCCAGACCCTTCAGCTCAAGGGAGCGGGGCCCACTCCCTATTCGCGCACGGCCGACGGCCTGGCCGTGCTGCGCAGCTCGATCCGTGAGTTCCTGTGCAGCGAGGCGATGCACCACCTCGGCGTGCCGACCACCCGCGCCCTGAGCCTCTGCCTCACCGGCGACAAGGTGATGCGCGACATGTTCTACGACGGCCGCCCGGCCCTGGAGCCCGGCGCCGTCGTGTGCCGGGTCGCCCCGTCGTTCATCCGCTTCGGCAACTTCGAGCTGTTCGCGTGGCGCCAGGAGACCGACAACCTGCGGGCGCTCGCCGACTACACGATCCGCACCCACTTCCCGGAGCTCGGCGAACCGTCCCCCGAGGTCTACGGCGAGTGGTTCACCGAGATCGCCAACCGCACCGCCGACATGGTCGTGCACTGGCAGCGCGTCGGCTTCGTCCACGGCGTCATGAACACCGACAACATGTCGATCCACGGCCTGACGATCGACTACGGCCCCTATGGCTGGCTCGAGGACTACGACCCCGGCTGGACGCCCAACACCACCGATCGCCAGCACAGGCGCTACCGGTTCGGTGCCCAGCCGGCGATCTGCCAGTGGAACCTCACCCAGCTCGCCAACGCCCTGCACCCGCTGATCGGCGAGGTCGAGCCGCTCCAGGCGGGCCTGGAGGCGTACGTCACCCGGTTCAACGACGGCTGGCCCCGCATGATGGCGGGCAAGCTCGGCCTGGCCGACTTCGATCCCGGCAGCGACGGACAGCTGATCGAGTCGCTCGTCGAGCTGCTCCCCCGGATCGAGACGGACATGACGATCTTCTTCCGGGGTCTGGCCGACGTCCCCGCGGGGACGTCCGAGCTGTCGGAGGACGAGACGTTGGCGCCGATCCTCGACGCGTTCTACGTACCCGACGAGCTCACCGGCGACGTGCGGGCCGCCTGGCTCGACTGGCTCGGCCGCTACCGGGCCCGGGTGCGCGACGACCGCCGTGAGGCCATGCACCGCGTCAACCCGAAATACGTGCTGCGCAACTATCTCGCCCAGCTCGCCATCGATGCGTCCGAACAGGGTGACCACACCATGATCGACGACCTGCTCGACACGCTGCGCACCCCCTACGACGAGCAGCCCGGCCGCGAGTCCTTCGCCGCGAAACGCCCCGACTGGGCCCGCACCCGCGCCGGCTGCAGCATGCTCAGCTGCTCCAGCTGAAAGATGGGACACGGGGTCAGAGTCCCGTCCCACCTTTTCCGAACTCAGAGTTTGCGGATCTCGTCGCCTTGGCGGATGGTGCCGGGGGTGACCACGCGGGCGTTGATGCCACGCAGGTGGAGCTCCTTGCCGATCTCGCTGTTGACGAACCGGTGGGCATCCACACCGAAGCGCCGACTGAACTTGGCGCACCCCGTGTGGGGCTGGTCGGTCACCTCGATGACGGCATCGCCGATGGCGAGCTTCGTCCAGTGCGGCAGGTTGGCGTCGCTGAGGTCCATGTCGGCGATCAGCTGATCCCCGGCCAGCGGCATGCGCTCGGGTGACTGGGCGATGAGCGCGAGGATCCGGGCGTTCATGATGTTGAGCTGCATGTCCGGATGCGACGACCCGTCCTCGGTGCGCTTCGAGCCCCGCTGGTTCCACGTGTCGCCGGCGAGCCCCTCCTCACAGTTGAGCTCCGCGGTCTCGAGCACCACTCGCTCGTCCTCCGCGGGACGCTGCACGATGAGTTCCACGGTGCCCTCGGCGGGCGAGGCCCGGATGTGATCCAGGGCGGCTTCCATGTCGGCGGTGGTGAGGTGTTCCATGCCGGTCAGTCTGTCAGGAAACCGGTGGGACGCCGGTGAGATTCGTCTCGAGCAGCAGACCCCCGTCGATCTGGATCGCCTGGCCGGTGATGGCGCTCGATTCGTCGCTGGCGAGGAACAACACCAGGTCGGCGACCTCCTCGGGCTGGATCGTGCGACCGATCGCGTGCTTCGCCGCCACCTCCTCGCGGGTGGTGAGGCCGATGCTCAGCACCTGCTCGAACATCGGCGTCTCGACCACGCCCGGGCAGATCGCGTTGCAACGGATGCCCTTGCGCCCGTATTCGAGCGCCGTCACCCGCGTGAGGTTGATGAGCGCCGCCTTCGCGGAGCAGTAGGGGGCGTTTGCTGCGCCGGCCAACAGGCCGTAGACGGAGGACGTGTTGACGATGGCGCCGCCGCCCTGCTCGATCATGTGCGGGATGGCGGCCTGCATGCCGTGGAGCGGGCCGTTCAGCATCAGCTTGATCGACGCGTCGAACCCGGCGAGGTCCAGGTCGGCGACATAGCCACCGGTCGAGGTCGCGGCGTTGTTGAACAGGATGTCGATCCGGCCGTGATCGGCCACGCAACCATCGACCGCGGCGGTGACCTGGTCGGGGTCGGTGACGTCGGTCTTGACGAACGTGACGTGGTCCGCACCGATGTCGTCCACCATCTGCGCCCCCCGATCAGCGTCGATGTCGAGCCCGACCACCTTCGCCCCCTCGGCGACGAACCGGCGAGCCGTCGCCCAGCCGATACCTCCCGCCACCCCGGTGATCACTGCTGCCCTGCCGTCGAGTCTTCCCATGGGCGGAGTTTCGCGCGGCATGATCCTGGGTATGGAACTCACGCCGGAGCTCACCGAAGCCGTCGACCACGTCCTCTCGACCACCCGAGCCGTGCGCAGGCGCATCGATCTCGACCGGCCGGTCGAGGATCAGGTCCTCTACGACTGCATCGACCTCGCCGAGCAGTCGCCCACCGGCGGTAACCAGTCGACCCGCCGCTGGCTGGTCATCCGCGATCCCGAGCAGAAGAAGGCCGTCGCTGATCTCTACCGCGAGGCCGGCGGCGAATGGATCATCGCCAGCCACGAGGGCGTCAAGGGCACCGGCCACCACAACGAGAAGGTGCTCGCCTCGGCCGCGTTCCTCGCGGAGAACCTCGAGCGCATGCCGGCCATCGTGATCGTGTCGATCTGGGGCGAACACGACGCGAGCGGACGCCCCGGCCTCTTCGACTCCGTGATCCAGGGGGCGTGGAGCTTCTGCCTCGCGCTGCGGGCCCGCGGGCTCGGCAGTGCGTGGACCACCCTGCACCTGAGCAAGGCCGACGAGTTCAAGGAACTCCTCGGCATGCCCGACGGCCTCACCCAGATCGTCCTTCTCCCGGTCGGCTACACCGTCGGCACGGACTTCAAGGCCGCGCCGCGCATCTCGGCCCGCGAGATCACCTACGTCGACCGCTGGGGCGACACGATGGCAGACAACGCCGACGGCCCCCTCACGTTCGCCGCCGGACCCGGCGTGACCGTCGAGGTCGAGACCAAGGCGAAGCCGAGCGCTATCTGGCCGTTCATCGCCGATCCCGACCTCCTCGCCCGCTGGAGCGACGAGTTCCAGGGCGCCACCTGGAACGGCGAGCCCGGCGAGGGCCAACGCTTCACCGGGCGCAACGCCAACGAGGTGTTCGGCGAGTGGGAGACGTCCAGCGTGTGCACCCACTACGACGAGAACCGCTGCTTCGGCTGGAAGGTGCAGCGGCCCGACGCCGACGAACCCGGCACCCAGTGGCGTCTCGAGATCATCCCGCTGGCCGGCGGGTCACGTCTGCGCTTTGCGATGCGCTTCGGACCGGGCGACTCCGGTCTGACGTGGAACATCTCCCAGAACCCCGACCGGGAGACCGAGATCATCCGGGCCCGTCAGGACGAGCACCGGGCCAACATGCTCCGCTGCGCCGAGGGCATCATCGCACTGGCCGAGGCGACCGGAGGATCCTGACCATCCCGCCGGCGGCCCGCACCGTCAGCCAGACGACCGACGTGAGGATCACCGCGCCGCCGATCAGCGTCTCCGCCGAGGGCTCCTCGGCGTGGATCCACCACATCCAGATCGGCGCCAGGACGACCTCGGACATCAGCAGCAGCGCGGCGTCGGGCGCGGGGACGTAGCGGTTCGCCCAGGTGAAGATCGGCAGCGGGATGCCGAGCAGCAGCACCCCGGCGAAGAACCCGATCCACCGGTCGTGCCCGGACGCCACGAAGCCGTCGCCGAGGCCCGTGGCGATGAGCGAGATCACGAGCGCGGTCGTCGCCCCGACGATCACCGGCACGGACGGGTCGATGTCGTCGCCGACACGGATCAGCGTCGAGTAGAAGCCGAAGCCGATCGGGATGATGGCGACGACCGGCACGATCCACAACGGCGCGCCGCCGAGTCCGGCGCTGACCATGATCACGACGCCCGTGATCATCCCGACCGTCGCCAGCTGCGCCTCGCGACTCATGCGCTCGCGCAGGATGAACCAGGAACAGATCGCGGCGAGGATCGGCGATCCCGCCTGGAAGGCGAGGACGAACGCGGCCGTCGTCTCGGTGAGCGCGACGATGAAGGCCGAGAACATCAGGCCGATGATCACACCCGCCCCGATGTGGGCGAACTCGACCGCCTGCAGCTCGACGCCGACACGGCGCCGGTTCTGGAACACGAACACCGGCACCGTGACGGCGAGGGCACCGGCGGCCCGAAAGACCAGGTACTCCCACGCGCCGATGTCGTCCGTCCACCGGAAGAAGACGGCCCCGAAACTGAAAACGATGCCCGCGGCCAGAACGACCACGGCCCCCTGTGCACGCGACATCGCAGGCACGCTAGGAGGGAGTAGGCGGCCGATGCCAGGCGATTTCAGTCGTCACCCAGCCAGCCGGCGACGGCGTCGGTCGGCGCGAAGCTCTCGACGAGCGAGTTCTCCGCGAGGCGGCGCAGACCGTCATCGTCGAGGTCACAGAGGTCCCAGGCGTGCTCGTACTCGGCCAGGAGGCTCGTGGCGAACAGCGGCGGGTCGTCCGATCCGAGGGTGACGGTGAGACCGGCGTCGAGCATCGCCGGCAACGGGTGGACGTCGAGCGACGGCACCGCGGCGAGGGCGACGTTGCTGCCCGGGCACACGTCACAGGCCACACCCTCGTCGACCATCCGGGCCACGAGATCCGGATCCCCCATCGCGCCGATGCCGTGCTGGATGCGTTCGGCGCCGAACACGTCCAGGGCGTGGGCGACCTCCCAGGCCGGGCCGTGCTCCCCCGCGTGGCTCACGGTGTGCAGGCCGGCGTCGCGGGCGCGGTCGAACGCCGGCCCGAAGTCCTCGACGCGCCAGTTGTCGGCCGGCCCGCCCATCCCCACGGCGACGATCCGGGGATGGAGCTCGGCGAGCACGACATCGAGCGCCCGGTGGGCGGCGTCGGCCCCGAGATGGGGCGAGAGATCCGGGATCAGAAGCGACGAGATGCCGAGGGCCGCTTCCGTCCGTTCGCACCCGGTCACGATCCCGGCGAGCACTTCCGACCAGTCGGCTCCCTGCTCGACGATGTGGTAGCTCGACGACACGTGGAACTCGACGTGGACCGCGCCCTGGTCGTGGGCGTGCCGCAGATAGGCCTCGGCGACGTCGGCGAAGTCGTCGGCCGTGCGCAGCAGGCCGCACACCCAGAAGTAGCGCTCGAGAAAGCTCGGGAACCCGTCGAAACGGAGCCAGTCCCGTATGCCCGCCTCGTCCGCCGCCGGCGGGGTGACCCCATGGCGGTCCGCGAGGCGAAGCATCGTCGCCGGATCGACGCTGCCCTCGAGATGAACGTGGAGCTCCGCCTTCGGCAGGGCGCGGGCGAGGTCGGCGGGGAACTCAGGCATGTCATCCATACAAGCCGAGGAGGCGACCGGAGAAGATGATGACCGCGACCACGAGCACGGGCCGGATCACCCGCTCGCCGCCGGCCACGGTCACCCGGGCGCCGATGTAGCCGCCGGTGGCCAGCCCGACCGCCAGCACGAGGGCGGGCGCCCAGTCGACGTCGCCGGCGATGATGAACACCGGCAACGCGAAGACGGTGAAGACGAAGGTGACGATCACCTTGATGTTGTTGGCCGTCACGAGGTCGACGCCGGCCCGCGACAGGGCGACGATCAACATGAGCCCGACGCCGGCCTGGAAGGCGCCGCCGTAGACGCCGATACCGAAGAAGATCACCGTGGTCAGCCAGGTGGGCCACTGGGGCCGTTCGGCCAGCGCCTCGACGTCGGGCTTGCGCAGCGACAGGATCAGGATCGGGATCATCACGAAGCCGAACGCCTGCTCGAACGCGTCGTCGGCCAGCTGGCTGATCACGATCGACCCGACGAGCGAGCCGACGATCGCGGGACCGAGGATGCGGCCGATGCCGCCGAGCCCCCGCACGCCGAGCCGCCGGAACGTGCTCGCCGCGGTCAGCGAGTTCGCCAGCACGCCGACCCGGTTCGAGCCGTTGGCTGTGTTGCCCGGCACGTCGGCGAACACCAGCAGCGGCACGGTGAGCAGGGAACCGCCGCCGGCCATCGCGTTGATCACGCCGGCGACGACACCACCCCCGAGGAGGACGACGACGTGGATCCACTCCATCGGCGCCACGCTAGCTGTGCCGGGGACCGGCTCAGTCGAGCGTAAAGGGACCCTTGCCCATCTGGTCGCGGATCGGCACCACGGTCGGGTTGGTCATGGACCGGCGCTGCCAGTTCGCCCCGTCGACCACGAGCGTGTGGCCGGTGATGAACTGGGCGTAGGGGCTGGCCAGGAAGGTTGCCGCCCAGCCGAACTCGCGACGGGTGCCGACCCGCATCGCCGGCTGCAGCCCGTCCTTCTCCGGATCGGCGCGGGCGAGGTTCTCCTGGATGTCGGCCGTCATGTCCTCGTGCGGGATCAGCCCGGGCACGAGGCCGTTCACCTGGATCCCGTAGGGCCCCCATTCGACCGCAAGCGACTCGACCATGTTCTTCACGCCGGCCTTCGCCGCCGCGGAGTGGGCGAAGCCCGGGCCACCGGTCCACGCGTAGGACGCGCCGATGTTGATGATGCTGCCGGGCGTGTCGGCGGCGAGGTGACGGCGACCGAACTCGCGGGCCACGAAGAACGTGCCGTTCAGCGTGATGTCGACGACGGTGCGCCACGCGTTCGGCGACATGTCCTCGGCCGGCACGGGGAAGTTCGCCGCCGCGTTGTTGACGAGCACCTGCGGCAGCCCGAAGGCGGCCTCCGCGGCGTCGAAGGCCGCGGCGATGCTGTCCGGCTCACGGATGTCGCACGTCACCGTCTCCACCGGCGCGCCGAGGGCCTCCATCGCGGCACGACCCGCGTCGAGGTGTTCGGGCTTGCGCGACGCGATCACGATCGACGCACCGAGTCGGGCGAACTCCTCGGCGATGCCCTTGCCGAGGCCGGTGCCGGCCCCGGTGACGAAGACGCAGACGCCGTCGTAGGTGCCGGCCGGAAGGGCGCTGGCCCCGAGCGCTGGTGGGTCGGGAAGGCCCATGTCAGCTCCCCCGGTAGTTCGGCTCGCGGTCCTCGGCCCGGGCCGCCTTGAACTCGGCGAAGTCGTCGGACCGGTTCAGGAACGTCTGGTAGATCAGCTCGTCCTCCATCGACGATCGGATCTGCGGACGGCTGAGGTGACTGATCACCCGCCGGGCGAGCTTGACCGTCACCGCCGGCGCCGCCGCGATCTTCTCGGCCATCTCCCGGGCGGTGTCGTCGAGTTCGTCCTCGGCGACGATCCGGCTCACGATGCCGTGCGCCAGCGCCTCCTCGGCGCTGAGGCGACGACCGGTGAGGACCATGTCGCTGACCAGGCCGTGGCCGCACATCTCGTAGAGCACCCCCATGCCACCGGTGTCGGGGATCACGCCGTGGCCGACCTCGGGCAGCATGAAGCGGGCACCCTCGGCGGCGATCCGCACATCGCACATGAGCGCCCGCTGGAACGAGCCACCGATCGCCCACCCCTGGATCGGGACGATGACCGGCGCCTCGAGCTCCCAGAGCTTCTGGATGCCCTTGTGGCCGCGGGTCATCAGCTCGTGATGGGTGAGCTCGGTGACGTTGGTGCCGATCGCGGCGACGTCACGGCCGCTCGACCAGCTCTTGCCGTTGCCCCGCCAGATCACGGCCCGCACGGTCGGTGTCGCGATCAGCTCGTCGAGGATCTCCCACAGATGGGCGTCCATCTCGTCGTCGAACGCATTGTGCTTGTCGACATTGTTGTTGGTGATGGTGGCGATCGGGCCGTCGATCTCGAAGAGGATCTTGTCGCTCATCGCTCCATTCCATCATCCGTTCGCCCCGAACGGAGAGTTCGCGCCGCGAGCAGGCCACCGCCGGCGACGGCGAGGCCGACCAGGACCAGTACGGGAACGAGCAGGCCGTTGCCGTCATCGTCGGGCGCGGTGGTCGTGATCGGTGCCGCCGTGGTCGTCGTCGTGGTGGTCGTCGGCGTGGTCGTCGGCGCGACCTCGCCGTCGAGGGCGGCCAGCACCTCGTCGCCGGACGGCGTGTCGAGCACCTCCCAGTTCACGCCACCGTCGGTCGATCGGACCACCGAGGTCTGGGCGTAGGCGTACACCGTCTCGTCGCGCGCATAGGTCGGCGAGAACTGGATCGGCGAGGAGGACGGGTTCGAGTAGTCGGCGATGAGGAGGTTCTGGCGGACGAGCGATTCACCGGCGATCGCGAACGTCCGACCGCCGTCGGTCGAGCGCAGCAGTCCGACCCCGCGCACACTCACGAGGACCGGACCGCCCTCGGCCACCGTCGGCGCGATGCCGATCGCTTCGATCGGGGTGCCGTCGTCGAGTCCGGGGCCGGAGACGAGCGACCACTGCTCCCCGTGATCGCGGGTCTCGTACAGCCCGTGGTCCGTGCCGGCGAGGCCGTACCCGTCGTCGACGTAGGAGGGCGAGAGCACGACCTGGATGCCGAAATCGACCTCGGTTCCGGAGACCTCACTCCGATTCACCACCCCCGTGGGCGCGAACGACGCGCCGCCGTCGCGGCTGCGATGGAGCGCGGCAACCGTGCCGACGAAGAGATCGCCGCCACCGGCCGCGTCCGTCGCGGGGGCGACGGATCGCACCCGACCGTCGAAGCGATGGAGCAGCTCCCAGCTCTCCGCGTCGCCGCGTTCCCCGGACCGGTAGAGCTCCCCCTGCCGTGTCGCGGCCCACAAGGTTCCGTCGGTGGCGAAGTCCGACGACAGCGCGAGCACGAACTGACGCAGCGCGGTGTCGTCGGGCCGATCGCCGACCGCGATCGACTCCCAGTGCGCGCCGGCGTCCGTGGACCGCACGACGGCGGTCCAGGTGGCGCCGTAGAGCGTCCGGTCATCGGCAAATCCCGGGGAGATGTGGACGTTGTGCAGTCGCCGGAGCGGCGCGAACTGGTTGCCCTCGTCGACGGACGGCTGGCCGAGCCCCTCGCTGACCAGGGTCCACGTCGCGCCGCGGTCCGTCGAGAGGAACGCCCCCTTCACGTAGGTGAAGACGGTGATGGTCGAGTCCTCCGCGTGGTCGGGCGAGACGGCGAGACCGGTGATGTAGTCGTCGAGCGTCTCGATCGGCAGCCAGGAGTCGTCTCCGTCGTCCGCGACGAACACGCCGGCGAAGCCGCCGAGGACCAGCCGCCCGGAGCCGCCCGGGGCGATCGCGATCGCCGCGAAGTCGGCCGCGCCGGACGACAGCGCCTGCGGCGAACGGGTCAGGCCCGCGTCGACCAGGTCCCAGCTGTCACCGGCATCGCGTGACACGACGGGGCCAGAGCGGATCGTCACCCCCCAGAGCAGTCCGTCGTCGGCGAATCCCGGGGAGAAGGCGATCTCGTTGACACGGTCGTCGGGAAGACCGGGGACCGGGGCGTAGGACCCACCGCCGTCGGTCGAACGGACGACGCCGTCGTCGCCGGTGATAAAGACCGTCGCCTCACCCGACGGCCCCGGCCCGATGGCGATGTCGCGGGGAAGCCCGATCTCGACCGAGAGGCCGTCGTGCCAGGTCGCCCCGCGGTCCGACGAGACGAACGTCTGGCCGTTCGTGCCGATGGCGAGGAGGTTCTCGCCGTCCTCGTGGTGCTCGACCTGCCATGCGCCCAGGTTCCGTTCCGGGAGGGTCGCGGCTGTCCAGGACTGCCCGCCGTCCGTCGAGCGGGCCACGGGTCCGTTGAATCCGAAGCTGCCACCGACGACGAGGAGGTCGTCGGCGTCGACCGGCGACACGCTCAGCTCGCGGGCGGTGAACCCTGTGTCGGCCACCGTCTCCCAGGACAGGCCGCCGTCGGCGCTTCGCAGCACCGCGCCGTCGCCGGTGGTCAGGTAGCCGACCGCCGGGTCCGAGGGTGCCATCTCCATGCGGGCGACCTTCTGCGCTTCGCCCCCGAGGCCCCGCACGATCTCGCTCCAGCTCTCCCCGCGGTCCTCGGATCGCATCAGATGACCGCGGACGATGGCGTGGACGACACCGCTCTGCGCGAAGTCGACGCTGAAGTCCACGTCGGTGACCTGATCGTGCGGCGCGTGGGCCGCGGCCGGGGTGTCGTGGCCCGGGGCGAGCGACACGATCATCGCCGCGGCGATGACACCCCACATTCCCCTGCGGCCCCGGTTCATGGGGCGACGATACTCCCGGCACGCGCCATACTCCCCGAATGGAGATCGCCTCACTCGGCAACTGTCCCTCGACGCTGTTGGCCGATCCGATGGCGATCGACGGGGAGAAGCTGCGGGCCTACATCGACGCCACCGCGTCGGCCGGCTTCGATGCCGTGAGCCTGTGGGCGTTCCATCTGCTGTTCGCCGGGCCGGACTCGGCCGCCGTCGTGCGCGACTCCGGTCTCGACGTCGGGGCGGTCGAGGCGTGCATCGGTTGGACCGCCGGGCCGAGCGACGCCCTCACCGCCGAGATCGACGGTCTGATCGGTACCGGCGTCGACCTCGGCGCTCGCATTGTCGGTGCCGCCTGCCTCGGTCCGATGGACGACCACCCCGCCGCCGTCGACGGGTTCGCGGCCATCGCGGCGCGTGCCGCCGAGGCGGACATGGTCGTCTCGCTCGAGTTCCTCCCCTGGACGGGCATGCCGACCCTCGCCGCCGCCAACGATCTCGTCGTTGCGACCGGGGCCGCGAACGCGACGATCCTGCTCGATCTCTTCCACTGGATCCGCCAGCCCGGCGGGCCGGACCTCGACCTGCTCCGCACCCTGCCCGGCGAGCGGATCTCCTACGTCCAGCTCTGTGAGCCGTCCGCCGCGCCGACGATGGCGACCGGCGAGATCGAGAACGAGGCGATGCACGCCCGTCGCCTCCCCGGCGCGGGCACGGTCGACCATCCGTCGATCTGGGATGCGCTCGACCACATCGGCAGTACGCCGTTCGTCGCCGCGGAGGTGTTCAGCGACGAGCTGGTCGCCGACGGGCCGGTGTCGATGGCCCGGGCCGTGCACGACGCCTGCCGAGCCGTACTGCCCTAGACGGTACTGCCCTAGACGGTACTGCCCTAGGTTTCGCCGAGGTCGACCGGGTCGCCGATCCGGAGGGTCGCTCCCTCGATGACGCGGCAGATCACACCCGCGCGGCGCCGCATGGCCGTGCGGGCGCCGTCGCCGATCTCCATGTCGAGCATCTTGCACGGCGCCGCATCGCGGACGACCTCGAGCACGACATCGCCGACCCGCCAGCGATGCCCGGGTGTCCGCGGCACCACGCCGTGGCTGATCGTGACGTTGCGTCGGGTGAGGAGCGGATCGATGGGCGCGCCGAATGCCTCCTCCGCTTCGGCGAGCTCGGTCAGTGACTGCACGCTCAGCTGGCGGTGCCTGCTGCCGTGATAGCGGTCGCCGACCAGACCGGCCTGCGTCTCGATCTCCGCCTCCTCGACCGCCCGCATCGGCAGTTTCGTGGCGAGACCGAGCTGGATGCCGACGACTCTCATGGGAGGAACACGCTTCCTCGCGTGCCGTCGATCGTCACCGCCGCGCCGACCTCGACCCGCCGGCCGGCCACGTCGATGCCGTGGTCGCCGATCACCAGTCCCTGCACCGCCACGACGGCGGGCACACCCGCGCCCCGGGTGACGACGGCGGCGTGACTCTCGGGGCCGCCGAGCACCGTCAGCACCCCGGCCGCCCGCACCATGACCGGCACGTCGCCGGGCGAGCTGGTCTCCAGCGCGATGATCACCGACCGACCGGCATCGATCGCGTCGAGTGCGTCGTCCGCGTCGACATGCAGTTCGCCGGTCGCCACCCCCGCGCTGGCCGCCCGTCCGTGGGCGACCGCACCCTCGAGCTCGGGCGTCGCGCCGTCCACCGCCGGAGGGGCGAAGGTGCGCAGTTGCAGGTACCAGAGCTCGCCCTGCTCGATCACGATCTCGAGTTCGACCGGCGAGCCGAGTTCCGCCTCCAGTCGTGCCGTGTCCTCCCGCAATCTCGCAGCGGTCGCCGGGAGACGCCCGTCGATGCTCGCGGCCGGGTCGACGGCGATGGTGCCCGCCATGACCGCGTCGCCCCGCTGTCGCCAACCGATCGAGCCGGCCATGCCCGCCTTCCCGGTCACCGGGTCGCGGCTCGTCACCACCCCGGCCCCGGACAGGTCGTCCCGCGTCGCCTCGACCTGATGCTGCACGATCACTGCAGTCGGGGGCACCTCGTCGACGCCCATCGCCCGCACGATCGTTTCCACCCGCAGCCCTCGCGTCGAGGCCACCACGGCGGCGACGGCCTCCGGAACGTCGTCCGGCTTCACATCGAGCATCGTGTCGAACGCCCCCGGGAGCGAGATCGACGCTCCGGAGCGCACCGCGAACCTGGTGTCGTGCGCCCCGGGGATGCGTCGCAGCTCGTCGAGCGCGTCGGCGAGGTCGGCGAACGCGGTCGTCACCACGCCGATCTCCACACCCTCGGCGATCTCCGCCGCCGCGTCGATCGGGACGACGATCGCCGCCGGCACCGACAGGCCCAGCCGGAGCAGCTCCTGCAGCCCGCAGGCCTTGCCGCCGTGCCGCAGCGGATCGAGGGGCGCGCCGTCGCCGGCGATCACGACGATCCCCGAACGCTCCTCCCCCGCGGCGGCCATTCCACGAGTCTGCCCTGCCGCATGCCTCACCGTCGGGAGTATCACTCGGCAGCGCCCCGCGCCATCACGCCACGTTTTGCGACATGCGACACCACGACGCTCCCGGCGCTTGTCGCATGTCGCAAAACGTGGCGCACCCGAACGACCGGGTGCGTGCGGGCAGGGCCGGCGCTGCTAGTTCTTCGGCAGATCCTTGAACGGGGTGCCCTTGTCGGGGCCCGGCTCACGGGGCAGCCCGAGAATGCGCTCACCGATGATGTTGCGCTGGATCTGGTCGGTACCGCCATAGATGGACGGCCCGGGCGAGAAGGTCGTCAGCTCGCCGACCGCGCCATGGGTGGTGGGATCGCTGGCTCCCCACAGCATGGCGTCGGCGCCGATCACGGCGCAGCCGACGTCGCGGAAGGTGCGGAACATCTCCGACATGTGGAGTTTGCCGATGTTGGGCTCGGCGCCGGTCCGCTGGTTCGGATCCTTGGCCCGCAGCGTGCCGAGCCGGTTGATCTCGATGAGCGAGTAGAGCTTCATGAGATCCTGGCGCAGGACCGGGTCGTTGATCCGGCCGGACTTCGTGGCGAGATCGACATAGTGCTGCCAGAGCCCGGGCCCGAGGGAGGGCACGCCACCCTCGCTGCGCTCCCGCTTGGCGAAGTCGGTCACGGGCCGCTGGAGCGCCTTGCCCAACCGGCCCGGGGTCGCGGTCTGGGGCTTCTTGCCTGCGGAACCGAGCGAGGCCCGCTCGAACATCAGCGTCGAGTTGGCGACGGCCCAGCCGTTGTTGAGCCCGCCGATCATGTTGGCGTCGAGCACGCGGGCCTCATCGATGAAGACCTCGTTGAAGAGCGCCCGGCCGGTCATCTCGGTGAGCGGTCGTACCGTCACACCGGGCTGGTCCATCTCGAAGGCGAAGTAGCTGATGCCCTTGTGCTTCGGCGCATCGGGATCAGTGCGGGCGATGAGCATCCCCCAGTCGGCGACCTGACCGCCGGAGGTCCACACCTTCTGACCGGTGATGACCCACTCGTCGCCGTCCTTCTCGGCCTTGCAGGCGAGACCGGCGAGATCCGAACCCGCGCCGGGCTCGGAGAACAGCTGACACCAACCAACCTGGCCGGTGAGGATGTCGGGCACGAACTGGTCGATCTGCTCCTGGGTGGCGTGGGCGGCGATCGTCGGCGCGGCGAGCATCCAACCCAGGCCCGACGACGGCGGACCCATGACCCCGCGCTCGGCCATCACCGTGTTGACGACGGCCGCGAGATCGCGTCCCCAGCCCTTCCCACCGGCGTTCACCGGCAGCGTCGGGTGGGCATAGCCGGTCGGCGCGAGGCGCGCCCACCACTCCTCGACGGTCAGGGTCTCGTCCCAGTTGGCGTCCAACCAGGACTCGAGATCGGCTCGGACTTCTTCCGCGGTCGGCATGGGCGTGCTCATGGAAGGGAGCGTAGCAAGAAGTTAGCGAGCGTTCACTTCCCGGGAAGGTGGGTCAACAATCCTCTCCCTCACACGGGTGACACTCGGCCTGGAGGGTGACATGGTCGATGCCCCGCTCCCCCAACGCGACCGACAGCCGTTGGGTGACCACCTGCGCCTCGTGGAGGTCCTCGGTGTCGACCTGGACGTGGGCGGTGAGGCTCACCGTGTCGCCGTCGAGGGTGCGTACGTGGAGGTGGTGGGCGTCGGTGACCAGCGGATCGTCGAGCATGAGCGCCCGCAGACCGTCCAGGTCGACGCCCTCCGGCACCGCGTCCATGAGCACCCGCAACGAGGTGGAGCCGAGGCGCAGCGCCGACCACACGATCAACACGGTGACGACGAGCGAGGCGGCGGGATCGACCCAGTCTGCGCCGGTCGCGAGGACGAGCGCACCGCCGATGAGCACGACGAGCGACCCGGCCGCGTCGGCCGCAAGATGCAGGACTGCGCCTTCGACGTTGAGCGAGTGGCCGTGCCCCATGTGGAGCCAGCGGGCCGAGAAGCCGTTGACGGCCAGACCCACCAGGGCCAACACGACCACACCCAGGCCCTCGACCTCGTGGTCACCGTCGAAGCGCCGGACCGCCTCGATCACGATCCAGACCGCGCCGGCCAGCAGGAGCACACCGTGCAGCAGCCCACCGAGCGCATCGGCGCGGCGGAACCCGAAGGTGAATCGCCGCGACGGCGGTCGGGCCACGACCGCGGCGATCCCGACCGCGAGGAACAGCGACACCACATCGGAGCCTTGGTGGATCGAGTCGGCCAGGAGCGCGATCGAGCCGAACGCGATCGCGCCGACGACCTGGACGACCAGCAGGACCGTGTTGGCCCCCGCCGCCACCGTCAGATCTCGGACGGGGCGGGCCGGGCCCGGTGCGTGGTCGTGATCGGTGTGGGCCATCGACCCTCCGGGTCAGGGCAGTGGCGTGTTGAGGAAGGTCACGTTGTCGAGCAGGATCTTCTTCTGGTCGACGGCGTCGAACGCCTTCAGTTCGACCAGATAGTCGAGCGGCTTGGGCAGGCCCTCGATGTGGGGCCAATCGGAACCGAAGATCACGTGATCGGCGCCCATGAGCTCGGCCACCTCGTTGACGTCGTCCTCCCAGAACGGGTTCATCCACACGTTCGCCTTGAAGGTGTCGACCGGATGATCGGTGAACCAGCCGAAGCTCTTCTTGGCTGTCTGATCGAACTTGCGGAACGTGGGACGCAGGAAGTCCGACCCGTTCTCGACCGAGGCGACCCGCAACCGCGGGAACCGGTCGAAGATCTTCTGGAAGACCGCCTGGATCAGCCAATCCTGGGCGGCCCGCTCGATCGAGAAGCTGCCGATGCTGGGACCGCCGTAGTTCCCCTTGCTGATGCCGGCCGCCGAGAAGCGATTGTCGGCATACCCCTGGGTGCTGTAGCCCGAGTCGGCCGCATGGATCACGACCGTGATGCCCGCCTCGTTGATCCGCGACCAGACCGGGTCGAAGTGGGGGTCGAACGGCGACTTCATCCCGGTCGGTGTGGTGACCGCAGCCGGCCGCATCACGACCACGCGGGCGCCGGCGGCGACGACCTTGTCGACCTCGGCGGCGGCTGCGTCGACATCACCGAGACAGAGATACGGCGCACCGAAGATCGTGTCCTCGTAGGCGTAGCCCCAGTCCTCGAGCAGCCACTGGTTGAACGCCGACATCATCACGGCGCACGCCTCGACGTCGTCCTTGATGAGCTCCTCGTAGAGCACGCCGAGCGTCGGGAACAGCCAGACGCCCTGGAGGCCCTGCGTCTCCAGCAGCGCCAGGCGGGCGTCGTTGTTCATGTAGTAGTCGGGAAGCGGCTCGCGCTCCTTCAGCATCTCCATCGGGCTGCGGCCCTCCGGGTTGCCCTTGAAGTACTCGTGGAGGGCGCCGGGCATGGCGACCGGATCCCAGGTGGGATTGACCACGGCGTGGCTGATCCGGCCACCGACGAGGTGGTACTTGCGGCCGTCCTTCTCGATCCACTGCACGACACGCGGCTGCATCTCGGCCGGCACGTGGCGGGTGAACGCGTCGAGCGCCTCGTAGTAGTGGTTGTCGGCGTCAAACGGCTTGAAGTCCAGATCCTCGGGCGTCATGGCCCCCATGGTAACCGCCCGCTAGAGCGGACCCCAGTTCGGTTCGCGCCGCTCACCGAACGCCCGCATAGCCTCGGTCATGTTGCCGGTGAACGTGCCGAGCACCTGCTGACGGTTCTCGAGCTCGACGGCGTGACGGATCGACGGCGCGTCGATGTTCGCCCACAGTCCCCGCTTGGTGAGCCAGACGCCGTACTCGTTGTTCTTCGCGATCTCGGCCGCATAGGCCTTCGCCTCGTCCACGTGGGTGCCGGTGGGCACGAGCCGGTTCAGCAGGCCCATGCGGTCCGCTTCGTCGGCGGCGACATGGCGACCGGTGATCATCATGTCCATCGCATGGCCGCTGCCGACGAGCCGCGGGAGGAAGTAGCTCGTGCCGATGTCGCAGCTGGTCAGACCGACGTTGATGAAGACGGAACCGAAGTAGGCGGTCTCGTCCGCCACCCGCAGATCGCTCGCCAGCGCGAGGGCGAGTCCACCGCCGACCGCGGCGCCGTGGACGGCCGCGACCACCGGCTTGTCGCACTCGTGCACGGCCATCATGAAGTCGACGATGTGCTCCTGGGCCCGATAGACGGAGCCGACCGGGCCCCGACCCTCCGAGTCCGGCGCCGGCGAGCCACCCTTGAGATCGGCCCCGGCACAGAACCCGTCGCCCGCCCCCGTCAGCACGATCACCCGGGCCTCGCGGTCGCGATGGAGTTCCCGGAACGCGTCGATGCCGTCGCTGACCAGGTCCATCGACAACGCATTGCGCCGCTCCGGCCGATTCAGGGTCACCACCGGGATCGCCGGATCCCCGCGATCTATGGTCACGAAAGGTTGACGCGTCTCGCTCATGTCGTCCGACCCTAGACGGACCCGCTACATTTTCTCCCCGTGCCGAAATCGCCCCCCACCACCGCAGAACTCCAGGCCGACCCGTACAAGCGGGGCACCAAGGTGCGCCTGGTCGACGACATCCCCGGCTACCCCGCGGGCAGCGAGGGCAAGGTCGCGGTGGCGAACGGGTTCGCGTGGCAGCGCTACTGGATCCGCTTCGCGGACGGCGAGTCCGTGGGCCATATCGACCACGGCAGTGTCGTGCGGGCCAAGGACTACGAACGGTTCCTCGTCCAGCGAGAGCGCGAGGCCGTCGAGGCCGAGAAGGCCGCCGAACTCGCCGCGGCCGCCGCCGAGGCCGGAGGCGACGACGCAGGCGATTCGGGTGGCGCGGCAGCCGGCGGAGGCGTGACCGTCAACGGCGTCACCGTCCCCCAGCGCCTGCTCGACATGAGCGCCGCCGCCCGCACCCGCCTCGGCGCCTGATCCACCCCACCCCAACGCAGCCCCACCCCACCGCAGCCCCACCCCACCGCAACTGGCGTGTGCCACGCCCGAACTCAGGGCGATGTACACGCCACTTCGGAAGGGTGGGGGTGAGTGGTAGGGGGGTTGGAAGGTGATCAGCGGATACGCGGGGTGATCCGCTCGCCGGAGCCGAAGGCGTCGGCGCCGGCGGCGAGGACCGACACGTCGGTGCCGGTCGTGAGGATCGACGGGGCCATGGCGATCGCGTTGAGCCGGCCCAGGTCGTTGGCCGCCCAGATGGCTCGGACCGTGCCCTGCACGGCGACCGGCGGCTGCGACGCGATGGCGTCCGCGACCCACTTGGCCCGCTCCCGCAGTTCGTCGGCCGGACACACCTCGCTGACGAGACCGATGCGCTGGGCCGTCTCCGCGCTCATCCGCTCGTGGTTGCCGAGCAGCGACAGCCGCAGGATCTCCCCGAGCGGCATGCGCTGGAGCATCTTCATCGGCTCGTAGACGGCCGCCATCCCGTACGTCACGTGCGGATCGAAGAACGTGGCGTGGTCGGCGGCGATGATCACGTCCGCCTCGGCGAGCATGTAGAACGCGCCCCCGGCGGCCATCCCGTTGACCGCGCAGATCACCGGCTTCCAGAGGTCACACGCCTTCGGTCCGAGGCTGTCGCCCGGATCGTCGTACATGAAGTTGTTGGACGTGCCGTAGAGGCCGGCGCTGTCGTCGAGCGCCGTGAACTCGCCCTCGTTGCGGTCAATGCCGACGCAGAAGGCCTTCTCCCCCGCCGCCGTCAACACGATCGCCCGCACGTCGTCGTCGCGCCGGAAGGCCTCCCACGTCTCGCGCATCTCCCGTTCCATGGTGGGACTGAATGCGTTGTAGGCCTCCGGCCGATCCAGCGTCACCCACGCGACATGGCCGTCCATCTCGACGGTCAGCGTCTCGAGCTGCGACGGGTCATATGTCTGGGGATCAGGGCTCTCGGGAACAGGGCTCATGGGGTCCAATCTCTCAGTCGGGCGACGGCTTGCGCCACATCGGCTTCGCTCCCGGCGAACGAGAAGCGCACGAAGCGATGGCCGTCGGTCGGGTCGAAGTCGACGCCTGGTGTGGCAGCGATCCCGAGCTCGTCGAGCCAGCGGGCGCACAACGCCTGCGAGTCGTCGGCGAGATGGTCGGTGCGGGCCCACACGTAGAAGGCACCGTCGGCAGGAGCGAGCTCGGTGATGCCGGCGGCGGGCAGACCCGACAGGAGCAGCTCCCGGTTCGTGGCGTAGCGGCGCACGTTCTCCTCGCACTCGTCGTGACAGTCGAAGGCGGCGAGCGCACCGAGTTGGGACAGCGTCGGCGCCGCGATCGTGACGTTCTGGCCGATGCGGGTGAGGGCGGTGCGCAGCGGATCGGGCGCGATCATCCAGCCGAGCCGCCAGCCCGTCATCGAGAAGTACTTCGAGAACGAGTTGATGACGATCGCGTCGCGGTCGAACTCGAGGGCGGTCGGCGCCGCCTGGCCGTAGGTGATGCCGTGGTAGATCTCGTCGGACACGAACCACACGTCGTTCGCGCGGCACCACTCGCAGACGGCCGCCATCCGCTCGGGGTCGAGCATCGTGCCGGTCGGGTTCGACGGTGAGCTGAGGACGAGTCCGTCGACAGGGCCGAGCGCGTCGAGCTGGGCGACGGTCGGTTGGAAGCGGTCGTCGATCGTCGTCGGCAGGTCCACGACCTCACAGCCGAGCGCCGCGAGCGCGTTGCGGTAGCAGGGGTAGCCCGGCGTCGGCACCACCACCCGATCGCCGACATCGAACGCCGCCAGGAAGGCGGCCACGAACGCGCCCGAGGCCCCCACGGTGAACATCACCGCGTCGGGATCGACGTCCACGCCGTACCAGTCAGCGTAGTGGTCACCGACCCGCCGACGAAGCGGTTCGAGCCCGGCCGCCGTGGTGTAGCCGAGCACGTCGTCGTCCAGGGCCCGATGGGCCGCGTCGATGACGCCCCGCGGCGCCGGCGTCGACGGTTGGCCCACCTCGAGGTGCAGGACGTCGTGCCCGGCGGCCGCGCGCAACTCGGCGGCGCGCATCACCTCCATCACGTAGAACGGCGCGATGTCGGCCCGGTCGGCCGCCCGGCGGCTCATTTTCGTTGCGACACGGCGATCTCGGGCACCGCAGTCTCAGGCACAGCCCGATCCTGGCACGTATGGCCCATTTCGGCCGTTTCCGCAGACGCGTATCCTGGGATTCCGACGATGCCAGTAGACGCCAAGCGGTTCGGATATCAACCGGCCCTCGACGGGCTGCGGGCCGTCGCGCTCCTCGGCGTGGTCGGCTACCACGCCGGCATCGACTGGCTCCGGGGCGGATTCCTGGGCGTCTCCACCTTCTTCACCCTGTCCGGCTTCCTGATCACGACCCTGCTCCTCCAGGAGCGCTCGACGACCGGCACCATCGCGCTCGGCTCCTTCTGGGAGCGCCGGATCCGGCGCCTGCTCCCGGCCGCCATGGTCACGATCATCGCCACCACGCTGGTGGTCGCGTGGATCGGCGACTCGTCCCAGCTCGACCGACTGCGGACCGATGCCCTCGCCTCGCTCTTCCACTTCTCCAACTGGCGCTTCATCAGCGCGGGCGACAGCTACGGCGCCCTGTTCCAGAGTCCGTCCTTCTTCCGTCACTTCTGGTCGCTCGCCGTCGAGGAGCAGTACTACTTCGTCGTCCCCGCCCTGCTGACCCTCACCCTGCGCCGCGGCGCGACCCGCGCGTTCGCCGCCGCGCTCACCGCGACCGCGGTGGCGTTGCTCGCCTGGCCGGCGCTTCTCATCACCATGGGAGCGAGCACCGATCGCGTCTACTTCGGCACGGACGGGCGCCTCGGCGAGCTTGCCCTCGGTGCGGTGCTCGCCGTCTGGTGGCAGCGGCGGGCCGACGCCCCCGCGAGCCTCGCGGCCACCCGCGCCCTCGACGTCGCCGCCCTCGGCGCGATCGCCGCGACCGCGGCGATGTGGGCGACGGCCGAGCCCACGGACCTCTGGCTCTATCGGGGTGGACTCGCGATCCACGCGGCCCTGGCCCTCGTCATCCTCGTCGCGGCCATGACCCCGGGATCGGTCGTCCGCCGCACGCTCGCGTTCGAGCCGTTGCGCCGCCTCGGGGTGATCTCCTACGGCGGCTACCTCCTGCACTGGCCGGTCCTACTCGTGCTCCAGCAGGAGACCGCGCTGGAGCCGCTCGCCCGCGTCGGCGTCGGCCTCGCGATCACGATTCCGTTGGCCGCCGCCATGCACCGGTGGATCGAGACGCCGATCCGGCGGGCCCGCGGCAGCGGCCGGCGGCTTCTCCTCGTTGCTCCGGCCACGGCGATGGCTGCGCTCATGATCGTCGCCGTGGCGGCCCGGAGTCAGCCGACCGACACACCGACCGACTTCGCCCAGGCCCAACGGGAGCTCGAAGCGCTCACCGCCGCGCCGCCCCCGCCGGCGGTCGCCGCCGTCGCCCCCAACACCGCCTCGCCCGACACCGCCTCTCCCGAGACCGTGGTGGCCGGGGCGATCGAGGAGGCCCCCGGCCCGGCGATGATCGCCATGTTCGGCGACTCGACGGCGCTGATGACCGGGCTCGGCATCGCCGAATGGGCGGCCGAGCATCCCGACGAGCTGTGGATGATCCGCGGCGCCGCCAAGCTCGGGTGCGGCCTCATCGAGGACGGCACCCGCATCCTCGAGGGCCGGGAGGTCCCGGTCGGCGACGACTGCGTGGCGTGGCTGGACAGCTGGCTCGCGGCCCTCGACCGGCATCAGCCGACCGATCCGGACGGGACCCGGCACGAACTCGACCTCGCCATCATCCAGCTCGGCGCGTGGGAGATCGTCGACCATCGCACCGACGGCGGCTTCACGAGCCTCCTCGACGACGCCCGGGCGGACCAGCAGCGCCGGATCCTCGCTGCCGCGGTCGAGGCGCTGCACGAACGGGCGGCGACCGTCGTGCTGATCGCCCATCCCGACGTCGGCGCCGGGCGCCTGCGCGCAGTGCCGGCGGGTGCGCACTATGCGGAGTACGACGTCGAACGGTCCGAACGGTGGCGGGAGATCGTGGCCGAGGTGGCCGCCGAACGCCCGGACACCGTGGTCATCGACCTGAACGCCTGGATCGCCGCACAGGACGACGATCTGCGGCTCCGCCCCGACGGCGTCCACTTCTCGACCGACTCGGCGCGAGAGGTGGCCGACTGGCTGGCGCCCGAGCTCCTCGATCTCGTGGACGCTCCGACCCCGGGCACCTGAGCCGACTGTTGCTAGTCTGACCGCCCGTGGCAAGGCTCTACGGGATCTGCGGCGGCTCCGGCGCCGGGAAGACGACCCTCGCGGTCGAGCTGACCCGCCGACTCGGCCCGGACCATGTGTCCGCCCTCGCCTTCGACGCCTACTACCGCGACCTCTCGCACCTCTCGATGGAGGAGCGCATGCAGGTCAACTACGACCATCCGGACTCGCTCGACCACGAGTTGTTCGCGACGCATCTCGCGGACCTCCGCGCCGGTCGACCGATCGAGGTGCCGGAGTACGACTTCGCAACCCACACCCGCACCGGTCGGACCATTCCGGTCGAGGCCCGTGACGTCGTCATCGTCGAAGGCATCCTCCTGTTCTGTTTCCCCGCCATCCACGCGCTCCTCGATCACGCCGTCTTCATCGACGTGCCCGAACCCGTGCGGCTCGAACGGCGCATACGGCGAGACGTCGCCGAGCGGGGACGCGACGCGGACGACGTCCGCCGCCAGTTCGCCCAGTTCGTGGCCCCGATGCACGATGAATTCGTGCAGCCCCACCGCGATGCGGCCGATCGGGTGGTCGACGTCGCCGAGGACCTCGACACCGTGGCCGGCGAGCTGGCGGGCCGCATCGAAGTGAGCTGAGTCTCCCCACCCGCTCGAATCGGACGATTTTCGTGCCGATGGAGATTTCATGTCAGAGATCGGGGTGCGTGACGCGTCTGAAAGGGTGGTGACCACTCACGCGACGCTCAGTGCCCCGATGGAGGCGATCCCCCGGGGCACGGCCCCCGGCCGACCGGCGCGCACGGTCGGCGGGCGTCGATCACGGCGGGAACGACGCGCCGAGCGCCACGACGAGGTGGTCGCCGTCTACGAGGCCCACTATCCCGACCTTCTCCGCTTCGCCGGTTTCATCGCCCCCGAGGCGGGGATGGCCGAGGATCTCGTCCACGAGGCGTTCGTGAAGCTCTACGGCGCCTGGAACCGGATCGACGACCCGGCCCGGGTCGGCGGCTATCTCCGCACCACGGTGCTGAACCTCGCCCGCGGCCGGGCCCGCCACCTCGGGGTGATCCGGCGCAACCGCCCCGACCCGCGCCCGGACATGGCCAGCGCGGAATCGGGCGCCATGCGCAACGACAGCCGCGACCGGGTGGTCGACGCCCTCGGGCAACTGTCCGACCGTCAGCGGGCGTGCCTCGTCCTGCGCCACTACGAAGACCGGTCCGAGTCCGAGATCGCCGAGATCCTCGGCATCTCGATCGGTTCCGTTCGCACCCATGTGCACCGCGGGATGGAATCCCTCGGTCGCCTCCTCGACGCGGAGATGCCCCGATGAACGAGTTCGAGATCCGCCGAGCCCTCGCCGGTGCTGCGGCCCCGGCAGCCACCGCCGACCCCGAGCGCCTGCGCGCCGCCCTCGTCCACGCCGACCGGATGAAGACCGTGCGCATGGCGATGGCCGTCGGCGCCGTGACCCTCGTGGCGAGCCTCGGCATGTTCCTGGCCCGCACCGGCGAGACGACCGCACCGACGAACGTCGTCGACCAGCCCGACCAGCCCGCCCCGGATCCGAGCACTCCGTTCATCGACGACGCCTCGGCCGAGACCACGACCACCACGGTGGCGGCCACCACGACGGCCCCGGCGCCGGCGAACGATCCGTCCCACCTCGCGACGCCGACCACCACCGAGCCGCCGGCCCTCGTCACCGCGACGACCACGCTCCCGCCCGTCACCACCACCACCGCTCCCCCGCCCACGACGACCGCCGCCCCGACAACGACGTCGCCCACCACGACCACGGCGCCCACCACGACCACGACCGAGGCCGCCGTCGCCTTCACCGCCCAGGCCCGCTACGGCAGCTGCGAGGAGGATCCGCCCTACGACGAGTACTCCGGCACTGCCGCCCCCGGCGCGACGATCACCGTCACGTCCGCCTACAACGCCACCACCCAGACGACGGCCGACGGCAACGGCGACTGGTTCGTGCGGGTCGAGTTCCCCACTGCTCCCGTCGACGAGCACTTCGACGTGACCGTCGGCGACGGCACCGACAGCCAGGTCTTCGACTTCGTCCGCACCGCCTGAGGGCCGCTCGGCGAGCGCGACGACGGTGCTACCGTCCGGCGCATGTCTCTGGACGGCAATACCCTCGACCGTGAAACCCGATACCGCGACGACGTCGTCACCTACGCTGGCGTGGTCGGCGAGAACATCGACATCCCGAGCCGGAACCCGTCCAACTATGTGACCGCGATGGCCGGCCCGGCCCCGGGCGAGGCCGCCGACGACGCCGTCGTGCTCGACGGGAAGCTGTTCGTGCCCGAGGGCGCCGCCGGTGCGACGGTGATCGTCACGCCGGGATCGCTCGGCGTCGGGCCCAACCACGAGCAGCACGCCGAGACATTGGTCCGCGCCGGCTTCGTCGTCTTCGTGCTCGATCCGTTCGGCGCCCGATCCGTCACCTCGACCGTGGCCAACCAGGTCCAGTTCAGCTTCGCGGCCAGCGCCTACGACGTGCTCGCCGCCGTCGCCGTGCTCGCCGACCGCCCGGAGGTCGACCGCAGCCGCATCGCCGCCCAGGGCCACAGCCGCGGCGGCGCGGCCGTCACCATCGCCTCGAGCCGCCACTTCGCCGACGCCGTACTCGGCGACGGCCCCCGACTCGCCGCCGCCTACGCCGTCTATCCGTGGTGCGGCCACCAGTTCCTCGACGCCGACATCGGCGACACCCGCCTCCGGGCGATCATCGGCGAGCGTGACGAGTGGTGCTCCGTGCAGGAGGCCCAGTCCCAGATCGCCGCCCTGCGCGCCGGCGGGGCCGATGCGTCGATCCGGATCGTCGGCAACGCCCATCACAGTTTCGATCGGCTCGAGCCCGTGTCGTTCATGGAGGAGGCGCGGGTCTGCCCGAACATGCCGACGACCTACCTGGCCGACGACGGCGCCATGATCGATCCGATCGTCGGCGAGCCCGATCCGGCTCTGACCGATGTCGACCTCTTCACCGCCGCCATCGAGCGGGGCTTCGGCCAGAAGGGCGCCCACATCGGCGGCGAGGGCGATCAGCCGGCCGTGTTCGAGGCCGACATGCTCGCGTTCCACGCCCGGCTCTGAGCCGGACCGACCTCAGGCGACGAACGCGCCGACCGTCTCCACATGGGACGTGCCGGGGAACATGTCCACCACCGTGAAGCGGTCGAGGCGCATCCCGGCGTCGATCAGCAGGCCGGCGTCGCGGGCGAACGACGACGGGTCGCAGCTCACCAGCACGAACAGCTGTGGCTCCGACCGCAACAACGCCGTCACGGCCGCCTTCCCGAGGCCCTCGCGGGCCGGATCGGCGATCACGATCGCGGCCGGTGACGGGCGCCACCGCTCGACCGACGCGGCGATGATCCTGACGTCGCCGTCGAGGTTCACGCGGGCATCGGCGATCGAGTCACGACTGCGTTCGATCGCGTGGACGGTGCGCCCTTCGCCGATCGTCCCGGCGAAGATGCCGACCCCCGCGTAGGCGTCGACCAGCGGGCCGTCGGCACCGAGGACGTCGACCATCTCGCGGACCTCGTCGACGAGCGCGTCGACCCCGGCTGGGCGGTTCTGGAAGAACGACTGGGCGGACACCCGCCAACGGCGACCGCCCGCCTCCTCGTGGATCCACGCCCGCTTCCCCTTCTTGAGGTCGGCGGAGCCGACGACGAGCACGTCGTCGGGCACCTCGATGTCGAACGGGCTTCCCTCGACCAGCACCAGGCGTTCCCCGGTGCGGTTGCCGACCCGGATCGTGACCTCGTGCGCGTCACCGAACCGGCCGTCGACGAGCAGTTGCTCGGCGGACGGGTCGACGGCGTCGCACGACTCGGGCACCACCACGTCGTGCGAGCCACGGATGCGATAGCCGGCCCGCCCGTCGCTGACGGCGGCCCGCACGGTCGTGCGGCCGTGGTCGTCGTCGAGCGAACGCAGGTCCGGGTCAGGGGCATCGAGTCCCAGCCGGGCGAGCTGATCGACCACCATCGACGACTTCAGGCGCAGCTGGGCCGACTGGCCGACGTGGAGCAGATCGCACCCACCGCAGCCCTCGATCTGGTGGGTACACGGCACCGGCACCCGGTCGGGCGACGGGTCCAGCACCCGCACGACCCGGGCCCGCGACCAGCGGCGATCCACCTTGAGCATCTCCACGCTCACGGTCTCGCCGGGCAGGGCGCCCTCCACGAACACCACCCGGCCGTCCTCCGCGCGGGCGACGCCGGCGCCGTCTCGCGCAGTTGCCGTCACCCGGAGTTCCACGAACGGAACGGTATCGGCACCCCACCGAGAATCGCCCTGCCCCGCCCGACCCGGCAGGTAGGGTCGCGCCCGTGAGCCGCGCCATCGAGATCGCCCCGTCCATCCTTCCCGCCGATTTCGCCCGCCTCGGCGAGGAGTGCATCGACCTCGAGAAGGCGGGCGCCGACCGCATCCACTGGGACGTCATGGACGGCGTCTTCGTCCCCAACATCACCGTCGGACCCGATGTCGTCTCCAGCATCCGTCCCCATCTCACCATCCACTTCGAAGCCCACCTGATGGTCGTGAAGCCCGACGAGATCGCGCCCCTCTATGTCGACGCCGGCTGTTCGACCGTCATGGTCCACGCCGAGGCCTGCACCCACCTGCACCGATCCCTCGACAACATCCGCAAGCTCGGCGCCCGCAGCGGCGTCGTCCTCAACCCCCACACCCCGGCCAACGTGCTGTCCCATGTCCTCGACGTCACCGATCACATCCTCGTCATGACCGTCAACCCCGGCTTCGGCGGCCAGACCTACATCCCGCTTCTCGACAAGATCGCCGACCTGAAAGCCATGGTCGACGCCTCCGGCAACGAGATCGACATCGAGGTCGACGGCGGCATGAGCGCCGACACGATCGGCGAGTGCGCCGCGGCGGGGGCCAACGTGTTCGTCAGCGGCTCCGCCCTGTTCCGCTACGACGACAAGGCCGAAGGCATCGCCGAGCTGAAGTCGATCGCGGAAGCGGCCCGGGCATGAGCCTCACGGTCTCCGAACTCCGCCGCTTCCCGGTGAAGTCGTTCCAGACCCCCCGCGTCGACCGGGTCGACCTCGGCCGCCACGGCATCGTCGGCGACCGCTTCCTCGGCCTGCGCGAGGTCAACACCGATCGGGTGCTCAGCGCCAAGGCCCCCCGCATCGGCGAGACCCTCCTCGGCTTCTCCGCCGACTTCGACGCCGAACCCGTCGCCGGCGAAGCCATGCCCGCCGTCACCCTCACCATCGACGGCGACACCTTCTCCTCGGCCGACCCCGCCGCCGTCGCCACGGCCGCATCCGCCGCCCTCGGCATGGAGGTCGAGCTCGTCACCGCCGGCGACCAAGCCATGACCTACGCCTCCGAATGGCCCGACATCGGCGAAGGCTTCGCCCTGTCCGGAATCGAGCTCGATCTCCCGTCCGCACTCGCCGAGCAGGGCAGCTTCGCCGACCTCGAACCGCTCCACATCCTCACCACGGCGAGCATCGCCCACATCCAGGAACGCGCCGCCGACAGCGTCGTCAACGCCGATCGGTTCCGCCCGAGCGTGCTTCTCGACACCGGTGATCTCGACTGCATGCCCGAGAACGACTGGGAGGACCGCACCGCCACCATCGGCGGCGCCACCATCCGGTTCGGCTCCACCGCCCCCCGCTGTGTCATGACCACCCGCGCCCAGGCCGGCCTTCCCCGTGACAAGGCCGTGCTCCAGACCATCGCCGCGGCGAACAAGCGCCCCTTCGGCGGGTTCGGCGACTTCCCGTCGCTCGGGATCTATGCCGTGGTGGTCGAACCCGGCCCCGTCGCCGTGGGCGACACCCTCACCTTCACCTGAGCGAACTACCGTCGTCGCCATGCGGTGGACGGCGTGTGTGCTCGCCCTCACCCTCGTGGGGGCTGCCTGTGGTGACGATGCGGCCGCGCCCGACGACACCACCAGCACCATCCCCACCGTGGTCACCGGCGTGTCCGAGGAGTCGCCGACCGGCTCCGGCGTGTTCATCCCGTGGCACGAGCGCGCCACCTTCGACCCCGTCGGCCAGGACCCCGCCGACTGTGTCACCCGCGACCGTGACGCCGACGACAGCCGCGAGGCCGGCGGCGACATCGATCTCGGCGGTGACGGTGGTGGTGACGGCGGTGACGACGCGACGGCCCCGGACCGCCCGGCCACCGACCTCGAACAGGCCAACAGTTGGCTGATCGTCGAGGGCCTCCCGCTGGTCGACGCCGAGGACCCGGATCTCGTCGATGTCACCGGCGGCCGCATGGTGCTGCACCCCTCATCGGACTTCGCCCCGACCCATCTCGTCGCCGCCCGCGACGATGTGCGCCAGACGCTCGAATGGATCGCCGGTCGACGCGACGTGACCCTCACCGCCCTGCTCTTTCTCGCCACCGACGATCTCGACCTTCCCGACGCGGCCGGCCAGCAACACGGCGAAATCGTCGCGGGCTGGGCGGTCGTGGACGAGCAGCTGGTGTCGTTCCGTGGCTGTGACAGCGTCCTCTGGCTCCTCGAGACGCTGGACGGCGTCGGCCTCGGCGGCTCCACCGACGAGCTCGCGCTGATCGAGTCGCTCCGGGCGATGACCGAAACCCGCCAGAGCGTGCTCGCCGCCATGGGCGTGGGGACCAATTCGTTCCGTTTCGACCATTGCGCCCCGAAGGACCCCGGCATCATCCCGAGGCTCGGGTTCGGCGGCGCGGACATGGCCATCGGCTGGGGCGCCCTGCCCGAAGGCAACGACGGCCGCCTCGACCTCGACGGCTGGACCATCCACGCCGCTCCCCAACACGACCCCGCGCCCGTCATCGACGCTCCCCGCGTGGTCGACTGGTCGGCCGACGACTGGTTCGTCACCTACGACGCGACCGATCCGAACGCGGTGGCCGTCGGCCTCTTCGGGGTCGACGCCGACCTCGGCCTCTACGCCGCCACCTCGCTGACCTACGACTGGGAGAACGTGTGCGACATCGTGCGCGACGTGCTCGCCTTCGCCGAGTTCCTCGCCGGTGTGGAACCGGATCGGGAGCGCTGGGACCTTCCCGCCGGTGAGGCCGGCGACGAGCAGATCGTGATCGACACGCTGCTCGCGTTGCGCGACGACGAAGACACGCTCGAGAAGTTCTTCCTGTGGACGCCGTGCACCTACAAGCTCTGCGTGCTCAACGGCGACGTGCCGCCTCGCATCAGCTGACGCCAACTCCTGTCGCCCGGCCATCTCAGGCCGCCTGCGCGATCGGCCCGGCCCGGGCCCCGGGTTCGATCAACCGGTAGCGGCCGGCATCGTCGATGACCACCTGATAGCCGTGGTCATGGATCAGCGAATGGGCGCTGGCACACACCAGGGCGAGATCGTCGATGTCGGTCTCGCCGAACGTCGGCGGCGCCCACGGCACCAGATGGTGGGCCTGGCATCGGGCCGGATCGGCACCACAGTGGATGCAGCCGCCATCCCGGTCGATCAGTGCGTTCCACTGATCGTCGGTGGCGAGCCGGACAGCGCGGCCCTGCCAGAGGATCGAGCCGTCGGTGTCGAAGATCGAGCCGACGAACGCCGACTCACAGGCGATGCGCTCCAGTACGGACTGTGGCAAGGGTGTGCCGTCGAGGAAGGCGGCGAACCCCGACGGATCGTCGGCCCGGCACCGGTCCGCGTCGATCCGCACATGGGTGACGAACCGCGGATGCGGCCGCCGGCTCGCGGCAGCCGCCCCAGCCGATCCACCCGACGCCCCGTCGGCGATCAGTTCGGTGAGGGCGTCGGCTCCACGTTGGGCGTAGGTGCGCATCGTGGCCGGATCGCCGTCGCGACCACCGTCTTCACGGAACAGCCGGGCCATCGCCTGCTCGAACGCCTGGAGCACCGGGTTGCCGGCGACCGGGTCGAACTCACCGTTGATGCCGATCCGGCCGTTCTTCTTCCGCCAGACCACACCGGTGCGCTCCCGGCGGGCCCGGTCCTGCGCCGTCTCCTTCTTCTCGTCGGACTCACGCCGACTCGCCCAGTCGTTCGCCTCCGACGCGAACCGGTCGGCCGGCAGCAACAGCGCCAGCTTCGCCAGCTCGGCATCGGCCTCCTCGGGCGACACCCGCGCCGCCGCATCGGCGGCCGCGTCGGCGTGTTCCTCGGAGATCTCGCCGTCGGCCAATGCCTGCTGGATCGTGGGCATCGCCGGCAGCTGCTTCGCGGTACGCGCCGCTCGCTTCGACTTCTTCGACGACGCTCTCGTCTTCGTGCGATTGGCGTCGGCCGGCTTCACCCCATCGTCGCCCAGCGCCTCGATCGCGGCGAGACACGCCAGCTTCTTCGCCGCCGCGAACGCCGCCAACCGCCCGCACCCCTCGAGGGCGCGCTCGATCTCGGTGCGGGTCTTCCCCACCGGGTCGAAGTTCGAGAGTCGCTCGAAGTCGGTCACATGCATCGTCCCGTCACCATAGCGAACATATGTTCGCCTCGCAAGAGGAATTGCCATGAAAACGCGAGAAATCCGGGCGCGCCGAAATCGACGTCCCGTTGCCCGCTCCGACTGGCCGCGCGGCGTGGCCGCGACGGCTCAGATCATCTCGCCACGCTTGACGATGACGTGGTCGATGATGCCGTAGTCCTTCGCCTCTTCGGCGGTGAACCAGCGGTCACGATCCGAGTCGGCCTCGATCTGCTCGACGGTCTGACCCGTGTGGTGGGCGATGCGCTCCTGGAGCAGCTTCTTCGTGTAGGCCATCTGCTCGGCCTGGATCGCGATGTCGGTGGCTTGGCCCTGCACGCCGCCGAGGGGCTGGTGCATCATGATCCGGGCGTGGGGCAGCGCGTAACGCTTGCCGGGCGCACCGGCGCAGAGGAGGAACTGCCCCATCGAGGCGCCGAGACCCATGCAGATCGTGCCGACCTCGCAGTCGACGAACTGCATCGTGTCGTAGATCGCCATGCCGGCCGACACCGAACCACCCGGGGAGTTGATGTAGAGCCAGATCGGCTTGTCCTTGCCCTGGCCTTCCAGGTACAGGAGCTGGGCGGTGATGTAGTTGGCGATCTCGTCGTTGACGTCGGTGCCGAGGACCACGATCCGATCCTGGAGCAGGCGGTGGTAGATGTCGGCCTGGGGGTTGGCCGTGAGCGGCGTGGCCATGAGCGGCACGTTCGGAGGGGTCTGCGTCATACCGCGAAGGGTATCGGGACGGACCTGCCGGGTGGCGCCAGCTCAGCCCTCCACCTCGTCGGGTGCGGATGTGGGTGTGGGCGCGAGTGTGGATGCGGGTGCGGGTACGGGAACGGCCTCACCGGGGCCGGGCGCGGCCTCGGTGGTCTCGACCCAGGCACCGACCTGGCCGTCCCATTCGACGGGCGCGCCGGAATCGCAGTCGATCGTCTCCCACCCCGAGGTGATGAACAGCGCCGTGTCGACGTCGGCATCGATCGCCGCGAAGCACGGCAGGTACGTGGGCGCGATGCCGTCCTGGTCGCAACGCTCGGGTTCGGGCTCGAACCCGTCGTCCGCCGCTTCCATCGCATCCTCGCAGAACACGACCGGCGCGGCCTGGGCGATCTCGAACAACGCCCCGTAGAGCGGCCACCCGCACGGCTCGAGCGTGATCTCGTCGAGGGCGGCGACCAACTCGGCGAACTCCTCCTCGTCGACATCGGGGTCGTCCGCCTCGATGACCGCCACGACCGAGGCCACCGCCTCGTCGCCGAACGGCTCGACCGCGTTCAGGAACACGGCCTGCTGCTCCTCCTCGGATTGGTTCGCCAACGCCTGTGCGGTCGACCCGACGACGACCGTCGCCATGTCGGTGCACGGGTCGCCGGTGACCTCGTAGGTGAACGTCGGCTCGTCGAGCTCGAGGTCGTCGATGTCGGGCAGCGGCGGGACGTCCCCGCTATCCGCGTCCCCGTCGCTGTCGGACCCCGTGTCGTCGGACCCGGTGTCACCGGACCCCGTGTCGTCATCGGTGATGCCCTCGACCACGATTCCGCCGCCATCGTCCCCGTTGGTGGCGGTGTCCGGCGCGCCGTCCGAGCACGCGGACGCGGCCAACGACACCAACAGGAGCAGCGCACCGGCGAGCAGCCGCCTCCGCCTCGACCGCCTCGGTACGCTGGCCCCACCACGCGGACGTGGTGGAATTGGCAGACACGCCAGGTTTAGGTCCTGGTGCCCGAAAGGGTGTGGGAGTTCAAATCTCCCCGTCCGCACGAGCGACGCCGCTCAGTCGCCGCGCATGCCGCGGGCGCGCTCCCGCTCGAGCGTCAGCTCGGGAGAGGTGTCCGGTTGCGGTCGCGAGGTCGGACGGGTCAACCCGCGGAGGAAGTTGCGGACCTGCCGGATGATGGCCATGGGGCAACGATAGACGCTGACACTGCTCAGCCCAGACCGCCCCAGAAGTCGGCGAGGGCGTCGGCCGCGGGGGCCGGGGCACTCACCATCCACCAGTGGGCCTGACCTTCGAGCACCACGGAATCGCTCTCGAGTCGTTCCGCCATCTCGGCGGCCAGCGGCGCGGGCACGAAGTGGTCCTCGGACGCGATCACGACCAACCCCGGCGGACGATCGGCGGCGACGACCCGTTCCCCGAGCTCGACCATGAACGGCTGCGCGGCCTCCCGGTACAGCGTGAGGATGCACTCCCCCATCGTCGCGTCCACCGCGGCAGCCATCGCCGCGGCGACGTCGGCGGTCAGCCCCATGTCGACATAGGTGGCCGTGCGGTCCTCGATCGACCCGGCCGTCATCGCCTCGATGACCTGTTCGCCGACCTCCGGGGTCTGCCAGGCCTGCGCCATGTCGTGCCACTCGTAGTCGGGGTGGATGAGGGCGGCACAGTCCGCCGCCCACGACCGCACCAGATCCGGCCGGCGGGCGAGGAGGCCCATCACGTGGCCCGCGCCCCAGTCGTGGCCGACGAGATCGATCGGCCCGTCCATCGCCCCCAACTCGGCGATCAGCCAGTCGACGTAGGCGCCCGGCGTCGCATCGAACCCGTCGGGCACCGGCGCGCCGAAGCCGGGCGGCGACAGTGCCACGAGATCGTCGACCCCCCGCTCGGTGAGGGCGGCGAACAACGGCCCCCACACCGCGTCGCACTCCGGATTGCCGTGGACGAAGACCTTCGTCATGCGTTCCCCTCCCGGGATTCGTGAAAGCACTTCTCGACAAAGCTGCGGATGATCGGGATCGCCGTGTCCGGCTGATCCCGGTAGGCGCCGTGACCACAGTCGGCGAACCGGTGGAACTCCACGAGATCGGGAGGCAACGCCGCCACGATCTCCTCCTGGTCCTCGATCGGTGTGGTCGGATCGTCTTCACCGCCGAGCACGAGCGTCGGACACGTGACCGAGCCGAGCGCGGGCAGGAAGTCCATCTCGTGGTACTCGCCGCGGAAGAAGTCGTAGAGCGTCCCGAGCCGGTAGACGGTGCGGGACGCCCCGTCCGGGTCGCTGAAGTGCCGGTTGTAGGTCGACATCGCGTCCCGCATGAACGGGCCGAGCGTCTCGTCACCCGGGTCGTCGTAGAACGCGTTGGCCGCGTCGACCGCGGCCTGACCGCCGAGCCGTTCGAACACCGCGATGTTGCGCTCCCGGTTCTTGCGGGCCGAGGTGCTGGAGAGGATCACGCCGGCCGGATGGTCGGGGTGGCGGGTCATGTAGGCCATCGCCACCATCCCGCCGAACGACTGGCCGAGGACGATCGGCTTCTCGATCCCGAGGACGTCGCAGACCGTGCGCACGTCGTCGCCCCACTGATCGAGGTTGCGCCGCTCCGGCGGGCCGTCGTCGGAACGGCCGTTGGCCCGATGGTCGATGTACACACACTGGGCCATGTCGGTGAGCATCCGCAGCTCGCTCTTGAACGGGCTGTGATCCATGCCGGGCCCACCGTGCAGGAGGACGACGGTCGGCCGCCGCTGCATGCGATCCCCGACCACTTCGTACTCGGGGCCGTCGACGTCCACGAACACCCGCACGCCGTCGCCCACGTCGATCCTCATGCGATCTCCTCGGTCGAGCGGCCCCACAGGAATCCGGCCATCAGGTCGGTGAATCCGAGGTGCTGGTAGAAGGCGATGGCGTTGGTGTTCTCCGGCGAACAGCCGAGGTGGATCGCATCGGCCCCCGCGGCGCGGCACGCGGCGAAGAGGCTGTTCATGAGCCGCTTGCCGAACCCGCGGCCCTGGAGCCGGGGCAGCAGGTCGATGTGGAGATGGGCCGGGTAGTCGCCGACGATCTCGGCCGGCATGACCGGCGGGGTGTGGATCAGGTTGACGCAGTCGGCGTCCGCGGTGCCGTCAGCGAACGACCCTTGCGGATAGCGGTCCCGCAGGGGCGGGAACCAGACCGTCTCGGCCCAGTGGTCGTATGCCGCCGTGTCCGGCGTGCCCACGATGTAGCCGCCGACGCCGGCGTCGTCTTCCAGCACGAACGCACACTCCGGGTGACGCACGAGGTAGGGGGCGACCCACACCTCGCCGGTGATGCGCGGGTCGGTGTAGAGGTGGGTGGCATCGGATCCGTTGTCGCCCGTCCGCAGACAGATCTCGTAGCACGCGTCCGTGTCGGACGGCTCGAAGGGACGGATGCGGGGCTCGCTCATAGGGGCACCGGCCGGGGGCCGGTCCGGCCCAGCGTGCCATAGAGCATCCCGGCGATCACGATGACCCCACCGACCACCGTCCAGACCTCGGGCACCTCCGAGAACCCGATCCACGCCCAGATCGACGCGGCGACCGTCTCGACCGGCGTGAACATGGCGACCTCCCCGGCCGGCGCGTACTTGGGGGCGTGGGTGTGGAGCAGGCGGCCGAGTGGGTTGAAGACGAAGCCCATGCCGACGAAGGCGGCGAGGGCCCGGCCGTCGATGGCGAACGTGACCCCGACCGCGAGGCACACGGCCATCACGAGCACGGCGGCGGTGCCGAGCCCGACGAGGCGGCTCATCGCCGGCCATCGGCGCCACAGATTCATGTTCGTGGCGAACGCGAAGATGGCGAGCAGCGCGAGGAGGTCGCCGTCGAGCGTCGGCTCACCCACCGAGCGCACGACGATCACCACCACCCCGGAGAATGTGATCGCGATCGCAGTCCAGACCCGGCGGCTCGTCGACTCGCCGAAGAACGCCTTGCCGATGAGGGCGGCCACGATCGGCGACGCGGCGACGATCACGACGACGTTCGCCACCGACGTGCGGGTCACCGCCGTGACGAACGCGAGCTGCGAGACGGTCGCGCCGACCGCCACCGCCAACAACGGCCAGCCCGCGGCCCGGAATGCCCGCACCGGCCCGGGTTCGCGCCGCACCGTGCCGATCCCCAGATAGAGAACGAGGGAGAACGCGGCGACCCAGAACGAGATCGTCCACGCCTCCTCCTCGCTCCACCGGATGAAGAAGGAATCCGTGGACACCAGCAGCATTCCGCCCGCGGCGTAGAGCCAGCCTTGTGTGCGGTTGGTCATCGACGGGTGCTCATGACCAGAAGGCCACCACGTCGCCGGGGTCCTCGCCGGCGAAGAGCTCGACCACCTCGGTCCCCCGATGGCCCACCACCGGCGGCAGGCCGCGGCTGCAGTGCCGCGACCACATGGCGAGGGTGTAGGCGCCGACGTCGCGGATCAGCAGCAGGTCGCCCCGTTCGGCGAGCGTCAACGGACGTTCGACGGCCAGCAGGTCACCCGAGAAGCAGAGCGGGCCGGCGACGGTGGTCGGCTCGGCGGGGCCGGCCTTCGGGTTGCCGTGCGAGTCCAGCACGACCATCTCGTGGTCCCAGGAGCCGGGTTGGTACACGCGGCGCAGGAACATGTCGGCGCCGGCGTGGACCACCATCGTGCGCACCCCGTTCACGTCCTTGACCGCCTCGATCCGGCTGACCAGCCAGCCCCGGCCCGCCTGGATCCACCGTCCCAACTCCGTGACGAGGCGACGGCTGCCCCACGCGGTGGTGCGCGACAGCATCGCGGTCCAGTCGTCGAGCGTCGGCGGCTCGGGGTCGGCGTCCGTGTAGCGCACGGGCAGACCCCCGCCCACGTCGACCCAGTCGAGGTCGAGGGCGGCCGCCGCGTCGCAGGTGGCGTTGACGGCCGCGTCGATCAGCTCGAGTGCGACGCCCTGCGATCCGGTGTGGACGTGGAGGCCCCGCACGAACGGGTAGCGGGCGACCAGGTCGGCGGCCTGCTCGAGCGGCACGCCGAACTTGCTGTCGGCCGACACCGTGCTGGTGAAGCCGATCGAGCCGGCGCCCGAGCCCGGGTTCACCCGCAGGCCGACCTGCGTCCCCGCGGGGACGCCGATGGCCTCGAGTCGGCGCAGCTCGTCCTCGTGGTCGGCGTTGATCCACAGGCCCAGCTCCGCCGCGGCTCGGAGCTCGGCGTCGGTCTTGGCCGGCGAGTCGAACACGATCCGGTCCGGCGCGCAGCCCGCCGCTCGGGCGAGCTCCACCTCCTCCCACGAGGCGGCCTCCAACCCGGCCCCTCGATCGACCACTGCGGCGAGGAGCCGGACCACCGGGTTGGCCTTGATCGCGACGCTGTGGAGGGTGTCGGCCGGGAAGCCCGCGTGGAGACGATCGAGGTCCGCTTCCATGCGGGCGAGATCGTGGAACACGACGGCGCGCGACTCGTCGTGCCACAGCCCCGCCGAGCGGGCCGCGTCGAGCACGGGCGCGACCTCGTCGACGGGCAGGCGCCGGACCGGTTGCTCGGTCACGGAAGGAGGTCGGGGGTCAACACCGCGGTCTGGAGCTTGTGGTGGAGCTCCTCGGCACAGCCCCGGAACCAGGCGGCGCCCGCGTCGGGCCGGTCGGCGTGTTCGCGCACGAGCCGAGCCCCGAGCGCCACCCGCAGCACCGCGGGCTGGTCCGCCGAAGGCGGGCCGAGGGCGACCGGCTGGCCGAGGTGGAACCGGCGCCGCACCGCGGGGTCGGGCGACTCGACCTCGCTGTCGAGCACGGTGTGGAGCCGGCGCAGCGCATCGGCGTCGAGACGGGTGCCGTCGGGCCGGTGGATGGCGAGGCTGTAGACGGACGGGAACGCACCCAGCCCGCTCGCGAGCTCATGGACGGGCGGCGTCGGGATCGACAGCTCCACCAGCGGCGCCGGGCCGAACGTGCCGAGCAGGGCTGCGGCGAACGTGTGGTACACGCCGCTGCGCCGTTCGACGGAGATGGCGTGGTACGCCTCCATCTCGGCCAGCGCGGATTCCCAGCGCAGCAGCAGCCCCGGATTGGCCCGCACGGGGGCGCCCTCCCGGGCCCCGGCCCACGCGGCAGGCAGATCCACTGAGGTCACCCAGCCGTCGAGCCCGACCGGAAGCGGCCCGGGGTCGTCGGCCCACTCGCCGGGCATCAGCAGGGCCCCGGAGAACGGCGGCCCGGAATAGAACTTGCTGCCGGTGAAGAGCACCACATAGCCCTTGCGCAGCGCCCGGCGGATGTCGGTCGGGGCGACGCGGCCCTGGGCTGCGTCCATCAGCACGAGGATGCGGCCCGGATGGGCGGCGACGAGCTCGTCGACGCAGCGCACCGAGGGCGCCCGCAGGCCGGTTTTGGAGTGGGCGACCATGTGCAGGATCACGGTGCTGCCGGGCTCGTCGATCCCCCGTTCGACCGCCGCGGTCGCGGCCGCGTCCACCTCGTCGGGGTCGAGGGCGTGGCCGGCCGCGTCACGCAGATACACGGGCTCGGCCGAGCAGTACTCGCTGAGGCCGGTGAGGCCGATGCCCCAGTCGTCGGTCAGGCCGAGCGGCGGCGCCTCCGTGAAGGTGTCACCCGCGGCGGCGGGCATCGTGCCGCTCCCCAACTCACCAGCCCCGACCACGACATGGTGCAGGTGGCGAGCGCCGCGGGCCAGGGCCACGGACGACACCACGAACACGGCATCGGTGCCCGATGGCGTGAGCACGACCTCGCAGTCGGACACGGCGAAGATCGCTCGCAACCGGTCGCGCACACCATCGGCGGTCTCGAGCAGGGCGGCGACGGGGTCGACGCCGGTCTCGGCCCGCCAGCCGTCGAGGACCGCTCCCGCCGCGTCCCACCCGAGGGGCGAGGACCACGATGCCGTGCAGGACCCGAGCGGCTCACCGTCGCGGGGCACGCCACTGACCCGGTAGCGGTTGAGGCCGGTCGAGGGGTCGAGCCACTGACGGTGATCACCACCGCTGTCGATCATCTCGTCGAGGGACAGACCACGAATGTCCACCGCCGTGTCCAGGGACTCTGTCATCCATCGCCTCCACCGGCCCGCGCCGGACAGGCCCCCAACGTAGTCCGCTACGACTCGCGCAGGGCGACGGCGAGCGCCCGCAGTGCCCGGCCCCGGTGGCTGATCTCGTGCTTCTCGTCGCCCATCTCGGCGAACGAGCGCCCGTCACCTTCCACGGGCACGAACACCGGGTCGTAGCCGAAGCCGCCCGCCCCCTGCGGGGCCGGCGCGATCACACCCTCGACCACGCCCTCCACGGCGAGCTCGGACCCGTCGGGCCGCACCACCATCACGACCGTGCGGAAGCGGGCGGTGCGCTGGGACGGTTCGACCGCGCCGACCCGGTCGAGCTCGGCGAGGAGCTTGTCGACATTGTCCTGATACGTCGCGTCCTCACCGGCGTAGCGGGCCGAGTAGACGCCGGGGGCGCCGTCGAGCGCGTCGACCTCGAGGCCGGTGTCGTCGCTCACCGCGGCGGCGCCGGCCGCGGCACAGACGGCGACCGCCTTCAGCCGGGCGTTGCCCGCCAGGTCTGGCGCGTCCTCCACCACGTCGGCCAGGCCAGCGGGACGGGGCAGCAACTCGACGAGACCGTCGAGCACAAGCGCGATCTCGGCGACCTTGTCGGGGTTGGCGCTCGCGCAGACCAGTCGGGGCAGCGAGCCGGCCACGTCAGCGACCGACGCTCCGGGGCGACGGCGGATCGGCCAGCACGGCCTTCTGCGCCTCGGTGATCGTGGCGATCCCGCCCTCCGCCAGATCCAGGAGCGCATCCAACTCGGCTCGGTCGAACGTGTTGCCCTCGGCCGTGCCCTGCACCTCGATGAGCTGGCCGGTGCCGGTCATGATCACGTTGAAGTCCACGTCGGCCGTGGAGTCCTCCGGGTACGGCAGGTCGAGCACAGGCTGTCCGTCCACGATGCCGACCGAGATCGCGGCGCATTCGGTGGTCAGCGGATTCGCCGGGATGGCGCCGTCAATCACCAGCCGCTCACAGGCGTCGTGCAGGGCGATGTAGGCGCCGCAGATCGAGGCGGTGCGGGTGCCGCCGTCGGCCTGGAGCACGTCGCAGTCGAGGCGGATCGAGTGCTCGCCGAGGGCCACCATGTCGGTGACGGCCCGCAGCGAACGGCCGATGAGCCGCTCGATCTCCTGGGTGCGGCCCTTGGCGCCGTTGCGCTCACGGCGGATCCGCTCCGGCGACGAGCCGGGCAGCATCGAGTACTCGGCGGTGACCCAGCCCTCGCCGTTGCCCTTCATCCAGCGGGGCACGTCGTCCTCGACCGAGGCGGTGCACAGCACCCGGGTCTCCCCGAAGCTCACGAGGGCCGAGCCCATCGTCATGTTGGTGAAGTCACGGACGAACGAGAAGGGGCGGAGGTCGTCGGGCTGACGACCGTCGTAGCGGGTGGGCACGGTGGGCTCCGGAGTCGAGTTGGTACAGATCTCGAAGTCGCAGCCCGGCAGGGCCACGTCGACCGGGCCACCGTAGGCCGCGACGGCCTCCTCGCGGTGCGGGACGGTCGATGCGGTTGAACTCAGTCGCTCGGCGCGAGGAGTGGCACGGTCGGGAAGTAGGTGCGATAGCGGCTGACGTCTCGGGTGAGAAGCTGGAATTCGGCGATCGCCGCGTGGGCGCCGATGAAGAAGTCGGGAAGCGGTGTCGTCTTCGCGCCCTGGCTTCGTCGGTAGTCCAGAAACGCCTTGCCGGCGAGGAACGCGGCAGCCCACGGAATGGGCTCGCGCCGGTAGTCCTCATGCGGAAGCGCATCCTCGAGCGCCTCGATCGATGAGAACCTGACGGACACTTCCGAATACACCACCACGTTGATGTGCAGCGGGCCGGTTTCCGCGGCCTCGGCGAGCGCGGTGAGGGACCAGTCCTGCCAGACCGGATCTTCGGTCATGATGTCCAACAACACGTTGCTGTCGACCAGGGTGCCGTAGGTCATGTCACGGTTCTCGGGTGAGAGCCATGATCTCGTCGGTTGTCATGTCGATGTCGCCGCGGCCTCGAAGCCGTTCCGCGAGCTGACGCCCCCTGGTCGGTCGACCACGGGCCTTTCGCACGACGATGGTGTCGTTGTCACGCTCGAACTCGACCTCGGTTCCCGCCCCGATACCGAGCGCGTCACGGAGGTCCTTCGGGATCGTGACTTGGCCCTTCTCCGTCACTCTCATGGTAAGAATCCTACAGGTAGTACTCTTACTCGTCCACCGGTCGCCGCCCGGAGCGCGCGTCGAGGTTGGCTCCGGCGTCGAGGTTCAGATCTCGAAGACGCAGCCCGGCAGGGCCACGTCGACCGGGCCGCCGTAGGCCGCGATGGCCTCCGCGCGGTGCGCCACCGGGTCCGAACCCGGAATCAGATGCGTGAGCACGAGCCGGTGGACGCCGGCGGCATCGGCTCGTTCCGCGGCCTCCCGGGCACTCATGTGGGGGATGCCCTGGCCCTCGTAGTGCTCGAGATGGCTGGCGTCACAGAACGCGAGGTCGACATCACGGCCGAAGTCGTCGAAACGCCAGCCGGGCCCCGAGTCCGACGTGAACATCACGGCGCGGTCACCGACCTCGACGCGGGCGGCCAGGGTCTCGACCGGATGATCGGTGCGGTCGAACGTCCACGTCTGGTCGCCGATGACGACGGTCGACGACTCGTCGATCGTCTGCCACTCGAAGGGCGGTGGTGCGCCGGGCGCTCGCACGGTGACGGCCTCGTCCATGCGCCGGGTCTCGGCCGTGCCGTGGAGGGGGATGCCGTTGCGGGGATGGAACCAGGTGAACACGTTGCGCAGCACCGGGAGCTCGAGCCAATGGTCGGGGTGGCAGTGGCTGACGACGATCGCGGTGAGGTCGTCGAGATCGATCGCCGCCTGGAGGGGGCCGGTGGTGCCGGGCCCGCAGTCGAAGAGCACGTTGGCGTCGGCACTCGAGACGAGGAAGCCGGTGCACGGATTGTCGACCGACGCATAGGAGCCGGACGAGCCGAGCACCGTCACCGTCATCGCCGCCGTCACCACTGATGCGCCTCCACCGAGTCGAGCTCCGGGCCGAGCAACTGGCGTCCGAGTCGGGCGAACGTCTCCACGTCACCACTCGACACGAACCGGCGAACCGGCGGTCCGCCACCCTCCCGATCGGCACCGAGCGCCTCGATTGAACGCTGCACCTCGAAAGCGGTCTCGTCCGCCGACGACACGAGTACGACGTCGCGACCCATCACGTCGCCGATGGTACGGGCGAGGAACGGGTAGTGGGTGCAGCCCAGCAGGAGGCTGTCCACCTTCGCGTCCTGCACCGGCGCGAGCAGCCGTTCGGCGAGCACGTGCACCTGGTCCGACCGCGTCTCGCCCCGTTCCACGAACTCCACGAAGCCCGGGCACGCCGCGCAGGTGAGGTCGACGTCCGGCGCCAGCGTCTCCGCGAGGCGCTGGTATGCGCCGCTCGCCACCGTCCCCACCGTGCCGATCATCGCGACCCGGCCGGTGACGGTCACCTTCAGCAGCGAACGCAGGCCCGGTTCGAGCACGCCGATGACGGGCACGTCGACCATCGCCTCCAGCTCCTCGAGCGCCACCGCCGATGCGGTGTTGCAGGCGACGACGATCATCTTCGGATCGTGGGTCTCCACGAGCCACTCGGTGATCTGCACCGCGTAGTCCCGCACCTCGTCGTGGGTGCGGGGCCCGTAGGGGTAGCGCGCCGTGTCACCGAAGTAAACGACGTGCTCGTTCGGGAGCAGGTCGATCACCGCCCGGGCGACGGTGAGTCCACCGAACCCCGAGTCGAACATCGCCACCGGGCGATCGGCTGCAGCCATCCGCCCAGGCTACGGGCGCGCCGGCCGGTAGTCAGGGAGGGGCTGTGGTCGCGATCTCCCCCTCAACGCCGGCGCATGGTGATCATCATCTCCCTCTCGGCACGGAGTCCGGTCAAACCGCTCCTGGGATAGGAGATAGGGGTGCTAGTGATGTCGTTGTAGTCGTGACTTGAGATTCCGGAACTGTCTTCGAACGATTCGGGAGGCCGTCGTCCATCGGAACTGCGCTGATTGGACGCGGTGAATCCATGTTGGTCGAAGTGTCCGACGGAGATGATCATTCAGCTCCTTCAACGCAGGGTCGGCAAAGTACCGCTGCGGAGACATCTCGTCAGGATTCCTAGTCGAGGGCGCCGCTGTCAGCCAGCCAGCCTCGTCATCGAAGTCGAAGAGCCGGGACCAAGCTTCTCGATCCACCCATGGGAGCAATGCGACCTGTCGGTCTAGGTCCAAGAACGTGTCGAGAGCACCTCCGCGGTCGTTCGAGTCTTCGTGCTGCATCCGGCTGACTCTCCAATAGAGGGGAGCCACTTGATTGAGAACTGTCTGTCGAAGCTCAACTCTCATCCGAGCGATCGCACCCGATCTGGCGCCCACGTAGCCACCGCCGAAGAGAGAGGCAAGGGTCTGCCGCGGTTGGAGGTGACAACTGATCTGGCTTGCTTCGGCGGGCCTGGAAGGATGTCACTATGCCCAAGCCCTATCCGAAGGAGTTCCGCGACGACGTCGTGCGGGTCGCTCGCCAACGCGGTCCGGGAGTAACGCTCGAGTCGGTCGCCGAGGATTTCGGGATCCACGCGATGACGTTGTCGAAGTGGATCCGCCAAGCGGCGATCGATGCCGGCGAGAAGACCGGCGTCACCTCCGCGGAAGCGAAAGAGAATCGGGAGCTGCGCCGCCGGGTGAAGCTCCTCGAGCAAGAGAACGAGGTGCTGCGCCGTGCGGCTGCGTATCTCGGGCAGGCGAACCTGCCCCCAAAATGATGTTCCCGGTCGTTCGCGACCTTGCCGCTGACGGGATCCCCGTCACGGTGACGTGCCGGGTGTTGAAGCTGTGTCGCCAGCAGTACTACCGCTGGCTCGATCAGCCGTTCACCGATGCCGAGCTCGATGAGGCCTATGTGGCGAACGCGGTGTTCGACGCGCATCGCGACGACCCGGAGTTCGGGTATCGGTTCCTCGCCGATGAAGTCCGCGCCGCCGGCCACATCGACGTCGGTGACCGAACGGTGTGGCGCATCGCCAGCGAGAACGGCTGGTGGTGCAGCTTCGGCAAGAAGAAGACCCGCAAGAAGTCATCGCCAGCGACGGCTGCGCACGACGATCTGGTCCGCCGCGAGTTCTCAGCCGATGGCCCGAATCAGGTGTGGGTTGCGGACTTGACGGAGCATCGCAGCGCCGAAGGCAAGATCTACTGCTGCGCGATCAAGGACCTGTGGTCGAACCGGATCGTGGGCTGGGCCATCGACGAACGAATGAAGGCCCGCCTCGTGGTCGCTGCGATCGAGATGGCCGCCGCCCGGCGAGGCGATGTCGCCGGCTGCATTCTGCATTCGGACAGGGGTAGCCAATTTCATTCACGGAAGGTCCACCGGGCACTCACGAGGCATCGCATGGTCGGCTCGATGGGCCAAGTCGGCACTGCGGCCGACAACGCCGCTATGGAGTCCTTCTTCTCGCTACTGCAGAAGAACGTGCTCAACACCCGCCGCTGGGAAACTCGCGACGAGCTTCGCATCGCGATCGTCACCTGGATCGAACGCACCTACCACCGCCGCCGACGCCAACCCGCCCTCGGCCGATTGACCCCCGAAGAATACGAAACCATCATGACCCCACCCGCGGCCCTCGCCGCATAACCAACCTGTCACCTCCAACCGCGGCAGACCCCAACTGCGACCATGAGGTTTGCTGTGTCAAAGAAGCCAGAAGACATTCCCTCACCCCGCAGGCCTCGGGATAAGGACCCGCGACCGGCGCCACTGTAGATGTCGCCTAGACGCACCGCCGAAAGCCATGGAACTCGCTTGGCGAGTGCTCTCGCGGCCCTCGCCGCCGACGACTATTCGGTCTCTTCGTCTTCCGTCCCAATTCCCAGTTCGCCCAGGCCAACCCGGTCCTGTGCTCGTTCAACCGCTTCGAGCGGCTCCCCGATGAGAGCCCGTGTTGCCTCCACAATCGCCACCTCGGGCATGCCAGCTTCACGCATGGCTGCGATCCGAGACCGGAGAAGATCCGTTTCTCGCTGCTGGTTCTCTAAATCTAGGCGGCGAGCATCCTCGCGGTCGCGGTAGTCCCGGTCCTTCCGCCGCTCGTCTCTGTCGTTCAGCCAGATCCTGAGCTGCTCCAGGATCCCTAGATCGCCGAACAACGAGATGCTTCCTGGGGACGACACCTCGATCGCGGACAAGACGAGCCTCTCCGAGGGAAGCACGGCCGGCTCGGGCAGCCAATCTCTATCGAGTAACGGCCGCAGGCCGAACGGCCGAAACTGCTCCGGTCGCCCGGCCTGCGCCTGGAGCTCTTCGATGAAGCGGTCCAGCGTGAGAAGGCTGTCGTAGAGGCGATTGATCGCGTACAGCGCAGAGACATACTCGCTAACAAGTCGTCCCCCTTCGAGGCCGAGTACTACTGTCCCAAGCTCGGCCTCGGATGTGCTTATCTCGCTCATGCGTCGCCATAGTAGGCCTCAGCGTGAACCGCAGCATTCGGTATGTAAGCGGGTGAAGCTCCCAGGGGGTTCGCGCGGCGAGCCTCGCGTCCTGAGACTGGCGTATCTCCAGTCGGAGTTCGTGGTGTGACTATCGACGTCTGAGCCTGCGTTCGGTGAGCGACGCGAGACCCTAGGTGTCGCCGAGACACCCTGAGCAGACGCAAGGGTTCGGAGTTTCTTGCCGGGTTGTGGCCTTCGAAATCGACGGGTTCTCTGACAGACGGCGAATCAGTCGAGCTCAAGCCGCGCACGGAGGACGTCGGAGCCGCGGAGAGGACGCTCACCTGACGTACATATCCCGGCCGCCGGACGCCGGGTGACGCGGACCCCGGTGGGTGGTAGACGGTTTCCCCGGGCGGTTGTGGTTGGGATGATGGTCGCTCTGAGCCTCGAGGAGAGGCTTGTGAGCGAGGAGAGGCAGTGTGGAGGTCCTCGGCCAGTAGCGCAGTCGCTGATCAGCGAGTTCAGACGCAGTCCTCACCTTGGACAAGCAGATCGTCGCTTGCCGTGACTCGGATGGACTCCACACGACCTACGTCGTCAAGTGCGATGAGGTACCCGCCTTCGCCACCGGAGTACACCATCCAAGCGGTGTAGTCTACGCCGATCCGGTCCGGCTCGCCGTGAGCGTCGAGAATCTCGGTTCTGAGATCGCCAACGCGTCCAACAGGAGTCAGAATCGTCGGACTCATGACATCGATTGCGAACACACCTTGTTCGCCATATGCGACAGAGTACGAGTACGGGTGTTCGGCTTCGCCGACAGGAGTCAGGTGTCCACACACGTATCCGTCCACGGCCTGCGTAAACTGATAGAACTGATCGTCGGTCACAACACCCGTGGCAAGTGCCTCGCTGGCCGACATGCCGAACTTGAGCTCCTCAATGCCGTTCGTCGTCACGCAAAGGCGGTTCCCGCGGCAGGCAGGTTCTAGCCCCCCAAGGCCCGCGGGCTTGTCGAGGCCAGAGCACGAATAGGCAGGGATCTGATCCGTGCTGCCGTCGACGCCGTCGAACACGTAGCTGAACACCTTTTGGCCATCTCCGTCGTAGAGAGCGACGTCGGTCGAAGGCGCCGTACCAAGGGAGTCAACGACGTAGTAGAAGTCTTCGTTCTGGGCGAGCCATTGACCAGCGGCGGTCTGGCATGCCGACAGTTCGATACTGCCGATGCCGGCCTCAGTACCCCGGTAAACTAAACCCGAACCGGATTCGCAGATTCCGACCTCTACCGCCCCGTTGTTGGCGGTACCGCCAAAGACGAGCGACGTCCCCACCGGACAAAGCGCCGCCGCGCGCATGAATTCGGCGATAGCGAAGATCGTGTCGTTGGTGGGTTCGACTGAGGTGGTGAGGGCGCTGTGGTAGCAGCCTGAGTCCCAGAGCCCGGTGTATAGGAGGTCGGATCGTTCGGCGAGTGGGACGAGGCCGATGATGCTGCCGATGTTGTCTGCAGCGCTGTCGACTGTGTCGAGGGTGTAGTCGCATTCCCAGTTGCGGGTGGTGTCGGCGTCGGCCGTGGCGGATGAGGCGGAGACCGCGATGTCGCCGATGTTGATGGTTGTGTCGGTGAAGGGGGTGTAGAAGAGCCCGAAGGGCTTTTTGAGTGACTCAGGGTCGTGGACGATTATCGAGCCGGCGAGAGCATGGACTGCGATGTTGTCAGGCCAGGGTTGAAGGGCTCGCAGTTGCTGGGAGCCGGCGCGGAGGGCTTGGCCTGCGTCGCTGTCGATCACGTTGAGCAGTGGGATCGGGCACGACTCGACGTCAATGGTGGAGATTGTCCCGCAGGTGTGGAGCAGCAGTCGGATGAGCGGGACGGTGACGTTGCCTGCGAGTGCGGGTCCGACGGATACGCCGTTGAGAATGTCTTGGGCGATCGCGAGGGTGTCGGAGCCTTCGTAGGGCGTTCCGAGTGTGACCACGAGGCCGATCTGTTCAGATCGCGGTCCCAGCGGCCCGACGCTGTTGGCGACCCAACGGGTGGCGAGCCCGCCCATCGAGTGAGCGACCACGACAACGGGCTTGTCGAAGCGCGCGTAGAGACAATCGATAGCCGAACCGAACGCTTCACCCACCGCAGGATGAGTGACCCATCTGAGCGAGTTGTCGTGATAGTCAAATGTGTAGGAGACCGCACCATCGATCCCGTTGATCTGTTCGACGAGTGATCGGTCCAAGGGGTCAACGAGATGGTTGACGCGTTTGACGATCGGCTGTGTCCATTCCTCGGCTGATCCGGTGATTCCATGGATCATCACCACGGGTTGCAGCCGCGCCGTATCGGAGACGATCGGTTGATGGTCCAGATCAGCGCGCACGGCGCCGTTGCAATCCTCAGGGATCGCGGTGTCCTGCGCAGCGGCGTCGCCAACCAGCCGAGTAGGCGACGCGGAAGGGAGGATGCTGACCGCGACAAGGACGCAGACAGCTACAGCGGTCGAGACGGTGGCCTTTCGCAGCGTCACGAGTCGGCTCCCGGCGAGAGCTGCAGCGTCGACGAGATCAACCACTCCCCGACGTCGTCTTGGAACATCACCACGACGAACCGGTCCGCTGGCAGCCCTGGGCGAGTTACGAGCACCTCAACGGTCGCACCAGCATCCGAGACGACCCACGAATCAGCCACCACCTCAAGCTCACTCCCGGCCGGCAACGCAGAATCAACGGCGACGAGGCCAGCAGACTCGGGTGCCACAACCGACGCGAGCTGCTGCTCCGCTACTTCGAGAACCTCGACGACCTCCGACGGCACTGCCCTCGCCTCAAAGGCCCGTTGCCTCGCGGTCTCCGAGTCTTCGACCTTAGGAGAGCGGTCTTCAGAAGGCTCCGAATCATCAGCCGGGTCGCCACTGGATGAACATCCGAGCGCGAGAAGCGAGACCACCGCAACCATGGAGACTCTGGAACCCAGGAGCGTCCACGGAGCCTGGCAGAGCCTCATCTTCAGTTGTCCGGATCCGGCCGGGCCGGTGCCGCAGGGATCAGGTCATCACGCTCGACCTCCCCCTTCGCTATCGCCCAAATGTGCTCGACACAGAACTCGTTCGACTTGTGACCTGAGTTGGTGCATCCCGTCGCGGCGCAGATACGAACCGCAGGGCTGTTGGAGTCGTGACCAGCTCGGGTTGGCCCGCCTTGGAACGTTTCGCCCAGCCCCCACGTCGCCCAGGATGGGACCGAGCCACCGTCCGGGAGCTCGTCAACGATGCGGTCGAGCGACGTGTTCCATCCAGCAACCATGGCTTCTTCGGTCTCACCGTTTGGTTCCACGTGACCGCCGGCGATCCGTTGGATCGCGATGTCCCGGCGTCCGCGCATGACCAGCACCGCCCCCTGAGTCGAAATGTGGGACACCACCACCCCCGACGGGGTGCACCCGTCGGCGTGGGCTTGTTCTGCGAGGCCGTCGAGGATCGCCAAGTCGAGCGCTCGCCGATCAGGGTCGGTGGGAGCGACGGTCTCCGAGGACCACTCGGCAAGCAGCGACGAGAAGCCGTACTCTGCAACCGCCCACTGCAACGTTGGGATCGGGCTTGCTGCGACTTCCGCGATCCAGCGCTCCAACGCGGCAACAAGGTCCTTGGGACCGTGGCGATAGCCAACCCCGCCCGCTGCCGCGATCAGGTTGGTGTATGACGGTCGGAGCTTGACCCGGCTCCCCGTCGCTCGCATCGACTTTGCTGCCGACCAGAACTCGGTTGCCGCCGCTTCGAACTGATTCACCGCCGCGTTCGGCGCTTGGTAGCTCACTGTTCAAGGACTCCTCGTCTTCAGGCTCCGGTGAGGCTCGGGTACACAAACTTCTCTCCACGGTGAGCTGCGCTCGCCGCTCGCACGGTTACCACCACGCCATAGATGAATAGGCCCAGCAACAAGAACAACCCGATGACGACCAGCACCAACAGAGACGAGATCACAATCGCGAGCGTCATGAGCGCGTGGAACCGCACAACACCACTCGCATGGTGCCGCAGGAAGTCTGAACTCGTCCGCGTACCCACCCAGAACAGCCCGGCCCCGACCAGCCCGAAGAAGAAGCAAGCGACGATCGCCACCGTCGCCGTTGTACGATCTCCGCCTGACGCGGACACCGCGCCGTGGAGCTCGAGCTCGTCTTCGATCCAGGACTCGCCGTCCCAGAACGCGATCGCTTCAGGACCGCGGCGATACCAGCCAGGCGCTTGGCTCACTATGCCTCCTGATGGTCGATGTCCCTTGTCTCGTCATCGCCATGTACGTCTCCCATCCATGCCCAGGCTTGCCCGCAACGCCATCCACCCTTCTATCCTGACATCCGGCATACCGTCTAGTTTCCCAGCAACTGGAGTCCCCGGGTCTGCCGCGCTCTCAGAAGCTCGCTGATTCTGATGCCGGCACCGATCAATGCCGCCGCAGCCCATAGTTCTCGCGCGAACGGTCGTTGTGGGTCGACCACGAAACCGCAGGAAGCGGTATCGCCTTCGGAGCCTCCAGCTGGTCGGGTTCGACGAGATCGACCGCCGGGATCTGCGGCGCCGCGTCCTCGATCCCGGGTGGCGGAGCGACCCGCTTGGGCGCCGGCGCCTGATAGGCGGTGAGATCCTGCAGCACCGTGCCGTAGAAGTTGGCGACAGCGTCGTACACCGACTGCGAGAACCCCGGCTTCTTGCCGCTCTTGCGGTTCATGCCCATCTCGGTTCGAGCGACGACGCGGAATCGCGACGGCGGCTTCTTCGTGTCGTCGACGATGAGCATGGGGTCGTCACGCACGGCCGCGAGCGCGGCGGCCGATCCGTTGCTCGAGTTCTTGGGATACGCCTCGATCACGAGATTGTCGGGGCAGTCCCTGAGCTGGCGCAGGAGCCACGTCACGCGGGCCTTGGCCTGCTTGTCTCGAGGAGCGTCGAATGAGACGCTCGCCTCGATCTGACGGGCCTTGATGTCGGCAAGCACGTCAAGATCGCCGATGGTGTTCGGGATCCGGAGCCGACCCTCGAGAAGTCCCGATGACGCGAGACACTCGACGAAGTACTTCGTCCGAAGCCGCGGGTCATTCTGCTGTGCTCGAGGTACGAGCTCCACGACGTCTTCGCCGATCTCGCTGCCGAGCTTCAATGAGACGTAGCCGAGGAGTTGGTCCCACCGCTGGGCGATCTCGGTCACGCCTTCGTTGCGAACGTTGAGCGTTCCGTCCCGTGCCCCGTCGCGCACGCTCACCCACGTCCCGCCCATGTCGTCGAAGCCCATGGCGCCCGAAGCGTCGTGTTCCAGGTAGCGAATCAGCTCACCGAGGATCCAGTCCTGCTCCGGATCATCGACGCCGCGGTGGGTCTTCTCGACGACCGCCGTCGTGAGCAGCCGAGTCCACGACAAGTGGTGGACCGCCACCTTCGAGTTGGCGCGCACCTTCAGCTCCGGGGTGGGGTGGACGCCGGGCGACGGTGCGATCTCATTGGAGATACTCAGCACCGCGTCGAAACCATTGGCCCGCGCAATATCCCAATAGGCATTGAGCTGCTCGGCCGACAGCGCCGTAGTGCCCGTCTTGACCTCGACCAGCGCAACCCACGGCGCCTTGGACCCGTGACTCACACGAATGAGTCCGTCGGGACGAATGGACTTGCCAGCAGCATCCTTGAACGACGGTTCCACATAACACTCAACGGTCGCCCGATCCGCCTTCGACGCTCCATAAGGCCCGAGGAGAGACTTCGAGAACGGACGGACAACACTGATGACGGCGAGCAATGCTGATGTCGCCCGCTGTTCCGCCTCCTTGTCGCTCGATATCCCCGATACCGGGATCAGACGCGCCTCTTGCCACTTCGCCATTGCCACTCCTTCCGCCGAGTGGCAACGTACCGCACATCGGCGAAGGAGACGGACGCTGGGTGCGCGTCCCGCCGCACACCCAGGGCGCTGACCGAAGCCGAGCGTTAGTAGCCACGACGCGGGCGTCAGCCAGGCCGCTCGACCTCAGCTCAGCGCTCGATCGGCTTCCTCGAGCGCCTCGTCCAGCACGGCCAGGCCCCGCTGGAGCTCGGCGCTCGTGATGGTGAGCGGCGGGGTGATCATGATGACCGACGCCGAACCGGGCATGCAGTAGACGCCGCGCTCCATCGCCGCCTTGAGCACGGCAGTCTTCGCGGTCGGGCCCTTCGGGGGATTGAGGCCATCGTGCACCGGCGCCCGGGTGTCGGGGTCACTCGCCAACTCGAGACCGAAGAACAGGCCGAGCCCGCGAGCCTCGGTGACCGACGGGTGCGCGTCGACCAGCGCGGCGGCACCCTCGGCCAGCTCGACGCCCCGCTCGCGGGCCGCGTCGATCAGGCCCTCGTCCCGGTACACCTCGATCGTGGCGGCCGCGGCGGCACAGGCGAGCGCGTGACCGCCGTAGGTCAGACCGTGGTTGAGAAACTGGTCGTCGATCCGGGCCGCGATCTCCTCGCGGACCACGGCGGCACCGAGCGGCACGTAGCCGCCGTTGAGCCCCTTGGCGACGGTCATGATGTCGGGGACCACGTCGTAGTGGTCGCACGCGAACCATTCGCCGGTGCGACCGAAGCCGCTCATCACCTCGTCGGCGATCAGGAGCACGTCGTAGGCGTCGCAGATCTCCCGCACCCGCCGCAGGTATCCCTCCGGCGGCACGATCACCCCACCGGACCCCGGGACCGGCTCGATCAACACCGCGGCGACATGGGCGCGGCCGCCCTCCCGCCGGATCGCGTGTTCGATGGCGTCGGCACAGACGAGATCGCAGCCGCCCCGCGATCCGCACGCGAAGGGACAGCGCAACGGGTAGGCCTCGGCGACGTGGGAGACCCCGGTGATGCCGGGTTCACTCGGCCAGGTGCGGTGGTCCCGCCCCACGCTGAGCGCGCCATAGCTGGCGCCGTGGTAGTCGCGGGCCCGGCCGATGATCTTCGACCGACCGGTGGCCATCCGGGCCAGCTTGATCGCGGCCTCGATGGCAGCGGCACCGCCGCCGGTGAAGAAGCTGCGGTTCAGATCCCCCGGGGTCACCTCGGCGACGAGCCGCGCCGCGTGTGACGCCGCCTCGGTGGCGAACGGCGTGGCCGCGAACGGCAGGACGCGCGCCTGCTCGACGATCGCCTCGATGATCCGGGGATGGGCGTGGCCCGGGTTCGCGTTGGCGAACTGGGCCGTGAAGTCGAGATAGCGGGTGCCGTTCTCGTCCCAGAACTCGCACCCCTCGGCCCCCGCCACGACGAGCGGGGCCCGGTTCGCGTTGACGCTCCAGGAATGCAGGACGTGGCTGCGATCCCAGGCCAGGGCGTCGTCGAACTCGGTCATCCGATGTGCATCTTGTGAGGAGAGCGGGCGGCGGAGCTGCCCGCTCGGAGCTAGCGCTCTTCTTTGAACGTGACGTGCTTGCGAACGACGGGATCGTACTTCTTGATCTCGATGCGCTCACGCGTGTTCGTCTTGTTCTTGGTGGTCACGTAGGTGTAACCGGTGCCCGCGGTGGAGCGGAGCTTGATGATCGGGCGCTTGTCGGAACCAGCCATGATCGGACTCCTCAGACCTTCTGGCCGTTGCGGCGCATCTCGGCGACGACGGACTCGATGCCGCGCTTGTCGATCGTCTTGATGCCCTTGGTACTGACGTTGAGCTTGATCCAACGCTTCTCACTGGCGAGGTAGTAGCGCTTCACCTGCACGTTCGGATCCCAGCGACGGCTGGAACGACGGTGCGAGTGCGAGAGCTGCTTGCCAAAGTGAGGCGTCTTGCCGGTGACCTGGCAAATCTTCGACATCGGAAATTCTCCTGGCGGAACCTGCGACCGCCGGATGGGGTCAGCGAAGTAGGACCCAGAGAGGTTACCGCGCAGGGCTCAGGACTCCACCCGGTCCAGGACCCCGCAGAGCCACTGATCCATGGTGTCGTTGGCGATCCGGGACAGCTCCGCCGGGTAGGCGTTGAAGCCGTGCGGACACGCCGGATACGCCGCGACCTGGGCTTCTCCCCCGGCGGCGTGCCAACGGGCGGCCATGAAGAGTGAATCGTCGAACAGATAGTCGGCCGTGCCGACCGTGAACAGGGCCGGCGGCATGTCGCGCAGGTCGGCGAAGATCGGCGACATGTCGACGTGGTCCCGGTCCCGCCGCTCGACGTCGGGCAGGTAGAGGTCCCGGAACGAGGGAATGCCCCGCTCGTACTGCGACGGCGTGCCCCGCATGTCGAACACGCCGTAGACCATGTTGGCGGCCTCGATGGCGCCGAGCGCATCGTGCTTGTCGCGCAGGCGGACGAGGGCGCCGGCCGCGATGTTGGCGCCCGCGGAGGATCCCATCACGGCCCGCAGGGGCACGCCCCACTCCGCCGACGCGTTCTCCAGGACCCAGAGCGCGGTGGCCTCGGCGTCGTCGGGCCCGGCCGGGTAGGGCGCCTCGGGCCCGAGCCGGTACGAGGCGGACACCACCACGGTGCGGGTGGCCGCGGCGAGGCGCAGGTTGAGCACGTCGTCCATCTCGGGGCGGCCGAGGAAGAAGCCGCCGCCGTGCCAGTCGAGCACCACACCGCGCACGTCACCGTCGGGCACGTGGGTCCGCAGCCGGATCGGGCCGTGGGGGCCGTCGATCTGGCGGTCGACGAACCGGTCGGTGACCTCGGGAGGATGGGTCGAGTAGGCCTCGAAGTTCGCCCGAGCCCCGGTGATCGCCTTCTCCGTCCACACCTCGGGCGACTCACCCTGCATCTCGGCGACGAGGGCCGCGATGCGCTCCATCTCCGGCACGTGCTCGTCGAGGGCGGGGTCGTACAACGGATCGGGAATCGGCGCAGGCACGACGCGACGGTAGCGCCGGGAGTCACTAGCCTCGGAACCGTGACCGTCGACCGCGTTCTGCTCGCCTCGCCCCGCGGCTTCTGCGCCGGCGTCGAGATGGCCATCAAGGCGCTCGCCTGGATGGTGCGGGCCTTCGAGCCGCCGGTCTACTGCTACCACGAGATCGTGCACAACCAGATGGTGGTGCAGCGCTTCGAAGAGAGCGGCGTCGTCTTCGTCGACGACATCGGCGAGGTGCCGCCGGGCCGGCCGATCATGCTGTCCGCCCACGGCTCCGCGCCCGAGGTCGTCGCCGCGGCCCGCGACCGGGGCGGCTATGTGGTCGACGCCGTGTGTCCCCTGGTCACGAAGGTCCATCACGAGGTGAAGACCCGGGCCGGCAAGGGGTTCCAGATCGTCTACGTCGGCCACGAGGGACACGAGGAGGCGATCGGCACGATGGCCGTGGCGCCCGACGCCATCCACCGGGTCGAGACGCCCGAGGAGGTCGCCGCGCTCCCGGCCTTCGAGACACCCGTCGCCGTGCTGGCCCAGACCACCCTGTCGCACCGCGAGTGGGCCGGCGTGGTCGAGGCCACCAAGGAGAAGTTCCCCCAGCTCTGGCAGCCCGAACGCTCCGATCTCTGCTTCGCCACCACGAACCGGCAGTCCGCCCTCATGGCGATCGCGCCCCAGTGCGACGCCATGGTCGTGATCGGCTCGGCGAACTCGTCGAACACGAACGCCCTCGCCGCGCTCGCCGCCGAAGCCGGTTGTCCCCGCGTGTTCCGCATCAACGGCCCGGACGAACTGCCCGACGACATCACCGGCACCGTCGGCGTCACGGCCGGCGCGTCGGCCCCGGAGGACCTCGTCCGCTCGGTGATCGACCGCCTCTCCCCCGCCAACGGCGTCGAGGAGGTGCAGGTCACCGACGAGGACGAGTACTTCCCGCCGCCCCGCAACCTCCGCGAGCTCCTCAGCGCCGTCGACGCGGTGGCGTCGGTGATGCTGCCCATGCCGGACGCGTCCGTCGGCCTCGACGATCGCAACATCGATGCCAGCGACGTGCTCGAGTCGCTCCACCGCCACGGGTGAACGACCTCCGCTACCGATTGGGCGTCCCGTTCGCCGCCGGCGCGGCCACCGCCCTCGCGCTCGGCATCTACGCCGGCGCCCACGACCCCTCCACCCGCTCGTGGGTGATGCCGGGCTTCGACGGCCTCATGTCGTGGAAGGCCGCCTTCACCACGACGGCGCTCGTCCTGTTCGTGCTCCAGGTCGGCCTCGGCCGCTGGATCACCGGGCCCGCCCCGGCGTGGGGTCCGGACGTCCACCGACTCGTCGGCACCGTGGCCTTCGCCCTCACCATCCCGGTCGCGTTCCACTGCCTGTGGGCGCTCGGCTACCACGATGACGACTGGCGGGTCGCCACCCATTCCCTCGCCGGGCTCGTCGCCTACGGGCTCTATGTCGCGAAGGTGATCAGCGCCCGGTCCCGGCTCGACCGGCCCGCCTGGGCGCTCCCCGTCACCGGCTCGCTGCTGGGCGTCGCCCTGCTCGTGGTGTGGTGGACGAGCGCGCTCCACTGGTACGGCGGCGGGGGCGGCCCATGAGCACGGAAGGCGAGACTGCCCTGCCTCGGACGATGCTGCACCGGATCACCGATGCCGTGCAGTGGATCGTGGGCGTGGGCGCAGCCACCGCGGTCGTGATGCTCTTCACCCTCGACAACGCGCCGCCCGGACCGCAGCCCCAGGTCGTGTCGGCCGAGGCGCTCTACGCGCAGCACTGTGCGTCGTGCCACGGGATCGACGGGAGCGGCGGTCAGGGTCCCCGCCTCGCCGGCACGATGGAGGAGCTCTACCCCGATCCGGCCGATCAGGCGGCGTACATCCGCGCCGGCAGCACCGGCATGCCCGCCTTCGCCGACGTGCTCAGCGGCGAGGAACTCGACCGCATCGTCCACTACACCCGCAACGTCCTCGGCTGAGGCGCCTCGGGGCCGGTTCAGCTCGGCGCCGGCTCGTCGCCCGCCAGCACACGGGCCTCGACATAGAGGTCGCTCAGCTCCTCGTAGAGCTGATCGGTGAGCTCGCGGACCGCTCGGCGCGGCACCTTGCCGTCCACCTTCGGCGCCGGGTGGATCGGTTCCCCGATGACGACGACCACCTTGTGGGGTCGCGGGATCTTGGCCCCGAGGGGCAGGGCCTTCGCGCTGCCGCCGATGCCCACCGGCACGATTGGCACCCCGGATCGCGACGCCACGAACGCGGGCCCGTCGAGCACCTGAGCCCGATCGAGACGAGCACCCTCCTGGCGGGTGCCCTCGGGGAACATCACGAGCGGCTCGCCCAACGCGAGGACATCCTGGGCGGCCCGCAGGGCGGTGCGATCGGCCCCGCCCCGCTCCACCGGGAAACCGCCGAAGAAGGTCAGGAAGGCGCCGAGCGGCTTCGACTTCCAGAGGCTCTCCTTGCCCATGAACCGCAGCCGCTTGCCGGTGATGACGCCGACGATCGGCGTGTCGATGAACGACCGATGTACCGCGGAGAGGATGAACGGCCCGTCCGGCAGGTTCTTCCGACCGTCGACCCGCATCCGGAACAGCAGCTTGCACAGGCTGTAGACCACGAACCAGAAGGGGCGGTACATGATCCGACCGAAGAGGCCGTGGGCACTGCGAGCCGGCGTGTCGCCCTCCTGGCTTCCGTAGGCGACATCCCTGCTCACGCCAGCAGTCCTTCGATCACCTCGACCACCTCATCGATCGAGAGTCCGGTGGTGTCGACGAGCACGGCGTCGTCCGCCTCGGCGAGCGGGTCGACGTCGCGGGTCGAGTCGAGCGTGTCGCGACGGGCGAGGTCGGCGGCCACCGTCTCGTAGTCGAGGTCGGTGACCTCCTTTGCCCGGCGCCGGGCCCGTTCGTCCGGATCGGCGGTGAGATACACCTTGAGCTCGGCGTTCGGGAAGACGACGGTGCCGATGTCGCGCCCTTCGAGCACGCCACCGCCGCGGCGCTCGGCCCACTCACGCTGGCGGGACACCATCTCGACCCGCACGGCCGGGTTCGCGGCGACGAGGCTCACGCACCGGTTCACCTCGGGCCCGCGGATCTCGAGGGTGGCGTCCGCCCCGTTCACGATGACGGTGTCGAGCCCGACCGTGAGCTCGATGGAGCGGGCGACGTTGGCGGTGAACTCGGCGTCGGCCGGGTCACCACCCGCCCGCAGCACGGCGTATGCCACCGAGCGGTACATGGCGCCGGTGTCGAGATACTCGAGACCGAGCCGGTCGGCGACCGCTTTCGCAACGGTGGACTTGCCCGAGCCGGCCGGACCATCGATGGCGATCACACGCATGATCGCCCATCTTGCCCCGTCACCGGAGTTGTTCCAATGCGGCGAAGTAACCCGGGAACGTCTTCGCGACACAACCCGGGTCCCGCACCGCCACCCCCGGCACGACCAATCCGACCAGGGAAAACGCCATGGCCATGCGGTGATCGTCGTAGGTGTCGAAGGTCGCGGCCGTCGGCCGGCCCGCCGGGCGGACGACCAGGCCGCCGTCGATCTCCTCGGCGTCCACACCGCAGCGCCGCAGCTCCCGCACCGGGGCGCCGATCCGGTCGGACTCCTTGCCCTTCACGAAGCCGATGTCGGTGATCGTGGTGGGCCCCTCGGCGAACGCGGCGACGACGGCGAGCGTCGGGGCCGTGTCGGAGATGTGGCGCAGGTCGACGGTGACGCCCCGGAGAGGCCCGCCGACGACTTCGATGTGGTCGGGGCCGACGTCCACGGTCGCGCCCATGTCGGCGAGCACGTCGGCGAAGGCGACGTCGCCCTGCAACGACGAGCGGCCGAGGCCCTCGATACGGACCCGTCCCCCGGTGATGGCGGCTGCGGCGAGGAAGTAGGAGGCGGCCGACGCGTCGGGCTCGATCTCGTAGTCACCCGGCGAGGTGTAGCCGCCTCGCACGGTCCACGCCGTGCCGTCGTCGTCGCTGACTTCCGCGCCGAACGAGCGCATGACCGCGGCCGTCATGTCGAGATACGGACGGCTGACCGCGGACGTCGTCAGCCGGGCGTCGAGCCCGTGGATCGCACCGCTGAGCAGCAGGCCGGACAGGAACTGGCTGGACACGTCGGCCGCGAGGCCGATCCCCGCAGCGCGCATCGGCCCGGTCAGCCGCAGCGGCAGCCGGCCCGGGTCGCCGAGTTCCTCGACCGTCACCCCCATCGCCCGCAGGGCGTCGATCTGGTCGTCCATCGGGCGGTCCCGCATCTGCGGGTCGGCGTCGACCACGACCGGGGCGGCGCCGAGCGCCACGGCGGGGGTGAGGAAGCGGGCGGTGGTGCCGGACTGGCGGGCGTCGATCGTCGTCTCGACCCCCGGCAGCTCGCCGCCGCACCCGACGACGGTGACAGTCGCCGCGTCGCGGTCGATGCGGAGGCCGATCCCCAGGTCGCCGAGGGCGGCGAGCATCGCCTCCGTGTCGTCCGCGAAGAGGACACCGTGCAGCGTCGTGTCGCCCGCGGCGAGTGCAGCCGCGACGAGCGCCCGGTTCGTGATGCTCTTCGAGCCGGGCAGGGTGATCGTCGCATCCGGCGGCGCGGCGAGCGGTTCGATCTCGTAGGGATCGGGCAGGGCCCGGGGGTCGGCGGTCGCCATGCCGGGTCAGTCCAGCGGCCGGATCGAGGGTCGGTAGCCCTGCACCATCAGGCCGCCCTGGAAGCGCTCGGCGAGCGCGGACTCCACGAGCACCACCACGACACCGCGAGGGCCCTCGGCCGAGTGGGCGATCTCGAGGTCGTAGATGTTGACGTCCAGATCCGCCGCGAGGGTGGCGATGGCGGCGATCTCCCCCTGGCGATCGAGCACCGGGATCCGCATCTCGGACATCTTCTCGGCCACCAGCGCCGTCGTCGGCAGGTTGCGACGGGCATGACGGGCCGACTCGAGATGATCGAGCAGGCGCTCGCCCTGACCGTCGGCCACGACGTCACGCAGGCCGCTGAGCTCCCGGATCAGCTCGTCGAGCACATCGGTGATCGCGGCCTGGTTCTGGGTGCAGATGTCGGGCCAGATCGCCGGATGGCCGGCGGCGATCCGGGTCATGTCACGGAAGCCACCCGCCGCCAACCGCAGGAGCGACCGGTGCTCCTCCGCCCGGCCGTCGGCCAGACGCATCAGCGTCGCCGCGGTGAGGTGCGGGACATGACTCACGACGGCGACGAGGGTGTCGTGGCGGTCCGGCGGCATCACGATCACCTGGGCCCCGAGCGAGGAGACAACCCCTCTGACCTCGGCAAACGCCGCGTCGTCGGTCGTCTCGGTCGGACACAGCACCCACATCGCACCGCTGAACATGTCGGCGAATGCGCCGGCGAGCCCGTCCTGCTCGCTGCCCGCCATGGGATGGCCGGGCACGAAGCGCGAGTCGTCGACCGCGGCCGTGATCGGCGCCTTGACGCTGCCGACGTCCGTCACCACCGCGGCGCCCGCGTCGAGCGCGGCGATCGCCATCGACGCGGTGACGTTCACCGGCGTGGCGATGAAGGCCAGGTCGCACTCGCCCAGGGGGCCGGCCTCGTCGATCGCACCCGACTCGAGGGCCGCGGCCAGTCTGTCCGTGTCCGGATCGACGCCGACGACGTGCCAGCCGGCGCCGCGCAGCGCCATACCGACCGATCCGCCGATCAGGCCGACGCCGACGACGAGCGCCGTACGCGTCTCGGGGTCGGCGGGCGGAGTCACGAGAGGCGAGGTTAGCGCTCGCCGTCGGCGCCACCGACGGCGATTTCGAGGCTGCGCACCTCGTCACGGGTGAGGACCCGCCACTCCCCCGGCCGCAGCCGCCGGTCGACCAGCGGCCCGATCCGGGTGCGCACCAGCCGCACGACGGGGTGACCGACGGCCTCACACATCCGGCGGACCTGACGATTGCGGCCCTCGTGGATCGTGATCCGCAGCAGCGAATCCTCGACCGCGGTGACGCGGGCCGGGGCGGTGCGGCCGTCCTCGAGCTCGATGCCCTCACGGAGTTCTCGCAGGGCGGCGCGGCTCGGGGTTCCCTTCACCTGGGCGAAGTACTCCTTCTCGACGCCGAACGACGGGTGGGTCAGCCGGTGGGTGAGGGTGCCGTCGTTGGTGAGGATCAGCAGGCCCTCGGTGTCCGCGTCCAGGCGGCCGACCGGGAACACGCGGGGCTCAGCCGGCACGATCTCCACGACGGTCGGGCGGCCCTGCGGGTCGTCGGCCGTCGTGATGACGCCCGTCGCCTTGTTGAGCAGGTAGTAGACGAGATCCGGCCGGATGCCGACGATCGCGCCGTCGACCTCGACCTCGTCGTTCTCGACGTCCACCCGGCGGCCGAGGATCGCGGTCTCGCCGTTGACGGTCACCCGCTCGTCGGCGATGAGTTCTTCGCACGCCCGTCGACTGCCGAATCCGAGGCGGGCGAGCACCTTCTGGAGCCGCTCGCCCTCATGGTTCACGACCCGTCGACCTCGGCACTGTCCGCGCTGTCCTCGGTGTCCTCGGGCTGGTCGCTGCCCGCCTCGGCGATGACCTCCTCGTCGGGGACCACCCGCAGGCCCCGCTCCAGCGCCTCCACCACGTCGCTGCCGGGGAAGAACTCACCGAGCGGCGGCAGCTCGCTCACCGAGTCGAGCCCCATGCGTTCCAGGAACGTCGGCGTCGTGCCGTAGAGCACCGCCTGGCCCGGACCGGGGTCGCGGGCGACCTCGTCCACGTAGCCGCGCTGTTGGAGGGTGCGCATCACGCCGTCGACGTTCACGCCGCGGATCGACGCGATCTGGTTGCGGCTCACCGGCTGCTTGTAGGCGACGACGGCGAGGGTCTCGAGCGCGGCAGCCGAGAGCCGCGACGACTGGCCGTCGAGCACATAGCGCTCGACATAGGGCGCCTGCTCGGTGGCCGTCTGGTAGCGGTAGCCACCGGCGACCTTGGCGAGGACGAAGCCCCGTCCGTCCACCTCGTACTCACGGGCCAGGGTGTCGCAGACCTCGACGACCTCGTCGGGCGACGCCCCCACGAGCTGGGCGAGCAGCTCCGGCGGCATCGGATCCTCGGCGACGAGGAGGATGGCCTCGACGGCCGGCGGAATGTGATCTGCGGTCACGGTCAGCCCTCGTAGGTGTCGATCGTGATGGCTTCGGCCCGCACGGACTCGTCGCCGATCCACACGATGGCGATGTCGCCGAAGTTCCCGGGCTGATCGAGCTCGACCACGCCCTGTTTGAAGAGTTCGAGCACGGCGAGGAAGCGCACCACCACCTCGATCCGGTCAACCAGCTCGGCGGTGAGCTCGCGGAACGTCAGGCGCCCGACGCGGGGCAGCTCGTCCACGAGTTCCTCGACGGCTTCGCCCACCGTGACCTTGATCGGGGTGATGTGGGAGATGTCGACCCGGACCACCGGCTTCGGGGCCGTGGCGCTGAGGTAGGCGTTGCGGAGATCCTCGGGCGTGGTGCGTTCGAGGAGATCGGGGGCCAGGCCGATGAACCGGTCCTCGACGGGCCCGACCCGGCGGGGGTAGCTGCGGGCGGCGTGGGCCGACAGCTTGCGGAGCACGAGGGCGGCGTCCTTGAAGGTCTTGCACTCGACCAGACGGGCGAGCAGCAGATCGCGCTCCTCCCACAGGCCGAGCTCGTCGTCCAGATCGATCTCGTTGTCGTCCGGCAGGAGCCGGCGGGCCTTGAGCTCGACGAGGGTCGCCGCGATCAGCAGGAACTCGGTGGCGACCTCGAGATCGAGGCGATCCATGCGGTCGAGCTCGACCAGATAGGCGTCGACGATCTCGCTCAGGTTGATCTCGTAGAGGTCCACCTGCTCGCGCAGGATCAGGTGCAGGAGCAGGTCGAACGGCCCGTCGAAGACCGGGGTGTGCACCTCGTACGGCATTCCGCTGACCCTAGACGGCGCAGCGCCGCGTTCCATGCTCCTCCGCCGGGTTCGGGCCGTGCATCCGGAGGCGGGGTTCGATCCGTAGGTTCCACATGACGACATCCGCGATCTGCTGGTTCCGGCGCGACATGCGCACGACGGACAATCCGGCGTGGACGGCCGCGCTCGACGCCGACGAGTGCGTGCCGCTCGTCGTGCTCGAGCCGGCGCTGCTGGACGCGGCGGGGCGGTTCCGGCGGGACGCCTTCCTCGATGCGGTCGAGAGTCTGCGGGAGCAGCTCGCCGCGGCCGGTCACGAGCTCCGTGTGGAGACCGGTGATCCGGCCGTCATCGTGCCGGCGGTCGTGTCCGCTTCGGGCGCGACGGTCGTGCACGCCAACGCCGACGTCACCCGGTGGTCGACGCGGCGCGACGCGGCCGTCGCCGCGGCGATCGAGGTGCCGCTCGAGCACCACTGGGGCACACTCGTCCAGCCGCCGGGCACCGTGCTCACGAAGGCGGGCACGCTCTCGAAGGTCTTCACCGCGTTCTACGTCACCTGGCTGAGGAGTCCGGTCGGCGACGGCGAGACGGACGAGCCCACCACGGCCGTGGCGAAGGCCGTTGCGCGCGCACCGGGATACGAGGGGCGCCGAGACGTGCCCGGCGAGCCCGGCACCACCGAGCTGTCCGTCGCCCTGCGCTTCGGCACGGTCTCGCCCCGAGCAGTCGTGCGCGCCCTCGAAGGTGTCGACGGCGGGGAGGCGATCATCCGGCAACTCGCCTGGCGCGACTGGTACGCCCATCTCACCGCCGAGACGCCCGACATCGACCGGGTGGCCCTGCGCCCCGAGTACGACGCCATCCCGTGGGAGACCGGGCCCGACGCCGACGCGGCGTTCGCCGCCTGGTGCGAAGGACGCACCGGCTACCCGATCGTGGATGCGGGGATGCGCCAGCTCCGCGAGAGCGGGTGGATGCACAATCGCGTCCGCATGATCACCGCGTCGTTCCTGGTCAAGGACCTGCTTGTCGACTGGCGGCGGGGCGAACGCTGGTTCCGGCACTGGCTGGCCGACGGTGACATCCCTCAGAACGCCGGCAACTGGCAGTGGATCGCCGGCAGCGGGCCCGACGCGGCGCCCTACTTCCGGGTCTTCAACCCGGTCGCGCAGAGCCGCAAGTTCGATCCCGACGGTGCCTACATCCGTCGCTGGGTCCCGGAACTGCGCGAGCTCGACCGGAAGCAGATCCATGCGCCCTGGGAGATCCCGCCGCTCGATCTCGCGAGCGCCGGCCTCACGCTCGGCGCCGACTATCCCGCACCGATCGTGGATCACGCGGCCGCCCGGGAGGAGACGCTCGCCGTCTACAAGCGTGCGCTCGCGGCCGCCCGCGAGAAATGACGGCCATCGGGGTGCGATCGCCGTAGCATCGCAAGCCATGACCCGCGTCTTCTCCGGCATCCAGCCCACCGGCGAGCTCCATCTCGGCAACTATCTGGGCGCGATCCGCAACTGGGCGCGCTTGCAGCACGAGACCGACGCGATCTTCTGCGTCGTCGACCTCCACGCGGTCACCGTGCCGAAGACGCCGGGCGAGGTCGGCGAATCCACGCTGCGTCTCTCGCAGCTCCTCATGGCGGCCGGGCTCGATCCCGAGGTGTGCACCCTGTTCGTGCAGTCCCACGTGCGCGAACACACCGAGTGCGCCTGGTTGATGGAGTGCAGCGTGTCGTTCGGCGAGCTCAGCCGCATGACCCAGTTCAAGGACAAGTCCGACCAGCACAAGGACTTCGTCTCGGCCGGGCTCTTCACCTATCCGGCGCTCCAGGCGGCCGACATCCTGCTCTACGACACCGACGAGGTGCCGGTCGGCGAGGACCAGCGCCAACACATCGAGATCACCCGTGACATTGCCGAGCGGTTCAACTCCCGCTACGGCGACACCTTCGTGCTGCCCAAGGCCGTGCTGCCACGGGCCGGGGCGCGGGTGATGGATCTCCAGCGGCCCGACAACAAGATGTCGAAGTCGCTCGACTCGCCGAAGGGCACGGTGAGCCTGCTCGACGAGCCCAAGCAGATCGCCAAGAAGATCAAGAGTGCGGTGACCGACAACGACGGCGAGGTGCGGTTCGACGTCGCCGAGAAGCCCGGCGTGTCGAACCTGCTGTCGATCCTCGGCGCGGCGACCGACCGCGACCCCGCCGCGCTCGCCGACGACTACGAGCAGTACGGCCAGCTCAAGGTCGACACCGCCGACGCCGTCGTCGCCCTACTCGAGCCGTTCCAGGCTCGCTTCCGCGAGCTCGAGGCCGACCCCGGCGAGACCGCCCGCCTCCTCAAGATCGGCGCCGACAAGGCCCGCGAGACCGCGTCCACCACCGTCGCCCGGGCCAAGTCCGCCATCGGCTTCCTCGCCGACTGACCCGGGCACGAGCCCGCGGCAGAGGAATCTCTGGTCACGAAAGGGTCGCCCCGGGGCCCTTCCTCGGCCCCTCGCGGCGATCTCTGGTCAGGAAAGGGTCGTTCTCGCCGGCCGGATCAGCCGCAGCCGACGAGTTCGGAGCCGGTGATCGCGAGGATCGTGTCGTCCGAACGCACGACCGAGCGGACCGGGAGCTCCGTGGGGACCCACACGTCGCCGTCGTCGGCTCGATACATCGCCACGCCGAGGTCGGTGCCGACCGCGACGACATCGTCGTCCACGGCGACGAGCCAGTCCGGGAACCACGTCAGGGCGGGGCGGACAGGCACGGGGACTTCCTCTGCCGACTCCGGCACCACGATGTCGATCAGGCTCTCGTCGGTTCGCACGGCGAACACCGGCAGCCCGTTCATCGCGCCGACGAACCCCGGGAGTCCTCGGACGTGCTCGGCGAACGCCTGCGTCTGCCAGACGAGGTCGCCGCTGTCGAGCGAGACGGCGTACAGCTCCCGCGTCGGGACGCCACTCGAGGCCGCCTCGCTGTTGCGGACGTCGTAGAGGAGGAGGTCTCCGGCCAGCCTCGCGTTGCGCACCGAGAGCGCGTCGACGACCAAGGCGCCCTCGAGGTTGACCACCACGGCGTGAGCGTTCGGACCTACCTCCGACCCGATCTCGACGAGCACCCGTCCGTCTGCCTCCTCCACCCTCTCGATCACGTCGAAGTCCTGGGGCACACCCAGTTCCTCGGTCGTGAACCGCAGGCCATCGGGCCCCGTCACCGTGAGCTGATCGCCGGCGAGCTCCGCACGCCACTCCAACGCCTCAGCTGTGTCGCCGTCACCGGGCACCCTCGGCCGCGTCTCGATGATCGACCCGTCGAGGGCGATCTCGTACACGTCGTCCCCGCCCGAGACCGACAGTCCGTTTGCCGCCGGCCGAGCATCGTAGAGATAGCGATGCGCGAAGAAGCGTTGCCAGATCGGCTGCCCCGTTCGCACGTCGAAAGCGACGACGCTGGGCGGGTGCGTGTCCAATTGCGATCCGACGGTGAGGACCCGGTCTCCGATGCTCAGCGGCGGGTCGCTCGCGAACGGAATTTGCTCCTGCCAGAGCCGTTCACCGGATCCGGCATCGATGGCGACCAGCCAGCTGATGAACGGGCCGCCGCACGCATCCGGCAGTCCGTCGCCGATCGCGACGGACTCCGGGTCCTCCACGAGGACCGCGGGTTGACGCTTCAACGCATCGTCGAGCGAGCCCTCCCACGAGCCCCCGGAACAGGCTGATCCGAGGAGTCCGAGGCCGACCAGTACCGCGAGGCGCCGCATCGGACCAGCCTGACACACCCTCCGTCCTGGTCGGCCTCGCAAGCGGACCCGGACGACCCTTTCCTGACCAGAGATTGCTTGGAAGGGGCCAGAACCCGGGGGATTCTCGACACTTTCGTGACCAGAGATTGTTCTTGGGGGGAGATTCCTCGTTGGGAGTGGGGTCAGTCGTCGTCGACGGCGGAGAGGACGTGGGCGATGTCGAGGGGGATGGTCCATTCGTCTTCGAGTTTGTGGTGTTCGGCGGCCCAGGCGACGGTGAGGGGGTCGGATTCGGCCATCTCGAGCATGTCGGCGCCGATCTCGGGGTGGTGCAGGTAGAGGCCGACGCGGCGGGTGAAGCCGCTGGACTTGATCCAGAGCCGGGCCGTGTCACGGCCGGCGACCTTGGCGGACAGGGTGGCGACGACGCGGCCCCAGGTGCCGAGGTCGGCGTCGATCTTGCCGATGTCGTGCAGCAGCGCCGCAGCGAGCACGGGGGGCGTCGCCTCGTTACCGAGGCGGCGTTCGACCTCGCGGGCGACCTTGGCGGTGTGGCGGCGGTCCGGACCGTACTGGCGGCGCCACAGCCCGTACTCGGCCTCGGACAGCACCGACTCGACCCATGCCCGGTCGGCCTCGGGCGGCCCGCCCGGCCGGAGGGCGCCGAAGAACCGCTTCGTCAGGTGCCAGGCGCCACCCATCACGCTCTGCCTTTCACGACAGTGCCCGCGGGTGGGCGTTGCGGTAGACGGCGAGCAAACGCTCGGTCGAGACCTTCGTGTAGATCTGCGTCGTCGAGATCGACGCGTGGCCGAGAAGTTCCTGCACCGTCCGGATGTCGGCGCCGTGATCGAGCATGTGAGTCGCACACGAATGACGCAGCACATGGGGCGTCAGGCGGTCGCCGAGCCCCACCTCGTCACCGTGGCGGCGCACCACACCCCAGGCGCCCTGGCGGCTCAGGCGACCGCCCCGCTGGTTGAGGAAGACGGCGTCGGCGTCGTCACGCCGGGTCCATCGGTCGGGCTCCATCGCGCCGCGCCCGGCGGTGGCCGTCCACTCGGCGAGTGCGACGGCGGCGTGACGCCCGATCGGCACGATGCGCTCCTTGCTGCCCTTGCCCATGACCCGCATGAGCCCGTCGTGGAGGTCGACGTCGCCGAGCGACAGCCCGACCAGCTCGGAGATGCGAACCCCGGTGCCGTACAGCGTCTCGAGGATCGCCCGGTCCCGGCGCGCCACCGGGTCGTCGCCGGTGACGACCTCGATCAGCGCCGTCACCTCGTCCAGCGTGAGCGCCTTCGGCAGACCGCGCGGCACCCGGGGCATCTCCACCTCCGCCGCCGGATCATCCGGACGGATCTCCTCGGCGACCAGGAACCGGTGCAACCCCCGCACGGCGACGAGGGTGCGGGTGACCGACGATGCCGCCAGCCCCTCCCCCTGCAGCACGTGCACGAAGGCGAGCACGTCGTCCTCGTCCGCCGCGACCACCGACCGGCCGCGCCGCGACAGATGGTCCCGATAGCGCAGCAGGTCCCGGCGATAGGCGTCGAGGGTGTTGGGCGAGCGACCCTTCTCGACGGTGAGCCAGATCAGGAAGTCCTCGGCTTCGGGTTCCAGCCGGTCGATCGACTCGGTGACCGGACCCACGATTCAGCGCCCCAGATGACGCAGGGCGGCGAGCAGGCCGATGACCGTCTTGGCGTCCTTGATCCGGCCGTCGGCCAGCCCGCCGGGGATCTCGTCGACCGGCCAGCGCTCGATGGTCATGTGTTCCTCTTCCGGGCCCTGCCGGTCGAGCGGCACCGGCTCCAGGTCGGTGGCGAGGAAGACGTGGGAGTACTCGTCGGAGAATCCGACGGAGTTGTAGAACTCGCTCAGCAGGACGAGCGGCGTCGACGTGGTGAAGCCGACCTCCTCAGCCAACTCCCGCAGGGCGGTCTCGGCCGGCGGCTCGCCGGGCACGTCGCGCTTCCCGGCCGGGATCTCGAGCAGGTCCTCCTCGGCCGGCGCCCGGAACTGGCGTACGAGCACGATCTCGTCGCCGTCGAGGGGCACGACCGCCACCGCGCCGGGGTGACGCACGACATCGCGGCTGATCACCTCACCGTCGGGCGTCTCGAACTCGGCCACGACGACCCGGATCGCGAACCCTTCGTGGACCTCCCGCTCGCCGAGCCGGCGGAACCCCGACGCAGCGCGAGGCCCCGGCTCGGTCACGAGTCGGCGCGTGCGGGAACGTCGGCGTCGACGTCGATCAGCTGCGGGTTGCGGCCCTCGGCGCGCTGCATGGCGGCAGCGACGAACTCCCGGAAGAGCGGGTGAGCCCGATCGGGGCGGCTCTTGAACTCGGGATGGGCCTGGGTGCCGACCCAGAACGGATGGTTCTTCAGCTCGATGAACTCCACGAGCCGCCCATCGGGGGACTCACCGCTCAGGACGAGGTCGCTCTCCTCGAAACGCTGGCGGTACTTCGGGTTGAACTCGTAGCGATGACGGTGACGTTCCGACACCGTCTCCTTGCCGTAGGCCTTCGCCACCTGCGAACCCGGCTTGAGCTGGGCGACATAGGCGCCGAGGCGCATCGTGCCGCCCATGTCGGTGACGTCGCGCTGGCTCTCCATCAGGTCGATGACCGGATGGGGGGTGCGGGTGTCGAACTCGGTCGAGTTGGCATTGGCGAGGTTGAGCGCATTGCGGGCGTATTCGATCGTCATCACCTGCATGCCGAGGCACAGGCCCAGACACGGGATGTCGTGCTCGCGGGCATACGCTGCCGCCGCGATCTTCCCCTCGACGCCGCGCTCACCGAACCCGCCGGGGATCACGATGCCGTCGAGATCACGCAGACGGTCGGCGGCGAGAAGACCCTCGACGTCCTCCGCCTGGATCCACTCGATCCGGATGTCGCCACCATGGTGCAGGCCGCCGTGGTTCAACGACTCGACGACGGACAGGTAGGCATCGGGCAGGCTCACGTATTTTCCGATGAGGCCCACCCGCACGGGGGTGGTGGCGGCTTCGACCTTGGCGACGATCTCCTTCCACGGCTCAAGATCGAGCTCGTGGCCCTCGAGACCGAGGATCCGGCAGACATAGTCGTCGAGACCTTCGTCGTGCAGGACGAGCGGGATGTCGTAGAGGCTCGACGCATCGGCGGCGTTGACCACGCCCTCCATCGGCACGTCGCACAGGTTGGAGATCTTGCGCCGCAGGTCCGCGCTGATGGGATCGTCGGACCGGCAGACGATGGCGTCCGGCTGGATGCCGCGGCTGCGCAACTCGGTGACCGAGTGCTGCGTGGGCTTGGTCTTCTGCTCCGACGACGGGCCGATGAACGGCACCAGCGTGACGTGGACGTAGAAGACGTTCTCGCGGCCGACGTCGAGACGGAACTGCCGGATGGCCTCCAGGAACGGGAGGATCTCGATGTCGCCGACCGTGCCACCGACCTCGGTGATGACCACGTCGACCTCGTCGGAGACGAGCCGGTTGATCCGGCGTTTGATCTCGTCGGTGATGTGCGGGATCACCTGGACGGTCTTGCCCAGATAGTCGCCCCGCCGCTCGGCCGCGATCACCGCGGAGTAGATCGAGCCGGTCGTGGCGTTGGAGTCCTGCGTGAGATTCTCGTCCACGAAGCGCTCGTAGTGCCCCAGGTCGAGGTCCGTCTCGCCACCGTCGTCGGTGACGAACACCTCGCCGTGTTCGAACGGGTTCATCGTCCCCGGATCGACATTGAGGTACGGATCCAGTTTCTGCATGGTGACTCGGAGGCCTCGGGCCTTCAGGAGGCGCCCGAGCGACGAGCCGCTGAGCCCTTTCCCGAGCCCACTCACCACTCCACCGGTCACGAAGATGTGCTTCGTCATCGGGATCTCAACATAACTCCTCGGGACGCCGGTGGCGCGCACGGGTGACGGACAATTCGCGATTCGCGCGGAAATTCACGCACGACCGGCGCCCAGAAGCTCGATCGCGTGCTCGCGGGCCGCCTCGGAATCGGGCGAACCGGAGAGCATCCGGCTCACCTCGGTGATGCGTGATTCGTGGTCGAGCAGCACGGCCGCGCTGACGGTCGAGCCCTTCCGTTCGCGCTTGGTGATCGCCACATGGTGATCGGCGACGGCGGCGACCTGGGCCAGATGGGTGACCACCAGGACCTGATGGGTGTCAGCCAACTCGGCCAGCGACGAACCGACCGTGTTGGCGGCCTCGCCGCCGATGCCGGCGTCGACCTCGTCGAACACCAGCGTGGGCGGCCCGGCGCTCAGCACGAGCCGCAGCGCCAGCATCGTGCGGGCGAGCTCGCCGCCCGACGCGACCTTGGCCAGCGGTTGCGGATCGTGGCCGGCATTGGCGGCGAGCCGGAACGTGACCTCGTCGCCCGCGTCGCCCTCGACGGAGATCGCCAGGTGGGCTCCCTTCATCGCGAGACCGGCGAGGTGCTTCTCGACCGCGGCGGCGAGCCTCGGCGCCGCCGCTTCGCGCGCAGCGCGGACCCGTTTCTGCTCGGCGGTGAGGGCGGTCAGCAGTTCGCCCCGACGCCCGTCGAGCGCAACGGCCCGCTCGTCGTGGCTGCGCAGTTCGGCCAGCCGCTCGGCGGTCTCGGCGCCGTAGGCGGCGACCTCGGCGAGATCGGCGCCGTACTTGCGACGGAGTTCGCGCAGCATCGCCCGCCGCTCGCGGAGGGCGGCGAGCCGCTCCGGGTCGTCCTCGATCCCCTCGACCCGGTCACGCGCCTCGGCGGCGAGATCGGCCAGCTCCGCGATCATCGACCGCAGACGCTCCTCCAGGTCGGCGAACGGGGCCCGCCCCTCGAGCGCGGTGAGCGCCTCCCCGACCGCCCCGGCGGCGGCGCCGTCGGCATCCAACAGGGAGCGAGCCGTGGCCGCAGCCTCGCGGTGGGCCGTGGCATCGGCCAGCACGTCTTCCTCGCGGTCGAGCCGCTCGTCCTCGTCAGGGCCGGTGATCCCCGCCGCCTCGATCTCGTCGAGCTGGTGTTGCAGCAGATCGATCTCGCGGGCCCGGGCCCGTTCGTCGCCGCCCAACTCGGCCAACGCGGCGTCGACCGCCCGCAGATCGTCGACCAGCGCGGCCAACGCGGTGGTGTCGATGGCGCCGAAGCGGTCGAGGGCGGCGCGCTGGACCGGCTGCTTCAGGAGCGACTGGTGGGCGTGCTGGCCGTGCAGGTCGACCAGGTCGGCGCCGTGTTCGCTCAACGCGGCGACCGTGGCCAGGCGCCCATCGATGTAGACCCGACTCCGGCCGTCGCGGGGAATGACCCGCCGCACCACGATCTCCTCGTCACCGTGGACGAAACGGCCCTCGATCTCCGCCTCGTCGGCGCCGGGGCGCACGAGCGACGCGTCGGCCCGGCCCCCGGTGAGCAGGTCGATGGCGCCCACGATGAGGGTCTTGCCCGCGCCGGTCTCGCCGGTGACCGCGGTCATTCCCTCCCCGAGGACGAGTGACAGCTCGTCGATCACGCCGAGATCCCGCACGACCAGCTCGGTCAGCACGGCGGGATCTCGGAGGTTTCGCTAGCGGTCATTGAGCCCGAACTTCGCCTTCAACACTCGGTGGAACTGACGCGGCCCGAACGACACGAGCCGGACCGTGTGGGCGGCGGCGGTGCACTCGATCGCGTCACCATCACCCACGACCGCCACCCTACGACCGTCCACTGACACTGTGGCCGGACGGTGGCCGTCGACGGTCATGCGCAGGCGGGTCGACGGGGCGAGCACGAGCGAGCGGTCGAAGAGCATGTGGGGCGACACCGGGGTCAGCAGCAGGGCCGAATGACTGGGATCGATGATCGGACCGCGGGCGGAGAACGCGTAGGCGGTCGAGCCCGTCGGGGTCGCCACGATCAGACCGTCGGCGGCGTAGGAGGTGAAGAACTCGCCGTCGACGTCGACCGCGAGCCGGATCGTGTTGGCATCGGCGGATCGCTCGACGACGACCTCGTTGAGCGCCCGGTGGACGGCCACCTCGCCGCCGCTCTCGATGCGCACCTCCACCAGCATCCGTTCCTCGATCACCATCTCGCCGGCGAGGGCGCGCGAGACCGCGGTCTGCGCCTCGCCCGGCTCGACCTCGGTGAGATAGCCGAGTTGGCCGTGGTCGACACCGAGGATCGGCACCGGAGCGTCACCGAGCAGCTCGACGGCCCGCAGGATCGAACCGTCGCCGCCGAGGGTCACGACCAGATCGAGCCCGGCGGCGAACGCCGTGGCGGGCACCGAGAGCGCCTCGAGGCCACTCACCGCGGCGTCATCGGGCGGGATCCGCACGGCATGACCCTGCGCGGTGAGCCACGCCGCGAGGTCGCGGGCGTGGGCGGCGGCTTCGTCGCGACCCAGGTGGACGATGAGCCCGATGTCAGCCATGGGCTGATTCCACCTCGCCGAGGACCCGATCGACAAGCTCGTCGAGCGCGACCGGCGCGTCGGCGCCCCGGCGGGCATGGAGCAGGAACTCGACGTTGCCGTCGCCCCCCGTGATCGGCGAGACCATGACGTCCATGATGGCCGCTGCGCGCTCCTCGAACGCGGTGCCCACGTCCAGAACCGTCCGACGCCAGATCTGCGGATCGCGGATCACGCCCCGCCCCCGGTCGGCGTCGGCCTTGCCCGCTTCGAACTGGGGCTTCACGAGCACCACCAGATCCCCGCCGTCGACGACGAGGGCGAGCAGCGAATCGAGCACCGTACGCAGCGAGATGAACGACAGGTCGCCGACCAGCACGTCGCCGGGGCCGCCGACCGAAGCCGGCTCCAGATCCCGCACGTTCGTCTGCTCGTGCACGTCGACACGGGGGTCCTCACGCAGGCGTTCGTGAAGCTGGTTGCGGCCGACGTCGATCGCCACGACGCGGGCCGCGCCGTGCTGGAGCGCGCAGTCCGTGAACCCGCCCGTGGACGAACCCGCGTCGATCACGCGGCGATCGGCGAGGTCCACCGTGAACCGCGCCAGCGCGGCCTCGAGCTTGCGGCCGCCCCGCGACACGAAGCGGGGCGGGTCACCGACGACCTCCACCGCATCGCCCGGATCGACCTGCCGGGCCGCCTTGTCGGCGACCGCGCCGCCGACGCGGACCCGTCGCGCGGCGATCAGTTCCTGCGCCTGGGACCGGCTGGTGGCCAGCTCGCGGCGCACCAGTTCGGCATCGAGGCGACGGCGACGGCTCACGGGTGCTCCACGGGTCGGGACCGGTGCGGCCACTCTATGCAGCCAACCCTCCGTATCATGACGGTGCTGCCGATGGAAAAGGCAGTATCAGTTGGCACACTCGCGCGTGTTCGTTTCAGAGAGAAGGACGATGGCGGAAGATTCAGACGACGCGATCAAGGAACAGGTCGCCGGCTACCAGGCGGCCTTCGACAAGATCGTGGCGAACGTCGAACACGTGATGAAGGGCAAGCCCGATGTCGTGCGCCTCGCGGTCACCGCGATGCTCGCCGACGGCCACCTGCTGATCGAGGACGTGCCGGGGGTCGGCAAGACCTCCCTGGCCCGCGCCCTCGCCGAGACGATGGACGGCTCGCTCCAGCGCATCCAGTTCACCCCGGACCTCCTGCCGACCGACGTCACCGGCGTCCAGATCTACAACCAGGGCGAGAACAGCTTCGAGTTCCACGACGGCCCGGTGTTCGCCAACGTCGTCGTCGCCGACGAGATCAACCGGGCGTCGCCGAAGACCCAGGCCGCCCTGCTCGAGGTCATGGAGGAGCACCAGGTCACGGTGGACGGCGCGCCCCGCCCCGTCCCCGACCCGTTCATCGTGCTCGCCACGCAGAACCCGGTCGAGCTCGACGGCACCTACGAACTCCCCGAGGCCCAGCTGGACCGCTTCCTCATGCGGCTCCACATCGGCTACCCGGACGCCGCGGCCGAGATGGAGATCCTCGACCAGCACGAGAAGCGATGGGACCGCACCGAGCTCGCCCCGGTCGTGTCCACCGAGCAGTTCGCGAAGATGACCCGCGTCGCCGACCGCGTCCACGTCGGACCGCTCGTGAAGGAATATCTCGTCACCCTGTCCCACGCCACCCGCATCCGCCCCGACGTGCGCATCGGTGTGAGCCCCCGCGGCACCATCGCCCTCGCCAACGCGTCGCGGGCATGGGCAGCCAGCCAGGGTCGCCACTTCGTCGCCCCCGACGACATCCGCCTCATGGCCCCGCACGTCCTCCCCCACCGGATCGTGGTCACCCCCGAAGCCGAGCTCCGCGGTGTCACCGGCAACGCCGTCATCAACGAGGTCTTGTCGCAGACTCCGGTGGACGAGACCGCGCGGAGCTAGGCCGTGACCGCCGCCGGACGCGGCACGCTCGTCATCGGCATCCTGATCGGCGTCCTCGGACTCGCGATCGGTTATCCCACGCTCGTCGCGATGGGGGCGACGCTGATCGCCGCGGTGATCATCGCCCTCATCCTCGTCGGCCGGCCGCCGGACCTCGCGAGCGTGCGGGTCGTCGTCCCGGACCGCGTGACCTCCGGCGAGACCGCCGTCACCCAGCTCACCGTCGCGAACCGGGGTCGGCGCACCAGCGGCGCGTCGAAGGGCCAGGAGCGCTTCGGCGACGATCTCATCCCCGTCGACATCCCGTCACTCGAACCCGGCGAGTCCACGACGATCACCAGTGAACTCTCCACCGCCACCCGCGGCATCTTCGACGTCGGGCCGCTCACCGTGCGCCGCGGCGATCCGATCGGCCTCGCCCGCCGCGGTGACATCAACTCCGACATCAGCCGCCTGATCGTCCACCCCCGCATCCACGACGTGTCGCCGTTCCCGGCCGGCATCCGGCGGGACATGGAAGGCCTGCCCTCCGGCGAGGCGGCCGAGGGCGGCGTCACGTTCTCCAACCTGCGCGAATACGTCCCGGGCGACGACCTTCGACTCGTGCACTGGCGCTCGTCGGCCAAGGTCGGGCAGTTGATGGTGCGTCACAACATCGACGTCCACCGTCCCCGCACGACCGTCATCCTCGACACCAGCGCGGGGCTCTACGACGACGAGTCGTTCGAGGACGCGGTGCGAGCGACGGCGAGCGTGATCGTGTCCGCCATGACCCGTCGGTTCCCGTTCACCCTGCGCACGAGCCACGGCTACCTGATCGACGATCGGTCGTCCCGGCTCGCCGTCATGGATCTCCTCGCCGCCCTGACCACCCACGACGACGAGACGATGGACCTCGGGCAGGCTGCCGTGGCCGCGAGCCACGACCCCGCCGGGCTCTCGTGCGCCGTCATCACCGGCCGCGCCGGCGTGGACGCCCTGCGCAGCCTCGGGCCCATCCGCAACCGCTTCGACCAGCTGACCATGATTCGCATGGGCAGCGGCACGTCCTCGGAGGTCTACGAACTCGGCGGGGCCGTCCTCATCAACGCCAACACCTCGGCGGACTTCGCCCAGGCCTGGAACCGGCGGATGAAACGATGAGGCTCCGCCCCTCGTTCACGACCACGGCCTCGCTGGCTGCGCTGGTCGTCGTCGCCGCTTTGCCGCTACGCGAGGTCTTCGGCGAGTGGACCTGGGCCATCAGCGTGCTCGGCGCCGCCGTGGGCGGGGCGTTCGTCGCGAGCCTGCTCGAGTCGACGCTGCGCCGGCTCCCCCCGACCATCACCGCGTTGAGCGTGGTCGCCGGCGCGCTCGTGTGGTCGGTACTGGTGTCGCTGCGCGACATCTTCTGGGCCGATCCCGTCTCGCGGGCGATCCGCCGGGAGCTCGGCGACGGCGTCTTCGAGGGATGGGGCGCCCTCCTCGACGAGGAGTTCCCGCTCACGGACCCGCAGAGCGCCGAGACGTTCGCCGCCCTCCTCACCTGGATCGCCGCCGCGGCCGCCGTCCACATCGCGGCCCGCTACCGCACCCCCCTCGCCGGCGCCCTCACCGCCGCCGGGGTGCTGTGGGTGGCCACCGCCGCCGCCCTCCCCCGCGGACTCACGCCGGCGATCTTCGGTGCCGGTGCCGGCGGCGTGGTGCTCCTCGCGGTGGCGACCACGACCCGCTCCCCGGACCAGCGGTGGCGCGTCGGTCGCGCCGTTGCCCTCCTGCTCGTGATCATCGGCGCCGCGACGGTCGCCACGATCGGTGCAAGTGCGTCCGGCCGCTTCGACCGTGAACCGGTCGACCCCCGCGCCACCCAGAGCACGGAGACCGTCACGGAGGTGGTTCCGGACATCCTGGCCGAGTTCGCGGTGACGGCCGACGACGACGAGGTCGTCATGGTGCTCGACGGCCCCCAGATCACCACCCCGCTGCGCCTCCGGCTCCAGGTCTACGACGAGCACAACGGCCAACGCTGGCTACCCGCTTCCGGATTCGACGAGATCGCCACGTTCCCGGGCCCCGACAGCCTCCCGCCCGGCGAGGTCGTCACCTATGACGTCGACCTCGAGTTCCTCCCGGGGCCGTGGATCCCGTTGCCGGACCGCCTCGTCAGCCTCGACGTGAACGACATCCGCTGGAACGAGGAGACCCAAACGGCGCTCGAAACCCGCCGCATCGACACCTACCGCTTCACCGGCGCCATGGTGCCCCGCACCGATCTGGAAGGCATCGACGCCGACCGCGACGCGGTGAGCGAGGAGGCGAGCGAGGTCCCCGCCGGCCTGCCGGACGAGATCCGAGCTGCAGCCACGGCCGCGGTCGAAGGGGCGGACGACGCCATCGCGAAGATCGACGCGATCACCGCACGCGTCCGTGAGCTCGGGCGCGACGAATCGCTCGCTCCCGGGCATTCCTTCGGGCGCCTGCGCGCGGACCTCGAGGACGGACGGGCCACCGGGGCCGAGCAGATCGCCTCCCTCCACGCCCTCATGCTGCGGGCCGTCGGCATCCCGAGTCGGCTCGTCGTCGGCTATCTCGCGACCTCTTCGGTCGTCGAGTCGAGCGACCTCCACGTGTGGGTCGAGACGGCACTGCCCGGTGTCGGCTGGTTCGCGACGGACCCCGTCCCCATGGGGGCCGACGCCAGGCCCGAGACCGAGACGGACCCGACCGCCACGACCACCTCCCTCGCAGAGAGACCCGCCGTGCAGGCCCAGGCCCTGCCCCAGGAGCTCGGGCCCGGCGAGGATCCGGGCGAGACCGCCATCGGCGGCCGCAACGACATCACCCTGCGCGACACGATCGTGTTCGCCGCCATCGCGATCGGCGGGCTGGTGCTCCTCCTGATCGTCGTGCGGGTCGCCCGCCGCCAGTTCCGCCACGCGACGAACCGCCGGGCGGACGTCCGGGTGCTGGGCGCCTGGGCGGAATTCGTCGACCGACTCCGTGAGCTCGGCGCCCCGATCACCGCCACCACGACGGTGGACGACATCGTCTACATGGCGCGGGCGATGGACGAGCAGCTGGGCGACGAGGCCGAACTACTCGGTGACCTCGCCTCCGACGCCCTCCACGGGCCGATCGGGCCGAACGCCGACGACGGCACCCTGGCCTGGGAGGAACTCCGGCGGATCGAGTCCACCCTCGCCCGGGTGCGCGGCGGCCACACGATCGCGCTGCGTTTCATCGATCCGCGGGTCCTTCGCCATCGGGCCCCGCGGGCCCCGGCATCGCGCGAGGGTCGCTCGCGGGAAGGTGTCAGGACACCGTGATCGTCGCGCTCACCGAGTCGAACTTCGCGCCGGACCACACGGTCAACGTAACGGTGTAGGACCCGGGCGCCGGATAGGTCACCACCGGGTTGGGCACCGACGTGACGCCGACGGCCCCCGCGCTGCCGAAGTCCCACGACCAGTTGTCGACGGGCGGACCCGACGACGTGTCGGTGAACGAGATCTCGAGCAGGCCGGTCTGGCTGTGCCCGAAGCCGGCCACGAGCGGTTCCTCGACCGTCACGAACGCGATCTTGGTGTCCGACACGCCGTTCGGGTCCCGGGCCGTGACGGAGACGGTCCAGTCCCCGGCAACCGTGAACGGGTGGTTGATCGCGTCACCCGCGTTCGCGTAGGTCGGCGTGGCTGGCGGGGACGATCCCGTCGGGTACACCCGCCAGTCCCAGGTGAGTCCCGGCAGGCCGAGCGGGTCATTCGACGACAGGCCCACGACCGTGCCGGTCGGGACGGGTGACGGCGGGCTCACGACGATCGGATCGATGTCCGGGCCGGGGTTCACGACGAGGTCGACGGTCTCCACGACCTGCTGGTCGAACGCGTCGACGATCCGCAGCCCGACGGTCTTCCCGCCGACCGTGTTGAAGATGGTCTGCCCGTTCTCGTCGCCGCGCTCCCAGCCGTCGCCGTAGTTCCACCACCACTCCTCGACCGCGCCGGACACCTCCACCGGGAACTGCACCAGGACCCCCGTGGTGGCCGGGTTCGGGGTGGCCTCGAGCTTGTCGATCGACGGTGGCGGCGGCGGGTTGATGTGGAGCGGCTTGACGACCTGATGATCGGCCACCGCGGCCACGGGGCTCTCGGCCGTGAGCGTGATGGTGTAGTCGCCCTCCGCCCCGAAGAAGTGGGGCGGCGTGGTCTTGCCGGAGTACTCCGCGATCAGACCGCCGTCCTTGCGGATCTGCCAGTTCCACGCGGCGATGGGGCCGCCGCCCACGTCCACCCCGGTGAACGAGATGGAGCCGACCTCCTGAGGGTCGGCGAAGTCCGCGATCGCCACCGACGGCGGCGGCGGATTCACCACGGTCACCGGCAGTGAGACCCACTCGCTCCACTCGTTCAGTCCGCCGTGGGCCCGCATCTTCACGGTGTACGAACCGGCGGCGTCGTAGTCGTGCCCGAAGGACGGGCTCGTGGAGCCGAACACCCCCGAACCGTCGCCGAAGTCGATCTCGTAGCCGTCGATCGGCCCGGACGACGCGTCGACGACCGCGGTGAAGGTGACGTCCTCGAGCGTGGTGACGACGTCGTCGTCGCCGGCATCGAGATCCACCGATGCGATGCGCGGACGCGCCGGGTTCACGAAGACCGTGCGGGTGAACGAGGACGAGTCGCCGGCGCCGTTGTGGACGGTCAGGGTGACGGGCCAGGCACCGGTCGAGGTGTAGGTGTGCAGCGGGTTCTGGGCGCTGCTGGTGGCGCCGTCACCGAACGTCCATGCCCAGCTCACGGCGTTGTCGGACCGGTCGTAGAACTCGACCGTCTCCCCGGTGCGGACCGCGCTCGCGGACATCTCGAAACGGGCGATCGGTTCGAGCCTCGGCTCGACGATCACGCTCGTGGAGTTCGACCCGTTGCGGTTCGAGACGGTCAGTGTGACGATCTTCTGACCCGGGGTGGTGAACGTGTGCAGCGGGTTGATCGACGTGGACGTACTGCCGTCGCCGAAGTCCCACTGCCAGGACGTGGCGTCGATGCTGGCGTCGAGGAACAGGGTCGTCTCGTTGACCCACGGGGACGGGTCGAAGTCGCCGATCTGAGCGACCGGCGGCGGGAGCTCGGCCACGACCACGATGGTCTCGGTGACGCTGTTCGTACCCGCCGCGTTCGTCGCGGTGAGGGTCAGCAGGTACGAACCGACCTCGTTCCACGCGTGGCGGACCGTGTTGCCCGATCCGGTCATGCCGTCACCGAACGACCACACCTCGGTGTCGGGGCTGTTCGTGGAGAGGCTCGTCAGCTCGACGAGGTCGCCCACCTCGATGATCGCCGGAAGGGTGCCGATGACCGCCGTCGGGGGGAGGGTCGGCGGAGACACGACGATGACCGTCTGGGCCGTCGACGTACCGGCGTCGTTGCGGGCGGTCAGGGTGACGGTGAAGGTGCCCGTCTGGAGATAGACGTGGACGGGCTCGGCGCCGGAGGCGGTCGTGCCGTCGCCGAAGTCCCAGTCGAACTTCGCCGGATCCGTGGTGGACGATCCCGTGAACTCCACCCGTTCGCCCAGGTCGACGTCCGTCTCCGACGCGACGAGCACGGCCTCGGGGGCGCGCAGACCCGCGATGACCTCGATCTCGACCCTCGCCCGATCGGACCCCTCGTCGTTCGCGACGGTGAGCTGCACCGTGTAACGCCCCGGCGTCGACCAGGCATGGCTCGCATCCGGTGTGAAGGCCGTGGCGCCGTCGCCGAAGTCCCAACGCCAACGTTCGATGTCGCCGTCACTGCGATCCTCGAAGTCGATCTCGTCGCCGACCTCGACCACGGTCGACGAGAAGACGAAGTCGGCCGCCGGGGGCAGGCTGACCTCGGCGGGCACCACCGTGATCGCCAGGCTGATCGCCTTCTCCTCGTCGCCCCGCTCGACGGTCAGGGTGACGGGATACGTGCCCGGCTCGTCCCACGCCTTCTCCACCGTCGGCCCCTCGCCGCCGGTGCCGTCGCCGAAGTCCCAGCGCCAGGCTTCGGGATCGCCCGTCGAGCTGTCGACGAAGCGGACCAGCTCTCCGACCGTCACGGTCGTGGCGCTGAACGAGAAGTTCGCCACCAACTGGTCGTCCGGAAGCGGATCCGGCGGGTCGTCGGGCTGGTCCTGCACCGTCGCGGCGAGGACATTGGCGTCGATGACCGGCGCTCCTTCGGCCGCGAGGTCCGCATCGACGCCGGGCACCGCGACGGCCGGCGCGTCACTGTCGCCGCCGACGACCGCGGTGTCCGCGTCATCGGTCACCACGATGCCGCGATCGCCGGCGGCGGTGGGGACGAACGCCACGACGCCTTCCTCGTCGATCAGCGCAGCGAGCGTCCCGACCGCGTCGTAGGCGACCACCATGTCGGCGCGGGCCCGCAGGCGCATGAACCCGGGGGTGAGCACGCTGATTCGGTTCACGGAGCGCTGATTCGGATCGATCGCGTACACCGCGCCGGTGGCGGTCTCCGGTATGAACACGCGACGACCGGCGACGACCGGGCGTCCGAGCGCACCGACGTCATCGCCGAGCCGGATGACGACACAGTCGCCGTCGACGAGGTCGGCCACGTGCAGGTTCGAGCCGTCGAGCGCGACAACCCACTCGTCGCTCGTCCCGATGGCCACGTCGGGGCCGGACAGGTTGTTCTCGAAGCAGCCGAGCTCGCTCCCGCCGAGACTGCGCACCTCGTCACCCCGCAGGGCGACGACCCGATCCACGACCCGCACCACATGGCCGGTGGTGGCGGTCCCCGGCGCGACCTCGCCGTCCGGGTCCACCGCGAACCGCTCGAGTCCGTTGTCGACGATCGCCCCGTCGCCGTCGGCCGCGACCGACCGTACGGGTGCGTCGATGGACACGATCTGCGATCCGGTGACCTGCAGGTCCACAAGGGCCACTCGGTCGCGGTCGGCGGTGATCACCGTCGAGGGGCCGATGTCGAACCGGTTGCCGTCGACGGGAAGGCCACCGACCTCCCGGACGACCTCGTGCAGGGCGGGATCCACCAGCGTGACGCGTCCGGCGGTGCGGTCGAGCACGATGACGCCGGCGTCGCGCTCCTCGACGTCCAGCAGTGCGCCCGGATCGGACACGCCCACGCGCGCGGTGACCCGGGCGCTGGCCGCGTCGATGTGCACGATCTCCCCGCTCGCCGGGGCGGGAACCCAGAGGCCGATCGGGTCGGTCGCGATGTCCGTGACGACGTCCGGATCGATCTGGAACGCGGCCGCGCCGGCACCCATCGTGGCCACCAGGGCGAGTACGCCCGCGAAACGACTCCAACGCCTCCGCACAACACCCCAGAGTACCGCACCATCGGGGCCGGACATGGGGCGGGCGACCCATGACCTCACCACGCTTCGTGGCGGGAGATCCGCGTCAGATCAGCTGATCGACGAGCGTTGCAAGGTCCGCGGCCACGAACTGTGGCGCGGGTTCGACCGGGAGATCGGCGGGGCCGACGACACCGGTGAGCACCAGGGCGAAGTCGTAGCCGAGCGTGGCGGCGAACAGCCCGTCGGTGTCGGGACGGTCCCCCACCATCACCCCCGCGTCGCCGAGGCGGGCGCGGGTGAACGCCGCGATCGGTTCGTGGGGCTTGCCCGCGATCTCGGGTTCGACACCGGCCGCGACCGCCACTGCGGCGACCAGGGCGCCGTTGCCGGGCAGCAACCCGGTCGTGTCGGGATAGGTGGAGTCCGTGTTCGTGGCGATGAAGCGGGCACCGCCGTGGATCGCCCGCATCGCCCGGGTCATGTCGTCGTAGTCGAACGACATCGAGATCCCGACGACCACCGCGTCGGCTTCGCCGTCGTGGACGAGCTCGACCCCGCGGCGCCGCAGTGCGTCCACGAGGCCCTCCGATCCGATCGCCAGGACGCGCGAACCGGGCTCCACGAGCGATGCCGCCGCCATGGCGGCCGTGATCACGAGCGGTTCGGCGTCGGGAATTCCGTGCGACGCGAGCTTCTCCGCCACCTGGGCCGGGGTGCGCAGGGCGGAGTTCGTCACGAACGCCACCGGCGCGCCGGCTGCGCGCAGACGCGCCACCGCCTCCGGTGCGCCGGGAACCGACGCCGCGCCCCGCCAGACGACGCCGTCGAGATCCAACGCCCAGGCGGTCAGCTGACTTCCCAGGTGGGGAGGCTGTGGAGGAGTCCGTGGAGGTCGCCGCGGTCGCCGCCGGCCTGGGCGGCGGCGAGCTGAGCGTCCACGGCCGCGCCATAGTCCTGGGTCTCGACCGCCCGGAACACACCGACCGGAGTCGGGCTCTCCCGATCGCTCGCCAGTCGGCTGAGGGCGAACGCGACCGACGGATCCGGTGCCTGCTCGTCGTGCACCACGAGCGCGTCGACGCCGACCTCGTCCACCGCGACGACCCGCGCCACGCCGTTCTCCAACACGACGCCCCGCGCCCCGTCCTCACCGAAGCGAACCGGTTCACCATGGGTCAGCTCGATGAGCATCTCCGTGCGGGCGTCCTTCTTGGTGATCGCGGCGAACGCGCCGTCGTTGAAGACGTTGCAGTTCTGGTACACCTCGACGATCGAGGCCCCCTTGTGGGCGTGGGCCCGGCGGAACATCTCCTGCATGTGGGCCCGGTCCATGTCGTGGGTGCGGGCGACGAAGGTGGCCTCCGCACCGAGCGCGACCGAAATCGGGTTGAACGGTCGGTCGAGCGATCCCATCGGCGTCGACTTGGTGACCTTGCCGACCTCGCTCGTCGGCGAGAACTGGCCCTTGGTCAGACCGTAGATCTGGTTGTTGAACAACAGGATCGTGAGGTCCACGTTGCGGCGCAGGGCGTGGATCAGATGGTTGCCACCGATGGACAGCATGTCGCCATCACCGCCGACGACCCACACGTCGAGATCGGGGCGGGCCATCGCGAGCCCGGTCGCGATCGCCGGCGAGCGACCGTGGATCGAGTGCATCCCGTAGGTGTTCATGTAGTACGGGAACCGCGCCGCACAGCCGATGCCCGAGATGAAGACGGTGTCCTCGCGGCGGGTGCCGACCTCGGGCATGAGCAACTGCATCGCGGTGAGGATGGAGTAGTCACCGCAGCCGGGGCACCAGCGCACCTCCTGGTCGCTCGACCAATCCTTCCTCGTGGTTGCGGCGGTGTCGGTCACGCGACGATCTCCTCGATCTTGGCAACGAGTTCCCCGGCGGTGAACGGTTGACCCATCACCTTCGGGATCACTTGGGCATCGACCAGGTACTCGGCCCGCAGCAGGGCGCTGAGCTGGCCGAGGTTCATCTCCGGCACGATGACGTGCTTGCGGCCCTGCAGCAGCTCGCCCAGGTCGTTGGGGAACGGGTGCAGGTTGCGCAGGTGGATGTGGCCGACGCGATGCCCGGCCCGCCGGAGGCGGCCGGCCGCGCCGGTGATCGCCCCCCAGGTGGAGCCCCAGCCGACGAGCAGGATGTCGCCGTCGGCGTCGCCCACGACCTCGGTGGCGGGGTACGACTCGGCGATCTTGTCGATCCGCTCCTGGCGGATGTCGACCATCGCCCCGTGGTTGACCGGGTCATAGCTGATGTTGCCCGTGCCGTCCTCCTTCTCGATGCCGCCGATGCGGTGCATCAGCCCATCGGTGCCGGGGATCGCCCACGGTCGAGCGAGGTCTTCGTTGCGCATGTAGGGCCAGAAGACGTCCTCACCGTTCTCGTCGAGGGCGTTGGTGCCCGTCGCGAACTCGGCGGGGATCTCGGGCAGCGAGTCGACGTCGGGCAGGCACCAGGGCTCGGTGCCGTTGGCGAGATAGCCGTCGCTGAGCAGGATCACCGGGGTGCGGTAGCGCAGGGCGATCCGCACGGCCTCGAAGGCCGCCTCGAAGCAGTCCGACGGCGAGTTCGCCGACACGATCGGCAGCGGAGCCTCACCGTGGCGGCCGTAGCGGGCCATCATCAGATCGGCCGCCTCGGTCTTGGTCGGCAGACCCGTGGACGGACCGCCGCGCTGGATGTCGATGACCACCAGCGGCAGCTCCAGGCTGACCGCGAGGCCGAGGGTCTCTCCCTTCAGCGCGACACCGGGACCGCTCGTGGTCGTGATCCCGAGATGCCCGCCGTAGGACGCGCCGAGCGCGGAGCCGATGGCGGCGATCTCGTCCTCGGCCTGCAGGGTGCGCACGCCGAAGTTCTTGTGCTTCGCCAGCTCGTGGAGGATGTCGCTCGCGGGCGTGATCGGGTACGACCCGAGGAAGATCGGGATGCCCGCCTTCTGCGATGCGGCGATGAGGCCCCACGACAGGGCGGTGTTGCCGTTGATGTTCGTGTAGGTGCCCGGTGGCAGCTCGGCCGGGCGCACGGCGAGCCGGCTGGCACTGAGCTCGGCGGTCTCGCCGAACGCGTGGCCGGCCTTGAACGCCGCCTCGTTGGCCGCGATGACCAGTTCCTTGCCCGCGAACTTTTCGCGGATCCAGTGCATCGTCGGCTCGGTCGGGCGGGTGTAGAGCCACGAGACGAGCCCGAGCGCGAAGAAGTTCTTGGAGCGCTCCGCGTCACGCGGCTTCACCCCGAGGTCCTTGCAGACCTCCTTGGTGAGTTCGGTCATCGGTGCGGTGATCACCGAGTAGCCGTCGAGCGTGCCGTCCTCCAGCGGGTTGGCGTCGTAGCCGGCCTTCGCGAGATTGCGCTCCTCGAACGAATCCGTGTTCACGATGACGGTGCCACCCGCCTCGAGCTTCGGCAGGTCGCTCTTCATCGCGGCGGGGTTCATCGCGACGAGCACGTTCGGCGCATCGCCGTGGGTGTGGATGTCGTGGTCCGAGATGTGGACCTGGAAGGCCGAGACGCCGGCGAGGGTGCCGGCCGGCGCCCGGATCTCGGCCGGGAACTCGGGCAGTGTCGCCAGGTCGTTGCCGAACAGTGCGCTCGCCGAGGTGAAGCGATCACCCGTGAGCTGCATGCCGTCACCGGAGTCACCGGCGAACCGGACGATGATCCGGTCGACTTCACGGACCTCGGACGAACGTTCCTCTGTGTTGGTCACCGGACCCCCTTGACCGCGACGTCTTTGCCTCGGACCCGGCCAACCCTAACCATATGGATTCGCTAGTGGTGCATCCCCCTCACCCGGGTTCGGAGCCGGTGCCGCGGGCCGCGTCGAGGGCGGCTTCGACCACCCGATCGGCGCGCGCGGACCCGCCCTTGACCACACGCTGCGCGACCACTTCGGTGCGGCTCTGACTCCCCCCACCGGCACGGAACCAGCGGCGCCGGACCCGCCCCGCCACGACGACGTCCTGACCGGCCAGCAAGCGTGGAGGCCGCTTCGCGTCGTACCAGGCGATCGGCACGGCGGCGCCGTCGGCCCGCACCTCGAAGTTGTGGACGGTGCGGCCGTCGGCGAGTTCGGTCAGGTGCGCGTCGGCGGCGAGGACGCCCCGCAGGACGGCAATGTTGATCTGGGCACTGCTCATGTCGGTACTTCCCATCGGTTTCGCGCCGGCGACGCGGTCGCCGGCGTGCGGAGGAGGGAAGTGACGTCACCCTATGTCGGGGGTGTGACAGGGCCCGGAGGGCCTCAGCTGAGGGTCTTCACCCGGGTCTTCACGTCGGCGAAGCGCGGGTCGTGCCCCGCGATCCACTTGAACAGCTCCCGGGCGCGGGCGGCCTTGCCGGCCCGGTCGTAGAGGTCGGCCAGCGCGTACGCACGGCGCAGATGGTGGTCCTGGGGCCGCTTGGGCAGTTTCCAACCGGCCTGGAGCGTGCGGATCGCCTTGTCGATATCGCCCTGGTCGGCCTGGGCCCCCGCGAGCACGATGCGTCCCTCCGTCACGAGGTCACCCGCCGGTGATGCCTCACCGAGCTCCTCCCACAGTGCTTCGACGTCGGCCCAGCGCCCCTTGGCCCGGTGGCAGTCCATCAGGACCGGATGTTGCTCGGTCGAGTGGGTCAGCTCCCGGAACGCCTCGAGCTCGTCGATCGCCGCCTTCCAGCGGCCGAGGCGGTACAGGCTCAGCCCGTACAGCTCACGCGCTTCGGCGAGCTCGGGCGCCTCTGCGAGCACGGGCCGCAGTGCGGCTCGGGCGTCGTCGAAACGCTCCGTCTGGAAGGCTCGCCCCGCATCGTTCAGTCGACGGAGAAGCTTCTTGGCGCGGTCCTTGCCGACCAGCCGATCGAGCACGACGGCCGGATCCTGCACCCGTTGGGGGCGCGCGCCGAGCGGCTTGCGTTCGCGCGCCGCGGGACCTCGACTCCGGCGCACCGCCTTGGCTGCGTGGCGCTGCAGATCCTCCGCCCCCGGGAGGTCGCGCTCCTTCTTCGGCAGCGGCTTCTTCTCGACGACGGGTTCGGCCGGTGGACCGCCCTCGTGCCCTTCGCCGTCGCCGCTCTCGCCATCGACGTCCACCGGCGGCTTCGGTGGTCGCTTCCGCGGCGGGCGGATGTCGTCCATCGCCTCGGTGCCGATCGCGGGCGACTCCATGCGCCCGGCGCCACCGCGGGCGATGCGGCCCCACTTCGCCGGCCCGGCGAGATCGGGCCCGGGGCGGCGCTCACGCTCGTCGTCGCGACGCTCGGGGCCGGCGGACCGGTCCCGGCGATCGCCGCGGTCGTCGCGTCCAGTGGGCCGGCCCTTGCCCGATCGCTTTGCGCCCTTGTCCGGCCCTGCCCCCTTGCCGGATGGCTTGCCACCCTTGCGGGGCGGGCGGCCGCCACCGGTGCGGCTCGAGCCGGACGGGCCACCCTTGGGGCCGCGACCACTCGATCGATTGTCGCGGCGACCGTCAGAAGGCATGGCGCTCGATCCTATCCGGCCAAAACGCACTCGAGCCCCGCCGTAGCGGGGCTCGAGCTCATCGTTTGATCGCTCCAGCCGCGGATGCGGCGAGCGGGGCAACGCCGAGGCGTTGCGGGAGAAATCCGGCGGCGTCCTACTCTCCCAGGGCGTGACCGCCCAAGTACCATCGGCGCTGACAGGCTTGACTTCCGTGTTCGGAATGGGAACGGGTATGACCCTGTCGCTATCGCCACCGAAACTGTTGAGTTGGCGTTGGAACGGCCCCGATGTCGAAGACACCGGTGCCGGCAACGCCGAAGGGCGGGGTCGGTGAACCCCTGCCTCTTCAGAACTCCATAGCGAGCACGAACATCCAGGCTTGAATTGTGAGACCAAGCCCTCGGCCGATTAGTACCGGTCAGCTGAATGCATTACTGCACGTACACTTCCGGCCTATCAACGTGGTGTTCTGCCACGGGCCTTACCCGGTTAACCCGGTGAGAGATCTCATCTTGGAACAGGCTTCCCGCTTAGATGCTTTCAGCGGTTATCCCTCCCGTAGGTCGCCAACCAGCCATGCCCTTGGCAGGACAACTGGCACACGAGAGCTACGTCCATCCCGGTCCTCTCGTACTAGGGATAGGTTTCCTCAAATCTCTTCCGGCTACAGAGGATAGGGACCGAACTGTCTCACGACGTTCTAAACCCAGCTCGCGTACCGCTTTAATGGGCGAACAGCCCAACCCTTGGGACCTGCTTCAGCCCCAGGATGCGATGAGCCGACATCGAGGTGCCAAACCTTCCCGTCGATATGGACTCTTGGGGAAGATTAGCCTGTTATCCCCGGGGTACCTTTTATCCGTTGAGCGACGGCGCTTCCACACGCAACCGCCGGATCACTATCTCCTACTTTCGTACCTGCTCGACTTGTTAGTCTCGCAGTCAAGCTCCCTTGTGCGATTGCACTCAACGACTGATGGCCGACCAGTCTGAGGGAACCTTTGAGCGCCTCCGTTACCATTTAGGAGGCGACCGCCCCAGTCAAACTACCCATCTGGCACTGTCCCTGACCCGGATAACGGGCCGAAGTTAGATTTCCAGCATGAGAAGGGTGGTATTTCAAGGACGACTCCACACTAGCTGGCGCCAATGCTTCCTAGTCTCCCACCTATCCTACACAACTCAGACCAAAAACCAATACCAAACTGTAGTAAAGGTCCACGGGGTCTTTCCGTCCTTCTGTAGCTAACGAGCATCTTTACTCGTACTTCAATTTCGCTGGGTCTATGGTTGAGACAGTAGGGGAGTCGTTACTCCATTCGTGCAGGTCGGAACTTACCCGACAAGGAATTTCGCTACCTTAGGACCGTTATAGTTACGGCCGCCGTTTACTGGGGCTTAGGTTCAGAGCTTCGCCTTACGGCTAACCCTTCCCCGTAACCTTCCAGCACCGGGCAGGAGTCACAGCGTATACAGCGCCTTACGGCTTCGCACGCTGCTGTGTTTTTAGTAAACAGTCGCTTCCCTCTGGTTTGTGCCACCCCTTCGAGCTCGGACAGCAAGTGTCGTCACTCTATTGGGGTCGTCCTTCTCCCGAAGTTACGGACGCATTTTGCCGAGTTCCTTAACCATAGTTATCCCAATCGCCTTGGTATTCTCTACCTGTCCACCTGTGTTGGTTTGGGGTACGGGCACCACACGTACTAGCTAGCGGCTTTTCTTGGCAGCATAGGATCAGTGACTTCGCCTGATTCGGCTCGGCGTCGCGTCTCAGGATCATGAGGGCCGGACTTACCTGGACCTCTCCCTACACGCTTACCCCAGGACTACCATCGCCTGGGCTCACTTACCTTCCTGCGTCCCCGCATTGCTTGCCTCCACGACCTGGGTCGGTTCGTCCACCAGCCGTTTTACGGGCCGGAGGCATCCCCTTAGCAAGGTTGCTTCAACATGGGCGCATAATGTGGTGGTACTGGAATATCAACCAGTTGTGCATCGACTACGCCTTTCGGCCTCGTCTTAGCTCCCGACTCACCCTGGGAGGATTAGCCTTCCCCAGGAACCCTTGGACTTCCGGCGGAGGGGTTTCTCACCCCTCTCTCGCTACTCATGCCTGCATTCGCACTCGACCTCGCTCCACGACGGTTTCCACCCCCGCTTCGCTGCAAGATCGACGCTCCGCTACCACTCCATGTTGGTCGAAACCAACAAGAAATTCACAGCTTCGGCTCTGTACTTGAGCCCCGTTACATTGTCCGCGCAGGACCACTCGACCAGTGAGCTGTTACGCACTCTTTCAAGGGTGGCTGCTTCTAAGCCAACCTCCTGGCTGTCTGTGCAATCCCACATCGTTTACCACTTAGTACAGAATTAGGGGCCTTAGCTGGTGATCTGGGCTGTTTCCCTCTCGACCATCGAAGCTCATCCCCCGAGGTCTCACTGCCGCACTCTGGAACCATGGCATTCGGAGTTTGGTTGGGGTCGGTAACCTTGTGGGGCCCCTAACCCATCCAGTGCTCTACCTCCATGGTTGAACATGCGACGCTGCACCTAAATGCATTTCGCGGAGAACCAGCTATCACCGAGTTTGATTGGCCTTTCACCCCTAACCACAGGTCATCCCCTCCGTTTTCAACCGAAGTGGGTTCGCGCCTCCACGGAGTCTTACCTCCGCTTCACACTGCCCATGGCTAGATCACTCGGCTTCGGGTCTACAGCATGCGACTGAACGCCCTGTTCAGACTCGCTTTCGCTCCGGCTTCCCCTCACGGGTTAACCTTGCCACACACCGTAACTCGCAGGCTCATTCTTCAAAAGGCACGCCATCGCGACCACTGTTCCGAAGAACAGAGGCGACGCTCTGACTGCTTGTAAACCAACGGTTTCAGGTACTATTTCACTCCCCTCCCGGGGTACTTTTCACCTTTCCCTCACGGTACTAGTTCACTATCGGTCACTGACATATACGTAGCCTTACGAGGTGGTCCTCGCAGATTCACGCCGGCTTTCCCGGATCCGGCGCTACTCGGGAGACACGATCGGAGGCAAGATGCGTTTCGCGTACGGGGCTATTACCCACTATGGCCGGCCTTTCCAGAGCCGTTCCACTACACACTTGCTTTGTAACTCCGTGAGGACTCTGACGCGTCCTCTATCGGTTCCCACAACCCCCATGTGGCAACGCCGTCAGGCTTTCCACCACACAGGTTTAGGCTGATCCCGTTTCGCTCGCCGCTACTCAGGGAGTCGCTGTTGCTTTCTTTTCCTCTGGTTACTTAGATGTTTCAATTCACCAGGTTCCCTCTACCCGCCCTATGTGTTCAGACGGGAGTAACACCCCATGACGGGTGCTGGGTTTCCCCATTCGGTCATCCACGGATCGGGGCTTAGTCGGCAGCTCCCCGTGGCTTATCGCAGCCTCTCACGACCTTCATCGGTAGTCAGTGCCAAGGCATCCACCGTTGGCTCTTCGTAGCTTGGAAATTCTACAATTCAGAAAAATTGAATATTAATTGATCTATTGATCATCTTTTTCAAGATGCTCGTGCTCGCTATGCAATTCTCAAGAGGCGAAACGAACGAATGCCAGCCCCCATGGTTGGACCATGATGAGCTGGCAGCGCGTTCAATCGAAAGAGCATGACTGCTCCCTCAAAGCGGAAGAGACGAACACCGGCCGGCGCGCTGAGAGCAGAGCTCTGTGCAGGGCGCCGGACGAATAGCGAGTGCCTAACTGGGAACCTACTCGAGTTGCCGGCTCAGAAGAGCCAGGTCATCGAGAGGAGCTCCTTAGAAAGGAGGTGATCCAGCCGCACCTTCCGGTACGGCTACCTTGTTACGACTTCACCCCAATCGCCAACCCCACCTTCGGCAGCTCCTTCCCCGAGGGGTTAGGCCACTGACTTCGGGTGTTGCCGACTTTCGTGGTGTGACGGGCGGTGTGTACAAGGCCCGGGAACGTATTCACCCCGGCGTTGCTGATCCGGGATTACTAGCGACTCCAGCTTCATGGAGTCGAGTTGCAGACTCCAATCCGAACTGAGACCAGCTTTATGGGATTCGCTCGACCTCGCGGTCTTGCAGCCCTCTGTACTGGCCATTGTAGCATGTTTGCAGCCCTGGATATAAGGGGCATGATGACTTGACGTCATCCCCACCTTCCTCCGAGTTGACCCCGGCAGTCTCCTACGAGTCCCCACCATTACGTGCTGGCAACATAGGACGAGGGTTGCGCTCGTTGCGGGACTTAACCCAACATCTCACGACACGAGCTGACGACAGCCATGCACCACCTGTGTATCGCCCCGAAGGACACCATATCTCTATGGCTTTTCGATACATGTCAAACCCAGGTAAGGTTCTTCGCGTTGCCTCGAATTAAGCAACATGCTCCGCCGCTTGTGCGGGCCCCCGTCAATTCCTTTGAGTTTTAGCCTTGCGGCCGTACTCCCCAGGCGGGGCACTTAATGCGTTAGCTACGGCACGGAATCCGTTAGAAGACCCCACACCTAGTGCCCAACGTTTACGGCATGGACTACCAGGGTATCTAATCCTGTTTGCTCCCCATGCTTTCGCTCCTCAGCGTCAGTACCGGCCCAGAAGACTGCCTTCGCCATTGGTGTTCCTCCTGATATCTGCGCATTCCACCGCTACACCAGGAATTCCATCTTCCCCTACCGGACTCGAGTCATTGCAGTATCGGATGGCGTCTCAGGGTTGAGCCCTGAGTTTTCACATCCGACTTACAAAACCGCCTACGAGCTCTTTACGCCCAATAAATCCGGACAACGCTTGGTCCCTACGTGTTACCGCGGCTGCTGGCACGTAGTTGGCCGGACCTTCTTCTGTGATTACCGTCATTTTCGTCATCACTGAAAGTGGTTTACAACCCGAAAGCTGTCATCCCACACGCGGCGTTGCTGCGTCAGGGTTTCCCCCATTGCGCAATATTCCCCACTGCTGCCTCCCGTAGGAGTCTGGGCCGTGTCTCAGTCCCAGTGTGGCTGATCGTCCTCTCAGACCAGCTACCCGTCGATGCCTTGGTAGGCCGTTACCCCACCAACTAGCTGATAGGCCGCGAGACCCTCCTAGAGCGCCTGAGCATTTCCTCACTCGGCCATGCGGCCATGTGAGGGCATCCGGTATTAGCCGTCGTTTCCAACGGTTGTCCCGGTCTCTAGGGCAGGTTTCTCACGTGTTACTCACCCGTTCGCCACTGTCCCCCGGAGCAAGCTCCGGGATCTCGTTCGACTTGCATGTGTTAGGCACGCCGCCAGCGTTCGTCCTGAGCCAGGATCAAACTCTCCGTCGAGATCTCCACACCGGCCGAAGCCGATGCTTGAATCGGGTTGCTACTCCCTCAACCACTCAGGCAAGCCTGGGTGATCGCATGAGGGAGCGGCGTACTGAGAGCCGGCCACCGCTGGCTGCAGTGACCATTTTGTTCTGCGTCGTCATCCGAAGATGACTCGGCATGGCTCGTCGGGGCCGTTGAGGGTCCCCGACATGTTTTGAATTGACAGATGCCATTTTGGATTGCGAAACCCAAAACGTCACCCGCACTCGCTTTTGCGTCCGTCTCTTCCGTTTTCAAGGAGCAGTCGACCGAGTGTCTCGAGAGACGCCGGCCGGGCACGCGGATCGAGCGGACTCGATTTCCGTCGGTGCCTAGCAGTTGCTTCCAGGGGCTATTGCCCACAGAGGCGAGTTGTCACGCTATCGGGAGGGTGCTGGAGCGTCAACCCCGGCAGCCCCGATTTTTCCGGCCGGAGTTCCCGGCGTTCGAGCGCTCGGGCACGTTACCGGGCGCACCCCGGGGGGAGACACCCCATCGGTGTGATCCGCGTCACAGTCGGCCGGGTCAGGCCCGCACGGCGAGGTGGCGCTGCTTCTTCCCCCGCTGGACCAGAACGAACCGGCCGTCGACGAATGTCACGGTGTCCGTGGCGGCGACGACCTTCTCGCCGTTCACCCGGATGCCGCCCTGGTCGATGGTTCGCCGGGCGTCGCCGCGCGACGAGCAGACCCCCGTCGCCACGAGGAGATCCACGACCGGCTCCTCGTCGCCGAGCGGCTGATCGAGCGTCGTCTCGGGCACCACCCCGCGCAGCGCATCGAGCCCCTCGGCGTCGACCGCTCCCCCGCCGAACAGCACACCGGCCGCGAGCACGGCACGGTGGGCGGCGGATTCGCCGTGCACCAGGGTGGTCACCTCGTCGGCCAGCACCCGCTGGGCGTGGCGTTGCTCCGGCACCTTCTCGTGCTCGGCCATCACCTCGCCGATCCGCTCGACCGGCAGCAGCGTCAACTGGAGCAGGAACCGCTCGACGTCGCGGTCGTCCGCCTGCACGAAGTACTGGTGGAACTCGTAGGGCAACGTCTGCTCGGCGTCGAGCCACAGGGCCCCGGAGGCCGACTTCCCGAACTTCGTGCCGTCCGCCTTGGTGATGAGGGGCCAGGAGAGACCGTGGACCGTGTGGCTCTCCCGCCGGCGGATCAGGTCGATGCCGGCGGTGATGTTCCCCCACTGATCGGACCCGCCGATCTGGAGATCGCATCCCCGGTTGACGTGGAGCCACCAGTAGTCGAACGCCTGGAGCAGCATGTAGCTGAACTCGGTGAACGAGATTCCGTGCTCACTGTCCATCCGCGAACGGACCGAGTCCTTGGCCACCATCTGGTTCACCGTGGCGTGTTTGCCGACGTCGCGCAGGAAGTCGAGGACGCCGACGTCCCTGGTCCAGTCGAAGTTGTTGACCAACTCGACGCCGGACGAGCCGCCGGTGTCGAGAAGGCGCTCGACCTGCGCCCGGATGCCGGCGACATTGTGGGCCAGCGCGTCGGCATCGAGGAGGTTGCGTTCCTCGGATCGACCGCCCGGGTCGCCCACCATGCCGGTGGACCCGCCGACCAGCGCGATGGGCCGGTGCCCGTGATCCTGGAATCGACGCAGCACGAGGATCCCGACGAGATTGCCGAGATGCAGGCTCGGAGCGGACGGGTCGATGCCGTGGTAGAGCGTGATCGGACCCTCGTCGAGGCGCTTCCTGAGCTCGGACTCCTCGGTGGAGTCCTGCAGCAGGCCGCGAGCGATCAGGTCATCGAGGATCTCTGCACCGGGCACGCCCCGAGGATACGCAGAGGTGCCGTGGATCACGGGTGATTTGCCACCAGAATGAACACTCATGCGCCGCCCCCGTCGCCTCCTCGCCGCGCTCCTGGCGCTCGCGTCCCTCGCCGCCGCGTGCAGCTACGAGACGAAGGACTTCGATTCGCTGTTCGGCGACGACTTCAGCATCGAGCAGCTCGAGACCGCCCAGTCGTCGAGGCTCGTGGACCGCAACGGCACGGTCATCACCGACCTGCGAGGCGAACAGAACCGGACCGACATCGAGTTCGAGGACATTCCGCCCGTCGTCTACAACGCCGTCGTCGCGATCGAGGACGAGCGCTTCTGGGACCACTCCGGCATCGACCTGAAGGCGATTCTCCGGGCGGCGCGGTCGAACGTGAACGCGGGCGGCGTGAGCCAGGGCGGCTCCACCATCACCCAGCAGTACGTGGGCAACGTCTTCCTCGACCGTTCCGACCGCACGGGGAGTCGCAAGATCGAGGAGATCTTCATGGCCCGCCGCTTCGAGCAGCGATTCACGAAGCAGTTCATCCTCGGCCGCTACCTGAACTGGGTGTACTTCGGCAACGGGGCCTACGGCGTGGAAGCCGCGGCCCGCGAGTACTTCGGTCCCCCCGACTGCGCCCGCCAGCAGACCCTGGCCGATGCCGACGACCGCGACTGCCTCAAGGTCTCGGAACTGTCCCTCGTGGAGGCGGCGACGATCGCCGGTCTCATCCAGGCGCCGGGCCGCTTCAACCCCTACGACAACTACCAGGCGGCCAAGGACCGGCGCGATCTCGTCCTGCTGCGCATGCTGGCCAACGACTACATCACCGAGGACGAGTACAACCGTGCCCTGCTCGAGCCCATCGAGCTCGTGGACGACGTGCCCCTGCTCGAGGAGCAGTATCCGGCCGCGCACTTCGTGGACGACGTGAAGCAGTGGTTCCTCGACAACCCTCTGTTCGGCGCGGACCGTGAGGAGCGCGCCCGCCTCCTCTTCGAGGGCGGCCTCACGATCCACACGACCATCGACCTCGAACTCCAGGCGCGGGCCGAAGCGGCGGTCACCGAGGTGCTGCCCGAATACGCCGAGGACGGCCGGATCAATCCCGACGCGGCCGTCGTCACGCTCGGCACCACCGCCCAGGACGACGGCCATGTGCTCGCCATGGTCGGCGGCCGAGACTTCTTCGGCGACGGCAACTTCGCGAAGGTCAACCTCGCGTCCGGCACGGGGCGCCAGGCCGGCTCGTCGATGAAGCCGATCGCGCTGGCGGCGGAGCTCCAGCGAGGCCGCTCGATCACCCGGATCTGGGACGCGCCGCTGCGCATCGAGATCGACGAACCGAGTGTCTGTGGCGGACTCTGGCGGGTGCGGGGCGGCACCGGCGGCCAGGTCACCCTCGCCCGCGCGACCCGCCTCTCCCTCAACTCCGTCTATGCGCAGGTCGTGGCCGACCTCGGGCCCGACACGTTCGTCGACATGGCCGAGCAGCTGGGCATCGGCGAGGACCGCCTGGCCCCGGTGTGCGCCGCGGTGCTCGGCTCCGAGAACGTCAACATGCTCGAGATGGCGACCGTCTACTCCACCTTCAGTCGGTCCGGCACCCGGGTCGACCCCGTCCTCGTCACGTCGGTCGTCAATGCCGACGGCACGGTCCTCTACTCCCATGCCTCGAATCCCGTGCCGGTCCTCACCCCGAGCGTCGCCCACCAGATCAGCTGGGTCCTGACCACGGCGGTCGAGAGCGGCACCGGTCGGCGGGCCCAGCTCGCCGACGGCCGCACCGCCGCGGGCAAGACCGGCACGGCCCAGGACAACGGCGACGCCACCTTCGTCGGCTACACGCCCCAGCGGACGACGGCCGTGTGGGTCGGTTTCCCCGAGGAGGTCACGCCGATGCGTGACTACTTCCTCGGCGGCAGGGTCGAGGGCGGCACCTTCCCCGCGCTCATCTTCAAGGCCGTGATGGACCAGATGCACGACGGGATCGAGGACACGCCGTTCCCGACGCCGCCGCCCAGCTCCACCACCACGACCCTTCCCGTGCCCCCGGAGACACTCACCGTCCCCGACTGGGTCGGCCAGGCGATCAACACCGAGCTGCTGGTGGCGGCCGAGGAGCAGTTCTTCAATCTCGTCATCGCCGAGCAGGAGACCGACGAGTTCGCGGAGGGCACGATCATCTCGCAGGTGCCGGCGGGGGGCACCCAGGTGCCGGGCCTGAGTCTGAACACCGTGACCGTCGTGGTCGCGATCTCTCCCCTGTCCGCGCCAGTGCCCGATGTGACGGGTCTCGTCGAGGCGCAGGCCCGCCAGACCATCAGCGGCAACGGTTTCGGGCACGAGGTGATGTACCAGGAGGACCCCGACGGCGAGACCGAGCCGGGGTTCGTGTGGGACCAGGACCCGAGCGGAGGCAGCCCCCGTGACGACGTGGACACCGTGCGGCTCTGGGTCCAACCTATTCCGGATCCCTCCGATGACGGCGGGGACGACAGCGGCGACGAGGGCGACGGCGAGTGACCACCACGTACGACGCGCCCCACGACGAAATCGAGCGGCCGCCCTCGAAGGTGGCGCGGGTCGGGCTCGGCGTCGTGGTGGTCGCCATGATCGGAATGTGGGCCTGGATCTACATCTGGGCACCCCGCGACAACCCCGACCGGCTGACCAATCGCGCCTATCCGGAGGCCGTCGAGCCCAGCTGCGCCGCGTTCCAGGCGGAGATCGACGAGCTGCCGTTCTTCGACACGTCCACCACCATCGGCGAGAAGACTGCGCAGGTTGCCCGGGCAACCGAGCTGACCGAGGAGCTCGTGGCGACGCTCGAGGCCGAAGCGGCGTCGAGGACGTTCGACGATCCCGACGACAGCCGCCTGCTGGGGCTGTGGTTCGCCGACTGGAACGCCTACCTCGCCGACCGGCACGCCTACCTCCAGCTCCTGCGCGACGCGCCGGCGGACACGCCCCGCAACGAGCTCTCGTTCACGCTCACGGAGCGCTCGTCCGGCGGGTTCTACACGCGCACGATCGAGGGCTTCGCGAACGTCAACGACATGTCGTCGTGCCGCGTGCCCACCGACATCTGAGGCTCAGCCCGACAGCTCGCGGGCGAGGGCGAGCCCGGCCACGGCCATGCGGTGCGACCCCGGGTCGGCGCCGAGCGCGGCGAGCTCGTCGGGCCTGACCCAGCGCTGATCCTGCGACTCGTGGTTCGCGTCGACGGTCGCTCCCGGCGGTGCGACGACGAGGAAGCGCACGTCGTAGTGCAGGTGGGCGTCCTCCGTCGGCGGGTCGACCCGGTGGATGTCGAGGTCGATCGCCACAGGCCACACCCGGAGACCCTCGATCCCCGTCTCCTCCTGCGCCTCGCGCAGGGCGACGGCGGGAAGATTGGCGTCGCCGTCGGCGTGACCGCCCGGCTGCACCCAGATCTGAAGCTTCGTGTGGAACAGGAACAGGGTGCGCTCCGCCGCGGCGTCGACCACGAGCGCCGAGCCGGTCAGGTGTCCCGGTCGTTCGGTGCGGTCGAGCGGCCGGGGACGGTCGGCCAACAGCGAGCGCATCCCCTCCCGTTCGTCACGCAGGGCGTTGTCCGAGACACCGGCGATCGCGGCCCACGCATCGCCGACCCGCATCGATGGGGCGAGTCGGTGGTCACCGGCAGTGAGCAATCGGGGGTCAGGGGCCATCCTCGGCGACCCTACCGGGCGCTCGTTCGCCCCCGGCCAGTCGGATCGCGAACTCTTCCGCCCGGCGTCCCCACCGGCTCTCGAACGCGTCGATCACCTCCCACCCCAGCGCGGCCAGCATCATGCGCCGCCGCAGATGCGCTTCCGGACCGCCCGGATGAACCGTGCAATCCAGTGCGACGGCGGCCTGTGCCTCCCCCACGACCAGGTCGATCTGTTCGTGGCCGACGCGATACCCGCTGCGGACGACGAGACCCTGCTCGGCGAGGAGGTCGCGCAGGACCGCCGGCCAGCCGTCGACGGGGAGGCCGCGCGGGGCGTCATCCACCTGCTCGGCGTGGGCGAGGTAGTCGGCGATCAGCCCCTTCGGGGGCGACGCGAGCGACGTGACGACGGTGCAACGCTGGCGAGCCCGCGTGACCATCACGTTGAAGAGATGTCGGTTCTGGGCGAAGCGGACGGACCCCGCCGGACAGTCGTCATCGAGGGCGAGCGAGACGATCATGTGGTCCCGTTCCGCGCCCTGGAACCCGTGGACCGTTCCGACGGCGAGGCGGTGCTCGAGGATCGTGTCAGCGTCGAACGTGTCGACGAGGCGGGTCTCGAGGAGATCGGCTTGGGCGCGAAACGGCGTGATCACACCGAGTTCCCGCTCCCCTGCGGCCACCCGAGCCGTGAGGAACTCGACGATGTGCTCGACCTCGGTCGGGTTGGTCCCGTTCTCGAGCCGGTCGCCGTCCAGGCGCACCACGTCGATCCGATCGCTGGTGTCCACGCGGGGATGGCGAGTGGCGGGCTGGACCCGATCCTCGTAGAAGCGCTTGGCCGAGAAGTCGATCAGGTGCGGCACGCTCCGGTAGTGCGTGGTCAGCAGCGTGGTCGGACCGGCCGCCGACGCCGCGTCGAGCAGGCTGTTGCGCCGGATGTCGAGCTGACCGGCACGGGCCGTACCGGCGAGCCCCCAGCGCGCGAGTGCCTCCGCCATAGCGTCGTCGGAGGCGAACGACGTGTGGCGGAGTTGGTGCGGATCGCCGGCTGCGATCATCCGGCGACCCCGCAGCAACGCCGGCGGCGCGACCGTCTGGTCGACCTGACTCGCCTCGTCGACGATCACGAGGTCGAACATCGCCGCGGTCGGTGGGAGCAGATCGTCGATGTCGCCGATCGTCCCGACCCAGAGCGGGAGCGCTCGGAGCAGTCGTTCTCCGTCGAGCGCGGCGAGGATGCGGCGCCGCGGGGCGCGCCCCGAACGCAGCGCCCGGCCCAGCTCCATGAGCACGCGGCGATCCCCGCGGGCGACGCGCTGTTGCGCGCGAACCCGTTCGAGTCGCAGGAACCGCTCCCGCAGCTCGTGGTCGAGCGCGATCTGCTGTTCGACCGCCTCGCCGAGTTGCAGGCCCCCGGCGCGCTCGAGGCGGCGGGCGTGCAACCGATCCTCCAGATTCTCGATGCCGCGATCGCCCGCTCGGACCGCAAGCCGTCGCCTCGCCCGTCGACGACGCCACCACCCGGCCCGGACGTCGCGCCGCACGACCCGGAGGTCTCCTTCCACCTCGGACCATTCGTCGTCGGTCAGCGCCTCGTCCAGGACCAGGGAGACGGCATCCGCGTCGCGGATACGCGCGTCGGCCCGCATCGCTCCGAGCACGTCACGCTGCGACTGGGCAACCGCACGTACGGCGTCGGCCACCGCTCGCTCGGCTTTGCTCGCGTCCTCGGCCTTGGCCCCGATCGCCTCGTACAGATCGGCGACCATCTGCTCGCGACTGCGATTGTCCCCGAAGACCACCGCCCGCGGCGCGCCGATCTCCGAGAGGAAGTCGATGATGACCGACGCGGCATGCTGCGACTGGGTCGCCACGAGGACCGATTCGCCCCGGTGCACCGCGTCGACAGCGAGCGCCGCGACCGTGTGCGACTTCCCGGTGCCGGGCGGCCCGGAGATCACCGAGATGCGCTCGCGACCGCCCGCGACGGCCGCGAGCTGGTCGCCGTCGAGCGGGAGCGCGCTCGTGGGGGCGTCCGCCACGGGTTCACGCTCCGCAGCGGGGACGGGTGCGCCGTAGAGGGCGGCGAACGCCGTGCCGTCGAGATCCGGGCGGGTGGCCCACGCTTCGAGGGACGGCCGACGCCCGATCTGGTCGAGATCGCGGGCGAGGTAGACACCGACCGACGGCACGACGAGCAGACCGGGAGACTCGCTCTGCTTCGCCAGAGACTCCACCGCGATGGCCGGGCGCGCGTCGGGGAACCCCATCGCCGTCGCCGAACTCCGCAGCCACCGCTGCAGCTTCGGGAACCGTGTCCACCAGTGGGCTGACGCATCGGGGGCGATCGCCTGGTACTGGGCGTCCTCGACCGATGCGAGCCGGGCCTCCACGTCCTCGATGAGATGTGAGCCCTCCTGGTCACCGTCGAGTCGCCAGCCCGACCCTGCGAGGCTGTCGGACCGATCGGCGATCCCACCCACGAGAGAGGACCGGGTACGTCGGATCCCCTGGGAGACGATGGGGGCGAGCACGCGACGCGTCGAGTCGCCCTCGTCGAGCCGGCCGACGACCCAGCCGTAGCCGATGCGGAGCAGGGTCTCGTGGGGATGCAACCCATCGCGCGCAACCATTCGTCTCACCGCGGAGCTCTGCAACGCGTATCTCTGCTCGGGCAGGAGCGCTTGCGCGACGACCGCACCTTCGGTGAAGAACTGCAAGGGGGACGGCACCACCGTGACGACCCCGCCGTGCGCCGCCACGTCGATGATCCGATCGGGAGGCTTCACCATGTCGGCGAAGTACCGAAGCGTCGCACGAACGGGTGAGGTGTCGGTCACGGCCCTGGGATCGTAGCGTTGGGGCCCGGTGCGGGATGAGGACGACTCACCTCGGCGCAGTCCGGCACGGCGAATCGCCAGGGAAGACCCTGGCCCTTCGTCAGACCGATCCGCTCCCCCACCGCCGGTGTCGGCGGCGGGGCCGTGCCGTCGTCGCGGATCGAGACGCCGAGGTCGGCCCGGGCCAGATCGACGCCGTCGTGGGTGCCGTCGATCGCGAATGCCTGTGCCAGCTTGGCCGGCCCGTTCGCGAGGTCGACGTCACGGCGTGCCCGCTCGCGGCGGGACCGCATCGCCGGGACGCCCCGTAGCGGGGTGACGGCCCGGATCAGCACGGCTCCCGGCTCGCCCCGGGGGCCGGTCACCACATTGGCGCACCAGTGCATGCCGTAGGTGAAGTACACGTAGAGATGGCCGGGCGGCCCGAACATCACCTCGGTTCGCGGCGTCACGCCCCGGTGGGCGTGGCTCCCGGGGTCATCGGCGCCCTGGTATGCCTCCGTCTCCACGATCCGGCCGGCCACGCCCGGGGCAACCAGCACCTTGTTGAGCAGGTCAGGAGCCACCTCGAGCGCCGGGCGCGCGAAGAAGCGACGGCCGAGTCGGCGGCTCACCCGTCGAGGTGGGCGCGCATCTCGTCCGGAATCGGGACGGGCGCGTACCCATCGTGGCTGACGACGACATAGGTCGTTGTCGAATCGATCACCGCCCGTCCGCCGACATGCCCGGTGGCGGTGACGTCGAAGCTGGTGGTGCCCCAACGCGAGACGGCGAGATCGAGGGTGAGCGTGTCACCGAAGCGGGCCGGGCCCTGCCAGACGATCTCGCTGCGCTTGACCGTGACCTCCCACCCGAGCGTCGCCTCGAAGTCGGTCTCGATGCCTCGCAGCCACTGGTCGACCGCATCGTCGATGTAGGCCATGTAGTGGGCGTTGAAGACGATGCCCTGCTGGTCGCACTCGCCGTAGCGGATCCGGTAGTCGTAGGACGCCATCACCCCAGCGTCGCGCGAAAGCGGTCGAGCTGCGCAGCGACCGCGGCGGGCGAACCGCCGCCGTGGGTGGTGCGGCGGGTGACCGAGACGCCGGGCGCGAGCAGCGCGGCGGCGTCGGGACCGAGATCGGGGTGCGCGGCGACGAGATCCGCGAGGGTGCCCTCGCCGGCGAGCGCCTTGCGGACCTGCTCCCCCACGACCGCGTGGGCCTGGCGGAAGGGCATGCCCCGGCCGACGAGCCACTCGGCCAGGTCGGTGGCGGCGGCGTAGGGCGAGTCGGCCTGCTCGGCCATGGCGTCGGTGCGGAAGGTCGTGGTGGCGAGCATCCCATCGAGGGCGAGGAGGGTGAGACGCACCGTGTCGACGGCGTCGAAGAGCGGCTCCTTGTCCTCCTGCATGTCCTTGTTGTACGTGAGGGGCAGGCCCTTGAGCGTGGTGAGGAAGCCCGTGAGGTGGCCGACGAGACGCCCCGCCTTGCCCCGGGCGAGCTCCGCGATGTCGGGGTTCTTCTTCTGCGGCATCATCGACGATCCGGTGGAGAACCCGTCGTCCAGCTCCACGAAGCCGAACTCCGTCGATGCCCAGAGGATCAGCTCCTCGCCGACCCGGCTGAGGTGGACGCCGAGCAGGGCGAGGGCGAACAGCGACTCGGCGACGAAGTCGCGATCGGCGACGGCATCGAGGCTGTTGTCGAAGACGCCGTCGAAGTCGAGGTAGGCAGCGGTCTTCGCCGGGTCGAGGGGCAGCGAGCTGCCCGCGAGCGCGCCCGCTCCGAGGGCGGACACGTTGGTGCGAGCCCGCGCCTCCCGCAGCCGTTCGACGTCACGTTGGAGGGCCCAACCATGGGCGAGGAGGTGATGGGCGAGCGCCACCGGCTGGGCCTGCTGGAGATGGGTGTAGCCGGGCAGGTAGGCGTCGCCGGCGGCCTCCGCCTGGGCGAGCAGGGTGCGTTGTACCCGCACGACGAGATCGACGACCTCGTCGAGCGCGGCGCGGGTCCACAGCCGCAGGTCCGTCGCCACCTGGTCGTTGCGGCTCCGGCCGGTGTGCATCTTCGCGCCGGCCGGCTCGAGCTCGGTGACCCGTCGTTCGACGGCGGTGTGGATGTCCTCGTCGCTCTCGACGAAGGCGAACGTCCCGTCGGCGATCTCGGTTTCGACCGCGTCGAGTGCGGCCAGGACGCCGTCGCGCTCGGGCTCGGACAGCAAGCCCACGTCGGCCAGCATCCGCACATGGGCCCGAGAACCGGCGACGTCCTCGCGAAACATCCGCCGGTCGAAGGGCAGAGAGTCGTTGAGCGCCTGCAGCGCCTCGGACGGCCCACCCTCGAACCGACCGTGCCAGAGCTGGCCCCGCTCGGTCACGAGGCCCCCCGCTTCCGGGCGAGGTTCCGCAGCCGCAGGGCGTTGAGCTTGATGAAGCCCTCGGCGTCGGCCTGGTCGTAGGCGCCTTCGTCCTCCTCGAACGTGGCGATCTTCTCGTCGAACAACGAGTCGGGCGACTTGCGCCCGGCGACGTCCACATTGCCCTTGAACAGCTTCAGGCGCACCGTGCCGTTGACGTACTCCTGGCTGTGGTCGATCGCCACCTGGAGCATCTCCCGCTCGGGGCTCCACCAGAAGCCGTTGTAGATCAGCTCGGCGTATTTGGGCATCAACGAGTCCTTGAGGTGCGCGACCTCACGGTCGAGCGTGATCGACTCGATGGCGCGGTGGCCCCGCAGCATGATCGTGCCGCCGGGCGTCTCGTAGGCACCCCGGCTCTTCATGCCGACGAAGCGGTTCTCGACGATGTCGAGCCGTCCGATGCCGTTGGCGCCACCGATCTCGTTGAGCTTCGTGAGCACCTCGGCAGGGCTCATCGCGACATCGTCGATGGCGACGATGTCGCCCTTCTCGTAGGTGAGGTCGACATAGGTGGCCTCGTTCGGCGCGGCCTCGGGGGACACCGACCAGCGCCACATCTCCGAGGGCGGCTCGGTGAACGGGTCCTCGAGCGGACCGCCCTCGAAGCTGATGTGGAGCAGGTTGGCGTCCATGGAGAACGGCGACTTCTTCCCCCGCTTCATCTCGATCGGGATGTCGTGCTGCTCGGCGTAGTTCATGAGCGACTCACGCGAGCCGAGATCCCACTCCCGCCACGGGGCGATCACCTTGATGTCGGGCGCGAGGGCGTAGGCCCCGAGCTCGAAGCGCACCTGGTCGTTGCCCTTGCCGGTGGCACCGTGGCTGATGGCATCGGCCCCGTGTTCCTCGGCGATCTCGACGAGGCGTTTCGCGATGAGCGGCCGGGCGATCGAGGTGCCCAGCAGGTACTCCCCCTCGTAGATGGTGTTCGCCCGGAACATGGGGAAGACGAAATCGGCGACGAACTCCTCCCGGACATCCTCGATGTGGATGTTGCTCTCCGGCACGCCCATCTGGAGGGCCTTGGCCCGCGCCGGTTCGACCTCTTCGCCCTGTCCGAGATCGGCGGTGAACGTGATCACCTCGGCGTCGTAGGTCTCCTGGAGCCAACGCAGGATGATGGAGGTGTCGAGACCTCCGCTGTAGGCGAGAACGACCTTCATGGGTTCGTGTGCTTTCTCTTCGTGCTGTCGATCAGAGGCCGGCGAGCTCACGGAGCTGCGCGGCGAGGGCTTTGCCACCGGTGGGTTCCGTGGCGACGACCATCAGGGTGTCGTCGCCGGCGACCGTACCGAGGATCTCCCCGATCCCCGCCCGGTCGAGGGCGGAGGCCACCACATGAGCCGACCCCGGCGGCGTCCGCAGCACGACGATGTTCGCCGAGCTGGCGACGTCGGCGACCCAGTCGCCCATCACCCGGCGCAGGTGCTCCTCCGGCGCGATGCGGTCGACCGGATGCTCCGGGATCGCGTAGACCGTCTCGCCGCCGGGCACCCGCACCTTGATCGCACCCAACTCGTCCAGGTCGCGCGAAACCGTCGCCTGGGTGGCGTGCAGGTCCTCCTGCTCGAGCAGCTCCACGAGCTGCCCCTGGTTGGTCACCGCGTTGTTCTCGAGCAGCAACGCGATCCGGTGCTGCCGCCGTGCCTTACTCACACTGGCCCCCGTTCATGACTGAGCCTCGGACATGAGCCAGGCGAGCAGGCCACGAGCGGCGTGCATGCGGTTGGCCGCCTGGACCCAGATGCGACTGCGGGGGCCGTCGAGCACCTCGTCGACGACCTCCTCGCCGCGATGGGCCGGCAGACAGTGCAGGAAGATCGCGCCGGCGGAGGCGAACCCCATCATCCGCTCGTCGATGCGGAACCCCTCGAAGTCCCGCCGCCGCTGCTCCGCCTCGGCCTCCTGCCCCATGGACGTCCACGTGTCGGCGTAGACGGCGTCGGCGCCGGCGACGGCGTCCTCGGGCCGGTCGAAGATCTCTGGCTCGCCGTGAGACCGAATCCGGTCCAGGTCCCGCTCGCTGAACGTGTAGCCGGCCGGCGACGCGATCCGGAACTGCATGCCCGACAGTGCCGCGCCGATCGCCAGGGACCGGGCGACATTGTTGGCATCGCCGACGTAGGCGACGCTGCGACCCTCCAGGGCGCCGAACTCACGACGCATGGTCAGCAGATCGGCGAGTGCCTGCATGGGGTGGCCCTCGTCGCACAGCAGGTTGACGACGGGGACGCGGTCGACCGCGGCCATCCGGGCGACCGTGTCGTGGGCGAAGACCCGCGCCCCGATCGCGGCGTGGAACCCGGCCATGGCGTTGGTGACGTCCTCCACCGACTCACGGGTGTCCAGCCCGACCTCGTCCGCCTGGATGTAGACCGGATGGCCACCCAGCTGCACCACCGCCATCTCCATGGAGTTGCGGGTACGGGCCGACGGCTTCTCGAAGATGAGCGCCATGCCCTTGCCCGCGAGGACCCGGGCCGGGTCGGCCGTGGACGACAGATCCAACACCCGCGCCAACTCGGCGGACGAGAGGTCGTCGATCTCGAGAAAATGGCGCATCACGCAGCCTCCTTCGCGTCGAGCACACCGGCGATGATCGAGACTGCCTCGGCGATCTGTTCGTCGGTGATGATGAACGGCGGCGCCACCCGCAGCGCCGTCGGGGTGATGCCGTTGAGGACGAGCCCCTCGTCGAGACAGGCACGGGCGATCTCCGGGCCGGTGCGACCCGCACGGGCGTCGTCGGTCAGCTCGATGCCGAGAAGGAGGCCGGCGCCGCGGACATGATCCACGCCGTCCAGTGCCGTCAGCGCCGCAGTCAGGGCGGCGCCGCGCTCACGCACCACCGCCGGCGCGTCCATGGCCGCATAGCGGTCCAGGGTGGCCCGGGCAGCGGCCAGCGCGAGCGCCTGACCGGCGAAGGTGGACCCGTGATCGCCCGGCCCGAAGGCGGCCGCGACCTCGTCGCGGGCCCAGATCCCGCCCACCGGCATGCCGTTGGCGATGCCTTTCGCGAGCGTGACGATGTCGGGCCGGATGCCGGCGTGCTGGAAGCCGAACCATTCGCCCGTGCGGGCGAACCCGGTCTGGATCTCGTCCATGATCAGCAGGATGCCCCGCTCGTCGCAGAGGCTGCGGACGCCCTGGAGATAGCTCGCGTCAGCCGGGTTCACGCCGCCCTCGCCCTGCACGGGCTCGAGGAGGATGGCCCCGACCTCGGGGCTGAGAGCCCGCTCCAGTTCGCCGAGGTCGTTCCACGCGACATGGTGGAAGCCCTCGGGCAGCGGTTGGAACGGCTCGTGCTTCTCCGGCTGACCGGTGGCCGCGAGCGCAGCCAGCGTGCGACCGTGGAACGACCGCATGGCGCTGATGACCACATGGCGGCCCCGGCCCTGGTACTTCCGGGAGAGCTTGATGGCCGCCTCGACCGCCTCGGCACCGGAATTCTGGAAGAGCACCTGACCCGGACCGGCATCGATCAGCGCGGAGACACGCTCGGCCACCGGCGCCTGGTGTTCGTTCGCGAAGAGGTTGGACGTGTGGATCAACGTGCTCGCCTGGGCCGCGATCGCGGCGGCGACATCCGGGTCGGCATGACCGAGCGATGTCACCGCGAGACCGCACAGGAAGTCGAGGTGGCGGTTGCCCTCGGCGTCCCACAATTCGGCACCGGCACCCTTCACGAAGAGACGGGGCGGGGAGCCGTAGTTGTTCATCAGCGGGCTGTGGTCGCCCGAGGCGCCCCACGCGGCAGCTTGCTCGGTCGTCACGACTCGTCCCCTTTCGTGACCATCGTGCCGATACCGGCATCGGTGAACAGCTCCAGCAACAGGACGTGGGGAATCCTCCCGTCGAGCATGTGGGCGGAGGTCGCGCCGCCCCGGACGGCCTCGATGCACGCCTGCACCTTCGGGATCATGCCGCCACCGATCGTGCCGTCCGCGATCAGACCCTCGAGCGTCGCGACATCGGCACGGGCCACGATCGAGGACGGGTCGTCGACATCGGTGAGCAGCCCCGGGACGTCGGTGAGGTACACGACCTTCTCCGCGCCGAGCGCACCCGCGAGCGCGCCGGCGACGGTGTCGGCATTGATGTTGTAGGCCTGTCCGTGGCCGTCGCTCCCGATCGTGGAGACGACGGGGATCATGTCCTCGGCGAGCAGCCGTTCGATGATGCCGGGCTGCACGGAGACCACGTCGCCGACGAAGCCGAGCGCAGCGTCGCGGGGGGCGGCCGTGATGAGGCCGCCGTCCTCGCCGGACAGGCCGACTGCGTGGGCGCCGTGGACATTGATCGCGCCGACGATGTCACGGCCCACCTTGCCCACGAGCACCATGCGGGCGACGTCGAGCGTCTCCTCGTCGGTGACCCGCAGACCGTCGACGAACTCGGTCTCCTTGCCGAGCCGAGCGAGCAGGTCGCCGATCTGGGGACCGCCCCCGTGCACGACGACGGGTTTCAGCCCGACCGAACGCAACAGGACGATGTCCTCGGCGAAGGTCGCAGCCAGCGCCGGATCGGTCATCGCGTTGCCGCCGTACTTCACCACCACCACGGCCCCGCGGAACTGCTGGATGTAGGGCAACGCCTCGACCAGCGCATCGGCGCGCCGCTCCGGAGAGAACCCCCGGTCCGGAAGGATCTCGTCGCTCGTCTCGGTCATGACCGGTACCCCGCATTGATCTCGATGTAGCCGTGGGTCAGATCACAGGTCCAGATCGTGGCCGACCCGGTGCCCACGCCGACGTCCACCCGGATCGACACCTCGTCCTCCCGGAGGTGGGCAGTCGCCCGCTCCTCGGAGTAGTCGTCGACCACGACGCCGTTGGCGGCGCACTGCTCGGGGCCGATCCAGATCGCCAGCTCGTCGCGGTCGGCGGCTTCGCCGGCCTTGCCGACGGCCATCACGATCCGACCCCAGTTGGCGTCCTCGGCGGCGAGCGCCGTCTTCACGAGGGGCGAGTTGCCGATGGCGAAGGCGATCGTCTCCGCCGCGTCGTCCGACGCGGCACCGGTGACGGTGACCTCCACGAACTTCGTGGCGCCTTCGCCGTCGCGCACGATCTGATGGGCGAGGTCGAGCAGCACCGAGTCGAGGGCCTCCTGGAAGTCCGCGAACCGCTCGTCGTCGGTCGTGACGATCTCGTCGTCGATCTGTTCGCCGGTGGCGAACAGCAGCACGGTGTCGCTCGTCGACGTGTCGCCGTCGACGGTGATGCGGTTGAACGAGCTCCCAACCGAGCGCGACAACGCGACCTGGAGGACGTCCGGGGCCACCCCGAGGTCGGTGAACACGAAGGCCAGCATGGTCGCCATGTCGGGGGCGATCATGCCGCTCCCCTTCGCGATACCGGCGATGTGGGCGGCCGTGCCGGGGATCCGGGCGGCGGCGCCTTTCGAGAACGTGTCGGTCGTGCGGATCGCCAGGGCCGCGTCCGCCCAGGCCTGCGAGTCGGCGGTGCCGAGCGAACCGGCGAGGGCGGGGAGGCCGCCGCGGAGCGCGTCCTCCGGCAGGGTCTCGCCGATCACGCCCGTCGATGCCAGGAACACCCGATCGGTGTCGACCCCGAGTTCGGCGGCGATCAGCTCCGCGGTGAGGGCGGCAGCGGTGTCACCCGCACGGCCGGTGAACGCGTTGGCGTTGCCGGAGTTGCAGACGATCGCCCGCGCCGTGCCGTCGCCCTCGGCGAGGATGCGGCGGCACCAGTCGACCGGCGCCGACGGGCAGAGGCTCTTCGTGAACGTGCCCGCGACCGTCGTCCCCTCGGCCAGGGCGGCGAGGAAGAGGTCGGCGCGCTTCGCGTACTTGATCCCGGCCGCGTGCGTCGCCAGTTGCAGACCGGCGATCGGCGGGAGTTCGGGGAACGCCGCAGGGGCGAGCGGTGAGGGGTCGGTCATCTCGTGCTCGTCGATCTAGGGGTAGAGGCCGGCCGAGGCCAGGCCGGTGGCTTCGGGGAGCCCGAGGACGATGTTGGCGCACTGCACGCCCTGGCCCGAGGCGCCCTTCACGAGATTGTCGAGCGCGCCGATGGCCAGGACGGTGCCCGTGCGCTCGTCGACCCGGGCCGTGAGGTGGACGCTGTTCGAGCCGAGCGTGGCCTTGGTGGAGGGCGACCGCTCCGAGACGACCATGAACGGCTCGTCGGCGTAGGCGTCGTGCAGACACGCCATCACGTCCTCCGTGGTGGGCGCGCCGACGGGCCGGCCGTAGCAGGTGGCGAGGATGCCCCGGTTCATCGGTGCCATGTGGGGGGTGAAGAGCACCTGGGCGTCGGTGTCGGCATGGCGACCGATCGCCATCTCGATCTCCGGCGTGTGCCGATGGGTGAGCAGGCCGTAGGCGGTGAAATCCTCGTCGACCGTGCAGAAGGTGGTGTTGGGCTTCGGCGGCCGCCCCGCCCCCGACGCGCCGCTCGCGGCATCGACGATGATGCCCGTCGGTTCGATCAGTCCGGCCCGCAGCAGGGGCGCCAGCGTGAGGGCGGCTGTGGTGACGTAGCAGCCGGCGACCGCCACCAGCTCGGCCCCGGGCAGTTCGTCACGGAAGAGCTCGGGCATCCCGAACACGTAATCCGAGAGGAGGCCCGGCGCCTGGTGTGCTTCGCCGTACCAGTCGGGGTAGACGGACGGATCGTCGAAGCGGAAGTCGGCCGACAGGTCGACGATGTGGGCGACCTTTCCCCGGATCTGCGGGGCGATCTCCTGGGCGTGGCCGTGAGGCAGTCCCATGAACACGAGGTCGATCCCGTCGAGGATCGACTCGTCGTAGGGCACATACGCCATGTCGCCGTACGCAGCCGCAAGACTGGGATAGAGGTCGGCGATGCGCGTGCCGGCCTGGGTCTCCCCCGTTGCCGCAACCACCTCGAGATCGGGGTGGCCGGCACACAAGCGGAGGAACTCCGCGCCGGTGAATCCCGACGCGCCGACGATCGCTACCCGGTGCATTCCGACACTGTACCGAAGGTCGTATGTCTATGCAACCATTTGCATGAACATTAGTTGGGTGGGGCGAGGTCGCAGTCCGGGGCGGTCACCGGATTGCACCACTCGTCGACCGTCACGACATAGTCGGTGCCGAACGCCGGATCCTCGACGTAGTAGTCCGTCGAGAGATAGTGGGCACCGCTGGCCAGCGCCGCCTCGCGACGGGTCGTGTCGCCGGTGCGGGCATCCGCGGTCGGCGTGTCGGTGCGTGTGCGGATCAGGTAGCCGAGCGCGGCGAGCTCCGCGATCCGATCGGCATTGTCGACCGGTCCGTCGACCCGGAGGAACGCGGCATCCGGGGCGCCGGGATCGCTCGTGGTGAACATCACCCGACCGGCGAGCACGTCGCTGTCGGCGCGGTAGAGGTCGCGGGCCGAACCGGTGTTCACCATGGCGAAGAGCACCTTCCCCCGGGCGTCCTCGACCGTGGGCCACCCATCGGCGAGGACCACCTCTTCCAGCGTCGCCGCGTCGCCCCGGACCTCATCGGGGGTGATGATGCGGTCCTCCCCCATCGCCTCACGGATCTCCTCGTCGAGCGCGTCGAGGGTCTCCTCGGTCGTCTCCACCGGGATCGTCCACTCGATCGGCAGGTCGGGGAGCTCGACCCCGGCGTCGGCCGCCGCCTGGGGCACCGACTCCTCCTTGACCTCGATCATGATCATCAGCGGCACATGGTCGGGGTTCTCGTCGGACCACTCGGCGATCTCCGTGAGGCAGAGCTGCAACGTGAGGCAGTTCGTCTCGAAGTCGAAGTCCTGCGTGTGCAGCACCTTGAAGCCGGGCTCGTCGAGTTCCGCGAGTCCCGATTCGGCCGGAAGACCGATGACGGGCATCGCCGCCCGGTTGGCGTAGAGGCCACCGTCCGGGTCGGCGAACACGTCGATCTCGAACTGGCGGATGTCGAAGTCCTCCAACTGTTCGGTGAGCGAGCGGTGCGAGTAGTCGATCGACTCGGCCAGCTCCCGACTGACGGCTTCGATCGCCGCGTAGGCGTCCGGCATCGGCCGGAGGTGATACGAGTTGTGCGACCCGAGGACCTGCAGATCGTTGATCCGCAGCGGCTCGGGCGGAGCCTCGGTGGTCGTCGAGGTGCTCGTGCTCGTCGTCGAGGTCGTCGTGCTCGTGGTGGTCGTGCTGGTGGTGGTCGGCGTCGCCGTGTCGCCGTCGTCACCGCAGGCCGCGGCGACGAGGGTGACGGCGAGGGCGACGGCGATCGCTCGGATGCTCATCGCCGGGACCGTAGTGGCTGCGATGCGGTCGTCTCGACGACGGCCTTGCCGTAGACCTTGCGATCGGCGAGATCCTGGAGCGCCTGGGCCGCGTCCTCGAAGGCGAACGGCGGATACAGCGGCGGCGCGACCGCGCCCTGCTCCGCGAGGGCGAACACCTCACCCAACTGGCGCGCGACCGCGCCGGGGTCTCGCATCAGCGACGCACCCCAGTGCACGCCGACGACGCTGTAGTTCTTGAGCAGGATGTGGTTCGTGGGGGCGTCGGCGATGCCGCCCACGAAGCCGATGATGAGCAACCGGCCGTCCCACGCCATGCACCGGCGCGCCTGGTGATAGGCGTCGCCACCGACGGCGTCGAAGCACACGTCCACGCCCCCGCCCGACATCTCCCGCACGGTGTCCACCCACGCAGGGATCTGCTGATGATCCACGACATGCTCGACACCGAGGTCGCGCACGACCGCCGCCTTCTCCTCGCCGCCGACCACCGCGATCGGGATCGCCCCGGCCGCCAGTGCGAGTTGGATGCACGCGGTGCCGGTGCCGCCGGCCGCGCCCGTCACGAGGACGGTCTCGCCCGCTTCCAGATGCGCCCGGTCGTGGAGGGCGTACCACGCCGTGCCGTAGTTGACCGGGACCGCGGCCGCCTGGCCGGCGGACAGGGCGCCGGTGGGATACGGGAACACGCTGCTTGCGCCAACCGTGTTCACCTCCCGCAGGCCACCGCCGAGCACGGCGACCGCGGTGCCGACCTCGATGCCCTCCACACCGTCGCCCAATGCCGTGACCACACCCGCCGTCTCGCCCCCCGGCGTGTAGGGCAGCTTGGTGGGCACCTGATAGTCGCCCCGACAGCTCAGCACGTCCGGGAACGTGAGGCCGACCGCCGTCGTGCGGATCTGCACCTGACCCGGCCCCGGCTCGATGACCTCCTCGTCCTCGAGTCGGAGAACGGCGAGCGGCTCGCCGAGTTCGTGGGAACGCCAGATACGCATGGCGGGCACCGTAGTCCGCGCAGCAGTAGCGTCTCGACCGTTGTGCGGTTCGACCTCCCCCTCTCGCCCGACGGCGTACGCCACGAGCTGCGCGACGGTTCGTCCATCGTGCTCCGGCCGATCCGGCCCACCGACGCCGACGAGCTGCGCAACGGATTCGCCCGCCTGTCCGAACGGTCGCGCTTCCTGCGCTTCTTCACCCCGATGCAGACGCTCCCGGACGCGCTGGCCGAACGGCTGGCCTCGATCGACCACGTCACCCACCGCGCCTGGGTGGCCTATGACCCCGAGGCCGACGCGCCCCCACCCGGTCTCGGCGTGGGCGTGGCCCGGCTCATCGAGGTCGCCGACGACCCACGATCGGCCGAAGCGGCCGTTGCCGTCGCCGACGACTACCACAACCGCGGAATCGGGCGGGCCCTGATCGCCGTGCTCGGCGGCACCGCGGTCGCCGCGGGCTACGAGACCCTTCTGATGCACGTGCTGGCGGAGAACGCGGCGATGTTGGAGATCGCCCGATCGCTCGGACCGGTGCGTTCGACCCGTCGTGACGGTGCCGCCATCGAGATCCACGTCGGCCTGGAGCACTCGACCGACGAAGCCATCGCGGAAGGCGCGCTCTACGACCTGCTGCGCCTGGCCGCCCGACATCAGGCGGAGTGAACGTCAGGCGCGCAGCACGGCGCGGGACTTCGCGGCCGCCTGTTCGATGCAGGACTGGCGGACCTCGGCGACCTCGGCGTCGGTGAGGGTGCGGTCGTCGGCCTGGAACCGGAGCCGGTAGGCGAGCGAGCGGGATCCGTCGGCGACCCCCTCGCCTCGATAGACGTCGAACAGCGCCACGGTGCGCAGCAGGGCGCCTCCGCCCTTGCGCAACGACGCCTCGACGGAGGAGGCGGGCACGTCCTCGGGCACCTCGAACGCGAGATCGATGTCGGACGACGGGAACTTGCTGACCGGCGTGTACCGGCGGTTGCCGTGGGGTCCGTCCAGCACTGCGCCGAGATCGAGCTCGATCCACGCGACCCGGCCGACGACGCCATAGTTCTCGAGCACGGTCGGGTCGACCTCGCCGACATAGCCGCGGGGTCGCCCGGCGATCACCACCTCGGCGGTGCGGGTGGGATGCAGCCCGGGCGCCCGGTCGGGCTGCACGCGGACGTTCGGCAACGCCAGCGTGCGTTCGAGCAGATCGAGGATGGCGACCGCCGAGGGGGCCTCCTCGCCGGCGAGGGCGACGGCCAGGTACTCCCGTTCGTCCGGGAGGAGCTCGCCGGGCGGCGCGGGCAGGTACACGTGGCCGATCTCGAAGAACCGGGTGTCGGGCTCGCGGTGCGACTGGTTGTAGGCGATCGCCTTGAGCTGGCCGGGAAGCAGCGACGTCCGCAGCACGGACTCCTCGGCGTGGAGCGGGTTCGTGAGGGTGACGCCGTCCTCGGGGAGGCCGGCGTTCTGGAGGTCGCCCGGGGCGAGGAAGGGCATCGGGAACGTCTCGTCGATGCCGGCGCCGACGAGCACGTCACGCACCAACCGACGGGCCTTCTGGTACTCGGTGAGGCCGCCGGCGGCCTTGCCCTTGGGCACCGTGCGGGCGATGTTCTCGTAGCCGTACATCCGAGCGACCTCTTCGGCGATGTCGGTCTCGGTGGCGGTGTCCCAGCGCCAGGTCGGGATCGTCACGTCGAGATCGCCATCGACCGGCTCGACGTCGAAGCCGATGGAGGTGAGATGCGCGGTCATCTCCTCGGCGGCCAAGTCGGTGCCGAGGAGACCGTTGACCTTCGCAGGACGAACCCGTACCGGTGTGCGGTCCGGCACCTCGCCGGCCTCGTCGATCTGACCGGCGACAGCCACGGCCCCCTGCTCGGACGCGAGCTGGACGAAGCGCCGCATGGCTCGGTCGATGTTCTCGCCCCAGTCACAGCCGCGGCGGAACCGGGTCGACGCCTCGCTCGGCAGGTTGAGACGCTTCACGGTGCGGGAGATGGAGGGCGGATCCCACCAGGCCATCTCGAGGAGCACGTCGGTGGTCGTCTCGGAGATCTCCGTGGAGGCGCCGCCCATGACGCCCGCGAGGGAGATAACCGTGTCGGTCTCGTCGGCGATGACACCGTCGATGGACGTGAGCGTGCGTTCGACGCCGTCGAGGGTCACGAGCGTCTCGCCCTCGACCGCCCGTCGCACCCGCAGCCTGCCGTTCGGCACCGTTGCGAGATCGAAGGTGTGGTTCGGCTGTCCGAGCTCGAGCATCACATAGTTCGAGATGTCGACGATCGAGTTGATCGGCCGCATCCCGAGCTGGATCAGCCGGTTCTGCATCCAGACCGGCGACTGGCCGACGGTGACGTTGCGCAGCACGGTGGCGACGAATCGGCCACACAGGGACGGGTCCACGATCTCGACCGACAGCAGATCGTCGACGTGCTCGTCGGATCGGTCGGCGTCGTGGTCCGGGAAGGAGAACGGCACGCCGAGGGCAGCGGCGAGATCGCGGGCGACGCCGGCGACCGACATCGCGTCGGGCCGGTTGGCGTTGACCTCGAGGTCCCAGAGCACGTCGTTCTCGATGCCGAGCGCGTCGCCGAGCGGCATGCCGAGTTCGGCGCCCTCGACCACCCGGTCGTTGAGGATGAGGATGCCGTCGGCATCGTCGCCGAATCCGATCTCTGCTCCGGAGCAGCACATGCCGTTCGAGGTCTGACCCCGCAGCTCGCGCTGGGCGATCTCCATACCGTTGGGCATGGTGGTGCCGATCGTCGCGAAGGGAATGAGGTCACCGACGGACATGTTGAAGGCGCCGCAGCAGACCTGCAGCGGGCCCCCGCCGCTGCCGTCGTCCACGTCGACGAGCTGGATCTTGTCGGCGTCCGGGTGGGGGCGCAGGTCCACCACCCGGGCGAGCACCACGCCCTCGACGACGTCGCCGATGATCGCCATCTCCTCGACGGCGAGGCCGAGCGCGGAGAGGGTCTCGCCGAGCTCGACGGGATCACCGTCGATGTCGGGCGCGAACTCCCGCAGCCAGGAAAGGGTGACCTTCATCAGAACTGCCTCAGGAAGCGGACATCGTTGTTGACCAGCTCACGGATGTCGTCGAGCTGGTAGCGCATGACGGCGAGACGATCGATGCCGAACCCGAACGCGAAGCCCTGCCACTCATCGGGATCGATGCCACAGTTGCGCAGCACGTTCGGATGGACCATCCCGCAACCGCCGAGCTCGAGCCAGGATCCGTCGGGGCGGGAGATGTCGAACTCGGCGCTCGGCTCGGTGAACGGGAAGTACGACGGACGCAGCCGCGTCTTCACCTCACCGCCGAAGAACGCCCGGACGAACTCGTCGATCGTGCCGGACAGATCGCCCAGGGTGATCCCGCGGTCCACCACGAGTCCCTCGATCTGGTTGAACGCGGGGAGATGGGTGGCATCAGCGGTGTCGGTGCGGAAGGTGCGCCCCGGAGCGACGATGTAGATCGGCGGCTCCTGGTTCTCCATCGTGCGGATCTGGACCGGCGAGGTGTGCGACCGGAGCATCACCTGTTCGGGCTCACCGAGGTTCACGAAGATGGTGTCGAAGCTGCCCCGGGCCGGATGCCACTCGGGGATGTTGAGCGCCTCGAAGTTGTACCAGGCGCTCTCGACCTCGGGGCCCTCGGCGATCGTGAAGCCCATGCCCACGAAGACGTCCTCCAGCCGGTCGCGTGACTGGGTGACCAGGTGCAACGAGCCCCGGCGGATCTCGTCGCGGATCTCCGTGAGATCGAGCCGCTCCGCCTCGAGCTGTGCAGCCCGCGCCGCTGATGCCAGCCGGGTGCGGGCGTCGGCGACGGCCGCCTCGATACGACCCCGGATCTCGTTGACCGCCTGACCGGCGGCTTTGCGATCCTCGGGATCCAGCCCGCCGAGCTGCTTCTTGGCCTGGGTGATCGCCGACTTCTTGCCGAGATACTCGGCGTCGATCGCCGCCAGAGCGTCGAGGTCCTCGACGTCGGCCAGGCGGGCGGTCGCCTCGGCAGCGGTCTGTTCCAGCTCCTCGATCATCAGGGCCACAGGTTACGGGGTCGGAAGGGCGCTGCCGTCGACGTTTCCGGGGTTGGATGCTGCGAGACTGCGCGGGTGGACCACATCGTGCGCGACAACCCCGACCGCAACCGCTACGAGCTGATCGTCGACGACCGGATCGTCTCGATCGCGGACTACTCCCTCGACGGCACCAACGTCGTCGTTCCCCATGTCGAGACGGACCCGGCGATGCGGGGCCAGGGCATGGCCGACCGCCTCATGCGGGGCATGCTCGACGACCTCCGGGCCGGCGGACGCACGATCACGCCGCTGTGTCCCTTCGCCGCTGCCTTCGTCCGCAACCACCCCGACGACCACGACCTCCTCACCTGACCCCCTGATTTCCGATCCGCGTTGAGTTGTGGTCGATATGCGACCACAACTCGGTTAAGAAGCCGGGGTTCGGCGGGCTTCGTAGGCGAGCAGGGTGCCGGCCATGGCGACGTTGAGGGATTCGGTGTTGCCGGGCATGTCGATGCGGACCCAGGCGTCGACGTCGACCTCGGCCCGGTCGAGGCCGTGGGGTTCGGAGCCGAGGACGATGGCGACCGGGCCGCTCAGCACACCCCCGTCGTGGGGTTCGCCCTCGCGGACGTCGGTGCCGATCACCCGGGCGCCCGCGGCGCGCAGCGCGGCCGACGCAGCCGCCAGCGTTTCCGCCTGGACGATCGGGACCCGCAGCACGGAGCCGGCCGAGGAGCGCACCGTCTTCGGGCCCCACGGGTCGGCGCCGCCGACACAGACCACGCCGACCGCACCCACCGCATCGGCGACTCGGATGAGCGTGCCGACGTTGCCCGGGTCACCGACCTCGGCGAGCAGCAGCGCGACGTCGTTCGCGCCGAACGCGGCGGGCAAGGCCGCCACCGGCCGGGGTACCAGGGCGAGCATCGGTTGGGGCGATACCGCGGGTGCGAGCCGATCGAACACGTTGTCACGGGTGACGATGATCTCGACCCCGTCCGGCAGGTCGGCGAGCAGCACGTGCCCATCGCCCGATTCCGGCACGATCACGACGGACGGGACATGACCCGCGTCCAGCGCCTCGGCCACCGTCCGGGGCCCCTCCAGCACGACCTCCGCCGAACGCGAACTGCGCCGCCCGAGCAGGCGACGCAGCTCGGCGATTCTCGGATTCTGTGCCCCGAGCACATGCGACCCGGGGTCAGGCGCCATCAGGCGTCGGTGAGCGCCCCGTTGGCCGCCTCGACCAGGGCGGCGAAGGCCGCGGGGTCGTGGATGGCCAGCTCGGACAGCTGCTTGCGATCGACCTCGATGTCGGCCGCCTTCAGGCCGGCGATGAACCGGCTGTAGCTGGTGCCGTTCTCACGGCACGCCGCGTTGATGCGCTGGATCCACAGCTTGCGGAACTCGCCCTTGCGGGCCCGACGGTCACGGTAGGCGTAGTTGCCCGCGTGCATCACCGATTCGTTGGCGGACTTGTAGCTCCGCGACCGGTTCCCGTAGTGGCCCTTCGCCCGCTCGAGGACGACCCGGCGGCGCTTCTTGGAGTGAACGGATCGCTTGACGCGTGCCATCTGACTCCCCTTTCTCTCTCGTTCTGGTTCGGGTGCGGATCGGCTCAGACGCCGAGGTCGCGCAGGTTCTTCTCGTCGGCCTTCGAGACGATGGCCGTCTTGCGGAGCTGACGCTTCCGCTTCGGGCTCTTCTTCTCGAGGATGTGGTTCTTGTTCTGGTGCCGGCGCTTGAGCTTGCCGGTGCCGGTGCGCTTGAAGCGCGCGGCCGCACCCTTGTGCGTCTTCATCTTGGGCATGTCTGGTCTCTTTCAGGACTCGGCGTTGTCGTCCGACTCCGCTGCGGCGGCCTCGGCCGCCTCCTTCTCCATCTGCTTCTTGTGGCGGGCCTGGGCCTGCTTGTCCGGCGCGAGCACCATCACCATGTTGCGGCCGTCCTGGCGGGGGTGGAACTCCACCTTGCCGACGTGTTCGACCGTGTCAGCCACCCGATCGAGGATCTTGCGACCGAGTTCGGGATGTTGCATCTCACGGCCACGGAACATGATCGTGACCTTGACCTTGTGGCCCTCGCCGAGGAACTTCTCGACCTTGCGCGTCTTGGTGTCGAAGTCGCCGGGACCGATCTTCGGCCGGTACTTCATCTCCTTGACCGAGAGATTCGAAGACTTCTTCTTCGATTCCTTCTGGCGCTGGTTGTTCTCGTACTTCCACTTGCTGTAGTCCATGATCCGGCAAACCGGGGGGTTTGCCTGATCGGCGACTTCAACAAGATCAAGACCTGCGGCGCGAGCGATGTTGAGTGCTTCGGGCAGTGCCTTGACACCGATCTGCTCGCCGTCCTGGCCGATGAGGCGGACCTCACGGGCTCGGATTCGGTCGTTGATCCTTGGCTCGTTGCTTGGCGGTGCTATCGCCCTGTACTCCTTGTGAGCACGGAACCTCCGTTGTCTGGCGGAATCCGTTGCTCCAAAACGAAACAACGGACGACGGCGAGCCGACGTCCGCGAAAGAACCCGAGAGTTCTGCCGTGTGGTCGACCTGGGCGCATCGCTGGTTCCGAAGAACCGGATTCCGGAGAACCTGATGGCCAGGTGGGGGGTGACCCCGCTTGCCCTTGAATTGTGCCCGTTAGGGTACCAGCCATGAGTTCACTCTGGACACCCGGTGGCGAGCACCCCGTTGATCGCAGCACCCCCACGCCCCCCAGTGACGCGCCGCCGGCCGGCGATCCGTCGCTGGACGACGAGATCGCGGCGGCGCTTCCGGAGGGTGTGACGCTCGACGACCTGTCGCCCGAGGAGCGGGCTCGGGCCGAGGAGATGATCCGGGAGATGGCCGAGGCGCGGGGCCGCCTGCTGGAGACCCCGGCGGCGATGATCGTCGCCAACCACGGCATGGGCCTCTACGAGCTGGCCGCGCTCCACCTGTCCCAGGAGACGCCGAACTTCACCGAAGCGACGGTCGCCATCGACGCTCTCGCCGCCATCATCGAGAAGCTCGAGGGCCGGCTGGGTGAGGCCGAAGCGACCCTCACCGAGGCGCTCGATCAGCTGCGCATGGTGTTCGTCCAACTGAAGAACCAGGGCGCTCCCTCGGAGAGCTGATCCTTCAGTCGGCGCCCTCCGGCGCCGACGGATAAGGGTGACCGCCGCGCCCGATTCGACCTCCGCAACCGGCGGTTCCGCCGGCTCGCAGGCCGAGGCCCTCGACGACCGGGCCTGGCACCCCCGACGCGGCGTGACCGCCGCCATCCGCGTCGTGATGGTGGTGGCTCCCGCGACCGCCAGTTGGGTCGCGGTCTGGGCGGCACTGACCATCGTGCCCATGCCGGGCGGTGTGCCGGCCCGGGTCGGCTGGGTGGTTCTGCTCGTGGCCTTCGCCGTGGCCGGTATGCGCGTCGCCCACTTCGCCACCCGTCAGCTCGCCCCGCTGCGGGCGCTGTACCAGATGTCGCTCGTGTTCCCGGATGCGGCACCCTCGCGCTTCCGCACGGCGTTGCGGGCCCGAACGGGGCGCCAGTTGGAACGCGCGGTCGGCGTCGCCTACGCGTCCGATCAGGAGGCTGCGGAGACACTCGTACAACTGCTCGCCCGCCTCGGCGCCCACGACCGGCTCACCCGCGGCCATTCGGAACGGGTCCGAGCGTATTCGGTCATGCTCGGCGAGGAGATCGACCTGTCCGCCGACGCGCTGGAGAAGCTGAACTGGGCCGCCCTCGCCCACGACCTCGGGAAGCTCGAGGTGCCGCACGCGATCCTGAACAAGAACGGGCGACCGACCGACGACGAATGGCAGATCCTGCGCGGTCACCCCGCCGCCGCCACCCCGTTCGTCGAACCCCTGCGCCCGTGGCTCGGCGACTGGGTCGACTGTGCGACCCAACACCACGAACGCTACGACGGTGGGGGGTACCCGGCCGGCCTGGCCGGAACGGAGATCTCGCTCGCCGGACGCATCGTGTCGATCGCCGACGCGTTCGATGTCATGACCGCGACGCGTTCCTACAAGCGTCCGTTCCCGGCCGAGCAGGCACGAGCGGAGCTGCTCCAGAACGCCGGGACACAGTTCGATCCGGCGCTCGTGCGATCGTTCATCGCGATCTCGCTCCCCGAACGGAGCCGGTTCGCCGGATGGATCGGCTGGCTCGCCCAGGTGCCCAACATGCTTCCGGCGCCCGTCGTGCCCCTCGCGCACAACGTGGGCAACGTCGTCGCGGCTGCGGCCGTGTCGGCCGCCGCGATCGTCGCCGCGCCGATCACCGACGGCGGCCCCGGCGACCAGGAGTTCGCGGCCGAGCGCACGGTCGAGGACGATGACACACCGACGTTCGCTCAGCCGGCCATCGGCGATGCACCCGATTCCCAGGTCACCGCCCCGACGACCTCCGGCCCGGCGCCGACCACCAGTACGACGACGACGACCACCACCACGACCGAACCGCCGGCCGTCCCGGAGTCGTCGACCACGACCAGCCCGCTGCCGACCGTCACGCTTCCTGCGATCACGACGACCATCCCGTCGACGACCACGGTCGCGCTCCCGACGACGACCACGACCCTCGCCCCCACGACGACCACGACCACCACCACGACAACGACGACCACCGAACCACCGGCGGTCACCGTGGCGAACGACGACGAGGCCGTGGTGTTGAACGTCCTGGGCCGCCTGGTCGCCGTACTCACCAACGACGACTTCGGCTCGTCGAGCGCCGACCCGGCGACGCTCGTCGTCGTTGTCGACCCGGGTCGGGGCACCGCGAGTGTCGTCGGCGAGTCGATCCTCTACACGCCGGGATTCCTGCAGACGGGCGGCACCGACTCGCTGGTCTACGAGATCTGCTCCGTCGCCGGCAGCTGCGACCAGGCGACCGTGTTCCTGACCCTCGCGATCTGATCGCCGCCCGACGCCTGTTCAGGCCACGACGAGCCCGGCACCGGCCACCACACAGCACGAGCCGAACACGATCCGAGGCGTGACGGTACGCCGCACCAGGAACAACCCGATGAGGATCGACACGCCCCGCAAGGTGGCGACGTTCGCCGCGTCGGCCCGCTGATACGCCAGCAGCACGAGCGCGTACGCCGCGGTCGAGAAGAGTCCGACCGTGATGCCGGGCCGAATCGCACGACGGAGCCGCGTCGGCGACGGACGGGAGCCGACGAGCACGACCGCGGCGGCGACCAACGACGCAGCCGCGAAGAACCCGAGCTCACCGGTCTCGCGGACGGCCCGGGCGTCGATCAGCGTGTAGCTCGCGATGAAACACCCGGTCACCAGCGCCATCGCCATCGCGACCCGCTCACCGCGCCCCCAGGCGACGCCACCGATGACGACCAGCCCGACGCCCACGGCCACGGCGCCGGCCAACGTCGGCACCGAGGGCGTCTGATCGAGCAGCCAGATCCCGACGACGGCGACCAGCAAGGGGGCCGTGCCCCGGGCGAGCGGATAGGTGGTCGCGAGACCCCCGCGGGCGTAGGCCTGCGAGAGGAACAGCAGATACCCCCCGTGGGCGAGGCCGCTCAGCAGGACGAACCCGAGCGCCTCGGTCGGCGGGTCGGCCACGAGCCACGGGGCGAGCACGACCGCGCCGGTCGTGTACATGAGCGCCAGCTGTGGAGCCCGGTCGTCGTCGGCGTTGGTGCGGGCGTTCCAGCTGGCGTGGAGGAACGCCGATGCCAGCACGAGCGCGAACGCGACGGCGGACACCGATCAGACCGCAGCGATGTCGCGCGCCTCGAGTCGCCCCCGATGGCCGGGCACGAGCACGAAGCCCACTTCGGCCCCGGGCTCGATCGTGCGGGACCCGTCGGCGATCGCCGTGCAGTGGAAGAACCACTCGCCGTCCCCATCGGTGACCGTGCCGTAGGCGGCCGCGTCGTCGTAGCCGGTCACCCGCCCGATGCGCCGGGCGCGAGACGAGTGGGCGTTCACGGGACGATCTTCGCGATGGGCAGTTCGACGATGTCGGTGGCGCCGCCGTCGCGCAGGGCCGGGATCAGGATGTTGATCTCGTTCTTCGGCACGACGGTCTCCACGGCGTAGCCGGCGCCGCGGAACAGCTCGTTGACCGTCGGCGCCTTCATCGACGGCAGGAGGTCGATGACGATGTCGAGCCGGTCGCTCGGCACGTTCATCTTCACCAGCACCTTGCCCCGGGCATCGAGCACCCCCTGCAGCAGGGTGTGGATCTGACGCATCGCATGGGCCTTGTCCGGGTCGGCGAACGACGTGGGGTTCGCGATCAGTTCGGTGTAGCTCGTGACGAGGGTGTCGATGATGCGCAGCCCGGCAGCCTTGATCGCCCGCCCGGTCTCGGTGATGTCCACCACCACGTCGACGATGTCGGGCACCTTCGCCTCGGTGGCGCCGTAGCTGAGGCGGACATCGGCGTCGACGCCGGCGTCCTCGAGAAAGCGACGGGTGATCTCGGGGTACTCGGTCGAGACGCGCACGCCGGCCGGGAGGTCGCCGACCGATTGCCACGGCGAGTCGCCGGGAACCGCCATCACGATGCGCACCGGCTTGGCGGTGGCCTTCGAGTAGCGCAGCTCACCGAGCGACTCGACCTCGCTGCTCGTCTCCTCGATCCAGTCCCGGCCGGTGATGCCGATGTCGAACAGCCCGTCGGCCACGTAGGTCGGGATCTCCTGGGGTCGCAAGATGCGCACGGACTCGATGCGCGGATCCGCGATCGTCCCGTTGTAGGCGACCGAGGACGAGCGTTCGACCGGCAGGTCGGCCGCCTCGAACAGCTCCATGGTCGCCTTCTCCAGCGATCCCTTGGGGAGAACGAGCTTCAACATGGGCGTGAAGGCTATCCCTGCGGGCCGACGGCACCGTCGGGCAGCATCGTCACCCGCAGGTCGGCGCCGAGCTGCTGGACGGATTCGAAGCGTCCGCGCCAGATGCCATCGACCGACATCGCGCCCGCGCCGGCGAACAGGCTCGCCGCGTCGCTGCCGGCGAAGAGGGCCGGGGCGACGTACACGACGTATTCGTTCACGAGCCTCGGGTGATGGAACGCATGGGCGACGCGGGGCCCGCCCTCCACCATGAGTTGCACGACCTCCTCGGTGCCGAGCTGTTCGAGCAGATCCGGGATCTCACCGTCGAACTCCAGGCAGGGATGGACCTTCGCCCCCTCCGGGGCCGAGCCGAGCACGATCCGGCGGGGATCGCTCACCCCGGTCGGGTCGATGTGGAGCTCGGGCGGCGGCCAGTCCCGCACGGTGAGCGACGGGTCATCGGCGCGCACGGTGCCGGCGCCGACGAGGATCGCGTCCGACTCCGCGCGCAGCCGGTGCGCGTCCACCCGGGCCTCGGGGCCGGTGATCCACTGCGACGAGCCGTCGGGCGCGGCGACGCGTCCGTCGAGGGTCGCGGCGAGCTTCAGCACGACCCACGGACGCCCCGTGCGGCGATGGTGCAGGTAGGGCCGCAGCTGCTGCTCGACCTCGTCGGCGGCGACGCCGAGGTCGACCTCGATACCGGCCTCGCGCAGCCGGGCGATCCCGCGGCCGGCGACCTTGGGATCCGGGTCCTGGATGCCGACGACGACGCGGGCGACACCGGCCTCGATCAACGCTTCGGTGCACGGGCCGGTCCGGCCATGGTGGCTGCACGGCTCGAGGGTCGTGTAGACCGTCGCCCCGACCGTGTCCTCGGCGCTCTCGAGCGCCTCGATCTCGGCATGGTTCCCGCCCGGCGGCTGGGTCGCCCCCCAGGCGATGCTGCCGTCGGTCTGGACGAGCGTGACGCCGACCCACGGGTTGGGCGAGGCGCGATGGCGGGCCCGACTCGCCACGTCGACCGCCCGGAGCATGCGGTCACGGTCCACGACCGGTGAGACGTCAGCCATCGGAGCGGTGCGAGGAATCGGCGCCGGGGTGCGGGTCGGCGTTGTCGACGAGCAGACGCACGGCGTGGGGCAACACGTCGAGGACCGCATCGAGCGTCTCGACACAGCCCTTCGACGAACCGGGCGTGTTGACGATCAGCGTGGTGTCCAGCGTGCCGGCGACGGCGCGGCTCAGGCGACCGAGCGGGCTGACCAGACGCATCGCTTCGGCCAGGCCGGGAGCTTCGCGGTCGATGACCGCCCGGGTGCCCTCCGGCGTGTGGTCCCGAGGACCGAAGCCGGTGCCGCCCGTGGTCACGACGAGACCGTGGAAACCGTCGGCGAGGGCCCGCAGCTTGGCCGCGACCGCCTCGGCGCCGTCCACGGTGACGTCGCGTGCGACCACCGCCCAACCCGCGGCCGCGAGGTGCTCCTCCAGGATCGCGCCGGATCGGTCCTCGCGGGTGCCGTGGACGACGCCGTCCGACACGGTGAGGATCTTCACGAGGAGCGGCGCGGCGTCGTCATCGCCACCGTGATGATCGCCGGGCTGGTGCGCATGGGCCATGGCGGAACGATAGCGACTCGGCTCAGCCTCTCCGGAAGACAGCCCGACACATGCCGTCATGACCGGGGCCCGGGAGCAGCAGGTCGACGTCGGGTCCGAACGGCCGCCAGTCGGCGTCGGCCGGTCGATGGCCTGTCAGACCGAGCGCGGCGAGCTCGTCGCGACAGGCGCCGACCACATCGGTGGACTCCGCCGCCGTCAGGGTGCAGACGCTGTAGACGAGCGTGCCGCCGGGGCGGACGAGCGGGGCCGCGGCGACGAGCATCCGGCGCTGGAGGGTGGCCAACTCGTCCACGTCGGACGGCGAGATGCGCCAGCGGGCGTCGGGCCGACGACGCAGGGCCCCCAGGCCCGAACACGGCGCGTCGACGAGCACGGCGTCGAACGTCTCGGGGACGAACGGGGGCGCCGTTGCATCGGCCTGGAGGACCGCGACGCGATCCGTTCCGAGACGGGCGACGTTCTCCCTGATCAAGCCGACCCGACTCGGCCGGAGATCAGCCGCCACGACGAATCCGCCCCGATCCGCAATCCCGGTCGCCTTGCCCCCGGGGGCGGCGCAGAGATCCAGCACGCGGTCACCCGGCGCGGAGGGCACCAGGGCGGCGATGCGCTGCGAGCTCTCGTCCTGCACATAGCCGTCGTCGCGCCGCTGGACGGTCGCCGGCCGGTTCATCGTCGTGAGCGCCGCCGTCGCCTCGTCGGCCCCGATGTCCGTGCGCAGCCGATCCACGACCCAGTCGGGATAGCTCAGCTCGACCGCGGGGCTGGGATACTCGATGCCCGACTCGGCCGCCGTGGCCACCTTGCGGAGCACCGCGTTGACCATGCCCCGGAAGCGTTTCGGTGCGGCGGACACCGTGGCCGAGACGGCGGCGTGGGGCGGGGTGCCCATCTCGATCAGCTGGTGGGCCCCGATGCGCAGCGCGGCGCGGGCCGCGGGCGGCGGGTCCTGCACGAGGAAGCGGTCGACCACATGGTCGAGCGCCCGCCGCCGCCGGGTCGACCCGTAGACGAGCTCGGTCACGAAGCCGCGATCGCGCGGTTCGAGATCGGTCTCCTCCAACAGCTTCGGAAGGAGGACGTTGGCGTACGCGCCGCCGTCGTCGATGCGGACGATGGCGTCGATCGCGACGCGGCGAGGATCGTCCGCCATCAGTGCAGCCGGTCGTCGGCGGTGGGCTGTGCGCCGTTGCGCCACGCCGCCGCGTCCTGGCGCGGCTTGCCCTCGGGCTGGACCTCGACGAGTTCGACCGCGCCGTCGCCCGTCATCACCCTGAGGCCGTCGAACGATCCGGGCTCGCCGCTCCCGCTCGCGAGCGCGGTGCGATGGATCTTCAAGCGCTTGTCGCGAAACGTCGTCCAGGCGCCGCCCACCCGCACCTGCCGATGCACGGTCGGCGCCGACGCAGTCCAGTCGATGCGCCGTTCGTCGGCGGTGAGCTTCTCGGCGTAGACCGGCTCGCCGACCTGGGGGGTCGGCTTGCCGAGTCCCTCACCGAGGGCCGCGACCAGCTGGCTGACTCCCAGGGTGACGAGCCGGGTGCGCAGCTCGTCGAGCGTCTCGTCGGGGCCGATGTCGATCTCGTCGCGGCGATAGACCGCCCCGGTGTCGAGTCCCTCCTCGACCGCCATGAGACAGACGCCGGTGCGAGCGTCGCCGGCGAGGATCGCCCGCTCGACCGGCGCCGCACCGCGCCAGCGGGGCAGGAGCGAGAAGTGGATGTTCACCATCGCCAGGTGGTCCAGCACCGACGCGGGGATGATGCGGCCGTAGGCGACCACGACGCCGAGGTCGGCGTCGACCTCGGCGAGGTCGGCGAGGTCGTCCGTGACCCGCAGACCGAGTGCCTCCGCGGCCGCTTTCACCGGGGACGGCTGATGGCCGCCGCCCCGACCCCGCCGGGTGTCGGCCCGGCTCACGACGAGGGGCACCTCGTACCCCGACGCCACGAGCGCGGCGAGCGGCGGTACGGCGAGTTCGGGCGTGCCGAGATAGGCGATCCGTCGGATCTCCGCCGGAGGCGGGATCGTCACGGGAGGGACAGCCCGCCGCCGGTGGGCCGTCGGGTGTCGGCCCCACCCAACTGCTGGTCGCGGATCGTCTTCAGCGCGGCCTTGCGCGTGTCGTCGTCGAGCCGCTCGATCAGCAGCGTGCCGTCGAGATGATCGAGCTCGTGCTGGAAGAGGCGGGCCTCGATCTCGTCGGCCTCGAAGGACATCTCGTTGCCGTCGAGATCACGCCCGACGATGTGGACGGTCTTCGGTCGGACGATCTCCCACGAGAGGCCGGGCACGGAGAGGCACCCCTCCTCGAACAGCCACTCACCGTCGCTCTCGACGATCTCCGGATTGACGATCGCCTCGGGACCGGTGCCGACGTCCCACACGAAGAGGCGCTTTTGCACGCCGACCTGCGGCGCCGCGAGGCCGATGCCGGGGGCGTCGTACATCGTCTCCAGCATGTCGTCGACGAGGCGTACGAGCGCGCCGTCGATGTCGGTGATCTCCTTCGCCGTCTGGCGCAGGACAGGGTCTCCGATCACGCGGATGTCGTAGCCGGCCATGGCTTCCAGGGTACCGTCCCCCTCGTGAGCGCCGGTCACTACTTCGATGACGACCCGGACGCGCCGTCCACCCCGGCCCCCGTCGAGATCACGCTGCCGGATCTCTCCCTGACGCTGACCGCCGACCGAGGCGTCTTCTCCGCCGATCGGCTCGATCCCGGCACCAAGTTCCTCCTCCAGGAGGCCCCTCCGCTCGACGGGGCGACGGCCGTGCTCGACCTCGGCTGTGGCTGGGGGCCGATCACCTGCGTCGCCGCCCGCCGCGCGCCGGCGGCGCACATCTGGGCCGTGGACGTGAACGCGCGAGCGCGCGCCCTCACCGAAGCGAACGCCGCGGCGATCGGCGCCGCCGACCGGGTGACCGTCACGGTGCCCGACGGCGTGCCGGACGACATCCGCTTCGATCGCATCCTGTCGAATCCGCCCATCCGCGTCGGGAAGAAGGCGCTGCACGACATGCTGCTGCGCTGGCTCCCCCGCCTCACCGCGAGGACCGGCCGCGCCCACCTCGTCGTCCAGAAGCATCTCGGCAGCGACTCGCTCGCCCGCTGGCTCGGCGAACACGGATTCCCCACGACCCGGTTGGCGAGCCGGGCCGGCTACCGGATACTCGAGGTCACGACCACCGGAGACGAGCGATGAGCCAACTCGACGGCACGGGCATGAAGCGCCTCCATCGCGAATGGCGGCGCCGCACGGACGGCCGGCTGGCGTTGATCCTCGACGGCGTGCAGAACCCGTTCAACGTCGGGTCCGTCGTGCGGACCGCCGCGGCCGAGCGGGTCGACCACGTGTGGATCGCCGGCGGCACCGCCCCCGACCACGACAAGGTCAACAAGACTGCGCTCGGCACCGCCCGCTATCTCACGTGGGACGAGGTCGAGGACGGTCCCGCGGCCGTCGCCGCGGCGAAGGCGGCCGGCTATCGCGTGGTCGCCGTCGAACTCACGTCGACCGCCGTGCCCCTCCACGAGGCGGATCTCTCCACGGACGTCGCCCTCGTCATCGGCCACGAGGACCGCGGGGTCACGCCGGCGACGTTGGCCGAGTGCGACCAGACCGCCTTCATCCCCCAACTCGGCAAGGTCGGCAGCCTCAACGTCGCCGCCGCCACGGCGATCGCGATCTACGAAGCCCGTCGCTGCCGCTGGACGGCTAGTTGACGTAGCCGATCGGGATGTTGTGCAGCTCCGCCATCCGCCGGAACTCCTGGGCCGCGGTTGCGCCCGTGAGGTGTCCGAGCGCCCGGTACGACTCGAACTTCTGACCGTCGAAGAGCTGGTTGACCGTGCTGTGCGACGGGAACTTCTTGTCCCGACGGCCGAACGAGCGCACGTCCCAGGGGTGCGCACGCACCACCGCGGTCTTGGCGAAGACGATGATTCCCCGGGTGCCGTCGGGATAGTGGATCGTGCCGGACACGACGGCGGCGGGTGATTCGCGCGACATCTCGATGTCCTCGGGATCGAGCGCGCTGGGGTCCAGGATGATCTCCACGCCGAGCTCGGCCCGGGCCAACGCGATCGTCTCGCCCACAGCCTTGAAGGAATCGATGTCGTCGCCCCCGGCGTCGAACGCCATCACCGCCGTGCACCCGCGCCGGAGCAGCTCCACCAGGCCGAGGTTGTCGATGTGGCCACCATCGGTGACGTAGAGGAACGTGTCCTCGAGATTGTGACGCCGGAGCACCTCGTTGAGCAGATAATTCGCCCGCGGCCGCCGCGCCCAGCCACCGGGAAGCTTCGCCCGGGCGACGGAGTCGGGGTGCGGCGTCCACACGCCGAGGCGCAGGTTGAACAGGGCGAGCAGCGACGTGACGGCCGGCAGTGTGAGCCGCCCCATCGACGGCGACACCGCCGCGCCCGAGATCGCCACCGCCGCGGGAAGGGTGGCGTTGCGGTGCAGGCGACTCGACACAACCGACTCGAAGTGCTCGGTCTGGCAGTAGCCGACCACCGGACCACCGATCTCGGTGCTGCTGAACGTGAACCCCACGGCGCCACGGCCGGCCGGTGACACGTCGGCCGTCGTGATGTTCGCCGCCGCGCAGAAGATCGTCTGCGGCCATCTGTCGTCCGGGTCCTCGCCGTATCGGGACAGCGACCAGAACCGATCGGTCTCGAGGGTCGAGGCCGCCGCCTTCCCGTTCGGCATGAGTATCCGGCGCAGTCCGAACGCCGACTCCAGCCGGGCCTTGTAGAACGGATGGAACGTCCGCCGGTTCTGATCACCGGGCAGGAACAGGACGACGAGCGTGCCGAGGGTGATCAACCAGATCGTCACACTGTCGTTCCATTCGGAGGTGACGGCGTACCAGATGGTGCCGAACACCACCCCGGGAACGACGATCCACGCCGCGATGTTGCCGAGCACCTTCTTGTTGCGGCTGGCCACCGCGGCGACCGCATTGCCGATCAGCGAGGTGACGCCGAGCAGCTTGAGCACGCCGATGAACGTGATCTCCGTCGCCCCCGTCACCGCGGCGGCCTGCGTGTCGTCCGCGAGGAGATCGTCGGGGAACAGCGCCTGAGCAACCCACGCGAGTGCCTGCGGCACCCAGGTCACGAGCAGCGGTACGAACACGGCCACGGAGAACAGAACGGCGGCGACGGCGACCGCCACCCCTCGCCGAGCCCGCGCGGTCGGGAGGGCATTGACGGGGTCGACGGCGCGGGCGACCTTCACCCTCCGGCTCGCTCGCATCGCCACGCCGAACGAGACGGCCGTCACGACGATGAGTGGGACCGACCACCAGAGGTCGTATCCCGGGGCATGGAGGTCGGGGTGGAGGAACGACATTCGGCTGACGGCCGCGACCGGGACGGCGACAAGCCACACGGTGAGCACGAGGAACGCGAAGTTGTGGCCAAGGCCGAGCAGGAACCGGAGGAAGACGAGGAACTTGTTCCACGCTTTCGGGGCGAGATAGGTGGTGCGGTTGCGGAGAAGTCGCTCCTCCGGTGACAGCGGAGCGAACGGTGCTTCGTCCGCGAGCAGCCGCGCGTCGGACTCGCGCCGCAGGGTGGTCATCGCTCCGGTGATGTAGCCACCGCCGGACACCGACGCGAGATAGCGCGACTGCCGTAGGAGATCGTCCTCCTGGAGCGCCTGGTACACACCGAGATGGAACGAGGCCGAGCGGATTCCGCCGCCGCTGGCGCTGATCCCCATCCGTCCCTCGACCGGCTTGCGGGACCAGTCGTTGCGAAGTTCGATCGACGCCGACTCCCAACTGTTCGGGTCCAGCCCGGCGGGCGGTTTCGACTCGAATCGCTCCCGGTCCGGACCGTAGGCCGGGACGACCGGACGGGTCTGGAGCCCTTCGATGTACCAGCGGCGACTGCGCTTCTGCACGCCCGCATCCGACGTGCGACGACGCTGCGCCGACAGCCTCGCCCACTCCCGGACGCGGGCAACGCGGGCCTCCCGACGGCTCATCACCTGACTGACGCTGCGGGCCTTGTCGACCTCCACCTGCGCGAGCGTCTCCGCCCGTCGCGCCGCGACGACCGCGTCGAGGTCGGCGGACTCGCCCGCAGCCACGGCGTCCTGCAGAACGATCCGGAGCGAACGCGCGTCGGCCAACGCCGCCTCCGCGGCTGTCAACGCCGCGGTCGCAGCCGCCGCCCCAACGCGCGCCGTCAACTGTGCCTCGTCCACCCACTCCTGGATGCGGCGGTTCTCGGCCTCGTCCGGACCACGTTCGACAACGCGCGGCTCCGCCCCGAACACCCCCGGGAGCATCCACTCCAGGAAGCCCCAGATCCAGGCGAGCACGCCGACGAAGGCGTAGACCAACGCCACCGCGATGAGCACGAACTTCGCCCACGCGAAGGTCGCCGCCACCGCGGCGACGACACCACCGGCATCGCTCGCCGTTGCCCCGGTGGCGCCGAAGCTGAGCTCCTCGAGGACGAACAGGAGTCCGAGGTTCTCGACCATGTCGAAGCCACCCGCGAGCAGTGCAGCCAGACCGGCATGACGTCCGAGGGCCACGGCCCAGGGGTCGGCCATGTTCCGACGACCGACCCCGCACAGATAGGCGAGGAGAACCGCGTAGCCAGCCGCGAAACCGAAGTCGAAGAGCAACTGGCGCCGGATCGCGTCCGCGTCGTTCTCGGTCCAACGCGTCTTCACCCGCGCGTCGGAATCGCCCGGAGCCTCGCCGTTCACGACCTCCTGGATCCTGTCGGCGCTCCCGGCCAGTTCGAAGTCGACGATGTTGTGGGCGCCGTCGACCGGCTTGGTGTCGGCGAACTCGAAGAGGGCAGCGCTGCCGAGGACGACCAGAAGTGCGATGGCACCGATCCAGTGCCGTATCGGCTGTCGCTCGACCGGCTCCCAGATGAACCGACGGAAGTGGATCGTCTGCTTCTCGCCGCGGTCGTCGGTGAACGTCAGACGTTTGGTCGCCGCCTCGCGGCCGATCCCGATGAGGTCCGCCAAGCGAGCGGGCCGGGACCGACGGGGCGCCGCGACCGCATCGTCGTCCGTCTCGCCTGTCACCGCCGCCATGGCCGTCCCCCTGCTGAACCGAAATCGCGCCGGCTCGTGTCCGACTTCCTACCAGAATCGGTCCGCGCGGTCGACGGAGCTCAGTTGCGGGCGGCCGTCTCCCGGCAGACCCGGACGATCTCGTCGGCGAGGCGCTCGTCGGTGCCGAGGGCGAGCCGCACGGAACAGGCGACGTACTCGTCCGCGCCGTCGGCGAAGGCGGCGACGACCACGATGCGGCCCGCGGTGGCCGTCGTCGCCCGGAGCACGTAGGCGTCCGACAGCTCCTCCTCGACGACGTCGAAGAGGCTGTCCCCGCTCGCGGCGCGCATGTCGACGAACGACGGCAGCGATGCCGCGCCGGCGGTCCACTCCGCCAGGGTCGCGGCACGACACCCGTCGAGTGGACAGGCCCGGGCGACCGACCACACATCGAAACCCTCGACGCCGCCGGGCGGATGGAAGTCCCACACGAAGGCTCCCTCGGCGACCCAACCGAGCGGCACCTCGGTCACGAGGCCTTCTTCGGTGGTGACCGTCTCGAGGTCGGGCCCCGGTTCGTCGTCGCTCGCCGTGAGGATGAGTGCACCGCCGACGAGGCCGAGCACGATCAGTCCGACGAGCACCCAGGGACGACGCATCGGCTCATACTCGCAGGGGATCGACCTCGATCCGCAGCCGGGCCGCGGGCCGCGGCGTGCGCGCCAGCGCGTCGAGCAGCGGCGGATGCGACGGCGCCCGCAGCAGCCAGCGGTCGTCGACGGGACCGCGGACCTGCACATCGTCCGGCTCGCCGAACGCCTCGACGAAGGCTTCGGCCCCGGCCCCGCTGACGAGCGCCTCGGCGCCGTACGGCGGCGCACCGGTCGCCTGGCGACGATCCCGCTCCGCCACGGCCACGATCGACGGATCGGCGCGAACCGCGGCCTGCACCACCTCGTGCTCGGGTTGGCGCGTCTGGAGGACGAGCCGGCCGTTGTCGCCGCGGGGCCCGAGCAGGCGGGCGGCGCGGGCGAGGAGGGCGAGCGCCTGTTCGGGTGCGCGCTGGGTGGGCCGGAGCAGTTCCTGATCCAGGTCGAGGAACACGATCACATCCGCCCGGTCCACCCGATGCAGGAGGGCCTCCGTGCCGATGACGACGCGGCTCTGCGGCGGATCGTCGGAGGCGGCCGTGACCTCGTCGACGTCCTCGCCGACCAGCGCGGCGAGCTCCTCACGAGCCCGGGTGACGCCGACCCGGAGGTTCTTCAACATCGTGCTGCCGCAGTGGGCACACACGACAGGCCGATGCTCGGCGCCGTCGGCCGTCTCCAGCCGATCGTCCACCAGCACCATCGGTCGGCTGCCGTCCTCCGAACAGACGATCTCGCCGCAGGTCGCACAGGCGAGCAAACGGGCCCGTCCGGTCCGGTTGAGGATGCACAGCACCCGGCCCGAGCGCAGGCGCTCCCCCAGTCGTTCCGCGAAGGGTCCGGCCTTGACCGGGTCATCGGCGCGGCGATCGAGCACGTCGACGATCGGCCAGCCGTCGCGCTCGGCCCCGCGATCGGGACGCAGGAGCGGACCGGCCCGGAGCGCGTCGAGCGACGGCGTCGGGGATGCGAGCACACAGGGAACAGCCGCCCGACGACACCGCTCGAGCACGACCTCGCGGGCGTGCCAGGTGGGCTGGCGTTCCTCCTGAAGTGCTTCGTCGTGCTCGTCGAACACGACCCCGGCGGCGAGGTTCGGCATCGGCATCCAGGCCGCCGAGCGGGTGCCGACGACCGTCGCTCCCCCGGCTGCGGTCGCCCAGTCGTCCGGACCGAGGGCGACGACGACGCCGGCCCGCCGCAGCGCGATCGCGAGACGACGAGCCCGGCTCATGTCGGCGACGACGATCAGGGCGTCGCCGCGCCGACACGCGGCCAGCGCGAGCGAGACACCGTCATCGGTCGGCGGGGCCCGCACGACCGCGACGTCGTTGTCGAACGCCGCGTCGAACACGTCGGCCGGACCCGACGGCACGGGCGCTCGGGGCCGGCTGTCGGGGATGCCCGCGACCATCCGGGGCGGCGACGCCGTGCGCAGGAACGGCACCCGCCGGCCGGCCCAGCGCCACGCCGCCCAGATCGAGAGGTCCAACAGGTCCGCGCTCGGCCCGACGCCGCTGACCTTCGTGAGGGGCACCAGGTGCACGCCCGGCGCCGGCTCGACATCGACGGCGGTGACCCACCCGGCCACGCGCCGCCCGGCGAGGTCGACGCGCACCATCGAGCCCACCTCGACCCGGCTCGCGCGACCGTCGTCGGCCCATTCCGGCGGCACCACATAGTCGAATTCGCGGTCGATGGCGGGAACGTCGGGCAGCACGCGCACGACCCGCCCCGGAGGGCGGGTCGCAGCATCGGATTCCGGCTCCCCCGGGCGGTCGAACTCAGTGAGCTCGAACAGCCCCTCCGGAGCAGCGTCGGGTTCGCTCGGGCTCAGAGCCCCAGCGCTGACTTCAGGTCGTCGACCTTGTTCGTCTGCTCCCACGGGAACAGTCCACCATCCGTGGAGCGACCGAAGTGGCCATAGGCCGCGGTCTGTCGGTAGATCGGCCGACGCAGGTCGAGGTCGCGCATGATCGCGCCGGGACGGAGGTCGAAGACGTCGTCGACGGCCTTCTCGATCGCGGCCTTGTCGACCGTCTCGGTGCCGAAGGTCTCGACCAGGACCGACATCGGACGGGCCATGCCGATCGCGTAGGCGACCTGGATCTCACAGCGGCTGGCCGCGCCGGAGGCGACCACGTTCTTCGCGACCCAGCGGGTCGCGTAGGCGGCCGAGCGGTCGACCTTCGACGGGTCCTTGCCCGAGAAGGCACCGCCACCGTGGCGGGCCATGCCGCCGTAGGTGTCGACGATGATCTTGCGGCCGGTGAGGCCGGCGTCGCCCACGGGACCACCGATCACGAAGCGACCGGTCGGGTTGACGAAGACCTCGTAGTCGTCGTCGGCGAACGCCTCGGGGATGACCGGACGGATCACGTGCTCGATGAGATCCGGCCGGATCATCGTGTCGCGATCGATGCCGTCGTTGTGCTGGGTCGACACCAGCACGGTCTTGAGCTTGACCGGCTTGTTGTCCTCGTACTCGAACGTGACCTGGGTCTTGGCGTCCGGACGCAGGTAGGGAATCGTGCCCGCCTTGCGGACCTCGGCGTGGCGCTCGGCCATCCGGTGGGCCACGTGGATCGGCAGCGGCATGAGCGCGTCGGTCTCGTCGCACGCGTAGCCGAACATCATTCCCTGGTCGCCGGCTCCCTGCTTGTCGAGTTCGTCGGCCTCGCCGGCTTCACCCGAGCGGACCTCCTCGGAGGCGGTGACGCCCTGGGAGATGTCGGGCGACTGCTCGTCGATCGCGATCATGACGCCGCAGGTGTTGCCGTCGTAGCCGAACGACTCACGGTCGTAGCCGATGTTGTTGATCGTCTCCCGAACGGTGCCGGGGATGTCGACGTAGGCCTCGGTCGTGATCTCGCCGGCGACGATCGCCAGGCCGGTGGTGACCATGGTCTCGCAGGCGACCCGGGACATCGGGTCCTGCTCCAACATGGCATCGAGAATCGCGTCCGAGATCTGATCGGCCATCTTGTCGGGATGGCCCTCGGAAACGCTCTCCGAAGTGAAGGTCCAGCGGGTCACTCTTGCTCCTGATCGGTGGGTGAGACGGTGTTGTTCGAAAGAGGGGTGGGATCGGTTTCGAGACAGCCCCGCGCCGAATCCAGTACGGCGCGCGCGATGTCTCGCTTGTCGGACAGTGGTACATGATGCCGTGAGCCGTCCGCCATGAGCACAATGACCTCATTTGTCTCGTGCTCGAAGCCCACACCGGGCTTGGAGACGTCGTTGGCGACGATCATGTCGAGATTCTTGCGCTCGAGCTTGGCCGCGGCATTGTCGAGCAGGTCGTCGGTCTCCGCGGCGAAACCGACCAGCACCTGGCCCGGCTTCTTGTGCTCACCCAGCCGGGCGAGGATGTCGACCGTGGGCACCAGCGCGACATCGGGGGCGCCGTCGTGCTTCTTCAGCTTGCCGTCGGCCGCGGTGGCGGGCCGGAAGTCCGCGACGGCGGCCGCCATCACGACGATCTCGGCGTCGGGCGCCTCGAGTTCGCACGCGGCAGCCATCTCGGCCGCGGTCTCGACCGGGACGACCCGCACCCCGCTGGGGGCGCTCTCGCCGCGGGTGGTGACCAGGACGACGTCCGCACCGCGGGCGGCGGCCTCCGCTGCGACCGCGTGGCCCTGCTTGCCGGAGGAACGGTTGCCGACATAGCGCACGGCGTCGATCGGTTCACGGGTGCCCCCCGCGGTGACCAGGACGCGCCGGGCGACGAGATCGCCGGGGGCCAGCGCCCGCTCCGCCGCGGCGAAGATCGTGGCGGGCTCGGCGAGGCGGCCGTGGCCGATGTCACCGCCAGCGAGACGGCCGGACTCCGGGGCGACGATGAGCACGCCGCGTTCCTCGAGCACCTCGAGGTTCTCCTGCACCGATGCCTGTTCCCACATCTCGGTGTGCATCGCGGGACACACCATGACGGGGGCCCGGGTGGCGAGCACGGTCGCCATGAGCAGGTCAGCCGAGCGGCCGGTGCGGATGTCCGAGATGACCCGTGCGGTGGCCGGGCAGATCAGCACGAGATCGGCGTCCTGACCGAGGACCGTGTGCGGAATCGGCGTGTCCGGATCGTGGAAGAGCGACGTGCGGGCGGGTTCGCTGGCCAACGCCGAGAACGTGGTGGCGCCGACCATCTCGAGCGCGCCGTCCGTCAGGATCGGCGACACGTGGGCGCCGGCGTCGACGAGACGCCGGCAGACCTCCACGGCCTTGTACGCCGCGATGCCACCGGTGACGCCAAGGACGATGCGGCGACCGGTGAGGGATCCCATGGCGCCGGGGAGGTTCAGGCGCTGTCGTCGCCGAGTTCGGCGGCCGCTTCGGCCTCCGCCTGAGCAAGCGCCAGCGCCGCGGCTTCGGCTTCGGGATCGATCTCGATCGCTTCGATCTTCTCGGCCGCGATCTCCTCGAACGCGATGGACAGAGGCTTGCTGGCCGTCGAGGTGACCTGGGGCGGGACCGACGCACCGATGCCCTGGCCGAGCTGGCCGACATAGTTCGTGATCTCCCGGCTCCGCATCGCGGAGAGCGTGACGAGGCTGAACTTCGAGCCGGTCTCGTCGAGGAGTTCCTCGATCGCCGGGTTCATCATCGTGTCGTAGCCGTGCGCCATTGCATTCTCCGTGCGGTGAGGGCGCCGTCAGGCGACGGAGCCGAGCATCAATCGTATCAGTCGGCGCTGTCGCCGCGGCGCGCCTCGATGTGGGCCTCGACCTCGGCGACGGCCCGGTCGAGGTCGTCGTTCACGACGAACACGCTGTCGAGGCGGCGGGCGACCGCCACCTCCTCCTCGGCCTTGGCCAGGCGGGCCTGCACCTTCCCCTCGGCGTCGCCGCGGCCCCGGAGACGTTCCTCCTGGTGGGCGCGGCTCGGCGCGTCCACGAAGATCAACAGGGCATCGGGATAGCGCTGTCTGATCTGCTCGGCGCCGTACACGTCGATCTCGAAGACCACGTCGTGCCCGGCCGGCGGATCCGGCACCGGCGTGCCCTGGAGATAGTCGAGGAACTCGACCCACTCGAGGAAGCCGTCGTTCGCCACATGGGCGAGGAAGAGCTCGCGGTTGGTGAAGTGGTACGCCTCCATGTGCTCGCCCGGCCGACGAGGACGGGTGGTCCACGAACGACTCAGCCAGAGACGAGGATCGCGATCGAGAAGCCGCGCGACGATCGTACCCTTGCCGACCCCGCCGGGGCCGGAGATGACGATGATCAGGCGGTCGCTGAGTTCAGCCACCGATGCTCCTCAGCCGAGCTCCTTCAGGAGCTCGCGGCGCTGGTTGTCACCCAGGCCCCGCAGACGGCGGCTGTCCGCGATCCCGATCTCCTCCATCGTGCGCCGCGCCTTCACCTTGCCCACGCCGGGCAACGACTCGAGCACGGCGAGCACCTTGGTCTTGCCGATGACCTCGTCGTTGTCCGCCATCGTCAACAACTCCGGAAGCGACAACGACCCCATTTTCAGCCGCTGTTTCAGTTCGGCCCGCACCCGGCGCGCCTCGGCGGCCTTCTGGAGCGCCGCAGCGCGCGCCTCATCGGACAGTTTCGGTGGCGTCGGCATACCGCCGACACTACCGGAGAGCGCCACCCCGGGGGTCTGACCCCACCAGGGCGGGCCCGGAGCCGCTCGACGCGACGATCAGTCGCCGGCGGAGGCGATGGACTCGTGGACGGCTGCGGCCGCGGCGAGCGGGTCATCGGCGCGGGTGACGGTGCGGCCGACCACCAGGAGATCGGCACCGGCGGTGATGGCATCGCCGGGGCTCACGGCGTTTGCGTGATCGTCGACATTGTCACCCGGCAGGCGGATGCCGGGAACGACCCTCGTCATGCGGGGCGCATAGTGGTGGGCCTGCTGCAGGTCGCCCGCCGAGCACACGAGACCGGTGCAGCCGGCCTCGGTCGCGAGCATGACCCGCTTGGGCATGATGTGCTCGGGCGCATCGCCATCGCTGGTCAGCACGGTGACGGCGAGCGATTCGGGCTTGTCGAGACCGGCGTTGCGGGCGCCCTCCTCGAGACCGTGGACCCCGGCCTGGAGCATCTCCACGCCACCGTGAGCGTGCATGGTCAGGTAGGACACCCCGAGCGCGCCGAGCACCCGGGCGGCCTTGCCGACCGTGGTGGGGATGTCGTGCAGCTTCAGGTCGAGGAAGACCTTGTACCCGAGGTCGGCGACCGCGCCGATCGCCTCCGGTCCGGCGGCGCTGTAGAGCTCGAGGCCGATCTTGGCGACACCGAAGTAGTCGTTGAGCTCCCGCCCGAGGCGGATGGCGGCGACGAGGTCGTCCACATCCATCACCAGGGCGAGCTTGCTGCGGATGTCGGCGTCGATTTCAGCCATGTGCTGCTCCGATCAGTTCGGCCACGTCCGCCACCCCGTGGCGGGCGCACCATTCTTCGAATTGTCTCAGGATCCGGCGGGGGGCGCGCGGATCGGCGAACGTTGCGGTTCCCACCTCCACCGCGCTGGCCCCGGCGAGGAGGAACTCTACGACATCGGCTCCGGACGTTGTGCCACCCACCCCGACGATCGGGACGGTCGGCGCCGCCTCGTGCACGTCGTAGACGGCCCGCACGGCCACCGGGTGCATCGCGGCGCCGCTCAGGCCGCCCTTCTTCGCCCCGAGGACGGGGCGGCGGGTCTCCGTGTCGATCACCATCCCCAGCAGGGTGTTGGTCAGCACGACCGCTTCGGCCCCGGCCTCGTGGGCGGCGATCGCGATCTCGGGGAGGTCGGCGGCGTTGGGGCTCAGTTTGGCCCAGCGGGGACGTCCGCACCCGGCCGCCGCCTCGATCGCGTCGCGGGTCGACGCCGCCGAGTGGGCGAACATCGAGCCGCGATCCTCGAGGTTCGGGCACGAGACGTTGACCTCGACGGCGACCACCTCCGGCGGCGCGCCCGCCAACGCGTCGGCCGCGGCGGCGTAGTCGGCGATCGAGTTCCCCCAGATGCTCGCCACCACCGTGGCGCCGGTGGCGATCAGCTCGGGCAGCTCGTGCGCCAACCAGTGGGGCACGCCCTTGCCCTGGAGGCCGACGCTGTTGATCATGCCGGCGGCGGTCGGGTGCACCCGCGGCGCCGGATTGCCCGCCCACTCCCCCGCCTTCATGGACTTCACCACCACCGCGCCGAGCTCGGCCGGTTGCAGATAGCGGGCGAATTCGGAGCCGTATCCGGCGGTGCCCGATGCGGTCAGCACCGGCGCCCGCAGTCGGACCGAACCGACCGAGGTGGCCAGGTCGGTCACGAGCCGCCCAGGGCCGAGGCCGAAACGCCGGCGTGGTACTCCTGCAGGCTGCGCACGGCGAGCGGGTGGGTCCGCCAGTCCTGCATGCCGTTCGCCGCGGCCACGGCGGCGGCGCCGGTGGTCAGCAACGGCACGTTGGCGAGCCCGGCGGCGGAACGGATGTGCTCACCATCGGCGCGCGGGCCCCGACCGCGGGGCGAGTTGATGACCATCTGGACCTTGCCGTCCTGGATCAACTGGACGGCATCCACGCCCTCGGCCTCGCCGAGTTTGGCGACGTCGACCGCGATGTCGACCCCCGCGTCCCGCAGCGTGGCCGCGGTGCCGCTGGTTGCGGCGATCTCGAAGCCGAGTTCGATGAACGTCTTCGCCGCGGTGACGCCCAGGTGCTTGTCGCGGTCCGCCAGCGACATGAAGATCGTGCCCGACTCCGGCAGGCGTGTCCCTGCGCTGAGCTGGGACTTCACGAACGCGAGGCCCGGGGTCAGGTCGATGCCCATGACCTCGCCGGTCGAGCGCATCTCGGGACCGAGGACGGCGTCCGCCTCCGGGAACCGGTTGAACGGGAGCACCGCTTCCTTCACGGCGACATGGTCGCCGGCGACGCGCTCACGCAGGAGCCCTTCGGTGCGGAGTTCGTCGAGCGTCGCGCCGAGCATCACCCGGCTCGCCACCTTGGCGAGCGGCACCCCGGTCGCCTTGGCGACGAACGGCACGGTACGGCTGGCGCGGGGGTTCGCCTCGATGACGAACACCTGGTTGGCCTTCACCGCGTACTGCACGTTGATCAGGCCCCGGACCTCGAGCGCCGCCGCGATCTGGCGGGTGTACTCCTCGATCACCGCGACGGTCTCGTCGCTCAGCCGGTTCGGCGGGATCGAGCAGGCCGAGTCCCCGGAGTGCACGCCCGCCTCCTCGACGTGCTCCATCACGGCGCCGATCACGGTGGCCCCGGTGTGGTCGCGGATCGCGTCCACGTCGACCTCCGTCGCGTCCTCGAGGAAGCGGTCGACCAGCACCGGGCGTTCGGCACTGAGCCCGCCCTCCTTGCCGAGCGAGCCGAAGCCGGCGAGTTCGGCCATGGCCCGCCGAAGGTGCTCGTCGTCGTAGACGATCTCCATGGCCCGTCCACCGAGGACGTAGGACGGCCGGATCAGCGCCGGGTAGCCGATTCGCTCGGTGATGGACAGCGCCTCGTCGATGTCGACCGCGGTACCGCCCGCCGGCTGAGGGATCTCGAGCCGGGCGCACAGGGCGTTCCACTGCTCACGGTCCTCCGCGAGGTCGATCGACGCGGGGGACGTGCCGAGCACGAGCTCGGGCGGCAGGCGGTCGGCCAGCTTGAGCGGTGTCTGCCCGCCCAGCGAGACGATGACGCCGAGCGGCTGCTCCGCGTCGATGACGTCCATCACGTCCTCGTAGGTGAGCGGCTCGAAGTAGAGCCGATCCGAGGTGTCGTAGTCCGTCGAGACTGTCTCCGGATTGCAGTTGATCATCACCGTCTCGTAGCCGGCGTCGCGCAGGGCGAAGCTCGCGTGGACACAGCAGTAGTCGAACTCGATGCCCTGGCCGATGCGGTTCGGGCCCGACCCGAGGATGATCACCCGCTCGCGTTCACCGGGGCGGACCTCGTCCGTGTCCTCGTAGGTCGAGTAGTGGTACGGCGTCGAGGCCTCGAACTCGGCGGCGCACGTGTCCACCGTCTTGAACGTGGTCGCCACCCCCTCCGCGAGCCGGGCGGCGCGCACCGCCGCCTCCTCGACCTGCCAGAGATGGGCGAGCTGGGCATCGCTGAAGCCGAGCTGCTTGGCCCGCTTCCAGGAGCGCCGGGTCATCGCCGCCATGCCGACCTCTTCGAGATGGGCCCGCTCCTCGGTGATCATCAGCATCTGGTCCAGGAACCAGAGGTCCACACCCGTCGCCTCGTAGATCTTGTCGATCGAGACCCCGCGGCGGAGCAGGGCTTCGAGCTGGAACGGCCGATCCGGGGTGCCGATGCTGGCGGCGGCCAGCAGGGCGGCGTCGTCGAGTTCGTCGAACGCTGCCTCACCGGGATCGCAGTTGAGGCCGTAGCGCCCCTGCTCCAGCGAGCGCAGCGCCTTCTGGAGCGACTCGGGGAACGTGCGCCCGATCGCCATGACCTCGCCCACCGACTGCATGGAGGTGCCGAGCACGCCGGACGTGCCCGGGAACTTCTCGAACGCCCACCGCGGCACCTTGGTGACCACATAGTCGATCGACGGTTCGAAACTGGCCGGTGTCTTCTCGGTGATGTCGTTCGGGATCTCGTCGAGGGTGTAGCCGACGGCCAGCTTGGCCGCGATCTTCGCGATCGGGAAGCCGGTGGCCTTCGACGCGAGCGCAGACGACCGACTCACCCGGGGGTTCATCTCGATGATGACCTGGCGGCCGGTCTCCGGATGCACCGCCCACTGCACGTTCGAACCGCCGGTCTCCACGCCGACGCGACGGATGCAGGCGAACGAGCCGTCCCGCATCGTCTGGTACTCGACGTCGGTGAGGGTCTGGGCGGGAGCGACGGTGATGGAGTCGCCCGTGTGCACTCCCATCGGGTCGAAGTTCTCGATCGAGCAGATGATCACGCAGTTGTCGTTGCGGTCGCGCATCACCTCCAGCTCGTACTCCTTCCACCCGGAGATGGACTCCTCGATCAGGATCTCGTTGATCGGGCTGCACTCGAGCCCGTAGGCGGCGACCCGCTCGAACTCCTCCATCGTGTGCGCCATGCCCGTGCCGCGGCCGCCCAGGATGTAGGCGGGCCGGATGATGATCGGGAGGCCGACCTCCTCGACCACGCGGCGGGCCTCGTCCATGTCGTGGGCGATGCCCGAGCGAGCGACCTCGAGGCCGATCTCCTGCATCGCGACCTTGAACTTCTCGCGGTCCTCCGCCGTCTCGATGGCCTCGGCGTCGGCGCCGATGAGCTCGACACCGTTCGCCTCCAGGACTCCGGCCTCCTCCAGCTCCATCGCGAGGTTGAGCCCGGTCTGCCCGCCGAGCGTCGGCAGCACCGCATCGGGCCGCTCCTTCTCGATGATCTTCGCCAGCACGGCGACATCGAGCGGCTCGACATAGGTCGCGTCCGCGAAGTCGGGGTCGGTCATGATCGTCGCCGGGTTCGAGTTGGCGAGGATGACGCGATAGCCCTCCTCCTTGAGCACCCGGCATGCCTGGGTGCCCGAGTAGTCGAACTCACACGCCTGACCGATGACGATGGGGCCCGAGCCGATGATGAGGATCGACTCGATGTCCGTGCGCTTCGGCACTACGCCGCCTTTCCGTGGGAGTCCATCAATTCGGCGAACTGATCGAAGAGATACCGACTGTCGTGGGGGCCGGGACCGGCCTCCGGGTGGTACTGCACGCTGAACGCCGGAAGGTCGTCGTGGACGAGCCCCTCCAGGGCGCCGTCGTTGAGGCAGACGTGGGTCTCCGTGACATTGGGGACCGACCCCAACTCGACCGCGAAGTTGTGGTTCTGGCTGGTGATCTCCACCTTGCCCGTGCGGGAATCCTGCACCGGCACGTTGCCGCCGTGGTGGCCGAACTTCATCTTGAAGGTCCTCCCGCCGAGGGCGAGGGAGAGCACCTGGTGCCCGAGGCAGATGCCGAAGATCGGCACCTTGCCGATCAGCTTCGGCAGCTCGGCGACGATCGATCCGGCTTCCTCGGGGTCACCGGGACCGTTCGAAAGGAAGACGCCGTCGGGTTCCATGGCGAGCACCTCGTCGGCCGGCGTGCCCGCGGGCACGACGGTGACGGTGGCCAGTTCCCCGAGGTGACGCAGCATCGTGGCCTTCACGCCGAGGTCGTAGGCGACGACCTTCCGGGGGCCCGAGCCGACCGTGTAGGGCGCATCCGTGGTGACCGTGCTGACGAGGTCCACACCCGCAGTGCCCGGGTCGGCCTGGGCGGCGGCGCGGAGGGCCGCGGCGTCCGCGGTACCGAAGGCGCCGGGCATGGCGCCGCTGTCACGGATGTGACGGGTCAGCCGGCGGGTGTCGATCCCGGCGATCCCGGCGACGCCGTGTCGACGCAGGAAGGCGTCGAGATGACCCTCGGCCCGCCAGTTGCTGTGGCGCCGGGCGAGATCACGGATGATGACCCCACGACAGTGGGGCCGAGCCGCCTCGTCGTCGGTCGCGTTCACGCCATAGTTGCCAATGTGGGGGTAGGTGAACGTGATGATCTGGCCCGCGTAGGACGGATCGGTGATCACCTCCTGATAGCCGGACAGGACCGTGTTGAACACGACCTCGCCCGACGCGATCCCGTCGACGGGGTCCGCCCCGATGCCCTCGCCCTCGAAGACCTCGCCGTCGGCGAGAACCAGTTGGTATTCCCTGAGCTCGCTCACCGTTGTGCTTCTCCGTCGATCACGACTGCTTCTCCCCGCAGGATGGTGTGTCTCGCCCGCCCGCGCACCGTCATTCCCTCGTAGGGCGTGTTGGTGCTGCGGCTCGCCATCGCCGCGCCCGACACCGTCCACGTCGTGTTCGGGTCGATCACGGCGAGATTCGCGGCCCCGCCCTCCACGACGGGACCACCGTGCTGGTCCTGGATCCCGGCGATCGCCGCGGGGCGCCAGCTCATCGCCGCGAGCAGATCCTCGATCGGCATCTCCAGATGCGTGTTCGCGATCGCGAAGGCGGTCTCGAGCCCGAGCATGCCGGGCGGCGCGTCCGCGAAGGTGCGCTCCTTGTCCTGTGACGTGTGGGGGGCGTGGTCGGTCGCGATCGCGTCGATCGTGCCGTCCGCCAGGCCCTCCTTCACCGCCGCCACGTCCGCGTCGGTCCGCAGGGGCGGGTGCACCTTGTAGAGGGGGTCGTAGTCGGCACAGCAGGCGTCGGTGAGACAGAAGTGATGGGTGGCCGCCTCGGCGGTCACGGGCAACCCCGCGTCCTTCGCGGCGCGGATCATCGCGACCGATCCGGATGTCGACATGTGCTGGAAGTGCACGCGGGTGCCGGTGAGTCGGGCGAGGGCGATGTCGCGCATCACCATCAGCTCCTCGGCCTCCGCCGGCTGGCCGGGAATACCGAGGCGGCTCGACCACTCGCCCTCGTGCATGTAGGTGCCCTCGCTGAGGGCGTTCACCTCACAGTGCTGGGCGAGCACGATCGGCCGGCCACCGGCGAGGTGGGCGAGCGACCCCGCGTACTCGAGCGCCGTGCGCATCAGCCGGTCGTCCTGCACGCCGGTGCCGTCGTCGGTGAAGACCCGCACGCCGAGCTTCACGAGCTCGGCCATCGGCGTCAGCGAATGCCCGTCACGGCCGACGGTGATCGCCGCCGAGGGACGGACATCGCAGATGGTGTCGGCCGCGAGGTCGATGACCTCACGGACCACCGCCGCGCAGTCCATCGCCGGGGTGGTGTTGGGCATCGCGATGACCGAGGTGAACCCGCCCAGCGCGGCGCCGCGGGCCCCGGTGTCGATCGTCTCGGCTTCTTCCTTGCCGGGCTGTCGCAGGTGCACGTGGAGATCGACGAAGCCGGGCGAGACGACACAGTCGGTGGCGTCGAGGGTGCGATCGCCGTCGAGGCCCTCGCCGACGGCCACGATCGTCCCCTCGTCGGAGACGACCACGTCGGCGCGCCGGGAGCCGGTCTGATCGACGACGGTGCCGCCCTTGATGACGGTGGTGGACTCGGACATCAGGCAACGGCCTCCTGGGTGTCGACGAGGTCGAGGCCCGACCCCAGCAGCAGATACAAGACGGCCATCCGCACGGCGATGCCGTTCGTGACCTGTTCGGTGATGACGGCGTTGGGCCGATCGGCGACCTCGCCGGCGATCTCGACACCCCGGTTCATCGGCCCCGGGTGCATGATCAGCGCGTCGTCGCGCAGCCGATCGGCGCGCGCCGTGGTGAGCCCGTACTCCTCGTGGAACTCCCGCAGCGTCGGCACGACCGCCTGCTCCTGGCGCTCGAGCTGCATGCGGAGCAGGTAGCAGATGTCGACCTCGCCGATGACCTCGTCGAGATCGTGGGTGACCTTCACCGGCCACCCTTCGAGGCTCGGCGGAAGCAGCGTCCGGGGGGCGACGAAGGTCACCTCGGCGCCCATCGTGGCGAACCCGATCGCGTTCGAGCGGGCGACGCGGGAGTGTTTGATGTCGCCCACGATCGCGACCCGGCGACCGTCGAGGCTGCCGAGGCGTCGGGTCGCCGTATAGAGATCGAGCAGCGACTGGGTGGGGTGCTGATGCCAGCCGTCTCCCGCGTTGATCACGCAGGCGTCCGTCCACTCGGTGATCCGCTGAGGGGCGCCGGCGCCGTGATGGCGCACGACAATTCCGTCGATCCCCATCGCCGCGACCGTTTCCACGGTGTCGCGCAGGCTCTCGCCCTTGTTCACCGAGGACGAACTCACGCTGAAGTTCATCGTGTCGGCGGAGAGCCGCTTGGCCGCGGTCTCGAACGACAGGCGGGTGCGGGTGGAGTCCTCGTAGAACAGCCAGGCGATGGTCTTGCCCCGCAGCGCCGGCACCTTCGGGATCTGACGCTGGCCGACCTCCGCGAACGAGTCGGCCAGGTTCAGGAGGCGTTCGACGTCATCGCGGTCGAGGTCGGCCATGGAGAGGAGATGACGCATCGCCCCGGTCACGTCACGTCTCCCAGGTCGACGCCGTCGTCGTGCACGTCGACCAGCTCGTCGCGCCGGGTCGGGAGGTTCTTGCCGACATAGTCCGGCCGGATCGGCAGTTCGCGATGACCGCGGTCCACCATCACCGCGAGCTGGATGGCCGCGGGGCGGCCGTAGCTGTGCACGGCGTCCATCGCGGCCCGAACGGTTCGGCCCGTGTAGAGCACGTCGTCGACGAGCACGATCACCTTGCCGGTCGGGTCCTCGGGGATCTCCGTGACCGCTTCGGGCATGACCGGCCGCAGACCGAAGTCGTCGCGGTGCATCGTGGCATCGAGGCTTCCGACCGGCACGCCCACCCCGGCATCGCCCTCGATCTCGGTGATGTCGTCGGCCAGCCGCTGGGCCAGGGCGACGCCACCGGTCTGCAGACCGATGATCATCAGGTCGGCCGCGCCATGGTTTCGCTCGAGGATCTCGTGGGCCATCCGCCGAACGGCTCGGGTGACATCCTCAGATGTCATCACCCGGGTCCGGGCCTGGAACTCGCCGCCCGCGGGCGGCGCAGCCAGGCGACGTTCTCGCTCTGCCACGTTTTCCTGCTTTCGTCCGTACGAGCCTCACGGGACTCGTTTCACGGTCGAGACGGCAACGTACCAGACGCGCGTGCCGCGACCTCGCGCGGTTTCCTGTGGATTTCGCGCGGCCCGCCCGATGGGTCGGCGCGGTTCCCGGGACCTTCACCTGGCGTGGCGGCGACCGCTACGCCACGTTTTGCGACAAGCGACACGCGACACGCCACGACGCCGTCCTCGCGGCAGACAATCCTTGTCGCTTGTCGCAGAACGTGGCGGCAGACCCCGATCGCCCGATCGCCCCTACTCGATGGCCCCTACTCGATGGACCGAGACGGGAGACTTCTGCACCACACACCAGGCTTCAAGGCTGCGAACCCGGCCGAACGAGCCACCGCCTGCGAGGCGTGGTTCTCCTCGCCGATCTCGGCGAGCACGTGGTCGATCCAGGTCGACGCGAGGACCCACTCGACCACGAGCGAGACAGCCGCCGTCGCCACGCCGGCGCCGCGGGCCTCCTCGTGAACCCACCAGCCCATCAACACGGCGAGCCGATCCGCATCGAAGCGAGAGAAGCCCACCTCGCCGAGGACACGCTCGTCGCTGGCTGCGGCGATCACGAGATCGAAGGCGACCCCCGCCCGCCGGCGCTCGTCGCAGCCCTCGATCCAGCGGGCCGCAGCGGCCACGGAGCAATCGGCCGGCGGCGTCGATCCCGCGATGATGGCCGGGTCGTGCCACGCCCGCGACAGCGAGGGCGCGTCGTCCACCCGCCACGGGCGCAACCGGATCTGTTCGGTCGAGAGGTCGGGCACCTCGAGGACGAGCGCCTCGGGGTTCACGTCTCGTCGGGACGCAGTTCGTTGGCGATGGATCGCAGCACACCGTTGAGGAAGCGGGGCGAGTCCTCGGCGCAGTACTGCGACGCGAGCTCGACGGCCTCGCTCAGGACGGCCCCGGTCGGCACGTCGTCTCGGTACCGCAGCTCCCAGGCCGCCATCAGCGCGATGACGCGATCGACGATGGGCATCCGTTCGAAGCGCCACCCGGTGAGGTGGTCGCCGACCAGTGCCGACAGCTCCTCACGGGCGCCGTCGACCCCCTCGATCATCTCGACCGCGTAGTCCTCGAGCGACACCACCCGCGCGGCCAGACCGTCCACCGCGGATTCACCCGTGAGTTCGATCTCGTAGAGGAACGACAGCGCCTCCTCCCGGGCCTCGCGACGGCCGCCGAGGCCGGGAAGAGCAGCAGTCACGCGCGGCTGAGGTATTCCCCGGACCGCGTGTCGATCTTGACGCGCTCGCCCGGTTCGATGAAGAGCGGCACCTGGATGACGAGGCCCGTCTCGAGGGTCGCCGGCTTGGTGCCGCCCGACGAACGGTCGCCCTGCAGGCCCGGCTCGGTCTGGGCGATCGTGAGTTCAACCGACGCGGCCATGTCGGTGCCGACGATCTCGGTGCCGAACATCAACAGGATCGCGGTGGACCCGTCGACCACATAGTTCGCCGCGTCGCCGAGGACATCGGGGGCGACGTGGATCTGCTCGTAGGTCTCGTTGTCCATGAAGACGTAGTCGTCGCCGTCGCGGTAGAGGAAGTTCATCTCCCGCTTGTCGATCGTCGCCCGTTCGACCTTCTCACCGGCCCGGAAGGTGCGCTCGACGGTGCCGCCCGCGCGGATGTTGCGGAGGCTGGTGCGCACGAACGCGTGGCCCTTGCCGGGCTTCACGTGCTGGAAGTCGACGACCTGGAACAACCCGTCGTCGAGATCGAGGGTCATGCCGTTCTTCAGGTCGTTGGTGGTGATGGTGGGCACGGCGTCTCCGAAGCGGGCTCGAGCGAGATCTTGGGGTGGTTGGTCAAGGGTCGACACCCGTCGTCGGTGACGACCACCATGTCTTCGACCCGCACGCCGCCGACTCCGGGGAGATAGATCCCGGGCTCGACGGTGATGACGTGGCCGGGCTGGAGGATAGCGGTGTTGCCTCGCCGCACCGAGGGGAGCTCGTGGATGTCGAGACCCACGCCATGACCGGTCCCGTGGCCGAACCGGGGACCGAAGCCGGCGTCGGTGATGATGCCGCGGCAGACGTCGTCGATGTGGCCGACCTCGATGCCCGGCTTCACCGCGGCCACGCCCGCAGCCTGGGCCCGCGTGGTGATGCCGTGGATCTCCGCGGCGATGTCATCCGGTGCACCGACGACGAACGTGCGCGTCATGTCGCTGCGATAGCCGTCGACCACGGCGCCGGCGTCGATCACGACGAGATCGCCGTCGACCAGGCGCCGATCGGACGGTCGGGCGTGGGGCAGGGCCGCGTTCGGGCCGGAGGCGACGATCGTCTCGTACGCCGGCCCGCTGGCACCGCGGTCGCGCATGCCGTCCTCCAGGAAGCGGGCGATCGCCTGCTCGCTCGACCCGGCGACCAGCAGCGCCTGCGCCTCCGCCAGGACGTCGTCGACGATCTCCGCGGCCCGTTGCATCCGGGCGAGCTCGGCATCGTCCTTCACGGCGCGCAGCTCGGTGATCACGGATTCGGTCGCCACGAGGTCGGTGTCGATCGCGTCGGCCCACCGCCGTTGTTCGGCCCAGGTGACGGCGTCCGCCTCCAGTCCGACGGTGGCCCCCGCGGGAAGCGAGGCCGCGCCGTCGGCGATCGGGTTCGCCGTGACGACGACGTCCACCGGGGCACCGGCCGCCTCCAACTGACCCGGCGCCTGTTCGGCGTAGCGGGAGTCCGTCAGCAGGGTCGCCGCGTCCGTCCCCACCACGACGACGCCGAAGGAACCGGTGAAGCCGCAGGTCCAGCGGATGTTGGTCAGGTCGGTCACCACCAGGATGTCCACCGACCGTTCGGCCGCCGCCGCCCGCACGCGGTCGAGGCGGCCCGAGACGTCGAGCGCCGGGAGCCCGTTCACGCCAGCCGAGCCGCGATCGCGTCGACCGCCAGACGGTAGCCGTCCCCGCCGAAGCCGCTGATCGACCCGGTCGCCACCGGCGCGACCACCGACGTGCGCCGCCAGGGCTCCCGGGCATCGGGGTTGGAGAGGTGGAGCTCGACGATCGGGCCGTCGAAGGCGGCGAGTGCGTCGTGGATCGCCCACGACGAATGGGTGAACGCCCCGGGGTTGATCACGATGGCGGCGGCCCGACCGCGCGCCGCGTGGATCGCGTCGATCAGGACACCTTCGTGATTCGACTGGACGTGCTCGAGCTCGAGCCCGTGTCCGGTCGCCGCCTCGGTCGCCGTCGCGACATGGTCGGCGAGTGTCTCTGTGCCGTAGACGTGCGGCTCGCGAGAACCCAACAGGTTGAGGTTGGGCCCCGAGAGGAGCAGTAGGACGGGGTTGGTCATCGGATCGCCTCCATCGCGTCGGCCAGCAGGTCCCGGTCGACACCCACGACGGCTTCCACACCATCGTCGCCGTCCAGGACGAGCGTGATGCCGTCGATCGCCTTCTTGTCCCGGCTGAACAGGTCCAACAGCTCGCCCGGATCCAGCGCGTCGGGCAGCCGGAACGGGAGATCGTAGGCGGACAGCACCCGCCGATGCTCCGCCACGCGGGCGTCGTCGATCCGATCGAGCCGGCGGGCGACCTCTGCGGCGTACGCGATGCCGACGGCCACCGCCTCGCCGTGGCGGAGGTGGTACTCCCCCGCCGTCTCGATCGCATGGGCGAGCGTGTGGCCGTAGTTCAGAATGGCCCGACGCCCGCCCTCGCGCTCGTCGGCGGCCACCACGTCGGCCTTGATCTGCACGCAGGCGGCCACCCGTGCGTCGAGCTCGAGATCGTCGAGCCGTCCGCCGCCGAGGAAGTGGTACTTGGCGACCTCACCCATGCCGCTGCGGTATTCGGGCGGCGGAAGCGTCGCGAGCGTGTCGGTGTCGCAGAGCACGGCGGACGGCTGCCAGAACGCGCCGACGAGGTTCTTCCCCTCGGGCAGGTTGACGCCGGTCTTGCCGCCGATCGCGGCGTCGACCTGACCGAGCAGGGTGGTCGACACGCTCACGAAGCGGATGCCCCGGTGGTAGACGGACGCGACGAACCCGGCGAGGTCGGTCACGACACCGCCACCGATACCGACGATCACATCGCCGCGCGTGTAGCCCGAGCGCGCCATCCGGCGACAGACGTCCTCCACGACGGTGAGCGACTTCGCCGCCTCACCGTCCGGCACCTCGATCACCTCGTGCTCGATGCCGGGGTCGACCCGCCACGGGATCCCGGCCTGGGTGATCACCGCGGCACGCGTCGCCCCGTCGGGGATCACGTCGGACAGCATCTCCCGGACGCCGGCCCCGACATGGACCGGATAGCTGCGGTCCGCCAGCGGCACCTCGATCGTGATGGTCATGCCGAGACCCCTTCCAATGCCGCGATGATCGCATCCACACAGTCCCCGTGACGCATCTCGGACGTGTCGACCCGGAGGTCGGCCACCTCGAGGTAGCCGTCGGCGCGGGCCGCGACCTTGTCCTGGAGGGTCGCGCGGATGTCATCGCCGAGCAGGGGGCGGCCCCGTCCGCGGCCGACCCGCTTGACCAGAGCGTCGATCGAACCATCGAGCCAGACGACGAACGCCGGTGCTTCGACGAGCAGACGGCGGTTCTCCTCGGTCACCACGATGCCGCCGCCCGTGGACACGACGGCATGGGCTTCGAGCGCCGTGCGCAACTCGGCGGTCTCGAGCTCACGGAACGCCGCCTCACCCCGGGTGTCGAAGATCTCCTGGATGGACAGGCCGCTGCGCCGTTCGACCAGATCGTCGGTGTCGACATGGCGCAGACGCAGTCGCCGGGCGAGGGCGCGGCCGACCGACGACTTGCCCGACCCCATGGGGCCGACGAGCACGACGCTGCGGGTGTCCACGAACCGCGAGGCTACCGGCGCGCCACCCCGGCAACGGGACCGTTTCCCCGCGGCGACCGGAACGGCGCCTAGACCGTGGAGACGAACGACTCCGCGAAGAGCACGACGACGATCGTGCCGACGGCGAGAGCCGGACCGAACGGCATCGATTGCGACAGCAGGCGGGTCGGCTGCCCCTCGGTGGCCAGCGGATCCGGGACGACGTCGCGCCGCATCGCTCGACGCACGACGGCGAGCAGGAGCCCGCCGACCGCACCGACGCCGCACGAGACGAGCAATCCGTAGAAGATCAGTTGGAACACGACGACCCAGTCGGTCCAGAACGACCCGGCGGCCCACCCGAGGTGCAGGCCGAGCAGCAGGGCCAGCTTCACATCGCCGAATCCCATGCCCCGGGGCGAGATGAGGTGGAGGATCAGCAGGAAGCCGCCGTAGAGCGCCATGCCGGCGAGCGCGCGCACGATCGAGGGCGGATGGTCGATCCCGAAACCGGCGACGACGACCGCGATGAGCGACAGCCCGAGCGAGGGGAACACCAGTCGATCCGGCAGCCGGTACACGTACATGTCGATCGTCGACAGGGCCACGAGCGCGGTGACGAGGATCAGCGGGGGCAGCAGACGCCAGTCCCACCCGAACCGGGCGGCGACGGCGACCCACAGGCCCATGGTGACGAGTTCGACCCACGGGTAGGCCGGGGTGATCCGCTCGTCACAGTGGCGGCACCGTCCCCGGCGGGCGACCCAACCGAGGACCGGGACCGTGTCGCGGACGGCGAGATCGTGCGTGCAGAACGGACACCGCGAACGGAGGGTGAGCGGAGTGGCGTCCGGAATCCGGTCGACCAGCATCGTCGCGAATCCACCGGCCAGGAGCCCGATCGGTACGGCGAGGATGATGACCAGGAGGTCCATGATCTGTGGACCCTAGGGCCCGTCGCTCAGGAGTCGACGGAACCCAGGAACTTGAGCAGCAGACCGCGGTTGACGCTGTCGTCCTCGGCTTCCACGGCGGCGAGGGCGGCGTCGCGCTCGGCCTCGGTCGTCGCCTTCGCGGCGGCCGCGACGGCCTTGGCCGCCTTCGGGCTCAGGTTCGCGAGCTGGCGGGCCATCTCGGCCGGGTCGAGCTCGTCGTCGGCGTCGGTGGGACCCGGCGCGCCGGCGAAGATGTCCTCGCCAGTCGGGTCGCCGATGCCGGTGTCCAGCGGATCGCCGGGCGACAGCAGCGGGTCGATCGACTCCTCGCTCGACGCGAGGGCGGCCAGCGAGGGCTCCGTGCTCTCGGTGGCGTCGTCATCGTGATCGCCCTCGCCGAACTGGGGCGCGTCGTCCATGGCGTCGAGCTCGTGCAGGAGCGCCTCGGGCTCACCGGGCGTCTCGTCGGCGAACACCGCAGCGTCGGCCGTTTCGTCGTCCGAGTTCCCGGCCGGGGCCTCGTAGGTCGACTCCTCGAAGACCTGATCGTCTTCATCGACCGGCTGCGGCTCGAACGACGTCGCCGCCGGAATACCGGCCGGCTCGTCGATGAACTCGACGAGACCGAGCTCCAGCAGTTCCTTGACGAGACGACATCCGTCGATCTCGTTCAGTTCGAGACGCTCGGCGACGGCGCCGACCTGGGCACCCGAGCCGATGGCGGCGATGCCACCCCAGCGGGCCTGGTCGACCATGACGTCGGGGCCGTCGAGGGAGGTACGCAGACCGACCCACACGTCGAGGGAGGGGATGACCTCCTCGATCGCCCGCCATTCGACGAGCATGTTCTCGGCCGCGCCGAGAATCGGCTCCATCGCCTCGCCGTCCGATGCGTTGGGGGCGACGGCGTCGGCCTCGAAGGTGAACGAACCGGCCGCGAAGCGGAGGAGTCCGAAGACGACCTCCGCGGCGGTCGGTGCCTGGGTGACGGCCGAGGCGAGCTCGGCCGCGACGACCTCGCCCGAGTCGACCCAGACGCTGCCGGAACCACGGTCGCCCGTGATCCGCAGACGGCCGGTCTTCGACGTGGATGCGAGGAGTCGAAGTACGTCAGGAAGAGCAAAGGTGTCGAGTGTGCCCGAGAGCGCCACGGTGACCTCCGAAGTGGTGCGAACACCTGACCATCGGCACGGGGAACGTGGGAGATGAGGACTACGAGAATTTGTTCGAGATCGAGTCGCGCATCGCCGAAACCGGCGCGTCGGCGCCGGTCCAGAGCGTGAACGCCTCGGCCGCCTGGTGCACGAGCATCGACAGGCCGTTGTGCGCCTCGATCCCCGCGTCCCGCACGGCGGCCAGCCACGCGGTTTCGAGCGGCGTGTAGATCAGATCGACGACGACCTGCCCGCCGTGCAGCAACGCCGGGTCACACGGCATCGCGGCGTCGTCGCCCATGCCGATGCTGCTCGCGTTCACCACGATGTCGACCGTTGCCAGATCGGACGCCGCGCCGACACGACCGACCGGACCGGCCAGTGCCGCACAGGCCGCAGCCCGCTCCGCGGTGCGGTTCACGACGACGACCGCGCCGGCACCCGCGACGCCGCACGCCTGGGCCACCGCTCGAGCCGCACCGCCCGCGCCGATCAACCCGACACGACGACCCTCGACCCCGGTGCCGGCGTCGTCACGGAGCCCGGCGAGGAAGCCGGCGCCGTCGGTGTTCTCCGCCCGGATGCGGCCGCCGTCGAGGCGAACGAGACAGTTGGCGGCGCCGAGCGCAGCCACTGCGTCGGAGCACTCGTCGGCCGCGTCGGCCACCGCGTCCTTGTGCGGCATGGTCACCGACATGCCGGCCAGACCCGACACGCGCATGGCGTCGACCGCCGCTGCGCCCCCGCCCGGCGGAACCGGCCAGGCGACGAAGACCCAATCGAGTCCGGCTGCCGCAAAGGCGGCGTTGTGGAGTTCGGGTGAGAGCGAGTGGTCGATCGGGTCGCCGATGACGGCCGCAACCCGGGTGCGGCCGGTGATCATCCGCAGCCCAGGCCTTCGGCTTCACAGAACGCCTTGGCCTCCTGGAACTCGGCGTCGGTCTCCACGAAGCGGTGGGCCCCGTCGACGCCGCCCTCGTTGGTCAGCACGTAGTACATCCACGGCCCCTCCGCCGGCGCGTACGCGGCGTCGAGACTCGCCTGTCCCGGCGCCGAGATGGGCGTGATGGGCAGGCCCTTCACCGCGCGGGTGTTCCAGGGATTGGGGTCGTTCAGTTCCTCGTCGGTGAGGTCCAGGCAGGAGATCTGCGGAGCGAAGCAGGCCGTCGCGTCGATGCCGAGCAGCCAGTCCTGCTCGAGTCGGTTCCAGATCACCCGGGCGATCTTGGGGCGGTCCTCGTCGAGGAAGGCCTCCTCCTCGATCAGCGAGGCGACGATGACCATGTCGTACTCGTCGAGCCCCAGGGCGACGGCCTCCGGTGGGAGTCCTCCGGCGGCATCGCTCGCCCGGCCGATGCGGGTGTCCATCTCCTGGGTCATGCGGGCGACCATCAGCCGCTCGTCGGCGAGGCTCTGTTCGGGCACGTCGTAACAGGCGGGGAAGAGCATCCCTTCGAACTGGAAGAACCCGGCGGTGTCCTCGGGGAGATAATCGGACGTGAGCTCGCGATCGCTGAGCGCCTCGCGCAATTGCTCCTCGTCGAACAGATCGTTCTCGTCGAGGATCCGGGGGATGAACTGGCTGACCCGCAGACCCTCGGGCACGCAGACCTGGAAGATCTCCTCCACGATCGGACCCTCGTTGAGCGCGGCGACGACCTCCTCGTAGGTCATGTTCTCGACGAGTTCGTAGTCGCCGGCCTGGAACTGCACCTCGGTGTCACATCCCAGGAATCCGGTGATCGTGATGTCGCCGTCGCACCGCAGCCAGTAGCGGAAGACGGTGGCGTTGTTGATCACGCCGGCGTCCGCGAGCAGGGTGGCGACGTCGTTGACGGCGGCCCGCTCCGGAATGGTGAACATGACGTCATCGCCGTGGTCGCCGCCGGCGGACACCTGGTCGTCGATCCACCCGTAGACGCGGGCCCGGGCGGTGATCACCACGATCAGGACGAGCACGACGAGCCCGATGATCCGCAGGAATCCGCCCCAGCTGGTGCGGTAGCGGACCCAGTTGCGATCGTCCGCGTCGTAGCGCGGGTCGACGAGCGGGATCCCCTCCGGGTCGTCCTCGAACACGTACTCCACGCCGTTGGCGTCGAACCCGGCCGAGACGACGACACCAGGGGGCGCGGCGTAGTCGGGCAGGGCGACGATCGGCACCTCTTCCCCATCGGGACCGACGGTGACCGGCGGGGGTGACGCGGGAGTCGCCTGGGCGGCGCGGATCACACGGGTGGCCGGACGCACCGGCGGAGCGACCGGGATCAGCGGCGCCTCGGTCGCGCGGGGCGGCTCGGGCGGCGGCTTCGCGGCCTCCGGGATCTCGTCCTCGACCTGTCCGGTCAGGAACGCGGCGAAGCTACGGCGGGGCTTATCGGCCATCGGGCATCCCCGCGTCGAGCCACGACTGGAGCATGACGGCTGCCGCGACCTTGTCGACGACGGTCCGGCGGGCGTCGGCCTTCATCTCTTGTTCCATGAGGGTTCGCTCCGCGGTGACGGTGGTCAGGCGTTCATCGTAGGGAACGACGGGCACGTCGAGGGTGTCGCCCAGCGCCTTTGCTTCCCGGCGGTACTTCTTCGCCATCTCGCCCTCGCTGCCGTCCATGTTGAGCGGAAGACCGACGATGACGATCTCCGCCTCCCACTCCGCGACGAGATCGGCGATCTCGCCGTGTTCGCGACCGCGGTCGCCGGACCGCGCGACGACCTCGATCGGCATCGCGAGCGTGCCGTCCGAGTCGCTCACGGCGACACCGATCCGCTTCGACCCCAGGTCGAGGCCCAGGGCTCGCATGTCAGCCGATGCCCGCCGCCGCCCGAGCCTGGTCGAGCGCGTCGCCGAGCGCGTCGGCATCCTTGCCCCCGGCCACCGAGATGTCGTCGGAGGCCTTTCCGCCACCACCGATGGTCTTCTTCGCGTCCTCGATGAGAACGCCGGCCTTGTGGGGGCTGTCGGGGGTCACGGCCGCGGCGAGGCCGACGCCGCCGGCGTCGAAGACGGCGCCGAGCACGACCGCGTGCACGGCCTCCTGATCGCGGATCGACACGGCCAGGTCCCGCAGACCGTTGCGATCGACGCCGTCGACCTGCTCGACCACCACGCCGTCCACCGCCTTGGCGGCGAGGGTGGGCGCCTGACCGACGGCCAGCTGCTGCTTCAGCCGATCGAGTTCCTTGCGGAGATCCTTGTTGGTCGCGGCGAGGCGAGCGGCGGCCTCGGGCGCCTCCTCCGCGTTGGCAACGCCGAGCGCGGCGGCCGTCGCGGCGAGCTGGTCGTCCAGGGCCCGGACCGCCTGGCGGGTGCCGTCGCCGGTGACCGCCTCGATGCGCCGGATGTTCGATCCGATCGAACCCTCCGAGAGGATGCGAACGAGGCCGATGTCGCCCAGCGCCTTGACGTGGGTGCCGCCACAGAGCTCGGTCGAGTGCGGGCCGGCTTCGAGGACCCGCACGACATCGCCGTACTTGTCGCCGAAGAAGGCGATGGCGCCGAGCTTCTGGGCCTCGTCCATCGTGGTCTCGAAGTGACGACAGCTCGGGTTGGCGAGCACCTCGGCGTTGACGAGGTCCTCGACCTCGGCGAGCTGCTCCGCGCTGACCCCTTCGTAGTGGCTGAAGTCGAAGCGCAGCCGGTCGGGACCGACCCATGAACCCTGCTGCTTGACGTGGTCGCCGACGACTTCCCGCAGCGCCCAGTGGAGCAGATGCGTAGCCGTGTGGTTCCGCCGGATCGCGGCCCGGCGGGTGTCATCGATCGTGGCCGTGGCCGTCTGTCCGACCTCGATGGTGCCCTCGATCGAGTCGATGGCGTGAACGTGCAGGCCGGGCACGCCGTAGGTGGTGTCAGCGATGACGGCCTGCCCGCTCTCGGTGCGGATCGTGCCGGTGTCGCCGATCTGGCCGCCGGACTCGGCGTAGAACGGCGTGCGGTCCAGCACGACGATGTCGTCGTCGGCATGGAGCACGGTGGCCTCGGTCGATGTCTCGTCGCGACCGGTGAAGATCGTCTCGCCGTGGGTCTCGACGAGCGCGGCGAGATCGCCGGTGTTGCCCCCGGCGGTCACCTTGCGGGCGTCCTTCGCCCGCTTCTGCTGGTCGGCCATGGCCGCCCGGAAGGCCTCGACGTCGACCTCGACGCCGCGCTCGCGCGTGATCTCCTGGGTGACCTCGAGCGGGAACCCGTAGGTGTCGTGGAGCAGGAACGCCGTGTCTCCCGACAGCACCTCACCGTCGGCGAGCGCGTCGAGGCGCTCGTCGAGGATCGCCTGTCCGGTACGGAGGGTCTCGCGGAACCGGACCTCCTCACGGTCGATGACGTCGCGGATGAACGCGTGGTTCTCGACCAGATCGGGATAGTCGCCGCCCATCACGTCGACCACGGCATCGACCATGCCGCCCATGACCGGGGTCTCGACCCCGAGGAGGTAGGCGTGGCGCACGGCGCGGCGCAGGATGCGGCGCAGGGCGTAGCCGCGGGCCTCGTTGGACGGGAAGACGCCGTCGCTCACGAGCATGGAGGTGCTGCGGGCGTGGTCGGCCAGGATGCGCAGCGAGACGAGCTGCTCGGGTTCGGCCGTCGCCGGATCGAGTCCGGTCAGCTCGGCCGCGGACTGCTGGAGCGCGGCGAGCTCGTCGGTGTCCCACACGGAGTCGACGCCCTGGAGGATCGAGACCGTCCGTTCGAGGCCCATGCCGGTGTCGATCGACGGCTTCGGCAGCGGCGTCTTCGTGCCGTCGTCGGCCTGGTCGAACTGCATGAAGACCAGGTTCCAGAACTCGATGAAGCGATCCTCGTCACCGTGCGCGGGGCCACCGTCGTCGCCGAACTCCGGGCCCTTGTCCCAGAAGATCTCCGACGACGGGCCACACGGACCGGTGTCGCCCATCTTCCAGTAGTTGTCCTCGTCGAGACGCTGGATGCGCTCGACCGGGACGCCGATCTCCTTCTCCCAGATCTCGGCCGCCTCGTCGTCGCTCACATGGACGGTGACCCAGAGGCGGTCGGGGTCGAGCTCGAGCACGTTGGTGATGAAGTCCCACGCGAAGGCGCAGGCCTCCGACTTGAAGTAGTCCCCGAAGCTGAAGTTCCCCATCATCTCGAAGAACGTCAGGTGCCGCCGGGTGCGGCCGATCTCGTCGAGATCATTGTGTTTCCCGCCGGCCCGGACGCACTTCTGGATCGTGACGGCCCGGTCGTAGGGGGCCGTCTCCTCGCCGGTGAAGAAGGTCTTGAACTGGACCATGCCCGCGACGGTGAACAGCACCGTGGGGTCGTGGGGAATCAGGGACGCGCTCGGCTGCAGCGAGTGACCCCGCTCGACGAAGAAGTCGGTGAACGCCCGGCGGACTTCGTTGGCCTTCATGAGTGAAGGAGCCTACCGCTCCGCTCCCCCCCACCCCCGCTGGAATCTCTGGTCACGAAAGGGTCGCAAAATCGGGGACGAACCGCCCAGGATCGACCCTTTCGTGACCAGAGATTGCTTCTTGTCGGGGGTGCGGGGCTAGTGGCGGATGCGGGCGGGGCGGTGGCGGTGGCCGCCGTCGTCGCCCGAACCCGGGGCGAACTCGCGACGCAGCTCGTCCTCGCGGGCGCGCATGGTGGCGACGCCGTCGGCGGCGGCGTCGCGCAGGTCGACCACCACGTCACGGGCCCGGTCGGCCATCTGACGACCCCGGACCTGGACATCGTGACGAATCTGTTCGGGGGTGTAATGCTCCACGGCCCGCCGCACCCGGCGCTGGACGTAGACCGATGTGCTGATGCCGGCGCCGTAACCGACGGCGCCCCAGAAGATGCGTTTCACTTGGCTCGTCCTCCGACTTCGATGGCCCGGCGCCGGGGCTTCCCGCTGCGCAACCGCCAGGTGGCCCGTCCGGCACCGGCGACGAGCGAAGCCGTCTTGATGAGCGGCGGTGCGACCGCCTTGTAGGCGAGACGGGACGCGACGTCGGCAGTGGCGGACACCCGCTCGGCCTTGTCGAGCACGCCCTCGACCCGCTCCAGCTCGTCGCCCGCCTTCGACACCGTGGAATGCAGGTCGTGCACCATCGGCAGCGTCGCGCCCCGTAGGTCGTCGACTGTGGCCCGCAGCTCGCGCAACGTGCGCACGAGTGCTTGCACGGCGAGCACCATGACGACGACCACCGCGAGGCAGACCACGGACACGATGACGGCTGCGAGATCGGCCCCGGACATGTCGTCCAGTGAACCGTCCCGCTCGACACCGCGGGGGGATGGTCAGTCTGCGGCCCGGCCCGGCCAGTCGGCTTCGAGCTCGGCTTCGGCGCCGTGGGCCGACGGTTCGTAGAAGACCAGGTCGGCCACCTCGTCGGGGCGGTACTGCTGGTCGACCCAACCCGCCGGGTCCTTGTGCGGCAGGAGGTAGCCGTCACCGTGGCCGAGACTCGCCGCCCCCTGGTAGTGGGCGTCGCGCAGATGGGCGGGCACCTCACCCGTACCGGCCACCCGGGCCGCCTCCCGGGCGGCGAAGATCGCCGTGGTGACCCGGTTCGACTTGGGCGCGGTGGCGAGATGGATCACGGCCTGGGCGAGGTTCAGCTGGGCTTCCGGAAGCCCGACGAACTCAACCGCTGACGCCGCCGCATTGGCGATCAGCAGCGCCTGCGGATCGGCCATGCCGATGTCCTCCGACGCCAGGATCACCAGTCGACGGGCGATGAAGCGAGCGTCCTCCCCGGCCTCGAGCATCCGGGCGAGCCAGTACAGGCCCGCGTCGGCGTCGCTACCCCGGATGCTCTTGATGAACGCCGAGATCACGTCGTAGTGGCCGTCGCGGCCGTAGCGGACCGCCTTCGCGTCCACGGCGCCTTCCGCGTCGGGCAGAGTGACATGGAGCGGCCGGCCCCGCTCCGACGCGAGCGCGACGGCCACCTCCGTGCCGGTCAGGGCATGACGCCCGTCGCCCCCACTGCGGGCGGCGAGATGCACGATCGCCTCGTCGTCGGCCGTCGCCCCTTCGATCTCGAGGCCGCGCCGGATGAGCTCAGCAATGTCGTCCTCCGTGAGCGCATGGAGCCGGAACAGGGTCGAGCGGGACATCAGCGGCGGATTCACCTCGAAGTGGGGGTTCTCCGTGGTGGCGCCGATCAGCACGATCAACCCCTCCTCCACCGCGGGGAGGAGGGTGTCCTGCTGGGCCTTGTTGAACCGGTGCACCTCGTCGAGGAACAGGATCGTGCCGGTGCCCCGCTCGCCGAGCCGGTGCCGGGCGGTGGCGATCACCTCGCGCACGTCCTTCACCGACGCCGTGACCGCCGAGAGCTCCTCGAAGACCTTCTCGGTCGTCGACGCGACCAGCCGCGCGAGCGATGTCTTCCCCGTGCCGGGCGGACCCCAGAAGATGACCGACGAGAGCCGATCGTTCTCGATCAGGGCCCGGAGCGGACGCCCGGGGGCGAGCAGGTGACGCTGACCGACCACGTCGTCGAGTGATCGCGGCCGCAGGCGGGCGGCCAGCGGCGAACGGCTCTCCAGCCGGGATTCGGCCGCCGCACTGAACAGATCGTCGCTCACGGCGTCGACCCTACGAGAAAAGCGAGTGGGCCGAACGGCCCATCAAGTCCTCAGGCCGAACCCACGACGACCGATAGGAGATCGTGCGACAGATCCTTCCGTACCTGTTCTGGCCGTGGTTCGCCACGAGCTGCTTCATCCTCCTGCGTCGCCGCGTCACCATCGGATCGTGGCGACCCATGCCGGAGGCGGACGACGACCCGAGCGTCCGGTTCCCGCCGCTGCCACCCGCACCGGTGGACGAGACCGTGCCCGACGAGACCGTGCCCGACAAGGCCGTGCCCGACAGCGCGGTGCCCGACAACACCGTGCCCGACGACTCGCCGCCGGCCGCGACGCCGAAAGAGCCCGGCACCGTCGCGACGAAGACCGCCCCGGTCGCCCGTTCGCTGGCGGAGGCCCTCGACGGCATCGCCATGCCCTGCGACCTCGCCCCGCTCATCGGGACGGGCGAGCCCAACCCCCGCGAGATCGCGTTCTTCACCAGCGGGGTCGAGGCCGCAACCGTCGGCCGCGCCCTGTCCGACGAGTTCGAACGACTCGGCTACGAGATCACCCCGCTCGACGACACGTCGATCCGCGCCGAGCACGGGCCGAACCTCATCCGGGCGCGTCTCGTGAGCGCCGCGCTCACCAGCGACGACGTGATGCACGAGCTCCACCCGAGCGCGCCGGCCGGCGCCCTCGTCGTCGAGCTGAAACTGACCTGACGCTCAGGTGGCGGGCGGGAGCACCCGCAGGCCGAGCTCCTCGAGATGGGCCGCGTCCACGGGGGTCGGCGCGTTGGTGAGCGGATCCGCACCCGACTGGGTCTTGGGGAACGCGATCACCTCACGGATGTTGGACTCGCCCGCGAGGAGGGCGACGAGGCGATCCATACCGAACGCGAAACCGCCGTGGGGCGGCGCGCCGAAGCGGAACGCGTCGAGCAGGAAGCCGAACTTCGCCTGACGTTCCTCTTCACCGATTCCGAGGAGTTCGAAGATGCGGTTCTGAACGTCGGGTCGGTTGATCCGGATCGAGCCGGAGCCGAGCTCCCAGCCGTTGAGCACGAGGTCGTAGGCCTGCGAGCGCACGTCGAGCAGCGCGTCGCCGCCCTGATCGAGCAGACTCCAGTCCTCCTCGTGCGGCATCGTGAACGGATGGTGCGCGGGCACGGGCTTGCCGCCGTCGCCGATCGCCTCGAAGAGCGGGAAATCGACGACCCACAGGAAGTTGAGTCCGCCCTCGTTCACGGGAGGACGACCGAGCTCGAGCCGGAGCAGGCCGAGCACGTGACGCACCAGACGACGCTCGTCGGCGACCAGGAACACCATGTCGCCGGGGGCGGCGTCCAACGCGGCGATGACCTGGGCGGACTCGTCGGCGGAGAGGAACTTGGCGACGCCGGCATCGAGGGCGGGCCCGTCGTCGCCGTCGATCACCTTCATCCAGGCGAGGCCCTTGGCGCCCCAGCGCTGACAGGTCTCCACGAGGCCGTCGATCTGGTTCCGGCTGAGCGCCTCGACGCCGCCGTCCATCTTGATCCCCTTGACGCACGGCGCCTGGAACACGCGGGCCTCGGTGCCCTCGAAGATCGGGGTGAGCTCGACGAGCTCCATGCCGAAACGGGTGTCGGGCTTGTCCGACCCGAATCGCTCCTGCGCTTCGTGCCACGTGATCCGCGGGAACTCGGTGGGCCGCTCCCCCGTGACCGCTTCGGCGGCGTTCGCAACCGCATGGGAGATCGTGGCGAAGACGTCCTCCTGGCTCACGAAGGTCATCTCGGCGTCGAGCTGCATGAACTCGAACTGGCGATCGGCGCGCAGATCCTCGTCCCGCAGGCAGCGGGCGATCTGGTAGTAGCGGTCGATGCCGCCGATCATGCACAGCTGCTTGAACAGCTGCGGGCTCTGCGGGAGGGCGTAGAACGAGCCGGGCTCCTTGCGCGACGGCACCACGAAGTCACGGGCCCCCTCCGGGGTCGAGGCGATGAGCATCGGGGTCTCGATCTCGACGAAACCCTGCTCCTCCATCCCCTGCCGTACCGCGCTGTTGACCGTGGCCCGGAGGCGCAGGTTGCGCTGCATCCGCTCCTTGCGCATGTCGACGTAGCGGTGGCGCAGCCGGATGGTCTCGTCGACGTCGGTCCGTTCGTCGAGCGGGAACGGCGGCGCCTCGGCCTCGGCCAGGATCTCGATGTCGGTCACGTCGATCTCGATCTCGCCGGTGGCGAGGTTCGTGTTGGCCGTGTCGTCGGGGCGACGGCGCACCGTGCCGGTCATCCGGGCGACGAACTCGCTGCGCAGGTCGTGCTTCTCGTCGACGACGCACTGCACGACGCCCGTGTAGTCGCGTAGGTCGATGAAGGCGAGGTGCTCGCCGTGCTCACGGCGTCGGTCGACCCAGCCGCACACCGTCACGGTGCGGCCGTCGTCGGCCGCGGTGAGGTGGCCGCACATGTCGGTTCGGAGGGAAGTGGAGAGATCCATCGTGGTTCCTGGTTTCTGCGTCAGTTCTGGAGGAGCGAGCGGACGTCGCTCACGAGATCGTCGAGAGCGATGCGGCGCTGACCGCCGTCGCCTCGGAGGTCGCGCAGGGTGACTTCGCCCGCGGCGACCTCGTCTTCGCCGATGATCGCCGCGTAGGGCGCACCGGACCGGTCGGCGACCTTCATCTGTGCCTTCATGGAGCGCCCGCCGTAGGCCCGGTCGGCGCCGATGCCACCGGCCCGCAGCCGCTGACAGACGTCGAGGCCCTGGCTGCCCCCGGTCACGTCGACCACGAACACGCCCACGGACGGCGGCGGCGCGGCGAAGACGCCCTCGGCGTCACAGGCGAGGAGGATGCGGTCGACCCCGAGCGCGAACCCGATGCCGGGGGTGGGTGGTCCCCCGAGGTCCTCGACCAGCCCGTCGTAGCGGCCACCGCCGCCGACCGCGTTCTGCGCCCCGCCGAGCGCCTCGCCGACGAACTCGAAGACGGTCTTGGTGTAGTAGTCGAACCCGCGCACGAGGCGGGGCGACATCGAGTACGGGATGCCGAGCGAGTCGAGACCCGCCCGCACGACGGCGAAGTGCTCGCCGCATTCCTCGTTGAGGTGGTCGACCATGCTCGGCGCCGCGTCGATGACGGCCTGATCCTCGGCCCGCTTGCTGTCGAGCACGCGGAGCGGGTTGCGATCGAGCGTGACCTGCGACTGGGGCGACAGGTCGTCGCGGCGGTCCTGGAGGTAGGAGGTCAGGGCGTCGAGATAGCCCGGCCGACACGAGGCGTCGCCCATGCTGTTGACCACGAGCTCGATCTGTCGCAGTCCGAGCGCGGCGTAGAACTCCCAGCCCAGGGCGATCACGTCGATGTCGACCTGGGGATCGTCGGCTCCGAGCACCTCCACGCCGACCTGCGTGAACTGCCGGTAGCGACCGGCCTGGGGCTGCTCGTAGCGGAACTGGGGACCCTGGTACCAGATCTTCCACGGCGGGATCGGCCGGTGCTCGGCGTAGGCCCGACAGATCGAGGCCGTCAGCTCCGGACGCAGGGCGAAGTGCTGGGGCGGATCGCCCTTGTCGTGGAAGTCGAACATCTCCTTGGTGACCACGTCCGTGGTCTCACCGAGGCGGAGGAAGACGCCGATGTCCTCGAACATCGGCGAGACGACCTCACCGAATCCGCTGAGCTCGGCGATCCGGGCGAACTCGTCGAGCAGCGCGCGGAGCCGGCCCGACTCGGGCGGGAGGATGTCGCGGGTGCCTTTCGGGGCACGGAAGGTCGGCTCGGCCACAGCCGCTCAGGCTATCGGTGCGCCCCGTCGACCCCGTGGAGGTTTCCGACCGGTACTGCCGACCCTCGGCGGTGTCAGTCCGCGGCCTCGGACGAGCCGCCGCCCGGCACGATGCGGTAGGCGTCGTAGACGGCTTCGACGGCGAGCAGCCGGGACAGCACGGCGTCGAGCTGGCTGACATCGGCGAGCTCGAACTCGAACTGCATCTTGGCGACCGCGTCGTCACCGGTCTCCGTGGCGACCGAGACCACGTTGAGTCCGTGGTCGGAGAGCACCTTGGCGACGTCCACGAGCAGCGATGCCCGGTCGAGTGCCTGCACCTCGATGGTGGTCTGGAAGCGACCGTCGTGGTCCGCGTCCCACTCGACCTCGATCAACCGATCCGGCTGGCCTTCCTGGAGCGTCGTGGCGTTGAGGCAGTCGGACCGGTGCACCGACACGCCGCGACCACGGGTGACGAAGCCGACGATCTCGTCGGGCGGCACCGGTGAACAACAGCGCGAGATGCGGATCATGATGTCGTCCAGGCCCTCGACGTGGACCCCGGCGGTGCCTCGCGCCCGTCGCTTCGCGCCGATCCGACGGGAGACGTTCGACGGCAGCCGGTCCTGGTGGCGGTCGGCGGCGTCGTCGCCGCGCAGCTCGCGGGCGATCCGTTCGGCCACGGTGGAGCCGGCGACGTGGCCTTCCCCGATCGCCGCGAACAGCGACTCGTCGTCGACATAGTTCAGCTGCTCGCCGACGGCCATCAGCACGGGTTCTTTGAGGACGCGCTGGGCGGGCAGACCCTCGCGCCGCAGCGCCGACAGCAGCTCGTCGCGGCCGTGTTCGATGGCGTCCTCGCGACGCTCACGCGTGTACCACTGGCGGATCTTGTTGGCGGCCCGACGCGACGCGACGAACTTGAGCCAGTCCCGACTCGGGCCCGCTCCTTCCACCTTCGAGGTGAAGATCTCGACGGTGTCGCCGGACTCGAGCCTGCTGTCGAGCGGCACGAGCCGGCCGTTCACCTTGGACCCGATGCAGGCATGCCCCACGTCGGTGTGGATCGAATAGGCGAAGTCCACCGGGGTCGCCCCGACGGGCAACTCGACGACCTTTCCCTTCGGCGTGAAGACGTAGACCTCGTCCTGATCGAGGTCCACCTTCAGGTTGCTCATGAACTCCGAATGGTCGGCGGTCTCCTGCTGCCACTCGACGATCCGGTTGAGCCAGGCCATCTCCCCGCCGGACTCTCCGTCCTTGTAGTCCGAATGCGCCGCCACCCCGAACTCGGCGCGCTGGTGCATCTCCCGCGTGCGGATCTGCACCTCGATCGACTTGCCCTGGGGGCCGACCACCGTCGTGTGCAACGACTGGTAGAGGTTGAACTTGGGCATCGCGATGTAGTCCTTGAACCGGCCCTGCACCGGTCGCCACGTGGCGTGGATGGAGCCCAGTGCGCCGTAGCACTCCCGCACGGAGTCGACGATCACGCGAATGCCGACGAGGTCGAAGATCTCGTCGAAGGACCGGCCCTTCACGACCATCTTCTCGTAGATGGACCAGAGGTGTTTCGGGCGACCGACGATCTCGGCGACGATGCCCAACTCCGCGAGGCGGGCCTGCACGTCGGCGAGCACCTGGGCGAGATAGAGATCTCGCTCCGGCGCGCGCTGGTGGATCATCTGGTCGATCTCGGCGTAGCGGCGGGGATGGAGCGCGGCGAACGAGAGATCCTCCAGCTGCTGCTTCATGTCCTGCATGCCGAGCCGGTGGGCGAGTGGGGCGTAGACGTCGAGCGTTTCGCGCGCGGTGCGCTCCTGTTTGAACGGGGGCAGCGCGGCGACGGTACGGAGGTTGTGGAGTCGGTCGGCGAGCTTGATGATCAGCACCCGCATGTCCGAGGCGATCGCCACGATCATCTTGCGGACGGTGGCCGCCTGCTGCTCCTCCTTGGTGTCGTACTTGACCCGCTCGAGTTTGGTGACGCCGTCGACGATGCGGGCGAGGTCGCTGCCGAACTCGTCCTCCAGCTGCTTCAGGCCGACCGGCGTGTCCTCCACCGCGTCGTGCAACAACGCGCCGGCGATCGTCACATCGTCGATGCCCTGACGGGCGACGATGGTGGCGACGGCCACCGGATGGCGGATGTAGGGCTCGCCCGACTTCCGGGTCTGCCCCTCGTGGGCTGCGGCCGCGAGCTCGAAGGCCCGCTCGATCAACGCGGTGTCGCCCTTGGGGTGGTGTTCGCGATACGCCTCGAGCAACTCGGCGATCTCGATCGACGGGGAGCGGTTCGGCCCCCGACGCCAGGGCAGGACGCGGGTGACGGTGGCCATCAGCTCGCCCCGATCGTCACGAGGGACTCGATCCGATGGTCGCCCAGCTTCGATCGACCGTCGAGGAAGGCGAGCTCGAGGAGGAACCCGAACCCGGCGACGACCGCATCGTGGCGGCTGACCAGCTCGGCCGCGGCCGCCGCGGTGCCTCCCGTGGCGAGCACGTCGTCCACGATCACCGTGCGTCGTCCGGGGGCGAGGGCGTCGGTGTGGATCTCCAGCGTGTCGGTGCCGTACTCGAGCCCGTAGTCGATCGACGACGTGTGGTGCGGCAACTTCCCGGGCTTGCGCACGGGCACGAAGCCGATGCCGAGCTGGCGGGCGACGGTGGCGCCGAAGAGGAACCCGCGTGCCTCGATGCCGATGATCGCGTCGATTCCCTGCTCTGCCCACGGCTCGGCCATCGAATGGACCGCCTCGTCGAAACCGTCCGGGTCGGCGAGCAGTGGGGTGATGTCCTTGTAGACGATCCCGGGCTCGGGGAAGTCGGGAACGTCGCGGATCAATCCCTCGATGCGTCCCATACTGGCCATGGCTCCACCGTACCGCCGCCTGTCGATGTCGATGACCAGCCCGGGGTCAGCGCTTCTTCTTCTTGCGGGGCCGCGGCGGCGCGCTCGTCGCCCGGGGCCGATCGGCCGTCGCCCGGGCGGGACGCGAGGCTGTCCGGCCGAGCGCGATGTCGTCCGTCGAGACCGCCCGGGTGCCGTCGCCGGTGTGTCCCCGCGCCTCGACCTTCCGGGCGATCGCAAGGTACTGCTCCTCGCGACTCTTCATGAACGCCACCAGCGACGACGCCAGGAAGATCGACGAGTACGAGCCGACCACGATGCCGATGAGCAGGGCGATGGCGAATTCCTGGAGCGTGAGTGCGCCGAGGAAGAACGAGCCGACGAAGAGCATCGACGCGACCGGCAGCATCGAAGTGATCGATGTGTTGATCGAACGCATCAGCACTTGGTTGAGCGCCAGGTTCATCATTTCGTTGTAGGTGTAGCGACCAGTGCCGGTGAGCCGACCGGAGATCTCCCGGACCTTGTCGTAGACGACGATCGTGTCGTAGAGCGAGTAGCCCATGATCGTCAGGAACGCGATGACGGTCGCCGGCGTCACCTCGAACTGGAACACCGAGTAGACGCCGACCGAGATCAGGATGTCGTGGGCCACGGCGACCACGGCGCCGACCGCCATCTTCCACTCGAGGCGGATCGCGATGTAGCCGGCGACGATGATGAAGAACCAGATGAGCGCGTTGCGTGCCTTCTCGGTGATCTGGTCGCCCCACGACGGTCCGACCGTGGTGACGCTCACCTCGGAGATCGCGACACCGCCGAGCTCGGCCATCACCTCGGTGACGTCGGCGATCGCGTCGGCCTCGTCGAGATCGGCGCGCAAGCGGATGCTGTCGCCACCGAGGACCTGGATCTTGCCGGCCGCGGCGTCGGTGCCACTCAGGGCCTCGCGGGCGTCGCCCACCGAGGTGCCGGGCGCCTCGACCTCCCACGACGTGCCGCCCTCGAACTCGATGCCGAGGTTGAGGCCCCGGGTCGCGAGCGAGCCGATGCTGAGCAGGACGAGTAGGAGCGAGCCGATGAGCGCCGGGCGCCACAGCTTCGGGAAGTCGAAGTGCTGCTCGCCGCGGTACATGAGGCGGAGGGTGTTCACGCCGACACCTCCCCCGCCGGGATGCCGTAGCGCCGCGGGCGTTCCGTCATGGCGTCACGGCGGGCCATGAGGCGGATCACCGGACCCATGAAGAAGTAGGTGGCGACGAGGTCGAGCACGGTGGCGAGGCCCAGGAAGAGTGCGAAGCCCTTCACCTGGCCCACCGTCAGGAAGTAGAGGACCACCGCCGCGATGAGCGACGCGACGTCGGCCTTCACGATCGTGGAGTAGGCGATCGGGAACGCCCGCTCGACGGCGGAGCGAACGGTGCGGCCGCCGCGTACGTCCTCCTTGAGGTGCTCGAAGTACACGACGTTGGAATCCACGGATACGCCGACGGAGACGATGAGGCCGGTCACGCCGGCGAGGGTGAGGGCGAGGCCCTGGGACTCGCCGAGCCAGGCGATCATCGTCCACAGGAGGGCACCGGACACACCGAGAGAGGCGATCGCGACGAGGCCGAGTAGGCGGTAGTAGGCGAGCAGGTAGATCGACACGAGAGCGAGCCCGATGACGCCGGCCGCGATGCCCGCGTCGAGCGCGTCCTCACCAAGGGTGGACGAAACCGTACGGCTCTCCTGGGGGGTGAGCTCGACGGGCAGCGAGCCGAACCGCAGCACCAGGGCGAGATCCTTCGCTTCGCCCTCGGAGAAGGAGCCGGTGATGGAGATCTGCGACCGGTCGAAGGTGGGGGCGTTGACCGATGGTGCACTCTCGACGACACCGTCGATCTCGATCGCGATCGAGGCCGTCGGACACGTGATCGTCACCGCGAAGCACTGACTCGCGAGCTCGTTGAAGTCGTCGATGCCGGGCGAGCCGCCGCGCATCACGAGCGAGACCTGCCATTGGCCGGCGAAGCGGGCCGACGCATCCTCGACCGCGAGGCCGGTGAGTCGATCGGTCGTACCCTCGTTCTCGATCAGCTCGGGGGCCGGGCCGAGGAGGTAGCGGATGCCGTCGGTGCCGTCGGCGACCATGCACTCGGCTGCGCTCGCTTCCGGCGTGGGCTCGCCGTCCGAGAAGTCGGGCGGCTCATCCCCGTCGCCCGGGCACAGGGCCGCGCCGGGCGTGAAGTCCGTGCCGGGGCCGCCCCGCATGAGCACCGGCCGGAACCGCAACTCGGCGGTCTGGCCGACGAGATCGAGCGCCCGCTGCTGGTCGTCCACGCCGGGGATCTGCACGAGCACGGTGAGCCCCTGCCGGGTGATCTCGGGTTCGCGAACACCCAGTCCGTCGACCCGGTTACGGATGACGGCGATCGCCTGATCGAGGATGTCCTCGGACACCTCGGATCCGTCGGGGTTGGGCTCGGGCTCGAGCACGACGCTGACCCCGCCCTGGAGGTCCAGGCCGAGCAGCGGCTCGTTCCCGGCGGCGAACGTGTAGACGATGCCCGCGATGGCGACGAAGACGATGCCGATCGCGAGGCTGAGTTGACCCCGCATGTTCAGGCGTCGCTGTCCTCGGCGTCCACCATCTCCTCGTCGTCCTCGTCGTCCCCGTCTCCGTCCGTGACCTTCTCGACGATGGCCGACTTGGTGACCTTCAGCTCGACCTCGGGCGCGACCTCCAGCCACACGACGGCGTCCTCGACCTCGGCGACGGCGCCGTAGATACCGGCGTTGGTGACCACGATGTCACCCTCCTCGAGCGAGCGGATGAGTTCCTGATGGGCCTTCATGCGACGCTGCTGCGGAACGATCATGAACGCGTAGAGGGCGCCCATGGCGACGAGAAGGATGACGATCTCCATGCCGGGGAGGCTAGCTCGCAGGTCCCGGGTACCGACGACCCGGGCCCGCCCGGTCACTCCCGGCATAGAGGAGCGAGCTCGCCGCGAGGCACGCCCCGGCGGCAATCCACGCCATCCCGATGCCCCGACTGTCCGCGAGCGCGGTGAGGGTCAGGGCGGCCACGACACCGCCGGCCTGGAACAGGAGCGAATCGACGGAGAGCGTCGTACTTCGCTGCTCGCTCGCGGTGTGCTCGTGCAGCAGTGCACTCCGCAGCGGTCCCGTCACCCCGAGGAATGTGTAGAAGAACACGAACACGAGCGCAGCGACTACGGGCTGCGTCACGACACCGAGCAGGGCGAGCATCGACCCGGCCAGCAGTTGGGCGGTCATGGTCGGTGACGCGCGTCGGCCGATCCTCCGGCCGAACGCGGGACCCAGTGCGGCACCGGCGGCGCCCCCGGCGAATCCGACGGCGAGCAGCGCGCCCAGGAAGATGGTGGCGTCGTCTCGATCGAGCAGCTCCAGGAACCGCGGCTGCCAGAGCGCCTCCACCGCGACCAGCGCTGCCCCGATCAACGCGCCGCCGGCGATGGTGCGGCGAAGCGACCCGGCCCGGACGGCGAACCCGAGACCCGTCCGGACGTTGGCGAACGCTGCGATGCCGTCGGCTCGATTCCGGGACCGGGCCGGACGTTCTTCGTTCATGAGGACGTAGACCGCGACGAGATGAACCCCTTCGAGGACGAGCGCGAGCAGGACGGTGGCCCACAGTCGCCCACCGGCGAGCTGCGGGACGAGGCCACCCACGATCGACCCGACCGCGAGCGCGAGCCCGTCCACGGCCCCACCGCGAGAGAGCCCGATGCGCACGTCGACGTCCGCGTCCGCCGCCTTCGACTCGTCCACGAACCACGATTCGAGCGGCCCGGAGTCGAGGGCCCGCCCCACACCACCGAGAAACAGTGCGACCGCGAGGACCCGGAGGTCCGTCGACGCGAGCAGCAGCGCGAACAGCCCCACATTGCAGAGGGCGGACGCGAGCAGGACGGGGCGGCGGCCGATCGAGTCCGCCAGCCCGCCGGTCGGGAGTTCGAGCGCCGCCGTCGTCACGCTGTAGACGGCCAGCAGCGGACCGAGTTGGGTGAGCGACGCGCCACGGGACAGGACGAGCACGAAGATCGGCTCGACGAGGCCGACGGGTAACCATCGCAGCGCCAACAGGACGATGTACCGCCGCCGCACTTCGTCAACGCTCACGCGGCGACCCTAGTGGCCGACCCTTCCCGGCAACCTCGACCTGTCAGGTCGCCCAGACCTCGTGGACTCCCTGGCGGAACGAGTCGAATGTTCCCGCGCGGATCGAGTCCGCCATCCGGTCCATGAACCGCAGCAGCCAGGCGACGTTGTGCAGCGTGATGATGCGGGCCGCCGTCGGCTCCTTGGTCTGGAGCAGGTGACGGAGATAGCCCCGGCTCCAGCGGGCGGCCGGGCTCTCGGGCCAGGACGGGTCGAGCGGGTCGTCGCTGCGGACGAACTCGGCGCGGGTCAGGTTGTAGCGGCCGTTGTCCGTGAGGATCGTGCCGTGGCGGGCGTGACGCGTCGGGAGCACGCAGTCGAACATGTCGACGCCGCGGGCGACCGACTCCACGATCCCGATCGGATCGCCGAGCCCCATGAAGTAGCGGGGCTGGTCGGCCGGCAGAAGACCCATGCAGCTGTCGAGCCCGTCGAGCATCGCGCTGCGGTCCTCCCCCACCGACAGACCGCCCACGGCATAGCCGTCGAAGTCCAACGCGACGATCTGCTCGGCGGACTCCTTGCGCAGCGCGTCGTCGGTGCCGCCCTGCACGATGCCGAACTGGCTCTGGCGGGTCGCGGCGTCGCCATGGTCGAGGAAGGCCCGACGCCCCCGGGCGGCCCACAGCGCCGTTCGGTCGACCGCGGACTTCACGACGCCGAGATCGGCGACGGAGGACGGACAGACATCGAGCACCATCTGGATGTCCGCGCCGATCAGGGCCTGCACCTCGACGGCACGCTCCGGCGTGAGGAGGTGGGTCGACCCGTCGTAGGTCGACGTGAAGGTCGCTCCCTCGTCGGTGAGGTCCGGGCCGAGGGAGAAGATCTGGTAGCCGCCGGAGTCCGTGAGGAAGTGGCCGTCCCACGCCGCGAACCCGTGGAGCCCACCGAGTTCGGCGACCACGTCGGCGCCGGGTCGCAACATGAGGTGGTAGGTGTTCGCCAGGATCACCTGCGCCCCGAGCGCCTCGACATCGTCGCTGGCCAGATGGCGGATCGCGCCCCGGGTGCCGACCGGCATGAAGCGGGGCGTGGTGAACGTGCCACGCGCGGTCGTGACGATGCCGGTCCGGGCGCCGCCATCGCGGCCGGTCTCGGTGAAGGTCGCACGCACGGGTCCGAGGCTAGGTCCCGCCTCCCGCGACGACGCGCTCAGGTGCGGGCCAGCGTGGCGACGAACGTGCGGAGGATGCGGTACGACGTCGCGAAGTAGCGCCGGGGATAGCGCACCCGGTTGGTCGAACGCAGCGACATCGTCACGATGGTCTGGCGGCGCCACCAGGGTTCGATGGCGATCCACACCGGGAGGCCGGGCCACGAGCCACGCAGCACGAGCGTCCCCGGCGCTCGCAGACCGGCGCGGTGGTCCGTGAACGGCTCGTCGAGCACGAGGCGACCGCCCCGGGTCCGCCCGATCACGCCCGGGGCCGGGATGCGACTCCGCGCGACGGCATACGGGACGAAGAGGTGCAGACGCAGCCGCGACTGACGCCGGGGGCTGCTGTCGGCGATGCGCTGCTTGTGGCGCAGCCCGAGCCGATGCACGAACGATCCGACCGCGACGCCGGTGTGTTCGGAGACACGGCGGGCCGGCTCGAGCACGTCGTCGACGGACTCGCGCAGGTCGTCGATCCACACCGACAGCGCATCCTCGCCCGACTCCGCCTCGACGACCGTGCGCTCTCCGCCGTCCGGTGCGTCGAACGCGTCGAGGATCTCGATCTCGAACTCGTCGTCGGGTGTCGGACCGGCCGACGTGGACGTCGCCATGCCCGCAGCGTACGCCGATCGTGTCAACCCAGCGTGTAGCCGATGCCCGCCTTGGTCCGCTCCACCTCGACGAACGTCCCGAGCGCTCGGAAGCAATAGGCCATCCGTTGGGCGACATCGCGACGCACGCCGGCCCGGCCCGCGAGATCCGCGGTGGTGAACACGTCCGGAAGTCCTTCCGGCACCAACGTCATCAGGTCAGCCGCGGACGCGAACCGGCGCCGGTCGACGATTTCGCGAAGCACCCGATCGTCGGTGCGGAAGCCGCCCCGCCCCCGCCGGAGTCTCGCGTCGGGCGACTGGTGTTTGACCACGCTGACCAGGGCGACGTCGATCTCGAGGTTCGGGTGATCGATGAGCGTCGGCATGCTGACGAGCTCCTCGAACAGGTCGTACACCGAGCCCTTCTTCGGCGACTTCCGCAGCGGGGCATCGGGCTTCTGGAGGTAGGTCTCCACCGCGATCGGGTGTACGAGCAGGATCCGATGATCCGGGAGGAGGCGGTCCAGCTTCGAGCCCATCGAGGCGAAGGACGACGTCTGGATCTCGATCAGCCGGTCGTCGCGGCGGATGTCGATCACGAACCCGTCGAGCGGCACCTCGAAGACGTCACCGGGTTCGGCATAGTCCGCCTTGAGCGCGGCGTGCAGCGAGCCCTCGTTGAGCGTGCCGATGTGGGGTTCCGTCGCGATGCCCCGATCGTACGAGGACCATCGCCCTCGCCGGGGGGACCGAGTCCGACCTACGGTTGCGGCATGCAGCTGGAACACCTCCTCAACCTTCGCGCCGAGCTCAAGGACCCGATCACCGTCGGCGAGACGGGCTTCGGCACCCGCCAGATCGTCGATGTCGTCGGCGGCACGTTCGAGGGGCCCGGGCTCACGGGCACGGTTCTCCCCAGCGGCGCCGATTGGCTGACGATCGGGTCCGACGGCACCGCCCGGCTCGACGTGCGCGCGACGCTCGAGACGGACGACGGTGCGCTGATCTACGTCCAGTACCCGGGCGTCATGGTGATCAACGAGGCGGCGATGAACGCCCTGGCCGGCGGCGGCGAGACCCAGTTCGGCGAGGTCGAGTTCTTCACGCAACCCCGCTGCGAGACGGGGCACCCGGACTACGCGTGGCTCAACCGCGTCGTCGCCGTCGGTCAGGGGCGGCTCTTCCCGAACGGGGTCGAGTACAACATCTCACGCGTGGTGAACTGAGCGGGGATGGCGTTCACCGGCTGGCCGGTCGAGGCGATCGAGTTCTTCGAGCGGCTCGAGGACGACAACACGAAGGCGTTCTGGAACGAGCAGAAGCACGTCTACGAGGAAGCCGTGAAGGCGCCGATGGTGGCACTGCTCGCCGACCTCGAGCCGCGCTACGGCGAGGGCAAGATCTTCCGCCCGTACCGCGACGTCCGCTTCAGCAAGGACAAGACGCCGTACAAGACCAACATCGCGGCCCGCATGGCCGGCGGCCCGTACATCAGCCTGTCCGCCGACGGGTTCGGCCTGGGCACGGGGTACTACATGATGGCGAAGGACCAACTCGCGAGCTTCCGGGCGGCGATCGACGACGACAAGACGGGCCGTCAGCTCGAGCGGACCATCGACAAGGTCACGAGCGCCGGTATCGAGGTCACCAGCCACGACGCCGTCAAGACCGCGCCGCGGGGGTACTCGGCCGACCACCCCCGCATCGGGTTGCTGCGGATGAAGGGCTGCATCGCGTGGCAGGAATGGGAGATCGGTGCGTGGCTCGACACCGCGGAGGCGAAGGATCGGATCGTCGCGTTCATGGGCGCGACGAAGCCGCTCGTGACGTGGCTCGCCACGAACGTCGGCCCGAGCGAACTCGAAGGTGGATGGGGCTGACACGATGAGCATCGAAACCGTCACGGGCTACTGCTGGCCCCAGTCGATCGCGCCCGGCGCGTCGGTTGCCCTCCATCTGTCCTCGGCCGGCGGCCGCCCGGTCTCCGTCGAGATTGCCCGGGTCGGCGCCGAACGAACCGTCGTGTGGTCGGGCACCGTGGACGCCGACGACCATCCGACGCCGCGCGACGCGTCTGCGAACGGGTGCGGCTGGCCGGCGGCCACGAGCGTCACCGCCTGCGACGATTGGGCCTCCGGCTACTACGAGGTGGTGTTGTCCATCGACGTGAACGGCAGGACCCGTCGGAGCCACGCGTTCTTCGTGATCCGGCCGACGGCCGAGTCGACGAACACGATCCTGCTCCAGCTGTGCACGAACACGTGGCACGCCTACAACGACTTCGGTGGCTACAACCTCTACAACGGCGGCACCCACTCGTCGCTCCAGCGTCCGATGGCGCGGGGCTACCTCTTCAAGCCCGAGGGTGCGGGCCGCCGGGTGACGACCACCAACCCACCGGACCGGGACATGAACACCCATGTCGGCTACATCCGGCTCAACCATCTGTCGGGCTGGGCCGGTTCGGCCGGATGGCCGGACTGGGAGTGGCCGTTCCTCGCCTGGGCGGAACGCAACGGCTACGGCATCGACGTCATCAGCAACGCCGACCTCGAGGAACACCCCGGCATCATCGACCGCTACAACCTCCTGCTCTCCGTCGGCCACGACGAGTACTGGTCCGGGCCGATGCGCGACACGGTGGAGGGCTTCGTCGCCCGAGGCGGCAACGTCGCGTTCTTCTCGGGCAACACCGCGCTGTGGCAGGTGCGCCTCGAGGAGCCGGTGGGCAACTCGGCGAGCGTGATGGTCGGCTACAAGGGCCAGTTCAAGGACGATCCGGTCTACGACACCGAGCGGATCGGCGAGCTCACCAGCATCTGGTCCGACCACCTGATCGGTCGCCCGGAGAACCACATGACCGGCGTGTCGTTCAACCGGGGCGGCTATCACCGCATCGGCAAGCGGGTGACCAACGGTGCCGGCGGTTACACGGTCTATCGACCCGACCACTGGCTCTTCGACGGGACCGCCATCGACTACGGCGACGTCCTCGGCGCCAAGGCGACCGCCGTGGGCTACGAGTGCGACGGCTGCGACTACACGACCGTCGACGGGCTCCCCTGCCCCACCGGTTCCGACGGCACACCCGAGAACTTCGAGATCCTCGCCATGGCACCCGCCGCCCACTTCACCCGCACGACGGCGGCGCGTCCACCGCGGCCCGAGGACCCCTCCGAGATCGAGTTCCTCGCCTCGCGCCTGTTCGACTCCCGCGAGCCGGAGGCCGTCGAGCGCATCGCCCACGGCCAGGCGATGCTCGGGTCCTTCGTCTCCCCGGGCGGCGGAACGGTCGTCACCTCGGGCTCGACCGACTGGGCTCACGGCCTCGCCGGACGCGACGAGGACATCGAGCAGATCACCCGCAATGTCCTCGACCGGCTCGGCTGACGCCGGCCTGCGCATCGGCGTCGCCCACCATTTCGGGTGGGCGGTCGTGGTGACCGCCGATGCCGCCCACGAGGTCGTCGACCGACGCCGCATCGAGTTGATCGAACCGGGTGTCGCGACCGCGCCGATCCACCACGAGGGCGCCGACCTGGACGACGCGGCCGTCGCCGACCTGCTCGCCGAGGTGCGGGCGTGGCCCGACGATTTCCCCACCGACCTGGCGACGTTGCGCCGCACGCCCTACGAGGCGCAGGCCGACTCGGTGATGTACCGCGAGATCCTGGCGGCCGATGCCCGGGCGAGGGGGTGGGAGGTCCCCGTGTTCGACGCCAAGACGACCGAGGCGGAGGCGGCAGCCGTGCTCGGCTCACGGGCCGACGATGTCCTCCACGGCCCCCGCGCCCGTCTCGGCCCGCCCTGGAACAAGGACCACCGCATCGCGCTCGCGGCAACCGTCGTCGCCGCCGGCTGACGGAGTCGGCGGATCGAGATCAGACCGGCTGCTCCACCGTGACGTCGTCGTACGTATCGATCCTCCGCAGCGACGGCACGAACGCTGCGAAGCCGAGTGCGATCGCCACGGTGGCGAGTCCGCCGCCGGCCACCGCCCACGGCACGCCCAGATAGCGGGCGGCGACGCCGCTCTCGAACGCGCCGAGCTCGTTGGAGGCACCGATGAACACGCTCTCGACGGCAGTGACCCGGCCGAGCTGGGTGTCGGGCGTCGCCACCGGGACCAGCGTGGAGCGGATCGTCATCGAGACCATGTCCGCACCTGCCGCGATGATGAGCGCGACGAACGCGACGGCGTAGTTCGTGGCCACCCCGAGCACGACATGGAACGCCCCGAAGATCACGACGACGGCGAGGAGGGTCGGCCCCACCCGTCGGGTGACCGGTCGGCGAGCCAGCGCGAGTCCCGTGATGCCGGCGCCGATCCCCGGCGCCGCCCGGAGCCATCCGTAGGCGACGTCGCCCACCCCGAGCCGCTCCTCCGCGATCACCGGGATCAAGGCGACCGCGCCGCCGAAGAGGACGGCGATCATGTCGAGCGAGATGGCCGACAGCACCACCGGTGACCGGCGGATGAACCGCAGGCCCTCGAGCGCGAGCTTCACCGACGGCCGGTCCGTGATCTTCGTCTGCTCGACGGCGTAGACGATCCGCAACAGGGGTGGCGCCGACAGCGCGAACACCACGGCTGCCACCAGGTACGCCACGTCGGCGCCGACGGTGAGGAGGAACCCGGCCGTGACCGGGCCAACGATCGCGGCGACCACCCGCGTGACGGCGCCCGCCGCGACCAGGCGGGGAAGCTGCACGCGCGGCACCACCAGCGGCGCCAGGGCATGACGAGCGGGAATGGCAATCGCGTCGATCGATCCGAAGGCCAGGGTGATGAGGTAGAGCGGCCAGATGGCGACGTCCACGTCGTCGCCCACCCCGCGGCTGTACGCGAAGAACGCGAGGGCGCACGCGACGCGACCGACCGTCATGAGCGCGGCCACGCGGCGCCGATCGAAGCGATCGGCGATGTAGCCGCTGATGATCACCAGCACGACGGCGGGCACGAACTGGAGGAGCCCGATGATGCCGATCGTCAACGCATCGCCCGTCAGGTCGAACGCCTGCTTGAACAGCACCGCCAGCATCAACGAGATGCCGGTCCCGGCCAGGGCGCTCGACGTCAGATAGGCACGCACCGACCGGTCGCCGAGCAGGCTCGACTGCGCTGCGGTCACGCGTGGTCCTCGGACATGAGATCGGGACGCTAGTCAGCCGGAGGCGAGTCGGCGCCTACGGGACGATCGACGAGCGCCACGAGCTTCTTGGGGGCGAGGACGCAATAGCTGTCCGTGATCAGCTCGCGCACCTCTGCCCAGTCCGTGTCGGCGTCGATCACCAGGCCGAGTGCGTCACGGCCCCAGCCGAGCACGAAGAACGGGTGGCCGGCGTGGCGCAGCATGTCAAGGTCCTCGCCCTCGGCGCGAAACGTCAGCATGACCAACGGTGCCGCCTCGTCGAACACGACGCCGAGCACATGGGCGAAGGTCCGATTGCGCACCTTCCACCGGGTGCCGACCCACGCCGGCTCCTCATGGACCTCTGGCAGCTCGACGCACCGTTCGCGCACCCGGGCGGTGACGTCGTCGGGAACGTCGCCCGTGTACTGCGGCCGTGCACCGGTCATCGGATCAACGCGGGTCCGCAGTGGGGCCGGTGATCTGCCAGGGCTCGTCAGAATCCATCCCGGAGTATCGCAGGAGTTCGGTTCCATCGGCCGCGCTACCGTGCACCATGACGTTCGCTCGCCGGTTCCAGATCGAGCTCCTGCCCAACATCGAGTGGCCGGAGTTCCGGCGCCGAGCCGTCCACACCGAGGAACTCGGCTTCGACCTGGTGACGACGGCGGACCACTTCGTCGACTGGAAGAACCCGACCGTTCCGTTTTTCGACCTGTGGCCGGCGCTTGCGGCACTGGCCGAGGCGACGGCGCGGATCCGCCTCGCGCCGTGTGTCGCGCAGATCCCGATGCGCGATCCCGCGAGCTTCGCCCGCTCGTTGCTCACCGTCGACCACGTGTCCGGCGGACGGATCGAGGCCGCGATCGGGCTCGGGCTCACCGTCGACCCCGGCTACGCCATGATCGGTGTCGAGAACTGGGACAACCCCGAGCGCGCCGACCGGTTCGGGGAGTACATCACGATCGTGGACGAGCTCCTGCGCACATCCACGTGCACGCTCGATGGCGATCACTACACCGTCGAGAGCGCGGTCGTCCATCCATCGCGGCAGACGCCGCGCCCGCCGATCACGATCGCCGCGATGGGGCCCCGGATGATGCGCTACGCCGCAGCCCATGCCGACACCTGGAACACGATGAGCTTCGGGGCCGGCGCGGACACACTGCTCGCGGATGCGAGCGCCCTGAAGGCAAAGATGACGAAGGCCTGCGACACCGAGGGACGCGACCCTGCCTCGCTGCGTCACTCGTTCCTGCTCTTCGACGGCGGCGCCAGAGAGAGCGGCGGCCGTTTCTTCTACTGGGACTCGGTGGCGGCGTTCGAGGACCTTGCCGGCCGGATCTTCGAGCTCGGCTTCGACGAAGTCGGCGCCTACTACCCGGTCGACGAGCAGCGCGACGTCTTCGAGGACGCCTCCACGAACATCATCCCCGGCCTCCGCGGCTGAGCACCGTGTTCACCGCCTCGACGGCCGACGCCGTGCCGTCGTCGGGCCGATGGGTGATCGTCGCGCGGGTGACAACACTGCGAAAGGATCTCGTCAGTCGGCGTCGGGCGCTGATCGGCGGACCATCATCCGGCCGAAGTGGTGGCGGAAGTCCATCGTTGCGTCGCTCTCTTCCGCCCGGTCGCCGAACGGCCACTCCGAGGGTGCCGTCGGCAGCTCGAACGAGAATCGTTCACGCCGCGGAATCCGGCAGGCGAGATCGTCGCAGGCCTGCCAGTGCACCGTGCCCGACACCGTCACCGTCTTGTGTCTCGGCGACGCGGTGTTGACGAGGGGCTGGCGGAACTCGACGGTGCCGTCGTAGACGACGAACGTCTCGTCCGTTCCGTCGAGATGGTGCTCGTGCGGCTCGGGAGCGACCAGCCTCCTGATGCCGATCCGATCGGTGTCGTCGAACTCGATCGAGACCGGCACCATGCCTTCGGGCGCCGGGTCGGCGTAGACGTGCTGGCCCTCCGGAATCGCCAGGCGCACGACGAGGTCGTGGCGGACGATCTCGGCGAGGTGCTCGCCGTCGTACGTGATGGTCGCGGTGACCTCGCCATCGGCCGGCGGTGCTTCGGTCACGAGCTCGACCGTCTCGCCGTTGGCCGCTCGGAGCAGCTCGGCCGAGTTCGCCCGGACGCCGAGGTGCTCGTCGAAGAACTTGGCGATGATCACGCCGTCGGCATCGAGCACGTAGGTGCCCGGGAACGGGATGCCGGCCCATGGGTGGTCGTCGGGGTCGACGAGCGTGTTGAGGATGCCGAGCCGCGTGATGATCTCGCTGTCGGGGTCGCTCAGGAGTGGGTAGGTGATGCCCTTGTCCTCGGCGAACGCCGCGAGGGCATCCTGCTCGTCGTAGGACAGCGCGTAGAGGGCAACCCCGGCCGCCTCGAACGCTTCAGCGTGTTGTTGCAGCTCGACCAGCTGCGTCCGACACGGCGGTCACCAGACCGCCGATCGATACACCACGAACGCCGTCGGCCGACCGGCCCGATCGGCCTCCATGTCCACCATGCGGCCGGTGTGGTCGAGGGCCCCGATCTCGGGGAGCCGCTCCCCCACGTCGGGTCCCGTCGGGAACCAGCCGACCGGATTCGACCTCGCCCCGGCACCCGGCTTGAGCGGCCCGATGTTGCCCAGGGAATCGCGCCACCACCCGTTCTCGAGTTGCTCGGCCCAGGTGTCGACGACGATCTCCGGCGTGTCGGTCATGGCGCCGACCGTAGCGAAGGTCGACCAGGCGCCGGGAATCCCTCGGCGTCGACGAGCGCTGAGTCTTGGCCGCGACTGGCCGTCACTCCGCCATGAACTGCGCCAGGGATCCGAGCATGGCGGGCGCGTCCGGGGCCAGGTCTTCGAGTGCTGTTCCCCGCCCCGAGAGGGAATCGACGATCGAACAGAGATCGGCGGCGAAGTCCGCTTCGGCATCCGTCGACTCCGCGCTCGAGATCGCACCCGCCTGGTGGACCGCGCTGACCACACGGCCGCCGGATCCGGTGAGGTCCATCGTCACGCCGAAGGGCTGTTCCATCATCCGGGCCGGCACCATGGCCATGAGGAGTGCGTAGACAGCGGCCAGCCGTTGCTCGTCGTTCGTGGACTCCGCCGTCAGACCGAGGGGCAGGAGCACGTCGCGCTCGTGCAGCCACGAGTCCCAGAAGATGTGAACGATGTTGACGGTCCAGTGGGCGGGGCCGTACACCGTCGCGTCGAGCGAGGAGTCACCGGCCGTCATCTTCTCGCCGACGCGGGCCCGTAGCCGCTCGGCGGCGTCGGCGAATCGCTCGATCGTCCGAGTGGGAGCATCGCCGGCCGACTCAGCGAGCCACACGTCCGGCGTCGTCCGGGGGTCGAACGCGCCGAGCGTGAACGGCGGCGACTCACCGAGGACCTGGGCCGCTCCCAGCTGCACGGCGTCGGCGACATGGCGAACGGTGTCGTGGGCGGACCACGACGGGTTCCGCGACGGCTGCTCCCACTGCTCGGGCGTGAGCGCCTGCCACGCCTCGACGATCCGGGCGTGATGGGTGGCGAGGATGCCGACGAACTCGTCGCCGCTCAGGTTCAAGCCGTGATCGGTTGACACCTTCCACAGCTTCGTCATCGTGGAACCTCCGGGTTCGGATGGACGACCGTACCAGCGGCGTTTGGTCGGCCGGAGCGACGCATCGCGTTCCGGCCCGGTCACATCTCGACGAGGATCTCGTTGATCGTGACCACCGGAGGCTCGAGGAACTCGGCTGCGAACTGCGCCATGACGGTCTGGAACTCAGCGCTGCCGCGAAGCCGCTCGTAGGACTCTGCGTCTCGCCAGCGAGCGATCACCGTCACCTCGCCGGCCTCGCGATCAGCCGTGAACCACGCGCCCAGCCAGTCGTCGTGGCCTGCCACCAGTTCCCGATTCGTCGCATCGAAGAGCGACGCGAGCTCGTCGATCGACTCCGGGCGGACCTTGACCCTCGTGACGACTGCGTACACCAGACCCATCCTCCCGAGTCCGGATCCAATCATGACACAACAGCCGAGCCCTCAGACTGCCTGCGCCGACCGCTCGAGCAACATCGCGTCGCCGAAGCTGAGGAAGCGGTAGTCCTCCCGCAGCGCCGCGGCGTAGAGGTCGCGCCAGCGGGGACCGACGAAGGCGTCGACGAGGCAGAGCAACGTGGACCGGGGCAGGTGGAAGTTGGTCATCAGCACGTCGACCGTCGTCCACTCGTAGGGGCGGCGGATGAAGATCCGGCTGCGGCCTTCCGGTTCGCCGGTCGTGCCCCACGTCTCGAGCGCGCGGACGGACGTCGTGCCGACGGCGACGACGCGATTCGCCGCCGCGATCTTCGCCTGCGTCCCCGCGGGGACGTGGTACCACTCGCTGTGCATCACATGGTCGTCGAGACGGTCGACCTGCACGGGCCGGAACGTGTCGAGGCCGACGGCGAGCTCGACGGTCGCGGTCTCGATGCCCTTGTCCGCGAGTCGGGCGAACACCTCGTCGGTCAGATGCAGGCCTGCGGTCGGCGCGGCTGCGGACACGGGCCGGTCGGCGAAGACGGTCTGGTAGCGCTCCGGGTCCTCGATCTGGTTCTCGATGTAGGGCGGGAGCGGCGGCAGCCCGACCTCGGCCAGGACGTCGAGCAGCGCCCGGTCGCCGGGATCGGGCCGCACGAGCCGGCGCCCGTCGCCGAGGTCCTCGCCGACCTCGACGCTCAGTCCGTCGGTCGTCAACGACGTCCCCGCGGGGACTTTTTTGGACGGCTTGACCAGCGCCTCCCACCATCCGTCGTCGCCGGCCTCGAGGAGCAGTACCTCGGCGGCGCCTCCCGTCGGGCGGGTCAGCGGAAGCCGCGCCGGGAGCACGCGGGTGTCGTTGACGACGAGGAGGTCGCCCGGCTCGAGCAGATCCGGCAGATCGGCCACCGTTCGATGCTCGATCGTGTCGCCCCGATCCACGAGGAGGCGGGCCTGGTCCCGCACCGGGAGCGGCGTCTGGGCGATCGACGACGACGGCAGCTCGTAGTCGATGTCGTCGAGCGTCTCCGGGGGCCGATTCACCCTCGGCAGGCTACGACCCCTCCCGTTCTGGGTGAACATTGGGTCGGTTTCCGACCCAATGTTCACCCAGAACGCAAAGGAAGGGCGTCAGTCGTCGAAGAGGCCGGGGGCGGGAGCGGGCGCGGCGGGCGGGGTCATGCCGAGGTGCTCGTAGGCGGCGGGGGTCGCGACGCGGCCACGGGGGGTGCGCATGAGGAGGCCCTGCTGGATGAGGTACGGCTCGTAGACGTCTTCGACGGTCTCGGTCGGTTCGCTCACCGAGATGGCGAGCGTGGACAGCCCCACCGGTCCCCCGCCAAAGCGGCGGCAGACGGAATCGAGGACGGCGCGGCTGGCCTTGTCGAGGCCGAGCACGTCGACCCCGAAGAACGCGAGACCATCGGCGGCGATGCCGGCGTCGATGTGGCCGTCTCGCTCGACCTCGGCGTAGTCACGGACCTGGCGCAGGAGCCGGTTGGCGATCCGGGGGGTACCCCGGGAACGACGGGCGATCTCCCATGCCCCGTCGGCGTCGATGTCGACGTCGAGGATGCCGGCCGCCCGCATCACGATCGACTGGAGATCGTCGACCTCGTAGTAGTCGAGCCGGGCGACGAGTCCGAAACGGTCCCGCAGCGGACCGGTGATCAGACCGGTGCGGGTGGTGGCGCCGACCAGCGTGAACCGCGACAGATCGAGCGGGATCGAGCGGGCGGCCGGGCCCTTGCCGAGCACGACGTCGATCCGGAAGTCCTCCATCGCCGGATAGAGCACCTCCTCGACGGGGCGCGGCAGGCGGTGGATCTCGTCGATGAAGAGGATGTCGCCCTCCTCCAGCTTCGACAGGATCGAGGCCAGGTCGCCGGCCCGTTCGAGCGCGGGACCCGAGGTGACCTGGATGTGGGTGCCCATCTCCGCGGCGATGATGTTGGCGAGGGTGGTCTTGCCGAGCCCGGGGGGACCGGCGAACAGCAGATGGTCGACGGCCTCGCGCCGCTTGGACGCGGCGCCGAGCATCACCCCGAGATGGCCCTTCAGCTCGGCCTGGCCGACGAACTCGTCGAGCGTGCGGGGCCGAAGGCCCGGCGTGTCGAGGTCGTCGACGATGTCATCCTCGGTCTCGCCCGGCGTGAGCAACTCCTCGCGCATGTCAGACCCCCGTGGCCAGACGCTTGAGGGCTTCCTTGAGCAGCTCGCTCGTGTCACCCTCGGACGGCAACTCGCTCAGCACGCCGTGGATCTCGTCGATGCCGTAGCCCAGGCCCTCCAGCGCGGCGCGCAGGTCTGCCCGCGCACCGCCGGCCGACGAGGTGGACGACCCGTCGTCACTGATCGTGATGACGGGACCGTCGGGCACGTCGAGCTTGGACTTCAGCTCCATGATCAGGCGGGCGGCGGTCTTCTTGCCGACGCCGGGCACGAGGCACAGGGCAGCGACGTCGTCGTCGGCGACCGCGATGCGCAGCGCATCCGGCCCGTGGACCGACAGGATCGCGAGCCCGAGCGCCGGGCCGACGCCGTGGGCCGAGATCAGCTGTTCGAAGATCCGGCGCTCGTCGATCGAGGCGAACCCGTAGAGCGTCTCGCTGTCCTCCCGGACGGCGTGGTGGGTGTGGACGAACACGTCGCCGTCGATCTCGCCGATCGTGACGGACGTGGACGGTGTGACCGCCACCCGATAGCCGACCCCGCCGACCTCGACCAGCAGCTCGCCGTCGGGACCGCGATCGAGCAGCGTGCCCCGCAGTGATCCGATCATGAACGTGTTCCTCCGTTTCGCCCGACCATCGCCCGCGATGATCGCGCAGGCACCCGGGCCAGGTGGCACAACGCCACGGCCACGGCATCCGCGGCGTCGGCCGGCGACAACCGCTGCGGGAGATGGAGCAACGTCTGCACCATCGCCCCGACCTCGTCCTTGTCGGCGCCGCCCCACCCGGCGACCGACTCCTTCACCTCGTTCGGCGAGTACTCGACCACGTCGCAGCCGGCGGACGCCGCCTCCGCCATGATGATCCCGCTCGCCATGCCGACGGACATCGCCGTGGACACGTTGTGCTGGAACAGCACCCGTTCGATCGCGACCACCTGCGGTTCGAACTCGCGGATCAGCGCACGGATCTCCTGCTGCATCTCGGCGAGGCGAATCGGACGCTCGGTCTGCGGATCGGTGCGGATCACCCCGGCCGCGACGGCGCGCGGTTTGCGGCCGTGTTCGACACAGCCGTAGCCGCAGCGCGACAAACCCGGATCGATCCCCAGCACGAACACATGTACGACCCTAGCGAAGAAATGTGCCGCACCCGGACCACCTGTGAACGACCGGTCCGTGGCACCCTTGCGGCCGTGTCCCGCCGCCGTTGGCTCCTGGTCGGAGCCGCCGCCCTGTTGCTACTCGTCGGCTTCCTGACGAATCGATGGTTCGTGAACCCGACGACCGACGAGCCGGGCACCGCCGACGCGATCTTCGTGCTGGGCGGCGGCGGGAACCGGGTGCAGTTCGCGGTCGACCTCGCCCGAGACGGCGTGGCCGACCAGGTCGTGTTCGCCTCGTCGTTCGTCGAGGAGGAACGGGTGTGGGCGGCGAGGCCGTGCAACACCCGCCGCCCCCGCGGCGTGCCGGACAGCGTCACCTTCGAGTGTTTCGAACCGGATCCGGGCACGACCCGCGGCGAGGCGCGCCTGCTGCGCGATCTCGCCGAGGAGCACGGCTGGGAGAGCGTGGTCGTCGTCGTGTCGACCGATCAGGTCACCCGCGCCCGCCGCCTGATCGAGCGCTGCTGGGACGGGGAGATCCGCATCGTCGACGTCGACCACCACGACCCCTGGTGGCGCCGGGCCGTCTACGAGTGGGGCGCCGGGCTGAAGGCAACGTTCCTGCGCAGCTGCTGAGTCCGGCGCGCTACAGCCGGCGGGACGGCTGCCGATAGAGCGAGGATGGATCCGCACCCCGCTCCTCCCGCGGTCTCGCTGCAGGGCGTCACCAAGTCGTTCAACGACGTGCCCGCGCTGACCGGCCTCGATGTGGTCGCCCCGGACGGCCGGATCACCGTGCTGCTCGGCCCCAACGGAGCAGGGAAGACCACCGCGATCCGCATCGTGACCGGCGCCATGTCGACCGACGGCGGCACGGTCCGCACGCTCGGGCTCGACCCGGACGTCGACGGCGAGGAGGTCCGCCATGCCTGCGGCGTCGTCTCCGCCAAGCCGGCGCTCTACGACCGTCTCTCCGGCACCGACAACCTCCGCTACGCGGCCGAGCTCCACGGCGTCGACAAGCGGATAATCGACGACCGCATCCGCAGCGCCGCCGGCCGCTTCGGCATCGAGCACGCGCTGGCGTCGCAGGTCGGGGGCTACTCCACCGGCATGAAGACCCGCCTGGCCCTCGCCCGGTCAGTGCTCCACGAACCGACGCTGCTGCTCTTCGACGAGCCCACCTCCGGCCTCGACCCCGAGTCCGCCCAGGCCGTGCTCCAACTCATCCGGGACATGACCACCGACGGCCACACCGTCGTGATGTGCACCCACCATCTCGTGGAGGCCGAGGGCCTCGCCGACCATGTCGTCGTGCTCGACGAGGGCAAGGATCTGATCGCCGGCCCTCCGGCCGAGCTCACCCGCCGCTTCTGGCCGGAGGACTCGGTCGAGATCGCGGTCGAAGGCGACGCGTCGATCGACGACATCACCGTGCTCGACGGCGTGCGCCGCACCGAGCCGAGCAAGTTCGGCACCCGCGTCGTACTCGACGATCCGTCACGCACGCCGGACGTCGTGGCGGCACTCGTCGGCGCCGGTCACCGGATCCGCATGGTCAACCCGCACGACCCAACGCTCGAGGAGCTGTACTTCGCGGTCCGACGGTCGGCCCGGGAGCTCGCCGAGTCCACCGCTGCGCCCGCGCCGAGCGCCGACCGGGAGGTCGCCCGATGAACTGGTCCCGCACCCTGACCGTCGCCCGCACGGACGTGAAGCAGCTCGTGCTCGCCAAGGACTTCTGGATGCCGATGGGCATCCTCGGCTCGATCTTCTTCGTGATCGTGCCCCTCGTCCTGCTCTTCAGCATCACGTCGCTCGGCGACGTCGACGCGGTCCGCAGCATCGCCGACACGCTCGAGGTCCTTCCCGAACGGGCGCAGGCCCAGATCAAGGGCGACACACCGCAGGGCCGCACGAGCTACGCCCTCGCCGTCTTCCTCTTCGCGCCGATGGCCGTGGTCGTTCCGCTGACGATCTCGACCGCCGTCGGCGCGGCGACGCTCGTCGGCGAACGCGAGCGGGGCACCGGCGAGTTCCTCGCCCACTCCCCCGCCGGCACCAAGGAGATCTACCTCGGCAAGCTGCTCGCTTCGCTGCTGCCCGGCTATTTCACGACGATGGTCGGCTTCACCGCCTACTCGCTGATCGTGAACCTGATCGTCGGCCCCGAGGTCGGCGGCTGGTTCTTCCCGACGACCCAGTGGTGGCTGCTGATGCTGTGGGTGCTCCCGGGCTTCCTGCTCATCGGCTTGTCGCTCGTGCTCCGGCTCTCCGGCCGGGTGAAGTCGACCGCCGCCGCCCAGCAGGCCTCCGGTCTGATCACGCTGCCGCTCATCGCGGTCTCGTACGCGCAGGCGTCCGGTGCGATCTACGGCACCGCCGGCACGACGATCGCCATCGGCGCCATCGCGTGGACGATCGGCATCGCCTCCACCGTCAAGGGCATGAGCGCCGTCAAACGCCAACGCCTCCTCGGCGTCGCCGACGGCGTCTAACCATACTTTCTGGGGTCAGACCCCCGTACTTTCTCGAATGGCCGGAGAAAGTACGGGGGTCTGACCCCGACGTACTTTCTCACTCGCGGGCGAGTTGGGTGCGGCCGGCGGCGGTGTGGTCGACGTCTTGGTCGTGGTCCATGTCGACGACGACCCGGATCAGCCGACCGGTGAACGGGTTCGGTGCTTCGTAATGGCTGACCGGGCTCGATCGGTCGAGTCCGATGTCGAGCCCGGAGAACGACACCATCGTCACGAAGATGTCGCCGGTCGTCATCACCCCGACGTCGACCCCGTCGATCGTCAGCGTGCCGGTGCCCGCGGGCCCGTCCCGGTCCATCCGGAACCCGAGATCGTGGCGTCCCGACGGCACCGCCCGGTCGGAGCGCACCAGCTGGTGTGACCCACCGATGTTGAGGTCGTGGACGAGATGACCGTTGCCGTCGATGTAGAGGGAGTAGCCGCTCGTCGCGTCACCGTGGGCGACCAGCACACCCGTGGCCCCACCGTCCGGGATCTCGACCTCGGCCACGATCCGGTAGCTGCGCGACCGCACGTCCGGCGCCACGTCGGTCGGCAGGTGCCCCATGCCGGCCCAGAACTCGTAGTGCGTGCGGTCACCGTGGACGCGGGCCGCGTTCTCGGCGAAGCGCTCGCCGAACCGGTCGTCGAGCGGCAGGACCTGATGGGCCTCGGCCTCGCGCCACCATTCGTCGATCATCGCCTGGAGACGGTCGGGCTCCTCCCCGGCGAGATCGTGGTTCTCGTTGAAGTCCGTGGTGAGGTCGTAGAGCTCCCACTGGTCGTCGTCGATCGCGGTGCCCGGCGCGTGGAAGGCGACCGCCTTCCACCCATCCAGATAGATCCCGCGATGGCTGAACATCTCGAAGTACTGCGCCCGCTTGCCCGTGTCCGCGTCGGGATCCGTGAAGGTGGACAGGAACGACGTCCCCTCCAGCGGCTGCTGGGCGACCCCGTTGACCACCTCGGGCGCATCCACCTCCAGCAGGTCGAGCAGCGTCGGCACGACGTCGCTCACATGGGCGAACTGATGACGCAGCCCGCCGTGATCGGTGATCCCGTTCGGCCACGAGACGACCAGCGGGTCCCGCACGCCGCCGCCGTGGGTGTTCTGCTTGTAGCGCTTGAGCGGCGTATTGGCGACCATCGCCCAGCCGAGCGGGAAGTTCGAGTGCGTGTCCGGCCCGCCGATGTCGTCGAGCCGGGCGATCCGGTCCTCGGTCGACTCGCTGATGCCGTTGTACGGCCCCATCGCGTTGACGAACCCCTTCGGCCCGCCTTCCTGCGACGCCCCGTTGTCGCTCAGGACCATGATCAGCGTGTCGTCCAGCTGGCCGGTGTCCTCGAGGAACTGCACGATCCGGGCGATCTGGCGGTCCGTGTGGTCGAGCATCGCGGCGTAGGCGGCCTGGAGACGTTGCCCCACCCGTTGCTCGTCCGGCGTGAGGTCGTCCCACGGCTTCACCCACGGGTTGCGCTCGGGCAGCTCGGTGCCCGGGGGGACGATGCCGGCGTCGAGTTGGCGAACGAGCCGACGCGCCCGGGCGGCGTCCCACCCGTCGGCGAAGAGCGGGTCGTAGCCGTCGATGATGTCCTTCGCCACCTGGTGGGGCGCGTGGCAGGCGCCCGGCGCGAAGTACAGGAACCAGGGCGTGTCCGGCACGCCGGCCCGATGCTCGGCGAGCATCCGGATCGACTCGTCGGCCAGATCCTCGGTCAGGTGGTAGCCATCGGCGAACGTGCCGGGCGGCGCCACGTGGGTGTTGTCCCGCACCAACTCCGGCGCGTACTGGTCGGTCTCCGCGTCGAGGAAGCCGTAGTAGCGATCGAAGCCACGGGCGAGCGGCCACCCGTCGGTCGGCCCCGTCGGACCCGTTTCGTACAGCGGCGTGACGTGCCACTTGCCGGCCATGTAGTTCCGGTAGCCGTGGGCCCGCAGCATCTCGGCGACGGTGCCGGCGCTGCGGGCGATCTTGCCGCGGTAGCCGGGGAAGCCCGAGTCGAAGTTGGCGAGACACCCCACGCCGACCGAATGGTGGTTGCGGCCGGTCAGCAGCGACGCCCGCGTCGTGGAGCACATCGCGGTGGTGTGGAAGCCGGTGTAGCGCAGCCCCCGCGCCGCGATCGCGTCGATCGCGGGTGTCGCCGCGTCGCCGCCGTAGCAGCCGAAGTCCGAGAACCCGACGTCGTCGAAGAGCACGACGAGCACGTTCGGGGCGCCCTCGCGCGGACGGGCCGGGTCGGGCCAGTGCGGGGTGGAGTCGGCGACGGTGCGCCCGATGACAGCGTCAGTCATCGGTCGAGCATGGCTCAGCGGGCGTGTGGAAGCTCGCTCGGACCATGCGCAGGTACTCCTCGCGCACGGCGAGGGCCACCGGCCCCGGCACCCCCGCGCCGACCGGTTCGCCGTCGATCGACACCACGGGTTGCACATAGGTCGACGCCGCGGTGGCGAACGCCTCGTCCGCCGCTTGCGCCTCGTCGAGGCCGACCACCCGCTCCTCGACGGCGAGGTCCAGCCGCTCGGCCACGGCGATCACGGCCCGCCGCGTGACCCCGCCGAGGATGTCGTGCGACAGCGGCCGGGTGATCAGCGCGCCGTCGCGCACGATGAAGAAGCTGCTCGACCCGCACTCGGTGATGAGGCCGTCGGATGTCACCAACAGCGCCTCGTCGCGTCCCTGTGCGGCGGCGTGTTGTTTGGCCAGGACCTGGCCGAGGAGATTCGGTGTCTTGATGTCGCGACGGGCCCACCGCAGATCCGGCGCCGTCGCGAGGGCGATGCCCGCCACCGCGTCGGCCGGCCCGGGGCCCGGATGACGTTCGATGAACGCGAACACCGACGGCGTGAGCCCCGCCGGGTAGACGTAGTCGCGCTCGACCCCGACGCCCCGGGTGATGTGCAGATACGCGAACCCGGCGTCGATCTCGTTGCGTTCGACAAGCTCCATGAGCAGGCCCCACCAGTCGTCCGCCGACTGCTCCACCTCGATCGAGATCTCCCGCAGCGACCGTTCGAGGCGCTCCATGTGGTGGAGGAAGTCCACGACCTGACCGTCGAGCACCCCCATCCCCTCGTAGACCGCGTCGGCGAAGAGGAACCCGCGATCCCCTACGGGAATCGCGGCCTCGTCACGGGCGACGACGGCCCCGTTCAGGTGGACGAAATGCTCCATCGGGAGAGTCTGGCAGGCCCAGCCGGCGCCGTCGGCGAACACTGATGACGACCGGATGACGGGCGTGGGCCAGGATGCGCCCATGCTGAAACGCTGCTCTGTCGCGCTCGCCGTCGCCGTTCTGGCGACCACCGTCTCGCCGGCGGCCGCCCAGGACACGGAGCTCCCACCGGACTACTTCGACGCGTTCGACTCGACCGCGGAGGAGGTCGCCGAGCTCGAACCCAACGAGTCGTGGGACCCGCTCGGCCTCTTCAGCGACGACGCCCTCCGCATCATCTCGGCGGCGACGGAGCCGGCGACCGGCGACACCTACGCGTTCGGCGACAGCAAGACGGACCCGCCGGTCATCACGCCGTCCGGGACCAAGCCGACCGGCGTCGGCAGCATGGTCTGGCAGCTTCCCGCGGACTGGACGCCACCCCAGCAGGGTTGGGCCGACGACATGGCGTTCGCCCAGAGCGCCCGCGCCCTCGACCCCGGCGCGGAGGTCGTCCTGTTCTGGGCGGAGATGGACGGCGACTACGACTTCACCTCGGACCTCACGGTCAACGAGGGGTTCCCGATCACGGTTCCCGGTCTGCCGGTGTGGAACAGCTCCTTCGCCGGAGACACGTGGGAGGGCGCGAACGTCATCCCCAACGCGGTTTACGACGGGACCACACTCACCTTCGACGTGAAGGGCTACGAACCGCCCCAGCAGTTCCCGCTCCTCGACCTCCCGGGGTTCTACTTCCGCTCGGGCAACGTCATGGCGATGGCGTTGGACGCGGACGGGCTCGCCGCGCTCGCTCCGAACGGGACGGCGCCGGCCGCGGCCGCATCGGAGGGCGTCGACTCGAACCTGCTCTTCACCGGCGAGGCCGCGACCTCACTGGCCCAGAACTCGGGACGATCCGAGGCCCTCAACTCGATGGTCTTCCGAGTGTTCCTTCACGTCGCGGTCGAGCTCTTCTCGCCGGGCTTCATCTTCCTGTCCGACGGCGAAGCGCGTTTCCTCCTCACGGTGATCGTGCTGCTGGCCACCGTGGGCATCCTCTTCGCGCCACCGCTCATCCCGGCGCCGGAACCGGAACCCGAGCCCGACCCGGACCCGGACCCCGCACCTGATCCGGGTCCCGCCGTCGTCGATCCGCCCAGCGACACCACACCGCCGTCGGCCCCCTCCACCATCGCGGACGACTCCGGCTTCCCGACCACCGTGTTGATCCTCCTCATCCTGGTCGGCCTCATCCTGCTGGTCGTCGGCCTGTTGTTGTTCGGCGGCGGCCGCACCCGCACCCGCTCCGGCGGCGATGACGACGAGGAAGACGAAGACGACGACGACGAGGACGGAGACGACGACGAGGAGCAGGAGGATCTGTCCTCGACCCCGCCGCCGGTGATCCACTCGTCGACGGAGGACGAGGGGCCCGACACCCGGCCGATCATCTTCGTGCCGGGCGTCATGGCGTCCGCCATCTCGGTGCCCAGCGCCAACGGCCCCCAGACGGTGTGGCCGCCGATCGGCTACGGCATCGATCCGACCGCCTGCTTCGAGGCGCTCCAGGCGACCGAGGCGGACAAGATGGAGATCTCCGGGATCACGTCGACCGGGCTCCTTCCGTTCATCCATCTCGGCCTGCTCGGGTTCCTCGACAGCCACGGCTACAAGCGGTATCCGACCCGCGGGCCGGCCAACTGCTACGTCCACTCGTACAACTGGCTCCGCCCGTGTGCGGAGGCCGGCGAGAGCCTCAAGGCCCTCATCGCTCGCGCCACCGCCGAGCACGGCCAGCCGCCGTCGATCATCGCCCACTCCATGGGTGGGTTGGTCACCCGGTCGGCCCTGCTCGACGGTTCCGCCCAGGTCGACAAGGTCATCTTCTGTGCCAGCCCCCACTACGGGGCGCCGATGGCGTACTTCTCGATCCATCCGGACATTCCCTACGCCTTCGTCCCCGGTCCGCTCGGCACGATCTTCAACGCGGCGTACGCGACGGCCACGTCCGGGCACGACTCGGACATCTCCTTCACCGATCAGGACTCCTGGGGCATCACGAAAGCGCTCGAGGGCGGCCTCCAGGCCGTCGAGAAGGCGGCGGAGACCGTCGCCCACGCGGCGTTCACGGGGTCCGCGTTCGACAACCACCTCAAGCTCGTCTCGCAGAACGCAACCGGCGTCTTCGAGCTCCTCCCGGATCATCTCTACTTCGAGCACATCAACGGCAGCTGGCCGGTCGTCACCCACAAGCAGCGGTGGTACCGGCGTTCCCACGGTTGGGAACGCCACGACTTCATCCCGAACTCACCCCACGACGCCTATCTGTCCGACAACCACAAGGACATCGCCGCGCTGCCCCCCTCGCTGCGGGGCAAGATCGAGGCCGCCATGGCCTTCAAGCGCACGATCTCCGTGCCGCTGCCGCCCGGCGGTGACGGGCGGACCATCGTCGTCTACGGGGCGAGTCACGACACCTTGTGCGAGGCCGTGATGACCGACGACGGCGATGCGACCACACGCGGCGACGTGGAGGTCGAACTCGGCGGCGACCAGGGCGGCGACGGAACGGTGCCCCGCGAATCCGGACGGGGTCGGTCGCTCTGGCACGGTGGCGTGATCGCCGAACGCGACAACGGAGCCGAGCACTTCATGCTCACCGAGACGACGAACTTCCATCGCATCATCGAGAACCACATTCCCCCCGGCGGCTACTGACGCGGCCGTGACATGCTCGCGTTCGGACGACTGCGAGGCGATCGATGACCACTCCCGAGACATGTGACCAGTGCGGGTTCGACGCCGCCGAATGGAACGACCTCGACACCCGGCGCACGCTCGGCTGCGCCGACGCGCTCTTCGCGGTCTGGACCGACGGCATGTCGGACGCCGACCGCAATCGCCGGCCGGCCGACGACACGTGGTCCGTGCTCGAGTATCACGACCACAACCGCAGGACGCTGTTCGGGCTCCGCGCCCTCTGTGAGGTCGCGCTGGAGACACCGGGCACGGACATCGGCCCCGACATCGAGCCGTCGCCCCCCGGGCCCGCCCGCGAACTCGATGCCGACGAGGTCGCGTCCGCCTTCGCCGAGGAGGCCCGCACCTTCGCGTCCCGCCTCGCCGAGCTCACCGACGAGCAGATGCGGCACCACATCGTGATCGGCGGCAACGAGCGCACCGTCGGGTGGGCCTCCCGCCACGCGGTCCACGACCTGTGGCACCACCTGGTCGACATCGCGGCGATCCGGCGCACCCTCGGCGACGCGGTGCCCGCCGGGTCCGGCACCGTCGCCCGGATCAACGCCTCGGGCGGCGGCGTGCCGAAGACGCCGGTGGACGAGGCCGCGATCGATCGACGGGGCGTGGTCGGCGACACGCAGGCCGCCCGCCAGCACCACGGCCGACCCTGGCAGGCGCTGTGTCTCTGGTCGACCGAGGTCATCGATGCGCTGGCCGACGAAGGTCACCCCATCGATCCGGGGTCGGCCGGCGAGAACATCACGATCAGCGGTCTCGAGTGGTCGACGCTGCGCCCCGGCGCCGTGCTCGGGATCGGCGACATCCGCTGCCGCATCAGCGCCTACGCGGTTCCCTGCGCGAAGAACGCCCGATGGTTCGTGGACGGCGACTTCAACCGCATCCTCCACGACCGCCACCCCGGCTGGGGTCGGCTCTACGCGTCCGTGCTCGAAGGCGGCACCGTGCGCCCGGGCGACACCGTCCGCGTCATCGGCTGATCACGCGGGTCAGCCCGCCTGGGCGGCCTCGAGCACCTCGTCGGGGGCGTCCATGTTGCCGTGGACGTCCTGCACGTCGTCGAGGTCGTCGAGCAGCTCCATCAACTGGAGGAGCTTCTTCACGTCGCCGACCTCGGTCATCTCGACGGTGCTGCTCGGCAGCATGACGATGTCGGCCGACTCGACCGTGATCTCGGCGCCGTCGAGGGCTTCTCGCACCGTGTTGAGATCCGTCGGCGCGGTGGTGACCCGCCACATCTCGCCCTCGTCGACGATGTCCTCCGCGCCGGCGTCGAGCGCCGCGAGCATGACGTCGTCCTCCGCCACCGAGGTGGGCACGAGGATGACGCCCTTGCGCTCGAACTGCCACGACACGGCGCCGGGCTCGGCCAGCGAACCGCCGTTCTTGGACAGGGTGGAGCGCACATCGCCGGACGTGCGGTTGCGGTTGTCGGTGAGGCACTCGATCAGCAGCGCGACACCGCCGGGCGCGTAGCCCTCGTAGGTGATGCTCTCGTAGTTGACGCCCTCGAGCTCGCCGGTGCCCCGCTTGACCGCCCGCTCGATCGTGTCCAGCGGCACCGAGTTGTCGCGGGCCTTCTGGAACATCGTGCGCAGCGTCGGGTTCGAGTCCGGGTCGCCGCCCCCGGTGCGAGCTGCGACCTCGACCTGCTTGATGAGCTTCGCGAAGAGCTTGCCCCGCTTGGCGTCAGCGGCGCCCTTCTTGTGCTTGATCGTCGCCCACTTGGAATGACCACTCATGCTGAGGAATGTACCCCCGGTTGCGCCCGTCGGAAGGTGTTGACGTAGTCGATTCGGAGCTGGTCGTGCCACGCCCACGATCGGAACGCGTCGCTCGCGTCCCCGCCGAGCCGCTCCGCCACGAGCGGCGTCATCGACAGGAAGGCCGCTTCGGGATCGTCGGTGTGCATCTCGTAGAAGTGCAGGAACGTCGGTGCCCCCTCGGAGACACCTCGGTACGGCGTGATCATCCGAAAGCCGGGCACGGCCGCCTCGGCGATGTGGCGGATGTGCACGTAGTCGGCCCAGTCCCGCAGCGCCTGCGCGGCCTCTGCACCCGGGTCCTTCGCGCTGATGAGGACGAGCTGCAGTCCGGTGGTCGGCTCGTCGGTGAGCGATCCCTGACCCGGTCGCGCCGTGCGGGCGAAGCGATGATGGGTCACGCCGTCGATCGCCGGCCCGGCAGCGGTCCCCTCGATCACGCCGAGCGTGTCGAACTCCGGGAGCCGCCGGGGCAGATCCGCACGGTCGCGATGGCAGTTCGTGAACACCGCGGCGTCGGGTCGCTGCGCGCCATAGTCGTCGACCGAGAGATCCGACATCTCCAGCGTGAGCTCGACGGGCTGGCGACCTTCCATCGGTTCAGACTTGCAGAGCGGCGGACGCCAGCCAACGTCGATGGATGCGGTCGTCGTCGGAGAGCTCGGGATGAAACGCCGCCGCCAGCACGTTGCCGCGGGCGCACAGCACCGGATCACCGTCGACGGTGGCGAGCACCTCCACGCTGTCCCCGACCCGCTCGACCTTCGGGGCGCGGATGAAGACGGCATGGAACGGCTCGTCGAGCCCGGCGACGTCGATGTCGGCCTCGAAGGAGTCGATCTGGCGTCCGTAGCCGTTGCGGGTGACGGAGAGATCGAGCACACCGAGCGCGTGCTGGTCGTCGCGGCCGTCCCGGATGTCGGCGGACAGCAGGATCATCCCGGCGCACGTGCCGAACACCGGAAGGCCGTCGTCGATCCGGGCCCGCAGCGGTTCGAGCATCGCCGACCGCTCGAGCAGCATCGACATGGTCGTCGACTCGCCACCCGGGACGACCAGGCCGTCGACCGCCGCGAGCTGCTCGGCGGTGCGGACCTCCTGGGTCGCGCACCCGAGCGCGGCGAAGATCTCGGCGTGGACGGCGAAGGCGCCCTGGAGGGCGAGGACGCCGATGGTCGGGGCGGACAAGCCCCGCTACCAGCCGCGTTCGGCCAGCTTCGTCTCGAGCGAGGCGATCTCGAGACCCTTCATCGCGTCGCCGAGGCCGGTCGACACCTTCACCAGGATGTCCGGATCCCGGAAGTGGGTGGCCGCCTCGACGATCGCCGTGGCCATCTTGGCCGGTTCGTCGCTCTTGAAGATGCCGGAGCCGACGAAGACCGCCTGGGCGCCGAGCTGCATCACGAGCGACGCGTCGGCCGGAGTGGCGATGCCGCCGGCACAGAACATCGGGACGGGCAGCTCTCCCGTTTCGGCGATCTCCTGCACGAGGGGCAGCGGCGCCTGGAGCTGCTTGGCCCAGTCGAACAGCTCGGCCGAATCGGCCTGCCCGATCTTGCGGATGTCGCCCATGATCGAACGGAGGTGACGCACGGCCTCCACGACGTTGCCGGTGCCGGCCTCGCCCTTGGAGCGGATCATGCAGGCACCCTCGCTGATGCGCCGCAGCGCCTCACCCAGGTTGGTCGCGCCGCACACGAACGGCACGGTGAAGGCCCACTTGTCGATGTGGTGCGCCTCGTCGGCCGGGGTCAGCACCTCGGACTCGTCGATGTAGTCGACGCCGAGCGACTGGAGGATCTGTGCCTCGGCGAAGTGGCCGATGCGGGCCTTCGCCATCACCGGGATCGACACCGTCGCCTGGATGCCCTGGATCATCTCGGGATCGGACATGCGGGACACGCCGCCGTCACGACGGATGTCGGAGGGCACGCGTTCGAGCGCCATGACGGCCGTCGCTCCGGCGTCCTCGGCGATCTTCGCCTGCTCGGGATTGACGACGTCCATGATGACGCCGCCCTTCAGCATCTCGGCCAAGCCCCGCTTGACGAGCGGTGTGCCGGTCGTGCGGCCGCTGTTCTCAGTCATGGGGCCATCCTAGGTCCGTCTCCGGCCGACGGCTCCCTCGTTTCGAGGCGGCGGATCAGCCGGCCGCGGTCGACTCGGCGTACGCCTCGCGCGCCTCGGCGAGCATCGCCGACGCGTCGGCGCGGCTGAAGGTGGAGATGTCGCCCGTGGCGAAGCGGCTGTCGGCGTCGGCCACGAGGAGCACCCACGTGGGCCCGGGCGCGAGCGGGATCGGGTCACCGGAGACCGTGCGCAGATCCCAGATCGGATTGTCCGTCGTGCGGCTCCACGTGCCCTGGATCTCACGGCCCTGGGTGAAAACCTGGGCCGGCCCCATCCCGAAGCTCTCGGCTTCGGGGCTGGAGGGATCCGCCGGCGAGACGCCGTAGGTCACGCTCGCGAGCACGACGTTGGTCGGCGCGATCTCCACCTCGGTGCCACCCTGGCCGTCGTCGTCCGCGCCGTCGATGACGGTGTGGAGGGTGCCGTCCTGCACCCGCACCCAGGCTGCGAGATCCGCGTCCCACAGATGGACGGACTCGCGGCCGAAGGCCGGCGGGTACTTGACCGACACGCCGCCGATGGTCTGACCGAGCGTGCCGATCGAGCCGTAGACGAACTGGGGCGTCGGCGGGTTCTCACCTCGCACCTCGTTGTCCACCGTGGACAGCACGAGGTTGTACGGCGCAGCTCGGTCGGCGATGCGGTGGTAGTAGCTCTCGCGCCACACCCAGCCGACGTCCACGAGGTCACCGGCGTTCGACGCATTGCGCAGCGCCCCGAGCACCGTCGGGTTGCCGCCCGACGACGCGAACCCGGGCACGCCCAGGCCGTGGACGAGGTCGAAGTCGCTGGTGCGTCCGGAGCGGATCGGGCCCAGGATGTCCGGCAGTTGGCTGTGGAAGACGGCGGCGAAGCGGGTCTTGGCGTTCTCGACGAACTCTTCGTAGACGATGTCCGCCTCGTGGATCCCGAACTGGGGGCGACTGCTCTCGTTGTTGTTGCCGATCTTGACCAGGACCGCACCCGCTTCGGGGTCCGCCTCGCCGGCGGACAGTCCGGTCAACGGCATGACCGGCCCGACCGGCTCCGTGGTGGTCGTCGTGGAGGTCGTGCTGCTCGACGTCGTGGACGTGGTCGTGGTGCCGTCGGCATCCCCACCATCGTCACCACCGCACGAGGCGGCCAGCAGGGCGAGGACGAGCAGGACGAGCAGGGCGGCGGCTCGGCGGCCGCGTCGTGTGGAGGACATCAGAGTTCCCGGAGAGTGTCGATGCGCTCGGTCAACAACGGCTGGACGACGCCGTGTGAGCCGCGCGGGCCGATGAGCCAGAGGTGTCGCGACGCCGCCTTGTCGGGGACGCCGTCGGCGTTTGCCGCCTTCTCGAACGCGCCGGCGAGGGCCGGCGGGTAGCGGGTGAGCCGCACGCCCTCGATGTCGACCATCGCGAGGCGGCGGTCGTCGAGCAGACGACTGCGGAGACGGTCGGCGAACGGACCGTAGAACGGTGCCACGGACGCCAGCACGGTCGCCGCGTGGATCCCGTTGCCGAACATGACGAGCTCACGAGCCACGACCGCCTGGAGCTCGAGGCGGTCGAGCTGGCGCAGCGCACCGGTGGTGACGACGAGTCGCGTGTCGTTCGCGTTACCGGCGACCGCGGCATCCGGAGCCCGCGACTCGACGAGATACAGCTGCGGTTCGCTGATGCCGTGGCTGGCGCAGATGCTCTCCACGAGGCTCTCGAGCCGGGGCTCGGAGCCGGGGATCAGCGGCTGGGCACCGAGCGAACGCAGCGCCGCTTCCGGGGCGCGTCGCTCGAACCACCAGATAAGGGCGACGGCGATCGCGACACCGACGACGAGGCCGATGAGCAACGAGAGGGGCGGATCGAGCACCGCGGCGACGACGATCGCGACGACGAGCGCGGGAACGATCGCCGGCGCGAGCAACAGGAGGCGAGGCGCGACAGTGGGCATGGTGCAGGCTCCGGAACGGTCAGAACTCGACGGAGACGTTGCCCCGCTCTTCGCCCTCGGTCTCGAAGTACTCCCGCTCGTTGAAGCGCAGCGCGCCGGCCAGCAGCACGGCCGGGAACGTCTGGATCGCGGTGTTGTACTTGAGGACGGAGTCGTTGTAGTGCTGACGGGCGAAGGCGATGCGGCCCTCGGTCGAGGTCAGCTCCTCCTGGAGCTCGAGGAAGTTCGTGTTGGCCTTGAGGTCCGGGTAGGCCTCGCTCAGCGCGAAGAGCCGGTTGAGCGCGCCGGTGAGCATGTTCTCGCTCTCGGCGGCCTCGACCGGGCCGCTCGCGGCCGTGGCCGCGTTGCGGGCCTCGATGACCGCTTCGAGGGTCTCCCGCTCGTGCGAGGCGTAGCCCTTCACGGTCTCGACCAGGTTCGGGATGAGGTCCCAGCGCCGCTTGAGCTGGACGTCGATCTGCGCCCAGGCGTTCTCGATGCGGTTCCGGAACTTGACGAGGTTGTTGTAGAGCCGGATCACGTAGAAGACCAGCAGCAACACCACGACGAGAATGACGATCAGTGCAATGACCATGGATGGCATCGTAGCCCTGCGAACGCGCCGTTCGGCCGCGCTGATCAGCGGCGGCGGGCGACGGTGTGCAGGATCCGCTCGTAGCGGACGAGGTAGAGGTCCGCCAGCGCCGCCATGGAGAACTCCTCGGCCCGTTCGCGACCCGAGGTCACCAGCGCATCACGACGGCGCTCGTCTCGCATCACCTCCCGCAGACTGCGGGCGAGCGCGGCGGCGTCGCCGGCGGGGAAGAGCAGCGCATCGCTGCCCTGCCGGGCCGCGTTCGCGTAGCCGGGGATGTCACTCGCGACCACCGGCGTCCGCGCCGCCATGCCCTCGAGGAGCACGATGCCAAACGATTCGCCGTGCAACGACGGTGCGCAGAAGACATCGGCGCCCTTGATGCGCGAGATCTTCTCGGATTCGCTGATCGCGCCGAGCCACACCAGACGCGGATCGCCGGCGTACGCGGCCCGCAGCGCCTCGGTCTCCGGACCCTCGCCGGCGATCCAGATCCGAACGTCGGGCGGCAACAGCGCCGCGGCCTCGAGCAGCACCCGCAGCCCCTTGCGCTCCTCGTGACGACCGACGAAGAACACGGTCGGCCCGTCGGTCGGGTGGGCGTCGCTCTCGTCGTAGCGGCGGACCTCGACGGCGTTGAAGGTCAGGTCATAGTCGCCACCGAGATAGGTGCGTGCCATCGTGCGGGCGTCCTCGGACACCGCCACCTTGTCGTCGAGACGGGCGGCGAGGTAGCGCACGACGTTCGGCATGAGTTCGTAGCTCAGGGACTTGCCCGCCATGTGGAACGTGCCGAGCAGCGGGGCGGGTTTCGTCAGCAGGGTCGTGGTGGTCGGCCCCGGCGCGAGCGGTTCGTGGAGATGGATCACGTCGAACGCCTCGTCGCGCATCGCCCGGATGGTGCGGAGCTGGGCGGACGGGTCCGGCGCGACGGGGGCGACCGAGCCGTTGCTCGACGCCGGGAGGCTGAGACCGAGGGGCGTGACGCCGGCGTCGGGTGGCGGGCCGTCACACGGCGCGAGCACCCGGACGTCGTGGCCCTTGCGCCGCAGGGCCCGGGCGAGGGCGAGCACCTGGTTCTGGACCCCGCCCGGCAGGGTCAGGCTGTAGGGACACACCATGCCGACCCTCATGCCAGCCCCTCGAAGTGGGGCGGCAACGGCTCACCGATCGCGGCGTAGTCGCTGGGCCAGTTCGGCTGGAGCATGTGCCACTGCTCGGGCGCGGCCGAGATGAGCGACTCGAACGCCGTCGCCAGGTCCTGGGTGACGCGGGCGATGTCCTCGCGCAGCTTGCCCCGTCGTTCGGTGTCGAGCGCCGGCAGGACGTGACCCCACCGGCTGCCGTCCTTCCAGTAGACCGCCGTCGGCAACAGGGGCGACCCGGTGCGCAGGGCCAGTGTGGCCGGGCCGGCGGGCAGCGTGGTGCGCTCGCCGAAGAAGTCCACGGGGATGCCGTTGCCCTGGAGATCGCGGTCCGCCAGCAGGCAGAGGACCTCGCCCCGGTTGAGCGCTCCGACGCTGGCCTTTCCGGCCTCCGGACCGAGGGGCACGATGTTCATGCCGAGCGACTCGCGATAGCTGACGAACCACTCGAACAGTTCCGGCGGCTCCAGCGGCTCCACGATCGCCGTCACCTTGTACTTCGGCACGAGGGCGAGCCAGAACGCCGCCCACTCCCAGGTGCCGAGATGGGGAAGGGCGAGGATCGGGCCCTGCCCGTTGGCGCAGGCCTCCTCGACCTGGCCGAACCCCTCGTAGCCGAACTCCCGGTCGATCTTCTCCGCCGAGTGATCGGGGAGGCGGAAGCTCTCGTGGTAGTAGCGGGCGTACCACTCGAACACCTCGGCGACCTTGCGCCGCTTCTCCACCGCGCTGAGCTTGCGGCCGTAGACCCGTTCGAGATTGCGAGCGACCACCCGTCGCCGTTCGGGCGACGCCGCCGCTCCGGCGCCGATCAGGCGGGCCGCGGTGGTGCCGACGGAGGCCGGGAGTCGACGGGCCAGAAGCGACCCCGCCTTGTAGGCGGAGGCGGACGGCACGGATCAGCCGTCGCGCAGGGAGCGACGCTCACGCATGCGCTGACGCCACTGCGACTCCGTGGTCGCACGTTGACGGGCCCGGGGCTGGCGGCGCTGCTGGCGAACCGGAAGCGGTCGATCCACGGAGGCTTGCTTCCAGACCTTCACGAACCGCTGGATCGCGGTGATCGCGGTGAGAACGAACATCACCCACAGGATCGGGATCAGCAGCTCGGAGAACAGCAGGGCGAGGGCGAGCACGATGATGCGCTCGGCCCGTTCCATGATCCCGCCCTTGGCGTCGTAGCCGAGCGACTCGGCCTTCGCCCGCTGGTACGAGATGAACATCGCGAGGCCCATGATCGCGACGGGCAGCATCATGATGCGGCCCGGCTCCGTGCTCGCCAGATGCCAGGCGACACCGCCGAAGAGCAGGCCGTCGGTCAGGCGATCCGAGACCGAGTCGAAGTAGGCGCCGCGCTGCGAACCGGTGCCGGAGGCCCGGGCCACCGCGCCGTCGAGGGCGTCGGGGATACCCGTGAGCAGGAGAAACAGGAACCCGAGCCGGGTGTAGCCGGCACCGATCGTGATGGCTGCGATCGAGGCCATGAGGATGCCGATGACCGTGATGACGTCGGCTGTGATGCCGGTGCGGCGCAGGCTGTGACCAATGGGCGTGAGGCCCTTGTCGACCGTCGTGCGCCAATTTCCGTCGAACATGAGAACTCCTGGGGGGACGGCCCAAGGGTAGCAGCGTGCCCCGCGGGGTCGGTTCAGCCCTCGACGTCGCTCTCGGCCGACGAAGCCGGGCCGGTCTGGTATGCGGACCAGTCCTCGGGGTTGTGCTCGGTGAAGTGGTCGATGATCTCACCGTCGATGCCGTCGACGAGCACGAGACCCCGGTGCTCGGGAGACGGCTCGTTGGAGTAGAGCAGGATGCGCCACGTCGGCCGGCTGCGGAACCCGCGCCAGCCGAGTTGGGCCGACGCATGGCCGACCGGGAAGCCGACCTGACGGGTCGCCGCGCCGAGCGCCTGCTCCTCGTCGAAGGAGAGATCCCATCCGCCCTGCAGGTGGTAGAGGCCGATGACGATCAGGGCGATGCCGGCGACGGTCACCCCACCGTTGACGAGCACGGCACCCTCGCCGGCCATCGCGACGACCACGACACAGCCGATCCCGATCAGGATGTAGAGCACCCCGGGGATGCGGCGGCGGCTGTTGTTCGGGAACAGGTACGGCGTCGCGATCGCCGTCGTGTCGAGGTCCGCGGGGAGTTCGTCGCGGACGTCCTCGGCGCGGACCGGCTCGTCGGAGATCATGTCGTCGGACACGTCGCTCAGGGTACGGGCCAGGCGTCGCGGATACGCCGCCAGGAATCGATCAGCGCCTCCGGCAGCACCCGGGTGTTGGCGACCGCGGTCATGAAGTTCGTGTCGCCCTCCCAGCGGGGAAGCACGTGGACGTGGAGGTGGTCGGGGAAGCCGGCGCCGGCCCCCTTCCCGAGGTTCGCCCCGATGTTCAACCCCATCGGCTCGTACGCGGCGGTGATCGCCTCGCTCGCGAGCCGCACGCCCTGCCAGAGCTCGGCGTGCTCGTCGTCGGTGAGGTCGGCGAGCATCGGCACACCCCGGTTCGGGAGCACCATGACGTGACCGGAGGTGTAGGGATACGCGTTGAGCAGCGCGAAGCAGTGCTCCCCCCGCCAGACGATGAAGGTCTCCTCGTCGGGCTGCGGGCTGGCGAGGATCGCCTCGAAGAGCGTCGACCCCTCCGGAACGGCCACGTTGCGCACCTCCGAACCGGGCTCGCCTTCGATGTAGGCCATGCGCCAGCCGGACCAGAGGTGTTCGACCATCCGTCGCCTCAGACCTTCTTGTCCACCTCGGTGGCGAGGCGGGCGATGAAGTCATCCACGGTGACGTCGCGCTCCGGCTTGTCCTCGCCCCGCTTGTTGACACCGACGGTGTCGGCCGCCACGTCGTCGTCGCCGACGACCAGGACGTAGGGGATCTTCTCGACCTTCCCGTTGCGCACCCGCTTGCCGAGCGGCTCGACGGCACCGACGACGTCGACCCGGAAACCGGCGGCGCGCAGACGCGACGCCACGGCGTCGGCGTGGTCGTCGTGCACCTCGGCCACCGGCAGGATGCGGACCTGGGTCGGCGCGAGCCACGCCGGGAACGCGCCGGCGTAGTGCTCGATGAGCACGCCGAAGAAGCGCTCGATCGACCCCATCAGCGCGCGATGGATCATGACCGGCCGCTTGCGGGTGCCGTCCGACGCCACGTACTCGAGGTCGAACCGCTCCGGCAGGTTGAAGTCGAGTTGGATGGTCGACAGCTGCCAGGAACGGCCGATCGCGTCCTTCACGTCGACGTCGATCTTCGGCCCGTAGAACGCGCCGCCGCCCTCGTCGACCACATAGTCGTGGTCTCCCTGCTCGAGTGCCGCCCGCAGTCCGTCGGTCGCGAGCTCCCAGATCTCGTCGTCGCCCACCGACTTCTCCACCGGGCGGGTCGAGAGCTTCATCTGGAACTCGTCGAAACCGAACGCCCGCAGCACGCTGAGCACGAACTGGAGGGTCGAGTCGACCTCCTCGGCGAAGCCTTCGCGGGTGGTGAAGATGTGGCTGTCGTCCTGGGTGAACCCGCGACTGCGCAGCAGGCCGTGAACCGCACCCGAGAGCTCGTAGCGGTAGACCGCGCCGAGTTCGAACATCCGCAGCGGCAGCTCCCGATAGCTGCGCTGTCGCGAGCGGTAGATCATCACGTGGAACGGGCAGTTCATCGGCTTCGGGTAGTACGTCGCACCGTCCATCTCCATGGGCGGATACATGCCGTCGGCGTAGAAGTCGAGGTGGCCCGAGGTCTCCCAGAGCACCGACTTCGCGATGTGGGGCGACACGACGAACTCGTAGCCGCCGTGCTCGTGACGGTCGCGGCTGTAGTCCTCCATGATCTTGCGGATGAGCGCACCCTTGGGGTGCCACACCGCGAGGCCCGGACCGAGCTCCTCGGGCCAGCTGACGAGATCGAGCTCCTGGGCGAGGCGGCGGTGATCGCGCTTCTCGGCCTCGGCCAGCATCTGGAGGTGGGTCTTCAGCGCCTTCTTGGAGTCCCACGCGGTGCCGTAGATCCGCTGGAGCATCGGACGCGAGACGTCGCCACGCCAGTAGGCGCCGGCGACGGACTGGAGCTTGAAATGGGCGAGCCGTGCGGTGCTCGGCACGTGGGGCCCGGTGCACATGTCTCGGAAGGTGCCGGGGGCGGTGATGTCGCCGTTGGCGTAGTAGCTGATCGAGTCGCCGCTGACCTCGCCCGCGTCCTCACCGGTGACGGCGCCGTCGCGGACCCGTTCGATGATCTCGGCCTTGAAGGGCTCCTCGGCGAAGAACCCGACGGCCTCGTCGAGGCTGAGTTCGTGACGGACGAAGGGCTGATCGGCTTCGACGATCTCGCGCATGCGGGACTCGATGCGTTCGAGATCGTCCTCGGACAGGGTCTGGCCGTCCGGCAACTCGACGTCGTAGTAGAAGCCGTGCTCGATCGGCGGGCCGATCGCGAGTTGGGTGCCGGGATGGAGGTCGACGATCGCCTGCGCCATCACGTGCGCGGTCGAGTGGCGCAGGGTGTGCAGCCCGCTGTCCGATGCCGGCGTGACGATCTCCACCACCGCGCCGTCCGTGAGCACGACATCGAGATCGTGCTCCGTGCCGTCGACGACCGCGATGAGCGCGTCTCGGGCGAGGCCGGGCCCGATGTCGGCTGCGAGGTCGGCGGCGGTGGCACCGGCCGGGAGTTCGCGAGCTGACCCATCGGGAAGGTTGATGGAGATGACGTCGGACATACGCCGCGAAGGTTACCGGGCTGTCCGGCCGGGCCCGTGGGAATTCAGACGGCGGCGGCGCGCAGCACGTCGGCCGACGAGCGTCGCTCGGGCATCTCCGGATCCACGGTGACCTGGAGTGTCTCGGTGGCGGTCTGGGTGCCCTTGGTCGCGTACTCGTTCACATAGTCCTGGCCGGTGAGGGCGCGGATCTCGAACATCACCTCGTCGGTGATCTGCCGCAGGCGCATGCGGGTGTCGGACACCGACTCGCTCGAGGCCGGGTAAATCGGCTTGCCGAAGCGGATCTCGACGGGGCGGAACGGACGGGGCATCGGCACGTCCGGCGGTTGGATGGCGCGGCTGCCGAGGATGCCGACCGGCACGATCGGCGCGCCCGTGCGCAGGGAGAGCCGTGCGGCACCGGTGTGACCCTTGTGGAGATAGCCCGTTCGCGACCGCGTCCCCTCCGGATAGATGCCGAAGAACTCGCCGGCCTCGAGCAGACCGGCCGCGGTGTCGAGGGCGCGGGTGGACGCGTCGCCGCCGCTGCGATCGATCGGGATCATGCCGAGCGCCGGGAAGAGCCGCCGGGTCTTCCAGTCGTCCAGATACTCCGCCTTGCCCACGAAGCAGATCGGTCGGGGAAGGACCGCCGGCAGGAAGAAGGAGTCGATCACCGACGTGTGGTTCGGCGTGAAAATCGCCGGGCCGGTGGCCGGGATGTGCTCCAGACCCGAGGTACGGATCCTCCAGAGTGAGGCGAAGAGCGGACGACAGACGGTGAGGACGGCTCGCTGCATCGCTCGGTGGTCCGACATCAGGCGCCCATCATGACAGATCCACGCCGAGAAGGGCGGCGGCATCGCCGACCCCTTCACCGGCATTCGCGGCGTCGTCCACCACCGCGAGCGCGGCCGGTACGTCGAGGTCGTCGTCGAGGTGGGCCCGCACCTCCTCGAGCGCTCCGGACCCGGGTCCGGCCGCACGCCAGCGGTCCAGTCGCGCCACCGCATCGTCGATCAGTTGATCGCTCCACTGCCAGGGACGCCGGTAGTGATGCGCACCGAGCGCCAACCGGATCGCCATCGGGTCGAAGCGATCACGCAGGTCGTGCACGAACACGAGATTGCCGGTCGACTTCGACATCTTCCGGCCGTCGAGGTGCACCATCGACTGGTGCATCCAGTGCCGCACGAACGGCTCCCCCGTCGCCGCCTCGCTCTGGGCCCGCACACACTCGTGGTGCGGGTAGAGGAGGTCGACGCCGCCGCCGTGCAGGTCGATCGTGGGACCGAGCTCGCGCAGCGCGAGAGCCGAACACTCGACGTGCCAGCCGGGCCGGCCGGGACCCCATCGCGACTCCCAGGCCGGTTCGCCCTCGTCCGAGGGTCGCCACATGATGAAGTCGAGCGGATCCCGCTTGTTCGGGTCGCTCGGGTTCTCCCGCCACTCGACGGCCAGCTGCTGCATCCGATCGCGTCCGAGCCCACCGAGCGAACCGAAGTCCTCGGCCGCCACGGTGTCGAAGTAGACGGTGCCGCCCACGACGTAGCCGAGGCCGCGGTCGAGGATCGACTCGATCACCCCCCGGATGTCGGGGATCGCGCCCGTGGCCCGCGGGGCCGACCACGGTTCGATGGTGTTCAGCGCGGCCATGTCCTCGTCGAAGCGGGCCGTCTCGCCGAAGGCGAGGTCGAGATAGTGGACCCCGCGCCGGGCGGCCGCCGCGAGGATGTCGTCGTCGACGTCGGTGATGTTGCGGACGCAGCGGGTCTCGTGGCCGAGGTCCCGCAGACGGCGCTGCAAGACGTCGTAGGTGACATAAGTGGCGGCGTGCCCGAGATGGGTGGCGTCGTAGGGGGTGATGCCACACACGTACATCGTGACGATCGGGCCCGGTTCGAACGGGACGATCCGGCCGAGATGCGTGTCGTAGAGCTGCATCATCGGACCGAGCGGGTCAGTCGACGTCGTCGTCGATGCCGATCAGCTTCAGCGCGACCCGGGTCTTGTAGCGCACGTTCAGCTGGAGCAGAACGGCGGTGAACGCCTCGATGGCGGTGGCGTTCGAGAGCTCGCCGGCATCGAGCGGTCGCATCCCCGGGATCTCGCCGACCAGGTCGCTGACGGTCACGGTCGCCTTCTGGTGATCCGAGCAGATCAGGATGTCGGACACGACCGGCTCGTCCAGCTGGGCGAGTTCCTTGGCGGGCACATGGTGGAACGCCGCGGCCACATAGCTGTCCGGCAGTTCGGCCTGGACGCTGCCGGACACGGACCCGCGGGGCGGCACGAGCGGCTGAAACTCGCGACCCACCTTCGACAGCGCGTTGCTCATGCAGACGACGACCTTGCCGCGGAGCCTCGTCCGCACGGAGTGAGCCGTCTCGGTCGCCGCGTTCCACGGGGTGGCGATCACGACGAGCTCGCCGTTCGCGGCACCCTGGTTGTCGGAGCTGTCGATCGCCAACGTCCGGTCCGGCCACTTGTCGATGATGGTGTCGCGCACCTCCAAAGCCCGGTACTTGGAGCGCGAGCCGATGGTGATCTCGTGGCCGACGGAAGCGAGTCGGGCGGCCAGAGCCATGCCCGCTGGACCGGTGGCGCCGAGGAGACCGATGTGCATGGTGAACGAGGCTACGGTGCGTCTCTGTCGACGGCGACTCGGCCGACGACCAGGGACGACACCCGGAGGAACCCGCGTGGGGCTGCTGGACGGCAAGAAGATCCTGATCACCGGCGTGCTGACCGACGCCAGTCTCGCGTTCGGCGTCGCCCGGATCGCCCAGGAACAGGGCGCCGAGATCGCGCTCACCGGGGCCGGCCGGGGCCTGCGGCTCACCGAGCGCACCGCCCGCAAGCTGCCTCAGCCCTGCGAGGTCCACGAGCTCGACGTCACCGAGCCGGCCCAGGTCGAGGCGCTGCGCGACACGCTCTCGAACACCTGGGGACGGGTCGACGGGGCGCTGCACTCCATCGGCTTCGCGCCCGAGGCGATCCTGGGTGACGACTTCATGGGCGGCACCTGGGACGACGTGAAGGTCGCCCTCGAGATCTCGGCCTACTCGCTGAAGGTGGTGGCCGAGGCCACCGCGCCGCTCATGACGAAGGGCGGTTCCATCGTCGGGCTCACCTTCGACGCCACCGTCGCCTGGCCGGCCTACAACTGGATGGGCGTGGCCAAGGCCGCGTTGGAATCGACCAACCGGTATCTCGCGCGGGCGCTGGGTCCGCAGGGCATCCGCTGCAACCTCGTGGCCGCCGGGCCGATCCGCACGATCGCCGCGAAGTCGATCCCCGGCTTCGCCGCCTTCGAGGAGGTGTGGGACGAGAAGGCGCCGCTCGGGTGGGACGTCAACGACTCCACCGCCGTCGCCGAGAGCACGGTCGCGCTGCTGTCCGACTGGTTCCGGGGAACGACCGGTTCGATCATCCACGTGGACGGCGGCTATCACAGCATCGGCGCCTGACCGCGGCCGTCCCGCCCTCCTGATCGTCGGCGGCACCGGCCTGCTCGGGCGGGCACTCTGCCGCATCGCGCCGCCCTCCGCCGCCGCGACCCATTGCTCGTCGCCGCCCGTCGCCGGCGTGTCCACGTGGCACCACATCGACCTGCGCGACGGCGGCACGGACGGCGCCGCGCTGGTCGACGAGCTGCGCCCGGACACCGTGGTCAACGCGGCCTACGTCGCCTCCGGCCCCGACCTCGACGCCATCACCGCCCGGGCCCCCGGCGCGCTCGCGGCGGCCTGTGCCCGGGTCGGGGCGCGGTTCGTCCACGTGTCGACCGACGTGGTCTTCGACGGCACGACCGACCGCCCCTACCGCGAGGACGACCCGGTCTCGCCACCCCATGACTACGGCCGGGCGAAGGCCGACGCCGAGGCCGCGGTCGCCGACGCGGATCCCGGCGCGGTGATCGTGCGCACCAGCCTCCTCTACGGCGATACAGACGACCCCGGTCACCAGGCCGCGATGGTCACCGACCCGTCGATGCGGTTCTTCGACGACGAGTACCGCTGCCCGCTCGCGGTCACGTCACTCGCCCACGCGTGCCTCGAACTCGCCGAGCGCCGCGACATCGCGGGGCCGCTCCACGTCGCCGGCGCCGACATCGTTGACCGCCACGAGTTCGCCCGCCGTCTCGCCCCGCTCGTGGGGGTCGACGCGGCGGCTGTGGTCGGAGCGCCCGGCCCGGCGGACGGATCCCGGCCGCGGAACTGCCCGCTCGACACGAGCCGGGCCCGCTCGCTGCTCACCACTCCCCTGCCGGGCGTACGCGAGATCCTGCGCTGAGGGTCGAGTGGCGCCGAAAAGGGCCGGATCAGACCTCGGCGTCGGTCTCGTCGCGGATGTCGCCCACCAGCGCTTCGAGCGCGTCCTCGAGCGTGACGAGCCCGAGCAGGCGACCCTCCGTTGTCTGGACCAAGGCGACATGGCGGCGGACGCGCCGCATGGCCCGCATGAGGTCACGCACCGAGGTGTCGGGTCCGACGATGAGCATGCGCCGCATCATCTCCAGCGGCACCTGATCGTCACGGGCGTCGGGACCGAGCCGCAGCAGGTCCTTGGAGTGGACGAACCCGATGATGTCGTCCGGCCCGCCGCCCTCGATCGGGATGCGGCTGTGGCCCGTCTCGGCCACCCGTCGCTCGATCTCGGCCACGGGCGTCGGACGGGGCACGGAGTGCATCTCCGCCCGCGGCACCATGATCGACCCTGCGGTGCGGGCCCGGAAGTCGAGCGCGCCGGAGAGGAGCTCGCGTTCGAGCTGCTCGATCTTCCCCTGTTCGAGCGCGCCGGCGAGCAGTGTGTGGAACTCGTTGACGGTGAGCGCGGTGTTGAGTTCGTCGACCGGCTCGTAGCCGAACAGGCGGACGATGCCGTTCGAGATGAGGTTGAGGAACCAGACCACCGGCTTGAACAGCGCGACATAGGCACCGTGCAGCGGCGCCAGGACCCGCGCCACCTTTTCCGGATTCGCGATGGCCAGGTTCTTCGGCACCATCTCCCCGACGACCATGTGGAGCACCACCACGATGCTCAACGCGATCAGGAACGAGATGGTGTGCAGGACGCTGCTCGACAGGTGCACGAAGGACTCGATCGCGGATTCGAGGAGGGTCGCGATCGCCGGTTCCGCGACATAACCGAGTCCGAGCGACGCCATGGTGATGCCCAACTGGGCACCGGCGAGCTGCGGCTGGAGGTCGCGAACCGCGTCGAGGGCGGCCTCCGCTCGCGGGTCGTCGCCCGACAGCGTCATCGGCTCGAGTCGCGAGACCCGCGAGGCGAGCAGGGCGAACTCGATCGCGACGAAGAACCCGTTGGCGACCAGGAGGAGCACCGCGGCGATGAGGAAGCCGGTGGTCATGATGGTGTCTCCGACGGTGTCTCCGGCGGCGGCGTCTCCGGCGGCGCCACGACGCGGACCGAGGCGATGCGCAGCCGCTCCATGGCCACCACTTCGAGCCGCCACCCGTCGACCGTGCACATGTCGCCCGGGGTCGGGATCTCGCCGAGCTGATCCAGCACCAGGCCGGCGAGCGTCTCGTACTCACCCGGCGGCATGTCGAACCCCGTCAGGTCACGGACCTCGTCGGGATGCAGGGAAGCCGGGATGACGGTGGAGCCCTTCGCCTCGACCCGCGTGAGCGACGTCGAGATGATGTCGTGCTCGTCGTCGATCTCGCCGACCAACTCCTCGAGCACGTCTTCGAGCGTGATGATGCCCGCCGTGCCGCCGTGCTCGTCGACCACCACGGCCAACTGTTGCCCGCCCTCGCGCAGGTCGACCAGGAGTTCGTCGAGGTCGCGGGCCTCCGGTACGGCGAGCACCGGCGCCATCAGGTCGATGACGTGGGTCGTGGACCGCTCGCTCACCGGCACGCCGTGGACCGACTTCACGTGCACGACGCCGACGAGATCGTCCAGACCGTCGGCCATCACGGGGAACCGGGAGTGGCCGCTGGACACCGCGAGCTCGACCAGATCGTCGACCGTCGCCTCGTCGTCGACCGCCACGACCCGCACGCGCGGCACCATCGCGTCGTCCGCCGACTTGTCGGCGAGCCGGATGGATCGGGTGAGGAGGTCGACCTCCGCCGGATCGAGCATCCCTTCCTCGCCCGAGCTGCGGATCATGTGTTCGAGCTCTTCGAGGTTCGGGATCGCCTCGAGCTCCTCGGCGGGCTCGACCCCCAGCCGACGCGTCAGGCGAGCCGCCATGCCGTCGAGCACCACGATCACCGGCCCGGCGAGGATGCCGTAGACCGCGGTCGGACGGGAGAGGGCGAACGACGATTCGAGGGGCCGACTGGTGGCGAGGGACTTCGGCACCAGCTCGCCGAACACCATCTGCACGACCGTGGCGATCAGCAGCGCGAGGGCGATCGAGACCCCGCGGGGCACGTCGCCGAAAACGCTCTCCAGCCCCGGTTCGATCGCCGCCGCGACGGCCGGTTCGGCCAGGAACCCGAGGAGCAGGGACGTGACGGTGATGCCGAGCTGGGCGCCCGACAGGTGGTACGAGATGCGGTCGAGCAGCCCCTGCACACGACGGGCGGCGCTGCTGCCCTGTGCGGCGCGTTCGTCGACACGGGTTCGATCGACGGCCACCAGCGCGAACTCGGCGGCGACGAAGGCTGCGTTGGCCGCGACCAGGGCGACGGCGGCCAGGAGCCGTAGGGCGATGTCGATCGGAACTCCTCAGTCGATCTGCGTCATCGGAAAATGTACCCGTAGGTTGGAGCGAATGTCGTCGCTCGCCACCACCCCCGTCTCCCCGGACGGTCGGGTGCGCCCTTCGACTCACAGCCGATTCGACCCTCCACGCAGGCGGATCGACCCCGATCCGTCGAGGACGTGGCTCCGACGGCTGGCTCCGGTCGTCTGGTCGCAGAAGCCGCTCTTCTTGTTCGGCGTGACCTGCGGCCTGCTCTCGACGGCCGCGACCGTCTTCGTCCCGCTCACCGTGGGCATGGGCATCGACGCGGTTCGGGACAAGGACGATGTCACGCCGTTCGTCGTCGCCCTGTTCGTCCTCGCCGCCTGCCGCTTCGGGTTTGGCTTCGGGTACCGCTTCAGCCTGTTCCGGGCGGCGCACCGCATCGAGGCGGACCTGCGGAACCTGATCTACAACCGGCTCACGGAGCTGTCGTTCGGCTACTGGGATCGCATCCAGAGTGGGCAGGTGATCAGCCGGGCCAACACCGACATCCGGTCGATCCAGCTGTTGTTCTCGTTCGGGCCGCTCATCGCGATGCAGGTCGTCCTGTTGGGCTTCGCCCTCGTGGTCATGGTCTCGATCAACCTCGGTCTCACCGCCGTCGCGCTGGCGCCGTTGCCGTTCGTGTTCGTCATCGGCATCGTGCTCCGCAACCGGATCTTCCCGCTGTCGTGGATCGTCCAGGCCCGCCAGGCGGACGTCGCGACGATCGTGGACGAGAACATCCAGGGCACGCGGGTCGTCAAGGCCTTCGCCCAGGAGAAGCGTCAGGTTCAACTGCTCGCCGCCGCCGCCCGCCGACTGCGATGGGCGGCCACCTCGGTGGCGGACACCCGGGCGCGCTACGCCCCGGCGATGGAGGCCTTCCCCCGGCTCGGACTGGCGCTCGTCCTGCTCTACGGCGGGCTCGAGGCGATCGACGGCAACCTCGAGATCGGTTCCCTCGTCGCGTTCAGCGCCTACGTGGTCCTCCTCGCGACCCCGTTCCGGATGGTCGGCTTCATGCTGCTCCAGTGGCAGCGGGCGTCGGCCGCCTCGGTGCGCGTCTTCGAGATCCTCGACGAACCGCCCGCGATCGTCGATCCACCGGACCCCGTCCGCCTCCCGGACCCGATCGGCGCCATCCGTTTCGAGAACGTGTCGTTCGCGTACCCCGTGTCGGACGGTACCGAGGTGCTCCGATCGCTCAGCTTCTCGATCGAGCCGGGCGAGACCGTCGCCATCGTCGGGTCCACGGGCTCGGGCAAGTCCACCATCGCCCGCCTCCTCCCCCGCTTCTACGACGTCGACGACGGCATCGTGTCGGTCGACGGCCACGACGTGCGCACGCTGTCCGTCGCCGACCTGCGCAACGCCGTCAACGTGGTGACCGACGACCCGTTCCTCTTCGCGACGAGCGTGTTCGACAATGTCGCGTTCGCCCGCCCCGACGCCGAGGAACACATCGTCCGCGCCGCGATCGACGACGCCGCGGCCGGCGACTTCGTCGAGGACCTCCCTGACGGCATCGACACCGAGATCGGCGAGCGTGGCCTCACCCTCTCCGGCGGTCAACGGCAACGACTCGCCCTCGCCCGGGCGCTGCTGGCGGACCCGAAGATCCTGATCCTCGATGACGCGACGAGCGCGATCGACGTCGCGGTCGAGGAACGGATCCACGATGCGATCGAACGACGCGGAGTCGATCGCACGACGATCCTGATCGCCCACCGCCTCTCGACGATCGCGCTCGCCGACCGGGTCCTCCTCATCGACGACGGTCGGGTGGTCGCCTCCGGCGGCCACCACGAGCTCCTGGCGACCGACCCGCGCTATGCCGCGATCCTCGCCGACACCACCGACGACGGAGGCGACGCCTGATGTTCGCGGTCGGCGGCGGGTTCTCCCCGGGCAGTGGCCCCACCTCGATGCAGGCCAACGCGGCCGCGGGCCTGCCCCACGCCGACGTGCCGGGGAACCTGCGCAAAAAGGTCGAGGCCGTTCTCGAGCACGAGCCCGAGCACCATGTCGCCGAGGTGCCGTGGACCCACGACGAATGGGACCGCCGGCCGTTCACCCTGCGCGGGTTCCTCTGGCCGCATCGTTGGCGGCTCGGCGGCGCCATCGTGCTCGTCCTCGTCGAGACGATCGCCCTGCTCGTCGGACCGGTGCTGACCCAGATCGGCATCGACGACGGGATCAACGCCCGCAACAAGAACGTGCTCGTGGTCGCAGCCGTCGTCTATGTCGGCGCGGTGATCCTCTCGGCATTCCTCGGCTACGCCCGGGTCAGCTACACGGGTCGCCTCGGCGAACGGCTCAACGAGAACCTGCGCATCCGGGTCTTCAGCCACATGCAGCGCCAGGGCGTCGACTTCCACACGGAGGAGAAGGCCGGCGTCCTCCTCACCCGCATGACGTCGGACATCGAAGCGCTCGCGGTGCTCTTCCAGGAGGGCATCGTCAACCTGCTCGTGCAGGTCTTCACGCTGCTGGTGATCACCACGGCCCTGTTCGTCTACGACCCGCTCCTCGCGATCATCACCCTCGCGGTCGCGATCCCGCCCACACTCGCGACGTCGTTCTGGTTCCGCGGGGTTTCGGCCCGTCGCTACCTCCGGGTGCGCGACCGCATCGCCGCGCTGCTGTCGGATCTGCAGGAGTCGCTCGCCGGTATCCGCGTGATCACGGCCCACAACCGGCGCGCCGTCAACATCGCCCGCCACCGCGACGTCGTCGGTGACCATCGCGACGCCGGCATCGCCGCGGCGAAAGCCAACTCCACCTTCGCCCCGGCCACCGAGTTCATCGGCATCTGCACCCAGGCCGTGCTGCTCGGCGTCGGGGCGGTCATGGTGAGCGACGGGCGGATCTCGGTCGGCGAGATGGCGGCCTTCCTGTTGTTCCTCACATCCTTCTTCGCCCCGATCCAGACCCTCGTCCAGCTCTACAACTCGTACCAGCAGGGCGGCGCCGCGATCGTCAAGCTGCGCGAGCTCCTCGGCACCGAGCCGTCGGTCGTGGAGAAGCCGGACGCCGCCGAGCTCCCGCCGATCCAGGGCGAGATCGAACTGCGCGACGTCACCTTCAGCTACACCCCCGGCCGGCCGGTGTTGCGCAACATCGATCTGCGGATCGCGCCCGGGGAAACGGTCGCGTTCGTCGGCGAGACCGGTGCGGGCAAGTCCACCGTCGCCCGCCTGCTCACCCGATTCCACGACCCCGATTCCGGCACGGTCACGATCGACGGGCACGACCTGCGCGACGTGACACTCACGAGCCTGCGGTCCCAGCTCGGCGTCGTCCCGCAGGAACCGTTCCTGTTCGCCGGCGTCGTGCGCGACAACGTCGCGTTCGCCCGACCCGATGCCACCGACGAGGAACTCCAGGCTGCGCTCACCGCGGTGGGCATCGACGATCTCGTCGCCCGGCTCGGCGGCCTCGACGCGGTCGTGCACGAGCGCGGCGCATCACTCTCCGCCGGCGAGCGTCAGCTCCTCGCGCTCGCCCGCGCCTTCGTGGCCCGGCCCCGGGTGCTGATCCTCGACGAGGCGACGTCGAACCTCGATCTCCAGAGCGAGTCCCAGGTCGAACGGGCCCTCGACGTCGTGCTGGAAGGCCGCACCGCGGTGATCATCGCCCACCGCCTCGCCACCGCCCGGCGGGCTGATCGCATCGCCGTCGTGCACGACGGCGAGATCGTCGAGCTCGGGTCGCACGACGAGCTCGTCTCCCACGAGGGTCGCTACGCGGCCATGTTCGCGACCTGGATCGCCCACGGCGGCGCCGAGTGAACGTCGACGCGGAGGTCGTGGTGCTGGCCGTGCTGGTCATGGCCATCGCCTCCACCGTGCAGGCCTCCGTCGGGTTCGGCGCCAACATGCTCGCGACGCCGGTGTTCGCCCTGCTCGACCCCGACCTCGTGCCGGGGCCGATCTTCGTGGCCACCGGAATCCTCACGTTCGCCACCGCCCTGCGCGAACGCGAGGGCGTCGACCGCGAAGTGGTCACCATCGCCACCGGCGGCCGCATCCCGGGCGCGATCGTCGGCGCGTTCGTCCTGGCCGCGGCCGACGACCGGGCCCTGCAACTCCTCGTCGGGGTCACGATCCTCGTCGCCGTCGTGCTGTCCACCGGCATCATCCACATCCGCGAGAACCGGCCGACCTACTTCGGTGCCGGCGTCGTGTCGGGCTTCGGTGCCACCACCGCCGCGATCGGCGGGCCACCGGTCGCCCTCACACTGCAACGCCGCAGCGGGCCCGAACTGCGCGCCACCATGGGCGCCTACTTCGCGATCGGCAGCCTCATCACCCTGCCGGCGATCGCCGCGGCCGGCCGACTCGGGTGGGCCGAGATCGCGGTCGGCGCCGCGCTCGTGCCGGGCGCCCTGCTCGGCTTCGTCGCCTCCGGGCCGCTGCGCAGCCATGTGGACGCCGGCCGGGTCCGTCCGCTGGTGCTCGGGCTCGCCGGGATTGCCGCCGTGATCCTGATCGTCCGTACGATCTGAGCCGATGGCCCACCCCGCTCCCGAGCCGGTCCTCCACCTCGAGGGCGTGCACCGCACCACCGACGGCGTCGAGATCCTGCGCGGCATCGACTGGCGGATCGACCCGGGCCAGCACTGGGTCGTGCTGGGCCCCAACGGCTGCGGGAAGACCACGCTGGTCCGCATCGCGTCCATGTGGCTCCATCCGTCCCAGGGCGAGGTCCGGGTGCTGGGCGAGCGCCTCGGGCGCACCGACGTTCGCACCCTGCGCCGCCGCGTCGGCTTCGCGTCCGCGTCGATGTCGGATCTGCTGCGGGGCGACCTGACCGTGCGGGACGTGGTCATGACCGCCCGCAACGCCGCGCTCGAACCGTGGTGGCACACCTACGACGAGCAGGACCACGAGTCCGCCCGGGCCGCCCTCGCTCGCGTCGGCATCGGCCACCTCGAGGAGCGCCGCTTCGGCGCCTGCTCGTCCGGCGAACGCCAGCGGGTACTCGTCGCCCGGGCCCTCTCGACCGAGCCGGGTCTCGTGCTCCTCGACGAGCCCACCGCCGCGCTCGATCTCGCCGGACGCGAACAGTTCGTGCGCATGCTGACCGAACTCGCCGGCGACCCGGCGACTCCACCGATGGCGCTCGTGACCCACCACGTCGAGGAGATCCCGGCCGGGTTCACCCATGCCCTGCTCGTGCGGGAGGGCCGGACGCTCGCCCAGGGCCCGCTCGACGAGGTGCTCACGTCGGAGCTGCTGTCGACCTGCTTCGACCTGCCGCTCACGCTCGAGCGGACCCGCGGTCGCTATGTCGCCTGGGCGGACGAGATCACGAGCACGACGCCCTCCTCCACCTGAACGGTCGGCGAGTCCGTCGTCACCTCGTTGGAGATGCCGCGCGCCGACAGGGAATCGAGCCGTTCGTCCGTCAACGACCAGCGCACGCCGCTGGTGGTCACGCGGGCCGCCCCGCCCATCGGTTGCAGGGCGACGGCGGCGCCCCGGTCCAGCGGCAGCGCGACCGCGCCGGACCCCGGGTGGACGACGAAGACCCGGTTGCGACCGACGAAGGCGCCGATCTCGGCGTCGTGCCAGCGGGACGACGCGATCACGGCGAGGTTCGCGAGTTGATGGTCGAGCCGACCGCCGGCGGCGAGGTGCACGGTGATGCGCGACGCGCCGCGGGCGCGCGCTTCGGCGAGGGCGAGCTCCAGGTCGGTCTCGTCCTTGTCCGACGAGACGCGGAGGACCTCGGCGCGACCCGCGACCGCTTCGAGGGCGGCCGCGCCGGCCGAGTCCAGATCGCCCACCACCAGGTCGACGTCCACTCCGGCCGCCAGCGCCACATCGAGACCGCCATCGGCACAGATCACGCAGTCGGCGGTGACCCGGCCGAGCGGCTCCGGGTCCGCGCCGGTCGCGATCACCTGCACGTGGAGTTCCGACACGCTGCCGACGTTATCGGGCGATGCTCACGCGGTGGCCGGGCACTCCCCCGGCACGAGCGCGGCGGCTGCGATGTCCGCGAGGTCCGGCAGGGCGACGACGAGCGCCGTCTCGCTCCGTGCCTCCTTGGCCACGACGAGACCGACCACGTCCCCGGAGTCGGCGATCGCCACTCCGCCGGAGATGCCGGCCCGGATCGCCACGTCGACGCCGATGATCTCGCCGGCACCGGCCTGTACCGCCGTCGTGACGTCGACGGGGACGGCTGCGCCGACCAGGACCGTCCGCGGGCCGCCGTCGGGATGGCCGACCAGCGTCACCGCATCGCCCGGCTCCGGCGCGCCTGCGAACTCGAGCGGTGCGGCCATCGGCGCGTCGACCTGCACGAGCGCCACGTCGCGCCCGTCGCCGAGGACGCCGAGGACCTCACCGGTGACGACGGTTCCCGCGTGGTCGATGCGCACGAGCGCGGCGTCGCCCACGACATGGGCCGCGGTCAGGATGAGCCCGTCGGCGACGACGACCCCCGACCCCACGCCGCGGCTGTCGCACACGGAGACAGAGACCTGCACGACCGTGAGGTGCTCCACCGAGGCCGGCGTGAGTACACCGTTGCGTTCGACGGACACGGCGTCGCCGATGTCGGTCGTCGATTCGTCGCTCGCCGGCGGACGCTCGATCTCGCCGGCGACCTCGGAACCTGCGTCGGGTAGCGGAGGCGGCGGTTCGGCCGCCTGCGTCGGCGGCGGCACGAGCGTCGCGACGCCGAGGCCGAGCACGAACAGCGCACCGGTCATCACCAGCGCCGCGCCGAGGAGCCGCTGCGTCGACCACGAGGTCGCGACCCGCAGCGGGTCCAACTCGCTCGTTTCCGGCCACTCTGCCGAGTCCTGCCACTCTCTGTGCATGATTCGCCCACTCCCAGTGGCAAATCCTAGTGGCGCGACTTCGCCGGTGTCAGGTCGGGAGAGCGGTCAGGAGAGATAGGGCGCCGGGTTGACGGCGACGCCGTCGATACGGATCTCCCAGTGCAGGTGGGGGCCCGTCGACCAACCCGTGCTGCCGACCCGACCGAGCACGTCGCCGCCGCTGATGGTGTCACCCGACGACACGAGCAGCTCGTCCTGATGGGCGTAGAGGGTCGTGAACCCGTCGCCGTGCGAGATCACCACGGTGTTGCCGTAGCCGCTCATCCAGCCGGCGGACAGGACGACGCCGGAGGCGGCCGCCGAGATGGGATCGCCGCGTGACGCGTTGAAGTCGATGCCGTAGTGGTTGCGGGTCGTGCCGAAGATGGGATGGACCCGGCTGCCGAACGAGCTGGTGATGACGCCGGGCACCGGGCGGTGGGTCACGGCGAAGGGCCCGAGGTCGGCCGGCGGCGCCGGGTCGTCCGGCTCGCCAGGATCATCGGGATCGCCGGGATCCGCCGGGGTGTCCGGGTCGGCATTCGCCTCTTCGTCCGCGAGGCGCTGGGCCTCCTCCTCGGCGAGACGGCGAGCTTCCTCCTCGGCGGCCTGCCGGGCCAACTCCGCCTCGAGCTCCTGGATCTGGCGCGCCACCGCCGCGTCAGCCGCCTCGATCTCGTCGCCCACGGCCTGCCACTCGGTGACGCGAACGGCGACCTGGGCGCGCAGCGCTTCGACCTCGGCCCGACTCTCGTCGAGTTCCGCGAGCCGCGCCGTCAGTTCGTCGTGGTGCGCCTGCGCCTCATCGGCGGCGGCCTGCGCCCGGCGCTCGGCCTCGTCCTGCGCGGCCTGGGCGACCCGGAGATCGTCGAGGAGCTCGTACTCGTCGCCGACGACCTCGTCGATGTAGGACCGCTTCAGCTCGGCGTCCAGCAGGTTGCCGCTGTCGAGCTCCTCGAGCGTGTCGAGCTGGGGGGCCACGAACGCGTTCACGACCGCCCGCTGGAGCCGGCTGCGGATGTCCGTCATCTCGTCGCCGAGTGCGGCGGCATCGGCCGCGGCTCGCTCGGCCCGCTCCTCGGCATCGGCGATGGCGTCCTCGGCCGACGCCACCCGGCCCTCCTGAAGGGCGATGTGAGCGTCGAGCGCGTCGATGGCGTCCTGCAGCTCCTGGTCCTCCGCGGCGAGGGCATCCAGTTCGGCGGCGACGTCGGCGGCGTCGCGGCGGATGTCCTCGCGCTGTTGGCGGAGGTCGTCGACGTCGCCCTCGTCCTGCGCGGCGGCGAGACCGAACCCGAACAGGATGCTCACGAGCGCGGCGCCCGCGAAGGCAACCGCGATGGGACGGGGCGACGGGCGACGGTCACGCATAGCGGCGTGATCGTAACAGAACCGCAATAAAATCCAGTGGCGGGGCCGGACAGGATGCTCGCCATGGCTCTTGCGGACTTCCGGATCGAATCGTTCTCCCACAACGGGATCACCCACGACGTGTACCGCCGGGGCGACGGGCCGTGCGTGCTCGTCGTCGCCGAGATCCCGGGCATCACGCCCGAAGTGATCCGGTTCGCCGAGGAGTGCCTCGCGGCCGGCCTCTCCGTCGCCATGCCGTCGATGTTCGGCGAGCCGGGCAAGGCGCCGACCACCGCCTACGCCCTGAAGTCGATCGTGAAGTCGTGCGTGAGCAGCGAGTTCCGGGCGATGGCGACGCGCGACGAGGCACCGGCGACCGAGTGGTTGCGCGGCCTCGCCCGCACGATGCACGAGGAACACGGCGGCCCCGGCGTCGGTTTCGTCGGCATGTGCTTCACCGGCGGGTTCGGGCTCGCGATGCTCCTCGACGATGCGGTCGTCGCCCCGGTGCTCAGTCAGCCGTCGCTGCCGTTCGGCATCGGCAAGAAGCGCAAGGCCAGCGTCGCCCTCGACGCGAAGCAGCTCGCCGCCGTCGCCGAGCGGGCCGCCGAGGGGTGCGCGGTCATGGGCCTCCGCTTCACCGGCGATCCGCTGGTGCCCGCCGAGCGGTTCGCCACGCTGCGCGACGCGCTGGGCGAGAACTTCATCGGCGTCGAGATCACCTCGCCGGACGAGACCCACGACATCGGCAAGCGTTCCCACAGCGTGCTCACCGAGGACCGTCGCGACACCGAAGGCCACCCCACCAAGGAGGCCTTCGAGCAGGTCATGGCGTTCCTGACCAACCGCCTCGCGGGCTAGGCCCCCAACAAGAGGAACAGACCGGCGACGGTGTAGACGACCATCACGCCGAGCATCGGGTATTGCGATCGCACCGCCAGATCGTGGGGATAGCGGGTGATCGCCCGGTCGTGGGCGGCGGCGACGGCCAGGACGTGACCGATCGCGATGGCGAGCGTCTGCACCCACGCGATGACGTCGGGCGACACGAGCAGCCAGTCGATCGAGTAGTCCTTCGTCCCGAAGATGTCCCAGCCCCGCCCGTACGGGTCGCTGATCTGGATGAACATCCGCTGTCCGTCGAGCACGAGAAGGCTGAAGTAGTGGGCGACCGCGTACGCCGCGGCGATGGGCACGAGTGAGGGCCCGAACGCCGAGGCGAGATCCCGCTCCGCATCGCCGGTGATCGACGCCATGATGCTGACGGCGAGCATGTAGACGAGCCACACGGCGACGATGATGACAAGGAGGCCGAGCGTCTGGATGAGGGTGAGGCCCCAGCCGGTCGCGTCGCCACTGATGTCGAACCAGAACGAACTGCGGCTGAACCCGTCGAACGTCGTCGAGCCGAGCACCACCACGATGAAGGCGACCGTGCCGGCCGGGTTCGGCATCGTGGCGACGCCGGCGAGCGGGGGCCGGATCCGGAAGCGCCGGTCCTCGTCCAGATGGAAGATCGCCATCGCCGAGAGCTTGGTGAACAACACCGCGAATCCATCGGCGCGCCGCACCCAGCCCCGGCCGTGCACGGCCGCACCGGCGAGCATCACGGCGCTGTAGAGCGTGAGGTAGACGCCGATCGAGCGGGGCGCCGATGCCGAGTGATAGGCGAGCTCGTACCAGAGGTACGAGAAGATCGCGACGACGGCCGGCCACACCGGTCCGGCCCCGCGATCGATGGGTGAGATCTCGGTCTGCGTCACCCTGGCCTTCACCCAGGCCGCCGTGTCGGCGATGGTGACGTAGGGGTTGAACGCTCGCCAGACGTCACCGAAGACGGCCGAGACGAACTGGAGTCCGACCCAGAACCAGATCAGGAACGCATCGCCGGAGATGTTGACCGCGAAGTTGGTGTTGCCCCACCACGCAGCCGACAGCACCACGCCGAAGAGGAACAGGCCGACCAGCTTGAGCAGCACCTCGACGATCCGGAAGAGCGGCCCGAGGGCGGAGAAGAGGACGCGTCCCCGTGCCGCGGCGGCGAGGTGGGGGCGTTCCCAGAAGGCGCCGAGCGCGACGAACGAGATCGCGACCGAGAACCCGGCCGCCCAGGCCAGCTGCCACACGGGCAGAGGCAGATCCGTCCGGCCGCCGATGCCGTGGCCGAGGAGCTGCGCGATCATGCGCCTTCTCCGGTCACGAGACGGTCATCCGCAGGAGCAGGCGCCCGGAGCCCTCGAGTTCGACCTCGAAGGTGCCGGGTATCAACGCGTCGAAGGTGAGGTCTTCCTCGCCCTCGAGGATGTAGAGGTCGTAGCCGTGCACGTGGACGTCGTCGCCGGCGTCACCGGCAATCGTGATCTGGATACGGTCGCCGAGGCCCACCGACTCCTGGCGGGACCCGCCGACCAGCTCGCCGTCCTCGAAGTCGAGCATGATCGCGCCGTCGTCACCGCCCCCGCCGCCGTCGTCACCGCACCCGCTCGCGAGCAGGGCGATGACGATGGCGACCAGACCCACGATCCGGGCCGGGCGACTCACGACGCGACCGTCACGGTGGCGGAGGCGGCCACCGGCTCACCGTCGATCTCGTAGGGCATGTGATCGTTGGTGTACGCCACGACGGTGATCTCGACGTCTCCCGCCGGCAGGGCGGCGATGTGCGTCGCCGGACCGTAGAGACGGCCGAGCTTCTGCCCGTTGGCGTAGATGTGCAGATGACCTTCACCGGCGACATGGTCGCCGTTCACGTGCTCGGGCGACAAGGTCATGCCGTCGACCGCGATGAACGCGTTCCAGCCCGACTTCGGGTCGACCTCGACGGCGAGCGCCAGCGAAACCGGATCGCCGGTCCACTCGACCGCCGCCGGATCGTCGTGTGAATGCTCGTCGTGGGCGTGCTCGGGCACCGTGAACGTCGTCGTCGCCCGTAGCAGCTCTCCGTCGACGGCATAGGCGCGGTGGTCGTTGGCGGAGAGCTCGACCGCGACCTCGACATCACCCTCCGGCACGCCGGCGTAGTAGATCGAGTCGTTGTAGAAGCGCAGGGCCTTCTCCCCGTCGAGGTAGAGGTGATAGTGGCCCTCGCCCTCCACATGGTCGGTGGACGCGGCCTCGGGGTTCACCGTGTAGTCGGTGCTGGTCACATGGACGTTGATGCCGCCGGCCGGATCGGCCTCGACGTCGATCGCGATGGTGGGCACGACGTCGCCGGTGAACTCGACGGCTTCGCCGTGGTCGTGGCCACCGTCGTCGCCCATGTCGCCGTCGGCCATGCCGTCGTCATCGGTGTGGGTGCCGTCGTCGTCGTGGCTGTGTTCGCCGTCGTCGGCCATGTCGTCGTCCGCCATGCCATCAGCCATGTCGTCGGCGGTGTCGTCGCCGCCGACGTCGTCGGTGACATCACCGGGAGCGACATCGGTGTCGGCATCGTCGTCGCCGCAGGCCGCGGCGATCAGGGTGAGGGTCAGGAAGGCAGCGAGCAGCCGCCAGAACGCGCGTGAGCGCATGAGTGGATCTCCAGTCGTTCGTTCGTACTCGTCGTGTGCGGTCCCCGGCCGTGCCGGGGTGCAGGCCTCAGCGCGAGACGACGGGTGGACCGCGGCGACCGACGCCGGCGGGAACGAAGGCGACACGGGGACGTTGCGCCACTGCGGCCGGGGCCCAACCGGGTGCCGGCGCGACGAGCGAAATCGAGGGGGCGAGCGAGGCCAGCAGGGTCGACCACGCGTCGATGACGCCGGAGCGCAACGTGCGAGCGAGGCGGAAGACGAGCGCGCCCGTGATGACACCGCCGAGCACGGCGGGAATGCCGACGAGCGCCGCAGCCGGGTCCGTCGTGGACGCGATGTCGGCGACGAGCGCCGTCGACGTGACCGACAGCACCGGAATCGCGAGCAGCCCGAGGATCATCCATACAGCCCGAGCGGCGTCAGCGTGGCGGTGCTCCCTCACGACCCCCACGGTACCAACCCCCCATACCTTCTGGTGTCAGACCCCCGTACCTTCTCGGCCACGAAAGCGCCCGTTACCCGCGCTTCACCTGGGGTCTGACCCCCGCTTCACCTCGCCCGCTGAGATGGGACGGGACTCTGACCCCGGCGTCTCAACTCTCGAGGGAGGGGTCGCGGTAGCGGGGGTTGGCGACGGCGAGTTTGGCGAGGGTCGTCGTCCACAGGGCGGCGGCGAGTTCGGCGTGGCGGGCGTCGAGCGAGCCCGCCCGGATGGCCGCGCTCAGGTCGGCCTCCGATGCCACGCCGAAGGCCGCGAGCATCTCGGCGTGGGCGGCCGCGTCCTCGGGCAATGCGCTGATCTCCCGCTCGGCGATGGCGAGGGCATTCGCCGCCACCCGCAGCAGGAAGCGGTCCCGCCCCTCGCTGCGGGGGCCGAGGTCATCGGCGAGGTAGGTCCGTACCGCGGCGACCAGTTCGGCGGCCGACGGCACGTCGTGCGGCCAGTTGTCGCGAGGCGGCGGACGATCGGTCATGCCGCCAGCTCCGGTCGGAGCAGGAGCAGGATGTCGTACTCGTTCTCGACGACGCGGCGACCGATGGCCGCCTGTTCCATGGACGGCGACGCGCCCGACCGGTACTCGGCCCCCATGAACATCGTGATGACACCCCACCGCAGCGTGGCGAGCACCTCCCACCAGCGCAGCGTCTCCAGCGGGATCTCCCGCCCGCCCGCGGCCACGTAGGCCGCCACCAGGTCTTCCCGCGTCCCGATGCCGCCGACGGCGCCGTCGCCGCCGAAGCGCCACGCCCGGGCGCAGAGCCAGCCGAGATCCTCGGCCGGGTCGCCGCGATGGGCGAGCTCCCAGTCGAGCACGGCGGTCAGCCCCGACGCGCCGACCAGCAGGTTGCCCATCCGGAAGTCGCCGTGGACGACCGTGGGCGTGCCCATCGCCGGCCGATTGTCGTCGAGCCAGCGGAACGCCAGCTCGAACACCGGGTGCGGATCGCCGATCAGGTCGAAGGTGGACCGCTGCGCCGCCACCGGATCCTCCAGCAGCGCCAGGAAGCCCTCGACGGGTGCCGGGTCGAGGGCATGGATCGCCGCCAACTCCCGACCGCAGTCCGCGACGAAGCACGACCGGGCCGCGGCGAACTCGTCGTCGCGCAGGATCTTGCGGGCGATCGACTCACCCTCCACCCGCTCGGAGATCGTGAAGCTCGGTCCGATCGGATGGTCGCCGCTCGCCGACGACCGCACGATCTCGGGCACCGTCACTCCCCCGGCGTGCGCGTGGCGCAACAGCGCCGGTTCGTCGATCGGGTCGGTGAGACCGCCGGTGCGATTGCGCTGGAGGATCAGGGGACGACCGTCGACCGAGAACGACCACGTCTCGCGGCTGGCGCCGGCTGACAGGCGTCGGAGGTCGGTGATGTCGCCGCCCAACTCCTCGGCGAGCTGCTCCTCGAGGTTCACGACGGGACGTCGGCCCCGATCGGCCGACCGTCGACGACCTGATCGAGGTACTCGCTCATCCCCATGCCCTTGCGGCCGTTGCACTCGTAGCGGGTCATCGCCTCGGTGATGCGGGTGTGGAGCTGCTCGCCGTCGGGAGTCGTGCGCCGGTTGCGCAGCGGGATCATCGAGATGACGTCGCCCGTCACCTCGTACTCCTTGTGGTCGGTCTTCGCCCAGCACCGCATCGACGTCTGATAGTGGTTCTCGTCCCACTCTGACTCGATCGTGCAGTCACGGATGTGGTGATACTCGCCGTCCTCCAGGACCATGCCCGAGCGGCGGGTCTTCCCGTCGTTGTCCGTGATCGACAGCATCATCGCGAAGTCGGGCCCGAAGATCATCGGCAGCCAGCGGTACCAGCTCACGGCCTGCCAGTAGCGGGGGCCCCAGGACTTGTCGCGAAGGCCGAGACCGTCCATCTCGATGATCTCGTCACCGACCTGGATCGTGCCCGTGACCGCGGTGTGCTGCTCGTAGTGCGCCTTGGCGAAGCTCTTCTCCGAGTCAGTCTCGATCGGCGATCCGTCCTCGTACTGCGGGAGCCCGCCGTACATCGGGGAGACGCCGCGCACGTCGAGACGCACCTCGCACTCCACGAACGGGTTGGTCTTGAACGCCTCGCGGGGGTTCGCCATCTGCTCGGGCTCGTCGAGCAGACAGACTTTGCCGTCATAGTTGATCTTCAGGTGCTCGAACGGGGTGACGACGGCGATCTCGAGCCCGCCGGCCTTCATCTCGTCGTTGCTCGTGATCTCCGGCCGGCCGTAGAGGAACGCCACCCGCCCGCCGGGCAGATAGATGCACACGGTCATCTCCGCGTAACCCTCGTTGACCCGGTTGCCGATGCGGAACCAGGCCCCGACCTCACGCTCCAGGTCGAAGCCGTTGAGGTACATCGACTCGTTGTAGTTGGGTACCGGATCCGGTTCGTGGGTGTATTCGTCCTCGGGCTCGAGGACGGTGATGATCTTGCGGTCGGCCATGAGCGGACCCTACTTCTCGGCTGCCCCGGCCTCCCCATTTCCCGGTTCGTACACTGGCGCCATGCTCGACCCGCTCGACGAGGACTGGTCCGTGGCGCTGGCGGTCGTCGCCCACCCCGACGACATGGAGTACGGCGCCGCTGCCGCCGTGGCCCGGTGGACCGATCAGGGCAAGTCCGTCGTCTACTGCCTCGTCACCAAGGGCGAAGCCGGCATCGCCGGGATGGCGCCCGAGGTGGTCGGTCCGCTGCGCATGGCCGAACAGCACGCCTCGTGTGACGTCGTCGGCGTCACGGACGTCCGCTTCCTCGACCATCCCGACGGTCTCGTGGAGGAATCGACGGCCCTACGCCGCGACCTCACCGCGGTGATCCGCGACGTGCGCCCCGACGTCATCGTGTCGATCAACCATCGCGACTCGTGGGGCGGGCCGTCATGGAACCATGTCGACCATCGCGCCGTGGGCCGCGCCCTGCTCGACGCGGCCCGCGACGCCGGGAACGAGTGGATCTTCCCCGATGCCGGTCAGGCCTGGGACGGGGTGCGCTTCGTCGCCTTCAACGCCTCGCCCCAGGCGAGCCACACGGTCGACGTCACGAACACGATCGACCGCGGGATCGCGTCGCTCGAGTGTCATCGCACCTATCTCGACGCCCTCGCCGATCCGACCGACCCGGAGGCATTCCTGCGCGGCAACGCCGAGGCCGCGGCCCGCGACACGCCGTTCGATCTCGCCGCGACGTTCGAGATCGTCGTCGTCTGACTGGCGGGGCGGGCGGGGGCTCAGTCCTGTTCCGCTCCCTTGGCCAACACGGCCCGCAGGTCCTCGAGGCCACCCGGCAGCTCGATCGGCGGGTCGGGCAACTGCACCGCGCCCCGCTCGGCGAGCCACTCGTGGATCGACTTGTCGTCGTCCGACCACGACCGCGGGTCGCCCATCATCACCTCGTAGAGCTCGCATCCCTCGGGGCCCGCGACGAACGGTCCGAACGACGCACCGAGCGGCAGCTCGATGTGGCCGCCCACGCCGAGGGTGATGTCCTGACAGGTCAGCTCGCCCTTCAGCACCGTGAGCGTGTGGGGCGAGTAGTGCCCGTGGTGGCGGACGATCATTCCCGGATCCCAGCGGGCGAAGAGCGCGAGGTAGAGCGGCTCGACGGAGAATCCCACCCACTTCTCCCACACGTGTGACTCGCTGCCGTCGGCGTTGCGTTGGCTGCGAACGGGGATGAACGGGATCCCGTCATCCTCGGCGTTGACGTCGGTGAACTTCGGCTCGAGGCCTTCGATGCGTGGGGTGGACATGGGCGAGTTTCTAGCGTGCGGCACCAGGCTCGGCCATACTCGGCCCGGCTGGCCGAGCTCGACCTGTCACGAGTCTCCGTCGCCGGCTCGACGGCCCGGCGTGCGACGGCGATCACGCCGACCGCCCAACCGATCCGCAGGATCGACACTGCTCCCCCGCTCGATGACGAGCTCGGTCAACTGCGACGCCCGGAAATGCTTCACCGGCGCGTCCGCATGCGTCAGGACCACCCGCTGCTCGACGACCACACCGTGTTCGCCCCCGAGTCCGAAGTGATCGACGACGGCGTTCGCACCGGCGATCAGCGCGTCGACCAGCACCGGCCGTTCGCGCTCGAGGCGGGTGGGCAACCGGACGGACTCCGGCACGTGGACGATGTCGAAGCGGGGCTGACCGCGACCGGACTTCCAATCGACGGGCGTGGACCGTCCCTCGCTCACGGCCCGCAGGTTCCACGCTTCGCGCGACGACCGCACCGGCAGGGTGGCGACGAGATCGCCGACATGGTCGTTGTGGACGCGCCGGACCACGGGAACGACCGACACCCGTTCGATGAAGCTCAGCGAGTCGAGCTCGTGGTCCGGGGTCACGGGCTTCGACGGGAGCGCGAGCACGTGGGTCGCGCCCAGCATCGCGGCCGTGCGCCACGGGATCTGCTCGTGGAGACCGCCGTCGACGTAGTACTCCCCGTCGACCTGCTTGGCCGGGCCCGCGAGCACCGGCAGCGAGGCGGACGCCTTGAGGATGGCGTTCACGTGGTCGGCGCTGCCGGTGACGGGGAAGTAGCGACGGGAATTGCCGGGGTCGACCGGCGCGACCGTGGCGTAGAGCTCGATCGGGTTCGTCACGAGCATGGTGACGTCGAGCCCCCGGTCGACCGCCGCCTGCTCGACGAGATAGTCGAGGTCGAGCGCGGCCGCCCGCTTGAGGAGCCGGGACCGATCGAGGAAGGGCTCCTCGTGGAGATCGGTGTAGAACAACACGCTGCCTTCCACGGCGCGGCCGTCGACGAAGAAGGCACCGGCGAGCGCGCCGGCGGACGTGCCGACCACGAGGTCGATCGTGCCGGTCATGCCGAGTTGCTCGAGCGCGACGAGCATCCCGGCGCTGACCACGCCGCGCATCCCGCCCCCCTCGATGGCGAGGGCGAGCCGATACGGGTCGTCGCGCTCGCCCGGCTTCGTGCCGGCCGCGAGGCGCTGGTGGATCACCTCCGCAGCGGACGGCAGCCCATCGGCCACGTCAGCTCCAGTCGCGAGCGAGCAACGCCATCTCGACGGCGACCTGGGCGGCCTCCGCGCCGACATTGTGGCCGTCGCCGGCTTCGCTTCGAGCCTCGGCCTGGGCGACGTTCTCGGTGGCGAGGACCCCGAAGCCGATGGGCACGCCGGTCTGGATCTGCACGTCCTGGAGGCCCCGGGCACACTCCTCGGACACGATCTCGTAATGGGTGGTCTCACCCCGGATGACGGCACCGATCGCGACGATCGCATCGACCCGACCGGAGGCGGCGATCGTCCGGCACGCGAACGGGAGCTCGAACGCCCCCGGCACCTCCACGGTGGTCACGTCGTCCACGCCGAGGGCCGCGAGCGTGCGGGACACGCCGTCGGCGAGGCGATCGATGATCTCGGGATTCCAGCGCGTCCGCACGAGCACGACCTGCAGGCCCGAGCCGTCGATGTCGAGGGCTGCGGTCACGTCCTTGGTCGCCATGGCCGCGACGGTACCGCCCGGTGGGGACCGAGACGCGATCCCACCGAAAACGCGAAACGGCGGCCCCGAAGGGCCGCCGTCTCACGGATTCAGCTCGGTTCAGCCGAGGGCGGCGGAGAGCGCTTCGACCGACGGGGCGAAGTAGTACGAACCCGACGCCGGGGTCGAATAGTCGGTGATGAAGTCGGTCTCGTGGCCGTTGTGGCCGTACATCGCCTCCATGCGCTCACGCATGGGAGCCTGCGTCTTGCAGAAGCCCATGAAGTACAGGCCGACGGTGCCGTCGTGGAACGCGTAGGGCGTGGAGCGACGAACCATCTCGCCCCGCTTCGGCGTGGACTCGTCGGCGGTGGCACCTTCGCGGAGCTCCACGTGGGACAGGTGCGAACGGGGAACCTGCGTCTCGAGCTTGGTGGAGTCCGCCTTGGTGCGACCGAAGGTGTTCTCCTCCTCCTCGAGGCTCAGCGTGGCCCAGTAGTCCATGTCGTGGACCCAGCGCTGGGCGATGCAGTAGGAGCCACCTTCGCCGGGCTGGCCGTCGTCGATGATGCCGCGGTCCTTCTGGTCCTCGGGCTCCGGGTTGCCGGTGCCGTCGATGTGGCCGGTGAGATCGAGGCTGTTCTTGTAGATGAAGCAGGGGGTCTCACGGGCGACGGACATGTGGCCGGCGAGGGCACGGCGCATCGTGTGCTGGACCTCCCAGATGAGGTCCTTGTCCGCGTGGTGCAGCCAGAGAAGCAGCTCCTCCTGGGTGCCCTTGGCGACCTTGGCGCCGTCGGGGGACTCGTAGCCCGGGTAGGCCTCGAAGTCGCCGTCGGTCTCGATGCCGAGATCGGCGGCGAGGGTCGGCCCGAAGAGCAGGCACAGGTTGACGCCCTGCGCCGCGGCGTCCGCCTGGCCGGCCTTGAGCGCTTCCTTGATGACGCCGAGATCAGCGCCCTCCGTGCGGCTCATGTGGACGTACCACTGGTACTTCTGGAGATCCCCGAGGATCGCGGGCTGCGACGTTGCCATTGAAAGTGTTTCCTCTGTCGGTGTTCGCGGTTCAGCCCGGACCATAGACGAACGATCGAACGGTTGGCACAGTCCCACCGAGGAATTTCGCAAGTTGAGACGCCGGGGTCAGAGTCCCGTCCCACCTTTGCTGTCACACGCCGTTCGTAGCGTGCGGGTCATGCCCAGAACATCTCGTACACGTCAGCCCGGCGAGTGGCATCACGTCGTCAACCGGGGCGCTCGGCGGCTTCCGATCTTCGGAGACGACGACGACCACGAGTTCTTCCTGAACCTGCTGGCGAAAGCAGTCCGGCGATCCGGAATCGAGGTCCACGCCTACGCGCTCATGCCCAACCACTACCACCTGCTCGTCCGGGCCGAGGTCGGCACGCTGGCCGTCGCCATGCAAGTGCTCGGCGGCGAGTACACGCGTCGGTTCAACGTTAAGTACGGACTCGATGGCGCACTCTTTCGCGGCCGCTACCGCTCCGTCGCCGTGGAATCGGAACAACACCTCGCGTCAACGGTGCGATACATCCATCGCAACGCGCCACGAAGCGATCCACCGCGTCTCTCCGACTTCCGTTGGACCAGCCATCTCGCACACTCGCGACTCGCCCGCGCGCCGCAATGGCTCGCCCAGTCCCTCGTTGAGCAGCTCTTCGCAGGCGACACGACGCGGCTTCGTCGGTTCGTCGAGGGGCCGAGCATCGCCGACGATCCCCCGTCGGCGACTGCGCTCGAGGGCGCCTCCGATCCTCGGGTCCTCGATGCAGCAGATGTCGAGCAAGCCCTGGGCGTGGAATCCGAGCCAGAACGGCGCCTCCTGCAGCAAGGCGGCCGCGGCCTGCGCAATCGGCAACGGACGGCGTGCGTTCTGCTGTGCCAGGAGTTCACCGACCTCACGACGGCCGCACTCGCCGAGCGGTACGGGTATGGGTCGGCGAGCAGTGTTCGCACGGCTGCCCAGCGGGGGCGTGCACTTGCAGAGTCGGACCTCTCGTTCGCGACGACCCTCGACGCAGCCCGCCGGCGACTGAGCCCTGCCAGACCGGTGAAGGTGGGACGGGGCTCTGACCCCGGCGTCTCAACTTGAGAGTGGACAGGTGTCTGACCCCATGTCCAGACTCGTCGGATGGTGCTCTCTGAACTGTTTTCGATGGGTGGGCGGACGTGTTTGGTCACGGGCGGGTCGAAGGGGCTGGGCCGGCACATGGCCGAGGCGTTCCTCGAGGCCGGCGCCGATCGGGTCTACATCACGGCCCGCAACGCCGATGTCGTGGACGCGACCGCAGCGGAGCTGACCGACGCCCACGACGGTGAGTGCATCCCACTCGCCGGCGACCTGTCGACGATGGCCGACGTCGAGGCGCTCGCCGCCACGATGGTCGAGCGCGAGAGTCACCTCGACGTGCTCGTCAACAACGCGGGCCGCGGCTGGATGGCGCCGCTCGGCGACTTCCCCGAGCGGGGCTGGGACAAGGTCATGGACCTGAACGTCAAGTCGCCGTTCTTCCTCACGCAGGCGCTGCTTCCGCTGCTCACCCAGCGGGCCACCCCCGAGCAGACGAGCAGCATCATCAACATCGGCTCGATCGCGGGCCTCACCGCCAACCCCGTCGACACCTACAGCTACGACGTGTCGAAGGCGGGCATCCACCAGATGACGCGCAACCTCGCGTTCACCCTGTCCCAGCAGAACGTGCGGGTGAACGCGATCGCACCCGGCCGCTTCCACTCGGACATGACCGAGTTCGCCAAGGCCGACCCGGCGTCCTACGAGGCGGAGCTGCAGATGATCCCGATGCACCGATGGGGAGACGCCGACGACATCAAGGGCGTCGCCCTCATGCTCGCCAGCCGGGCCGGCGCGTTCATCACCGGACAGATCATCCCGATCGACGGCGGCACCACCCTCGTCGCCTAGACGGCGAGGTCGACCCAGGTCCCGTGGGGATGGGTCCAGCCGAGGAACCGTCGCTCCACGGGCCGAGCCGCGCCACCGGTCACGAGCGTCATCGCGCTCGTCTCGCCTGCACCATCCGGTGGCGCCGGTGTGTCGACGTCCGGCACGACGCCCGCCATCTCCATCGCCAGCCACGCGGTCGGCCGGTCGGCGCCGACGATTGCCGCCTCGAAGTCGCGCCGGAGGTCGGCATCGAAGTAGTAGACGACCCACGTCGTGAGGACGACGGCGAGCAGGTCGTCCGGCGCGTCCGCCAGCGCGGACTCGAGCCCGGCGAGGGCATCCGCCTGCACCAACGGCGGCGGGTCCTTTCGCAGCTCGTCGATCGCGGCGCGCAGGCGGGCGAGTCGATCCGGATGATCCGGCCACACGAGCGCCTCCAACCAGCGGGCCTGATCGGGATCGGTCGCGTCGATGGGGTTGCGGTCGACGCCGCGCCGCCACCCGATGTCCGCCGCGGTGGTCTCCACAGGTCCGCCGCGGTTCTCGGCGTGGAGGTGGAGGCCTGCGTCAGCCGGTCCGAGGACGGCGTCCCCGATGGTGATCCGGTAGCGGTCGAGGAGGAGGTTGAGCCCGGCGCTGCATCCCAGGTCGATCAGCGCCAGCGGCGATCCGGTCGCGGCGCCGATCCGGTTCACCAGCGGCGCGATCGCGGCCGTGCGGTTGACCTCGTTGGTCTGCACGACACGCGTCGCGAGCAGTTCGGCCACGGCCTCGGCGTGGCCGAGCAGCAGGTCACAGAACGCCGGGCCCGGGTCACCGTCGAAGTCCGGCTCGTACGCAGCGGCCAGCGGATGGTCGACACCGGACAGCAGGAGGTAGTGCGCTGCAGCCTGCAGGTTGTTGGGCGAGTGCGTCTCCGGCGGCGCGGCGGCCAGCAGCGCCATCACCTCCGCGTCGTCCGCCGCCGCTCGCGTCATTGCGTCGTAGCGCGGCGCGTACGGGGCCAACGAGATGTCCGCGAAGGCCCGGAAGAAGTCGGCGAGCGCCTCGCTCACGGTCAGCCGCCGATCGGGCCGAGCACCCGATCGGTGTAGGCGTTGGCGAACCGGCCTTCCGGGTCGAGCTCGGCGCGCACCGCCTGGAACAGATCCCACTCCGGATAGCGCGGCGCCAGCGTCGTGTGGTCCTGGAAGTGGAGCTTGCCCCAGTGGGGACGACCGTCGTAGTCGTTCATGATCTGTTCGACGCCCTGGAAATAGGTCTCGTAGGAGCCACCCTTGTGGACGTGGACGGCGATCCACGCGCTGTCGCGACCGCTGGCGGTCGAGAGCGGGATGTCGTCCCCGGCGGACACCCGCACCTCGACCGGGAAGAAGATCGGCTCGGCGAGCCCGAGCACGAACTCGCGTAGTCGGCCGAGCGCCTCCGGCAATGCCTCGCGGGGAATGCCGTACTCCATTTCGTAGAACCGCACCCAGCGCGGGCTCGCGAAGATCTTGTAGCTCTTGTCGACAAGATCTCTGGCCTGCACCCCACCACCGACGAGCTTCCCGATTCTCGGTGCGGCCGACGGGAAGCGAGCGCCGACCTTGCACACGAGCCCGAATGCGATGTTCTCCGCGAGGATCTTGTTGCGGAAGTAGGTCGACCGCGACTCGGGTTGCCGCGGCTCCTCGGTGCGGTTGTTTCGCTTGACCTGGCAGCGCCGCGCCCCCGGCATCCAGAAGAACTCGAAGTGGTCGTTGGCCGTCGCATCGTCGGCGAATGTGCCGAGCAGGTCGTCCAGCGACTCGATCGTCTCCTCGGCCCGCAGGTCGAACGCCGGCACGCACTGGAGCGTGACCCGGGTGACGATCCCCAGCGCCCCCACACCGACGCGGGCGACCCGGAGCAGATCGGGTCGTTCGTTCTCGTCGCACCAGATGCGCTGGCCCTGTCCGTCGACGATCTCCATGCCCACGATCGTCGTCGCGAGGTTGCCGAGCTCCGCGCCGGTGCCGTGAGTGGCCGTCGCGGTCGCACCGGCGATGGACTGGTAGGCGATGTCGCCCAGGTTCGGCATCGCGAGACCGGCGCCGTCGAGCACTTCGTTCAGCTCGTGGAGACGCATGCCCGCGCCGACGGTGACCCGCCCGGTCTCCGTGTCGATCGACTCGACCTCGTTGAGCTTGTCGAGCGAGAGCAGCACGCCGTCGGTCATCGCGGCAGCGGTGAACGAGTGGCCGGCCCCGACCGCCTTGACCCGCTGCCCGTTCTCGGCGGCACGGGCCACGATCGCCGCGAGTTCGTCGGCCGAGCCCGGCGTGAGCATCTCCGTCGGCAGGCAGACCTGGTTCCCGGCCCAGTTTCGGTACGACGCGCTCACCAGTGCCTCAGATCCACGGCCCAACGATCCACGACCGCGTCGCCGTCGACCACCCACATCGCCTCGTGCCGGGCGACGGTCGGATCGAGATGGGCCGGTTGGAGGCGCACCCGATCACCGACGGCGAGCGCGCCGTCGGGATTCAGCAGCGTCGCGTGTTCGTCGGAGCAGAACAGGAGGTCGCCGTCCGGCCACACCGGATTGCCGTGGTCCATGCCGAAGGCCTTGAGCCCGGCGTCCACCACCGCCCAGCCGTCACGGTTCACCGAGATGACGGTGGCAAGCACCGTTATGGCGATCTCGAACGGCGAGTCGAGCTTGGCGTAGTCGGTGTCGAGCAGACAGTACGAGCCCGCCTGGATCTCGGTCGCCCAGGTGTTCACCGCGTACGTCCCGGTGCCACCGGCGGACACGACGTCGCCGCCCACCGCCTCGGCGGCACGGAGCAGATGCGCCATCGACTCCTCGACGGCTGCGGGCTTGTCCTCGGCCGCGGCCATCATCAGATGCCCCTCGTAGCCCATCACCCCGCGGACCTCGAGCCCCGCGGCGCGAGCGTCATCGGCGATCCGGCCCGCGTCGTCCGGCGAACAGCCGCAACGGGGCATCCCGACGTTCACGTCGACGAGCGCCTCTCGGACACCGCCGGCGACCGCGGCGGCGATCGTCTCCGCCGAGTCGATCGCGACGGTGACGCGATGACCGTCGTCGACCAGGGCGCCGAGGCGGCGGGCGTCGAGCGTCTGATTGGCGAGCAGGAGGTCGGTGCCGAGCCCGGCCCCCGCCATCCCCTCCATCTCGCGCACGGTCGCCGCGCAGAAGCCGCTGTGGCCGGCCGCGGCCAGCTCCTTCGCGAGCGCCGTCGACTTGAACGCCTTCACGTGGGGACGGAGCTCGAGGCCCGGCCGGGCGGCCGACATCGCGGCGACGTTGGTGTCGAAGATCGAGCGCTCGACCAGGAGGCTCGGCGTCGGCAGCTCGGCGAGGGTGGCGGGTTCGGACATCGTGGGAGCTTAGGTCCTCCCCGGGCGGTGATCGTATGCTCGGCCGATGCGCGATTTCTCCGACAAGTTGGCCGTCATCACCGGTGGAGCGTCCGGTATGGGGCGCCAGATCGCCCGCCAACTCGCAGCCGAGGGTTGCGACGTGGCGATCTGTGATCTCTCCGACGACGACATGGCCGACACGCTCGCCGAGATCCGCGAGGAGACGACGGGCGTGCGCATCACCAGCCACCACTGTGACGTCGGCGACGAGGAGGCGATCCTGCGCTTCCGGGACGAGGTGGTCGAACAGCACAACACCGACCACGTCCACCTCGTGTTCAACAACGCGGGCATCAGCGGCGGCGGATCACTCTTCGACGGAAGCCGAGAGAGCTGGGATCGCTGCTTCAACGTCTGCTGGGGCGGCGTCTACTGGGGCACCCGGGCGTTCCTGCCCCTCCTGACGGCGGCGCAGGAAAGCCACCTGATCAACACGTCGAGCGTCAACGGCTTCTGGGCGAGCCTCGGCCCCGACCGTCCCCACACCGCCTACTCCGCCGCGAAGTTCGCCGTGAAGGGATTCACCGAGGCACTCATCACGGACCTCCGGCTCAACGCGCCCCACGTCGGCGTGTCGCTGGTGATGCCCGGCCACATCGGCACCGGCATCGTGCGCAGCTCGATCCGTCACGGCGACAACCCGGAGGTGACCGACGACATCAAGTGGATGATGGACGAGGCCGCCGATCAGTTCGAGGCGAACGCGCCGATGACCGCCGCCGAAGCGGCGACGGTCATCCTCGACGGCGTTCGTGAGAACCGCTGGCGGATCCTCGTCGGCGAGGACGCCCACGCCCTCGATCAGATGGTGCGAGCCCATCCCGAGGACGTGTACGACGGGTCCGGGCTGAGCGACATGATCGCTTCGCTGAGCGGTGCCCTCGACCAGGACTGAGCCGCCGCCCGGCGATCAGGCGAGATCGAACCGATCGGCGTCCATGACCTTGACCCACGCCCGCACGAAGTCACGCACGAACTTCTCGCCCGCGTCATCGGCGGCGTAGACGTCCGCGATGGCTCGCAGGATCGAGTTCGAGCCGAAGACGAGGTCGTTGCGGGTGCCGGTCCACTTCGCCTCACCGGTCGAACGGTCCTTGCCCTCGAAGACGCCCTCGGCGGAAGCCGACGCGGTCCACTCGGTGTCGTAGTCCAGCAGGTTGACGAAGAAGTCGTTGCTGAGGGTTCCCACCCGGTCGGTGAGCACGCCATGGCCATCGGTGGTGACGCCGAGGACTCGCAGGCCGGCGACGAGAACCGCCATCTCCGGAGCGGCGAGCCCGAGCAGCTGGGCCTTGTCGACGAGGAGGTGCTCTGCGACCGCCTCGTTGCCCTTGCCGACATGGTTGCGGAAGCCGTCCCAACGGGGCTCGAGCCAGGAGAAGTTCTCCTCGTCCGTCTGCTCCTGCGTGGCGTCACCACGACCGGTGCTCACGCCGACGCCGACATCGACACCACCGGCGGCAGCCGCGGTCTCGATCGCCGCGGCACCGCCGAGCACGATGAGGTCGGCCATCGACACGTCGAACCCGACCGTGCCCTGCACGCCTTCGAGCGCGGACAGGACCCGGCGCAGCTCGGCGGGGTTGTTGGCCTCCCAGTCGATCATCGGTGACAGACGGATGTGGCCACCGTTGGCACCCCCGCGCTTGTCGGAATCGCGATACGTCGAAGCGGATGCCCAGGCGACGCTCACGAGGTCGGACACGCTCAGGCCGGTGTCCAGGATCGCGGCCTTCACGGCGGCGACCTGATCATCGCTGAGTTCGGTGCCGGCGGGGATCGGATCCTGCCAGATGTAGTCCTCGCTCGGGGCCTCCGGTCCGATGTAGCGGACCTTCGGACCCATGTCGCGGTGGGTGAGCTTGAACCAGGCGTCGGCGAACGCCTTGTCGAGCAGCGACCGGTCGTTGCGGAAGCGGGTGCTGATCTCGTTGTAGATCGGGTCCATCTTCATCGACATGTCGGCCGTGCTCATGACCGGCGCGTGGGTGAGCGCCGGATCGTGGGCGTCGGGCACGGTGCCGGCCAGAGCCGGGGCCACCCACTGCTTGTGACCGGAGGGGCTCTCGGTGAGCTCCCACTCGTTGTCCATGAGGGTCTCGAGGTAGTTGTTGTCCCACGTCGTCGGCGTGGAGTTCCACGCCCCCTCGAAGCCCGACGAGGTCGTGTGCACGCCGAGGCCCGACTCGAAGCCATTCTTCCAGCCGATGAGCTGTTGCTCCATCGGCGCCCCTTCGGGTTCGGACTCGACGAGTTCCTCGGGGCCGGCGCCGTGCATCTTGCCGAACGCATGCCCACCGACCACGAGGGCGACGGTCTCCTCGTCGTTCATCGCCATACGGCGGAAGGTCTCGCGCACGTCACGACCGGACGCCACCGGGTCGGGGTTCGCGTTGGGGCCCTCGGGGTTGACGTAGATGAGACCCATCTGCACCGCACCGAGCGGCTCCTGGAGCTGGCGGTCGCCGCTGTAACGCTCGTCGTCGAGCCACACGTTCTCGGGACCCCAGTAGATGTCCTCCTCGGGCGCCCAGACGTCCTCGCGGCCACCGGCGAACCCGGCGGTTTCGAACCCCATCGACTCGAGCGCGACGTTGCCGGCGAGGATGAGCAAATCCGCCCAGGAGATCTTGCGGCCGTACTTGCGCTTGATCGGTTCGAGCAGCAGGCGGGCCTTGTCGAGGTTGACGTTGTCGGGCCAGCTGTTGAGAGGGGCGAACCGCTGGGTGCCGGACGCGCCACCGCCGCGTCCGTCGTGGGTGCGGTAGGTACCGGCGGAATGCCACGCCATGCGGATGAAGAGCGGGCCGTAGTGGCCGTAGTCCGCCGGCCACCAGTCCTTCGAGTCCGTCATGAGGGCGTGGAGGTCGGCCTTCAGCGCGTCGTAGTCGAGCGTGGCGAACGCCGCGGCGTAGTCGAAGTCGTCGTCCGTCGGGTCGGCTGCGGGCGAGCCCTGGTGGAGGATGTTCAGGTTGAGTTGGTCCGGCCACCAGTGTTGGTTCGCTTGGCTACCACGAGCCGAGTGGTCGTGATGCAGTACGGGGCACTTCTCGTCGGACATGGTGATGCTCCTGGTCGCTTCCGGCATGGCGTTGGCCTGGACTGCATCCTCCCCGACCCGATCGAGAAGTTCCAGGACATATATCCTGTGGTTTCATTAGGGTGTAACTATGAATCCTCCCCACCGCCGACCGACCATTCGGCAGCTCGAGTATCTCGTGGCCGTCGCCGACCACGGCCACATCGGACGCGCCGCGGAGGCGTGCCATGTCGCCCAGCCATCGCTCAGCGCCCAGCTCAAGGAACTCGAGCGGGCACTCGCCACATCGGTGACCGAGCGGATCGGCCGAGGCGTCCGCCTGACCACGGCCGGCGCGGAACTCGCGGCGCGGGCCCGGCAGATCCTCCAGGACACGGACGACCTCGTCGCGGCCGCCGGGTGGGCGGCAACAACGCTGCGGGGTCGACTGCGCGTCGCCGCGATCCCCACCGTGGCGCCGTACCTGCTCCCCCGGTTCGTGCCCCTTCTGCGCGACCGGCATCCCGACGTGGAGACGCACCTACGCGAGATGCAGACGCCGCTGCTCGTCCCCGCGCTGGCCCGCGGCGAGGTCGACCTCGGCCTGCTGGCGTTGCCGATCGAGGACCCGACCCTGGAGCACATCACCATCCTCGACGACCCGTTCGAGTTGGCGCTCGATCCTCAGCACCAGCTGGCCGGTATCGACGACGTTCCCGTCGACCAGCTGGCCGGCGAGGCGGTGCTCCTGCTCGAGGACGGGCACTGTCTGCGAGATCAGGCGTTGGAGATCTGCGGCCGGGTCGGAGCGGAGGAGGCCGGCGAGATCCAGGCAACCAGCCTGTCCACCCTCTGCCAGATGGTGGCGGCGGGCATGGGCGTCACCCTGCTTCCCCGGAGTGCACGCTCGGTCGAAGCCCGAGACGGCACGGGCATCGTCGTCAAGCCGTTCCGGGGCGACCCACCGACACGCCGGCTCGTCCTCGCGTGGCGGAGCCGATCACCGTCCGCCCCGCACTATCGCGCGCTCGGCGAGGCGCTGCGCGAGATCCTCGACTGAATCGCCTACCGCAGTTCGACCGTCACGGGATAGTGGTCGGACGCGTGGCCGGCCTCGGTGTGGATCGTCGCCGCGACGACCTCGAAGTTCGCGCTGACGAAGACATGATCGATCTGTTGCTGACCGGACGCCGCGCCGAAACCGTTCGCCGTCGGACCGACGCCATCCTCCAGCGCCGATCGCAGGCCCGCCGCACGCAACGCCGAGTGCCACGACTCGGTGAGCGGCCCGTTGAAGTCACCGAGCACGATCATCGGCCCGCCGAGTCGCGGCTCCAGCCAGCCGAGGAGCTGATCCACGCTCGCAGCCCGGCGCTCGCCCGACACCGGGTCGAGGTGCACGTTGGCGATCGTGAGCTCGGCGTCGTCTCCCACGAGGTCGTAGTCGGCGATCGTCGCGATCCGCGGATGGGCGGCGCCGGGCGGGCGTGAACCGGCGCGATCCGGATCGGGGCCGAACCAGCGGGTGACCTCGGTGCGGTTCGCGAGTGCGGACGAGCGGGTGAAGATCGGCGCCGCCTCGCCCCCGCCGCCGGCGTTGCGGCCGCGTCCGGCGACCTGCCACTCCGACGCCGTCAACGGATCGTCTCGAAGCCAGCGGATCTGCGACGGGTAGGCCTCCTGCAGCGCCACGACGTCGGCGTCGAGACCGGCGACGACGGCGCGGACCGCGCCTCGCCGACGCCACCACCACGACGCGCGGTCCATCGCCCGGACGTTGCGGATGTTGTACGTGGCCACGCGCACGGTCAGCTCCGATGGGCGAGTGCCAGCTCGGCCATCTCCCCGACGATGACGCCGAGGTCGTAGTCCGCTGGGGTGTATATCCGCGCGACCCCGAGCCCGTGCAGATCGGCGTGGTCGGCGTCCGGGATGATCCCGCCGACCACGACCGGCGCATCGACGGCGTGGGCGGCCAACGCGGCAATCGTGTCTCGCACGAGTGACAGATGGCTGCCGGAGAGGATCGACAGACCGATCAGGTCGACGTCCTCCTCCTGGGCGGCCTGGGCGATCTGCTCCGGCGTCGACCGGATGCCGACATAGATCACTTCCATGCCGGCGTCGCGGCCCGCGAGCGCGAGCTGCTCCGCGCCGTTGGAGTGCCCGTCGAGCCCGGGCTTCGCGATGAGCACCCGGGGCGGCACGGCCCCGTCGAGGCGGCGACGCGTTGCGGCGAGCGAGGAGGACGGGGGACGCGGCCCGGCCGCGGCGACCCCGGTGGGACCGCGGTACTCGCCGAACTCCTGGCGCAGGGTGTCGGCCCACTCCCCCGTCGTCCCTCCGACGTGGGCGAGGGCGATCGACGGCTCCATGATGTTGGTGCCGTCGGCCGCGGCCGCGGACAGTCGGGCCAGCGCCTCGTCGACGGCGGACTGATCGCGCGACGAGCGCCACTCGTCGAGTGCCGCGACGAGCCGACTCTCGACCTGGGGGTCGGCCTGGAGGATGCTCGCCGCGCCACCCAGCGGCGACGGCTCGGCCTCGGTGAACTCGTTGACGCCGACCACGGTGAGATCGCCCTGCTCGATCCGGGCGCGGCGTTCGGCATGGGACCGGACGAGCTGCGCCTTGAGCGACTCGACGTTCGCGAACGCGCCGCCCTGGTCGATGATCTCGTCGAGCGCCACGGTCGACGCCTCGACGAGCCCGGCCGTCTTCCCCTCGATCACATGCGACCCGGCGAAGATGTCGTCGTACTCGAGCAGGTCGGACTCGTGGGCGAGGATCTGCTGCATCCGCAGGGACCACTGCTGGTCCCACGGGCGGGGCAGGCCGAGCGCCTCGTTCCAGGCCGGAAGCTGGATCGACCGGGCCCGGGCGTCCTTCGAGAGCGTGACGCCGAGGATCTCGAGGCCGATGCGGTGCACATTGTTCTCCGGCTGCTCCGCGGTGAGGCCGAGCGAATTCACCTGTACGCCGTAGCGGAAGCGGCGGGCCTTCGGATCGGTGACGCCGTAGCGCTCGGCCGTGATCCGATCCCACATCTGCGTGAACGCCCGCATCTTGCAGGTCTCCTCGACGAAGCGGATGCCCGCGTTCGCGAAGAACGACACGGCCGCGACGACGTCGACGAACCGATCCTCGTCGACCTGGCCGGACGCGCGGACGGCATCGAGCACGTCGACCGCCGTGGCCAGCGCCATGGCGATCTCCTGCACCGGCGTCGCGCCGGCTTCCTGGAGGTGATACGAGCAGATGTTGATCGGGTTCCACTTCGGCACCTCGGCCGCGCAGAACGCCATCGTGTCGACGATCAGCCGCTTCGACGGCTCCGGCGGGAAGATGTAGGTCCCGCGGCTGAGATACTCCTTGACGATGTCGTTCTGTGTCGTCCCCCGAAGGGCCGCGCGAGCGACGCCCTGGGTCTCGGCGTGGGCGACGTAGAGCGCCAGCAACCATGCGGCGGGCGCGTTGATCGTCATCGACGTGTTCATCGAGTCGACCGGGATGTCTTCGAGCAACGTCGCCATGTCACCGAGGTGGGTGACCGGCACGCCGACCTTGCCGACCTCGCCGCGGGCCAGCACGTGGTCCGGGTCGTAGCCGGTCTGGGTGGGCAGGTCGAAGGCGATCGACAGCCCCGTCTGGCCCTTCGCCAGGTTCGTTCGGTACAGCTCGTTGCTCGCCGCCGCGGAGGAATGGCCCGAGTAGGTCCGCATGATCCACGGCCGATCGGCCCCCGGTGCCGGCATGGTCAGCCGACCTGCTTCGGGTCGGGGACCCCGGGCCGGGTGCCCTCGGCGTGCTCCACGAACTCGACGAGGTAGCCGTCGAAGTCCTTGACGAACGCGACGGTGACCGGCCAGCGGTCCAGTTCCTGGGGTGCGGTGACGGACTCGCACCCGGCTGCGATCGCCCGGTCGTAGACGGCCCGGCAGTCCGACGTGTTGACGTAGATCTTCCACATCGCCGTGCCCATGTCGATCGGCCCGTCCTGATCCTTCTGCTGGGCGAGCTGGAGCCGTGATCCGCCGTGCGGACTCTGCAGCACCGCCTCGTACGCCGTCGGGATCTCGGTGCGGTGCTGCACCTCGAGCTCGCAGACGCCTTCCCAGAACGCGATCGCCCGGTCCATGTCCGCGACATTGATGCAGAACTGTCCGAGGATCTGGGTCATTCCGGGCAGGCTAGGACGCGCGAGTAGGGTGCGCGCCATGACGCCAGAGGAACTCGGGTTCGACTCCCGCCGGCTGCCGAGGATCGCCGATCTCACCCACCGCTATGTCGACGAGGGGAAGTGGCCGGGCGCCCTCGTAGCGGTGTGGCGCCACGGCGAAGAGGTGTACCGCGACGCCTACGGCATGGCCGACATGGAGCGGAGCACCCCGGTCGCGGACGACACCGTCTACCGGCTCTACTCGATGACGAAGCCGATCACGTCGATCGCGCTGCTCCAGCTCGTCGAGCGGGGCATCGTGCGCCTCGAGGATCCCGTCAGTGACTACATCCCCGGGTTCGCGGACACGGAGGTCTACGTCTCCGGCGACGCCGACGGCTACGAAACCCGGCCGCCCGATCGCCCGATGGAGGTCGTCGACATCCTGCGGCACACCGCCGGCCTCACGTACGGCTTCCTCGAAGCGGGGCCCGTCGATGCCATCTACCGGGCGAACGGGTTGGGAACGTTCGCTCGCGAGACCCGCCCCCTCACGGACGTGTGCGACGAGCTCGCGAGGCTGCCGCTCGTCTATTCGCCGGGCGATCACTGGGAGTACTCGATGGCGACCGACGTCTGCGGACGGGTGATCGAGGTCGCGTCCGGCACGCAACTGAGCACGTACATCGCCGAGCACGTCACGGGTCCGCTCGCCATGTCCGAGACCGCGTTCTGGGCCCGACCCCACCAGCACGACCGGCTCGCGGCGAACTACGCGGCCACGCCGGACCAGAAGCTGATGCTCATCGATGACCCGGCGACATCGCCGGCGCGGGAGGCGCCGGCGTTCGAAGGTGGCGGCGGCGGGATGGTCGGCACGCTCGACGACTACCTGCGGTTCTGCCAGGCGCTGCTCGACGGCGGCGAACTCGACGGCGAGCGGGTCATCGGCCGCAAGACCCTCCAGGTGGCGACGCGCAACCACCTCCCCGGCGGCCGCACGGTGGCCGACATGTGGCTCGCGCAGACCTTCGCCGAGGCGCAGATGTCCGGCATGGGATTCGGACTCGGCTTCTCCGTCATCCAGGACGTCCCCACCAACCGCATCATCGCGAGCGAGGGCGAGTTCGCCTGGGGCGGCGCGGCGAGCACCGGTTTCTGGGTCGATCCCGTCGAGGACCTGATCTGCGTGATCATGACCCAGCAGCTGCCGAGCAGCACCTACCCGATCCGGCGCCAGCTCCGCAACGTCGTCTACGGCTGTCTCACCTGAGCGGCGACGTCAGCCGAGCACGGCGGCGGCGAAGGCCCGCATCTCCCGTTCGAGGTCCGGGCCGGCCGGCGTGTAGAGGATCTCGGTCGACCCCGCCGCGGCGGCGGCCTCGACCCGGTCGCGGATGTCCGCCGCGTCGCCGACCCAGCCGCTCCAGGGGTCATCGGCCGTTCCCTTCGTGGCGAGCAGCGGTCGATCCCGATCGGTCACATGGGAGCAGTGCCCCTCGTGCACGGCGAGGTGCCGCTCGCCCTCCGGGCGGTCGGCATTGACCCGTTCGACCCACTCGGCGCCGCCCGGCAGCATCGCCGCGACCTCCTCACCGGCCATGTGCCACGCACCGTGCCAGCCGAGCACCTCCCACGGCCCGGCGGCGTCGACCACGCGGTCCGACGTCGGCGCCTCGCCCTCATCGAGCACCGTGCCGTTGATCATCTGGATGTGGCGACCGGCGCCGGGCGCGTCCGGCGGAGCGACGTGCATCACGCCGTCCGCGATCTCGGCCGCGATCGCCTGACCTTTCGGGCCGAGCGCCGAGAGGATGATCGGCACGTCGATGGGCCGGGCGACGGTCATCGCCGGATGGTGGTTCATCTGGCAGCGCTCGCCCGCGATGTCCACGACCTCCCCGGCGAGCAGGCCCCGGAGCTGACGGGTGTAGGTCTCGGTCGTCGCCCACGAGAGCGCCTTCTTGTTCAACACGAGCCGGGCCGTGAAACCGGTGCCGATCGCGACCTGGAGCCGCCCGGGCGCGAGCCGGGCGACGGTCGCGATCGCGGACGCCGTGGCCATCACATGACGCAGGTTCGGGACGAGGACCGCGGTCCCGAGCCCGATGGTGGAGGTGCGCTCGGCGATCAGGCCGAGATGGATCCAGATGTCCTCGTAGATCGCGGCGGAGTCGTAGAGCCACACGCGCTCGTAGCCGAGGTCCTCGGCGAGCACGGCGAGATCAGGGGCGCCCGGGCTCGGGGGGACGCCGATGGAGATCGAGGGAGTCGTCATGGCGCCATCGTCGCAAGCCGAGGCCGCGGGCACCAAACGGCGGCGCGATCAGGCCTTCGGGGTGAGCACGCCGACCGGGATCCGGCGCTCCGTGAGTTCCTGGTAGGAGTCGAAGTCCGGGTAGACGTCCACGGCGATCGCCCAGCATTCGTCGCGGTCCTCGCCGTCGACCTCGCGGAAATCGACGGCCCACCGGTCCGCCCCGACCTCGACGTGCGCTTCCCCCGCCGCCTGCAGATTGCGGTACCAGTTCGGGGTGGCAGGGTTGCCGCCGTTGCTCCCGATGACGATCAGATCGTCGTCGCGCCGAGCGAGCATGAGCATGACCGGGCGAGGCTCCCCGCTCGTCCGGCCGGCGACGTCGAGCAGGAAACACGGCATGCCCCGCAGCTCGTTTCCCTTCTCGCCCTTGCTGCTCCGGAACTGCTCGACCTGACGCCGCGTCGCCCAGCGGCCCAGGCCAGGGAGCCGCTTGCTCATGATGTTGACGATACGTCCGCTGAGCGTTGCCATCCGCCGAGCGTACGCTCCCGGGGAGTCGCTCGGCGGGGTCGCGTTCGGTTCCCGCGAGCGCGGTCCGCTACCGTTCAACCTCGCAAACGCCGCACCCGACGTTGCGGCGACGGCCCGAGGAGTTCTGTGCCCACCTACGTTCCGTTCGTTGCCGATGGCATCGCGATCGCCGTTCTGGTGTTCGCGATCTACTTCCCCCGGCACCGGCGGCGCGATCTCTCCCTGGCCTATCTCGCGCTCAATGCCGGTGTGCTCTCCGTCGCGCAGGCACTGTCGAGCGTGCAGGTGAACTTCGGACTCGGCCTCGGACTCTTCGGCGTTCTGTCGATCATCAGGCTCCGTTCGGCCGAGCTGGACCAGTCCGAGGTCGCCTACTACTTCACGGCGCTCTCACTCGGTCTGCTCGGCGGCCTCGAGATCGCCGACGACTGGCTCGCGCCGGCCCTCATGGCCACCCTGGTGCTCATCATGTACATCGCCGATCACCCGCGGATCTTCGCGGACTACCGACGCCAGGTGCTCACCTTCGACCAGGCGATCCCGAACGAAGAGGCGGTGATCAAGCGGGCCGAGGAGATCCTCGGCGCGACGATCCACTCCGTGAAGATCCGACGCACGGATCTCGTCAACGACACGACCGTCGCCGAGGTCCGCTACCACGTCCCGTTGACATGACGGTGCCGGCGGTCATCGGCGAGCTCGAGCCGGTGTCGCTCGACGAGCTGAACGACCGCGCCGCGCTCACCACGCGTCGCGACCGCAAGTATCTGGTCCCGACCGACCGCCTCCCCGCGCTCCTCGAGGCGGTGGCCGATCACCTCCGCGTGCTCGACATCGACGGGCGCCGCGCGTTCGCATACGACACCCACTACTTCGACTCACCGGAGCTGACCAGCTATCTGGACACGGCCCGCCGCCGCCCGTTCCGCTACAAGATCCGCACCCGCCACTATGTCGACGACGACCTCAGCTGGTTCGAGGTGAAGCAGCGGGGCCGTCGCGGCATCACCGTCAAACATCGATGGTCCGTCGACGACGGGCCGCACCGCTTCGGCGCCCGCGAGCTCGACATCGTCGCCGAGACCCTCGGGCCGGACGTCGCCGCTCGCCGCTTGGATCCGACGCTCGCGACCCGCTTCGAACGCACGACCCTGCTGGTCGGCGACGACGCCCGCATGACCGTGGACCTCGACGTGGCCTTCGCCACGCCCGGGGCGGGCGACCAACGCCGGCTGCGCCACGCGATCGTCGAGACGAAGACCCTCGGCCGGCCGTGCCGGGCCGACCGGGCCCTGTGGCGGCTCGGCGTGCGCCCCACCAAGGTGAGCAAGTACGGCACCGGCCTGGCATCGCTGCGCCCCGAGTTGCCGTCGAACCGCTGGGCCCGCCTCCTGCGCAGTGACGCGTGGGCCGCCTGATCCCGACGAGCGGCCCGGCGCAACTCGCCCGATCCGGTGACGGGCACTAGAACCTGGGTGCTGCATCGAACCCGAGGGGGCTGGCATGGCGTGGGACTTCTCCACCGAACCGGAATTCCAGGAGAAGCTCGACTGGGTCGAGGACTTCTGCAAGACGGAAATCGAGCCGCTCGACATGGTGTTCCCCTACGCCGTGCGCAACCCGGACCCGAAGATCAAGGCACTGGTCAAGGATCTCCAGGACCAGATCAAGGCGCAGGGTCTGTGGGCGCTGTTCCTCGATGAGGAACTGGGCGGTCCCGGCTTCGGTCAGCTCAAGCTGGGCCTGCTCAACGAGATCCTCGGTCGCTATGGCAGCGCGCCCCAGTTCTTCGGCTGCGCCGCCCCCGACACCGGCAACATGGAGATGCTCGCGGCCTACGGCACGGAAGAGCAGAAGGAGCGCTGGCTCACGCCGATGCTCAACCAGGAGATGTGGTCGGCGTACTCGATGACCGAACCCGCCGGCGGCTCCGATCCGAACCTCTTCACGACCCACGCCACACGCGACGGTGACGAGTGGGTCATCAACGGCGAGAAGTGGTTCACGAGCGCGGCGCGCGTCGCCGACATCTTGTTCGTGATGTGCACCAACGGCATGTTCGTGGTGCCCCGCAAGACCCCGGGCGTGGAGATCCAGCCCTACCCGCGCAACCACAACCACATCATCTACAACGAGGTCCGCGTTCCGGCCGATCACCTGCTCGGCCCGGAGGATGGCGCCAAGGTGCTCGCCCAGCGGCGGCTCGGCGGCGGGCGAATCCACCACGCCATGCGCACGATCTCGAACTGCAAGCTCGCCTTCGACATGATGTGCGAGCGGGCCCTCAGCCGTGAGTCCCACGGCAAGATCATCGGCGAGCACCAGATGGTCCAGGAGAAGATCGCCGAGAGCTACGCCCAGATCCGGATGCTGCGCCTGTTCGTGCTCGAGACCGCCTGGAAGATCGACAACTCCTCGACCCAGGAGACCCGCACCGACATCGCGGCGGTGAAGTTCACGATGGCGAAGACGCTGCGCGAGGTGTCGTTCAACGCCCTGCACATCCTCGGCTCGCTCGGCACGACGGGGTTGACCCCGCTGCAGGACATGTACGCCGGCGCACCCACGATGGGCATCGCCGACGGCGTCGACGAGGTCCACAAGGCCACCGTCGCCCGCAACGTGCTCAAGGGTTACACCCCGCACGAGGGCTACTGGCCGACGGAGTACCTGCCGGAGAAGCGCCGCAAGGCCCGCGAGAAGTTCCAGCCGATGCTCGACGCCGACCCCGACCTCAAGAAGATGGCCGACGGCTGGTCCGACTACATGGACCGCCGCATGCGCTGAGTTGAGACAAGGGGTTCGCGCGGTGCGCGCGATCATCCACCGTTTGAGTGGCGAGGGTGTCCACGATCAGGGGGCTTACACAAACCCTGATCCTGAAGGACACAGCGCATGAACCCTGAACTGGACACCCTCGCGACGCGACTCTACGTCACCATCGACGATCTCTTGATCGATCACCCGGAGTGGGCGCCGGAACGGCCCACGGTCGGGATCGCCCCCAAACTCAGCGACGCCGAACTGATCACGTTGGCGGTGATCCAGGCGTTGCTCGGGTTCACGTCCGAGGCCCGGTTCATTCGTCACGCCAGAGCCCATCTCACGCCCTGGTTCACGTATCTACCCGATCGGCCCGGCTACAACAAACGCCTCCGTCACGCCGGCCAACTCTTCCAGCACGTCATCGCCGCGCTCACCAATGCCTGCCCGTCAGCAACCGATGATCTTTGGCTCGTCGACTCGACACCGGTCGAGTGCGGACGTTCACGTGAGACCACGAGACGATCGAGCCTGGCCGGGTTCGCCGAGTACGGCTACTGCGCGTCGCACTCCCGGTTCTTCTGGGGACTGCGCCTCCATCTGATCACCACCACGACGGGTCTTCCGTTGGCGTTCGCGCTCACCGGCGCCAAAGCCGACGAACGCGACACCTGCCTCGACATGATCGCGTTCTCCGGCCTGCGCACCGACGGCGTCACCCTGATCGCCGACAAGGGCTACCGGCGCGCCGCGTTCGAGACCGAGCTGAACACCGCCGGCATCGCCCTGATCCGCCCCAACCTCAAATCAGAGAAGACCCGCACCGGACGCCGTTACCTCAAAGCATTCCGCCAGATCATCGAGTCCGTGAACCAGACCCTCAAAGCTCAACTCGACCTCGAACGCCACGGCGGCCGCACCCGATCCGGTGTCGCCGCCAGAATCCTCCAACGCATCCTCGCGTTGACCGCCGCCATCTGGCACAACGAAACCACCAACCGAGCCGGCCCCGCCCGCTCACTCACCGCCTACGACCACTGACCCCTTGGAACTATCCGTCTAGTAGCCGGAGATGTAGTTGGTGAGGCGTTCGGTGGCGATCTCGAGGTTGTGGACGCGGGCGTTCACGACGTCGCCGATGCTGACGATGCCGATCAGTTCGCCGTCCTCGGTGACCGGGACGTGGCGGAACCGGCGCTCGGTCATCTCGGCCATGAGCTGCTCGATCGTCGCGTCCTGACTGCAGGTGACCACGTCGGCGGTCATGAGGTCGCGGGCGGTCCGGGTCAGCGTCGAGGCTCCGTCGACCGCCAAGGCGCGCACGACATCGCGCTCCGAGATGATGCCGTCGACCGAGTTGCCGTCCACGGAGACGACGAGCGCGCCGACGCCGTGCTCGGCCAGCGCGGCCACCACGTCTTCGACCGACATGTCGGGTGCGACCGTCGCGACCGCGGAACCCTTCTTCCTGAGCACCTCGCTGATCAGCATGCTAGTAGTGTGACAGACGTCACCGTTTCTTGTCAGCGGGGTACCGCCATGAACGACGATCCGACTCGTCCCGACATCGATCTCACGGTGTCGAACGAGGCACTGGACCAGGCCCGCGTACGTCGCACCGCGCTCGGCGACGCCGCCGACCTGATCGAGGAGATCCTCGCCCGCCCCGGCTCCGACCCGCAGTGGACGATGCGGGTCGCCGACGCCCTCCAGGGACTCCAGTACGCGTTCGCCGCCCACGTCGAGGAGGTGGAGAGCGACGACGGCCTGCTCCCCCAACTGCTGCGGGAGGCTCCCCGCGTCGCCAACGGCGTCCACCGGATGGAGCGCGAACACGTGTCGCTCACCGACGAGATGGAGGCCGCGGCCGCCCTCGTCCGCTCGTGTGACGGCGAGTGCGACGCAGCCACCGTCGACGAGATCCGCGAGGCGATCGTGGACCTCCTGCGCGCCATCTCACGCCATCGCCAGAAGGGCGCCGACCTCATCTACGAGGCGTACCACGTCGACATCGGCGGCGGCTGAGGGCAGACTCGTCGGATGTCCTCCGACCACTTCGATGTCGTGATCGTCGGCGCCGGGATCTCCGGCATCGGCGCCGCATACCATCTCAAGACGCTCTCCCCCGATCGCACGTTCACGATTCTCGAGGGACGCGGCGACATCGGCGGCACCTGGGACCTCTTCCGTTACCCCGGCATCCGGTCCGACAGCGACATGCACACGCTCGGCTACAGCTTCAAGCCGTGGCTGGCCGAGAAGTCGATCGCCGACGGCCCCGCGATCATGGACTACCTGCGCGAGACCGTCGCCGAGAACGACATCGGTCCCCACATCCGCTTCAACCATCTCGTCACCCAGGCCGAATGGTCGACGCCGGACGCCCGCTGGACGCTCACCACCACCGATGCCAAATCGGGCGAGGTGCGCACCGTCACCGGCAACTTCCTCTTCATGTGCAGCGGCTACTACTCGTACCAGGGCGGCTACGAACCGGAGTTCCCCGGACGCGACCGGTTCGCCGGCGACGTGATCCACCCGCAGAAATGGCCCGAGGACCTCGACTACGCGGGCAAGAAGGTGGTCATCATCGGATCGGGCGCCACCGCCGTGACCCTCGTACCGGCGATGGCCGACGACGCCGCCCACGTCACGATGCTGCAGCGCTCCCCCACCTACGTCGTGTCCGCACCGTCGGTCGACCCGATCAACAAGGTGCTCAAGAAGGTCCTCCCCGCGAAGGCGGCCTACGCCCTGACCCGCAAGAAGAACGCGGGCATGACCGAGTTCTTCTACAAGCAGACCCGCACCCGCCCCGAACGCATCAAACAGCGGCTCCTCAAGGAGGTCCGCAAGCACCTCGGCGAGGACTACGACGTCGACACGCACTTCACGCCGCGCTACAACCCGTGGGATCAGCGCATGTGCCTCGTGCCGGACGGCGATCTGTTCACGGCGATCAACCGCGGCCGCGCCAGCGTCGTCACCGACACGATCGAGACGTTCACCGAGACCGGCATCCAGCTCGACTCCGGTGAGCACCTCGACGCCGACATCATCGTCACCGCCACCGGCCTGCAGATGGTGACCCTCGGCGAGGCGGACTTCATCGTCGACGACGAGAAGGTCGACTTCGCCGAGACGTGGAGCTACAAGGGCATGGCCTACTCGGACGTGCCCAATCTCGTGTCGAGCTTCGGCTACATCAACGCGTCGTGGACGCTGCGCGCCGACCTCACCTGCGAGTACGTGTGCCGTCTCGTCAACCACATGGCGGCCACGGGTACGGACACGTGTGTGCCGACCCTGCGTCCGTCGGATCACGACATGCCCCGTCGTCCCTACATCGACGACTTCTCGGCGGGCTACATGCAGCGCATCATGCCGATGCTGCCGAAGCAGGGCGACCGGGCCCCGTGGCTGAACACGCAGTCCTACAGCGAGGACAAGAAGCTCTTCCGCGAAGGCCCGCTCGAGGACGGCGTGATGCAGTTCACCCGGGAACGCACGCCCAGCAGAGTCTGATCGGCCCCTCGCACTGGTGGACTCGCGCTCCCCTGCGTAGGGTCCGCGCATGGAAACACGACACTTCGGTCAGACCGGTGTGAGCGTCTCGAAGTACTGCTTCGGGGCGATGATGTTCGGCCCGATGGGCAACACCGACGAGGCCGAGTGCATCAGCATGCTGCACACCGCACTCGACGCGGGCGTGAACTTCGTGGACACCGCGGATGCGTACAGCCGCGGGATCAGCGAGGAGATCGTCGGCAAGGCGCTGGCCGGGCGGCGCGACGACGTCGTGCTCGCGACGAAGGCGTACATCCCGATGAGCCGGGATCCGAACCACCAGGGCGGGTCGCGCCGCTGGCTGATCCGCGCCGTCGAGGACAGCCTCCGCCGGCTCGACACCGACCACATCGACCTCTACCAACTGCACCGCCGCGACCACACGCTCGATCTCGACGAGTCGCTGTCCGCGCTCGACCAGCTCCAGCGGGACGGCAAGATCCGCTACGCGGGCATGTCCGCCACGCCGGCGGAATGGATCGTCGAGGCGCGCCACATCTCCGACGCCCGGGGCCACGTCCGCATCCGGTCGGAGCAGGTGATCTACAACATCTTCAACCGGTCGATCGAGCAGGACGTGCTCCCCGCCTGCGACCGCCTCGGTATCGGCGTGATGACCTACGGCCCGCTCAACAGCGGCTGGCTGACCGGCAAGTACACCCGTGACGGTGGGATCCCCGACGGCAGTCGCGGCGACCGTATGGGCGATCGCGGCGATCGCTGGGAACTCGAGCGCGAGGCGAACCAGAAGAAGTTCGATCTCCTCGACCGCTTCCGCGCCCTCTGTGACGACGCAGGGCTGCCGATGTCGCACGTGGCCCACGCCTGGGCGGCGGAACATCCCGTCGTGTCGTCGGTGATCATCGGACCCCGTACTCCCGAACAACTCGACGACGCCCTGGCGTCGGCGGACCTCCGCCTCGACGCCGACCTGCTCGATGCGATCGACGACCTCGTCCCCGCGGGCACGACCGTCGACGCGGCGGACACGATGCGAGCGGAGCCCCAGCTGGCGGCGAGTGCGCGCCGGCGGGGTTGAAACTGTCGGCACGGCGCTCGGGTGGGGCCTACGGTCGACACCCGTGACCAGCCTCCTCGTCCAGGGCGGCGACACGCTGCTCGCCGACGGGTCCGTCCGGCGAGCCGACGTGCGCACCGACGGTTCCCTCATCACCGCGGTCGGCGAGCCTGACGCGACCGACACCACCACGCTCGACGCCACTGGCGCCCTCGTCCTGCCCGGCATCATCGACGTGCACGGCGACGCATTCGAGCGGGCGATCATGCCGCGACCCGGTGTCGTCATGACCGTCGAACGGGCGCTGGCGGAGACCCGGCCCCAGCTGCTCGCCGCGGGGATCACCACCGCGTTCGTGTCGGTCACCGACGGATGGGAGCCGGGCCTGCGCAGCCGGGCCCGCCTGCGTGCCCTCCTGGAGGCGGTCACGTCGACCAGCGCACGCAGCCGGCCGCCCCGGCTCGAGGTCCACGTCCGCCACGAGTGCTGCAACACGGACGACCTCGACGAGCTCGTCGGCTGGATCGAGAACCGGGTCGTGAAGCTGCTCTCCTACAACGACCACACGCCGGGAGGGATCAAGCTGGTCACGGGACTGAGCGACGTCCGGGTGCAGCGCTCCGGGGTCAGCCGCGACGAGCTCCAGCGCCTCCAGGACCAGGCGATCGAGCGGCGACCCGAGGGGCAGGCCCAGCAGCGGCAGCTCGCCGAGACGGCGCGTGCGGTCGGGGTGGTGACGGCGAGCCACGACGCGGACGACGCCGAGGACCTCGCCCGCGATCTCGAACTCGGCGTGGGGTTCGCCGAGTTCCCGACCTCGATCGCTCTCGCCGGCGAGTATCGGACCCACGGCATCCCGGTGCTGCTCGGCGCGCCGAACCTGGTGCGGGGCGGCTCCCACCTCGGCAATCTGTCGGTGGGGGACGCGTGGGAGGCCGGAGTCGTCGACATGTTGTGCTCGGACTACCACTACCCGTCCCTGCTCCTCGCGCCTTTCTCGCTCGTCGAACGGGGCGCGACGCTGGGCGATGCCTGGGCGACCGTTTCCGCGACGCCGGCGCGAGTGGCGGGGTTGTCCGACCGGGGCAGAATCGAGCCTGGTCGGTCCGCCGACCTCGTCGTGGTCGAGCCACCGACGGACGGCGAGGACGCCCGGGTCCGGGCGGTGGTGGTCGACGGGCAGGTGGCGATGCTCTCGCCATGACTCACGCCGAGCTGATCCTCTACGCGACCCCGACCGGTCCGCTCGCCGACGCCCTCGCCGACCTCTTCGAGCGCCTCCGGCGCGATGCGCCGACCACCGCACAGACGTACCCGCCGCACTGCACCCTGACCGGCTTCTTCCACCGGGCCCGTACGGACGTGGCCCGGGCCGTCGACGACGCCCGAGCGGCGGTCGCGGCGGCCGGGCCGCCCACGCTGGTGACCGTGGACCGCCTCCGTTTCGCGCCGGACTGGATCGGGCTGGAACTCACCGCTCCATGGCTGCTCGCCGTGACCGAGGCGTTCGTGGATCGACACGAACTCGCCGAGGGCGACGATGCGTTGCGCCCGAAGGACTGGCTGCACCTGAGCATCGCCTACGGCGACGGTGACCTCGACGCGGCTGCCCGCATGGCACAACGCCTGGACCCGACGCTCGTCGCCGGGTGGGACGTGGGCGTGTGGGAACGCGACGCCGACGGATCGTGGACCGAACTCAGTCGGCCGTAGCGACCGCCGACGCCGCAACGGGCAGCGCGGCGACGAGCATCGCGACGAGCCGCTCACCGGTCACGCCGTCGTCGACGGGGAGCGTGAACCGGCCGGTACTGCGGAGCCGGGCGTAGCCCCCGACCGCGGCGAGCAGCAGCCGCGTCCAGTGGATCGCGTCGTCGTCGGTCACGCCGGCGGAAGCCAGCACCGAGGTGAGTGGCTCACCGGCCGCGGCGACGGCCGCCGCAAGCTCCGGGTCCTCGCTCGGTGGATGGATCGACAGGTCGTAGAGATCGGGGGCGGCGGTGGCGAACGCGAGATGGACGCGCACGATCGACTCGATCGCGGCCGGCCCGCTCACCCCGAGCGCGGCCGCGGTGACGTCGTCGCGCAGCCGGCCGAGCCCGTGCACCGCGATCGCCCGGCGCAGCCCGTCCGCCCCGTCGACATGGGCGTAGAGCGACTGGGTCCGGATGCCGAGGCGACCGGCGACGGCACCGAGCGATATCGCATCCGGCCCGGCCTCCGCGAGCAGGTCGACAGCACTTGCGACCACGTCCTCACGGGTGATGCCGACACGTGCGGCCATGCGTCCTCCCTGCGGGGGTTGCCCTTCCTGTCTGAATGTATCAGACTGGTGACTGATGTCTACAGACGCCACCACATCGGCCCCGGGCGGTCCGCTGTTCCTCGAGGTCGACGACGATCCGATCGCGATCATGGAGGCCTACGCCGAGCGGGGCTGGGGCGACGGCCTCCCCCTCGTCGCCCCCACCGAATCCCGCGTCGATGCCATGCTCGCGGCGGCGCCGGGCGACCCGGACGAGGTGATCGCCACGCTGCCGCCCCGCTCCGGCGCGGCGACCCGCCGCATGATCGCCGTCAACGCCGTGCTCGCCGGATGCGCACCGGCGCAGCTCCCCGTCCTGATCGCCGCCGTACGAGCGCTCGGTGCCCCCCAGCTGAACCTCCGCGGCGTCAACGCCACCACCCATCCGGTCGCCCCTCTCCTCATCGTCCACGGCGAGATCGCCGAACGGGCCGGGTTCAACAGCGGCCTCGGCGCCTTCGGGCCCGGCAACCGCGCCAACGCGACGACCGGTCGGGCCCTGCGGCTCATCCTGCTCCACATCGCCGGCGCCGTCCCCGGCCCCGGCGACGCGTCGACCCAGGGCGGCCCGGCCAAGTACACCTTCTGCGTCGCGGAGAACACCGCCGAATCGCCGTGGGGCGGCTACGCCCGCTCCGTCGGCGTCGACGCACCGTCGGCCGTGACCGTGCACTGTGGCGAAGCTCCCCACAACGCCCACGACATGGAATCGGCCGAACCCGCCGCGATCCTGGACAAGCTCGCGTCGGCGATGACCTCACTCGGGCAGAACAACGCGCCGATCGCCCAGGGCGAGTACTTCGTCGCCCTGTGTCCGGAGCACGCCGCGGCCTGCGCCGACGACGGGTGGACGCGCGCCGACGTGGCGTCCTACCTCTTCCAGAACGCCCGGCTGCCGGCCGGCGAGTTCCGCGCCGCGTTCGGGCTCCTCGCCTGGGAGCCCTGGCAACGGGCGCTGCCCGACGACGCCCTCGTGCCGATGACCGGCCATCCGGACCACATCAAGGTGCTGGTCGTCGGCGGGGCCGGCAAGCACAGTTGTGTCGTCCCGAGTTGGGGGATGACGAAGAGCGTGACCATTCCGATCGAGGAGCACTGACATGCGGATCTACACACCAGACGGCGCGATCGGCGAGGAGCCGGGCCCGCTCGCCGCGTCCCGACCCGTCCTCAGCGGCGCCCGCATCGGGATCCTCGACAACACGAAGCCGAACGCCGGCGTCCTGCTCGGCCGCATGGCCGACCGCATCGCCGAACGCACCGGCGCCGAGGTGCGGATCGTCGAGACGAAGAACGCCGCGCTCGCCGCGCCCGACGACGTGCTCACCCGCCTCGAGAAGGAGGTCGACGTCGTTCTCACCGGCTCGGCCGATTGAGGCAGCTGCACGTCGTGGAGTGTCCACGACCTCGTCCAACTGGAAGCCGCCGGTGTCCCCACCGTCGTCGTCACCACCACCAAGTTCCGCATGCTGACCGACCAGGTCGCCGCCTCGCTCGGTCGGGCCGACGCCCGCATCGTCGAAGTCGACCACCCGCTGGGGGGCACGGACGAAGCGACGGTTCGCGCCTGGGCCGACGCCGCCGTCGAGACGGCCATCGCCCTGCTCACCGAGGCGTGAGATGAGCATCGAGATCGACCACACCGGCAAGGTCGCGCTGGTCACCGGCGCCGGAGCGGGCATCGGGCGCGAGATCGCCCGCTGGCTCGCCACCGCGGGCGCGGCCGTCGGCGTGAACGACCTGCGGGCCGAGAAGGCGGCCGCGGTCGTCGCCGAGATCGAAGACGCCGGCGGGCGCGCCGTCCCCCTGGTCGCCAACTGTCGAGACGACGACGCGGTCGACACGATGGTCGCGGCCTGCGTCGAACAGCTCGGCGGGCTCCACATCGCCGTGAACAACATCGGGATGATCCCGCCGGGCCGCGCCGTCAAGCCCTTCGTCGAGTACCGGGGCGACGACTGGCGCGACATCGTCGACCAGAACCTCACGCTCGCCGCCCTGTGCGGTCGGGCCGAGGCGGAGGCGATGCTCGCGCGCGACGGCGGCGTCATCCTCTTTGTGTCCTCCGGCGAGACCACCCGCCCGTCGCCCTACAACGCCATCTACGCGGCGGCGAAGGCCGCGATCAACCATCTCGTCACGTCGATGGCCGTCGAACTCGGCCCGGGCGGCATCCGCGTGCTCGCGATGGCTCCGGGCACGACCCTCACGGAGACGGTCGCCGCCGCGTTCACCGAGGAGCGTGCGGCCGCCATCGCCGCGTCGACGCCCTTGCGCCGCCAGGTCGAGCACGATGAGCTCGCCCGTCTCGCCACCTTCCTCACGAGTGACCTCGCCCGCTGCATCACCGGCCAGTTCATCCTGGCCGACGCCGGCGCGTTCCTCTCGAGATCGCGGCCCGCGAACGATGAGGGCCTCAAGACCAAACCGACGGGAGCCAACGCCCGATGATCGATCACCACACCGCCGACGCCGCGCTCGGCCCCGTCCGCGACCTCATCGAGGCCGACGGCGGCAAGGTCGAGCTCGTCCGGACGAGCGCGGACAGCGTGCACATCCGGCTCATCCTCGACACGGCCGAATGTGCCGAGTGCGTCATGCCGAAGCCGTTCCTCGAGACGATCGCGCTCGACATGCTCGCCCCGGCCCTTCCCGGTCTGGCCACGGTCGAGATCGACGATCCGCGGGCGTAGCCTGGGCGCATGCCCCTCCCCCACCTGACCGGCGCCGGCTCGCTGACGGCCCGCGACGCATTCCGCGCCCTCAATCGGGTCGTGCTCCCCGCGGTAAGGGCGGGGGTCGCCAACCCACTCCCGGTCGGACTCGGTGTCGTGGTCGTCGAGACGACGGGACGCCGCTCCGGACGTCCCCGCCCGGTGCCACTCGTGGCCCTACGCGTCGGCAAGACGGTCACGGTCTCGACCGTGCGGCCCGACTCACAATGGATGAAGAACGCCGATGCCGACCCCGAGGTCAGCGTGTGGCTCCATGGTCACAAGCGAACCGCCACGGCCACGACCCACGCGGGCGCGCTCTCGACGGCGACGCTGCAACTCGACTGAGCGTCGGTCGACCCGACGGCGACCCGCCGGGTCGACGGATCAGCGGTGGTCTCGACTGCAGGTGTGGGTCACCGCGCGCAGCACGCTCTCGGTGATGCCGCCGGCCTGGAGGCCCGGCCCCTGGGCCAGGCGAAGGGCGGCGAAGTCGACGTAGCTGGAGTTCCGGGGGGTGGTCATGGCCCCAGTATCGGCAGAAACAGGCATGACGTGGGCTGTTTGAACTTCTCTTTTCCATCGAATCTTGTCATGACAAGGGTAGGGTCGGCCCATGCAGCTCGACGTCGAATCCGTCCGGACGTTCATCACCGTGCTCGACCACGGTGGCATGACCGCCGCGGCCGACGTGCTCGGGATGAGCCAGTCGGCCGTCAGTTGGAAGATCAAACGCCTGGAGGAGCGAGTCGGCCGCGACCTCCTCGTGCGCGATGGCCGAACGCTGACGCCCACCCACGACGGCCGCGAGCTCCTCGAGCACGGGCGGACGCTCATCCGCATCCACGACGAGACGGTGCAGCGACTCAGCAGCACCCCGCTCGAGGGCAACGTCCGGCTCGGATCCACAGAGGAAGCCGGCGCGCTCGCCACCGGTGCGGTCTGCGGCCGCTTCGCCCGCATCCATCCCGACGCCGACCTCGACTTCCACGTCGACCGGTCGAGCCGGCTCGCCGAGATGATCGAGCAGGGCGAGCTCGATGTCGCCATCCTCCAGCTCGCCGAACACGAGGTCCGCGCCAGTGACCGCCTCCTCTGGCGCGACGAGCTCCGCTGGGTCTCGTCGCCGGACTGGACCTACGACGAAGGGCCGGTCCCCCTCATCACGTTCGGGCAGGACGGGTTCTACCGGCCCATCTCCGAGGAACTGCTCGACAAAGCCGGGATCCGACACCGGGTCGCGTACTCGGGGCCGAGCATCGGCGGCGTGCTGTCCGCCGTCGCCGCGGGGACCGGCGTCGCGCTGCTCAGCAGCCGATCCGTCTCCGGTCCCATCATCGACTGGCCGCGCGCGGAGACGCTCGACAAGCCGCCCACCGTCGTCAACGTGGCCCGAGCGGCGCGGGGCGCGACATCCGAGGTCGCCAACGCACTGATCGACGACATCCGCGCCGAGATGGGCGAGATCGCCGCCAACGACTGACACAGTCGTTTCGGCAGCCGCGGGAGCCGACCGCTACCTTCTCCCGGATGCCCATCCGCACCTGCGCCCGGGTCGGCGCGGCCGCGCTCACCCTCGCGCTCGTCGCCGCGACGTGCGCCGACGACTCGACCAGCGCCGATCCGGAGCCGAGTGTCACTCCCAGGGAAACCACCACGTCAACGACCGTCCCACCGGGAGCCGGCAGCGAGAATCCGCCGCCGGAACCGGCGTGGCAAACCGGCGACTCGGCATTCCTGTTCGACCAGGACGAGCTCCACACCTTCGAGCTGACCCTGGACGACGAAGCCCTCGCCTTCCTCGACGCTGATCCCGTCGCCGAGGAGTACGTCGAGGGAAGCCTCACGTTCAACGGGGAGACGCTCGACCGCGTCGGCATCCGCTACAAGGGCTCCATCGGGGCATTCTTCGGGTGCGTCTCCGAGGTCAATTTCAGCAATCTGACGGCCATCGGCGGCCACAAGACCTGTCGCAAGCTCTCCATGAAGGTGAAGGTCAACTGGGACGGCCAGGACCGGACCTTCTACGACGTCCGCAAGCTGCAGTTCCACGCGATGAGCAACGACCAATCACTGATGCACGAGCGGCTCGGCTACCAGCTGTTCCGCGACATGGGCATCGCCGCCCCCCGTGCGGTGCACGCGCGTTTGGTGCTCAACGGCGAGGAGATCGGCGTGTTCGTGCTCGTCGAGCAGATCGACGGGCGGTTCACCCGCGAGAACTTCGCCGACGGCACCGGCAACCTCTACAAGGAGGTGTGGCCGATCGTCGGCGACCAGATCGCGAACGACCGGCAGCTCTTCGCCGGTTTGAAGACCAACGAGAACGAGGACCCGCGCTACGACCAGATCCAGTCGTTCGCCCAGGCCATCCGCGACGCCGACGACGAGGACCGGGGCGCCCAGCTCGCCCGCTTCATGGACATCGACGAGGTGGCCCGCTACACCGCCGTCGACCGCACGATCCGCAACGACGACGGCGTGTTCCACGTGTACTGCTTCGACGGCCCCGACGCCGCGTGCGCCCCGCACAACTACTACTGGTACGAGGAGCCGACCGCGGGAACGATGCACCTGATCCCCTGGGATCTCGATCACGCGTTCGGGAGCATCATCTCGCCCCAGAACCCGGTGATCCCGATCCCCGACGAGCTCGGCGAGATCTCGAACGACTGTGAGCCGTTCGGCGGCTTCGGCCCGTTCATGCAGGTGTCGGCGGCCTGCGACCCGATCCTGGGCGCGATCGCCTCGTTCGACGAGGAGATCGACGCGAAGGTCGCCGAGTTCCTCGCCGGTCCGTTCGCGCTGGACCGGGTCAACGGACTCCTCGACGCTTGGGCCGACCAGATCCGCGACGCCGTGGAAAAGGAGGCCGACGACCACACCGACGCCCTTCGGGTCAGCACCTGGGAGACGTCGCTCGAGTGGCTGCGCGAACAGATCGCCTGGGTGCACGAGCAGGCCGAGATCGGATGACCGGACGATGACGACGGAGATCGACGACCTGCGCGAGCGCTACCGGCTCGAGCGTGAGAAGCGACTGCGCGACGACGGGCTCGCCCAGTACGTCGCCTTCGAGGGCGACTTCGAGGAGTTCGACCGCAACCCGTGGGTCGAGCCCGGATTCACGCGTGATCCGGTCACCGAAGAGGTCACCGCGGTCATCGTCGGCGGCGGGTTCGCGGGCATGCTCACAGCGGTCGAGTTGACCCGGCTCGGCATCCGCGACTTCCGCATCGTCGAGAAGGCCGGCGACTTCGGCGGCACCTGGTACTGGAACCGCTATCCGGGCTGCATGTGCGACGTCGAGTCCTACAGCTACATGCCGTTGCTCGAGGAGACGGCTACATGCCCACCGAGAAGTACGCGAGCGCGTCGGAGATCTTCGAGCACTGCCAACGCATCGGGAACCACTTCGAGCTCTACCCGCACGCCCTCTTCCAGACCGAGATCGAGACCGCCGAATGGGACGACGACGCGCGGCGGTGGCGCATCGCCACGACCCGCGGCGATCGCCTCACCTCACGCTTCTTCATCACCGCCGGCGGCATCCTCCACAAGGCGAAGCTGCCCGGCATCCCCGGCATCCAGGACTTCGCCGGTCGCTCGTTCCACACGGCGCGTTGGGACTACGAGTTCACCGGCGGCGCGCCCCGCGAGCCGATGACGAAGCTCGCGGACCTGCGGGTCGGTGTGATCGGTACGGGTGCGACGGCGGTTCAGGTCGTGCCCCAGCTCGCCCGCACCGCGAAGGACGTCTACGTCTTCCAGCGCACGCCGTCGGCGGTCGGCGTGCGCAACAACGGACCCACCGACGAGGAGTGGTTCCACAGCCTGGAGCCGGGCTGGCAGGCCGAGCGGATGAAGAACTTCACCCAGGCGGTGACCGGCGAGAAGCCGGAACAGGATCTCGTCCAGGACGGCTGGACCGACGTCCTGTGGGACGCCACGAACGAGACCGTCGAGACCGACGCCGAGCGCGAGGAGCTCGAACGTCTCGACTTCGAGGTCATGGCGAGGTTGCGGGACCGCATCGACGAGGAGGTCGACGACCCGGAGACGGCCGAGAAGCTCAAGCCCTGGTACGGCAAGCACTGCAAGCGGGTGTGCTTCCACGACGACTATCTCGCGGCGTTCAACGAGCCGAACGTGCACCTCGTGGACACCGACGGCAGAGGGGTCCGGGAGGTGAGCCCGGCGGGACCGGTCGTCGACGGCGTGGAGTATCCGCTCGATCTGTTGATCTTCGCGTCGGGGTTCGAGGTCACCACCCCGCTCGCCCAGCGGCTCGGGTTCGATCCGGTCGGACGCAACGGCGTGTCGCTCGGCGAACGGTGGCACGACGGCGCCCACACGCTGCACGGCGTGCTCACGGCCGGATTCCCCAACATGCTGATCATCAGCACGGTCCAGGCGGGCTTCGGCACCAACTTCGTACATTTCCTGTCCGAGTCGGCCAAACACGTCGCCGCCCTCGTCGACACCTGCGTCGGGCAGGGAATCGAGACGATCGAAGCGACCCCGGAAGCCGAGGACGAGTGGCTGGCCGTGCTCCACGGCGTCGCGGCGGGACTCGCCCACTATTCGGCGTCGTGCACGCCCGGCTACTACAACAGCGAGGGCGCTCGGACACCGCAGGGCGCCCGCAACCTCGTCTACCCGGGGTCACTCCTGCACTACGCCGGTCATCTCGAGCGCTGGCGAGATGCCGGTGACCTCGCCGGGACCGTGGTCACCCGAGCCGACTCGTCGTCGCGCCGCGTCTGGCAACGTTTGCGCGGTGGGAGCGAGAACGGGCCCTGACGTTCGTCTCACGTATTGCGACATGCGACAGGACCGGCTTGTCGCTTGTCGCAATACGTGAGACGTCAGGACGCACGGACCACGGCCGGGTGCGGCGCGAGGACCTGCCGCTCAGATCTCCTTCGACGGGAAACCGGGGCCGAACGCCTCGTGGCCCGACATGTCCGCGTTGCCCTTCGCCTGCGCCATCAAGTCAGCGACGACGGGGCCGAGCTGGGCCGGATCGTCCGGTTGCACGGCGCCCGGACCGATGTGCCAGCCCTCGGCGATGGCGAGGTTCTCGCCCCGCACGTCGAACACGCGGCCCGTCACGTTGCCGGCCTCCGGGCTGGCCAGCCACGTGACGGTCACCGCGATCCAGCGGGGCGACATCGCCTCCAGCCGCTCCTCGGGGATCGCGTCCATGCCCCCTGACAGCGGCGCCGTCATGCGCGAGATCGCGCCGGGGGCGATGCAGTTGACCGTGACGCCGTACTTGACGAGTTCCTGGGCGGCGATGATCGAGAAGGCGGCGATACCGGCCTTGGCGGCGCCGTAGTTGGTCTGGCCGACGTTGCCGTAGATGCCCGACGGCGATGCCGTGTTGATGATGCGACCGTAGACGTCGTTGCCCGCCTTGGCCTGCGCCCGCCAGTGCGCCGCCGCGTGGTGCGTCGGCCCGAACGTGCCCTTGAGGTGCACGGCCATGATCGAGTCCCAGTCGTCCTCGGTCATCGAGAACACCATGCGATCGCGCAGGATGCCCGCATTGTTCACCACGATGTGGAGGTCGCCGAACGTGTCGACGGCCTGGTCGACCATCGCCTTGGCCTCGTCGAAGATCGCGACGTTGCCGCCGTTGACCACGGCTTCACCCCCCATCGCCTCGATCTCGGCGACGACATCCTGGGCCGGGGTGAGGTCCTCGCCGCCCCCGGCAGCGTCGCCCCCGAGATCGTTCACGACGATCCTGGCGCCCTCACCCGCCATCATCAGCGCGTGCTCGCGGCCGATGCCGCGACCGGCCCCGGTGATGAGCGCGACCTTGCCCTCCAGCAACTTCCCCATGGGTTCTGCTCCCTCTCGTCCCCGGCCTACTCCGACCAGGCTTTGATCTTCTCGATGGTGCCCAACGTGTCCGGACCGACCGGCATCACATTGAGATGGGTGACGCCGACGTCCTTGAACACCTGGATGCGTTCGCGGACATAGCCCTCGTCACCGATCAGCGCCGACAGGTCGATGTACTCGTCGGGCACGGCGGCCATCGCTTCCATCCGCTTGCCGGAGAGGAAGAGATCCTGGATCTCCTCCGCCTCCTGCTCCCACCCGTAGCGCTTGAACAGGTCGTTGTAGAAGTTCTTCGTCTTCGCGCCCATGCCCCCGACGTAGAAGCCGATGGTGCCCCGGTGCATGTCCCGTGCTTCCTGGATGTGGTCGCCCGAGCCGAGCGCCACCGTGCTGCCGGCCATCATCTGGAGCGGCGCGAGGTCCGGTGAACGCTTCGCCTTGCCCGCGGCGAGGGCGTCACCCCACACCTGCTCGAAGCGATCCGGCACGAAGTGGATCGTCTGCCAGAGATCGGCGACCTCGGCGGTGAGCTCGACGTTCTTCGGGCCGATCGCGGCGAGGGCGATCGGGATGTCGCGCTCCGGTGGGCGATCCATGAACTTGATCGGCTTGCCGAGCCCTGTGCCACCCTCGGCGAACGGCAGCTGGTAGGTGGCGCCGTCGTGTTCGAGCCGGTCGCCGCTCCACACCTTGCGGCAGATCTCGATCGTGTCGCGGGTGCGCCCCATCGGCTTCTCGAACGGCACGCCGTGCCAGCCTTCGATCACCTGCGGGCCCGACGAACCCAAACCGAGCACGAACCGCCCCCCGGAGAGCGCATCGAGGGTCGCCGCCGTCTGGCCGATCAGGGCGGGGCTGCGGCTGTAGAGCGGAATGATCCCCGTCATCAGCTGGGCGTGTTCGGTCTGGCCGGCGAGGAAGCCGAGGATCGACACCAGGTCGTAGCCGTAGATCTCGGCCCCCCACATCAGGTCGACCCCGGCCGACTCCAGATCGCGGGCCCGTTTCGCGAGCGCCTGCGGGTCGCCGCTCAAGCCGATGGTGGTGCTGATCTTCACGGGGCCTCCTGCGTTCGAGCCGCGAACCTAGTGCGCCCGGCCAGGGGGCGACACCGGGCGACTAGCGTGCCGCCATGTCCACATGCCGAGGCGTCGTCTTCGCCGGCGACGGAACCTACGAGACCCGCGAGTTCCCCATCCCGACACCGCCACCGGGCGGGGCCGTGCTGAAGGTGGAGTCGGTGGGTCTGTGTGCGAGCGACGTGTCCCAGCTCCACGGCCACCACCACGTGCCGGGCGAGGTCTCACCGATCGTGCCCGGCCACGAGATCGTCGGTCGCGTCCACGCCCTCGCGGCCGACGCCGACCTCGGGGTCGACGTCGGGCAGCGGGTGGGCGTCGACCTCGTGCTGTTCGGCGGCCGCGACGGCCACGGGCTGGACGTCTACGGCTACACCATCGGCCCCGATGTCGATCACGGCCTGTGGGGCGGCTACGGCGAGTACATGGGCATCCTCCCCCGCACCCATCTCGTGCCGCTCACCGACGACGTACCGGCCGCGGAGCTGAGCCTCTTCGAACCGCTGGCCAGCATCGTGAACTGGTCGGACATGCTCGACCTGCAGCCCCACGACCGGCTCGTCATCCAGGGCCCCGGCCACATGGGGTTGATCGCGGCCGCCTACGCGTCGAGCCAGATCGGCGTGCGCCAGATCATCGTCACCGGCACGTCACGCGATGGGTTGCGGCTGGAGGCGGCGAAGGCGGTCGGCGCCCACGAGGTGATCGACGTCGAGGCGGAGGACGACCTCGTCGGGCGGATCCAGGAACTCACGCGGGGCGGCCCGAGCGCGGTGATGGAACTGACCGCGCTGGCCACCCAACCGGTGGCCGACGCGGTCGCCATGGCCGCGTTCGGCGGACGGATCCTGCTCGCGGGCCTGAAGGACGAGCGACCGGTCGAGATCATCAGCGACCATGTCGTGTTCAAGTCGCTGCGAATCGTCGGTGGCTCCGGCTCGACGCCGCAGACGATGGACCGCGCCGGCGAGGTGCTCAACAGTGGGACGTTCCCCACCGCCGAACTGCTCGGCGAGACCTACGGACTCGATCGTCTCGACGAGGCGATCGAGATGCTCGAACGCCGGGTCGAGGGTCGCGACGCCGTGCGGGTCAGCCTCGTCCACACCTGATCCGCGAACGATCAGTCCGCGAGCGCCGCCTCGATCTCGGTCTTCACCGCGTCGTCCAGCTTCGGGATCACTGCGACCGTCTCGAAGTTCGACACGACCTGTTCGACCTTCGACGCACCGGTGATCACGGTGGACACCGCCGGGTTGGTCGTGCACCAGGCCAGGGCGAGCTGCGCCATCGTGCAGTCGAGCCGTTCGGCGATCGGCCGCAGCCGCTCGACCCGCGCGACCGCCGACGGGTCGTTGAGCCGCTTGGCGAGCCACTCGTAGCCCTCGAGCGCGAAGCGCGAGTCGTCTGGGATCCCGTCGCGGTACTTGCCGGTCAACAGGCCCGAGGCCAGAGGACTCCAGATGGTGTTGCCGTAGCCGGTGTCGGCGACCAGCTCGGCGTACTCCTCCTCGACCCGCGATCGTTCGAGCAGGTTGTACTGGCTCTGTTCGGTGACCGGCTTGTGGAGGTGGTGGCGGTCGGCGATCGCCATCGCCTCGCGGATCTCCGCCGCCGACCATTCACTGGTGCCCCAGTAGGTGGCCCTGCCGGACGACACGATGTCGCTCATCGCCCACACGACCTCCTCCATCGGCGTGTTCGGGTCCGACCGGTGGCAGTACAGGACGTCGACGAAGTCGGTCTGGAGGCGTTCGAGCGACCCCTCGATCGCCTGGAGGAGGTACTTCCGGTTGAGCGTCATCCCCATGTTCGGCACGCCCGCGTGGATCCCGAAGAAGACCTTCGTCGTGAGGACATAGGACCAGCGGGGCCAGCCGAGGTGCTGGAGAGAACGTCCCATGATCGCCTCGGACTCACCACCCGCGTAGGCCTCGGCGTTGTCGAAGAAGTTGCAGCCTGCCTCCCCCGCCGCCGCCATGCAGTCGATCGCGAGCTGGTCGTCCAGCTGCGTGTCGAAGGTGACCCAGCTGCCGAAGGACAGCACGCTCACCCGCAGTCCCGTCGCGCCGAGCCGTCGATACTCCATGTCCGTGTTCACCGCGGGTTGTGCCATCAGAGACGCCGTCCGAACAGGTCGAGCGTCGCGGACCAACTCTCCTCGGCGCCCTGCTCGTGGTAGTTCGGCGAGATCGGCCAGGTGAATCCATGATCGGCGCCGTCGATGACGTTCACCTCGATGTTGTCCCGCAACGCCGCCGCGTCGAGGTAGCGCTGATGCATCTCGATCGACTGCACGCGATCGGCGGTGCCGATACCGATGTAGAGCTGGCCGGCGAGGTCGTCGACGGTGAGGTGCGGGGACGCGTCGGTGTCGTCCGTGAGGAACGACGGGTGCCACATGGCGCCGGCCACGAACCGATCGGGGTGGGCGATCATCGCCCGGTGCACGCCGCGGGCGCCCATGCAGAAGCCGATCGCACCCAACGACCCCGTGTCCCACCCGAGCGCGGCGAGCGCGGCCTCGCGGTCCATGTCGGTGCCGGCGTCGGTGAGGGTGCCGAGCATCTCGCCGATGTGCGCCCGCCGCAACGGGTCGGCGGCGATGTCGGCCGGTTCGTAGCCGATCAGCCGGCCGTGGCGATGCCAGAGATCGGGGATGGCGACCTCGTAGCCCTCACCCGCGAGCCGGACGGCGTACTCGTGCAGCGACGCCCGGATGCCCGGGGCGTCCATGAAGATCATGACCCGCTTGTCCGTGCCCGCGTCCGGTTTCTTGCGGACGACCGCCATGGGCCCGTCGGCCGTCTCGGCGTCGATGATCGTCTCGTTCACGGACATGGGTGAAACCGTAGCGCAGCGACGAATCCACGATTTCGGAGCCGAATTCACAGAAATCGCGCGACTCGCGGCCGTCTGGGCCGTTGTACCTACGACCACCCACCCCCGAACGTCCCATGAGTCATCCACGCAACACCGCCCTCCCCCTCCACCTTCGAGTCGCCGATCGTCGCCAAGCCGAGCGCGTCGCGTCGATCGACGAGCCCCAGTTCCCCGCGACCGGCACCGCCCGGGTGTCGGCGATGCTCGCCGCCGCGAAGGAGCGGGAGTCGGAGGAACGCCGCCGAGCGCGAGCCGAGCGCTAGCGGGCCCACCCCGCGCCCCGGGCGGGCGCATTACGGTGACGCCGTGACGGATCCCGAGGACCACCCGCCCGGAGTCGCCCTGGTCACCGGAGCCTCCAGCGGCATCGGTGAGGCGACGGCTCGCCACCTGCGCACGGCCGGCTTCACGGTCCACGCGGTTGCTCGCCGGGCCGACCGCCTCGCCTCGCTCGCCGACGCCAGCGGCTGCACGCCCCACACGCTCGACGTGCGCGACTTCGCCGCGATCAACGACCTGGTGGCGTCGATCGGTGCGGTGGACGTGCTCGTCAACAACGCGGGGCTCGGGCGCATGGAGCACCCGCTCGCCGAGACCAGGATCGAGGACATCGAGACCACGATCCAGACCAACGTCACCGCGCTCATGGTTGCGACCCGCGCGGTGCTTCCCGGCATGATCGAGCGACGACGCGGCCATGTCGTCAACATCGGCTCGATGTCGGGCCTCTACCCGCTGGCCTCCGCCAGCTACGGCGCGTCGAAGGGTGCCGTCCATCGGCTCTCGACCAACCTCCGCATGGAGCTGCGGGGGACGGGTGTGCGAGTCACCGAGATCTGCCCCGGTCGGGTGACCACGGAGTTCTACGACGTCGCGATCGACGATCCCGAACAGCGAGCCCGCCTCAAGGACACCGGCGTGGACGAGGTGACCTCCGACGACGTGGCGGCTTCCATCCTCCACGCCGTGCTGGCACCGGCCCGCGTGAACATCAACCGCATCGAGATCCAGCCCACGGAGCAGGTCTACGGCGGCATGCACTTCGACGCCGTCGCGCCCGGAACGCAGGACACGTGATGGCGCGCTTCACGGACCGCGTGGTCGTCGTCACCGGCGGCGCGTCGGGCATGGGCGCGGCCAGCGCCCGCGAGTTCGCGGCCGAGGGCGCGACCGTCGTTCTCGTCGACCGGGACGGCGACGGCGCCGCCGCGGTCGCGGCCGAGTGCGGCGCGACGACCATCGTCGGCGACATCGGCGAATCGGCGTTCTGCGACCGCGTCGTCGAGCGCGTCGTGGCCGACCACGGCCGACTCGACGTGCTCGTCAACGCCGCGGGCACCATTCACCGCGCCGACAGTCTCGGCACGAACGACGACGACTGGCGGCGGGTCATGCGCGTCAACGTCGACGGGATGTTCTTCCTCTGCCGGGCCGCGATCGCGGCGATGGCCGATGCCGGTCGCGGTGCGATCGTGAACTTCGGTTCGATCTGGGGTGGGGTCGGCTCCGCCGGCGCCACGGCCTACTGCGTCTCCAAGGGTGCCGTCCACCAACTGACCCGAGCGCTCGCCCTCGACCATGTCGAACAGGGCATCCGGGTCAACGCCGTCGCACCCGGCGAGGTGCGGACGCCGATGCTCTCGTCACAGCGGGACACCCCGCCGACCGACGCCGACCTCCAGGCCCTCGCCGACGCGACGATCCCCATGAAGCGGCTCGCCGAACCGGAGGAGATCGCCAAGGTGGTCGTGTTCCTCGCGTCCGACGATGCCAGCTACATGACCGGCGAGATCGTCCACGTGGACGCCGGCTACACCGCCCGCTGATCCCGGCGGCGTTGCCGCGCCTCCCGGCGGGCCTGGGCCCGCTCCCACTTGCGTTGGCGACTCCGGCACGCCTTGCGACAGAAGAGATGGTTCGCGGTGCGGCGCTCGAACAGCTCGCCGCAGCGCCAGTAGGCGCACTCGGCGAGGCGATCCGGGTCGAGGTCGTCGAAATCGGGATGGTCGGGATCGTCGATGTCGGGGGTGTCGATCCCCCATGGTGACACTCAGGTCACGGCGTCGGTGACCGTCTCGACGGCGTCGCTCGCGGTGCGCTTCGCCGCACGACCGAACCGGCGGCTCTTGACCTCGGTCTTGCGGGCTGCCTTCTGCAGCTTGCGCTCGGCCTTGCGGCGGCCACGACGGGTCAGCGAGCCGGCGGCGTCGACCGCGTCGTTCTTCAGCTTGCGGCGCTTGGCCCGGCGCTTGGCCGACTGCACGGTCGCGAGCGTCTCGAGCTCGGCCTTCTCGGCGCGCTTCGCCGCGGCCTCGGCCCGGGCTTCGAGCTTCTCGCGCTTGCGCAGCGACTTCTCGAGCGCCTCCTGGGCCTGATCGCGGTCGTTGCGGGCTCGGTCGAGGAGCTCGGTCTTGCTCCGGAAGTTGATCGCTCCGAGGGTGAGGATCGAGGCCGTTTTGCGGATCATTCCCATGAGAACTCGTTTCTGGCGCGGTCGCCGTTGGTCGGGTGCCGTTTCGATACCCCCGGGCGTTCGATCCGAAACATCGCGGGAAACCCGGTTTGAGTCCTCGCGAGTCGGGGTAGAGCCCAGTCGATGAATGACCAGACCACCCCGCCGAGCGCCGGCCCCCGAGTCGACGACCTCCACGCCGCCTTCGTCAACTGCTCGCTGAAGTACGACGCCTCCACGTCCCACACCGCCACGTTGATGCAACGGGCGGCGCGGGTGATGACGGACGCGGGTGCGTCGGTCGACATGATCCACGCCCTCGATCACCGGATCGAGTTCGGGATGGCGCCGGACATGACCGAGAAGGGACGCCCGGTCGACGACTGGCCCTCGCTGCACGAGCGGATCATGGCGGCGGACATCCTGGTGCTCGGCACCCCGATCTGGCTCGGCGCGAAGTCCAGCGTGGCCACGCTCGTCATCGAGCGTCTCTACGCCTCGAGCGGCGAGACCAACGACAAGGGCCAGTACCTCTACTACGGCAAGACGGCCGGCTGCATCGTGACCGGCAACGAGGACGGCGTGAAGGCGTGCAGCCGCGACGTGCTCTACGCCCTCCAACACATCGGCTACATGATCCCGCCCCAGGCCGACTGCGGCTGGCTCGGCGCCATCGGCCCCGGACCCAGCTACGGCGACGACATCGAGGGATCGGACGTGCCCGCCGGGTTCGACAGCGATTTCACCAACAAGAACACGACCTACATGGCCTGGAACCTGCTCCACACCGCTCGGATGCTCCGTGACAACGACGGCATCCCGGCCCACGGCAACACCGCGGACTCGTGGACGGACGTTCCCAACGCCCGAGACGTCGAACTCGCCTGACCAGCACCTTCCCCCGAACCCACCCATCAACCAGGAGAACAGACATGACATCGTCCGACGACACCAACAAGGACACCGCGAACGACGGCGTGACCGACGGCCCCAAGGAGCCGGCCAAGCCGAAGGTCGACCCCGACAAGATCGGCCCGGACGGCACCGTCTACGACGAGGACGCCACCGAAGAGGCCGAGCGCAAGATGACCGGCGGCGACAGCTGATGCACCGCTCGGCTGACGACGCGGCCGGGGATCCGACGTGAACCCCGTCCTCGCCGCCAACGACGTGTGGGAGGACGCGCTCGACATCGCGCCGCGTATCGGCGGCGCGATCGGGCTCGTACTCCTCGGCTACGTCGGCTCGCGCATCCTGCGGTGGATCCTGTTCCGCTCCTTCCGGGGAAAGCGGACCGAGAGCTTCTCCCGCGTGATGAGCAAGGTCGGAGGCTGGATCCTCCTGACCGTCTTCGTCCTCGCGGCGACCGCGGTCGCGTTCCCGTCGGTGAAGCCGGTCGACCTGTTGGCCGGCCTCGGCTTCTTCTCGGTGGCGATCGGCTTTGCCTTCCAGGACATCCTCGAGAACACCCTCTCGGGCGTCCTCCTGTTGTTCCGTCAGCCGTTCGAGTCGGGAGATCAGATCGAAGTCCAGGAGCAGCAGGGCACCGTGGAGGCGATCACGATCCGTGAGACACGTTTGAAGACGTTCTCGGGCGAGCTCGTGGTGATCCCGAATCGGGACGTGTACAAGAACGCGATCAGGGTCCAGACCCACTATCCGGATCGTCGCATCAGCTTCATGGTCGGCATCGCCTACGAGAACGACGCGACCGAGGCGACCGGCGTCGTCACCGACGCGCTGGCCTCGGTCGACGGCGTTGCCACGGATCCGGGCCCCGAGGCGCTGATCAAGCAGCTCGGGGTGTCGACCGTCGACATCGAAGCCCGGTTCTGGGCCGGCTCACACCAGCACGACGCGCGAGTCGTCCTCGACCAGGCCATCAAGGCTGTCAAGAAGCACCTCGACGACGCCGGGATCGAGATGCCGGCCGACATCGTCGCCCTCCAGGCGACCCCGAGCTTCCGGGCCGCACTCCAGAACGACGGCGAGCTCACTCCGGGCGGCAGTCTCCGTGCTGTGGAGGGTTAGTGTTCGTGGCGCCCCGACCGGATCAACCGACTCATGACGAAGGTGTGCCCTTGACGGCCAACCAACTGACCCTGACGTTCGCCGCCGACTCGCGTTTCATTTCGACGGTTCGGCTCACCACCGCCAGCGTCGCCGCCGAGTTCGGTTTCGATGTCGACGACATCGAGGACCTTCGGGTTGCAGCCAACGAGCTCGTCGCCTTTCTCGTCGAGACCGCCGAATCGGTGGGTGGTGCAGAGGTCGAGATCGCGATCCATCCGTCCGACGGCGAGATCGAGATCGAGGGGCGCGTGCTCGGCGCCAACGGCGCCACGCCGGAGGGGCAGGTCGTCGACGAACTGACGGCCCGCATCCTCGACGCGGTGGTCGACGGACATGACTTCGACGGCACGTGGGGCCGCATCCACAAACGAAGCTCGTCGTGAGCGATCTGACCCCGGAGGAGGCGCTCGATCTCTTCCGTGAGTACAAACAGCATCGCCGCCGGGCCGTCCGGAACCGGCTGGTCGAGGAACACATGGGCTTCGCGCACCACATCGCCCACCGGTACCGCAACCGCGGCGTCGCCGACGACGACCTCCATCAGGTCGCCCTCGTCGGCCTCGTGAAGGCGGTGGATCGTTTCGATCCGGAGTTCGGCGTGGCGTTCACGACCTTCGCCGGTCGGACCATCGAAGGCGAGGTGAAGCGCCATTTCCGGGATGCGACCTGGGCGGTGCGGGTGCCGCGGTCGATGAAGAACACGTCGCTCCAGGTACGGGGGGCGCGCGACGAGCTCGGGCAGACGCTCGGCCGGCCGCCCACGGTCCCCGAAGTCGCCGCGCATCTCGGGATCGACACCGACGAGGTCGTCGCCGCGCTCGCCGCGTCGGAGGCCTTCGGCACCGACTCGCTCCTCACCGGCTCCGACCGTGGCGACGCGACACGCGACCGCGACGACGTGCTCGGCACCGTGGACGAGGAACTCGAGTCCACCGTCGACCGCGCCCTGGTCGAGTCACTGCTGGAGCTGCTCTCGGACCGCGACCGCCGGATCGTCGAGCTGCGCTTCTATGAACAGCTCAGCCAGCAGGAGATCGCCGACCGGGTCGGCGTGAGTCAGATGCACGTGTCGCGGCTGCTGTCGCGGTCGCTGACGCTGATGCGAGCCGAGGCGACGTCGGGCGACTGAGCTCCGCCGCACCATCGGCGGACCATTGCACCGCGCACCCTTGCGTGAAAGCGTGGCCGCTCGATGTCCTCCCCCGGCAAATCGAACTCCCCTGACCTCGAGGCCGCCTTCGCGGCCGCGCCGTCGCCGTACGCGCTGATCGATCGAGACTTCGTCTACGTCTGGGTCAACCGGGCCTACGCCGCGTTGTCGAGCCGACCGGAGGGTGACCTCATCGGCCGTTCGGCCCTCGAGAGCTTTCCGGGCGGGACGATCCCGGACGCCGTCGACGGCGAGCGATCGCTTCGCCACTCGTTGGCTCGCGTGCTCGCGACCGGTGAGCCCGACACCTTCGCAGTGACCCGGCGCGCACTCGGCTCGGCACCCGGGACGTTCGACGAAGCCCCGTACTGGGCGGTGACGAGCAGCGCGGTGACGGAGGGTGACCGCATCACCGGCATCCTGATCCATGCCGAGAACGTCACCGGTTCCATCGAGGCCGTCGGCGAGGATGCTCCCGGCGACGGCGGTCCCCCGCGGGCCGGGACCGTCGCCGCGGTCGACAACCTGCTGCAGCGCTCCCTCGTGCGGCTCGGGGCACTGAACGACCTCGGTGTCGCGCTCGTCGGCGTGACATCGATCGACGACTTGGCGGCGATCTTCTGCGCGCCGGGGGCGCTGGGGGCCGGTCCGAACTCGGTGCGAATGGCCGTCGCCGACCAGGGAGTCACCCGGGTCGCCCGCCTCGTCGACGACGGCGTGACGTGGGATCCCGCCCCGGCGATCGACCCGGACCCCACCGCCTACCCGAAGACCACGGATACCGACGACGGCACGGAGGTGGTGATCGCCCTCGGTGCCGACGACACGACGGTCGCCACGCTCAGGCTCCACTACGACCCGGGCTACGAGTTCACGTCCACGGACCGGTTGATCTACGAGTTGGTCGCGGGGCTCGGCAGCGACGCGATCGCGGCGTGCCTGCTCCACAGCGAACAGAGCGAGACGCTCGAGTCGGTGAGCGAGGCGCTTCTCCACTCCAACATCGAGGATCCGGTCCACGCCGAGGTCCATGGCCTGTACCGGCCCGCGACGACGCACACGACGGCCGGCGGCGACTGGTTCGATCAGTTGCAGCTCGAAGGCGAGCGGGTCCTGCTCGTGATCGGCGACGTCGCCGACCACGGGGCGACGGCATCCGGCGAGATGGCCCGCGCCAAGGCGACCATCCAGGCCCACGCGCTCGAGAGCGCCTCCACCGACGTGATCGCCACGAAGGCGTCCGCCGCGATCCGTCGGTTCGCCGGAACGCTCGCCACCGCCGTGATCGCGCTCTACGACCCGGCCACCGAGCTGCTGTCCTGGACCACCGCCGGTCACCCCTTCCCGTTGATGATCCCGGCGTCGGGCCCCGCCCGGTTTCTCGAGGGGACCCACGGCCCGCCGCTCGGAACCGGCCTGGCCGGCCGGTACACGCAGTCGTCGTGTCGGCTCGAGCGGGGCGACACCGTCGTGTTCTACACCGACGGGCTGATCGAACGACCGGGTGAACTCATCGACACGGGTCTCGAACGGCTGCGGGCGGTCGCGCAGGACGTGAGCCACTCGCCGGACCTCGCCGAAGACCTGTTCGCCCGTCTCGTGCCGGACGAGGCCAACGCCGACGACGTCGCGATGCTCGTCGCCCGCATCACCTGATCGGTTCAGTCGCCGCTGGTCACCGAGAGCAGAACGGTCACCGTGGCGCGGCCGTCCTCGTCGGTGACGGAGACATCATCGACCAGCGCCTGCACGATCGCCAGACCCCTCCCTCGCGGCGCGAGCACGGACTCCGGGCCCCACTGCGCGGGGTCGGGAATGAGGACCGCGTCGGCGAGGCTGCTCACCGCCAGCTGCAGTCGCTGACCGGCCCACGACGCGGCGACGTGATACGGCTCCGGCGCCGACGCCTCGATCGCGTTGGACACCAACTCGCTCACCACGAGCTGGGCGACTTCGATGTCGGCCTCGACACACCCGTGCGCGGCCATCCACTCGCCGACACCTTGACGGGCACCGTTGATGGTGGCCGTCGACCCCTCGTAGGTCACGGCAAAGCGATCGCCGGGAGCGTCGTGGGGGCCACCTGCCGTCATGGGTCAGCGCAGATGCAGATGGTCGCGAATACCCGCGATCTCGAACAACCGGGCGACCGCAGAGGTCGGTGAGCTCATCACGAGGCGCTTGCCCGCGTCCGCGAGGGTCTCGTGCCAGGTGACCAACGCGCGGAGCCCGGAGGAGTCCACGAAGTCCACGCCGGAGAGATCGACGTGGACGTCATCGGCCGCGCCGAGCGCTTGCGCCTTCTCGTCGAGCACCGGCGCAGTGTGCGCGTCGATCACGCCCTCGAGGGCGATGGTCCGCGGCTCGGTGGCCGCGAACGAGAGACGGGACGGTTCAGGGTTCATGAGCCACCGATCCTACCTGCGAAGGCCGGAGCGCGGGAGCGCTGATGTTGTTCGACATCACCGGTGTCGTACCCGGGCCCGGCGCGATCCAAACCAACACGTTTGGGCTCGTGCCGGCCGTGGAATGACCTGCCCCATGACGAACATCTTCGAATCCCTCCGAGCCGACCACGACATCCAGCGCGATCTGATCGACGAGCTGGTGGCGACGACCGGGGATTCCCCGGACCGACACGAGCTCTTCGAACGTCTGACCCGGGAGCTCACGGCGCATGCCGATCAGGAGGAACGCCACTTCTACGTGCCGCTCATCCGCGCCGACCTGACCCAGGAGAAGGCGCGCCACAGCGTCGCCGAGCACCACGAGCTCGACGAGCTCGTGGAGAAGCTCGAGACCTACGAATGGGCGTCCTCGCAGTGGCTGACCACCGCGGAGCAGCTCCGTCACCAGCTCGTGCATCATCTCGACGAGGAAGAGCAAGAAGTGTTCCAGCTCGCCGGCAAGGTCCTCACCGACGACGAGAAGGTCGATCTCGGTGAGCAGTACCGCAACGCCATGACGGCCGCACGCGCCAACGCATGACCGCCCTGCGGGTCGGCTGGCTCGCGAAGGGCGCCCTGTTCGTCCTGGTCGGCCTGCTCGCCGTCGGGCTGGCCCAGAAGGACTACGGCGGCACGGACGCCGATCAACGCGGCGCGTTGTCCTCGCTGGCCGAACGACCGGCCGGCACCTTGCTCGTGACCGCCGTCTCCGTCGGGCTGCTCGCCTATGCGGCGTGGCAGCTCCGATCCGTCCTCGGTCCGCGCGACGGCCTTCTCGATCAGGCGAAGCGGATCGGCACCTTCGGCCTCGCCCTCAGCTACGGAGCCCTCGCGATCGACGGACTCCAGCTCGCCTGGGTGTCGCCCGAACGCGGGCCCGAAGGCGAGCGGGTTTCCTCCCCTGAAGGCATCGCCGACCGGGTGCTGTCCCTCCCGGGTGGCGTGGTCGTGGTGAGCGCGATCGGGATCGGAGTGTTCGCCGTCGGCGGCTACCACCTCCGGAGAGCGCTGCGGGGCGGCTTTCTGGACGACATCGACACGGCGGACCTCGACCGGCGGGCACAACAGGTCCTCCGAGCGCTCGGCACGACCGGGTTCATCGGGCGCGCCGCCGTTCTCGCCATGGCCGGGTGGCTGCTCATCGACGCCGCACTGCGCCACTCCCCGGATCGGGCAGCCGGCATGGACCAGTCGCTGCGGACGCTCCTGGAAGCGCCTGCGGGCCCCACGCTGCTGACCGCCATCGGTCTCGCGATCGCCTGCGCCGGACTGTACGACGCCGTCACCTTTCGTCGTCAGCGTGTCGACTGACGTCTCGCCGACAAAGGACGTTTGAACCACCGGAGCCCCGGGTAAGCCCGATCCGTCACCGACAGCGATCGAAAGGAGCGTCCCATGGTCATCGGAGGAGGAGTTCTCGGAACGATTCTCATCATTCTTCTCATCGTGTGGCTCGCCCGCCGAGTCTGACGAGAACGAATACCCCAAGCCCCCAAACCCAACCCCCAACCCGGAGGAAGAAACAACATGAGTGGAGAAAAGGACAAGATCACCGGTCGCGTCAAGCAGGCCGCAGGCGACCTCACCGATGACGAGGAGCTCCAGGAAGAAGGTGAGCTCGACGAGCTCGCCGGCAAGGTCAAGGACGCCGTCGACGACGTGGGCGACAAGGTCCGCGGCGGCATCGACAAGCTCCGCAAGAAGTTCGACTGATCCCCCGGTCCCCGATGCCCGGCTCGACGTCACCGTCGGGTCGGGCATCGGTGTATCCGCACCACCTCCCAACAACGAAGGAGCAATCCCCCATGGCCTTTCTTCTGTGGCTTCTCGCCGTCGTCCTCGTGGTCGCCGGCATCGTGAATCTCGTCCGCCGCCAGGTGCTCTACGGCCTCGTCCTGATCATCGTCGGCTTCCTCGTCGGTCCCGGCGGCGTCTCGCTCTTCACCTGACGATGACGATGGACGACGCGAGCGGCGCGGATCTCCTCGCCGCTCGGCTCGTCGCCCACGGCATCACGACCGTCTTCGGTCTTCCCGGCGAGGAGAACATCGACGTCGTCGACGCGTTCCACGACGCCGGCATCGATCTGATCGTCACCCGCCACGAGCAACACGCGGCGTTCATGGCCTCGACCCACGGGCGGCTGACCGGCCGCCCAGGGGTCTGTCTCGCCACGCTCGGGCCGGGCGCGATCAACCTCTTCACCGGGCTGGCCCAGGCCGAGCTCGGCGGCACCCCCGTGGTCGCGCTGACCGGCCAGAAGGCCCGACGTGACAACGACGAGGGGTCGTTCCAGGTCGTCGACGTGCCCGCCGCGGTCCGACCGATCATCCGGTGGGCCACCTCGATCGACGACCCTCGTGACATCGAGTCCTCGGTCGACGAGGCGTTCCGACGGTCGATGAGCGGCCGACCCGGCGCCACGCTGATCGAGCTCCCCGAAGACGTCGCCCGCGAGACCGCCTCCGCACGCGCGCCCGCCCTGACGGACGAGTCGATCGGACAGGTCGAAGATGCGGCGATCGCAGCCGCTGCGGACCGCATCGACGAGGCCGGCCGGGTGGTCGTGCTCGCCGGCGACGGGGCGAACCGACCGGGACCCTCGGCAGCGCTCATCCGGTTCGCCGAACGAACCGGGATCGGCGTGCTCGCGACCCAGCTCGGCAAGGGCGCGATCCCGGAACTGCACCGCAACTCCTGTCGGTCCCTCGGGATCCATCGACCGGACTACTCGCACCTCGCCATCGAGCCCGCCGACACGGTCATCGCCGTGGGCTACCAGCCCGTCGAACACCCGCCGCTCGCCTGGAATCCCGACGAGGACAAGACCGTGATCCATCTCGCGCCATGGTCGGCGGCGTCGGAGCGTGGCTACCATCCGGCCCGGGCGCTCGTCGGTGATCTCGCCGACACGCTCGACCGGTTGGCCGACGCCGTCACCCCCCGCGATCCCGACGAGTTGACCGCGACCCAACAGACCATCGAACGACTTCTCGCCGAGGAGGACGAAGGACCGGCGTTCCCGCCCTCCCCGCTCGCCATCGTGCGGGCGATGCGACGCGTCCTCGGCCCCGACGACGTCGTCGCGCTCGACAACGGCGCGTACAAGATCTGGTTCGCGCGGCACTACCCGACCGAACGGCCCCAGACCCTCCTGCTCGACAACACGCTCGCGACGATGGGGGCCGGGCTCGCGACGGCGACGGAAGCGGCCCGGCTCGATCCGTCCCGTCGCGTCGTTGCGGTCTGCGGCGACGGCGGCTTCCTGATGAACGTGCAGGATCTCCAGACCGCCTGCGAGCTCGGCCTCGACCTGACCGTCGTCATCGTGCGAGATGACGCCTACGGCTTCATCGGCTGGCACCAGGAGGAGGCCGGCCTCGAGCGTCGTGGCGTCGAGCTCACCAACCCCGACTATGTCGCCCTTGGCGCCGCCTTCGGGGCCACGGCGTACCGGGTCGGGGAAGCCGACGATCTCGACGACGTCCTCGCCCGCGCGATCGCCGAGCCCGGCGTCGCCATCGTCGACTGTCCGATGGACTACGCCATCAACGAACTGCTCGGCACGGACCTCTACGGCCGCGCCCGAGGGGAGATCGGCTGGTCGTGACGGTCCGCGGTCAGCCGATCCGTACGGACGGCGGCTCCTGGGGCGTCAGCAGGTACGACGGTCCCCGCTGGTGCAACGGCCGCATCACCATCACGGCGATGTCGTCCTCGGCGGTCTCGCTGGCGTCGTCGGTCAGCCGCGCCGCGATGTCGATGCACGGCGCGTCGATCATCGAGGCGACGACCTCCCCGACCGCGTCGATCGCGTCGTCGACGGAACCACCCCGCCGTTCGACGAGCCCGTCCGTGTAGAGCACCAGCAGGTCGTCGACGCCGTACTCGAAGGTGCCGACCGTCGGCTCGCCGCGCCCCATCGTGAGCGGTGGTCGCCGCCCGACCTCGACCGACCTGACCTCGCCCTGGGCGGTGACGTGGACGGTGGGCGGATGGCCGGCCGACGCGATGCGGGCGACGTTCGATCCGTCGAGCATCACCACCGCCATGGTTGCCATCTCGGCGCCCGGCAGGTCGGCGGCGAAGCCGTCGAGATCCCGAACGAGCGATGCCGGGTCCTCGCACCGTCGGGCCAGGGCGTTCGCCGCCGCCCGCAGTTGGCCCATCACGCTGATCTGCTCGAGTCCGTGGCCCACGACATCGCCGACGATCGCCACGATCCTGCCGTCGTCGCGATCGACGAGGTCGTACCAGTCGCCGCCCAGCTCGAGTTCGTGGTTGTGGGACCGGTACTCCACCGCGATCTCGGTGCAGCCGATCGGCGGGAGGCCGGCCGGGAGCAACAGGCGCTGGAGTCGGGTGAGCTGATCGCGCGCCGACTCGACGGGGCGCGCGGGGGACGACATCCAGCGGACGCTAGCCCGCCACCCTCATGTCGTCACAGCCTCCGCGTCGGTCCCGGCGATCGTCTCCGCCTCGGCAGCACGCAGGATCGCCCCGATCATCTTGGGGAAGATGACGTGGTGGAACGGCACGACCGAGTACCAGTAGAGACGCCCCAGCAGGCCCCGCGGCACGTAGCGGGCCCGCTGGACGACCTCGGTTGCGTGCTGGCCGCTCGCGTCCGTGGTGGGCGAGATCGTCCACTCGAGCCACGCATAGCCCGGCAGCTTCATCTCGGCCCGGAGCCGCAGGAACCGGTCGGGCTCCAGATCCACGACCCGCCAGAAGTCGACGGCGTCACCGACGGCCAGTTCGTAGGGATGACGCCGGCCGCGGCGAAGGCCGATCCCGCCGGCGAGCTGGTCCAGCGCGCCGCGCACCCACCAGAGCCACGATCCCCACAGCCAGCCGCGTTCGCCGCCGAGGGACGTGACGACCCCGTAGACGGACTGCGGCGACGTCGCGGGCGTGACGACCCGGCGGACGTCCTCGAACACCTTGCCGCCGGCCCAGTCCGGGTCGTCGGCGTCGGGCGTCGCGTCCAGTTCGGCGCGGGAGTTGCCACTCCAACGGGTAGGGATCACGAGGTCGTCGACCATCCGGATCGCTTCGCGAACGGCGCTCTCGAAGCTCTGCACGTCCAGGCCCAGCGCGTCGGCGGCCGACTCGCCCGTCACGACGACGTCGTTGACGAGGCTGTCGACCAGCTGGCGGGCGAGGGTCGCCGGCAGCGGCGTCACCAGGGCGACCCAGTGGGCCGACAAGCCGGGTGACAGGGTCGGCAGGCCGATGATGCGCCGGCGGGGAAGGCCCGCGGCCTCGGCGTAGATGTCCATCATCTCGCGGTAGGTGACCACGTCGGGGCCACCCAGCTCGAGCACGTCGTGGCCCGCGACGGTGCGATGACGGGCTGCGCAGAGCGCCTCGAGCACGTCGTTGATGCCGGTGGGCTGGCACTTCGTCGAGTTGACCCAGGACGGCGTGGTCATGATCGGGAGCAACTCCGTCAGCCAACGCAACATCTCGAACGATGCGCTCCCCGAGCCGATGATGACGGCGGCGCGAAGCTCGGTGACGGCGATCGGCCCGGCCGCGAGAACGGCACCGACCTCCTGACGGCTCCGCAGATGCGGGGAGAGATCGTCGTCCTCGGCGCCCAGCCCGCCGAGATAGACGATGCGTTCGACGCCGGCGCGCTCGCATCCGGTGCGGAACGCCTCGGCGAGGTCACGATCGCGTTGCTCGAAGTCGTCGCCGTCGAGCGAGTGGATCAGGTAGTACGCGACCGAGCAGCCGCGTGCTGCTTCCGCCACCGCATCCGGGTCGTCGGCCGAACCCTCGACGGTCGTGACCGCCGGGGTGAACGGCCGGTCGAGCGACGCCGGGTTGCGCACCAGGCAGACCACCTCGTCACCGTCGTCGAGCAGGCGGGGAACAAGCCGCCCGCCGACATAGCCGGTGGCGCCGGTGACGAGCACGCGGCGCGAGGAGATGGGGTCTGCGGATTCGGGCACGGGGGAACCATGCCCCGCGACGCGAGAATTCAAACGCGAGGTTTGCCGATTGCCGGTCGGGGGTAGACCAGACCTCATGGCCCACTACTCGACCACCGTCACCACCCTCTGGAGTCCGGAGGAGGCGTTCGCCTACATGGCTGACCTCCGCAACTTCGAGGAGTGGGATCCCGGCGTCAGCTCCGCCGAGCTGGTCGCCGGCGAGGCCCCGGGCATGCACGCGGAGTACGACGTCAAGGTCGCCGCCACCACACTGCGCTACAAGACCCTGGAGTTCGAACCGTCAACCCGTGTGGTCATCGAGGCGACGTCGTCGTTGCTCCGCAGCTACGACGTCATCGAGGTCACGCCGGCCGACGAGGGTGGCGGCGCGATCGTGCACTACGACGCCACGCTCGAGCTGAACGGCATCCTCCGGCTCGCCGATCCGCTGCTGCGGCTCGCGTTCGACCGCATCGGTGACCGGGCCGCCGACGGCATGCGCCGCGTGCTCGCATCGAAGGCCCGCGCATGAGCCCGTCCGCCCGGGTCTCCTCGATCCTCGACTCGACGCTCGAGGGCACCGTCGTGGGCAGCTTCACCAAGCTCGGCATCCGCGCCCGCGACCGACTCTTCGACTGGGATCACGACCTGCCCCGGATGGACGGCCAGACGGTCGTCGTCACCGGCGGCACCAGCGGCATCGGCGAGGCGACCGCGGCCCGGCTGCTCGACCTCGGCGCCGACGTGCACCTCACGTCCCGGGATGAGGATCGTGCGCAGGAGGCCGCCGACGCGTTGAACCGGGGTGGGTCCGACGCCCGACGCGGCACCGCCACGGGGCACGCGCTCGACACCGCCGACCGGGCCTCGATCGCCTCGTTCGTGGCCGAGATGAGCCGCCTCGCTTCGGGGCTGGACGTCCTCATCCACAACGCCGGAGCGCTCACCTCCGAGTACCGCACCGACGATTGCGGCAACGAGCTCACGCTCTCGAGTCACCTCATCGGTCCGTACCTGCTCACCCGCGACCTGCGTCCCGCGCTCAACCCCGGCGCCCGGGTCCTGTGGATGTCGTCCGGCGGCATGTACACACAGGGCCTCGACGTCGACTCGATCGAACTGAGCGAGGACGACTACCGCGGCGCGATCGCCTACGCCCGCGCGAAGCGCGGTCAGGTCGAGCTCGTCACCCATCTCGCTCCGGACTGGGCGCCCGACATCGTCATGCATTCGATGCACCCCGGCTGGGTCGACACCCCCGGCGTGGATGCCGGTCTCCCCGGCTTCGGCAAGGTCATGGGCCCGCTCCTGCGCACCGCCGAGGAGGGCGCCGACACGATGGTCTGGCTCGCCGCGACCGGCGGTGACGACGCCGAACCGGGCAGCTTCTTCCTCGACCGACGCCCCCGACGCACCCACTATCTGCCCGGCACCGGCACCACCGACGACGAACGAAGCCGTCTCGTCGAATGGCTCGAGTCCCACTGAGCTGACCAGCGCGCCGGCCGCGGTCCGACCGCTAGCCGAGCTCCCACAGCAGGCGGTAGTACTCGGTCCGCTCCGGGTCGGCATCGATCCCGTAGCCATCGAGGAGTGCCTGCTGCCAACCGGGGCCGAAGTTCCAGTCCGCGCTCCAGGTCGCGACCGCGATGTCGGCCCAACGGTCCGCGACGCCCATCGATCCGAGATCGACGACGCCCGCGGGCCGACCGTCGGCGGTGATCAACGTGTTCGGCGCGCAGGGATCGCCGTGGCAGACGACGAGCGCGTCGATCGGCGGGACCTCCGCGACGCGGCGCAATGCCTCACGCACGGTCACGCCGCGGAAGTCCGGCCGCCAGTCCGGCGCCGACAGCAGCTCGTCCGAAGGCTCTCGGCCCCCCGTCGCGAGCCGGGTCTCGACCGAGCGGGAGAACGGACAGGTCTCGACGGGGAGGGCGTCGTGCACGGCGCGGAGCTGGACACCGATGGCGCGGGCGGCGACCGCCGGCTCCGCCTTCCACCGGGAAGACGCCGCGCTCTCCCCGGCGAGCCCTGCGGTCACGAGCCAGCTCTGGTCGGCGTCGGTGCCGAAGTCCAGCACCTCGGGCACCCGCAGGTACGGGCCGGCCCACATGAGCCGGTCCCGCTCGGCGGCGAGATCGACCCCCGACCCCGTCGCCGCCCACTTGACGAACCGCCGGGTCTCCCCGTCACCGAGTCGGAACGTCAGCCCACCGAGCTGGTTCTCCCACACGGGCATGATCGGCTGACCGTTCGCCAATTCGCGCACGACGTCCGGCACGTCGATGTCGCCCACCGGAGGGCCGGCCATGCGGTCGTCGCGGTTGTCGGTTGACACGGCGAAGGTCGTCAGTCCGGGCGGCGGGCGATCCGCGCCGCGAGGGCGCGGACGGCATCCTCAGGCCCGCCCATCAGGGCCGCCGCCTGGTCCTCGTGATGTGCCAGCGTCAGTAGATCGGCGGCCTGGGCGCGCGAGCCGAGGGTGAGGGGGCCGAGCGTGACGTCGCCGACGTCCGGCACCGATGCGGGGAGCGCGGCGACGGTCGCGACGATGCGGGCGCCGACCTCGAGGAACGGCGAGTCGGCCAGGGAGGACAGCCCGAGGGCACGGCGGATCTGCGAGTGGTGGGTCCACCGCTCGAGGTACTCGCGCACGATCGCGTGCCAGTAGGGCGAGCCCTCACCGGGCGGCGGGGAGAACAGCGGGACCGGCTCGCCCGGCGCCATCGGGTCGATCTCTTCGTAGAAGGCCGCGCTCTCCTCCCCCACGAGCCGCAGCAGTTCGAGCAGCAGGCGGGGGCTGAGAAAGCGAGCCGCCTCCACCCACTGGTCGTTGAACCCGTCGAGCAGCGCGCGGAAGTCGAGCCCCGGGTTGTGCTCGGCGAAGAGGATCAGACCCTGCATGGCGCCGTCACGCTGGCGGCTCAGGAGGCTCAGGTCGTCGCCGAGGATGTGAGTGGCGATCCCCTTGACGGGATAGGCGGGGCATTCGGTCGGCCGGGTCCAGTCCTCGGCGTCGAGGCCGGACAGCAGCTCGAGGAGCTCGCCCCGCTCCGCTCGCATGGCGTGGGTGACGACGACGAGGGTGTCCGGCCCGATCGGGTCGAGGGCGGCGTCAGACATGGCGCGACTCTAGGTCGGCGCCGGAGATCGCCGGAGCTGCGTGAGGAAGACACCGGCCGACACGACGGCGACACCGACCAGGCCGATCCAGCCGGGGCTCTCGTCCAGGAACCACCACGCGAGTACGGCGATCTGGAGGAGCATGGTGTTGTTGATCCCGGCCGACTCGATCGCGGACAGCCGGCGCAGCGACAGGTTCCACAGGGTGAAGGCGAACGCGGTGTTGACGATCGCCAGCCAGGCGATGATCAGCCCGGCGCGCAGCGTGATCGAGGGCAGACCCTCGACGACGAGCCCCGCGAGCACGAGCAGCGCTGCGCCGATCGACATGCTGACGGTGGTCACGATGATCGGCGAGGTCGACTGGGTGCGGTTGACGGTGCGGCCGAGGAGGGAGCCGCCGACGTTCGCGGCGAGGCCGATGATCGCAGCGGTCAGTCCGATCGCGGTCGCACCGAGGTCACCGGCGAAGTAGACGACCGCGCCGGCGACGATCAGGCCGGAGCCGGCGAACTGTCGGGGGGTCGGGCGTTCCCCGAGCGACCGCGCCCCGGCGATCCCCACGAAGAGCGGGGTCAGCGAGAGCACCAGGCTCGTGGTCGCGGCCGGCTGGCTGTCGATCGCGACGAACTGCGCTCCCTGGGTCAGCGCGTAGAACACGACGCCGAGCACCACGAGTTCGACCCGCGCCCGCCGGTCCAGCCGTCGGATCTCCTGGCGACGACTCCGCTTCGCCGAGACCGCGACGATCAGGGCAATGGCGGCGAGGCCGTAGCGCAGGCCCGCGAAGGTCAGCGGGGCGAGGTCCTCGTCGTCGAGACCCAGCCGGATGAGCACCCACGACGAGCTCCACAGGATGGTGACCAGAAGCGCCGAGGCGATCGCCAGGAGGTGCGCTCGCCGATCATGCGGTGGAGGGTGGATGCCGGCCATCGATCGGTGTCCGCACCGTACACGAACCGGTCAGGACCGGCGCCAGCCGTAGACGCGACACGGCGGCCCACCCGGTGTCGGGTGGACCGCCGTGCGCAGGATTCTCGGGATCAGCCGATGCCGCTCTCGACCTCGGAGAACTTGCCCGAGGCGCTCGAGCCCAACGCGGTCACTGCGGCGATGCAGACGACGGCGATGAGCGCGACGAGGAGCGCGTACTCCACGAGCGAGGCGCCTCGATCATCATCGATTCGCGAGGTGACCCAGGCTGTGAAGAACTGGTATGCGGTGGTCATGGTGGGTGGACTCCCCTGTTGTGGGCCGCTGCGAGGGTGCACCGGCCGTAGCTAGAGCCATCGGCAGACTCCGACCACGGCCTTACCGATTGTCAGCAGTGGAGCCGAATGGCCTAGGACGGCCCCGAGCGGGCGACGAAGACTCGAGGAATGGCACGAACCGGGCGGTTCCGGCTGATAGGGCTATGGCGAGTCGCGCGGCGATCGAGACGCCGTTGCGTGAGGACCTCGATCCCCGCACGTCCGGGAGGGCAACACGATGAGATGGGTGACCTACCGGGATGGGAATGGCGACGAGCACGTCGGGCTCGTGGTGGGCGGGTCGATCCACGGTGTGCAGGTGGAGGGTGGCCTGATCTCGCTCCTCGGCGACGACGGCACGGCGATGGCGGAGGCAGAAGCCCGCGCCCGCAACGAGCCCACCGAGACGATTCCCTTCGCCGGGGCGGACCTCGCCGCACCGCTGCGGCCGGTCCAGGTGCGGGACTTCCTCACCTTTCTGGACCATCTGCGGAACTCCCTGAGTGCCGCGGAACTGACCATGGCTCCCGAGTTCGACGAGATCCCCGCCTTCTACTTCTCCAACACCTCGTCGGTCTTGGGCCCCCATGACGAGGTCCTCATCTCACCCGGCTGCGAGCAGTTCGACTTCGAGCTCGAGGTGGCGGCGATCATCGGGCGCCCCGGCTCCGACATCGCGCCCGAGGACGCCCATCACCACATCGCCGGCTACACGATCTTCTGCGACTGGAGCGCCCGCGACGTCGCGACCAAGGAGTTGCGACTCGGTCTCGGCCCCGCGAAGGGAAAGGACGGCGGGAACACCTTCGGCCCGATGCTCGTCACGGCGGACGAGTTGGAACCGTTCCGTTCCGGCAACTCCTTCCACCTCGAGATGCGGGCGTTCGTCAACGGCGAGCTGACCGGTTCCGGCTGGATGGATCAGATGGACTGGTCGTGGGCGGACCTCGTGGCGTATGCGTCCCGGGGAACGAATCTTCGGGCCGGCGAGGCACTGGGGTCCGGCACCGTCCCCACCGGATGTCTGTTCGAGCTGATGGCGACCGGGGGACCCGAATCGTTCCGGGGGTGGCTGCAACCCGGTGATGTCGTCCGCCTGGAGATCGACCAGCTCGGCGCGATCGAGCAGACCGTCGGCGCGGCTCGACCGTTCCACCCACTCCGCACCGGGTTCTAGGCCGAAGGAAGGAAGCCATGGAGAACAACTACACGCGGGGCCTCCACGAACTGGGCGACGGTCTGTTCACGTGGCTGCTCCCCAACGGCAGCTGGGGGTGGAGCAATGCGGGCCTGGTCGCCGGCGACGAGCGCTCACTTCTCGTCGACACGCTGTTCGACCTGAAGCTCACCCAGGAGATGCTCGACGGTTTGAAGGCGGTGACGTCCACGCGGCCGATCTCCACCCTCGTCAACACGCATGCCAACGGGGACCACTGCTGGGGCAACGAGCTCGTCACCGGCGCCGAGATCATCGCGACCGATGCCTGCGCCGCGGAGTTCGACGAGATGCCGCCGTCGATGACCCAACAGTTGCTGTCCACTGCGTGGGGAGATCCCGTCGTCGAGGAGTACATGGCGGTGTTCGCCGCCTTCCGTTTCGACGACATCACGCTGACGCCGCCCAGCCGCACCTTCAGCTCGGAGCTGACGATCACGCTCGACGACCGGCAGATCCACCTCCTCGAGGTCGGTCCGGCGCACACCCAGGGCGACCTCATCGTCCACGTCCCCGATGCGTCGACCGTGTTCACCGGCGACATCGTGTTCGTCAACGGAACGCCGCTGTGGTGGGCGGGCCCGCTCGACGGCTACATCCGGGCGTGCGACGTGATCCTCGCGCTCGGCGCGGACACCGTCGTGCCGGGCCATGGCCCGGTCACGGACAACGACGGCGTCAGGCGGGTGAAGGCCTACCTCGAGTTCGTCCGGGCGGAAGGCACCCTGCGCCACGCCGCGGGGATGTCCGCTGTCGACGCCGCCCGCGACATCGACCTGGGCGAGTTCGGCGAGTGCACCGATGCCGAACGGATCGTCACCAACCTGCATTCGCTCTACGGCGAACTCGACCCGGACTATGTCAGCCCCTCGCTCGAGGACAGCATGCGGGAGATGGCCCATCTCGCGAAACACTTCGCATCGGCCTGACGCTGCTCGAGACGGGAGCCGGCCGGGTCAGATCGCCGTGTTGTGTCGGGGTTGATAGAGCAGCATCTCGACGCCGCCGGGCAACACCATCGTGACGACGATGCCCCAGCCCTCGTCGACCGGCTCGCCGTTGAACTCCACGCCTTTGGACTCGAGTTCGGCGATGGTGGCGTCCAGGTCGTCGCACATGAACGAGATCTCGTGCGAGGGCGAGTCGCCGGGGTGGACCCCCAGTTCCGCCGGCGGGAGTTTGAAGATCAACCAGCCGGCGTCCTGACCGTCATCGACATGGCCGAGCCCCAACACGTCGACGAGCATCGTGCGCAGCGCTTCGGCTTCGGGCGTGTAGAGCAGCGTGTGAACTCCGGTGATGCCCATCGGTGGTGTGTCTCCTCGTTGGTCGGCGTGCCGCATGCTTAGCATTGACAACAGTTGATAGTCGGCCGCACACTGCCAGGGTGAGCAAGAACACGATGAGCTTCGCCATTCCCGAGCCGATGCGGGCCTACGTGTCCGAGCGGGTGCGGTCCGGTGAGTACGGCAACACCAGCGAGTATCTGCGCGACCTCATCCGCAAGGATCAGCAGGAACAGGCGGCCCGGCGCCTCCGTCGACTCATCGCCGACGGGCTCGACTCCGGTGACGCGCGGCCGGTCACCGACGCGGTCGTGTCCGAGCTTCGCCGCTCCGCCCTCGGTACCGATCGGTGACCCCGGTCCGGCTGCGTCCGCTGGCCGAGACCGACCTGATCGAGAGAACCCGCTACGACCGATCCGAGGCCGGCGACGACATCGGCGAGCGCTTCTTCGAGAGTGCGGTCGCAACCCTCCAGACCATCTCGGCGATGCCGGGAGCAGGCTCGCGGCGCCTCGGTGAATGGTCCGACATCCCGGGTCTGCGGTCGTTCCGGATCGAAGGATTCCCCTGTGGGTGGCTCTATCTCGAGCGCGACGACTATGTCGACGTCGTCCGCCTGCTCTCCTACGCCCAGGATCTGCCCGCGCACTTCGCCGACGAAGAAGACTGAATCGACTCACTCGACAGCCCATCCGCCCGGCTCAGACGATGCGGCCGGCCCGCAGCGTGATCACCTCGTCGGCGAGATCGAACGCCAATTGGCGGTGCGACACGGCGATGATCGTGCTCTGGGCCCGGGCTCGCAGACCGGACCAGAGCCGGAGTTCGGTGGCGACGTCGAGCGCGCTCGACACGTCGTCCACCAGCAGCAGTTCGGGCGCGGCGATGAGGCTGCGGGCGGTCGCGACCCGCTGGGCCTGCCCACCGGAGAGCCGCAGACCCCGCGCCCCGACGCGGGTGGCGACGCCCTCGGGCATCTCGGCCAGGTCGGAGGTGAGCGTGGTGACGTCGAGGACATCGTCGATCGGCAGGTGATCGCGACCGAGCCGCACGTTGGCCGCGATCGACTCGCTGAACAGCCGTGGGACCTGGGGCAGGTACGCGGACTGGGGCGGCACCATCCACGAGGCGACGTCGTCGATCTCCACGCCGTTCCAGGCGATCGATCCGGCATCGGCCCGTTCCAACCCGGCGAGGGTGCGCAGCAGGGTCGACTTGCCCGCGCCGACTTCGCCGGTGATGACGACGAAGCCGCCCCTCGGCACCGAGAGGTCGATCGAGCGGATGCCGCCACCGGTGTCGGGATGGACGAAGGTGAGGTCGCGCACATCGAGCCGGCGAAGCGGAACGCGGTCGGGATCGGGGTCGCGGACCCGCATGGTGTCGCGCGGCTCGATCGTCACCTCGCTGTGCTCGACGAGATCCTCGATCCGGCCGGGCGGCACCATCTCGCCCATGCGTTCGTAGGCGACGATGGCCTGCTCGCGGGCGGTGATGAGCCGGGCCGCGAAGCGCGGGACCCGGCCGAGCTGCACCGAGTAGGCGACGAACAGCGCCAGGTCACCCACGCTGAGGCTGCCGTCGCGCATCGAGGGGACGAGCACGAGCAGGGTGAGCCCGATGCTGACGTCGGAGGTGGACGACGACATGCCGTCGATGGCCTGTTGCAGGACGGTGTCGCGCACCGCGGTGCGGCGGCGATGCGACGTGTGTTGTTCGAGCCGGGCAACCGCCGCGCCCTCCCGCCCCGCGAGGCGGAACGCGAGCATGCCCGCGAACATCTCGCCGAGATACGAGTTGACGGTCGCCGCGGCGCGACGATCGGCGTCTCGGGCCGCGTAGAGCCTCGGCGTGAGCTTGCGGGTGATGACGGTGACGACCACGAGCGGAACCAGCGCCACCAGCGCGGCGCCGACGTCGATCGTGGCCATGATGATGAGCGCCCCGATGCCGTAGACCAGCGTGCCCGAGCCGTCGAGCCAGGAGTCGGCCCAGATGACGGTGTCTCGCGTGTCGTCGTGGAAGCGGGTGATCGCCTCCGACGGGCTCATCGGCAGACGAGCCGCCTTCGGACCACCGCTCACGGTCTGGGCGTGGAGCATGTTGGTGCGGACCATCGTGCTCACCGCCACCCACCAGCGGATCACCAGCCAGATCGCGAGCGCGAAGACGATCCACGACGCCGCCTCGGCGATGCCGAGGCCGACGAGGAGACCGTTGATGGACCCGGACTGCTCGAGCTCGTCGAACACGAGCTTGAGCAGCCAGCCGGTGACCAGCGGGCTGAGGAAGAACGCGGCCCAGGTGACCCAGGTGAACGCCCAGAGGCGGGGTCGGAACACGCCGGTGCGCCAGGCGAACACGTCGGGGCGGACTCGATCGCTCATGACGCCCCCGGTTCGAGCAGCGCGGCGTCGACCTCGACCCCCACACCCACGTCGAGCAACGCGGAATAGCGGGAGTCGGGATCGGCGCGGAGGTCCTGCCGACTGCCGTGCTCCACCACTCGCCCGGCGTCGAGGATGACGATCTCGTCGAGCCGCTCGACCGTGGACAACCGATGGGCGATCACGACGGCCGTCCGACCCTGGATCAGGCGATCGATTGCCCGGGTCACCCGTTCCTCGGTTGCCGGGTCGACGCGAGACGACGCCTCGTCGAGCAGCACCAGGTCCGGCTCGCGCAGGAAGAGACGCGTGAGCGCGATCAGCTGGCCCTCCCCCGCGGACAGGCCGGCGCCGGCCGGACCGAGCACGGTGTCGAGTCCGTCGGGCATCGCCTCGACCCAGTCGAGCAGGCCGAGCTCGCGCAGCGCCGCACGAACCTGATCGTCGGACACGGTGTCGTCGAAGAGCACGAGGTTGTCGCGGATCGAGGCAGCGAACAGATGCACGTCCTGGCTCACCACGCCGGTGCGGGCGCGCAGGTCGGCGAGCGGCACGGTCGAGATGTCGACGCCACCCATGCGGACCACGCCCGCGGTGGGTTCGACGAGGCGAAGCAGGCTCCGGGCCAGCGTGGTCTTGCCGCTGCCGGTGCGGCCCAGCACGCCGAGCGTCGAGCCGGCCGCGAGGTCGATCGCGACGTCCTGCAGCACCGGGGTGGCATCGTCCTCGTCGGCGTAAGTGAACGACACGTCGTCGAACGTGAGCGAGAGCGGACCCGCGGGGAGTCGGTCCTCGCCCTGGTCGGCGATCGCCGAGCGCTCGGCCATGAGGTCGAGGGTGCGGACCATGCCGCCGGCGGCCCGCTGCACCCGTTCGGTCTCGTCGGCCAACTGCCCCAGCGGTTCGCGCAGGATCTGCGTGAACTGGAAGACGACATAGGCGGTGCCGATCGTGATCGATCCGTTGCGCAACAGCGCGGCGTCGATCGCCAGGATCGCGATGCCGCCGAGGACGAACGCCGCGTTGGACGCCACCCAGAAGATCACGCCCTGCTTCTCGCGCTGGAGCATCGCCCGCAGCAGACGGGCGCTGGCGACCTGGAAGGTGGCGACGGCGTGGCTCCCTCCTCCGTTGCCCCGCAGGTCGTCGGCGCCGGTCAGCCGCTCCTCGACCTCACCGAGCAGCCGCCCCATCGCCGCCTGCTCGCTGGCGGCCTCGTCGACCGACTGATTCCGCAGTGCGAACATCGTGCCGACGGCGATGGCGAGGTACACGGCGAAGCCGAGGCCGATACGCCAGTCCTGCGCGGTGACGATCACCACGATGCCGACCAGCGTGACGCCGGCCGCGACCGCCTTCACCGCGAACTGGGCGATGAACTCGCTGAGCGCCGTCACGTCGCCGTCGACCCGGCTCACCAACTCGCCGGGACTGGTGCGACGGTGGAATCCGAGATCGAGTGACAGCACGTGTCTCGCCAGATCGGATCGCAGCTCGTTGGTGACCAGCCATGCCAGGTCGGCCGCCGTCCACGCCATGGCCACGGCAACGACCTGGCGCCCGACACCGATGCCGACATAGATCGCGGCGATCACCAGCAACGCCGACGCCGCCGCCCCGTCGGCCGCGTCGTCGATGAAGCGTCCGATCAGGATCGGCCCGGCCAGCGGAAGCGCGCCGGCGACAGCCAACACCGCAGCCATGGCCGCCACCCGCGCCCGATGCGGGGCGAGCAGCGCCCCGAACGCGCGCCAAGGCGACATCGACAACCCCACGCCGAAACCGTACCGGCGCCCACCGACGGGCTCGGGTGATTATCCGCCGACGAGGGTCGAGCCCGGGGCTCCGGCCCCGATCCGTACGACAGCTGAGCCGACCGAAGGCGACGTCGACGTCGCTCGCGAGGTCAGTCCGGCAGCCGGAAGGCGGCCACGCCCCCGGCGGGATTCGGCGGACTCCCGAAGAACCAGAATCCGTAGGGCGCGTACAGCGTGCCGTCGGAAATGCTCACGCCGCCACCGAGGTCGGCGCCGAGATCCTCCGACCACAGCTCCGTGCCGTCGGCGGCCGAGAGGGCGTAGACGGTGCCCGGCGTGGTGGGGAGGTACACGACACCGTTGGCGTGGCTCACCGCGCCGAAGGAGGCGGCCGGCAGGGTCCGCTGCCAGAGAATCGACCCGTCGTCGGCATCGAGTGCGAACACCTCCGACGTGTTGGCGGCGCTGGTGTAGTCGAAGGCGTCGGCCATCACGTTGGACGCCGCGAAGATCGTCCCGTCGGCGTAGGCCGAGGTGAGCATCACACCGCCGAGATGGCTGCCCTCGGTCAGTTGACGGGCCCACACCGTGGCGCCGGTGTCGCGATCGAGCACCGCGTACACCCCGGCCTTGTCGCCGACCCCGACCACGTCCTGTCCCCCGATCGTGAAGAGGTTGGGGGCGGCCCCGATGTCGGCATCGGGGCCCTGGGGCGGCGTGCCGAAGATCGTGTAGACGTCGCCCTCGGTGAACTGCCGTATCCACTCGAGCTCGCCCGTGGTGTAGTCGACCGCAAGGAGGGCGTCGCTCATCGGCGCGGCCGGTTCCTCATAGGTGTTGCCGGTGCCGATGTAGAGCAAGCCACGGGACAGATCGATCGCCGGTGTCGACCACACCGACACCCCGGCGCCCGCCGTCTCGTCATCGGGCGTCGTGTAGAGCCGCCACTGCTCCACGCCGGTCGTCTTGTCCATCGCGACGACGCTGCCGCGGAACGTGTAGTCCTCCTTGACGAGGGCGAGTTCGTAGGAGGCGACGCCCACGATCACGAGGTCGTCGACCACCACCGGCGAACCGAAGAGCCGTGTCTGGGGGTGGTTGTCGAGTTGCAGGCTCCACTCGACCGCTCCGGTGAGCCGGTCGAGCGCGTGGAACTCGCCCTGGCCGTCGCCCACGTAGATCATGTCGCCGCTGATCGCGGGCGTGGCATCGACCATCACCCCGGCGCCCGAACCCGAGGTCAGCTGGGTCTCCCAGCGGAGGCTGCCGTCCGCCCGGTCGACGCCACGGAGATACCCGTCCCACGAGCCGAAGTAGACCCAATCGCCGATGGTCGCCGGCGTGCTCGTCACCCCGTCGACACCGCTGTGGTTCCAACTCTCGGTGAGTTGCGGGACGTTTGCGGCGGAAATCGTCGACTCGAACGGGTTCGCGCGGGTGTTGCGATAGTTGAATCCGAAGGCAGTCCAGCACGCCGACGCCGTGAGCGCGACCACCAACGCGACAGCGCCCGTTCTCACTTTGCTCGTCACCAACGACACGCCGCCCAGTGTGGAAGCGGTGACCGCAGGGCGCAAGATGGCGCCCTCCCCGAGCGTGACCGTCTGGTCGCTCTGGTGTGCAACTGAGACCGAGGCAGGGAGGGATGCGGCGGACCCAGACGCATCTCGCAGGACTCAGGTGTCGAGAAGGAGCAAGGCAGCCCCACTCGATCTATTCGATCGAGTCGGTCTCATCGGTGTCGACAACGACCGTGATGCGGTGCTGCCGCATTTGCTCGATCGCCTGGGTCGATATGGCATCTTCCGGGATGGTCCGTGTCGCTGATGTCGTGGACGAAGAGGCGGTGAGGCAGTGGCTTCGTCCCGTCCTATGTACGCGGACCGTGCAGACTTCGGGAGGGCCGACCGCCTTCCAGCCAAATGGCAGCATCACGGACAGAATCCCGGCGCGAATACTGACGTACGACCAGCGCGAGATTGCGATGTGCGCAACCACCCAGATGCCGATGAGCAACCCGACGGCGCTAACAACCAGCCGTGTCCAGTCCGGCACATCCACGCCAACGATCCGGTTCTCGCTGGCGAAGACCAGTGCGCCCAACGAGACGCACACAAACGGCGCCGCCGCCCAGAAGTAGTCGCGCCCATACGTAACCAGTCGGATCATCCTGCCGCCACCCAGTCCTCGTCAGACACCCAGACCCACCCGCGCGAGGCGCGTCGCTACAGGAGGTCCGCTCCTACGAAGCCCCACGCGATGGCCGCAACCCCGAGTACAACCCAAGATTCAAGACTACGCGGGCGCTTCCACCAGAATCTTCCGCACGCAAGCGTTGTGCCAATGGCAAAGGCGACGAGCCAACCCGTCGTGTACGGGGTGGATGGGGGCCCGCGGCTCACGAGGAACTCAATCATTGGCGCCGTTGTCTCCCCGAGTTCCGCAAATGGTGGACCTTAGGGGAATCGAACCTGACCCCGGCGTTGTGAACGTCAACTCCCGACTCCTCTATTCGGGTGCTTCGAAGGAGAGTCCACACTCGAGCAGGTGAGCGGCGACCAAGAGCGCTGCGAGGCTCATGTCGACCCAGTCGTAGCTACTCAGGGGCGCTGGGCGCGGCCCAACAGGTTCATTGTCCGGGATGGTGTCGCCATACGGAGTAGTGGCCCTCCGTCGGGTGGGTCGTGAAGAAGGTCGAGCTCGCGACTCGTTGACCAGTCGCGGCAGACCCGGGGGCAGACCCGAGCGATAGGCTGGTCTTCTATGAAGCGGATTGCCGCCATGGCCACCAAACGAGCGCTCACCGACCGTGACACCTCGTGGTCCGACTACTGGCGAGACCGCCCGATCGAGGAACGACTCGCCATGGCCAGCGAGCTCAGCATGGAGTGCGGCGATGCAACTCTTGACACCCGACTTCATCGAGTTCATCGAAAGCTGCGCCGCACGTAACGTTCGCTTCCTGATCGTCGGCGCTACGCCGTCGCCGCTCACGGCCACCCTCGCGCCACCAAGGACCTCGACGTCTGGATCCTCGCAGACGCAGAGAAGGCGGATCGACTCATCGGGGCCCTCGACGACTTCGGCATGGGCTCCATCGGCCTCACCCGGGACGATTTCCTCGAGCCGGATGTCGTCATCCAGCTCGGCTACCCACCCGTGAGGATCGACATCCTCACCTCGATCTCCGGCGTGTCGTTCGACGAGTGCTGGGACAAGCGCGTCGTCGTTGACATCGGCTCTGTCGAGGTCGGAGTGATCTCCACCATGGAAAGGACGTTCCTACCACTGAAGGTGACCGTTCACTCGCTCCACGTCGAAATGTAGCAAGGCATCGTCGTCTGGAAACAGCTCAGATCGATGAGATCGTCGAGCTCTACCAAGCGGGGACCACGGTCAAGGCCCTGGCGAGCCAGTTCCAGGTGCATCACCACACCATCTCCAAGCACCTCGAAGCCAGAGCCATCCCTCGAAGAGGAGGGAAGCCCTCATTCACCGAAGCCGATCTTCCCGCCCTGATCGAGCAGTACCAGGCCGGCGACTCCTGCGCCACCATCGCCGACCGCTACGGCGTCAACCACGCCACCGTCATGCGCTGGCTCAAGAAGGCCGGCATCCAGATGCGACCCAGACGAGGAGGAATCAGACGCTGAGCCGTGTCAACCTGTCACCGCTTCCGCGCCGAATTCCTTCGCGAGCTGCGCGAACTGGGTGTCGCTGCTGCGAGCAACGCGCACCGCACCACGTCATCGGCACGATGCCCATCCTTGCCGAGGCACACGCCTCGAATCGAGAACATCAACCAAACCGGGGGGCAGACCCCCTAGCGCGCGGTAGTCCCGCCCGAACCGTCGACGGTGCGCTCTCTTATCGCCGTCCGGATCAACTCCGAAGCCCGTTCAAGCTTCCGGCAGACTCGATGGTCTGACAACCAGCCGGCGTAGGCCCCGCTAAGAAGGATGACCTCCGATCCGTCGTGGAGGTTGGCGACAAGGCTGTAGGGCGCAGCGACGGGATCTCTACCGAGGTCTACGATTCGATCAGCCGCAATCCATCCACTCCGAGGAATGGCCCGGCGAACACCGCGACTACTGACCAATGCAGTAGTGGCAATAGGGATAAAGGAGCCAACGGCTAAGAAGGCTGGCACCATAAAGATCGCGAGAGCGGGACTGCCCTCGCCCAACGCCGCAGAGAGGCAGAAGAGGAGCGCCACGCCGCCATAGCAAAGAGCCCACGCAGCGGAGTAGACCGGTCGCGCGAGAATCGCGGCCACATTGAAGACGCGTATCACCATCGCCCGATAGCCTAACCGCTAGCGATAGTCTCGTTGGCCAGCTCAGCGGCCTTCCGCACTACCCAGTTCACGAGCCTCTGCGTCGCTGTGTCGTCTAGTGTGTCCAAGGCGACAGCCGGGCCCTGAGCTCTGAACACGGCGTAAATTCCGGCGGTTTGTGCGGGCAGTTCACCGGCCGCGGCCGTGGCTGGTGCTAGGAAGCCCGCAGTGCTTCCGATTACCATTCCTTCGACGAACTCGCCCGCAAACTCTTCCTTCGTCATCGTCCCGCACGATGCACCCTGATAGCAGTCGATTGCTTCGGTGGTCGCTATCTGCGTCATCGCACCGACGCTACCCCCGATCACAACTACGCAGACTGCAGTTGCGAGGGTACACGCCGCAACAGCGCCTGTTGCCGCGATGGCGACAACGAACGTCTGCCCCGCCTTAATACCGAGATCAGTGAGGAAGTCGCCCAGATCTCCGCTGTACTCCTGCTTTCCGTCCAGTACCCACGCGATGGCTGCATCCTCAGCGATGATCCGTGGTATCGCTCGATCCTGCCCCGCGTTGATAACAATGTTGGGGTTGTCGGTCGTTCCTGTGAACGCGCTGAGAGCGATCTCCAATATCTGGGCATCGGTGCAACGCGAAAGGTCACCCGAGTAGCACTGCTGCTTCCTCTCCTCCAGGAAGCGCATGTCCGCCTCATCACACCCTGGACACAGTCCTGTTTGGTCGGTGTAGTTGGTGGGATTGTTGAGGGCGTAGCCGTAGGCGTTGGTTGCTTGGGGTCGGGTTTCTTGGCGGAGTGGGTCGGGTTGAGTGAAGAGTCGGGTTGTGGGGTTGTAGTAGCGGGCGTTGAGGTAGGTGAGGTCGGTTGTGGTGTCGTGGTATTGGTTGAGGAATTGGCGTTGGTCGTGGGCGACTTGGGGTGTGTTGATTTGCCAGTGGGCGGTGAGGTCGCCGTACGGGTCGAAGCTGCGGGCGTGCCAGGCGGGGTCGGTGGGTGTGGTGGAGGGGTTGTCGTCGACGAGTATGGCGGTGGAGCCTTGGTTGTTGCCGAACGTGTATTGGAGGTCGGTGAGTAGCGAGTTGCGGGTGGCGAGGTGGATGCTGCCGGTGCTGTAGCTGCGTACGGTTGCGGGGAGCCATCCTGCTGCGAGCGCGACTTGGGTATCGTCGAGGTAGAGGCGGATGGTGCCGTCGGGTTCCTTGGTGTACCAACGTTGCCCGCTTGCGTCGTAGGCGTACTCGGTGTCTTGGCCGTTGACGGTGGCGGTGGCGAGGCGGTCTTGGGCGTCGTAGTCGAAACTGCGGGTAGTGGTGCCGGTGTCGTGGGTCTTGAGGTTGCCGTTGTCGTAGTAGGTGAAGGTGTCGTGGGTGACGCCGCCGATCCAGATGTAGTTGGGTTGGTGATCGGCGTTGGACGTTGAGGCGGACCCGTAGCGGTATTGCTGGTCGTTGGCGCCGGATGTGGTGGTGTTGTCGATGACCCAGGTGAGCTGGGAGTGGCTGTTGTAGGTGAAGTCTTCGTGGAATCCGGTGACGTTGGGGTTGTTGGGGTTGCCGCAGGTTGTGGCGGTGGTTTGCCAGCGTTGAACAAGTCGGCCGGCGTTGTCGTTTTCGAAGCACTCCTTGTTCTGGAAGATCCCGCCGACGCCGCGGTGGATGTATTCGAGGCTGCCGGCGTCGTCGTAGGCGTAGACCTCGTTTTGCATCGTGTAGGTGGTTGCGGGCGCGGTCGCGGTGGTGTTGAGTGTGAGCCCAGAGAGCCGCCCGGTGTCGGTGTCGAAGCTGCGGATGCGTTCGATGATGTTGCCGGCTTGGCCGTGGGTGGTGGTCCAGGGCCGACCGAGGTCGTCATAGCGGGTACTGGCGAGATACGTGTCGCTGCTGTAGGTGCCGTCGCCGATGACGGTGTCGAGCCGTCCGGCGTTGTCGTAGGTGTACTTGACGGTTTCGGCGTTGAGGCCGCTGCTTGCGGGGTAGGTACGTGACGCGAGCGTGCCGTCGTCGTTGTAGACGCTATCGAAGTCGTAGTACGACGCGAAGCCGCCGATCGCGGGGATGTCCCATCGAACCGTTTCCGGTCGACCGGCGGCGTCGCGGCTGCGGACGTCGCGCAAGAAGGTGCCTTGGTCGGTGTAGGAGAACTCGCGGTCGAGGCGCGCCTTGTTGGGGTCGTACACCCATTCGGCGAGGCGGCCGTTGCCGACGGTGTTGCCGATGTTGTGGTCCCACCGGCGCACGGGCCGGTTGGCGTTGTCGTAGCTGGTACGGATGTCGTTGCTGACGTCGGGGTTGTCGTCCTCGACGCGGATGATGTTCCCGTTGCGGTCGGTTTCGAAGCGGGTGGTGCCGCGGTCGGTGTCGGTGACGGAGTATTGGCGGCCCGTCCAGGACGGGTTTGTGCCCGGCTGGGTGTGCCAGTACGTGTAGTCGTAGACGATGTTGGTTCGCACTGAGCTGGGGTCGGTGACCGAGGTCAGACGGCCGTGGATGTCATAGGTGTATTCGGGGCTGGCGGCGCCGTCGTCGATGCTGGCCGTGAGGCCGCGCCGGTTGTAGGTGGTGGTGACGGTGTTGTTCTCGGGGTCGGTGACGACGACCTTGTCGGGGTGATTGTCGAACGTCGTGGTCGCGGCGAGGGTGGTGCCGTTGTAGCGGTGAGTGTCGGTGATGCGGCCAAGGCCGTCGTAGTCGTTGTGATACGAGATCTCGACCCCGGTGAGGTTCGCGAGCGGGATCGGTTCGTCAGTCACGCTCGACCAGTGGAACGGTTCGGTTTGGTACTCGACACGTCCCGCGGAGTCGTAGTTGGTCGCGGTCACGACGGTGCCCGAGAAGGGGCCGTTGCCGTCGAAGTTCGTTGCTGGGTCGTTGTCGCCGAAGACTTGTTGGAGTCGGCCGAGCCCGTCGTAGTGACTGTAGCGGTCGACGTACACGTCGTCTGCGGCGGTGGTCGTGTTGTTGTCGTCGTGCAGGCGTTGGACGTGAACAGTCGTGAAGTTGGTGCCGTTCGGGTTGGTGTATGGGAACCAGCCGTCTTCGGTGTAGGTGATGATCGCGTCGACCCCGTCGGAGTGGGCGTGATCGATCTCGAGCGGGCGGCCCAGACGGTCGTAGTCGGTGGTCGTCGTGAGCCCATCGACATCGGTCGTGGTCTTGATGGAGCCTCGTCCGCGGGTGAACGTCGCCGTGGATGTCAGCGCCAGAGCGCCGGAGCCGGGATCGACCGTGGTCGTGATCTGGGTGATGAACCCCTCGGTCACGGTCGGGGTGATCGACGTTTCAGTGTTGCGGGCATCGAAGGTTGCGGTGACGTGCCCGTAGCCCGAGGTGGTGGGTGAATCGTCGTACTCCGTCTTGGTTTCGGAGTAGGTGGTGTCGTTGTCGTAGACGCGAACCTTGGTCCGGTTCAGTTTGGTGTTCTGATCGAATGTCGCGCCGGACGCGGTTGTGCTGCCGTCATAGAACAGCAGTGTGCGGCTGATCTTGGACCCCGTACAGCTGGTGCCTTCATAGGAACGGACCTGGTAGGGCGCGGCGACATGGCGGGCGCCGAAGTTCCAGGTGTCATAGGAGTGATAGTCGGTTCGTGTGCAGGTCGCGTCGGTCGAGCTGCCCGATGTCGGCTCGTTGACGACCTCCACGACGCGGCGGTCGACGACGTCTCGGGTGACCCGCGAGGTCCAGGTCGACCCGGTTGAGGTTTCGCGTGAGTTCCAGGTTGTTTCGGGATGCACGAACCACACGTCGGGGTTGGTGTGCTCGGCGATGCGTTCATAGCCGGTGGTGGTCCAATCGACCGGGTCGTAGGTTCCGTTGGTTGAGACGCTGCTCCACACGGTTCGCACACGGCCCGCGAACTCTTCAGGATCGGCGACCGAGGTGCCGGGAAGGTTGACGCCCAACCCGCGATGCATCAGGAAGTCGGTGCGCTGCTGTTCATCGGTGCTGTTGCCGACGATCACGGTGGCGTCGGCGTAGCCCCGCCACTGCGAATATGACTGCTGTCCGCTGGGCACGTACGGGTTGTCATCATCGGCCCAACCCGCACCCGCGTTGGGCACTGCGTTGGCGTCGTCGTAGGTGTAGGTCGTGAGCACCGGCTCTGCGTTGGCGACGTTGGACTTCTGCGTCACGGTCTCCACGAGCCACTTGTTGAACACGCGAAAGCCCGGTTGACCCGATGACGGCACGACCCACTTCGGGAAGCAATCGTTGGTGTTCGCAGACCACGCCGGCGACGGCGGGTCCTGAAGCTGCCCGGCCGTGCAGGGGCTGTGCTGGCCATAGTCGATCACGATCGTCCCGCCCATCGACACGTCCCAGATCGTGTCGAGACGGTAGATGTTCAGCGGTGTCGGAATCGCCGTCGCGAGGTTCTGGCGAACGCTATGGCCAAACGTTGTCACCCTTGTCGCCAATGCGGAACCCTCATCACCAAATGGTTCGTGCGAGATGAAGCTCAGCAGCATCCGGTCGAGCGTTTCGGTCGAGTAGTGGGTGTAGTGCGGGTTCAGAGTGAACGTGTCAACCGTGCGATACCCAGAACCGCTCTCGTTTTGCACGTTGATCTCGATCGACCCGAGCCGGGTCTTTTCCCAAAATGTCGGCGTGGTTTCGGTGCAAACGCCTCCGGTGTTGTCGCAATCAAGATCGTCGGGCCAGTACTGCGTGCCGCCGTCCTCGCGCAGCGCGTAGGGGAACTCGATCTCCACCGCCGCGGCGGACGACGGGGCCGAGGTCTGCTTGCCGTACTCGATTCTGGTGAGCCGAGCCGCACGGTCGTACTTGAAGTTGGCCCCAGCCAGGCTGAAGTAGTTCGCCATGCCGTCGTAGTCGTAAGTGATCCAGTTGCCGTGCACGTCGGTCACTGCGTCCAGGCGCCACTCATACGCCTGATAGCACGGGCCCCAAAGCCCGTTGCACGGCTCGCCGGCATCATCGCCGAACACCGGCGCGGTCAGTGTCGAGTTGTAGTGCTCGTTGAACCGACCAAAGAAGTAGCGGGTGCCATCGGGAACCGCGACCACCCAGAACTCCTGATCGTTGTCGTCATACTGCGACGCCGACGACGCGTTCGCGCCCAGGCTTCCCCAGTAGCGGTAGATGTTCCAGCCGTTGTCGTTGACCAAACGCCACTCATCGGCCTCAGTGCCGTGCGAGTCGACCTTCACCAACTCACCCGACTGGCCGTTCAACACGATGGTCGCGTTGTCTGAGTGCCAACACCACGCATCGGTCAGTACGGAACTCCCATCCTGGCCGCACGACCAATAGTTCCGCCGAATCGACCCGATCGGGAAGTCCCAACCCAACCCGGCCGACGGAGCCTGGCCGTTCTCGTTCAACGTCACCCGATCAACCGCCGACGACGCATACGACAACCGCAGATCTGGGACCAAACCTCCGGCGACATCGGGCACCGGTATCGGGAACGCCCAACTGAAGTTGCCCGAACCCGGTGACACAGACCACTCACCCAGCTGCGCCTGCGGCACCGCCCCCAAATTGCCGGCCTCATCGCCCGATGACCCCGATGACATCGCCAAAATCACCCCGCCGCCCGCCACCGGCGAGGACGGCACAGCACCCTGCGCCAACACCGCCGACGACAGACTTGCCAAGCGCTCCCCGAATGCCGACGCACCGGCCAAAGACCCATCAGGGGTTGGCGCTTCCTCGGGATCAGCGGCGGCCCCGTCTACGGCATCCGCGTCAGTCACGCCAGACTCAGGTTCGCCCTCCGCCGCGGTCTCGGGCTCGGTATCGCTGGGGTCGGCCGCACTGGCATCGTCGATGGCCGCCTCGGTTGTCGCGCTCTCGACGCGAAGCCGCTGCGTCGCGTCACGCTGCGCCTCGGCTTCGAGCACGGGAACCTGCACGTCGAAATCGGACTCCCTCGCGGCCACAACATCACGCGATGACGTCACCAGCTCGCTCAACCCGTCCAAACGAAACGAAACCGTCTCCGCGAAACGGTCATGTGCCAACAACTCCGCAGACAACTCCACCGGCACCGAACACAAGACATCCTTAGGACGCTCCGAAACACACTCCGGATACATCCGAACCACCATGCGATCCCAGAACCCCCAACCCCCCGCATCAGCAAACTCGCCATACGAAACCGTCACGACACCCGCGGACGGATCCTCGACCCGCACCACCAACGGCACCCCCGACAACCCGGACTTCTCAGCATCGAGAACCTCGACAGCCACATCAACCAGAGCGGACTCACCACGACGATCATCAACAACGACAACCGGCCCGAGCCCCGGCTCCAACGGCCCCGGCTCCGGCAAATCCAAACGCGGCGCGGCCCGTTCAACCTCGCCCTCCGCTGTCACAACATCAACGGGCTGCCCCTCAACATGACCGCCCGGCCCGTCCACCACCGGACGACCCAACTCCGCCAACGACGTCCCCGGCACATCAAGAAACGCCTCATTATCCGGCGCACCCTCCGAGGAACCAGGCTCGCCAAGCATCGAACGAACCGCAGCCTCACGTTCCGCATCCGACTGAGCGCTGACACCCACCGGCGACAACACCGCCGCAGCAACCGCCAAAACCACCAACAACCAGATACGCCGCATCGAACGCAGCCCCTTCCGCCTCGACCCCGCCGGTCACCCCGAAGGCCAGCACATCAATCCAGTTCCGTCAACGAGTCACCACCAGCGACGGCCGAGCGACCTCAACTGGAGCCGCCAGCTGCCGCCGCGGATCAGCCTCCCGCAGCGCACAATCGGTCTTGTGCGACGTGTCCCCCATCGACGGTGGTTCAAACAACGCTCACAAGGTGTCGAAATTGTGGGCCGTACTGGACTTGAACCAGTGACCTCTGCCGTGTGAAGGCTTCAGCATCAGCCCGAGACCTGCGATTGCACCCAATCGAGTGTCGTCCCGTCCGGCGAATCCGGCCGAGTACGTGGAGTAGATGGGATACGGGATGGGATGGAGCCGGGTCGCCGGGAGGCTCACCTCCCGGCGACCTCAACTCCAGAAGGCCATCTTGAACACCCTGACCGTGCACTACAGCGACCGAATCGCCGACCACATCCGATGAACACCACCACGCCCGGATACACAGAAAATCTGACAGACCCGCCGATACACGAAATTCCTGACAGTCCTCTAGTGCAGGAGGCCGTGCCACGGACCGAGCGAGTGCGTGGTCGCGAACTCCCAAGCTTTGAGGAAGTCGGTTCGCGTGAGCCGACCTGCCTCCATTGCTGAAGGCCAGTTCTGGAAGCGGTCGAGGATCTCCCGCAGTGGCGTCCGCTTGCGCGACAGCGAATCGAGAAACGCTGCCTCGTACGGTGCATCCGGAATGGCCAGCCGATTCCTTCCTGGTTTCTTGGTGAGGCTGTCGATGATCATGGATTCGCTGAGCTCGATCTTTCGGGCGGACCAACCGGTCTCGGGGGCGAGCTCGTAGAGGTCCACATCAACACCGACGCTCTCCATGCTCGGCCATTCGGCACGCGGCCCGGCGACCCAGAGGTAGTCCCAGTGTGACGGGTCCACCCGCCTCAGCTTCAGAGATGTCGCCTTTAGGGGGAGGGCGCCTCGCATCGAAGCTGTCGTCCGGTCCTGGTCGACTTCAATGCCAACTCCCAAGAGCCACTCGCCGCGCTGCTCGCCGCTCGGCAAGACGTATGCCGGCGAACGGACCAGGTGCAGCTCCTCGATGTCACACTCGCCGAGATCAGCGGGTCACGAAACCCGGGCATCCCATGCACCCGTTCGACTCAGGACGTCGACGACGAACTCCGTGCTAGCCAACGGTCTCTCCGGCTCCGATCAGGTAGACATCAAACCAATCCGGAAACCCGTCAAGGCCCACTTGCACCTCAAGAGCAGGGACTGGAGCAATCGGGACTGCTGAACGGTGTGTGTAACCGGGGCGGTCATGGTTATTGGTTGGCGGCGGCCAGGCGGTCGCCGTAGTGGATGGTCAAGGTGTTCAGGATGGACTTCCATCCGTTGATTCGTCCAGTGGGGTTCTGGCGGTTCTTCCGCCCCTCGATCGCGGTCAGGTAGAGCACCTTCAGCGCGGCCTGCTCGGTCGGGAAATGCCCCCGCCGAACCGCTGCCTTTCGGAACCGAGCATTCAAGCTCTCGATCGCGTTCGTCGAGTACACGATCTTGCGGAGCTCGGCAGGGAACTCGAGGAACGGCACGAAGTCGTCCCAGGCGTCGCGCCAGGCCTTGATCATCGCCGGGTAGGTGTCGTCCCAGTCGTCGGCGAAATCGGTGAAGGCAGTCTCGGCGGCGTCGAGGCTCGGGGCGGTGTAGATCGTCTTGAGCTGCTTGGTGACCTGGCCCCGGTGCTTCTTCGACGCGTAACGCAGCGAGTTGCGCACGAGGTGCACGACGCAGAGCTGCACGTCGACGAGGGGCCAGGTCGCCCGGGCCGAGTCGGGCAGGCCCTTGAGCCCGTCGCAGCACAGCACCAGCACGTCGTTGACGCCACGGTTCTTGAGTTCGGCGAACACGCCGAGCCAGAACTTCGGTGACTCCCCGCCGGTGGGGCCGACCCACAAGCCGAGGACGTCGCGTTTGCCGTCGAGGTTGACGCCCATCACCACATACACGAGGCGGTTGGAGACCGTGCCGTCGCGGATCTTGATCCGGATCCCGTCAACCAGCAGCACCGGATACACCGCGTCGAGCGGCCGGCTCTGCCAGGACTCCATGTCGGCGACAATCGCGTCGGTGATCCGACTGATCGTCGACGGATCCACCTGCTGGTCATAGACGTCGAACAGGTGCGACGCGATGTCACCGGTGGTGAGCCCCTTGGCATACAGCGAGATCACCATCTGATCGAGCCCCGAAAGACGCCGCTGCCCAACCGGCACCGTGACCGGCTCGAACGTGCCGCCTCGATCACGCGGCACCGCAACGCGGACGTCGCCGACCTCGGTGCGCACCGTCTTGGGGTAGTGACCGTTGCGAGAGTTCCCGCTGCCCCGGCCCTCGACGGCGTGGGGTTCATAGCCGAGATGATCGGTGATCTCGGCCTCCAACGCGGTCTGCAGCACCTGCTGCACAAGCCCCGTCAACAACCCGCCATCGCCAGTCAGCGAGACGCCCTCGGCGCGGGCCTGATCAACCAGCCGATCCGCAACCAGCGCCATCGACGCGTCGCGAGGCAACGCCAACGCCGGCGACGACTCCATCACCTCGATCGTCGGCTCGAGTTCATCATCAGAGTTCATTGCAGTGATCCTTCCCGGACCACGACCTCACGCCGCGGACCAGATCGGACCACCCCACTTACACACTCCCTGCAACAGTCCCAGCTGACGATGGCCCTCCTCAAGCTTGCGGATGATCTGCTCCGGCGTATGCCGGCGGCGCTTCTTGGTCATGGTCATTGATGCTCTCTCTGTTCAGAGTCGCACACCAACCGGACCACTACCCGGGGCCCACCTCACCGGGGTCTACGTCACAGTCCCTGCTCCGACCTGCCCATCTGCAGAACTCCCGAACGACCCAGCGTGGTCATTCGGCGCGCGTTTCGGACAGTTTCGAAAGCGCCGAAACGCGTCCGCTAGCTCGGAAGGCGGCGGTGTGGCCGTCGCGATGAAGCTCAGCCCGATTTACACGATCCCGCCAGACGTATAGGCGGATGGCAGAGTCGGGGTGAAGGTCTGCGGAGGTCGCCGTGCTACGGCCAAGTTGCGCGTACCAGATCACTCGAACCTGGCCGTCCGACATCCAGGCGAGCAGCGCGGAGATCGGGGGGCTCCCGACCTTCGTCGACTGCGCTGTCGGTCTCGCGTAGAGCGGCACGATGCTCTCGTACGGCGCGGCGATACGGACGGCACGCCCGTCCACCTGCCGCTCGGCATCTCTAGCGAAACTGAGCGAGTAGAGTATCAGGCCAGCCGTACCTACTGCGCCAACCAGAAACGCCCCCGCTAGCGAAGAGCCAGTTGAGGCACCAGTTACTGTTCGGAATCCGATCAGTGACAACGAGAGGCCGACTACGACTGCGAAGGCCGCCATGATCCGAGCGCGCCGGCCCCAGGCTGAACCTCGATCATGGACTAGCTCAACTGACGACATGGCCGTGCCTCCGGCTCAAACCTGCAAGCTACCAATCCGACTCTGCTGTGCAGGACTCATCCGAGCGCCTTGCCCAACGCCACAGTCAACGTGTCGAGCGCCCAAATGAAGAGGTCAAACAATGTGCGGAAGGTTCGCTCGAAGGCGTCGCCCCAGTCGATTCGTTGTCCGTCTCCAGCCACTGAGAGCATCTTCGATAGACCAGAGGTAGTAACGGCGAGCATGCCAGCGACCACGTGCTCCGGCTCTCCCGCCAATAGTCCCGATCGTGGGCTGGGCCATCGATGAACGGATGAAGGCCGCCTCGTCGTTGCGGCCATCGAGATGGCCGTCGCCCGACGAGGCGACGTCGACGGCTGCGTGTTTCACACCGACCGCGGATCGCAGTTTCGCGCCAGGAAAGTCCACCGCTGCCTGACGCGTCACCGCATGGTCGGCTCAATGGGCAACGTCGGCACCGCAGCCGACAACGCCGCCATGGAGTCCTTCTTCTCGCTGCTGCAGAAGAACGTGCTCAACACACGCCGCTGGGACACCCGCGACCAGATCCGCATCGCCATCGTCACCTGGATCGAACGCACCTACCACCAACGCCGACGCCAAGACGCCCTCGGCCGTTTGACCCCCACCGAATACGAACCAATCATGACCCCACAGACGGCCATCGCCGCCTGACCAACCTGTCACCGCTACCCGCGGCAGACCCCGTCGTCGTTGACATCGGCTCTGTCGAGGTCGGAGTGATCTCCGCCGCCGACCTCATCGCCAACAAGCGAGCAGCAGGCCGCCCTCAAGACCTCGTCGACGCCGACATCCTCGCCGAACTCCTCAACGACTTAGACCCGCCCGCAGAGGGACAGTGAGTGGACAGCCCATCACACCCGCGAAATCGGCCCTTGAACAGGGACTATCTCCGTGGGCCGTACTGGACTTGAACCAGTGACCTCTGCCGTGTGAAGGCAGCGCTCTAGCCAACTGAGCTAACGGCCCGGAGCGGACGAGGATACCGGATCCCGGGAGCGACCGGCACGGGCGTCCGCTCCGGCGCGTCAGCCCTCCTCGCGGCTCAGCCGGTAGGAGACCGTGATCACGAAGACCACCCACGTGAGAAAGCCGAGGCCGCCGAACGCCATGGGATACATCTCGCCCTCCACTGCCTGCGGCGTGAGGACAGCGGAGATCATCAGGAGCGCTGCGCCGATCGGGGCGACGACGCCGAAGAACCGGGGCACGAGCCCGATCGCCACGGCCCCGAGGGCGAAGGCCAGGTAGGCGGCGGCGAGGAACGCCGCGTTGAAGCCGAAGACGACTTCGTGCAGCTTCCAGATCGTCCACACGGGGTCGGGCCCGATCGCCTGGGTCTCGAGTGCGACCACGAGCGTGAGCCGGGTCGCAGCCGTCATCGCGAACATCGCCGCAACGCCGCTGAAGGCGAACAGGCCGAGCACGGCCATGGCCGTCTGGCCGTCGCGGTGGATCCGGCGGGCGAGCCCGACGACGAAGACAATGACGAACGGGATCGCGATGACGAATCCGAGCGTTGCCAGGATCACCGGGCCGCGATCGTCGACGAGATGTTCGGCGACCTCCGCGACGTCGGCGTCCGCCCCGGGCTGCACCGAGCCGGTGATGATGTTGGTGATGATGAGCAGCGCACCCCAGACAAGTCCGGCGATGCCGGCCGTGCGGGAGCGACCCAGCCAGGCGGACCCCTTGTCGGGTTCGGTGCTCGTGGTCGTGGTGGTGGTCATGACGAAGTGCCTCCTGTCCCCATGCCTCCGCCTGGCCTCATCGCAGATCTACGGTGGTGCCATCCGGAAGTCACTTGAGTACTATTCTACTGATCTGAACACTATTCCAGTGACTGGAAGGAAGATCAAGTGAACCGTCGCGTCGAGCAAGCCGCCCGCACCCGGCTGGACATCCTGCGCGCCGCTCGCGCGACGTTCGCCCGCGACGGCTACCGGGGAGCGACCATGACCGAGATCGCCGCCGAGGCCGGCGTCTCCGTGCAGACGATCTACGACTCCGTGGGCAACAAGGCGGCGCTCCTCGAACAGATCGTCGACGGGATGGACGCCGAGATCGACATCCCCGAACTCCTCGCCGAACTGCCGACGCTCACCGAACCCCGGGAGCTGATCCGGTGGTCGCTCACCCTCAGCGGCCGCTTCCTCGAGCGGACCGGCGACATCATCCGGGCGCTCGCGACCACCGGTGGCGACGAAGCGATCCTCGCGATCCGCGAGGAGGGACGCAAACGCCACCGCAGCGGCACGCTCCAGGTCGCGACCCGCATCGTCGACCACGCAGGGCTCGACCTCGATGATGCCGAATTCAACCGACGCGCCGCGCTGCTCAGTGTCACGACCGACGTGATGCACATGGTCGAGTTGACCGAGGCCTACGGGTGGACCGTCGACGAGGTTCGCCGCGCCCTGGAGGACATGCTGGTGCCCATGATGACCGCTCCCCCGCCCGGGACCAGCTGACCGTGCCCGACGTTCCGATCCGCAAACCGCCGCCGCCCTTCCGCGCCGTCGAGGTGATCCGCACCGAGCCGTTGACGCCCCGCATGATGCGCGTCGTCGTCGGCGGCGCCGCCCTCGACGGCTTCGGACAACCCGAGCCGGCGTCGTCGATCCGCGTCGTGATCCCGTGGCCCGGCGACGAGTTCGAGCTGCCCGAGTGGACGGGGAACGAGTTCCTGCTGGCCGACGGTCGCCGACCGGCCCTGCGCACGTTCACACCGGTGACGTTCGACGCCGCCGCCTACGAGATGACGTTCGACATCGTGCGCCATCCCGGCGGGGCGATCTCGACCTGGGCGGAGACGGCCGGCCCGGGTGATCCGGTCGCCGTGTCGGGCCCGGGCCGCAGCGAGGTCATCGACCCCGAGGCGAGCCGGGCGATCGTGGTCGGCGACGAGACGGCCATCCCCGCGATCCGTCAGCTGATCGAGACGACGCCCGCGTCGATCGCGCTCGACATCACGATCGAGGTGACGACGCCCGAGGCCGAGCTGCCCCTCCCCGACCGCGACGGGTGCGAGGTGCGCTGGTCCGTGCTCGACCCGACGCACGCCCCGGGTACCGCGCTTCTCCCGCCCGTCGTGGCCGCGGAGATCGGGCCGGACGATCGCGTGTGGGCCGCCGGCGAGGCCGCGGGGGTGCAACGCATCCGCAAGCACCTGAAGGAACGGGACGTCCCCCGTCAACACACGACGGTGCGGGGCTACTGGAAGGTGCCGCGGGACTAACCGAGGTCGGGGGCGATCGGGTCGAATCCGAGCAGGTCCTCGATCCAGGCCGTGGTGACGAGCGTGCCCAGGTCGTCGAGCTGATGCCCGACGATCTGGAGGCCGACGGGCATCCCATCCGCGGTGAACCCCGCGTTGGTGGTGCCGGCCGGGCGCCGGGTGACGTTGAAGCCGTAGGTGTAGCTCACCCACGCGGTCGTCTCCTCGCCGTCGATCGTGCCGTTGCGCTCGGAGACGGGCGTCTGCCCGGCGACCGTCGGCGAGAGCAGCGCGTCGAAGCCGGCCATCGTCTCGGCGAGCCCGATCGACAGGGCCTGGGCCTGACTGCGCGCCGTCTCCACCGAGTCGGGCGTGAGGATGCCGTCGGCGACCGAGAGGATCTCCTGGAGCCCGGGCGTCACCATGGCGAACTGGGCCGGGTCGTTCATCGCCTCCCGGAAGACGGGCACCATGCCGCCGTAGAAGAGGAGGGCGAACGGGCCCATGAGGTCCTCGAACACGGGTCCGACCTCCACCACCTCCACACCGGCATCGGCGATGCGATCGACGGCGGCTCGACAGACACCGTGGATCTCCGAGTCCGGCGCCTGGCCCTCGATCGAGGGCGCCCAGAGCACCCGCTTCGGCGCGTGCGGGTCGGCGAGCGCCTCGCGATACGAACGTGCGGGCGCGTCGAGCGAGCGCAGATCGCCGGGCGCGGGGCCGGCAACGACGTCGAGGGCGAGGGCGACGTCACGGATCCGGCGGGCCATCGGTCCGACCGTCGACAGGTCGCCGGCCCCCATCGGCGCGGGACCACCCGGCACGCGGCCCTGCGACGGCTTGTGGCCAGACATGCCCGTCAGCGCGGACGGGATGCGGATCGAGCCGCCACCATCGGACCCGGTGGCGAGCGGCACCATGCCCGAGGCGATCGCGGACGACGTGCCACCGGAGGAACCACCGGGTGAACGCTCGACGTTCCACGGATTGAGCGTGGCGCCGAACACCGGGTTGTACGTGTCGCCGATCCAACCGGCCTCGGGCGTGTTGGTCTTGCCGAGGACGACGCAGCCGGCCGCCCGCAGGCGAGCGACCTCGGTGGAATCGGCGCTCGCCGGGTCGCGCCCGCCGGTCACGAGCGAGCCGCGGCTCGTGACGAACCCCTTGGCGTCCTCCAGGTCCTTCACGCCGATCGGAATGCCGGCGAGCGGCCCCACGTCCTCCCCCGCCGCGAGCCGGCGGTCGATCGTCGCCGCCTGCGATCGGGCGTCGTCGGCATTGACCGCGACGAAGGCGTTGAGGGTCGGGTTGAGCGCGTCGATCCGTTCGAGCGCGGCGTTGGTGACCTCGGCCGCGCTCAACTCGTGGTCTCTCACCCGGCGGGCAAGCTCCTGGACGGTGAGGGAACGGAAGTCGGGGACGCTCATCGAGGCTCCTCGGGTCTGCGGCGTGCAGCGACAGTAGGCGCGGAGGCCGGAGACGTCAGGCGCCGCGACTCAGTCGTCGATCGCGGCGCGGGCGACGAGCCGGCGGATCGCGTCCGCCTCACTCGGCCGCACGTTGCGGTCGAGCAGGCGCCGGTCGCCGACGACGCGGAGCACGCGCTGCGCCTCGGGCCGGCCGGCGTGGCGCAGAAACGCGCGTACGAAGAGCGATCGGCCGAACTCGAGGAGGCGACGTTCGGGGCCGGTGCTGTCCACCTCGCTGGTGGCGGTGATGACCCAGGTGCTCGCCACGTCCGCCGCGGCCGGGCCGGCCGTGGCGTTGTCCCAGTCGATCACGATCGGTCCGTGCTCGGTGAGCATCACGTTGTCGGGATGGAGGTCGAGATGCAGGAGCGACGGGCCCGGGCCGAAGGGCATCTCGAGGTCGACGTCCGGCAGCGGGATCTCGGCGAGCCGCCGGTGGAGATCGGCCAGGGTCCTGGCGAACGTGAGGACCTTCCACGGCCGGCGGCCGAACTCGTCGAGCATCGTGGGGGCGTCGATCCGCTCCATCACGAGGTCGCCGGCTTCGGCGTGCTCGACCCGCGGCACGGGGTAGCCGTGGTCGTGGAGATGGCGCATCACGGTCGCCGAGAGCGCGGTCGACGCGCCGGTGCGGTTGCGACGCAGGACGAGGCCGCCACCGACGTCGTACACGTCCGCCGCCCGCCCCTCCCCGATCAGCGGCCCCGGTGTGGTCATGGCCGCGACGGTAGTCTCGGCCCCGTGCCGCTGGTGACGTGCCCCCATTGTGACGAGGACGAGAACCTCGAGGGCGCCACGGTCGACGGCACGATCACGATCACCTGCGGCGAGTGCGGAGCCGTCTGGGATCGCGACATGACGCCGAAGTGCTCGACCTGCGGGCGCACCGATGTGCGCGAGGCGCTCCAGGCGATCCTCGACAAGTCGCGGGGCACGCAGCTGTCGATCCAGTCGATGCGGGTCGTGTGGCTGTGCCCGGCGTGCGACGCCGAGAAGCTGCGGCGCTACCTCGACTCGAACGTGCCGCTCCCGCCCGACCAGATGCCGGTGGATCCTCGGTAGCGCGGAAGTTTTTCCTGTTCAGGGGTTGCGGAGACGAACATACGTTCGCTATAGTGATCGCATGTTCACGGCGACGATCACGGCGATGCGAGAGGACCGGCTCGACGGTCTCCCGCGCGCCGAGCTCGTCGACCGGGTCGAGCAGCTGCGGCGGTTCCGCGGCGCGGTCGCCGACTACGAGGCGCGGCTGGTGCGGGCAATCGACGGTCTCGACGACAACGGGCTCGACGGGCGCGGTGTGCTGCGCTCCCACGGACGCGTGTCGGGTCGTGCTGCGCATCGCGCCGCACGGACTGCGCACGGGCTGGCCGACATGCCGCGTGCGGAGGCCGCTCTTGCTGCCGGGCGGATCACGGTCGAGCACGCCCACTCGCTCACCAAAGCCGGCCGCGAGATCAACCCCGAATCGGCTGACGCCGAGCTCGTAGAGATCGCCGAGACGTCGCCGGCGGACCTGTTCGCCAAGCGCACCACCGAATGGATCACCAAGCGCAAGAAGTCCGACCCGAAGCCTGATCACGACGCCCAACGACGAGCCCGCACCCTGAAGCGCTGGGACGACAAGGCCACGGGGCTACGCATGTTCCTCCTCGGCGTCGACCAAACCACCGGGGCACTCCTCGACGCCGACATCAACCGACTCGAACAAACCCTGTGGAACGACGACGGCGGCCGCAACGCCGACCCCAACACGGCTCGCACCCTCGACCAACGGCTCGCCGACGCCACCGTGCAACTCATCACCGGCGCCCGACGAACCGCCGACCGGCCACCGCATCCCAAGTCCAACGTCACCATCATGATCGACCTCGCCGACATGACCACCGACGACGGCGCTCCCCTCGCCACCCTCGTGCAGGACGGCCAGCCCCTCCCGGCCTCCGTGCTCGACCGACTGCTGTGTGTCTCGACCATCACGCCGATGCTGTTCAACGGGCCATCCAACCCCATCTGGGTCGGCCGCGACTACCGCCACGCCACCCTCACCCAATGGCGCGCATTGATCGCCCGCGACCGCGGCTGCATCGGCTGCGGCGCCAACCCAGACCGCTGTCAGGCCCACCACATCCGGTACTGGGAACACTTCGGACCAACCGACATCGACAACCTCGTGCTGGTGTGCTCGCGCTGTCACCACAACATCCACGACCGCGGCCACACCCTCCACCGGACAAACGGCCGCTGGACCATCCGACCACCCGGCGCACCACCCGGCGCCAAACAACCGCACTTCCCCACCCCCGACTTCCCCACGACACCAGAACCCGCCCACATCACGCCCCACGCGGCCTGACCACAGGCACGGACCTGACCGTCGTCCTGCACCTTGACAACTGAAGACCCACACCGGGGCCGGCGGCTCACTCCCGCAGGAGGTCGACGAGGCGCTCGAGCTCGGCGACTCGGGATCCCTTGACGAGCACGACGTCATCCGGGCCGACCGGCTCGCCGGACGATGGTGTCGCCAGCTGACGAAGTGCCTCGGGAATGTCGGCCGCTTCGGTCGCTGCGGGCACGGTCTCCGCGGGCACGGTCTCCGCGGCCCGGTCGAGTTCGGCGAGATACGCCGGTGCGTCGACCGCGATCAGCTCGACGCCGAGGGAGTGAGCGAGCGCCCCGATGCGGGCGTGTTCGGCGGCACTGACGTCGCCGAGTTCCGCCATCTGACCGAGGACGGCGATTCGACGGCCACCGCGGTCGACGGGAAGGGCCAAGAGCGAACGAAGTGCGGCCTCGGTCGACATCGGGTTGGCGTTGTAGGAGTCGTCGATGATGCGGGTCCCGCGGGGCGAACGAACGAGCGACATCCGCATCGGTGACAGCGAGGGGGTCGACAACCCTTTCACCACGGCATCGATCGGCACGCCGATCGCGAGGGCGGCGGTTGCGGCGGCGAGGGCATTGTCCACGAGGTGGGCGCCCCGGGCGCCGAGGACGACCGTGGCGCTCCCCCACGGCGACACGAGCTCGAAGCGGGGTATGAGCTCGTCGTCGAGCTCGACATCCACGGCGTGCACGTCGCCGCCATCGCCGAAGGTCACGATCCGAGCGTCGGTGCGCTCGGCCATGCCGACGACCGCGGGTTGGGCGGCGTTGAGCACGGCGATGCCACCGTTCGCCTCGCTCGGGAGGGCCTCGACCAACTCGCCCTTGGCCTGGATCACCCCGGCGACCGAACCGAACTCGCTGGTGTGGGCGGCGCCGACGGCGGTGACGATGCCGACGGTCGGGCGACCGATGGCGCAGAGGTCCTTGATGTGGCCGATCCCCCGGGCCCCCATCTCCAACACGAGGGCCTCGGCGTCGTCGGGGGCGTTGAGCACGGTGAGCGGCACGCCGATCTCGTTGTTGAACGAGCGATGGCTGGCATGGGTCGGACGGTCGGCGGCGAGGACGGCGGCGAGCAGATCCTTGGTGGTGGTCTTGCCGACCGAACCGGTGATCCCGACGATGGTCCGCCCGTCGAGCCGGAGGCGACCGGCGGAGGCGAGCTCCCGAAGGGCGATGGTGGTGTCGTCGACCTCGACGATCGTCATGTCGGCCTCGAGGATGCGACCGTCCACCCCGAGATGGGGGGCGGGGCGCGACGACAGCGCCACGGTGGCCCCGGAGCCGGCGACGAAGTCGTGGCCGTCGCGATCGGCGACGAGGGGAACGAGCAGGGTTGGCGTGTCGGGATCGACCTCGCGGCTGTCCTGGGTCACGCGCTCGACGGTGGCATGGGGGTCGCCGCGCGTGACGGTGCCGCCCACGATTTCCGCGATCTCGGCCGCAACCCAACGCATGTGCGCAGTGTGACACGACTACCGTCGAGCGTGATGGCTCCCGCTCCGCCACCCCGACCTCGGCTCGTCGTGCTGTTCGGCGGTCGGTCGGCCGAACACGAGGTCTCGTGCGTGTCGGCCCGCCATGTGCTCGCGGCGATCGACCCGGCCCGCTACGACGTGGAGCCGATCGGGATCACCCGCAGCGGCGACTGGGTGCTCGCCGAAGGCGCGATGAAGGCGCTGGCGGAAGGGGCCGGGAGTCTCCCGGCGAGCCTCACCGCCGACGGCCCGACGGTCGAGGCCCTGCCGATCCTCGGCGGAGCGGGCGGCGGCGCAAGCGGCACGACGGCCGGGGGCCCGCAGCAGACGGTCGTCCTCCCGATCCTGCACGGACCGATGGGCGAAGACGGCACGGTGCAGGGCCTGCTCGAGTTGGCCGATGTGCCCTATGTCGGGGCCGGGGTGCTGGCATCGGCGTTGTGCATGGACAAAGTCGCCGCCAAGACCCATCTCCGCGCCCACGACCTGCCCCAGGCGGACTATCGCTGGCTCACGGTCGACGACGAGGACCACGGGGGCGTGCGGCGACCCGACGGCACCGGATCCACGATCGAGGCTGAGGTGGACGACGCGATCGGGGTCCTCGGCCTCCCGCTGTTCGTCAAGCCGGCGAACATGGGGAGTTCGATCGGCGTCTCCCGAGCGACGGACCGGGCGTCGGCGATCGCCGCGGTCGAGCTGGCGGCGAGCTACGACCGCACGGTCGTGATCGAGGAGGCGATCGAGGGTCGGGAGATCGAGTTGGCCGTGCTCGGCAACGAGTCGCCCGAGGCGAGCGTGGCCGGCGAGATCGTGCCGGGCGCCGACTTCTACGACTACGACGACAAGTACGAGGACGGCGCCGAGCTCCTCATCCCGGCCCCGCTGGAGCCGGCCGAACTCGCCACAGCGCAGCGGTTGGCGATCGCCGCGTACCGAGCGCTCCATGTCGAGGGTCTGGCCCGCGTCGACTTCTTCTACGAGCCGGACGGCCGGGGCTGGCTCATCAACGAGCTCAACACGATGCCGGGGTTCACCCCGATCTCGCAGTACCCGAAACTGTGGGCCGCGTCAGGGCTGGACTATCGGGCGCTGATCGACCGGCTCGTGCAGCTCGCGATCGAGCGCCACGAGCGCAACCGCGGCCACCAGCGCACGGATCACTGACGCTCAGGTCACTGACGCTCAGGTCAGGACCTCGGTGACCAGCTCGATGACCCGGTCGACCTGGTCGTCGCGCAGGTCGATGTGCATCGGCAACGAGAGCACGTGGTCGGCGAACCAGTGGGCCGCGGGGAGATACGCCGGCTTGTAGACCGGATAGCGGTCGTTCGCCTTGTAGTGCACGCCGGCCCCCACACCATGGTCCCGGAGATGGGCGAGCACTCGGTCCCGGCCCTCCTCGAACGTGACCGCGAAGAGGTAGTGCGCGGAGATCCGGTCCTTGTCGTGGCGCATCGGCTCGACACCGTCGAGGGTCGCGAGACCGGCCCGGTAGCGGTCCGCGATCTCGGCGCGGCGGGCGTTCCCGGCGTCGAGCGTGGACAATCCCGCCCGGCCGATCGCGGCGTTCAGATCACTCATCGTCGACCGGAAGCCGACCTCTGCGACGTCGTACTCCCAGTGGTAGCCGGTCTCGGTGTGGCGCTCGTAGGTGTCGGCGTCGATCCCCATCCAGCGCAGCCGGCGGGCGCGCGCCGCGAGCTCGCCATCGCCGATCATCAGTGCACCGCCGTCGACCGTGGACAGGTTCTTCGTCGACTGGAACGAGAACGCGCACAGCCCGCCGTGCGAGCCGATCGGCCGGCCCCGGTAGCTCGCGCCGAGCGCATGGGCACCGTCCTCGATCACGACGAGTTCGTGGCGTCGAGCCAGCTCGTACACGCCGTCGAGGTCACACGGGTAGCCCGCGTAATGCACGACCATGATCGCCCGGGTGGCCTCGGTGATCTGCGCCGCGATCGAGTCCACGTCGATGTTGCCGGTGTGGGTCTCGATGTCGGCGAAGACCGGGACGAGCCCGGCCCACAGGAGGACATGGTTGGTCGACACGAACGTGTTCGGGGTGGTGATCACCTCTGCGCCGACTGGAAGGTCCGCCAGCGTCACCGCGATCTGCAGCGCATCGGTGGCCGATCCGGTCGCCACCGCGAAGGACGCGCCGACCCGGGCCGCGAGCTCCCGCTCGAACGCGCCAACCTCGCTCCCCGGTCCCGACCAGCCGGAGCGCAACACGTCGGCCGCCGCCCGGATGGCCTCCTCGGAGAAGGTCGAGGACGCGAGTGGGATCTCCTCATCCATCAGAGCTGCCCTCGGATCGGCGCCGAAGCGACATCGTGAGCCCACCGAGGCGATCCTCGTCCGACTCCTCCGGGTAGGTGATCGACAGCTGGAGTTCGTCCGGCCCGACGAAACGGATGGTGCGCAGGAAGCGGATCTCGCGCCGACTCGGCAACACGATCTCGACGCCACGCAACAAGAGCGAGTCGGCCGCCGGGTCGTGGGGCCCGTGCTCGATGTCGTACTGCTGATGCAAGGCGTTGACCGCGAAGGCGAAGTAGTCCTCGGAACGTCGGTCGGCGCCGTAGATCACCTTGCTGCTCGGCTCGCTCGCGGTGGCCGTCGGGAATGTGTCCGACTCGAGAAACCGACCGTCGAGGATCCAGCGGTTGACCATCCGACCGCCCATCGACAGCGCAGGGCGATCGGTGCGCACCTGCCAGCGCCCGTCGACGTCCCACTCACCGACCATGCGGGCCAGGACGGGGTCGACCCCCGGGCGTTCGAGCGGCGTTCCCATCATCTCGAGGACATCCGTGTACTCGGGTCCCCACGCGATCGGGGGCCGCGCCTCGTCCGCCTCCGTCCGGTCACCATGTGCGTCCCCCACACCCAGCGACGGTACTACCGGGCTGCGATCTGGGTCCCATTCCCGGCGGGCCAGACGGGCGCCACGCCTAGGGTTCGACGGCGAGCGCAGCCCGCAGGAAGCGGATCAGCTCCTGGCGGCGACCGACCGTTGCCCGCAGGGTCGGCGCCATGCCGAGCGCCCGCTGCACCTCGAGCTCGGTCGCGACCCCGACCACGGTGGAGTACAGCGACAGCAGGAGCATCGACGGGTCGGACCGACGCAGACGTCCGGCGTCCATCTCCCGTTCGAGGAAGTCTCGGGCCCGGTCGAAGGTCGGGGCGACATGACCGCCGAGCCGGGCGGCGACCGCCGATCCCGGACGGGTGACCTCGCGCACGAGGCCGAGTAGTTCGGGACGGCGCACGGCGAGCCGGAACACCCGGCGCACGATCGCCTCCACCTGGGCGATTCCGGTGAGCCCGCGGGATGCCTCGGCGTCGAAGAGCTTGACGAGATCGGCGGCGGCCTCGTCGACCACGGCATCGAACAGCGCCTGCTTCGACGGGAAGTAGTAGAGGATCGTCTGCTTGCGCACGCCGAGCTGATCGGCGAGCGCGTCGAGCGAGGTCGCGGCGTAGCCGCCCGTGCCGTAGGCCACGAGCGCGGCCGCCAGGATGCGCTCCCGAGTGCTCATCGCTCCATCTCTACCATCCCGTCTCTACCAATTGGTAGAGAGATTTGCTAGAACCAGTCATGTGATCCGGGAGGAGTTGAACCAGACGCGCATCGCCGTCACCGGCGCGACCGGCTTCCTCGGCACCGCGCTCGTGGAGCGGCTCCTGCGCTGCGCCCCGGACTGTGAACTCGTGCTGATCGTGCGGCCCGGCCGCCGTGGCGCACAGCACCGCGTCGACCGCGACATCCTCCGCAACGACGCGTTCGACCGGCTGCGCGACGAACACCAGGCGGCCGTCGACGCCGGCACCACCACCGAGACGTTCGACGAGATGTGTGCCCGCCGGGTCACCGGCGTGGCCGGCGACGTGGGAACCGACGGCCTGGGCCTCGACGACGAGGGCCTCGCGCACCTGGCGACGTGCGACCTGGCGATCCACTCCGCCGCGACGGTGAGCTTCGACTCCGCCCTCGACGACGCCGTCGAAGTCAACCTCCTCGGCCCCACCCGCTTCGCCCAGGCACTCCAGGCCGCGGCGGAGATCCGCACCGAACCGACCCGCACCGGCCGTCCGCCCGGCGAGCCGGCCCACCTCGTGGCGGTCTCGACGTGCTACGTCGCCGGCAGCCGTCGGGGCAAGGCGCCCGAGGAGCTGGTGAACGACTCGCCGTTCTTCGTGGACGTCGACTGGCGGGCCGAGGTCGACAACGCCCGCCGGGCCCGCATCGCCAACGAGCAGGAGAGCCGCACACCGTCGCGCCTCCAGGAACTCCGCAAGGAGGCCCACCGCCAGCTCGGCGCCGCGGGCACGCCGGCGCTCGCCGAGAAGGTCGAGCAGCTCCGCCAACGCTGGGTCGGCGAACAGATGACCGACGCCGGACGCGCCCGAGCGAGCTCGCTCGGCTTCCCCGACGCCTACGCGTTCACCAAATCGCTCGGCGAACGGGCCCTCGGCGAGAGCCGCGGCGACGTGCCGGTCAGCATCGTGCGGCCCTCCATCATCGAATCGGCCCTCGCCGAACCGGTGCCCGGCTGGATCCGCGGCTTCCGGATGGCCGAGCCCGTGATCGCCGCCTACGCCCGCGGCCTCCTCGTCGAGTTCCCCGGGGTGCCCGAGGGAACGATCGACGTCATCCCGGTCGATCTCGTGGTCGCCACGATCCTCGCCGTGGCCGCCCGCGGCCCGGAGTTCGACGACCAGGGCAACCACACGCCCGATGTCGTCCAGATCGCGTCGGGCGCCGCCAATCCGCTGAAGTACGGCCAGCTCGTCGATCTCGTGCAGGCGTGGTTCACGGAGCGTCCGGTGTACGACGAGTACAACCAGCCGATCTCGATCCCCGACTGGAGCTTCCCCGGCCGCGGCCGCGTGTCGAAGCAGCTCAAACGGGCCCGCCGCGCCCTCGACCTCGGCGAGCGCGTCCTCGACACCCTCCCGCTGCGCGGCAAGCAGGCAGACCTCGGTGCCGAGCTGGAGGAACGCCGGGAGCAGCTCGAACGGGCCGGCGGCTATGTGGAGCTCTACGGCGCCTACGCCGAGTGCGAGGCGATCTACCAGCTCGAGCGGCTCTACCGACTGTGGGGTTCGCTCGACGACGACGACCGGGCCGAGTTCGTGATGGATCCGGTGGCCGTCGACTGGCCGACCTACATCAACGAGATCCAGCTGCCGTCCACCGTCAAGCAAGCCCGGCTCAAGATGGCGCCGGGGCGCAAGGTGAGTGTCGGCCGCAACGAGCGCATCCGCAAGAACGTGCTGTCGCCGGAGCGCCAGCTGGCCGTCTTCGATCTCGAGAACACCCTGATCGCGAGCAATGTCGTCGCCAGTTACGCGTGGCTGGCGACCCGCCGGCTCGACACCCCCGACCGCATCCGCCTCACCGCGAAGACGATCCGCGAAGCGCCGACCCTGCTGTCACTGGACCGGGCCGACCGGTCGGACTTCCTGCGCTACTTCTACCGCCGGTTCGACAACGCCGCCGTCGACCGACTCGACCACGACGCGATGGAGATGATGAGCGATCTGCTCATCACCAAGTCGTTCCCCGACGGCATCCGCCGGGTGCGCGAGCACCGTCGGCTCGGTCACCGCACGCTGCTCATCACGGGGGCGCTCGACCTCGTGGTCCAGCCGTTGCGGCCGTTGTTCGACGACATCGTGGCGGCGGAGATGACCTCCGTCGACGGCGTCTACACCGGGCGCCTCTCGAGCGTGCCGCCCACCGGCGAGGCCCGCTACCAGACCCTCGTCGACTACGCCGACGAGCACGACATCGACCTCCGCGAGTCGGTGGCCTACGCCGACTCGTCGTCGGATCTCCCGATGCTGGAGGCCGTCGGCTTCCCGGTCGCCGTCAACGCCGAGACGAAGCTCGCCGCCATCGCCCGCAAACGGGGCTGGCTGATCGAGCACTGGTCCAAGTCCGCGGGCGCCCCCAACCGGGTCGTCCCGATCGGTCCCCGCACCCATCGCGGGCCGATCCGCAACCGAAGGGGCATCCGTGCCTGATCCTCGAACGCAGGCACCGCGCCCGGGCTTCGTGCTCGACGTCGACTCCTCGACGCCGCCGATCCTGTTCCACCACGGCGAGCAGTTCCGCCTCGAACGGCTGCCCGCCGATCGCAGCCGCGTCATCTACCCGGCCGAGCCGCTGCCGGGCCTCGACGACCCCGACGAGTCGATCCGCCAGGCGCTGCTCAACCCGATCGACGACGATCCGCTCCCCACGCTGCTCACGCCGGGCATGAAGCTGACCATCGCCTTCGACGACCTGTCGCTGCCGCTGCCGTCGATGCGCAAGCCCGACATCCGCCAGCGCATCATCGAGCAGGTGCTCGACATGGCCGCAGCGGCCGGCGTGGACGACGTCCACCTCATCGCCGCGCTGGCGCTGCACCGCCGGATGACCGAGGCGGAGCTGCGCCACGCCCTCGGCGATCGGATCTACGACGCCTTCGCGCCCCAGGACGCGCTCTACAACCACGACGCCGAGGACCCCGACGGCATGGTCGAGCTCGGGCTGACCCGCCACGACGAGCAGGTCACGATGAACCGGCGGGCGGCCGAGTCCGACCTGCTCATCTACGTCAACCTCAACATCGTCTCGATGGACGGCGGCTGGAAGTCCACCGCCACCGGCCTCTCCGGCTACTCGGGCATCCGTCATCACCACAACGTGAAGACGATGCAGGAGTCGAAGAGCTTCATGGATCGCCACGCGTCGGAGCTGCACCACTCGAACTGGCGCCAGGGCGAGGTCATCAAGACCCACGGTCCTCGCATCTTCCAGATCGAGACCACGATCAACAACAACACGTTCGGCTACGACGGCCCCCTCCACGTGCTCCAGAAGCGCGAATGGGAATGGTCGACGAAGGACCGGGCGACCTTCATCGCCATGCAGAAGGGGCTCGACGCCATGCCGTCGTCGGCCCGCCGCAAGATCTTCCAGAGCTGGAAGGCGCCCTACGAGCTCACCTCCGTGCAGGCCGGCGACGTCGAAGCGGTCCATGAGAAGACGCTGCAGCACTGCTTCGACCAGCACATCGTGCCGGTCGAGGGGCAGACCGACGTGCTCACCTTCGGGCTCCCCTACATCTGCCCGTACAACGTGAACTCGGTGATGAACCCGATCCTCGTGATGTGTCTCGGGCTCGGCTACTTCTTCAACATGTACCGGGGCAAGCCGCTCGTGCGCGAGGGCGGCGTGCTGATCATGAGCCACCCGGCCCCGTGGGAGTTCCACCCGGTCCATCACCCGAGCTACATCGACTTCTTCGAGGAGGTGCTGGCCGACACCACCGACCCGCTCGAGATCGAGGCCAAGTACGAAAAGCAGTTCGCCGAGGACGAGTGGTACATCCACCTGTACCGCAACAGCTACGCGTACCACGGCGTCCACCCGTTCTACATGTGGTACTGGGGCGCCCACGCGCTGCAGTACCTGGGCCGCGTGATCATCGTCGGCGGCGACCCGAAGTCCGTGCGCCGACTCGGCTTCACCCCCGCGTCCACCATGCAGGACGCGCTCGAGCTCGCGTCCGACGTCGTCGGCCCCCGCCCCTCGATCACCCACCTTCACAACCCGCCCATCCTCATGGCCGACGTGACATGACCGCCCCGCCGACCCTCCCCCTCCTGTTCGCCCCAAACCCCCCGTTCTGGGTGAACGGGGGCGCGGATTCCAGCCGTATGTTCACCCAGAACGCGGGTTTGGGGGGGAACGCGGGGGTGGGGGCATGAGCAAGCTCGCGAAGCGGCTGGGGGTGCCGGGGGTGCCGGCGGCGCTGTCGCCGGTGCGGCGGTTCCGGGCGCTCGGGTTTCCGTACCGGGCGCCGACGACGCCGCGGGGCGTGGCCCCGGCCGTCGTCGAGAAGACGACCGGCGCCCACTACGACACGGCGTGGGCGCGGCGCATGCCGGCGCGCATGGCTCGTGCCGCGATCGTGGACGGGCCGATGCGGCTCGTCGTGTCCGGCCTCGCCGCACCCGACCGACGGGGCCAGGACCGGCTCGATCATCTGACGGGCCCGGCGATCTTCGCCGCGAACCACCACAGCCATCTCGACACGCCCCTGTTGCTGACGTCCATCCCCGAGCCGTGGCGCCACAAGCTGGTCGTCGGTGCCGCCGCCGACTACTTCTTCGGGACCCGCCTCACCTCGGCGCTCTCGTCACTCGTGATCGGGGCGATCCCGATCGAGCGGAGCAAGGTCAACCGCCGCTCTGCGGATCAGGCCGCCGAACTCGTCGACGCCGGCTGGTCACTGCTCCTGTTCCCCGAGGGCGGTCGCAGCCCGGACGGCTGGGGCCAGCCGTTCCGTGGCGGCGCGGCCTACCTCGCGGCCAAGACGGGGCGACCGGTCGTGCCGATCCATCTCGAGGGCACCGGGCGCATCCTCCGCAAGGGCCGGTCGCTCCCCCAGCCGTCCACCACCTCGGTCACGTTCGGCCGGCCGTTGCTCCCCCGCGACGACGAGAACGCCGCCCGCTTCGCCAGCCGCCTCGAAGCCGAGATCGCCGCCCTGGCCGACGAGGCCTCGACCGACTGGTACCGGGCCCGGATGCGGGCCCACGCGGGCGACAGCCCTGGCCTGACCGGGCCCGACACCGGGGCGTGGCGTCGCTCGTGGGCGCTCGGCGACCGCAGCCGATCCGCGAAGCGCCGCGGCCGGCGCTGGCCGGAGATCTAGCGCGACGGATCGGTCACTGGGGCGTGACGTTGTCGTGCACGATGACCGCGTAGATCGCGTCCTGGAAGTGCACCGCGCCGATCGCCATACGGAACACCCGACGCTCATCGGGACTGTCGCAGTTGTAGACGAAGACGCGACGCTGCAGCCGACCCCGCAACACCCCGCGGAGGGCGTTGGCGACGATGGCCGCATCCTCGACGCCTTCGCCGGCCGCCCGGTCGCACTCGTCGAGATAGTTGCGCTCGACCCACGGCTCGCCGGGCGCGCCGTTGAGGTCCCCGAACTCGTCCCAGCCGGCATTCGTCAAGGCGATGCGTCCGTCGGGGTCGATGACGGCGGCGTGGACGGGCAGCCCATCGAATGCCGCGAGCGCGAGTCGGGCGGAGTCGATCTCGTCGACGGGCACGGCGTCACTCATGGCGGAACCGTAGCTGCCATCGCTCGCCGACTCCTGCGTCGGCTAGAACACGCCCATGCGCTTCTCCCTCGCCGAGTCGATGATCGATCCGTCCATGTACGCGCCGCTGGTGCAAGCGGCCGAGGCCGCCGGCTACGACTCCTTCGTCGTCCCCGACTCGATCTGTTATCCCGAGGAGGGCGACAGCACCTATCCCTACAACGCCGACGGCACCCGCGAGTTCCTCGAGGGCAAACCGTTCATCGAACCCTTCTCGCTCATCCCCGCGCTTGCCGCCGTGACCGAGTCCATCCGGTTCACGACGTTCGTGGTCAAGCTCCCGATCCGCCACCCGGTCATCACCGCGAAGCAGGTGACCTCCGTCGGTGTGATCACCGGCGGTCGGTTCGGGTTCGGCGTCGGTACGAGCCCGTGGCGTGAGGACTACGACATCACCCAGGTGCCGTGGGAACGCCGCGGCGCCCGCATGGACGAGTGCATCGAGATCATCAACGGGCTCCAGACGGGCGACCAGTTCGGCTACGACGGCGAGTTCTACGAGTTCCCCCCGTGCCAGCTGTGCCCGGTCCCCGAGCAGAAGGTGCCGATCCTCATCGGTGGCCACTCGAAGATGGCCCTCGCCCGCGCCGGTCGCCTCGGTGACGGATGGATGCACGCGGGTGGCGACGCCGCGGAACTCGCCCGCATGATGGAGACGGTGAACCAGCATCGCCTCGACGCCGGCCGCGCCGACCAGCCCTTCGAGGTGCACGCGATCTCCATGGACGCCTACTCCGCCGACGGCATCGAGCGGCTCGAAGCAGCCGGCGTAACCGATGTGATCGTCGGCTTCCGCGACGCGTATCAGCCCGGGCCGGATCCGCAGACCCTCGACGAGAAGCTCGGGGCGATGCAGTGGTACGCCGACGAGGTCATCAGCAAGGTCCGCTGACCCGGTCCGGCTCAGCCGGCGTCGCCGATACCGAGTTGCACTCGGCAGTCGACGATCAGCGCGCTGCGCTGCACGACGTCCTCGAGCGCTTCGGCGGCGTCGTCGCGACCGTCGAGCATCGTCTCGAGACACTGGCCGACGGCGAACTCGAGGCCTTCGTCGACGAGACGGGCGACGCTTCGTTGGACCAGGTCGTCCCCCGCAGCCATCTCCGCCGCCACGGCCGCCTCGTCGAGCGGCGGCCGCCCGATCACGACCGGGCCGTTGAGCGCCATCGCCGGCGCGCATTGGGCCGACGTGGCCGCCAACAGACGCAGCTCATCGGCGGTGAGGTCGATCTCCAGTCCCGACACCTTGGCGAGGTCCAGGTCGCCGCCCACGTTCTCCACGATGCAGACCGCGCGGGCCCGGGCGACGCCGTCGAGCACCATCACCTCGACCGCTTCCTCGGGCCCGAGCGTGGTCGAGCGGCCGCACGAGGACGCGACGAGTCCGAGGACGAGGAGACAGACGGGCAGGGCGAACGACGCCGGGAATCGGCTCACACCGGAGCCGTCGGCAGTCAGTCCACCAATCTCAAGCCTGCGGGTGATTCTCCGGTGCCAACACTCGGCAGATCGACGGAGAACACCGTGAGGTGCCCCGGGTAGACGTGTTCGCTCATCAGCACCGCGGCTCCGCTGTCGCTGCGGGTGATGCGCTCGCAGACGAGCACCGGCGAGCCGACGGGTACGCCGAGGAGGTCGGCGTCGGCCTCGGAGGCCGCACCCGCGCCGATGGTCTGCTCGGCCCCGCGTACCCGCACGCCGAGGATCTCGTAGAACGGACGGGCTTCCACGTCGCGACGGGAGAACCGCGAGCCCAGCCCCTCCGGGCACCAGACAGTGACGCGGGCGAAGGGTTCGCCGTCGGCCAGATTGACCCGCCGCACCTCGAGGACGCGATCGCCGCCCAGCACCTCGGCGACCCGCGGCGGCGCATCGATGAACGCGAAGTCGAGGATCCGCCGCGTGGAGATCGCTCCGGAGGCCGCGAGCTGCTGCTCGACGGTGTCGAGTTCGGCGATCGGCTGGCGCACGGGATCGCCGGCGACGAACCAGCCGAGCCCCTGGCGGGAATCGATGAGGCCACTGTCGCGCAGCTGTTCGAGCGCCCGCCGCACCGTCACCCGGCTGACGGAGAACTCCGCGGAGAGGTTCGCCTCCGACGGAAGCAGCCGGCCGGCCGTGTAGCCACCTTCATCGATGCGGGTCCGCAGCTCGTCGGCGATCTGTTGGTAGCGAGGCGTCCGCATGCAATCCCGAACTTGTATAGTACTTGTCTGGTTTTTTCCGCTAGGGTACACAGTATGGCAGTCGCAGCAAGCACACCCATCGAACTGATCAACGGCGTCTACGCCACGTTGGACGAGCGCATCGGCGCCGCCCGTGAGCGCTTCGGCCGGCCCCTCACCCTGGCCGAGAAGATCCTGATCAACCATCTCGATCGTCCCGACCAAGAGCTCGAGCGGGGCGAGAGCTATGTGGACCTGCGACCCGACCGCGTCGCGATGCAGGACGCCACCGCCCAGATGGCGTGGCTCCAGTTCATGACCGCGGGCCTCGACGAGGTCGCCGTGCCCACCACGACCCACTGCGATCACCTGATCCAGGCCCGGGTCGACGGCAAGCGGGACCTCATGGCCGCGGTCGACAACAACGAGGAGGTCTACGACTTCCTCGAGTCCGTCTCCGCCCGGTACGGCGGCGGTTTCTGGAAGCCGGGCTCCGGCATCATCCACCAGGTCGTGCTCGAGCAGTACGCCTTTCCCGGCGGCATGATCATCGGCACCGACAGCCACACCCCCAACGGCGGCGGCATCGGCATGATCGCCGTGGGCGTCGGCGGTGCGGACGCGGTCGACGTGATGACCGGGTTCCCCTGGAACGTGAAGTGGCCGAAGCTCATCGGCGTGGAGCTCACCGGCTCGCTCAGCGGGTGGAGCGCCCCGAAGGACGTCATCCTCAAGGTCGCCGAGATCCTCACGGTGAAGGGCGGCACGGGCGCCATCGTCGAGTACTTCGGGCCCGGCGCCGAGAGCCTCAGCTGCACCGGCAAGGCCACGATCTGCAACATGGGAGCCGAGATCGGGGCGACCACCTCGGTCTTCGCCTACGACGACGCCGTCGCCCGCTACCTCAAGAGCACGGGTCGCGAGGCCGTCGCCGACGCGGCGAACGCCGTCGCCCACCACCTCCGGGCCGACGACGAGGTGCTCGCCAACCCGGCCGACTACTACGACGAGGTCATCACCATCGACCTCGACACCCTCACGCCCCACATCAACGGCCCCCACACGCCGGACCTCGCCCGCGAGGTCGCCGCGCTGGGCGACGAGGCCCGGGAGAACGGCTGGCCGCTCGAGGTCAGCGCCGCGCTAATCGGCAGCTGTACCAACAGCTCCTACGAGGACATCACCCGGGCCGCGTCCATCGCCCGCGAAGCGGCCGCGAAGGGCCTGAAGGCGAAGACCCGTCTGCTCGTCACCCCCGGTTCCGAGCAGGTGCGCGCCACCATCGTGCGTGACGGTCTGCTCCAGGACTTCGAGGCGCTCGGCGCGGTCGTCCTGGCGAACGCCTGCGGGCCGTGCATCGGCCAGTGGGACCGCTCGGAGGAGCACGACCACCAGCCGGGCACCCCGAACGTGATCGTCACCTCCTACAACCGCAACTTCCCGAAGCGCAACGACGGCGACGCCGAGACCCTCGCGTTCGTGACGTCGCCGGAGACGGTCATCGCACTGGCGCTCGCCGGCACGCTCGACTTCGACCCGATCAACGACACGATCACCAACGACGCCGGCGAGGAAGTCGCCCTCAGCACACCGATCGGCCTCGAGCTCCCCGAAGCCGGATTCGATCCGGGTGAGGACACCTTCGTCGCCCCGCCGGCCGACGGTTCCGACGTCGACGTCAAGGTCGCCCTCACCTCCGATCGCCTCCAGCTGCTCACGCCGTTCATGCCGTGGGACGGCGAGGACTACGAGGACCTCCCGGTGCTGGTCAAGGCGCAGGGCAAGTTCACGACGGACCACATCTCGATGGCCGGCCCCTGGCTCAAGTACCGCGGCCATCTCGAGAACATCTCCGGCAACCTCTACCTCGGCGCGGTGAACGCCTTCCGCCAGGCCGACGGCTCCGAGTACGAGGTCGGCTACGGCAAGTCACAGCTCGACGGCTCGATCAAGCTCTTCCCCGAACTGGCGAAGGACTACCACGAGGCCGGCGTGCAGTGGGTCGTGATCGGCGACGAGAACATGGGCGAGGGTTCGAGTCGCGAGCACGCGGCCATGGAGCCCCGGTTCCGCAACGGTGTCGTCGCCATCGCCCGCTCGTTCGCCCGGATCCACGAGACGAACCTCAAGAAGCAGGGCATGGTGCCGCTGACCTTCGCCGATCCGGCCGACTACGACCGCATCGACGAGGACGACCGCATCGCCGTGCGCGGCCTCGCCGATCTCGCGCCGGGCCGGCCGGTCACCGTCGAGGTGACGAAGCCGTCGGGCGAGACGATCTCGTTCCTCACGAACCACACGTTCAGCGACGACCAGATCGAGTGGTTCAAGGCGGGCAGCGCCCTCAACATCATCAAGCAGCGCACCGCTAGGTGAAGATGCGGGTGCAGCTGTCGCCCGCCCACAAGCTGATGACCGTGCCCTCCGGGTCCCGGGAGCTCGTCGTGCCGTTGAGCAGGGCTCCCGACCCGGGGTTCGTCGCGGCGAACAGGCCGGTCGGGTCGCCCGGGATCGCCTCGACGAGCTGCAACGAGCTGCCCAGCGTGACCTGGAGGAACCCCACCGTCGCGGTCACGCCGATCCCGCTGAAGGTCACCAGCCCCTCCGGGTCGTCGTGGCCGGACGCGTACCACTGGGTGAAGCGACCGTCCTCGGTACCGAGTTCTTCCTCGGTGAACACCAGCTCCAGCTGACCCCAGGAGACGAACCGGCTGCGATCGCCGCGGCAGAAGTCGAACTCCTCGTAGCCCCCGTCGGTGTCGGGGTCGCCGAGCTCGGCGGACACCGCCGCGATCACGCTCTCCGCCGACTGGTCGAACAGCACGACCTCACCACCCTCGAGCTTCAAGCCGGTCTCCACCAGGGTGACGAGGCCCGGTGAACCGACGGGCACGGGCGTGGTGGTGGTCGAGGGAGGTTCCGTGGTCGTCGGGGGTTCGGTGGTCGTGGGCGGCTCGGTGGTGGTGGGGCCACCGTCGTCGACGGTCGACGTCGGGGCCACGGTGGTCGTGGGCGCGACAGTCGTCGTCGCCGGCGCGGTGGTGGTCGGCTTGCCCTCGTCGGTCACCGTGGGCTCGTCGTCGGGGCCGAACACCACCAGCCCGATGCCGACCGCCGCGATCAGCGCGAGCAGGACGACGACCGCCACGACCCCGGCCGACACCCGCCGAGCCGGGGGTTCGTAGCGCAGCGTCTCCGGTTGGGGCGCCGGGGTGACCGGCAGGGTGCGGGTCGGCGGGGCCGACTCCGTCGGGCCGGCGGCGACGGGCCGGGCGTCCACCGGCGTCGGCGCCGGTCGGGCCGGCGACGGCGGCTCGTCGTCCTCGTCGGCATCGAACACCGAGACGGGACCGGCCGGCGTTCCGACGGCGGGAGCGGAGGGAGCGGCCTTGGGGACAACGGGCTCACCGAGATCCTCACGGGTGACGAGGGGCGCGGCGGCGAGCGAGGCGACCCGGGCGGCGCCCGCGGCGAGCGCGACCACGTCGTCCTCCGTGCCGACCCTCGTGGCTGCCGCGGTCTCCGGCACGGCGACGGTGTCGGCGATGCCGGCAGTGACGCCGGCCTCCACGATCCGGTCCCGGGCGTCGGCGTCGAAGTCGTCGGGCACGACCACGGCGAGGCGGCTCGGTGCGCTGCCACCGAGCATCGCGGCGCGACCCACGACATGGTTGATCACCGCCGCGAGTGCGCCGATCCGGCCGGCCTGGGCCCGCTCCAGCGGATCGCTGACAGCGGGGCCGGGGGCGTCGCGAGCCGCCTCACCGACGAGGACCGCGCCCCCCTCGTCCTGTGCGACGAGGGTGGTGGCGGCGGGTCCGTCGACCCCGAGGGGCACCACCACCGCCGGCGTGCCGGCGACCGCGTCGATTCGCACCGCGGTGATGCCGTCCGCGGTGACGTGGAGTCCGAGCGTGTCTGCCATGCGGGTCGAAGCGTAGTGCCGCGCCCTGCCGTCGAGCGGACGGGAGCCGGCCAAAACGAAGAGAAGCGGTTGGATTGGTCTTGGGGGACATCCAACCGCTTCTCTGAGCCTCGGACCGCCGAAAGGGGGGACGGGGGTCCGGGCTGACTGACGGGGGCAAGGGGGTTGCCCTTCGTCGTCGTTACGTCGTAGTCAAGCAGGTCTCGACCCATCTTTCCAACAGTTCCCGGGGATATGTGTCATCATTCACAGCGATGGATCTCCGCCAACTCAATGCCCTGCTGGCCGTGGCCGAACACCACTCCTTCTCCGCGGCGGCGCGGGCCCTCCACACCGTGCAGAGCAACGTCTCCACCCATGTCGCCCGGCTCGAACAGGAGGTCGGCTCCACCCTCATCGACCGGGCCGAGGGCGAACTCACCGTGGAGGGCGAGATCGTCGCCGACCGGGCCCGCCGCATCCTCATCGAGCTGCGGGCGATCGAGGACGACCTGATCGCCCTGCGCGACGACGTGAGTGGCCAGGTACGGGCCGGCGTGATCGGCACCACCGCGCGCTGGCTCGTCCCCGCGCTTCTCACCGGCGTGTCGACGGAGTACCCCCGGATCGAGCTACGGGTGATCGAGGCGACCACCACGTCGCTGCTCCCCCAGCTCCTCAGCGACCGACTCGATCTCGCCGTCGTGAACCTGCCGGTGGACGATCCGGACGTGGACACCGACGTGTTGTTCACCGAGGAGCGGATCATCGTCGCGCCGCTCGACCATCCACTCGCCGACCACGACCGGGTCGACCTCGCCGAGATCGCCCGCCACCAGATCCTGCTGCCCCCGCAGGGCACGGCGTTTCGCGACGAGATCGACACCGACGCCCGCCGCGCCCGGGTCCGCCTGACCGCGAAGGCCGAGGTGGACGGACTGCGCCTGCTCACCTCACTCGCCTTCGAAGGGTTCGCGCCGGCCCTCGTCCCCGCCAGCGCCGCACCCGGATGGCTCGGTGGCAACTGGAAGCGGGTCAACGTCGACGGGCTGTCGCCGCGGATCGTCGGTCTCGCCACGCCGAAGCGCACGTCGCCGTCCGCCCCCACCCGGACCCTCGCCGATCTCATCCGGCGAATCGTCGCCACGGACGGACCCGACCAGAGCCTGATCAGCCCGGCCGCCACCTCGAACGACTAGGCAGGGAGGCGTAACGTCGCCCGCAACACGCGGGTCAGAAGCAGCGCCGCATCACCGTGATGCGCGCGGGGTCGGGAGGCGCCGGTGACCACGATCGACGATTCCGTCGACATCCGGGCGAAGGCGGCCGGCTTCGTGCGGGCCAAGGCGTCCGACTTCCACGGTCGCCGGGTCATCGTCGTCGATGCGCAGAACGGTGACGACGCCGGCGCGCTCACACCGAGCGACGGCCACACCATCGCCGCCGCGGCCCGCTACGCACTGGACCAGCGCCTCCCGCTCGTCATCCGACTCGCCTCGAGCGGTGCCGATCTACGCGAGGGGGTCGCCGCCCTCGACGGCTGGGGCGGAGCGGCCCGCGAGATGACCCGCTGCTCCGGCGTGATCCCGTCCGTCGTCATCGTCTGCGGCCCGACCGTGTCCGGCCCGGCACTGATGCTCGGCCTCGCAGACGTCGTGATCATGGTCGACGAGTCGTACGCCTTCGTCAGCGGACCGGTCATGGTCGAACAGTTCACCGGCGTGCCGATCGGGTCCGCGGAGCTCGGCGGGGCCGCCGTCCACGGACGCACCTCCGGCGTCGCCACCCTGGTCGCCGCCGACCTGGAGGAAGCCGAGGCGCTCGCCGCCGAGGTGCTCGCGTTCCTCCCCGACCACACGGACGATCCGGCGCCGGCGGTCGCCTGCAACGATCCCGTCGACCGACCGACTCCCGAGGCCTACGCCGTCCTCCCGGAGTCGGCCAACGGGTCCTACGACTGTCGCGACGTGCTGGCCGCGATCGTGGACGACGGCCACCTGCTCGAGCTCCACACCGACTGGGCCGCCAACCTGGTCACCGCCTTCGCCCGGATCGGCGGTCGCCCGATCGGCATCGTCGCCAACCAGCCGCAGACCATCGCCGGCACGCTGAACATCACCGCATCCCGCAAGGGGGCGCGGTTCGTCGCCCTGTGCGACGCGTTCAACCTCTCGATCCTCACCGTCGTCGACACGTCCGGCTTCTACCCGGGCAAGGATCTCGAATGGCGGGGCATGATCCGCTACGGCGCCCAGATGGCGTTCGCCTACGCCCGCGCCACCGTCCCCCGCGTCAACGTCACGACCCGCAAGAGCTATGGCGGCGCCTACATCGTCATGGACTCCAAGCGGATGGGCAACGACATGGCGCTGGCGTGGCCGTCGGCGGAGATCGCCGTCATGGGTGCCAAAGGGGCGGTCGAGATCCTCCACCGCGGTGCCACGGCGGAGGAACGCGAGGAGCTCCAGGCCGGCTACGAGGAACGCCTGCTCAACCCCTACATCGCCGCCGAGCGCGGCACCATCGACGCCGTGATCGATCCGGCGGACACGCGCGCCGAGATCCATGCGGCGCTGGAGATGCTCGCCGGCAAGCGGGAGCGGTTGCCCCGTCGGCGCCACGACAACACACCGCTCTGAGGCCCCGCCCAACGTGTGAGGCAGGCGTATCGCGGTCTAGATTCATCCCCGTGTCTGAGAGCGTAACCATCACCGACAACCGCACCGGCGAGTCGATCGAGATCCCGATCGTTGACGGGGGTGTCGATGCCGCCGACTGGCGCAAGCTGCTGCCCGGCATCTGGTTCTCGGACCCGGGGCTGGCCACCACCGCCGCCACCGCGAGCGGCATCACCGAGCTCGACGGCGAGAACGGCATCCTGCGCTATCGCGGCTATCCGATCGAGCAGCTGGCCGAGAACAGCACGTTCCTCGAGGTCGCCTACCTGCTCGTCCACGGTGATCTGCCCGACGCGGCGCAACACGATGCGTGGATCGACGAGATCACCCACCACACCTACATCCACGAGAACTTCCGCAAGCGGATCAACGACGCCTACCACTACGACGCCCACCCCATGGGCCTGCTCACCTCCGCCGTCGCCGGCCTCTCGACCTTCTACCCGGAGGCGAAGGACATCGAGGATCCCGCGAACCGCATGGAGCAGATCGTTCGCCTGATCGCGAAGATGCCCACGCTGGCGGCCAACGCCTACCGCCACTCGGTCGGTCAGCCGTTCGTCTTCCCCGACAACAACACCGACTACCCCACCAACTTCCTGCGGATGATGTGGCAGATCGGCGGGCCCTACGAACTCGACCCGGCCCTCCAGAAGGCCATGGAGATCCTCCTGATCCTCCACGCGGACCACGAGCAGAACTGCTCGACTACCGCGGCCCGGGTCGTCGGCTCGGCCCACGCCGACCCGTACTCCTCGATCGCCGCGGCATGCGCGGCCCTCTACGGCCCCCGCCACGGCGGCGCCAACGAGGCCGTGCTCAACATGCTCGACGACATCGGGAGCTACGACAACGTCGACGCCTTCATCGAGAGCGTGAAGGCCGGTGAAGGTCGCCTGATGGGCTTCGGTCACCGCGTCTACAAGAACTACGACCCGCGGGCCACGATCATCAAGGACGCGGCCTACGACGTGTTCGAGGTGACGGGCAAGAACCCCCGCCTCGACATCGCGTTGAAGCTCGAAGAGGCCGCCCTCAACGACGACTACTTCGTGAGCCGCAAGCTCTACCCGAACGTCGACTTCTACTCGGGGCTCATCTACCAGTCGATGGGCTTCCCGACGGAGATGTTCACCGTGCTGTTCGCCATCGGCCGCACACCGGGTTGGCTGGCCCACTGGAACGAGATGCTCGAGCAGGACTCCCGCATCGCCCGGCCCCGCCAGCTCTACACCGGCCCCGAGGTGCGCGACTACGTGCCCCTGGCCAGCCGCTGAGCCCGGGCCGCTGCAACCGACGCTGCGCAACCGACTCGGACGGCTTCGGCCGTCGCGGTTGGAGCTGATCAGCCTCCACATCCCGAAGACGGCGGGCACCTCGTTTCGCGCCGCGCTCGAAGCCGAGTACGGCGACGACCTCACCCCGGTCTACGGCGGCATCGGCGTGGACGGGAGAGCGTGCCGGGCCGTGCACGGGCACTTCTCGCCGAGCCAGTTCTGGTCGGCCGGTCGGCACGCCGCGCTCATCATGTGGCTGCGGGACCCGGCCGAGCGGATCGCGTCCTACTACGACTTCTGGCGGTCGTCGGCCGCCCACGGCAACCCGAACCACGACGAGTTCCTCGCGTCGGACATGACCCTCACCGAGTTCGCGGCCTGGGAGCCGATCCGCACCGAGTTCGAGACGATGTACATCGAGGCCCTCTCCCCCGCCGACTTCACGTTCGTCGGGATCGCCGAGCGCTACGACGAGGACCTGGCCCGGCTCGCCGATCGGCTGGGCTGGCGCACGACAGGCGTCGCGGAACGGGTGAACGTCACCCCCGGCGAGCGGGCGCCGCTCGACGCGGCCACCCGCGCCGAGATCGAACGGCACCACCCCGTCGAGGTCGATTGGTACCGGCGTTTCGCCTCTAGGCGGTGACGCCGAGCTTCTCGGTGGGCGTGAACCTGACGGGCATCGCCTCGACGCCGGTGATGAAGTTCGAGTTGCGCCACGGCAACTCGGACTGGGGCACCGCCATCTCCATGTCGGGCAGGCGGGTCAACACCTTGGTGAACATCTCCTTCAGCTCCAACCGGGCGAGCGAGGCACCGAGGCAAAAGTGGGTGCCGAAGCCGAACGCCATGTGGTGATTGGGGTCGCGGGCGATGTCGAACCGGAACGGGTCGACGAAGTGTTCCTCGTCGCGGTTGCCCGACGGGTACAGCATGATCACGTCGCTGCCCGCAGGGATCGTCTCGCCCCGCAGCTCCACGTCCGTCATCACGGTGCGGGCCATGTTCTTGATCGGCGTGACCCAACGGAGCATCTCCTCGACGGCCGTCTCGATGCCGCCGGCCAGGTCGGCCTGGAGCTTCGCCCGCTCGTCGGGGAACTCGAGCAACGCCTGCATGCCGCCGGTGATCACGTGGCGGGAGGTCTCGTCACCGCCGATCAGGATGAGGAGCGATTCCTGCACGATCGACTCGTCGTCGAGTCGGTCGCCGTCGACCTCGGCCTCGCAGAGGATCGAGACGAGGTCGTCACCGCCGGGGTTCGCTCGCCGATCGGCGATGATCCCCATCTGGAACTCCCGGAAGGCGATACCGGCGAGCATCGCCTTCTCCGATGCCTCCGGCGACGTCGTCGTCGTGCCCCGGATCAGGTCGTCGGACCATTCGAGCAGATCGTCGAACGACTCCCGCGGAAAGCCGAGCATGTCGCCGATCAACAGGAGCGGGAGCGGCGCGGCGATGTCCCACACGAAGTCGGCCTCGCCCTTCTCGCACACCCGGTCGATGATCATGTCGCACAGACCACCGATCTGGTCGAGCTTGTCGCGCACCCGTTTCGGCGTGAAGCCCTTGTTCACGAGCTTGCGCCGGTTCAGATGGTCCGGGTCGTCCATCGAGATCATCATCGGCAGCGGATCGCCCTTGGGCCGGGGCGCCTTGTACGACGAGTAGGTCTGCGGGTCCCGCGACACGGTCAGGATGTCGTCGTACTTCGCCACGGCCCACACGTCGGAGTTGGGGTCGTAGTACACGGGCGCGTTCTCGCGCATCCATGTCCAGTCGTCGTGCGGTTGCGCCGCGTACCAGTTGCCGTCGAGGAGATCGATGTGGTCGCGCACGGGATGATTCGCCATTGCCGGAAAATAGGCGAACATGGGCGCCATGGGCACGTTCGTCACCGTGGTCGACGCGTTCAGCGATCGACCGTTCCGGGGAAATCCGGCTGCCGTGTGCATCCTCGACGGCCCCGTGGACGACGACTGGATGCAGAAGGTCGCGGCGGAGATGAACCTGTCCACGACCGCCTTCTGCCACCTCGACGGCGCCCTGTGGGACCTCCGTTGGTTCACCCCGCTGGTCGAGATCGACCTGTGCGGCCACGCCACACTGGCGACGGCCCACGTCCTCGCGTCGGACCACAGCGTCGAGGGAACGATCCGCTTCACCACCCGAAGCGGCCTGCTCGCCGCCCAGTCGCTCCCCGACGGCATCGTGCTCGACTTCCCCGCCGACCCGACCAGAAAGATCGACGCGCCGCAGGGGCTGCTCGCCGCGTTGGGCATTGCGGACGACACCCCCGTCCGCAAGGGCCGGACCCACCATCTCGTCGCGCTGGATGACGAGGCCGCCGTGCGGGCGGTACGGCCGACGTTCAGCCTGCTCAGACGGGTCGAGTGCCGTGGCGTGATCGTCACCGCGCCTGCCGATGCCGACGCCGACCACGACGTGGTGTCGCGCGTCTTCGCCCCCGCGATCGGCATCGACGAGGACTCCGCGACGGGTTCCGCCCATTGCGCGCTTGGCGCGTACTGGTCCGCCCGGCTCGAGCGGGACCGACTTCGCTACCACCAGGCGTCGGCCCGCGGCGGCGAACTGGAGGTCACCCGGGTCGGTGATCGGGTCGAGATCCTCGGTCAGGCCGTGATCACCATGCGGGGCGAGCTCGTCAGCTGACGGCGATCACGATCTTGCCGGCGTTGAGGTTCGCCCCCATGCGCTCGTGCGCGGCCGCGACCTCGTCGAGCGGGAAGCGGGAGTCGATCACCGGCGCCAGCAGACCCTCGTCGACGCGAGGGAGCATCTGGGCCGCGAACTCCCGGGTCACGGCGATCTTCTCCTCGATCGGGCGGGCCCGCAGCGTGGTACCGATCAGCGCCGCCCGCTTGCCGAGGAGGATGCCGGGATCGAACGGGACCGGCCCAGCGTTCATCACGCCGACCTGGATGATGCGCCCCCCGAGGCGGACGGCCCGCACGTTGCGGGGCAGGTAGTCGCCACCGATGACATCGAGCACGACGTCCACGCCGGCCCCGCCGGTGGCGTCGAGCACCCGTTCGGCGAAGTCCTCGGCCGCGTAGTCGATCACGACATCCGCGCCGAGTGACCGACAGACCTCGTGCTTGCCGGCCGATGCCGTCACCGCGATCCGGGCCCCGAGCGCCTTCGCGATCTGGATGGAGGCCGTCCCCACACCCGACGCCCCGGCGTGGACGAGCGCCCATCGACCGCTGGTGAGGCCGCCTTGGCGCACGAGTGCGTCCCACGCGGTGATGTACACCTCGGGGAACGCCCCCGCGTCGGTGAGGGGAAGGCCGGCGGGCACCGGCATCGTCTGCCGTTCGTGGACCGCGATCTGCTCGGCATAGCAGCCGCCGTTGCTGATCCCCATCACCGCGTCGCCGACGGCGAGGCCGACGACGCGTTCACCGAGGCGCGCCACACGGCCCGCGTATTCGAGCCCGGGCACCTCGTGCTCCATGGGCGGGCCCGGGTAGAGCCCCATCCGTTGCAGCAGGTCGGCCCGGTTCACCGCGGTGGACACGATCTCGACGACGACCTCCTCCGGCCCGGCGGTCGGCTCGGGGATGTCGCGGACCCGGAGGACCTCCGGTCCACCCTTTTCTTCGAGGACGATGGCGCGCATGGGCGGACTCTACGGGGTGGAGTCCGGATCGGACAGACCGGCCGCCGCCTCGAGCGCGTCGGTCAGGAGCGCCGCGGCGAGGCGGGCGCCGGGCTCGGTGAAGTGCACGCCGTCGTGGCGCGCGGGCTGCCCGTCGTCGGCCAGCAGGCAGCCATGGTCCGGCCCATCACCGGGGCAGAGCGCTTCGGCGAAGGCGAACATCGAGATCCGTGGGTGGTCGCGCGCGACCTCCTGCAGGAGCGCGTTGAGACGCTCGGCCCGGGCCGCACTGAACTCGTCGAAGAACGCCGACATCACCGGCTGGGGCATGTGGGCGCCGATGAGCGGCGGCGACGTCAGCACCACGACGGGAGCCGAGGCGGCGAGGTCCCCGAGCAATTCGTCCGCCGACTGCTCCAGCAGATCGGCGAACGCGGCGGACTCGAAATCGACCACCGTGCCGTCCACCACGCGGGACTGGAGATCGCTCAACCCGAACAACGCCACGACCAGGTTCGGCTGCACCGAGGCGACCGTTTCGCGCCACCAGGCCTCGTCGTCCCGGTCGACGAAGGGCCGCTCGCGGGCTTCGCCGAAGTCGGTCGTGGCCCCGGGCACCAACCGGTAGCCCTTGCGGGCGAGGTTCACGAGCTCGATGCGGTCCGGGTCGAACGGCGAGTCGTAGGGCCCGTGGTTCAGGCCCCACGAGACCAGCCCACCGCCGAGCGTCCACGCGGAGCTGTCGCCGATCAGCACGACGACAAGGGGCTCGTGGGCCGCGATCGCGTCGGCGGGCCCCTCCGTCGGCCCGCCGGGACGGGAGCCCTCGATCGCGTCCTCGATCGCCTCGTCGACGCTCACCGCCTCGGCCGGGATCGTCGTGCGGGTGAGGCCGACCACGGCGACGCCGAAGATCGCCATCGCGCCGACGGCCGCCACCACGGGCCGCCAGGCGACCAGGCGGGTGGACCGTCGAATCGGTGTCTCCACGAGGCGGTGGGACGCCGCGGACACCGCGAGCGTCGCGACCACGATCAGCGCGTCGGCCCACGGCCCGGTCCATCCCTCCCGGCGGGCGCCGATCAGCAACGGCCAGTGCCACAGGTAGACCCCGTAGGAGATGGCGCCGAGCGCGACGAGGGGGCGCCAGGCAAGCAGCCGGGCGAGTCGGCCGTCGACGGTGGCCGCCACGAGCACCACCGCGACGACCCCTGCGATCGCCAGAGCACCGCCGCGGTAGAAGCCGTCCCAGCGATCGTCGACGAGCAACACGGCCGCCAGCCAGACCGCCGCTGCGCCCCCGCCGAACCGCACGATCACGGATGGCTTGGCCGCCCGGAGCGGCAGGACGGCGGCGACCGCGGCGCCGACGAGCGGCTCGAAGATGCGCGTGTCGGTGCCGAAGTAGACCCGGCTCGGATCGGCGGCCTCGAACCAGAGGGCCATGAGCACCACCGAGACCGTCCCCACGCCGAGGGCCACGGCGGCGACGCCGCGGCGCCCGGCCAGGCGTAGCGCCGCCCAGGTCGCCAGCGGCCACAGCAGGTAGAACTGCTCCTCGATCGCCAGTGACCAGACATGGCGCAGCATCGACGGGCCGACCACGTCGGCGAAGTACGAGTCGCCGTCGAGGATGAACAACCAGTTGGCGACATAGCCGATCGTCGCGAGCCCGTGCCGACGCATGCGTTCGATCTCGCCGAAGTCCCCGCGGGCATTGACGTAGACCGCCGTGGCCATCACGACCACCAGGACCGCCGGGAGGAGCCGCCGCAGCCGGCGCCCGGCGAACGCGAGCAGGTCGACCCGGCCGGCGCGCTCGTGCTCCTCGAGCAGCAGGCTGGTGATCAGGTAGCCCGAGAGGACGAAGAAGAGGTCGACGCCGAGAAAGCCGCCGGGCACCCAGTCCGGCCGGACGTGATAGGCGACGACAGCCGCGACCGCGACGCCGCGGAGGCCGTCGAGCGCCGCGACGTGGGTGCGCATCCGGCTCAGTCGACCGCCGGGGTCGGAGGCAGACGGCGGTCGAGGAGGGCGTCGAACCGGGTCCGGATCTGGTCCGCGTACGACGGCTTGGTGGCGATGAGGAAGTCGCCGGCGGCGATCCCCGCGAGGACGATCGGCGGCACTTCGGACGGGTCGATTCCCGCCTCGGTCATCTGGAACAGCGACTCACGCACGAACGCGGCGTCGTCGCTCTCGGCCGGCGGTCCGCCCGGACGCACCTGGTCGGTGTGGGCGATGCCGGTGCGGATCGCACTCGGGCACAACACCGACGCCCCGACGGCCGCGTCCACCGCGGCCAGGTCGTGGGCGAGCGTCTCGCTCATCGAGAACGCCGCGACCTTCGAGACGTTGTACGGACCGGAGAACGGCGCGGCCACGAAACCGGCGACGGAGGACGTGTTGACGACGTGGCCCTCCTCGCCGCCCTCCAGCATCCGGGGAACGAAGGAGGTGACGCCGTGGATGATGCCCCACAGGTTCACGTCGAGGGCCCACCGCCAGTCGTCCAGCGATCGCTGCCAGGCGAGACCCGCCTGGAACACGCCGGCGTTGTTGCACAGCAGGTGCACGGCTCCCCAGCGGTCGTAGACGTCGTCCGCCAACTGCTGCACCGACGCCGCATCGGCGACGTCCACCGCCGAGGCCATGACCTCGGCCCCCGCCAGGGCGGCGGACTCCTCGGCCGCGGCGCCGTCGATGTCCGCGGCGGCGACCTTCATGCCCTGCTCGACGAAGTGCGCCACCATCGCCCGGCCGATGCCGGAGCCCGCACCCGTGACGACGGCGACGCGCCCCTCAGTCTGTGTCAGCGGCATGGAAGCGGAGCTCCTCGGGGTAGGGGTAGAAGTCCGGCAGTTGGCCGGCCTCGTGCTGCTTCTGCATCGACTGCCAGAACTCGACGGTGCACAGCTCGGGGTGCCGGGTCTCCATGATCTCACCGACCACCCGCGGCGAGCGGAGGTACGTCTTGAACTCCTCGGGGAACACGTCGTTGGCCTCGACCGGGAACCACGGCTGGTCGGACATCTCGTCCTCGTAGCTCTGGCTGACCGGCATGTGGCGGAAGTTGACGTCCTGCAGCAGGGCGAGCTCGTCGTAGTCGTAGAACACCACCGCGCCGTGGCGCGTGACACCGAAGTTCTTCGGGAACAGGTCGCCGGGAAAGATCGCCGCGGCGGCGAGGTCCTTCACCGCGTGGCCGTAGTCGATCGCCGCGGCGCGGGCCCGCTCCGGCGACATCTCCCGCAGGTACAGGTCCAGCGGGTACAGCCGCCGTTCAGTGTAGACGTGGTGGAGCACGACCTCGTCGTCGGTGATCGTGACGGTTCGGGCGCAGTCGTTGCGCAGCTCGTCGATGAGGTCCTCGTCGAACCGGTCGCGCTGGAAGCTCAGGTTGGTGAACTCCTGGGCGTCCACCAGCCGGCCCACCCGGTCGTGGTTGAACACGAGCTTGTAGCGCCGCTTCACCTCGTCGGGCGTGGTCCGCTTGGTCGGGGCGAAGCGATCCTTGATCAGCTTGAACACGACGTCGAAGGACGGGAGCGTGAACACCGCCATGACCATCCCGCGCGCGCCGCGGGCCCGCTCGAAGCGGGTGTTGGAGTGCTCCATGTGGCGGTAGAGGGCCCGGAAGAGGTTGGTCTTCCCGTGCTGGCTGTAGCCGATCGACGTGTAGAGCTCGGCGACCGGCTTCACCGGCAGCAGCGACTTCAGGAAGCCGACGATCGCGGCCGGGCGGCGGCACAGCACGTGGAAGTACGAACGGGTGTAGCCGAACAGACGACTCGCGTCGGTCTCGGTGAGCAGCACGGCGTCGACGTGGACGCCGCGCTCGGTGTTGAGCAGCGGGATGACGATCGGCGACACCCGGTTCAGCCAGCGGAGCCGGCCGACGAGATAGGCGCCCTTGTTGCGATAGAAGATCGGCCGCAGCACGTCGATCGCGTCCAGATGCCCGTCCCAGATGTCGTCGAGCTGCACGGCGACGCGCGCCGCGACCCGCTCGGCGTCGCCGTCGAGATCCTCGAAATGGGGACCGAGGGGCGAATGCTCGAACACGTCGCGCACACAGTCGACGAGAGAACCCTCCTGGGGGAACGCCCGATACTCGCCGCGCGATCCGTCGTCGGCCGGGAGGGCGGTCGGGCCGAGCCACAGGAACTCCAGGTCGGTGTCGAGCCCGACGATCTCGAAGAGACGGCGGGTGACGGAGTTGTAGAAGGTCTCCGCGAGCTCGAGGTCCATCCGTTCGCCGACCAGGTCGACATAGCGGCGGCGGGCCCGGATCCAGAGCGTTCGCGCCGCGAACTCGTCGTCGGGAAGCACGAGCCGGGCGGCGTCGACCACGCCGTACACGAGCTGCTTGTGGAGACCGAGCCGCTCGGTGGCGTCGCTCTGGTGGGCGAGCCAGTCCCGGTCGAGGAAGCGGCGTGATGCGCGGTGGGTGATGCCGAGGAAGCGGTCGTGGTAGTCCACGAACGCGTCGTGGAGCATGCGGGCGAGCCGCTCGACGGCGGGATCCACGCTCGCCGGATCCGCGGTGGCGTCGAGGGCGCTCACTCGTCCTCCGCGGACATGCGCAGCCCGCCGCTCCCCGCGGCGGACCAGTCGGCGAAGAAGCGGTAGCGGTCACCGCGGATCAGGGTCACGCGCCATTCGATCACGCGATCGCCCAACTGACCCAACCGTTCGACCCGGAACGCGGCTTCGTCGGCCGACGCGCCGAGCACGTCGGCCTCGGCCGCGGTGGGGATGACGGGCGCGATCCGTTCCCAGCCGCGATCCGGCCGGCACTGGCACCGGCGTTCGAGCTCGTCGTAGAGCGCGGTGTGGCTGAAGTCCGCGTCGAGCAGGGGCCGGCCGAGCTCCGCGTCGAGCCAGGCGATGTCGATCGCCAACGGCTCGTCGTCCGCGTATCGGATGCGCTCGAGTCGGAACAGCTCGGCATCGTCGGCCAGGTCCAGTCGCGCCGCGACCTCGGCGTCGGTGGCGAGACCGACCGCGATCACCTCGGAGCGCTGCTCGACGCCCTCCGCCTCGATCGACGTGAAAAGCGAGTAGAGCGCGCCGAGCCGTTGCTCGAAGCGGGGCCGTTCGACCACCGTCCCGCGGCCCCGCACCCGCCGTAGCAAGCCGTCCGCCTGGATGCGCCCGACCGCCTCGCGCACGGTGTGGCGCGAGACGTCGTAGCGGCGGGTGAGCTCCAGGTCGGTCGGGAAGCGATCGTCGAACTCCCCCGCATCGAGCGCTCGGCGGAGTTCGGTCTCGAGCTGAGCCCACAGCGGCAGGTCGCTCGCACGGTCGAGAGGAGAAGAGTCCATCGGGACGGACGGGGTCCGGGCCGTTCACCCTACCGGTGTGCTCGGCGTGCATTCGCCGACGGCGCCGTGCGATCGTGGCGCCGATGACCGGATCCCTCGACCTCGCCGATCGCCAGGCCCTCACGGACCTCGTCGCCCGCTACGCCCTGGCGGTCGACACGCGGGACTTCGCCGACCTCCACCAGGTCTTCGTGGCCGACGCGACGCTCGACACCGGACGCGCGGTGCGGTCCGGGATCGACGAGATCACGGACGCGATGCAGGGGCTCCTGCGCTACGAATCGACGAGCCATGTGCTCGGTCAACACGTCGTGCGGCCCGACGGCGACGGGGCCACCGGCATCACCTACTGCAGTGCGCACCATCTCACGGTCGACGGCGACGTCCGCACCGACACCGTGATGCAGATCCACTATCACGATCGCTACGTGCGCACCGACGACGGCTGGCGCATCGCGGCCCGGCGCCTCGATGTGCGGTGGCGCGGTACCCAGCCGTTGGGTTGAGACGCGCCCGCGGCGGTTCAGTCGCCGTTGGCCGCGTGCTCGTGGTGACGGATCACTTCGGCGATCACGAAGCGCAGGAACGCCTCGCTGAACGCGGGATCGAGATCGGCATCCGCGGCGAGGGCCCGCATCCGGGCGATCTGCTCCTTCTCGCGGGCCGGATCGGCGGGCGGGAGGCCGGCGGCGGCCTTGTGGGCCCCGACGGCCTTGGTGACCTTGAAGCGCTCGGCGAGCAGCAGGATCAACGCCGCGTCGATGTTGTCGATACTGGACCGGTACTGCTCGAGCTGCGGATCGGTCATCGACTGCTCCGGACTCCTACCGGCCAAGGTTGCCGGGAGTACTGGCCCTGCCAATACTCCATGGAACCCGAAGGGTTCCCGTGGGCCGTACAAGAGTCGAACTTGTGACCTCCTGCGTGTCGAGCAGGCGCTCTAACCAACTGAGCTAACGGCCCTGGAGACGGTGACTGTAGCAGCGGATCCTCCCAATCCCGAACGCGATTCGAGGCCGCCGCGGAAGCGACGGCCTCGAACACTGACGAGCGCCGGGCGGGATTTGAACCCGCGACTGTACGGCTTTGCAGGCCGTTCCCTTGGGCCGCTCGGGCACCGGCGCCAGCGGGAGGAATGGTAGCGCCCTCGCCCACGCGTGAGAGCATGATCGGGTGAGCGATTCAGGATCACCGGACGAGGCGCGGCGCTCGCCGCTCGAGATGTTGGGCGTGTTGGCGAAGGCCGACGGCGAGTTCACGGAGACGAGCCGCCTGGTCGAGATCTACACCATGGAGGGCCTGCTGCAGATCATGTGGCACGGCGCGCCGGGTGCGTCCGACGTGGTGCTCATGTGCGGCGGGGCGATGGGCGGAATGCTCGGGCCCGGACGGTCGCTCTATCTGGAGTTGGGGCTCGAGCTGGCCGCCGAAGGGCGCGCCGCGATGGCTGTCGGCTACCGCAAGCCCGGTGATCTCCCCCGCTGTCTGCTCGACACCTGTGCGGCGGCCGACCTCGCCTTGCGCAACGGTGCCGAGCGCTTCGTCATCCTCGGACACTCGTTCGGCGGCGCCGTCGCGATCCAGGCGGCATCGACGTTCACCGCCCACACCGCCGGCGTCATCACCTACGCGACCCAGTCGGCCGGCTGCGAGGAGGCCGCTCGGCTCGGCGACACGCCCCTGCTGTTGCTGCACGGCGAACGGGACTCGATCCTCGGCCCGGAGAACTCCATGATGGTGCAGACGCTCGCCGGCACGGGCGACGTGCGCACCTTTCCCGAGACGGACCACCTCATGGCCGAGGCCGCCGACGAGATCGCGCAGATCACCGGCACCTGGGTACGCGAGACGTTCGCCGCCCACGCGGCACGGTTCTAGCGGCACGGCCCTAGCTCGTCTCGATCTCGTCGAGGAGCGCCCGCAGGTCCTCCTCCACATGGCGCAGCCGGGTGGTGACGTCGCGCAGGCGAGCGAGCAGCGCCATCGCCTCCTCGCGCTTCAGGGCGTCCGCGCCGGCCGGAAGCATCGCCAGGGAGCGGCGGAGGTGTTCGATTTCGTGGTCCCGGTCGAACTGCAGCATCACCGCATCGTAGCGAACGTGTGTTCGCTCGCAAGTCCGTCGTAAGGTGACCGCCATGACAGTGGAAATCGACTTCTCCGGACGCACCGCGCTCGTGGTGGGCGGCGGTGGCGGCGGCATCGGCACCGCGATGTGTCGGCGCCTGGCCGAGGCCGGGGCCGACGTCATCGCGGTGAGTGCCGTGGCCGAACATCTCGAGGCGACGGTCGCGGACGTCGAGGCGATCGGACGTCGGGCGTCCGCCCAGGTCGCCGACGTGACCGACTTCGACGCCCTGCGGGCCGCCATCGACCGGGGGGCCGAGGCGGTCGGGCCGGCCGATCTGCTGGTGAACGTCGTGGGCGGCGCGCCGCCCGAACACTGGCACCGTCTCGACGACTTCCCGATCGAGTCGTTCGATCATCTGATGACGACGAACCTGCGGTATGCGTTCATCGCCTGCCAACACGTGGCCGCGGCAATGATCGACCGCGGTGCCACCGGCGCCATGGTGAACATCTCGTCGATCGCGAGCCGGGGACAGCCCCTGCTGTCGGCCTACGGCGCGGCGAAGGCGGGGCTCGACTCGCTCACCCGCTCGATGGCGATGGAGTGGGGGCGCCACGGCATCCGGGCCAACACCCTCGCGCCGGGCACCATCAACACGCCCCGCTCGGGGCGCGACCCCGACGAGGTCGACCCACTGGCCGAGGCGATCACCCTGCGCCGGCGCGGCCGCCCGGGCGACATCGCCGATGTCGCCCTCTTCCTCCTGTCGGACCTGGCGAGCTATGTCACCGGCCAGACCATCGACGTGGACGGCGGCCCGAGCCGCGGCGCCCTCGACGACCACGACCTCCCCATCTTCGTCACGAACGAAGCCATCCGCACCCGCTTCGAACGCTGACCCCCCCACCCACCGTCCCGCGTTCTGTGAGTAGAAGTCAGCACGGGGTGCTGACTTCTACTCACAGAACACTCAGCGGGGGACGAATGGACATGGGGTCAGACGCCTGTCCATTCTTGGCCCATGACCGATGAGTGGACACCGGATCGCATGCGATCCGTTTTCGAGAGCGTGAAGAACTGGGGCCGGTGGGGTGACGACGACGAAGCGGGTGCGCTCAACCTGATCACGCCGGCCAAGCGGCTGGAGGCGGCGGCTGCGGTGCAGCGGGGCGAGACCGTGAGCTGTTCGCTCCCGTTGGCCGTCCGGCCGGCGGCCGACAACCCCCATCCCGCCCTGCACATGATGGTGCGCGGCGGTGACGACTGCCTGATCCCCGGCACGGACTTCGAGACGACGATGGACTTCGTCGGCGTGGCGTTCCACGGCATGGCCACCAGCCACATCGATGCGCTCTGTCATGTGTTCGTCGACGGCCAGATGTACAACGGCTTCGCCGGCACGGAGGTGAAGAGCACCGGGGCCCGGCACGGCAGCATCATGTGCGCGAGCGACGGCGTCGTGTCCCGCGGCGTGCTGCTCGACATCCCCCGCACGAACGGCGTCGACTGGCTCGACAAGCACCATGCGATCACGATCGCCGAGCTGGAGGCCGCCGAGCAGGCGCAGGGCGTGCAGGTGTCCGAGGGCGACATCCTGCTCGTCGCGACCGGCCGGGATGCGCTGCGTCGCGCCGAAGGCGCCTGGGTGCCCTGGCAGGGACTCGCCGGGCTCCACGCGGAGTGCATCGAGTGGATCCACGACCGCGGGGTCGCCGTCCTCGGCGCCGATGGCGTGTCCGACGCCCTCCCCGGCCTCGGCCTCGACGGCTGGTTCATGCCCGTGCACCAGTGCGCCCTCGTCGCGATGGGCGTGCACCTGCTCGACAACCTCTGCCTGGAGCGACTGATGGCCGCCTGCGCCGATGCCGGTCAGTGGACCTTCCAGTTCACCGTCGCGCCGCTCCACGTCGAAGGCGGCACCGGTTCACCCGTGAACGCCATCGCGATGCTCTGACCGGCCAGCGGGAGAAAGTACGGGGGTCTGACCCCGTGTACTTTCTCAGGCGGAGGCGCGGTCGGCGGCGACGAAATCGAGGTCGTCGTATTCCTCGCCGGTGTCCTCGAGGTGTTCGAACTCGATGACGCCCATCTCCTCGAAGCGCTCCCGCAGCCAGCCCTTCTCACCTTCCTTGGTGACGCCGGCGTCGAGCAGGCCGAGCTTCTTGCAGTTCGGCACGATCTTCGAGAACAGGAGCTGTTGGAAGAGGATGCGGCCGGGGTCCTGCTGGATCAGCGGGATGAGCGGCGCGACGTCGATGTCGTAGCGCTGCCACACCTCCTGCTGGAGGAAGCGGTCCCGCATGCGCACGGCCGCCTCGAACGCGAACTCCTGACGCTCACGGAGCTCGGCGGCGGTGAGGCTGCCGTAGTACTCCTCGAGGCTGAGGACGCCGAACGCCACATGACGGGCCTCGTCGCTCATGACGTAGCGCAGCAGCTGCTTGAGCAGCGGCTCGCTCGTGGTCTGGTGGAGCATGCCGAATGCGGCGAGGGCCAGACCCTCGACCATGATCTGCATGCCGAGATAGGTCATGTCCCAACGGCTGTCGTTGATGATGTCGTCGAGCAGCATCCGCAGGTGGGCGTTGATCGGGTAGTTGCCCTCGAGCTTCTCGTCGAGATACCGGGAGAAGACCTCGACGTGGCGGGCCTCGTCGACCACCTGGGTGGCGGCGTAGTACTTCGCGTCGATCCACGGCACGGTCTCGACGATCTTCGCGGTGCAGAGCAGGGCGCCCTGCTCGCCGTGCATGAACTGGCTCAGGAGGTGGTTCTGCGCCTCGATGCCGAACTCCAGGAACTCCTTGTCGCCCCAGTTCTTCAGCGGCGTGTCGGAGAGGTCGAACGGCGGCGCGAGCTCGTCGGAGCCGCTGATCGCGAGATTCTGGTCGCGGACCATCTTCTCGATGTCGACGTCGAGCTCCCACGGCAGATCGGTGGTGGCGTTCCACTGCGAGGTCTTGGCCTTCTCGTAGAGCTTGTCGAGCTTGGCCCGCTCGCCCTTGTCGTAGCCCCAGGTGAAGATCGCGTCGGCGTTGTCCTGCACCGCATGGACGACGTCGGTCTCGTCGAGGGTGGTGACGGCGAGGATCGCTTCGGCGTCGTTCAGGTCGGCACGGCCGATGATCTGCTCGTTGTCACGCATCTTGCTGCGGATGCCTTCGGTCATCGTCATGGACACGACTCCTTCTCGCCGGAATTCTCGGGGTGCTTACACTGTATGTCTCCGCCGGGGCCAATACCAGACCCTCCGCGACGCGGCCCACCCGCCCTGGTAGCAAAGGCGCACACGACGGCGGAGGTCCACCCGTGAAAAGACTGCTCCTCATCCTGGTGATCGGCTTCGGCGTGGTTGCCGTCGGCTGCGGCGACGACTCCGGCGGTGGCGGCGCCTCGAGCGATCCGGGCGAGGCCGGCGCGGTGGCCACGGCCGACGCGGCGTTCACTGCCCTGTTCGAGAGCCAGAACGCGGAGGCGGCCTACCGCCTCATGTCGCCGGCCTGCCGCGAGGTGATGTCGTTCGGCGACTTCGCCGGCGAGATGACCTTCGGCATGGCGCTCCTGCTCGGCTTCATGGGCATCGAGCCCGACCGTCAGTCCGACATCACGATCGAGAACGTCCGGGCCGTGTCGGTGACCGACGGCGTCGAAGCCCAGATCACGTTCGCGATGATGCTGGACGACCTCGAACTCGGCGACTCGGCCAACGACGACCCGGCGCGCTTCGTCTACGAGGACGGCCAGTGGTGGGCGACGTGCGACGACTTCGACGCCTACCAGCGCGCCAATGCCGTGCCGTGTGACGACCTCCAGGGCACCGCGGTCGACGACATCGACATGGAGGACGGCATCAGCTGCCTCGACGGCGAGGACCTCACCACGATGTTCTTCAGCAGCTACGACTGCTCGGACGGGTCCACGCTGATCCAGACCTTCGACAACCAGTGGTTCGGCAATCCGGGTGGCACCCTCACCAAGGACCAGGCCGCCGGAGATGCGGCCTGGGAGGCCTGCTACTCGTAGGGTCGGCTCCCGACGACGCACGGGGAGCAACCCATGAATCGACTCGATGACAAGGTGGCGCTCATCACGGGCGGCGCCCGGGGGCAGGGCGCGGCCGAGGCCGAACTGTTCGTGAGCGCCGGCGCGCAGGTGGTCATCACCGATGTGCTCGATGCCGAGGGTGAGGCGACGGCCGAACGCCTCGGTGCCGCGTGCGACTTCCTCCATCACGACGTCGGTTCCGAGTCGGACTGGCAGCGCGTCGTGGACGAGGTGGTCGCCCGCCACGGCCGCCTCGATGTCCTCGTCAACAACGCGGGCATCTTCCGCACCGTGGGCCTGATCGAGACGTCGATGGAACTCTGGGAACAGATGCTGACCGTCAACCAGACCGGTGTCTTCCTCGGCATGCGCACCGCCGCGCCGGCGATGCAGGCGAACGGCTCCGGCAGCATCATCAACATCTCCTCGATCGCCGGGCTCGGTTCGGCCTCCATCGCCCATGCCTACGGCGCCACGAAGTGGGCGGTCCGGGGCATGACCAAGTCGGCGGCCGTGGAGCTGGGGCCGTCCGGCATCCGGGTCAACTCCGTGCACCCCGGCATCATCGAGACCGCCATGCTCGAGGAGTTCGGCGAGTTCCGGGAGCTCCTCGCCGGCCAGATCCCCCTCGGCCGCACCGCCGAAGCGGAGGAAGTCGGCAAGCTCGTGCTGTTCCTCGCCTCCGACGACCCGAGCTACTGCACCGGGCACGAGTTCGTCGTCGACGGCGCCATGACCAGCTGACACGCTGGTCGCCGTGTTCGACATCGATCTCGATCGGCTCCGCGCCCTGGTGGGCCCGGCGAACGTGCTCACCGACGCGGCCGCCGCCCCGGCGCTCGTGGACTGGCGCGCGGTCTACGCCGGCGACGCCCTGGCCGTCGTGCGGCCCAGCGGCACCGACGAGGTCGCCGCCGTCCTGTCGTGGTGTGCCGAGCACGACATCGTCGTCGTCCCCCAGGGCGGCAACACCGGTCTGTCGGGCGGCGCCACGCCGCGGGGAAACCGCCCATGCATCGTGCTCTCGCTGCAACGAATGCGGGCGATCGAAGTCGTCGACGCCGCCGGGTGGACCATGACCGTCCAGGCCGGCGTGACGATCGAGGCGATGCAGGACGCGGCTGCGGCGGCCGACCGCCTGTTCGCGCCTGACTGGGGCGCGCGCGGGTCGGCGACCATCGGCGGCGCGATCGCGACGGACGCCGGCGGCAACAACGTCGTGCGCTACGGCAACCTGCGTGACCAGGTGCTCGGTCTCGAAGTCGTCCTCGCGGACGGCCGGGTGTGGGACGGCCTGCGCTCGCTGCGCAAGGACTCCACGGGCTACGACCTCGTCCAGCTCTTCGTAGGGTCGGAAGGCACGCTCGGGATCGTCACCCGCGCCGTCGTCAAGCTCCACCCCGCGCCGACCCACCAGCAGTCGGCCATGGCCGCGCTCACGGGTCTCGACCGCCTCATGGATCTCTTCGCGCTGGCCAAGTCGACGGCAGCGGACGCGCTCGTGGCGTTCGAACTCATGCCGGAGACGGGCGTGGCGAAGGTGTGCGACACCTACGCACTCCCCCACCCGATGCGCGAGCGGGCCGAGTTCTACGTCCTCACCCGTTTCGCCGGCGCGGACGACGTGGCCGACCGGCTCGCCGCGTTCCTGGCCGAGGCGAGCGCCGCCGGGCTCGTCACCGACGCCGTCGTCGCAAGCACCGCCGACCAGGAAGAGCGGCTGTGGACGATTCGTGACGAACTTCCGCCGATGGGCCTCTACCCCCACCACAACAAGGGCGTGAAGCTCGACACGGCGGTGCCCATCGAGCGCATGGGTGAGTACCACGACGCGGTCCGGGCCGTGGCGGCCGAGCTCGTCCCCGATGCGGTCGCCTACGGTTTCGGCCACGTGGGCGACGGCAACCTCCACATGACAGTGCTGCCCGCGACGGACGACGACGTGGAGGCCTTCGCCGCGATCAAGCCCGAGCTGGTGCGCCGCATCGACGAGATCACCTTCTCGATGGGCGGCACGATCAGTGCCGAGCACGGCGTCGGTCAGGAGCTCCGCTCCCGCGTGGCCGCGCAGAAGCCGGCGATCGAGTGGGAGTTGATGCGGGCGATCAAGACCGCCCTCGACCCCGATGACCGCCTGAACCCCGGCGTGCTGCTCCCCGAGTGACCGCTAGGTTCGCCCCATGACCCGACCGTGGTGGCAGGACGCCGTCGTCTACCAGATCTATCCCCGCTCCTTCGCCGATTCGAACGGCGACGGCGTGGGCGATCTCCGCGGCATCATCGACCGGGTCGACCACATCGCCGAGCTGGGCGTCGATGCCGTCTGGCTCTCCCCCATCTTCCGATCTCCGATGGCCGACCACGGCTACGACGTGGCCGACTACTGCGAGGTCGACCCCGTCTTCGGCACGAACGACGATCTCGACGACCTCGTCACCGCGCTCCACGACCGTGGTCGGCGACTGCTGCTCGACTGGGTGCCCAACCACACGTCGGATCAGCATCCGTGGTTCGTCGAATCGCGTTCGTCGCGCGACAACCCGAAGCGCGACTGGTACGTCTGGCGCGACCGGAGGCCCGACGGCTCGCCGCCGTCGAACTGGCGCGCCGCGTTCTCCGACGTCCCGGCGTGGACCCATGACGACGCGACCGACCAGTCCTACCTCCACCTCTTCCTCCCCGAGCAGCCCGACCTGAACTGGGCCAACCCCGAGGTCGAGGCGGCGATGCACGACACGCTGCGCTTCTGGCTCGACCGCGGCGTCGACGGGTTCCGCGCCGACGTCGTGCACCTGATCGGAAAGGGCACGGACGTCGATGACCTCCCCGAGAACGAGGCGAAGGCGCCGGTGATCTCGGTCGACCGGCCCGAGGGGCACGAACGGCTACGACGGATCCGCACCCTGCTCGACAGCTACGCCCACGATCCGATGATGGTCGGCGAGGTCTACCTCCTCGGTCCGGGCGAGACGGCGTCCTACCTCGGCGATCCCGACCGCGGCCGGGGCGAGCTCCATCTGTCGTTCGACTTCCGCCCGCTGCACACGCCGTGGGACGCCGCCGCGCTCCATGCCGCGATCACCACGACGCAAACGGAGTTCCCCGAGGGCCGGTGGCCCACCTGGGTCCTGTCCAACCACGACCAGACCCGCCATCGCAGCCGCTACGGCACCGATGCGCGGGCCCGGGCCGCGGCGGTGCTCTCGCTCACGATGCGGGGCACACCCTTCCTCTACGCAGGCGAGGAGTTGGGCCTGACGGATGCAGACGTGCCGCCCGACAGGCAGGTCGATCCCGCCGGCCGCCGCGACGGATGTCGGGCCCCGATCCCGTGGACGACCGACGGCGACGCCGAGACCGGCCACGGCTGGCCGACCATGCCGTGGCTCCCGTTCCCGACCAACGCCGCCACCAACGCGGCCGACGCCCAGGTCAACGATCCGGATTCCGTGCTCGCCCTCTACCGGCGACTGCTCCAGCTGCGACGAGGCAGCACTGCCCTGCGCGCCGGCACGATGACCCTGGCTCCGCTCGACGGCGACGTCCTGCGCTATCGCCGCAGCGCGGGCGACGAGCATGTGGACGTCGTGGTCAACCTCGGCACCGACCCGGTCGCCATCCCCACCCACCTCGACGGCCGCGTCGTCATCCGCACCTCCGGCCACGGCGACGAGCTGATCGCGCCCGACGAGGCGATCGTCGCGATCTGACGAGGATCACGAACCGGGTCGAACGTGGCCCGCGATCAGCTCCGCGGCCTGCTCCGGGTCGACGGCCGACGTGTCGATCGTGAGCTCGGTGCCCGGCAGGGCCGACGCGTCGAACGAGGCGAGGATCTCGCGCAGGCGCACGGGGTCCGTGAGCTTGTGGTGACCGCGCCGCGACTCGCTGCCGACACGCCCCTCCAACTCGGAAGCCTCGCCGGTGAGGTGAACCAGGACGGTCCGCCCACCCGCGTTCGCGACCCCGTCCTGGACCCGGGCCGCGAACGACTCGAAGCGCTCGCGGCCGTCGTCGCCGCCCCATGCCGAACTGTTGGTGAAGATCAACGAGGTGCCCTCGGCGATCGCGGTCGCACACACATCGATGCGCAGCCGCTCGATCACGGCATTGAATCCCGGCGTCCCGAGCCCGAAGATCGGGCGTACCGCATTCACGCTCAGGTGGTTGTGGAACAACGCCAGCCCCGTCCGCTCCGCCACGCGCTCGGCGACCGTCAGCTTCCCGACCGCCGGCGGCCCGTACAGGTAGAGCAGCGTCGGCAGTTCGTCGCCTGGCATGGTCTGCCCGGTTCTCGATGCCGGCCGGATCTAGCCCGAGACCAGCAGGACGTACACCACGGGCCCATCCGCTTGCGCGCCCGGGTCGTGGTCGGGGGTGATCGTGATCGACTCGATTCTGTCGCTGTCGACACGTTGGAAGACCACGACGTCGCCGACCTCACCCTTGGACCACTCGCCGTTCCCGCTCGTCCACGCGTCGTAGAACGCAACGATCCGGTCGACGTCTTCGTTCGCGTAGTAGAGCTGCCGCTGCCCGCTCATGGAGATGCCGGCATCAGCGAGCGCATCGAGCACCAGCCCGTCGGGGGCCGCGATCGGGAAGTCGTCCCCCACGTCGGCGGTCCCGCTGCTCGAGCCGTCCGAGCCCTCCGAGCCGTCCGAGCCGTCCGCGGCGTCGCCGCCCGTCGCGCCAGGATCCGGCGAGGGCGATCCCGAACTGCCGCCGTCGTCGCCGCACCCGGCCAGCCCGAGGAGCGCCGACACCGCGAGCACCGCCAACCAACGTGATTTCCAAGTCGCCGTCATGTCGCGACTGTAGCGAACGCCACGTGCGCGGTGCCGGGCGGCATCGTCCGCACGGGGTCTCCGGCTTGGCATTCCCGCGGCCTCAACCGGGATTTGCGTGGAGCGGACGACCGGGTTCGAACCGGCGACCTCAACCTTGGCAAGGTTGCGCTCTACCAACTGAGCTACGTCCGCAAGAGCCTGCAACTGTATCCGCTCGCCGGGTGAACCTACACCCGGAATCGGTGATCAACCGTCGACGCGACTGCGCACCCCGGCGGCGATCTCCTGGGCCTTGGCCAGGTCCGCGATCTGGTCGACCACGAGATCGCGACCGTCCCGCGAGAACACCAGGGCGGCTTGTCGCTCGTCCTGCCAGCCCTGCACGGTCAAGCCGGGCTCGAGGCTGATCGGGAGGACGTCCGGGTCCCACTGGCGCGCGTTGACGACGATGAGACGCCGGTCGGTCAGAGCCAACGCGCCGTTGGCACCCTGGAACCGGCAGGCCGTCAGCGTGACCACCGTCTCGCCCTCGTCGAGCGCACCGGACAGCACCAGGAACGCGGCATGGCCGGCTCGGCGGGCCGCACCGGACAGTGCCTGGGCCGCGGCCCCGATGCCGTGGGCGTCGGTTGTGCCCGGGCCACTCTCGGCCGTGGGCATCGCCGGTTCCGGAGCCGCGGGCGGCGGTGGGGGTGGCGCAGCGGCCGGAGCAGGAGCGGCCGACGGGGCGGCGGGCGGCGGCGGCGGAGCTGCGGGTGCGGGAGGCGGCGCAGCGGCGGGCGGCGGCGGAGCTGCGGGCGCGGGAGGCGGCGGCGCGGCTGCCGCGGGAGGCGGCGGCGGAACGGCAGGCGCCGTAGGCGGCGGCGGAACGGCAGGCGCGGAAGCCGGCGGCGGCGCGGGATCCACGCCGGCGATCGGAGGCGGCGGCGTTGGGTCGACCCCGGCGATCGGGGCGTCGCTCGTCGGCAGCGAGCCGATGTCGTCCGTCGTCGGCTCGGCCGGCGCCGGCGGCGGGGGCGGCGGTGGCGGTGGCGGCGGTGGTGGGGGCGCCGGCGCGGGGGGTGGCGGCGGCGCGTCGTCCGGTTCGAGATCGTCAGGCACCAGCATTCTCCTCTTCGGGCGGACGGAGATCGATCGTGAGCGTCAGCACGCCGTCGACCAGTGAAGCCTCGGCGTCGGCGATCATCGCGTAGTCCTGGAAGTCGAGCTGCGCCTGTTCGAGAAAGCGCGCCCGCTCGTCGCCACCGACCGGCGGCAGGTTGCGCTTCTTGACGGAGGCGGCGCGCTCGCGAAAGCGCGCGATCATTGCGTCGATGTCGAGTCCTTCGGCCATGGAGAGACAGTATCGGTCATGAACCGACCGGGCTTCAGTCTTCGGCCGGCGGACCGGCTGGCTCCGCCGGCACGACCCCCGATGCCTGGAGCTGGCGGGCGGCCACCCGCAGGCGCCGCCGCGGGCTCGTGTGCCAGAGATAGACGAGCAGGGCCGCGGCCGCGATCACGCCGACGGTCACCAACTCGCGACGGATGCGCCGCACGGTGTCACTCGTCTCGGTGTCGAGCACGACCGCCGAGTCGGGCTGCGCCTCGTCCGTGTCATCGAGGACCGTGACGCCGGTCGGCTCGGTGTCCGGCTCGTCGGCCGCCCCGGCCGGGGACGCGACGACGCCCACGACGACAGCGATCACGATCGCGCAGAACCCGCGTGTCCAACCCACGGCCAGCGACCGTACCGGCTCGACCCGCGATGCCGCGAGCGGGGTCACACCTGGTGGGCGGGACACCAGTAGGTCGTGCGCCCGCCCACGTCTTCGCGCCGGAGCTCCTCGCCGTCCTTCGGACACCGCCCGCCCCGCTCGCGGGCGGGCTGGAGGTCACCGGTGTGGCTTCCTCCACGGCGGCCGAGCACGGCGAGCGTGCGCCGCATCGCCCGATGCAGTCGCGCCACCTCGTCGGCGGCGAGTGAGTTCGCCGGCCGGGTCGGGTCGAGCCCGGCCCGCCACAGTGCGTCGTCGGTGAGCAGGTTGCCCATGCCCGCCAGACGGGCCTGATCCATGAGGCGGGCCTTCACCGGCGCCGTCGACGAGGCGAGAATCGCCCGGAAGGGTTTCAACGTCACCGACGCGGCGTCCGGGCCGAGCTTCGACTCGTCGGGGTCGAGCTCGACGCCCCCGAGGCGACGCGGGTCGCGGATCACCAGGTCACCGCGGCCGGCGAACGTCAGACCGAACCGGTCCCACGCCGGATCGTTGCGGTCACTCGAGTACTCGAGCTGATCGATCGACGCGCCACCGTCGACGAGCAGGCGTCCCGTCATCCCGAAACGCAATCCGAGAACCGGGCCGTCGGTGTCGACGAGCAGGAGCTTGCCGATGCGACGCAGGCCGACCACCGACCGTCCGGGCAGCACGGCCCGGAGCTCCTCCGGCGTCGTGGCGCCCTTCGTGTACCAGTCGTCGGGCGCGTGGACGGTCGCGATCCGGCGGCCGACCACGGGCGCGGCGGCGCTGCGATACGTCTCGATCTCGAGCAGCTCCGGCATGCCGACAGCCTGCCCGTCAGCGGATCGAGTCCAACGCCTGCCGCAGATCGGCCTCGAGATCGTCCGCGTGCTCGAGCCCGCACGACATCCGCACCGTGCCTTCACCGATGCCGGAGGCTTCCAGCTCCTGGGGCAGCAGGCCGACGTGGGTGGTGGACGCGGGATGGGTGAGCAGCGTCTCGGGACCACCGAGTGACGTGGCGAGTTGGGCGAGCTCGATCCGTTCGACGAGCTGACGGCCCGCATCGCGCCCACCGGCCAGGTCGAAGCTGACGAGACCACCGGGGAGATCCATCTGGCGCTGGGCGAGCTCGTACTGCGGATGTGAGGGCAGACCCGGGTAGAAGACCTGCTCGATCGCCGGATGGCCCGAGAGCGCCTCGGCCAGCTGCGTGGCCGTCTTCGTCTGCTGTTCGAGCCGGACCGCAAGGGTGCGGATGCCGCGCAGGCCGTTGGCCGCGTCGTAGGGCGACGCCACCGCGCCGTGGAGGATCGCGAAGCCGCGGATCCAGGCGAGCAGCTCCTCGCTGCCACTCACCACGCCGAGGATCGCGTCGTTGTGACCGGCGATCGCCTTCGTCGCCGAGTGGACGACCAGATCGACGCCGTACTCCAGCGGACGCTGGGCGATCGGCGGGGCGAAGGTGCCGTCGACGACCGTCATCGGGCCCTTGATCGCGCCGAACCGTTCGAGATCGACCAGCGCCAGCTTCGGGTTCGCCGGCGTCTCCGCGAAGCAGAGGGCGGTCTTGCCGGGGATGACCGCGGCATCCCAGGCGTCGGGGTCCGTGCCGTCCACGAACGTGACGTCGATCCCGAACCTCGGACACACCGCCTGGAACAGCAGCTGGGTGTGGGAGTAGAGCTGGGACTGCACCACGATGTGATCGCCCGACGAACACAGGCCGAGGATGACGGCGCTGACCGCACCCATGCCCGACGAGAAGGCCCGTGACGCCTCGGCTCCTTCGAGATCGGCGATCGCGCTCTGGAAGTCCGACACCGTCGGGTTCGAGTTGCGCCCGTAGAACTTCGGCATCGTGATGTCCTGAGCGAAGCGGTGCGCCTCCTCCACGCCTCCGGCGACGAAGGTGCTGCTCGCCCAGACGACCGGCGCGAGCGCCGTGTCGTTGTGGACGCGCCCGGCCCGGATCGCCCGGGTCTGCGGCTGTCGTTCGGTCATCGCGTTTCCTCCGCGGTTGCAACGGTTCGAGAGATGAGGGGGCCGAGATGGGCGGACTCGAGGAGGAATCCGTCGTGGCCCTGGGGGCTGTCGATCACGTGGTACTCGCAGCTCCCACCCGCCGCCTCCACGCCGGCGTGGATCTCCGCCTGCTGGTAGGGCGGGTAGAGCACGTCGGATGTGATCGAGGCCGTGAGCACGGGCACCCGGAGCCGCCCGAGGGCGGCAGCGACGCCGCCGCGGCCACGGCCGATGTCGTGCAGGTCCATCGCCTTGCTCAGCACGAGGAACGAGTTGGCGTCGAAGCGCTTGACGAGCTTCTGCCCGTGGTGGTCGAGGTAGGACTCGACCTCGTAGCGCCCCCACTGGTCGAACTCCTCGCGGGAGTTGACGTGGTGGCGCCCGAAGCGCTGGTCGAAGACCTCGGAGGTGCGATAGGTGATCTGCGAGATCTCGCGGGCGAGGCCGAGGCCGGCCCACGGCCCCTTGCCGGGCGGGGCGTCGTAGTAGTTGCCGCCAGCCCATTGCGGGTCCTGGACGATCGCCAGGCGCTGGACGGCGCTCCAGGAGATCTGCTGGGCACTCGCCGCCGCGCAGGTGGCGATGGGAAGGATGGCGTCGACCCGATCCGGGAACATCGATCCCCACTCGAGCACCTGCATGCCCCCCATCGAACCGCCGACGACCGCCAGCCACCGGCCGATGCCGAGGCGATCGGCCAACCGCCGCTGGGCTCGGACGATGTCGCGGATCGTGACCTGGGGGAAGGCGGCGCCGTAGGGCCGGTCGGTGCCGGGAACCAGGCTCGCCGGGCCGGTACTGCCCTGGCAGCCGCCGAGCACGTTCGCACAGACCACGTACCAACGATCGGTGTCCAGTGCCTTGCCGGGCCCGATGAGGTCGTCCCACCAGCCATCGGCCGCGTGACCCGGCTCGATGCGGCCCGCAGCATGCGAGTCGCCGGTGAGCGCGTGACAGACGAGCACGGCATTCGACGCGTCGGCGTTGAGCTCGCCCCACGACTCGTACGCCATCACGACCTCGTCGATCCGACCGCCGCCTTCGAGGGCGAACGGCCGACCGTCGGTCACCGTGACGAAGCGACGCCGTCCCACCGGATCCCCCGGTCGCCACGCGCCGGACGCGGGGAGGTCATCGGCGTAGCGCTGATGCGGATCGAAGCTGAGAGGCTGCGGGTCGGAATGGTCCACGGAGAGATTCTCGGGACTTCTACCTTCAGGTGCCCAGTGGATGATGGCGAACCATCAGACACTTCGTTGCGGGGGCCGGAGCCTCCACCACATCCCCACCGAGGTGGGTGGGCACCTTGGGTGTCTGGTCCCAGGTTGCCGGGTCCGCATCATCTCACCGGGGTGAGACTCCACGAACCGCTCTGAATGTTGTCGGCACCCTATCGGCGGGGAAGCCGTGAATGCCACCATTTGTGCAGATCAGACCGGCCCTCGACGCCGTACGCGGCCATCGCCGCCTCGCCGATCGCCTCGACCGACACCGCCGTCGGGTCGCGCCGGCGCCGGGTGACCAGCGCCGCCGCCGCGTCCCAGGCGGCTCCCTCCACCGGCAGCGGCAGGGCCGCGATCGCCGCGGCGCTGATCCGCATCGCGTCGCTCGACAGGGCCGAGCCGGCCGCCTCGCGCAGGAGGAGCGCGGTCGCGACGGGCGAGCAGAGCGCGGCGGCGAGGTGGGCGAGCGACGGTCCGTCCTCCCCCGGTTCGACACTGACCACCGGTGTACACGGCACGGTCCCCCCGGTGTCGTCGATGAGCACCTCGATCGTGCGGGTCTGGTTCGCGACCAGGAGCTTCGGTCGCAGCCGGGCCGCGACCCACGCCGCGATCGACGGGTCCACGTCGGCCACCCGCACCCCCGGGTGTTCCCAGCGCCGGCCGTCGAACCGGCACGGGGTCGTGCCCCAGCGGTCCTCGAGCGGGTCGATGAGACCCGAGGTGATCAGGCGGCACTCGGCGTCGGGGTCTTCGTGGACGGCGCCGCGGAGCCCGTAGAACTGATCACGGAAGCCGGCCGTGACGGAGGCGACGTCGCCGACCACGGCTCCCGCCGAGAACTCGTCGTCGCCGAGCCAGGCCGCCGGGTCGTCGATCAGCAGCGCCGCCCACCGCTCGCCGGGCGGCCCGTCGGCGCGGGCGACGGGCGGGACGCCGACGAAACGCGCGACCGGCGCGGTATCGGCGCCGCGTTGCAGGACGAGCGCGACGGTGTCGACCGCGGCATCGAAGCGGCGCCCGTCGTCCAACCAGATCGCCTGGAGCGGCGCGTCGGTCGTGAGCCGCGACCGCACCGCGGCGGCGTCGCGGGCCGACAGCACCGACGTGGGCTGCACCAGCGCGACCACGCCGTCGGGACGGACCGCATCGGCGCCGGCGAGGAGAAAGGCGGCAGCATCGTCGGTGTACGCCCCGAGCTCCGGCCAGCGCCGGCGCAGCGACGCGTGTCGGGCGCGATCGCGCACGGTCTCGCCCTTCAGCTGGGCCAGGAACGGCGGATTCCCGATGACCCAGTCGATCCGCTCGTCCGTCACGTCGGTGAGCCCGTCGCCGACGCGAAGTGCGTTCTCGCCGACCGGCGCACCACCGGCCCACAGGCGCAGCGCGGCGATCGACGTCGCGACCGCCAACGGATCGGTGTCGAGGCCCCGCAGGCGGGCGATCACGTCCGCCCGCGCGCCGGACAGGCGTTCGGCCACGGCCAGCAGGAAGGCTCCCCCGCCGACGGCCGGGTCGAGCACGATGTCGTCCAGGCCGAACGGGCGGACCCCAGCCGCGACGTCCACCACGGCGGCCGCAACGTCCGGCGCGGTGTGGTGCACGCCGCCGGCCGCTCGCGAGCGGCGGTCCAGCAATGCTTCGCGCAGCTGACCCGGGAGCCATGGCCCCCATGCGCTCAAGAGCTCCGGATCCACCTCGATCCCGAGGATCGCGTCGTCCGGGGCGACCGGCGCCCCGTCGATCTCGAACGCCACGTCGACGTCGAGGGCACGGGCCACCACGGCGACAGCCGCGGCCAACACCGCCGCGTGATCACGCTCGGCACCGATGTCGGCCCAGGCATCGATCGACGCCGGGCGCGCAGGATCAGTCGGCGAGGGGGTCCCAGCTCGCGAGGTCATTGAGCCGCTCGTCGTTGGAGAACATCTCGGTGAGCGGCTGGATGACGTCGATCCGCTTCTGGAGCCGCTTGATCTCGAGCTCCTCGTCCCACAGCGACAAGGTGACCACGAGACCGGACTCGCCGGCACGCGCGGTGCGGCCGGCCCGATGGAGGTAGGTCTTGTGGTCGCCGGGCGGGTCGTACTGGATCACGACGTCCACATCGTCGACGTGGATGCCGCGGGCGGCGACGTCGGTGGCCACGAGGGCCTGGAGCTTCCCGTCGCTGAAGTCCTTCAACGACTTCTCGCGGCTCGTCTGGCGCAGGTCGCCGTGGATCGGCGCCGCCTTCACGCCGAAGTCCTTGAGATCGCCGGCGAGTCGATCGGCCATCGCCTTCGTCCGGGTGAACATGATCGTGCGCCCGGTCGACTTGGCGATCGTGGCGGCGACCTTCGACTTGTCCATCTTGTGGACGGCGATGAACCGGTGGGTCATCTCCTCGACGGTGACTTCCTTGCCCTCGACCTCGTGCATCGACGGATCGGTCTGGTACCGCTTGATCAGCGTGTTGACCACGCCGTCGAGGGTGGCCGAGAACAGCAACGTCTGATGCGACGTGTCGATGTTGCGCAGGATCCACTCGACCTGGGGCAGGAATCCCATGTCGGCCATGCGGTCGGCTTCGTCCACCACGACATGGGCGACGTCGGCGACCGAGACGGCCTTTCGGTCGATGAGATCGATCATGCGACCCGGGGTGGCGACGACGAGATCGACACCCTTCTCGAGCCGCTCGATCTGCTTCTCCATCGGTGCGCCGCCGTAGATCGCGAGGGCGTTGCGGCCGACCGCACGAGCGGCCGGGTCGAGCTCTTCGGTGACCTGGTTGGCGAGCTCACGGGTCGGCACGAGAACGAGGCCCGTGGGGCGGGAGGGCGCGGCCTTGGCCATGCGCTGCAGGACGGGGAGGCCGAAGGCGAGGGTCTTTCCCGAGCCGGTCTGGGCCTTGCCGCACACATCGCGGCCAGCGAGGGCGTCGGGAATGGTGAGGGCTTGCACCGGGAAGGGCGACGTGATGCCTCGCTCGTTGAGCGCATCGACGATTTCGTCGCTCAGACCCAGCGCCGCGAAGGAAGTGAGGGCGGTGTCTGTCATCGAGTTGCCAAGGGTACCGGCGAACGCCCGGCAGGCGGCGAATCAGCCCCGTATCCGGCCGTCGCGGACCTCGATGCCCTCGGCGGTCAACCGCTCGGTCTGTTCGACCTCGTGGTCACGCAACAGTCGACCGGATGCGCTGACCACCCGCCACCACGGAAAGATGCCGTCGGACTTGCGCAGGATCGAGCCGACCGCCCGCGCCGCGCCCGGAAAACCCGCCTCCGCCGCGACGTCGCCGTAGGTCACCAGGTCACCGGGCCGGAGCCGATCGAGGACCTCGCCGACGGCCCGTTCGAAGTCGGTCCACTCGGCGCGGTCGTCCGGAAGCATCGCTCAGTCGCAGGCCGTCAGACGCAGCAACGGGATCAGGATCTCGACGCCGCGGATCCGTCGCTCCCCCGCCGATTCGACGGCGATGCCCACGAGCGACGGCGACACGGCCTCTGCGGTCGCGAGCACCTCCCGGGGCGCCGCCTCGTCACAGAGGCGAGCCGCGATGTTCACCGCGTGACCGATGCAGTCGTCGCCCTCGAAGAGGATCACCGGACCCCGTGAGATCCCCCCTCGCAGAGGCAGCCCTGCGGCGGACTCGTCGATGCGCTGCTCGATGTCGACGACCGCCTCCACCACGGGATCGGGCTCGACGCCGACCAGCATCGCGCCGTCGCCCAGCCACTTCGCGATGCGCACGCCGCGCGTCGAGGCGGCGTCGCGCACCGCCTCGCGGAACTGCTTCAGCAGCTCGGTCGCCTCGCCGTCACCCTGGCTGTCGGTGAACCGGGTGAAGCCGGACAGGTCGATGAACGCGAAGGTGCGATCGACCCGAATAGTGGTGGCGCCCGGCACATCGGTCACGGCGAGAAGACTCCCACGGAACCCCGACCGACATCACACCCGGCGGGCTACCGTCACCGCGATGGGCGCCCTGGATCTCCTGCACGACTGGCCGGTGGAACACGCGGCGGGCGCGGTGATCGTCGACGGCATGGTGGAAGCCACGACGACGGACGTCGACCGTCCCTTCGCGCTGGCGTCGGTCACCAAGCTGATCACCGCGCTCGTCGCCCTGGTCGCCCACGAGGAGGGCACCCTCGAACTCGACGAGGAGATCACCGCGGCGGGTGCGACCGCCGCCGACCTCCTCGCCCATGCCGGCGGGGTCGCCCCGGATGACGACTCGCAGCTCGCGGCGCCGCATCGCCGCCGGATCTACTCGACCCACGCCTACGACATGATCGCGGAGGCGATCGCGACGCGAGCAGCCATGCCCTACGCCGACTACGCCCGGGAGGCCGTGCTCGAGCCGTTGGCGATGACGGAGACGCGGCTGCTCGGCTCCGCCGGGGCCGGCGCGTGGTCGACCGTGCGCGACCTCACCCACCTCGTCCGGGCGTGGCGTGAGCCGATCGTCGTCGGCGCGCCGACGTTGGCCCGCGCGACCTCCCCCCATCTGCCGGATCTGGCCGGCGTCCTCCCCGGCTTCGGGCGCCACGACCCGAATCCGTGGGGTCTCGGCCCGGAGATCCGCGGCCACAAGGACCCTCACTGGACGGGGTTCGGCAACGCCCCGTCGACCTTCGGCCACTTCGGCCAGACCGGCACCTTCCTGTGGGTCGATCCGGCGGCCGACATCGCCGTGGTGGTGTTGACGGACCGATCCTTCGGCGAGTGGGCGACCCAGGCATGGCCCGTCTTCGCCGATGCCATCCTGCCCGGCACCTGAGCGATCCGGGCCGAACGGCCCAGCCCGAAGGGCCGGTCGCTGTGAGGGTGCTCAGTTCGGCCCTTCGGGTGCCGATGGGGTGGCATGAAGAGGGCCCCCTCGCAACATGGTCGCGGATTCGACCGAGGTCGACGCACGTGAACGAACGCCGCAACCCCATGGCGATGGCACGCGCCCGCCACGCGCTCCTCCAGGCCGGACTCGATTCGTCGGTTCCGCTGGAGCCCGCCAGCAGCGTGACCAACGAGGTCTGGCTGACGCCGACCCATGTCGTGCGGGTCAACCGCCGGCCCAACCAGCGACTGCGCCGCGAGGCGACGCTGGGGCCGAGCCTTCCCGCCGAGATCGGCTACCCGATGGTCGTCGCGTACGGCGGCCGCATGGGTGCGGACTATCTCGTCCTCAAGCGGGTTCCCGGCAAGCCACTCGCCCACTGGTGGCCCACGATGTCGACGGCGAAACGTCGCTCCGCCGTCAGCCAGCTCGCGACGAAGATGCAGCGCCTGCACAACACGCCGGGTCCGGCGGACCTTCCCCTGATCGACGCCCCGCAGATGCTGCGGGGCGAGACGCTCTCACCGGTGATGTCGCTGCTGGTCGCCCTCGACCAGGCTCGCTCGCTCGCCCACGTCGACCGCGGGCTCATCGACGACGTCGAACGCATGGTCTACGACCTCACCCCGGCGATCGAACCGTTCGACAGCAAGTTCCTCGTCCACGGCGACCTCACGTTCGAGAACATCCTGTGGGACGGCGACGAGATCACGGCGGTCCTCGACTTCGAATGGGCCCGCACCTCGCCGGCCGACGTCGACCTCGACGTGTTCCTGCGCATGTGCTGCCTTCCGCACCTGCACGTGGCCGACGAGTGGGTCGAGCGGACACGGGCGGACGACTACGCCGACATCCCCTGGTGGCTCGCCGAGGACTACCCGGAGCTGTTCGAGGTCCCCCGCCAGTTCGACCGGCTCCGGCTGTACGCGATCGCGTACGACATCCGGGATCTGACGATGTTCCCGCCGCCGGCTCCCGCCCAGCAGCTGAACAAGCACCACGCGTTGAACCGGCTACGCCGAACCGTCGTCGGGAACAGCCACCTCGACCGGCTCGACACCAGCGCCGGCGTCGTCTGAGTCGTCGTCCGTCGTCGGACGACCCCGCAGCACCAACCACGCGCCCGCGGCCACGATGCCGATCACGCTCATCCAGATGTTGATGCGCACGCCACCGATCTCGGTGGCGTGGTCGACCCGGACCGTCTCGAGCCACAGCCGGGCGACGAGATAGCCGACCACATAGACGGCGAGCAGTCCGCCCGAGCGGACCCGCTTCGTCTTGCCGAGCCAGATCAGGAACACCACGAGTCCCAGGTTCCAGACCGCCTCGTAGAGGAACGTGGGGTGGAACGTCTCCTCGGTGAGATGCTCGGCTGGCCGGTGCTCGGGCGCGATCTCCACGGCCCAGGGCAGATCCGTGGGACCACCGAAGAGCTCCTGGTTGAACCAGTTGCCGAGACGGCCGATCGCCTGCGCCAACGGCAGGGCCGGGACGGTCGCGTCCAGCAGCGTCGGACGGTCCCATCCTTCGCGGTGGATCAGCCACAGACCGACGAGGATGCCGGCCGCCATGCCGCCGGGGATACCGAGACCGCCTTCCCAGATCTTGAACGGTTCCGCCCATCCGTCCTTGAAGCGCCAGTCGGTGAGCACGTGGTAGATCCGCGAGCCGACGAGGCCGGCGGGCACGGCCCACATGGCGAGCTTCGAGATGTCCTCCGGGTCCCCGCCGGCGGCGGACCACCGCTTCTGGGCGAGCCAGACGGCGGCGATGACGCCGAAGGCGATCGCGAGGCCGTAGGCCCGCAGGGTGAACGGGCCGAGTTCGATCGCCTCACTCGACGGGCTGGGGAAGGACGCGAGAAGCATGGGGACGAAACCCTATTCGCCCCGTCCGGCTTCCGGGATGTCGCCGCTCACGGCGCGAGCACCGTCGTCCGGCCGTCCGCGAGGACGGCACCGAGACCCTCGACCGCCGGTCGGCGACCGACGACCGCGGCGAGTCGATTCATCGCGAAGAAGCGCGCCAGCGTCGCTCGGCGCTCCGCCTCCTGCCCGTCGTCGGCGTCGGCCGCCGACAGGGCAGTGTCGATCAGGATCGAGCCACCGGTCGCGACGGCCAGCATCTCGAGATAGGCCGTCGCCCCGGGGAGACGGTCCACCGGACTCGCGGCGAGCATCCACGCCGTCGCCTCCTCGACCGCGTCGAGAGCCGACGTGAGATGACCGGCCACACCGCCCAACGTGGGCGATGCCGCGGCCGCCGTCGCGACCGAGCGCATCTCCGCGAGATGGGCGCGCACGGCGGCGCCGTCGTCGAGCGGCACCTTGCGACTCACGAGATCGATGGCCTGGATGCCGTTGGTGCCCTCGTAGATCGGGGTGATGCGGGCCTCGCGGAAGTGCTGGGCCGCACCGGTCTCCTCGACGTATCCCATGCCGCCGTGGATCTGGATGCCGGTGCTCGTCAACTCGCACGCGAGGTCGGTGCACCACGCCTTCGCGAGGGGCGTGAACAGCGCGGCACGGTGGTCACCGGCTCGGCGCTGGTCCGCCGTCTCGGCGTGGTCCGTCCGATCACTGGCTGCCGCCGTCCGGTAGCAGAGGCCTCGCATCGCGGCGATGCAGGACGCCATGTCGAGCAGCATCCGCTGCACATCGGGATGCTCGACGATGGGGCTGGGCGAGCCCGGCTCGGCGCCCGGCGCCTGACCCTGCCGACGCTCGTGGGCGAACGCGAGGGCCTGCTGATACGCCCGCTCGGCGATGGCAACGCCCTCGAGGCCGACCGCCAGTCGGGCGCTGTTCATCATGGCGAACATGGCGCGCATGCCACCGTGCTCCTCGCCCACGAGCCATCCCGTGGCGCCGCCCTCGTCGCCGAACGCCATCACCGCGGTGGGACTGCCGTGGAGTCCGAGCTTGTGCTCGAGCGACACGCAGCGAACGTCGTTGTGCTCGCCGAGCGTGCCGTCGTCGCCGACGAGGTACTTGGGCACGAGGAAGAGGCTGATGCCCTTCGTGCCGGGCGGTGAATCCGGAGTGCGGGCCAGCACCATGTGGACGATGTTGTCCGCCATGTCGTGCTCGCCCCACGAGATGAAGATCTTCTGGCCGGTGATACGCCACGACCCGTCGTCGTTCGGGAGGGCCCGGGTGGTCAGGGCACCGACGTCGGAGCCGGCCTCCGGCTCGGTCATGTTCATCGTGCCGCTCCACTCCGCCGAGATGAGTCGCGGGAGATACACCTCGCGCTGTTCCTCGGTGCCGAACTCCGACAAGGCGTCGATGGAGCCTCCGGTGAGCGTCGGGCACAGCGAGAACGACAGGCAGGCGCTGGCCATCAGGTCGTGCACCGCCAGATTGACGACCGACGGGAACCCACCGCCTCCGTAGGCGACGGGACCACCGATGGACATCCAGCCCGCGTCGACCATGCGGCGGTAGGCGTCCGCGAACCCCGGCGCGGTGCTCACCCCGCCGTCGTCACGGCGCACGGTGCCGACGACGTCACTGTCCCGGTTGAGCGGCGCGAGCACCTCCTCGAAGAAGCGGCCCGCTTCGGCGACGAGGCCCTCGACGGTGGCCTCGTCGACCCCCGCGAACGCGGGCAGAGCGAGCACTCCGTCGAGGTCGGCGGCGTGACGCAGGAGCGAGAAGATCTCCGTCGACGGAGCGCGGAAGTCGGTCACGGCTGCACCCTACCGACGAAGGCGACGACTGCTCTCCGGCCTCGCCGCCCGGTTGATGTCCAACCCCTTCTCGACCGCGAGGAGCGAGTTGATCTCCGCCCCCAGGAGCAATCCCATCGCCATCAGGTAGAGCCAGAAGAGGAGGCTGATGGCGCCCCCCAGCAGGCCGAAGACGGCGTTCGCCCCCGAGCTGGCGAACGACAGGTACGAGCTGAAGCCGAGCGACACGGCCGACCACCACAGCGACGCGATGACCGCGCCCGGGAGCTCGGAACGCCACGGCGTCGAGTGGTTCGGGGCGACGTGGTACACGGTTGCCGCCCAGCCGACGAACACGAGGAAGACCACCGGCCATCGCAGCCATGTCCAGAGCGTGGCCAACCACGACCCGACGCCGAGTTCGTCCGCGATGTCCGATCCGCCGCCGAAGAGCGGGCCGACGACGATGAGCACGAGCACGACCGCCGCCACGGCGACCGTCAGCAGGGTCAGGCCGAGACCGACGAGCCGGGTCGAGAGCCAACCCCGGAGATGATCGTGGTCGTAGGCGACATCGAGGGCCCGCACGACCGCGGTGAACCCCCGCGACGCCGCGTAGATCGCGATCACCGCGCCGATCGTGAGCGCGCCACCGTTCCCGCCCCTGAACAGGTCCTCCACCGTCGCTTCGAGGCTGTTGTCACCGCCGAACACGTTGACCATCTGGTCCACGAGCCAGTTCTCCACGTCGGCCGCCGTGTTGTCGCCGACGAGCGCATCGGCGGACCCGAGCGCGGCGGCGAGGGCGACCACGGCCGGGAAGAACCCGAGGAGCGCGAAGAAGGCGATCTCGGCCGCGAGCCCGCCGACGCGGTCCTTGGACCACTCGCCCGCGACGAGCCGGGCAAAGGCGTAGCCTCGCCGACCCAGCTCCATCAGTCGATCCATCGCTCCGAGGCTACGACCTCCCTCCCACCCGATCGCATCTCTGGTCATGAAAGGGTCGCAATTTGCGACCCTTTCATGACCAGAGATCCCGTGGGGCTCGTCGGCGGCTCTGCCGTCAGGCGACGATGTCGACGGGGGTCCCGATCGGGACGGTGTCGGCGAGCACCCGGACGACATCGTTCGGGATCCGGATGCAGCCGTTCGAGTGGGCGCCGCCCATCAGATCCGGCCGGTTCGTCCCGTGGATCGCGATCACGGGGACACCGCCGCCGAACGTGTCCATCGCCTCGGAGAAGCCGCTGAGGCTGAGGATGTAGGGCCCGTAGGCGCTGGTGTCCCACTTCTCGATGAGGTCGTTGACGAAGAAACTCCCCAGCGGCGTCGGGGTGGCCTCCTTGCCGATCACGGCCGTGGTCTCGACCACCAGATCGGCGCCGTCCCACACCGTCACCGCCCGCGCCGTGAGGTTTACCTCCGCCCGGAACCGATGCGACGTGATCTCGGCGTCCGCGGCGCGGATCCAGGCTTCCGTGCCGTTCGGGCGGACCGGGATCTGCACCTTGAGCCACTCGCCGTCATCGGTGCGATCCGTGATCATCAGCGCGAGCTGGTTGCCGAAGTAGGTCGGATTGCCGACGGCGAACTCGAACACGGCGGGCTCACCGTCGGGCGTCTCGTAGGCGTCGAGGATCGTCACCTCCTCGCGGATGTTCGCGACGAAGGTCTCGTACGGGTCCGCCGGCACGGTGGACGTCGTGACCGGCGCGGCCGTCGTCGTGGGCGGCACCGTGGACGTCGTCGTCGTGGTCGTCGTCGTCGAGGTGGACGTCGTCGTCGTCGACGCCGCCCGCGACTCCTCCGCGGTGCCGGATCCGCACCCGCCCGCGACGATGCCGACGGCCAGCAGAACAGCGAGCGCACGGCGGGGGAACATGGCAGTCATCGTAGAGAGATCATCGGCATCGAGCGTCTCCTGATGAACCCGCCACGGCTACCGTCGCTTCCGTGGAACTGGTCGAGGTCGCCGACGGCATCCTGCTCGCGCAACGCGACCCCGGCGGCTTCGGCTCGGCCAACTCCGTCGCGATCTACGACGAGGACGGCATCACGGTCGTGGATGCCTGCACGGTTCCCGCCCACGCCGCGGAGCTCGCGGACCTGCTCGCCGACACCGGCGTGCCCATCCGCCACCTCGTCTACACGTCGCCCCACATCGACCATGTCGGCGGGTCGAGCGTCTACCCGCTGGCCGCCGTCTACGGCCGCCGCGAGACCAGCGCGCTCCTCGAGCAGCCACCGAACGTCGCCGCCTACCAACACCTCGAGCCTTCGCTCGCCGCCGACTTCGCCGACCTGACGACCCGGCCCGTCTCCCACATGGTCCAGGAAGCGGCCTGGCTCACATCCCGCGTCGTCGTCGCGCCCACCCACGGGCAGACGCAGGAGAACCTGGTCGTGCAGGTCCCCGACGCGAACGTGGTCATCGCCGGCGCGATGGCGTCGTTCGGCGTGATCCCGGCCGCCTGGGCCGGCGATCCCGCGGCGTGGGCCGAGCAGCTCGACGTCCTCCTCGGCTGGGGGACGACCGTCGTGCCGGGCTACGGCGCGGTTGGTGGCGAGCCCGAGGTGCGGGCCCTCCAGCGGTACCTCCGCGCCGTCACCGAGGGCATCACCGAGGACGAGGCGTGGAGCGACTGGAGCAACCAGCGCTTCCACCCGGCGAACGTCGAACGGGCGGCCGCACTCGCGGCCGGCGACCCCTCGCCCCCGCCCACCATCCTGCGTCTCATGGGGATCGATTGACGCCACGGTTTACGCTGGGCGACCCATGACCGAGGTCCGCAGCCACTCCGCCCGCGACTTCCCGCTGCCGATGCTCCGGGACGCGAAGGGTGAGCACACCATCTCGGTCTGCATCCCGGCCCGGAACGAGGAGGCGACGGTCGGCACCATCGTCGGCGCCATCCACGAGCACCTCGCGTCCAACGGCCATTCCCTCGTCGACGAGATCATCGTGATCGACGATCGCAGCGAGGACGGCACCGCCGACGTCGCCCGGGCGGCGGGTGCCACCGTCGTGCAGGTCGCGGACGTGCTGCCCGACATCGCCCCGGGCGCCGGCAAGGGCAACGTGCTGTGGAAGAGCATCGCCGCCTGCCGTGGCGACCTGATCGTGTGGATCGACGCCGACCTGACCTCGTTCACGCCCGCCTGCGTCACCGGCCTGGTCGGCCCCCTGCTCACCGATCCCGAGATCGCGATGGTCAAGGGCTACTACGAACGCCCCGAGATCGGCGGCACCGGCGGCGGCCGCACCACCGAGCTGATGGCCCGGCCGCTGCTCGCCACCCTCTTCCCCCACCTCACCTCGGTTCGTCAGCCGCTGGGCGGCGAGTACGCGGCCCGGCGCGACATCCTCGAGCAGGTTCCGTTCAGCATGGGCTACGGCGTCGAGACCGGGTTGCTGATCGACATCGCCGCGCTGGTCGGCACGGAGCGACTCGCCCAGGTCGACCTGGGCGTGCGGGTCCACCGCAATCGTCCGCTCCACGAGCTCTCCGTGCAGGCGATGGAGATCCTCCACGTGGCCCTGCGCCGAGCCGAGGTCGAGTGGCAGGACGAGTGGAGCCACGTCCTGCTGCGCCCGGATCTCGAGCCCGTGGAAGCCCTCGTCGACGAGCGCCCCCCGCTCGCCACCGTCGCCGACTATCTCCGGCTGCGATGACGCTCGACCTCGTCGCCGCGTATCGCTGGATGCGCCTCACCCGCGACGTCGACGAGGCCATCCGCACCCTGTGGCTGACCGGTCAGGGTGTCGGCGGCACCTTCAACCAGCGAGGGCACGAGGCCGTGTCCGTCGGCCCCGCCCTGTGTCTCGACGAGGACGACGTGGTCGCCCCGATGCACCGCGACCTCGGTGCCTACCTCGTGCGGGGCATGACCCCCCACCGGCTGCTCGCCCACCAGTTGGGCCGCGCGACCGGCCCGAGCGGGGGGCGTGACGCCAACATCCACGGATGTGGTGACGTCGACCTCGGCATCATCGGGTTCATCTCCCACCTCCCCCAGTCGTTGCCGGTCGCCGTCGGCGCCGCGATGGCCTTCAAGCTCCGCGGCGAAGACCGTGTCGCCATGACCTGGACCGGCGACGGGGGCGCGGTCACCGGACTCTTCGCCGAGTCGCTGAACCTCGCCGCCCTCGACAAGGCCCCGGTGGTGATCGTCGTCGAGAACAACCAATACGCCTACTCGACGCCGATCGAGCAGCACTCGGCGAACCCCGACATCGCGGCGCGGGCGCGCGCCCACGGCGTGCACGCGGTCGACGTCGACGGAAACGACGTGGAGGCCGTCCACCACGTCAGCCGCAAGGCCGTCAACCGGGCCCGCAACGGCGGCGGCCCGACGGTGATCGTCGCGGCGACGATGCGGATGCTGGGCCACGCGATCCACGACGGGTTCGAATACGTGCCGCAGGGATTGCTGGAGAAGTGGGAACGGCGTGATCCGATCGACCGGCTGCTCGTCCGCCTCCGCGAGGAGGGCGTCGAACAGGAGCGGATCGATCGCATCGACGCGGACGTCGCCGCCGAGGTCGCCGACGCGCTCGCGTTCGCCCACGAGAGCCCGTGGCCGGATCCGGCGACGGTCACCGACGGCGTCTGGGCGGGCGACGCGTGAGCACCGGCACCTACCTTGACGCGATCAGCGCCGCGATCGTCCACGAGATGACCCGCGACGAACGGGTCCTCGTCATGGGCGAGGACGTCGCCGGCCCGTTCGGCGGGGCCTTCAAGGTGACGAAGGCCGCTGCGGAGGCGTTCTCCTCGCGTCGTGTCCGCAACATGCCGATGACCGAGCTCGGGTTCATCGGCGCGGCCAACGGCATGGCGCTGATGGGCCTGCGCCCGATCATCGAGCTCCAGTTCGCCGACTTCATCAGCTCGGGTTTCGACTCGATCGTGCAGTTCGCCTCGACCGCCCACTACCGCTGGGGCGGCGCCGTGCCGTGGGTGATCCGAGCACCGTCGGACGGGAACCTCCGGTCCGGGCCGTTCCACTCGCAGAATCCCGAAGCCTGGTTCGTCCACACCCCCGGGCTCAAGGTGGTCGCGCCGTCGACCCCTGCGGACGCGTACGGCCTCCTCCAGTCCGCGGTCCGGGACGACAACCCGGTCATCTACTTCGAGTCGAAGCCCCTGTATCGCTCCCTGAAGGGCGAGATCCCTGCCGGCGACGCCCCGGTCCCGCTCGGCGCGGCCGCCGTCGTCCGGGCCGGCAGCCACGCCACCGTCGTGACCTACGGGGCGATGCGCCACGAGGCGGTCGCCGCCGCCGACGCCCTCGCGACCGAGGGGATCGAGCTGGAGGTCATCGACCTCCGCTCGCTGAAGCCGCTCGACATGGACACCGTCACCACCTCGGTCGCGAAGACCAGCCGGGTACTCGTCGTCCATGCCGCCAACCGGCTCGGCGGTCTCGGCGCCGAGATCGCGGCGACGATCGCCGACGAGTGCTTCACCGATCTGGACGCGCCGGTCAAGCGGTTGGGCGGCCTCGACGTGCCGGTCCCGTTCAGCCCGCCCCTCGAGGACGCCTACCGCCCGAATGCCGAGACCATCGCCGCGACGGCCCGGGAGCTGTGCGCCTGGTAGGCGCGTGATGCAGACTCTGCCCACACCGAACGGGGAGATGACATGGGCCGCTGGAGTCGAGAGGAACTCGAGGAAGAGTTCGACAAGTACCAGGCACGGGCCCTGAAGGCGGCGACCAGCCACGACTGGCGCGAGTGGGCCGACCAGTTCACCGAGGACGCCACCTACATCGAGCACCACTACGGCACCCTCGGCGGGCGCGAGGCCATCTACCAGTGGATCCAGTCCACGATGGACGAGTGGCCCAACAACGAGATGATCTACTTCCCGATCGACTGGTATGTCATCGATGAGGACAAGGGATGGGTCATCGCTCGGGTCTTCAACCGCTTCGCCGACCCCGGTGACGGCTCCCTGCACCAGGAAGCCAACATCACGATCCTGCACTACGCCGGCAACGGGAAGTGGAAGTACGAAGAGGACGTCTACAACCCGGTCCACTTCGGCGAGATGGTCAAGGGCTACCTCCGCCGCAAGAAGGAGCTCGCCCCCGACGACTGATCGGCCGCCGCGGCGGTACCCGCTCGTCGCGGACCGGTCCCCTACGCTCACGCCATGCGTCCGGAGCAACGGCGGTGGCTCGATCGATTCCTCGTCCTCGTCGCCGCGGTCGTCGCCGGCGTCGTCGCCCTGATCGGCGCCCTCGTCGGGGACACCGAGCGCATCGGGGCGTACTGGATGCAGGCGGACATCGACGACACCGCCACCGTCAACGTCATCGAGGTGATCGACTACGACTTCGGCGTGATCGCCCGACGGGGCATCCTCCGCCAGATCCCCGACCTCCCGCCGACCACCGACTTCTCGGTCGAGTCACCGACCGCGCCCGACGACCTCCTCGTCCAGCCGTGGTGGCTCGGCAGCGAACTCCGAGTCGGCGACCCGAACCAGACCGTCACCGGGCGGCACCGCTACACGATCCGCTACGCCCACGACGGGCTCGTGATCGGCGACGACTTCGCCTGGAACGCGGTCGGCGACGGGTGGACCGTGAGTGCGCACGAGATCGAGGTCCACATCACCAGCGCCCGCACGCTCTCCGACCTTCGCTGCGACACCGGCGAGACCGGGGACGAGGGCGGCTGCTCGATCGAGCTCGTGGCGCCCGGCCACGCCGTCGCCCGCCACGACGAGGTGAGCCCCGGACGCTTCCTGACCGTGCGGGGCACGCTCGGCGGTCCGATCACCGCCCCCGTCGTCGCCGCGCCGACGGGGCCGGCTCCGGATCCCGGGGTCGGCGCGCTCGCGCCCTTCGTGTGGGCGGCCGTGGCCGCGGTGATCGGCGGCTTCGCCGTGTCGGCGCTGCACCGACGCGCCGGCCGGGAGTGGGTGTGGGACGGCGGCGCCGTCGATGCCGCGTTCGGGCCCGACGAGCTGGACGACGCACCGACCCGCCGGGTCGACCACGCCGAACTCGCGGAGATGACGACCATCGAGTTCGAGTCCCCCCGCGGCTACAGCGCCGCCATCGGCGGCGTGATCCACGCCGAACGGGTGAAGGACGATCACAAGATGGCCTGGCTCCTCGAGGCCGCCATCCGCGACGAGGTCGAGCTCGACACCGCCGGCGCCACACCCGAACTCCGGCGAGGTGCGGCGGAGGCGAACCCGGCAGTGGAGCGCATCCTGAAGGGGATGTTCGGGGGTTCGAGCGTCGTTCGCCTGGACTCCTACGACTCCGGGTTCACCGCCGCGTGGGGCGAGCTCGGCACGGAACTCGAGCAATGGCAGGCCGATGGTGGCTACTGGGACCGCAAGGGCGCCCGCCGGCGCCGGCTCGCCATCGCCCTCGGCATCGTCGCCACGCTCCTCGGCGGCGCGGTGGCGTTCGTGGCCGCCGGGATCGCGAACCGCAACGGCGCCGGTGCGCTCACGGCCGTCGCCATCGGCGGCCTGCTCGCCGGCATCGGGCTCGGATCGATCATCCGGGCCTGGGAGCTGCGGATCCGTACGCCCCAGGGTTCCGGCGCGTGGATCCTCGTCGAGTCGTTCCGGCGCTTCCTGCACGAGTCCGAAGCCGAGCACGTCGAACGCGCCGCGGACATGGGCCTGCTGCGGCAGTACACCGCGTGGGCCGTCGCCCTCGACGAGACGGACCGCTGGGAGCGAGCCGTGAAGGCGGCCGCCAGCGTCCCCGGTTCGCGCGTCGCGGGCATGTCACATCAGACGGCGTGGATCTACGCCGCGCCGTCGATCCGGTCGGCCCTCGGTTCCACCACCACCGCCCCCTCGTCCTCTGGCGGGGGCGGCGGTTTCAGCGGCGGAGCGGGCGGCGGCGGGGGCGGAGGCGGCGGCGGCTCCTGGTGACGCGCCGAGCCGGTGGCAGCCATGATGGGGCAGGCTCCCTAAGCTGCCGTGATGGCCAAGCTCGGGGGTCGCCGTATTCGGATCGCACAACGCGACCCGTGGGTGCGTTTCCGCGTCGGCGTGTCGTTCCTCGGACTCGTCCTCGTGGTCGGTTCGGTCGGCTACATGCTGCTCGGCCTCGGGCCGTTGGATGCCGTCTACCAGACGGTCATCACGGTCTCGACCGTCGGCTACCGCGAGATCGGCGACTTCGACCGGCAGTACGCGATCTTCACCATCTTCCTGATCCTGTTCGGGACGGGCACCGTGCTCTACACCCTCGGCGTGTTGCTCGAAACACTCTTCGAGGGCCAACTCGACGACCAGTTCCGGAGGCGCCGAATGCAACGCTCCATCGACCAACTCGAAGGGCACGTCATCGTCTGTGGCTACGGACAGGTGGGCCGGGCGATCGTCGACGAGATGCGCCGGGCCGGGCGCGACGTCGTCGTCGTCGACCGCGCCGACCTCGAGGTCGACGACTTCCCGGAGGGCGTGCACGCCGTACTCGGCGAGGCCACGGAGGACGCGGTCCTCGCCGCGGCCGGTCTGGCGCGGGCCGAGACGCTCGTCGTCGGCCTCGACAGCGACGCCGACAACCTCTTCGTCGCCCTGAGTGCCCGCAGTCAGAACGAGACGCTCTTCATCGTGTCGCGGGCGAACAGCGCCGGGGTGACCGAGAAGCTCGAGCGGGTCGGCGTGAACCGCGTCGTCAACCCCCACGAGATCGGTGGTTCCCGCATGGCCGCGATGGTGCTCCAGCCGGACGTGACCGACTTCCTCGACGTCGTCATGCACGACCGGGAGCTCGAGGTCCGCATGGCCGAGATCGAGGTGATCGCGGGGAGCCGCTATGTGGACTCGACGATCGTCGACATCCTGATGCCGGACCATCCGACCACGATGCTGGTCGCCGTTCGCCGCGGCGGGGCGTTCATCACCAACCCACCCAGCGACCTGCACGTGCACGAGGGCGACATCCTCATCGCCCTCGGCACGGACGACCACCTCCGGGCCATCGCCGCCGGCGCCGGGTGACGCGGCGACTCAGGGTTCGACGATGCCGAACTCGCTGCTGAACTGATCGAGGTTGCCGAGCAGCGTCCGCAGCGGCTCCGGGTCGTCGACGCTCACCCCGTCGAGCGCCAGGAACCCGTCCACATCGACATCACCGCGCACGGCGTGGGCCAGGTCCATCTTGGTGGACACGACCGATGCCGCGGCCCCGTCGAGCACCGTGTCGGGACGATGGTGCACGGCGCAGTTGTCGACGCCGATCGCGTGGTGTTCGTCGACGTCGGTGAAGTGCCAGTTGAGCTCGAAGGCCTCGCCGACGACGTTCTCCGCCCGGAGCCGGATGCCGATGAGCTCCACGAGCATCTCGACGTCGAGCTGATCGGTGATCGCCCGGCCACCGAACATGGCCAGCCCCTTGCTCCCGGTGCGCAGCTCCATCGCCCCCATCAGGTACGAGTCACGCCACGGTCCCGACTCGGACTGGTAGGCGAGCTGCTCGAAGGAGTCGGCCTGCAGGAGCCGGCCGGGCTCGAAGTCCGGCTCGGCGAACACGAGATGGTTGAGGATCTCGCTGCACCAGCGATAGTCGCCGGCGTCGTACGCCCGCTGTGCCTCGGCGAGCACCGACTCGGCGCCGCCCATCGCGGCCACGTAGCGGCGACCGCTCTCGGTCGGCGTGTGCCGGTTGAGGTTGGCCGGATTGCCGTCGTACCAGCCGATGTAGCGCTGGTACACCGCCTTCGCGTTGTGGCTGACGGTGCCGTAGTACCCGCGCGTGTGCGACTGGCTCGTGAAGCACTCGGGGGCCTCGAGATCCTCGGCGATCTCCCGCGGGGTGAGCCCGTGGTTGGCGCGCCGCATCGTCTGGTCGTGGAGCCAGCGGTACATGTCGCGCTGCTGCTCGAGATAGCGGGTCGCGTCGTCGTGGCCGAACCGGGGCCAGTTGTGGGTCGAGAAGAGCAGGTCCATGTCGCCGCCGAACAGGTCCAACGCCTCCTGGATGTACTTGCTCCAACTCAGCGTGTCGCGGGCCTGGGCACCCCGGAACGGCAACGTGTTGTGCATCGTGTGGGTGCAGTTCTCCGCGATGCAGAGGGCGCCGTGGTCCGGGAACATGAAGTTCATCTCGGCGGGCGCCTCGGTGCCCGGCGTGTTCTGGAAGACGACCCGCACCCCGTCGAGCACCAGCTCCGTGCCGGTCAGGCTGATCTCCTCGGTCGGCGCGACGAGGTCCGGGGTGGCGCGGGGGATGCCCTTGCCGAGCCCGCAGTCGATGTGGCCCATCGGACCGGGCGGCAGCAGCATGCCGAACTGGTAGAAGGCGCGACGTCCCATCACCGGCCCGGCGATCAGGTTCTCCGCCACTGCCTCGCGCATGAATCCCTCCGGCGCGAGGATCCGCACGTTGCCCTTGTCGACCTCCTCCGTGCTCGTCACGCCGAGGATGCCGCCGTAGTGGTCGGTGTGGCTGTGCGTGTAGATCACCGTGGTGACCGGCCGCTCGCCCAGCGTCGCGTTGGCGAGGTCGAGACACGCCTTGGCTGTGAACGAGGTGGTCAGCGGATCGATGATCACCCAGCCCTCGTCGCCCTTGATGAACGTGATGTTCGAGATGTCGTAGCCGCGCGCCTGCCAGACGTTCTCGGTCACCTCGAACAGGCCGTGGATGGCGTTCACCCGGCCGTGGCGCCACAGGCTCGGGTGCACGGTGGCGGGCGGCGCTTCCTGGTCCCGCAGGAAGTTCCAGTCGTTGGTGTTCCACGAGAGGCCGAAGGGGCCCTCGATCTCGCCCGTCTCGTGGGTGGCGATGAGACCGCGGTTGGCCCGCTCGAAATCGTCCTCGAGCTGCAGGGCCGCCGCGTGGGCGGCGTTCGCCCGGGTGGTGTGTTCGGAGGCGGGCTTCGGGTCGCGCGGATCGTCGCTCATGGCCAGCAGTATGGCCCATACACTCCGGACGATGAGTCGCCACGTAGCGCTGTTCCGCGGCATCAACGTCGGCGGCCACAACCGGGTGCCGATGGCGGAGCTGCGCCAGGTGTTCGAGACGCTCGGCTTCGAGAACGTCACGTCGATCATCCAGAGCGGCAACGTCTGCTTCGACAGCGATCTCGACGCGGCCGCGATCACCGTCGCCATACGCCGCGCCGTGGCCGCGTCGTTCGACGTCGACGTGCCGGTCCTTCTGCGGACCCGCGCCGAGATCGAGGCGGCGCTCGCCGCCCACCCCTACCCGCCCGGTGAAATCGAACCGAAGCTCCACCATGTGCTCTTCCTCGCCGACGAGGCACCCGCCGACGCGGCCGAGCTGATCGGCGATCACACCCCCAGCTCCGAGTACGAGGTGATCGGTGCCGAGATCCACGTCCGCTATCCCGAGGGCTCGGCGCGGGCAACGCTGAGCGTCGCCGAGGTCGACCGGGCACTCGACACGGTCGCGACCGCCCGCAACCTGCCGACCGTCGAGAAGATCGCGGCCGCGCTCGCCGGCTGAGTCAGCTGCAGCCGCTGGTGGTGCCGCAGTCGCCGCAGACGTAGCAGGCACCGGCGCGCTGCATCGGCACGCCACAGGTCATGCAGAACGGCGCATCCGCGGCCGCGGCAGGCGGATCCGGCGGGATCTCGGACCCCTGGACGGTCTCGGTGACCTGCTCCTCCACGCCCGGCAGCGTCGGCTGGATGCGTTCGTCGGTGGTGAGGATGCCGAGACCGGACCGTTCGTCGTGGCTCAGGTACATCACGGCGAGCTTGCGGAACAGATAGTCCATCAGGCTGTTGGCGATCCGGATCTCCGCGTCGTCCGTCATGCCCGCCGGCTCGAACCGCATGCCCACGAACGCCTCGACGAAGGCCGACAGCGGCACCCCGTACTGGAGCCCGTGGCTCAGCGAGATCGCGAAGGCGTCCATGATCCCGGCGAGGGTCGATCCCTGCTTCGAGACCCGCACGAAGATCTCGCCCGGTCGACCGTCGGCGTACTCGCCGACGGTGACGAAGCCCTTGCAGTCCGCCACGCGGAACTCGAACGTGCGCGACGCCCGCGAGCGGGGCAGCCGCTCTCGCACGGGCTCCGGTACGACCGGTGCGGACTCGCCCGGCTTCCCGTCGCCGGCCGAGAGCGGCTGGGCGACCGGCTCGCCCGGCTTCCCGTTTCCGGTCGACAGGGGTTGGGCGACCTTGCAGTTGTCGCGGTAGAGCGCCACGGCCTTGAGACCGAGCCGCCAGGACTCGATGAGCAGCAGCTCGATCTCCTCGACGGTGGCGGTCTCCGGCAGGTTCACGGTCTTGGAGATCGCGCCGGAGATGAACGGCTGCACCGCCCCCATCATCTTCACGTGGCCGAGATGGTGAATCGGGTCGGCCCCGAGCGAGCAGGCGAAGACGGGAAGGTGGGCCGGGTCGAGCCCCGGCGCGCCGACCGCGGTGTGGTTCGCGTCGATGTGGGCGACGATCGCGTCGGTCTCGTCCTTCGTGTAGCCGAGGTTGCGCAGCGCCCGTGGCACCGACCGGTTGACGAAGCTCATCGTGCCCCCGCCGACCAGCCGCTTGAACTTCACGAGCCCGAGGTCGGGCTCGACGCCGGTGGTGTCACAGTCCATCAGCAGCCCGATCGTGCCCGTGGGCGCGAGCACGCTCGCCTGCGAGTTGCGCACGCCGCCCTTCGCGGCCTGGTCGCACGCTTCGTCCCAGGCGACCCGGGCCGCCTCGAGGATCGAGGCCGGCGCGAGCTCTTCGTCGACCGCGGCCGCCGCGGCCTGGTGCTGATCGAGCACGCGGAGCATGTGCTCACGATTCTCGGCGAAGCCGGCGAACGGACCCATGCGGGCGGCGAGGCCGGCCGAGGTGCGGTACGCCTCGCCCGTCATGAGGGCGGTGATCGACCCGGCGACCGCCCGCCCGCCGTCGGAGTCGTAGGGCAGGCCGAGCGTCATCAGCAGGGCGCCGAGGTTCGCGTAGCCGATGCCGAGCTGACGGAACCGCCGGGCGTTCTCTCCGATGGCCTCGGTCGGATAGTCAGCGTTGCCGACGAGGATCTCCTGGGCGGTGAACAGCACCTGCACCGCGTGAGCGAACCCCTCCACGTCGAACCCGTCGACGTCGTTGCCATGGGTCAGGAACTCGAGCAGATTGAGCGACGCCAGATTGCAGGCTGAGTCGTCGAGATGCATGAATTCCGCGCACGGATTGCTCGCCGTGATCCGGCCGGTGTTCGCTGCGGTGTGCCAGTGGTTGATCGTGGTGTCGAACTGGATGCCGGGATCGGCGCACTCCCACGACGCCTCGGCGACCTGACGGAAGACGGCGCGGGCCTTCACGGTGTCGAGCACGGCGCCGTCGCCGCGGGCGGTGAGCGCCCAGTCGCCGTCGTCGATCACGGCCTGCATGAAGTCGTCGCTGACGCGGATCGAGTTGTTGGCGTTCTGGTACTGCACCGAGTGGATGTCGGCACCGTCGAGGCTCATGTCGAACCCGGCCGCCTCGAGCGCCCGGGCCTTGCGTTCCTCGCGGGCCTTGCACCAGATGAACTCCTCGATGTCGGGATGATCGGCATCGAGGATGACCATCTTGGCGGCGCGGCGGGTCTTGCCGCCCGACTTGATCGTGCCGGCCGACGCGTCGGCGCCCCGCATGAAGCTCACGGGTCCGCTGGCGGTGCCGCCGCCGTTGAGCAGCTCGGTGGAGGCCCGGATCCGTGACAGGTTGACGCCGGCGCCGCTGCCCCCCTTGAAGATGCGGCCCTCCTCGGCGTACCAGTTGAGGATCGAGTCCATGGTGTCGTCGACGCTCAGGATGAAGCAGGCGGAGGCCTGCTGGGGCACATCGGCGACGCCGATGTTGAACCACACGGGCGAGTTGAAGGCGGCCTTCTGGGTGACGAGCAGGTGGATCAGCTCGGCCCGGAAGGCGTCGCGTTCGGCTTCGTCGGCGAAGTAGCCGTCGCGCCCGCCCCACGTGGTGATCGTGTCGACGATGCGGCCGACGACCTGGCGCAGCGAGGACTCCCGCTCCGGCGTGTCGGGCGTGCCGCGCAAGTACTTCTGGGCGAGGATGTTGGTGGCGTTCTGCGACCAACCCACGGGCACCTCGATGTCGAGCTGCTCGAACGCCACGGAGCCGTCGCGATGGTCCGTCAGTCGGGCGTCGCGCCGCTCCCACTCGACGACGTCGAAGGGGTCGGCCCCTTCGGGGACGAACCGGCGGCGGATACCAAGCACCGCCTGATCGGGGGCGAGCGTCATGTGCGTGGTCCTTCGCGGTTGCAGGCGGGTGTCGGGCGGTGGTGGAGGGGCGAAGTGGCCGTGCGGACGGATCGACCTGGGTAAGAGGGCGGCACCATTGGCGCCGTTCTCCCCACACCCCCCGGTGCAGGACCCCCAAGGAGCGATTCCGACTCAGCTGAGCGAGACGATTGCCACCACCATCCTGGCGATCCGCACCGCACGGCGAAGCGAACCCTACGGGGGACACCATGTGAACGAAAAGGGGAGGCCATGTGGATTTCCGGGGGATATCGCCGTGGCCATCCACAGATCATCCCCATCGCGGTGGAGAACCCGATTCGGTAGGGTCCGGGCCGATGCGCCAGCTCATCCCGACCCCGATCGACGAGGTCGACCCCCTCGACCTCTACCCCGCCGACGCGCGCCCGCGACCGGCGGACCGGCCCTGGCTGATGGTCAACATGATCGCGAGCGTGGACGGGGCCACGGCGGTGGACGGCGTGAGCGGCGGGCTCGGCGGACCCGCCGACAAGGCGGTGTTTCGCGCCGTGCGGGCGAGCTGCGACATGGTGCTCGTCGCGTCGGCCACCGCGATCGCGGAGCGCTATCGGATGCCGGTCACCTCGCCCGAGGTGACGGCCCGACGGGCCGACGCCGGCCGACCGCCGGCCCCCGGACTCGCCATCGTGACCGCCAGCGGACGGATCGACCCGACGGTACCGGCCTTCGCCGAGCGGCCCGACGGGGTCGGCCCACCCCTCGTGATCACGGGCGAGGATGCCGATGCAGCGGCGCTCGCCGAACTCGATGCCGAGATCGTGCGGGTGAGCGCGCCCACACCGGAACCCACCCTCGTGCTGGCGGCGCTCGCCGAACGCGGGATCGAGGTGGTGCTGGCCGAGGGCGGGCCGTCGTTCAACGCCCGACTCCACGCGGCCGACATGATCGACGAACTCTGCCTCAGCCTCTCGCCGACCCTCGTCGGGGGGACGTCGTCGAGGATCCTGGCCGACGATGGCGGCGGCGAGCTGCATCGCCTGCGGCTGGCCCGCCTGCTCGAGGCGGACGGCCTGTTGTTCGCCCGGTACGTGCGGGCCTGAACTCAATCGACCAGCGAACCGGGGACGGTCAGGAGCTGGCCGGGCTGGAGCGAACCGGGACCGGCGATCTCCCGGAGCGCAGCCACCATCGGACGCGGGTCGGTGCCCGGGGCCAGGGTCTCGGCGATGCTCCACAGTGTGTCGCCCGGCTGGACGACCACCAGCACCGCCGCAGCGGCATCGGCCTCGGGCGTGGACGTGGCGTCGGCCGAACGCCCGAACGAGGCGATGCCGAGCACCAGGCCGACGACCACGGCGACGACGGCCAGGCGGCGGCGCCGGTACACCTCCGGGCTCACGGGGCGGACGGCCACCGGTGCATCGAAAGCGGCCCGGTCGACGAAGTGCGGTTGGGGGGCGAAGGCTGCGGTCATGGGTTCGAGTGTGCTCCTGGGGTGTGACACTCACCGGAGGAAGCGGTCCGGTCGGTGCCGATTCGGGGGTGAAGGTGCGAAATTTCACCGGGGTACTTGACGGCGAACGAATGTTTGGCGAACATGTGTGCGGCGAACAGTCGTTCGAACGTCAGTCAACCCGAACATCTGTTCGTTGTCAACAACTCACCCACAGGTTTCCCCGCAGGGGAAACCACCCCCGGAGGCGACCATGCCCGACAAGCTCACCAAGCGTCAGCGTCAGATCCTCGACGTCATCGTCGCCCACCAGACCGATCGCGGGTACCCGCCGTCGGTGCGCGAGATCGGTGAGGCGGTGGGGCTGCGCTCCCCCGCCACCGTGAAGTCACATCTCGACAACCTGCGAGACGCCGGATATCTCGTCCGCGATCCCGCCAAGCCGCGGGCGATCCAGGTCCACTACAACGGCGACGCGAACACGGCCAACACCGCCGACCGCCGTCCCGTCCGCCATGTGCCCCTCGTCGGCGACGTCGCCGCCGGCACCGACGTGCTCGCCGAGCAGAACGTCGAGGAGCTCGTGCCGATGCCGGCGGACCTCACCGGCGACGGTGAGCTGTTCATGTTGCGGGTGCGGGGCGACTCGATGATCGACCTGGGCATCTTCGACGGCGACTTCGTCGTCTGTCGCAGCCAGACCGAAGCGGCCGACGGCGACATCGTGGTCGCCGGGATCCCCGGCGAGGAAGCCACCGTGAAGACCCTGAAGCGGCGCGGCGATCAGGTCGTACTCGTGCCGGCCAACGAGCGGCTGAGCGAGATGGTGTTCACCGCCGACGAGGTCACCGTCTTCGGACGGGTCGTCACGGTGATGCGCAAGCTCTGAGCGAACGCCGCGGCGTCACACGCCGTGGGTCAGGAGATCGACCAGCGCGGCATGGGTGTCGTCGAGCCATTGCCGCTCGACGTACTCCCCCGCCGTGTGGGCGATCGTCGGGTCGCCGGGCCCGAAATTGCTGGCCGGCACGCCGCGCGCCGCGAAGAACGCCACATCGGTCCATCCGAGCTTCGCCCGCACCTCGAGACCCGAGCGGGCCACGAGCGATTCGAGCAGCGGGTTCTCGAGCCCCGGGCGCGCCGGCGGCGAGCAGTCGACCACCTCGAGGGTGTCGCCCTCGGCCAGCGCGGGCTCGAGGAGGTCGCGCACGAACGCCTCCGCCTCCTCGGCCGTGCGGTCCGGGGCGAACCGGTGGTTGATCCGGATCATCGAGCGGTCCGGGACCACATTGCCGGCGACCCCGCCCTCCACGTGCACGGCTTGCAGCGCCTCGCGGTAGGCACAACCTTCCACGATCGGCTCGCGCGGTCGATACGTGTCGATGATGTTCAGCAGCGGGCCGAGGCGATGGATGGCGTTGCGTCCCATCCACGGTCGCGCCGTGTGGGCCCGGGCCCCGACGAGGGTCACCTCGAAGCGCATCGTCCCCTGACAACCGGCCTCGATCGCCCCGAGGGTCGGCTCGCCCAGCAGGGCGACATCGCCCTCCAGCAGGTGGGGCGCCTCGGCGTCGATCTCACGCAAGCCGTTGTGGACCACGGCCACTTCCTCGCGGGCGTAGAACACATAGGTCACATCCACCGCCGGTTCGGTGACGGTGCGGGCGAGTTCGAGCATCGTGGCGATGCCACCCTTCATGTCGGTCGCACCGACACCGGAGAGGCGGTCCCCGTCGATCGTCGCCCCGACGTTGCCGTCGGGCGGCACCGTGTCGGTGTGCCCACCGAGGACGAGCCGGCGCTCGCGCCCGAGGTCAGTGCGGGCGATCAGGTTGTCGCCGATGCGATCGACGTGGAGATGACCGAGGATCCGAAGCTCCGCCTCGAGCACGTCGGTGATCGCCTGCTCCTCGAAGCTGACCGACGGAATGTCGATGAGCGCGGCGGTGAGGGCGAACAGATCCCCGCGGGGCAGTGGGCTCATCGGCGCCTCGACATGGGTCTCATTCGATCAGGTCGCGGCCCCGTGGTCGCGGAGGATCTCGTTGAGCTGCGACTTGTCGTGGCGCTCACCCGGGTTCAACCGCCGGATCACGAGCAGCGCCGGGAGCCCGAACTGGCCACCGGGGAAGTCACGCGGCCGGGTGCCGGCGACGGCCACACACCACGCCGGCACCTCGCCCCGGGCGATCTCCTCGCCGGTCTCGACGTCGATGACCGGCATCGAACCCGACAGGATCGCACCGGCGCCCAGCACCGACCCCTCGCCGACGCGGGCGCCCTCGACCACGATGCAGCGACTGCCGATCATGCATTCGTCCTCGATGATCACCGGCGCGGCCTGGGCCGGTTCGAGCACGCCGCCGATCCCCACACCCCCGCTGAGGTGGACGTTCCTGCCGATCTGGGCACACGACCCGACCGTCGCCCAGGTGTCGACCATCGAGTTCTCGCCGACATAGGCGCCGATGTTCACATAGCTGGGCATCATCACGACGCCGGGCGCCTGGTAGCTGCCCCACCGGGCCTGGGCGCCCGGAACGACGCGGACCCCGCGCTCCATGTAGTTCGTCTTCAGCGGGATCTTGTCGGCGTACTCGAACGGCGCGTTCTCGATCGTCTCCATCTTGGAGATACGGAACAGCAACAGCACGGCGTACTTGCACCACTGGTGGACGACGACGGCGCCGTCCGCACCCACCTCGGCCACCCGGGCGACACCGGTGTCGAGCTGGTCGATCGCCTCGTGGACCGTCGCGATGACCTCCGGGTCGTCGGTGTCGATGGTGTCACGGCCCTCCCAGAGGGCCTCGATACGGGACTGGAGATCGGACATGGCGGGCACCCTAGCGGCCCGGCTCGGCGGGCCACTCGCCCGCGGACCAGGGTGACGGCGGCGGGGGCGCGGCCGTGCGCGTGCGCCGTCGCGTGTCACGGATCGCGCTCACGATCGCCAGCGCGGTACCGCCGAGGACGAGGGGAAGTCCGATGATCAGCGCCGCCGCGATCGCGCCGGTGATCACGCCCGTCGGGTCGCGCCCGATGGCCACGGTGGCGTCGCCGGCGGTCACCTCGAGCCGATAGCGGCCGGGAGCGAGGTCGGCGGTGGCGATCTCGCGCCCGGAATCGCCGAACCAGTCGTAGCTGGACCCTCCGCTGCGCCCGAGCGCCACGACCTCGCCCGCCTCGTCGACCAACTGGTAGCGCAGCCCCGATTGGGACCGGCTCGAGGGCTCGATGAACAGGTCCCAGGAGACGTCCTCCTCGACCACGAATGATGCGGGTGTCTCGGCATCGGCGCGGTACATCTCGTCGACGCGATCGCGAAACGCCGGGATCCGCGCCCCGATCCACACGACGGCGACGATCCCCCCGAGGGCGACCAGGCCGACGCCGATCCAGATCCCGGGGCTGCGCCGGCGCGGTTGCGGGGTCGGACGGGTCGGCGGGGGCGGCAGCGTCGAGGTCATGCGAGCCGGGCGGCGGCTCGTTCCAGCGCGTCCGTCGGCTGCACGACCGCGAGTCGGACATGACCGGCGGACTGATCGCCGTAGAACTCGCCGGGGCTCACGATCACGCCCGCTTCCTCGGCCAGGCGCCGGGCCAGCGCCCAGGCATCGCCGCCGGGCGCCGCCGCCCAGAGGTAGAAGCCGCCGCCGGGCATCGGGACCGACACGTCGACAGCCGCGAACAACCGTCGGCCGACCTCGAGTCGCTCCCGGTAGATGTCACGCTGGGCCGCCACGTGGCTCTGGTCGCTCCACGCGGCGATCGCCGCCGCCTGGACCGGACCGGGGACGATGCATCCCGCGTGCTTGCGGACCTCACGCAGATAGCGCACGATCTCCGCGTCGCCCGCGTAGAAGCCGGCCCGCACGCCGGCGAGGTTGGACCGTTTCGACAGGGAATGGACGGCGAGCACCCCACTCGTGCCGTTCGAGAGGACGGTTCGACCGGGTCCGTCCCAGGTGAACTCGATGTAGCACTCGTCGCTCAAGACCAGCACGTCGTTCGCCCGCCCCCAGGCGGCCACCGCGTCGAGGTCGTCGAGTCCACCGGCCGGATTGCCCGGCGTGTTCACCCACAGACACAGCGCTCGGGCGGCGTCGACGGGGTCGATCGCGTCGAGATCGACGCGCCACTCGTCGTCGACCGGCACCGCCACGGCGCGGCAGCCGGCGAGCGTGGCCCCCATCTCGTAGGACGGGTAGGAGACCGCCGGGTACAGCACCGTGTCGAGCTCGGGACGGCGCAACTTGAGATAGTGCGGAGTCGACGCGACGAACTCCTTCGTGCCGATGCAGGCCGCGACCTCCGCCGCGGGATCCACGTCGACCCCGAACTCACGGGCCAGCCACGCCGCGGCTGCCCCCCGGTAGTCGAGACTCCCGATCGAGGGCGGATAGCCCCGCTCGTCCCCCGACGTCGACAGCGCCTCGATGACTGCGTCGGGGGGCGCGTCGAAAGGTGCGCCGATCGAGCAGTCGATCACCTCGCCGTGGCGCTGTTGCGCCTCGGCTCGGAGGTCGTCGAGCCGGTCGTAGGGATAGGCGGGAGGGACGAAGCCGGTCACGAATACGTCTCCTCGACCACCACATAGTCCCGGAGCGCGCCGAGCGACGACGGTTCCAAACGGGCCTTGAGTCGCATACCGGCCTCCTCCGGGGCCTCGCTGAGCACCTGCCCCTCCCGATGGACCGAGGCGAGCACGTCGCCCCGATCCCAGGGCACCAGCAGCTCGGCGAGCTCGGTCATCGAACGGACTCGGTCGCCGATCGTGGCGAGCACGAGATCGAGGTTGAACCCGGAGTGGGCGGAGACCGCCACGGATCCCTCGTAGCGGGCGGCGAGGCGCTCGGCGCCGTCGCCCCGGTCGGCCTTGTTGAACACCATCAACTCGGGCACGTCGCCCGCCCCGATCTCCTCCAGCACGTCGCGGACCGCGGCGATCGAGCCCTCCGGGTCGGGGCCGGAGCCGTCGACGACGTGCACGAGCAGATCGGCGTCCCGCACGACGTCGAGGGTCGTCTTGAAGGCCGTCACGAGCTGATGGGGCAACTTGCGGACGAACCCGACGGTGTCGGTCGCGAAGACCGTCTCGCCGCCGGGGAGCGGCAGCTTGCGGGTGGTCGCGTCCAGCGTGGCGAACAGCCGATCCTCGACGAGCACGTCGGCGTCGGTCAGCCGGTTGAGCAGGGACGACTTGCCCGCGTTCGTGTAGCCCACGAGGGCGACCGCCCGGTTGCGGGTTCGGCTCCGCGCCTTCGACTGGGTGACCCGGTGGCTCTGCACCCGGCGCAGATCGGCCTCGAGCTTGTGCACCCGGCGGACGAGGCGACGGCGATCGACCTCGAGCTGGGTCTCACCGGGACCGCGCGTGCCGATCCCGCCACCCTGCTGCGAGAAGCTCTTCCCGCTGCGCCGGAGGCGGGGCAGTCGATAGCGAAGTTGGGCGAGCTCGACCTGGGCCTTGCCCTCCAGCGTGCTCGCATTCTGGGCGAAGATGTCGAGGATCACCGCCGTGCGGTCGAGCGCGCTGCGGCCAAGGATCTTCTCCAGGTTGAACTGCTGGGCCGGGCTGAGCTCGTCGTCGAACACCACCGTGTCGCAGTCGATCGCCTCCGCGATCTCCTTGACCTCGGCCGCCTTGCCCGAGCCGATGAACGTCGCGGGGTCCGGTGACGTGCGCCGTTGATGGACCCGCTCGATCGCGTCGGCGCCGGCGGTGTCGACGAGCAGGGCGAGTTCGTCGAGCGACGCGTCGGTGAGCTCGGGATCGCCACCGTCCTGCGTCACCCCCACGAGGACGATCCGCTCCCGGAACGTGCGCTCGATGAGACCCGTGGACTCGCCGCCGTAGTCGCCGAAGGCGCCACGATGACTCTCCTCCTCCGTGGCGTCGTCCTCGATCTCGAAGAAGTCGTCGTCCTCCGGCTCGATGCCGGGGTCACGCATCGGGGACCTCGATGTCGGCGACGTGGGTGGCCGGACCGGTGAGTGTGAGCGGACCGCGGAGATCGACGAGGGCGTCTCCGCCCGGCATCCGCACGACCACCTTCGGGCCCACGAGGTCCCAGTCGTGGAAGAACTGGGCGGAGACGGTCGCGCCGCTCCCACACGCATTGGTGACCCCCGCGCCGCGCTCCCAGACCCGCACCGTCAGCTCGTTGAGCCCGGTGACGGCCACGAAGTGGACGTTGATGCCTTCCTCGAAGTGCGCCTCGATCGCCGGGCCGGCGACGGCGAGTTCGACCTCGTGGGGGTCGTCGACCTCGCAGACCACATGGGGGTTCCCGATGTCGCCGGTCTCCCACCGCTTCACCATGCGCACGGCATCGCCGACCGAGGCGAGCAGATCCTGCACGTCGGGGTCCGGGCCCGGGCACACGACCCCCATGTCGACGGTGGCGACGATGGTGTTGGGATCGGCGGTGGCGTGCACGGAACAGTGGCGGACACCCGCCGGCGTGTCGACGTCGATCTCGATGTGGGGCACGCCGCGGTCGAGGGCGATCGCCTGCGCGAAGCACCGCAGGCCGTTGCCGCTGATCTCCGCCGGACTGCCGTCCGAATTCAGCAAGCGCATCGACACCGTGCCGTCGGCCTGCTGCAGGCCGAAGATCAGACCGTCCGCGCCGATCCCGCGATGGCGGTCGCAGAGGGCGATCGCCCGCTCCCCCGCGTCGAGCGGGAGTCGGTCGGTGAGGGTGACGAGGAAGTCGTTGCCCAACCCGTGGTGCTTCGAGTAGCGGACCGGCATGGCCCTCCATTGTCGCAGGTCTTCGCGGTCATGCCCCGCGCAATCCCGATTCCCGTTGCCAGTGCTCGATCAGGGCCGCCGCGTCCACCGGCATGTCGACCCAGGTGATGCGGGGATCGCGGCGGAACCAGCGCTCCTGGCGCCGGGCGAACCGGCGGGTGCGCAGGACGGCCTCGCGCACGGCTTCGTCGCGCGACACCTCGCCGGCGACGTGACGGAGGAGTTCGCGGTACCCCAACGCCTGGGCGGCGGTACGACTCGGACCGAGCGCCGCGAGGCGGCGGACCTCGTCGAGGAAGCCCTCGTCCAACTGACGCTCGTAGCGATCGGCGATACGCCGGTCGAGCACCTCGCGGGGCCAGCGCAGTGCGACCTGGACGAACGGGCTCGGGCCGTACTCCTCCATCCCCGGTCCGAACGACGAGAACGGCCGGCCGCTGCCCACGGTGACCTCGAGGGCGCGGAGAACACGGCGCCGGTTCGTCGGCTCCATCCGGGCGGCCGCGACCGGATCGAGCTCCGCCAACCGGGCGTGCAGCCGTTCGGTGTCCGGCTCGGCGTCGAGGGCCGCGTACGTGTCCGGGAAGCGCCCGGGCAGTTCGAGATCGTCGATCACCGCCCGCAGGTACAGCCCGGTTCCGCCGACGAGCAGCGGCACCCGGCCCCGCTCACGGATGTCCGCCAGCGCGGCCCGGGCGTGGCGCTGGAACTCGCCGACGGTGAACGCGGTGTCGGCGTCGATGAGGTCGACGAGATGGTGGCGTACCCGCGACCGCTCGGCGGCCGTGGGCGAGGCCGTGCCGACGTCCATCCCCCGGTACACCTGCATCGAGTCGACGGAGACGATCTCGACGTCGCCGAGTGTCTCGGCGATCTCGAGGGCGAGCGCCGACTTGCCGGAGGCCGTCGGGCCCAGCACGACGAGCGGATGGTCGGCTCGGTTGGTCATCCCAGCAGGTGCACGAGCAGTTGGGCCGCGTCGAGCCGCCGCACATCGATGCGATCGAGGCCGTAGCCGGCGAGCATCGGGGCGACGAGGGCCGGGCCGTGGACATCGGTGACGATCGCGGCCGCCGCCGCGAGGTCGACATGGGGGTCACCGATGCCGGCGGCATGCCAGCCGGTGAACGTGACACGGCCATCGGGCGCGAACCACACCCGGTCGGCTCGGAGGCCGCCGTGGATGAACGCGGAACCCGCCGAGTCGGCCGCCGTCAGCTCGTCGTGGACCGCCAGGAGCTCGGTGTGGTCCCGGCCCGCATACGGGCCGTCCTGGGCGACGGCGAGCGGCGTCTGCGCGGCGCGGGTTCGCAGGGCGGCCGTCGACGCATCGAAGGGACAGTCGGGCACCGGCAGCCGATGGAGCTCCGTGAGCGCGGCAGCCAGAGCCTCGGCCATCGCCTCGGGGCCCAGCGGGTGACCTTCGGACGCCGCCGTTGCGTCATCGTGCATCCGGACGACGACGGCGTCCGGGCCCCGTTCGGGACGCGCCGCGACCATCTCGGGCGCCGGCGGGCGCCCGGCGAGCCAACGCAGGCGGTGCGGGTCGTCGAGCACCTCGCGCTCGCCCGGACCGAGCGGGCGCGGGTCGGCGGGCGGCATCTCAGCCGGCGACGACCGGGATCCGGGTGCGGTGGCGCGCCGCGTGGGTGACCTCGACCAGGTCGCCGAGCAGATGGTTCACGCTCGCCTCACGGATCGACACCTGCGCATAGGTGCCGGGGCGCAGCGGCGTCGGCGACGGGAAGTGCACGAGCGTGTTGCGTCGGGTCCGACCGGTGAGCACGGACGGATCCTTCTTCGACGGGCCCTCGACCGTGACCTCCTCGATGCCACCGATCCGCCGCTCGTTCGCGGCGCGGCTCGAACGTTCGATCACCAGCCGGAGCCGCTCGTAGCGCTCGACGGCCACGGCATGATCCACGAACCGGTCCTCCATCTCGGCCGCCTCGGTGCCGGGCCGGGGCGAGAAGACGAACGTGAACGCACTGTCGAACTGTGCCGCCGCGGCAACTTCCAACGTCCGCTCGAAGTCCTCGTCGGTCTCGCCCGGGAAGCCGACGATGATGTCGGTCGACACCGCCAGCCCCGGGATCGTGGCCCGGGCCGCGGCGAGCTTCTCGAGGTACCGCTCCCCCGTGTAGCCCCGGTGCATGGCCGCGAGCACGGCGTCGCTACCCGACTGGAGCGGGAAGTGCAGGTGCTCGCACGCTTCGGGTGTCTCGGCCATCGCCTCGAAGACGTCGGCCCGCATGTCCTTCGGGTGGGGACTGGTGAACCGCACCCGGTGGATGCCGTCGACCGCGCCGGCGGCGCGGATCAGGTCGGCGAACAGGGGGCGGGCCCGGCGATCCTCGAGCCAGCGCTCGCCACAGACCGCGGCGTCGTCGTCGCCCGGTTCACCCCGGCGGGCGAGGGCGAGATCGCGTCCGTAGCTGTTGACGTTCTGGCCCAGCAGGGTGACTTCGCTCACGCCGTCGGCCGCCAGCTCCTCGATCTCCCGCACCAGATCGCCGAAGGGACGGCTGACCTCCGGACCCCGCACGGAGGGCACGATGCAGAAGGCGCAGGTGTTGTCACAACCGACCTGGATGGTGACCCAGCCCGCGTGGTCGACCTCGCGCCGGGTCGGAAGGGCGGAGGGGAAGCGCTCGGCGTCCTCACGGGCCGTCGCCTCGAGGATCTCCACGATCGGGCCGTGTTCGGCGGCGTGCTCGAGCAGCTCGAGCGCCCGGTCGACATTGTGGGTGCCGAAGACCACGTCGACATGGCCGGCCCGCTCGGTGATCAGCTCGCGGTCCTTCTGGGCGAGGCAGCCTCCGACCGCGATCTGGAGATCGGGGTTCTGCTCCTTGAGCGCCTTGAGGTGACCGAGTGCGCCATAGAGCTTGTTGTCGGCGTTCTCCCGGATGCAGCACGTGTTGAGCACGACGACATCGGCGTCGGCGACGTCGTCGACCCGCGCCATCCCGTCGGCCTCCAGCAGACCGGAGATCCGCTCGGAATCGTGTTCGTTCATCTGGCATCCGTAGGTACGGATCACGTACGACTTGCCCACGGGGCAAGGCTACCGGTGCACGCCCTTCCGACCCGCCGTCTAGCGTTGACCCATGACCCCCATCGCCGCCGAGAAGTATGTCCGTCTCACCACCTTCACGAAGGACGGTCGGCGCAAGGAGTCGCCCGTGTGGATCGCCGACGTGGGTGACGGCCGGGTCGGATTCACCACCGAGCTCGACTCGTGGAAGGTCAAGCGGATCCGCAACACGCCGACGGTGGAGCTCGCTGCGAGCAACATGAAGGGCAAGGTGGAGGAGGGAGCCGAGACGGTGACCGGCACCGCCACCGTCGTGCGCGACGACGAGGCGGCGGCCACCGCGGCCGCTATCAAGGCCAAGTACGGGTTCCAGGTGACCATGATCAGGGCGATCGGCACGATCAAGGCCCGATTCGGCCGGGGCGACGACACCCCGTGCGCCGTCCTCATCAGCCTCGACTGACCGACCCCGGTCCGAAAAACAGTGGGCCGAAAAACAGTGAGTGGGCCGCCGGGGAGGGCGACCCACTCGGGAACGACTCGACGGGGGGAGGTGCCGGGTCGTTGTGCTGTTGTGACCTGAATTGCTCAGGCCTCGGATGGGTCAGTCGTCGAGGGCGATCGGGAGATCGTCGGCGTCGGAGAACTCGTCGTCGTCGCCTTCGGTGACGTCGACCACCTCTTCCTCGGGCTCGGGCATGACGGCCTTCCAGACCCGATCGGAGATCTCGACCATGATCTCGGGGTTCTCCTGGAGGAACTTCTTGGCGTTCTCCCGGCCCTGACCGAGCTGCTCGCCGTCGTAGGTGTACCAGGCACCCGACTTCTTGACGATGTCCTCCTCGACGGAGAGGTCGAGCACCGAGCCCTCACGGGAGATGCCGGTGCCGTACATGATGTCGAACTCGGCCTGACGGAACGGCGGCGCCACCTTGTTCTTCACGACCTTGACCCGGGTGCGGTTGCCCACGACCTCGACGCCGTCCTTGATCGATTCGATGCGGCGGATGTCGAGCCGGCACGACGAGTAGAACTTCAGCGCCCGGCCGCCGGGGGTGGTCTCCGGCGAACCGAACATCACGCCGATCTTCTCTCGCAGCTGGTTGATGAAGATGCAGATCGTCTGGGACTTGTTGAGGTTGCCCGTGAGCTTGCGCAGGGCCTGCGACATCAGGCGGGCCTGGAGGCCGACGTGGGTGTCGCCCATCTCGCCCTCGATCTCGGCGCGTGGGGTGAGCGCGGCCACCGAGTCGATCACGATCACGTCGAGCGCACCCGAGCGAATCAGCATGTCGGTGATCTCGAGCGCCTGCTCGCCGGTGTCGGGCTGGGAGATCAGCAGCTCGTCGATGTCGACGCCGATCGCCTTGGCGTAGACCGGGTCCATCGCGTGCTCGGCGTCGATGTAGGCACAGATGCCGCCATTGCGCTGGGCCTCGGCGACCACATGGGTGGCCAGGGTGGTCTTGCCCGAGGACTCCGGACCGAAGATCTCGGTGATGCGGCCACGGGGGAGGCCGCCGATCCCGAGGGCGAGATCCAGCGCCAGGGCACCGGTGGGGATCGACTCGATCGCCATCGTGCTCTTGTCGCCCATCTTCATGACCGAGCCCGTACCGAACTGCTTCTCGATCTGCCCGAGGGCCATGTCGAGTGCCTTGTCTCGCTCCACTGTGTCTCCTGACGTCTCGCCCGCCGCGTCTGCGCCGGGCCTGCTTTGGGGGGTGTGGTTGGTGGGCTCGAACCTACGGAGGGGGTGTGACACCCACCGGCCGGGGCAGCCGGTCAGGAACGAATGACAGCAACGTAATTGCGAACAGCTGTTCGGTCAAGGACCGAACGCGAGAATTTTCCCGAAGGCGGGACCAAACCGTGCGCTCCCGGTGTTCTACGGTGCACGACGACACGTCGATCACAGACGAAGGAGCGCCCCATGAGCGACACCACCCTCCCCACCGGCGAGACCGACGACGAACTCCGCGAACGCCTCACGCCCGCCCAGTACGCCGTCACCCAGCAGGCCGGCACCGAACGGGCCTTCACCGGCGAGTACTGGGACTGCCACGACGACGGCACCTACCGCTGCGTGGTGTGCGACACCGCCCTGTTCACCAGCGACACCAAGTTCGAGTCCGGCTCCGGCTGGCCGAGCTTCTTCGACACCGTCGGCGAGGACGTGATCGAGATCCACACCGACACCAGCCACGGCATGGTCCGCGAAGAAGCCGTCTGCGCCAACTGCGGCGCCCATCTCGGCCACCGTTTCCCCGACGGCCCCGCCCCCACCGGCCAGCGCTACTGCATGAACAGTGCGAGCCTGCGGCTGGACCGGGACGGAACGGTCACCGAGGACGACGATGCGTGATCTGCTGGGGCGTCTCGTCTGACCTGGTGTTCGGGCCGACACTCGGGTCCCGAACTGCAGGGCTACGGGGTCGTGCCATCGACCGGTTCGACGGCCTGAAGAGCGAGGAACTCCTCACGCAGGTCACACAGCCACTTGTCGCCTCTCGCCGGCACCTGCCAGACGTCCCAGCCGGCGACGGCAGCAAGTCCGGATGCGCTCATGGCGGCCTGCGACGGCGAGTCGACGAGGCGCCCGTCGGGAAGGCGGATCTGTCCGTCGGCTGCGATCTCGGCGTGGAACGTGTCACCCGATCGGGGGCGGACCCATCGCAGTTCGTCCCCCTCGGCCAGCAATCCCGCTTCGGCGAGGTCGTTGATGTGGAGGCGTCGCCCGTTGTGGGTGTAGCGAACCGGCGTGGCCCGTCCGGGGGTCTCGGGCGTCGCCGAGTCGGTGGTGATGTCGTCGAACTTGCCGTCGATGCGGAAGAGCCGGGACCCGTCACCGTCCTCGTAGACGGTGACGGTGACGATCTCGACCGGCAGCCCGTTGGCCTCGAGGAAGGCGATCGCTCCGTGGGTGCGATCATCGACCTCCCCGGCGACGAGGTAGAGCAGCGGCTCCTGGGAAATCACCTGGGGAGCAGACGTGCCGGTGAACTCCTGCCAGTCGGCGAAGAACGCCCCGGGATCGTCTGCGAAGTAGAGAGCGGCGAGTTCGTCGAGGCTCGCCGTCCTCGCCCAGCCGGCGTACTCGAGGCTCTGGGCGAGCTGACTGCGGTCGAGTGATCGCTTCACCTCGAAGATCACCACTCGCCCGGTCTGGTCGAGAGCCAGCACATCGGGACGGCCGCCGGTCGAGATCCTCCCCTGCCGACACACCGGGAAGAGATCGCCACCGGTGAACGCCTCGAGGTTCGACCACAGCAGGTCCTCTATCTCGCTCTCGTACAGCTCGGGCCCGGGGGTGAGTTGTCGCAGCGGTGCAAGCTGCGAGCCATCGGATCTGAAGATCGGCATCTGATACCTCCCCGTCTCGTCAACGTACTTGAGGGGCGTGACACGGCCGTCGAACCCTGAACCGGCGGCCGCCACATTCGAGTCACGCCGCTCGCCTACTAATGTCCGACATCAAGCAATAGGGGTGGTCGAGAGTGGCAACAGATCTGGCGGAGCTGCAGTCGAAGCTGTGGGCGGTGGCGGACGAGCTCCGAGCGAACTCGGGCCTCAAGGCATCGGAGTACTCGACACCAGTGCTCGGGCTCCTCTTTCTCCGCTACGCCGACGACCGCTTCGCTGCGGTCGCCGAGCAGGTCGGTGCCGGCTCCGGGCGTTACACGCCGGGCCCGGAGGCCTACATCGCCGAGGGTGCCCTCTACCTGCCCGACGAGGCACGCTTTGAGCGCCTCGTCGAGCTGACCGAGGCCGACGATCTCGGCAAGGCGCTCAATGACGCCATGAAGGCGATCGAGACCCACAACCCTTCACTCGAGGGGGTGCTCCCCCGCAACTACGGCGACCTTCCCCACAACGTTCTCGTCGAGCTCCTACGAACGCTGTGGCGCCTCCCCGAGTCGATCGAGGGCGATGGGTTCGGTCTCATCTACGAGTACTTCCTCGGCCAATTCGCCATGTCCGAGGGACAGAAGGGCGGCGAGTTCTTCACCCCAACCTCGATCGTTCGCCTGATCGTCGAGGTCCTCGAACCGAACCATGGCCGGATCTTCGACCCGGCCTGCGGGTCGGGCGGCATGTTCGTGCAGTCCGCCCACTTCGTCGAGCGTCACCAAGGCAAGCCGTCGGACGAGCTTTCCGTGTTCGGTCAGGAGAAGACGGGCGAGACGGTCCGGCTGGCGAAGATGAACCTTGCCGTGCACGGTCTCGAGGGCAACATCCGGGAAGGCAACACCTACTACGAGGACCTTCATGACTGCGTCGGCAAGTTCGACTTCGTCATGGCCAACCCTCCGTTCAACGTGAACAAGGTCGACAAGACCAAGCTCGAAGACGACCCTCGGTTCCCGTTCGGTCTCCCGTCGACCGACAATGCCAACTACCTGTGGATCCAGCAGTTCTACTCGGCACTCAACGACGAGGGCCGGGCCGGCTTCGTCATGGCCAACTCGGCCTCCGACGCCCGAGGGTCCGAGCTCGAGATCCGCAAGCAGCTGCTCGAGTCCCGAGCCGTCGACGTGATCGTCGCCGTCGGCACCAACATGTTCTACACCGTCACCCTCCCGGTGACGCTGTGGTTCCTCGACAAAGCCAAAGCGACCAAGGACCCAGAGTGGGCCGACAGCGTCCTCTTCATCGACGCACGGGAGATCTACAACACGATCGACCGTGCCCACCGGGACTGGACCAACGACCAGATCGAGTTCCTCTCCAACATCGTCCGCCTCTACAAGCAGGAGGAGGTCGACGTCACCTCCGACGAGTCTCAGGCGATGCTCGACGAGCACTTCCCCGACGGCGAGTACGTCGACGTGCCTGGCCTCTGCAAGTTCGCCTCGATCGAAGAGATCGAAGAGCAAGGCTGGAGCCTCAACCCGGGCAGGTATGTCGGCGCACCCCGTGTGCATGTCACCCATGACTTCCTGGACGAGATGCACCGCCTCGAGGAGGAGTTCAACACGCTCTCCAAGTCGGCTGCTGCCCTGTCTGACTCGGTGTCGGCCACCGTTCGAGCGAGCCTTTCATGACGACCCTTTTAGAGGTCTGCGAACTGATCGTCGACTCGGAGCACAAGACGGCGCCAAAGTCCGAAGCGGGCTTTCCGCTAGTACGAACGACGGACATAGGTCGGGGCCGACTGGACCTGTCGAACGTTCAACGGGTCGACAAAGCGACCTACGACCAATGGACTCGCCGTGCCGTGCCGGTAGAAGGCGATCTGATCCTGGCGAGGGAGGCACCTGTCGGGAACGTCGCAGTGGTGACAGAGGGCATCAGGCCTGTGCTTGGCCAACGCACGGTGCTGATCCGCCCCGACGACAGCCAGGTCGATTCGACGTATCTCTGCTACCGACTGCTCGGAGCCGATGTCCAGCACTGGATGAACGCCGTCGCAAACGGGGCAACGGTGCCGCACCTGAACATGTCCGACATCAGAGAGCTTCCGCTGGGAGAGCTACCGGAGATGGAGCTGCAAGGACGGATCGGGACGGCGCTCGCCGACATCGACGATCTGATCGAGAACAACCGGCGGCGGATCGAGATCCTCGAGGAGATGGCCCGGCTCCTGTACCGGGAGTGGTTCGTGCACTACCGGTTCCCGGGGCATGAGGACGTGGAGCTGATCGATTCCGAGCTCGGCCCGATCCCCGAAGGGTGGAAGGTCACCTCTCTTCAGGAAGAGTCAAACCTCCTCAAGTCGAATGTGAAGCCCCAGGACTTTCCCGACGAAGACTTCGCCCACTTCTCCATCCCTGCTCTCGACGAGGCCCATCATCCAGCAATCGAGCCGGGGGCCGATATCAAGAGCGGCAAGTATCTCGTTCGACAGGAGAGCGTTCTCCTGTCGAAGCTGAACCCTCGGTTCCCTCGAGTCTGGCGAGTGACACCACCGACCTCAACGAGGTCCATTGCCTCGACCGAGTTCCTCGTCATCGAGGACAACGGCGGGTGGCCTCTACCGTTTCTGTACGGGGTCTGTTCCTCGGACTCTCTATCGGGTCGTCTGACGGCCATGGCTGGCGGTACGTCCACTAGCCACCAAAGGGTGAAGCCCGGCGATGTTGTCGCACTGCCTTTGGTGGGACCGTCCACGGAGGTAGTCGACCGGTACTCAACGATAGCCACGCCCATGCTGGACTTGGCTGACAACCTCCGGGACCAGAACAAGACCCTGACTGCCGCCCGGGATCTACTACTTCCCCGTCTGGTCTCCGGCGAGCTCGACGTGTCGGAGATCGACTTGGAGCTGGAGGCGGTGGGCTGAAAATGGTTGGCGGCGGGTTCGGAGAGGATGCGGCGGTCGAGCAGCCGGCACTGGCGGTGCTGGCGGACCTCGGGTGGGACACGGCATCGGGTGCACAGGAGACCTTTGGGTCCGGAGGGTCCTTGGGGCGTGACTTTCAGTCCGATGTCGTCCTTCGCCATCGGCTCAAGGACACGTTGAAGGTCCTGAACCCGGAGATCCCCGATGCCGGGCTCGACAAGGCGATCGAGGAGCTCGTCGAGTCCCGGTCGGCGATGGACCAGGTGCGGGCGAACCAGGCCGTCTACGGGTTGTTGCGTGACGGGTGCGGCGTCGAGGTCGAGCTCGACGACGGCACCCGAGAGACGAGACGGGTCCGGTTCATCGACTGGGACCGGTCGGCCAACAACGAGTACCTGGCGGTGTCGCAGCTGAGGGTCGCCGGCGATATGTACAACCGCCGCACCGACGTCGTGCTCTTCGTCAACGGCATCCCGCTCGTGCTCATGGAGTTCAAGGCGCCGCACGTCAACGTGAAGGCGGCGTTCGACGACAACCTGCGGGACTACCGGGAAGCGATCCCGGAGCTGTTCGCCTACAACGGGTTCGTGCTGCTCTCCAACGGGGGCGACAGCAAGATCGGGTCGACCTTCGCTGGGTGGGGGCACTTCGCCGACTGGAAGAAGATCAACAGCGAAGGCGAGGAAGGCGTCGTCTCGCTCGAGACCGCCCTACGAGGCACGTGTGAACCGGCACGGCTCCTCGACCTGATCGACAACTTCGTCGTCTACACCGAGCGCCCTGGCGGGCTCGTCAAGGCCGTGGCCAAGAACCATCAGTACCTGGGCGTGAACAACGCCCTCGATGCACTGGCCGACGTGAAAGAGTGTGGTGGGCGCCTGGGTGTGTTCTGGCACACCCAGGGGTCGGGCAAGTCGTTGTCGATGCTCTGGTTCACCCAGAAGGTGTTGCGCAAGCGGCCCGGCAACTGGACGTTCGTGCTCGTCACCGACCGCAAAGAGCTCGACGATCAGCTCTACGAGGAGTTCGCCGACTCGGGTGTGATCACCTCCGGCGTGCAGGTGCACGCCGAGACATCGGCGCACCTGCGGGAGTTGCTGCGGGCCGATCACCGGTACGTCTTCACGCTGATCCACAAGTTCATCCCGGAGGAACGCAACGGCGAGATGCCGGTGCTGTCCGAGCGTGACGACATCGTGGTGATCACCGACGAGGCCCACCGGTCGCAGTACGACACGCTGGCGATGAACATGCGCAAGGCGCTGCCCAACGCATCGTTCCTCGGGTTCACCGGCACGCCGCTGATCGCCGGTGAGGAGCTCACCCGGCAGGTGTTCGGCGACTACGTGTCGGTCTACAACTTCCGGGACTCGATCGAGGACGGCGCCACCGTGCCGCTCTACTACGAGAACCGGATCCCCGAGCTGCAGCTCGTCAACGACGACTTCGACGAGGAACTCGAGGAGCTCCTCGAACGGGCCGAGCTCGACGACGGCCAAGAGAAGGCCGTCTCTCGCCAGTTCTCCCGCCAGTACCACCTCATCACCCGTTCCGAACGTCTCGACGAGATCGCCGACGACGTCGTAGATCACTTCCTGAACCGGGGGTTCCGAGGCAAGGGCATGTACGTGGCGATCGACAAGGCGACGGCCGTGCGGATGCACGACCGGGTGGCCGCTCGATGGGCCACCCGGCTCGCCGAACTCGAAGCTGAGATCGAGTCGGCCCCCGAACTCGAGCGTCCACCGCTCGAAGCGCTGGCGGAGTTCATGCGCAGCACCGACATGGCCGTCGTCGTGTCGCAGGGGCAGAACGAGCAGGCCGACATGGCCGAGCTCGGCCTCGACATCACGCCGCACCGTCAAAGGATGGTGAAGGAGGACCTCGACTCGGAGTTCAAGGACCCGGCCGACCCGTTCCGGCTCGTGTTCGTCTGCGCCATGTGGCTGACCGGGTTCGATGCGCCGTCGTGCTCGACCGTGTACCTCGACAAGCCGATGCGCAACCACACACTGATGCAGACGATCGCCCGAGCGAACCGGGTGTTCCCCGACAAGGAGAACGGGCTGATTGTCGACTACGTCGGGGTGTTCCGCAACCTCGAAGATGCACTCGCCATCTACGGCTCCGGCTCGGAGCAGGACGTGCTGGGCGAGTTGCCGGTCCGTCAGAAGGACGAGCTCATCGCTGAGCTCGAGACGGCGCTGTCGAACGTCGCCGACTTCCTCGACGACCACGATGTCGATCTCGATGACCTCGAACACTCACAAGGACTCGAGTTCGTCGCCCTGCAGTCCTCAGCCGCTGAAGCGTTGCTGATCGACGACGACACCCGCCGCCGGTACACAAGGCTGGCCACCGAGACCCGCAATGCCTTCAAGGCGCTGCTCCCCGACCCGCACGCCCAGGCCCGCACCCGTCGGGTGGCAGTGATCCGCTCGCTGGCGAAGAAGCTCGCATCTGCGACCGACCCGCCCGACATCAGCGACGTGATGGACTCGGTGTCGGAACTCCTCGACCGATCGGTCGGTGCGGAGGAGTACATCATCCGCACCGCCGGCGACGCCGACCCGATCTTCGATCTCGGGGCGATCGATTTCGAACAGCTCGCTCTTCGGTTCGCCGACAAGAAGCGCACGGCTGCGAACGCCGTGCGCAACCAGGTCGAGGAGCGGCTCGACAAGGCAGTGCGGGAGAATCCGACCCGCATGGAGCTCGCCGAGCGGTTCCGTCGACTGATCGACGAGTACAACGCCGGCACCCACAACATCGAAGAGTTCCTACGTCGGCTCGAAGCGATCTCCAACGAGCTCTCGGCGGAGGAAACCCGCTCCGTTCGGGAGGACCTGTCCGAAGCGGAGCTCGCCATCTTCGACCTGTTGACGAAACCCGAGCCTGAGCTGACGGCCGCCGAACGAACGCAGGTGAAGCTCGCCGCCAAACACCTGCTCGAGGCGATCACGGATCGCCTCGTGTTGGACTGGCGGCGACGGGCCCGTGGCAAGGCTGCCGTGCAGCATGTGATCGGCCACACGCTCAACCAGGAGCTTCCCGACGCCTATGGTCCCGAGCTGTTCGACCAGAAGGTGCAACTCGTGTTCGACCACGTGTACAGCAGCTTCTTCGACGACGGCTCGAGCGTCTACGACGTCGAGCCCGAAGCCACCACGACGGCCGTGGCAGTGATGCCAGACGCTCCAATCGATTCGACCGAGGGCGTCGTCGAGCGAGTCCGGGAGGATCCAGACTTTGCCGCTCGGCTCCTCGAGGAGCTCCTGGGCGCAGCGGCAGTGTGGGCAATCTCGACCGTCGACCTACTTGCCGGTGGCCCTGATGAGAACCGGTTGGTCGAGTACAAGCAGACAGCCCGCTGGAACGTGCGGGAGCAGAAGAAGGACAAGACCATGGAGGACGTCGTCGTGAAGACAGTGGCCGGGTTCCTCAACGGCGAGGGCGGGACGCTGCTGATCGGCGTCGACGATGATGGCCGGGCCGTCGGTCTCGACTCCGACTACGCCCTTGTGAAGCCGCAGAGCCGGGACGGCTACGTCAATTGGCTCGACACCATGCTCGAAAACGCCCTCGGCCACGCCGGGGCTCATCGGGTCCAGATCCGACTCGAACTCGTCGGCGGCTACGACGTGTGCCGTATCAACGTGCCCGCTTCGTCTCGACCGATCTGGGCCAAGAGGGGTGACGAGGAGGTGTTGTTCGAGCGCCGCAACAACTCCACCCGAGCCGTCCCGAAGGAAGAGGAGGGCGACTTCATCGCCGAGCGCTTCGGACGAGAGCATGTCTAGGGCTCGACGATGCGCTGTCTTGGAGGGCCCAGTAGAGCCTGAGCGACGGCTGATCGACCGCCGGCCGACGCGGCTCAGTCGTCGTCGCGGATGACGAACAGCCCCAGTCCGAAGAAGGCGGACGTGTCGAGTTCGGCGTTGACGATGTTGTCGAACTCGACGACACCCCACTCGCCGCCGTACAGCGGCATCTCGTGGACATCGTCGCCCAGCACCACGATCTCCACATAGGCGAGCGTCTCGCCGGGAGCCCACGTGATCGATCCGGACGCGAGTTCGTAGTCGCGACCGGGAGCGGCGTGGCCGAGCCCGACGTCGCTCTTCGCGACCCAGTCGGCCGAGACCTCCCGGTCCGCGGGCACGGTCAACAGCACCGGCAGACGCCACATGCGCTGGCCGGTCGATCCCTCGGTGCGCACGAGCACACCGTGGGGACGGATCATGGTCGGCTCGGCGGTGCGGAACCGGATGATCCCCTGGCCATCGCCCGCACAGTCACCCTCCACCACGGTGGAGCCGAGACTCGCGATGCCACCGCCGTTGACACCCCCGCCGCGCGCCACGACGGCCCGATCGTCCCACTGATCGCCGCCGACCCGCAGGTCCGTCGCTCCTCCGCCGCCGCTGCCCCCCGCGTCGGCATCCTGACCGCCGTTCCACCCACCGGTCGCGTCCACGCCGGCGCCACCGACACGCAGCGTGACCACCCGACCGGGAGTGACCTCCACGCTGCTTTCGACGCGATCGCCGAACCCGTCGGCTCCCGCACTGCCTGCCGCCGCGCCACACAGGCTGACCTGCAGGGACGTGACATCGGCGGGCACGGCGACGTACTGGTTCGCGCCGGTGAAACCGAAGCGGAGTTCCACGTCGACGAGCGGCGCCTCGACGGCAACGCCCGCGACCGCGCCGAGCGCGGGCGCCTCGGGACCGAGATCGATGAACTGACCCGACGTGCCGCCCGCGAGGGCGAGAAGACCGAGCACCAGTATCGCCGTTTTTCGCATCACTCCTCGCAGTTCCGAAGCGGTGTTCTACCACCGGTCGTGGCCGATCGCACGCTGAGCGTCGGCCCGAACACGTGTCTCGCGAGGGCGTCCGCCCCGCGGCGATAGCCTGGTAAGGCACCGGACATGTCGTACGGCCGTCGCCGACGACGATCCCGCTGCGGAATCGTCTTTCCATGTCTCCCACATTCGCCGACATCGGCGTGCCCGAACCGATTGTCGCGGTCCTCGACCGCCAGCGCATCCGCGAGCCCTTCCCCGTCCAGGCCGCGACCATCCCCGACCTCCTCGACGGCCACGACGTCGTCGGCCGCGCCCCCACCGGCTCCGGCAAGACCCTCGCGTTCGGCATCCCGCTCATCACCGCCGTCGAGCGGGCCGAGAGCCGTCGCCCCGGCGCCCTCGTGCTCGCCCCCACCCGCGAGCTCGCCGAGCAGATCAAGTCCGACCTGTCGCTGCTCGCCGAGGCGATGGACCGCCGGATCCTCGCCGTCTACGGCGGCGTCGGGCTCGAGCCGCAGATCAAGAAGCTCCAGCGCGGCGTCGACATCCTCGTCGCCACCCCCGGACGGCTGGAGGACCTGATCGCCCGTCGTGCCGTCGATCTCGGCGCCGCGAACATCGTCGTCGTCGACGAGGCCGACCGTATGGCGGACATGGGCTTCATGCCCGTCGTGAAGCGGATCCTCGACCAGACCGCCCGGCCCCGCCAGACCGTGCTCTACTCCGCCACCCTGGACGGCGACGTCGGCAAGCTCATCGAGCGCTATCAGCGCGACCCGCGCCGCCACGAGGTCGGCCCGGCCGCGCCGGACCTCAAGGCCATGGAGCACCACTTCTGGGAGCTGCCCCGCACCGATCGTGTCCCGCTGTGCGCATCCGTGATCGCGACGTTCGGCCCGACCATCGTGTTCACCCGCACCCGTCACGGCGCGGACCGGCTCGCGAAGCAGCTCGGCCGCCTCGGCGTGAAGGCCGCGGCGATCCACGGCAACCGCTCCCAGGCCCAACGCAGCCGGGCGCTCAACGACTTCTCGAACGGCAAGGCCCACGCCCTCGTCGCGACCGACGTGGCCGCCCGTGGCATCCACGTCGACGGCGTCGAGTGCGTCGTCCACTTCGACCCCGTGGACGAGGATTCGGCCTACGTGCACCGCAGCGGACGCACCGCACGGGCCGGGGCCACGGGTCGCGTCGTCTCGTTCGTCGACCCCGGCCAGGTGCGGCTCGTCAAGGCGATGAAGCGCCGCCTGGAACTGCCCCACGACATCACGCCTCCGCCGGCGGTGGAGGGTGGCGAGCTGCCCGAACTCCCGCCCGACGACGACGACCGCAACGACCGCCGCGACGATCGCAACCCGCGACCGAACCGCCAGCAGTCGCGCCGTTCCAGCAAGCCGCGCACGCGCTCCGGCGGTGGTTCCGGACGCCGACCCGCCAAGAAGGCCGCGAAGAAGCACCGCGGCAAGGGCGGTCCCAAGGGCAAGGGCGGCGGGCCGAAGGGCAAGGGCGGTCCCAACCGCGGTCCCAAGGGCAAGCGGGGCGGGCCCAAGGGCAAGCGGGGACCGGCGTCGCGCTGAGTCCGTTCAGTCGGCGAGCAGGAAGTCGCGGATGGTCGTCATGGCCCGCGGGTCCTGCATCATGAAGATGTGCCCGCCGTCGAAGATCTCGAGCCGGGCGTGCGGGATCGCCGCCGCGATGCGTTCCGAGTTGCTCACCGGTGCGATCCCGTCGTAGCGGCCGGCGCACACCAGCGTGGGTGACGTGATCGACGCCAGGCCGGCGCTCGCATCGTGGCACCGCCGCGCCTCCAGCTGAGCGGCGAACCCTTCGGCCGCCTCGGCGGGCAGTGGGGACCGCTGCCGGTCCCGGAACATCGTGGTGAATCCCTCGAGCCCCGGGAGCTCGCCCCCGGGTTCGTAGCGGGTGTCCATGATCGGCATCCAGGCGTCCGCCCGCGCCTCGCCGTCGAGCGACTGGAGCTCGTGCAGCGGATAGGAGGGGGCATCGCCGCCGGGCGAGGTGCAGTTGAGGACGAGACGCTCGACGAGCTGCGGATGGCGGATCGCGAGGTGCTGGGCGACCATCCCGCCGAACGACGTGCCCATCACGTGACAGCGCTCCCAGCCGACCGCCGCGCAGAGCGCGGCGGCGTCGTCGGCGAAGTCGGCCATCGTCGGTTGCCGGTCGCCGCGGCTGGTGCGGCCGAGCCCTCGCTGGTCGTAGTGGAGCCCGCGGAAGTCACGGTTGAGCGGCGAGCGGTCGGGCATCGTCGCGCGCAGGTCCCCACCGGAGCCCGAGATGTGCAGCAGCGGCGGTCCCTCACCGTGGAACTCGTGGTACACACGCAGGTCGCCGACGTCGATGAAGGACATCGCGGGACCCTAGAGGTCGGCCGCCACGGTGGCCACCGTCGTGTAGCGAGCGCCGTCCGGGTGCAGCTCCGAGCGGACGAGCGCGATCTCCCGGACCGTGAAGGTGCCCCGCACCCCCACCCCGTCCAACGAGCAGGGGCCGTCGCCCTTCGAGCGAGCGAGCGTGATGTGGCCGACGAACGAACGCGGGTCGACCGGCTCCCCCACCGACGCCGTCGCCTCCCGAACGACCTTGGCGATCGTCTCCAGCCCTGCCACCGGGGCGACGACCACCCCCGGCCCGAGCCGTTCGACGGTCGGGCCGAGTCGCACGGCCGTCGCCGCGAACCGAACCTGGCGGAGCGCGGCCCGCGCCTCGGTCTCCGAACACGACCCGAGGAACCGCACGGTCGCGTGCCACTGCTCGGCGGTGGTGAAGCGCAGGCCGGGCGCCGCCTGGCGCGGGAGCGCGGCGAGGACATCCACGACGGCGGGCGGCGGCCACACGGCGACGAACAAACGAGGCACGATCGGCGAAACTAGCCCGCCCCACCAGCGCCCGGATGCGAGACTGGCCGGTGATGGACCTCCGCCCCCTCCTCCAGACGACCGACGATCAGTTCGCGGCCGCGCTCGGCATCCAGCAGCGGTCCGAGCGCAGATACGACCCGCATGTCGCGCCCACCACCGCCGAGGAACTGCGGCTGCTCGCGGCCCACGACCGGTCGGACGCCAACCACCACGAACGGTTCGTGGTCCTGGACACCGACGAGCCCCGGGCCGTGTGCCACCTCGAGTTCGAGCTCGACGAGGCGAACGCCCACCTCGCCAGCACCGAGATCTTCGGCGCGGCCGAGGACCCCGACGCCGGCCGGGCCGGTCTGGCCGCCGTGCTCGACCTCGTCGAGGCGGACGGGCGGACGAGTGTGCTCGGCTGGGGTCCGCAGCTGCCGGCGGAGACGGCGTTCTGGGAGGGCGTCGGGGCCGAGCTGCGCTACCGGGAGCGGATCTCCGTGCTGGACGTCGCCGCCGTCGACGCCGACCTGATGGACGCCTGGATCGAGCAGCGCCACGAGCGGGCGGCCGACGTCGAGCTCGTCCGCTTCGTCGAACGCTGCCCGGACGAGCACCTCGACGCCTGGACCGTCAGCCGCAGCGCCATGAGCGACGCGCCGATGGAGGACCTGGACATCAACGACACGGCGTACGACGCGGCGGACATCCGCGAGGACGAGGCGTCCTACATCGCCCTGGGCTATCGCATGATGCACCTGCTCGCCCTGACGCCCGACGGCGCCCCGTGCGGGCACACGAGCGTCCGGGTGAACACCCACCGCCCCGCCGTGTCGGACCAGTGGGACACCGTCGTGCTCGCCGACCACCGACGCCGCGGCATCGGCCGCTGGCTGAAGGCCGAGATGTGGCAATGGCTCCGCGAGACCGAACCGGAGGTGGCCCGGCTCGCCACGGGCAACGCCCAGAGCAACGATCCGATGCTCGCGATCAACGTCGCGATGGGCTACGTGCCGCTGTGCGTGTTCGGGGCGTGGCAGGCCGACGTCAGTACGTACCGACGGGCGCTGGCCTAGTCAGACCCGCACCTCGAAGTAGCGGTTGAGCGGATCCACGTCGAACTCCCGTGCGTCGACCGAGCCGAACCCGGCCGCCGCGGTGAGTTCGCCGAAGACGGGCTCGGTGAGACCGAGCGTGCCCAGCCCCGCGCCACCGGGCTCCGACATCGCCGACGACATGCAGTAGAGGATCGACATGCCGTACATCAGCGGCAGCACCGGGATCTTGCGGTTGTCCTCGAGGCCGCCGCGGGTCTTGATGTCCGCGACGAACCACACGCCGTCGTCGGCCAGGCACGAGCGAGCCGCCCGGACCGCGTCGCCGGGGCGAGGGAGGTCGTGGATCACGTCGAGGGTGAGCAGCAGGTCCACGCCGTCGAGGTCCGCCAGGTTGTCGAACACGCCCTGGCGATAGGACAGGTTGGTCAGGCCCGCTTCGGTCGCGCGGGCCTGAGCGGCGTCGATCGCGTGGCGGGACGGGTCCATGCCGATCACGGTCGACGCGGGGTAGGCCGCGGCGATCGCCGAGGCCGCGACGCCCGCCCCGCACCCGATGTCGACGACGGACGCGCCCTCGGTGAGGCGCTGGGTCATGCCCTCGATCGAGTCGAGGATCACCGGCACGAGCCAGGTCTTCTGTCCGGCCGCGCCCATGGCGGCCTGGAAATGGCAGGTGTCCGCGCCGTGCTCGTCCCACGTCATACCGATCCCCGTGGCGAAGGCCTCGACGGTGCGATCGATCTCACGATGGGTGATCGGCGGCCCGAACACGCCACCCACCGCGGCCGGGTGGTCCGGCTCGGTCAGGGTCGCCTTGGCCTCCGGGGTGAGGGTGAACCGGCCGTCGTCGTGTTCGGCGAGCTCCGCCGCCGCGACCGCGTGCAACCACTCCCGCACCCAGCGCTCGTGCAGCCCGGTCGTGGCGGCCAGCGACTCACTCATCGCGCCGTCGTTCGCCGCGAGGGCGTCGAACAGCCCGAGGCGGTTGCCGATGTGCACGATGGCGCTCATCACCTCGCCCTGCTTGTAGCGGTAGAGCTGTTGGACGGTCTCGCCCAGCTTCTCGAGATCGAGTTCGGTGCGCATGTTCACGATCCTCCGAGGATCCGGGTACGAAGCAGGTCGAGCGCCATGATGCACGTGAACTGCCGGATGCGCTCACGATCGAACGGCAGGGTGAGGGTGATCGCCTCGGAGTGACCGGGCCGATGCAGGCCGATCCACAGCGCGCCGGGGTCGAGCCCCTCGTGGGGGTCGGGACCGGCGACACCGCTCACCGCGATGCCCACGTCCGAGCCCAGGATCTCGCACACGCCCTCGGCCATGGCGAGCACCATCTCCTCGGACACCGCGGGCACGTCCGGCGCGCCGAGGACGGACTGCTTCAGGTCCCGGTGGTAGGGCACGACGGCTCCCCGGAAGACGTCCGAGCACCCCGGAATGTTCGTGAGCCGGCTGGCGATCAGGCCGCCGGTCAGCGACTCCGCCAGGCCCAGCGTGAGGCCGCGGTCGCGCAGCAACTGGAGGACGACGGACTCCATCGTGTCGTCGTCCATCCCGAAGACGACGTCGCCGATGATCTCGCGGACACGCGCCTCCTCCTCGTCGAGGATGTCGATCACCTCCGCCTCGGTGGCGGCCTTGGCGGTGATACGGACCTTCAGCCCCTCCCAGCCGCTGGCGAGGAACGCGATCGTCGCCGTGCCGGCGTCATCGAGGCGGCGGATCTCCTCGTCGAGCTGTTCGGCCAGCCCGGACTCGGACTGTCCCCAGGTGCGGAGCGTCCGGCTGCGGAGCACGGAGGTGATCCCGGCCCGGACCTGGAGATCGGGCAGGATGCCGGCGGTCACCATCTGCTGCATCTCCCACGGCACGCCGGGCACCGCGTAGATGACCTTGCCCTCGTCGGTGCCGGTCAGCGGGCAGATCAGTCCGGGCGCGGTGCCGGGCATCGCCGGGTTCAGCGAGGCCCCGATGGGGACATCCGCCTGGAGCAGGTTGTTCTCGGGCATGACCCGACCCCGTCCGCCGAACATGTTCCGGATCTTGTCGACGAGCTCCGGGTCGCGAACGAGCTCGACGCCCATCACCGCGGCGATGGCGTTGCGGGTGATGTCGTCCTGCGTGGGACCGAGCCCGCCGCACACGATCACGGCGTCGCTGCGATCCACGGCCTGACGGAGCACCTCCACCATGCGGTCGAGGTTGTCGCCGACCTTGGTCTGGTAGTGGCTGTCGATCCCGACCAGGGCGAGCTGCTCCCCGATCCACGAGGAGTTGGTGTCCACGATCTGTCCCAACAACAGCTCGGTACCCACCGCGACCACTTCACACTTCATGTCGCTCAGTCGCCCGTCGTGCTCAGCGCGTTCTGACCGTCGATCAGATACTGGATGCCGGTCACGGCGGTCCACGCCACGGCGATCCACAACAGCACGGCGATCGCCGTGTCCTGGTCCTCGAGCGTCGGCATCACCGCGGCGGCGAGCGCCACGCCCTGCACGACGGTCTTGTACTTCGCCGAGCGCCGCGCCGGAAGCGACAGCCCCTCCCGGGCCCACCGGCCGCGCCAGGCCGTGATCCCCAGCTCGCGCACGGCCATGATCGTCACGGGGAGCCACCAGTAGCGCTCCACCGCGACCAGACAGAACGCGGATCCGAGGATGACCACCTTGTCCGCGAGCGGATCCAGGAACGCGCCGCTGCGGCTGACGACGTTGGCCCGGCGCGCGACCTTGCCGTCGAAGAAGTCGGTCGATGCGAGCGCGACGCCGAGGCCGAAAGCGGCCCAGGAGACGCCGCGGGTGTCCTCCGCGTCCAACAGGAGCCAGAACAGCAACGGCGCGAGCACGAGGCGCGTGATGGTCAAGAGGTTCGCCGGGTGGGTGATCCCGGCCTGGCGCGGCTCCACGAGCTCGCTCACGAGGCCTCGAGATCGGGCCCGAGGGCGCCGGTGACGGTCAGGGTGGCGAAGGTGCCCACCTCGACAGTCTGGGGCACGGCGATGATCCCGTCGATCTCAGGAGCTTCGCGATGGCTGCGACCGATACCGGGTTCGTCCACGAGCACTTCGACCGTCTCGCCGACCAATTCGTCACGTTTGGTCGCCGTGATCCGGTCCTGGATCTCGCGGAGCTCCGCCAGCCGCTCCCCGGCGAGGGCTGCGTCGACGGCTCCGTCGAGGCCCGCGGCGTAGGTGCCGTCCTCCTTCGAGTAGGCGAAGAAGCCGCACCAGTCGAGCTGTGCGGCTTCGACGAAATCGAGCAGCCGATCGTGGTCGTCCTCGGTCTCGCCCGGGTAGCCGACGATGAAGTTGGAGCGGAAAGCGGCGTCGGGCTCCCGGTCGCGGATCGCGGCGATTCGCTCGAGGAACCGCTCACCGTCACCCCAGCGACGCATCCGGCGCATGAGCGGGGGCGAGACGTGCTGGAGGCTCAGGTCGAAGTAGGGCACGCCGGTCGCGCAGATCGCATCGATGAGCGCCTCGTTCAGGTCGGACGGATACAGGTAGAGCAGGCGCACCCGATCCACCCGGGCGGCGACCTGCTCGACGAGCGGCACGATGGCCCGCTCCCCCACACCCTGATCGCGGCCGAAGGCGGCCAGGTCCTGGGCGACCAGCACGATCTCCCGGGCGGCGAGCTGCTCGACCTCGGTGAGGATCTGCTCGATGGACCGGCTGCGTTGCGGACCGCGGAACGTGGGGATGGCACAGAAGCCACAGGCCCGGTCGCAGCCCTCGGCGATCTTGACGTAGGCCCACGGACGGGCCGAGGCCGGCCGCGGCAGGTTGAGCAGGTCGAAGTCCGGCGCACGGCGGGTCGGCCCCAGCGAGACGGGGACGGCCGTGTCCGCGTGCAACGACACGCCGAACGGTGCGACATGGTCGATCTCGTCCAGTTCCGCTGCGAGTTCGGCGCCGTGCCGCTCCGCCATGCAGCCCGTGACCACCAGATGCGCCCCGGGGCGACGGTCGGCCGCCGCGGCGAGGATGGTCTCGATCGACTCGGCCCGGGCCTCCTCGATGAACGCGCAGGTGTTGACGACCACGATGTCGGCCGCGCCGACGTCGTCCACGCGCGCCAGGCCGTCGGCGACGAGGGTGCCCTCCAGCTTGTCGGAGTCGACCTCGTTCTTCGGACAGCCGAGCGTCGTCAGGTGGTACGTCTGGCCGGCCCCGCTCACGGGGAGGGAGTCTACGACCGGAACGGGCTCGCCCCGCCCGGTCGACCGGCCCGCACCACCATCAGGGCGCCCAGCGCGATGAGGGCGACACCGAACACGACCGCGGCGGGGCCCGGCCCGCCCGTGACCGCGAGGCCGGGTGGTTCGGTCGGCGGCACCGACGACGCAGGCGGCGGAAGCAGGGTCGTCGGCGGCTCAGACGTGGTCGTCGGCGGCTCGGACGTCGTGGCCGGCGGCTCGATCGTGGTCGTCGGCGGCTCGGTCGTGGTGGTGGTCGTGGTCGTCGTCGTTGTGGTGGTCGTGGGCGGCTCGAGTTCGCACTCGATCGAGATGAGGAACCCACCGCTCGACACGCCGTCGGGGCCCAGCCGGACGAGCACGTCGACGCGGGCGGGCATCTGTTCGATCTGGCGGAACTCGTAGCGGATGTCGCGCTCGTCCTCGAAGTTCTCGATCACCCGGACCTGGTCACCGAGGCGGACCAGGAGATCGTTGCCCTCGTGCACCGAGTCCTGGTTGAGCGTCTCGCCGACCATCTCGCACTGCAAGCCGACGAGATCGGCCGGCACGTCCGCCGACGCGACCAGGATCTCGTCGCCTTCGTCGCCGCGGGTGATCTGCTCGATCGGTATGGAGATCAGCTCCGAGGCGGCCGCAGCCGGCCCGACGACCGTCCAACTCATCGCGGCGAGCAGACCGATCAGACAACTGGCACGCCGCATGGCATCGCCTCCGGCGTCAAACTAGCCGCCGAACAACGCGCTCGCGTTCTCCGTCACCTCACCACCGGAGAGCACCACGACGCTGGCGACCCAGAGCCCCAGGAGCACGACCGCATCGCGTCGGGTGACCCGCCCGCCGAGCAGCATCATCAACCAGCTCAACACCACCACGATCGCCATGAGTATCGACCCCCACTGGGCGAGTCGGGTGTCGAGCACGGGCCCGGGGCCGATCACGCCGATGAGCCCGCCGACCGCGAGGCTGTTGAAGATGTTGGAGCCGAGCAGGTTGCCGATGAGCAGCTCCGTCTCCCCCTGGCGGACCGCGGCGATGGCGGTCACCAGCTCGGGCGCCGAGGTGCCGACGGCCACGAGGGTGAACCCGACGAAGCCGCCGGACAGCTCGAGTTCGTCGGCCACCCGGGTGGCTCCTTCGACGATGAACCACGCCGACCCGGCCACGAAGACGAGGCCCACCAGCGTGCGCACCGACTCCGCGGTCACGGAGTGCTCCTCGTCGCCGACCAGGCCCTCGACTTCGACGAGGAGTGGGTCGTCGGGCCGCGCCGCGCCGAACACGAGGGCCAGGGCGAGGACCAGGAGCACGCCGAGAGCCGCGCCCTCCGCCCGGCTCAGCTCACCCTGGAGAAACGTGGCGAAGACGAGGACGGAGGCGACCGAGATCGGCGCCTCGAGGCGGACCGTGGCCGAGTTGACGGGGATCGTCGAGATGAACGCCGCGGCGGCGAGGACCAGCGAGATGTTGGCGACGTTGGAGCCGATGATGTTGCCGACGCCGATGTCGAGATTGCCGTCCACCGCGGCGAGGCCTGACACGACCATCTCGGGCGCACTCGTGCCGAACCCGACGATGATCGCACCGACGATCACCGGCGCGACCTGGAAGATCACGGCGACGCGGGCCGCGCCCTTGACGAACTGGTCGGCGGCGATCGTGAGTACGGCCAGCCCACCGACCGCGTAGACCAGCCCGAGAACCATCCTCGAGGAGGCTATCGCCGGGTGCGGTCAGCCCTCGCCGCGGCGGGCCGCGAGCTCGTCCGGGCCGATGAGCACGTCGCGCGCCTTCGATCCGGTCGACGGCCCGACGACGCCGCTCTCCTCCAGGAGATCCATGATGCGCCCGGCCCGGGCGAAGCCGACCCGGAGCTTGCGCTGGAGCATCGAGGTGGAACCGAGCTGTGTCTGCACGACGAGCTCCATCGCCTGTCCGAGCAACTCGTCGCCGTCGTCGTCCGTCGCGGGCGGGGCGTCGGTGATGTCGAGCGAGGGTGGGGTGTCGCTGACGCCACCCGGGTTGGCCGCTCCCGGCCCGGCACCGGGGTCGAGCGCGACGGTCGCCGCGTTGTCACCGTCGGTCGCCACCGACTGGTCGTCGGTGAACTCCGGCGCCTGGTCCTTCCAGTGCTTGACGATGGCGCGGACTTCCTCCTCCTCGACCCAGCATCCCTGCACGCGGTGGGGGCTGGACGACGAGGGCCCGAGCATCAACAGGTCGCCCTTGCCGACGAGCCGTTCGGCGCCGGGCTGGTCGAGGATCACCCGGGAGTCCGTGAGGCTCGACACCGCGAAGGCGAGACGGGCCGGCACATTGGCCTTGATGACGCCGGTGATGACGTTGACCGACGGGCGCTGGGTGGCGATCACCAGATGGATGCCGACGGCGCGGGCCATCTGGGCGATGCGGGCGATGGAGTCCTCCACGTCACGCGCCGCGACCATCATGAGATCGGCGAGCTCGTCGACCACGACGAGGATGAACGGCAGGCGGCGGTGCTGGAGCGGCTCGCCGTGCTCGTCGGTCTCACCGAGCCCGACCTCGAGCGAGTTGTTGTCGACCGCGTTGTTGTAGCCCGTGATGTCACGGAAGCCGACCTTGTGGAGCAGGTCGTAGCGGCGCTCCATCTCGCGCACGGCCCAGGCCAGCGCGTTCGCCGCCTTGCGGGGATCGGTGACCGGCGCGGTCAGCAGGTGCGGCGCCTTGTCGTACTGGCCCATCTCGACTCGCTTCGGGTCGACGAGGATCAGCCGGACCTGGTCCGGCGTGGACCGCATGAGGATCGAGGTGAGCAGGGAGTTGAGACACGACGACTTGCCCGCACCGGTGGCGCCGGCGATCAGCACGTGGGGCATCGTCGCCAGGTTGACCATGAGATTGCGGCCGTTGATGTCGCGACCGATCGCGACCTCCAGCGGATGGGCGGCCTGCCGGGCCTCCTTCGAGGTGAGGATGTCGCCGACGGTGATGATGTCGCGACTGGTGTTGGGCACCTCGACACCGATCGCACGCCGGCCGGGGATCGGCGCCAGGATGCGCACGTCCGGCGAGGCCATCGCGTAGGCGATGTCCTTGCGCAGGCTCTCCAGCTTCGAGACCTTGACGCCCTCGCCGAGCTCCAGCACGTAGCGGGTGACGGTGGGGCCGACGACGGGTTCGAGCAGGGTGGTCTCCACCCCGAACTGGTCGAGGGTCGCCTGGAGCAGACGGCCCCGCTCGGCCACCTCCATCGCGTCGACTTCCTGCTTCGCGCTGCGACCCAGCATCGAGAGGGGCGGCAGGGTCCACTCGCCCGGATCCATCGGCAGCGCCTGCTGCTCCTGCTCGCGGACGGGCTCGGCCGGTGTCTTCTTGCGCGACTTCTTCGGCTTCGGGTCCGGCTCGAGCGCCACGGTCTCCTCGGGCTCGGGAGCGGGGGGCGGGGCGGGTTCGTCGCGGAGATCGATCACGTCGGAGTTGGGATCGGCGAAGAGGCCGCGGAAGGAGCGGGAGACCGCGGCCCAGACCGGCCGCAGGATCCGCCCGGCGCCGGACCCGACCTCGCGAGCGGACGAGGCCGTGAGCACCATGACGCCCACGACCGCGATCGCGCCGAGGATGAGGACACTGCCGATGAGCGCGGTGAGCCCGTGGAGCGGACCGCCGACCGCCATGCCGAGCACACCACCGGCGGCGCCGATCTCGCTGACCGGATCATCGATTCCGGGACGGCCCCGAAGCACGTGGAAGAGGCCGGCGAGTGCGACCAGCACCAGGGCACCGCCGACCGCGGCGCGTGCGAGGCGCTCGGCATCGCTGTCGTCGCTGTCCTCGTCGCCGCCGCGGATCAGGGCGATGCCGACGAGCACGAGTCCGATCGGAACGAGCACTCGGAGGAGACCGAGTCCGAGCGCGAGCACGTCGTCGAGACCATCGCCGATGGGACCGGCCGCGCCGATCCACACACTGGCCGCTGAGAATAGGCCGAGCAGGATCGCCCCGACGCCCCAGATGTCGGCCTGATGGCCCGACAGCACCGAGCCGACCGCCTGGCGGGACGCGGAGGGGCCCTTCGCCGCCGATTTCCGGGCGGGGGCGCGCTTCTTGGACGGGGATTTCCGGGATTTCGTTTTCGTGGCCACGATGGCCCCGACGCTACCAGCGCCGTGTGACGGGTCTGGCGCACCCTCGCGCGGACCGCGCGATCAATCGCGCGTGAGGAGGTTATCCACAGCCCTGCGGGCCGGATTCGTGCTCGTTGCCCGGCGTCTCCGCGGAGACGTCGACGGCGCGCCGTCGCGCGATGTGCTGGGCGAGCACGCTCACCACGAAGTGGAAGTCGAGCCGGTCGTTCGCCTTCGATTCGATGGATCTCGGCGTGATGCGCAGCGGTTGCTGCGACGCGACGAGGGTGTCGGCGTCGCCGCGGAGCGGTTCGACCGTGGCCGGGACACCGTCGGGGTCCGACCACACCACCGCCCCATCGGCGATCGCCACCGCCCAACCGCCCTCGTGGACCAGCCGGTGATGGAAGCCGCACAGGCTCACGAGGTTGTCGAGGTCGGTCGGCCCGTCGTGGCTCCAATGGACGATGTGGTGGGCATGCAGCCACGAGGAGACGCCACAACCCGGGAACCGACACAGACCACCGTCGCGCCGATGCAGCGCCCGGCGGAGCTTGCGGTTGAGCACGGGGGTGTCGCGACCTTCGTCGTGGACGTGACCCTCGTGCTCGAGCATGACCGACGCCCGGATGTCACAGCACCAGCGCTTCGCCACCTCCGGCGCGATCCGTCGGCCGGACAGGGTGATCTCGCCGGCTTCGGCCTCCCCAGCATCGTCGGCGTTGTCGTCGGCGGCGGCGATCTCGGCCAGCCCGTCGGTGTCGATCACCAGCGCCAACCGGCCGACGTCACCACGAACGGCGGCAGCCGGGGTCGAGGCGACCGCCCGCTCGGCCACCTGGGTGAGCGCGTCGAATCGCATCGCCGCCATTCCGCCACGCTCGGCCATCACCTCCCGACGGGTGCGCCCCGACCCGGCCACCGCCTCGTCGACCATCTGCGAGACCACGACCTCCACCGCGGCCCAGATCACCTCGACCGCGTCGGCGGGGCCGATGATCTTCATCTCGTCCTGCCCGTCGGGCCGGCGGCCCCGGGTGACCATCCGGCGCTCGAAGGCCCGGCGGGCATCGGCGTTCTCGCCCCGGGCGATCGCCGCCCGTGCGGCGGACACGGACTTCTCGAGTTGGGCTCCCGTGGAGTGTCGGGCCATCTCCACCCACTCGTGTTCGTCGGCCGGTACGGCGACCCTCGTGACGGCGCGCACCTTGGTGAACGACAGCTCTCCCGCCGCGAACGACGCCGCGAGCACCGGGAGGGACTCCAGCGCACGCGCCGTACGCACCTTCTCGCGCGCGGCATGGAGCCCGTCGCCACACTTCCACGCCAACCATTGGGCCGCCGACGCGCAGCCCCAGGTACGCCACCCCTCGCGCCGGTCGTACTCGGCGATCCACATCAGCAGCCGGGCACTGGCCGCGGCGATGTGGCCGGAGAGCTCGGCGATCTCGGCTTCCAGCCGCTCGAGCGGCATGTCCGCCGGCGAGATTCCCGTCGTGTCGATCACGGTCATCGGATCCTCGTTTCTCGTTGTCGTTCCAACGAAAATACCGAGGGGGTGTGACACCCACGGATGGCGATCGGACGTCTCCGCGGAGACGTTCTTGCCGCTTCGGCTGCGCTCAGCCGTCGATAGGGTCCTCGGATGATCACCGTCCCCGAGATCGTGCAGGAGAAGGCTCGGGTGGAGGGCGTTGCCTGGTGGATCGACGCCGCGCCACGCGTGGTGGAGGATCTCGCCGCTGCGTGGCAGTTGGAGGTCGGACCGGTGCTCACCGGAGGAACCGAGTCGCTCGTCGCCGAGGTCGTCCTGTCCGACGGCCGGGACGCGGTGCTGAAGGTCCTCATCCCCCGCCAGGACTTCGCCTCCGCCGAGGCGCTCGCGCTGCAGCGGGCGGACGGGCGTGGCGCAGCTCGGCTCTTCGCGTACGACGAGGAGCACGGCGCCCTGCTCCTCGAGCGCCTGGGGCCACCGTTGGATCGTGCCGGATTGCCGGCCGCCGCGCGGCACGAAATCCTCGCCCGCGCCGCACAGGCGTTCTGGCGCCCGATCGAGCCGGGTCTGCTGCGCGACGGCACCGAGCAGGCGACGTGGCTGGCCGACTGCATCGAACGCATGTGGGTGGACCTCGGCCGTCCGTGTTCGCGCGCGGCGATCGACCACGCGTTGTCGTGTGCCGAGCGGCGGGCGGCCGCGCACGACGACGAGCGCGCCGTCCTCGTGCACGGCGACGTCCACCAGTGGAACACGCTGCGCCGAGGAGACGAGTGGGTCCTGATCGATCCCGACGGCCTCTTCATGGCGCCCGCGTACGACCTCGGGATCATCATGCGGGAGGACCCCGAGGAGCAGCTGAGCGGCGATCCCCGCGACCGCAGCCGTCGGCTCGCCGCGCTGACCGGTGTCGACGAGACCGCAGTGTGGGAGTGGGGCGTCGTCGAACGGGTCGCCACGGGACTCACCGCCCGCTCGATCGATCTCGAACCGGTGGCGACCACCATGCTCGCCGTCGCGGACCGACTGGCCGCCCGCCGCTGACAGCTCAGCCCAGGGCGGGCGCGAGGACCACGGCGAGTTCCTCGCGGCTGGCGACGTCGAGCCGTCGATAGACGGCTCGCAGGTGGTTGTCGACGGTACGCCGCGCGACCACGAGGCGATCGGCGATCTCCTGGCTCGAGAGCCCGCGCCCGGCGAGGCCGGCGATCTCGTGCTGCCGTTCGGTGAGCCCCCGCGGTGCGTCGGCGAGGGCGGGAGGCATGGTGCCGGAACAGCGCCGCCACCAGATCTCCGATCGGGCCGCCGATCTGGCCTGCGTCGTCTCGTCGCGGCCGTGGCGGGACGCCTGCGCCGCTGCCTCGGCGGCGAGGAGCGGGCACCCCAGGGCGGCTAGGTCGTGAGCTGCGGTGTCGAGACCGGCCGCGCTTGCGGCGACGAGCGACTCACCGTGCGCGGCGAACGCCCCCACCAGCGCCCCTCCGATCTCCGTCGCAGCCGCCGTCAGGTCGTCGATCACGAGCTCGGCCGCGCCCAGTCGCACCGCCTCGTGGAGTCCGACGACGCCCCACAACCGGTGACCGGCCTCCATCGCCAGGCGCGCCGCGGACGCGGCCTCGCCGGCACCCACCGTGCGCTCGCCGCGCCGCACCGCCTCCCAGGCGCGCCGGCGCCCGGCCGCGATCTCGCGAATTCTGGGGTCGGTGATCCCGACCGCGGACTCTGCAACCCGAGCGAGCGTGGTTGCCATGCCGGGCCGACCGGCCTGCCACGCGGCGGTGGCGCCGACCGCGGCGGAGAAGGGTCGCAAGCCGAACGGGTCCATGGCCCGGAAGCTGCGATCGGCATCGAAGGCCGCCGCCGCGGCGCCGTCGAGATCGCCGGTGAGCGGACCTGAGAACGCGACGCACAACCCCCACATACCGAGCGGCTCACCACGCGCCGTCGCGGCGGCGAGGGCTGTGGTGGCCGCGGCGTGGGCCTCGCCGACCCCACCCCGGCCCACGAGCGCGAGATGTTCGCACACCGCGATGCGGGCCTGGATCAGCGGCTCGGGATCGTGGTCTTCGACCGACGCGCGAAGCCGAGCGAGCACCGAGTCCAGCCCGCCGAGGTCGAGGTGCAGACACCGCAGCAAGGCGACGGCCAGTAGTTCCTCCGTCCGCGCGTCAGAGACCCGAGCATCGACGGGTCCGGAACCGGTGACGGTGTCGACCGGCTCGACGAAGGAGCGGACGAGCTCCTGCTCGCGCGACAGCCGCCGCGTCGCGCCGGGGTCCGAGACCGTGGTCGCCGCCGCGTCGAGATGCCGCAACGCCGCGTCCGGCGCCCGATTGAGCAACGTCTCGATCTGGGACCGCAGAACGGCGATGTCGGCGCGCTGCCCGTCATCGTCGGCGTGCGTCGCCGCGACATCGAGTTCGGCGAGCGCATCATCTGCGCGACGACCGCGACGGAGACACTCCGCGAGGACCAGACGCACGGACACGTCGTCGGGCTGCGCGGTCGACGCGGCATCGGCCAAGTGCTCAGCGAGGTCGAGGTCGGACTCGTCGAGGGCCAGACGGGCGAGTCCGGCGAGGTCCGCGGTGCCCAGCGGCACCGCGGACTCGATGGCCCACCGGGCGTGACGAAGCGCCCACGACGCGTCTGGCTCCGGGTGGACGCCGGCCAACCGCGCGAGGTGCCGGCGTCGCGCCGCGGGACCCAATCCGGCGGCCACGCACGCGGCGACCAGCGGCCGGGCGGGCAGAATCGCACCGGACTCACCAGTCCGGGCTGAATCCAGCAGTTCGGCCCGCTCGAGCTCCTCACGGGCGTCGTCGTCGAGCACCACGTCCGCGACGAGCGCCGGCAACGGCGCGCCGACCGCGACGAGCTCGTACGCGCGCCGAGCACCGTCGCCGAGCCCGGCGAGGTGCTGGTCGACGACGGCGCGGAGGCCGCTCGACACCGTGATCTCGCCGGTCCAATGCCAGACCTCGGCATCGGGGTCGACGCCCCCGGCGCGGTCGATGGCGTCGAGAAGGAGCTCCAGGTCACGGGGCCGACCACCCGTGTGATCCCAGAGCCGCTGGGCGCTCTCACGGGTCACCGGCCTGTCGCACACCGTGCCGACGAGCTGATCGTGCGCCTCCCGGCCGAGCGGCCCGATGTCGATGATGGTCGTGTCGGTCGTGGCGAAGGACCAACCCGTGGCCGCGGGCGCGGCTCGGGCATCGCGCCCGACGATCACGATCCGGGACCCCCGCCGGCTCCGGAGACGCTCCAGGAGCGCGACGGACGCGTCGTCGAGCCACTGCGCCTCGTCGACCACCATGAGGAGGTCCATGCCGTCGGCGGCATCGAGAAGATCCTGTTCGAGTGCAGCGATCACACCCAGTCGGTCGGCGGTGTCCAGTGCGCCGTCACGCGCGGCGAGCGGCGCCACGGCGCCGAACGGCACGGTGTGGAGCGCCCGCGACGCAACGCTCGTGCACACGTGCCAGCCCCGCCGACTTCCGTGCTCGACGACGCATTCGAGCAATCGGGACGTCCCCGCGCCCGGAGTGCCGACGAGCGCGACGGGGCGCCGGGACGGATCGTCGAGCGCCTCCCGGATGCGCCGGTCCTCGCTCTCTCGCCCGATCAGCGGCCATGCCATCGCCGGCAGCGTACCGACCATGATCCACCCGGTTCGAACGCTGTCATCCGGCACACTCCACGGCGAAGGCGAACGGCACGGGTGTCGGCATCTCCGTCCCTCCCGCCGCGGCGGTCGTGACGGCGAAGGTGTCGATCATCTGCCCGCTGCCGGTCGCCCGCCTGCCGTCGATCGAGAAGTCGTTGATCACGGCAGTGCTCGCGTCCACGTCGGCTGCGAGCCCGATGTCCGGTCCCGACTCGAAGATGCGCCAGTTCAGCTCGTCGCGCTCATCTCGAACCGTCATCGAGGGTGGCGCCCAGTCGACGGTCGTCGATGACTCCCAATCCTCGACCGGCAGGTCGATCGACATCTCCAGACCGGCCCCATCGGTAAACGTCGCGCTCAGCGCGCCCTGCAGCGCGACGCAGACGAGCTCCTGGGGAAACGTGAGCTCCTCGCCGACCGGGAAGATCGTCACGAGCGCGCCTGCGTCACCCGAGGGCGCCGAGGGACCGTCGTCGGCCCCGTCGTCGGTGCCGTCATCACCGCTGTCGTCGGTCTCGACGGGTTCCGGATCGTCGGCCGGATCCGCGGTTCGCCCATCATCGCCGTCATCACCACACGCGGCCAGGACGAGCATGAGACCGAGGAACAGGGCGAGGAGCCGACGGGTCGAGGGAATGGTCATGGGAAATCTCCGATCAATGGCGGGTGGATGGGTCGTCCGGGTCACGATGTGCAGTCGAGGTCGAGGGTGAAGGGGTCGAAGGTCGCTCCGTCGGGGAGCTCCGACCCGGGGGCCAGGCGGTCGAAGGACTCGTTCACGTACAGCTCGCCTCGCGCGGTGAACCGCTCACCCTCGATCGTCATGGTGTCGACGGCGTCGGCGAAGTGCGGAGCACGGGTCTCGACCCAGGCGTAGTTGCTGGTGACGCCTTCCTCGTTCGGGGTGGTGAGGATCAGGGTGAGTCGGGGCTCGGAGGCGAGGTACTGCACGGTGATCGAATACGGCGGCCCATCGGCCAGGTCGATGCGACCGTCGGCGAAGAGGTCGCCATCGGTGATCTGGCAGTTCCACGTCGCCTGGATACCGCGGGGACGCTGATTGGGCGGGTCGTGGCCGAACACGAGGATCTCGTCACCGATGGCGAGGATCGTGTCGCCCGGTGCCGGGGCCGGAACGGACGAATCACCCGCGGCGATCTCCCGCTCCGCCACCATGAGGAGGGCATCGAACGAATCGAGCGCCAGTGCGGGCTCGCCCGTCACCGCAACGTCGATGACGCAGGAGTCGAAGAGCGGCCCGTCGACGAAGACGCCGGCCGTGCGACAGGCCTGCTCGCCGAACACCCGGTCCTCCTCCGACAGCGACCCGACCACCACCTCATCCTCCGGGAACCCCTCGATCGTGAACGTCTCGTTCGACTCGCCGTCGTCGTAGTGGAAGAGCGATTCCGCGGCGGCGATGCGCCACGTCTCGATGAACTCGGGGTAGATCCGGTCGGTGAGCCGGCGCGGGTCGCCGTCGAACGGCGTGCCGTCGCGCCGGACGAGGTCTCCCTCGGGATCGCCGTCGCCGTCGCCGAACAACCCCACGGATCGACCACCGGCAGCCGGCTCGACCGTGATGACGAGGCTGAACAGGTTCTTGTCGACCCGGATCACCGTGCCGTCCGGGGTGATCGCCAACCATCGGTCACCGAACGAGACCAGCTCGCCCCCGCCCAAATCGAACGCGACGCCGCGCTCCAGCTCGACCGGCTCGCCATCGACCCACACGCCGCCGTCGAGGTGGAGCGAGACCTCGTGTCCGTCGACGGCCAAGCCCGCGGCGGTGGCGACCGACACGCCGATCGTCCCGTCGGCCCAGGGTTCGAGCCGCACCTGCACGATGGTGGAATCGTCGTCGTACAGGATGAACTCCCCGGCGGCGTTGTTGGTGTAGACCACCCCGTCGATGGTCGTGATGCGCACGTCGCCGTAGGCGATTCCCCCGGGCGACGGGGGCAGTTCGCCCGAGAATCCCGGCTCCTCGCATCCCGGGGGAGGCGGCGGCTCGTCGTCATCCTCCGGAGGATCGAAGTACGGGGTGAGGAGGGGCAATTCCGGCGCGCTGTCGTCCACCTCGCCCTCACCGATGATCTCGACGCCGAGCGGCGGATCTGCCTGCTCCCGCACACTCGGGAACGAGTCGATGATCGGGAACACCGGATCCGGCGACGAGGCGGCCTCGTTGAGCTCCCGGGCGACCGTGGCGAGGACCACGCAGCGGGCACGTGCCGCCAGGAGTCGGACCGTCGCGGTCATCTCCGCCTTCGAATCCATGGTGAAGATCTCGCCCAGATAGTGGACGGCGAACGATTCCTGGCCGTCCTCGACGTCGCCGGTGACGATGCCGGGAACGTCCGAGCCCGGAATCGTGAACGTCGTACGGAAACTCGCCGTGCCCGGCGACGACGCCGCCCGGTTCTTCACCAGCGAGTCCCAGACCTGATCCGTGTCCGGGCGTTCCAAGGCGAGGTCGAGCTGGACCAGAATGGCCGCCTTGACGTGACGATCGAGCAAGGTCGACCCCTCCCGTACCTCGACCGCCGTGTCGAGGAACGGTGCCGCCACACCATCGTCGCCCAGGAAGCGGACGAACCCCTGGTCCCACCGGTGGGCGAAGAGCTCGATCGGCGACAGCCCGACCTCGGCGTCGGGGGCGTCGGGAAGCGTCTGGGCGAAGAGGTACTCCATCGCGACCGAGTCACCGGGCTGGATCTGGTCGACGACGGTGATGTCGACGACCGACCGGTCCGTAGAGCCCACGTGGTTGAGACCGTCGGGCTCGGCGGTGATGACCTCGACCAGAAGCGGTTGTCCCTGGGCGTCGTCGGCGAGCGCAGCAAGGACGTCCTCCGCGCCCTCTCCCTCCGCATTCGCCACAAGCTCGTCGATCAGATCGGTGTTCTCGCCCGGCGTCGCCGAGAGAAGGGCGAAATCGGACGAGAGGCCGGGGATCTCGTCTCCGTCGGCGTCGAGCACCCGGCCGTCCAACCCCGCGACCGGCTGGAGGGTCATGCCGTCGGCGAGTTCGATCGCGTCGCCCACCGGAACGGCCGTATCGACCACCGAGGCGAGGAACGACTCCACCCCGTCGTCGCGTTCGACCCACATGCCGAGGTGGACCGCCACGTCCTGGACCTTCGGCGCGCCCCGCAGGGCGTCGGCCACCGTCATCGGGCGCGGCTCGTCCGGTGGGTCCGCCACCGTCGTGGTGGTCGTGGATGCGGTCGTTGTCGTCGTGGGTGCGAGCGTGGTCGTCGGAGGGTCGGGGGCTGTCGCGCCGCCGTCGTCGCCACTGCACGCCGCCGCCAGGAGGGCGACGCAGAGGAAGACCGACACCGCCGTCGACCGGGCTCGCTCCACGTCTCCCTCCCCCGCCGCTCGTGTGCGGTTCAACCTAGGGACGCGGTGCCGTGCCGTCAGTACTCAATCACCCGGGATTCGCTACTCAGTCCTCGCGCTCAGCCCTCGCGGACCATGGGCACGATCATCGGGCGGCGCCGGGTGCGGTCGCTCACCGTCTGACCTGCCGCGCGACGGGTGACCTGGTTGAGCTTCTCCAGGTCCTTCTCGCCCTTCTTCAGGGCCTTGTGCAGCTCCCGTTCGACTGCGTCCGCCACGGCGTCCTCGTGGGCGAGCAGGGCCGGCTTCTCGACCCAGCCGCGGGAGATGACGTCGGGCCCGGCGGTGATCTCCCGCCGTTCGATGTCGACGTGCACGACCACGGACACGAATCCGTCATCGCCCAGCACCCGGCGGTCGCCGAGCACGGCGTTGCCGATGTCGCCGACGGTGCCGTCGACGTAGACCCGGTCGGTCCCGATCGAACCGAGATGGGTGATGCCGTCGTCGGCGATCTCGATCTGGTCGCCGTCCTCGCAGAAGACGACACGGTCTTCGGGCATGCCCATGCGGTGGGCGAGGTCACGATGGGCGACGAGGTGGGCGTACTCCCCGTGGACCGGGACGAACCATTCGGGCACGGCCACCGAGTGGAGCGTGGCCAGCTCCTGCTGCTTGCCGTGGCCGCTCGTGTGGACGTCGACCTGACCACTGTGGAGCACCTTGGCCCCGAGGCGGGCGAGGCCGTTGCGCACGGCCGCAACCGCGGCTTCGTTGCCGGGAATCGGGTGCGAGCTGAAGACGACCGTGTCGTTGCCGTCCAGCTTCAGCCAGCGGCTCTCCCCGATCGACATCTGGGTCAGCGCGGCCCGAGGCTCGCCCTGTGAGCCGGTGCAGACCACACAGATCCGCTCCGGTTCGAGATCGTCGATGTCCTCGATGTCGCGGATCGACGCGTCGGGAATCCGCAGGATGCCCACGTCACGGGCGAGCTTCACGTTGCGGCGCATCGACAGGCCGAGGGTGACGAGCACCCGGCCCGTCTCGACCGCGGCATCGGCGATCTGCTGGATCCGATGGATGTGGCTGGCGAACGAGGCGATGATCACCCGTCGCCCCTCCTCGCCGCGGATGACGGCGTTCAGCGCGGCACCGACGTCCTTCTCCGAGCGCGACGCACCCGGCTGATCGGCGTTGGTCGAGTCGGCCAGCAGCAGCCGGATTCCCGGGTCGGAGCCGAGCGCGCCGATGCGCGAGAGATCGGTGCGGCGACCGTCGACCGGTGTGAGGTCGAGCTTGAAGTCGCTCGAGTGCAGGATGACGCCCTGCGCGGTGTGGAACGCGGTGATGTTGCCCGACGGGATCGAGTGGGTGACCGGGAGGAACTCGCAGTCGAAGGGACCCACCATGCCGCGGTCGCCGTCGTTGATCTTCTTCAGCGTTGTCTTGTCGAGCAGGCGCGCTTCCTTGAGCTTGTGCTGGACGAGCCCGAGGGTGAAGGCGGAGCCGTAGATCGGCGCCGAGAGGTGTTCCATCAGGTACGGCAGGGCGCCGATGTGATCCTCGTGGGCATGCGTGGCGATGATCGCCTCGACCCGATCCGCGTTGTCGATCAGGTAGGAGAGATCCGGCAGGACGGCGTCGACGCCGGGGAGATCGTCGCCCGCGAACATCTGGCCGCAGTCGAGCACGACGATCCGGCCCTCGGTCTCGATCGCGGCACAGTTGCGGCCGATCTGACCGAGGCCGCCGAGGAAGGTGATCTTGACCGGTGCGGCCACGTCAGCCCCTTCCGAGGTCGGCGAGGACCTGCTTGGCGTCGGCTTCGACGAAGTCCGGTTCGGGCCCCATCGGCATACGAGTGGGTCCGCCGGGCAGGCCGAGCACCCGCAGCATCGCCTTGCTCGGAATCGGGTTCGGGGCGAGGTCGCCCGTCTCGAACTCGTAGGACGGGATCAGCCGTCGGTTGATCGCGGCGGCGCCACGCACGTCGCCGGCGAAGAACGCGTTCATCATCTCGGTGGTCTCGTTGCCGACCCAGTGGGTCGCGACGCCGATGGTGCCGACCGCACCGATGGCGAGCAGAGCGAGCGTGAGCCCGTCGTCGCCGCTGTAGACCTCGGTGCCCTCCGGGGCCAGCGACAGCAGCCGCGCCGTCTCGCCCGGATTGCCGGCGGCGTCCTTCACGCCGATGATGTTGTCGACGTCCGCGAACAGGTCGACCATCGTCTCCGTCGCGATCTTGCGGCCCGTCCGTCCGGGGATGTCGTAGAGCAGGATCGGCAGGTCCGTGGACGCGGCGCAGGCCCGGAAGTGTTCGCTCAGCCCGGCCTGCGACGGCCGGTTGTAGTAGCCGGCGACGTGGAGCAGGCCGGCCGCGCCGACCTCCGTGGCCCGCTCGGTGTTGCTGATGGCCGAACGGGTGTCGTTGCTCCCGACCCCGGCCACGACCGGCACGTCGACCGCGTCCACGACGGCGGCGATCAGGGCGATGTGTTCGTCCTGCGTGAGCGTCGGTGCCTCACCGGTGGTGCCGGCGACGACGAGACCGTCGTTGCCGCCCTCGGTGGTCAGATGGGAGGCGAGCGCCCGAGCTCCGTCCAGATCGAGCGAGCCGTCCTCGTTGAAGGGTGTGACCATCGCCGTCAGTACCCGGCCGAAACGTGCGTTCATGTCGTCATCGTGCCACGTTCCGTCCCGATTCCCATCAGCGTTCGCCGGTGCGGTCCCGCCCGAGGGTGGCGAGCAGGTGCTCGTGGAGCTCGAACCAGATGGTGTGGACGGAGTCACGCGTCGGCGACGCGATCCAGTCGGGGTCCATTTCCGCGAGCCCGAGCGCCGTGTCGAACCGGGCGCGATAGGACCGGAACCGGGGCAGGGCCGTCGTGAGGACCTCGAGCACCGGCTCCAGATCGTCCACCATCTCCCGCAGTGCCTCGACGGGCACGTCCTCCGCCTGCACCGCGGCGAGGAAGGCCCGGTTGAGCGGGAGGAAGGCCTCGTAGGCCGTGGTCAGATCGGCCCGACCGACGACGTCGGTCTCCGCGCCGAGGTGGGCCGCCAGCTCCGCCTCACCGGCGCCCGTCAGCGAGCGCCGCTCCTCCTCGCCTCGGGTGCGGACCTGGTCGAGCGCCCCGGCCGCGGCGAGCCGCCGGTCGAAGGTCGCCGGGTCGCCGCCGAGCAGCGCGTCGGTGACCTGCACGAGTTCGCTCGGCGCACGGCTGCGCAGCCGGACGGCCAACAGCACGAGGATGTCGGGATGGGTCACCCGACCGCCTGGGGCTCGGCCCGGCGGCGGTGCAGGATCAGCGCGTAGGCCACGATCGTCGCCGCGGAGAAGAAGAACCACTGGAACGCGTAGGAGAGATGCGACCCCTCGTCGAGCCCGGGCGGCGGGACGGGGACGGGCAGGTCTCCGAGCGGTGGAGCCTGCTCGACGAGCTGGACCCAGACCGTGCCGAGGTCGTCGATCGCAAGGACCTCCTCGACGCGAGCGAGGTCGAGCCGCGTGATCTCGACAATGCCGATGTCGGTCGCCTCCCCGATCCGGCCACCGCCGACCGACGCGTTCACCCGGCCGAGGATCTCGATGTCTCCCTGCGGGGTCTCGATCGCCCGGCTGTCGTTTCCGGCGACCCATGACCGCGGCACCCAGCCCCGGCTGACCATGACCCGTCGTCCGTCCTCCAACCGCACTGCGGTGACGAGCCAGTAGCCGGCCTGGCTCTCGTGGGTCCGATTGGCGACGAGGACCGACAGGTCCGGCTCGTAGGTGCCCCGCACGAGGACGGGGCGGTGGTCGGCCGGTTCGGTGTCGAGGAGATCCTCGAGCGGCACGGGCTCGGCCTCGATCGCGGCCTGGACCTCCGCGTTCAGCGCCTTGCGCTCGTCCAGACGCCGCAGCTGCCAGAAGCCGAGGTTGACCATCAGGACGATCATCGCCAGCACGAAGACGTGCGACAGGATCCACTTCGGCGTGAGGAACTGCCGCACGGGTGCGGGTCAGAGACCGAGGTAGCTGTCGAGCCCGACGGTCAGGCCGGGATGGTCCGCGATGCGCTTGCAGGCGAGGACGACCCCGGGCATGAACGACGTGCGATCAAGGGTGTCGTGACGGATCGCGAGCGTCTGTCCCGTCGTGCCCAGCAGCACTTCCTGGTTCGCGACGACACCCTTCATGCGGACGGCGTGGACCCGGATGCCGGCCGGCCCCTCGCCGCCACGAGCGCCGTCGAAGACCTCGGTCTCGGTCGGGTCCGGCGCCCAGTCGGACTTGGCCGCGGCCATGCGCGCCGCGGTGTGGGTCGCGGTGCCGGACGGCGCATCGACCTTCTCGTTGTGGTGGTACTCGACGATCTCGGCGGTGTCGAAGAAGGGGGCCGCGAGCTCGGCGAAGCGGGTCATCAGCACGGCCCCGATGGCGAAGTTGGGCGCGAGGAGGCAGTTGCTCGAGGTGAACGCGGCGGCGAACGACTCGTGGTCCTCGTCGGTGAGTCCGGAGGTGCCGACGACCGCGTGGATGCCGTTGGCGGCGAGGAACGGCAGCGTCGTGCGGACGGCCTCGGCGACCGTGAAGTCGACGACCACGTCACACCCGGCGTCGACGAGCGTCTGGAGGTCGTCGTCCTCGTCCACCGTCGCCACGAGCTCGAGCGAATCGTCGTCCTCGACCGCGCGGCAGACTTCCTGACCCATGCGCCCGGCGGCGCCGACGACTCCGACTCGTGTCATGCCCCGAGACTACGCGGCCGTGTGCGCCTTCAGACGGAGAGTGCGATCGCTGCGACCAGGTCGGCCGTGACGCCGTCGAGCTCGGCCTGCGAATCGGCGACGGCGGCGACATAGCGGTCCGGACGCACGATCGAGCAGGCATGCCCCCCGATCTCCGCGGCCTCGACCGGCACGACGACACCGTGCGGGAGCCAGACCGACGGGACGGTGAGGGAGGAGTCCGCGACCAGCACCGCGAATCCCGAGCCGAGTCGATCGTCCGAGTAGGTGCCGTCGTCGCGGCGGATCTGGGTGCACTGCGCGCCGACGAACGTGCCCTCACCGACGAAGAGCGGGCCAGCGAGGCCCGGGAACTCTCGTCCGCCGCCGTAGCCCGCGGACTCGTCGATCTCACCGCCCTTGCCGGACAGCGCGTCGATCAGGCGCCCGGCGTCCACCGCGTACTGCACGACCGTGGCCGCGTGGGGCCGCCGCTCCCCGTCGTAGCTGTCGAGCAGCCGGTCGTCCGCCTCACCGCGGGCGACCATGCCGAGCTTCCACGCCAGGTTGAAGACGTCCCGCAGGCCGGAGTTGAGCCCCTGGCCGAGAAAGGGCGGCATCTGGTGGGCGGCGTCGCCGGCGAGGAACACATTCCCCGCCCGCATGCGATCGGCGACGACCGCGTGGAACCGGTACGCGACGGCCCGGATGAGCTCGCCGTCGTCGGGCGTCATCCACGGGGCGAGCAACTCCCACACCTTCGCCGGCGATTCGAGCTCCTCGCGGGTCTCGCCCGGCAGGGCCTGGAACTCCCAGCGGCGATGATTCCGGTCGCCGGGGACGAAGGTCCCCGGCCGCGCCGGGTCACAGATCTGCGTCGCATTTCGCGGCAGCCCGTCCGCGGCGCCGTGCCACTCGATGTCGATGACGATCCACTCCTGATCGAACCCCTGGTCGATCGGCTGGATGCCGAGCCGCTTGCGGGTGGCGCTCGACGCGCCGTCGCAAGCGACCACCCAGCGCGCCTCGATCGCCTCGCCGGCGGCCAACTCGACGGACACCGACTCCGCCCCCTCGACGACGTCCGTCACCTCGACCGAGAGCCGCAGGTCGGCCCCCCGCTCGACCGCCGTCCGTCGCAGCAGTGCGTCGAGGTTGGGCTGGTAGTACATCGCCATCGGCGGATGGCCGAGGCGACCGACGGTGCCGTCGGGCAGGTCGAAGCCGACGATGCGGTTGCCCTCGACGTCCACGAACTCGGCGCCGGGGAGCGGCGTCGTGATCTCGTCGATCTCGTCCCCCAGGCCGTGGTTCCGGAACGCCCGGAAGAGCTCCTCGTCCAACCCGATCGCCCGGGGCAGGTGGTAGATGTCTGGCTCCTTCTCGAGCACGGTCACCGACAGGCCCTGCGCCCGCAACGCGATCGCCAGCGCGGCGCCGACGGGCCCGCACCCGATCACGGCGACATCGCAGGTGGGCCCGTTCGCCATCGCCCTAGCCCTCGGCCATGGCCGCGAACACCTCGTCGATGTCGGGCGGGGCGAGGAACGACTCGGGGACGGGCGGTCCCCAGCTGGCGAGACCCTCGGGTCCGCTCCAGTCCTTGGGGCGGTACGCGTCCTGGCTGGAGATCCGGTCGATGTCCGACGAGTACTCGGCGAAGTTGCCGGACGGGTCCCGGAGGTACCAGAAGTAGTTGGAGCCGATCGCGTGGCGGCCGAGGCCCCAGACATGGCTGTCCGCGTCGAGTTCCAGCATGTGCGCCGCGCCGCGACCGACCTCGTCCACGTCGTCGCACTCGAAACTGACATGGTGCAGGAACGGGGCCGGGGCCTTCTGCACCGCCATGTTGTGGTGCACGTCGCTGCAGCGCATGAACCCCCCGAAGTCCCCGAGGGCGTCGCTCAGCTCGAACCCGAGGACCTCGGTGTGGAAGCGAATCGATTCGGCGGGATCGGTCGTCCCCCGCACGAGATGCGTCAGGTTCGAGGGCCGCACCGCGCTCCCCCGCAACACCGCGTCCGCCGGCACGTCGCGCCGTTCGACCGCGCTCGGACGGTTGACCGTCGAGGGGCCGATCGGTGCCGCGTCGTAGCGTGGCGCGACGGAGACCTCGTAGGGGATCGCGTCGATCGGGTCGCGGAAGCGGAGGGTCTCATCGTGCGCGACCTCGATGCCCATGTCCGCCGACTCCAGGGCGGCGGCGAGTCGGGCCAGGTCGTCCGGGTCGTCGACCCCGAGGCCGATCTGGCGGATGCCGCGGTAGGGCGCCTCGACGACGCGGAGCTGGACGCCCCCGTCGCGGGTCGCCAGCTCGCCGGGGGTCTCCTCGGTCAGCCCGAAGGCGCGGTACCACGCCCGGGTCTCGTCCAGCCGGGTGACACCGACGTCCAGTGTCGTGATCCGATGCAGTGCCATGTGACCGACTATTATCAAGTGATATGGTTTCGTCAAGTGCCTGACCAGGGAGAGAGCATGGGATTCCGCTTCGCCAACGTCGACAACCGCGCCGTTCTCGTCACCGGCGACCACTACCACGACGTCGAGTCGCTCTCGGACGGCGCCATCCCGAGCGACCCGATCCAGGCGATCGGCGCGGCCGACCGGCTCCACGAGCTCGCCGCGAAGCTCGATGCGAACACACCGACGGGGGCCCTCGCCGATGTCACGCTCGGCGCGCCGATCCCTCGTCCCTGCAACTCCATCGCGATCGGCCTGAACTACAAGGACCACGCCGCGGAGGCGGACATGGAGCTGCCGGAGAACCCGATGGTGTTCACCAAGTTCCCGTCGTGCATCGTCGGCCCGACGGCCACCGTCGAGATGCGGGGCGACATGGTCGACTACGAAGGCGAGCTGGTCGTCGTCATCGGCAAGCAGGGCAAGGACATCGCGGAGGCCGACGCCTACGACCACATCGCCGGCTTCACGATCGGCCAGGACATCTCCGACCGCCCCGCCCAGTTCATGGCGAAGCCCGCCCACTTCGCCCTGGGGAAGTCGTTCGACACCTACGGGCCACTCGGTCCGTGGGTCGTCTCCTGCGACGAGTTCGCCGACCCGAACGATCTCGGACTGACCACCGTCATCGACGGGGAAGAACGCCAGAACGCGCGGACATCGAGTCTGATCTTCGACGTGCCGTTCCTCGTCTCCTTCCTGTCTCACATCATGACGCTCCAGGTCGGCGACCTCATCTGGACCGGCACGCCCGAGGGCATCGGCTTCACCTCGGGCAACCTGCTCACCGACGGCCAGGTGATCACCACCGAGATCGAAGGAATCGGCGCACTGGTGAACCCGTGTGTCCGAGTCGGCGACTGGCGCTGACCCTCCCGTGACCCCGGGACCACACCACACCGTCGACACCGCGCTCGTCGCCCTCCCGCTCGCCCAGCCGATCGAGACGCCCCACCATCGCATCGAGTCCCTCGCGTGTGTGCTGGTGACGACGCGCACCGAGGACGGCACCGAGGGAACCGGCTTCTGCTATTCGATCGACCGGGATCACGCGGCGACGTTGCGGGACCGGGTGACGGCGCTCGCCGCCGGTGCCACCCCGACCGGCGAACGGGACGACGTGCTCGCCGCGGCGGCGCTGGACGTCGCCGCGTGGGACGCCCACGCGCGCTCGGCGGGCGAACCGCTGGCCGCCCTCTGGGGCCGGACCCGCACCCACGTCGACTGCTACGCGTCCGCCGGGTTCTGGCTCACCGCCTCGATCGGCGAGCTCGCGGCCGAGGCGCGACGGTGTCGCTCAGCGGGGATCCGCACGGTGAAGGTGCGGGTCGGCCACGACCTCGAAACCGATCTCGCCCGGGTGGCCGCCGTCGCCGACGCGCTCGGGCCGGGCGGCACCGTCCTCGTCGACGCGGCACAGGCGTTCGGGCCGGACGACGCGATCCGGCGGGGCCACGCCCTCGCCGAACTCGGCGTGACCTGGTTCGAGGAACCCGTCGCCTTCGACGATCACGCCGGCATGGCCGCCGTGCGCGACGCGGTGACCATCGACGTCGTCGCCGGCGAGAGCGAGATCGGGGCGCGGGCGTTGGTCGACCTGCTGGACGCGGGGGCCGTCGACATCGTCATGCCGGACCTCCAGACGGTCGGCGGCTTCACGCCCTTCCGGCAGGTCGCGGCCGACGCCGAGGGCCGCAGCGTCCCCGTGTCCTCGCACTTCTTCACCGAGTACACGCTGTCGTTGGCGGCAGCCACACCAGCGGTGGGCGCCATCGAGTGGATCGACTGGTTCGCACCCTTGTTCGCCGAGACGCTGACGTTCGACGACGGCCGGCTCGTCGTGCCGGAACGGCCCGGCCACGGGTTCACGTTCTCGACCGAGACCATCGGGCGCTACGGCATCTGAGCGCCGCGCGGGGTCTCAGCGCGGCTCGACGATCGAGCGGACCTGCGGGCCGCGGACGACCTTCGTGAGCACCCGCTGGACGTCGTCCGCGCTGACCGCTCGGACCTTCTCGAGGTACTCGGGGACGAGCACGACCCGGTCGCGCACGAGCAGGTTGGTGGCGATCTGGGTCATCCGCGAGCCGGCGTCCTCCATGGCGAGCACCGTGCCGCCCTCGAATCCGCCGCTCGCGACCTCCATCTCGCGCTCGCTCGGCCCGTTCTCGACCAGATCGGCGAGTTCACGTTCGACGACATCGGCGAGCTCCGGCACTCGGGCGGGGTGGGTGCCGGCGTAGATCGAGAACGTGCCGCTGTCGACATAGCTGCCCATCGAGGAGAAGACCGAGTACGAGATGCCCCGCTTCTCCCGGACCTCCTGGAAGAGCCGGCTGGACCAGCCACCCCCGATCAGCTGGTTCGCGACGGCCAGCGCGAAGCGGTCGTCGTCGAACTGGTCGACCGCCCGCCAGCCGAGGGTGACGTGGGACTGCTCGATGTCGCGGCGCACGATGGTCTCGGGAACGACCGGCTGGGTCGGCGCGATGCGCACGGGAGCCTCACCGTCGGCGAGGCCCCCGAGGCGGGCGTCCACCCGGGCGCAGATCTCGTCGTGATCGACGTCGCCGACCACGGCGACGACGAGATTCGCCCGCCGGTACCAGCGCTCGTGGAACGATCGGATGTCGTCCGCCGTGATCGCGGCCACGGACTCGGCGGACCCGAGGACCTCCCAGCCGAGGGAATGGTCCGGGAACAGCCCGAGCGCGAGATTCTGGTGCACGACGTCGTCGGGCGTGTCGGCGCTCCAGGCCAGCTCCTCGAGGATCACCTGGCGTTCCGCGTCGACGTCCGCCGCGGTGAAACCGGGATCGGCGACGACGTCGAGCAGCGTGTCGAGCCCGAAATCGAGATCCTTCGCCGGGGTGCGGGCGTGGAAGGCCGTGTACTCCTTCGACGTGAAGGCGTTGAGGTCGCCGCCGACCGCATCGATCCCCTCCGCGATGTCGCGCGCCGAACGGGAGGTGCTCCCCTTGAAGAGGAGGTGCTCGAGGAAGTGGGACGCACCGGCGATCTCGGGCGTCTCGTCGCGGTTGCCCACGCCGACCCACACGCCGACCGCGACGGACCGGGCCGTGGGGTCGTGCTGGGTCGCGAGACGAAGCCCGCCGGGCAGGCGGGAGACCCGGGTCTCCCGTTCGATGTCCGGCGTCGTCATCGGGCGAACTCGTAGGCGAAGAGGTCGATGTCTCGACGGTAGACCTCGGCGACCATGTCTCTCGTTTCGGGCGTGTAGTAGTCCGGATAGTCGACGGTTCGCTCCGTCTGATTGAGGTGATCGAGCGAGAGCGCCCGGCCGAGCGCGGCCTCCACGACCTGCAGGTCCTCCGCGAGCCGTTCGACCCGGCCGACATGGTCGACCAGCGGCTCACCGCGGCGATCGCACAGGAACGTCCACTGGGGACGGAACACGACGTCGACCTCGCCCATGGGGGCGGTCACGAGCCACTCCGCCACGAAACGCTCGAACGTCGCGAACGACTCGGAGCGGTAGACGGGATCGGGGATGGGACGCACCCACTCCGTGCCGCCGGAGCGGGCGAACTCGTAGGCGGACACCACCCGATCCCAGGGATTGCGCACGAAACCGAACCGGAAGTAGCGCCGGAAGTGCCGGGCCGAGATCCGGTGGTACTCGAGGGCTGTGCGATGGCCGACGTTGCCGCCGTACAGCGCATGGCTGATGCTCGTTCCCGCCGCCTTCGGCACGTGGATCTGGATCGATCCCGTCTCCCGGAAGCACGGAAGGAAGACATCCGTGCCGCCCCGGGCGAGATGGATGCGTTGACGCCAGAGCTCCGGGACCAGCCGGTCGTAGGACCGACGGATCACCGGAGCTCCCCGTCGTGGGTCAGCGTCGACCGCGACCGCCGCGGCCACGGCCACGGCCGCCGCCACCACCGCCGCCACCGCGACGCGGGGCCTCGGGGCCGAGATCGCCGAACTCCTCGCTGAGCTCGGCGTCGAAGGCGTCCTCGAAGGACACCGTCTCGGCGTCGCGCTCGTCGGACGCCGGCGAGTCGTCGCCGTTGTCGTCGCGCTCGCGGCGGGGACCACGGTCACGGTCGTTGCGGTCACCACGGTCGTTGCGCTCACCGCGATCACGGTCACGACCGCCACCCGACTTCTTGTCGGAGTCGGGCGCGCCCTCGGGCTTGAGGCTGATCTTGCCGTTGGGATCGACGTCCTCGACGGTGACGGCCACTTCCTGGCCGAGCTCCAGCACGTCCTCGACGCGATCGATGCGCTTGTCGCCACCGATCTTCGAGATGTGGAGCAGTCCGTCGCGGCCCGGGAGGATGTTCACGAACGCACCGAACTTGGTGATGTTCACGACCCGACCCTGATAGGTGGCGCCCACCTCGGCGGTCGGCGGATCGAGGATCAGCTCGATCTGACGCTGCGCCTCGGCGACCTTGGCGTTGTCCACCGAGGCGATCGCGACCACACCAACCATGCCGTCGTCGTCGACGGAGATGTCGGCGCCGGTCTCGGCCTGGATGGTGTTGATGACCTTGCCCTTCGGGCCGATGACCTCGCCGATCTTGTCGATCGGGATCTCGAAGCTGACGATCTTCGGCGCGGTGTCTCGCACCTCGGGACGGGGCTCGGCGATTGCCTCGGCCATCACGTCGAGGATGTCGAGACGGGCTTCCTTGGCCTGGGCCAGCGCATCGGCCAGCACGGTGGCCGGGATGCCGGAGATCTTCGTGTCGAGCTGGAGCGCCGTGATGAAGTCGGTGGTGCCGGCGACCTTGAAGTCCATGTCACCGAACGCGTCCTCCGCACCGAGGATGTCGGTGAGGGTGACGTATTCGCCTTCGGCATGGACGAGGCCCATGGCGATACCGGCGACGGGGGCCTTGATCGGCACACCGGCGTCCATCAGCGACAGGGTCGAGCCACAGACCGAACCCATCGAGGACGAACCGTTGGAGGCCATGACCTCGGAGACGGTGCGGACCGTGTAGGGCCACTCCTCGAAGCTCGGGACCACCGGGAACACCGCACGCTCGGCGAGCGCACCGTGGCCGATCTCACGACGCTTGGGACCGCGCATGAAGCCGGTCTCACCCGTGGAGAAGGGCGGGAAGTTGTAGTGGTGGAAGTAGCGCTTCTTGTCGGTCGGCGAGAGGTCGTCGATCATCATGTCGCTGCGGCCCATGCCGAGCGTCGTGAAGTTGAGGACCTGGGTCTCGCCGCGCTGGAAGAGGCCGGAGCCGTGCGCCGTCGGGATGACGCCGACTTCGCTGGTGACGTGGCGCAGCTCGTTGGTCTTGCGACCGTCGATGCGGATGCCTTCCTCGACGATGCGCTTGCGCACGACCGCCTTGGTGACCGAGCGGATCGCGTTCTTGATCTGCTGCACGGCGTCGTCGTTATCGGCGAACTGGCCTTCGAGCTCCGCGATGAGCGCGTCCTTGAGCTCACCCTCGGCGTTCTGACGGGCCGTCTTGTCGGCGATCTTCTGGGTCTCGGCGATGCGATCGGTGCCGGCCGACTGCACGGCGGCGAGGATCTCGTCGGTGTAGTCGGTGACCGTCGGCGGATCCATCTTGGCGATGGGCCCCGCGGCGTCGATCGCCTTCTGCTGAAGCTCGATCATCTCGCGGATCCACACCTTGCAGGCCTCGAGGCCACCGGCGAGGACGTCCTCGTCGACCTTCGGCGTGCCGGACTCGTAGAGGTTCCACGAGTTCCCGGTGCCGCCGGCCTCGACCATCATCACGGCGACGTCGTCGTCGGCGAGACGGCCGGCGACGACCATCTCGAAGGCCGACTCCTCGGACTCCTCGTAGGTCGGGAAGGGGACCCACTCACCGTCGGGCGACCAGCTCATCCGCACGGCACCGAGGGGGCCGTCGAACGGGATCGGCGACAGGCACAGGGCGAGCGACGCGGCGTTGAGGGCCAGGACGTCGTAGGGGTTCTCCTGGTCGGCGCCGAGCACGGTGCCGACGACGTGGACCTCGTTGCGGTACCCGTCGGGGAACGCGGGGCGCAGCGGACGGTCGATCAGGCGGCAGGTGAGGATCGCCTGCTCGCCGGCACGGGCCTCGCGCCGGAAGAACGAGCCGGGGATCTTGCCCGCGGCGTACATGCGCTCCTCGATGTCGACGGTCAGCGGGAAGAAGTCGGCGCCGGGACGGGCCGACTTCGCGCCGGTTGCAGTGACGAGGACGACGGTGTCGCCGATGCTCGCCGTGACGGAGCCACCGGCGAGAGGGGCGAACTTGCCGATCTCGAAGGTGGCGTCTTTGCCCTCACCGCGCGTGAATGCGCCGGTGAAGGAAGTGGTTTCAGTCATGTGGTGTATTCCTTGGAATTCGGACACATGACTGCCAGTTCCCAGTCGAGTACCTCGGAACCGGTGGGGCTCCGAAACACTCGACTAACACCAACTGCCATGTGTTCGGTTGTTCGCAGGACGTTCCTGCTACTGGGTTTCGTCGGGTTCGCCGGGATCCGTCCCGGTAAACCGAAAGGAGCGGCCCCGAAAGGACCGCTCCCACATCTTGTCAGCGACGCAGCCCGAGATGGGCGATCACTGCTCGGTACCGCTCGACGTCGTTGTCCTTGACATAGTCGAGGAGTCGACGGCGCTTGCCCACCAGCATCTGGAGGCCTCGCCGGCTGTGATGGTCCTTCTTGTGGACCTTCACGTGTTCGGTGAGGTGGTCGATGCGAGCCGAGAGCAACGCGATCTGGATCTCGGGAGATCCCGTGTCGTTCTCGTCGAGTTCGAAGGCCTTGGCCATCGTGGCCATGGTCTCGGACTTCGGAGGCAGGTTCACTGCGGCCATAGTTCGTGTTCTTTCCTGTGGGTCTCGTACCCGGCCACAAGCCCCGCGGTGCGCAGGCCGTCGCCGCCGACTCGTCTGAATCGGACTCCCCCCACGCTACCCGCAACATCGCAGGTCCGACACCTGCAGCTTCGTGCTTCGTCAGGGCGCGATCTCGACGCTCCAGTTCCCGTCCCCGTCGAGGAGCCGCACGGTGAAGTCGATCGGTGACCCGTCGTTGCTGGCGGTACAGGGGATCTCCGTTCCCGTGCGGGCGAGGACCACCGAGCGGGTGCACGTCACCGTCGGCGGACTGATGCCGAGGTCGTCGGCCAGTCGACCGGCCAGCTGCGCCTCGGCGTCGGCGACGCGGAAGAGCGTCTGACGCACCACGGCGGCGACGAATCCGACCTCGTCCACCACCACGTCCGCCGTGATCGGCTCGCCGTCGAGCGTGGCGGTGCACGCGACCGACTGGGCGATGAACTCGGCGAGGAGATCCGGACACGACACGTCGGCCACCAACGCCGGGTCGTCGGGCCAGACGAGCGCGGGCACCACCTCGTGCACGCTCTCGACGTCCAGGGTCGGCGGTCCGGCCTCCGCACAGGCGGCGAGCAGGAGGACCAGCGAGATCAGGCGGCGAGCCACAGCACCAGGCCCGCCTGGCCGAGGTGGTACGTGACGTGCACCAGCACTCGTCCACCCGGAGCGGGGCCGACGAAGCGGCCCCACCCGAGCAGTGCGTCGGAGACCACGAAGAGCATGCCGCCGACGCCGGTGACGGCGACCGCGGTACCCGCCGCGACGACACCCATCGCGCTCACGACGAGGACATACGCCGCGACGGCGACGACGATCGCCCGGCCGTGTGGCCGCGCGCCGGCGAGCAACTGCGGAACCACCCCGAAGCCCAAGGCGACGATGAGCAGGCCCGCGGCCAGGGCCGGCCCGACCGTGAAGTCCGACGCGAGCGCGGCGATGTAGAAGAGGTGGGCGATCAGGAACGACGCCAGCCCCGCCTCGAAACGGGCGTCCGGCGTCATCAGCACGACGTCGCCCGCCAGCGACGCGCCGAGGGCGGCGATGATGATTCCCCGCTGGACGTTGGAGGCCCCGCCCGGTTCGATCTCGATCGCGAGCGCGACGCCGATCAGGCAGATGATCACCGCCGGCTTCGCGAGGAACTCGACGCCGAGCTTGTCCGTCGCCACGGACCACCAGTCGACGGTCGCGGCGAGGCCGGCCACCACGAGCAACACCACCGCCGTGGTCGTCATCGTCAGAGATCGGCCGCGAGGGCCTCGTCGTAGGACACGCCCTGCTCGATGAGCGTCTTGTACTGCATGACGTGACGGGGGCGGTTGAAGCCGAGGACGCCGACGAGCCGCCCGGCGCGGCCGTAGAGGGCGGCGAAGCGCCGTTCCTCGACGGAACCGGTGACGATCTGCATGTCGTCGTCGGGGCGGATCCGCCCGGCGAGCTGGATCTTGCGGTCGTACTGGTCCGACCAAAACCACGGGACGGGCGTGAACGGCTCGGCCTCCTCGTCGGATTGCAGGAGGCGGCGAGCGGCATGGCCGCCCTGTTCGACGGCGTTGTCCCAGTGTTCGACCCGCATCACCTCGTCGAATCGCTGGTTCGGCCACCGGGCGACATCACCCGCCGCGGTCACGCCGGGAGCGGCGAGGCAGGTGGCGTCACACACGACGCCGTTGTCGATCTCGAGGCCGGAGCCCTCCAGCCACTCGGTGTTGGGGATCACACCGATCCCCACGACGACGACATCAGCGTCGATCACCGAACCGTCGGACAGGCGTACCCGCTCGACCCGGCCGTCGCCCTCGATCGCCTCGACGCCGACGCCGAGCCGCAGGTCGACCCCGTGATCCCGGTGGACGTCGGCGCACACGGCACCCATCTCGTCGCCGAGCACACGGCCGAGCGGCTGCGGCAGCGCCTCGACGAGGGTGACGTCGAGCCCCCGGCCCCGCGCCGTGGCGGCGACTTCGGCCCCGATGAAGCCGGCCCCCACGACGACAACTCGGCTCGGACCGGCGTCGAAGGCGCTCCGGATCGCCGACGAGTCGTCCAGGTCGCGCAGGACGAACACGCCCTCGAGCCCTTCGGTGCCGGGAAGGGTGCGACACCGTGCGCCGGTGGCGATCAACAACCCGTCGACCTCCACCTCCTCGCCGCCATCGAGCGTGAGCCGGCGGTCGGCGAGATCGAACGCGGTGGCCCGGGTGCCGAGCCGGAAGGTGAGGTCGTGATCGGCGAGCTTCTCCGGCTTGGTGAGCGCCAGCCGTTCCTCGTCCCACTCGCCCGCGAGGAACTGCTTCGAGAGCGGCGGACGGTCGTAGGGCGCGTGCGGCTCGTCACCGATCAGGACGATCGGCCCGTCGAAGTCGTGCCGGCGCAGCGACTCGGCGGCCCGCAGGCCGGCGAGCGACGCGCCGACGATCGTGATGTGACGCCGGGTCACTCCGCGATGGAGATGGCCTGCTTGGGGCAACGCTGCACGCACTCCTCGACGTCCGCACGGCGGTCCTCACCGGGCTCCTCGTTGAGCACGTAGAGGAAGTCGTCGTCGCGGACCTCGAACAGATCGGGCGCGATCTGCATGCAGATTGCGTTGCTCTCGCAGAGATCGAAGTCGACCACGATCTTCATGTGCGTCACCTTTCGTGCCTGTGGGCATCTGAGACAGGACGCCCATCATGCCCCACCCGGCGCGCCGGTGCGAACCCCTGCTCCGGGTGATTCGCGGTCATCCATCACAGGCGACGCGCGCCCGCTCGATGGTCGCCAGGTGCTCGGCGACGGCCGGACGCAGCGCGACCGCGGCGCGTTCCTCGAACGACGCGTCCGGCCCGAGGGCGCCGACCTGGCGCGACACCACGGCCAGCGCAGCGGCTGCCGCCGCCTCGTCACCGTCGAGCGAATCCGCGATCGCCCGCCAGCGCGCCTCGCTCTCGGGCTGATCCAGCGGCGGGAGCTCGCCGGCGATCAGCTCGCAGGGCGACGCGCCGTCGTCCGTGCACGCGACGAAGAACAGCCCTGCCGTGATGCACACCGCCACTCCCCGACGCATCCCGGCACCGTAGGCGGCACCGAGCGTGGTCGAAACGCGTCAGGTGAGCACAGCGTCGTCCGCCCCGGTCAACTCGAGCGACAGGTCCCAGAGCCGCGCCGCGTCCGGTGCCGACCGCGCCTTGGCCGTGCGACCGACCTTCTTCGGGTGGCCCCGCATCTCGCCCAGTCCGTCCGGCCCGTAGTAGTCGTCACCGGCGACGCCGGGGGCGACGGCCGCGTGGAGCTGGGGCAGCGCGCCCATGGCCGCCGACTGCGACATCGTCGCGTTCGCCAGCGGCCGCACCACACGGAACATCGTGCTCACGATGCCGCCCGCGCTCTCCTTGCCGAGCTCGGTGCGCGACCCACCCGGGTGGGCGGCCGCGGCGATCGTCGGGTGACCGCCCGCGGTGAGCCGACGCTGCAGCTCGCTGGTGAACAGCAGGTTGGCGAGCTTGCTCTGCCCGTACGCACCCCAGGGGCTGTAGCGCTTCTCGCTCATGAGATCCCCGAAGTTCATCGAGCCGAACTTGTGCGCGTTGCTGCTCACGCTGACGACCCGGCTCCCCGGCCCGGCCGTGAACAACGACGGGAGCAGCGCCATGGTGAGCGCGAAGTGGCCGAGGTGGTTGACGCCCAACTGCTGCTCGAACCCCTGTGCGGTGACACCCTTCGGGGTCGCCATGATGCCGGCGTTGTTGACGAGGAGATCGAGACGGTCGTGGGCGGCGGTGAACTGGGCCACGGAGCCGGCGATCGAGTCGAGGTCGGCCATGTCGGTCAGGAGCACCTCGACCGAGCCGCTCGGATCGAGCGCGTTGATCCGTGCCTCGGCATCGGCGGCCTTCGTGGCGTTGCGACATGCCATCACGACGTGGGCGCCGTGCTGGGCCAACGCCCGGGCGGTCTCGAACCCGAGCCCGCTGTTCGCGCCGGTCACCAGGGCGACACGGCCCGACTGGTCCGGAATGTCGTCTTCGGTCCACGTGGTCATGGCGGACGGTACCGCGTGACTCAGCCGCGGTCGACGGCGATGCCCCAACGATCGCGCACGGCGGCCTCGCGATCGGCGGGGATGTGCGCCGGATGGTGGGTCCGGAGGATCTCGCACGCCCGCTCGTGGGCGACGTCCATCGCCGACTTCCCGCCGGCCTCGAGCCAGTTGTCCGGGGTGTCCCGGTCCCCGATCTCCGGGTAGACGTACTCCTTCTGCATCAGCTCGAGGGTCTGGGCCGACCCGAGGAAGTGGCCGGGGCCGGCGATCACCTCGGCGATCACCTCCCGGGACAGGGTCTCCTCGTTGACCTCGATCCCCCGCACCGTGCGATTGACCGACCCGAGCATGTCGTTGTCGATCACGAGCGCCTCGTGGGAGCAGGCCAGCAGCGAGGCGAGCATGCCCGCGGACTCGTAGACCAGGTTCGCCCCGGCATGGCCAGCGAGCGTGATGTTGATGCCCTTCTCGTAGCCCGCCTGGTTGTCCGGGATCTTCGAGTCGGACATCCCGGCGGCCACGCCCGACGGCAGGCCCATCCAGTTCACCAGCTGGGCCGCCGCCGCGTTCAGCACACCCTCCTCCCCCGAGCCACCCGACATCGCGCCCGTGCGCAGATCGGAGACGAAGGGCCACAGCCCCATCACGCAGGGGTGGCCGGGCACCATGAGGTTCACCGCGGTGAGCGCCGACAGGCACTCCGCGAGCGCCTGGGCCAGCGACCCCGCGAGTGCCGCCGGCGACGTCGCGCCCGCCTGCCCGGCGGACAGCAGGTTGATCGGCATGCCCATCTCGACCTGCGCCACCATGCAGGCCGTCGATTCCTCGGCGTAGCGCAGGGGCGGCACCACGAAGGTGTTGTTGGCCGCGACGAAGGGCCGCTTGCGGAACTCCCCGGCGCCGCCGGCGAGCATGTCGTACATCGCCACGGTCTCGTAGACGTGCTCGCGCTCGAACCACGACGTCCCGACCGGCTTACCGGTGCCGATCGTCGCGCCGTACGCCGTGTTGAGATCGAGGAGGCGGGCGTCCTCCTGGTCGCGAGCGACCACCGTGCGCACCAGGAAGTGGATGTTGTCGAGCGTGTCGACGAGCCGGGCGGTGTCGTAGACGTCCTGCGCGGTGCTGTGACGGAACGTGTTGGTCGCGTAGTCGTGCATCAGCACGGCGGCCCCGGCGGTGCCGAAGTGGACCCGGTCGCCACCGACCTCGATGGAGCGGTCGTCGTCGAAGCCGTGCCAGACCCACTCCTTGCGAGCCGTGCGGATCGCGTTCTCCACGATCGCCCTCGGAAAGAAGAGCCGGTCGCCGTCGACGCGCCCGCCGGCCCCGGTGACGACCTGGACGAACTCGGGAACCGGCGAACCCATGCCGACGTTCTCCAACAGCCACAGCGCCGTGTCGTAGACCTGCTGGAGATCGGACTCCGACAGGGGCGCGTACCTCCCGCCGGGGAGCCCGGGCCGCACCGCCCGCTCGTCGACCGCGATCGGGGCGGCCCGCTCCGCGAGGCGCCCGGCCCGGCCGCCGGAGCGACGACGACGGGGCTCCTCGGTCATGGCCGTCTAGCTCCGCAGCGCCACGTTGGCGGGGTCGTAGGCCGGCTCGGCCAGGACGGTGGCCGTTCGCCGGTTGCCCAGCATGTCCAGCTCGAAGGTCGACCCCGGCGCCTCGTAGTCCGGGTGCACGTAGACGAACCCGAGCGACGAACCGACGGTGTGACCGAACGCCCCACTCGTGCCGATGCCCATTACCTCGCCGTCGCGGCCGTACGCCGGTTCGTTGCCGAGCAGGTCGGAGGGCCCGTCCTCGATGGCGCAGTACACCAGGACCATCGACAGCGGCTCGGCCTGATCCCGCCGGGCGATCGTCGCCTCCTTGCCGATGAACTCGCCGTCGAAGTCGACGAACCGTTCGAGGCGCGCTTCGATCGGAGTGATCTCGGTGGTGAGCTCGCTCCCCCAGGCCTTGTAGCCCTTCTCGATGCGCATCACGTTCATGGCGTAGGAGCCGAAATGGACGAGACCGTGCGGCTCCCCCGCCTGGACGATCGCGTCGTAGAGCGACGCCATCTGCTCGATCGGGACGTGCAGTTCCCATCCGAGCTCGCCGACGTAGCTGACCCGCAGGGCCTTGCACGGCACCCCGGCGACGTCGATCTCCTGCGCGGTGAGCCAGCGAAACGACTCGTTCGTGAGGTCTGCGTCGGTCAGCGTTTCGAGCAGCTCGCGGGACCTCGGTCCGGTGACGGCGAGCAGGCCGAGCCGATCGGTCACGTCGGTCACGGTGACGTCCTCGCCGTCGAGGATGTGGGCGTTGAGCCAGTCCTCGTCGTGGGTGGTGCCCATGATCGCGGAGTTCAGGTAGAAGCGATCGTCACCGAAACGGGTGATCGTCATCTCGCACTCGATGCCGCCGAGGTCGGTGAGCATGTGGACCAGCCGCATCCCGCCGGTCCGAGCGGGGATCCGGTTGGCCGACACGCGATCGAGCAGCGCCGCGGCGTCGGCACCGACCACCTCGAACTTGGCGAACGCGGTCAGATCCGCGATGCCGACCCGTTCCCGCGTGCCCCGCACCTCCTCGGCGACGATCGGGAAGGCGTTGGAACGTAGGAACGAGTGCTTCTCCGGCTCGCCGTAGTACTGGGGCCGCTCCCAGCCGTACACCTCCTGCCACTGGGCGCCACGGGCATCGAGCTTGTCGTGGATCGGCGTGACCTTCTGCCTGCGCGCCGCCGGGAGGTTCTCGCCCGGGAGCCGGGCCTGGTACATCTCGTGGTATTCCTCGATCGCCTTCTCGCACGCGAACACACCCTTCGGTCCGGTGTGATCGCCGAAGCGGCGGGGATCCATCCCCCGCACGTTGATCTCGGTCTGACCATGGACCATCCACTGGGCCAGGTACTTCCCGGCCCCGGGGCCCTGGGTGATTCCGATCGACGCGCCGTTGCAGTGCCAGTAGTTGCGCAGACCGGGCGCGGGGCCCATCAGGTAGCCCGAGTCCGGCGTGTGGGTGATCGGTCCGGAGACCACCTTCTTGATGCCGGCATCGGCCCACGCGGGCACCCGGTCGAGCGCGATGGTCAGGCACTCGGCGATCGCGTCCATGTCGGGTGGGGTCAGGTGGAAGTCGAGCTTCCAGTCGATGCCGTCGACGCCGTAGGCCTGCGCGCCGGACGTCTCGTAGGGGCCGATCAGCAGACCGTCGATCTCGCGGCGGTAGTACGACGACGAGATCGGGTCACGGGTGACCGGCGGCTCGAACCCGAGCTCCTTCATCGCGTCGAGGGGCTCGGTGATGATGTACTGGTGGATCACCGAGACGATCGGGACGTCGAGGCCCACCATCGCGCCGAGCTGGGGCGCGTAGCAGCCCGCCGCATTGACGACGTGCTCGCAGACGATCCGACCCTTCTCGGTGATGACCTCCCAACGCCCGTCGGCGAGCTGGTTCATGTCCGTGACCCGGTTGTGGCGTTCGATCTCGCAGCCGAGAAGCCGCGCGCCCTTCGCCATCGTCATCGTCGTGCCGGTGGGGTCGGCCCAGCCGTCGTTCGGCGTGTAGAAGCCGGTCTGGACGTCGTCGATGTTCTCGAAGAGCGGGTTGAGCTCCGTGATCTCCTTCGGGGAGATGATGTGGCTCTCGAGTCCGAGCTGCTCGAGCTGGGCATGGACCTGCCGGTGCCAGAGCACCTCCTCGTCGGTGATGGCGAAGCGGATCGCGCCACATCCGTGCCACCCGGATGCCAGCCCGGTCTCCTCCTCGATCCGCGGGTAGAGGGAGATGGCCTCCTGGTGGACCTTGGCCATGTTGAGGTCCCCGATGAAGTTGGGGACGAGCCCCGCCGCGTGCCAGGTCGACCCGGAGGTGAGTTCGCCCTTCTCGATCAGGACGGTGTCGGTCCAGCCCTCGTGGGCGAGGTGGTAGAGGAGGCCGGCGCCCATCGCGCCGCCGCCGATGATGACGCACTGCGCCTCGTCCTTCATCCCCGTTCCCCCGGAGCAACCCTCGGTGTTCCACTGAATGGAACGTTTCATTCCATGAGCTAGTGTAGTTCCTGTCATGCAGGCGATCGAGCGAACCTTCGGCATTCTCGGCGCGCTGGCCGAGCACCCGGAACGGGCCGGGGTCAGCGAGATCGCCCGACGGGCCGATCTGCCGAAGAGCACGACCTCGCGGATTCTCGCCAGCCTCGAGTCGCTCGGCATGGTCGAACGGATCGGCGATCAGTACGGCATCGGCGCCGCCCTCGCGACCCTGACCCACGGGGCGTCCCCGATCGGATCGCTGCGCGAGGTCGCCCGGCCCCAGCTGGTCGAGCTCGCCGATGCGTTCGGGGAGAACGCGTCGCTCGTGGTCGACGACGGCGACATGGTGCTCTACATCGACACGGCGACCCCGTCCGACACCCAGGTGCAGGTCCAGGACTGGACGGGCGAACGCCTGCCCTTCCACCCGGCGGCGGGTGGGCTGTCGCTGATGAGCACCTGGCCCGACGAGCGGGTCGCGGCGCTCGTCGACGACGGCCTCGAAGCGTTCACGGACGCGACGGTGACCTCGATCGAGGCGTTGCGCGCCAAGCTCCACGACGTGCGCACCCGCGGCGTCGTCTGGACGATCCAGGAGTTCGCCGACGACGTGAACGGCATCGGCGCACCGATTCTCGGCCCGGACGGCGCGGCGGTCGGGGCCATCAACGTCTACGGGCCGACCTATCGCTTCCCGGGCGACCGGACGGCCGCAATCGAAGCCGCCGTGCTCGACGCGGCCCACCGGATCGCCACCCGCCTGGTCGGCACCGCTCAGACCTCGAGATAGCGGAACGGCGCGCCCGGCTCCGCCCAGAACCACCAGATCGCCACGATCGCGGCGGCGAGCACGATCGCCGTCACGACGACCGCGACGGGACGAGGCAGCACGGACGCCACGAGCCGGAAGATGACCACGTCACCAGCCTCCCACGAAGAGGTCGCGGAACTCGTCGAGCATGACGTCGACGGATGCGGCCCGCGTGATCGTGAACCCGGCCATCACGAACGCGACGGTGAGCAGCGTCGCCGCACCCCGGGAGACCAGGCCCGCACGGGCGGGGCCCCGTCGATCCGCGTACGCACGATGGATCGCCAGCCCGGCGGCGTGGTACGCGCCCCAGATCAGGTAGCGAGCGGTCAACTCGTGCCACAGCCCGATCGCGACCATCGTCACGGTGATCGCCGGCACGTGGCGACGCCATTGGGCCATTGCCGGCCGGTACAGATAGTCCGTCGCCCAGCGGGTGAGCGAGATGTGCCACCCCCGCCAGAAGTCGGCGATGTTGCGCTGCAGGAACGGACGGTGGAAGTTCGGCAGCACCCGGATGCCCTGGAGATTCGCGATGCCGATCGCGACCGCACTCCATCCTGCGAACGCGGCGTAGAGGTTCGCGCCGTACTCGACCGAGCGCAGCGCCGACACGAGGCCGGCCCGTTCCGGGTCGATGCCGTCGATCCAGTCGCCGAACCAGCGGGACACGACGATGTTGGCGATCACCACGGCCGTGAACAGCCCGACGACGACCCGCTCGACCCCCTGGGCCAGGACCGCCGGGTCGGCCCGGTGGCGACGGAACTCCCGCTCGTGGTCGGGGAACCGGTGGATCGGACCGATCACGAGCAGCGGCCAGTACCAGAGGTAGCTGCACAGGGCGAGCAGCGACGGTGGGCGAAGACGCCCCGAACGGACGTCGATCACGACGTGGGCGACCCGCGGTGCCGTGTAGGCGAAGCCGAGCAGGGTCGCGACCGTGGCGACGTCGCGCTCGGCCGAGTCCATCGCCAGGAGCTTCGCCAGCACGAAGGCCGTCGCGATCGTGACGAGGGCGATCGCGGTGCGACTCGCCCGCGCCCCACGTGTGCCGAGGAAGGCGATCGTCGTCGCGCCGACGAGGGCGGCGGCACCGACCGGCGAGGCCGCGGTGAGGAGAACCACGCCCACGGCGAGGTTGACGCGGGCGCGATGGCGATGGGGCGTGATCCAGTGGATCGCCACGGCGACCGCGACGGCGAGGATCCAGCGTCCGTCGATCACCCGTCGCTCCTGTCGAGCGCCTCGTGCACCAGCGCGGCGACGGTCGCGGACACCACCGCGCGACCGTCGTCGTTGACATGCGTCCAGTCGCAGAACGAGTCGAGACCGAGCTCGACGCCGGCCTCGACGGGCCCGATCACGTTCGGCTCTCCGGCCAGCGCGTCGAACAGCACCGCCCGCCAGGCCTCGTCGACGCCGTCGATCGCCTCGATGATCGGCGGCGATCGCGGGGGTACGTAGAGCACGATCGCCACGCCGTTGCGGGCCGCGTGGTGGACCAACTCGAGTGCCTCGGCGACATACGGCACGGTGGTCGTGTGCCGGGCGAGGTTGCGCTCCACCGACGTCTCGAAGGCCCGGTCCGTCTGTTCGGGACAGCGACGCGTGTCGAGCGGCGCGAGGTCGGGCGGGTCGAAGCGGCGACGCAGCCGCTCCCGCAGCGTGTTCTCGTCGTCGCGCACCTCCGGTCGGAAGACGTCCGGTTGGAGGACGAGCACGTCGGGGTCGGCCGCCCACACCCGGTCGAGGATCGGCGCGAACGTCTCGTAACCGGCCGCGCTGTAGCCGAGGTTCACCGCACCGACCCGTCGGTCCTCGGTGCTGAGCACGGCGCTCAGTTCCGCCGCGGTCCCGAGCGCGTTGCGGTCGAGGCTCGTGCCGAGCACGACGACTCGATGATCGACGTCGGCCCCGCCGAGGCCGTCGAGCAGCTCCACCATCTGGACCTGGTAGGGATGCAGGGTCTCGGTGGTCCGGTCGGCGACGAACCAGGCGATCCCGAGCAGGGCCACCACGAGCCCGACGATCGTCGCCAACTCACCGCGGCGTGGCGTCACGTGGGCAGCTGATCCCGAACGCATTCCACGATGTCACCGAGCGATCGGATGCCGATCACCGCGGTGTTGGACAACTCGATCGTCCAGTGCTCCTCGACCGCGGCCACGAGCTCCATGTGCGCGAGCGAGTCCCAACCCGGCGTGGCATCGATGTCGCTGCCGAGCGACAACGCCGCGACGTCGACACCGAGCACCGTCGCGGCGAGCTCCAGCACCGTCTCGTCGACCGAGCTGCCGGTCACCGCGACCCGGTCGAGCTCGGCGAGCGTCACCGCGACCGCCCGCGCGTCGATCTTTCCGGCCGGAGTCCGGGGCAGGGCCTCCAGCCGCACCACCTCCCGAGGAACCTTCTCCGGCGCGAGCTGCCCCCGGCAGTACGAGAGCACGGCGGCCGGGTCGAAGGGGTCGCCCGCCGTCACGGCGGTGACGACACGCTCTCCCCACACGGCGTCGTCGAGGCCCACGGTGCACGACTCGACGACGCCCGGAGCGGCACCGACCACGTCGTCCACCTCGTCCGGGGCGACGTTGGTGCCGGCCGTGATGATCATCCGTGACGCACGACCGACGATGACGAACGCCCCGTCGTCGGTCCGGCGGGCGAGGTCGCCGGTACGGAAGCGGGTGCCGTCGAACACGGCCGCGGTCGCCGCCGGGTCGCCGAGATACCCGGAGAAGAGATGGTCGCCCTCGATGACGAGTTCGCCGACCTCCCCGTGGGCCGCAGGTGCACCGTCCTCGCGCACGATGGAGATGGTCGCGTCCAGTGGTCGACCCACCGTCCCGACGGCACGGCCGGTCTCGGCCGTCGGCCCGCTCAGCAGGCTGCTCGTGACCGTCTCCGTGAGGCCGTAGCTGTTGCACACGGTCACCCCGAACTGGTCCTCGATCCGACGCCAGAGACGCTCGCCGAGCGGTGCGGCGTTCGAGACGATCGAGCGGAAGTCGTCGGTGCGGAACGCATCGTGGAAGTCCGCGCCGAGCCGATCCAACAACGCCAGGATCGTCGGCACGGTGATCATGTGGGTCACCCGGTGCGTGTACACGGCGTCGACGATCTCCGGCAGCGCCCCGACCGAGAACGCGCCGGGCCGGACCCACGTGCCGCCGTTGACCCACGCCTGGAGCGGACCCTGCACGAGCCCGTCGCTGTGATGGAGCGGGAGCACGTTGTGGATGACGGTCGCGTCGTGGTCGAGCGCCCGGCGCAGACTCTCGAGGTGCACCGACAGCGCCCGCCGGCTGAGCAGGACGCCCTTCGGCGCGGCGCTCGAGCCGGAGGTGAACATGATCAGGGCGATCGACGCCGCGTCGCCCGCCGAGTCGACCGCGACCGGTTCGATCCCCGCGAGCCGCTCCGTCAGTTCGTCGGCCGGACCGGCGGACTTCCGGCGACCGAGGAGCCGCGACGCCATGGTGGGCCGAGCGACGGCGTCGAGGGGCAGCAGCGCCACACCGCACTGGGCCGCGCCGCTCGACTCGACGGCCGTGCGGTCGACGACGATGAGCTCGGGTTCCACGAGTCCGACGGCATGGTGGAGTTCGCGGGGTCGGGCCGAGGGGTCGACAACGGCGAGCGTGCGGCCGGACCCGACGACGGCCGTGAGCACCGCGGCGACGTGACGGGGTTCGGCGCTCATGAGCACGACCCGTCCGGTCGCGCTCACGTTCTCGGCGTCGAGCAACCCGGCCAGGCGACCGGCCCGGTCGCGCAGCTCGCCGTAGGTGAGGGAGCCGTGCTCGTCGACGAGGAACGTCGCGCGGTCCGGGGTGTCGCGGGCGCGGGCGTGGAGGTCGGCGGTCATGGGGCGGGCAGGCGGTCGACGAGGTCGATCCGGTCGGGGGTCTTGTCGGGCCCGAGCGTCTCGTGCAGGCGCGTTCGGAGATCGGCGACGAGGTACTCCCGGCCGGCATCGGGAATCGCGACGACCAGGGCTCGCAGCTCGCCCCGCTCCGCCGTCGTCGCCACCGTGCAGGAGGCGACGCCCGGGTGGGCGCGGATCGCGTTCTCGATCTCCGCACCCGAGACCCGCTCGCCGACGCGATTGTTCAACAGTGCGTCGTTGCGCCCGAGTAGGCGGACCGTTCCCCGCTCGTCGACGACACCCTGGTCGCCGGTGTGGATCCACCCGTCGTGACGAGCCATCACTGCATCGCCCACATAGCGGCCGGCGATGCCTGGCCCACTGACCCGGATCTCCCCCACCTCGCCGACCGCGGCGCGCCGACCGTCGACATGCACCTCGACCACCGCGCCGAGCGCCCGCCCGAGCGACCCGTCCGCTTCGGCATGGGGCAGGCTGCCCGCGCAGAACCCGCCGGTCTCGGTGAGGCCGTAATAGTCACCCACCCGGACGCCGGTCGAGCGTTCGAACCGGGCGGCCCGGGCCGGGTCGAGAGGCGAGCCGGTGCTGAGGAGCAGGCGAAGGGCGCCGAGCGGCCGGGACGCGGGCAGGCGGTCGGCCTGGGTCTCGATTGCCGAGACGAAGCTGGGCCCGGCGGTGAGCACGGACACGCCGGTGCGGCGGACGCACTCCGCCGCACCGAGGCCGTGCTGGGCGTCCGGGCCGGGGACGACCACGCTCGCGCCCGCCCGGAGCGCGACGAGCGACGGGTTGCGCAGACCGGACATCGTGTGGAAACCGCTCAGCGACATCAGGGTGTCGTCGTGACGCAGGCCGGCGAAGTCGGCGACGCCGGCCGACGTGTGCATCAGCGAGCGCATCGTCAGTTCGACGCCCTTCGGCTCGCCGGTGGTGCCCGACGTGAAGAGGACCGCGGCCGCGACGTCCGGACCTTGGTCCGCCCCGGGGGGCGGCGGGGCATCGAGAAACGGTTCGACGACGACGGCGAAGTGCTCCTCGGCCAGCTCGGCCTCCAGGTCGACCGGGTCGAACACGACGACGGCGTCGTCCCGGAAGCGGTGGCGATGCCGGTCGTCGACGAACACGGCCTTCGGGGTGATCTCGCACCGAATGGCCTGGACCGCGGCCGGCGTCGATCTCGTCGGCAACGGGACGACGACGAGCCCCGCCCGCCAGGCCGCCCAGATCGTCATCAGGTACTCGGGATGCGGCTCGGCCATCAGCGCGATCGCGTCGCCTTCGACGAGTCCGCGATCCGCGAACCAGCCCCGCAGGCCGTCGGTGACGACGGCGACGTCCTCCACGGTGAAGATGCTCCCGTCGTCTGCAGCCAGCAGCGCGCCGTCGCCGTAGCGAGCCGGAAGGACGTCCCAGAGCGCGGCGAAGTCGTCGCCTTCCGGCCGGAGGTCCACGTAGGTCCGCTGCGACGCCGCCGTGGCCGGCGCCACCTCCGCGACCACGGCGAGCCCCCGGTCCACGAGGTCGGCGACCGGTTCGCGGAGGCCCTCGACCGTTGCATCGAGCCGGTCGGCGATCTGGCCGAGCGTGAGCCCGGCCCGGGCGTGGACCACCAGCTGCAGCTGCCGACTGGTGAGATCCGGGGCGAGCCCGATCCGGTCGACACAGACCGCGTGCCGGGCCGTCATGTACTCGACGACGCTTCCGGGGCGGGCGTCGTCGACGGAGACAGCGCCGCCGGTCAGGTCGATGTCCACGAGGGGGTTGACGAAGAGTGTGGCGCTCGACGAGTCGATCGGGAGCGGCGGCGCCGCCAGCGTGCGGCCCTCCCAGGCCTCGTCGGCGATGAGGACGAGACCGTTGTAGTGCTCGGTGTCACGTTCGTCGCGGACGGCGAACGACGCACGTTCGGTGTAGGCACGGGCCTCGCTCATCACCCATGCCCGCCGCCGGTCACCCGCGAGCCGTGCGTCGAGGAACTCGCCCCACTCCCGACCGTGCCGCTGGGTGCAGCCGCGCTCGAACCACGGGTCCGGTTCGCTGTTCGTGAGATGGATGTGGGGGAAGACGACGACCGCGTCGGCGTCGCCCACCCGCAGGACCTCGTCCAGCAACGCCGCCTCCGGGTAGCGATGCAGCGTGTCGAGGCCGTGCACGACCCGGAACGAATCGTCGACGAAGGGCAGCGGGTCGCCGGGGTGGGCGAACGCGAGCGTCAGGTTGTCCGGGCGGCCAGCCGACGGGAGCGCCTCCAGGAACCCGCCGTAGCCGAGCTGGTCTGTGTCGCCCTCCCAGATCGAGACGACCTCGACGTCGGGGAACAAGCCGGCGAGCCACGCTCCCGTCCAGCCCGTCCGGTTCCACAGATCGAGGATGCGACCACCGCCGATCAGCGCCTCCTCCAGGATCGGCAGGAGCGGTTCGAGCGCGCGGCTCGATTCGTTGAACGGACGGAACCACGCGTACGGCTCCCGATGCCCCCGGCGCCGCCGCGCCTCGGACAGCGCCACGAACCCCTCCCGGAAGCGGGGAGCGTCGTCCGTCGCGAACGCCACCGGGTCGCGACCGCGTTCACCGAAGAACGCGATGCCGTCCACGACCGGGACGGCCGAGCGGCAGCGCTCGCACCAGAGGCCGCCGCCGACCTCCGCCAACCGGCCCCGACACGTCGGGCACGCGCCACACCCCGAACCCCACACGGGGACGAATCTAGGGGATCGGCGCGGACGTCCTGTCACCGGGTCACATCTTCGGACGCTCGTTCCCGGGGTCGTACCACGAGCCGATGCCGCAGGAGACGGGAACCCGGGCACCGGCGATGTTGGTCTCCCATGTGCCGGCCGCGATCCACTCCTTGGTGATCGCCTCGTCGTGTTCGACATAGCCCATCGCGCAGCAGCGACCCTGGGTCGCGCTCCACATCGACGACGACGTGCGACCGACGACAAGACCGTCGCGGTAGAGCGGTTCGTCGTGATACGTGAGCAACTCCGGATCCTCGATCCGGAACTGGAGGAGCCGCTTCGTCCGCGGCGCGGCCCGCTGGGCGTCGAGCGCGGCACGGCCGACGAAGTCGACGGGCTTGTCCCAGGCGACCGCGAAGCCGAGACCGGCCTCGAGCGGGGTGTCCTCGTCCGTGATGTCGTGGCCCCAGTGCCGCATGCCGGCCTCGAGGCGCAGGGCGTTCATGGCGTGGTAGCCCGCGTGGACGAGGCCGTGGCTCCTGCCGGCTTCCACGACCGCGTCATAGACCGCGACCGCGTCCGCATTCGCCACGTAGAGCTCCCAACCGAGCTCGCCGACATAGCTCATCCGCAGGGCGAGCACGTCGGCCCCGGCGATGTCGATGGACTGACCCGTGCCGAACGCGAAGCCGTCGTTCGACAGGTCGGCGCGGGTGAGCTCGGCCAGGAGCGCACGGGAGTTCGGCCCCATCACGCCGAGCACGGCCTGGTCGTGGGTGACGTTCGCGAGGGTGACGTCCCGGCCGACGGCCGCCCGCCGCAACCATGCCCAGTCGCGGGTCTCGCTCGCCGCCGCGGTCACGACGAAGAACCGATCCTCGCCGAGCCGGTTCACCGTGAGGTCGGCCTCGATACCGCCGCGGTCATTGCACCATTGCGTGTACACGGCCCGGCCGAGAGGGGCGTCGATGTCGGCGACGCTGATCCGGTTCAGCACCTCGAGCGCGTCGGGCCCCTCCACGGTGAACTTCGCGAACGAGGTCTGGTCGAACAGACCGACCGTCTCCCGCACGCCGAGGCACTCCCGGACCATGTTGTCGTGCCAGTTCTGCTTGCCGTACGAGTACGTGTACTCACGGGTCTGGCCGGGGTTGGCGTACCAGTTCGGACGCTCCCAGCCCGCGAGCTCGCCGAAGACGGCGCCGGCCCCCTCGATCCGCTCGTGCAGGGGCGACAGCCGGATGCCCCGCGCACTCTCGTACTGGCGGAACGGCCAGTGCATCGCGTAGAGCAGGCCGAGGCTCTCGGAGACACGGTCCCGGAGGTACGCCTCGTCCGCCTGGAACGGCTGCGCCCGGCGGATGTCGACCGAGTTGAGATCCATGGGCGGGTGCGCGTCGGCGATCCAGTCCGCGAGCGCCCAACCGACCCCACCGGCGGACTGGATGCCGACCGAGTTGAAGCCGGCGGCCACGTAGCAGTTGTCGACCTCGGGGGCTTCGCCCAGGTAGTAGACGCCGTCCGGGGTGAACGCCTCCGGTCCGTTGAAGAAGAGCTGGAGTCCGCACTCCCCGAGCGCGGGGACCCGATGGATCGCCCGCTCGAAGATCGGGCCGATGTGCTCCCAGTCCTCCGGCAGGCTCTGGAACGAGAAGTCGCGCGGGATCCGGTCCATCCGCCAGACCTTCCCCCGCGGCTCGAAGAAGCCGGCCATGATCTTGCCGGTCTCCTCCTTGAAGTACGTGTGGTTGCCGGGGTCACGCAGGGTCGGCGTGCCGATCACCATGCCCTCGACCGGTTCGGTGACGATGTAGAAGTGCTCGCACGCCTGGAGCGGCACGTTGACCCCGATCTGCGCGGCGAGGTGGCGGGTCCACATGCCGGTCGCCAGCACCACGATCTCCGCTCCGATCGCGCCCTGCTCAGTGATCACGCCGGTCACCCGCCCGTTGCGCGCCGTGAGATCGGTGACGGCGACGTTCTCGATGATCGTCGCGCCGCGGGACTTCGCGCCCTTGGCGAGCGCCATGGTGGTGTCGACGGGCGACGTCTGCCCGTCGCGCGGGATGTAGAGCGCGCCGACCAGGTCGTCGGTACGCATCAACGGCCAGCGCTCGCTCGCCTCGTCGAGGTCGATGACGCGGGTCTCCACACCGACACCCTCCGCCATCGTGGCCCCACGCAGGATCTCCTCCCAGCGCTCCTGGTTGTCCGCCACCGACAGTGAGCCGGGCGTGCGGTAGCCGGTCGCCTGGCCCGTCTCGTCCTCGAGCTCCTCGAACAGGCGGGCCGAGTAGGTGGCCAGCTTCGTGAGCGAATGCGTCGACTTGAGCTGGGACACGAGCCCTGCCGCATGCCAGGTGGTGCCGCAGGTGAGCGTTCCCTGCTCGAGCACGACCACGTCGGTGATGTCGCGCCGGGTCAGGTGGTAGGCGATGCTCGCGCCCACGATCCCGCCGCCGACCACGACAACCTGCGCGCGCTCCGGGACGATGGGTGGCATCGGCCGGAGGCTAGACCGTCGCTTGCAATTCGGACACTGATCCGGGCGTGTCGTATCTTGCGCTCGATGAGTGACGACACCACGGCCGAAGACGACGTCAGCAGCGCCCCGAAGTTCCACACGGATCGCAGCCACTACGGCCCCGCCTTCGAGGCGTGGTTCGCGAGCCGGCATCCGGAGCGCACCGACATCACCGTCACCGAGATCGACATCCCGGTCTCCACCGGCTTCTCGAACGAGACGGTGTTCGTCGACCTCGCGTGGACCGAAGTGGGCGAGTCCCGCACCGACAAGTACGTCGCCCGCATCGAGCCGACCGGCGGTGCGCTCTTCCCCGCCCAGACGGACCAGTGCGGTGTGTCCGTGGAGGTTCAGTACCGAGCGATGCAGACGGTCGGGGCCCACTGCGACGCCCCGGTGCCGGAGCTGCTCGGCTACGAGGCCGATCCGTCCGTCCTCGGGCAGCCGTTCTTCGTGATGGGCTTCACCGAAGGCCGCGTCCCGTCCGACACGCCGCGCTATTCCGAGGAGGGCTTCCTCGTCGACGAGGCGACCCCCGAGGACCGCACCCGCATGGTGACCACCGGTCTGCGGGCCATGGGGCAGATCCACAACATCGACTGGCGCACGGCCGACCTCGACTGGCTCGACACGAGCGGCACCGGCGAGCCGTCCACCAAGGTCCAGCTCGACCTCTACCGGGCTTCCACGCTCGCCGAACTCGACGGGCGGCCCCACCCGGTGCTCGACGCGGCGTTCGACTGGCTGTACGAGCACGATCCGCACGACGATCGCATCGGCCTCAGCTGGGGCGACTCCCGCCTCGGCAACATCCTGTGGCAGGACTACACCCCGGCCGCCGTCGTCGACTGGGAAGCGTGCGCGCTCTCCCCCACCGAGGCCGACGTCGGTTGGTGGCTGATGTTCGACCGCATGTCGTTCGACGAGCCGGGGAACCCCCGCATGGAGGGCTTCCCCACCCGCGAGGAGATGGTCGAGATCTACGAGCGGGAGTCCGGGCGCGAGGTCCGCGACCCCCACTACTGGGAGGTTTTCGCCACGATGCGGTTCTGTGCGATCTTCATCGGGCTCGCCGACCGGATGGTCGCCAACGGCCTCGTTCCCGCCGAGATGAACATGGCCATCGCGAACATGGTGACCCAGTCACTCGCCACCCACCTCGACATCGAGAACCCCACCCCCAGCGCCTTCTGACCCGACCCCACGCGTTCTGGGTGAACGGGGGCGCGGATTCCAGCCCTATGTTCACCCAGAACGGGGATCAGGACGAGGTTTCGATGACCGCGGCGTAGTCGTCGAGCAGGGGGAGCAACACGTCCTCGCCGGCCGGCGGGAGCCCGAAGATGAACCGCGAGACGCCGGCGGCTTCGTGGGTCTCGACGACCGCCGGGTCGGGCGGCGCGGCGTAGAGCGACAGCTCGATCTCGGCGACGTCGCGTCCGTTCTTCTCGCATTCGGTGGCGAGAACATCGAGCTCGTCGAGCATCGAGCCGCGGCCGTGGATCGGCATCCAGCCGTTGCCGTAGCGGGCCGCGCGGCGCGGCCCCGACGGGGACCCGCCACCGACATGGATCGGCGGATGCGGCGTCTGCACCGGCTTGGGCTTCGACCAGATCGGATCGAAGTCGACGAGCTCGCCGTGGTACTCGGCCGGGTCGTCGGCCCAGATGGCCTTCATCGCTTCGATGCGTTCGCGCATCAGCTTCCAGCGGGTCGAGAAGTCGCCGCCGTGGTTCTCCATCTCCTCGGCATTCCAACCGCCGCCGACACCGAGGATGAACCGGCCACCCGACACCTGATCGAGTGAGGCGACCTGCTTGGCCAGCGTGATCGGATGGTGCTGGGGCACGAGGGTGATCCCGGTGGCGACCTTCAGGGTGGTCGTCGCCGTCGCCGCCGCGGTGAGGGCGACGAACGGGTCCATCGTCTCGTAGTACATCTGAGGCAGTTCGGCGCCGCCGGGCCACGGACTCTTCCGGCTCGCGGGAATGTGGGTGTGCTCCGCGACCCACAGCGACTCGAAGCCGCGTTCCTCGAGCGCCCGCCCGAGATCGGCCGGATGCATGGCATCCGCGGTCGGGAAGATCGTCGCGCCGAAGTGCATCGGATCAGGCTACGTCAGCGGTGGCGCTCACGACCTTCTCGCTCACGACCCGGCTGGATCCCCCCGGCTTCATCGACACGCCGTAGAGACAGTCGGCCGCTTCCATGGTGCGCTTCTGGTGACTCACGAGCAGCAGCTGGGCGTCGGCCCGGAACTCCTCGACCAGCGACAGGAACCGGTGGAGGTTCACATCGTCGAGCGCGGCCTCGACCTCGTCCATCACGTAGAACGGCGAGGGCCGACTGCGGAACACAGCGAAGAGGAACGCCAGTGCGGTCAGGGTGCGCTCGCCGCCGCTCAGCAGCGAGAGCTTGCGCACATTCTTGCCGGACGGACGGGCGCTGATCTCGATCCCGGTGTTGAGCAGATCGTCCGGGGTCGTGAGGGCGATCGAACCCTGGCCGCCGGGGAACAACGTCTCGAAGAGATGCTGGAAGTTCACCGCGACGTCGGCGAACGCAGAGGCGAACACCGTGACGATCTCCTCGTCGATGGAGGCGATCACCTTGCTGAGCTCGCGGCGGGTGCCGCGGATGTCGTCGAGCTGCCCCTGGAGGAAGGTGTGACGCTCCTGGAGCGCCTGATACTCCTCGAGCGCGAGGGGGTTGACGGGGCCCATGATCTCCAGCTCGGACTCCAGCTGGGCGGCCCGCGCCGCGGCCTCGACGCCCTCGTCCAGGGGCGGACAGGGGGCCGACACGGCAACGTCGGGCGCCAGATCGTGCTCCTCGCGCAGGCGGTCGACGGCGACCTGCAGCTTCGTGCGCAGCTCGGCCTCCTCCACCTCGGCCCGGGCCGATTGCACCCGGAGGTTCTCGAGCTGCTTCTCGGCCTCGGCCCGCGACCGACGGAGATCGTCGAGGCGGCGGGTGACCTGCTGGGCCGCCTCGGACTGCTGACGACGGCGGTCGCGCACGTCCTCCAGCCGTTCGTCCACCACGGCCGATCGAACGGCGACGGAGGCGGCGAGTTGCTCGAGGACGAGGGCCTTGCGTTCGAGGTTCTCCCGCTGCTCACCGGCCTCGGCCCGCTCGACGGCGTCACGCTCGAGCCGTTCGTCGATCTCGGCGAGGCGAGCGGTGAGGAACGTACGACGCTCCTCGAGCCCGGCGGCACGGACCTCGATGTCGGTGCGCAACGACCCGACCTCGGCGGCGCGGGCCTCGATGTCGGACCGGTCTGCGGCAAGGCGGCGACCCTTCTCGAGCGACTCCGTCTCGTCCGCCTCGAGCAGCGGCAGGCTCGTCTCGAGCTCGTCGACCCGACTGGACTCGCGTTCGACGCGGGCGGCGAGTTCGTCGAAGCGGCCCTGGAGCGCGTCGGCCTCGGTGGCCACGTCACGGCGGTCGGCCTCGATGCGCTGGAGCGCGTCGGCGGCGGCGGTGAGGCCGCCGTCGATGCCGTCGAGGCGCGCCGCGAGCTCAGCGGCGGCCCGGCGACGCCCGTCGAGCGCCTCGCGCGCGGCCGACACGTCGCGGTCACGGGACTCGCAGATGGCCTGGGTGGCGGCCGAACGCTCCTCTGCCTCGGTCAGCGCTGCGCCGGTGGCGCCGGAGGCCCCGGTGCCGAGACGCCATCCATCGGGACCGAACCGATCGCCGTCGCGGGTGACCACGGTGCGACCCGGATCGGCGACGACCGCATCCGCCGCCGCCCGCCAGTCGCCGTCGACGACGCCGACATGGCCGATGAGCGCGTCGAGCAGGGCATCGACACCGGGCTGGGTCCCTCGGACCCGAGCACGGATGGTGTCCCCTCCGGCGGTGGCCGTCCGCGGCTCGGCCCCGAGAGCCAGCACCGCGCCGGTCGAGTCACCGGCGCTCAGCAGATCCAGCGCCGCCCGGGCGGTCTGCGGATCCCGCACGACGACCGCGCCGAGCGCGTCGCCGATCGCCGATTCGAACGCCTGTTCCCAGCCGCCGTCGACCTCGACGAGATCGAGCACCGTGCCGAGCACGCCGTCGACATCGGTGAGCTGCGCCGCGCCGGCCGCGTCGCGCGCTTCGTCGAGGGCCAGGGCGAGCGCCTCGGCGCGCGCGGACCAACGATGGTGGTCCGCTTCGGCATCCGCTTGCGCGGCCTGGGCGGCCGCCAGCTCGTCCTCCGCCGAGAGTCGCGCCGACTCAGCGGCTTCGAGCGCCGCGACCAGCGGCTCCTCTTCGTCCTGGAGCGCGCCGAGCTCGCTGCGACGCTGTGCGGCGTCGCGCTCGAGCGCGGTGCGCCGCTCGTCCAGCTCGGTGAGCCGAGCCTGGAGACGGTCGACTTCGCTGCTGCCCCGCTCGATCGACGCCTTGAGGGCGCCGAGCTCGCCGCGCACCTCGGCGGCCTGCCCGCTGGGCACCGGCACGCCGTCGCCCCACTCCTCCTGGAAGCGCTCACGATCGGCGGCCAACCGACGTTCGGTTTCGGCGAGCCGGGCCGTGTCCGGCGCCAGGGCCGCGAGCTCTGCCTCGACCCGACCGAGGTCATCACGCGACCGCGCGGCCTCGGCTTCGAGGTTGGCGATGACGCCGCGATCCGTGAACGCGGCGCGCTCGCGATCGACACCACGCCGTCGTTCCGCGATCACCGCCGACAAGCCCCGCGCCCGCTCGCGCATCGACTCGAGGCGGACGAGGGTGTCACCCAGATCATCGCCGCCGTGTTCGGCGAGCTGCTGCTCGTCGGCCGACACCGCCGCGCTCAGGCGAGCGAGCTCGGCCTTGGTGGTGCCCTCGCGCTCGCCACGGGTGCTGCGCAGCTCGCTGACCGTCTGGAGCCTGACCCGCAGGTCGTCGATCTCACGACCCGCGAGATGGATGCGCAGTGCAGTGAGTTCGCCCACCAGATCGCCGTGGCGGCGCGCCGCCTCGGCCTGCTTTTCGAGGGGGCGCAGCTGACGCCGGACTTCGCGCATGAGGTCCTTCACGCGGGTGAGATCCGCGTCGCTCGCGGTGAGACGCCGTTCGGCGCGATCCTTGCGCTTGCGGTACTTGAGGACGCCGGCCGCCTCCTCGATGATCGCCCGACGCTCCTCGGGGCGTGCGTTCAGCACGGCATCGATCTGGCCCTGGGACACGATCACGTGCTGCTGGCGACCCACGCCTCCGTCACTGAGCAGCTCGGTGATGTCGAGCAGGCGGCACGGCACGCCGTTGATCGCGTATTCACTGTCGCCGGAACGGAAGAGCGTGCGGGTGATCGTCACCTCGTTGAACTCGACCGGCAGCATCCCGGAGTGGTTGTCGATCGTGAGGGCGACCTCGGCGCGACCGAGCGCGGCCTTGCCGGTCGTGCCCGCGAAGATGACGTCGTCCATCTTCCCGGAGCGGACCGCGGTCGGCGCCTGGGCACCGAGCACCCAGGCAATGGCGTCGACCACGTTGGACTTGCCCGAACCGTTGGGGCCGACGACGACGGTGACCCCCGGCTCGAGGTCGATCGACGTGGTGTCGGCGAAGGACTTGAAGCCCTTCAGCGTGAGGTTCTTGAGATGCATCGGGAACGACGGTAGCAACCCGAATTACATCTGTGTAGTCCTCCCCCTGTGGAAACCCTGTGGATACCAGAATCCCCCACCCGGAATCTCTGGTCACGAAAGGGTCGAACTCGGCCGTTTCGAGGCCCGCAGAGCGACCCTTTCGTGACCAGAGATTGCAGAACAGGAAGAAAGAGAGGGCGTCAGACCTGGGTGTCGCAGTAGTAGGTCCAGCTGCCGCCGAACTTCACGCGCTGGATGGGGAGGCGACTGCGGCCGCTGAGTTGGCCGTGCTTGCCCCAGACCTCGAGGTGCTCGGCGTATTCGCCGGGCTGGCCGAACGGGTCGATGAACGGCCGGCTCTCGACGGACGTGCCGCGGTACTTGATCGCATCGTGCAGGGTCCCCACGACAGCGCGGTGGAGCCGACGGATCTCCTGGCTCGACAGCGAGTCGCTCAGACGATCGTGGCGCAGACCGGCGTGGTACAGGATCTCGTCGGCGTAGATGTCGTCGATGCCCACGACGAAGGACGAGTCGGTCAGCAGCGTCTTGAGCTTCGTCTGATGCTGCAACAGCGAACGGCCGAACGCCGTCCACGACACCGGCTCGTCGACCGGGTCGAGACCGTAGCCGTCCAGCTCGGGCAGCTCGTCGGCGAGCGCGTCGGTGTCCACGACGAACGCCTGGGCGCTGTTGCCCGAGTCCAGCAGCCGGAGCTGGCCGTGCTGGGTGAAGGTGATGACGATCTCGGTGTCGCTCTCGACGGCGTCCTTGTTGGCGTTGCGTCGCAGCGAGCCGGTGGACCCGAGGTCCACGACCAGCGTGGAGTCGCCGTCGAGCACGATGGTGATGTACAGACCCTTGCGCTCGACGCCGAGGATCTTCATCCCCTCGAGCTGGGAGGTGAAGGCCTTGCGGTTCTTGTAGCGACCGAGCGTCTTCATGCTCATCGCCTCGGCCTCCTTCACCTTCTTGCCGACGAGGTCACGATCCAGATCACGTTTGACCGTCTCGACTTCGGGGATCTCAAACATCGGATGCTCCATCCTCAGCCGAGTGCGCGTCCCATGCGGCACGGGCGGCACGTTGTTCGGCTTCTTTCTTGGACGAACCGTCGCCGGTTCCTCGCACCACGCCGCCGATGGCGACCGTGGCTTCGAACTTCTTCAGGTGATCGGGTCCGCTCTCGGTGATCTCATAGGCGGGCGGACCTTCGCCGTCAGCGGCGGCGAGTTCCTGGAGACGGGTCTTGTAGTCGCGCGCGCCCGGCCGCGACGCGGCCTCGGCGATGCGATCGTCGAGCTGGTCGAGCACGAGCGTCCGCGCCGGCTCGATACCGCCGTCGAGATAGACGGCGCCGATCACGGCTTCGACGGCGTCGGCCAGGATCGACGATTTCTCACGACCACCGGACGCGGCCTCGCCCTTGCCCAGCTTCAGATGCTCACCGAGGTCGAGCGCATGGCCGACGTCGGCGAGTGTCGCCGCGCTCACGACCGCCGCCCGGGTCTTGGCGAGTTGGCCTTCGGGCTCGTCGGGAAATGTCGCGTAGAGATGCTCGGTGACGACCACGCCGAGAACGGCGTCGCCGAGGAACTCGAGCCGCTCGTTCGACTGTTCACCCTCGTGCTCGGCACACCACGATCGGTGAGCGAGTGCGACCTGGAGCAACTCAGGGTCGCGGAAGCGATACGCAAGGCGCTCCTCGAGCGCAACTGCGGTGGACGGGGAGGCCAGTGCCTCAACCCAACTTGGCGATCACGTAGTCGACCGCGTCGCGCACCGTGCGAAGGTCCTCGAGGTCCTCGTCGTCGATGCGAAACCCGGACGCCCGCTCGGCGAGCTCTTCTTCGAGCGCTTCGACCAGCTCGATCAACGCGAGGGAGTCCGCGTCGAGATCGTCGGCGAACGCGTCGCCTTCGTTGATGGACGAGGGCTCGATCTCCAGGATGTCGGCGAGCTGCTCCTTGACGATCGTCAGGACCTCGTCACGACCGATCGGACCCTGTTCGACATGCGTTTCTGCGGGCACTTCATCCCTCCGTGGATGCGCACGACTGACGACATCCGGTCCGGATGTCTGCTGGCACGCTGACCCTAGCGGCCGAGATCGCTTGTGCGCTTGTGAAGACCGATTTCCTGGGGCCTTGGACTGAATTCAGTCCTGTGGACGAGCGGCCGCCGTCAGATGGTCGACCATCTCGACCTCGACCATCTCCGCCGCGACGCGGATCGCGTTGGTCATCGCGTCGGCCGAACTCGACCCGTGGGAGATCACACAGACGCCCTTCACGCCGAGCAGGAGGGCTCCACCCACGGAATCGGGGTGCAGCTCGGTCATCATGTCGCCGAGCACGCCACTCAGCGCCGCACCGGCAGCCCGGGTGTCATCGTCGGTGTCGATGCCGACCAGGAGCCGGCCGATCAGCGCCTTCATCGCCCCTTCGAGCGTCTTCAGCGTGACGTTGCCGGTGAACCCGTCGGTCACGATCACGTCGACGTCGGTGGTCATCACGTCGCGACCCTCGACATTGCCGATCCAGTCCGCGCCGGCCACCGACGCCCAGCCCGGTTGGTCCAGGAGCTCGAAGCACTCCTTCACGAAGGGACTGCCCTTCCCGGCCTCTTCACCGATCGACAGCAGGCCGACCCGCGGACGCTCGATGCCGAAGCGATCGCGGGCGTAGACGGCCCCCATCTGGGCGAACTCCACGAGCCACTCGGGCTTGCACTCGGCGTTGGCGCCGGCGTCGAGCAATGTGGTGGGCGTGCTGCCCGGAACGGGAATCGGCGTGGCAATCGCAGGCCGGTTGATGCCCTTGATCCGGCCCATCCGCAACAGCGCGGACGCCATCGTGGCGCCGGTGTTCCCCGCCGAGACCATGGCGGAGGCATGACCGTCGCGCACTGCTTCGGCCGCGCGGACGAGCGAGGAGTCCTTCATCCGGCGGACACTCGAGCCGGGCTCGGCGTCCATCGCGATGACTTCGCTCGCCTCGATGATCTCCAGATCGCCCGTGTCGGTCAGATCGGCCGAACGACCGACCAGAACCACCGGGATGCCGAGCTCTTCCGCGGCGCGGCGGGCACCGGCGACGATCGCTCCCGGCGCATGGTCGCCGCCCATGGCGTCGACCGCGATGGGCAGCATCGACTCAGTCGACCTCGATGGCCTGACGGCCGGCGTACCAACCGCAGTTGCCGCACGCCCGGTGAGGGCGCTTGGTGGAGCCGCAGCGATCGCAGGCGCTGCGAGCCGAGGCGCCGACGCGCCACGCGGACGCCTTGCGGCTGCGGCTCTTCGACTTCGACATCTTCTTCTTCGGGACAGCCATGGCGTTCCTGCTCTACGGGCCCAGCTGGGGCGTACTCGAACAGTGAAGGTTATCGACGCCGGGTGTCGGCGCCACCCTCACTCCACGAGACCCTTCAGAACGACCCGACCCGAGCTCGTCGGGTCGGCCTCGTCCTGGATCGTGATGGTGAAGAGCGGGTAGTCCTCGATCGTCACGCCGGCCCACAGCTCGATCCGGCCGTCGCCGCCGCGGAGATGGAACGTGCCGGCGCTGACGCCCACGTCGGGCCCCGTCCGCAGCCACGCTTCGTAGTACTGCCCGGCGGGGGCCGGGGGCAGGCCGGACACGTCGAGGATCAGGCGCGTGCCCAGGGGCGTGGTGTCGATCTCGACGAGCCCCTCGGCGCTCGGCGCCAGGTCCGTGGCGTCGAGGGCGAGCTCGATCTCGGGCGTCACGGTGTCGTCGCGCAGGAACGTGACGAGCAGTCCGGCGACGAGCACCACGACCGCGGCCCCCGCGAGCAGCGGCGTGACCCACCGGCGACGAGCGTCGACCGCGATGACGGGAGCCACGAGATCGCGCTCCTCCGCGATGGCGGCCACGATCGCGTCCTCGACCGCCGGATCGAGTTCGTCCCACATGGACGGCTCGGCCAGGAACGCGGCGAGGTCGGCGTCGACGGGATCCTGGCTGTCGAACGAATCCTCGGTCACGGTTTCTCCTCGCTCTGCTCTACGTCTCCGGCGTCCGTTCGGTTCGCGAGATGCCCGAGCGCGGCGGCAAGCCGCGCGTGGGCACGCGCCGAGCGGGACTTCACGGTGCCGACCGGGATCTCGAGGCGTTCGGCGATCTCGGGGTGCGAGAGGCCGGCGAGGTGGCTCAGGCGTACGACCTCGCGTTCGGCCGCCGGTAGCCCGTCCAGGGCGCGCCGCACCTCGTGGATCTCCCACGTCCGCTCGAAGGACATCGTGGTCACTGCGGCATCGGTCTCCGGTTCGTGATCACCGCGCGTCGGCTGCATCTCGCGCCGTAGGACGTCGACCGCTGTGCGCCGGGCGATCGTGTACAGCCAGGGCGCCAGATCGCGGGTGTCGTCGAAGGTGGCCGCCGCCCGCCACGCCTTCACGAACGTCTGTTGCACGATCTCCGCCACGAGCTCGGCATCACCCGTCATCGACCGGGCGACGGTCTGCACCGGTCCGCCGTAATGACGGAAGACGGCGCGCACCGCGTCGTCGTCGCCGGTACGGAACCGAGCGACGAGATCGGAGGAGAGGGGCTCGGGCATCGCCGCACGATGATCGCGCGAAAAATCCGACGTCGGCGCGAACCGCGGCACGGGGTCGCCCGTACAGGTCCCCGAACGACCCAAACCTGGAGGCGACCGTGACGACCACGGCAACCGAAACGAATCCGACCGCGATCGGGCCGGCACCCCACGCGGCAGCGCTTCTCGTCGCCGCGGCGATCGGTGGTGCCGTCGCGATCAGCCTCGGCGTCTACGGGAGCGTCCACGACGGCACGGGCCAGACGATCTGGCAGTTCGGGTTCCCCACGATGCTGTCGATGAAGGCGTGGTTCACCACCGCCGCGGCGGTCCTGGCCCTCGCCCAGGGCACGACCGCCCTCTGGATGTGGAGCCGCCTCCCCGGCGCGGGCCCGGCCCCGGCCTGGGCATCGGCGGCGCATCGCTGGCTCGGGACCGTCGCGTTCCTCTGCACACTGCCGGTCGCCTACCACTGCCTGTGGGCCCTCGGGTTTCGCACCACCGACACCCGAGTCGTCGCCCATTCGATCCTCGGCTGCGCGTTCTTCGGCGCCTTCACCACGAAGATGCTCGTCCTGCACTCCCGCCGGATGCCGGCGTGGGCACTGCCGGGCGCCGGCGCCCTGCTCGTCGTCCTCCTCGCCGCCATCTGGACGACGTCGTCGCTGTGGTTCTTCACGACCATCGGTTTCCCCGGCGTCTGATCCCCCCATGCCCATCTCCACCCTCCCCTGGCGAAAGGAACACACCATGCGCGCCCGTCCCTCCCTCCCCCTGACGATCTGCCTGCTGGCCGCCGCGGTCGCGGTCCTCGGCCTCCTGCGTCCCGGCGACCGGCCCCCGGCGGCCGACGCCGTGTCCGACACGGCCGGCGACGCAGTCGACATCGCCGGGTTCGCGTTCAGCCCGCTGCCGGCAAGGAGCGGCGGCACGACGATCGAGGTCACGAACAGCGACGGCGCCGCCCACACCCTCACCGCCCGCGACGGTTCGTTCGACACCGGCCTGCTGAGCGGGGGCGACCGCGCCACCTTCACCGCACCGCTCGCCCCCGGCACCTACGAGTTCTTCTGTGAACTTCACCCGTCCATGACGGGCACCTTGACCGTCGGCTGATGGACCAGCCGAGGACCCCGATCCACCCAACCAGGAGAAGACCCATGACCACCCCCACCCGGCGCGCCCGCGCCCGACTCCTCGCCCTCCTCGCGGCGATCGCCCTCGTGCTCGCCGCCTGCGGTGACGACACCGAGACCTCGGACCCGACACCGGACCCCGGCGCCGGAACATCCGATGACGGCGACGGCGGCACCCCCGATGCCGATCCGCCCGCCGATCTCACGACGGACGACGTGCTCGTCGCACTGGCCGCCAGCGGACTGGGCGACATCCTCGTCGACGGCGCCGGGCTGAGCCTCTACGGCTTCACGAACGACGTCGACGGCGTGCCCGCCTGCTACGACGCCTGCGCCGACGCATGGCCGCCGATCGTCGTGGACGGCGCGCTCGACGACGGCGCGCTCGGCGCCGGTCTGGACGCGGCGGTCTTCTCGACGGTCGAACGGACGGACGGCACCAACCAGCTGGTAGCCGGCAACTGGCCCCTGTACCTCTTCGCCGGCGACGGCGCTCCGGGCGACGTCAACGGCCAGGGTTCCGGCGACGTCTGGTTCCTCGCTGCGCCCGACGGATCACTCATCGGCCGTGACGCGCCGGCCGGCGACGATGCCGCCGCGGTGCCCGCCAACGACTACTGATCCCCGTCGTCGAAGCGCAGTTCGTCGAGGGCCGCCCACCGGGGATCCGGGGGCGGCTCCTCGGCGACCAGGTCGACGTCGGCCTCGACGTTCGCCGGGAAGCGCTCCGGTTCGGGTCCCTCGCAGTCCTCCCCGCACAGCGGGACGAGCGGGAGCGCGAGCAGGGCGCTCTCGCGGATCACGGGCGCGAGATCGATGCGTTCGTCCTCGATCGGCCAGGTCTCGCCTTCGGTAGGTTGGCGCTCGAAGATCTCCCGTACCTCGATCTCCAGCGGCCGCTCGATCGGATCGAGACAGCGTCGACAGGGCCCCGTCCAGCGGCCCCGGAGGTAACCCGTCGCGCTGACACCCTCGGTCACGGCCTCGATCACGAGGTCGACATCGATCCGGCCGTCCACCACCGAGAACTCGCCGGCAACGAGATCCGGGAACCGGGTCGCCGCGACGAAGGGGCGGCGGGTCCCCGTGTGCCGCCGTACCTCGACGGTGTCGACGATCAGCTGGCTTGGCGGAGTGATGCGCGGCGACTCGGCCACTAGTCGTCCTGGTCGAACACCAGGTCGTCGGGCATCGGCGGCTCGGGCTCACCGCTCATCTCGCGTTCTTCGACCGCACCCTGGAGTCGGGCGCGGCCCGAGGCCACGGTACGCAGGGTGCGTTCGAGCACGACCTCCATGCCGCCCAGCTTCTGGTCACACCAGTCCTCGGTCTCGAGACGGAGGTTCTTGGCCCGCTCCTCGGCGTCGGACACGACCCGGCGGGCCCGCTCCTCGGCCGACTTCACCAGCTCCGTGCGCTGCACCATCTGCTCGGCTCGGGTGCGAGCCCGGGCGATCAGCTCGTCGCCCTCGCGTTGCACGCGGGCGAGGAAGTCGTCGCGTTCCTTGAGCAGCCACCGGGCCGACCGCAGCTCTTCGGGCAGCGCCTGCGCGGCCGCGGTCAGCACGGCGAGGACCTCGTCCTTGTTGATCATGGAGGAGGCCGACAACGGCATGGGCCGCGCCTCCTCCACGAGCTCGATCGCCTGCCGCAGAAGCGATTCGGTCTCGGGCGCGCGATAACTCGGCGCGACGGCATCGGCCGACGCCTCCTGCTGCTCCGACTCGTCGCTCACCCGTACTGCTCCTTCAACTTGCGGGCCACGGACTCCGGCACCATGCCCGAGATGTCGCCGCCCCAGCGGGCGAAGTCACGGATGAACTTGGACGCGAGGAACGAACTGCGCGAGGCCGACGGGATGAACAGGGTGTGGATCCCGGACGCGGCGTTGTTCATCTGGGCCATCTGGAGTTCGTTCTCGAAGTCGCTGACCGCGCGCAGGCCCTTCACGATGAAGTCGGCCTCCAGTTCGCGGGCCAGATCGACGACGAGGCCGGAGAACATCTTCACCGACACGTTGTCCATGTGGGCGACGGACTCGTTCAGCATCTCCTCACGGTCGTCGAGCTGGAACACGCCGTCCTTGGTCGTGTTCACCATGGCGGCCACGACGACCTCGTCGAACAGCGACGCCGCTGTCTCGATGATCTCGATGTGCCCGTTGTGCACAGGATCGAACGAGCCGGGATAGAGGACGCGCGTCACGGTGTTGAGAACTCCACTCAGTCGGAGACCGACGCAGGTGGGGCATCGGCAAGGGTCACCACGGTAGTCCCGTACTCACGCACTCGGTGCGGAACCCACCCGGCCGGCAGCTCGATCGCCCGGTCGGACTCGATCACGACGACAGCGTCGCGGACGGTACCGAGCAACGCGGGCCACTCGTCGAACGCATACGGCGGATCGAGCAACACCAGGTCCACGTCGTCGACCAGGCGAGCGACCGCGGCGACGCCGTCGCCCGAGATCACGGTTGCGTCGGCCTCGAAGCCGAGGGTCTCGAGGTTCTCGCTCAGTGCGGCGAGGGCCCGCCGGTCGTTCTCCACGAACGTGCAGTGCGCGGCTCCCCGGCTCAACGCCTCGATCCCCAACGCCCCCGATCCCGCGAAGGCGTCGAGCACCCGCACGTCGTCGAGCGCCCCGAGGGAGTACAGCGAGTTGAACACCGCCTCGCGGACACGATCGGCCGTCGGGCGCGTGTGATCGCCGTCGGGCACCACGAGGCGACGGCCCCGCGCCGAGCCGGAGACGACACGCATCGGGCCAGTGTGGCCGGAATCCGGCCCGGTGGCGCGTTACGGTCGCCCCATGCCGCTGCCGGAGACCATCACGTGCGTCGACTGCGGCGGCGAGTGCGGCCGGATCACCTACGAACCCGACGAGGGATTCGAGCCGGGTGACATCGTCGCCTACCGGTGCCGTGATTGTCTCGACCGCTGGGACATCGAGATCACCGCCGACGACCTCGACATCTGACACCTCGCGCGTCCACTGGTACTACTGGAGCGATGTCCAGCGAGATCGAGATCAACGGCCACCGGTTCACGCTGGACACGCACCAGGGGCGACGGGGCAGCGGCGAGGTCATCACGCTCAAGAAGCCGATGTGGATGCTCGAGCGCTACCGGGAGCTCGCCACGGAGTTCACCGCGCCCAACATGGTCGAAGTCGGACTGTGGGACGGCGGCTCGACGGCGTTCCTCGCCGCAACCTTCCAACCGCTCACTCTGGTCGGTGTCGAACTCGACACGCGACCGCTCGAAGCGCTCGACCGCTTCCTGACCGACTCGCCGCTTCGGCCGCACGTGCACGCCTACACCGGCGTCGACCAGGCCGACACCCGGCGGCTGACCGAGCTGGTCGACGCCCATGTCGACGGCGAACTCGACGTGGTGATCGACGACGCCTCCCACCTGCTCGAGCCGACCACCGCGACGTTCGACTGCCTGTTCCCCCGCCTCCGGGCGGGTGGTGTGTTCGTGATCGAGGACTGGTCGCACGACCACCAGATGGCCTACGGCATCCGCCGGGCGATCGCCCGCGGCGACCTCGACGCCGACCAGGTTGTCACCGGTGACGGCCAGATCCCCGACTCGCCGCAGAGCCGCATCGTTCTCGACTGCGTGCTCGCGACCGCGAACAACGACGGCGTCATCGCCGACGTGCGGGTGCGCCAGGGCCTGGCCGAGATCCGCCGCGGGGACGCACCGGTGCCCGCCGACTTCTCGATCCGCGAACACATCGGGGAGATGGGCCGACTCGTCTCCCCGCGGCCGGCCAACCCGGACTAGCCCTTCATCAGGAACTCGGCCTCGTCGTCACCGAGCAGCAGGGCGATCTCGTCGGCCAGGGCGGGGTGCGCCTCGAGCTCGGGGTCGCCGTCGATGATCTCGACCGCGACCTCCCGTGCCGTCGCGACCCACTCCTTGTCCCGCCGCAGCGACGCGAGGCGCAGGTCGTTGCGGCCCTTCTGGCGCTCACCCATGATCGTGCCCTCGCCCCGCAGTTCGAGATCCACCTCGGCCAGCTCGAAGCCGTCGGTACTGTCCACCAGGGCCTGGATGCGCGACTCGCCGTCCGTCGTCGTCGGTTCGCCCACCAGGAAACACCGGCTCGCGTGCTCGCCGCGCCCCACGCGGCCGCGCAGCTGGTGGAGCTGGGCGATGCCGAACCGGTCGGCGTCCAGCACGACCATCACGGTGGCATTCGGCACGTCCACCCCGACTTCGATGACCGTCGTCGCCACGAGGACCTGCACATCGCCGGCCCGGAAGCGTTCCATCACCGACTGCTTGTCGTCGCTCGGCATCTGGCCGTGGAGGAGGGCGAGGGACAGTCCGTGGAGGTGCCCGCCCTCGAGTTCCTCGAACGTCTCCGTGGCGGAACGGACGTCGAGCGCCTCGGACTCGTCGATCAGCGGACACACGACATAGGCCTGACGGCCGGCCGCGACCGCGTCACGCACGGCGGCCCACACGGCTTCCTCCTCGTCGGGCGTCGGCGCGGCTTCCGTCACGATCGGGGTTCGACCCGGCGGGAGTTCGTCGAGGACGCTGACGTCGAGGTCGCCGTAGACGGTCATCGCCGCGGTGCGCGGGATCGGCGTCGCGGTCATGACGAGCACGTCGGGCGCGGCGCCGGCATCGCCCTTGTCGCGCAACGCCGCACGCTGCTCGACCCCGAACCGGTGCTGCTCGTCGATCACGACCACGCCGAGCGAGGCGTACTCCACCTTGTCCTGGATGAGGGCATGGGTGCCGATCAGGAGATCGACCTTCCCGGTGATGAGGTCGGCGAGGATCCGGCGGCGGTCCGCGGCGCCGACCCGGTTCGTGAGGAGCTCCACCCGCAGCGGACGATCACCCATGAGCGTCGTCGGGTCCGGCACGGAGAGGTCGCCGAGCATCGCGGTCACGCCGAGATGATGCTGCTCCGCCAGGACCTCGGTCGGCGCCATGAACGCGCCCTGGTGTCCCCCCTGGACCGCCGCCAACAGGGCGGTGACCGCGACGAGCGTCTTACCCGAACCGACGTCACCCTGCAGCAGTCGATGCATCGGTCGGGCCAGGGCCAGGTCCGCGCCGATCTCGGCGATCGCCCGCTCCTGGGCGTCGGTGAGGGGGAACGGCAGGCGCCCGTGGAAGCGGTCGACGAGTTCGCCGGTGACGCTGTGGGCGATGCCCGCGGTCTCGCGCTCGATCCGACGCTTGCGGCGCACGAGCTCCAGCTGCACCCGCAGCAGCTCGTCGAACACGAGCCGGCGACGGGCCTCGTCCTTCTCCGCCATGGTCTCCGGCGCATGGATGCCCCACAGCGCGGCTTCCCTCGTCACGAAGTCGAAGCGGTCCAGCACCGACTCCGGCACGGGATCGAGCAGGCCCCGCGGCGCGCAGCGGCGCAGTGCCTCGGCGACGAAACGGCCGAGGTCCGCCGTCATGAGGCCGGCCTTCTCGGACTGGGGGTACACGGGGATGATGCGGCCCGTCTGGTCCCCCATGAGATCCACCACGGGACTCCCCATCTGCGGCGTGCCCCGGTACACCTCGTACTTGCCGTGGACGAGCAGCTGCATGCCGGGCTTCAGCTGCTTCTCGCGCCAGCGCTGGTTGAAGAACGCGAGCGTGACCTTTCCGGTGCCGTCGCCGATCACGACGTTGGTGAGCGTGCGCCGGCCCCGGAGCTGGCGGGTGCTCGCGCTGCGGACCTCGGCGAGCACGGTGGCCTCGTCGCCGGGGACGAGTTCCCCGATCCGGGCCTGGCGGGTGCGGTCGAGGTAGCGGCGCGGATAGTGCTGGAGCAGATCGAGGACCGTGGAGACGTCGACGGCCGCGAGGCTGGAACCGCGCTTCTCGCCCACGCCCTTCAGATCCGTGACCGGCCGCCCGGCCAGATCCCGGAACGTGAGCGGCGGATCTCCGTCCGGCACCGGCGCTACTCCAGGCCGAAGTAGTACGGGTACAGCGGCTGCCCGCCGTCGTGGACCTCGACCTCGACCTCGGGGTGGTGCTCCTCGATCCACGCCTCGATCGCGGCGGTCACGTCGTCCTCGGCCTCGTCGCCGGCGATCACCGTGAGCAGCTCGTGCTCGTCGTCGAGGATCGACGCGAGCAGGCCGGTCGCCGCGTCGAGCATGTTCGGCTCGACCGCGGTGATGCCGTCGCGGCAGATGCCGAGCCAGTCGCCGGTCGAGATCGGGCCGACATCGCTCGTCGACTCGCGGACCGCCTGGGTGACCTCGCCGGCGACGACCGCGGTGGCGGCGCCGGTCATCGCCGCGGCGTTCGCTTCGGCCGTCGCCTGCGGGTCGTAGGCCATGAGGCAGGCGAGCCCCTCGGCCACACCCTTCGTCGGCACGACCCGCACGGTTCGGCTGGTCTGGGCGTCGACCTGCTCCGCGACCGGGATGATGTTCTTGTTGTTGGGCAGGATGACGACCTCGGGGGCCGGCACCGACTCCACCGCCGCCACGAGCTCGGCTGTCGACGGATTCATCGACTGTCCGCCGGCCACCACGGCATGGACGCCCATCGACTTGAGGATCGCCACGACCCCCGGACCGACCCCGACGGCCACCACGGCCGTGGGCACGGGCTCGCCGGCGACCGCGTCCGCCGGCTGCCCCATCTCCGCCTGGACCCAGTCCCGTTCCTCGAGCTCCTCGAGGAGATCGGTCACCCGGATCTTGTGGGGGCGACCGACGTCGATGCCGCACTCGATCGCGGCGCCGATGTCGTCGCAGTGGATGTGGCAATTGAAGATGCCGTCGCCACCGACCACCACGATGGAGTCTCCGACCTCGGCCCACGCGGACTTGAAACCGTCGATCGACGCGTCGGGCGCGTCCAGCAGGAACATGACCTCGTAGCGGAGGTCGGCGATGGACGGCTCGTGGTCGTCGTCATCGGGCCGGACCGGCTCGGCCAGCGGCGCGACGATCGCCGGCGCGGGCATCGGTCGGTCGTCCACGACATGGAGCGCGGCGTCGAGGAACAGCAGCAGGCCGCTGCCGCCGGCATCGACCACGCCGGCATCCGCGAGCACCTTGAGCAGCGTCGGCGTGCGCTCGAGCGACTCGCCCCCCTCCGTACGGGCTGCGTTCAGGACACCGAGCAGGTCGCCGCCGTCGTCCGCAGCGGCGACCGCGGCGTCGGCGGACTCGCGTACGACGGTGAGGATCGTGCCCTCGACGGGGTTGCCGACCGCCCCGTAGGCGCCTTCGGCCGCCGCCGCCCAGGCCGCGGCGAACACCGCGCCGTCGATCGTCGGGGCGGACTTCACCACGCCGGCGAACCCACGCAGGATCTGCGACATGATCACACCGCTGTTGCCCCGCGCTCCCATCAGCGACCCGTGGGCGACGGCGTCGCAGACCGCCGCGACGTCGGCGTCGTCGCCCAGCGTGTCGAGCTCCTCGACCACGGACACGAGGGTGAGGGACATGTTCGTGCCCGTGTCGCCATCGGGCACGGGGTACACGTTCAGGTTGTTGATCGACTCGCGGTGCTCTGTCAGCGCATCGCGGAACGCGACCACGATGGCGCGGAGAGTGGAGGCGTCGAGCGAGTCAATCGGCACGGCAGCGGATCGTACCGGTCCCACGTCGCCCGCGTGACCTCCGTACGGATACGCTGCGCCCCATGCAGGGAGTCATCAAGAGCTACGACCCGGGAACCGGCGACGGCGTGCTGGTCAACGAGGCCGACCTGGCCGACGTCGATCTCGCCGACAACGCCCTCGAGGGCTCGATCTTCCGCATGCTGCGCCAGGGCCAACGCGTGCAGTTCGATCTCGACGACACCGGCCGCGCCACCCGCCTCCGGCTCGGCTCCGAGATCGACATGACCACCCCCGACCTCTGACCCCCCAACCCAGGGCTTCTTAACCGAGTTGTGGTCGTGAGACGACCACAACTCAACGCGGATCCGGGGGACGGGAGCCGAGGGCCCGCCGGATCTCCCCCGCGACCCACGCCGGGCGGTCACGCACGTCCGACTTCGTGAACCGGAGAACGATCCACCCCGCGAGCACGAGCGCGTTCTGGCGCCGGCGGTCACGTTCGAACTGCTCCGGAGCGACGTGCTCGCGATAGCCGTCGTACTCGATCAGAACCCGCTGCTCCGGATAGGCGAGATCGATGCGGAATCGCTGCCCCGCCACCTCGACCGGATACTGCGGGGTCGCCGCCGGCAGTCCATGTCGATCGATCAGCCGCATCAGGGCGATCTCCATCGGCGACTCCGCGGCGTCGACAGACGTCGGCGCCTCACCGAGCACACGATCGATCGCCGTCACCCCGGAGCGACCGTGACGCCCGACGCGTTCACGATGGGCGCGAATCTCGTCGTTGGTGACGAGCCCCAGGCCGACGGCCGCATCAACCGCCCGTTCGACCTCCCAATCGCGCAGGTACGAGCCGGCATCGACGAGTGTGAGCGTCACGGAGGTGACGGGCAGCCCACCGACCTCGCACACGTCTTCGGGGGACAGATCCCAGGAACGGTGCACGACCACGCCCTCGACTGCCGGGGCCGCGAACCCGCGCACGGTCACTTCGAGCGCGGTCTCCCACGGCCGTAGGTCCCACACCCGCATCGCGCTCCGGTGGCTCACGACGCCGCGCCCGGCCGCGCCGAGACATCCGCGCATCAGCTGCTGTTCCCAAGTCGGTGGCGCGCCGGCGAGGACATAGAGCCCGCGCCGCTCCCGCGTGAGCACTCCCGCGGCGACGAGCGTGCGGACCTCCGCTCGGGTGTAGTGGAGCCGTTCGAGGTCCTGGTTGGTGAGGAGGCCGTGTGTACTCGCAGCCTGCCGAGCGAGATCGGTGATCTCTCGCATGCAGCAGAGTCAAGCGCGCGGGTGTGACACCCTCCCCTGTCCGATCCGACTCCCCCGCCGATCCGCGTTGAGTTGTGGTCGTCTCACGACCACAACTCGGTTAAGAAGCCAGAACTACATGGCGGCGGTGATGCCGAGGTCGGCGTAACCCTGCTTGTCGTAGTTGGCGCGGAACATGTCGCGGAGCTTGGCGGCGGCTTCGTCGTAGGCCTCGGGGTCGTCCCAGGTGTCGCGGGGGTTGAGGATCTCGTCGTCGACGCCCTCACAGGAGACAGGCATCTTCACGCCCAGCGTCGGCTCGACCTGGAGCTCGGCGCCGTCGAACTCGCCCTCCAGTGCCGCGTTGAGCAGGGCCCGGGTGGCCTTGAGCGACATGCGCTCGCCCTTGCCGTAGGGGCCGCCACTCCAACCGGTGTTCAGCAGGATGCAGCGGGTCTCGTTCTCGGCCATCCGCTTCGCGAGGAGTTCCGCGTAGACCGACGCCTTCTGCGACATGAACGCCGCGCCGAAGCACGACGAGAACGACGGCTCCGGCTCGGTCACGCCGACCTCGGTGCCGGCGAGCTTCGAGGTGAAGCCCATCACGAAGTGGTACATCGTCTCGTTCGTGTCGAGGATCGAGACGGGCGGCAGCACGCCGAAGGCGTCGGCGGTCAGCAGCACGATGGTCTCCGGGTGGGGGCCCGACGCGCCCTCGCGCACGTTCGGGTTGGCCGACAGCGGGTAGGCGAAGCGGGTGTTCTCGGTGATCGTGCCGTCCGTCAGGTCGAGCTCCTGCGGGTCGGTCTCCTCGATCGCCTTGCCCGGAAGCGGCGGCACGTTCTCGATCATCGTGCCCCTCATGGACATCGCCGCCGCGATCACCGGTTCGGCTTTCTTGTCGAGGTCGATGAGCTTGGCGTAGCAGCCGTCCTCGAAGTTCGAGATGCCGCTGTCGGTCCAGACGTGCTCGTCGTCGCCGATCAGCTCGCGGTCCGGGTCGGCGGACAACGTCGTCTTGCCGGTGCCCGAGAGGCCGAAGAGGATCGCCGTGTCGCCCCGCGCGCCCACGTTGGCCGAGCAGTGCATCGACAGCTGGCCCTTCGCGGGGAGGACGTAGTTCATGATCGTGAACATCGTCTTCTTGTTCACGCCGCAGTAGTCGGCCTTGCCGAGAACGAGACCGACCCGCTTCTCGATGTCGATGATGACCGCCCGCTTCGAGACCGTGCCGTCGCGCTCGGGATCACACTCGAACGACGGGACGTTGATGAGCGTCCAGCCGCTGTCGGCGCGGTCGCTGTCGTCGCGCACGTTCTTCGGGAACATGATGTTGCAGAAGTAGGCGTGGGTCGCGTACTCGCCGACGAATCGGTAGGGCTCGGCGAACTGGGTGTCCCAGCCGCAGAACACATCGGTCACGTAGAGGTGCCGGTCCTGCGCATTGAGGTAGTCGATGACGCGCGGCAACAGGGCGTCGAACTGTTCGGGATCGAACTTGGCGAAACCGCTCTTCCACCACACAGAGTCGGTGACGGAGTCCCGGTTCACACAGAACGTGTCCTGCACGGGGCGGCCGGTACAGGTGGGATCCGAATAGAAGACGAGCGGACCGTCGGCGCCCAGCGCCGTGGGGAAGGCCTTCTGGACGTCCTCCGGTCCGTCGGGCTCGACGCGGCCGCGATCGTTGGCGATCGCCTCGTGGAACAGCTCGTCCTGGCTCAATCCGTACCGGAGCTCCACGCCCTGCAGGCCGAAGGTGCTCTCGAGTTGTGCTGCTGCGTGCGCTGCGCTGCTCATTGTTCTCTACTCCACGGGTCTGATCACGAATCCGGTCGGCCCACCACGTTGGTATGTGAGCGCGCCGGATCAGCCATCCAACCTAGCGATGGCCACCCGTCAGGTACGACACGGGCGACACAGGTGGACCGAACGGCCTAACGTCGGCTCCATGAGCGTGAACGCGTACATCCTGATCCAGGCCGACGTCGGCACCGCGGCCGATGTCGCGAGGCAGGTCGGGGCCCTCGATTCCGTCCTCACCGCCGAGGTGGCGATGGGCCCCTACGACGTGATCGCCCGCGCCGAGGCAGCGTCAATGGACGAGCTCGGCCAGGTGGTCGTCCACGCGGTGCAGGCCATCGCCGGGGTCGAGCGCACCCTGCTCTGCCCGATCGTGCACATCTGACGGTCCGCCCGCGTCAGAGCACGGCGGCTCGGATGCCGAGCCCCATCAACCACAGGCTGCCGAGCCCGTAGAGGAGATGGGGCTTCTCCTTCATCTCGTTGCGGTACGCGTAGATGATGCCGACGCTCGCGAAGGCCGAGAAACCGTAGAGCTGGTGACGATCACCCTCGATGTCCTCGTTGACCTGGAGGATCACCCCGAGCACGACCTGGGCCAGCACGATCACCTCGGCGACGACGACCGCGATCCAGCCCGCCCGATGTCGCAGACGGGGCCACTGGTGCGCGGCGAGCGCCCAGACACCCACTGCGCCGTTGGCCACGATGAACACCCAGCTGAGGATGCCGTGGGCGTCGCGGATCACGTGCCGTCGCGGCCGACTTCGACCTCGTAGCTCCAGAGCTCCGCGGTGATCGGCAGCGGAGCCGGCGCGTTCTCGCCCGCGGCGAGCGCGTCGCGGTGGCCGTCACGGAACTGGTCCGACTTCGTCCAGGCGTCGAACGACTCCTCGTCGCGCCAACGGGTCAGCACCAGCCAGGTCTCGCGTTCGTCGACGGGTCGGAGCAGCTCGAACCCCTCGAACCCGTCCATGCCGTCCACCGCGCCCGCACGCGCCGCGAAACGGCGGGCGACCTCGTCTCCGAGGTCGCCGGGGACGGTGATGGCGTTGATCTTGATGACCTGACTCATGGAGTGAGTCTCCCCCGAATCGGACGGTTCCCGAGAAATCGCGCGAAATGTCCGTGAAGCTGTCGAGATCACCCGGGACCGTTCGTCGTTCGGACAATCCCCTGAGAACCCGACCAAACCCGGAGGAAACACCATGCCCAAGTACGTGCTCACCTATCACGGCCCCGGCCACATGCCCGAGGGCGAAGAGGAGATGGCGCAGCTGATGGAACGGTGGGGCGCCTGGTTCGCCTCGATCGGCGAGGATCTCGTCGACGGCGGCAACCCGTTCTCCCAGGCTCGCACCGTGGGCGCCGACGGCAGCGTCAGCGACGCCGAGCGGGCCGATCCCACGACCGGCTACTCCGTCGTCAACGCCGCCGACATCGACGCCGCCTGCGGGCACGCCAAGGGCTGCCCGGTGCTCGACCACGGCGGCAACGTCCAGGTGCTGGAAGCAATCGACATGTGATTGCCGTGTGATCGGTCAGCCGACGCCGGCGAACAGATCCCGCTCGTGGGGTTCGCCGGCGCGGCCGGCACCGATCTCGATGAAGCACTCGTGACCGAACGCCGCGGCGAACGCCTCGTCGGGCATGGTCAGGAAGAACGACTCCTCGGAGATCTGGGAACGGTGGGCCGCCATGGCCCGCCGTTTCTCGTCGAGGACGTCGGTGACATCGACCTCGTGGGTGATCTCGTCCGCCGGTGAGCCCATGTCCGTGTTGCGCATCTCCTCGCGCTGCTCGAGGAGTTCGGGGTCGTCGTCCGCCCCCTCGAACGCGAAGTCGGCGAGCGCTCGCATGCGGTCACGGTTCATCGTCGACTCGAACACGTGCGGCGTGCCGGCGAGCGCCGCGGCGCGGTGCCCGACGCGGTGGACCTGGATGTGATCCGGGTGGCCGTAGCCACCGTTGTGGTCGTAGACGGTGAGGACATCGGCCGCTTCGTCGCGCAGGATCACCGCGAGCCGTTCGGCGGCGTCATCGACGTCGGCCTGCCAGAAGCATGCCGGATCGTCGTTCGTCGGCTCGCCCTCCATTCCCGAATCGCCGTAGCCCAGCCACTCGACCCGACGGGCACCGAGAATCTCGCCCGCTTCGCTCAGTTCGGCGAGGCGCACCTCCGCCAGCGTCGACCCCTCGGGGACCGACCCCTCGGCTGGCTCGCCCACCGCACCGTCGGTCGCGCACACGAGGATCACGCGATGGCCGGCCCGCGCCGCCAGGGCCATCACGCCGCCGGTGGCGATCGCCTCGTCGTCGGGATGGGCGTGGAAGAAGACCGCGGTCGCCATGTCAGGCAATGGCGCCGGACTCGCGCAGGGCGGCGAGCTCGTCGGCGGTGAACCCGTACGCGCCGAGTACGTCGTCGGTGTGCTGGCCGGCGTGCGGGGGCGGGCTCTGGATCGCGCTGTCCGTGCGGCTGAACCGCGGGGCCGGACGGGGCTGCACCACGCCGGCAACCTCGGTGAAGGTGCCGCGGGCCTTGTTGTGGGGGTGCTCGGGCGCTTCGGCCATCGACAGCACCGGCGCGAAGCAGATGTCGGTGTGCTCCATGATCTCGCACCACTCGTCGCGGGTCTTGGTGCGGAAGACGGCGGCGAGTTCGTCCTTGAACGCGGGCCAGTCGGACCGGCTCATCTGGGCGTCCCACTTCGGATCGTCGAGCCCGAGCTTCTCGCGCAGCTCGGCGTAGAACTGGGGCTCGATCGAGCCGATGGAGACGAAGGCGCCGTCGCTGCACTCGTAGACGTCGTAGTAGTGGGCGCCGGTGTCGAGCATGTTGGTGCCCCGCTCGTCGTTCCAGATGCCCATGGCCCGAAAGCCGTGGAAGAACGTCATGAGCGATGCGGCGCCGTCGACCATCGCCGCGTCCACGACCTGGCCCTGGCCGCTCGAGCGGGACTCGAGGATCGCGCACACCAAGCCGAACGCCAGGTACATGCCGCCGCCACCGAAGTCCCCGACGAGGTTGAGCGGCGGGACGGGCGCCTCGCCGCGCCGCCCCATCGACTCGAGCGCGCCGGCGAGGGCGATGTAGTTGATGTCGTGGCCCGCCGCGTTGGCGTAGGGCCCGTCCTGGCCCCACCCGGTCATCCGGCCGTAGGCGAGGCGCGGGTTGCGGGCGAGGCAGTCGTCCGGGCCGATGCCGAGCCGTTCGGCGACGCCGGGCCGGAAGCCCTCGATCAGGCCGTCGGCCTGCTCGACGAGGCGGAGCACCGTCTCGACGCCGTCGGGCGACTTCAGGTCGACGCCGATCGAACGACGACCACGGTTGATGAGGTCCTGGGGCGGCACGTCCGGATCACCGCCGCGCACGCTGCCGGCCCGGTCGACGCGGATCACCTCGGCGCCCATGTCGGCGAGCATCATGGCGCAGAACGGGCCCGGCCCGATCCCCGCGATCTCGACGATCTTCACTCCTGCCAGCGGGCCCATGTCCACTCCTCTTGCGGGTTCGTGCGAACGGGCAGGACCCTACCGGTCCGCACTGACAACGAAGAAGGCGGTCAGGCGAACGTCCGCGCCGTGAGGGCGGTCGTCGCTTCGATGATGGGCGGCCACGCCTGGTACACGAAGTCGTGGCGCATCCCGTCGACGAGCAGGAACTCGGCGTCCGGCACGAGCTCGGCCGTACGTTCCCCGCCGGAGACGTGGACGAGGGTGTCCTGTTCACCGTGGGCGACGAGGGCGGGCACGGTCAGTGCGGCGAGCCCGGCCGCCCGGTCGCCGCTGCGCATGACCGCGTCGAACTGACGCCCCGACCCGCCCGGCACCCAGGACCGCTCGTAGCAGGACCGGAAGTACGCAGCCATCTGCTCCGGATCGAACCACTCGGGGTTGCTCCAGATCGCACGGGCCTCCAGGTCCTGCGCGATCTGTTCGTCGATGGACGCCGCCGGCTCGGCCACGAGGGCGGCCATCGCCTCGCGGCTCGGGGTCCCCACATCGGGCTCGCCGGTCGTCGACATGATCGACACGAGCGCACGCACCCGCGCCGGATGCTCGATCGCGGTCGTCTGGGCGATCATGCCGCCGAGCGACACGCCGAGCACGACCGCGTCGTCGACCCCGGCGTCGTCGAGGACGGCGATCACGTCCGCCGCCATGTCGCTCAGCGTGTACTCGTCGCCGGGCTCGGTCAGCGAGGACAGCCCGGCGTCGCGGTTGTCCATCCGGATGACATGGAACCCCCGCCCGACGAAGGACTCACAGAACTCCACCGGGAAGAGGAGGAGTTGGTTCCCCAGGCCGGGGAGACAGATGAGGGTGGGGTCGTCGGTCGAGCCGAAGGCCTCGTACTCGAGTTCGACGGAGCCGTTGTGGGCGCGGGGCATGACCGAAAGTTTGCCCTGTCATCACAGTCTCTTCATCTCCGGATGTGAACAATGGCGTCATGGAGCCCGTGCGCCGCCCGCCTCGCCGTCCCGCCCGGGTCAGCCGCTGGGTGGCGTCGGGCGTGACCGCGGCGGTTGCGGTCGGCAGCGTCGGCGCGATGGCCGAGGCGGCCGACGAGGAGATCGACGAGTCGAGCGGCACCGCCGTCGGTGCCACTGCCGCCTGGCGGGCCGAGGTCGTGGCCGCCGAGCTGATGGCGGCGGCCGACGCGGGAAACGACACCGGGGTCGATGAGCCGGCCGTCACCCCACCACCGCGGATCGGACGGTCCGGTGCGAGCTGACGACCTGCGCACGACCCGGCGACCCGCCATGGGTGCGGAGGTCGTGCTGACGACGAACGCCTCCGAGATGGCGGTGCACGCCGCGCTGACGATCGTCGCCACCCTCGAGCAGCGCTGGTCCCGCTTCCTGCCGGACAGCGAGCTGAGCCGTATCAACGCGGCCGACGGCCCGGCGGTCGCCCGTCCGTCCACGGCCAGGATCATCGAGATCGCTCTCGCGGGTCGCACCCTCACCGGCGGCTGGTTCGACCCGACCCGGGGACTCGACCTCGTGGCCGCGGGCTACGCCGGCGACCGGGCCTGGGACGACGCCGGTCCGGTCCCGCATCGGATCGACGACGTGACGGTCGACGGCGACTCGGGTCTCGTCCACGTCCCCGAAGGGACGGCGATCGACCTCGGTGGTATCGCCAAGGGCTGGACCGCGGACGTCGCCGCATCGTTGCTGTTCGAGGCTGGCGCGACGCACGCCGGCGCGAGCATCGGCGGCGACACGCGGATCCGCAGCCGCACGCGCGCCCTGGTCGAGATCGAGTCACCCCACCCGGACCGGTCCGACGCGCCCGCGCTCGTCGGACTGCGGGACGGCGGCGTGGCGGTCTCCGGCCCGACCAAGAGGCGGACCGACGACGGCCGCCACCACCTCATCGACCCCTCGACCGGGCAGCCCGCCGCCGCACCCCGCGTCGCCGCCGTCATCGCCGCGAGCGCGGCGGGAGCCGAGATGCTGGCAACGGCCGCCAGCGTCGCGCCGTGGCTCGAAGCCCGGGCGCTCGTCGAGCGGGCGGGCGCCACGGCGTGGCTCGTGGAGGCGGACGGTTCGCTCACCACCGTCGGTCCGACCGAACGCTTCCTTCTCGACGATGGCTGGCTCGCCGAGCCGGCGCGCCGAGAATGGGCGCTGTGACCGACGAGTTCACCTGGTACCTCACCCGAACCTCCGGCCTGCTCGGCTGGGTCCTGCTCGCCGTGGCCACCATCTGGGGACTCCTGCTCGCCAGCCGCGTCCTCGAACGCCGCCCCTCCCCCGCCTGGCTGCTCGACCTCCACCGTCACCTGGGCAACCTGACCCTGCTGCTCACGGTCGTGCACGTCGGCGCGATCGTCATCGACGACTTCGTGGACTACACGCTCGCCGAGGTGCTGATCCCGTTCCGCAGCGACGAGGAGACGACCGCGGTCGCGCTCGGAGTCGTCAGCGCCTGGCTGCTGGTCGTCGTGCAGGCGTCGTCGTGGATGCGCCGCCGGCTCGATCAACGACTGTGGCGGCTCCTGCACCTTCTGAGCGCGCCCCTCCTGATCCTCGTGCTCGTCCACGGCTGGCTCGTCGGCACTGACGCGGACAACCCGATCGTCGTCATCGTCAGTCTCGTGCTCCTCGCCGAGATCGCCGTCATCTTCGCCGTGCGCGTCCGTTACGGCCGCCGTCCGCTGACCGACGCGGGGTGAGACCGGTCAGAGCGCGACGAGTGCGATCGCCGCCAGTGCGAGCACGACGCCCGCCACCTGATGACGGGCGAGGCGTTCGCGCAGGAACACCCAGGCGAGCAGCACGGTGCTGACCGGGTAGAGCGAGCCGAAGACCGAGGCGATGGCGAGCTCCCCGCGGCGCAGGGCGATCAGCAGGAGCGCATTCGCGATCATCTCCGTGACCCCGGTGTAGCAGGCCAGGGCGAGGCTCGACCGGTTGGCCGGGAGGACCCGTCGGGTGATCCGCCACGCCACGACACAGACCACGGGCACCGACACGACGCGGGCGACCACCAGCGGCCACATCCCCGCCGCCGTCTCCGTCTCCGCCAGCGCGATGAAGAAGATCGAGAAGCCGACGCCCGCGACGAGGGCGAGCACCATCGCCGAGCGCGGCGTCGTCGCCCCGTCCGCATCACGGCGTTCGCGGGTGACGAGCACGATCGCGATGATCGCCACCACCAACCCGACCGCCGTCACCACGCCGAGCTCCTCACCGCGGGCGATGCCCACGAAGGCGGGAAAGGCGGCCCCGACCACGGCGGTCGTCGGGGCGACGACGCTCATCACCCCTTCGGACAGCGCCCGGTAGAAGCAGATGAACGAGAACGTGCCGGACGCGCCGGCGATCGCTCCCGCGACCACATCGGTGGTCGTGACCGCGTCCCAGCCGACGACGACCACGAACACGACCGCCGTCACGCCACCCGCGATCTGGGCGACGGCGGTGACCCGGAAGGTGCTGTCGCGCTTCGTGGCGACGCCCCCGCCGAAGTCGGACCCGCCGATGATCAGCGCGGAGGCGAGCGCGAGGAGGGCCGTCATGGGAGAGGAGGCTACGGGCGGAACGGCGACCTAGAGTGGGAGCACAACTGAATCCGGGGAGCTCGGGACAGCCGGGCTGAGAGGTCGACCAGATGCGTCGGCGACCCGCCTGAACCTGATCTGGGTAATGCCAGCGGAGGAAGCAATGAAACGACTGACCCACCTGCTGCTCGTGGTCCTGACCGTCGGACTGCTCGCGTCGGCCTGCGGTGATGACGACGGGCTCACCCTGACCCTCGTGACCCACGATTCGTTCGCTGTCAGCGACGAGACGCTCGCCGCCTTCACCGCGGAGACGGGCGTGACCGTCGAACTCCTCGCCTCGGGCGATGCGGGCCAGATGGTGAGCGAGGCGATCCTCTCGGCCGGGAACCCCCTCGGCGACGTGCTGTACGGCGTGGACAACACCTTCCTCCAGCGGGCCCTCGACGGCGGCATCTTCGAGGCGTACGACTCGCCGGGGCTCGCCGTCGTGCCCACCGAGTTCCAGTTGGACGCCGACCACCGCGTCACCCCGGTCGTCTACGGCGACGTGTGCGTGAACTACTGGATCGACGCCCTGCCCGATGGCGTGACGCCACCGACCACCCTCGAGGACCTGACGGATCCGGCGCTCGCCGGGGAGCTCGTCGTCCAGAGTCCCGAGTCGTCGTCGCCCGGGCTCGCGTTCCTGCTCGCCACCATCGCCGGGACCGACGACTGGGAGCAGTACTGGGCGGACCTGGCCGCCAACGACGTCGAGGTCACCGCCGGGTGGGAGGACGCCTACTACGGATCCTTCGTCGCCGGTGGCGGCGATCGCTCGCTCGTCGTCAGCTACGCGTCGAGCCCGCCGGCCGAGGTCATCTTCGCCGACCCGCCGGTCGACACGCCCCCGACCGGCTTGCTGCTCGACTCGTGCTACCGCCAGATCGAGTTCGCCGGCGTCCTCGCCGGGACGGACCAACCCGACGCCGCCCGGCAGCTGATCGACTTCCTGCTGACCCCGACGTTCCAGGACGACGTGCCGCTCAACATGTTCGTCTTCCCGGTGTCGGACGAGGCAACCCTTCCGCCGGCCTTCGTCGAACACGCCCGGCTCAGCGACGACCCGCTCATCCTGGACCCGGCGGAGGTCGAGGCGAACCGCGACGAGTGGACGGACCGGTGGGTCGAGATCGTTCTCGGCTGATCAACGCGGCGGCCGTCGTCCCGGCGGCCTTCTTCGCCGTGTTCTTCGCGTACCCGGTCGCGACCGTGTTGTGGCGCGGTCTGGGGGGCGACGGTTTCGGCGCCATGAGCGACGTGTGGGCGACCTCGCGGACGCGCGACGCCGTCTGGTTCACCATGTGGCAGGCGACGCTGTCGACCGTCGTGACCCTCGCGGTCGCCCTGCCCGCCGCGTCGATCGTCGCCCGCGCCACTCCCCGCATGCGCCGCCGGCTCCGGGCCCTCGTCACGGTGCCCTTCGTGATGCCCACGGTGCTCGTCGCCGGCGCCTTCGCCGAGCTCTTCGCGCGGACCGGACTCGACGAGGGCACGATCCGCGCCCGGCACACGATCTGGGCGATCCTCATCGCCCACCTGTTCTTCAACTACGCCGTGGTCGTCCGCTCGGTCGGCTCCTTCTGGGCCGGCCTCGACCCCCGCATGGAGGAACAGGCCCGCATGCTCGGGGCGAGCCGCCGGCGGGCCTTCACCGAGGTGACCCTCCCCCGCCTGCGCCCGGTGCTCGCCTCGGCGGCATCGATCGTCTTTCTGTTCTCCTTCACGTCGTTCGGCGTGATCCTCGTGCTCGGCGGGCCGCGGCAGGCGACGATCGAGACCGAGATCCACCGCTACGCCGTCACCCGGACCGACTTCAGGTCCGCCGCCGCGATCGCGGTGCTCCAGCTGGTCGCCGTCGTCGCGCTCGTCGCGGTGACCACGATGCTCGAGCGGCGCCGACCGATCACGACCCACGTCGCCCGGCCACTGGCGCCCAGCCGGCGGCGGTGGCGATTGCTGAACGGCGTGACCGCCGCCCTGTTGCTGGTCACCCCGATCGCCGTGATCGTGGAGCGGTCGTTCGCCGTCGGCGGCGGCTACGGGCTCGATCACTATCGCGCCCTCTCGACCCGCGTGAACCAGCTCCCGGCCCCCGCCACGACCGCCCTGCGCAACACGATCGTCTACGCCTCGCTCGCCATGATCATCGCCATCGTCGTGGGGACGCTCGCCGCCCTCATCGTGGTGCACGGCCGCCGATCACTGAGCCATGTGTTCGATCTCGGGCTGACGATCCCGCTCGGCACCAGTGCCGTGACCATCGGTTTCGGCATCCTCCTCGCCCTCGACGAACCACCGGTCGACTTCCGCACCCGATGGTGGATCGTGCCCGTGGCCCACGCGCTCGTCGGCGTGCCCTTCGTCGTCCGCACGATGGTGCCGATCCTGCGGCGGATCGATCCGGCGCTGCGCGAGGCCGCCGCCACACTCGGGGCGCCGCCGAGCCGGGTGCGCCGCGAGATCGACCTGCCGATCGCCCGTCGCGGCCTGCTCGTGGGCGCCGGCTTCGCGTTCGCGGTGTCGGTCGGCGAGTTCGGCGCGACCGCCTTCCTCCCCCGCCGACCCGAGACACTCACGGCCCCGCGGGCGCTCTTCCGGCTCCTGTCCACCCCGGGCGACCTACTGCGCGGCCAAGCGATGGCGCTCGCCGTCGTGATGATGGTCCTCGTCGCCGCGGCCGCGTTCGTGATCGAGTCCGGCCGGTCGAACGACGAGGGGGTCTTCTGATGTGGAGCCTGGAGGATGCCACGGTTCGCTTCGGTTCGACGACCGCGCTCGACGGCGTCTCGCTCGCGGTCCAACCCGCCGAGACGCTGGTCGTGCTGGGCCCCAGCGGCTGCGGCAAGTCGACCCTCCTGCGGGTGATGGCCGGGCTCCAGCCGCTCGACCGGGGCCGGTTCCTGATCGACGGTGAGGACGCGACCGAGCGACCGCCCCACGAGCGCGGCATCGGCATGGTTTTCCAGGACCCGACCCTTTTCCCCCACCGCCGGGTCGGCGAGAACATCGAGTTCGGGCTGCGCATGCAGGGCGTCGACGGGGCCGAGCGGCGGACCCGCGTGGCCGAACTGCTGGCCCTGGTCGGGCTGGGCGGCTTCACCGATCGCGACCCGTCCACGCTGTCGGGTGGCGAGGCGCAGCGGGTGGCGCTCGCTCGTTCACTCGCGCCCGGACCCCGCCTCCTTCTCCTCGACGAGCCGCTCGGTGCGCTCGACCGGGCCCTGCGCGATCGCCTCGTGGATGACCTCCCCGGCGTCCTGTCGGCCTCCGGGACCGCGGCGGTCCACGTCACCCACGACCAGGACGAAGCCTTCGCGCTTGCCGACCGGATCGCGGTCATGGACGCCGGGCGGGTGCTGCGCGTCGACGCCCCCCACTCGCTCTACGCCGACCCCCGAACGGAGACGGTCGCCCGTTTCCTCGGACACACCAACCTCGTGGGCGAGGGTGACGATCGGCGGGTGCTGCGGCGCGACGCCGCGACGATCGATCCGGCCGGCGAGCTCACCGCCACGGTCGTCTCCAGTCGTTTCCGCGGCGATCACCACGACGTCGAGGTCGACACCGACCTCGGTCGACTCGCCTTCGCGCTCGCCGACGGTGCCACTCCGGGGACGACCATCCGCCTCCACATCGATCCCGCTCGCGTGGCCCCGATCGGCCAGGACTGACGGGATCGAGCAGGACTGACCGTTCAGTCGTCGCGGCGCATCGGGACGTGGGCGATGCCGTCTTCGACGAACTCCGGGCCGCACGCCACGAAGCCGCGCGCCGTGTACCACTCCGCGAGATGGGACTGGGCGTCGAGGACCCACGGGCCGCTCGACGTCGCGATCACATGGTCCACCAGCGCCCCGGCGTGACCGTTGCCGCGGGCGTCGGACCGGGTCGCGACCCGGCCGATGCGGCGGGCCTCCCCGTCGTCGAGGAGACGGACGTAGGCCTGCGGACCAGCGTCGTCCGCCATCCAGACGTGGCGCGTGGTCGTCTCGGTGTCCCGCCCGTCCAGTTCCGGATACGGGCACGCCTGCTCCACGACGAAGACGTCGACGCGCAGACGGAGTAGATCGTGGAGCTCGAGGGTGGAGAGTTCGGCGAAGCTGCGGTCGAAGACCGCCATCACATGCGATCGAGGAGTTCGCGCTTCTTCGCCTCGAACTCCTCGTCGGTGACCACGCCCTGCCGTCGCAACTGGTCGAGCTTCTCGATCTGCTCGGGGATGGACGCCTCGGCCGGCGCGGCCGACGACGCCGCCTGGCCCAGCCGATGGAGCTTGCGGTCCTCGAGCCCTTCGACCTGCCGGTAGATCTCGTTCTGGACGAGATTCGGGCGGCGGATGTCGGTGAAGGTCTGCCGCCCGCCCTCACCGGCCGACTCGATCCCGAGATCGCCGGCCCCGATCATCCGCTCGAACACGGACTGGTTGAAGAACACCGTGTTGATGCGGTCGAGGGGGATCTCGATGCCCTGCTTCGAGACGACGCCGGTGCGAGAGATGACCCGCTCACTCGTGACCACGAAGTTGATCGTGGTCCAGGTGAGGTACCGGATGCCGAAGTAGCCGAGGGCGACCAGCACCCAGACGCCGATCGGGACCGAGATCCAACTCGTCCAGTTGTTGATCAGCGCGAGGAGCCCGAAGAGAACCGCGACGGCGAGCAGGGCGACCGCGGGCGCGAGATACCACCAGTGCGGCCGGAGGTCGAGCACCAGATCTTCGTCGTCGGTCAGCAGATGACGGGGAAAGGGCATGCGGGCAGATTAGCTAGCCCCATCCCCACTCGTGGAGGGACTCGTCGTCGATGCCGAAGTGGTGGGCGATCTCGTGTACGACCGTGACCGCGATCTCCTCGATCAACTCGTCGTCGTCGTCGCACATCTCGCACAACGGCAAGCGGTACAGCGAGATGACGTCCGGCATCACCAGGCCGCCGTAGTCATCGCGTTCGGTGAGGGGGATGCCCTCGTAGAGGCCGAGCAGGTCCTCCGTCGGATGACGGTCCACGGCGACGACCGCGACGTTCTCCATGAGGCGACCGAGCTCCTCCGGCAGCGCGTCGAGGGCGTCGCCCACGAGGCGCTCGAATCGGGCCGGGCTGACGGGCTCCATCGGGGCGACCCTACCGGCGAGTCGCCTCGGGTCGAGTGGGTAGGGTGCGCTCCGTGTCACCGTCGTCACCGTCCGATCCGCTGCTCGAAGGGCTCACCGACGAACAGCGCGACGCGGTCACGACCGCGGCGAACCCGCTGTGCATCATCGCCGGTGCCGGTTCGGGCAAGACCCGCGTGCTCACCCGCCGCATCGCGTGGCAGTCGAGCGAGGGCACCCACGACCCCCGTCGCGTCCTGGCACTCACCTTCACCCGCCGCGCCGCCGCCGAGCTGCGGGCCCGCACCCGCCGGCTCGGCCTGCGCGAGGACGTCGCCGCCGGCACGTTCCACGCCGCCGCCCTGGCGACGCTGCGTCGCTTCTGGGATCACACCGGCCGCACCCACCCGACCCTGCTCGACCGGCGAATGGCCTATCTCGCCCGCGCCCACCCCCGCCTCGATCGCGCCGTGGTCGCCGACCTCGATGCGGAGATCGGGTGGGCCCGGGCCCGGCTGATCACGCCCGAGGGCTACGGCGAGGCAGCGGAGGCCGCGCGCCGCCGACCACCCCGCAGCGCCGCGTTCGTGGCGAAGGCCTACGCCGGGTACCAGGAGTCCAAGCGCGAGCGCCGCCTCATCGACTTCGACGACGTGCTGGCCCTGTGCCACGCGACGATGCAACGCGAGACGGCGTTCGCCGACGCCCAGCGCTGGCGCCACCGCCACCTGTTCGTCGACGAGTTCCAGGACGTCAACCCGCTCCAGTTCGCCGTGCTCGAATCCCTTCGGGGCCCCGAATCCACGCTCGTGGTGGTCGGTGACCCGGACCAGGCGATCTACGGGTGGAACGGTGCGGATCCCCGGTTCATCAACGACATCGACGAGCATCTTCCCGGCGTCGCGGTCGTCCACCTACGCACCAACTTCCGCTCCACCCCGGAGGTGTTGGCCGCCGCGGGCCGCGTGCTCGACAAGGAGCCGCAGCCGGCACACCGGATGTCCGGCGACGCCCCGACCGTGACCGGCGCGCCGCTCGACCAGGAGGGCCTGCTCCTCGCGCGGGCCGTGCGGGCCCGCCGGAAGCCGGGCGCGCCGTGGCGCCACCAGGCCGTTCTCGCCCGCACCAACGCCCAGCTTCCGGCGCTCCGCTCCGCCCTCGAGGCCACGGGCATCCCGACGCGCAGCCGCGGCGAGGGCGCGCTCCTGCGCCGCCCGGAGATCATCGACGTGCTGGAGCGCTGGCCGGCGAAGGGGTCGCTCAGTGCCGCCCTCGCCGACGAGCGGACGGCCGGACACGAGCCCCTCGACGCGGAGCGGCAGGCAATGGTGGACGCGTTCCTCGACCTCGCCCGCGACCATCTCGTGCTCGAGCCCGACGCGTCCGTCGACGAATTCGTCACCGCCCTTCGCCACGACGACCGCGTGGGGGCGGCGGGCGACGCCGTCGAGCTCGCCACGTTCCACTCGGCCAAGGGGCTGGAGTGGCCGATCGTCCATCTCGTCGGTCTCGAGGACGGACTGGTGCCGATCACGTTCGCCCGCACCAAGGCGGCGCGAGCCGAGGAGCAGCGCCTCCTCTACGTGGCGACCACCCGGGCCGAGCGCGAGCTGCACGTCACCTGGGCGACGGAACGGACCGTCGGCGACACGGTCCACCGGCGGGCGCCGTCACCCTGGCTCGATGCCTTCGCGACCACGGACGACCTCGCGCCGATCCATCCGGACGTCGGCGAGCTCCGCGAGCGCATCGGCCACGACACGCCGGACATCGACCTCACCGACCTCGTGACACCCGTCGTGGAGAGCCTCACCGCGTGGCGCGAGCACGCCGCCCTCCAGGCGAAGATCGCTCCGGGGGCCGTGCTGTCCGACGCCGCCCTGCGAGGCATCGCCGAAGCCCGTCCGAGCACCATCGACGAACTCGCCGCCGTCCCCGGCGTCGGCTCCGGCAAGGCCCGGCGCTTCGGCCCCCGCCTCCTCGAGATCAGTTCCCCGATCGGCTAGCCGGCGGTTTGCTCAGCCGACCATGGCGAAGTCGGCGAACGTCGTGCCGTCACTGAAGGTGAGGCCCGACACGACGAGGTCGTAGCCGCTCTCGTCGAGCTGGTTGATCGTGACGGTCCCCGTCGCGCCGAAGTCCGCGCCGAGGTCGTTGCCTTCCGCGCTGACGGGGATGAAGTGGACACAGATGCCACTGTCCGCCACCTGGTCGTTGCACCCGATCTCGAAGGTCCCGGTCTCGCCCGTCCAGGCACCACCCCACACCGTGTACATCTCGAACGACAGGTAGAACCCGTCGACCGCGTTGCTGGAGTGGATGTGGAAGAAGGGATCGGCGCTCCCGGCGGCAGGCGGGATGAAGGTGGGCGTCACGGCGTCCCAGTTCACGGTGAGGGTGTTGCCGTCCACCACGAGGGCCGGGTCGTCGGGCGGCGGGTCCACCGCATCGTCGCCGTCGACGTCATCCTCGCCGGACCCGTCGTCGGCGGCACTGTCGTCGGCAGCACCGTCGTCGGCGGCACTGTCGTCGGCGGCACTGTCGTCGGCGGCACTGTCGTCGGCAGCACTGTCGTCGGCAGCACTGTCGTCGGAAGGCGCGTCATCCGCGCCGTCATCCCCCGCGCCACCGTCGTCGGTGACCACGGGGTCGTCGGGGGCCGCATCATCGGACGAGTCGTCGCTGCATGCCGCGGCGAACAGGACAACGGCCGCGCACAGCGCGACGAGCATTCTCGAACGTGTTCCACCCATGGCAAGACCCTAGGTGGTCACCCCGCCAACGGGAAGCGGTTCAGTGCTCCCCGCCCTCACGGGTCCGCGGATAGGCGACGACCACGACCGTGGCGTCGCTCTGCTCGAGCACGGTCTCGACGGTGTTTCCGAGGAAGGGACGTCCGTCGACGTTGCGCAGCTGGGCGCCGAGCACGACGAGGTCCGCCGTCTCTTCGCGAGCGGCGGCGACGAGCGCCGCGCCCGCCGTGTCGGACTCGCGCACCACGGCGCGGGTCTGGAGGCCCGATTCCGTCGCGAGGGCCGCCGCGCCCTCGATCATCTGGTCGGCGACCGCCATGGCGGGATCGTCCTCTCGCTGGCGGCGACCGAAGATGCGCGGCAACGGCGACGAGCGGCTCAGCACGTGGGTGAGCACGACCTCGGTCCCGAGGTTCGACGAGATGGAGAACGCGACCTCCTGCGCCGAGCGGCTCGAGCGGGTGCCGGTCACCGGCACGATCACGCGGCTGAACGCGGGAGGGAGCGGGCGGTCCAGGCCACGGGCCCGACGCACGATCACGACCGGCAGCGTGGCGTTGAGCAGCAGTTCGTCGACCATCGGTGAGTAGAGCTGACCTTCGTGACGGGCCGCCACCCCCACCGCGATCACGCCGTAGCCGAGCCGCGATTCGGCGACGATGGATCCGGCGATGTCGTCGCCCTTGACCTGGCGATGATCGACCTCACGCTCGTCCAGCACCGCTTCGACCACGGAGACGTCCGGCCATTCGCCGTTGCGGCGAACGGACACGATCGTCGCCGGTGCCTCCGTGGGCCACGCGAAGTGCACGAGTTGGGCGGCGGCGATCGACGCCGGCTCACCCTGGGAGGGGAGCAGGATCCGCGACGACTTCACGACGAGATTGCGGCTCAGCGCCTCCTCGCGTTCGAGGCGTTCCTGTTCCTCGTCGCTCCCCCGCCAATCCCGCACGACGATGCGGAGGCTGACCGCGGCGAAGATCGAGGTGACCAGCGGGACGATCACGATGACGGTGTAGGCCGTCTCGTTGAAGACGCCGAGGGACAGTCCGACCGACGCGATGACGATCTCGAGTGCACCGCGGGCGTTGAGCCCCGCCCCCAGCGCCGTTGCCGCCCGGTTGCTCTGACCGGCGAGGCGAGCACCGACGAAGGCTCCGGCGAACTTGAAGACGATGGCGACCGCCACCACCACGGCGGCCCACGCCAGTGCATCGTCCTCCCCGAGCAGACCGAGGTCGACGCGCAACCCGGCGGTCGCGAAGAAGATCGGCGCGAGGAACGTGGTGGTCAACGACTCGATGTGGTGCAGCACCTCGGGCTGCTGGAACCGGGAGCGGTGGAGCACCACCCCCGCCACGAACGCACCGAGAACCGCTTCGATCCCGAGCGCCTGGGTGGCGACGCCGTAGACGAGCATGGTGAAGATCGCGACGCTCATCGCGCCGGACACGTTCGCGCCGTCGCGCCGTACCCAGCGCAGGGCACGGTCCACGGCCCGCTGGCCGAGGGTCATCGCGATCGCGAGGAACGCGGCCAGACCGACCACGGTCTTGAGGACGGCGCTGAGGGAGACCTCGCCCGAGACGGCGAAACCGGCGAACACCGCGAGCATCACCCAGCCGACGACGTCGTTCGCCATGCCGGCGGCGACCGTGATCTGCCCGAAGTCGCGGCGCATGAGGCCGAGTTCGGAGAGGATCTTGGCGATGACGGCGAGGGCGGAGACGGAGAGGGCCGCCGCGACGAACAGGGCGAAGACGGTGCGGTTGCTCTCGGCGCCGACGAAGGAGTCCGGCAGCAGGATGCCGACCCCCAGTCCGCCGATGAGGGGGACGACGAGGCTGAAGCCCGTTACGAGCGCGGCGGCGCGGCCGAGGCGCCGGATGAGCCCGAGATCCGTCTCGAAGCCGGCGGTGACCAGCAGGAGGGCGACGCCGAGCCAGCTGACGGCGAGGAGCGCGCCCGAGCTGATCTGGTAGTCGGGCAGGAACCAGTGGAAGCCGTCCTCCCACACCCGGCCGAAGATGGACGGGCCGAGGATCACCCCGGCCGCGAGTTGGCCGATGACCGACGGCAGGTTGATCCGCCGCATCAGTTCGCCGCACAGGCGCGCCATCGCGACGAGAACGAGGAGCTGAGTCCAGAAGACGAGGAGCTGGTGCTCGTCGAGCGGAGTCAGCATCGTCAGCGGGCGCCGTCGATCAGGACGGGGGCGTGGTCACTCGGCGGGTCGTCCTTCGGTCCCTTGCGTTCGTTGCGGTCCACGAGGGCGACGCCGACCGAGTCCGCCACGGAGCGCGTGGCGAGGTGGAGGTCGATCCGCATGCCGAGCTTCTTGTGGAAGTTCCCGGCCCGGTAGTCCCACCACGAGTAGAGCCCGCCCTCGTCGTGGTGTTCTCGGAACACGTCGACCAGCCCCCAGTCCAGCAATTGCTGGATCCGCTCCCGCTCGGGCGTGCTCGTGTGGGTCTCGTCCACGAACTTCTTCGGGTCGTAGACGTCGCGGTCGTCGGGAGCGATGTTGAAGTCTCCGCACACGACGACATCGTCCGTCGGCGTGCACTGCCCGTCCAGATCGGCCGCGAGGCGGTCGAGCCAGCGCAACTTGTACTGGTAGTGCTCGTGGTCGAGCGATCGGCCGTTGGGCACGTAGCAGGACGCCACCCGCACGCCGCCGCAGGTCGCCCAGGCGATGCGGGCGTCCGCGTCCGGCTCCCCGCCGTCACCGAACCCGCCGATCGGATCCTCGATGCCGACCCGGCTGAGGATCGCGACACCGTTCCACTGGCCCTGCCCGTGGTGGAACGTCTCGTAGCCGAGCGCCTCGAAGGTGAGGGCCGGGAAGGCGTCGTCGGCGAGCTTGGTCTCCTGGAGGCACAGCACGTCCGGCTCGAAGGTCTGGAGCCAGCGCTCGACCCGACCGAGTCGCGCGTTGAGCGAGTTGACGTTCCACGTGACGATGCGCACGGCGGCACCCTATCCGCCGCACGGCTCCCGTTTCGGCTCACCAGTCAGCCCCTCCTCCAGCCCATAGACTCCCGCTGTGGCTACCACCGATGACCCTGCCGATCTGGGCCCCAACGCCTGGCTCGTCGACGAGATGCGCGCCCGGTGGGAAGCCGACCCCACGTCGGTGGACGCGAGCTGGCGCGGTGTCTTCGAGAACGGCAGCAACGGCACCGGGACCACCGCCCCACCACCCCCTCCCCCCGCGCCGATCGAGGTCGCCGGCAACGAGGTGACCAGGCCCACCGTCGCCCCCATCGCCGACTGGTCCGCCCCGACGCCGACCCCGCCACCGACTGCCGCCCCGGAGCCCGAGACCCCCAGCCCCGCGCCGACTGCCACCCCGGAGCCCACGGCGGCCCCCGCGCCGCCGCAGGACGCACCACCTGCCGCGGTTCCGGCGAATGCCGGCGAAGGCAACGAAAGCAACGCCTCCCCCATCCGGGGCGCCGGCGCCCGGATCGTGGCGAACATGGAGGCCTCCCTCGGCGTCCCGACGGCCACCTCGTTCCGGCAGATCCCCGCGAAGCTGCTGGAGGTCAACCGGAAGGTCATCAACGGGCACCTGGCTCGCAAGCAGACGGGCAAGGTGAGCTTCACCCACTTGATCGGCTACGCCGTCGTGCGGGCGATCGCGGACGAGATGCCGGCGATGAACAACACCTACGAGGCCGATGCGGACGGCAAGCCCCTGCTCGTCCGCAACCCCCACGTGGGTCTGGGAATCGCGGTCGATCTCGAGAAGTCCGACGGCTCGCGGACACTGATGGTGCCGTGCATCAAGGATGCCGACACGCTCGACTTCCGGGAGTTCATCGACCGCTACGAAGCGCTGATCCGCAAGGTCCGCGACGGCAAGCTGTCTCCGGACGACTTCGTCGGGACGACCGTGAGCCTCACGAACCCGGGCACGATCGGCACGCTCCAGAGCGTCCCCCGGCTGATGGCCGGCCAGGGACTGATCGTCGGCGTCGGGTCGATCTCGTTCCCGACGGAGTTCGAGGCGGCCGATCCCGCGAAGCTCGCCGATCTCGGCGTGTCGAAGGTGATCACGGTCACCTCGACCTACGACCACCGGATCATCCAGGGCGCCGAGTCCGGCATGTTCCTCAAGAAGGTCCACGAGCTGCTGCTGGGGGAGGACGACTTCTACGTCGACATCTTCCGCGCTCTCGACGTGCCCTACGAGGCGGTCAAGTGGCGCCGCGACGTCAACCCGGTGGACCGCGAGACGTCGCTGCTGGAGAAGCAGGCCAAGGTCAACCAGCTGATCAACATGCATCGCGTGCGCGGCCATCTGATCGCGGATCTCGATCCGCTCCAGGTCAAGGAACCGACGATGCACGCGGAGCTCGATCCCGCCACCTACGGCCTCACGATCTGGGACCTCGACCGCGAGTTCCTCACCGGCACCGACACCGGCATCTACGCCCAGGTGGGCGGTCGACCGAAGATGCCCCTGGGGGACCTGCTCGGCGTGCTTCGTGACGCCTACTGCCGCACGATCGGCGTCGAGTACATGCACATCCAGGATCCGGTGGAGAAGCGCTGGATGCAGGAACAGCTCGAGGGCGCCGACCGCACGATCGACGCCGACGAACAGCGCCATGTCCTCTCCCGACTGAACGCGGCGGAGGCGCTGGAGACGTTCCTCGGCACGAAGTACGTGGGCCAGAAGCGCTTCGGCATCGAAGGGGCCGAGAGCACGATCCCGTTGGTGGACGCGGTGATCGGCGCCGCGGCCGACGCGGGCCTCGCCGAGGTCATCATGGGCATGGCCCACCGCGGCCGGCTGAACGTGCTCGTCAACATCGTCGGGAAGACCTACGGCGAGCTGTTCAACGAGTTCGAGGGCGGCTCGATCAGCCAGATGACCCAGGGCTCGGGCGACGTGAAGTACCACCTCGGCCAGACGGGCGTGTTCGAGAGCCGCAACGGCAACACCATCCCGGTGGAGCTGGCCGCCAACCCGTCCCACCTCGAGGCGGTCGACCCGGTGGTGGTCGGCATGGTCCGCGCCCGCATGGACTCGATCCCGGAGGGATCCGATTTCGACGCGTACCCCGTGCTCCCCCTGTTGATCCACGGCGACGCGGCCTTCGCCGGTCAGGGCGTCGTGGCGGAGACGCTCAACCTGTCGCAGATCCGTGGCTATCGCGTCGGTGGCACCGTCCACGTCATCATCAACAACCAGGTCGGCTTCACGAGCACCCCGGACGTCGCCCGGTCCTCGGAGTACTCGACCGACGTCGCCAAGATGATCCAGGCGCCGATCTTCCACGTGAACGGCGACGATCCCGAAGCCTGTGTCCGGGTCGCCCGGCTCGCCTTCGCGTATCGCCAGCAGTTCAACAAGGACGTCGTGATCGACATGATCTGCTACCGACGCCACGGTCACAACGAAGGCGACGACCCGAGCTACACCCTCCCGGAGATGTACCGCCGCATCGACGCCCGCCCGTCCGTGCGCGCCCAGTACACGACGTCACTCGTGAAGCGGGGTGACCTCACGCCGGAAGAGGAGGAGGACGCGCTGGCCGACTTCAAGGCGCGTCTGCAGGCCGCGCTCGACAGCACGCGCGAGATCCCCCACGACCCCGACGCGCGGGCCCAGCCCCCGGTGCAACCGATCGGTGTGCTGCCCCACCTGCGCACGTCGATCGATCGGGTCACCGTCGACCGGATCTACGCCGCCCTCTCCTCGACCCCGGAGGGGTTCACCGTCCATCCGAAACTCGGCCAGCAGTTCGACCGGCGCGACGAGATGTTCGCCGCCGGTGAGATCGACTGGGCGCTCGGCGAGGCGATGGCCATGGGGTCGCTGCTGCTCGAGGGCACCTCGATCCGCCTCGCCGGCCAGGACTCGCGGCGCGGCACGTTCAGCCATCGCCACTCCACGCTCGTGGACTACGAGACCGGCGCCGAGCACGTGCCCCTCGCCGACCTCGCGGGCGACGACACCGAGCTGTGGATCTACGACTCGCTCCTCAGCGAGTACGCCGCGCTCGGATTCGAATACGGCTATTCGGTCGCGAAACCCGAGGCGATGGTCATCTGGGAGGCCCAGTTCGGCGACTTCGCCAACGGCGCGCAGATCATCATCGATCAGTTCATCGTCGCCGCGAAGGACAAATGGCAACAGGACTCCGGTCTCGTCCTCCTGCTCCCCCACGGCTTCGAAGGACAGGGACCCGAGCACTCGTCGGCCCGCATCGAGCGGTTCCTGCTGCTCGCGGCCGAGGACAACATGCAGATCTGCAACGCCACCACGGCCGCCCAGTTCTTCCACCTGCTGCGCCGCCAGATGCTCCAACACCATCGCACGCCGCTCGTCGTGTTCACGCCGAAGTCGTTGCTACGGGCCAAGCAGAGCCGTTCCCCGGTCAGCGACCTGCTGTCCGGCACGTTCGAGGAGCTGCTGCCGGATCGGTCCGGGATCGACCCGGCCGAGGTCCGTCGTCTCGTGTTGTGCAGCGGCAAGATCGCGGTCGACGCGGAGACCGAGCGCGACAAGCGGGGCGCGCCGGTCGCGATCGCCCGGGTGGAGCAGCTCTATCCCTGGCCCTTCGACGCCGTGGCCGCCGAGCTGGCCCGCTATCCGAACGCGGACGAGATCATGTGGCTCCAGGAGGAGCCGGAGAACATGGGCGCGTGGAATGCGATCAAGGGCCGGCTCTACGAGCGCCACGAACGCTCGCACAAGATCCGCCGAGCGAGCCGATTCGAGTCCGGCTCACCGGCATGCGGCAGCATCAAGGTGCACGCCCAGGAGCAGGCCGAGCTGCTCGACCGGGCCCTGAGCGTCGACGACCCGACCTGAGCCGACCGTTCAGGCGAACGGAATGGTCGCTGCGAGAGCGAGAGCCCAGCTCATCAACGAGCCGATCAGCACGTATTCGGTGACCGCGTGGACGTCGACGTCATCGTGGCTGCGTAGCTCCGGGTAGCGCAGGAGCGACTTCGCCGTGACCACCAGGGCGGCCGTGGTCGGCTGCCCGGCGAGGACGAGCCCGACGATCAGGAGGCGTTCGAGCGGACCGATCACCCGACCGCCGCGGATGCGCGTCGTCGGCGGGTCGCCGTCGATGACGACATCGAGCACGACCCGCACGATCGCGTTCGCGGTGGCGACCATCACCACCCCGACACCGAGGACGAGCAGGACCTCCGCAGCCGGTGTCTCCCGGACCAGGTCGATGCGGGACTCGTCGAGGAAATCGCCCCAGCGGCCGTTGTGGCCCGAGAAGTGCAGCGTGGAGATGACGGCCGCCGCACCGATCCCACCGCCCAGCGTGGCCAGCTGGAGCTGAGGGGCCGTGAACCCGACGCGGACCAGCTGCCAGGCCGACGCGACGATGGCGACGACGACGATCGTCACGACGGCGTCCTGGCCTCGACCGTCGTTGCCCAGCACCCCGACCACGCCGACGAGGAGGCTGACGCCGATCGCCAGCACGGCCCGATTGCGCGACGAGGGCATACCGGCGAGGCCGTGGGTCAGGTCGCCGAAGCCGATGGCGAGCAGGACGATGGCGAGCGCGGTCATGACGGACTGTGTAGCGCGTCGACGGCGGCGGCGAGGGCGCGGAGATTGTTCCGACGACGCCGTTGGGACACACCGCTCGCACTGATCCCCACCTCGGCGGCGATCTCGTCGGTCGGCCGACCCTCCAGATCACCGAGCAGGATGCGGGCCTCGACCCGGTCGAGTCCGGCGAGCGCGTGGTCGAGCAGGATGAGGTGGCTGCGAACGAGATCGACGGATCGGGCATCGAGCGGCCGCGGCGGCGGGAGCCCGCCAACCCCGTCCGTCGACGACGACACCGGGTCGGCGTAGGCGACGGCGAGGCGGCCCTCCCATCGGACCGTCCCGTCGGACAGCCGTTCGAGTGCGGCGCGGGCCGCCCACCAGGCCGGTCCGTCCTGGCCGAACGGCGTACGGGCCGGGTCGTGGATCTCAATGCTTCCCCAACCGATGGACGCACGGACGTCCACCATGCCGATCAGCTCGAGCCGCAAGCGCGCGACAGCCGCGATCGCATCCATGACCCCCGCATAGGTGGCCTGGAGTTCGTCTCCCACCGTCGCCGTGAGTGGGTCGAGGCCCGGCGCAGCGGCGTTCGCCCGATCCGCCGCCGTCTGCACCGCCCGCTGGAGCGCGGCGCGATCCGGGTGATCCCGCGAGCCGACGACATCGACGAGGACGGCGGCATAGCCGCGGTGCGGTTCCTCCACAGAGTCCATGCGATCACTATACTGACGACTTCCGTCAGATCAATAGAGACTGACGATATTCGTCAGTTCAATACACGATGACGCATGTCGTCAGGTGATGGCTCACCGGAGCGGGATCCCGACGACGGCTTCCAGCTCTGCGAGCGCAACCGCCGGGTCCATCACCTTGATCGTGGTCATGCCCATCGCCCTCGCCGGCTTGAGGTTGACCCCCAGATCGTCGAGGAAGACGCACGCGTCGGGTTCGACGCCCAGCCGCTCGCAGGCGATCTCGTAGAAGCGGGGCTCGGGCTTGCGCACGCCGACCACGCTCGACTCCACGACCTCGTCGAACAACGCCATGATCGTTGCCATCTCGTGCGCTCGATCCTCGGCCGGGCCGCCGGGTGACGGGTCGCGGAAGTTGTTCGTGAGGCACGCCGTCTTGAACCGCTCACCGCAGCGGCGAAGTGCCTCGACCATCTCCGGCCGGACGTGGCCGCGCAGCGAGTCGAGGACCCGGCGCGCATCGACCTCGTGGCCGAGCGCTCGCGCCTCCCGTTCGAACACCTCCACGAACCCGGCCGGGTCCAGATCGCCGCGCTCGAACCGGGCCCACGCGTTGTCGTCCGGATTCGTGGCGTTGATCGTGCGGATCGTGTCCTTTGCCAGCCCGACCTCGGCCTCGTAGACGTTGAAGGCGTCGAACGGGCTGGACAGGATGACGCCGCCGAAATCGAAGAGAACTGCCGAGATCACGGGTGCACCCTAGGGCGCGTGGTTGACTGACCCCCATGTCGAAACGGGCCGCCACCAACTCCCACGCCGTGATCGATGGGTCGAACCTCGCCACGGAGGGCCGCAAGGAACCAAGCCTCGCGCAGCTGAAGGAGGCCGTCGCGGCGATCCGCGACGAGTACGACTTCACCCACGTGACGGTGATCGTCGATGCGACGTTCGAGCATCGCGTGGCGAAGTCCGAGACCAAGGCGGCCCGCAAGGCCATCGACGACAACGAGATCCTCACGCCACCGGCCGGGGTCATCGGCCGCGGCGACACGTTCATCCTCGAGGTCGCCGATCGCGCCGACGCCGTGGTGTTCTCGAACGACTCGTTCCAGGAGTTCCACGGCACCTTCGACTGGCTCTTCGACGAGGGGCGTCTCGTCGGCGGCAAGCCGGTGCCGGGGGTCGGCTGGATCTATGTGCCCCGCTCCCCCGTCCGAGGTCCGGTGAGTCGCCGGGCCACGTCGGAACGACGGCGCAAGAAAGCCGACGACGCCCCGAAGCCGGCGGCGAAGTCCGCCAAGAAGTCCACCCGGAAGGAAGCCGAGAAGTCCTCCCGGTCGACCTCGCGATCGTCGAAGTCGTCCCAGCCAGCACCGTCGTCTCGACGGGGGAAGTCCTCCGCACCGGCCGATTCGGCTGACGGCGCCAACGCGCCGGACGCGTGGAAGACCTTCACCAACGACTACCCGATCGGCACGACCGTGGCCGTGACGGTCGACCGCTTCTCGTCGCACGGCGCCTACGGCTCGGTCGACGACGTGGCCATCTATCTCCCCAACCGCCTGCTCGGCGACCCGGCGCCGACCAAGGCCCGTGACGTGCTCGACATCGGCTCGACCGTCGACGTCATCGTCCACCGCTTCGACGACGAGCGATTCGGCATCGACGCCGGACTCATCCCGGTTCCCGGCGGTCGGGCGAAGGGATCGTCGAAGCGGCCCGCCCGCAAAGCCACCAAGCAGGCGACGAAGAAGACGACGAAGAAGAAGGCCGCGACCAAGCGCACGACCAAGAAGACGACGAAGGCGACGACCAAGAAGGTGGCCAAGAAGACGACGAAGAAGGCCGCGACCAAGCGCAGCGCCAAGAAGACGACGAAGGCGACCGCGGCGAAGAAGACCGCGCGCCCGGCGAAGAAGGCCGGCACCTCACGCACACGCCGCTGAGCGTCGACACCGATAGATTCGCTGGCCATGGCCGCCCAGTTCATCTTCACCATGCACAAGGTCGGTCGGTTCATCCCGCCGGACCGCGACGTGCTCAAGGACATCACGCTCGCCTTCTACCCAGGCGCCAAGATCGGTGTGCTCGGCCCCAACGGTGCGGGCAAGTCCACCCTGTTGCGGATCATGGCCGGCATCGATCAGGAGTTCACCGGCGAGGCCCGGCTCACGGACGGCTTCACGGTCGGCATGCTGGAGCAGGAACCCCATCTCGACCCGGCGAAGGACGTGATGGGCAACGTGATGGACGGCGTCGGCGAGGTCGCCGGGCTGCTGCGCGAGTACGACGAGGTCCTGGCGGGCTGGTCGGACCCCGACGCCGACTACGAGAAGCTCGGAGCCCGGCAAGCGGACCTCGAGTCCAAGATCGAGGCGGCCGGCGCGTGGGATCTCCAGCGCAACGTGGAGATCGCCATGGACGCGTTGCGCACGCCACCCGGTGACACGCCGGTCGACAACCTGTCCGGTGGTGAGGCCCGCCGCGTGGCGATGGCCCGGCTGCTCCTCGCGAAGCCGGACCTGCTGCTGCTCGACGAGCCGACCAACCATCTCGACGCCGAATCCGTCGCCTGGCTCGAGCGGACGCTGCAGGACTATGCGGGCACGGTCGTCGCGATCACGCACGATCGCTACTTCCTCGACAACGTCGCCGGCTGGATCCTCGAGCTCGACCGAGGCAAGGGCATGCCCTTCGAGGGCAACTACTCCGGGTTCCTCGAACAGAAGGAAGCCCGCTACGCCCAGGAGCAGAAGGACGACGACAAGCGCACCCGCACGCTCAAGCGCGAGCTCGAGTGGGTCCGGATGGCGCCGAAGGCCCGCCAGGCGAAGGGCAAGGCCCGCCTCGCCCAGTACGAGAAGCTGCTCGAGGAGCAGAAGGCCGCCGACGGCCGCCAGAACGATCTCGAGATCGTGATCCCGGCCGACACCCGCCTCGGCGACGTCGTCATCGAAGCCGACGGGATCTCCAAGGCCTTCGGCGACAAGCTCCTGATCGACGACCTCTCGTTCTCCCTCCCGCCCGCCGGCATCGTCGGCGTGATCGGCGCGAACGGCGCCGGCAAGTCGACCCTGTTCAAGATGATCATCGAGGCGGCCGAGGAGGCCGGCGACGCCGATGCCCAGCCCGACAACGGCACCCTGCGGATCGGGCCGACCGTCACCCTCGGCTATGTCGACCAGAACCGCACGCTCGATCCGGACAAGACGGTCTACGAGGAGATCACCGGCGGCGTCGACGACCTCGTCGTGGGCGGCCGGGAGATCAACGGCCGCGCCTATGTCGCGTCGTTCAACTTCCGCGGCTCGGACCAACAGAAGAAGGTCGGCACGCTGTCCGGCGGCGAGCGCAACCGGGTCCATCTCGCGAAGGTGCTCAAGGAGGGGGCCAACGTGCTCCTGCTCGACGAGCCGACCAACGACCTGGACGTCGACACGCTGCGGGCCCTCGAGGACGCGGTGGAGGCCTACGCCGGCTGTGCGGTCATCGTGAGCCACGATCGCTGGTTCCTCGACCGGGTCGCCACCCACATGCTCGCCTTCGAGGGCGACAGTCAGGTCCGCTGGTTCGAGGGCAACTTCACGGAATACGCCGACTATCGCAAGCGCGAGCACGGCGTCGACGCCATGCGCCCCCAGCGCATCAAGTACAAGCCGGTCTCCCGCAGCTGATTTCACCGATTCCGTCCAAAACGACGGGTTGAAGTTCGCCGGTACCGGCCTGGAACTGCGGATCGGGCAGGTTCACACTGGGGCCATGGCCCCCACACCCCCCGAGCGGACTCGGGTCGTCGTCGTGTTCGACACCGACACGGACACCGACGACGCGATCGCGGCGATGATCGCCCAGCTCGACGCGACGGATCTCGTGACGCTGGTCAACGTCCGCCCCTCCCCACTCGTGGCCGCCGGGGCCACCCCGATGCTCTCGGCGGCTGCCATGACGATGTCGGAGATCGGATGGCGGATGTATCACGACGCCTGCGCCGGCGGCACCGAAGAGGAGGAACGCATCCGCGCCCGGACGGCCCACCACTCCGCGGCCCTGCGCGCGGCCGGTATCGGCCATGCCGTCGAGACGGTCGTCGCCCAGGGTCGAGCCGGATCGCCTCGGAGTCGGCGGACCGTCGACCGAGCCGTCACCCGCATCGCCCGGCGCTTCCGCGCCGATCGCATCGTTCGCACCACGAAACCAGGGGTCCCCTCCAGGCCCGGGGCCGATGACCGGACCGCTCCGACTGCAGCTCGCCTGCACCGCAGCGGAGGGTCATCGGCCCCGCTTGCGAGCTGAAGACGCCCCGCCGGCGCTGCGCCGGCCGACGAGGGGACGACAGCGAAGCGCCAGTTCCAGCGTGAACCGGCCGTCGGCCTCGCGCGCCGACCAGCCCGTCAGCTCGGCGATGCGATCGAGCCGGTAGGAGACTGTCCGGGGTCCGAGCGCCATCGCGCGCGCGACCGCCGCCATGTTGCCGCCGTGGGCGATGAACGTCTCCAGCGTCTCCAGCAGGTCGCCACGCGACGACCGCTCGAGCGGTCCGAGCACCGCGGCGACAAGCTCGGCGGCAACCTCCGGCGAGCCGGCCAGCACCCGGTGCGCCAGCATCGTGTCGTAGACCCCGACCCGGGCCGAACCGAAGAGTCGGCACAAGCCGAGTGCTTCCCGCGCCTCCTGGTACGCACGGTCGACCGCACCCAGGTCGTCCGCCCGACCGCCGACGCCGACCCACCAATCCGCATCGTGCACCGACATCAACTCGTCGTGGACGAAGCCGAGGTCGCCCGGTGTCCCCTTCGGGAGGAGCACGACGAGCTGACCGGCCTTCGTGAAGGTGATCAGCCCGCGGTCCGGAGCTCGGCCGGCGAGCGCCGTGTCGGCTCGCAGGTGGATCGGCCCGCTGTCGGACAAGGCCTGGTCGGTCTCGGCGACGGCGACGGCGAACCCGACACCCGTCGGAAGCCCGGCGAGCGTGGCCCGTTCGTCGAGCGGGTCATCGCGGAGGCGCCCACCGAGAAGGTCGTCGAACAGTTCCCGGCGGAGCGACTCCTCGGCCCGGATGAAGCGTCGTTGGGCGGACTCGAACCCCTCGGCCAGCGCGCCGACCGCACTCTCGGACACGCGCCGCAGGGACCGGCCGACCTCCAGTGCGCCGTCGGGCTCGATCGACCCGAACACCTGCTCCCAGAGCTGCCCCGCACCCGCGAGGTACCCGTCGATGAGCTCGCTGAGCGACCCGCCGCTGTCGACGGCCGTCTGACCCGCCGCGAAGAACCGGTCCCGCTCGCCGAGGGTGAGGTCGCGGCGGTCACCCGCGGCGTCGAGCACGATCTCGAACAGTTGGGCGAGGCCCGGCGCGACCCACCGGCGTCGAGTCGTGTCGGGGCCGTCCATGCCGCGAGCGTAGACCCCCTCGACGCACCTCCCGGAGCGGCAGTGCAGCTGCTCAGGGCTCCTCGCTCGTCGGCCAACGGGCGGCGCGCCACGCCGACCAGGTTCCAGCCTCCGGCGGTGCGGGTGGCGGCTCGGTCGCGGCCAACTCGTCGGCGGTCGGCGGGTCGAACATGTCGGCGTAGACGTCGAGCATGTCGCGGCTGATGGTGAACGACGTCGCCAACTCGTGGTCCGATCGCTGGCGTGCGTCGACCCGGCGCCACTGCTCGTCGCGTTCGACGTCGGCGTACTCGATGCGGAACTCGGCACCGCAGGCTCGGGCGAGATCATGGAGCGCGCTGCGCTCGTCCCTACTCCAGAAGCCGAAGTCGAGGATCACGCTCTGGCCGAGCTCGAGGAGGCGGCGGGCGGTCGCGATGAGCCGGCCCTCCATGATGTAGCGGCCCTCTCTCGGGTTCGCCTCACCGAAAAGCGGCTTCAACCACGCGTCGACCGTGAAGCGGATGGCCCCGAGCTCCTCCTCGACCTCCATCGCGCGGGTGGTCTTGCCCATGCCGGGAAGACCCACGGTGACGGCGAGAATCGGTCGAACCATGCGCCGATCATGCCATCGGTGGGTGTCACACCCCCTTCGTAGTGTGGGGTCATGTTCGGTGATGGTGTTGCGGAGCTCGATGATCTGGGTGAGGCGGTCGATCTCGCGTTGAAGGTCGATTTCCATGCGCTGTACGCGGATGAGCGTGATGCGGCGGTGGTCGAGATCGCCCGGCTCGAAGCCAAGCTCGCGGCGTTGCGTTCGAATGCGGTGCAGGCCTACGACGCCCATCTCGACTGGGGCCGCGAAGGCCACCGATCCGCAGCGGCCGGCATACGGCATCGGTGTCGGATGTACGGCGGCGAAGCCGCCGGCAAAGTCAAGCTCGCCCGCGCACTGCTCAAGATGCCGGTGACCGCGGCGGCGCTGGAGCGCGGTGACATCACCGAAGCCCATGCCCGCCGGCTGATGCGGTCGACGTCGCGGCCCGAGTTCGCCGGCGCGGAAGCGATGCTGATCGACAAGGCCATGGACCGGTCCTACGCCAGCTGGCACCGACGCGTCACCTACTGGGAACAACAGGTCGACGAGGCCCGCCGCGACGAACGCGACCCCGAACCACCCGACGACCGCGAAACACGCCGCGAAGCCCACGCCTCCAAGACCGTGTTCGACCTGACCCGCGTCGACGCGTGGCTCGACCCGATCGGCGGTGAAGCCTTCCGCGAAGCCCTACGCCGTATCGAACAAGAACTCTTCGACGCCGACTGGCAGTTGGCCAAAGCCGACCACGGCGACGCGGTCACCGTCGACAAGCTCTGGCGCACCCCCGCCCAACGCCGCGCCGACGCCCTCGTCGAAATGGCCCAACGGGCCATGACCGCACCCCCCGGCGGCAAACGACCACTCCCGCTCGTCATCATCCACACCGACCTCGACACCTTCGAACACGCCCTCGCCCGCGTCATCGGCACCCAAGCCCCCACCCCGCTCGGCACCGACAGGCTCTGCGAAACCGACGACGGCACCGTCATCGGTCCCACCCAGATGATCGAACAAGCACTCCTCGGCCACGTCCGCCGCCTCGTCTACGAATCACCCGGCGTCATCCTCGACTACGGCCGAAGCGAACGGCTCTTCAAGGGGGCCCTCCGGCAGGCGATCCAGGCCCGCGACCGCCACTGCGACCATCTCGGGTGCGAGATACCAGCTCGGCGGTGCGAGATCGACCACGTGATCGAGTGGGACGATCAGGGAGAAACCAACCACCGCAACGGCAAAGCCCGCTGCAGCTACCACCACCGCAACCACAAACCCCGACCCGGCTAGGCCCGGGCGACGCGACTGCTCATGATCCCGGCGGCTTCTCCGATGGAGAGGCATGGCCAAAGCCGCAACCAAGACCAAGTGGAAGAGCCGTGCGGTCACTCGCTTGATCGAGGCCGGCTCCATGACGGAGTGTTCGCACTGCGAGGAACGGGTGAAGTTCAAGGCCCGCGAACGTCACGAGCAGGTGATCTGCAACGTGTACATCAACGGTGCCTGGGACCGTGTCGAGCACTTCCACGCACCGTGCTACGACGACGCCGGGCAACCCTTCGGCCCTCCGGTCGACTGACCTGACAACACTGACCTGACAACATTGACCTGACAACATCGGGCGGTGACCCCCGCTCGATCAGGCCAGGCCCTCGCCGCCAGGGTGCTCTCGACCGTCGGATCACACGACGGCATCCAGCTGCTCGCGGAGGGGATGTCCTCGTCGGCCTGGCGCGCGACGGTGGACGGGACCCCGTACGTGGTGCGGGTGCCGAAGGGCGACGGACTCCGACCGCTTCCCCGCTACGAGCAGGAGGCCCATCTGCTGGCCGATCTCGCGCGCCGGGGCGTGCCGGTCGCGACCACGACCATCGTCGAACTCGGTGATGCGACGTGCTCGCTCGCCGAGGAGATCCGGGGCGATCCGGTGCGGCCGAACGACTGGACGTCCGCGCTCGTGCAGGAGATGCACGAGGCACTGCGGATCGTGCACGAGACGGATCCGGCGCTCGCGGTCGAGTCCGATGTCGTCGCCCGCTTCCATCTCGCCCGGATCTGGCCCTTCGACGGCACGCGCCTCGACGACCACCCGATGGCTGCCCGCTGGCCCGAACGGGTCGCCGCGGTCGCGGCCCGGGAGGCCGGGATCCGGCTGGCGGGCGCGGCGCCGGCCACCGTGGTCCACACCGATCTGCATTGGGATCACATCCTCGTCGCCGACGGTCGCCTCGTCGGTCTCCTCGACTTCGGCGATGCGTTCGCCGGTCCGGCCGCGTGGGACGACGCGTGCCTGCGCTACTACCACGGTCCTGCGGTGGTCGGCCCGCTGACGGAGGATGCTCGACTGCTGTCCATCGCGTTCGTGCTCTACAAGCTCGCCAAGACGCCAGCGCGCGCCGATGTGGTCGAACGGGTCGACGCGGTGCTCCGCGACGCGTTGGCCGGGTGAGGGCCGTCCTAGCCGAGCAGTGAGAGCACGAGGCCGGCCATCGTGTCGGCGTCGCCGTCCTCGGGCACGAGGCGGAGCTCGGGCGCGGCCGGGGCCTCGTAGGGATCGTCGATGCCGGTGAACCCGGTGATCTCGCCGGCCCGGGCCTTGGCGTAGAGACCCTTCACGTCGCGCTCCTCGCAGAGCTCGATCGGCGTGTCGACGAAGACCTCGTGGAACGGCACATCGGCGGCGACGTGCAGCGCCCGGGCGTTGTCACGGGCGGCTCGGTAGGGGGACACCAGCGGCACCAGCGCGACCACCCCGGCGTCGGCGAACAGGCGGGCGACCTCCGCGACGCGACGCACGTTCTCGTCGCGGTCCTCGGCCGAGAAGCCGAGGTCGCCGTTGAGTCCCATGCGGACGTTGTCGCCATCGAGGACGTAGCACGGCCGACCGGCGTCGAGCAGCGCCTTCTCGACCGCCGTCGCGACCGTGGACTTGCCGGAGCCCGAGAGCCCGGTGAACCACACGGTGGCGCCACGATGACCGATGGCCTCCCAGCGTTCCGCCTGCGAGAGGTGGCCCGGGTGCCAGACGACGTTCGGGCTCTGGGTCATGCCCGTCAGTTGGATTCGCCGAGGATCATGCCCGCGCCGACGGTCACGTTCGTGGCCTCGTCGATCATGATGAAGCTGCCGGTCTCCCGGTTGCGGCGGTACTCGTCGAAGAACAACGGCTGTTGGGTGCGCAGCTGCACCCGGCCGATCTCGTTCAGCTTCAGCTCGGTGGCCGACTCGTTGCGGTGCAACGTGTTGATGTCGAGCATGTAGCTGAGATCCTTCACGATCGCCTTCGTGGTGCGGGTGGTGTGCTTGATGACCACCTTCGAGCTCGGCGTCAGCGACAGCCGCTCGTTCATCCAGCACACCATCGCGTCAACGTCCTGGGACACGTCCGGCCGGTTGTTCGGACGCACGATCATGTCGCCGCGGGAGATGTCGAGCTCGTCGTTCAGCCGCACGGTGACCGCCATCGGCGCGAACGCCTCGTCGAGCGGGCCGGTCAGCGTGTCGATGCTCTTGACCGTCGACTGGAAGCCCGAGGGCAGCACGACGACGTCGTCGCCGGGCCGCAGGACGCCGCCGGCGATCGTGCCGGCGTAGCCGCGATAGTCGTGGTACTCGTCGGACTGGGGACGGATCACGTACTGGACCGGGAACCGGGTGTCGATGTGGTTGCGGTCGGACGCGATGTGCACCTCCTCGAGGTGGTGCAGCAGCGACGGGCCCTCGTACCAGCCCATGTGGGGCGACCGATCGACGACATTGTCGCCGTGGAGAGCCGACACCGGAATGAACGTCAGATCCGTGATGTCGAGCTTGCTGGCGAAGTCGCGGAACTCGTCCTTGACCTCCTCGAAGCGGGCCTGGTCGTAGTCGACCAGATCCATCTTGTTGACGGCGAGGACCAGGTGCGGAATACGCAGCAGGGACGCGAGGAAGGCGTGACGCTTCGACTGCTCGAGCACACCCTTGCGGGCGTCGAGCAGGACGATGGCGAGATCGGCGGTCGACGCGCCGGTGACCATGTTGCGCGTGTACTGGGTGTGGCCGGGGGTGTCCGCGATGATGAACTTGCGCCGGGGCGTGTGGAAATAGCGGTAGGCGACATCGATGGTGATGCCCTGCTCACGTTCGGCCCGCAGACCGTCGGTGAGCAACGCGAGGTTCGTGTACTCGGTGCCCATCTGGACCGAGGCCCGTTCGACGGCCTCCATCTGGTCCTCGAAGATCGTCTTCGTGTCGTAGAGCAGCCGCCCGATGAGGGTGGACTTGCCGTCGTCGACCGACCCTGCGGTCGCGAATCGGAGCATCTCCATTAGAAGTACCCCTCCTTCTTGCGGTCTTCCATCGCCGCTTCGGACACCCGGTCGTCGGCGCGGGTGGCACCTCGCTCGGTGATCCGGGTGGCAGCGACTTCCTCGATGATCTTGTCGATGGTGTCGGCCGAGGACTCGACCGCACCGGTGCAGCTCATGTCGCCGACGGTGCGGTAACGCACGGTCTCCATGAACGGCTCCTCGTCGTCCATCAGCGTGATGTAGGGCCCGGTCGACAGCAGCATGCCGTCGCGCTCGAAGACCTCACGCTGGTGCGAGAAGTAGACGTTGGGGATGTCGATCCCCTCTTCCTTGATGTACTGCCAGATGTCGAGCTCGGTGTAGTTCGAGATCGGGAACACCCGGATGTGTTCGCCCTGCTTGATGCGCCCGTTGTAGAGGCTCCACAGTTCCGGTCGCTGGTTCTTCGGATCCCAGGATCCGAACTCGTCGCGGAACGAGTAGACGCGCTCCTTGGCCCGCGCCTTCTCCTCGTCGCGACGGGCGCCACCGAAGAGGGCGTCGAAGCGGTGCTCGGCGATGCCGTCGAGCAGGGCCGTGGTCTGGAGCCGGTTGCGACTCGCCCGCGGTCCCGTCTCCTCGACGACGCGGCCGGAGTCGATCGCATCCTGCACGGAGGCGACCACCAGCCGGGCACCGAGCTCGGCGACACGCCGGTCCCGGAACTCGATGACCTCCGGGAAGTTGTGGCCCGTGTCCACGTGCATCACGGGGAACGGCAGCTTCGCCGGCCAGAACGCCTTCTCGGCGAGCCGGAGCATGACGATGCTGTCCTTACCCCCGGAGAACAGGAGGCAGGGATTCTCGAATTCGGCAGCCACTTCGCGGAAGATGTGAATCGATTCCGCTTCGAGCTGGCGCAGATGGGTGAGGTCGTAGGCCATAGACGGGGTCAATGTTACGGTCGTCCGGCGCGGTTCCGAAATGGGCACTCTGGCCCACGCCCGGAAGCCGCCGGAACCGAGACACTGGACCGATGCCTGCCACGCCCGAAGATCACCAACTCGCCGCCGACCTCGCCGAGGAGGCGGGTCGTCTTCTCGTCGAGATCCGGGCCCGGATGCACGCCGCGGACACCCCGCCCGCCGTCCTCAAGGACGAGGGTGATCGCCAGGCCCACGAGCTCCTGATGGAACGCCTCCAGGCCGCGCGGCCCGACGACGCCATCCTCTCCGAGGAGGGGAAGGACGATCCCGTCCGGCTCCGCGCGGCCCGCACCTGGATCGTCGACCCCCTCGACGGCACCCGCGAGTTCTCGGAGGTCCCCCGCACCGACTGGGCCGTCCACGTCGCCCTGGTCGAGAACCATCGCCCGATCGCCGGCGCGGTCGCCCTCCCGGCTCTGGAGCTCGTGCTCTCGACGGCGGCCCCGGCCGTGCTCAGCGACTCGCCGGCCGACCCGCCCCGGATGATCGTCTCCCGCAGCCGTCCGCCCGCCGCCGCGACCCACGTCGCCGAGGCGCTCGGCGCCGACCTGGTCGAGATGGGCTCTGCCGGCGCCAAGACCATGGCCGTCATCCGCGGCGAGTGTGAGATCTACGCCCACTCGGGCGGGCAGTACGAGTGGGACTCGTGCGCACCGGTGGCCGTCGCCGCGGCGGCGGGCTGCCACGTCAGCCGCATCGACGGCAGCAAGCTGCTCTACAACCAGGAGGACCCCTACCTCCCGGATCTCCTCGTCTGCCGGCCGGAACTGGCGGACGCGGCCCTGGCCGCGTTGGCCTCCTTCGAGGACTGACACATACTGATGACGTGACGCAGTCCCCCTGGTCCGTCGATCCGGACGACATGGCGTGGCGCGCCGGAGTGCCCGGGCTGCGTCGAGCCTCGCACCGGCGGCTGCCCACGCTGATCGAACCGACCCGGCGTCCACCGGGGCGTCGGGCCATCACGGTCGTCCGCCACATCGGCACCGCCCTCGCCGGCTGGGCCGTCAACGGCCGCCGGAAGGGCGGCTCGGCGTCGAAAGCCGACCTGTCGCGGCGGCTCCGGGAAGCAGCCGAGGCGCTCGGTCCGACCTACATCAAGCTCGGGCAGATCATCTCCAGCGGTGAAGGCATCTTCCCGTCGGAGCTCGTCGCCGAGTTCGTCAAGTGCCGGGATCAGGTGCCGGCCGAGGACTTCCACCTGGTGCGCGAGGTCGTCGAGCGCGATCTCGGTGCGCCGCTGGAAGCGGTGTTCGCCTCGTTCGACCGTCGCCCCATCGCGGCCGCGTCGATCGCCCAGGTGCACGGTGCGACCCTGCGCGACGGCACCGACGTCGTCGTGAAGGTGCAGCGCCCGACGGTGGACACGCTCGTCCACCAGGACCTGCGGGTGATGGCCTGGCTCGCCCCGTATCTCGTCGGCCGGATCCCCATCACCGCGCTCGCCAACCCCCCGGCCCTCGTCGAGGTCTTCGCCCACACGATCAGCGAGGAGCTCGACTTCCGGGTCGAGGCGGACAACATGATCGACGTGGCCCGGGTCTTCGTGGAACTCGGCCAGGACCAGTTCGTCGTTCCCCGGCCCCATCCCGAGCTCGTCACCCGACGGGTGCTCGTGATGGAGCGCATCGACGGATTCAACTTCGACGACCTCGAGTCCTACGAGGCCCACGGCGTCGACACCCATGCCGTCGTCCGGGCGGGGATGATCGGCTTCATGGAGGGCGCGCTCGTCCACGGCGTCTTCCACGGCGACCTGCACGGCGGCAACCTCTACGTACTCCCCGACGGCCGCACCGCCCTGCTCGACTTCGGGATCACCGGACGGATGAGCGAGGCCCGCCGCCTCGCGTTCGTGCGTCTCCTCATCGCCGGGATGATGAACGACCCGATGGGCCAACTCGCCGCGCTGCGCGATCTCGGCGCCCTCCCCGACGACACCGACCTCGACGTCGTTGCCGCGGATCTCGGCATCTTCGGCGACCCGGTCGACCCGACCACCATGACGGCGGACGAGCTCGTCGCCGAGCTCCAGCGCGTCATCAAGGCCCTCCTCGGGTACGGCGCCCGGATGCCCAAGGAACTGATGCTGTTCGTGAAGAACATGGTCTTCCTCGACGGCGCCATCGCCCGCCTCGCCCCGGACCTCGACCTGTTCGCCGAGATCGCCCACATCGCCGCCTACTTCGCAGCGACCCACGGCGAGAACCTGGCCCAACAGGTCGGCATGGACCCGACCGTCTACGAGTTCGACCCGGACGGGGTGCGGGCCGCGTTCGGCGTCGACGACACCGTCGAGACCATGACCTACCGCGACCTCCAGGCCCGCCGCGAGCTGATCCGCAACCGACTCCGCGCGCGGACCTGATCGGCTGACTACGTTCCCTTCTCTCGAAAGGACAGCCATGCGTCTCGTCGTCGCCGAGTGCACCGTCGACTACGACGGGCGCCTCCAGGCCCACCTCCCCGCCGCCACCCGCCTCGTGATGGTGAAGGCCGACGGCTGTGTCGCCATCCACGCCGACGGCGGCGCCTACAAGCCGCTCAACTGGATGAACGCCCCGAACCGGCTCATCGAGGACCGCGAGGAGGGCGTCTGGACGGTCACCAGCCCCAAGGGCGAGGTGCTGACGATCACCTTCCACGACATCATCAGCGACTCGTCGCACGAGATGGGCCAGGACCCCGGGCTCCAGAAGGACGGCGTGGAGGCGCACCTCCAGAAGCTTTTGGCCGACGACCCCACGTCCATCCAGCCGGGCCTGCGCCTCGTGCGCCGCGAGTACCCGACCGACATCGGTCCCGTCGACCTCCTCTGCCGCGACGAGGACGGCATCGCGGTGGCGATCGAGGTGAAGCGGCGGGGCGAGATCGACGGCGTCGAACAGCTGACCCGCTACCTCGAGTTCCTCAATCGGGACCCGATGCTGCGGCCGGTGCGGGGCGTCTTCGTCGCCCAGGAGATCAAGCCGCAGGCGAAGGTTCTGGCCACCGATCGCGCCATCGACTGGGTCGAGGTCGACTATGGCGAGTTGCGCGGTATCGAGTCGCCCAACCTGAAGCTTTTCTAGGCGCAGACGCCACTACCCTTCGCCGCCATGCGTTTGACGGTGGCGATTCTCGCAGTGGTCGCGCTCGCGATCGTCGGGCGTTTCTTCGTCGACGACGTCATCGACTCGGCCGACATCCCCCGCGGTGTCGTGGTGGACGGCATCCCGGTCGGGAACACGGATCGCGACACCGCCGCGGCCCGCCTCGGCGCGCTCCGAGCCGATGCCGAGGTCACCCTCACCTTCGCCGACCAGAGTCGCACCCGCCCGCTCGCCGACTGGGGAGTCACGCTCGACGTCGACGCGACCCTCGACGCGGCCGAGGCGATGCGGGGCGGCGGTCTCGTCCGCTTCCTGCGCTGGAACGCCGCCGTGCTGCGCGACCGAACGGTCGACCCGATCTGGACCGTCGACCGCGACCTGCTGGCGGCCCAGTTCGACAGCGATGATCTCGGCATCGTGTTCGAGACCTCGACGATCGAGCTCGTCGACGGCCGCTTCGAGCCCGTGGAAAGCCAGACCGTGCCCCTCGTCGATGTCGACGGGCTCGCCGACGCCCTGCTCCTCGCCGTCGACGACCCGGCCTACGCCGAGATCGCGGTCCCCTCGCGGGGCGAGGACGAGATCCTCGGCGATTCCGCGCTCGCGGCGGCCGCCAACACCCTGACCGACACCGAACTCACCGTCGTCCTCGCCGGCCAGCTCCAGGCACACACGTTCGACTCCGCCACGCTGCGGGAGTGGCTCGACGTGGCCGGCGCGAACTCCAGCGGGGACTTCCGCTTCGATGCCGACCGGGTGCACGCGAGCGTGGCCGCGGCCTTTCCCGAGATCGGTGACCCGAACGCGCCGGGCGTGCAGTTCGCGATGGGCTTCGACGGCGAGCCGTGGATCCTGGGGGGCATCCCCGAGGCCGAGTGCTGCGCGGCCGACACCGCCGCGCGATTGTTCGAGCACCTCCTGGTCGGGCCGGACGAGCCGATCATCGTCTTCCCGTCCGAGCCGGAGGACGCCCAGGGCCTCAACTGGGCCCACGGGCTCGGGGTCACCGAGGTCGTCGGCGAGTTCACGACCTTCTACACACCGAACCAGACCCGCAACATCAACATCGCCCGCATCGCCGAGCTCACCCGCGGCGTCGTCATCGAGCCGGGGACGACGTTCTCCGTGAACGACTTCGTCGGGCGGCGCACCCGAGCCAACGGTTTCGTCTCGGCCGGCGTGATCAGCAACGGCGTCTTCAGCAGCTCCGTCGGCGGCGGGATCTCGCAGTACGCGACGACCCTCTTCAACGCGGCGTTCTTCGCCGGTCTCGACTTCGGCGAGTACCAGAGCCACTCGATCTACCTCGATCGCTATCCCTACGGCCGCGAGGCCACGGTCTCGTTCCCCGCGCCGGACCTCCAGATCCGCAACACGACGCCGCACGCCATCCTGTTGTGGCCCACGACCAACGCGGACTCGATCACCGTGCGCATGTACGGCACGCCCTATGTCGTCGGGGAGCAGACCGGCCAGACCAGCCGCAGCGAGGGTGCCGCCTGCACCCGGGTCACCACCGAGCGCACCCGCACCTGGCTCGAGGACGGCCGCACGGAGACCGACACCGTCACGGCCCGCTATCGCCCCGAGGGCATCTCGTGCAGCGGCGCCTCCACCCGGCCGACGACCACGACGACGACCACGTCGACCACGGTTCCGACGTCGGTTCCGTAGCGACGCGGTTCGTAGGATGGCCGGCGTGAGCGAGGTCCCGGCCGACGAACCCCTGAGCGACCTCGACGCGCTCCTCTGGGCCGTGGACGACCCGAGACACCGCACGACGATCGCCGCGCTGGCGCGCGTCGACGGCCGGGTTGACCACGACGAGCTCGGCCGCCGCGTCGACCGGACGAGCCGCGCCGTGCCCCGGTTGCGTCAGCGGGTGACCGCGGACGCCTCCGGCCGGGCGATGTGGACGACGGATCCCGCGTTCGATCCCGACCGACACCTGGACGTCGTCACGGTTCCCGACAGCTCCGACGACGCCCTCGCCCGGCTCGTGCGCGACCGGGTGGCCCAGCCCCTCGACCGGGAGCGACCCCTGTGGGAGCTCACGCTCGTCGAGGGGCCGCCGGGTGACGACTGCGCCCTGCTGGTCACGGCCCACCACGCGATCAGCGACGGTGTCGGCGGGGTGGCGATGATGGCGGCGCTCTTCGACCTCGACCTCGACCCTGACCTCGATCCAGACCTCGGTCCGGGCATTGCGGTCGAGCCCGTCTCCCGCGAACAATCACGCCAGGACCCGCCCCCGTCGATCACCGATCGCGCCTGGCGGCTCGGCGAGACCCTGGGCGCCGCGTACCGGGTGCTCCGCCCGAGTGAGGGCGAGGCCGTCGTCGCGCCGGCTCGGTCCGCCGAACTCGACCTGCGCTTCCTCTCGCTCGATCTCGACGACCTGCGCGCCGCCGGTGCTCGGGTCGGCGGCACGATCAACACCGCGTTCCTGACCGCCGTCGCGATCGGCCTGGCCGACCACGCGGCGATGACGGGCCGCACCCCACTGCGGATCGGCGTCCCGGTCAGCACCCGCACCCACGACTGCGAGACGGGCAACTACTGGAGTCCGACGCGCATCGACGTGACGCTGGCCGCCGGGGCTGAGCCCGATTCGGTCGCCGCCCGCCTGGTGGCTGACTCGGCCCGCCTGCGGGGCGATCCGATCCACGAGCTGCTGCCGTTGGCGGCGGCGGGCCTCCGCCTCCTCCCCGAGCAGGCTGCGGCAGCCGTCTTCCGCGCCGTGTCGGCGGGCGCCGACGTGGCCGCGTCGAACGTGCCGGGGTGTCCGTTCCCCCTCCGCCTCTGTGGCCGCCCGGTCCGGGAACTGATCCCGTTCGGCCCCCTCAGCGGCACCGCGGTCAACGTGACGCTGCTCAGCTACGCCGGCGTGGCCCACATCGGCATCGCCTCCGATCCGGCGGCGATCACCGATCCGGATGCGCTGGCCCGCGACCTCCGCCACGCCTTCACCGCGGTGGTCAAGGGCAGCTGATGATCGACGTCGAGACCCTCATCGTCGGAGCGGGGCCGGCCGGCACCGCGGCCGCGATCGAGCTCGCTCGCCACGGTCACGAGGCGCTCGTCGTCGACCGTGCCACCTTCCCGCGCGACAAGTGCTGCGGCGACGGGCTCACCGCCCTCGCCTTGCGCGAGCTCGAAAACCTCGGGCTCGAGCCCTCCGAGGTCGAGTCGTGGCGGGTCGTGGACGAGGTCGTCATCCGTGCCCCCGGCGGCCGGGAGCGGCGCTACCGGCTCCCGGACGGCCCGGGCTACCACGCCGCCGTCGCCCGGCGCACGGACCTCGACGCCGCCCTCGTCGACCGGGCGATCGAAGCCGGGGCCACCGTCGAACAGGGCGTCATGCTGCGCGACGTCACCGCCGACGACCACGCCGTCACCGCCGAGATCGACGGCCTCGGCACCGTGCGGGCCCGCCATCTGATCGCCGCCGACGGCATGTGGTCGCCGGTCCGCAAGGCGCTGGGCCTGCGGGTCGACGGCTACCGCGGCGAGTGGCACGCGTTCCGTCAGTACTACGAGAACGTCAGCCCCCGGGCCGGCAACGAGCTGATCGTCTGGTTCGAGAAGGACCTCCTGCCCGGCTACGCCTGGTCGTTCCCGCTCGCCGACGGACGGGCGAACATCGGGTTCGGCATCCAACGGGGCGGCGCCCACGCGGTCGGCGACATGAAACAGCTGTGGCCGGACCTGCTCTCGCGACCGCACATCCGCGAGGTCCTCGGGCCGGACGCCCAGCCGGAGGAGCCGCACAAGGCCTGGCCGATTCCCGCCCGCGTGGGCCGGGTTCCCCTGGTCGGGCCGCACACGATGTTCGTCGGTGACGCGGCCGCGGTGACCGACCCGATGACCGGCGAAGGCATCGGCCAGGCGCTGCTGACCGGGCGCCTCGCCGCCGAGGCGATCATGGGTGACCCCGAGAGCGGCGGGAGGGATCCGGTGGCCGCCTACGAACGGGAGGTCCGTCGCGAGCTCGTGGCGGACGACCGGATGGCGCGGGTGCTGATCCCGCTCCTCGCCCGCCCGCTCATCGCCCGGGGCGCCCTCAGGCTCACCGGCGCCACCGACTGGACCCGCCGGAACTTCGCCCGCTGGATGTTCGAGGACTACCCGCGGGCGATGGTCGCCACCCCGCGCCGCTGGCACCGCGGCATGTTCGCGGGTGCCGGCGCGTTCCCGGCCCGCTCTACAGTGAGCCCCGATGGCCGCCCCTGACCACGACGACGCCGCCGGCACGGTCGACGCGATCGACGCGGCCGTCGATGTCTGGTGGGAACGACTGCGGGGCATCCCGGCCGTCGACCGCGTGTACTACGCGGCGTCGGAAGCGGCCGACTTCTCCGTGCTCTGGCACGCGGCCGGCGTGATCCAGGCGATCATCGAGGACGACCCGAAGATCGCGATCGGCCTGAGCGCCGCCCTCGGCGTGGAGTCGGCCCTGATCAACGGGCCCGTGAAGTCGATGTTCAAGCGCAGCCGACCGGTACAGGACGTGCCTCGGCCCTACGCACTGCGCCAGCCCCGCACGAGCAGCTTCCCGAGCGGGCACGCGTCGGCGGCCATGGTCGCGGCCGCACTCCTGTCCCGCCACACGGGCGGGGCGGCCTGGTACGGCGTGGCCGCGATCGTCGCGACGAGCAGGATCCACGTGCGGATCCACCACGCGTCCGATGTCGCCGGTGGCCTCGTGATGGGCGCCGCGCTGGGGGCGATCGCCCGGCGGGTGATCGCCGGGTAGAGCCGGCTAGTTGACGCCGGCGGGCTCGGCCGCCGGATCGGGAACGAACGTGAGAATGGTCCGCAGATCGAGCAGGAGGTCGGCGACCTCGCTCGTGGCCACAAGATCGCGTCGCATCATCTCACCCAGCCCGCGGTCGATCACCGCAAGTGCTTCGTCGAGCTGCACGCCATCGATGGCTTCCGTCATCCTGCAGGACCTCCAGGTCGTTGGGTTGAGGGCACCATAGTCGCGCGCGATGACACCCAAGGGTTGGTCGGGCGGCCCCCGAACGGCGGAAAGAGCCGAACGACCTACGATCGACCCGGTGAGCCTCGATCGCCAGACCGCCGCCGTCTACGAAGCGCGGGCCGCAGCGTGGGCGACGGCCCGGGTCGGGAAGTCCGTCGATGCCGCACGACGTCTGGTGGCCCGTCTCGGGGTCGACCACGCTCCGGTGCTCGATCTCGGATGCGGGCCCGGCTATCTCACGGCCGCGCTCCCGTCAGCCACGATCGCCCTCGACCCCGCCGCCGCCATGCTCGGCCTGCTGCGCGAGACACTGCCGAACGCCCTCGCCGTGCAGGGCGAGGCGGGTGCCTTGCCCTTCGCCACCGAGTCACTCGGCGGCGCCGTCGTCAACGCCGTCTTCGTGCACATCGATCGACCCCACCTGCCGATGGCGTTGGCGGAGCTCCACCGGACCCTCGCCGTGGATGCGCCGGTCGAGATCGGGATGTTCGGCGGCGACCAGGATCTGACCGCGATGACGACCGGCGACTTCGCCGGTCGTCGCTTCTCGTTGTGGCAGGACGACCACCTGCTCGACGTCTATGTCGGCGCCGGCTTCGCGGTGGACGAGCACCGCCACCGCGAGACCGAACACTGGCCCAACCTGTTGAGCAGTCTCACCCGACGCCGCTCGCTCCCGGACACGGTCGGGCCCGGGATGCGGCTCCTCGTGTGCGGCCTGAACCCGAGCCTCCACGCGGCAGACATGGGCGTCGGGTTCGGCCGGGGCGGCAACCGCTTCTGGCCGGCCGCACTCGCCGCCGGGATCGTCACGGTCGATCGCGACCCACGCCACGCGCTGCGCGAGCACGGCATCGGCATGACGGACCTCGTGAAGCGGGCCACGCCGCGAGCCGACGAACTCGACCGGCGGGAGTATGTGGACGGGCTCGCCCGGCTGGAGCGGCTGTGCGCGTGGCTCCGGCCCGAGGCCGTGTGCATGGTGGGGTTGTCCGGCTGGCGCGCCGCCGCGGACCGTAAGGCAACGGCGGGCTGGCAGGACCGCACACTCGGCGGGTCACCGGTCTACGTCATGCCGTCGACGAGCGGCCTCAACGCACATGCGCAGTTGCCGGACCTGACCCAGCATCTGCGAGCGGCGGCCGCGGGGCGCTAGCGACTCGGCGCAAGCCCCTGGATGGCCTCGTCGATGTCGACACCCGGGAACGGCATCAGCGCGATCGCGGGGCAGGTGATGCCGTTGTCGATGTAGCGCTGGAGGTGGGCCCGGCACTCGTCGTAGCTGCCGTGGACGATCAGCTCGTCGATGATGTGGTCGGGGATCTTCTCGAGCGCGCCCTGGCGATCGCCGGCGGCCCACTGCTCCCAGTGTTCGCCCAGATCGTCGCCGCGGCCCATCCACTCGTGGAAGGCCTTGTAGACGGGCACGTTGAGGTACGCGGCCGCCGCGAACTTGCCGGTGCTGCGGGCGGACTCGGCGTCGGTCGTCGGGGCGACGAAGATGCGGGCGACGATCTCGGCATCCGGGTTCTGTTCCTTGACCACCGCGGCGACCGTGCGCACGTTCTCCGCGGACAGCCAGTTCACGATCGCCCCGTCGGACTCCCGCCCGGCCATCCGCAGCATCCCCTCACGCAGGGCCGCCACGAGGACCGGGACCGGCTGCTCCGGGACGAGACCGAGGCGGAAGCCCTTCACGGAGAAGCTGTCGTAGTCCTCGGTGATCTTCTCGCCGGTGAGCGCAGCCTTCACGAACCGCACCATGTCGCGAGTCTGCTTGTAGGGCTCCTCGAACGGTATCCCGTTCCAGCGTTCGACGATGACGTTCGACGACGAGCCGATGCCGAGGACGAAACGCCCCGGGGCCGCGGACGCCATGCCCGCCGCCGACTGCGCCATCAGGGCCGGACCGCGGGTGTAGGCCGGCAGGATCGCGGTGCCGAGCCGCATGGAGGGCGTCCACACCGAGCCCAGCGCGAGCGGGGTCAGCCCGTCGGCCCCCATCGCCTCGGCCGACCACAGATCCGTGTAGCCGAGCGCCTCCAAGCGCTGGAACCGGTCCCGCTGGGCATGGAGGGGCATCCCGTCGAAGGGCACCGTCATGCCGTATCGAGCGGACGGGTGCGGATCGGAGCTCGCAGAATCAGACATTCCGTGATCCTGTCACTACGGCCGGTGAGTGTCACACCCCCTCTGCACAATGGGGCCATGACCAACCAGCTCAGCCTCATCACCCCCCACCGCAGCTGGCGCCTCGACGGGCGGACCAGGCAGCGGGGCCTCGACGGCGTCGCCGCCGCCCGTGCCGTCCTCCAGGAGTCGCGGGTCCGGGCCCGCGAAGTCGCCCTCGCGGAGGGGGAATCGCTCGAACTCCACGCCGACGCGGCCTGATCGGGCGGGATCCCCGTCCCGGCTCGCCAGACTGTCCGTCGTGACTCGTCTCGTGCCGTTCGTGATCGCCGCCCTGCTCTTCGGCGCGTGCACGGACCCGGAGCCGGCCGAGCCGGCAGCACCACTCACGCCGGCCACGGTGCCCGACCAGACGTCGTTGGCGCCCAATGCCACCGTCGAACGAGTCGTCGACGGTGACACGATCGTGGCCGACATCGACGGACGGTCCGAGCGGGTGCGGCTCCTGGGCATCGACACCCCGGAGTCGGTGGCGGAGAACCGCCCGGACCAGTGCTACGGCGAGGAAGCGAGCGACTATCTGAAGGCCCTGCTGCCGGAGGGTGCCGCGATCACGCTGATCCTCGACGAGGAGGCGCGTGATCAGTACGACCGGCTCCTCGCCTACGTCGTGCGCAGCAGCGACGATCTCTTCGTCAACCTCGATCTGATCGAGCAGGGCTACGCGGGCGTGCTGATCTACGACCCCAACGACCACTACGAGTCGTTGTTCCGTTCGGCGGAGCGCGAGGCCGTCGCGGCCGGGGTCGGGCTGTGGACCGTGTGCGGCGGCCCCGACGTTCCGCTGGAGTAGGGCGCTACGGTCTGCGTCGTGGAAACCACCGCGGAGGCACTCGGGCACCCGGCCGACGCCAAGCTCCTGATCCTCAGCGCGGATCTGCTCGGCTCGACCCACGCCGCGACCGCCGGTGGGTTCACCGCCCTTCGTGAGGGCATGGCCACCACGGCGACGGTGATGATGCCGGGCCCGTGGTCGCGCTACGCCGCCGACCGCGACGAGGGCGCGGACATCGGCGTGCACCTCACCCTCAACAGCCAGCTCGACTGCTACCGCTGGGGACCGCTCACCGCTGCGCCGAGCCTGCTCGACGGCGACGGCGGCTTCCCGCGAACGGCGGACGACCTCTGGGACCACGCGGATCTCGACGAGGTGCGCCGCGAATGCCGCGCCCAACTCGAACGGGCCCGACTGTGGGGGTTCGACGTCACCCACCTCTCGACCCACATGGGCACGCTCCAACAGCGCCCCGAGTTCTTCGACGTGCTGCTCGACATCGCCTACGACGCCGAGCTCCCCGTGCGGCTGGAGAGCGGCGACGCCGAGGACCGGGCCGGGTTCCCCTTCCGCCGTCTCGCCGCGGAGGAGGGCGTGCTCCTGCCCGACCACTTCACCCTCGTGCGGGGCGGCGCCCGCGACCATCTCGATGCCACCCTCGCCTCCCTGGAGTCGGGCGTCACCGTCGTCGCATTCGAGCCCGCCATCGCCGCCGAGGAGCTACGGGCGATCGACCCGGACGCGTCGAGCCGCATGGACGATCTCGATGTGTTGACCGACCGCGGCCTGGGCGATCGGATCGCCGCGACCGGAGCAACCCTCATCGGCTTCCGCGAGATGCGCGACGCCCAACGGGCCCGACGCTGAGCTCAGGTCTCGGTGACGGCCATCACCGGGGCGAGCGCCTCGGCGACGGCGTTGCGCACCGGGCGCAGTTCGAGCATCCATCGCTCGTGGGCGCCCTCGACCTTGATGGCGCCGTTCATGTAACCGGCGTCGCCGGTCATCTCGCCGGTGAGCAGAGCGAGCGCCACGTCGTACTTGAGCGAGATCACGAGGTCGGGGTCGGCGGACTTGCCGATCTGCATCGCCGTGACCCGGCCCTCGGTGAGGGTGACGCCGATCGTGGTCTTGCCGTCGGGGGCGCCGGCGATCACATAGTCGATCACCGCGGAGGCACCGGCCTGCTCCGGGAGCGCGCCGAGCGCGTCGGTCGCGGCGGCGAGCCAGTCGTCGTCGAAGATGTTCACGGCGCGGCAGCCTCACTGCGGATACCGGCGAACAGGTCGGTCTCGATCTCGCCGTCCGCCGGGCCGGGGCCGAACGCGAGCCGATAGTCGTCGACCGTGTACAGGGTGCGTTCCACGTCGGCCGGCAGCCCGAACCAGAACGTGGATTCCGGGTCGATCTGGGTGGCGTGGGCGAGGAGACCGTCGCGGCGGGCGTCGGTGAAGCCCTCGACGGGCACCTTGGTGGTGATGGAATCGTCCTGGTCCGGACGCGAGAACCAGCGATCGTCGTAGGGCGACTCGAGGCCGAGATCCAGGAACGCCTGGTGGCGGGCTTCGAGCCGGGCCCGCGACCAGCTCGAGTAGTACACCTTCGTCACCTGCCACGGTTGGCCGAGGTCGGGGCGGTGGTCCGGGTCCGCCGCCGCGTCCACCGCCGGGTGGGTGATGTCGTGGACCCGGAGATGATCGGGGTGCTGGTACGTGCCCTGGTCGTCCGGGTAGGTGATGACGACCTGAGGGCGCTCGGCGCGGATCGTGGCGACGAGGCGGTCGACCGCCTCGTCGAGCGGCGCCATGGCGAAGCACTCGGGGTGGGCGTTGGCGTCGGACTCGGCCATGCCCGAGTCGCGGTAGCCGAGCATGTGGACGGTTTCGTAGCCGATCACCTCGGCGGCGGCGGCGAGCTCCTCGAGCCGCACCTGGCCGAGGTTGGCCCGCACCTCGTCGCGGTCCATCGCCGGGTTGAGGATGTCGCCCTCCTCGCCGCCGGTGCAGCACACCAGCACCGTGTGCACGCCTTCGGCGTGGTACTTCGCGACCGTGCTCGCCCCCTTCGACGCCTCGTCGTCGGGGTGCGCGTGGATCGACAGCAGGCAGAGCGGGGCGTCCATCGGATCGAAGCTATCCGCGCGGGGCGGGCTCCAGCTCCATCTCGCCGTCTCCATCCGGATCGACGAGAAGCCAGCCGCAGCGCCGGGCGAGCAACTCGCGGCCCTCGTCGGGCCCGCTGGCGATCAGCTCGTCGCCGGCGAGGAGCCGGACGCGGCCCCGCGGCCGGTAGAGATACTGACCACCACGGCGGATCGCCAGCACGGTGAATCCGGGCTCGATGTTCAGCTGCAGGTCCGAGAGAAGCGTCTGGTCGGCTTCGCTCCCGTCGCCCACGGGCAGGCGCAGGACGACGTCGTCACTGTCGCCGAGGGCGAGTCCGAGGATCGGGTGGACGTCCTCGCGCTGCTCGATCGGCGCCACCATCTGCTGGGCCTGGTCGCCGATGTCCTCGGCGGCCTGCGACAGGTGGAGCAGGCCCCGCAGCGGCGACGGATCGACCTTGTCGGACGCGGCCCGCAGGACCCACAGTTCGAGCCGGTCCTTCATCTCGTCGAGGCGATCCTCGAGGTGACGGACCTCGGCCGCGAGACCGAGGTCCGCGAGGACGAGGGCCGAGTAGGCCAGACCCACCGCAACCTCCGACAGGTTCTTCATCTCGACGAGGACGTCGACGGCGCGATCGAGATCTGTCGTGAACGGATCCTCGGGTGTCGGGGGCGGCGTCCACGGCGGTGCGGCGGCGAGTTCGCGCAGCCGGGTGATGCCATCGGGCGATCCCCGAAGGAAGAGCACGTCGCCGGGCACGAGGACCGTGTCGCCGCCGACATCGGTGATCCAGTTGCGCTCCCGGCGGATCGCCATCACCCGCATGCCGGTCTGGACCGGCAGCTCGTGGGCGGCGAGCTCCCGATGGGCCATGTGCGAACCGTCGGAGACCAGCACCCGGTGGCTCACCTCCTCGGCCTCACTGAGATCGGCGAGGAGCTCGGCGGGAATGCCGAGCTTGTGGGTGACGATCCGGGCGATGTCCACAGCGTCGTTGGCGATGCGCTCGATCGCGCTGATCACCTGGAGCACGGACGACATGCCCTCGGCCTCGGCGGGGCGACGAACGGCCATGATGCAGACGCCGCGCATGTCCTGGACGAGGTCGCTCATCGTCTCCTCGAGTTCGCCCACCTCCTCGGCCATGTCGGGGTCGCTGAAGAACAACGATGCGTAGGCGAGATCGACCATCAGTTCGGAGAGGTCCTTCGCCTCGGCGAGCATCTCGCGCAGATTTCGTGGTCGGTCGTCCATCAGTGCCTCGGTTCGGAATTCTCTGACTCGGTCATGGGCTATGCAACTCCAAAGGCCACGATGGCCAGGATGAGGGCGAAGGCACCGACGAAATCGAGCGTCGAAGTGACCATGGGGATGCCGTAGGTGTCCGGGTCGAGCCCGAAGCGGACCGCGACGACGGTCGCGTAGTACGCGACGACGACCACGCACGAGGTCGCCAGCAGTCCGCCGGTGACCGCGATGAGCACGAGATCGACGACCCCGGGACTGGCCTGGTCGGCGAGCAGGCCACCGAGCTCCGCGATCAGGCCCGCCACCACGAAGACCGGCACCGACAGCGCGAAGATCATGGCCACCTCGCCGCCGGCCGAGCCGCGAGGGATCGGGCCCGGCTCGATCAGGCCGAGATGCAGCTTCGTGGCGAGCCGGCTGGACAGCACCCCACCGAGGGCCCCGGCAGTGCCCAGGAAGCCGGGCAGGAGCACGAGGAGGACCGGGAACTCGAGGAAGTCGTCGAGCCGCTTCTCGATCGTGATGCCGGCGATCAGGTCGAGGAGACCGGCCACGACCAGGATCGGCATCGACTCCCGAACAATCGTGCGGAGCAGCGCGATGCGGGTGAGCAGCGCCCACAGCAGCGAGATGCCCGCGATCACGACGGCGATCCATGCGAGCACCGGGGTGACCCCGTCGACGCTCGCGAGCTCGGCGGCGAGGACCAGCGCCGGCAATGTCGCGACATCGCTCGATGCCGTGACGAGCGGGGAGACGACATTGTCGAGGTCCCACCCGAAACGAACCGATCCGGCGGCCAGCAGCAGGGTGACGACGAGGATGACGACGGACGCCAGGAGGCCGCCGAGCGTCGAGACGACGATGAAGTCCGCCACGGACATGGTGGGCGAGATGGAGAACGCGATCGCCACGCCCTTCGCGAGCAGGGCGATGACCACCGCGATGACGAGGCTGAGCAGCAGCGCCGCGGCGACGTTCGCCCCCACGATCGTGTCGAGCCTCGCACTGAGCCGGAAGGTGCCGGCGTGGATGCTGGTGCCGAGGCGGCTGCCGAGCGCACCGAACACGTTGCCCTTCACCGCCAACGCGGCCGGCACGAGCAGGAGCAGACCGGGGAGTTCCTCGAGCGTGTCGGTGGTGAGGGCGAGGGTCACCCCCGCGACAAGGCTCGTGATCCCGGCGATGATCAGCGCGACGAGGCTGTCGCGGTACGCGCGCGGGTCACCCCCCGTCAGCGCGCGTCCGACGCGCGCGGCGCGATCGCCGACACCGACCATTCGCCAAGTCTGCTGTGCCGACGCGGTCGCGCGCTCGATCCTCGCGGATCAGCGGCCGGCCCGCTCCCCCATGGTCGCCATGATCGCCTGACAGTCACGCCAGGCCGTCTGCAGGATGTCGGCGACGGGCTCGATCGAGCGGATCCGACCCTGGACCTGGCCGCTCATGGCGACGCCGGATTCCATGTCGCCGCCGAAATAGGTGCCCATCATCGCCGCGGGGTCGAGCGACACCGGAACACCCTCCTCCTCGGACCGGCTGGTGCGCTCCGTGCGCAAGGTGCGCATGGCCGGTCCGCCCTGCCCCCGCACGAGCACCGTGTCGGTCTCCTTGCCGTCGACGATCGACTGCTTCCAGTTGTCGTGGATCGGCGATTCGACCGACGCCACCATCCGGGTGCCCATCTGCACCGCATCCGCCCCGAGAGCGAACGCGGCGGCCATCGACCGTCCGTCGACGAAGCCACCGGCCGCGACGATCGGCAGCTCGGGGAAGCGGTCGGCGATCTCCGGCACGAGGACCAGGCTGGACGCGCCCTTGGCGTTCTTGAAGCCGCCGCCCTCGATGCCTTCGACGACGATGCCGTCGACGCCCGCGGCCGCGGCCTTCTCGGCGCCCCGGATCGAGGGGACGACGTGGAAGACCGTGACGCCCGCGTCCTTCAGGCGGGGCACGAGCACGGCCGGATCCCCGGCCGAGGTGGTGACGAACCCCACCTCGTTCTCGAAGAGGAACGTGAGCAGCCCCTCGATGTCGCGGACGAACATCTGGGCGACGTTCACGCCCCACGGCTTGTCGGTCAGCTCGCGCATCGCCGCGATCTCGCCCTTGATGACGTCGAGCTCCCCCGACGACGTCTCGATGATCCCCAACCCGCCGGCCCGGGAGACGGCGGAGGCGAGCGGTGAGCGGGCGATCCACCCCATCGGCGCCTGCACGATGGGGATCTCGATGCCGAGCATGTCGGTGATTCGGGTCTGCATACGGTCAGGCACCGTAGGGCGGCTCCAGCGAGTGGACCGAAATCTCGTCGACCCCGCTCACGAGACGGGCCACCCCGGTGGTCGTGGTCACCCAGAGATCGCCGTTGTCCGTCGGGAGCTCGCGCAGCGGCACGTCGACGGTGATCGGAGCCTTGGCCCGACAGGCGATCACAGTGCCGCCCGCTTCGGTGACGGCCCGCAGGTCGGCGAGCTCGGCCTCGATCTCGGAGGTGTCCTCGATGCCCCAGTTCCACCGGAGCATCTCGGGGTCGATCTCGCCGAACTCCGCGCCCCAGCACGAGTACCCGACGACACCGGCACCCACCCCCGGATCACAGGTGAAGAGCTGGCTGTTCCAGAGTCCGGCCACGTCGAGGAAGAACTGGTCGACGGTCGCCCGTTCACAATCCGACGCGCCGATGTCGTCCGGTTGGGTGGGCACGAAGCTGATGCGCTCCCGCTCGACGAGCGCATCGCCCACGACGTCGAAGGTGACCGCACCCGTGAAGAGCTCACCGCCGAGGATCGGCGGTTCGTCCGGGTCGCGTAGGCCGGCGACGCCGACCACGACCGTCCCTTCGTCGGGGTCGGCGGACACGACCCACAGACCGAACGCATCGCCGGACCACTCGGCCACCATGTCCTGCTGCTCGGTGCCACCCTCGCGCACGTCGAGGCTCACGCTCCCCGGCTGACCGAACCAGTCCTCGAGCCGCGGTTGCCCGCCGAATTCGTTGGCCACGATCTGCTCGAAGAAGATCTCGACCGAACCCCAGTCCGACACGATCTGACCGCCACTGCTCGCGACGAAGGAGTCGTCGCCGTAGGGGAAGAGCTGGGGTGCCGCCTCTCGGAAGCCCTGGTTCCAGCGGGTCTCGATGGTCTCGACCTGGATGTCCCCCGGCACGGAGACGTCGATGATGGCGGTACCGCCCTGACGGCTGAGCACGACCGTGTCCTCGTCCAGCGTCGACGTGCTGAAGACGCCCCACCAGTCCAGGTTGAGGCTGCGTGCGTCGAGATGGGTCAGCTGGTTGGTGCCACCGAGGCTGGTGACCTCCATCTGGTTGCCCCACTGGTCCTCGGACGTGAAGAGCAGGATGCCGTCCTCGCCGACCGCGACGCCGCCCGGCGTCTGGAGCCGCCCCGCGACGATGCCGGCCGCCTCGGCCTCGTAGCCGTCCTCGCCCGCAGCGAGCCTGACCGTGACGACCCGCTCCGTGCCGAAGCCGCCGGCGCCGCCCTCGCCGCCGAAGTCCACGAGCGACGTGCGCGACGACAGGAGCCACGCATGGTCCCCCTCGAAGGCGACGACACCTTCGCCGAGCACGAGTTGACCGCTCACGTCGGCGAGCGACGCCCCGTACTCGTGTTGGAGCAGCGCGGTGGTGCCGAGCGCGGTCTCCGATCCGGGCGGCGTGACGACGTCACAGCCGCCGACGAGCGTGTCGACCGCCTCGTCGTCGCCGGCCTGGTGGCGCAGCAGCGGGACCCAGTCGTCGATCGTCGTCGACGCGATCGCTGCTCGATTCACCTCGAGCGCGATCTCCTCGGCGCCGGCGGTGGTCGCCTGGACGAGATCGAGCGCGGGAGCCTCGCGGCGCACCGCCAACTGGAGCACGTCGCCCTCGAGGTCGGCGCCGGCGAGGTAACCGAGAACCTCGACGGACTCCTCCACGACAGCCTGACCGTCGTCGCCGATGGTCACGCGGGCGATGCGCACGGCTCGCCCGACCTGTTCGCCGATGCTGGCCGAGGTCTCGTGGATGACCAGGAGGCCGTCGTCCTCCGCGACGAGGAGGGGATCCTCGCCGACCGCTACCGAGCCGAGCCACGAACTGTGGACCGGCGCGTCGGCGTCGGGGGCGAGGACGTGGAGCCAGCCGTCACGTACGACCACGACTCGATCGCCGAGCACGACGGCGTCGGCCGTGCCCTGGGGAAGCGTGGACGCCTCGCCGGATCCGTCGTCCCAACCGAACGCGGCGCGGTCGATGATCACGAGACCGCCCCGGAAGTCGTTGAACTGGTTGAACGGGTCGTCGTCGGGAAGACCGTTGGGCCCGACCACGGCCAGCGCAGAGTCCTGGACGGCGCGAAGCAGCTCGGCGCAGGCGCCCGGCGTGGCTTCGACGCCCTCCGCGATCGGGTCGACGACATCGCTCGCCCCCGGGCGCAAGACACCGTCACTGTCGACGGCGCAGGCCGCGACCGCGAGCGCAGCCGCGGTCACGATCGCCATCGTTCGGACTCGCCGGATCCCCCGCGTCATCCCGCCAGTGTCGCATGCCCGGAGCAGGGACGGGCCGCGGGGGCGCGGCGTGGTTCGTGTGTCATGCTCGCACGGTGCGTGCGAGGGGTGAGGCGGACGTCGGAAGAACCGGGCGGGGCGCCGTCTTCGCCGCGCTCGCGCTCGCCCTCGTGGCCGCGACGTTCATCCTGCTCCCGACCCCGGCGGGGGCCGACCGGGCCGCGCCGGTCACCGAGACCACCACGACGGTCGGGCCCGGCGACTTCGACCCCGGTCCGATCGACGATCCCATCACGGTCCCCGAACCGATCGACGTACCCGCCTACCCCGGCACCGGACCGGACGAGCCCGATCCCGGCGAGCCCGACCCGGAGGAGCCCGGCGATCCCGAGGCCGAGATCACCCAGCCCGAGGTGGCGGCCGAGCACGGCTTCGCGATCGAGATCCACGGTGGCGTCCGGGGCCTCGCCCGGGCGGGTCAGCCGCTTCCCGTGGCGGTGGAGATCGCCGCCCAGCGCCTGATCACCGGCGAGCTTCGGCTCGTCGCCACCGAGGGCGATCGCACCGTCACCGCCGAGCGCACGATCGAGGTGCCGGGCAGTTCGACGAAACGGTTCGTGCTCGTCGCCCCGCTGGCGATGGGCGCCTTCGACGATCTCGTCGTCGAACTGTCGATCGAGGGCGAGGTGATCGTCTCGCACGAGGTCGTCGCGGCCGTGGACCCGCAGGTCGAGATCGTCGGCGTCATGGGTCTCGTGAGCGCCGCCGACTCGCTTCCGGCCACCGCCGAGCTGGCCGTCCCCAGCGGATCCGCCGTGCTCGTCGGGCTCGACACCGAGACGCTCGGAGCCGGTCTCGCCGCCCTCTCCGTGTTCGACAGCATCGTGGCCTCCGCCGCGGACCTCGACGCGTTGGCCGGCCGGGAGTTCGAGGCGTTGTCCGCGTGGGTCACGGCGGGCGGGCAACTCGTCGTGGACGAGGTGAGCGGGCCCGTGCCCCGCATCCCCGAGGCGTGGCAACCCGCAACCGGCGAGGCTCGCACGGCCGGACGCGGCCTCGTGCGGCTCTCCGCGGGCGAGGCCAAGGTCGGCGCCTGGGACACCGTGCTGTTGCCGACACCGATCGACGACGCCAGCGAGGCCGGCGGGTTCGATCTCCGGGCGGGCGAGGACGAGGCCGCGGGTCTCGACGCGATCCTCAGCGAAGACGCGGGCTTCTCGCTGCCCTCGATCGTCGGCATCCTGATCCTGTTGACGGTCTACGCGCTCGTCGTCGGCCCCATCGGCTATCTGGTGCTCCGTCGCCGGGGCCGGACCGACCTGATATGGGTCACCGTGCCCGCAGTCGCGGCGATCGCCACCGTGGGCGTCATCGTCCTCGGCGCCGATCTGCGGGACAACACCAGCGCGGCGCATCTCACGGTGCTCGTGACCGGCGAGGGCACGGATGTCGCCACCACCCACGTGCTCGTCGACAGCGAGGAGTCCGGGATCCGGCTGCCCCGCGGGTGGACGAGCGTGATGACCGACGTCGGCGAGACCACCCGGGACGCGCTGATCGAGGGGGGCGACGAGGGTTCGACGGCCCGGCTCGACCTCGACGCCGGTGACTACGGCCGGATCGCCGCCATCGGGCCCGTCGAGGCCCCCGGTCTCGTCGTCGAAGCGACCTCCGATGGCGCCGGGCGCGTCGAGGGACGCGTGGTGAACGAGACGGACACGACCCTGCACGACGTGAGCGTGCTCACCTCGGCCTACGGACAGTCGTTCGGATCACTCGGCCCGGGCGAGGAACGGACGTTCTCCCTCTCCGGCGTCGACGGATTCGAGCTGCGGGCCGACGCCGCTGCCCTCTTGTGGGGCAGCAGCCGCCTCGCCGCGATCGACGCGTGGGAAGCGCTCTACGACGAACGAGGGGGCGTGAACACGGCCCCGATCGGCGCCGTCGCCGCCGTCGGCTGGTCCGATTCGATGCCGGCCCCGGTCACCACGGCCGACGGGACCACGATCGGCTCCGGTCGGACGGTCGTCGTCTCGCACCACACGATCGACGCCGCGCCCGGCTCCAACATGGCCACTCGCCTCGAGATGGTCCGCGGCCCCGCCGGGATCGGCAGCGGATTGAGCGCCACCTATCAGGGCGTCGTCGACCTGCCCGACGGCACGGAACGGGTTGCGGTCACCATTCCCCGCTTCGCCCTCGAACTGGAGGTGTGGAACGGCACCCGGTGGCAGTCGATCTCGACCACCGGCCGCGAGAGCACCCGCAACTTCCGGGTGGAGGACGTGGTGATCGACGGCCTGATCCACGTCACCATGGAGATCGACCGCCGCCAGGTCTTCGAGTTCGCCAACGGCAAGACGCTCGCGATCGGACCCGTGGACGAGGACGAGGCGGTGGACGGATGAACGCACTCACCATGAGCGGCGTCGTCAAACGCTATGGGTCGACTCTCGCGGTCGCCGGCCTCGAACTCGACGTCGCCGCCGGGGCGCTGCTCGGGCTCATCGGCCCGAACGGGGCGGGCAAGAGCACCACGCTCGCCATGGCGGCGACGCTCACCCGTCCGACCGAGGGTTCCATCGAGGTGCTCGGCATCGACGCGGCCGCCGACCCCCGCGAGGTGCGTCGCCGGGTCGGATTCATGCCGGACCAGATGGGCTTCTACGACGACATGACGGTCGACGAATACCTGCGGTTCTTCGCCGATGCCCACGAGATCGGCCGCAAGGAGCGACCGGCCCTGATCGACAACCTGCTCGAGCTCGTCGAACTCGGTCCCCTGCGTGACCACCCGGTGGCCGGCCTCTCACGGGGGCAGGCGCAACGCCTCGGGATCGGCCGGGTGCTCGTGCACGATCCCGACCTCCTGCTGCTCGACGAACCGGCCAGCGGCCTCGACCCGGTCGCCCGGGCCGACCTGCTGGAGTTGCTGCGCCAGCTGCGCGATCTCGGCAAGACCATCGTGATCAGCACCCACATCCTCTCCGAGCTCGAACCGATCTGCACCGAGGTGGCCGTCATGGCGGCGGGCCGCGTCGTCGCGATCGGAGCGCCGGACGAGCTGCGGACCGACCCCGACCCGGCCCGAACGATCGAGGTCCGCTTCGTGGACGGCACCCGCGAGAGCTTCACCGTTCTCGACGACGAGGAACAGGAAGCACTGCTGCGCCGGCTCGTCGCCGACGAGACCCGACCCCTGCTGGAGTTCCGGCGGAGCCACCGCGGCCTGGCCGCGCTGTTCGAGCGCGAGGTGGCGGAATGAGGCCGCTCTCGAATCCGATCGTGTCCCGCGAGCTCGGGTCACGGATGCGCAACTGGCCGGCGACGCTCGTGCTCTTCGGATTCCTCGCCGTCGTCACGGCTGTCGCGATCGTGGCGTACGAGGCCGAGCGCTCGTCGAGCACCGACGCGTTCGACGCCGTCACCGCGGTCGAGGGCGCCCAGGTCGGCCGGACCCTCTTCGACTGGACGCTGTTCCTCGTCCTGTTGCTCATCCACTTCGTGGTGCCGGCCGTCGCCGGCGCGGCCATCGCCGGCGAACGCGAACGCCGCACGCTCGCCCCGCTGCAGCTCACCCTCGTGCGGCCCCGGTCGATCGTGCTCGGCAAGCTCGTCTCGTCGCTCGCCTACGTCCTGCTGCTCGCCGTCGCCGCCGCGCCGATCCTCGCGATCGGGTATCTCGTCGGTGGCGTCGACCTCGGCGACCTGCTGCGGGCCGCCGTGGCGGTGGTGTTCACCGCCCTGGTGCTCGGCGCGGTGTCGATCCTCTGCTCGGCGTTCTCGACCCGGGTGCAGGTGGCGACCGTGGCGGCGTACGCGATGGTGGTGCTCATGACCCTGGGGAGCCTCGCCGCCTACAGCGCGGTCGCGATCATCGACGACCGCCAGGGCGACGACCCCGTCGACCCTCCCGCCGCCCTGCTCGTCGCCGCCCCGCTGGCCACCGTGGCCGACTTCCTCGCGGCCGACAGCAGTGGCGATTCCGGCCCGTTCGACGCCCTCGCCTCCCTGACCGAATCGGAGGACGCGTCGGGCCGAACCGTGCGCGGCGAGTTCTGGCCGTGGTCGGCCGGGACCCTTTTGGTCGTTTCCGTCGTCGTACTGGGTGTGGCCACCCGGCGCGTCCGTGCTCCGGGCGCGCGAGACCGATGAGGAGCGTTCGATGAGTTCTCGAGTGGAAGACCTTCTGCACCGGGTGATCCGGCGTCTGCGCGTGGTGTGGGCCGTCGACTGGTTGAGCTTCGTGGCGCCGATTCTCGCCGTCGTCGCCCTCCTCCTGCTCTTCGCCGCCCGCCAGTGGCCGATCACCTGGCCCGAACCGGTGGCGCTCGCGATCGTGGTGGTCGCGATCGTCGTGATCGGCGTCGCCGCGGTGGTTCGGCGGATCAGCCTGCGCCGAGCCGCGCTGGTGGCCGATCACGCGCTGGGCACGAAGGACGTGTTCAGCACCGCGTTGGAGTTCGACGGCAGCGATGGACCGTTCGTCGACGCCATCCGCACGCGCGCCGACCAGGCGGCCACCGCGCACCGGGCAACCGAAGCGGTGCACTGGCCCCGACGGACCCGCCGGTGGATCGTCGCCGCGGTCATCGGCGGGCTCGCCATCTCGCTGCTGTTCATCACGAACCCGCAGGACGCCGCCCGGGCGGCGCGCGATCGCGCCCAGGAGCTGATCGCCGATCAGATCGCCGAACTCGAGGAGATCGCCGAAGCGCTGGAGGCCGAACGGCCCGAGGACAGCGAGGCGGCCGAGCGGCTGGAGGAACTCATCGCCGAGCTGCGCGGGACCGATGATCTCGAGCGGGCCGACGAGCTCCTGGCGGAGGCACAGCGCGAGTTGGAGAACGAGATCAGCGACGACCTGCTCGCCCAGCGGGCCGCGAACCGCGGCCTGGAACGCAGTCTGGCGGCCGATCCGATCTCGAGCGCCGAGAACGGTGACGCCGCCGAGCAGCTCGAAGCACTCGCCGAGGAGCTCGACGGTCTCGACGCGGCCGCCCGTGAGGAGCTCGCGGACCGTCTCGAGCAGCTGGCCGAAGCACAGGAGGTCGGCAACCCGGAAGCCGCAGAGGCGCTGCAGCGGGCCGCCGAGGCGCTCGCCGAGGGCGACACCGAAGCGGCCGCGGACGCCCTGGCCGACGCTGCAGCCGCCCAGGAGGCGTCGAGTGACGCGATCGCGGCCCAGGCCCAACTGGGCGAGGCGGCGAACGCCGCGGCCACCGCCCGCGACGGGCTGGCCCGGGCCGCCGAAGGATCCGGCGAGCCGTCCGGGCAGGGCGAGGGCTCCGGAGAGGGCGAAGGCCAGGGCGAGGGTGAGGGCGAGGGTGAGGGCCAGGGCCAGGGCCAAGGCGAAGGCGAAGGTCAGGGCGAGGGATCCGGCCAGGGCGAAGGCCAGGGCGAGGGATCCGGTCAGGGCCAGGGACAGGGTCAAGGCGCCGGCAACCCGTCGGGCAACGTCGGCGGAAGCCAGGCCCAGACGGGCTCGGGCCAAGGCGGCCAGGGCAACATCGCCGGTGTCGGCAATGCGGACGTCGCTCCGCTCGACGGCGCGACGGTCCTCGTCGGCCCGGAGGGCACCCCCGGTGAGACGATCAACGTCGACGGGACGGGCGACGGCCCGAGCGAGACGATCGGTCAGGGCGACACCGAGTCGAGCGACGGCTCGATCACCGTGCCCTTGAGCGACGTGATCACCGACTTCCGCGACCAGGCGATCGAGAGTCTCGACGGCAGCCCGATCCCGCCCTCGTTGCGCGACCAGATCGCGGCCTACTTCGAAGCCCTCGCGGCGACCACCAACGGAGGACCATGACGGAGACGACCACGCTCACCCCGGAGGACTACGCCGCCACCGGCGAGGCCATCCGCCAGCAGATCGCCAAGGTGATCGTCGGCCAGCGGGACCTCGTCGACACGGTGCTGGTGGCCCTGCTCTGTGAGGGCCACGTCCTCCTCGAGGGCGTGCCGGGCCTCGGCAAAACCGAGCTGCTGAAGACGCTGGGCGAGGCCATCACGGTCGACCTCGGCCGTATCCAGTTCACGCCGGACCTCATGCCGGCCGACGTCGTCGGCACCCAGGTGCTCGAGGAGGGCGACGACGGGCGACGGACCTTCGAGTTCCGGCCCGGCCCGATCTTTCACAATCTGGTGCTCGCGGACGAGATCAACCGGGCGACGCCGAAGACCCAGTCCGCCATGTTGGAGGCGATGCAGGAAAGGGCCGTCACCGTGGCCGGTGCCACCCGCCCACTCCCCCGGCCGTTCTTCGTGATGGCGACGCAGAACCCGATCGAGAACGAGGGCACCTACCCGCTGCCCGAGGCCCAGCTCGACCGCTTCCTGATGAAGGCGCTCGTCATGTTCCCGCCCGCGGAGGATCTCACCGAGATCGTGGCCCGCACCACCGGCACGGCCCGGCCGACCCTCGACGCCGTGGCCGATGCCGCTCACCTGCGCGAGATGATCCGGCTCACCCGCGAGGTCCCGGTCGCCGCCCACCTGATCCGCTACGCCGTCGATCTCGTCGCCGCGACCCACCCCGGCCGGGGCGGTCCCGACATCGTGCAGCGGGCGGTGCGCTTCGGCGCGTCACCGCGTGGTGCGCAGGCGCTCATCCTCACGGCGAAGGCGGCGGCGCTGCTCGACGGTCGCCCGAACGTGGCGGCCGACGACATCGCGTCGATGGCCCGCCCGGTGCTGCGCCACCGACTCGTCACGGGCTACGAGGCCATCGCCGACGGCACCACCACCGACGAGGTGGTCGACGCGATCGTCGACGCCACCCCCCGGCCCGGCGCGAACTGAGATCCCCGTGCCCGGCGAGCCCCTGTTGGACGCGAAGACGCTCGCCCGACTCGAGCGTCTTCAACTGCGCACGTCGCAACGGCTGGCCGGACAGTTCAGTGGCGACCATCGGTCCCAGCGCCGGGGCACATCGCTCGACTTCGCGGACTATCGGGAGTACCACCCGGGTGACGACTTCCGCCGGATCGACTACCACCTCTACGCCCGCCTCGATCAGCTCCTCCTGAAGCTCTTCGAGGCCGAGGAGGACGTCACCGTCCGACTGCTCGTCGACACCTCGTCGTCGATGTCCGCCCCCGACAAGTTCCGGCTCACGAAGCAGGTGGCCGCCGCCATCGGGTTCGTCTCGCTCGTGCGCCGCGATGCGGTGACCGTGGCGACGTTCCCGTTCCATCTGCCCCCGCCCCGCTTCAACGGGCGCGCCGCGCTCGGGGCGCTGCTCCACCATCTCGAACAGATCGAACCGGGCGGCGTCACCGAGTTCGCGAACGCGGTCGGCGACCTGCTCGCCCGCCGCTCCACCCCCGGCCTCACGGTGGTCGTGTCGGACCTCCTCACGCCGGACTGGGCCACGGCGATCCGGCGCCTGCCGGCCCGCGGCGACCAGGCCGCGGTCGTGCACATCGTCGACCCCCGTGACCACGAGCCGGACGTCGGCGGCGACATCGACGTCGTCGATCGCGAGACGGGGGCGACGGTCGCCGTGTCCGCCAGCCCGCTCGACCTGCGGGCGCTCCAGACCCGGGTCGCCGAGTGGCAGGACGAGGTCGCCGAGCGGTGCCGGATGTCGGGCGTCCACTACACCCGCATCGCGGTCGGCGACGACCTCGAGCGCACCCTCTTCGGGTCGTGGCGGGCCGCGGGGATGGTCTCGTGACCTTCGCCAACCCCGCCGCGTTCCTCCTGCTCGGGCTGACGATCCCGATCCTGCTCCTGCACGTCCTGCGGCCCCGCCGCGAGCGGATCGAGGTGCCGTCGACCTTCCTCTGGGACGAAGCCCCGAGCCCGGTGTCCGCCGCGGTTCCCTGGCAGCGGCTGCGACCGAGCTGGCTCCTGCTCGCCCAACTGCTCGCCGTCCTGCTGCTCGCCACCGCGCTCGCCCAGCCGACCCGGGCCACCGACGCGATCCTGGCGGACCACACGGTCTTCGTCATCGACACGTCCGCCTCGATGGCCGCCCGCGACGGATCGCCGGACCGGCTCGCCGACGCCCTCGGCACGGCCCGCGACCTGCGGGGACAGATGCGCGACGGCAGTCTGGCCAGCGTCGTCGTGGCCGGGCCCCGGAGCCGCGTGCTCCTCTCCGCCAGTCCGGACCGCACCGCGTTCGACGATGCGCTCGATCGGATCGAGGTGTCGGGTGCCCCCGCGGACTTCGTCGACGCGTTCCTGCTCGCCGAGAGCCTCGAGACGCCGGGGGTGCCGATCGGTTTCGCGCTGATCAGTGACGGTGGGCTGTCGATCGCCGAGCAGCGGCTGCTGCCGCCGGACACGACGTACCACGGCGTCGGTCGGTCGAGCACCAACCGGGCGGTGAGCTCCCTGGTCGTGGAGCCGACCGTCAGCGGGCTCGGCATCATCGCGACCGTCACCAACCATGGTGCGGATCGGGTCGAGCAGCCGGTGCGGGTCGACGTCGACGGCCTCACGGCGGCCGAGACCGTGCTCGACATCGGCCCGGGCGACGAGGCCGTGTGGGAGATCGACACGGTGCCCGGCGACCGAGTCGACGTCTTCCTCGAGAGCGAGGACCTGATCGACGCCGACGACCACGGCTACGCCGTCACCGCGCGGCGGCGCGAGCTCACGGCCCTCATCGTCGGCCCCCGGGACCCGTTCCTCGACCGCGCGTTGGCGGTCATTCCGTCGGTCACGGTCGAGCACGTCGAGTCGCTTCCGCTCAGCGGCACGGATGCCGACGTCGTCGTCTTCAATCAGGTCAACCCACCCGATGACCCGGGCGCACCGTTCCTCGCGATCGCGCCGCCAGACGGCGCCGGGCCGATCACCGTCCTGGGTGAGGTCACCGCGCCGTCGATCACGCTGGTCGACCCCGACCATGCCATCACCGAGGACCTCGACCTGGTCGACGTCGTCGTCTCGGCCGCTCAGCAGGTCGACCCCGGGCCGGGCCAGGTGCTCGTCGCCGCCCCGGGCGCCCCGCTGCTGATCGAGAGCACCACCGGCAACCGTCCGTTCCTCTATCTGGCGTTCGACACCGCGTCGACCAACCTGCCGCTGCAGGTCGCCTTCCCCGTCCTCATGGACCGGGCCGTCACCCTGCTCGCGGGCAGTGCGCTCCCGCCCACGGGGGTGGAGGTCGGCGACTCGATTCCCATCACCGCGCCGGACGGCGCCACCGTGATCACGCCGGGCAAACAGGAGATCGCGGTGCCGCCGGGCACCCGTCCGCCCCGCGCCGACCGCACCGGCTTCTGGCGGGTCCTCGACACGGACGGCAACGAGACGGTCATCGCCGTCAACGCACCGGCCGCGGAGAGCAAGGTCGATCCCGTCCCCGGGTTGCCCACCGAGCTGAGCGTGGTCCGCGACGGCGAGGAACGGCCCCGCGGGGAACGGTCCGTCGTCTACTGGTTCCTCTGGCCGCTGCTCGCCGTCGTGGTCGCGGAAGCACTGCTGGCCCGGCGCCGGCTCGGCGTCGGCCGTCGCCAATGGCGCTTCGCCGCAGCCCTGCGGGTGGGGGTGGCGGCGCTCGTCGTCGCCGCCCTGTTCGGCGTCACGATCAACCGGCCGGCGGGTGAGGTCGCGACGGTGTTCCTGATCGACGCCTCCGATTCGTTGAGTACCGGCGGACGCAGCGAGAGCATCGAGTGGGTCCAGGACGCCCTCGACGCCCAGCCGGGCGGCGTGCGCAGTGCCGTCGCGTTGTTCGGCAAGGACGCCCGCCTCGAGTCGACGCTCCAGCAGGACAACTCGCTCGGCGTGCCCGCGGTACAGATCGACGCGGCGGCAACCGACCCGGAGCGGGCGCTGCGCCTCGCCGGGGCCGTCCTGCCGACCGACGCCCGCCGGCGGATCGTGATGCTGTCCGACGGCCGCTTCACCACCGGCGACGGGGAGCTCGAAGCGTCGATCCTCGGCAACGCCGGGATCCAGATCGACGTGGTCCCGGTCGGGCGCCAGTCGGGCGTCGACGTCGCCATCGTGTCCGTCGACGCCCCGGGGGCCGTGCAGGAGGGCGAGACCTACTCGATCACCGCGACCCTCGACGCCACCGACGCGGCCACCGTGGTCGTCGGCCTCCTCGCCGACGGCGACCTCGTCGAGGAACGCATCGTGGAGGTCGAGCCGGGCGCCACCACGGTCACGTTCGAGCGCGAGGCCGAGGAAGACGGCGTCGATCGCTACCAGATCCAGGTGGCCGCTCCGGGCGACGAGATCGTCCAGAACGACAGCGCGTTCAGCGCCGTGCGGGTCGAGGGTCCGGCCCGGGTGTTGATCATCGAAGGCCAAGCGGGCGACTCCCGCACGTTGCGCACCGCTCTCGAGGCGGGCGAACTGCTGGTCGACACCGTGAGTCCGGCGTCCATTCCCGCCCTGGAGGAGCTCGCCACCTATCGCGCCGTCGTGCTCGTCGACGTCGAGGAACGGGCGCTGACCGACGAGCACATCGAGCAGCTCGGCATCATCAGCCGTGACCTCGGTCGCGGTCTCCTCGTCATCGGCGGCGAGCGCAGCTACGGCCTCGGCGGCTATCTCGACAGCGAGCTCGAGGAGCTGCTGCCGGTGGTCAGCGAGATCCTCGACCCGGAGCGACGCCAGACCGTCGCCGAGGTCCTCGCCATCGACACCAGCGGGTCGATGGGCAACTGCCACTGCAGCGAGGGCGGGAACGCCAGCGACCGACCCGACGGCGGCTCGAACAAGACCGACATCTCCCGTTCCGGTGCGGCCCGGGCGATCGACGCGCTGAGCGAGAACGACGAGGTGGGCGTGCTGGCCTTCAACTCGTTCGACCAGTGGGTCATCGATCTCCAGAAGCTCCCGAGTGAAGAGGTCGTGACAGCCGGGCTCAACCGTCTCTTCCCCTCCGGTGGTACCAACGTCACCACCTCGCTGATGACCGCGGCCAACGCCCTGCGGGAGAGTCAGGCGAGCCTGAAGCACATCATCTTCTTCAGCGACGGCTTCACCGAGGTGTCGGCCCTCGCGGACCTCGCCACCGAGGCCGGCCAGCTCGCGGCGGAGGGCATCACCGTGTCGGTCGTGGCCACCGGCGAGGGTGCGGCCGACGAGCTCGAGGCGATCGCCACCCAGGGCCAGGGCCGGTTCTACCCGGGCCGCGATCTCCAGCAGATCCCGGAGATCCTCATGGAGGAGGCGGTCATCGCCAGCCGCGACTTCGTGACGGAGGGCCAGTTCTTCCCCGAGATCACCACCGCCTCCGAGGTCGTCGAGAACCTCACCTCCTCCCCCGCCCTGCTGGGCTACGTCGGCACGACCGAGAAGCCGACGGCGCGCACACTGCTGCGGATCGGCCCGGACCGTGACCCGCTCCTCACCACCTGGCAGACCGGCATCGGCACGGTGTCGGCCTGGAGCAGCGACAGCGGCGAACGCTGGGGTCAGCTCTGGGCGGAGTGGGACGGCTATGTCGACTTCTGGAACCGGGTGGTGCGCGACACGTTCCCGGCCGGCGTCGGTGCCGGATCGGTCACGGCCACCGTCGGGCAGGAGTCCATGTCGATCCTGGTCGAGGGGGCCGAGACGTTCCCCGAAGGGGCCGAGGCCATCGCCCGCGTGACCCAGCCCGACGGCACGACCGTCGAGATCCCGCTCCAGCGCACCGCCGGTGCCCGGTTCGAGGCGGAGATCACGCTCGATCAGGTCGGCACGTTCGCCGTCGGAGCCGCCGTGGAAGCCGCCGGCGAGGGCGTGCTGTCGGTGTCGACGATCACGAACTCCACCTTCGCCCCCGAGTACCTGCCCGGGGCTCCGGAGCCGGAGGCCCTGCTCCGACTGTCCGAGCTGTCCGGCGGCCGGGGTGCCATCGGGCCGACGCAGGCGTTCGACGTCGCCGACCTCGCGGTGGGCACGAGGGAGATCGACCTGGCCAACTGGTTCCTGCTGGCCGCGATCCTGCTGTGGCCGATCGCCATCGCCCTCAGCCGGCTGGCGGTGCGGGCTCCGGCGGTGTCGATCTCGCTGCCGACCCTGCCGAGTCGACCCGATCGACCGGCCCGCGAGCCGACGGAACCGCGTGACGAGCAGCCGACGGCGGAGCCGGAGACGACGGTCGGCGAGCTGCTGCGCCGGAAGCGGGGCGAAGGGTCAGGCCAAGACCCACCAGCATGAGGGCCGCGCCGATCCAGATGAACGACGCGAGCGGTCGGTCCCGCACATCGACGACCGCGAATCCGTCGGACCCGTCGCGCAGCACCACCTGCACGTCGCCGGTCCAGCGCTGATCGAGCGCCGTCTCCGCCAGGAGGACGCCGACCCGTTCGTGGGCGACGAGGCTCGGCACCATCGCCACGTCGTCGACCAGCAGGTGGGCTTCCACCGCCCGACGATCGCCGTCGAGCTCGCGGACCTCCAGCGACACGAGCTCGATGGTGTGACCGGCCGCGTCGGTGGGCCGTCCCGGGAACAGGCCGACCTGTTCCTCCACCGTGGCGGTCGATCCGGCGACGCCGAGCAGGAGCAGCGCGATGCCGGCGTGGGCGAGGTGGGTTGCCGACCGGCGACGGTTGGCGAGCACCGCGGCCCCGGCCACGACCAGCGCGGCTCCGGCCGCGGTGGCGAGCACGACCCCCGACCAGGGCGCACCGGCGACGACCCCGGTCACGCCCCCGCCCAGCGCCCCGACGATGAAGAGGCGCGGGCGGGGCCGCACGAGGGTGCCTTGCGCGAGTAGGGCGATCAGGGCGACCGGCCAGGCGCTGCGGGAGAAGTACTGGCCCTGCACCGTCAGCTTCTCGCTCCAGCCGATGTCGCGGACCACCGGGTAGGCCGTGCCGAGCGCGACGACGAGCAGGAACCCGACGCCGATCGCCGCGCCGACGGCGGCCGGCGGGCGACGGGGCGGCGCTCCCGAGGCGGGCCGGCGGAGCACGACTATCGCCGTGGCCGCCGAGACGACCGCGGCCATCGTCGCGAAGCCCCGGCCGACCCCGGGCGTCTGTGCGAACGCGTGGACCGAGCCAGTCAGGCCGGCCCGTGAGACCCACGCGCCGACCACCATCACCGCGAAGGGCGCCATCGCCAGCGCCGTCCTCGCTCGGGGTGAACGCCACCGGGCCCGGTCGCCGTGGAGCGAGATCAGCAGGGCGATCCACGGGAGCAGGGCGGCGTTCTCGACCGGGTCCCACGCCCAGTAGCCGCCCCAACCCAGCTCGACGTAGGCCCAGTTCGCCCCGAGGACGAGGCCTGTGCCGAGCAACACGGCCGCGATGCGCAACGCCTTCCGGCCGGGGAGCGCCGTCGGCGCCGGCCGGTCCAGCGCGAGCAGGAACGGCACGACGGCCGCGAGCAGGCCGGCGTAGAGCACGGGCGGATGGATGAGCATGACGGGGTGTTCGAGAATCGGCGTGAGCCCGCGCCCCTGCACGGCGGGGATCGCCAGCCGCTCGAACGGATCCGCGGCGACGAGGACGAGCGCGGCGGGCGTGGCGACGATCCCGCCACCGACTGCGACGGCGGTCCGCCCGGTCAGGCGTGGCGCGGTCAGCGTGACGAACGTGGCGAGCATGGCCGTCCACAGCAGCAGCGATCCGCCCATGCCGGCCCACAGCCCCGAGAGCCGGTAGAAGGACCGGCTCGTCTCGCGGGAGTGGTCGACGACGTAGGCGATCGACAGGTCTGACACGAGCAGCAGCCGAGCGAGGCACGCAACCGCGATCACCGAGGCGAGCGTCGCGACCACCAACGCCCAGCGGGCGGCGCGCAGCCGGCCACCCATCGCCAGGACCGCCGCGCCAGCGCCCCCGACGACGACGAGCACCGTCGCGACGGAGCCGATGTCGACGGTCATCGGCTCAGCATCGCATGTGCGACGCCGCTCAGGGCGACGGCACCGGTCCGTTCCGTCTACCGAAAGTCTCGCGACGCGGGGGCCGCGCCGACCGGGAGGGGCTCGACCCGGTCGGCCACCACATTGATCACCCCCTCCTCCTTCTCCAGCTTTCCCCGGATCAGCAGGGCCGGGGCACCCCGCACGCTCTTCTTGTAGCGCTGCCAGCATCCTTTGGAGACGACGACATTGATCAGCCCGGTCTCGTCCTCGAGGCTGATGAAGGTGGTGCCGCTGGCCGTCGCCGGGCGCTGGCGGTGGGTGACGACGCCGCCCACGAGCACCCGGCCGCCGCCCTCGGCGTCCTCCAGTCCCTTGGCGGTGATCACCCCCCGCTTGGTCAGTTCGTCGCGGATGAACTTCGTCGGATGACCGTCAGGGGCGACGCTCGTGGCCCACAGGTCCGAATGCGACAGCTCCTGGGGCGACATGCCGGGCAGGGTGGGGGCGTCGACCCCGGTGACGATGCCGGGGAGCCGGTCGGACGCGGTCTGCGCCATCGCCCCGGCCGTCCAGAGCGCCGAGCGACGGTCGATGCCGAAGCAGCCGAAAGCACCGGAGGTGGCGAGGGCTTCGAGGATCGGCAGGGAGATCTTCGGCACCCGCCGACGGAGGTCCTCCACCGAGGCGTAGGGCCGGCCGGCGTCGATCTCCTCGGCGAGCTCCTCGCCGATCCCGCGGACATAGTCGAGGCCGACCCGCACGGCGAAGCCCCCTTCCGACGTCGGCTCGGGCTCGAGGGTTGCCTTCGCCGCCGACTCGTTGAGGTCCGGGGTGCGCACGACCACGCCGTGGCGGCGGGCGTCGCCCACGATCGTGTGGGGCGACCAGAACCCCATCGGCTGGGCGTTGAGCAGGGCCGCGGTGAAGGCGGCCGGATAGTGGTACTTGATCCACGAGGAGGCGTAGACGAGGTACGAGAACGACACCGAATGGCTCTCGGGGAAGCCGTAGTTGGCGAAGGCGGCGAGCTTCAACCAGATCTGCTCGCCGATGTCGTCGGTGATGCCGTTGGCCCGCATGCCGTCGAAGAAGCGGGCCTTCAGCTGTTCCATCCGTTCCTTGCTGCGCTTGGACCCCACCGCCTGGCGGAGCTGGTCGGCGTCGGACGGGGTGAAGTTCGCGACGTCGATCGCGATCTGCATCAGCTGTTCCTGGAAGAGGGGGACGCCGAGGGTCTTCGCCAGGGCGTTCTCGAGCAGCGGGTGGAGGTAGGTGACGGGCTCCTCGCCGTTGCGGCGACGGATGTAGGGGTGGACCGAGCCGCCCTGGATCGGACCGGGGCGGATCAGGGCGACCTCGACCACGAGGTCGTAGAAGCAGCGGGGCTTGAGCCGGGGCAGCGTGGCCATCTGGGCCCGGGACTCGATCTGGAACACGCCGATCGTGTCGGCCTGCTGGAGCATGTCGTAGACCTCGGGCTCCTGGGGCAGGGTGGCCAGGTCGACGTCGACGCCGTCGGTCTCCGCGATGAAGTCGATGGCGTAGTGCAGGACCGACAGCATCCCGAGCCCGAGCAGGTCGAACTTCACGAGGCCGGCCGCGGCGCAGTCGTCCTTGTCCCATTGCAGGACGCTGCGGTCCACCATGGCGCCCCACTCGACGGGGCACACCTCGATCACCGGCCGGTCGCACATCACCATCCCGCCCGAGTGGATCCCGAGGTGGCGGGGGAAGTGTTCGATCTCGGCGGCCAACTCGAGGACCGGGAGCGGGATGGACGTGTCGGGGTCGACGGCGCCGGCCTTCACGTCCCTCCACCGGTCGACCTGTTTGGAGAAGGCGTCCTGCTGGCCGGTGGCGTAGCCGAGGGCCTTCGCCATGTCCCGGATCGCGGACTTGGACCGGTAGGTGATGACGTTGGCCACCTGGGCGCAATGGTGGCGGCCGTGCTTGGCGTAGACGTACTGGATGACCTCTTCTCGACGGTCGCTCTCGATGTCGATGTCGATGTCGGGCGGGCCGTCACGCTCGGGCGACAGGAAACGCTCGAAGAGGAGGTTGAGCGACACCGCGTCGGCGTTGGTGATGCCGAGGGCGAAGCACACCGCGGAGTTCGCGGCCGAGCCGCGCCCCTGGCAGAGGATGTCGGCCCGCCGGCAGAAGTCGACGATGTCCCACACGACGAGGAAGTAGCCGGGGAACCCGAGGTCGTCGATGAGGGCGAGCTCGCGGTCGAGCTGGGTCCAGGCGCCCTCGACCCGCTCGGCGGTGCGGGGGCCGTAGCGGCGGGTGCCGCCCTCCTCGACGAGGCGGCGGAGGTAGCCCATCTCGTCGAGCCCGTCGGGGCACGGGTAGGGCGGCAGGTTGGGGGCCACGAGGGCGAGGTCGAACGCGCATTCGAGCCCGATCGCCGCGGCCCGCTCGACCACGCCGGGATAGCGGGCGAACCGCAGGGCCTGTTCGTCGCCCGACCGGAGGTGGAGACCGGCCGGCGGGAGCCAGCCGTCGATCTCGTCGAGGCTGCGGCGGGCCCGCACCGCGGCCATCGCCGAGGCGAGCCGCTGACGGGCGACGGAGTGGTGGTGGACGTTGCCGGTGGCGACGAGGTCGAGTCCGGTCGACGCCGCGAGTTCGGCGAGGACATCGTTGCGCACCGAGTCGGCCGGGAGGCCGTGGTCCCAGAGTTCGACGGCCACGTTGGCTCTGCCGAAGTCGCTCACCAGCCGTTCGAGGGCACGTCGGGCCGCGGCCGGGCCGGCCTCGGTGAGCGCCTTGGGCACCGGGGCCTTGCGACAGCCGGTGAGGATCAGCCAGTGGTCTTCGCCCCGCTCGCTGCCGACCCCGCCGAGTTCGACGAGTCGCTCGTAGCTGATCCTCGGCGCGCCCTTCTCCCCCGCGAGCTGCCCTTCGCTGATGGCCCGGCCGAGCGTGGCGTAGCCCTCGGGGTCGCGGGCGAGGACGAGGAGGTGTTCGCCCACCGGATCGGCGGGACCGGGTCGCGAGAGGTCGAGGGTGGGTTCTCCGAGCGTGAGTTCGGCGCCGAACACCGTGGGCAGACCGACCGCTCTCGCCGCCTCGGCGAAGCGGACGATGCCGTAGAAGCCGTTGTGGTCGGTGAGTGCCAGGGCCCGCAGGTCGAGCCGCGCCGCCTCCTCGGCCAGCTCCTCGGGATGCGAGGCGCCGTCGAGGAACGAGAAGTTGGAGTGGCAGTGGAGCTCCGCATACGGGGTCGCGCTGCGGTACTGCTCGGGCTCGGTCGGGGGTTCGTACGCCCCTCGTTTGCGCGACCACGCGGGGCTGTCGCCACCGTCACCGAAAACATCGTCGCCCAGCCAGTACTCGCGGGCGCGACCCGACGGCGGGCGGTCCGAGAGTGTGCGTTCGATGTCGGACCATGGCACGTTGGGGCTGTTCCAACCCATCCCCCGACCTTAAGCGAACAGGTGTTCGGTCCACAAGATGACGATTCTCGAAGACGCACGCACATGGGCACAGGCCAACTGGGATCCCGACATGACGGTGCGGGAGTGGTGGCAGTGCCTCGCCGATGCCCGCTACGCGCTCCCCTCGCTTCCCGAGGAGGCGTTCGGTCGCGGCTACTCCCGCCAGGAGGAGCAGGAGGTCAAGCGGGCGCTCGCCGAGGTCGGCACGCTCGGCCCGCCGTCCAACATCGGCACGATGATGGCCGCGCCGACGATCGCCACCCACGGCACGCCCGAACAGATCGAGCGGTTCGTGCCGCCCGTGCTGAACGGCACCGAGACGTGGTGTCAGCTCTTCTCCGAGCCCGGCGCCGGTTCCGACCTCGCCGGCCTCACCACCAAGGCCGAGCGCGACGGTGACGAGTGGATCGTCAACGGCCAGAAGGTCTGGACGAGCCTCGCCGTCGGCACCGACTTCGGGATGCTGCTCGCCCGCACGGACCCCGATCAGCCCAAGCACGCGGGGATCTCCTGGTTCGCCTTCCCGATGCGCCAGGACGGCGTGGACATCCGGCCCCTCGTCGAGATGACCGGCAACGCCATGTTCAACGAGGTGTTCATGGACGACACCCGCGTGCCCCACGCCCACCTCATCGGCGATCTCAACAACGGCTGGCGGGTCGGCAACACCACCCTCATGTTCGAGCGGGGTTCGCTAGCCGGTGCCGTCGTCGAGCTGCCCTACGCCCGGGGCGGGTCGCAGTCCGAGGATCTCGATCTGCCGGCCGGTTCGTTCGGCCTGCGGACCGAGGGCGGTCCCCGGGCCACCGTGGACAGCGCGCCCACGGCCGTTCGCTACGGCGACTACGCCCGCGCGCTCGGCCGTGACGACGCCGCTCGTCGAGACGCCCGCACCCGCCTGCACATCCGCGAGGAGGTCAACCGCCTCCTCGGCCAGCGGGCCCGGTCCGGGGCCGTGCCGGCGATCGGCAATCTCGGCAAGCTCGCCATGAGCGAGATCGCCCGCATGCGGCGCGAGGCCGGAAACCTCGCCATCGGTGCGGCGGGGATGCTCGCGGGCGACGACGCCGCCGCCGGTCCGGGAAACGGCGAGGTGCAGGCCACCACCGTGCACTCCCCCGCCCCGTCGATCTATGGCGGGACCGATCAGGTCCAGCGCAACATCCTCGGCGAGCGCTTCCTCGGCCTGCCCAAGGAGCCGGGACCTCCCAAGGAGACGCCGTTCCGGGATCTGCCGAGGAACTGACAACGATTCTTCCGGACGCCGACGGCGCTACCGTCGGGCCCATGCGCTCGGTGGAGGACTTGATCGAGGAGGACGAGCCAGCGATCGAGCTCATCGCCGAGTGGGCAGATGGCTCTGGGGTGAGGGTGGACGTCCTCGATCCGTCCGCGAATCGCCAGGCCACGTCCACTACTGGGGGCCAGATTCGCTGCAGTGGGTGTCGCTCGGGGTTGGATTCACGGGCTTCGTCCAGTGGGCACTTGCCGGCGACTTGCATGTCGTTCTACCCATTCCTCTGGACGGAACAGGGAGCGGCCGCGGCGAGCTCCCGCACGGAGGTACCCATCGAGGAGGGAGTGGTCGGTTCGGGCCGAGGCGGTCCGACAGCTACAGAGCTAGCTGTATTGATTGTGTGGGGCGTCGACGGTGGCGATGTGGCCCCGCCGAACCGCGTGGCAAGACGGGAACCGACTCGGATGTTCGTCTCACGTATTGCGACATGCGACAGGACGGATCTGTCGCATGTCGCAAAACGTGGCACGGCAGGGCGCACGGATCGCCGCAGGGAACCCGCGCCGCCGGGCACTAGCTTCGGCGCCATGCACACCTCCGCCGTCATCGCCGGGTCGATCCGAGCCCTCTCCGGGGCATCGTTTCTCATCGCACCGGAGCGGGCGCAGAAGCTCTGGTCGCAGCGGGAGGCAACGGACCCCACGGCTCGACTCCTCCTCCGATCGATGGGCTACCGCGACCTGTTGATCGGCGGGGGGCTGGTCGCCGCGGGGCTCCGCGACGACGACCGGGTGCCGGCGTGGTTCTTGGCGTCGGCCGGGGCGGATGTGGCCGACCTGATCGGTGGGCTCGCGGTGAAGGACGAGCTTCCCGAACGCGACCATCTCACCGGGATCGGCGGGGCCGCATTGGGTGTGGCCGTCGGCCTCGCGGGCGCGATCGCCGCGTACCGGGGTCGGGTCACGACTGGCGGTTGACCCCTCCCAGCGGCAAGGCTGGACACATGGCCGTCACCGAGAAGACCTCCACCGGATCCGACACCCACTACATCGTCATCTCCGCCGACACGCACGCCGGCGGCAGCCACTCGGCGTACCGCGAGTACCTCGATGCCGAGTTCCTCGACGAGTTCGACGCGTGGCGGGGCAAGTACAAGAACCCCTACAAGGACCTGGGCGACAACCGCCGTCTGCGCAACTGGGACAAGGAGATGCGCGACACCCAGCAGCTCGACGAGGAGGGCGTGGTCGGCGAGGTCATCTTCCCGAACACGGTGCCGCCGTTCTTCCCGTCGTTCGTGCTGTTCGCCCAGCCCCCCGGCCCCGAGGACTACCGCAAGCGTCGGGCCGGAGTGCAGGCCCACAATCGCTGGCTGAAGGAGTTCTGCGAGGAGGCGCCCGAGCGCCGCGCCGGGGTCGGCCAGATCTTCCTCAACGACGTCGACGACGCCATCGAGGACGCGATCTGGATCAAGGAGAACGGCCTGCGGGGCGGGATCCTCCTCCCCAACATCGCTCCCGACGTCAAGTGGGTCCGCCCGGTCCACGACCCCTACTACGACCCGCTGTGGAAGGTGCTCGAAGACCTCGAGATCCCCGTCAACTGTCATGGCGGCACCGGCGCGCCGGACTACGGCAAGTACCCGATCTCGATGTTGCTCTACATCAACGAGGTCAGCTTCTACAGCCAGCGCCCGCTCGTCCACATGATCCTCGGCGCCGTCTTCGAACGGTTCCCGAAGATGAACTTCGTGCTGACCGAAACCGGCGCGGCCTGGATTCCCGGTCTGCTCCAGACCCTCGACGGCACGATCAAGACGATCCGCGACACCGGCGAGACCGGCGAGATCAAGTACGACAAGGGAACGCTCCCGTCGATGCTGGCCAGCGAGATGTGGGCCCAGAACTGCTGGGTCGGCTGCTCGCAGCCCGGGCCGGCGGACATCGCCGCTCGCGACAAGATCGGCGTCGACCGCTACATGTGGGGCAGCGACTATCCCCACGACGAGGGCACCCATCCGCACACGAAGGAGCATCTGCGTCGCCGCTTCGCCGACGTCGACCCGGCCACGACGGAGAAGATGCTCTACGCCAACGCGGCCCGGCTGTACGACTTCGACCTCGATGCCCTGGCGCCGCTGGCCGAGCAGTACGGGCTCACCCGCGAGGAGATGCACACGCCGATCGTCGGCGGCGAGGATCCGACACTGCGGGACAAGATGACGATGTCCGACGACATGTCGTCCGACGCGCTCTAGATGACTAGCTGACGCCGCCCGTCGCCCACATGTCGGCGAAGTGGCCGCCCGCCGCGATCAGCTCGTCGCGGGTGCCGACCTCGGCGATGCCGCCACCGTCGACGACCACGATCCGATCGGCCCGCATGGTCGTCTGGAGGCGATGGGCGATGATCACCGCGGTGCGGCCGTCGAGCACGACGTCCAACGCGGCCTCGACCGCCTGTTCGGTGCGCAGGTCGAGCGACGACGTCGCCTCGTCGAGCACGAGGAGCCGCGGCTGGGAGATGAACGCCCGGGCGAGCGCAAGGAGCTGACGCTCGCCGGCGGAGAGCGCGACCCCACGTTCGAGACACGGCGTGTCGAGGCCGTCCGGGAGCCGGTCGAGCAGCGGGCCGAGTCCGACGGTGCGACACGCGGCCATGAGCTCGTCGTCGCTCATCGTGCGGTTGCCGATCTGGAGGTTCTCCTTGATCGAACCGCCGAACAGGAACGGCTCCTGCGGAACGACGCCGATCTGACGGCGCAACGAGGCGAAGGTGACGTCGCGCACGTCGTGCCCGTCGATCGTGACCCGACCGGCCTGCGGGTCGTAGAAGCGGTTGAGCAGCTTCGCGATGGTCGACTTGCCCGCGCCGGTCGGCCCGACGACGGCGATCGTCTCGCCCTCGTGGATCTGGAGGTCGACATCGGAGATCACCGGTGTGTCCGGGTCGTAGCCGAAGGTCACGCCCTCGAGCCGCACCTCGCCCTGCACCGTGGGCAACTCGTAGGCGTCGGGCTTCTCGGCGACCGTCGGCTCGTTGCGGAACACCCCGTCGAGCTTGAGGACCGACGCCCGACCCTGCTGGTAGATGTTGTACAGCGCGACGAGTTCGGTGATCGGTGCGAAGAAGGCGCCGACGTAGAGCACGAAGGCGATCAACTCACCCAGCGACACCTGCCCCTCGAGCACGAGCCCGCCGCCCACGACGAGCAGCACCATCTGGGCGAACGGCCCCATCGCCTCGGCGCCAGGGCCGTAGACACCGTTGATGTAGGCGGTGCGGTCGTTGGCGTCGAGATACTCACCCGCCTCGTTCTGGTGCTCGATCACGGTGCGCCGGCGCCGGTTGTGGGCGGTGATGATCCGGATGCCGGCCAGGCTCTCCTGGAGATGGGCCAGCACGTCGGCGATCGTGTCGCGCACCCGCAGCTGGGCCACCTCGGCGACCCGCCGATACCACAGCGACAGCACGAGGGTGCCGGGCACGACGGCGAGCAGGGTGATGACCGCCAGCAGCGGGTTGAGGATGAACAGGGCGATCGTGACCGCGGCGAGGGTCACGCCCTGCACCGCGAGCTGCACGAGCCCCTGCTGGAAGAGTTGCTGGAGCGGCTCGAGGTCGCTGGTCATGCGGCTCAGGAGCCGACCGGCCCGCTCGTTCGTGTAGTAGTCGATGCTCAGCCGCTGGAAATGGGCGAACAGCTGCACCCGCAGGTTCGCCATCACCCGGGCCCCGACCCGCCCGGCGAACATCGTCCGCACGACGCCGACCAGGATCGACACGGGCACGAAGACGGCGAACAACACGCCCATGAACACGACGAGATCGCGGTCACCCTTGGCGATGCCCTCGTCGATCGAGATCTGGAGCAGGAGCGGACCCGCCTGGGCCATCACCGCTTCGAGCGCGATCAGCACGAAGACGCCGACGAAGGCGAGCAGGTAGGGGCGCAGGAAGTGCGTCATCGTGAACGGCGCCCGGTCGTACTCGCTCTGGCTGAACGGCGGCGGGTCCTCCGAGACGTCCGGGGGCCCCTCGTCCATCCAGCGTTGGACCTTCTCCGCGACCTCCGGCGGGATGCCGCTGAACCCCGTGTCGGCGATGCCGCCCCAGCCTGCGTGCGCCATCAGCCGGCCTCGACGTCTGCCGCGTCCTCGGCCTCGTCGTCATCCATGTGCTCGAGCAGCTCGCGATAGCGGGGCTCGCAAGCGAGCAGCTCCTCGTGGGTACCTTCCGCAGCCACGACGCCGTCGGCCAGCAGCACGACGCGATCGGCCAGCGAGATGGTCGACACCCGATGGGCGATGACGATCACCGTGCGATCGGCCGTGGCCTCGCGCAGCCCGGCATGGATCTTCTCCTCCACCCGCACGTCGATCGCGCTCGTCGCGTCGTCCAGCACGAGCACCTGCGGGTCGTGGAGCAGGGCGCGGGCCAGCGAGATGCGCTGGCGCTGGCCGCCGGAGAGCGTGTAGCCCCGTTCGCCCACGACCTCGTCGTAGCCGTCGTCGAGCTCGGCGATGAACCCGGCGGCCTGGGCGGTGCGGGCGGCGGCCTCGATCCGCTCCTGCGAGGCCGTCGGATCGGCGAACGCGATGTTGTCGCGGATGCTCATCGAGAACAGGAACGGATCGTCGAGCGCGACCCCGACCACGGACCGCACCGAATCCAGCGTGGCGTCGCGGATGTCGACCCCGTCGACGCGGACGGACCCGCTGCGCACGTCGTAGAGGCGGGGCAGCAGGCGGGCCACGGTCGACTTGCCCGACGCCGTGGCGCCGACCAGGGCGACCGTCTCCCCCGGCTCGACCGTGAGGTCGAAGCCGCGCAGGACGTCGGCGTCGTTGCCGTAGCCGAAGTGGACGTCGTCGAACCGGATCGCACCGCGAGCACCCGTGAGGTCGACCGGGTCGTCGCACTCGACCACCGTGATGGGCTCGTCGAAGACCTCGTAGACCCGCATGGCCGACGCCTTGGCCCGCTGCGCCATCTGCACGAGATGGCCGATGAAGCGGAACGGCACCTGCACCATCGCCACGTAGGAACTGAAGGCGACGAGGGCTCCGATGCCGATGTCGCCGCTCTCGACCAGCAGGCCGCCGTAGAGGAGCACCGCGACCTGACTCATGCGGGGCAGGTGCTCGAGGGCGGGGATGTAGCGGGCCGACACGTCGGCGCCCTTGACCATCGCCCACCGGAGCTGGTCGGCGACGCCGGTCATGCGGGCGATCTCGTGCTCCTCACCCGCGAAGTTGCGCACCACCCGCACGCCGGCGACGTTCTCCTCGACGACGGTGGCGACGTCGGCCTGGCGGGCCATCACCAACCACCACGCGGGCAGCTGGGGGTGGCGGCTGCGCAGTCCGAGGTAGGCGACGATGGGGACCGGGATGATCGTGACGAGGGTCAACGGCACGCTGACCGCGAGCATGAGGACGAGCGCGATGCCGAGGCTCGCGAGCGAGAGCGCCATGAACGGCCCGAAGTTGAGGAACATCTGCACGGCGCGGATGTCGCCGTTGGCGCGGGCGAGCAGCTGTCCGGTCTCGCTGCGGTCGTAGTAGGACGACGACAGTCGGGACAGGTGATCGAACACGGCGTGGCGCATGGCCGTCTCGACCCGGAACGCCACCCGGAACATCGCCCGCCGGGCGATGAAGCCGCTGACGAACGCGACGACCGTGAGCCCCGCGAGGGCGAAGGCGTAGGGCGCGATGTCGTCGGTCTTGTCGTCCAGCGCGTTGTCGATCGCGAGCATCAGCACGGCGGGCACGAGGGTGCGGGCGAGCATGCCGATCGCGGTGCCGCCGATCGAGGCGATGAGGCCCAATCGCATCGGGCGGATGACGGGCCACAGCCGACGGAGCCAGCCCAGGCTCGCGTCCGGATGGGGCCGGCCGAGGGGCTCGGGATAGCGGGCGAGTTCGTCGGTGGCGACGGCGGTCATGACTCGTTGCGCCGGGCCAGCGCCTCGCGCCACAGGCCGAGGCCGGCCCGGGCGGCCTCGCGGTCGGCCGGGTCGAGGTTGGCGAGCAGCCCGTCGAGCGCGGCCGAGGCCGCCTCGTCCGCGGTGTCGAGGGCAGCGCGGCCCGCGGGCGTGAGCTCGAAGTCCACCCGTCGTCGATCGTCCTCGGCGCGAGCGCGCGCCACCAGCCCGTCGTCCACGAGTCCGTTCATCACGGTCGTGACCGTGGGCGGCCGCACGGCGAGGAACCGGGCCAGCACGGCGCCGGAGGTGACCCCGGCTTCGACGAGGGAGAGGGCGCGGAACTGCGAGCTGGTGAGGCCGGTCTCGTTCACCGAGATCTCGATCGCCCGCCCGAGTCCGATCACCGCGAGCGCCGGCGCGCGGTTCACAGCGATCTTCTTAGCCCCCATAATGATTAGCGTAGCTAATCGTCGGCGGAGACCAACACCCGGTGGTAGGCGGCCCGCACGGCGAGGGCCTCGCGGACCTCGGCCGTCATGTCCTCGGCGAACTCCTCGCGGTAGGCGTCGTCGGTCAACACCTGCACCGCGAACTGGAGCCCCGACATCAGCCCGATGAACGCGGACACGACGATGAGTTGGCGGGTGAAGATCAGCTCGCCGCCGAACACGGACCAGGTGCGCAACCAGTCGTCCGCCCGCGTGAGTTCATCCGTCGTCGTCCACTGGGTGAGCGTGTCGGCTCGCACCGTGAACAAGCCGAAGAAGAGATAGAACGCGGTGATGACGAGGGCGACCAGGAAGATCTGGATCGCCTGGGAGACGAAGAGCAGCAGGGCCACGTTCCACTCCGCCGGGCGACCCAGGGCGGGAGCATCCGGCGCGGGTGCGTCGTCGCCCGGCACGCAGCCTTCCATCGGCGTGCCGTCGCAGAACGGCCGCACCTCGGCCCATCGACTGAACCGGGCGAGGTCCACCGTGATGCGCTTGACCGAGAGCATGACGAACGCGCTGCCGATGCCGAGGATGACCACGGCGACCACCAGGAAGTAGGGCCACTCGAAGTCGTTGGCGACCTGCCACATCTCCGCGTTGAGGAAGATGAAGGCGCTGAACAGGAGCAGGATCGGCAGCGACTTCAGGGCGAGGTTGGCGATGTCGTACATCTGTGCCCCCACCTGGCCGAGTGACCAGCGCAGCATGGGGAGGATGCCCCAGGCCGTGATCACGAACCCGACGCCGAGGATCAGGATGTTCGCGCCGAGCAGCCAGAGGATGTTCTCGCCGAGGGCATCCTGGGCACCGATCGCCGTCGGGATCACCGGCAGGATGAGGTAGAGCAGCACCTCGGGAGTGCCAACCGTGTCCGGCAGCATCAACAGGGGGCGACGGCGCAGGCGGTTGACGAGGATGAAGGCGCCGAGCATGAGGGCGACGCCGCCGAGAAAGGCGAGCGCCTGGCCGATCCCCGACCAGCGGTCACCGAAGACCAGGAACAGTTCGAGGAAGACGACCAGCGAGAGAAAGGGGAACATGCGGGTGAGCACGTCCTCGCGGACCGAGTATTCGTCGATCAGGTGCGGGAGGCCCTGACGCACGAACCATCGTTCGGTGCGATCACGCTGGACAGCAGGCGACTCCTCCATCGTCGCAAACCCTAGGTCAGTCCCAGATCGCGGTGACCCACCACTGCCGATGTTCGAGGGTGAGCAGCCGTGCCTCTCCGTCGTCGGCGAGGATCTGGAAGCGGGCCCGGCGCCGGTGCTCGTCGGTGTCCCACCAGCGTTCGTCGACCGGCCAGGGCCCGGCCCACCCGACCACGGCGACCCGGCGCCGGTCGACGACGAGGGTCGTGGGCGGCGCCGACGGGAGCCCCCGACCGGTGACGGTGACCATGCGGTCGTCGGCGTCGAGCAGCTCGGCCGGCGTCGGCGCCGCCGGCACCCGGGTGGGCGACGGGCGGGGCAGGCGGCCGGGCCACGGCGCCTCCTCGTCGTCGGTGAGCAGCTCGCGCCCCGCAGCTCCACGGTGGCCGCCGGCACCAGCACGAGCTGCTCGTCGGCGTGGCGCCCACCACGGTGCTCGGGCACCATCACCGCATCGGCCCCGAGCTGCCCCTGGAGACGGGCGGCGACCCGCGCGGCCCGTTCGTCCACCTCGGTCTCCCCGCCCCAGAACCCGAGCTGGCGACCCTTGGCGGCGACGACCTCGTCGGGGATCAGCGCCACCCGGGCGATGCCGCCGCTCGGACGGGTGGCGGCCGAACCGTGCAGCCAGCCGTCGAGCTGCCAGCGGACCCGGTCGGCGATCGCCGCGGCCGACAGTGATCCCTCGTGGCGCCAGAGCCGCAGGAGCGTCTCGCCGTGTTCGGTCTCGGCTTCGATCGCGATGCGGACGCAGGCGATGCCCTCCCGATCGAGCCGCTGATGGAGATCGTCGGCGAGCGATCTGGCACAGAACGCGACGCGGTCGACCCGGTCGGCCGGCGGGTCGATCTCCATCGTGACCGACCAGTCGACCGGGGGGAGCCGGGCATCGGGCGGACGTTCGTCGAGGCCGGCGGCGAGCCGGTGGGCCTCGCGGCCCTCGTCGCCGAAGCGGGCGAGCACGTCGGTGGCCGGCAGCGCCGCGAACGCGCCCAGCGATCGGAGGCCGAGCCGGAACAGCACATCGGTGAGCTCGGGCCGTTCGAGCACCGAGATGGCCATCGGCGACAGAAAGGCCGGGCTCTCCCCCGCGTCGACGATCCGGGTCGACGCGGCCTCACCCTGGGGCGCGGCCCGGGCCGCGAGGCCGGCGGCGAACGGTCCGTCGGCGATGCCGATGCGCAGGTCGGTGCGTCCGGCGAGGGCGACCGCCATCCGCTCGTGGACGAGGTCGGCCACCGCCGCATCGCCGCCGAAGTAGCGCCCCGGTCCCCGCATCGCGAACGCGCAGGTGCCGGGCCGGGCGACCTCCACCCGCGGGGTGATGTCGTCGAGGGCCGCCAGGATCGGCTCGAACGAGCGGGCCTCACGGGCCTCGTCGCGTTCGAGCACGTCGAGATCGGCGCAGCGCGACTGGGCGACCCGGCGGCGCAGCCCGCGGGCGACGCCGGACCGACGAGCGGCCGGCGAGGCCGCCACGACACGGTTCGCGTGGACGACGGCGACGGGTTCGTCGAGGGGCCGGCCGAGGGCGACGACCGGCCAGTCAGGACACCAGGCGACCAGTGTCCGCACCGCGGTCATGCGGATCCTCCCTCTCGCCGATCACGACCGGTTCGCCTTCGGGGCCGGGCAGGAGCATCGCCGTGGCCCTCGGGCGGGAGAACGCACCACGCCCCTGGGCCTGCACCCGCACGCGGCGGGCCCGCAGGACCCCGTGGCCGACACCGAGGCCCGCCCATTCGTGGTCGACGATCGACAGGCCCACGTCGATTCCTTCCTGGGCGCCGGCGCCGATGCGGATGATCACCGATCCCCGCTCGCGCATGCGGGCGTTGAGCCGCCGCATGTCGGCCGGGCGTACCCGCACCGCCGGACCCACCAGCACGATGTCGACCGAGCCGACGAGGGCGGCAAGAACATTGCCCACGAACGACTTGCCGGTCCGGTCGCCCGACGGATCGACGATCAGCATCCGCTCGAGCGCCACCCCGGCCTCCCGAGCCGCCGCGAGCCCCAGGTCCGGGTCGCCCACGACGGCCACCCACGAACCGGACGCCGACGGCCCGGCCGCCACCGCCAACGCCAGCGCCGTCGCCCCCGTGCCGTCGACCGACACGACGGACCCGCGCTTCAATCCCCCCTCGGGGAACAGCGACGCCAACGCGGCATGGACCGGCAACGTGCGTTCACGGGCCAGGGCGAGCGGCGCCACCCGATCCGCGACGAGGCGCAGTGACGCATGTCGAGGGTCGTCGACGAGGGCGTGCTCCGCAGCTGCCATCGATCCAGTATCGAACACGTGTTCGCTTTCCGCAAGAGGGGAATGCGGCCGGGCTCGACGTGGTTCACTGCCCACATGGAACTCGCCCTCACCGACCGCGCTGCGGCCGTCATCGCCCGCAAGGGCGGCACCGCCGTGGTCGACCTGCTCGAACCCTTCGGTTGAGGAAAGAAGTTCGAGGTATCAGTTGATACCAGGACCAAGGGCCGGCGACTCGACGGCTACACCGTCCGCCGCATCGACGACCACGAGGTCCTGCTCGACCCCGACCTGCTCCGCCTGCCGATCGAGTTGACGATCACCTCAGGCGGTCTCTTCGGCCGCGGCCTCAGCGCCACCGCCGACGGTCTCAACGGCGCCGCCTGCCCCATCGAACTGCTCTGAGGCTGCGAGCCGGTTCGAGCTGGCGTCCCCGCGGGGGACGTATTTGCGTCGCCGATGTGACGCAACCGGTGACTCTCGGACGAGGAGATGCGTCGGTCGTCAGTCTTGGTTGACAACGGCGACGGTTTGTCAAGCGAAACTGACGATCGTCGTTGGCAGACCCTCATCGAACTGCCAATGAGCACGATTAGGTAGCCCTGTACGGGACGGGGACTCACCACGGCCGGAGACGTGCCAAGGGCCTCGTCAGACTCCCGCCTCCAAGGCCGAGAGGGGTGGGCCGTGCAGGGTGAAACCGTGCCGGTCGGCAACTTCGGCGAGCGCCTGCGGATCTGGTGGTCCATCGGCGAACACCTCGGCGATGTCGGCGTACACGATGTGGAATCCGCCGGGCCACTGGTACTGCACGATTTCGGCATGTTCGTCGCCGATCGCCATGAAGGCGTGCACGGCATCGGCGGGGGTGTAGATGAACGAGCCCGCTTTGAGGTCGAAGGTCTCGCCGTCGACGTGGAACCGGACCTCACCGCGGGTCACGACGTCCCATCCGGCCCAGGGGTGGCTGTGCAGCGGGGGGCCGTCGCCGGGCGCCAACCGCTCGACCATGACGTCGGGCATCACTTCGTCGCCCTGGCAGAGGAATGTCATCTGGTCGGTCGGCGACGTCGTGAACGTCAGACCCTCGCCGGGTCGCGTGATGAGGGGTTCGTTCATGTCGTCTCCATCCCGAGGTTGTCGATAACGGTACTGTACCGTACAGTTCCGTGACGTCAAGGGGAGCGATGAACGCAGCCGACCGTCGTTCGCGCTACATCGAGAGTGCGCTTGGCCTGTTCATCGAGCATGGCTACAACGGGATGTCGATGGACGACCTGGTCTCGGCCGTCGGTGGTTCGAAGGCAACCCTCTACCGCTACTTCGGCAGCAAGGAAGATCTCTTCTCCGCGATCGTCGACGAACTCCAGACTGTTCTCGGAGGTGCACCACCCGCCCAGGACGTCGGCGACCTCGCCCTCGCTGACGGACTCCGGATCCTGGGACGTGCCACCGCCGACGCCGCCCTGAGCGAGCGCGCCATCGTGCTACTGCGACTCGCTGTCGGTGAGCAGAACCGATTTCCCGAGCTCGCACGCCTGCTGTTCGACCTCGCCCCTCAGCGGAGCTACGAGAGGTTCGTGGCGTTCCTCGAACTCAAGCGTGAGCGAGGCGAGGTCGACTTCGAGGACGCCCAGATCGCCGCCGAGCACTTCCTCGCCGGACTGGTTGGGCACCAGCAGCTCCGCATGCTCCTCGTTGGAGACAAACCGAGCCCAGCCGCCGTAGACCGCCGGGTCGACGCCGCAGTCCGGATGTTCCTCCGGACCTACGCAACGAGACAGTGACCGGCGAAACGGCGCAGCATGCCCCATCGAGCCGGCTCTGAGGCTTCGCGCCGGTTCGAGTTGGCGTCCCCGCGGGGACGTGTTTGTGTCGCCGATGCGACACAACCGGCGACTCTCGGACGAGGCGGTGGGTCGGTCGCGAGAGAAACCCTGCATCGTCCTGCTCGTCGTCCTCTGTCGCGACGCAACCGCGGGCTGCGAGCCGCGGGTCTGGGACGGCCCTCGTTGGCAGACACCATTTGATCTCCGCGAAGTCTCGGGTTGATACCAGGACCAAGGGCCGAGAGGCCTCAACGGAGCCGCCTGCGCGATCGAACTGCTCTGAGGTGGTCAGCAGGAATCAGCCTTGCGCTGATCTCCCGAGACGAGCCAGCCGCACCACTTCGTCAGAATCAAGGAGCGTCACCCACAGATCTTCGCCGGCGACCTGGATCCTCTGATCACCGGTACGGCGAGGAGGCGGCGTAATCGCATCCCTTGGCAACCGGACCAGCACCGCGTTGGGCGCCGGTCTCAGTCGCCTGTCCAGCTCGACCTTCACGACGTTTCTGTCGGTCAGACCAACAGCAAGCCGGCGACGCCACCGATTCACGCCACCGGTCGCCGTCAGCACGCCGAACAAGCCGACGAGAGGTCCCAACAACACGAGCCACGCCTCCGCGCCGGGCCGCGGTCCCCGAATCGCGACAAACGTCCCCAGCAGACTCTCGCCCTTCTCGAGCAGTGTCTCGACTTCCCGAGCGAGAGCATCGGACTGCGCCATCAACAAACGGTAGGCGGTCCACTCCAGGGCGTGTGTACGTGGCTGCACGGCTGAGGACCAAACGCCGTTTCGAGCCGCGGCCTCAGCGCCGCCGACGACGGTCTCACGGCGCCGCCTGCCCCATCGAACTGCTCTGAGGCTGCGAGCCGGTTCGAGCTGGCGTCTCCGCGGGGACGTATTTGCGTCGCCGATGTGACGCAACCGGTGATTCTCGGACGAGGAGATGCGTCGGTCGTCAGTTTTGGTTGACAACGGCGACGGCCTGTCAAGCAAAACTGACGAGCGCCGATCGCACGGACAACGCCTCGTCCTGCTCGTCGCTCTGTCATCTGACATCGACCGTAGGCGGCGGCGTGCCCGCGGGGACGCCCGTCGGTCACGACTCCTGGCTGAGGGATCGCAGCACGCAGAACTCGTTGCCCTCGGGATCGGCAAGCACCACCCAGGACTGGTCACCCGGCCGGACATCAGCACGCACCGCGCCGAGCCGTTCGAGCCGCTCGACTTCGGCGTCCTGATCGTCCGGCCTGAAGTCGAGATGCAGCCGACTCTTCGCCATCTCGAGCTCGTCGACGGCCACGAAGAGCAGCCCGGGCATCCGGTCGGGTGACGGCCGAATCTCGAACTCGCCGGGGCCTTCGTCCACGACCACCCACCCGAGCGCCTCGCACCACCAGCGGCCGAGCGCGGCCGGATCGCGGGCGTTCACGATCGTCTGCTCCCACGTCAGAGTCATACGGTCACCGGAGTCATGCGGTCACCGGACGCAGGTCGCGCCGCATGAGCACCCGGGGGAAGCCGTTGAGCACCGACGTGGTGTCGGCCGCCTTCACGAACCCGGCCTTCTCGAACGTGGCCATCGTCCCCACATACGCCATCGTCGTGTCGATCGTGGCGCCCCGGTTGTCGAGCGGGTAGCCCTCGATCGCGGCGGCGCCGTACGACCGGGCGAACTCGACGGCGCCGGCGAGCAGGTGGTGGGAGATGCCCTCCTTGCGGTGACCCGGCCGCACCCGCATGCACCACACCGACCACACGTCGAGGTCGTCGACATGGGGGATCTTGCGGTTGCGGGCGAAGCTCGTGTCGGCCCGCGGGTGCACGGCGGCCCAACCGACGACCTCGTCGCCGTCGTAGGCGAGCACGCCGGGCGGCGGATCCTGGGCGACGAGCAGCTTCACCCGTTCACCCCGGGCCGGGCCGACCAGTTCCCGATTCTCCTTCGACGACCGGAGGCGGTAGCTCAGACACCAGCACACGCTCGCATCGGGGCGCTTGGGCCCGACGATCGCCTCGACGTCCTCGAAGACGGTCGCCGGCCGTACCTCGATCGCCATCAGGCTCCGGCGCCGCCCATGAGCGCGCCGTAGGCGGACAACACGACCTGACCGCCCCGCAGGTCACCGAGCAGGTCGGCCTCCATATGGTTCATCACGTAGGTGGCGGTGAGCTCGTTCTCGAGATCGATGACAGCGATCGAACCGCCCCACCCGCCCCAGTAGAAGCAGCGTTCGTTGGGCATCGGCATGGCGTCGGTGCCGAGGCCGAAGCCCAGGCCGTGGCGCAACGGCGTCATCATCACCAGATCCGTCCGATCGGTCTGGACCTCGAGGATCGACTCGACCGTCTCGGGTGACATCAGGCTCACCCCGTCCACCGTGCCGCCGCAGGCCAACGCCGAGTGGACCCGGCCGACAGATCGGGCGTTGCCGAACCCGCCGGCGGCGCCGATCTCGGCGGCCCGCCACTCGCGGGTGCGGGGTTCGGTGGCGTCGATCGAGCAGCTGGCGAACGCCCGGGCCGCGACCGAGTCCGCCGCGACGGCGCCCATCGAACCCGCCAGCGACGACATGTCGGGTGGCACGAGCTCACCACACCGATGGTCGTGCTCGGGTCCGAACCCGATGTGGAAGTCCGCCCCCAACGGCTCGGCGACCTCCTCACGGAAGAACGTGCCGAGCGACCGTCCGTCGACGCGGCGGACGAGTTCGCCGAGCAGATAGCCCTGCGAGACGAGGTGGTAGGCCGACGCGGTGCCGGGCTCGAACCACGGCTCCATCGCGGCGAGGATCTCGACACAGCGGTCCCAGTCGTAGAGCGTCGACGCGTCGATCGCCGGGTCCCACCCGGGCACGCCGGCCTGATGGCTCATGCAGTGGGCGACGGTGACGTTCTCCTTGCCGTTCGCCGCGAACTCGGGCCAGTAGGTGGCGACGGTCGCCTGCGGGTCGAGGAGCCCCCGGTCGATGCACATCAGGACGCACGTGGCCGTCATCGTCTTGGTCGTCGAGTAGACGTTGACGATCGTGTCGTCGACCCATGGCGTGCCGTCGGGCGCACGGTCACCGGCCCAGATGTCGACGACGGGACGTCCGTGGTGGGTGATGCACGCGGACGCCCCCAGTTCGGTCGCGTTCGTGAAGTTCGCGGCGAACGCCGTCGCCACGGGCTCCCAACCCGGCTCGATCGTGCCGCTGATCTCCAACCCGTCGATGTTCATGGTGCTCCGTTCCCCGATCTGCCCGAGGACCGTACCGCGGACCTCCCCGGTACGTTGAAGCCCATGCCGCTGCGCCGTGTCGCCCTGCTCCTCGCGGTCGTCGCCACCGCGTGCGCACCGGGACCGGACCTGAACGCCGACGCCGACGATCCCGACGAGCCGACGGCCACCACCACGACGCTCCCGAGCGAGTCGACGACGACCACCGTCGCGCCCGACGAGCCGACCCTGCCGACCCTCCCCGAGATCGAACCGGGACCCGTCGACGACGCCCCCGCCGGCCCCGTCGACCCGATCGACGGCCGCGCCGTGTTGCAGAACCGGGTGGTCACCATCCGCGCCGGCGAGGAGGTGATCGAGGTCCCGACCACCGGGCTGCCCACCCAGCCGACCTGGTCGCGCGACGGCGAACGCCTCGTGTTCCTCACCAACCGCAACGGCGCATCGTCGGTGGTCGTGACCGACCCGGACGGCACCGTGATCGCCGATCAGGCGGCGACCCGGCCGTACTTCTTCTTCTCCTGGAGCCATGACGGCACCCGGATCGCCGCCCTCGGACCCGGCGACGAGCGCACCACGCTCGACGTCCTCGACGCCGACGGCGCGGTGCTCCAGACCGACGTGGCCGACGCCCAGTCGCTGTGGATCGCGTGGGATCCACAGTCGCTGCGCCTCGCGGCCCACGCCGACGAGCGACTGCTGCGCGTCGACGCCGACGGCACCGCGACGGACCTGGGCGAGGTGGGCCTCCAGTTCTTCGCCCCGAAGTGGATCCCGGGACGCGACGAGATCCTGCTCGTCGTCGACATCGAAGGAACCGAGACGCTCGTCCGCCGGGGGCTCGACGGCGGCGACACGCTCGTCGCCCTCGGATCCGTCGAGACCGAGACGAGCATCGTCGTCAACCCCGACGGCCGCACCGCCGCACTCACGATCCTCTTCGATGTGGAAGGCGGCGGCGGTGGCGTGGGCGAGCGGACCGCCCTCGGCCCGCCGCTCGCCCAGGAGACCCCTGCCCGTTCCGGCCGCGTCGACATCATCGACCTGGACACGGGCGAGCGGGTGCCCGTCTTCACCGGCCACGCCCTCTGGGTCGAGTGGAACCCGATGGGCGACCGATTGCTCGTGGGTACCGCCGACATCGCCGAGGGAACCGGGGCGTGGTGGGTCTACGAACACGACGATCCGTTCGCGGACGCGGCCGCGGAGATCGAACCGACCGTCACGCTCGCCGTCGCGTCCTACGTGCCCACCCGCGTCTTCCTCGCGAGCTATCTGGTGTTCGCCGACCAGTTCGTCGAACAGCCCCGCCTGTGGGCCCCGACCGGCGACCGGTTCATCTACACGACGGACACGACCGACGGCGGATGGGCGATGGCGGCCGCCCTCGACGATCTCGGCCGACCGGACAAGATCGGGCCGGCCGCGGTCGCGTTCTGGAGTCCGGTCGGGTGAACCCGTAGCCTGCCCCCGTGGAACTGCACGAAGTTGCCGACCGGCTCGAGATCACGGCCCTGCTCACCCGCTACGCCAAGGCGGTGGACCGCAAGGACTGGAACCTCTACCGCGAGGTGTTCACCCCCGACGCCAGCATCGACTACACGTCCGCCGGTGGCATCACGGGCGACACGGAGACGCAGGCCGCCTGGCTCGCCGAGGCGCTCGCCCAGTTCCCCGCGACCCAGCACATGATCGCCAATGTCGACATCGACTTCGGCGACGACGACACGGCGACCGTCGAGGCGGTCTTCCACAACCCGATGGTCATGCCGGACAAGTCCGCCTGGGTCACCGGCGGCTGGTACCACCACGAGATGATCCGCACGCCCGACGGCTGGCGGAGCCGCAAGCTCGTCGAGGAGTCGGCGTACTTCTCCGGGATGCCGACCGACCTGGATCGACCGGAGTGAGCGCCGAAGACCGCGTCGCCCGTGACAAGGCCCGCTTCGACGAGTGGGCCCGCCATGCCGCGACCAGCGGCGAGACCCCGGCCATCGACGCGGCCACGGTCGTGGTCCTGCGCGACGGCGACGACGGGCTCGAGACCCTCATGCTGCGCCGCAACTCGAAGATCGCGTTCGGCGGCATGTGGGTCTTCCCCGGCGGCCGGGTCGACCCGGACGACTGGCGGGGCGGCGACGATCCCCTTGCCGCGGCCCGCGCCGCTGCCGTGCGCGAGGCGCAGGAGGAGGCGGCGCTCGCGATCGCCGAACCGGACCTCGTCCTCTTCGCCCACTGGATTCCCCCGCCGATCGCCCCGAAGCGCTACGCCACCTGGTTCTTCGCCGCGGGCGTGGACGACCACGTCCACACCATCGACGACGGCGAGATCATCGACAGCGACTGGATGACACCGGCCACCTGCCTCGGCCGTCACCACGAGGGCGAGGTCGAGCTCGCCCCGCCCACCTGGGTCACGCTCCACAGCATCCGCCAACAGCGCTCGGTCGACACCGCCCTCGACCTCCTGCGGCACCGACCGCCCCGCCACCACGCGACGCGGATCGTCCCGACGGACAACGGCCCGATCGCGATGTGGGACGGTGACGCGGGCTACGAAACCATCGACCACACGATCGTCGGGCCCCGCCACCGGCTCGAGATGTTCCACGACGGCTATCGATACGACGATTCGGGGATCGTCGAGTGACCGACGCCCTCACCGGTCTGACGACGGCCGAGGTCGATGAGCGGGTCGCGGCCGGACGGGTCAACAACGTGCCCGACGCGCCGGTCCGCACGTTCCCCGAGATCGTGCGGGCCAACGTGCTCACGCCGGTCAACGGGATCATCGGCACCCTGTTCGTCCTGATCCTCGTGGCCGGCTTTCCCGCCGATGCCCTCTTCGCCGGCGTCGTCGTGTCCAACAGCGTCATCGGCATCGCCCAGGAGGTGCAGGCCCGGCGCACCCTCAACGCCCTCGCCGTGCTGTCAGCACCCCGCGCCCGGGTGCGCCGCAACGGCGACGCCGAGGAGATCGGGGTGAGCGGCGTCGTCGAGGACGACCTGCTCGAACTCGAACCGGGCGACCAGATCGTGGTGGACGGCGTGATCGCCGCCGCCCACGGGCTCGAGGTCGACGAATCGCTGCTGACCGGCGAAGCCGACCCGGTGGACAAGGCCATCGGCGACGAGGTGCTCTCCGGCTCCTTCGTCTCGGCCGGCTCCGGCGCCTACCGGGCGACGAGTGTCGGCGCGGACTCCTACGCCGCGAAGCTCGCGGACGAAGCGCGGCGCTTCGAGCTGGCCGGCAGCGAGCTGCGCCGCGGCGTCAACACCATCCTGCGCTGGCTCCAGATCATCATCCCGCCCGCCGCCGCGCTCCTCCTGCTTCGCCAGCTCGACACCGAGGACCGTTGGCAGGAGGCCCTCCAGGCCACCGTCGCTGCCGCGGTGGCGATGGTGCCCGACGGCCTCGTGCTGCTCACCAGCCTCAGCTTCATCACCGGCGTGATCGCGCTGGCCCGTCGCAAGGCGCTCGCCAAGGAACTGGCGTCGGTCGAGCTCCTGGCGCGGGTCGACACCCTTTGTCTCGACAAGACCGGCACGATCACCACCGGCGAGATCTCGCTCGGCCGGGTCGAGCCGCTCGGGGACTTCACGGCCGAGGACGCCGCCGCCGCGCTCGGCGCGCTCGGCGCCGCGGATCCCACGCCCAACGCCACCCTCGCCGCGATCGTCGGCGGCCACGCCGATCCCGGATGGTCGGCTCGCGAGAGCCTGCCGTTCTCGTCGGCTCGCAAGTGGGCCGGGGCCGAGTTCGCCGAGCAGGGTGTCTACTACCTCGGCGCACCGGACATCCTCTTCGACGACGACGACATCGACGCCCGGGCCCGCGCCGACGCGGCTTCGGCCGCCGGCACCCGGGTGCTGCTCGTCACCCGCGCCGACGGCTCGTGGCTCGGCGAGGAGCTGCCGGAGCAGCGCCATCCGGTCGCCCTCGTGCATCTGGAGGACACCGTGCGGGAGGACGCGCCCGAGATCCTGGCCTTCTTCCGCGACCAGGGCGTCGACCTGAAAGTGATCTCCGGCGACAACGCAGCCACCGTCGCCGCTGTCGCCCAGCGGGCCGGCATCCACGGCGCCGACCGCTTCGTCGATGCTCGCTCCCTGCCCGCCGACGGCGAGGGACTCGGCGACGCGCTGGAGTCGACCACCGTGTTCGGCCGGGTGACGCCCCACCAGAAGCGGGCGATGGTCCACGCTCTCCAGGCCCGCGGCCGCACCGTCGCGATGACGGGGGACGGCGTGAACGACGTCCTCGCGTTGAAGGACGCCGACATGGGCATCGCGATGGGCGCGGGCTCCTCGTCCACCCGCGCCGTCGCCCAGCTCGTGCTGCTCGACAACAAGTTCGCCACGCTGCCGCGGGTGCTCGCCGAGGGTCGGCGGGTCATCAACAACATCGAGCGGGTCGCCAACCTCTTCATCACGAAGGCCGCCTATGCGGTACTGCTCACCGCGCTGGTGGGCATCGCCGGTTCCCCGTTCCCGTTCCTGCCGCGCCAGCTCACCCTCATCGGCACGTTCTCGATCGGCGTCCCCGGCTTCTTCCTGGCCCTCGCCCCCAACCACTCCCTCGTGCGACCCGGGTTCCTCACCCGCGTGCTGCGGTTCTCGATCCCCGCGGGGATCGTCGCGGGCGGCGTCACCTACGGGCTCTACGAGATCGTGCGGCGACGCGAGGGGGTCGACCTCGCCGAGGCCCGGACTGCGGCCACCGCCACGCTGCTGCTGCTCGGCCTCGTGATCCTCGTGATGATCAGCCGGCCGCTGAAGCCGTGGAAGCTCGGGCTCGCGGCAGCCATGGCTGCGTGCTACATGCTGGTGATGATCTGGCCCTTCGCCCGCGACTACTTCGAGCTCGACCTCCCCGAGGCGGGGGCGCTCGGACTCGTGGCCGCCGCCGGCGTCATCGGTGGCGCCGGCATCGTGGCCACCACGCGGTTGTTCTCCCCCGACTGACGCGGCGTAGGGTCAGCGATCATGACCGCCCGACTCGCCGGCCGCCGCGCCATCGTGACCGGGGCGAGCCGGGGCATCGGCGCCGGTATCGCCGAACGGCTCGCGGCCGAGGGCGCGGCGCTGACGCTCGTCGCCCGAACCCTGGACCGGCATCCCACGCTGCCCGGTTCGCTGAACGAGACGGCCGAGCGCTGCCGCGCCCTCGGCGCGGCCGTCACGACGATCGTCGCCGACCTCAGCGACGAGGACGCCCGCGCCCGCGTGATCCCCGATGCCGCCGACGCGATGGGGGGACCCGTCGACGTGCTCGTGAACAACGCGGCGGCCGCGATCTACCAGCCGCTCCACACCTACCCGCTGAAGCGGCGCCGCCTCATGGTGGAGATGAACGTCCACGCCCCGCTCGACCTCGCCCAGGCCGCCCTGCCGGCGATGGCCGAAGCCGGCGAGGGGTGGATCGTCAACCTCTCGAGCGGCTCGGTCGCCCCTCCTCCCGGCCCGCCCTACGACCTGGGCGGCGTGCGGGGCACGTTCGGCTTCTACGCCGCGACCAAGGCGATGCTCAACCGGCTCACGCAGGCGATGGCCGCCGAATGGCACGACCGCGGCGTGCGGGTGAACACGGTCGAGCCGCGCGCGGCCGTGCTGTCCGCGGGGGCCGACGAGCTCGTCGGCCACCAGCTCGCCGAGGACCAGATCGAGTCGATGGAGGCCATGTGCGAGGCCGTGCTGTGGCTGTGCGACTGCCGGGCCGACCACACCGGCCAGGTCGAGGTCAGCCTCGACCTGCTGACCCGTGAATCCGTGACGCCGATGAACCTCCAGGGCACGGCACCGCACCCCGGAGGCTTCCGTCGATGACCGACGTCTCCGGCCTCGACGCCGAGTTCGAGGACCTGCGGGTCGAGGTCGACGGTCAGGTCGCGATCCTCACGCTCGACCGGCCCGACTCGATGAACGCGTTCTCCGGTGCGATGGGGCGAAGCCTGACCGCGGCCCTACGCGCCGCCGACCGCGACGACGCGATCCGCGTCGTCGTGATCACGGGCGCGGGACGGGCCTTCTGTGCCGGCGCGGACTTCTCCGGCGGGTCCGCCGTGTTCGGGGCACCGACGAAGGAGACGTTCTCGTCGGATCCGCTCGACGACTTCCACCCCTGGGACGTGCGCAAGCCGGTGATCGCCGCCGTCAACGGCCACGCGGTCGGACTCGGGATGACGATGACCCTCCAGTGCGACATCCGCATCGTCGCGGCCGAAGCGAAGCTGGGGATCGTCCAGGTCCGGCGGGGCATCCTGCCCGACCTCCACTCCCACTGGACCCTCCCCCGGCTCGTGGGGCACGCCCGCGCCGCCGAGATCCTGCTCACCGGACGGATGTTCCGCGGCACGGACGCGGGCGACTGGGGAATCGCCACCGAAGTGCTCCCCGCCGAGGACGTGCTGCCCCGCGCGCTCGAGCTCGCCCACGAGCTCGCGACCCACACCGCACCGATCTCGGTCGCCGCCTCGAAGCGGCTGCTCTGGATGTCGAGCCCCGGGCCCGAACGGATCAACGAACTGGAGCGCGACATCCATCTGCACCTGATGGGCACGTCCGACTCCCGCGAGGGTGTGACGGCCTTCATGGAGAAGCGCGATCCCGAGTGGTCCCTGACGCTGAGCGAGGATTGGCCCGAATGGCTCGACGAACTGCCCTGATCGTCGGCGCGGGCGACCCCGCGACGTCGGTGGCCGCCGGCCTCACCGCGCTCGACTGGACCGTCCATCACCTCGACGACGACTCGCTCCCGTGGACGGACGCGACGGTTGCCGGCGAGGTCGGCGACGACCCGCTCGACCTGGTCGTCCACGCGCGCTATCCGGCCGCGAGCCGTCGCCGGGCCGAGCTCACCACCCTGTCCGCCGAGGACTGGCACGCCGCGGCCGACGAGCCGCTCGAAGCCGCCATCCGTCTCGCCCGCGGCGCCCACGGCCCGCTGGCCGCCGCGTCGGGCACGCTCGTTTTCCTGGTGCCGCTGATGGCGTCGGCCGGCGGGGAGGGATTCGCCCCGTTCGCCACCGCGGCGGAGGGCGCCCGGTTGTTGGCGAAGTCGCTCGCCAAGACGTGGGGCGACGACCGCATCCGGGTTCATGCCCTCACCCTCGACCCGGCCGCGTTCCTCGATCCGGCCGACGCGGCCGGCATGGCCGAGGCCAATGCGCTGCACGATCCACCCCTGGGGCGCGTGCCCGATCTGCACGACGACGTCGCACCCGTCATCGACGTCCTCACCCGGGGCGAGACGGCGGCCCTGACCGGCGCCTCGCTCGTGGTCGACGGCGGACTCTGGATGCCCGGATGAGCGAGACCCCCACACCCCGCACCGCCGACCTCGGCGGACTCCTCACCGGCCGCGTCGCGATCGTGACCGGGGCCGGCCAGGGGGTCGGCCAGGGCATCGCCGAAGCGCTCGCCGCCGCCGGCGCCGCGGTCGTCATCGCCGCTCGACGCACGGAGACGGGCGAGCCCGTGGCCGCCGGCATCCGCGACCGCGGCGGCGACGCAATCTGTGTGCGCTGCGACGTGGGCGTCGGGGCCGACGTCGAGGACGCAGTCGCCGCCACCGTCGAGCGCTACGGCCGGCTCGACATCATGGTCCACAACGCCGTGTCGCCCCCCGGCCCACCCCGCCCGCTCGAGGAGATCGACGACGACACGATCGCGGCCCAGATCGCGACGACGACCACCGCGAGCTTCCATTGCGCCCGCGCCGCGTTCCCCCACCTCGCCGTCGACGACGGCACCCTGATCCTGCTGACCAGCCCGGCCGGCATCGAGGGCAGCGGCCATCTTCCGCTCTACGGCTGCGTGAAGGGCGCCCAGCGGGGGCTGCTCAAGAGCCTGGCTCGCGAGTGGGGCCCGTCCGGCGTGCGGGTCAACGCGATCGCGCCGGTGGCGTGGACCCCCGCGATGGACGTCGCGACCGCGGCGAACCCCACCCTCGAAGCGCGCCTCCGGGGCCGAACCCCCTTGCAGCGCATCGGTGAGCCCGCGGCCGACATCGGGCCGGTCGCCGTGTTCCTGGCGTCGCCGATGGCCCGACACATGACCGGTCAGACACTGGCCGTCGACGGCGGCCGCTACCTCGGGCTGTGAGCGAGACCGTCCACCTCCTCGTGAGTCCCGACGCCGGCCGGGGGCGGGCGGGTGGCGCTCGCGAGACGGTCCTGCGCGAGCTGGCGGCGGCCGACGTCGAGGTGATCGACATCACCGGCGCGGACGCCGACGGCAGCCGCGCCGCGGCAGCCGACGTGGTGGCCGCGGGCGCGACCCGGGTCGTGGTGGTCGGCGGCGACGGCCTCGTGCATCTCGCCGTGCAGGCGGTTGCGACCAGCGACACCGCCCTGGGCGTGGTCCCGGTCGGCACGGGCAACGACTTCGCCCGCGGCGTCGACGGGGTCGGCGACGACGACCTCCGCGCCTCGGTCCGGGCCGCGCTCGGGCCGCCCGGGCCGATCGACGCCATCCGGACCGATCACGGGTGGGTCGCCTCCGTCGCCACCGCCGGCTTCTCCGGCGACGTCAACGGCCGCGCGAACCGGCTGCGGTTCCCACGGGGGCCGTCGCGCTACACCGTGGCCACGGTCGCCGAACTCCCCGGGCTGCGCACCCACGAGATCACGGTCACGGTCGACGGCGAGACGTTCACCACGCCGGCGGCGCTGCTCGCGGTCGCCAACACCGGCTGGTTCGGCGGCGGTATGCACATCTGCCCGGACGCGGACCCTGCGGACGGCCTGCTCGAGATGACCGTCGTCGCCGACGTCGGGCGGCTCGAGCTCCTGCGGTTCTTCCGCCTCGTGTTCAGCGGCCGCCACCTGGAACACCCGAAGGTCCACACGCACCGGGGCCGAGAGATCCGCGTCGACGCCGGGGATCTCGCGTTCTGGGGCGACGGCGAACCGCTCGGACGGGCGCCGACGACCATGACCGCCGAGCCCGGCGCCCTGCTCCTCGCGGGCGCCGTCGGACAGCCGCGCGACGACTGACGCGGGTCAGCCCGGCCACTCGGCCCGGCTGAGCCCCTCCGACTCGTTCATCCACACCACGGCGGTCGCCGCGCCGAGGAGCTGGCGACGCTCGTTCAGACCGAGCCCGCCGAAACGGGCGGCCGCCGCCCGCACCCGGTCCTGATCGATCACATCGAACGCGGGCGAGTACGGATTCTCGTCGAGGATCTCCGTCACCGCGCTGCCCCAGTCGTCGCCCCGATGGCTGAAGAGCTCACCACCGACGGGCGCGCCGACCGGCGGTGTCGCTTCGACACGAGGCACCGGCCGGACGTTCCAGTGGCCCTTGGTGAGCGGGTGGTCGAGCAGGTCGTGCGACACGGCGCTGATGATCGGCACGTGGATCGGCTCGGTCGAGCGGAACGCCCGGCCCCTCGACCACGCGTAGCGGACGCCGGTGTGGGGGATCGCGGCATAGACCCGGGGCGGGCCGGCGAGGGGACGGGGCGAGATCCATCGATTGCGGTTGCACGCCTCGTACAACTCGTGGAGTTCGGACACGTCATCGGTGAAGTCGAGACCGGCGACGAAACGCTCGCGATCCTCCTCTTCGAACTGGCGGGCCAGGTCGGGCACGACGAAGTCGCCCCGCCCGAACGGGTTCCAGGCGAACCGAGCCAGAGCCTCGTCCAGATCGCCCGGATCGTCGTCGGCGATCGGGGCGCCTCGCATGATCTCGCCGGCGTGCGACGCGATCGCGAGGCGGCGGTCAGGGCTCGCATGGCTCGTGTCGAACGCGCTGCTCAGACCATCGGTGCGCTCGGCCTGGGCCCGGATCCGATCGACCAGACCGAGCGAGCGCGGTTCGAGCGGCGGCAGCGTCGCCGCCAGGTCGAAGCGCCCGACGATTCCCGCGGCGATGCGGGTGTCGGCGTTCTCGACGAGCCCACGGGTGATGACGTTGACGTCCGCAAGGAGACCCGCACCCATCGTCACGGCGAGGAGCAGGCGGGTGTCCTTGCCGCCGGTCAGGTCGAGGACCGGCGGTTCCGGAGCCGAATCGATGGCGAATCGGACGGCGGCGACCATCTCCTCGGTGGTTTCCCGCAACGTGGGTTCACGCCCCGGCACCGCGGCGAGGTAGTGCCGCTCCGGTGCTTCGACCCGCGCCCCGTCGGGCGGGAAGTGCACGGTGTGGCCCTGCGGGAGGAAGGCGACGTCGCAGAACCCCGTACGGGTGCCGATCGGGATGCCGGCCCACGCCACGAACGCAGCCAGCTCGGGATCACGACGCTCGGGTGTGCCGCGGTGAGCGGCCAGCACCTCGGCGACGGCGCGGCTGCGGTTGCCGACGACGGTGAGCGAGCCGGCCGACGCGATGTACAACGCCTCGAACGCGAACGGGTCGGCGATCGCGAACCCGTCGGCGGCGCCGAGCGACGCGATCGTGTAGTGGCCGGCAAGCTCCGTCGCCGCGTCGGTACCCGTGATCGTGGTGGCGATCTCGTCCACGACGACGCGACCCGAGGCCCAGCGACCGAGCCGGGGTCGCGGTCGGCCGGAACAGACGACCATCCGCTCCGGCGTCGCCCGTGCCGGCGGCGGCTCGCCGGCGGGGGCCCAGGACGTGAGACGCCGGCTTCCGTCCGGACTCGACCAGCACACCGGCGAGGCGGGCGGGTACGGCAGCCAGGACGGATCACGCCGGGCGAAGAGACGTTGAACCTCGCTCCGGAGCGGCACGCCGCCCGCGGCGACCGCCGCGACCCAGATCGACACGATCAGCCCGGACTGGACCGGAGGAACGCGCGGTGGCGTGTGGCTCGTGGGGCGTGAGGTCTCACGCGAACAGGGTTACCGCACTCTCCCGACCGAGGAAAGCCTCGGCTTCGGGCGTGAGCCCGATGGCCGGGTCGTAGTCGACCCCCATCGCCTTGCTCACGATCTTGCCGCGTCCGAAGATCGCCTCGACCCAGCGGCGGTACTCGTCGGTCCCGGGCTGCAGGACCCGCCCCTCGACGTCGCGCCACTCGCCCTTCACACAGAGGCGCGCGGGGTGACCGTCGGTGAAGTTCCGCCACCAGTTCCGTTCGGGCGCGATCGACGTCGAGACGACCACGGCCCCGTCGAGGTCGTGATAGCCGACCGGGAGCCGGAAGCGGCGTCCACTCCGTCGCCCCTCGTACTCGATGACGCAGAGTCCCGCGCTGAGCAGCCGGTGCGCCCGCGACGTGAGGACGCGGATCATCAGCGGATTCGTCCGGTCGAAGAACCGCAGCATCGCCCGCTTCACGACGCCACCCGGAAGCCCATGTTGCCGGTCGAGGTGTCGAAGGTGTTCGACGATCGGGCGCCGACCCGGTAGCGGTTGCAGTAGCTGTCGTGGCAGAGGTAGGAGCCACCCTTGATCACCTTGTGGTCCGGACGCCCGTCGAAGTCGTCGGCGCACCACTCCCACACGTTGCCGGCGACGTCGTGCAGGCCGAAGCCGTTGGACGGGTAGGTGGCGACGGGCGACGTGCCGTACCAGCCGTCGTCGAGCGTGTTGTCGGTCGGGAACGTGCCCTGCCAGATGTTGCAGTGTGACTCGCCGCCCGGCGTGAGCTCGTCGCCCCAGGCGAAGGTGGCCTGGTCGAGTCCGCCCCGCGCCGCTCGTTCCCACTCGGTCTCGGTGGGCAGCCGGCCACCGACCCAGGCCGCGTACGCGGCGGCCTCCTGCCAGGTGACGTGGACGACCGGATGGTCACCGAGGCCGGCCAGGTCGCTCTGCGGGCCGAACGGGTGTCGCCAGTCCGCCCCCTCGACCGCCCGCCACCATTCGGCGCCGACCACGCCGCGCGTCGGCGGGAAGTCGTCCGGCAGGAGCCCGCCGAAGACGAACGACCATCCCTCGGACTCGGCGAATGTCGTGAGACCGGTCGCATCGACGAAGTGGGCGAAATCGTCGTTGGTGACGGGTGTGAGGGCGATTGCGTAGTCGGCGGTGGTGGCCTCGCGGACCGGACCCTCCCGGTCCGCGGGGAACCGGCCGTGGTCCGTGCCCATGCGGAACGAGCCCGCCTCGACCGCAGCCATCGCCGGCAGCGATCCGGCCGGCGAGTACGCGACGGTTTCCGGCGCGGCACCGCCGTCGCGGGAGGGCGCGCAGCAGGGTTCGTCGTTCACGACACCATCATCGCATCGCCCGCCCGGGGAGCAGGAATGTGACGAGCGGGAACGGGATCAGGAAGCGCTGGCCATCGCGTCGCGAGCACGCTGCTCGGCGACCCGCTTGCGACCGATGATCGGCGTGGTGGGAGGGAAGCCGGCTTCGGCCCGCTCCGACTCGCTCTCGCCGCCCCAAAAGCCGAGCTCCCGATTGCTGCGGGCGTACTCCTGGCACGCGGCGATGCCGGCGCACCCCTGGCAGATCACACGGGCCGCGGCCTCGCGGCGCACCCGCGCCTCGGGCCGCTCGGCGAACGGCGCGAAGAACAGGTCGCTGTGACCGGCACACGACGCTTCGTCCATCCAGTCCGTCGATCCGATCGGTCCCGTCGGCGTCTCCGCCGGTTCGATGATCTCGAGCACCTCGTCACCCGCTTCCCTCGAGCCCGGGCCGCACACCATTGTGCGGTCCTCGGTGCCCTGTTCGGCTACGCCCGTAAACGTAGGAAATCATGGGCCGAATGTCCCGTGAACGCCGATGATTGTTCGCGCTAGCACCCATCGCGAAAAGTGATCGACCACGCAGCGTCGGACTGTGGAGCAGAACCGTTCCTGACGGTGCATCAGATTCGGCACGCGCCAAGTCGGGCTCGGCCGGTGACCGGTGCGCCGATCCGCGGTTCGCCCCGGCCCGCGTCGCTGACTAGGAAAGAGCCATGGCCCCACCCGTCGTCCTCCTCCACGGCTTCGCCACATCCACCGAGCGCACGTGGCGCGAGCCCGGCTGGTTCGACCTGCTGAAGGACGCCCGCCGCCGGGCCTTCGGCATCGACCTCCTCGGCCACGGCGACGCGCCGAAGCCGACCGACCCGGCCGACTACGACGACCTCGTCACGCCGGTGATCGAGCAGTTCCCCGAGACGCCCGCCGACATCGTCGGGTACTCGCTCGGTGCCCGCACCGCCCTGCAGATCGCCATGCAGTATCCGGACCGAGTCAACCGGATCGTGCTCGCCGCGGTCGGGCGGAACCTGGTGGCCGCCGACGACGCCGACGAGATGGCCAACCACACCGCGAGCCGTTTCGAGTCCCTGATCACGACGCCGGGTAACGACCCCAATGCGTTGCGCGCCTGCATCGGTCGGGAGCGGCCCCGGTTCACCGCGGACGAACTCGCAACGGTGCAGGCCCCGTGCCTGATCATCATCGGCAGCGACGACTTCGCCGGCCCGCCCGAGCCGCTCGCCGACGCGCTCCCCGACTGTCAGGTCAAGGTCCTGCCCGGCGTCGACCACTTCGGCCTCCCCAAACAGTTCTCCTTCATCGACGCCGCCCTCGAGTTCATCGACGCCGTCCCCACCTGGGACTGACCGCATACTTTCTGGGGTCAGACCCCAGTACTTTCTCGGAGGCCCGGCCGTGCGCTAGGCGACGATGCCGTCGTCGTGGAGGGTGCCGATCTCGGCGGCGCTGAGGCCGAGATCGTCGGCGAGGATCTCGTCGGTGTGCTCGCCGAGGCGCGGCGCCGGCGCCGGCTCGACGGGGAGCCGCTCGTCGAAGGCGATCGGTGACCCCGGCGTGAGGTACGTGCCGATGCCGGGCTGGAGGACGTCGCGGAAAAGCTCACTCTCCGTGGAACACCGCGGGTCCTCCTCCACGAGCTGCGTGAAGGTCTGGTAGCGCCCCCAGCAGACCCCGAGCTCGTCGAAGCGGGCACCGACGGTCGCCAGCGGGTTGGCGGCGATCCACGGGCCGACGGCGGCGATCACCTCGGCTCGCGCCGCGAACCGGTCGCCCTCGTCGCGGAAGTCGTAGCCACCGGCCGCCTCGATCGCGGCGACTGCCTCCGTCGCCTCGGTGGCCTCCAACAACGACGCCCACTGCTTGGGGCTGATGCCGACGGCGTAGATCCGCTCGCCGTCGGCGGTGCGGAACTCGGCGCCGAACGCGCCGTACAGGTCGTTGCCGTACCGCTGCCGCTCGGTGCCGTTGACCTGGGCCTCCCCGACGTGGCCGAGGGCGGCGACCGCCGCGATCGCGACATCCGAGAGGGCCACGCTCATGTTCGACCCCTCGCCCGTGCGCAGTCGGTGCCGATCGGCGGCCAGGATGCCGAGCGCCGCCGTCTGGCCGCAGACCAGATCCCACGCCGGCAGAACATGGTTGACCGGCTCAGTGCTGTCCACCGGCCCGGTCGCGTACGGGTAGCCGAGCGCACAGTTGACCGTGTAGTCCAGCGCGGTCGACCCGTCGCGGTTCCCGGTGACGGCGAGCATGACGAGATCGGGCCGCTCGGCGGCGAGCGTGTCGTAGCCCATCCATCCGCGCGCCGGGAAGTTCGTGAGGAACGTGCCCGCGCCGCGGATCAGGTCGGTCAGGATCTCCCGGGCCCGGGGCGATCGGAGGTCGACCGAGATCGACTTCTTGCCCTTGTTGAGCCCCGCCCAGTAGATCGACTCGCCGTCGGCGGTGAGCGGCCAGCGCTTGGCGTCGAGACCGCCGCCGATCTGGTCGAAGCGGATGACCTCGGCGCCGAGCTGGGCGAGCGTCATCCCCCCCGACGGCGCGGCGACGAACGCCGAGCCTTCGACCACCCGGAGCCCGTCGAGCGGAGGTACCACCTCAGCCCAGCCAGTTGATGGCCTGGAGTTCGCTGTAGGCCTCGATGCCGTAGG